>JAVJRL010000001.1:0-174866 GCA_040285615.1 Allomuricauda sp.
GAAGTGATTTAGACTTTTTTTGGATCGAAAGATAGGGCTACGGATATTTGTGTTGCGACACCCAAATTCCATAGCCCATGTACAAAGTACTTGACAAAGATATCATAGAAATGGAAATAGTACCCAACATCCCGGTGCCCAGACGCGGTTTTCCCCCGAGGGTGGAACTCTCCGAGATTGTCAATGTCGTTCTTTACAAGATGAAGACAGGTGTGCAGTGGGAATACTTGCCCGTAACTTCCCTTTTTGCCGAAAGGGCATTGACCTGGCAGGGCGTTTACTACCATTTCAGGAAATGGTGCCTGTCGGGCACCTTTTACCGATGTTGGACGGGCATACTTGAAAAGTACCGGGAGAGGGTCGACCTCTCCAGTGTGGACCTGGACGGCAGCCACACCCCGGCCCTAAGGGGCGGACAGGACGTGGAGTATCAGGGCCGCAAGCGCAGAAAGACCACCAACGCGCTGTACCTGGCCGACAGGCAGGGATTGCCCCTTGCCATGTCGGAGCCCGTGGCGGGCAACCACAACGACCTGTATGACATAGAGGTACAGTTCGAGGTGGTCACGGCAACACTTGAGAATGCCAAGATAGAGGTCAACGGTCTGTTCCTCAATGCGGATGCAGGTTTTGATTCCAAGGTTTTCAGATCGGCCTGTGCCGCCAAGGACATCAATGCCAATGTGTGTTTCAACAAAAGGAACGGGAAGGTGGACAGGGACGAACATTTTGACCAGGAACTATATAATGAAAGATATGCAATAGAGCGCACCAATGCATGGATGGACAGCTTTCGCTCACTTCTCAACAGATTCGATACCACAACGGAAAGCTGGAAAGGGTTCAACTACCTCTCCTTCATCGTGCTGGCACTGAAAAAGTTCAAAATCAAAAAGTCTAAATGAATTCATTGAGAAGTTTGCTATAAAAGAACGGATTTAAAAACAAAGTTCAAATAAACGATTCCAAGATAGGATGATCAAACACATCGATTCTGTTCCATTTTGAGTTTATTTGGATGTATTTTTTATATAAACAAATTAGTAAAAATTAGAGATGAAAAATAACATCATAATCTGCCTTTTCATAGCTATAGTAGGCTGTTCGACCAACGATACAGCTGACGATACCGAACCCAGTAACGGACCCGAGGCACTCAATGTTTTACCGGCAAAGGTAAAAATTGGTGATACCATTAGAATAACCGGAAATAACTTAGATGTGCTTACAAGAATTGCAATTTTTAATGAGAAATTGACCCATTCCAATGAGCGGCCTTTTATAGCAGAGGAGTACCATTTTATCACATATACGGAAAACGAAATAACGCTAGAAATACCTTGGCTCTATCATGAACAAGTTACCATTGACTTTAAGAATTCGTTTGTAACCAATTGGAATCTAGAATTAATAGGAATTATACCCATTCGCCACGACTTCACAAAGATTCGAGAAATTGATGTTGTAAATCAAGACCAGGCATATTTAATTAATGATTTCAATGTGTACAGATCAAAAGATAGTTTTTATAATTGGACATCGATTTTTGAAGGTCAGGTGACCGCTATCCATTTTATAAATGAGACTACTGGATGGATTGTGTATAAACCTTCCGGCACATACAATGTTGACAATTAACTAATATAGAAACCCGAAAAGCCAAAGCGGTATTTTGTTTTGGGAGCCATACAATATATCGTCGGCCACGACATAGGAGTTAGCGACTGTCTTTATCTGTTTATGGCCTTTCCCTTTGCCCCCAATCTCAAAGGTAAATTGACCATCAACTAAAAAGTCGCCTATCTCGGTATATCCAAGCGAATGCCGATAGCTCAATTGATTGGAGAAAAAAGTTTCTCTAAGGTTCCCTATGTTGGCATTATTTCTTGCCAATAAAAAGATTAAGTTAGTATTTTCCAGATAAACCTTGGAGGGTTTCTGGAGCTTGCTGATACCATGGGCGTCTTTATAAAGGTTATAGGTCAGTCCGATTTCATCCAAATAGTTTAGATAGGACAATAAGGTTGCTCTATTAATGCCGATCTTATCGCTCAACTTGCTTACATTCGGAACAAAGGGAACGGATTCGGCTATGATTATCAAAAGCTGTTTCACTTTGGTCACATAGGCCATATCCACGTTTCGCAATAATGGCAATTCAATTTCCAGAATCATGTTCACTACTTCCCCAAGGCGCATTTCGTAAAGGTCGAGCTCTTCCTTATAAAAGGGATAATATCCGTGTTTAAGGTAGCTATCGAAATATTGAAATGGCTTTATCTTGTCATTGATTTGTTGAGTCACTTCAATATGGTTTTCTATGATTTGATCAAGGGATAATGGTGTAAGGAGAGTTCTCGATTCCACCCCGATATATTCCCGGAAAGAAAACCCTTGCATGGTATAAACCACGGCTCTTCGGCTTAAGTCGGCACGAGCATTCAAAATTTCAAGGAGTGAGGATCCAGTAAAAACGATTTTTAGGTTCGGGTAACTATCATATATGTTCTTTAGTTCCTGCGCCCATCCCGAATATTTATGTACTTCATCCAAAAAAAGATATTGCCCCCCTTGACGTTCAAAATCGCGGACCAATTCAATAAGGGAATGGTGGTTGAACCAAATGTCATCCAAGCTAACATATAGTGTCTGTCCAAGGAAGTTGCTAAGGTGCAACTTGATATATTGTAGCAAAAGTGTGGTCTTTCCAATACCTCTTGCTCCTTTTATACCAATCAGCCTTGCATCCCAATGGATCTCATCCATAATTGATCTAACGAAATCGGTCGAAGTATGTTTTAACTTTTGCTGAAACTGCTCAAATAAAAACTCCATTTTGTTTACTTTGATAAACAAAAATAGTTAATTATTGTATACCTTAGTAAACAAAAAGGATTAAATTGGTTAGTCAAGCGATATTACAACTAGGTTCCCTATACGACTTTCTTGTTTCCAAGGCAAATACTCATTCGTCGGAGTTATGTATACCAAAATCAGCATTGTTGGGTTGGTTCAATAAATAAGTTTTAAATAATTGTTTTTCAACGTGTTAACACCTACTTAACATAAAGTGACCTATTCGGTGAGCATAAAATTTCAGAAGGCTTGAAACCCTTTATTTACAAGGGTTCACAGAGGTAGGTTCTAGTGCCTCCGTTTAAAACCAATATTAGGATAGGAATAATTGATCAAAAAGTAGGGCGTACCATATAGGATTCTATCTTATCGGAGTTCCCCTGAGTTTTTCAAAGGCTTCATAGGTTTTGTCCACTTTTTGTTTTGGGGTGGTCTCAAACTCTTTCCCGGTTACTTTGTAATACTCCTGCAAACTATCCAGTTTTTTGTGCATCCGGGTTACGATATCCTTATATGCCTCATCATTGATGGCATTGTACAGTTCTTTGGGGTCTTTTTCGAGGTCGTAAAACTCCCATTCATCAATATCATCATAAAAATGGATGAGCTTGTACCTTTCGGTTCTGATACCATATTGTCGCTTGACCATATGAAAAGCAGGAAAATCATAATAATGGTAATAGACAGCATCCTTGAAATTATCTTGCGTGCCTTCCAAAAGTCCCCGAAATGATTCTCCTTGCATATTGGCAACATATTGCTCCCCTCCCGCCAAATCCAAAAAGGTAGGGGCAAAATCCAAATTCTGCACCAAGGCATCAATATCGGTTCCAGGCTTGATAACTCCCGGCAATTGCATCAATAAGGGCATTTTCATCGACTCTTCATACATAAATCGCTGATCGAACCAACCGTGCTCCCCCAAATAAAATCCTTGATCGGAAGTGTAAACCACTAAGGTGTTTTCATCCAAGCCGGTTTCCTCCAAATAGTCCAAAATTCGTCCAACCCCCTCATCAACGGACTTTACCGTTGCCAGATATTCATGCAAGTACCGTTGTCCCTTCCATTCGGCCAATTCTTTTCCGTGCAAATCAGCTTCGTAAAAGGCGTTGTTTTTTGGCAAATAGGCTTCATCCCAAATCTTGCGTTGTTCTGGGGTCATCCTCTCAAAATCAGTGGTCCATGGATTATGAGCCAAATCCGTGCTCCCATAACCATCACTCATTTTTAGGTCGTGCCCCTCGTACATATCCGTGTAAATGGTCTGTTGCTGTTCGGCGGCAGCGGTTTGATTCTCAAATTCTGGAAAATACGTATCCGGCAATGGAAACGTGATGCAATCATAAACGTTCAAATGACGCAAGGCGGGCATCCAGTTTCGGTGGGGCGCCTTATGATGCACCATCAAATAAAAAGGTTTTTCTGCATCATCCCTTTGTTTCAACCATTCCAAGCTTTTATCGGTGATCAAATCGGTGGCATACCCTTCGACCACCGTAGTATCCCCTCCTTGAATAAATTCAGGGTTGTAGTAGTTCCCTTGATCATTGAGAATATCCCAATAATCAAACCCTGTGGGTTCTCCGTGCAAATGCCATTTGCCCACAATGGCTGTTTCATACCCCAACTTTTTCAAGTGTTTCGGCAAGGTTGGCTGCCTGTTATCAAATCGTTCGCCATTCATGCGAAACCCGTTGATATGACTATGCTTCCCCGTTAAAATAACGGCCCTACTGGGACCACAGATGGAATTGGTACAAAAATTATTCTGAAAAATGGCCCCGTTCTTGGCTATCCTATCGATGTTCGGAGTCGGTGCCAACTTGCCCAATGCGTGTTTATAGGCACTGATGGCTTGATACGCATGATCGTCGGACATGATAAATATAATGTTCGGGGGACCTTGTGCCACTTCTTCTTTTGGTTTTACCTGTTGTTTGCATGAAACAAGTAATAATAAACCAAGAAGTGTTAATCCTAAGCGCATGTCGTTTGATTTTATCTTAGTGTGAATGTTTCCGATAGTCCGGCATTGGAACTGGTTCCTACAAATACTTCAAAAAGACCCGGTTCCGATACGAATTCGAGTTGGGCATTATAAAATTTCAAATCATCCGGAGACAAAGTGATGGTCACCTCCTTGCTCTCCCCTTTCTCTAGCATGATTTTTTGGAACCCCTTCAACTGACGTTTTGGGGGCGTAATGCTTCGTACGACATCCCTCAAATACAATTGCACTACTTCTTCGCCACCAAAATTACCCGTATTGGTTACAGTTACCGTGGCGGATACTGCTTCCCCTTGATTGATTTCTTTTTTGTTCAGCTTGAGATTGGAGTATTCAAAAGTGGTATAACTCAATCCATAACCAAATGGCAACAAAGGTGCGTTGGGCGCATCCAAATAGTTAGATCGGAACTTTTGGAACTCACCGCTTTCGGGTGCAGGTCTTCCAGTAACTTTTGCGCTATGGTACACAGGAATCTGTCCCACGTTCACGGGCCACGCAACGGTTAATTTTCCTGCTGGATTGTAATCCCCAAAAACTACATCAGCTATGGCATTACCTGCTTCAACACCTGGGTACCACACTTGTAAAATAGCAACGGGCATATCAAACTCCTCGGGAATAGTCAATGGTCTGCCGCTCATCAACACCAGGGCAACTGGTTTTTCTGTTTCCACCAAGGCCCTGATCAATTTCTTTTGACTTTCTGGAATTGAAATATCCGTTCGGCTGGACGATTCACCGCTCATTTCCGTAGCTTCGCCCACAACAGCCACTACAACATCTGAAGTTTTGGCCAGATCCACCGCTTCTTTCAACATTGCTTCCGGGGAACGCCCATCGATTACAATTCGTTCTCCCAAAGCGTTTACGTTTTTGGCAAAATCGGCATCATCCGAAATATTGGCCCCTTTTGCATATGCAACGCTTGCGTTGGCTGCCACGTTGTCAAATCCTTCCAATACCATAACTGCCAAATTAAAGTCGCCCGTTGGTGCCCAAGTGCCCAACATGTTCTCCCTACTATCGGCCAATGGACCGATCAAGGCAATCTTTCCTTTCTTTTCCAAAGGAAGTATGTTGTTGTGATTTTTGAGCAATACGAAGGAACGGGTCGCCAATTTTCTTGACAATGCCCTATGCTCCTTGGTCAAAATATCTTTTTTAGGACGTTTGGAGTCCAAATACAGGTATGGGTCATCCAAAAGACCAGCAATATATTTGGCTTCCAACACGCGTCTACAAGCTTTGGTAATATCTTCCTCCGTGACCTTTCCTTCTTCCAAGGATTTCTTCAAAGTGGTCAAAAATCCTTCACCCACCATATCCATATCCAGACCGGCTTTTAACGCCAATGCAGAAACCGCTTGAAGGTCTCCCAGTCCGTGAGGAATCATTTCGTTGAGCGAGGTATAATCCGAAACCACGAAACCATCAAACCCCCATTGTGTCCGAAGCACATCGGTCAACAACCATTTGTTGCCCGTTGCGGGCACCCCGTCCACATCGTTAAAAGAGCTCATCACACTGGTTGCCCCCGCATCTATGGCTGCCTTGTACGGTTGCATATATTGATTGAACATTTTGATCTTGCCCATGTCCACCGAACCATAATCACGTCCTGCTTCCGCAGCGCCATATAAGGCAAAGTGCTTTACACAGGCCAACATGGTATGGTCCGCAGCCAAATCATCACCCTGATACCCCTTTACTATGGCTTTGGCAATCTTGGAGCCCAAATATGGGTCCTCCCCTGCTCCTTCAGCGATACGGCCCCAACGTGGGTCACGGGCAATATCGACCATTGGGGAAAAATTCCAGTTGATACCATCCGCTGTGGCCTCCTTGGCCGCCATTTGAGCCGCCTGTTCCACCAAATCCATATCCCAACTTGACGATAGGCCCAACGGAATGGGATAAGTGGTCTTGTACCCATGGATGACATCGGAACCAATGAGCAAGGGTATGCCCAAACGACTTTCATTTACCGCAATTTCTTGGGCTTTGCGCACCTTATCGGGACCGGCAACACCAAAGAGGCCACCTACTTGACCAGCTTTGATCTTGGTCCCGACATTTTCACTCACCACTTCGCCCGTAGCCACTCCTCCGCCCGGTGTCAACAAGTTCAGTTGACCAATCTTTTCCTCAATGGTCATTTTTTCCAGCAGTTGCTCCACTTGGGGTATTCGCTTTTGGGCATTGGCTCCTAAAAAAGCCAATCCCATAAAGGCGAGAAGTAATTTTTTATAGTACATGGTCAGGTTGTTTTGACTTTGATATTCTATTCTGATGTTGTTTTCTTCTTGTGGGAAAACAACCATGGCAACAAATCGGGTTCAGCCAATGCAGGGTCCCAGCTGTTGTGATTGGCAAAATCGTACATCGTGAACTTTGGATGCACTCCTGCTTTCAACAAGGCTGATACCATTTCCAACGATTGCAATGGATGCACTACATTGTCCTGGGCCCCATGAAACACCCATAATGGTGTTTTTTTGGCGTAAGCTAAAACAGACTCAGGTTCGCCTCCCCCACAGATAGGTACTGCGGCCGCAAACGTGTCGGGTCTTCTACTCAACAATTCAAAGGTTCCCATGCCTCCCATGGAAAGCCCCATCAAATAGACTTGATTGTCTTTGGTGTAAGGTTCTTCAATAGTGCTTTCGAGCAAATCTATTACCATCTCCAAGGGTTTTGTTGGCCCTTGGTTGTATTTAAAGTCCAAATTGATGGGATAGGAACTTCTATCCACATCTACGCTGGCCCAATAGCTATCCCTTGGGCATTGTGGAAATATGACAACAGCCGGGTATCGCTCCTGCAAATAATCGGTAGCGAACAATTTTCCTCCGTTCCACAATTGTTTTTCGTTGTCGTTTCCGCGCTCACCAGCTCCATGAAGAAAAAGCACCACGGGATAGTTTCCATCCTCTTTAAAATTCTTGGGGTACATGATGCGATATCGTAAGGTATCGTTCCCATCAATTAGCATTTTGGCTTCATATTTGGATTGCCATTGTGCAGAAACCATAACGCAGGCTAACAACATCAAGATAGAAGTCAACTGTTTTTTCATTTCAAAATCCAAGTTTGGTCAGACCGGCTTGAACATCTTCGTTACCCATAAACAAGTTCCAAAGCAAACCGGTCCGATAGTTTTCAATCATAATGATCTGTGGTCCCTGATCTATGGCCAAATATGCTTCTGCCACCCAATCGTATTCGGGACTGAAGGCATCATAAAACCCGGCTGGGCCCAACAAATCATCTCTATTTCTATAAAAGTAATGCATAGCATCCAAAGATTCTTCGGGCGCATATGGAATGGAACTGATTGCTGCAGTGGGCGATATGACCCCAGTATCGTTGCTAGGGCTGTGGGCGTTGTATCCGATACTTCCGTCGTTGTTTCGCGAATAACTGGCCGTTAAGCCCCAACAATCTTCTCCATAATCTTGATAAAAATCAGGGTTGGACACGCAGTACTCGTAATTGATCATAGTATGGTTGACATTTACATCCCAATAGTCCACATAATCGTCGGACAGGTTTCGAGGATCGAGTCCCAAATAGGAATAGTGTGCCCAAAACAAAGGTCCTCCAAACTGTTCAGAGCCATTGTGCTTTACCAAAAGTGGATAACCGTATTGGGTATTTGCCGACTGGATTCCTCCGCCGGAGGCCCAACCATTGGTATATACTTCTTTTTCAATGCCGAAATCTGGTGAGGCGGCAGCCATAATGTAGGTGATCAACACCTCATTATATCCTTTCAATTGAAGGTTGATATCGAAATTATGGTTTGGGCTCCAATGCCAGTACAACACATTTTGGTTTTGGGTATACCAATCCCACTCTACACCTTTCCAAAGGTCATCGGCCTGTTGGGCCAAAGCTTGCTCAGGATCAGAACCATTTTTAAAGTATTCTTTAATGCAAATAAGCCCTTGGGCCAAGAAAGCGGTTTCTACTAAATCGCCCCCATCGTCCAAATCGCTAAAGGGAATCACGGCCCCTGTGGAACCATTGACCCAATGCGACCATGCTCCATGGAAACGATCGGCATTTTCCAAAAAATCCAAGAGAGTGGTCAATCGCTCCAATCCCTCGGTTCTAGAGATATATCCTCTTTCTATCCCAACCAAAATGGCCATGAGACCAAATCCCGTGCCTCCGGTGGTCACAACGCCTTCACTATTGCCAGGATCGTTCGGATGATATCTTTCCCTTGCCCCACCGGAATCGGCATCGGCAAAGTCCCAAAAATATTTAAAGGTGGTTTCTTGAGTCAGATCCAATAATTCCTCGTCCGTAATTGTAGGTTCCTCATCGTCATCATCGGAGCCATTACCCGAAAGTTCCGGTTCTGTTGGTACGTAGGTGTAATCGTCCCCTCCCCCGCAGGATGAAATCAGTGCGGCGAAGAGAACTAGATATAATGCTTTTTTAATCATCTGCTGTTTTCATATTTGGGCTTTCAAAACCCAATTTCATTAGGCCTTTTTGCACTTCTTCATTGGCCATAAACAATTTCCAGAGCAGTCCGCTTCGGTAATTCTCAATCATTACAGGGATTGGTCCTTGGTCAATGGCCAAATACCTGGGCAAATACCAATCATCCTCCAAACTAAAGGCATCATAGGGTCCGTATTTGCCTATTAGGCTATCCTGTTCGTTGTACATGAACCTCAAAAACTGTTTGCTCTCTTCTGGAGTATAGGGCATGGAAGAAAGTGCTGCGGTAGGCGAAATCACACCCAAATCCGCTTCTGGGCGATGCCCAGCATATCCCTTGATAGAATAGCTAGAGGTCAAGCCCCAGCAATCTTCACCATACCCTTCGTAATCCTTTGGATTATCGACACAGTATTTATAATGAATCAAGGCGTGGTTACGGTTCAACTTCCAATAATCCCCAAATTGATCTTTAAGGCCTTTTGGATTCAAGCCCAAATAGGAATAATGGGCCCAAAATAATGGGCCTACGGGCGCATCGCTATGCTCATAGTGATTGAGTTCTGTTTCCAGTCCGTAATAGGTAGTGTCTTGGGAAATTTCACCCTCACCGGCCCAACCAATTTCGTAAACCGACTTATCAATGGAATGTGTTGGCGAAGCTGCAGCCAAGACGTACATAATGAGTGCTTCGTTGTAGCCGCCTACAGGAAAGTTCATTTCCCATTGGTATTCAGGGCTCCAATGCCAGTACAGCACATCTTCACCATTTTTGGTGTACCAGTCCCATTCTACGCCTTCCCAAAGTTCTTGGATTTTATCAGCTAGCTTTTGTTCGCGCTCATTACCTCCTTTAAAGTATTCTTTTACAGCCAAGAGTCCTTGCACCAAAAAGGCGGTCTCCACCAAATCCCCTCCATTATCCTTTTTGCTGAAAGGGGTCACTTTCCCTGATGGCAACAACCAATGTGGCCATGCTCCATGAAAACGATCTGCTTTCTCCAAAAAATTGACAATGCGTTCGTAGCGCTCCAAAGCCTGCTCACGAGAAATAAACCCTCTTTCCACGCCTACCAAAATGGCCATGAGTCCAAACCCAGAGCCTCCAGTGGTTATGATGTCCTTATCGTGGTTGGGATACACCCCATCCAAATGTATACGTTCCCTGGCCAATCCTGACTCCGGTTCAGCTCCTTCCCAAAAATAATTGAAGGTTTGGTACTGCACAGAGTCCAATAGTGCCTCATCGGCAATAGCAAGACTATCCGTATCTATCCCGGTTGATTTTTTGGCCTCTTCTTTAGTTTTTTGGCCATTGCACCCTACAAGTAAAGTGGCAATGGCCAATGGAATTAAAATTAACTTCATATAACTAAACTAACTAACTCAAATATTTTAAAGTGCTACCTAAAAGCACACTAATTATTCATGATTTCTTGAATTTCCTCTTGTGTCAATGTTCTATCAAATAGATATAGATCATCGATATAACTTAGATCGGACAGGTGGTTCCACCCGATAAAATTGGGTGCTCCCGAACCAATCGATAGGATAGAGCAGTTTTCCCAACTTATGGTTTTTCCATCCATGTCGCCGGTATTCACCACGGGTTCTCCGTTCAAATAAATAAGTGTTTGGGTTTCTGTAACGGTAAAGGCTACGTGCACCCACTCATCTAAAGTCGCATCGATAACATCGCCATTGTTCCAAACATCACCCGCATCTGTACCTAGATGCAGTTTGATACGCTGCTCGTCGGCACTTCCTTCCCTAATGAGCCTAAAGCCTGCGGAAAGATCGTTATCTGTTCCGTTCATGGGTGGGCTTACGGTTAGAATTCCGGCCCTATCCGGGTCGGAATTGACCTTGTACCAGAAAGCTCCACTAAATTGATTATTGAACAACCCATCCATCGGGAAAGTAAGATAAGAATCCGTAGCACCTGCATAGGCATCGCTACCCACAGTACTCTCACCTGCAAAACCTGGAGTACCGACCACTGTAGCTTCTTCGCCGGAGTTGTCCTCAACATTGGACCCATCAAAGGGCATATAAAGTGTGGAACCATAGTTTTTTGGTGTGACCTCTCCCCCAAAAACTTCGGCTACTTCTTCTGGGGAAAGTGCTTTGTTGTAGAATCTAAGGTCGTCCATGATACTGTTATCGGAAGCGTGGCCCCAATAATCGAAGGTCGGTCCACCCGCACCTATGGTAAAGGTATCACAGCCTGTCCAATCAATCGGCGCCGACATGGCTGATGAAAGCACCTCCGTTCCATTAAAATATATGGTGCTCTTGTCACTAGCGATGGTAAAGGCAATATGCACCCATTCCCCCGCGGTAACATCGATAACATCACCATCGTTCCAGCTTTCACCTGCTCCTGTACCCACGTTCAACTTGATACGTTGCTCATCAGCATTTCCTTCTCGGAACAATCGGAACCCTTGGAAACGATCTGCTGCATCATCACCTATAGTGATAATTCCTGCTCTATCCGGAGTGGCATCTACTTTGTACCAGAACGATCCACTGAATTCTGAGGTCATCAATCCTTCTGCT
The DNA here is from genome assembly GCA_040285615.1 of Allomuricauda sp. Lineage (GTDB taxonomy): Bacteria > Bacteroidota > Bacteroidia > Flavobacteriales > Flavobacteriaceae > Flagellimonas. The sequence goes on from JAVJRL010000001.1 coordinate 11,888, forward strand.
GGATAATTGATATAGGAATCCGTTGCTCCTAAATAAGCCTGATCTCCAACTTTACTCTCATCGGTAAAGCTTGGTGAACCTACTTGGCTTGCTGCTTTGCTTCCAATCAAATCAATATAATCCCCTTCAAAAGGCATATATAGGGATTCGCCATCGTACTGAGGGATGTACGGATTGGCTGCATTTATCATGATTTGAATATCGCTCTGTGTCAATGCCTTGTCAAAAATGCGTAGCTCGTCCATTTGACTGGCATCATAGCCATGATTCCAGTAATCAAAAGTTGGCCCACCAGCTCCAATATGTAATTCCTCGCAACCTGTCCAATCAATTGGTGCGGGTAAATCAGCAGTGAGCATTTCAACACCATTAAAGTATATTGTACTCTGGGTTTGCGAAATAGACACAGCCACGTGCACCCATTCGCCTGCGGTTACATCGATTACACCGCCATCGTTCCAACTTTCAGCACCACCTGTACCCACATTGAGCTTGATACGCTGCTCATCGGCATTGCCCTCTCGGAACAAACGGAATCCTTGGTTTCTGTCATCGGCATCATCGCCTACCACCAAAATTCCCGCTCTATCTGGAGTTGGATTTACTTTGTACCAAAAAGCAGCACTAAATTCACTGTTCTTCAAATCATTCATAGGGAAGGTCAGATATGAATCTGGGGCACCTTGGAACGCATCAGCGCCTAAAAAGGCATCCCCTGCAAAACCTGGATCACCTACTTCCCCTGCTTCCTGAAAGCTGATAAAGTCCATGTAATCTCCATTGAAGGGCATGTAGAGTACTTCCCCATCAAATTGTGCACTATAGGGCGCCAGTTTGGCAAAATTCACTTCTTGGGTTGTTGTTTTACCTTCTATATCGGTTGCGGATACGGTGACAGTATGTTCACCATTCCCCAAACCTTGGTATGTTACTTCTTCCATAACAATGCGGTAATCCTTGAAAGCATTATATGTCGCTATTTGTGACCCATCCATGGATACGGTAATATTCGCCACCTCTATATCATCAGTGACCTCAAAAGTGACATCGATGGAAGTTTCCTCTTCGAAGGGCATGAGTTCCATTCCCTCGGTCGGATAGGTTATCTCAACCTGTGGCGCTGTTTCATCGACCCCGGCATCAACGGCCGTGATGGGATCTATTCCCTCGTTACATGAAACTACCAGCAGGGCCAGTAGCATCAATATGGATTTAACTATATATTTCATCTTGTGCTGTTTATTTAGTTAGTTTTAGTCATTGCTACCACCGCCACCCAAGGATGGAAGAGCATCTACCTGAGCTTGAGGATATGGTAATAGTTCTTTATCCGCTGTAAAGGTTCTACCGTCGTAGCTCAGTTCTGAATAATTGTCCAAGCGGATCATATCGTAATAACGAATTCCCCATTCCATACCCAGTTCGGCGAATTTTTCATCCATCACATCACTGGAGGAAACTCCTGACAATGATGGCATTCCTGCTCTGTTACGTACAAGGTTTACCGCTTGGTCCGCTGTCATTCCAGAGCCACTAGCACCACGGGTCAAGGCTTCGGCATACATCAACAATATTTCGGCATAGCGCATCACAATCATATTTTTGCCGCCACCGTAATTATTTCGCTGGTCTGTAAGTTGTACGGAAGGCAAGTAGTGCTTACCACTGGCGAACAATGCTCGAGCATAATCGTTGATCACATCGCCATCCCGCGTAGTGTTATTAACAAAAGAAGGAAGCGTGGCATAATTCGGATCTGTTTGCAATTCAGCGATACCTCGGTCGGTCCAAAGTACGCTGGTTTCCAGCCTTACGGATTCATCTCTATCCAACATGAACTTGATGAATTTCATACTAGGCTCATAAAAACCCCATCCATCTGAAGCATTTTCCCTGGCCGGCGTCCAGCCTTGTGGACCAAACGGAGCGTATAAGTGATAAAAGGTATCTCCCGTACTTGAACCATAATCGGAAAACTGCAACTCGAACAAACTCTCATCACTCAACTCCCCTGGTTTTTTGAACAGACTGTAAAAATCCGGGTACAGTGAAAATTTATTGGAATTGATTATGGCGGCACAAGCATCGGCCATGCCTTGATAATCCTCCATTTCCATGTGGGCCATTGCTTTTAGGGCATAGGCGGTGTAGCGTGTAACCCCTCCAGGAATATCCGTTCTTTCGTTCGGCCTCATATTGGGCAACAATGGAATGGCCTCGTCCATTTGATCGGAGATATATTGCATGATTTCCTCTTTGGTGGCGGGGCCATTGGCTATCTCCGCATCGGGCTGTGTGGATTCAATGATAAAGACATCGCTCCATACCCTTGCCAAGTTAAAATGCAACCATGCCCGCATCACCTTGATTTCAGCAATGTATTGGTCCGCTGTTACTTTTCCACTTTCATCTGCGAAATCCTTGAAATTCTCGATCAATTCAATCTCCGTGTTCAATTGGACAATATCACCATAATGTATATTCCACAAAGAGTTGTACATCCAATAGCCTTGGGCATACACATAATTATCAGTGTCGGCAAAAGGTTGTTGATCACCAAGCCCTCCAGCATTTACATCATCCCCACGAACGGAAAGCAATAAGGGTTCTTCCCATCCCCTAGTGGCAATTACGTAGTAGGAACCGATCAAGGCTTGAACCATATCCTCGGTTGCCGAATAATCCAAGTCATCGGCATTGAGCTGCCCTTCGATATCTTCAAACTTGTCTGAGCATGATTGGATAGCCAGTATCACAACCAGGACAAATACTATTCGATATAATAGATTATTGTTCTTCATCTCAATTTTCTTTTTTATAGTTTAACATTAACACCTATGGTGTAAATTGATGGAACAGGATATGTCTGACGATCCACCCCATCCGAGACTTCTGGATTAAATCCGTTGTAGCTAAAGATGGTCAAAGGCCTTTCCGCGGTCAATGTGAATTTAAAATCAGGCATATTGCCCTTAAGTTTATCACCGCGAAGGGTGTAGGCCAGTTGAATGTTCTGGATTCGGAAGAAATCCCCGTCCTCTACCCAAAAATTGCTCAATCTTTGGTTCCAACTATCCCTGAGTCCCGCCGATGATGGGTAGCTATCACTGGTGCCTTCCCCATGCCAACGGTTCTTGGCCAGATCAGCGTCCATATTGGTATCGTTGGTAAAGATAACCTCACCACGTTTTCTGTTCAATATCTTGTTACCGGACTGTCCATAAAAGTTCATGGAAAAACCGAAGTCTTTATAATTCAATCCAATGTTCCCACCATAAGTGAACTTGGGAAGGAAAGACCCCAACACTGTTCTATCTTGATCGGTAATGGCCCCATCGCCATCCCTATCATTAAATATAAAGTAACCGGGCTGAATATCCTGTCCTTCAGCGATGGCACTTTGTGCTACCGGATCGGCATCAATCTGTGCCTGATTTTGATAGACACCCGTGGTTTCGTATCCATAAAATGCGTAAAGTGGCTCACCCACAATGGTTCTTTGCCTGAACTCTGCGGAACCCGAATCGATATAGCCACTTTCGTCCTCGATTTCAATGGCCTCATTTTTTACGGTAGTGAAATTGGCCCCTACAGTATAGGTGAAGTCCGTTGAAATTTCATCGCTCCAATTCAAGGCCAACTCTATTCCCGAGTTACGTATGACCCCTGAGTTTCTGGACACGGTTTGGTTGGCGATTGGTATATACACCGGCATAATGGCATCCTTGGTGTCCCGGATATAGTAATCGGACTCCACAGATAAACGGTTATTAAAGATGTTCATGTTGAATCCGAAATCCAACTCTTCCACTACCTCCCATGTAAGGTCGGTAAAAGTACTAGTCGCCGTAATCCCTGTATTGGGAGTATCTCCTAAATCCACTGTTTGGTTGGAAATGGTATTTGCCCCGGAGCTTGCCGGCACATTGTCGTTGCCCAAACGTCCCCAAGCGGCCCTAAGTTTTAAGAAGTCAAAGAAATCGATATTCTCCATAAAAGGCTCTTGCGAAACGACCCAACCGGCACCAATCGATGGGAAGTAGCCCCATTGCTCTTTGGTGAACTTGGAAGATCTATCGGCCCTGAATGTTCCAGATAACAGGTATCTGTTTTTAAAATTATAGGACACCCTTCCAAAATAGGATTGTCCATAAATCCTGCGATTGTTTTCCGCAACATTATTGTTAAAGGATAGCGGATCTGCAAAGTCCAGGTACCAAGAGGTTTCGTAATTGATCCCAGCTATATCGCTACCGGTAGCCTGGAACTGGTTGGAGGCCTCATCCCTAAAGGATGTTCCTGCCATTAGGGTCACATTGTGATTGTCGTCGTAGGTATCCTTGTAGGTGAGCAAATTGTCCCAAATCTGATTATAGTAATTGTTCTGTCGCCTATTAATGGACGATATCCTTTGATCACCAAAGCCCATATTGTAAGGTAGGTTCACATAGCGTTCTTCCAGTGCGGAAAAATCAATGTTATAGGTGGTCTTGAAGGTTAGTTTGTCCTTTATCAAGTCCGTTTCCAAGTAAATATTGGCCAAGAGCTTACGGATCTTCAACCTATTGTCATTGTAATCCATATCCGGGAAAGGGTTTTGAGTACCCCTGTACCCTAGTGCTTGCGCATTGGCATAACGCGTTGGGGTAGCCTCCGAGTTCATTGCATCGAAAACCGGGAGAATGGGAACAGCAAAATAGGCTTTAAACCAAGCGGAATTTTCAGGTGTTTGCTGCGTGGCATTGCTAAAAACCGTATTGACACCCATTCTTAGGTTGTCCATAACGTCCACATCCAATTTGGAACGGATATTGAAGCGTTCATAATCGTTTTTCATGTCCAACAAACCTTCTTGGGAGAAGTAGTTTGTTCCCAATGAATAGGATACATTATCCGTACCGCCAGTAACACTTATACTGTGGTTTTGTATCAGTCCATCACGGATGATCTCGTCGTACCAATCCGTATTCACATCGGGCACGTTTGGATTGACACGGCTTCTTCCGTAGCGCTGCATGGCGTTTAGTATAAACTGCACATCGGCCTCCGATCCGGATTCCACCGCCATGGTCACAAATTGTTCGGCATTGGCCATTTGCAATACGTTCTGGGCTCGCTGTACCCCAGTATATCCATTGTACTCGATAGTCGGTTTTCTGTTCTTGCCCCCTGACTTGGTTTCGATAATAATAACCCCATTGGCAGCCCTTACACCATAAATGGCAGAAGAAGATGCATCCTTTAGAACGTTCATGGATTTAATATCGTTCGGGTTCAAGAAATCGATATTACTGTAGAACATGCCATCTACGACATATAATAAACTTGTTGCATTGGAATAGGTGCCCAGCCCGCGAATCCTGACAGTGGGCGATGCCCCTGGGGAACCAGGCGTAACAATCTGCACACCGGCCACTTTGCCCTGTAAGGATTGAACCGGGTTTGCGGATGGTGTTTTTTCAATTTGTTCGGCATCCACGGTGACTATGGAACCCGTTAGATCCGCTTTCTTTTGGGTACCATACCCCACAACAACAACTTCGTCAAGATTTTGGGTGTCCTCTTGCAGGGTAAGATTAATTGTAGTCCTATTATTAATAGGTATGCTTTGTGTCGAAAATCCGACGTAACTGAACACCAAAGTTCCAGTAGCCGGAACGTTTTCCAAACGATAGTTTCCGTCAAAATCCGTTTGGGTTCCTGTAGTAGTGCCTTGAAGCACTATGCTTGCCCCGGGCAACGGTTGACCTTGATGATCCAAGACCGTCCCCGATATCGTTATATTGCTTTGTGCTAAAAGTACAGCTTGAAACAACAAAAACGATATTAGCAAAAGTTTGCTTTTAATTTTCATAATTGTGCAAAAATAGAGTTAGATTTTTACTAAATTAACAAAGTGGTGTTGGTTTAAAGGAGAGATGACATACATAAAAAATACATCACTTTAACAATCCCTGAAAGCCCTTGTTTCACCACGTTTGCAGTAGTATCCATCCTCTTTGATGTAAAAAGAATTAACATAGTGATGTAGTATTGATGTAGTTCCTGAATGGCCATAAATGGTATTGAGTGGCCAAGTATCCCCCTTCTAGAATGTGATAAGGAAGTTGGAAAGGTTTTCTGAACTGTCCATATCAAGCTTCTTTCGCAATCGGTATCGATGTATTTCAACACCCCGAACGGTAATCCCCATAAGTGGGGCTATCTCCTTAGTGGTCAAATTCATTTTGAGATATGCACATAATTTGAGGTCCTTTGGGGTCAATGAAGGGTATGACTTGAGCAAACGCTCGAAGAAATCCTGATGTAGTTCCTTGAAGTTAACTTCGAAACGCTTCCAATCTTCCGTATCCTCAATAGAATTGTTGAGTTTTTTTACAAAGGAACGGTACCGCTGTGAGTTGGAAAACTTATCCTTCTCCATGATAAGCATGTTCTTCAATTCCAACATCATTTCATTCTTTCGTGCAATGTTCAAGGTGGTACTGGCCAACTCATTTCTTTTCAACTTGATTTCTTTGGCCAGTTCATCCTTTTCCAGTTGGGCCATGCGTTCCTTTTGCTCCCGAACCATCCGTTCTTCCAATTCCCGGTGCTTTCTGTTCAACTTTTTTCTATTGAACCTTCGCACCAGATAGACGCCCAGCAATCCCAAGGCCCCATAAATAAACATACTCCACCACGAAAAATACCACGGTGGCGCTATTTGAAAATTCAGTGTGTTAAAATCGGAGATTGTGTTGCCCATCCCCACTGTGGCGACCTTAAGGGTATATGCCCCAAAAGGTAGGTTTTGAAAATTGATGAAACCATTTTCCGAGTATTCGAAATATTCCTTGGGTCCCTTTAGCTCATAATAGTACTGCGGGGATATGTACTGGGGGGAAGCGACCTCCGCAGTTATCGCCTGTGAATATCGAAATGGAATTTCCAATTCACCCCCCAGTACCGAATGTTTTTGTTGCTGATCGTGTACTACCACAAAATTGGGAACCGGTATCTCTTGGAACTTGGAAATGGTTTTGAGTCCGGCATCGTTGATCTTGGCAAAACCATCCGTCAAGGTAATGTACGATATACTATCGTTGACCTTTACCATGTTTTGGGAATCGGGGGCCAAACGTTCACGCAACGGTAAATCCGTAACCATAAGGCTATCTCCCCTTAAATTGGTATGGATGATGGCTTTTTGTTCCTCATCGTCCACAAACCAAAAATACTGTTCATCAAAAAACAAGAGTTCCTTGTTTCGATAGTCCACGAAAGCGTCAAACTTTTCAATACGGTCGCCAATTGGGTTGTAACTATACCAAGCACCTTCACTGTTCAAGACAATATTATTCTTGATGTTGTACAACTTTACCTGGTATTTACTTGGCGCCCCCTCATGCTCAAAGGATTGAATCCTATCCAATTTGCCATAGGACCCTTCTTGAAAATGAACCCTAAAAAACCCTTTGTACGGATGTGCGATCCATAACTTGTTCGGAGTTTCAAAACACAATTGCTTTACCGGTGCACCAAATCCTTCTATGCGTTCCACCTCCCATTTACCATTTTCCAATTTTTGGAATTTGGCCAATCCATTGTACGTTCCTTGAACATAGGTGGCTTCTTGATCGGGTACTTTGATAATTTGATAGCCTCCCGCCATCTCACTGAGCAATTCAAACCTATTTTTATCCACCTTGTAGGTCCCAGTATTGTGCCCACAGAGCAAATCGCCCTCCAGCACTTCCAGATCCCAAACATGACCTTGCGAACCTTCTACAAACTTTAATTTGTTCCCTTCAAAATAAAATACGCCCGTATTGGTTCCCAAAAACAGTGTATTGTTGAACCTGGCTATATCGTAGACCATCCCTAAAGTCCCTGTATAGTCGGTATAGTAGGCTATCGGATTGTTAAGTCGTACACGGGCCATCCCATTGTCCAGGCCCAACCATAGCTGATCTTTGTACAATAAGGAAGAAAGCACAGTGTTGTTTTGAAGGCCCGCTTCCCGGTTCAATATCCTGTACTGTTGTGAGGAAGAATCATAGAGGTACATGCCGTTTTTAATGGTGCCAAATCCGAGAAGACCATCCCCCAAGATGGTAATCTTGTTCAATTGATGCTGCTTCAGCTCCTGGTTAACAGGTGTTTCCCATGGCGACAGCTTTTTGCCATCGTACAGAAAACAACCGTGCAGTTTGGTTCCGATCAACAGTGCTCCTTTAAAGAGGACCATATCGTTGACGGTTTTTCCCAAAAGCAGGTCTTGGTCAGGTAAACGGACTAGTTCCTGGTCCTTCACCTCAAATAGCCCTACGGATCCCCCTGCAACTACCAAACGGTTATCAAATTCGATAAAATCAGAGACAAATTCAGGGGGATCGACCACATTTACTTCTCCGTTTCCATAGGCATAGATTGCAGAAAAAGACCGGAACAGCACCTTTCCATCTTTTGATGGAAAAATCTCCCAGAACTCCTCACTGGTAAAGGTATGGTTCTTGATCAAATGGGTAAGTGAGGTATAGTCCAACTCCCCCAAATCATTTTTGATCCAATATCCAAACTCTTCATATGACCCCGTATAAACCCTGTCCCCTATACTTTCCACCGACCGGATAATGGTGTTGTTGGGTAATTTGTACAAAGTCCATTTCTCCCCATTGTAATGAAGCAGACCTTTGTTGTTTGCCACAAAAAGCTCCCCATTCCCATCAACGGAGACATCCCAGTTTTTTGTACCCCCATTGTAATCCAATAATTGGAAATTTTCTATGGGCGGCAACAATTGTTGTCCCGTAACCGAAAAACAAGCAAGACAAAAAGCCAAGTATATGAGCCTAGGAAGCATACTATAGTATTTGTTGGATAAAGGTCTTTTGAATAGTTGAATATACAAAACCGCCAGCATTCATTAAAGACTGCCTCCCAGTACGAGAAATTCTTCTTCATCCATTTCAAAAGGTTCGGTTAAAACCTTCATCCTAGCCCTCGAACACCATGATACCGGTTACCATACGACCGGTTCCCGCTTTTTCAACTGACAGCGGAGTTGGAACCCAGGGGCCATTCCAAGAATTAATCGATACCCTTATTGGTAAATCACAATAAAGTCAATACCGTTCATTAAGAGACCTATTCGTTGAGCATAAAATTTCAGAAGGCTTGAAACCCTTTGTTAATTGAGGTTTCCAAGAGTAGGCTCTAGTGCCTCCGTGTCATTTTCAAAATACATCCTTGCTGATGTACACTTGCAACCACCCTCCATACAGTTGTTACAAAAATCATACAAAATCGAAAAAAATCCGATTATCCAATCGTGAAATGACAATATGAAGTTGTATGTATGGAAAAAATACTGCATTGGAAAGTACATCGATTTGATCTTAAGACGCCAATATAAGACGCCAATAAATGAATCATTAAAACATTTTCAACCGATGCTCAAGCATTTTGGAATACTTTTCTTTCATGTCATCGGAAAGAAAAGAAATCGATATTAAATCCTCCCATTTCTCCTTTGCCTGAAACATATCCTGAAGTATGGTTTCAATGGTTTTTTCGTTCAATTGCAATCGCTCCTTTGCATAATAATCCGTAAAGTCCGATGCTCTTAAATTGCTTTTTTTTCCTTTCAGGGTCAATGCAATTTCTTCTTCAGGACTTTTGATCGAAATGGAGGAGTTCAACAAATCGTAAGCAGGTGCCAGCGTCGTTTTGCCATTCTTTGTAATTAGGGAAAAGTTTTTAAGGTGCATGTCCTCGTTTCCAGTCACAAAACAAAAAATTATTCTTTTGAAGAATTCCACTTTCTCAACCACAGGAAACGTACAAAATTCTTCGATAACGGGCACCAATTTCTCCATACTGAAACGATACTTGGTTTCTCTGGTATTTCCAGTCAATTGGGCAAAATCTTCCGTTGCATATTTTTTCCCCTTGCCATATCTGTCAAAACGCTTGATAAAATAGGACAGACTGCCATCCTTGCCATAAACCATTCCATGCAAGGGCACATTTATACCAAGGAACATGGCCATACGCATGGTCAGGTCCTCATTCTCTGGCAATTCTGGAAAAATATCATTTTGGGGTTTTAAGATGTAGGTTCCGAATTGATCCACTATTTTAAACTCTTGTTCGACCACGGAAATACTAGCACTCAATTTAGGCTGTACCCCCTGTATGGATAATTTCTTCGCCCTGTTTGCCGCCTCTCTCCGTAATTCGGATGCCGTATAGGGCAAATCATTCAATCCTATTAATTTAGGCGCTATCATTTTAAGACCTTTCGCGCTGTACTTAGCCGTACCACAGGGTTCATATGTGATAGGGCACCTATTCATATTCCAGAGGTTTTACAGTTACGGCGCCTACCAAATCAGCACCGGTGGCCATTAATTGGGAGAAATAATCCTTTTGATCGATTTTGGAAATCCTAAGTAGACCTTCCAGCATGATACCTTCGGGCAACAACCCTTCAAAAAAGGGAGGAAACCCATCAAAACCAAATCCCTTTTCGTTAACGGGCATGGTCAATGAAATCGCCTGACCACTGTAATCATCATCATAATCAAACCTATATTTCGATTGGGACAATTCCGTTAAAACACCCGCCCTTTTTCCATGGGCATATACCACTGCCTTTCTCATCCGTTTTCAGTCAATGGGCTTTTAAATTCCACTTCTATGTTCAATACCTGGAGCACGGCAAGGATGTTGCTCCAACGAACAGTCTCCTTGTTTTTTTCGATATCAAAGACGGTTGTCTTGCCTATACCGGCCAAATTGGCCAGTTCAAGCTGTGTCAGCCCCGCTTTCTTGCGATGCTTTTTGACCAGCAAACCTAAATCAACCATATATTACCGTTTTAGCGGTAAATATAGTGTTTTATTTATCAAATAGGTTTAAAAAGTGATTAATATTATTAATTTTACCGCTATAACAGTAATTTTAATTGTTATTACCGAGCTCTCTAGTTAAACTAGTACAATAATTAAAAATCACTGCTAAAACAGTAATATGTGGTATACTTATCTTTCTAGATTCCTATTTGAAATGTTGACCAGAGGCAATATACGGTATAATCGTACCTCCAACCAAAGCTGACTTTTGAACAGATTATTTGAACAATTAAATCTATGATGAACATAGTAATACTTATGCTTAACATGACTTATGCAATCAATGAAATTAATAACTGTTCAACAATCATATTCCTAACAATTAGGTGACCTATTTGGTGAGCATAAAATCCATCATCCCGCCCCATTTCTTCTAGTCCAAAGCTATCCTGATGACATTTCCCCTTTTCCTCGATACTAGGAAAAAGAAACATATCATGAAGCGTATTCCAACCCTATTCCTATCAACGATTGCCCTATGCCTATTTGGCTGCAGTTCGGATTCAGATTCCAACAATGGCCTGGCCAATGCCGAGCCTCAGGGCCTTTGTGAAAATGCCCCCGGGCTCACCGGCATCTATTGGGAGTTTGCCAATTCCATTCCGGCCCCCTTGTCCCAAGTGCCAACAGTGAACAATCCGGGCGGACAGTTTGTCCATAGTCTACACCCCCTTATCGGATTTGTCTATCCCCAAGGGTTTTCTGCCTTTGAGCTGACCGACACGCAGACTGGGACACTTGGTGTCAATCTCGTACGCAACGACAATGCCGTTGTATTTCGATGGATTCCGAACACACAACTCCAAGGACAGGTCGCTGCCAGGTCCATCATAGCCAATGAAATCAATGGGGTGTTCGCCCACTACGGTTTCAATGGCACCCCCAATGTATTGTGCATCAGCTCGGCCAACAACTCCTTCGAGGGGATACCCTCCCAATTTGAGGCCCGCTTGCTCCGTTTCAATGGCATAACCGCCCAGGTCTGGGTAAGGTCCACCTATCTTGCCGGCGGCACATTTTCCGCCATTTCGGTCACCTCGGCCCCGAGCAATGAATACAATGATCAGGTCATGGACACTTTCCTGCCCATAAATTTCCAGCTCTTCGTGGGGAGGGACGGCACGTTTGTGGACAATGACAATGACGGGGTCCCCGCCAACGAGGATCCTGACGACAACAATCCCAATGTCCCCAACAACCAGGGATGAAATCTATTCTTTCAGCAATGGTAATTAGCTCTTGTTTGGATCAGCTCCCTTTGGGGAGCTTTTCTTTTTTACCAGGAAAAAAACCAACAAAATCAATAGCAATGAGCCCGCCAAGATTCCAAAAGGCCAAAGTTTGCCTTGGGTAAAGTGTATGGGTGAGGTGTCCCCCATCAAGACCAGTCCCGCCCAATATTGTGGATGCAGGGTACGACCTTCCGCATGGGCCAGATACTCCAGTTTGGCCAAGCGAAGGGCCTCGTCCTTGCGCCTGCCCTCCATCAAATGGCGGTAAAAGCTTTCCAACAATTGGCTGCTCGATTCTTCATCGATTTGCCAAAGGCTTGTCAACACACTTTCACTGCCCGCATAGTTAAACGCATGCGCCAATGAAATCATCCCCTCCCCGGGCTGGTAGGTCGGCTTTCCTGTCTCACAGGCCGTCAGTATGGCCAAGTTGGACCCGAGGTCTTGGTTGTAGATCTCATAGGTGTATAGGTAATTGTCGTTGATATCCGAAGGGTTTGACACATTCTTGGCGAATACCAGGCGTGAAAGTTCGGGACTCACATTATTGGATTCGGCATGGGTGCCAATATGGATGATCTTGTGTTCATTGGCATTTTGGATAAACAAGGGTTTGGAGGCCCTTTCGTTCAAAAATGAACTTCCATCGAATCTCCGGCTGAATTTTTTCACCAATGCGGTACTGAACGGTTGCGGCAACAGGGTCAGATAGGTTTTGTCCAAAAACAACGAATCGGAAATCGACATTTGATACCGGGTCTTCATTTCTTGGTCAAACTCAGGGGCAAAGGCAATGAAGTCGTCCTTGTACCCCACGACCTTCTTGTTTTCGCCCAGCATGAACAGGCTGTAGTTGTATGAAAGGATATGTTCGGCCAGCAAACTGCCCGTTGCCAGTTCCGCATAGGATTGTATCCTTTTTGGTGTGAGCAGTTCAAAGGCCAGGTTGAAGAGCTCCCCATCGGGAAAGATGATGACCTGTTCTGTCCGGACAACACCTTCCAAGGGCCTCCATAATCTTTGGTAGAGCTCATAAAGGCAATCAAAAAGCTCTTCCCCGACAGCCCCGTAGTCCGAAATGGTGGATATACAAGCTGCGTCCGATTGCCCCAATGCCACCAACTCGGCCTCCCCCCTATGGTAAACGTAGGCATAACGATCATCACCATCCGAGAAGTAACGCACCAGTGTGGTGTTCGGCGGAACTTGCCGCCCCAAGTCCCGCAAGGGTTCCACTATGGAAGCGTACCGCATCCCATAGTACTTTGGATACTCCTTTTGAAGGAAACGCATATGGTCCTGCCATCCTCTGCTGAGGGAATCCCAGATGGCCACATTGAACTGAGTTTCGTCATCCTCAACATCAAAAAAGGTATTTATTTCCTCTCGCAACCGACCTTCTCGTTCCCGAACTTCTTTGGGGATCATGTCATCCCCCCTTAGGTTCAAGCGCGCCCTGATACGGTTGTAAATCGAGGACTCATGAAGGGCCATGACCTTTTCAAGATGGGCCTTGTCCCCGGTTTGGTCATATAGCTTCAGATAGACCTTTTTACCCAGATCGAAGGCTTCGCGACTGCTTTCGATCAAATTGGCCACCCCTTCCTGGGAGGTGACCAGGGATTTTCGCTTTTCCACCAGGGATATGGCCCGATCAAGGATTTTCGCCACTGCCTCAAGCTGGTTTTGGGAATGGGACCCCAATCCCAATTTCGACTTGGCCAGATATAAAAGAATTTCGGTCCGTTCACCCCATAGATAGGGCCTGTTCTGCAGGTCCTGATCGCCACGTGCCTCCAACAAACCCTCACAGAGCTGGATGGCCTGTTCGAAATCACCCTTTAAAAAGAACATCCTCACCTTGGTAAGCTGTAACATTTTGGACAGATGGCTCCGCTGCCCATAGCTGGCGAGCACCTTGGCATACGTTTCTTCCAAAAGGTCCTGCGCTTTGCCAAACTGTCCGTTCTCGGCAAGGCTTTGGGCCAAATTCGCCCTGGCGTAGATACTGTTCTGGCTAAACTCCTCGGAATTGCTGTTGCCGTAGGCCTCCAATGTTCTTTCGTAGTGCGCAATGGCACTTAGGAGATCCCCCGTTCTTTTATCAAGATCCGCAATGGTGTAATACAGGTTGGCGGCATAGGCCCAGTTGTCCCCCGGTATCTCCTGCAGTGACGCCTCAGCCTCTTGGAGATACTTTCGAGCCTTTTGCAGGTCTTCCCCATAGAGGTGTGCCTCCCCCATCATCAATACGGCACTGAAATATTGTACCGTGTTGGGAAGAAAGTGCTTTTTGGAATGGTGATATCCCAAAGTGGCCACTTGGATGGCCTTTTCCTTGTCGCCGAAATCATTGTACAGACTGCCCAAATTTCGATAGGAGATCGATAGGTTGAAGCGTACCTTTTCCGTCAAAGGATGGTTATGGGTCCCTTCCAGGAATGCATTGAAACTTGCAATGCTCTTTAAGGTAAGTGCCATCGCCTTCTCCAAATCATTCTCGCTCTGTTTGACCATGGTCCAGTTGCCATAAATGGTACCGGGCAGGTAATACCGCTGTTCCGGATCGGTGTTCAAAGTGTCAATGCTCTGGATGGCCTTTTCAAAATAATAGTCGGCACTGTCGGGTTTCGCCGTAAAGTACATCAGCGATCCCTTGTAATTCAATATCCTGGGTGCCAAAGGGAACTGTGTTCCTGGATGTTCCCCCATCAACTGCAGGGCCCTGTTGGTCCGTTTCATCAATTGGTTCATGTCCCCAAGTTTCAAGCCCACCTCGCTCAGGTGAAATTCCGAGGCCACCATTCTTTGTGCATCCTCAAGGCCATCGGCCAATCGATTGGCTTGTGTGATGTACGCTTTGGCCTGAACCGCGCTCCCTTGATCGATATGCGCCAGCCCCAGTCCCAAGAGTGCCTCATACGCTATGGAATCCCCCTCATGGTTCGATCGGATCATTTTCAACAGTTCCTGTGCCTTTGGGAATTCCGTCTCCGGGTCCAATAAAAATTCCGACTTGGCAAGGGGATAGACCAATCGGCCCTCATTGAGGAACGGGTATGTTGTTTCCCCCGAAATGACCTCTCCAATGATATGCTGTGCAGCGTCAAACCCATCCACTGAGATAAGGCTGTCCAGCTGTTTGAGCACCGGATGCCTATGTTGCGCATATAGGCCCGTCTGCAAGAAAAGGGCAACCCCAACAAAAATATATACCAACCCTTTGCCCATGCCAGATCAGTCCTTTAGTTTTTGTGCCAATTCCCTTGCCCTGTCATCCGAGGTATGCTCCAGACTTTTGAGCGCCTCCCGTACCTCGTTCATTTTAAGGTGGGCCAGGCCTTTGTAAAAAGCCGCCTCGCTCCGAAAGGGCGTGCTGTCGTGCACCAGCACACGGTCAAAATAACTGATGGCCTTATCGGCCTCACCCTTGGCCAAATGGGCCGATCCCATAAAATAATTGAGCGTGTCATTGTCCATTTTCCCCGGCAATAGGCCTTTCCACTTTTGAAGGGCGGTACCATAATCCTCTTGTTTATAGTCCACCATGGCTTCGTAAAACATATAGTTGTCACTGTTGCCCATGACCGTTGGCAGTCCCGGGTCGGGGGTGTAATATGCAGCAAAGAGCCTTTCATTGTCATTGGGATAATAAAAATACCATATGCCCCCCAAGGTCATTAACACAGCTATTGCTGCTGCCATGCGATATACCGTTCTAGAGGCAGTGGAAAGTCGCCTTTCTTTTCCATCGTCTTGAACTCCCTCGTGAAAATGGTCCATGGCAAGGCGGAGTCCAGCCTCTTCAATGGCTCCGAAAAGGGCCTTAAATTCCAAAAACTTGGCCTTGAGCGTCGGATCCGAGGCCATCCTTGACTCAAAACCGGCTTTTTCCGCAGGTGTCATCTGGTCCAAAAGACAACTTTCGAACAGCTCTTGCTCCTCCCTTGTCCAATATGCTTCTTCCCTATCCATTCCTTGTTATATGTTCCGCAAGCGAACGCAAACGTTCCATGCACCTATATTTTTTATTTCTGGCAGATGTGGCCGCAATCCCAAGGTCCTTGGCCACCTGCTTCATTGTCTTTCTCTCGTAATAAAAAAGACCCAAAAGCTGTTGACAGGCATCTCCCAGTTGATCCAATGCCTTAAGCATTGTTTCCCTTTTATCGTCCAGCTCCCCACCGGAATCATCGCCCGCTTCTTGCACCACTTTGGAAAGGCCCTCCGCTCCCACCGTTTTTCTGAACCGTGCGGAACGCAGGTGGTCGGTCCATTTATTCCTGGCTATGGTGTACAGGTAGGCCTCAACACTTCCTGCGCCATCAAACTTGTCATCCTTGATATTTCTCCAGCAAGCAACAAAGGCGTCTTGAAAAACATCCTTCGCCTCCGCTTCATTCCCACTGTTCCTGAAGACGTGGCTCCTAAATTTTGGAAACGTATGTTCATATACCTCTTGCATGGCCTGCCTGTCATTTTTTTTGAATGCGGTGACCTGTGGGTTATCTTTTGTCTGCAAGGTTTTCCCCATACTTCAATTGAAAGTATGGGGAATTTACAAAAATTCATCTTTTTGGGTAATTTAAAAGTCCGGTGCACGGTTTCATCGACAAAGTACATATTCTAATTAAAAATGGGTGTGATTTCAACGCTTACGGGCTGCGAATTCAAATTGTCCACAATCTCTTCAGCATAGGCCTGGGCCTCCGTTTCATTGCAGCTGTTATAAATAATGATACTGCCCACACCCAGATTGAGTCTTAACATGCCTCCTCCAATATCTGCGGTATTCAAAACCTGCTCCGGGCTCTTGTTGCCATTGTTGGAGGTTATGACTCCCCTATACCCAATCGCTCCATCCACGGCGGCAAATTCAGCGGCAAATGGGACCGGACTAAAAGCTTGGTACTCGGGACCGCCAGAACAAAGGAGACTTGAGCTTGAGGTTTCCCTAAAATTGGGCTGTCGCTCAATGGATACCGTAAAGGACTCACAGCCCTTTTTGTTGTTTACGGTCATAGTGTCCCTCCCGGCCTCGGTGAGTTCGTCCGTATTCTTGTTTCGGAAATACAATATCACGGTGACGGTCTCCAGGTTGTCCCCGCCGCCCAATTCGGAATCAAGTGCGGTACTGATATAGGACACATAATTATTGGTCGTGACAATGGAGACTCCAAAATTGTTGGGGTCGCCGCCAATGTCCTGGACCCTTCCCCCAAAATCGTTCGAAGTGCTCCAATGGAATTCAAAGTCCTCCACTTCCGGGTCATAATCTGTAATTGCGCTTGCACGCAGTTCCGTTGCCTCGCCCAGACAGAGCGAAACGTTGTCCTGTTGCAGCTCCACCACGGCATCGATGGACTTGACCTCCCAACTTTCAAAATTGAAGGCTGTCGTACGTAGACCGTTGAAATTGGCGTAATAATTGGTTGCCTTGATATTTTTATCGATTGTGGCCAAAATGTACTTTGTTCGTTCATAACCTGTTTCGATCAACTCTTGGGTCTGTATAAACGTATTCGGAAAGTCTCCGTTGCCGGACAATATGGCGTACACATCCGTTAGTAGGGCCCTTAGGTCATTGCTCAAACGGACATCTTCATACAGAGCGGGAAGAAAGATTTCAGTGGCTTCCTTGAACTCGTTCTCCACCACCGCATCAATCACATCGGGATATTGTTCAAGAACAGGAAGTACCGCATTGTAAAGCGCATTTTCCTTGTCACTTCCAAATGGTGGCAACAATGATTTGTTGCCGCCCACATCAAGCAAGGTGGGCAAAAAATAATCGATGACATAGGTCTCCTTATTGATTTCGGTATAGATTTCCAGTTCTTCGGCGGTCATGCCCCTAACTTCGGTGTTGCGTTGACCAGAACCGATGACGACCACTTCATATTCGGCCACCAATTCAGTGTCAGGGTCTACCGGCAAAAGGATGGGGTCTGTTGCTATCGCATTGTCTATAGATGCCTGTTGCGCATTTATCTGTTGGAGCGAGTTCCCCACTTCCAGTTCCTGTATGGCGTTGGAGCCGCCCGACTCCAATTTAAAATTGGCAAAGGTACTTGAGGTATAATTTGGTATCTCAAAAAGATCTCCGCTTCTATTCTTGTAGCTCTTCTTGTAAATGACGACCCTGGACTTTCTTGCCAGGGAATTTTGCAACTTTATCCTAGTGGAATCGACACTTGACAAAGTCACTCCGCTTTTGGTATTTTCATCATTGAAAAAAATCCGGTTTTCGAGGCCCACCGAATGTTTTGCCGTTATTTGATCCAAGAAAGCCTGCAATGAGGCTTCATAACCCCCTTCGCTGTACATAAGTGGGTTGTTCTCGAACAATGTTCGAATTTCTCCCACAAAATTTGGGAATCCAGGAACTTGCCCTATACTTTTCAAAAAAGCACTTTTTCCACTCTCGGGCAATAAGTGATAACCCAGTGCATAGTATACCATCAGTTCGGCGGTGGTCTCGACAGAGACTTCCTTCCTGTCTCCCGAAATAAAACCTGCAAGTAAAACGTGGTTGTCCGCATCCAGCAGATATCCCGATTCAACGGAACCACTGTTGAACGGCAATTTCCCCATCCCACTGGCATCTACATCGGAATCGGCACCCATTGATGCCAATGTGGCATTGGTAAGATCTACATCCGCATTTTCGGGCAACAACACTTGAACATCCGCCATTTCATAGCCTTCATCGCTGCCAGGATCATCGTCTGTAGGTGTAGGATCGTCATCGGTCTGTGAGAAATCATCATCGGTCATTGGGTCGGTCCCGTTGTCATTGGAGCTACAAGCCATGGTTAGCGCCAAAACAAACCATGCAATTACAATTTTTTGATATGGAATTTTCATATTTGGTGTATTATATTCGGTTCTCGTTTTTAAATTAATCCTTGGTTCCTGTCCAACTACCTGAAATTTGGTCCGTGCTGTTCTCCCATGTGCCACTGCCCTGATCTGAGGCAAAGGCACCTTTAAATGTTGCACCATTCATCGCCGAACCCACCGTGGCCCTGAAATCCCCAGAGGTATCAATACTGCCGTTCAAGGGAAGGGATTGTTGCAGATTATTGGAAAAGGCCTCCCCCTCCACCGAGCCGTTTGAGTCGATGGTTGCGGTCCAAGTTCCGCTGTCGCCCCCCGTATAGGTTCCTGACCAATTTCCTGCGAAGATGGCCTGTTCTTGGGATTCATTGCCGTTATCAGTTGAACAGGATAGGCCAACAGCAAGGACAAGGATCACATAAATTATTTTAACTTGTTTCATTGCTTTGAGTTTAGAGGTTTATTACATATCGTGGTTATTCAAAAATGTCATCAATGGGCGTTCTCGACCCTGACCCATTCGCGGTTATTGAGATTGATGTCCCCATTTGGGGTATAGAATAGATCATCGTTGCGGATGTAATTCCCATCACTGTCCATCCAATACTCCGTGGAGCCTGCGTTCACTTGATAATTGTTTCCGGTAAGCGGATTGTACACCGTTTCCTCTTCATTGATCATATTGATGAACTGGCGTTGGCCCGTATCGCTGCCTGCACCGAAATTCCGGTTCATAAAGGAAGCATGGTTGGCATCCTGGGCGGCCCAAATCCCCTTCATTTTGTCCTGATGTGCATTGAAAGCGCTCCACCTTGCCTGCATCCTGTTTTGATGCTGGGCGGCTGCCAATTGTGCCCTTCTTTGATTTTCCCGTGCCCTTTGCTGCCCCAATCGGTTCACATATTCTTCCCATTGTGGGTTTTCCCTATAGCTGAAGGTGGCCTCCTTCATCAGTTCAAGTGTCTTTTCATATGCGGATTCATCCACAAAGGTGTAATTGACCGTATAGAACCAGACCATCATGTTGCCGGATACGGTCGGCTGTTCCATGCTTATGACCGATACACTTGCCATGGCCTTTTGGCCCTTGGAATTTTTCCACTCGGTATTGTAGATCGATAGAGCGGTGTCCATCCCTGATTTGGAGGCGATCTTGTTCCTGAGGTACCGGGTCACTTCGGGCTGTTCACGCTCCCCGAGATATTCAAAACCACTCTTGGCCATACGGCCCTTTACCTCCTCGTTGAAAATCTGTTGGGGACCGGCCAAGGGTCTGATCATTTTACCATAGGGGGTATTGTACATCAATTGTGCCATCTGTGGGTCTTGGTAATCGACATGATATGCAATGGGGGTATTGAAACTATTCAAATGGTCCGGGCCCGTGATCTGTATCAAAAAAGTGGGCAGCTTTTGATCAATGGTATAGGAAGGCTTGGAAATCACATTCCAATTGGAGGGGTATTCGGTACTGTTCACTACAAGGCCTGTCCGGGCATCTATTAGTTGATGTGTTTTGGTGGAGCTTGAAGGTGCAAGCGCTGAAGACAACCCATATTCCCGGCCATCCAGCGTATCATCTTCCAACTCCTCATCAATGGTCCGATCGGAATATCCGGTTTCTTCGGCATCCACTTCGTCTGCTCTGGAACTGGATCTTCCCCAACAGAATACAATCAAGAGACAGGAAATCACCACTAGCATTGGTCTTTTCATAAGGCTGTGTTTAATTTTTAAGGTTTTTGTAGTCATAATATTTGTTTTGAACGAACCACCTAGAACTGGTTCAAATCGGTTTGCCATGGAATGTTTCCATCCTTCACGATATTCAATAGAAGGGATTGCAGGTCGTTATCGAAAGCCGAGGTATCCGTCCTTCTCATGTTCAAAACAATGGTGGCGGTATGTCCATTTTCAGCGATCATCATCCACGAACGGTTTCCCGGAAGACTTCCCGTAAAATAGGTCAATTGCTGTTCCGGCCATACGGCCAGACCCCTTCCCAGATTGGACAGTTCGGTGGTCTCGGACAACAATGCGATCGAACCAGGGGTCAATATATCGGGTCTCTCCGGTGCCCCATCGATGGCGCACAAAAAACGGAGCAAATCGGGCGCACTGATGACAACCCCGGCATCTCCATCCCTTCTCGAGGCAATCGTGAAAATGTATGGTGCATCGCCCTCTGCGCCATAATAATGTACTTCATTTGCCCCGAGGTCATCCTCCCGAAAGGTCGTTACCCGGAACGAACTTATCCCCAAGGGTGAAAGCAGCCCTTTGAGGTATGCTTCATAGGGTTCACCGGACCTTTCCTCAATGATTCGAGCCAAAAGCCAGTATCCCATATTGCTATAGCTGAACACTTCTCCCGGGGCATTGCTCAGCGACCAGTTGTTCAATACATATTCGATAAAATCGGAAGCCCCAAGATTGGGTTGGTAATCAATGGGATCTCCCCCAGTGGATGTGCCCCAACCGCCCGAAGCATGCAACAAGAGGTCATCCACGGTGATGTCGAGTTCATCCTCGGTGAGCACCGCTGTACCAAAATCACCTCCCAATATGCCATCAGGGCCGAAGACAGGTTCATCCAGGGACACCAAACCATCATCTACAAGCTTTAGTATGGCCGTTGCCGTAAACACCTTTGAGATACTGGCTATCCGAAAAAGATGGTCCGGTGACACATCGATATCGTTCTCCACATTGGCCTTGCCGTATCCTTTGGAATAGACCATTTTTTCGTCCACGCTGACGGCCAAGGCGACCCCGGGAACCCCATACTGGGCCATAAATCCGGATACTGCGTCATCGACCACACCGATATCATTTTGTGTTACGGGTTCCGGTTCGGGTTCGAGCTCCGGTTCAAGATCTAGGTTTTGATTTGGATTGCTGTTGGGCTCGGGTGGTGCCTCTCCATCCCCAGAACTACAGGAGATTAATAATGAAAGGAACAGGATGGACATCAGCCGACTATACCCAAAAAAAGACGGTGTTCTCATAATCGATGGTTTAAGGTTTCATATATACCCATATATCGAACCCTTTTAAAAATGTCATCACCACCTCGTTCTTATTGTATTTCTGGGCACAATATGGACCGAATAAACTTGGATGTTCAGAAATTTGGCCTTCGAGGAATCATTGTCATGGCTGGCACCTATTGAAAAGTGGTTGATGGCCTATGAAGACTTAATGGAAAATTGAAAAGATTGTCAAGGTGAATGGCAAATCTGCAAGAAGTATTTGTCATTTCTCAAACCCTGGGTATTTCTAAAGGATTATCGGATACTTTGATGTTCCAAAAATATCACCTATCGCCCAAAACGTTTCCTTTAGCAGGACATTGGTGATCTGGGCTCTTTGACCACCAAAGCCAAGGCATTGTTGGAGCTTACCAAAACAGCATATGGGATGGAGCCCCTTCCCAACAATACAATCTTTTTGCGTGTGAACACGAGAAAATGTTTTTTTTACCGAAGAGCTTACCGGATGGTTACGGTCAGGATAAGGTTTCTTACAAAAGTTAATATTGCGATACATATACTTCAAAGGAATTCCAGATGAGAGATGGCTCATTTTTTAGTATAAATCTTATTTTTGAAAACCTAACGAATTGATCAAATGTTACCGAATAAACATAAAGAGGGAAATCTTTTCATCATTTTGTTCCTCAACTCCATTTACCCCCTAAGCCCTAGTTTAAAAAACTACCTGGTTGAGCATATCAAAAGTTGTTACTTCGAGAAAAACCAGTTCATTTGCAAAGCTGGAGAAGTCTGCGATCGTCTCTATCTTATCAAAAAAGGTATGGTTCGCGGTTATTTTGAAAGCGACGGGATGGAATTGACGACCTGGGTGGACACCGAAAACGAAGTTTTCACCTCGATTACCGGTTTCTTCAGAAATCAACCTTGCCAAGAAAACATCCAAAGCCTGGAAGAGACCCATTGTGATTATATGGAGTATGAAGACTATAAGTATTGCTTGAACAATTTTCCAGAAATGCGGCACATTAACCGTATACTTTTGGAGGAATATTACATACTTGCGGAACAAAGGGTGTATTTGGCCAGGATCCCCAATGCCCAAAAAAGATTGACCTACTATATGGAAAAGATGAAACCCCAAATTGTCGAGAGAATCCCACGCAAACACCTGGCCTCCTATCTGGCCATAAGACCTGAGACTTTATCCAGACTATTGAAGGAAATAGATTAGTCCTTCGCCCCTGTGGCACCCCCAACATATCCCCGAAACAGATTCGGATAAGAAGAATTTTTTTCATCTTTCCCGGTGTGTTTTCTACGGTTGTCCTGCAATTTATGTAAGAAAATAACATCAAATTGACATATGTCAATTTCTGAAACTTTTTTTTATACTAGGAAAAATGAATTGCCGTTTCTTACACATATGAAAGAAAAATAATACGGCTTTTATTTCAGGTTCCCACAAAAAGATGAACTATTTTCTCAACATAACAACAAAAGTTTCCCTAGCCCCATGACATAGAAAAATACTTTTCCATTCACTTATTCATTACAGACAAGCCTCGGTAACCGGAGCTAGCCAAAGCTAGGTCCAAGGCAAGGAAATTAGCTGCATCCAAGCGGACAGGAATTTTAGTGCCTTTTCCGAACCGAATCAAATCACAAAAAAAAACAAACGTACCCATGAAAAATCTTTTTAAACAAAAAATCCGGTTGAGCTTCGTGCTCTTCTTTTTGCTAACGCTAAGCGTATCCATTGCCCAAACCGACGAGGCGGTGATCGTGGATTCCGATTTTCCCAATCGCGCAGGACTCATAGCGTCCCTACCCGTTGCTGTCACAATGATCGAGAGCGATGCCGCTGCCAACCTGGCCGAAACCCTAAAGCAGGCGATGGCCGAGAACCCCAGTGTAAAGAACATCCATCTTTTTGCACCATCCACGGAGACATCGATCAGTATGGGGGAAATGGCGTACACGGCCGAAGTCCTGGACCAGCAGCTGACCTCATCTGATTTCAGCACCAACAGGGACATAACCCTTTATGTGTACTCCTGTACATTGGCCAAAAACCCTTCAGGGATATCTCTTTTGGAAAACATATCCTCCAAAACTGGTTTCAATGTAGCCTCTTGTGCCTCTTGCAAAGAGCTCAACGAAGAATTCAAGTTTGATTACTCGGTAAGACCATTGACTATTACCAGCAACCTTTTTGAATAACCTTTTCAATTTCCAAATACAAATTCAACCAAAATGAAGAAAATCAACCTTCACCATTCATATATCATAGTACTATTGTTCTTTGGGTTAGGATGGAACTCCATGCTTGGCCAAACGGTCAATATGGAAGTGCAACAAGGCCCCAACATTGATGTGGTACTTACCGTGGGAATCACCGACCAAAATATAGATACCTTCGAAGAAGACCTAGGTGCTGCCTTGGAGAGCAAGGGTATCCCAGCCGACAAACTCTACGTGCAAGGTTTTGAACGAACCACCATTTCCTCCAACTCGGAAGATGCTGCCGATATTTTCAATAACTGGGTACGATGGGGCTACAACCCAGAGACCTGGGAGTTTGTGGATGCAGAAAAATTCATCCGCAGAATCAACAATGACTACATGGCGGGTTTTTACGATCCTGTTTTTGATTCGTCCAATTATACCTTGGAAGCTGACATTGCCTTTACCTCTGGCTCCGACAACGATGACATGGGGATAACCTTCGGAATGAAAAATGGCCCTGTGGGTTCCTATCTTTTCAATCTATCGGGAGCCGTAAGGGGCTTCACCACCAGTGAGTTCATTCCAGGTCACGGTTTTGCATCGGGCTTGTACAAAATTACAAGGGACGATGGCAATGCCAACCCGCAACACTATGTTCAGGGACTACAAGATGCCTCAAGCACTATTTTCAATCCCAACTCGACCACGACTTGGTATCATTTTAAAATCGTGGTCAGCGGTAAAAACGTAAAAATTTATATGGATGATGCATTGATCATCGACTACACCGCAACCGAGGAAATCGGAGGCAGTTATGGATTCTTCTCCAACAGTCAGCCCTATGCCACATTCAAGAACATCGAAGTGACCTCATTGAGCCTTAAAAAATTCAAGGATGTGCTTCGGGAGCCGCAATGGAGGAACAGTGCCATGCGATTCAACGTGAACCTTGATGATCAAGAGGTGGCAGACTTTGACAACGACCAGGATCTGGCCGAAATATTGATGCGAACCATCAACGAAGACATCCATTACATCGGGTGGGGGTTGAACGGCAACCAAGTGCAGTTCGAGCGTTTTGTACAGCAAAACAACAACCAAGGAACTTTTGTAAATCGAGATATGGGCAGCTGGTCGAGTTGGATGGACGATATGGCCCAATATATTTATGAACAATACCAGTTCCTTACGGTGACCGAAGGCGACTATTTCATTGCGGGAACAAGTGTTGAGATAGCGGTCGACCCTTCTGAGATGAAAACGAGTACCGCCAATGCAAGCTACCCAAGCGGGAGATGGAAAATCACACATGACGAGACCTTCTTCCCCAACAACCAGGGAAGGGTTTCCTGGAACGATCTTTATCTGGAGGATGTTCCGGAATTCTATGAAAAGCCCGGGAAATACTCCTTTACCTTCGAAGACCTGCCCACCTCCCCCACCACCCTTTATTTTCACAGGAAGCCCGTGGCTAGCTTCTCCTACAGTTCGGACACAGGCGTGTTCAACGACACCTCTTACGATTTGGATGGTGGTGCCAACAATGGAATAGCCCAGACCGAATGGAAATGGAAACCCGTGGATGCGGCATCCACTGCAGACTGGAATACTGGAATGTTCGACAAGAATTCCGTTGGGGATGGAGAATATTTGGTGATGCTCAATGTACAAGACCATCAGGGGGTTTGGAGCAGTCCTTCCAGTGCCTATATCCTAGTGGACAGCAGTAGTTCTTCCACCAACGAAGACTTGCCAGTGGCACAGTTCAACATTCAACCTGATGCACTGTTTACCTACTCAGGTTCGATGAACATCAATATAGAGAACAACTCCATCGACCCTTATGGAAGAACGCTTTCCAATGAAGAATGGATTGTGACGCAAAGAGTATACGATAGTGAAGGAAATCCAACGGATACGGAAATTCACAACTCCACCACCCAGATGACGGATTTCTCAAGTTATAACAATCTAACCGCAGAATACATCATTAGTCTGCGTGTACAGACCAGTACCGGTGTTTGGTCAGAACCTTTTTTCCGAACATTGACCATAACTCACGATGTTACCGAACCTACATTATCGGCCACCCCGAACAATGGCTCCATTGATACCGACACCGACATTCTGTTGACCTTTCAAGATGAAAATGACGGAAGTGGGTTTGATGTTCAACGCTATGCATTGGTTCAGGACAGCAATCCTCCAGCAACGGATAGCAGCCTATGGTCCTCTTGGAGCAACAGTCAATCCAAGACCACCTCGTTTTCCAGCGGCGGTACGGGATGGTACATCCATGGAGAGGCGAAGGACAATGCCGGAAACACGGGAACCGCCTCTTTTGGCCCTTTTGATCTTGCTTTGGTGGTCGGTGCAAAGAACGACTTGGCCGTATTGGATGAGGATACCGTATCCGACCCGGTCGATGTGTTGTACAACGATGTGTACGATACCAACAACACTCCAACTGTTAGCATTACGACACAAGGAACCAAAGGTTCAGCCGTGGTGGACGAAAACAATAAAATTGTCTACACTCCAAATGCGAATGAATTTGGAAGTGACGCCGTCATCTATGAACTGGATGATGCGGGCACCAAGGTAACCGCAACCCTTACCTTATCCATTACCGCAGTGGATGACGCACCAACAGCTGTAGCAGACTCCTTCACTTTGGATGAAAACGCCACCTTGAGCGATGATGTATCCACAAACGACATGGAAGTGGATGGTGATGATAGAATTTATCACATCATTTCAAATCCATCCCATGCAAGCGCTTTTACCTTTAATGCTGACGGTACATTCAGCTACGAGCATAATGGCGATGAATCCGCAACAGATAGCTTTACCTACAATTTTGAGGATGCCGTTTCCTTCTCGGAAACCGTTACGGCCACATTGAACATTACCAATGTGAACGATGCTCCAGCAGGCGGCGACATTACCTTGGACGTAACCCAAGATGTAGGATACGCTTTCAAACCTACTGATTTTACCTTCTCTGATGTTGACCCGAGCGATACCTTCAATGGCATACAAGTGATTTCACTTCCGACGAAAGGCACATTGGAATACAACGGCTCTCCCGTAAAGCCCAATGATATGATTGACGATGTGACATTGCTCGTCTTTACAACAGCAGACGGAGAATATGGTTCATCGTATACCTCCTTTTCATTTAAGGTAAAGGATGAAGATGATGCACTAAGCTCGACCACGCACACAGCGGGTATCAATGCGGCCCAGGATACCGATGGGGATGGCGTACCTGACAAAGACGATGAAGACGATGACAATGACGGTACCCCTGATTCCCAGGATGCCTTCCCATTGGATGATTCCGAGGACACTGATACCGATGGAGACGGAACTGGCGACAATGCCGACGAAGACGATGATAACGACGGTACCCCTGATTCCCAGGATGCCTTCCCCAAGGATGATTCCGAGGACACCGATACCGATGGAGACGGAACAGGAGATAATGCCGACGACGATGATGACAACGACGGTACCCCTGATACCGAGGATGCCTTCCCTAAGGATGATTCCGAGGACACCGATACCGATGGTGACGGAACCGGGGACAATGCAGACCAAGACGACGACAACGACGGTACTCCCGATTCCCAGGATGCCTTTCCGAAGGATGATTCCGAGGATACCGATACCGATGGCGACGGAACTGGCGACAATGCAGACGATGACGATGACAACGACGGCACCCCTGATTCCGAGGATGCCTTTCCGAAAGATGATTCCGAGGATACCGATACCGATGGCGACGGAACTGGCGACAATGCCGATGATGACGATGACAACGACGGCACCCCTGATTCCCAGGATGCCTTCCCAATGGATGATTCCGAGGAAACAGATACCGATGGAGACGGAACTGGCGACAATGCTGACCAAGACGACGACAACGACGGTACTCCCGATTCCCAGGATGCCTTCCCGAAGGATGATTCCGAGGATACCGATACCGATGGCGACGGAAAAGGAGACAATGCCGATGAAGACGATGACAACGACGGCACCCCTGATTCCGAGGATGCCTTCCCGAAGGATGATTCGGAGGATACCGATACCGATGGTGACGGAACAGGCGACAATGCCGACAATGATGCAGATAATGACGGTACCCCGGATGATGAGGACGCTTTCCCCTATGACCCGAAAGAGGATTCCGACATTGATGGTGATGGTGTTGGCGACAATTCCGATACGGACGATGACAATGACGGGGTTACCGATACCGATACGGACGGAGACGGTCTTGGTGATAACGTTGACAACGATGATGACAACGACGGTATACCGGATGATCAAGATGATTTCCCGAATGATGCTTCCGAGACGATAGATACCGATGGAGACGGAATAGGCGACAATGCAGATACCGATGATGATGATGATGGCTATTCTGACGAAATGGAATTGACCGAAGGAAGCGACCCTTACGATGCATCCAGCAAGCCATTGGATACCGATGGAGATGGTATTCCAGACAGCATTGATGAGGATGACGACAATGATGGTGTTCCGGATGCAGATGATGCTTTCCCAACAAGTGAGGAGCCCTCATTGGTCCCTGCACAGGCCTTTACCCCTAACGGCGACGGTAACAACGATGCCTGGGTCATCCCGGGAATAGACAACTACCCCAACAATGTGGTCAAAGTCTACAACCGATGGGGTCATGAAGTGTTCGGCACCAGATCGTACCGAAACAACTGGGAAGGCTTCTATAAGAACAGGAACGAGAAACTACCCGCGGGATCGTACATGTACATCATCAACCTGGGAGATGGAAGCGCACCCTTGCAAGGCTGGATTTTCATCAACTATTAACACCAATAAAACAAAAAACACCATTCAAGACAGATGAAACGTATCAATAAAATACAGCTAATGGCCCTGTTCCTTGGACTTTCCATGTGGGCAAGTGCACAACAGGACCCCAACTACACCTTTTACCGCTACAATATGAACATTTACAATCCCGCTTTTGTGGGAAGTTCCGAGGCTGCGGAATTCTCTTTGGGGATTCGTAGCCAATGGGCGGGAATCGAAGGGGCTCCAGAAAGCCAGAGTGCCATCTTTGGGATGCCCGTGGGCAAAAACATAGGACTTGGCGCCTCCATCCTCAATGACAAGACCTTTATTGAGCAGCAAACCTGGGTGGCGATCGATGTGTCCTACCACATTCAATTGGATTACGAACATATGCTCTACTTTGGCATCAAGGGAAGTGCCAACTCCTATGAAGCCAACACCCAAGGTCTTGTGACCTATGGTGTGGGCCAGGACGGATCATTGATGGAATACGATAGCCGTTTTACCCCCAATGTGGGGGCCGGGGTCTATTTGAAGCACGACAGGTATTTCGCATCCCTGTCAGCACCAAAGCTGTTGACCCCCGACCGCTTGCAAGAACGTGAGGGCAATGCCTATTTGGGCACGGACCGAATGCACGCCTACCTGAGCGGGGGATACACCTTTCTGCTGGGAAAAACCTTGGACCTCAAGACCATGGGGATGCTACGGTATGTGGACGCATCGCCCCTATCCGTCGAAGTGACGGGAATCCTGGACTTTGGCCAGCGCTTTGAGTTCGGGGCAAGCTACAGGTATGACGAGAGCATCAGCGGACTGTTCCTGTTCAACGTTAGCAATGGATTCAATTTGGGATATGCCTATGAAACCTCCATTCAAAATCCCATTGACGGCTTGGACCACAATACCCATGAACTTTTTATGCGGTTAAAGATGTGATCAATTGCATACCTAGGTTACCTTGATTTAAGTAAAAAACACCCTCTGCGCAGGGTGTTTTTTATTTTATGCCATCAAAGGTCTTATCAATCATACATTCTCTTTGGCCACGCAGACCATTAATTTAAGGGCATTGTCTTTGGATAAGTATTTGTTCCCCAGGAGCCGAGGACTCATCGTTTAGGACCTTTAGCAATTGGAAACCGAACCGTTTGAAAGAAGAGTTATCATTCATCTACTTAGAAAAAACTGCAATTTTAAATTATCAATCCTTATCACCTAGGACAAAAATTTGCGGCTCTTTAAAGCCGCTCAAGTTCATTTAACAGGTCGTACAATTCAGCTGGCATAAAATCTCGAAAACCCCAAAACCATTTGTTTATTCGAATTTCCAAGAATAGGTTCTAGTGCCTCAGCAATGACAATTTAAAAAATTTGAGCAAATCGTATTAATTTTTGATTCTTCACAATAGTATTTACAAATGATGTAGGTTCAAATAGCTTTGTGCTCGCTCTCGCTTTTTGTATGACCATTGTATTTGCACTAATTTTTAATGTGGCGCACTTATATTCAATATAACTCGCACCTATATTTTTTAAATAATGACAAAAAGCGCCCAGTTTTCATTTGTTACACCCGTTTTAAGGGTATGGTTCTTCCAGAAGAAGGTATCATCTGCGGCCATGCAGCCATCATATTTGGAGTCACTCAAGACAAATAGCATTTTAATAGGATTTGACCTTCTACCCCAAAAGCTGGAATACTCAAAAAAAAAGGGCGCATACATTTTCTTATTCATCATGCGCCGGGTTTACAAACATCACTTTCTTTGAAGTGGTTGATTGAGAAATCGCTTTTCAATAAAAAGATTTCAAAGGAATACTTTTGCCCATCGATATCATCAATTTAGAAAATTACAAGAGTTGTTTATTACCTTGATTCCCATATTTAATCGGTATTAATAGCTGCTTCTCCCAATGAACATAAAATGTAGCTGGTACCATTATCTTCCAATTGCTTTAGAGTGTATTAATTCACCAAAATGATAAAAAGACAACTTGAAGAAGCTAGAACCAATAAAAGTAGATTATAGATTAACGTAAGGCTATCATCCTGATAGGTTAGACCGAATTTAAATTAATTCAGAAAACTCCCTTAATATGGCCTCAGTAACATCCACTGGAATTTTTAAATCATCAGCTATTTCTTCCCAATCGCTACCAGCGAGTTGGACTTCTTCTATGATACCTTTAGCATCGCGGATGGCATGGGTCTCGGCAACAGACATTAAATCTTCCAACAGTATTTCAGAACGCTTACCATTAATTGAAAGGGCTCTGGACACATTGCTATAATTCAAATTTACGTTAAGGGGATAGGTTAAATCGTAGGCAGGAGCCAATTCCCACGAGTCATTTTCCTCTTGGTAGATGAAGCTATGGTTTTTCAAATGGTCGTCAGTATTGGCATAGATGACATTAAATACCATTCTTCGAAACAACTGAACAATATCCCGATACGGCACCTTTAGGTCGAGGGCCAGCTTGAAAAGGTTTTCATAACTTGAATCCTCTGGTTTTTTGAAATCCCACCCTGTCAGGCCACTTGCGGTCAGTACATGCTGCTTTGAGCCCGCTTGGCGGTCATATCTCAGGGTAGCAAAGTGCCTGCCCTGAATCATTTTGGAGGGCATCATATGTATCTTGGCTTCTTTGGCCATTAAATAGTAGGCATATTCGACTTTCTCCCGATTGTATTGTTTCGGAGCATCTTCGTTAAGGTTTAATTTGACAAGGTAATGATGGTAATCCTCGCTATGGTGAATATCTCCGGGAACAATCTTACCTGTTTTCTTGTGTTCCGATATCAAGATCTTGGGTCTTGCCCCCCCAGCAGATGTACCGATTTTAAATATGTTCAAAAGTGATGTTTCATCAAGCGTCCTTCCAGAAGTTCCCTTTTTCAATTCCAAAACCTCTCGGAGCACTTCAACGATTTCCGCTATATCGATGGTTGTCGAATCTGGAATCTCCTCAATGGGCTTATACTCCAAGGCCCCCATACCCCGGTTACCAACATAAGTAAGCTGCTCCAACGGTGTTATCTTTTGAAAATCCCGATTGGTGGATTCCAGCCACTCTTTGAAAATAATGTTGCCGAACATATCCGGCAATGAATCCGCGATCATGGGAGGTAGTCCGCGAAAGGTTTCCCCTTGATATTTGGTAAATACTTGGACCGGTTTTATTCGTTTGAAGATGTAGGGAAAAACTCGGGAAAAAACATTGGCATCCAAGAACTTGGGACTGTATTGAAAAAAGGAAGCACGTTTGTCAACATCGTATCCCAATCTTCCGATCTCTGAACCAAAAAGACAAACCCTTATAATATCGTTCTTTGCCATATCAATACATTGATTCCTTGTTATTGGTGTCAGCGATACTATTCAATGCCCTGTAAAAATCGTCCATCAGGTCAAAGTGTTTGGCAATTTTCAGGAAGGTATCCAAGGTGGAATTTTTTCCACTTTCAAAATTTTGGATGGTATAACGGGATATACCCAAAGCTTTACCCAGTTCCGTCTGTGACATTTCATACCTTTGGCGTTGCTGCCTACAAAGGCTCCCCAAAAGTTTTTTAACCTCCCCAATTGAAACTGAATCAATCATTTTTAGTTTATTATATTAAACAAATATACATATAAATGGCTAAAATGTTTAATATAACAATCATAATTGATTTTTCAATGAAGCGTTAATTCCTTAATATGTTCAAAATTCCATAGCATAACTGGGAACACCGGGCATACATAGTATACCACTTCCACCGGAAAGATTTGAGCATAGGTAAGGTACTGTATATAATCTGAGTTGGGAACCGAATTAATATGACAAATTTGGTCATTTCAAAGAAAAGCCCTCCTTTGGGCTTCTGTATATTTGTCCATCCTTCTTTAACTTTTGTTTGGTTCCCTTTAAGACTTACTTGTTTCTATGGCGAATTCCCAGTATTCTTTGGACTTTTTATTCAAAAATCAGCATAATCTTGTTTACCCAAGAATTTAATCGTATATAATTGTGCTTCAATGCATTAATATCCATTTAGTAAAAAGTGACCTATTCGGTGAGCATAAAATTTTAGAAAGCTTGAAACCCTTTATTTATTGGGCCTTCCAGAGATGGATTCTAGTCCCTCCGGTTTAATAGCTAAAAGTACTTCTTGAAAGGCATAAAATCCCGGATTAAAACAAAAAAAAGTATAACTTTAGCCATTAAATTATTAGGTACCATTTATCGGCAATTAAGTTCATTTTATATGGTAATTGTGTACTGGTGAACGATTCGGTGCACAGGTTAAGAAAAATGATTTCAACTTTTTGAATATCAAGTGATTATAATTAGGATTTAAGCCCCAGTCAGGTCACTTTTTAAAAAACCATAAGATAACAAACCCTGTAATGCACATTACAGGGTTTTCTTTTTTGGTCAAAACTGAGTATCATATTTGGTGCTTGCAGCACTCCACTTCGTTGCGTTCGCCCATACTTCGAATTCCATTTCTTGACAGGGATATTTTAAGTCACCGTTTTATTGAACTTTTAGAGTGAAACGATTCCACTGATTCTAAAGAGTTTACCTTTTCCGTACACTTAAATGGTTTACCTTTTTTATCCCTATGATGAAGTTCGGTTTCTCAAAACAGATCGACTACTATTCCCTCCTTTTACCGAAAACCCAATTTTTGATTAATGGAAATTTCCTACATTTAAAAAGTTGAAACAAACAATTAAACATGAATAAAATAACATTCTTACTAGCACTTATCTGCACACCTCTATTTGGTTATTCACAGTTGTCTAGTTCATTTATGGAAATGAAATCTGACCCAGAGCCAGATTTTACTAAATACGAGCAATTATTATTTGAGGCCACAGAACACATATTTGATAATCCAGTTAATTTCAAATCAGAGGAGTATGTAAGTGCATGTAGAATAGTTGACTTTTGGAAGAATGAGGACACGGGAGTAAATATCCCCACTTTTGGAAAATTTTACAACTCATTGAATCCAAAAAGCAATCAACGTTATTTTTATATGGTTGCCATTATGAATTACATTTTGAATGAGAAGTTAAATAATCAACATATTTTAAAAAACACTAAGGTTGAAGGCCAGAAATTCAGTGAGCAAGAGGATGTCAGGGAGTCACAGATTGGTGGAGCACGAATATTTTTAGACTACGTTTCTAAACAAGACAACAACCTACCAATAAACTCTAGTTCAAAGAAATTTGTAAAGGCTCATAAAAAGGGAACCTTGGAGGATATGTTCTTTGAATAAGTCAAAAATTCAAATAAACGATTTAAACTGAATTGTGAGAATTGAAAATATTACTAGTAAAATTCTATGAAGAACATTAGGATATTCATTGTAATTCTTGGTGTAGTTTTTCTTGCTATAATAATTACTGTTCAGGGAAACAACAATGATAAATCACTTAAATTGGAATCTGACATCAATCTTTTTGTAAACAATGTTAAGTACTATAAAGGCGTTGTTACCTTGGAAGATAGTATTTCAATATCTGGCAATTGCCCATTGATTAATACTTTAACAGAAAATGATTACCAACCAACACTTGGAGATTATTCTGGACCTTATAGATTTATTAAAGAAAGATACAATGACACAATTAAAATTGTAATTATCAATGATACGTTACGCTTTAAATTTATTTCAATGCATTGATTTTTTCAATTCTAAACAGGTAAAGTTCAAATAAACGATGGGAATCGTACGACAACAGGGGTATCTGCTACTGCCCATATCATTTACCGTTTTTAACAGGCCAACTGGGTCATTGGTATTTCTCAGCTCTTTTCAACAATTTCTCTAACCCGGGTTCATTCGGGTCGTGGGGCAAACCCGGATGGATGCATATGGCCGGGCATTTCTCTGCT
This sequence comes from Allomuricauda sp., assembly GCA_040285615.1. GTDB lineage: Bacteria > Bacteroidota > Bacteroidia > Flavobacteriales > Flavobacteriaceae > Flagellimonas. The sequence goes on from JAVJRL010000001.1 coordinate 46,823, forward strand.
GCAGCAACGATCTTTGCATAGGTGTCGCCTTTGGGATTGTGCACTTGGGCTTGTTTGTTACCATTGTATTTAAAAACATTGGGTACCGCATTGATACAATCGTTGCAAGAAGTACAATCATCGCTTTCCACCCAGGCCACTTTACTCACCGATACTTCTTCTTTAGGAGTTTCCTTCGGATCCGGCACTGTTTCAACGGATTCCTGATCCGCTTCCAATGTTACGCTAACGGGCACTGGAGCGGTTGAATTGACCGCAAGGCTGGCCAAATCGGTTTTTCCATCCATAAGTGCAAAGAGTATATTGTGGATGGATTTTTCAATGTCAGCGGATCTTTGGGTTTCATACTCCTCGGATAACCGCGCTTCCAGTTCTTTTAGTTCTACTTCCTTGGCCTGTGTCCACTCAGCTTTGGACCTCGACAACTTGTTTTCAAAATGCTGGCTCTTGACACCCCCGAGTTCCTGTAAAAAACGCCAATAGTCCAGCCTGCTTCTTATCCGTTGAAGCCAGGATGCAGGAATGGCCGCCCTATGCAGTTTGTAGTCTTCATCCACTACCCAAATGATGGGTATCTTTCCTATCTGGGACTCCGGATCGGTTGAAAGATAGTCCACTACAGATACCAGACTTTCCTCTTGATACCAGTCGGGAATAATCTCAAGGGCTTGCAAATTGCGCGTTTCCATAGCAAGATAATCCGCTGAGTTCAGACTGATCTGTTCCGTATGCTTTCCACCGGGAATCTTGATTTCCAGAACTTGATTTGGATATAAGAGATCGCATTGCGGATTGTCTTCCAAATTGAAATGGCTTCCAAAATCCATCCCGGCCTCGATATCGTATGTCAGGCGTGGAAATTGCCGGCTTTCGATTGCCCTATGGATCTTGATGGGGCAACCGGGGTCGTCTTCCGACCCGACATCCGGCAGCAATACGTTCCAGAGTACAGGTGCGGTGGCGTTCAGACCATCACGTAAGGCATTTTCAAAAGCGTAGGGGTCTTCAATACTTCCCTGGTACACATAGGCATTTCTGCGAAAGATGGCCAGTGATGCAATCTCCAGTGAGCTTTCTTCCAACTCAGAAGCTACGACAGGCAAATTGATGTCGTTCAATGTGTTGATGGCGAAAACCTTAACAAAGGCACCGTCTGACAAAAGGGAAAGAAAATCCTTTGGCTGATCGGCAATATTACGGCTCTCGTCAATGACAATGACAGGGGGGAAATGTTTGATATCCCCGGAATTCAGATAGGACGGGGCGAATCCTGCAAAATAGGCATCGTGCAAAGATTCATCGTAAGTCTGTCCTATCTCAAGCTCCGCCAAACGCATCGCCTGGATCAGTGCTACAAAGTTCGACAATTCCTTTTTTAAATAAGCTTTCGCATGCGATATGGCGTCAGATTCCACAACCTCAATAGTTGCCTGACCAAACACCTCTTTAAGGTCGTAGCTTTCCAGAAGTTTTTTTGTAATAAAGATCTTATTGGGATGCTCCGTATAAGATTTCACAGCGTTGGAAAGTACTTTTATGCTATCCCGAATTCGCTCGAGTCTCGCCTTTGGAAGATTCGAACTAACCCTCCGAGGTGCGACATCCTGGACTTCGTCTAAAGACAAAAGGTCCTTGGCAAACTCAAAATGCGTACTGTCCTTTTCCCGGCCCTTATCCTGAAGGTCGACAATTTCATTCAATCCGGATAGCTTCCTTTGCATAAGAACAATGAACTCTGAAAAGGTGGCAATTCTCGCTTTCAAATGAATATTGAGCAGTTGAAAAGGAGTCCGTGCACCAAAACCCATGATGGCCCCTTTGTAGGATAAGAGCTTTTGTTTTATTGGATCTAAATGTTTTTGCAAATCCTTTGGGGTATCATCGCCAAAAGCATTGCCCATTATTTCCATCAATTCATGTACCTGAGAGCCATAATTAAGTTCCGGTTCAGCCACTTGCAGTTTCCCTTGAAGTGACAAGAAGATGGAAGGGAGTTTCTCGATCAAGACTCTACTGATGTCCGCAGCACAATGATTTGAGATCAATACTTCGAGTCGCTCATGAAGGCTGCAGAGATTGCTTTTTTCTGAATCGAATAGTACCGGATAGCGCATAGCAGGCAATACGCCCCGCAAGCACGGGGCGGACAAAATAGGTGCTACGTTAATATTTTGGCAAAAGTCCGTTTTTACACCCTGTACAAAGTACTTGTGCAATTGATCGCGATAGCTTTTCAATTCCTCATTCTGAGGTGCGGGTTCTTGCTCTCTCGTAACCACGACGTTCCTATCGGCATAACAGTCGAGGATCTGATCCGCATTTGAATTATTTATTTCGTCCATTACACTGAATTACTAGTACTATATTGATCCAATAAGGATTCCAGATTCTGCTTTTTTTCCTCAACGCCCATTCCGAGATTGTGAGCTCCATATTCATCATAGCGGGCGTTGTCGGTATTTTGATATAACAAACCGATCGGAATGCCATTATTGATCTCTGCGTGTTCCCTGGCCTTGTGAATATTGGAAGGATCGTGCTCGATCACTCGACCAAAGGCTTTCCGGGCCTTTGGTTTCAGATTGATCCCATTATCGTGTGAGAGCAGGATAAGGTTTTTCGGGTTGACAGCAATATCACCATAGAGATCACGCATAAACGCAGGACACCGTTGAACGATACGTACAAAGGCAAGGCCGGGATGCTTGGCAGCTTTTCGTATGGTCGCATAGAGGTGAGCAGAATTCCAATCCACGGTCTGCGCCACAAAGGAGACATTGGCCAATCCCAAGGTAGTTTGTATCGGGTTGATCGGAGGAAGGACGGAACCCCTTGGATGCGTATTGGAATGGGTGCCCAACGGGCTGGTGGGTGAAGTTTGTTTTTTAGTCAAACCATAAATGCCATTATCAAAGAGCAATGCCACCATTTTCATATTGTACCGAATGGCATGTACCCAGTGCGCTGCACCAATTGAGCAACAATCCCCATCTCCTGTTACAACAAAAACGTTGAGGTCCGGTCGTCTGAATTTCACGCCACTGGCTACCGGGAATGCTCTTCCATGAAGGCCGTGAAACCCATAGGTTCCCATATAATGTGGAAATCGACCGCTGCATCCGATACCGGAGACCACCACCGTTTTTTCAGGTTCATATTGCATGTCCTTGCAGACGCGCTGTACCGTGGTGAGTATGGAGTGGCCCCCACAACCCGGACACCAGCGGGCTACGCCTTTTCCATAATCCTCCATACCATAATCATGGTCAAAGGAGGGGACAGAACATAATTCATGAGTTTGTACAAGCATAGCATTTCAAGTTTTTATACGTTGACTTCGGAGTTTTTAATTTTCAATTCGCGCTTAATCATTTTCAATACCTTTTCAGGGTTCAGGGGTTGCCCATAGACATTGCTGAAACAATCGATATCCATGTGTGTTTGTGCCCTAAGGAGCCACGCCAACTGGGCATAACGGCGATTCTCCTGAGTGACCATTGGGTTGCCCAGCGTATCGCTATAATTGATCTCAACGGTGATGACTTTTTTGAATCTTTTGAAGATATCAACCAACCCTGGAACAATCGGAAAGAGAAATCGTAAGTGCAGGCTGCTTACCTTTAGTCCTTCGGCACGCGCATCGGCTACGGCTTCCTCTATGGCACCAAGTGTAGATCCCCAACCAACCAGCAGCACATCTCCTTCCGGGTCACCGTTGATCTTAGGTGGTTTAAGGCTTTTCTGGAAAGAGGCAATCTTTCGGCTTCGGCTTTCGACGCTGGCCTGATTAATCTCCGGGTCGTATGCCACCTTTCCCGTCTGTCCATGGGCCAGTCCCGTTACGGTATACATACCACCTTTCTGCCCCGGAATCGGTCTTTTGCTGGTTCCTGTATTTTCATCCCAGTCAAATGGCCAGGCCCCATCCTTCCATGGGCTCTGATCGATGGGATTGGTCAGCCACAAGGGGTCGATTTTTGGACGCGGGAAGGGTTGTACCCCTGTTGCCAGGTTCGCATCACTCAATAATATGACGGGCGTGCGGAATGATTCGGCAAGCTTGCGTGCCAAAACAACAAAGTGAAAGCACTCTTCGATGGTAGCGGCTGCAAGCACGATTTTTGGGGCATCCCCTGCCTCCCCATAGATTGCTGCCAACAAGTCGCTCTGTTCAACCTTCGTCGGCAATCCGGTAGAGGGGCCCCCTCGCTGAACATCGATTATCACGAGCGGGATTTCAGCCATGACGGCCAAGCCGATAAACTCGGTCTTGAGTGCCAATCCCGGTCCCGAGGTAACCGTTACTGCCGGTTTCCCTGCGAAAGAAGCACCGATCGCAAATCCGATCGCAGAAATCTCATCTTCTGCCTGATGCACGATACCCCCGACCTTTTCAAAATTTTCGGCCAGGTGATGGGATACGGATGTCGCAGGCGTAATCGGATACATCGAACACAGTTCAATACCCGATGCCATGACGCCCATACTCAGGGCTTCATTTCCGTTCATGACCACCATATCATCATCCACCTCCATCGGCGTCACCTCATAACGAAAGGGAAGAGTTCCTCTGGCCCAATCATATCCCGCATGCAACAACTTTATATTCAAATCTATTACCGCATCGGTTTTCTTTTTAAAGATTCTTCGGATCTGATTCTCGGCCTTGGGGATGTCACGATTGTACATGTAGCAAAGCAGGCCCAAGATCCACATGTTTTTGCCTTTGCGGGGATCAGGCATTAGTTTCAGACATTCCTCCTCCATGGGGATCTCGACCACCTGAATGCCCAATTTCTTAAATTCCTGTAGTGCTTCCGAATACTGCCGTCTAATGGATTCCTGTTCGCTTTTGGCCCATTTATTCTCGATAAACATCAGGGTATTCCCATTATAGGCATCTTGGCGGATCCGACCATACAGCACCTGCTCATTGAGGGCAATCACCAGATCAGCGTGATTTCCCATATTGCTCACTTTATCGGAACCGATACGCACCCGGATTCCGGAGGCGCCTTCCCGGGAGCGTGCGGGTGGTTGTATTTCTGCCGGAATAATCTCAACGGTCCAAACGCCATTTCCCATTTTTGCAGAGATTGCCCCGAAGCTCTGTCCACATTTTTGGGCTCCTTCGCCTGAATCGCTTACGATTTCAACAATCGCTTGTCTGATTTTCCTGGGTTTAATCCGGTCGCCCTCCTTCAAGATATCACCACTGTCAATATAATCCATATTCTCTTGGCCATTTGATTAAAAGCAGCTTTAAAGTAGCAAAAGCCAGATTTACATTAAATGATATATATCAACTTTTAAAATTATGTATCTAAAAAATTCCTCGACGCTCTGGGCAGGAGTAGCTCATTAACTTTAGGAATGACCTTAGTTCGGTCATCTCGACAAAATGAGGTAACATGCTTTCCTTTTTTAATATGCTTGTGCCACCTGGACTTACAAAATTTTACTGGACTATTCTTAAGAGTTTTATCACAGTCCTAATTCAAAATGATTAGATTCACCAAATCAAAGTTCAATTAAACGATTGATGGGTTCAAGATTTTGGAGGCCAATATTTAATTTCATTGGTGCTGGGGCAAGATGGATTTGGGGTTCTATTTGGAGAACTCTTCTAAACAAGTCAAAATATAAATGGAAAGAATATCTATATGGCCCCGATAACCCAGATTATTTTGATGAGATGGGACATGGGTTTAACAATGTTTTGATTGGTATTTTGGTTTTATTTTTCATATTAATCCCAATCATAGAAATACTATTTAGATAACTCTATGTTTAAAATAAAGTTCAAATAAACAATTAGCCACATGTATGTAGTCGATGGCACACCTTAGCATTTGGTAAAAATGAATAATGAAACCTTTTATAAGCGAACTCCAATTAAATGTATGATGAGATTTACTGTTCTTCAATTATTTGTATTCTCCTTTGCTAACCTCCTAGTTGCACAAACCTCACTGGAAGAACTAAATCTTGAAAAGGGAATATACAATGTAGGTTTTCAACACTACTCAACTTCAGATAGTACAAGGATTTATCAAGTTGCAAACAACTTCGATAATCAATTTATAAACAGGCCAATTCCCATTAGTATATGGTATCCGACCAGTGTAAAGAGCAATGGCTCCGAACAATTAATGATTTTGGACTATTTAGAAGTTTTAAAAGAAGAGGAGGAATCCAAACACTTGCCTAATGAATTATTGTTGGATTGGTTTCCTGGCTTAGGGGATACACCGCAAAATAGAGCTCATTTATCTGAAAAAGTAAATGCCTGGTCCAATACTGAGTTTTTAGAAGGAAAATTTCCAGTCGTAGTATATGCGCCTAGCTATCAAGCTTCATCAATTGAAAACTTTGCGCTTTTCGAATATTTGGCAAGCAATGGTTACGTGGTAATATCAAGTCCTTCCAGAGGAACAGATACAAGGTGGTTGGAAGGAGGAACTACAAAGGATATGGAAACACAATCAAGAGATGTGGAATATCTTTTAAAGGAAATCCATAAATATGAAAATATTGACTACGATAGAATAGCACTAATGGGGTTTAGCTTTGGTGGACTGGCAAACGTTATAACGGTCATGAAAAATAGGAACATAAGTGCGGTCGTGAGTTTGGATGGAACTGAAAGGTACAATTACCCTGTACTAGAAAAATCCCCTTACTTTAATTTAGATAGGTTTAATGTTCCCTATATACATTTTGCTCAAAAAAATATTCCAGAAGAAGTACTTACCAGTGATGACATACCTGCTGAGTTGAACTACAAATTCCAATTTTACGACGCTTTAAAATATAGCAATGCCTACAGTTATAAATTTCACGACCTAACGCATTCCAATTTCGGTGCAATTGGTGTTTTATTCTCATCTAGAGATAAAAGGCAAGATAAGAGTGATGAAAAAATTATGGATTCATATAAACTACTATCGCAGCACACCTTACATTTCTTGAATGCCACATTAAAAAATGATATGCAAGCTAGAAGGTTTATAGAAAACAGCCCTGATAAAAATAATATTTCAGAAAATCTGGTCACAAAAAAAATGAAAAAATCCCTTCCAAAAGAATTTGGTTCTAAAGATTTCCAGGATTTAGCACTCAGTCAAGGTTTTCGAGATTTAATCCCTTTATACAAAAGAACGTTGGCAAAGCACCCAAAACTAAAGCTTCAAGAGGGTATGTTAAATAACCTCGGCTTACGTTTATCATTTAATGCAGGAAAATTGGAACAAGGGATAAACGTTTTTTTGCTGGCTGTGCATATCTATCCAAATTCAGCAAATTTATACGACAGTCTAGCCTTGGCATATCTTTACAACAATGATATAAAAAATGCCATTGCTAACTATAAGAGGTCGTTGGAATTAAACCCAAAAAATCAAAATGCCATAAACCGATTGAAAAAATTACAAGAATAAAGCCACGTGCTTATTTCAGCTATAATTTATTATGGATGTTTACAGCACCATTTACTCTAAAGTTCAAAAAAACGATTACAATAGAAAAAACAGAAAAAAATGATGATAGGACCTTGGCAAATAATGCTAATCTTATGTGGATTTTTAATCCCCATTATTGCACTGATAGATGTTATTAGAAACAATTTTACAAGTAATAATAAGGTAGTTTGGATTTTGGTGATTCTATTTATGAATTTATTGGGGGCCATACTCTACTTCATATTTGGAACTTCGCAAAAAATCAAAACCAGTTGACTTCCTACCTTTCCTTTTCACCGAAAATCCAAATCTTGTTCGTTGGATTTTTCCTACATTTATAAAAGTTCAAAAAAACGATATATTATTCTTAATTGAATGAAATGTAAATTATTGATTCAACAAACTAAACTTTAATTAAAAACCTACTACAAATACAATTAAAACTCATGATTAAAAACCATCTATTGAAACTCAGTATTGGCTTAATTTTTCTATTGCAAAGCTGCAATACCTACAAATCTACAACGGTTAGTGCAATGCAAATAGGGAAGCATTATAAAATAAAGGTTGCCGACGGTCGAGAAATTGCCAATAAGTGCTTGGGGATATCAAATGACTCCGTCACATTTAAAGCACGAGAATTTAGATTAAGCTTTCATAAATTGGATATTGAAAATGTGGAGAAAAAAAGAACCCCTGCCATATCTTATATCATTGGTACAGCTCTTTTTACCGGTTTAGTTTTAAGTGTATCTACGAACAAAAAGGATCCTATTATTGAATAATCAAGATTCTACAAAATGAATTCCCATTAAATTTTACTTGTGAAATTAGCAACTCATTTTTATAAGTTTAATAGGTTTGGGAAAGTTGGTCATTCAATTTGAATCCCGAGAGCAGGAGGTTGTAGGGATTCAAATCAAAATGCCATAAGCAGATTGAAGCAATTAAAAGAATAAAGTCATTTGCTAATGACAGCTATAATTTCTTACATATGCTTGCAATACCAAAAATCATAACTTGTATTCTTAAAGTTCAAAAAAACGATGAAAGAGTATAAATTAATACTTCTTGTTTCGCTGCTTTCCATTTTCAGGTTAGCAAGTGCACCTTTTCCTGATATTGAAACTATTACCTATAAGTCCTCCGACACACTAATTCTGAAAACAGGAGTTTATACACATGCTTCTTTCATTAGTAAAAGTAGGGGGAATGTGGATTTCAATGTATATCTTCCTCCAACTTGGTCCAAAGATAATTCATCAGAATATCCATTAATTATATTTCTTCATGGTCAAAATGGAAGTGAATATTCATTTATTGATGCCCTATCTGCGGACAGTCTAAACCATTGGGTTAAAACTGAATCTATACCAGAAATGGTTGTGATTGCATTAAGAGGAGGAGAAAATACCCGTGATATGCAATGGTACAGCGATGAAAATGTAAATATGATCACAAGCGAAGCTGATGATGAATTAAGGAAATATTGCAATAAAAAATTCAATACTACAATGGATAGCTCTAAAATCTCGATAATTGGTCATTCTAGAGGGGCTACAGGCGCACTTAATTTTGCTATAAACTATCCCTATAAGTTTTCTTCGATTGTATCCCTTTCATATGTGAGTGATTATACAATTGACCGTTTAAAAGAATCGGTTACCAAAAATCGTGAAAGTATTATAAATAGTAGTATCGGGATTCAGATGTACATTGGCAATAAAGATCGATTTATTCTTGAAGCAGATAGAAGAGGAAGTTGGATAATTAGTTCATATTTAAAAGAAAACGGTATTGTTACCGTGTTAAAAACGCTTGAAGGAAAAACTCATGATTTAGCTGAACTATTCGAGTATCCCTACGGTCTTGATTATTTTCTTTTCTGCTCCAAAATGTGGAAAAAAGTAAAGGATAAAACTTATGAGAAATAATAGCTCCGTGAGGCAGTCTGAATAATAAAAGTCCAAAAAAACGATACATAACCGGAAGCGTTTAGACCCCTAATTGTAGCAATTGTAATACTAGGAGTACAGATAATTGGGATTTTCAATATTATAAAGGCACTAAATGCTTAAGATAGAAAATAGGCTTAAGTAATTTTTTTGCAACAACTGCAATATTGATCAGTCTTTACTTTTACTTAGTAAGTACAGAACCTGAATATTTAAGTTAAAAAAAAATTCGAAAAGACCGAAATTGTTTTATCCGTTTTAGAAATCTTAAACTTTAAGAAGTGATATTATTTATGAATCAATGTGAAATCAATTGATCAAATAATATCCAATTATTTTTTTGTTGTTGATAATGTTCATGAGTTGAGTACCATTAACTAAAAAAGAAAAAACATGAAATTATCCTTATTGTTTTTAGCAATTATTATTGTCTTGATAAGTTGTAACAATGTGAATGAGTATGCTAAAGCTAAAACCGTATCTAAATTAGATTCCCTATTCAATCAATTAGAACAAGATGGTTTATTTAACGGGGATATGTTATTATCAGCAAATGGAGATGTTATCTTTCATAAATCATTTGGGTATAAAGATTTTGAATCAAAAACAAGTTTTGCTCAAAACTCACTGTTTGAAATAGCCTCTATTACTAAACCATTTACCGCTTTAGCTATTGCCAAATTAGTCTCCGATTCCAAGATTGGATATTCTGACTTAGTTAAAACATATATCCCTGAATTGCCATATGAGTCAATAACAATCGAACAGTTAATCAATCATACTTCGGGTCTGCCAGATTATGCTCAGGTTTTATACCCAAATTGGGACTATAATAAAATTGCTGATAATAATGACCTAATGCAAATAATGATTGAAAAAAAACCTAAACTCGTCTCAAGACCAGGAAAAGAATGGAAATACAGCAATATTGGCTACGTAATGCTTACAATTATTATTGAAAGAGTTTCAGGTAAATCTTATCCAGAATATGTTCAAGAAGAAATATTTAATCCGCTTGGAATGGTAAATACTATAATTCCAGATTACAACGAGGCGCTAAAACTAGATAGCTACGTAGATGATTATGTATATAACTTTGGAAATGATAAATATTTAGACCCAAAAAACTTTCCATCTTTTGATAATGGAACCTTTACTGCTAATATGTATGGAGCATCTGGGATTTGTACAAATGCTATTGACTTATTGAAGTTCACTGAAATTTTCAAATCTCAAACAATCGTAAGCGATTCAATTTTTAATTCTTACTTAAAACCACAAAACATTAAAACACCGATGAGTGATGATTTTACAAAGGGGTGGTTTTATAGTCGAGATAGTATTTTGGGCCCGTCCTATTTTTTTGTTGGTGGATTTGCCGGTTATCGCTCTTTGGTACAATATTTTTCTAAATCTCAAACAACAATTGTGATTTTAAGCAATATATATACTACTCCTGTTTGGGATATTAAAAGGATGGTTAATGAGATACTTGCCAATAAAGGGATAAAGTATCCCAAAAAATCCTTTGTACGAAAAATTAGCAAGTCAATGCGACAAAATAATTATGATATCAAAGCTTTTGAGGAAAATTTCATTTGTGACACTTCTGAATACAAACTTCGGGAATACGAACTAAATGAATTATTAGATGATTATAAATCAGCAAAAAAAGATAGCCTAAATCTAGTTGTTCTTAAAAAGATTCTAGAATGCTATCCTAATGATGCATCAATAACTAATAGATTAGAAGAGTTAACTAACGTGCAACAATAAATATAGGGCAGTTGTCATATTGGGATTAAATGGACAATGGAGCCATAAGTGAACCTTGTTGTATACTGAAAATAAATGTTCCTAAATACCAATACACCATATTCAAGCCACTCCAAAAGTTCAAATAAATTATTAATTTTTTTCAAGCGGTTGCTTTTAATGCTTGCCAATATCCGTATAGTCAATAAGCTCCAGCACATCAGTGCAAAAGACTAAGTAAGATTCAAAAAACAGGACATTGCCTCTTGGTTTATTTCCTGACCGCGAAGCGTCTACATTAGCCTCCGAAACCCTATTTGGGGACTAAAACCAAATCATACATCCACAGGTTGATCCTTTTCTTTTACTATTTTTTCCTGGATGTTTCCTGGAACGGGCTCAAATGCCGAAAAAGTAGCATGGAATGTGGCTTTACCTTGGGTAAGCGACCTTAGCTCGGTAGAATACCCGTAAAGTTCTGCTTCAGGTACGGTACACCGGAGAATCTGATACTGATCGGCACTTTCAATTCCCAAAATAACTACCCGACGCGATTGCAAATCGGTCATGACCTGCCCAACAGCATCTTCCGGAACTTTTACGGTGAGGTTTCGGATGGGCTCCAAAAGTTTGGGCCTTGCATTCAAAAAGGCGGACTTGAAAGCGTGGGCTCCTGCAATCTTGAAAGCAATGTCATTGGAATCGACCGGATGCATCTTGCCATCGTAGACCATGACGCGAACGTCACGGATATAGGATTTGGTCAAAGGACCGGATTCCATCACTTCCAAAATTCCCTTTTTTATCGAAGGCAAAAACCGCAGATCGATAACACCGCCAACGATGCAGTTATAAAAGATCAATTTACCGCCCCAGGGCAGTTCTACCTCTTCTTTGCCGCGTATAGTAAAGCCCTCTGGCTCGGGCATATCTTGCTGCCAGGGTTCAATCTTCAAATGTACCTGCGCAAACTGACCCGCCCCGCCCGATTGTTTCTTATGGCGATAGCTAGTCGTAGCAGGTCGGGTTATGGTTTCGCGGTATGCAATACGGGGCCTTGTAAAATCGGCCTTGACTCCATACCCGTTTTCTAAGGACCATTTAATAACGGATAGTTGTAATTCGCCTTGACAGGCCAATATCTGCTGTTTTAATTCATGGGAATAGGAAACGACGACCGTGGGATCTTCGCTATGCATTTTTTTAAGGGCCTCCATCATTTTTTCCTCATCACGCTTCTCAACAGCGGCCACCGCCCTCCGGATACGGGCCTCGGGGTATTTAATGGGCTTGATTGTTACCGGATGCCCTTCCGTGTGTAAAGTATCGTTGGTTTGGGTATATTTGAGTTTGAGCGAGGCTCCGATATCACCTGCGTTCAATTTAGAAACGGGCCGGCGCTCGTTGCCATCCATAATAAACAATTGATTCATTGTCTCCATTTCACCGTTCTGGGCATTGACCAGCTTGTCGTTTGCCTTAAGTTCTCCGGATTTTACTTTAAAAAACGTAATCTGGCCCACATTTGGCAAAAATTCCGTCTTAAATACGAAAAGCACTGTAGGTTCCGTTGGCAATGGTTTTACGGCTTTACCCTCAACGCTCTGCTCCGGTTTTAGATCCGCTGCAGCCGGAGCCACATTATCGATAAAGCCCATAAGTCGGCCGCTACCCATATCCTGGAGGGCCGAAACGCAGAAAACGGGAAAGAGTTCATGATTGAGCATACCTTGTTTAATGCCTTGTCGCAGTTCTTCTTCGCTCAACGTTCCCTTCTCCACAAAGAGTTCCAATAGGTCCATATCGTTTTCGGCGGCTTTTTCGACCAATTCGTTGTGCAATTGGTTTGCCAGTTCTTTTTGGTTATCAGGGATGGGCAATTTTTCGGGTTTCCCGCCGTCGGGACCAAATTTATATAGCTTCATTTTCAGTACGTCTACGATACACTGCGCCCCATCAATGACCAAGGGATATTGAATTTTTACGGCATTGGATCCCACAAGGGAACGGATTCCTTTAAAACTATCGTCGAAATTCGCATTGGGATGATCAATCTGATTGATGACAAAGAGGGTAGGTTTGTTGTAGCGGTCAATATAGTTCCAAATAATCTCTGTGCCTATCTCCACACCATACCGGGCATTGATAACTGTTACGATAGAATCGGCCACGCGAATGGAAGAAAGGATCTCTCCGATAAAATCGTCAAGTCCGGGGGTGTCTATAATGTTGATCTTGTAGTTGCGCCACTCAGTATGCAGCGGGGTGGCAAGGACCGAAGTCCCACGTTGGTGTTCAATATCATGGTGGTCTGATACGGTATTCTTGTTCTCAACCGTTCCGCGGCGGTTGATCAGGCCCGCCTCGAACAACATTGTTTCGGCGAGCGTGGTCTTACCACTTCCATGGGCACCTACAAATACCACATTCTTGATATGCTTGTCATCGTAAACTTTCATGATTGTTATTTGTTTTTTCAGTTCGTATCGTTAAAAATAAAGCTGCGGATTAAAAAAAAACATGACTTTTATCCACATTTACCAATAAAAAAATAGGCTGGGTAGACAAAGTAGATATTAGTTGCCAGGAAAAAATAGCTCCAGTAGTTATCTTTAGACATGCACACGAAGCATTTTGGCCCGAAATAAGGAAGCTAATTGATAAAGAGTTTGCTGAAAAACGAATGGGTCAAGGTGACTATAGTTTTATGGATAACCATATTAAAGGCAGACCAGTGGATTGGAACCAAATAATAAAAGTGATTTGAAGATGCTGTAAATAAAATATGATTTAGTCTTTCAACATCTTAGATTGATTATTTTTTAAAAGTTCAAATAATCTATTTGTAGTGGTTCCCAACGTCAGTCCCTTCCAAGTAAATACAAAATCTGGTTGTGACTAAAGTCAATACATAATATTTTATTTAACTTCACTATTCAGGCTGATGAAAAAATTGATTTTATGATTAAAAATATTTTAGTTTTAATTCTGACATCAATATATATTCCATCATTTGGTCAAAATATACCCGAAGAGTTTTTGACCAATCAATCCCAAATAGATTCCTTATCAAAAATCTCAGCATATGATGATGCGCTTCTGCTGGCATTGCAAAATTTGAAAATCGCAAAAAACAATTCCTCCTATATACTCTTGGGCAAAGCGCAAGGTGAGGTAGCCAACCTATACTTTCATAAAGGCAATTACGATTCAACACAAAGCTATGCCAAAAAAGCCGTTGCTTTGGGAATAGAGAACAATTTACCCGAAGTGACCACCAGAGCCTTACTTTACATTGGTAACATACATTACTCAAAGTTTGAAGACGTAGATGCAATAGCCACCTACCAGCAAATAGACTCTATTGCCGAATTTTCAGGAAAAAAAAACCCATATGTTGTCAAAGCGTTGTTTAATCTGGGCAAAGTACTCTTAAGGACCTACAGTGTACAGGATACCTCGTATATAGGAAAGTCCGAAGGTTATTTTAGAAGTGCAATAAAAATGGCTTCAGAAATTAATGATAGCAACCAGGAACACTACGGTTATATTATGCTGGGAAATATTTTTGGGCAAAGAAAGGAATATCAAAAAGCCAAACCTTATTTTAAAAAAAGCCTAGCCTATTTTAAAAACAACGGTTCCATTGAAAACGTAGCCAACATTTATTGGTCTTTGGGCATTATAGAGACAGACCTGAAAAATTATGATCAGGCCAATGCCTATCATAAAAAAAGGCTTGCCCTTCTCACCGGCACAGGAGACCCGCATCAAATTGCAAATGCCAATAGGGTCTACGCCGGGTTTCTTCAAAGAATTAACAGCTATAAAGAGGCCATCCCATATTTGGAAAAAGCGTATGACTATTTTGAACAGTCCGATGCCGGTTCTAGTGGTATTTTGCTAGGAGTCACCAAAAGCCTTGCAGAATCTTACGGAAAAACCGGAGACTTTGAGCAAGCAGTTGAATTCTACAGACTATCATTGGTTCACCAAGATTCTCTGGAGGCCCGAAAGCAGAAAAGTCTGGCATTGGATCTGGAAGCCAAATATCAAACACAAAAAAGGGAACAAGAAATAGCGCTATTAAAATCACAAAATGAACTTGCCGAACAGCAAAAAAGGAACCAGCGCAATCTTTTTTTGGGAGGACTAGGTTTAACATCTTTGGCAGGATTGTTTCTCTTTGTGCTTTATCGCAATCGTCAAAAAACGAACCGAAAGTTAAGAGAGCTGGATGTGGCCAAATCACATTTCTTTGCCAATATATCCCATGAGCTGCGCACACCTTTGTCTTTGATACAGGGTCCGGTAGAACAGCAACTGGAGCGTGCAGGACTAAGCCAAGAAGATAGACGTAACCTGACCATTGCCAAAAAGAACACCCAACAGCTCGCCACTTTGGTCGACCAGTTGCTGGACCTATCAAAACTGAAGTCAGGTTTTTACAAACTGAATGTCAGCAAAGCATTATTGTCTACTTTTTTGAAATCCCAGGCAGAGTCGTTTTTGTTCAGCGCCCAAAAAAAGTCCCAACGACTTCAAATTAAAATCTCCATAGATGAAAATTATTATTGGTTTGATACTGATATACTTCAGAAGGTTGTTGGCAATCTTTTGGGCAATGCACTAAAATACAGTCCACAAAATGCCAAGATAAATTTTGAGGCGGAAATAGCACAGGGCAACCTCTCATTATCAGTAAAAAATACAGGTGTCTCACTAACAAAAAAAGAGTTGAAGGAAATATTCAATCGGTTTCACCAAATTCACAGCAATAAAAGAGGCACGGGTATTGGATTAGCACTCACAAAAGAACTTGTAGAGTTGCACAAAGGGAACATTGAGGCAAAAAGCAGTGCCAATAGTGTCTCTTTTCACATAGAAATCCCAATACTTGAAGCCCATTACTCAAGTGAGGATAAGGTGACAGGGGCCATACCAAAAACTTTTGAAGAAAACCATCAAGAAAATAAAGATGTCGTTGAAGATGAAAGTAAAATATCTATTACGGAAAGCGATGAAAGTCGGGACATTATTTTAATCATCGATGATAATGAGGATCTACGCACCTATGTTTCCTCAATTTTTGATACCGAATTCAATATTATTACGGCAGCTAATGGAAGTATCGGTTTCCAAAAAGCGCTGAAGCATGTACCTGATCTTATCATAACCGATCTGATGATGCCCGAGGAGGACGGACTGAAATTGACCGAAAATTGTAAGACCAATGACACTACGTCCCACATTCCCATTCTAATGCTCACAGCCAAGGTCGGTGATGAAAATAGACTGACAGGATTGGAAACAGGTGCCGATGCTTACCTAACCAAACCGTTCAATAACAAAATTTTAAAGCAGACTGTAAAAAACTTATTGGAAAGCCGTAGAAAACTACAAGAGCGCTTTAGTCAAGAGGTCATTTTAACCCCAAAGGATATCTCCATCAGTTCTTATGATGAACGCTTCCTAGCATCCCTTCAAAATGTTTTGGACAATCATTTGGTGGCGTCAGACTTTAATTCAAAGGATTTTGCAAAAGCTTTGGGCATGAGCAGAATGCAACTGCACCGAAAGTTAAAAGCGCTCACGGGACAGACCACTACGGAATTTATTCGCGGCCAAAGGTTAAAATTAGCAGCTTCGCTACTACAAAAAAGTGATGTCAATATCTCCGAAATTGGCTATCAGGTCGGCTTTAACGATCATTCCTACTTTACAAAGTGCTTTAGGGAAACTTATGGAACGTCCCCCTCTGAATTTAGTAAAAACCAATCTTCTTAAGTCCTTTTCGGACCAAGGTTTTCCTACCCTGTTACATATTTCATAGGCTTTGATACATAATTCATAGCCCCTCCCCCATCACACCATTATGTTTGCTCCAGAGTTGAATGATTGACACACAATAAATTCATTCAGCCTTACCGATTGACTAACACAAAATACTTCATATCAGCATGAAGAAAAAGAGGTATGAAGGCATACTTGATGAAGTTCCCCGATATGAGATCTATTTGAACGTGAACAAATTGGAAAAGGGAAAATACAAGCTCAAGATCATGAATAAAAATAACGTCATCCAAAGCACACATTTCTCCAAAGAATAGTCCAAGGAGGAAATAAACATCAATAATGCAAACAATAATTTTAACTCACCATCATTATGAAAGCAACAGTAAGAATGGCATTAATGACATTGTTAACGGGACTTTGCACGCTACATGCCCAAAAGCTGCCCAAGAAAACAAGTATTGACATTTCACAGACTCCAAAAATAGACTTAAGCACTAAGATCATTGCCAAGCCCCAAAGAATAGAAGTTAAGAAATTTGAAGGCCTTAATGCAGAGCAAATTGCCAAACTTCCAGCAACGACCTATGATCGATCAGCCCTTTTGAAACTTAAGTTCAACAAATCTTGGGAAATCGGACCAGGGCAAATGTCGGACAAGGATATGAAGGTGGTATCATATTTCGGAAAATATGAGCAATCACCAAGATTTATAAGTGTACATCCCGAAAACAAATATTACTCAAGGTTAAATAATGGAGCACCTGGGTTTCTTCCGGAAATGAGGTATCTGGTTTTGCAATTCAATCCAGAGGCCGGACAAAGATACCGGGTGATCATCAAACTTAAACCTGGGGAATACGGAAACAAAAAAGTGATGACCAATGTTACAGGAAAATATAATGAAACCTGGTTCATCAATAACCAATACGACGAAATCATGTTCGATTTTATTGGCGATAGCAGGGAAATAAAGATAAGCCCGATTATCGCAGGGTCAGAGAGCTATTATAGCAAATATGAACCATTGGATATAGCAAAGATTAAAGTTGATAGAATTGATGAATAATCCAAGCTAGAGGACTGAACTGGAGGTCCAAACTATAAAAGGTCAGTGTATTAAAATAAACATTATAACAAAATCATGAAAGTATTAAACATTACTATTGCTTTTTTGGGCGTGTTGCTAATATCTGCTTGTGGCAATACAAGAAAAAAGGAAAAATTAACCACAGGGAGTTCGGGAACAGATGTAACATTGGAAGCCCCCAGTACAATAGATTTGGAGCAAAAAGGGGATTATACCCAATTATACGCTCCAAGTATAGATTGCAAACTTACCACCTCCCAATTGTCCACGGCTTTGGGATACAGCGATAATCAAGTGGAAGAACAAAGTAACTATCAGGGAAGTTGTTGGTACAAAGTAACCCATCCAGGCAATTTTACGGTCAATTATGGAATAAGCCTTGAAAAATGGGGGGACATAAACATTGTTGAAGACCAAATAAAAAGTGGACTGAAGAATGAGATGATTGATGTCAGCATAAGTGAATCCGGTGATACCTATATAAAAAGACATCCAGTACAGGGCTTTCTGCTGTTGTTAAACACCAACTATGGAAACCCTATAAAAATCAGTTACACTTATTTAAACACGAGTGGTCCCAAATTGACGGATTCCCAAAGGGAAGAACAGAAACAAAATACTTATAAAATTGCCAACTATCTTATTAATCACTATCAAAATTAAATTAAGATGAAACCATTGCAAAACATCTTGTTGTTTGGCCTCTTGTTTATTGGAGCATTTCAGGGATATGCCCAACCTTTCACCTTGGACAAAGCGATTCAACCCGTGGAACTAAAACTGCTGGCAGACACTAGAACAGGGCACGAAGGAGAATTAGGTGTTGTTTATTTCAATCGCCTGACAGATTCCACAATGTACCACTATGTCACTGGGCACGACCTCTACAATTTTGTTGATGTTTTGGTAACCAGTATAGATGGCACTCCATTAAAAGTTAGTTTGGCAAAAGATAACTGGGAGGCTGTGCAGGCCGAACAAAATACGGCAAATGCACAAGATGGGATGGTGGACTTTAAAATACGCACTTGGGGAAGTTTTGGAATAAAGATAGAAACGGGCCAACCCAATAATTCACTCTATAATATTACTGTATTGGCCAGCCCCGAAAAGAAAACGTATTTGGGAAGTGCCTTTAGAACAATAAATGAAGATGAAATGATATCGAGCGGTAAGGCCCCACCCATTGAAGCTGGCGAGACAAGCAGTGATGGAGGAAAGACCAATTACCTATTGTACATTGTCCTTGGCGTTGCCTTATTGGTCATTGGTGTTTTGGCGGGAAAGCTCATGGGACGGAAAGGAAAGGGCACCACAGTGATTTTAGTGTTTTTGTCGTTATTGCCTTTGGGTAGTTTTGCACAGGAGAGAGGTGCAGTGTTGACCATGGAAGAATTTGAAAATTGGAAGGATCAGCAGAATTCAAAACATGAAATGATCATGAGTCAATTGGAGGCATTGGAAAGCGAACGAAAAGCTGTAGATAAAGTAGTGGGTAATTTAGACAAGACAATCTCAACCATTAGGAAACAATGGGAAAACGTAAAGTTACTTTATAATACCTACAATAACGGGCTGGGCAAATGTATCAGTTCAGCTCCACCGGCCCAAGCCCCTTCCATCCCTTCCATTTGCACCGATTTGTATTTTGACGATAATGGCGAAATTTCCGAAGAGGAAGACCAAGGGTGCGCCCAATGTTTTTATGAAGCCCGGAAGAAATTTAACAATATACGATACCAGTTTGAAAAGCTTGCCACTATCTATAAATGCACCAAAAACTTTTCCAATGCTGCAATTTCCTTTGGAGATGACGTATCTGGCTTTACACCAAGTGGCGTTGGTGGACTGGCCTGGCAAACACAACGAAGAAATATCGAAAAATCCGTAACGGATCTTGAACAGGCTTATGATAGTAAATATGCCGAATTTCTTCAAAGTTTGGCCGACGCCATGATGGAACTCAATATTTGTGAGGCCAAGTATGGGGTTGAGGACTGGTACGACCGTTTTGGCTATATGTATTTTGAATTTATGAAAGAGAAGTATCAAAGAAAAGACTAATGGAAATAAACAAAATAAAGTTCATCGTATGGATGTCCATAAGTTTGGGAATATGGGTCGGCTGCAAATCTGTTAGTCCTGTAGCGACCTCCACCAATTATGACATAATTGGATCTTGGGAAGGGTGTGACGGACGCGTAGTTACCTTTTCCGCAGATGAAAATGGAGAAATAACAGGACGTTACACAAAGCTCGGGGGGCTTGGAAGATATAAATTCACTTTGAACGAGGTAGGTTTCCATCTATCCCAGGAAAGCCGTGGTGTCTATGTCGGACAAGTAAAATGGAAAAATACCAATGGCAAGGAAACATGGCGAGATGAAACCATTGTAGTGGAAAACAATATGCTAAAAACCTCAAGTTCCGATGATTGTAGTACAGAATTGGCCAAAATTGAATAATTATTAGTCTTTAAAATTTTATAATAATCACTCTGACTCTGATTTATCCTTCAGAGCAAAGAAAAGCATAGTCATTTCATAAATAGTGCGGTTTATCGTCCCTTTTTTAAAAAACCTCACCTTTAGATTGTACCACGACCTATATTAGGGATTTATTGAAAATTCCTTTATTTATAAAAGCTCATAATTTGTCAACAAAAAATGTGAACCTGCTCAGGATTTTTACAGATACTGGGTTGATGGAAAAAGATTCTGAACTCAGGCCAAAATACAAAGA
Organism: Allomuricauda sp.; assembly: GCA_040285615.1. Taxonomy (GTDB): domain Bacteria; phylum Bacteroidota; class Bacteroidia; order Flavobacteriales; family Flavobacteriaceae; genus Flagellimonas. Next base: position 67,618 of record JAVJRL010000001.1, read on the forward strand.
TTGTTGCGATAGAAAAAAGCTTTTGACCTGAGCGCAATTATTTTAGTTTATTCCAAAAGCACAGTATTGTTTTCAATTGCTATTGCTTCGATCTCGATTAACGCATCGGGTGAATATAATGAGGTGATTTCTACAATTGTATCCGCAGGATAAGGTGCTTCGAAATACTTTTCCCTTAAGGCTACTATTTTATCAAAATTTCCCATATCCTTGAGAAAAATAGTCACTTTAATTACATTTTTAAGACTCGAACCACCGGCTTCCAATACTCTTTTAAGGTTGGCAAAAGTCTGTTCTGCCTGTAAATCGAAATTATCCTTTCCAATTAAATCACCATTTTCGTTATATGCTGCCTGACCGGAAATATAGAGTATATTGCCTACCTTATAACCCTGTGCTAAATTATATGGTTTGTACGGATCAGGATTGATTTTTATTTGTTTTACTGTTGTCATAGGATTCATTTTTTTGTTTAATAATTTTTTGGCGCTCCCCTGGGAGGTGCCCAATTTTTGATGTGTACTGTATAAAACGTTATTTTTTGAATTGTCTCCCTTGCAATTTGTCATCCAGGCCACAATAATGGCGATGAAACAAAGCCTTGAAAGGTTTAAAACTTTGTATTTTATGGTGCCCATATCAAAAATTGTCTTTTAAGAATTGGCTATAATCAGCTAACTGTTTTGCCGTATCAGCATTTTTTTCGACATCGTGAAACTGAATGGAGGTATGTAGTTTTATTCCCAAATATCTATTCATACCATGAAAACCTGAAAGAGGGCCATTATCCACACTTATCTGATCAAATAATTCACCTGGAATGGTAAACGCTCCTTGTGGCGCATTCCAACTGGTTGTTATAACATATTGCTTACCTTGCAATAGACCGCCCGTACCATAGTTGATCTCTGGATTGTCTGGGCTTCTACCATCACTTGTCCACATACCATTACCATATCCAGCAGTGAGGACTTCATCTAAATATTTCTTAAAATTAAAGGGTACTGCAAACCACCAAATGGGCGTATGGTAAATAATTATATCCGCCCAAATAAATTTTTCCACTTCGGTCAATTCATTGTAACCATTGTTTATTTCAGTAGTTTGGATTCTATATTTTTCTGAATCTGAAAAATGAGCTTTTGAACTATCGAACAGTGATCTATTAAATGTTCCTTTTGAGATGGCAAATTCGTGCCAACCATTAATTATTAATATGTTTTTCATATACTTTACATTTAGTATGATGCAAAGATATTTGTGATATATGTATTATAGAAATAATACAATTTATACATTTGTATTATAATAATAATAATAATGGAATGATAAATTTAGAATGGTACAGGACATTTAAAGCGGTTTATGAGGAGGGTAACTTGACCAGTGCTTCTGAAGTGCTATTTTCTTCTCAACCAGGTGTGAGTTTACATATTAGTAATTTGGAAGCTTATGTGGGTTATAAGCTATTTGAGCGCACTTCTAGAAAAATGGTTCCTACAGAGCGTGCCATCATTTTATACGACTATATTATAGATGCCCTGAAAAAACTTGAATATACAGAGCACTATTTTAGAACAAGTAAAACCAATAAAAGAAAAACCTTGAGTATAGGAATGTGCTCGGAAGTATTTCAAACTTTTTTTGAACCCCATATTGGCCAATTGGAGTTTGATATTATTGCACACTTTGGCGAATACCCGCAAATGCTAAAGGAATTAAATGAAGGGATATTGGATTTGGTAATTACTCCAGAGCAGATAGAAAACCCTTTGTTGGTTTATACCCCGTTTTTTAAAGAGCAAATATTACTTGTAGCGAATCCATCCACCGATACCTCTGTGCTGGAAGCTTATATTGAGGATGAAAATTTTGATGATTTAGAACAAGAATTAAAAACCCAGGTTTGGTATGGCTCAAGTAATGTTATAGGTTATTCCAAAAAGTTTTGGCATCAAAATTTCAAGAAAAAACAATTGTACAAGCCCAATTATTTAGTACCTAATATTATTTCTATTATCCGTTGCCTAAAAGCTAATAATGGTGTTGCCTTAGTGCCAGATTTTCTCTGTAAGGAAGCACTGCAAAAAAAAGAGCTTAACCTTATATGGGAAGGTAAAGAACCTCTATTTAACACTTTTTGTTTTGCGGTTAAGCAGCAAAATAAATTACAAAATGAAATTGAACAGATCGAGGATTTGGTTTTAGGAAAAATTATATGAGCATTGTAGTCTCATAACTTGACTTTATTGGCCGGGTTAACAATAACAATGGTAAAAGGTCCTATCATCAATTTTGACTCTAGGTATTGTGTTGCCATTTTTCCTTATCTCTTTATCATTTCCAATAAGGGTATCGTCCTTCCCATGATATTTTTTTCCTCACATGGCATCGGTCCTTTTCAATGAAGATAAATGGATAGACCCTGGAATCTCCCAAATAATTCCTTCGTTCAGATTAGGGCTCAGAAATACAGTTTCTATAAAAGCACGGCTCAATTTTGGATACAAATTCGTATGAAAACAAATCTTTACAAATAGTTTAACAAAATAAAACGTAATAAATAAGTTCGATTGATACTAACGGGTAAAATCAAATTGAATCAACATATGAAAAAACTATTTTACTTTTCATCAATGGTTTTGGCAACATTCATACAGGCTCAAGGTCAAAATCCAATCTTAACCCCCGATAACAATCCTGCCGACAAAAGCTTGATCAAAGAAGAAACTTATGAAATGACATGGTACATCCTCAAAGACACCCTTAAAATGAAGATTGGTAAGGTAAGGACAGAGATGCAACAAAAGGATGAGGAAATATACATCATTACAACGGTGGATATGCAAGGTGCACCCACGACATGGGTGGATAGCACAATCGTTGGCAGAAAAAAGCTTGCGCCCATCTATCATTCGTCTTACAACCAACAACGGGATATGGTACTGAACTTTTCAAACCAAGTGACCGGATACTACAACGATAAACAATCAGGAGTAAACACTAAAATTTCCGAATCGGTGGACACCCCTTTTTTTGACAGCAACTTTTATCCTCAATTGATACGATGGCTACCCCTGAAAAATGGTTATCACAGTACCATAGCAATTTTTGATTATAATCCAAAATCTGAGATAGGAGTGATTACGGCCACCATTAAAAATACAGAGAAAACTACATTGGATTTCAAAGGAGACCCAAAGCCGGTATGGAAGGTTACTATCACAGATGATATTTCCAAAAACAAGGCTATCAGCACGTATTATATAGACCAAAAATCACGTAAAATATTGAAACAGGAAATTGATTTAGGTGGGCGAAAAATGGTCATGGAACTAGTGGATTAACAACAAGTGTTCCCCAGATATGGTGCCAACTAAAATCTATAAGACAACTGCCCTATCCACGGGGCCGGAACAAAACAAAAGTATACCCCTTATTGTCATTTAAGTACGTTTGCACGATTTGCATTTTTGATGCCTTGGCAATTGCTTCGATATCACTCCAAAAAAACTTTTTTGAAATTTCCGTGTGTATAGCCTCGTAGAGATCAAAAGAAACGGAGAAACTACAGGAAAATTCCACGGTCTGCTTTTTCAAACTTATAATTTGACTAGAGGCCACACCCGACAATGGATTGTAAAAAGGAAAATGGTCAAAGTTTCGGATATCAAAATTAGCACCCAACTCCCTGTTCATTCTTTCCAATAGGTTAAGGTTGAAATCTTTGGTTATACCCTGAGTGTCATCATAGGCGGCTAGAATCTTTTTGGGATCCTTGACAAGGTCGAATGCCACTAAAAAATGATCGTCCGCACTGAGCTTGGATTGCACAAAATTGAAAAAATCGATGACATCCGGTATTTCGTAGTTACCGATATTGGCTCCTAAAAACAGGACCAATCTTCCGTCGGATGCAGCAGGTAGGCATTTGTAGGTCTCAAAATAATCCCCGGCCACCCCGGTATACCCGAGCTGTTGGACCTCGCTTTTGACCTCCTTTTCATTGATGGCCAAAACATTATCGGAAATATCCATTGCAACGTACTCCAAAGATCTGAAATGTGGGTCGAACCGTTTGAGCAGATGTTTGGTTTTTGTACCATCCCCTGCACCCAGTTCCACAATCTGTAAACAACAATGACCTGCAGAGATATCTTGGGCCATTTGATTACTTTGGTTTTCTATAATCTGCATTTCGCAACGAGGCAGATAGTACTCCTCCAATTGCATTATCTTTTGGTACAGGGCATCTCCCTTGGCATCATAAAAATAGCGAGAGGAAATTTCTTTTGGTGTTTTGCTGAGCCCCTCCTTTACGTGTTCAAAAAATTCCCCCATTTCAAATTATTGTTTAACAAGTCGTATTCCAGAAAAAACCCATCGGCTAGATGCATGGAAAAAATTGCGATAAGTGCCCCTTTCGTGACCTTCTGGCGTGGCCACCGAAGCTCCCCGTAAAACCATTTGGTTCAGCATAAACTTGCCGTTGTACTCCCCAAGCGCACCTTCCGCACGAGTAAATCCCGGGTAAGGTAAATAGGCCGAATTTGTCCATTCCCAGAGTTGTCCCCAAGGTAGTTTTCCCGCTGCCACCTCCCATTCAAACTCGGTCGGCAATCGCATTCCTTTCCAATTGGCGAAAGCATAAGCTTCGTACATCGAAATATGTGAAACAGGCAGGTGGAGGTTTAATTTTGTCAAACCGTTGAAATGGTACTGTTGCCATGTTCCATCATTAAAATGCCAATACAGTGGATGTTCAATGGCATTATTCCGAATAAAATGCCAGCCTTCATCATGCCAAAGATCGAAGTTCCGATATCCGCCATCTTCTATGAATTCCAAGAATTCTCCATTGGTCACCAACCTGTTGCTGATGTCAAAATCCTGCACAAACACCTTGTGCATTGGCAATTCATTATCAAAACAAAAACCATTTCCTTGATGGCCGATTTCATATAGACCTTCTGAAAAAGAAAACCATTTATGCCGATGAAGTTCCTCTTGCAACATGAAATAATCACCAATACTTGGAAAGGTAGGTTGCGTTCCCAAAATGTATTTGATATCATATGCCAATAATTCTTGGTGCTGTTGTTCGTGGTTGATGCCAACTTCCACCAAGTCCTGCACCTCATCAACGGGATTATTCTCCAAGACCTTTGTGATGGCAGCGGTGACATAGTTTCGGTATTCATAAATCTTGGCAACACTTGGACGCGTCATAAAGCCTCGATCTTGTCGTAGCGTCCTTTCGCCCATATGATTGTAATAGCTGTTGAACAAATAGGCAAAATCCGGGTTGAACACCTTATAGTCCGGTTCATACTTTACTAAGACAAACTGCTCAAAAAACCAAGTGGTATGTGCCAAATGCCATTTGGGAGGAGAGACATCCACCATGGGCTGCACGACATAATCTTCCGTTTGTAACGGGCAGCAAATAGCTTCAGTTTTGGTTCTGGTCTTTAAAAACTGCTCTTCAAGTTTCATTACTCCATAATTGTTACCCCTTTCCAAAAAGCAAAGTAGCCCTTGATCCCTTTTGCCAATGCCGAGGGTTCTGGGTAGTACCAAGCGGCATCCTTGTTGACCACCCCGTCCACCACAAGTGTTTTGTACTGGGCCGTCCCTTTCCAATGGCAGGAGCTACTGGTGTTGCTATCCTTAAAATATTCCGAGTGGATACTTTCAGGAGGAAAATAATGGTTGTTTTCAATAAGGACCGTGTCAGTACTCTCTGCCACGATCTGATCATTCCAAATGGCTTTCACAATAATTTTATTTAATTTTTTTCAGTGATTCCAGTACAGTGGGGATAAGTTCAGAAACCGTGGGATGAGCCTGTACGGAATCCCGTATAACTTCATAACTCGAGTCAGCATACATGACATTGACGATACCGCTGATAATTTCGTCTCCGCCCACACCAAGCACGGTGGCACCCAATATTTTTTTGCTCCTTGCATCGATCACCACACTCATATAACCTTTGGTTTCTCCTTTTTCCTTGGCACGCGCAATTCTGCTAAACGGGCGATGACCTATCAGCACATCCAATCCTTTTTGTCGGGCCTCTTTTTTGGTAATCCCCACCCTACCAAGGGGCGGGTCTACATACAGCCCATACGTTGGTATCCTATCCGAGACCTTGCGGTTCTTTCCCTCAAATTTGTTTTCAGCGATAATTTCATAATCATTGTAAGCGGTATGCGTAAATGACCCTTTCCCATTACAATCTCCCAAGGCAAAAATACCTTTCACGTTTGTTTCCAAGTAGTTGTTTACTTCTATGAATCCCCTATCACTTGTTTTCACACCTGTTTTTTCGAGTTGTAAATTTGTTGTATTCGGGCGTCTCCCAACGGCCAGCAGAAGATGGCTTCCTTTAATTTCTATTACTCCATCCTTGGAACAATTAATCCGGGCAGAAATGCCTCCATCCTCATTTTTCTTGGCAGCAAGACATTCAGCCCCTAGCCTGAAATCTACACCTTCTTCTTCCATCATTTGTTGAATGGTTTGGCTGGTTTCATCGTCTTCCCTGCTGATAATTGAGTTTCCTTGTTCGATAATAGTAACTTTGGAGCCCAGGCGAGCAAACATTTGACCAAATTCCAAACCAATATAACTTCCACCGATTACTACTAAATGTTCGGGCAATTCCTGTAACTCCAGTATACTTTCATTGGTAAGATAAGGAATGTCTTCATATCCATTGGGAATAAATGCACTACCACCAACATTGATATAAATTTCATCAGCCGTCAATAGTTCGTTGTTCACGGTAACAATTTTTTCTCCCTCAAAACTTGCTTCACCTTTGAAAAAATCAATGTTTTCATTTTCCTCCACTCCCTGGGCTATCCCATCCACGGATTTTTTTATCAAGGCATCTTTTCTTGCTTTTATTTTTTGAAGATTGGCCTTGGCGCCGGGTGGTATCTCTATCCCTAATTCCTCACCGTGCCGTGCTTCCCACATACGTCTGGCACTAGCCACATAGGTCTTGGTTGGCGTGCAACCCACATTAAGACAGGTACCTCCAAAATGTTCCCTTTCAATAAAGGCCACTTTTTGACCATGGGAAGCCAGTTTAAAAACCAAAGGGGTTCCTGCTTGTCCGGAGCCAATGACAATAGCGTCAAAGCTCTTGATTTCTTTGTTGCTCATAATGTACTTATTTAGTGCTTGCCTCGCAAACTACTAAGTAGTCCGCAGGGGTATTGGAACGCTTAACTATAAGACTATGTCGTTGTTCACCGGTCAAGTTATCCTTCAATCCCCTATTTTTTTGACAATATCTCCAATACTGTGGGCTACGGAACAAACAAATGGTCTGTACAACTAATCCCTACGCTTGTAGAGCAAGGCTGCGATGACAATAAAACCTACACCTGTAAGACCTGGAGCAGGAATGCCTCCTTTAAAAGAGATAAAAATCATCGCGATGGCTATAAGAATTAAGAGAATTAGTAATATATTTTTCATTTTAATAATATCAAACGGTTAATAAATTAAGCATCAAGAATATAATAATAAGATACAGTATACCTCTTTCGCCGGGAAAAATCGAGGACAGTTAAACCATCATTAATGCACTGAAATACAATTTACTAGATTAAAATATAAAATTTTACAGCTTTAGCGGTTTCCATTTTCGGATTCATTAAAAAAAGGCCATTTCTTATATAAAAAATGGCCTTTCCAAAAACCTAAAACAATCGACAACGTTTTAGTTAGTCGTAATGGTAACCTTTATCATTTCAGCTACTGCTGGTACATGAGCATTGGCACTTTCTTCCATTGCAACAGTTCCATTTTCATCAGTACCCGTGTTTGCAGCATCTTGACGTGGCGGTTGGTTATTTCCAGCCCCTGAATACTCATCAACCTCTGTACCTGCATCAAAAAGTTCCAACCTATTTGTAATATCCCCTGTGATTGAGATTCCGTTGTTGAACAACTCGATATCATTGGCGCCAATGAACCAGTCATTGGATTGAACCAACATGGTTGCAAACGATAAAACATCACCTTCACTTGCGGTAAATTCAAAAGAATAAGATTCTCCCGGAAAAATTGGTCCAGGGCCAGATGCACCTACAGGGATATTAAATATGTTTGAAAATCCTGACGGATTACCATCTTCTGCCAACGCTTCCAATGCTCCCGTAGCGCTTTCACCTATAACAAATACAGCATTATTAATATCATAAGCACCTGGAGCAAAGGGGGACACAAGTCCACTCTCCAAAGTTAGGTCGGCATCCAATATACTATTGTCACCATCTTCTGCAATTCGTTCCAAGCCTTCGGAAGCAGCGTTGTCCATTGTAAACAAAGGTGTTTGTTCTGTACCGTTTACCACCCATACCCCTGGTGCTAAAGGTGTCGTGGTACTTGCAGACCCCGAAACATTCTCAATGGTCACTGTGAATTCTGTTCCCCCATCGTGGGCCAATGTCACCTTTATAACATCAGATACATTAGGATAGGTAAAACCATCATTTACTTCGGTAATACGTTTTACAGTCCCATTTTCATCGGCACCCGCATCTGGCCCTGTTTGTCGTGGAGCTTGGTTTGGCCCGACTCCCGGTTCCTCATTTACTTCCGTTCCAGCATCCCAAAGACTTACCATTGAGGTAACATCGCCAGTCAATGCATTTCCGTTTTCATTGTAAAGGGCGATTCCCATTTCATCAAAACCATAAAACAGGTCATTGGATTGAACATACATGGTGGCAAAACTTAAATAATGTCCTTTGCCCGCATTAAACGAAAAGGATTCGGAATTACCCGGTGCTATAAATCCAGTAGCGCCATTTGCAAAATACTCCTTGCCCTCAAATGTGTTTTCAATAGTAACTACAAAATTGCCAGTTGTTATCCCGGTGGAATCATCATCATCACTACAACTTGTTAAACTAAACAATGTAGTCAAGGCTAAAAACCTTAAAATTAAATTTGTTTTCATTTACTTCTTTTATTTTTATTTATAATACATCGGAATATCGTCCCGACTTGGAATCTTGTCGGCTATGATTAGGGCTCCTTACTAAAATTTGTAACAAGTTTTAATTTTACGGTAATGGTAAATTGCAATGTTTTTGCTATTAGACGTGCATTGATTACGGTTGGTAGATTTTTGTTTAGAAACATATTTGGTAATTCAAGGTTATGATATGAATGAAGGTTCTGGACAAAATCAGACCACATTAAAAAGTAAATGAGCTTAAGTTTATCGGTTTTTTTGTTCTCTTCAGCATTCTTGTTCATATGACCTAGATCATTTGATTTTCAGCAGACTCCTACGACCTTAGTATGATAATAAAAGGATTTTGCCATGAAAAAAATAACAACATTGATTGCTGCTTTTATTTATATGGGCCTAAGCGCCCAACTTCCTGACAATTTGGATTATGTTAGCCCATTCCATGAAGGATTCGCAGCAATACAGAAAGAAAACAAATGGGCTTTTGTGGATGATACCGGAAACATCGCCATTGATTATAGGGATGATTTTTATTGGAATACGGATGCCAAAGCATCTTACAATGATATTAGAGTCATGGCCTACCCTCAATTCTCCAGTGGAAGATGTGTAGTTCAAAAAATAGTGGACGGTATACCCATGTTTGGTTTTATTGACACTACAGGGCAATTAGTAATCGAATATCAGTTTTTAAATGTTGCCCCATTCCAAAACGGTTTAACCACTGGAATCATTTTTGAAAAGGTTTTCCGAGGGAAAAATGAATTCAATCTAGATATTTACGAGTTCAAGTTTCATGAAGTATTGATGGATGCAGACGGAAATATTATTGAATTCCTAAACCGTAGGGATAACATTCAAATGACAAAGAGGAGGTACAGAACCCCAGAAATACGATCTAAAATCTTAAACGGAAACCTGATAGCGGTTGAAAAAGACAACCTTTGGGAAATCAAAAAATTGGATTTTTAAGTCAAGTCGAGAAGCCAACAAGTCACTCAACATGCGAACTGGATTGTCTAAACTTTAAAGAATAGACAATCCAGTTCTTTTGATTGATGACCTCGATTAGGCAACAACCTCTTCTTTTTTGTTTCGTTCAGAAACAATTTTTTCGATTAAGTCGGGCACTTTTTCAAATGCGGCCGCCAAACCATGTGTTTTTCCTGCCTCCAAGAATGAGATTTCATCCCCTTTGGTCACCAAAAAGCCGATAGGTTGAATTCCAATACCAGCTCCAGCACCTGCGCCTTCGCCTTTTCTTGTTTTACCTTCAATTCCTTCGCCTCCTCCGGAACCAAATCCCAAACCTACTTTAATTACAGGCACACACTTAAATTCGCCCAACTGAAAGGGTTCACCAATAATGGTCTCTGTTTTGGCCTCTGACTTAATAAAGTCAGTCACCTTGCTCAATAATTCTTCAAAATGTAATTCCATGACCTTAAATTTTTAATGATTAATAAATGTTTTTAGAATTCTGTAAGGTCTGTTTCGAATATCCATCACCAATCGATTTCGGTCCTCAAAATTGATATGGAAAGAAGCTACATATTGATTGAGGAATACAAAAATGGGATACATTTTTGCATTGACCACATAATCGCCCGTATCCATATCCAAAGTAAATCGTTTCACCTCAAACGATTTTAGCAATCGAACCACCTTCCTAAACTTGATCCTCCTTTTTGGTTTGGTTTTCTTGCTTTTGGTTGGTTTTGGTTTTGAAGATTTTGTTAAGGGATAAAAATAGTGTTCATAAAAAAGCACCTTTAACCGCACCCTTAAAAGTTCTTTCTCATCGGGTTCGAAACTCGCCTTTGCCAAGCCCTTTAAGCCTACGTAATATTTTCCGGTATCGGTATCAATAAAAATTTGAATCGGAACAAATAGTAGCCCAAGGGCAAGGAGCACAACTAATAATATTACCACGGTTAGTATCATTAGCTTTTTGCTGCAAAGGAACTATTACACTACTGTTTATGCAATGATCTAGGTCAGGATAGGATAAATAATCGGATAAAGTTGATAACTTTTTATGAGGTGGCTTTTAAGACTGACGTAACTCATATTCCAAATCCGTTTTTTATCGGTAATTTGATAGCAGTATTATGCTACGACCAATGAAATATCCCTTATTTGTTTATATCATAATTTTTAGTCTTTTTTCCTGTAGTGAAAACAAAGAGAAAACCTACCCGACCAAAATGCCGTTAACAGAGTCTGTATACGCTTCGGCCACAGTTCAACCTGACAGTTTATACCAAGCTTATTCCATTGTGATTGGTATTTTGGATAAAACATGGGTCGAAGAAGGTGATCTGGTGAAGAAAGGCGACCCCATCCTTCAAATCACGAATACCTCACCGGAACTCAATGCGGAAAATGCCAAATTAGCACTACAACTTGCACGGGAAAATTATAGCGGAAATGCTGCTGTACTCAGTGGAATACAGGATGAGATTCAAGCTGCAGAACTTAAGTTCATCAATGATTCCATTAATTATTTCAGACAGAAAAATCTTTGGGACCAAAATATAGGCTCCAAGGTGGAGTACGATAATAGAAAGCTCAATTACGAACTATCAAGAAACAACCTTAACCTGCTCCAAAGAAAATATTGGCAAACAAAAAACGAACTCGAAACCCAATTAAAACAGTCTGAGAACAATTACAGAACCTCGTTGACCACCTCGGAAGATTTTACTATAAAAAGTAAGATCAATGGTACCGTATATGCCATATACAAAAATCCAGGTGAAATAGTAAATACCCAACAACCTGTTGCAGCTGTTGGCAAAAGTGACAAGTTTATTATAGAGTTATTAGTTGATGAAGTGGATATTGTAAAACTGAAAATTGGACAACAAGTATTCTTGACACTTGACTCCTACAATTCCAAAGTATTCGAAGCCACTTTGGACAAAATATATCCGAGAAAAGATGAGCGTTCACAAACATTTAAGGTCGAGGCCTTGTTCACAGACCCTCCAAGTACCCTGTATCCAGGTCTTTCGGGCGAAGGAAACATTGTTATTGCTAAAAAGGAGGAAACCCTCACAATCCCAAAAGAATACCTCATCAATTCCTCTAAGGTACTAACGGAAAACGGTGAAATTGAGGTGACCTTGGGGCTACAAAATTTGGACAGGGTGGAAATTTTGGACGGTATTGATGAAAACACCGCAATCTACAAACCAGAGCAATGATCAATTGGAACGTGATATTGGGAATCGCCAAAACACATCTTGTCACCAAGATGAAATCAACGGTCACCGCAACACTCGGGGTCACCTTTGGAATAGGTGCCTATATTACCTTGGTAAGTTTTATGACAGGGCTCAATGGCATGTTGGATGATTTGGTACTGAACCAAACCCCGCACATCCACATATACAACGAAATCCGACCGTCCGAAACACAACCTATCTCGCGTTATGAGGATTTTAAGGACGCTATGAATTTTGTACACTCTATAAAACCAAAACAGAATCAGGAAAAAATCCATAATGCACTACCCATTTTAAGCCACCTAAAAAAACACCCCAATGTACGAGGTGCGACTCCCCAATTATGGGCACAAATCTTTTACCTGTCCGGTTCCATAGAACTTGGTGGTAACCTTGGAGGAGTAGATGTAATGGAGGAGGTTCGCCTTTCCAATCTTCAAGATAATATTGTGGCAGGCACCCCGGAAGCTCTTAAAAATAATATCAATGGAATTTTTTTGGGTGCCGGGCTTGCAAAAAAGATGTCCCTTTCCGTGGGAGACAGGGTTCAAATAAGCACTATAACGGGAGATATTTTCCCTCTGAAAATTGTCGGTATCTATCAAAGTGGAATCGCAGAAATAGACAATGTGCAAAGTTTTGCGAATCTGAACACCGTACAACGCATAATGGGAGAGTCAGAAAACTACGTGACGGATATCAACATAAAATTATTTGACATCGCAGAGTCCGAACCAATGGCCAGAAGACTTGAAAAACAATTCAATGTAAAGGCGGTTGACATTAATGAGGCCAATGCCCAATTTGAAACGGGCTCCAACATTAGGAACCTTATCACCTATGCGGTTTCCATCACCCTTCTAATTGTGGCTGGTTTTGGTATTTACAACATATTGAATATGCTTATTTATGAAAAAATGAAGGACATTGCAATTTTAAAGGCCACTGGTTTTTCGGGAAAAGATGTGCAATACATTTTTATGGCTCAGGCCATATTAATTGGAATTTTAGGAGGTCTTTTGGGTTTATTGATCGGGTTTGGACTTTCCCATCTTATTGACAACACCCCCTTTGAAACCGATGCACTTCCAACCATTACGACATATCCAGTAAATTATAATGCAACCTATTATTTTATAGGAATTGGCTTTGCTCTTCTTTCAACTTTTGTTGCAGGGTATTTACCGTCCAATAGAGCAAAAAAAATAGACCCTGTAAAAATTATTAGGGGGACCTAGCATAGCATGAACTTAGTATTAGAAGCAAAAAATATTAACAAGCATTTTCATAAGCCCAAGGATTTCCATGTGCTTAAAAATATTTCATTTGGGGTAAAACCAGGGGAGTTTGCCTCCATCATGGGAAAATCAGGTTCGGGGAAATCTACCTTGCTATACATTCTTTCAACCATGGATACCGACTATACCGGTGAACTATGCATCAACAATCAGGTTGTAACGGGAAAATCACAAAGGGAACTGTCTCGAATTAGAAATAAAAACATTGGTTTTGTATTTCAATTTCATTATTTGCTTTCTGAATTCAGTGTGTTGGAAAACGTAATGCTGCCTGCCAAGAAACTAGCGGAAAAGTCCCATGCGGAAATTGAGAAGAATGCACTCCGAAAACTTGAAATGTTACATATTGGTCATTTGGCCGACCAAAAAGCCTCCAGAATTTCCGGAGGTGAAAAACAACGCGTTGCAATCGCAAGGGCCTTAATCAATGATCCTACCATTCTAATGGGTGATGAGCCTACAGGAAATCTAGACAGTCACAACTCTGAAAATGTATTCAATATCTTTAAAAATCTAAAGGAAGAGGAAGGCTTATCACTTTTGGTAGTGACCCACGATAAAGATTTTGCCAAGCGAACGGACCGTATTATTGAAATGGAAGATGGTGTAATCATCCGCCACTGAAATTGGAGTCATTAATTTTGCTTTGCTTGTTTTTTTTGCTCCCGTTCCAATTTTCTAAAATACCCTCGGGTCAAGAAATTGTGTTTTAGGGCCTCCATATTCTCATTGAACCTTTCAGTACCTTCTTCTATGTTTTTCATGGTTCTCATTAGCTGATTGGCCAAAACGGTATCGGTTGCCACTTTATTTAGGACTCCTTCGCCATTTTTCATTTCACCGATAACGGTATTCAAATCTGTAGTCATCTTGGTAATTTCATTGCTCGATACTTCAAGGTTTTGAATAATGTTCCTCACTTTTTCAGCAGATAAAGAATCGGACAATAAAACGCCAGCAACACCATCGCCAGAGTTTAAGACCTTTAATGTCTTTTGAAGTTCGTCTAAGGTTGTATTCACCTGACTACTGCTTATTTTCAAGTTATTTATAGTTTGCTTAAGGTCTTTTGCCATCAAAGTGTCATTCAGCAAGCGCCCCAGAGTTCCTTTCCCATCAGTCAAAGATTCGGTGATTTTCAATAAATCCGAGGTTAACAAGGCGGCATTTTCATTGGTGACATTCAAGGTATTGAGCATGTCTTGAGAAGAAATCTTACTATAGGATTTTAACCTAGCACCATCTTCTATCAAAGCAGCCTGTCCTTGACCTGGCACAATGTTTACCAACATGCTTCCGACCAGCCCGTCTGAACCAATGGTAGCCACCGCATCGCTTCGAATATGCTCTTTCATTTTTTTGTTGATGGCCATGTAAACTACAATGGTACTATCGTTCATCATTTGAATATTGTCCACGGTACCAATGTCTATCCCCGAAAAACGCACATTGTTGCCAACTTGTAATCCATTTACGTTGTTGAATACGGCATTAACGGTAAATTTTTTCACAAACAGACTTTGACCATTGCCGATAAGATATGCGGCAATTATCAACAATATGGTACCGAGCACAACGAATATGCCCAGTTTTAGATTCTGCATTGGAGTTTTAGTTGTCATATCATTTTTTAAAAAAAGCATTTATTTTTGGGTCCGAAGAAGCTACTAATTCTTCATACGTACCTTCCGCATAATTGATTCCATCGACCAATAAAATCATTCGCTCCGAAATAACCCTTGCACAGTCAACATCGTGTGTGATAATCAGTGCAGAAGTCCCATATTTTTTCTGGATGCTCCTCATTAGCCCTATAATTTCTTTGGCTGTAATGGGGTCCAGACCACTGGTTGGTTCGTCATACAATATCAGTTTTGGTTTTAAAATAATGGCCCTGGCCAGTGCAACACGTCTTTTCATTCCTCCCGACAATTCTTCGGGCATTAAATCCATGGTATGGGCCAAACCTACATTTTCCAGTGCTTCTTGCACCAACGGAAGGGCATCGCTAATACCTTCAAACTTTTTTCGGTGCCGTCTCATGGGAAATTCCAGGTTCTCCCTAACCGTCATGGAATCGTACAAGGCACTACCTTGAAAAAGAAACCCGATATCCGAGCGAAGCTCATCCAAATCCACTTGATCTAAACTGGCTATGTCCTCTCCCAAAACCTCCACCAATCCACTATCGGGGGCCATTAATCCCACAAGACACTTGATCATTACAGATTTTCCTGAACCGGATTTTCCCATAACCACCAAATTTTCACCCTTGCGCAAAACCATATTAAAACCATTCAATACATGGTTATCGCCAAAACTCTTGTACAGGTCCTGTATCCGAACTACAATATCCTCTGAAGAAATATTGTTTTGAAGTGGCGCTATGTTTTCTTTTACATCCATCACAATTCATAAAAAATATCCGATACGAACACAGCAATAAAATCGACCACGAACAATAGCAAGGAGGCCATCACCACAGCTGTATTCGCTGCAATACCTACTCCCGCTGTACCTCTTCCCGTTTTATACCCCTTGTAGCATCCAGTCAATCCTATTACGAATCCGAAGAAAAAGGACTTTATGGTAGCTGGCACCAAATCTCCATAGGACAGCGCATCAAAAACAGTATTAAAATACAAGGTAAAAGACACATTCCCTTTCATAAATTCAACCAAAGATGAACCAAAAAGCGCTATTAGGTCACCAAATACTACCAAAAGGGGGAGCATTAAAGTGGCCGCCAAAATTCGAGTGACCACCAAATATTTAAAAGGGTTGGTACCGGAAACCTCCATGGCGTCAATTTGCTCGGTTACTCGCATAGAGCCCAGCTCGGCACCAAACCCAGAGGCGATCTTACCAGAGCATATTAATGCGGTTATTACTGGGCCTACCTCTCGAACTATTGAAATACCCACCATATTCGGCATCCAAGAAACGGCTCCAAACTCAATTAAGGTGGGACGGGTTTGGAGCGTTAACACGAGACCTATTATAAATCCTGTTGTAGCGACCAAAAGTAAAGACCGATTGCCAACCTGGTAGCTCTGTTTGAGCAATTCCTTAAACTCAAAAGGAGGGGTTGCCGCTTGTTTAAAAAAACGCACGGCGAAATAAGAAACATCTCCTATTTCTATAAAAAACTCCTTGGTCTTATTAATCATTTGCGCTGCAATAGCCATATTTATATCTGTTTCGGCCTAATCAAAAATAAGTTTGTTGTGGTTGTTTTCATATGACCAATATCATTAAGAAGCTTTCAATCAGCCAGATGCACAAATAAACAAAACCAATTTTCCCAACTAATTTTTTAATATGACAAATACTTCGCTACAACAATAAATGACTCAGGTCATTTACTGAACTTTCTAATCACACTACCTTTCTGAATAAAATTTAACACCATGAAAAAGGCTATTTTATTTATTGGATTATTCTTTGTCCTCTCCGTATTTCAGGCCTGTGGCCCAGTGATTGTTTCCCATAGATTAGCAGACCCGCCACCTCCTTGGTTTTATCCAAATAGGATTGAAGCGGTAAGATATGTTTTCTTCCCAGAGTTCAACATTTATTATGACCTGAACACAAGGGTCTACCTATATTTGGATGGGGGTATTTGGGTCAGAAGAAATGTATTGCCCCCCAGATACCGATCATATAATTTAAGTAGATCAAGGTATGAACGGGTAAGAAACTACTATGATGACAATATTGAACGCTACCATAACCAAAACAACAGCAATAGGGGCCGTAGCAACAAAAGTGGTGTTAGAAGAAACAATTGAACAAACTTCGCCCAAGATCAATAGTTGAGGAATGTCATAAAAATTAACTGGCATTAGTTCTACTTTTAATAAGAACTAAAACTTAATGGCATGCTTAATTCTGAAAAAATAGGAAACGAATTCTACCAAAACCTAGGAAAGCTTTTTTATGCCGTTGCCATGGCCGATAAAAATGTAAGGCCCAAAGAAGTCGAAAGATTAAGGGAATATGTGCGACAGCATTGGTTGGAGGTAGACAAATTTGAAGATGAATTCCATACCGATGCTGCCTATCAAATTGAGATTGTTTTTGATTGGTTGGAAGGTGAAGAAAAAGACGGGGAAGAATACTTTAAAGAGTTTAAGGAGTTTTACATGGAACATCACGAAAAATTCCCTGAAACCATCAAGAAACTAATTGTAGAAACTGCTGAATCCATAGCCAGTTCTTTTGCAGGAAAAAATAGATCGGAGATGTTGACTATATTTAAGCTCAAACAGCTCTTTAACCACTAATATGGCAATAGTAGACTTTATTGATCATACCTATTTAAAACCAAACGCAACTACCGCGGAAATTCAAAAACTATGTGATGAAGCCAAATCATACGGTTTTTATGCGGTTTGCGTAAACGGATGTCATGTGCCCATCGCCAAGGAAAGATTGCGCAACACTCCCATAAAAGTGGCTGCTGTAATTGGTTTTCCATTGGGGGCCATGTCTACCAAAGTAAAGGTATTTGAAGCTGTGGACTGTGTTGAAAATGGAGCAGACGAGATTGACATGGTCATCAATATTGGATGGTTGAAGTCGGAAATGCACGATGCCGTTCGCGATGAGATCAAAGCTATAAAACAGGCTATCGGGGGCAAAATACTTAAGGTGATTATTGAAACATGTTACCTCACTGATTCAGAAAAAGAAAAAGCCTGTACCTTGGGAGTTGAGGCCAATGCAGATTTTGTAAAGACCTCAACCGGATTTGGAACTGGTGGGGCCACTTTTGAAGATGTAAAACTGATGAAAAGTGTTGTTGGTGATAAGGCAAAAATAAAAGCCTCTGGAGGAATCAAAGACAAAGAGACCGCCCAAAAATATATTGACCTAGGTGTATCAAGAATTGGCACATCTTCCGGCCCTAATTTAATCAAATAAGAAAATCCATGAGTACGCATATAGAAGCAAAACCAGGCGAAATTGCCGAAACCGTTCTAATGCCCGGAGACCCATTAAGGGCCAAGTGGATTGCGGAAACATTTCTGGAAAATCCCGTCTGCTATAACCGAATTCGGGGAATGTTGGGTTATACTGGCATCTATAAGGGACAAAGGGTTTCTGTCCAAGGAAGTGGAATGGGAATGCCTTCTGCCATGATTTATTTTCATGAACTGATCAACGATTATGGGGTCAAGAATATAATTCGGGTAGGATCTGCAGGATCATACCAAGAAAATGTAAAGCTCAATGATGTAGTTTTGGCCATGGCTGCTTCCACCACTTCTGGCATGAACAATTCAAGATTCATCAACTCGGATTATTCCCCAACTGCTGATTTTGATCTTTTTATAAAAGCAGTTAATTATGCCCAAAAGAACAACATCACCATAAAAGCAGGAAATGTACTCTCTTCAGATGAGTTTTATAGCGACGACCCCGAAGAATATAAGCTTTGGGCCCAATATGGGGTTCTCTGCGTTGAAATGGAAACCGCAGGATTATATACCATTGCAGCTAAATACAATATAAAGGCTTTGACCATTTTAACCATTTCCGACTCTTTGGTAACAGATGAAAAGCTCTCTGCACATGATCGTGAGACCACTTTTAAAGACATGATTCAAATTGCTTTGGCAGCGGCCATATCCTAAGAAACATTCAACAGTTGGCACTTTTATTTAAATGACAGGCCTGCAACACCTGATTGGCCTTACTCCCATCCCTATAAATAGTTATTCCCTTGAGTCCATACTTCCAAGCAGTCATATAAATATCCGAAACTGTTTTCTTTTTGGTTTTTTCAGCTAGGTTGATGGTTTTTGAAACAGCATTATCGGTATATTTCTGAAAGGCCCGTTGATGTTGCAAATGATATTCCCATGGAATCTCCAAACTAGTTTCGAATACTCTTCGTATTTCTTTTGGAATATACTCCAGCTGTTGAATACTTCCTGCAGCCAGCACTTCGTCTTTCACCTCATCGGTCCATAGACCCAATTCTCGCATTTTTGACACAAAAACTGGATTAATTTCCATTTGAGTCTGGTCTTCCAATATTCCCACTCGTCTATAAGCAAGGGCATACAAAGGCTCTATGGAGTAAGATGTGTCCGCTATTACCGAAATACTGCCCGTTGGTGCTATACTGTTACAAGTAGCATTTCTCATGGGTTTATTGGGGTAGAAAACACTTTTTTCCCAATTGGGGAATACTTCATGTTCCTTAGCCAATTCTGCCGATGCCTCATAGCTTTTCTCTTGAACAAATTTCATTAGTTTTTCTCCTAGTGAGATGGCATCATCAGAAGCATAGGGTATGTTGAGCAATGCCAATAATTCGGCCCACCCCATTATTCCAAGTCCAATTTTTCTATTGCTTTTGGTCTCTTGTTCTATTTGAGGCAATAAATAATGGTTTGCCGAAATCACATCGTCCAAAAACCTAACGGCTACACCAATGGCATTTTCCAAAACCTTCCAATCTACTTCTCCCCGGTCTCCTTCAAGTTTTACCATTTTTGATAAATTGATGGATCCCAGGTTGCAACTTTCATATTCGAACAAGGGAACTTCACCGCAGGGGTTGGTACTCTGGATACTACCTAGTTCGGGTACCGGATTGTGTTGATTTATCGTATCCAAAAAAATAAGTCCTGGGTCTCCTGTAGCCCAAGCTTGTGTAACTATTTGGTCCCAGAGCTTATTGGCTTTGATGATTTTCGCAACCTTTTTTGTTCTCGGGTTGATTAATTTCCAATCCGTTCCTTGTTGAACCGCCTTCATAAAATCATCGGTAATCCCCACAGAAAGATTAAAATTATGCAATGTGTTCCCTTCAGATTTTGAAAGGATAAACTCTTCGATATCGGGATGGTCTACATTCAAAATTCCCATGTTGGCCCCTCTTCGTTTTCCTCCTTGCCTTACATGTTCCGTCGCGGTATCATAAATTTTGATGAATGCCATGGGTCCCGAGGAAACGCCTCCCGATGATGAAACCATATCTCCATGCGGCCGAAGCTGGGAAAAATTATATCCTGTTCCTCCCCCACTCTGATGAATCATAGCCATGTTTTTCAGGGTAGTGAATATACTGTTCAAACTATCCTCTACCGGCAACACAAAACATGCACTTAATTGTCCATTTAGCAATCCAGCATTCATTAAGGTTGGTGAATTGGGCAAAAAATGGAGATTGGCCAGTAGGGCATAAAATTTATTTTCCCATTTTTTTCTATCCTCTTTTTCTACACTTGCCACATACTTGGCCACTCTCCAAAAAAGTTCTTCCGGGGATTCTACTATTTTTCCTTCCGTATTCTTCAACAAATACCTGGCATTGAGTAATTGCCTTGCGTTTTCTGAAAGTTTCATTTTGTTTTGAGTGGCATACCTGTTTTCTCCGTCAAAATTTCTTTTAATGCCTTTGTGGTAGTGGAGTCTATCAAGTTAAGTGCTTTTACACCACACAATTCCTTTACCATCCTCGCTCCCGCTAAAGTATTGGAGGCTACTCCGGTAACAATATCAGGAACCAGCTCAAAAGCTTTCATCAAACCATAGACCGCATAAGGGTCTGAAGCACTCAGAATGGTACATTTAATATGCTCCCTTAATGCATTTATGGCAACATCCCCATTATAGGGTTCCAAAGGTGACGCACCAATTTCAATTATGGCAACATCCGCATTCTCTCTGGCAATCCTGCTGAGCATCTGTTCAAGTTTTTCTTCATAGACCTCGGTGGGGCAAATGGATGAAGGAAGTCCCACATCCACAAAATCCAATATCTTGTCCGCTCCTACATCCTTAAAGGCCAAAATATCTTTATAACGACCCGCCCCGGTTAGTTTTGCACCGACTACTTTATACCCTGCTTGTTTAAAAATATTGGTTACTATTCGGGCAGAGGTTGTTTTCCCGGCAGACATTGAGGTTCCCACAAATAAGATTACCGGGGTGTTAAATGGAACCCTGGGGATTTTCTCTACAAAATCATCCATGGTTATCTTTTTGCCCTCCCTAACGGCATGACCTTTATAAATAATCTTGATCATTTTAGGAATAAACATGGACTTGGACGTTAGTTTACCGAGTAGCCCAGCACCTGTAAGTACTGTCATTTTTAAATCGTCCGTTACATTTCTCCAACTACCAGTCGCTTCAAGGGTGGCATACCGTTCCCCTAATGCGCCTACTATGTGCTCACCAGCAATAACCCCTCGCATCCTACCATTGGGGAGTTCCATTTTCAAGCTCTCACCTCCTTCGTTCAAAATTTCACATACGACATAATCGCCTGTTTCCCATTTGTCCTTTGGCAAGGCCTTTACTTCGAACCCCTTTTCTGCGAGATCGGATATTCTGGTCAATGATGCATAAATATATTTGTGGTCCATAATACAAAGTTTAATTGCTCCCTGCCTCAGCCAACATCAAAAGGGCCAATAATGCTGTCCTAACTGGAAACTCGTCCAATAAAATGTGTTCATGCTGGGCATGGGCCCCATCCCCTGTAGTACCCATTCCATCCAAGGTGGCGGTATATAAACTGGTGGTATTGCCATCCGAACCTCCACCGGCAGTTGCTTCCTCCAATTCCAATCCTAAAAGGGCTCCATTGGCCTTCGCCAATTTCCAGAGCATCCGATTACCTGGAGTATGCTCCATGGGTGGTCTTCCTATTCCTCCTTCTATGTGCACCTCAACCTCTGGCAGTGTCGGTTTGAGCGCAAGAATCTGTTTTGTTATCTGTTCCCCATCTTTTTTGTTCAATACACGAACATCTACCACTGCTTTGCTTTCCGGTGCAATTACATTGGGTGAAACCCCACCTTCTATCATCCCAACATTTACTGTAATTCCTTTGTCAAAATCGTTCATAGCATATAACCGCTGTATTTGATGGGATAATTCCACAATGGCACTTGCTCCTTTTTGAGGATCCAATCCAGCATGGGCAGCTTTCCCTTTCACGGTAATCGTAAAGCGTCCAAGCCCTTTTCTTGCGGTTTTCAATTTACCTGTCAATCCCAACGGGGGTTCCATGACATAAGCTCGTTCGCTCACCTTGGCCAATCGTTCAATGGTTTTTCTGGATTCCTTGCTTCCAATTTCTTCATCGGAATTGATCAGAATTACCGGAGTCAAGGGCAAACTCAAATTCAAATCAGCAATCGTTTTCAAAGCAAAGATGATTTGGGTAAGCCCGGCTTTCATATCATAAATTCCCGGCCCTTTCATGGTGCGACCATCTTTTCTTAACGGCATATTTGTTAGGGTATCCAGTTCCCACACCGTATCACAATGACCTATCATCAATTGTAAAGCTTTGGTTTTATCTCTATTATTAGGCCTTGCATATAAAAATCCACCAGTTTTTTTTCCTGGTACATGCAGTGTATAAAAACCCAATTCCTGCAACGCTTTCCCTATAAATTTTAAAATTTGATATTGAGATTTGGGGTTGCGCGAAGGCGTTTCCATTGAAACAAGTTCACCCAAAAAATCCAACATTTCCTTTTGCCTTGATTTGAGTTGATTCAAGATAACATCTGCCATATGTGTAACCTTGGAAGTCATCTTTTAAAATCTTTTGGAAAAGGAAAATTGTACGTTTCATCGATTTTGGCAAAACGGCCGTAGGAAATGTAGGCCAACAATGGATTATTTCTCAATTGTTCTTGCTCGTCCCTTTCTGAAACCTTCAAATAATCTGTATCAACGTAGGCTTCTTTTATTTTTCCCGCTATGATACTATTCTCACCAAAACCATCAATAATTTTGAACAACTCACATTCCAAGTACAAATAGGCATCCTTTACCAAAGGTGCATCCATGGAAGCTGCCTTAACCAAGGGCAAGGCCTCAATAATTTGCTGGGATTTGTCCATTGCTTCCGTTCTCGGCGAAGCACTTAGCGAAGTGGTTGTTACTTGATCAGGGGTTGGAAAGCTCACCGTGAACTCCCCAGTTTTTTTTACGTTTTGATAAGTACCATGCCGTGGTGTACATACAAATCCGAAATAGTTATCGAACCCAAGAGGGGTGGCCATATGTTTTGGAGCAAGGTCATAACCATCCTTTTCTTTCGTCCCTACCACCACCAAAGGAGCAACTATGAATATCCTATCCCATATGGGATTACGGGTATCCAACGAAACGTATCTCTTATCCTGAAGAATGTTCATGTCAACTGCTTTAGCATTTCTAAAATACAACTATGAATCAGGGACTCCTATGACCTAAATCAGGAACATTTCCATAACAAAAAATGTTAATCCAAGGTATTTGAACAACGTTATGTGGAGGTAATCAAGGTAGAGTTGCATGACCTAAATCATTTCAAATAAAAGTATAGTAAGCTAGATTTGAAATGGCCCATAGTTATGGGAAAACACTTTTGGAAAAAGATTCAATCCAAAAAATGGAAATAAAATGTCTACCGATTCCAAATATAGCAACACCAATGAAAATGGGGAAAAACCCTCAACTCCAAAACGACCGTTTGGGGGCAGGGATTTTGGATGGTTTTATTGGGTGGTGCTCCTGTTGCTATTATTTCCCTTCTTCACAAACAAATTAGAAGCCCCTGAAGAAATTAGCTGGTCAAAATTTGAAAATACGCTATTGGCGAATGATGCCATTGATAAAATTGTCGTAATCAATAAAGAAGTTGCCCAAATCTATATCAAAAAAGATGTTTTGGACAATCCTGATCTAAAAGATAACAACAATGGGCTATTATCTTCTGGCAATGGACCCCACTATTACATAACAATCGGTTCCGTAGAAAGTTTTGAAAACAAACTCCGTCGGGCACAAGAGGATGCCGGCATTTCTGAAAAAATTGATGTTCGATATGAAAATAAGACCAGTTGGACCACCATTTTATCATGGTTGCTGCCCTTCGTGTTTTTTATTTTTATTTGGATTTTTTTGCTCAGAAGTATGCGAGGTGGAAAAGGAGGAAACTCCATATTCAATTTTGGTAAATCTACTGCAAAACTTACCGAAAAAGGAACCAAAAGCAAAGTAACATTTAATGATATTGCAGGCCTCAAAGAAGCTAAGGCCGAAGTGATGGAAGTTGTAGACTTCCTAAAAAATCCAGAAGACTACACTAGGCTCGGTGCTAAAATACCGAAGGGTGTTTTACTTGTAGGACCACCTGGTACAGGAAAAACCTTAATGGCCAAAGCCGTGGCAGGTGAGGCACAGGTACCTTTTTTCTCTATGTCGGGGTCCGAGTTTGTAGAAATGTTCGTGGGTGTGGGAGCATCGCGTGTACGGGACCTCTTCAAAAAAGCCAAGGCAAAGGCTCCAAGCATTATTTTTATTGATGAAATTGATGCCGTTGGACGCTCACGAGGTAAAATCAATGCATTTCAGGCCAATGATGAACGTGAAAGTACCTTAAACCAACTACTTACCGAATTGGACGGGTTTGGAGACAATACAGGAGTCATAGTATTGGCCGCCACAAACCGCCCAGATGTGCTGGATAAAGCTCTTCTGCGCCCTGGAAGATTTGATCGCCATATTTATTTGGAACTCCCCAACCAATCGGAACGTGCTGAAATCTTTAAAGTCCATATTCGTCCCTTAAAACTTTCGAACAATGTTGATATAGAAGTACTGGCCAAACTAAGCCCTGGTTTTTCTGGAGCAGATATTGCCAATATTTGCAATGAGGCAGCCCTAATCGCAGCGCGGGAAAAAAAAGACGAAGTGGAGCAGGAAGATTTTATGGCAGCCAGGGACCGGGTCATTGTTGGAATGGAGCGTAAAAGCAAGATTATTTCACCAAAGGAAAAAGAAATTGTCGCTTATCACGAAGCAGGCCATGCCGTAGCCAGTTGGCACCTAAAACATGTGGATTCTCTTGTGAAGGTCTCGATAATCCCTCGGGGGAAATCACTCGGAGCTGCTTGGTATTTGCCGGAAGAACGACAAATCGTTACCAAATCGCAATTTATTGATCAACTATGTGCATCGCTCGGTGGGAGAGCAGCTGAGGAAATCATATTCAACGAAATATCATCAGGGGCTCTGGACGATCTTGAAAAAGTGACCAAACAAGCCTATACCATGGTCTCTTATTATGGTTTGGATGAAGAAATTGGGCCCATTAGTTTTTACGATTCTACAGGGGATAATGAACGTATGCTAGGTAAACCGTACAGTGAGGAGATGGCCAAACAAATTGACCATGAAGTACGTGATTTGATTATGTCCGCTTATGAGCGAACCAAAAAATTACTGATGGTCCATAAAGAAGAATTGGAAAATCTTGCACAATTACTTCTTAAAAAAGAGGTGGTAAACAAAGACGACCTCGAAGGACTTTTGGGCAAGAGAGGGGAAAAAATATTGGGAGCAGATACTGAAAAACCCAGCAACCCAAACTTGCTTGTAAATTATTTCGATGTTGGAAAAAACAAATTTAGAGAACCGTTCAAGTAAGTTGCCATCAACTTTTTGAACATAAAACAAAATATCATGGAAACATTAATTTACGATTCAGATCTCCATTTTGAACACAAACAATGGGAACTTGAGCTCGATTTTTGGAAAGATGAACTAGAAACATTTAAAAACAGATTGAGCGAACTAATTGGCCGTTACGATGACCAAAAAGTTCTTGCCAAACTGGAGCACTTTCAGAATGAGTTCATATTGCACGGCAGCGTTATTGAAGAACTAGAGGAAATCATAGAAGAACACGAATCCAATATGGCCGAACATAGTAAGGTGGGTGAAGAGGCTTTGGATGTCTCTTTGGTTGAAAGGCATATAGAGTTCAGACAAAAAATGGAAACCCAACGTCAAATATACGCTGACCTAAAAAAGGAGTTCTATCAATTCCTGACAGAATACTGGACATAGGCACCTAGCTTTTTTAATAGCTTCGAACTATTCCCATCACCAATGAGGTGATACTTTATTTACCTTGTGTTGGTTCCAACGAGACAGGAAGTTCAAAAACCTCAAGGGAAAAATAGGGCAAGGCCGCCAATAGATGGTCAAAAATATCTGCCATTACATATTCATAATTTTCCCAGCGTTTATCTGAGGAGAAAGCATATACTTCTAAGGGGATTCCCTGTGGGGTCGGCTGTAGTTGCCTCACCATTAAGGTCATACCTTTATTTATTGCAGAATGACTTTCCAAATAGTTGGTCACATATTTACGGAACAGCCCGAAGTTGGTTAGGTTTCTTCCATTGACCAAAAGTTCTTTATTTATTTGGTTTGATTCGTTATAGTTGTTTATCTGTTCATTCCTGCTAGCTATGTAAGCTTCGATCAACTGAATTTTTTTTAACCTTTCACTTTCATCTAATGATAAAAATCGAATGCTTTTTTGACGAATAATCAATGATCGTTTTATTCGTCGTCCACCCGAAGCCTGCATACTACGCCAGTTTTTAAACGAATCGGAAATTAGGGCATAGGTAGGTATTGTGGTGGTGGTCATATCAAAGTTCTGAACTTTAACAGTGGCCAGGCTTATCTCAATGACATCTCCATCTGCGCCATACTTTTCGAAAGTAATCCAATCCCCTATACGGACCATATCATTAATAGTGACCTGAATACTGGCCACAAGACCCAGAATAGAGTCTTTAAATATGAGAAGGATTACTGCTGAAGCTGCTCCTAAGGCCGTAAAAAATTTCCAGACCGTGGTCTCAGTGACAATGGCAAAAATGGTAAGTATACCCACGATCCAAGCAAAGATCATGAATACCTGAACGTAGCTATCGATGGGTTTGTCCTTAAATTTTGGAAGGGTCTTTAAATACCCGTTGACACTTTGAAAAAACTTCCTGAAAATAATCAGGGTCAAAAAGACGTATAGTATTTTTATGGTCTTCAATGCTATGCCTTCCGCATAATCAAAATCAGCAAAAGCGACAGGGACAAACTCCAACAGAATAGTCAAAGGCACCATATGGGCCACATAACGTGGAACTCGGTGAGCCACCAAAAAGTTATCGAAATTGTTTTTGGACTTCCGTGCCAACCTAACCGAGAGCCCTCGTAAGATTTTCCAAATAAGTATATCAAGAAAGGTGACCAAAATGAGTACCACTACCAACAAGACCAGAAGGTTGACATATGCTGCAATACCCTCACTCATTCCAGTCTCCAACAAGTAATCGTATAATAAACGACCTAGGTCTTTGTCCATAATTTTCATTTGAGAAACAGGGTATAAAATTACGTAAACTAATCCTGCCTTCCATAGAAGTAAAACATCATTTTATATAAGGTCCAATGGCTATTTAACATAAAATGGTTCAACTCAAAAATCCGAGACTATCTACCAATCATAAAATACTATTTAAACCCTCCCCTTTTGTCCAAAAAAATTATATTTGCACACCTAAAATTCCAAAAGCCCACGTGGTGGAATTGGTAGACACGCTACCTTGAGGGGGTAGTGTTCGAAAGGACGTGCTGGTTCGACTCCAGTCGTGGGCACAAAAGAAAACCGCAAGAAATTGCGGTTTTCTTGCTTTTAAACACTACCTGAAGAATCCTCAACTCTTTTCACAAAACACTGATATTATTGAAGAAGATTCTAAATTTTATGATAAAAAACTAGGATGACGTCTTTTTAATCGTAAATTTGTTTAACGTTTAAACCAAAAAGATGAACAACGTAAAGACTTCATTCAGTATTCGGGATATGGAAAACCTTTCGGGAATTAAGGCCCATACCATTCGAATTTGGGAAAAGAGATACAATTTGTTCAGTCCAGAACGAACAGACACCAACATCCGTACTTACAACCTGGAAAGCTTACAGAAGCTATTGAATGTTACCTTGCTTTATAAAAATGGATATAAAATTTCCAAAATTGCCAAGTTAGGTGATAAAAAAATACCTTCATTGGTCAACGAAATTATTACCCTTAAAAGTGAAAAGAGCCACGCAATCAATTCTTTTAAATTGGCGATGCTCAATTTTGACCAATCCCTCTTCCTAAATACCTATAATGAGCTGATGGAAGAAAAGTCGTTCACCCAAATTTTTAACGATGTCTTTATCCCGTTGTTGAACGAACTTGGGTTATTATGGCAAACCAATACCATAAGTCCATCTCACGAGCATTTTATATCCAATTTAATCAAACAAAAAATATATATCCATACGGAGAAACTCCAGTTTGAGGCCCCTACAAAAAAAGACGAAGTATACGTACTGTTTCTCCCGGAGAACGAAATACATGAATTAGGGCTTTTGTATATTAATTATCAGTTGGCCCTACATGGATACAAAACAATATACTTAGGGCAGACTATGCCAATTGAAAGCCTGGAAGACCTGCTTAAGTATTACCATAATATTAGGTTTGTTTCCTATTTCACCGTTGTTCCGACCAAGGACGATATTGACGATTATTTTGAAAAGTTTGGAGAGGTTTTAAAGAAGTCTCCAGATTCTAAGCTTTGGGTACTTGGACATCAGATTCAAGAAATTGATGAAGACAGGGCGAAAGGGCCCATCAAAATCTTTAAAACCATTAATCAACTAATAGAATCGCTTTAATACCCTTATGAAAAAAGTAATTGTTATTGGTTCTGGTTTCTCATCACTTTCTGCCTCCTGCTATTTAGCGAAAGCGGGTTATGAGGTTGAAATGTTTGAGAAAAATGACACAGTTGGTGGCAGGGCAAGGCAATTAATAAAGAATGGTTTTACTTTTGACATTGGCCCGAGCTGGTATTGGATGCCCGATATTTTTGAAAAGTTTTTTGGTGACTTTGGCAAAAAGACTTCCGATTACTACCATTTGGACAAATTGAATCCTGCTTATAAAATTTTTTTTGAAGAAGATATTATCACCATTGGTGATTGTATGGAGAGTATTTGTGAAGAGTTTGAACGTATCGAGGCTGGTAGCAGTGAACACTTGAAACAATTTATAAGTCAAGCACAGGAAAACTATAATATTGCCATTAATAAAGTGGTTTTACGCCCAGGTTTATCCCCCTTGGAATTGGTGACCAAGGAAACCGTTTTAAAAGTTGATCAATTTTTCAAAACCATTAGTCAACAAGTACGAAAGCGGTTCAAAAATCCAAAATTGGTTTCCACATTAGAGTTTCCTGTACTTTTTTTGGGTGCCAAACCAAGTAATACTCCGTCCTTTTACAATTTTATGAATTTTGCGGACTTTGGTTTGGGTACATGGCACCCAAAAGGTGGTATGTACGAAATCATAAAAGCCATGAAAAGCGTGGCCGAAGAATTGGGCGTTACTATAAACACCAATAGTCCGGTTAGTCATATTTTGGTCTCCGATGGAGAAGTTTTAGGTATACGAAGTAAAAAGAAAAACCACATCGCAGATTATGTTGTGAGCGGTGCTGATTACCATCACTCCGAGACTTTGCTCGATAAAAAATATAGGCAATATTCCGAGGAGTATTGGGGCAAAAAAACCTATGCCCCATCTTCATTATTATTCTATATTGGTTTTGATAAAAAGTTAAAAAACGTCGACCATCATAATTTGTTTTTTGATACCGATTTTGAAAAACACGCCCAAGAAATCTATGACAACCCACAATGGCCCAGCAATCCATTGTTCTATGCCAATTTCCCATCCGTAACAGATTCATCAATGGCTCCCAAAGGAAAAGAAACAGGGTTCTTCTTGGTGCCCATTGCTCCCGGGTTGGAGGATACACCACAATTACGAGACCAATATTTTGATCTTGTGATGGACCGATTTGAAAATTTAACCAAACAAACTGTAAAAAATTCAGTAATTTTTAAAGAAAGTTTCTGTGTTAACGATTTTATTGAGCAGTACAATTCCTATAAAGGCAATGCCTATGGTTTGGCAAACACGTTGCGCCAAACTGCTTTTTTAAGACCTAACCTCAAAAGTAGCAAAGTAAAAAGCTTGTTCTTTACCGGTCAGTTGACCGTTCCCGGACCAGGGGTCCCACCATCCCTGATATCTGGTAAACTGGTGGCTGATTTAATCATTAAAGAAGAAAAAAGATGAAAACTATTTTTGACGATGTTTCATACCATTGCAGTAAGGTCGTGACCCGATCTTACAGCACCTCTTTTTCGTTGGCCACCAAAATGTTGGCGCCATCCATCCGTTCCGACATTTACAATATTTACGGATTTGTCCGTTTTGCTGATGAAATTGTTGATACCTTTCACGATTACGACAAGACTAAATTGTTCGATGCTTTTGAAAAAGATATGGAACAAGCTATCGAAGATAAAATTAGCTTGAATCCAATTCTAAATTCCTTTCAACATACGTATCATAAATACGACATCCCTCATCATTTGGTGGAATCCTTTATGAAGAGCATGCGAATGGACCTTACCAAAAAAAGGTACGAGACCTTTGACGAATACCGTGAGTATATTTATGGTTCTGCGGATGTAGTTGGCTTAATGTGCCTTTGTGTTTTTGTAAAAGGGGACAAAGAGAAATACGAAGAGCTGAAAGAATCGGCCATGGCTCTGGGTTCCGCTTTTCAAAAAGTAAATTTTCTCCGTGATTTAAAAGCTGATTACGAAGATTTGAACAGGACGTATTTTCCAAATACGGATTTAATGGAACTCGATGAAGTGTCCAAAAAACGTATCGTAGATGAAATAAGGGCAGATTTTGCACTTGGATACTCTGGTATCATCCATCTCCCGGAACAGGCAAAGTTTGGCGTATACACGGCTTATCGGTATTATAAAAAGTTGCTTCAAAAATTACAGAGTACTCCTCCTTTGGAAATTAAAAATACACGGATTCGTGTGCCCAACTATCAAAAGTTTGGACTATTGGCACAATCTTATGTTAATTATAAATTACAATTGGTACAATGAAAGTAGCACTTTGGATATTGATATTTTTGGCCACCTTTTGCTTTATGGAATTCATGGCTTGGTTTACCCATAAATATGTAATGCATGGTTTTTTATGGAGCCTCCACAAAGACCACCATAAAAAAGACCACGATTCGTGGTTTGAGCGAAACGATGCATTCTTTATTTTCTACGCTATCGTGAGCATGGCGCTATTCTACCTAGGCAGTTATACCACTTTTTGGTATGGGTGGCCTTTAGGTTTTGGAATACTTGCTTATGGGATTGCTTACTTTACAGTTCATGATATCTTTATCCACCAACGTTTCAAAATGTTTAGGAATGCTAATAATAGATATGCCCGTGGCGTCCGTAGAGCCCACAAAATGCATCATAAACACCTAGGAAAAGAAGATGGGGAGTGCTTTGGTATGTTGGTGGTGCCCTTTAAATATTTTAAAAAGAAATAACTACTCAGCAATAAGTTTGTCCAACAGTGCTCTGGTCTTATCGGAATTCCAATTGGCCGCACCGGTTTTATCCACTACAATGTTACCTTGTTTATCAAGTATATATGTAACCGGTATACTACCACTTTCCAATTCTTTTGGTGTCTCCGAAACTTGAAAATATACGGGCAAATCATATCCTTTTTTCTTTAGAAATGCCTCGACTTTTTGCTTTTCATCATTTGCCACAAAAGCAAAGTACACCCTATCTCCATAATCTTTATAGAGATCGGCAAAACCTGGAAGTTCCGCAACACAAGGAGGACACCAGGTTGCCCAAACATTAATTAAAATCACTTCTCCTTTTCGAGACTGTAGATTGGTTTGCTTCCCTTCTAAATCAATAAGGTTCCAATTGTAATTTTTTAAATTGGCTTGTTCGTCCTTGTCAACTGTACTTGGAGATAGTACTGTAGCTACTATTTTGTTCACCCATACCCGTGGGTAAAAACCCAGTGGTGTAAACAATATAAGAACAATGGCCAAAATCCATATTCCATTGCTGATCTGTTCCTTAGTAATCTTCATTCTGCAATCAATTCATCCAATAGTCTATATACTTTTCCTGTGCTCCAATCAGAAATTCCTTCTTCATGGATCACAATGTTCCCCGATTTATCAATTAGATAGGAAGCGGGCACATTACTAGCATCAATAGGCATTTTTTCACCAATGATCAAATAAGTAAGTGGAAATGTGAAGTCATGCTCTTCCATAAATGCTTCAACCGGTTCCCTTTCTTCATCGGTGATGATATAAAAATCCATCTTGCCTTTATATCTGTCGTATAATTCTTGAATACTTGCAAGTTCGGCTTCTGAAGGCAAACGCCATGATGCCCAAAAATTGACCAAGATTACCTTGCCCTTCGATTTTTCAAAGTTGAAAAAATTCCATTCTTCATCCTTTAGTTTCCAATCGTAATCGGTGATTTGTTGACGTTCTGCCATTTCGATGACTTCAGGAGAAAATGAGAACATTCTGTTTAACCATATCTTTCCATAATAACCAATTGGGGTTACAAAAAACGACAGGATAAAAAGAATTAATACTACATTGAGAATGGTCTTTTTATTGATTTTCATTGAAAGTTATTTCTCAAAAATTAAAAACTCCTGACATCTCAATCAATATCAGGAGTTTTTTACAGATTATTTTAAATACAATTAAGCATTCTGTTTCTTGATCAAGTTCAAGGCCGAACCTTCGTTGAACCACTTGATTTGAGCATCATTGTACGAGTGGTTTGTGATAATGGTATCCTTACTTCCATCGGCGTGTACTACTTCGATGGTCAAGGGTTTGTCCGGTGCAAACTCGGCCGCATCAACAATGTTGAAAGTATCGTCTTCCTGAATCAAATCATAGTCACTTTCATTAGCAAAGGTCAACGCCAACATACCTTGTTTCTTCAAGTTGGTTTCGTGAATCCTTGCAAAGGATTTTACAATTACAACGGCAACACCCAAATGTCTAGGCTGCATGGCAGCATGTTCTCTTGATGAACCTTCACCGTAGTTATGATCCCCCACAACAACTGTTTTGATACCTTCTTTTTTGTATTCACGTTGCGTATCTGGAACACCTCCGTATTCACCTGTCAATTGGTTTTTAACGAAGTTGGTTTTTTGATTGAAGGCATTTACAGCTCCAATCAACGTATTATTGGCAATGTTATCCAAATGACCTCTAAAGCGCAACCATGGTCCCGCCATGGAAATGTGGTCTGTAGTACATTTTCCAAATGCTTTGATTAACAATTTCATGCCTTGAAGATCACTTGCCTTAATTGGAACAAAAGGCTCCAACAATTGCAAACGCTCAGAATCTGAAGCTACTTTAACCTCTACTCCACTTCCATCTTCAAGAGGGTCTTCGTAACCGTTTTCCTTAACTTCAAACCCTTTTGGTGGCAACTCCCATCCTGTTGGTTCATCCAACATTACTTCTTCGCCATCTTCGTTGATCAATTTATCCGTCAATGGGTTAAAATCCAAACGACCTGCAATGGCAATCGCTGCGGTCATTTCTGGTGATGCAACGAATGCATGCGTGTTTGGGTTACCGTCGGCACGTTTTGCAAAGTTACGGTTGAAGGAATGTACAATACTGTTCTTTGGAGCGTTCTTTGGATCCTCATATCGTCCCCATTGACCAATACATGGTCCACAGGCGTTTGTAAAGATCTTGGCATCCAATTTTTCAAAAATATCAAGGATACCGTCACGCTCGGTAGTATATCGTACTTGTTCTGAACCTGGATTGATACCAAACTCAGCTTTTGTTTTCAATTTTTTGTCCAAAGCTTGTTGTGCAATGGAGGATGCTCTCGATAAATCTTCATAAGAAGAGTTCGTACAAGAACCTATCAATCCCCACTCAACAGCTAAAGGCCAACCGTTTTCGGTAGCTTTATCCGTCATTGTTCCTACTTCTGTAGCCAAATCCGGGGTAAATGGACCATTTAGCAAAGGCTTCAATTCGGAAAGGTTGATTTCGATTACCTGATCAAAATATTGCTCTGGGTTAGCGTACACCTCTGCATCAGCTGTCAAATGTTCTTTAACCTTGTTTGCCTCATCGGCAACATCTTCCCTATCAGTAGCCCTTAGGTAACGCTCCATTGATTCGTCGTAACCAAAGGTTGATGTCGTTGCTCCAATTTCAGCACCCATGTTACAAATGGTACCTTTACCAGTACACGACATAGAAGTTGCGCCAGGGCCAAAATATTCTACAATAGCACCTGTTCCACCTTTTACGGTAAGAATTTCAGCTACTTTCAAAATAACATCCTTAGGGGCTGTCCAACCGGAAAGTTTACCTGTCAATTTTACACCGATCAACTTAGGAAACTTAAGTTCCCATGCCATTCCTGCCATTACATCCACAGCATCTGCTCCTCCTACACCAATAGCGACCATTCCCAAACCACCAGCGTTTACGGTGTGAGAATCGGTTCCAATCATCATACCTCCAGGGAATGCATAATTTTCCAATACTACTTGGTGAATAATACCAGCACCTGGTTTCCAAAACCCAATACCATATTTGTTAGATACAGATCCCAAGAAATCAAATACCTCTTTACTAGTTTCATTGGCATGTTTTAAATCTGCCGCAGCACCATCTTTAGCTTGGATCAGGTGATCGCAGTGAACCGTGGTAGGCACTGCTACTTTATCTTTTCCAGCTTGCATAAATTGCAACAAGGCCATCTGAGCCGTTGCATCTTGACAAGCGATTCTGTCAGGAGCGAAATCAACGTAATCTTTGCCCCTTATATAGGCCTTTTCGGGATTACCGTCCCAAAGGTGAGAGTATAAAATCTTTTCAGAAAGCGTTAGCGGCTTACCTACCAATTTCCGGGCTTTTTCCACACGTTCTCCCATAGAAGCGTAGACACCCTTAATCATGTCTATATCAAATGCCATTATTCAATTAGGTTTTTTATGATTTTTGTAATTTGGTAAATTTACTAAAATGAGAAGGAATTTGAAATTAGAATCGACCTAAATAAATGTCGGTTTTCTCATTTTTTATAATAATTCCGTGATAATTTTTTCCTCGGTGATACCTTCAGCTTCCGCTTTGTAGTTTTTTAGTATCCTGTGACGAAGAATTCCCAAGGAAACTGCCTTAACATCCTCGATGTCCGGAGAGAACTTTCCATGGATGGCTGCATGTGCCTTGGCGGCTAAAACCAAATTCTGTGATGCTCTTGGTCCTGCCCCCCAATCAATGTAATTTTTTACGTAATCGGAAGCGCCGACTTGATCTGGGCGTGTTCTGTTAACCAACCTTACCGCATAATCCACAACATTATCCGGTACAGGAATTCGCCTGACCAAATGCTGTACTGCAATAATCTCGTCGGCATTAAACAGTGTATCTATCTGGACCTCATCGTCTGTAGTGGTGGATTTTACCACTTGTATTTCTTCTTCAATCGAAGGGTATTTTAGTTCTATGGCAAACATAAAACGGTCCAATTGGGCCTCCGGCAATGGATAGGTTCCTTCTTGCTCTATTGGGTTTTGTGTGGCCAGCACAAAATAAGGTTGATCTAATTTGTGTTGCTTTCCCGCAATGGTCACTGCTCTTTCCTGCATGGCTTCCAGTAAAGCGGCTTGAGTTTTGGGCGGTGTCCTATTGATTTCATCCGCCAGGATGATGTTCCCGAAAACTGGCCCCATTATAAATTTGAAGTTGCGGTTTTGGTCCAACACCTCGCTTCCTAAAATGTCACTGGGCATTAAATCCGGGGTAAATTGTATTCTTTTAAAATCCAATCCCAATGTTTGTGCAATGGTATTGACCATTAAGGTCTTTGCCAAACCAGGAACCCCGATCAAGAGAGAATGTCCTCCTGTATAGATGGATAGCAGTATTTGTTCAATTACCTCTTCTTGGCCTACAATGACCTTGGCAATCTCCTTTTTTAAGTCTTGGTGTTTTTTTACCAGCTTTTCTACTGCATCTACATCCGACATATATTTATTCCTTTACCCAGTTGTTAGCAAAATCGCAATCTCTACTTTCGGTATCCACATGGATGTAAGTATCATCGATATGTTCCTCCATCCAACCTTTTATGGCTTTGAATTGCTTTTCTCTTAACGCCAGTTCTTGAATTTTCATATAATCTTTGGCAAAATCCGCCTCATGTTCATCATAACGATTGGAAATTTTCATGATCTTGAACTTGGGAGATCCACCTCTTTGGTCATCTTCGCGAATAGGCCTTGATATTTCGCCATCCTTTAGATCCCTTACTTGGTTATAAAGGGTTGGGTCCATTTTGGTCAACTCAAAACGAGAATCAAAATTGATAGGGTTACGAAGCAATCCACCATCAAACTTGGTCTCTTTTTCATCAGAAAAATTCATCGCAGCTTCGGCAAAGGTGTATTTTCCATCCAAAACATGCTGGCGAATAGTATCCAGTTCCTGAGTTGCTTTAGCAATGGCACTTTGAGGAATCTTTGGAATCAAAAGTATGTGTCGAAGGTCTAATTCCTGGCCCCTGATTTTTTCAATATAAATAATATGATATCCAAATGAAGTTTCAAATGGCTCGGAAATCTCTCCTTCTTGAAGACTAAAGGCAACATCTTTAAATTCCTTTACAAATGGAGTTTCCTTGGTCATACTATAGAACCCGCCCTTTGATTTAGAACCGGGATCTTGGGAATACAAAATTGCCTTCACATTAAAGCTGGCATCGTTCTCCAATACATCCTGCCTAATCTCCTTTAATTGATTGATTACTTTCTGTTTTTCTTCTTCGGGAGCTTCAGGTTGCTTAACAATTTGGGCTATTTCCAATTCCGCACCAAAAACAGGCCTTTCATCTTCTGGAATTTTGTAGAAAAACTGGCGTACTTCTTCCGGTGTCACCTCAATTTCCTCAACAATCTTGCCCTGCATTTTTTCCGAGAGCATACGCAATTTATTGATTTCAAAAAGCTCTTCACGGAAACTTTCCATATCAGCCTTTTTGTAGTAACTCAACATCTTTTCAACACTTCCAATTTGTTGGGTAAGCTGCTGAATCTGTCTATCGCTTTGGGCATTTACCATATCATCAGAGACCAACAAACTATCCTGTACGGCTTGGTGTGCATAGAGCCTATCCTCCATTAGCTTGCCCAAAAGACTACAACGTGTAATATCTTCTGTTGAGGCGCCTTGGTTTTTAAGATCGATCAAGGTTTTATCGATGTCAGATTCCAAAATCACGTAGTCACCGACCACGGCGGCTATACCGTCCAATTTTATTTTTTTGGTAGCGCTTGTAGTATCTTTTGCGCCCATTGCCTCATCGGCTCCCTGTGCCCGGATAATTCCCATCATTGCAAAAAATGCGATAACAGATAATCCGTTAATTTTCTTTGTCATAAACCTCAAATTCGTTCTTCTTAATAGCTTCATCAATAATTTCGGTTTCCAGTTTCTTTACGTAATTCAATTTTCGCCGGTTCAAAATCAATTGCTTTATATCTGGCTCCACATAATCAAAAGGAGCTGTTTCATTGACTTCCAATACATTGGTCACCAAGCCCAAATATACCTCTAAGGAATCTTGTAGCTCAAAAAATTGTGATTTTTTTAAGTGGGTTTCCTCATTTGCCTGCGTCAATGGGGAAATTTCTTCAATTACCCGTGTGGCACTTACCCAAATGGAATCGTTAAAATGTATTTTTTTGAACTGTACCGCTATGGAATCCAAATATCTTTTATCAGAATCGTCCCATTTTTTTATTCTTTCCTCTACACCATTCCTATCCAAAAATTGATTGGACATACCCACAAACCTAAGCTGGACCAATTTTTCATTTAGTTTGAAATTTTCCTTTTCACGTTCGTAGAATTCTTCAAGCTGACTTTTGGTAACGGCCGTATCCTGGGATTGATTTACCAAAGCCTCAATATAGGCCCTGGTGTACAGGTCTGCACGATAATCTGAAACCAAACGGTCAAACTCCGCCAATTTTTCTTCGGGCAAATTTATTTTTGATTTGGACAACAACAGCTGCTTGGATGCCCAATTGTTGATGTAATTGGTCACAAAAACAGTACTATCCTCAGCTGTCATATCATCTCGGATAAAAGAGGCAACATCCTCTTTATATAAAAAAGTATCGTCCACCCTTGCCAATGGTTCCTTCTCTTCGACCTTATTGAACATACCCTCGCAAGAGGAAACTAATATTGCTGCCAAGGCATAAAGGAAGTACAGCGTATTTTTTTGGAGCTTAAGCATTTCGCAAAAATAACAATTACAAAATCCCCTACAAGAAGGTTCTAATTTCATTAACAGATTTTTTAATGGAAATAGATGGCCAGAAATCGCTACATTAGTGCAAAACCAATCCAAACATGAATTACACCACCGAAATTGTGGTCGATGTTCCTAGGGAGGAATTTATCAAAAAAATGGACAATCCCGAAAACATGAAGCATTGGCAACAGGGGCTTATTGGCTACGAACAATTGTCCACAACGCCTGGACAAGAAGGCGCACGGATGAGCCTTAGTTACAAAATGGGCAAACGAGAAATGAACTTAGTGGAGACCATTATAAAAAGGAACCTGCCGGATGAACTGCATATGACCTACGATACCAAAGGAGTCCATAACATCCAAAAGAACCATTTTAAAGAAGAAGGTGACAAAACCCGCTGGGTTTCTGAATCCGAGTTCCAATTCTCTGGATTTGGAATGAAACTTATGGCATTTTTCATGCCGGGCGCTTTTAAAAAACAATCACTAAAATATATGCAAGATTTTAAGGCATTTGCCGAAAAAGGTGAATCCGTGCTTAACTCCTAAAACACAATGGAAAAACTTTTGGATATAAAAATTAAGATTATTTGGGACTTTAGAGGTCCAAGTGCGGCGCATACTGCCGAACACTACCTAAAGCACCTCAAGGAATTTGTGGAAGTGGAAGAACTAAAATATGACCTTGGAGGCGTGGAGCATTTTAGCCCCACCCATAGTATTGCTTATTTAGTGGTTGCCGAGTTTGAGTTGGAAGAGGTAAGGAGCATTCTTAAACCTCACCGTGGCCAAGTGTACAACCAAGAAATTTAAGTTTACACCTATGTGCAATAGGTTTGTAATTGTAGGTATATTGGGGTTGGTGATATCTTGTTCCAACAACCCTCCAATGGATTCTTTGGTAAAAGCTCTTTCATCACAAGACCCCAAAATTAAAACTGTGATGGATAATCTTGAAGCGCATGAGGTTCAAATCCGATACATCCAAATTGACAGAAGAAACGACAGTATTATTTTTACCGATTATGATTTTCAGGTCGATGAAAATAACTATTTCTACCCTGCCAGTACGGTAAAGTTTCCTGCAGCAGTAGCCGCTTTGGAAAAACTCAACGAAATTGATTCGCTTTCTATGAATACCCAGTTTTTTGTGGAAGGAGATTCGGTACAAACCACATTTGCCAAGGCCATTTCGGAAATATTCGCTGTTTCGGACAATGCCGCGAACAATAGATTGGTGGAGTTTTTGGGTCAAGACGATTTAAACGAACGGATGATGCATAGAAAGGTTTCACCCATTCGGATTGCCCATCGGCTATCTACAAGTAACGCAGACGATGTGACCACAAAATCTTTGATTTTTTACCTGAACGACTCCACCACCTCCTTGAGCAAGCCAATAATAAACTCGCCGATAAATCCCCTTGACTTAAATAGAATAAGAAAAGGGATAGGGTTTATTGCCGATGAATCCTACCAACAGGGACCTTTTAATTTCAGTTTAAAGAATTATTATCCCATCAAGGCGCAAAGTGCTTTGTTAAAGCGTATTATTTTTCCAGAAGCATTTCCAAAGGAACAAAGGTTCAACCTGAGCGACGACCAACACAAGTATCTGTTGACCGCTATGCAGATGCTACCTCCAAAACTTGGATATGACCCAGATGAGTTTTATGACAGTTATGTCAAGTTCTTCATGTTTGGGGATAACACGGATCCAATGCCCAATCACATTAAAATTTATAACAAGGTGGGATATGCTTATGGCACACTTACAGATTGCGCTTATATTAAAGACACCAAAAACAATATTGATTTTATGGTCACCGCAACCATACTGGTCAACAGCAACGGTATTTTTAACGACAACAACTACGAATACGACAAAGTAGGCATACCATTTTTAGCACAGCTGGGCAGAGAGTTATATCAAATGGAATTGGCCCGAAAAAGGTAATAGGATCAAAATAAAAAAGCACTCAATGGAAAGGCAGTTGCCTATGTCAACCATAAAAGTCATCTGGTACTTGTTAACCCGAAAGGGTTACCCACATTGCCAAAGGATAAAACGTATCAAATGTGGAGCGATGTTAATGGAGAAATGATCAATATGGGAACTTTAGGAACCGACAATGAGTTGGTGTCCCTAAAGTATATTGAAAATGCCGAGTCCTTAAATATCACTATTGAGCCCGCTGGTGGGAGTGGGAGCGATCACCCAACTGTGGAAGAATTAGTGTCCTACGTGATCCTGTGATCGACCAATTTCTGAATATTTTGGCAATCAAAAGTGGGACATTACTCCGAGAATCAAATTCTTTTCGCCAACATCCCACTTTCTGGACTAGAATCATTTAAAATCGTGGAACTTTATCCAACCATTTCTGGTTGTGCGTTCCAGTTTTCATTTGCCAAGAGTATTTGGTCAAAATCAATTCCTTCAATAGGTCTCAAGGTTTGGCTCGCGGCATCCCATTCTATTTTTCTGCCCAATTTCCATGACAAACCTGCCATATGGGCGGAGATGGCCTCATCAAAACCTTCTTTGATACCACAACTTACA
The DNA here is from genome assembly GCA_040285615.1 of Allomuricauda sp. Taxonomy (GTDB): domain Bacteria; phylum Bacteroidota; class Bacteroidia; order Flavobacteriales; family Flavobacteriaceae; genus Flagellimonas. Next base: position 108,841 of record JAVJRL010000001.1, read on the forward strand.
TTGCCTCCATTTTTGATAACGCTCAACCACTCTCGCATATGGAGGAAGGTAGAATCTACTCGAACACCATCAATATAGGTCCACATAAGTCCCTTATCAGCAAAGTACTGTGATGTGGCCGACGATACAGCATCGGTTGCATTTGCTGCTGGGTCGTATTGATAAATTGGCACATTGGGCCGCATTTTTTCGGCTTCCAACATATCGGCATAGCGAGTGGATGCACCATCGGGCCAAACAGTCAATCTATTGCCCAATTCCATAGTGGCATCGTGCCCCATTAAAATGGTAGGCCTGCTGAACCCATTCCCCAACGTGGCACTATAGCAAAAGGTCATCCCTTTTTCCTTACCCTTTATTTGACTGCTTCCAGTACTGAAATCAGGAAACTCCATATTCACCTGGATTACATCGGGTACATTTCTACCATCGTTATGGGTATAAATTCCGCCTGAAGAGCTAACCGAAGCTGGAATACCCATATTGAGCACACAGTTTAAACGATCATAATCATGAGACAATAAATCCCCTGAAAGACCAGAGCCATAGGACCACCATTTACGCCACCTAAAAAAATGGTTTTTGTTGAACGCCACCTTTGGTGCAGATCCCAGGAATTGCTCCCAATCAATGGTCTCGGGACTTGCCTTTTCGTGGATATCGTAGTTCCACGCTCCATTGTCATCGTTCCTATTGGTATTCGTCTGAATCAAGGATACATGACCAAGGGTTCCTTTTTCCACAATATCACGAGCCGTGCTAAAACTTAGGGTTTGTCTATGTTGGTGACCTACGGCAAAAACAGCGTCGGATTTTTCAGCAGCTTCACGCAAGGTATAGGTCTCACTAACCGTATGTGTCATCGGTTTTTCCACATAAACGTGCACATTGTTGTTCAAAGCTTCGATGGACATAGGTGCGTGCCAATGATCTGGCGTTGCAATTACCACGGCATCCACTTCCCCACTTTGAATCATGTCCTTATAGGTCAGGTATCTTTTAATCTTATTGTCATCGGTAGAAAACGAGTTGATGAACTTTTCCGCTCGCACATCGAACACATCGCATATACCAACTAGTTTCACATTGAGTCGTTCTTGTGCTTCAAAATCCTCCAATCTTTTATTATTTGGGTCTTCTTCGGCAGCTAAACGCATTTCTTCTTTCCACTGATCGGTGGCAAAACCCAATGCTCTTGTCAATTGTTCTCCACGAATACCAAAACCAATCACCCCAATACGAACAGGATCTCCCCCTATTCCCGGAACCGCCGGTGGCAACGAAGGTTTTATATTGAGTTGTTCCAATATTTCCGAGCGTTTGTTTCTTGACCCAACAGCGGTTGCGGCCCCAGCCCACCATACCGCTCCAAGTACGGGCAAGCCTCCCAATCCTATTAAAAGGTCTCTTCTAGTCCATTTCATTGTTCCTGAGTTTTAAGTTTGTTCTTCCTAAGATAATCTAGGCCAAAGTATGCGCCCGTAGGTAGTTGATAAATCACAATTATTGCCACAAGTTCGATTAGGTTTTTATTGACCAGCCAATAGTTTCCCTCCACGTTCATTTGCATTAAACCAGGGAAAGGTGGATGTGCCAAAAAATAAAGTGCCAATAGACCAACGCCCACAATGGCACCGATACGTTCAAAAATTCCAAGGGTAAATGTAACCCCGACCACCATAAGGGCGATAATATTCAAGGTATCCACCCAACCAATGGTTGAATCTCCTATCAACATAGTAAAAAACCCTTCAAATGGTCCTTGTGCGGTGGCCAAATACCCAAAGGATGTCCATTCGGGATTGTACATCTTCACCACACCCTCAAATAAAAAGTGCCACCCTATAAAAATTCGAAGCAGGGTAACACTTGCTTTCAGTTTATTTTGATTTTGGTTCATAGTTGTTATAGTTAATTGTACATAATTGTTGTTTCTTAAAAGTGATTGGAATTAAAAATTGGAATTCAAACATCAAAGTTTTCATTTTGAATTACTAAAAGTACCCAACACCGATACCATATACCATGACCGATGTCAGTTTTGAGGAATAGAAAAAGTTACAAAATATATTTAAGTGCTTAAAACACTTTAGGTCGCATCTATTTTAAGAAGAGTTAAAACCAATGCAAACACATACGATCACCTATGTACAAATATTGGCAACTGTGCTTTGAAAAAAAAGTATTGTCCTTGACTGAAATTTAGGCAGGCTCCCCAAACAAGTCATAGTCCGAAGCATCTGCAATTTTGATATTCACGAAGTCTCCGATTTTAACGTAATGTTTGGTGGCATCAATAAGCACTTCGTTATCTACGTCGGGAGAATCAAACTCGGTACGGCCCACAAAGTGGTTCCCTTCCTTCCTATCGATAATACAACGGAAGGTTTCACCGATTTTCTCTTGGTTCAGTTCCCAAGAAATCTGGGATTGAACTTCCATAATGCTATTGGCACGCTCCTGTTTAACTTCTTCAGGAACATCGTCCTCCAAATTATAGGCGTGAGTATTCTCTTCGTGACTGTAGGTAAAGCAACCCAATCGTTCAAAGCGCATTTCCTGAACCCATTGTTTCAAGGTCTCAAAGTCTTCCTCCGTTTCTCCAGGATAACCAACAATCAATGTCGTTCTAATGGCCATTTCGGGTACGGCTTTTCTAAAATCTTGCAACAACTTTGTTGTCTTGGCCTGAGTGGTACCTCGACGCATACTTTTAAGTATGGCATCTGCTATATGCTGAAGGGGAATATCGATGTAATTACAGATTTTGGGCTCGTTGCGCATCACCTCCAAAACATCCATCGGGAAACCTGTAGGGAAGGCGTAGTGTAAACGAATCCATTCAATCCCCTCAACTTTGGCCAAGGCTTGAAGCAACTCTGCCAAGTTTCTTTTCTTATATAGGTCAAGACCGTAATAGGTAAGGTCCTGTGCTATCAAAATCAGTTCTTTTACGCCGTTTGCGGCCAATTTTTTGGCTTCCGCCACCAAATCATCAATAGGTGTGCTCTTGTGCTTACCACGCATCAATGGAATCGCACAGAAAGAGCAAGGCCGATCACAACCTTCGGCAATTTTAAGATAGGCATAGTTTTTTGGTGTGGTCGTCAATCGCTCACCAATCAACTCGTGTTTATAATCAGCACCGAGGGCTTTCAATAAATTGGGAAGGTCACTGGTTCCAAAATATGCATCCACATTTGGAATCTCCTTCTCCAAATCTGGCTTGTAACGCTCACTCAAACAACCTGTCACAAAAACCTTGTCCACATCGCCAGATTCCTTGCGCTGCACATAATCCAAAATGGTGTTGACACTTTCCTCCTTGGCATTGGCAATAAATCCACAGGTATTGATTACCACAACATTGCCTTCCTCTTCATGAGCCACCTCTTTATTGTTGGCACGTAATTGTCCCATCAATACTTCGGAATCGTAGACATTTTTACTACAACCTAAGGTTACTACATTAATTTTATTCTTTTTGAGCGATTTTGTGCGCATAGATTCTTTAAATGGAGTGCAAAAATACAATAACACAGGGCATTACATCGAATTGCCTGCATATTTTTAATACATCTTCGTTAAACTAATAGCCTCAATTGTAGTCAAAAGTCTAAATTCCAGCACCATGAAGCATCTCTCCTTGTTATTTCTTCCAAGTTTGTTCCTTGTTTTAGGCTGCTCTTCCGACGAAGTGGTAAGCGACCCTATCCCTGCCCCTGAAGAAAGCCAATTATACTTTCCTCCTTCCGGAACAGCTGAATGGGAAATGGTATCTCCCTCTGATCTATCTTGGAATACAAATGCAGAACAAGAGCTTCAGGATTTATTGGTTGAAAAATCCACCAAGGCATTTATTATTTTAAAAGATGGAAAGATGGTCGTGGAATGGTATTTTGATGAACACGACCAAAACACGAGTTGGTATTGGGCATCCGCAGGAAAAACTTTAACGGCTTTTACCGTTGGTTTGGCCCAAGAAGAAGGTTTATTGAATATTGAGGACACCTCATCAGACTATTTGGGTGAAGGTTGGACCGGTTTAACCTCGGAAAAAGAAAACCTGATCACCATTTGGCATCAACTAACGATGACCAGTGGTATGGATGACGTAGAATTTGATTGCGTTACCCCAGAGTGCCTTACCTATTTGGCAGATGCGGGAACTCGCTGGGCCTATCACAATGGACCCTACACCCTTTTACAAAGTGTTGTCGCCAATGCCTCGGATATGGGTTGGACCAATTATTTTAATTCGCGCTTAAGGGATAAAATTGGCATGAATGGATTTTGGTTTTCCACTTCGGGAACCAATAATGTCTATTTTAGCACAGCACGCAGCATGGCTCGATTCGGACTGCTAAACTTGAACAATGGTGTGTGGAACGGAGAAACTATTTTAGCTGATACAGATTATTTAGTCGCCATGAAGAATACCTCCCAAAGTCTAAACAAATCTTATGGGTATTTGTGGTGGTTGAATGGCAAAGAAAGTTATCGTGGACCAGGTCTACAAATTGAATTTGAGGGTATGCTAATTCCTAATGCACCTAATGATATGTATGCGGGATTAGGCAAAAATGACCAGAAGCTTTACATCGTACCCAGTCAAAACCTTGTGGTAGTTCGAATGGGTGAAGATGCTGGTGAAAATTCGCTTGGCCTCTCCAGTTTTGATAATCAGCTTTGGGAAAAATTAAGTACCTACATTAATTAGTCCTGATACCCTTCTGGAATTTTTCGGGCCTTGGTCAAATCCTCAAAGGCTTTTCCTATCCGTAATAAATGTGCTTCGGAAAATGGTTTTCCTATAAAGGTCAAGCTTTCTGGCTCGCCATCAGTCTTGTAGCCCATCGGAACGGTCAAAGCGGGATATTCCGCAACCGCAGCATAACCTGCATGGTAATTGTTAATGCTCAAAACGGCATCAAGTTCCTTTTCTTCCATTATTTTAAAGAAAGCTCTTCCCGATTCCTTTAAATCCTTTTTTATTTTTTCAAATTGTTCCGCGGTGGTCGAATCTGCCAAAATACCGTCAAAACGAGCTTGTCCATAAGGTATTCTAACCAGAGAATCTTGGTTGTTAAATCTGACCACATCCTCTACCGATTCCACTTTTACAGCATCCTTATCTTTTACCTGAGACTTCAAATAGGCGGGCAAATCCTGTTCCATATCCAAGTTCAACAAAGTTAAAAAGCCCTCCAAGGGTATGTCTTCTGGTTCAAACTCTATGATTTGCACCCCCGCTTCCCGCAAAGCTTCCACATTGGCAGCATAAATCGAATCTCCCTCCATTAAGTTTGTCATTACCCCAAGACGGGTTTCTTTAAGAGGCTCAGGGTTCATCCAAGCGGATAAAATTCCAGGTTCTGCACTTACCGATTTATAATCGGCCTCATCTTTTCCCAACATCGCATCCAAGAGAATGGCGTTGTCCGTCACACTTTTGGTCATAGGACCAGGGGTGTCCAGAGTACTCGAAATGGGTACAATTCCAGTTCTGCTCAAGAGACCAATGGTTGGTTTTAAGCCCACTACGGAACTCTGGCTCGATGGTGAAAGTATACTGCCTGAAGTTTCTGTCCCCACCGCACCTACTGCGTAGTTAGCCGCTGTTGATGTTCCACTACCTGCACTGGAGCCTCCCGTATCAAAGACTCGTCTTCCGTAGGGATTCAAAGTTTGCCCTCCGACGGCACTTTGTCCGTTGGGACATACACCACATATAAAATTGGCCCACTCGCTAAGGTTTGCCTTACCTAAAATAAGGGCTCCTTTCTGTTTTAAACGTTCTACGATAAAAGCATCGTCGGTCTGGTTTTCCTTAAGAGCGATGGCACCAGCCGTGGTTTTCATTTTGGCTGTTCCGATATTATCCTTCAATAGAATGGGCATACCGTAAATAAGGTGGTGGGTCTCTTTGCTTTCATCCAATTGACGCGCTTCTTCCAGCACATTGGGGTTCAGTGCAATCACCGTATTTAGTGTCGTGTTATTGGGCAGTTCATATTTATAGATTCTGTGCAAATAGAACAATACCAAATCTTCGTAAGTGAACGTTCCTTCATCAATATGGTTTTGAATGGTGGGTATGTCCTGCTCCAAGACCAAAGGCTTCATCTTTTCATATTGCGCTTCGCTGAATTTTGATACTTCATCGTAAAGCGGTAAAAACACCTCGTTCTTATCCAAGACCTTGCTCTGGATAAACTTATAGCGCATCCGTGGACTTTCGTTGTCCATACTTGCCGCTACTTCCGATGAATCGTTGTAAGGTGTCCAAAGGACAATATCTTCCTTTGGTTCCGTGCTTTTTTGTTTACATGAAATAAATCCTATAATTAGAAAAGAGCAAAAAAGGTATTTGTACATAGTAGCTTATATTTTGAAAAACGAATCGACAAACTCATATTTATTGAACACTTGGAGATCCTCTATTCCCTCACCAACTCCAATATATTTTACGGGAATCTGAAATTGATCGGAAATTCCGATAACAACCCCTCCTTTGGCGGTTCCATCCAATTTGGTCACCGCCAAACTGGTTACCTCGGTCGCCTTGGTAAATTGCCTTGCTTGTTCAAAAGCATTTTGTCCCGTAGAACCATCCAACACTAAAAGAACCTCATGTGGGGCATCGGGAACAACCTTTTGCATTACCCGTTTTACCTTAGAAAGCTCGTTCATTAAATTTACTTTATTGTGCAAACGTCCTGCGGTATCCACCAAAACCACATCGGCATTTTCTGCCACGGCCGAGTTTAGGGTATCAAATGCTACCGAGGCAGGATCGCTTCCCATTTTTTGCTTTATTATGGGTACATCAACTCGCTTGGCCCAAACTTCCAATTGGTCAATGGCCGCAGCTCGAAACGTATCGGCTGCCCCCAAAACCACCTTCATCCCCTTATTTTTGAATTTGTGCGCCAATTTTCCGATGGTCGTAGTTTTACCTACACCGTTTACGCCAACTACCATGATCACATAAGGTTTTTTGTCCTTTGGAATGTTAATCTCACTGTCCTCCCCAGCTTGGGTTTCAGATAGTAGTCCAGCTATTTCTTCACGTAAAATGGTATTGAGTTCATCGGTACCCATGTATTTATCACGTGAAACACGTTCTTCAATACGATCAATGATCTTTAGAGTGGTATTTACACCTACATCCGAAGTAACCAAGATTTCCTCGAGACTATCCAGCACCTCATCATCCACCTTGGACTTGCCCGCTACAGCTTTCCCCAACTTACCGAAGAAACTGGTCTTGGATTTTTCGAGTCCCTTGTCCAAGGTCTCCTTTTTATCCTTTGAAAATATATTTTTGAATAAGCTCATCCTATGTTCTTTGAGAATGATCAAAGATAGCAAAGTAAGGGGAGTTTTGTTAAATCAAAATATACGCAAAACACACATTTTGTATAAGCATGATTTCGTTTTACAAAACAATCCAAACTTCAACTCCTCAAGGTTTTACCCGTGCATTATAGGTCTACACAACAAATATTAGAGTGCTTCGGGGCACTTGTTTACTTTTATAAAGGTTTAGTTTTCTCAAGATTCTATGAAAAATCCAATCAAAGGGATAGTAATATTGCTACTGGCATTGTTTTCGATAACAATTTCAGCACAAGAAACGTATTCGGATACATTTAGCTCTGTATCTTATGCAAATAACGATGGAACCCAAAATTGGTCCACTAATTGGCAAGAGTTTAATGATAACAACAATCCTGCAAATGGCTATATAAGTATAAACAACGATGAGCTAAGGTTTAGATACATTTGGTCCGAGAACATAAGACGATCGGCAGATTTAAGTTCTTACTATACAGCCTCCCTATCTTTTGATTGGAGAACATCTAGTCTTGAATCGGGCGAAACATTGATCATACAAGTATCCTCAGATGGTTCTTCCTTCACCACATTAGATACATTCACTGGTAGTCAAAGTGGTACGTTTGACCAAGATATTACTGCTTACATATCCAGCAATACCACTATTCGCTTTAGAAAAGGAGGAAGCGACTGGTCTGGTAATGATGACCGTGCCTATATTGACAATGTAACCATTTCCACAACATCAGTTCCTCAGACAGATACAGATGCGGATGGGATTATTGATGCTGTGGACCTAGATGATGATAATGATGGCATTACGGACGAGGAAGAGTACTGTTCTACCATAAACGCTTCTTTTCTCACATCTTCGGATGTGGGAGAAAGGTCTGTTGTTATCAGCCACACAGATACCGGATATTTGAGACTTGATTTTTCATCTATGGATAATTCGTTTCAATTGGACATTAATGGAACCACTGCACATCCTTCAGTTTTAGAATTTGAGAACGGGGCATTGGATGCTGGTGACGAATATTTTGTGTTCCAATCGGATGGAAGCTTTATTAGTCAGCCTTGGGTGGCCAACTCCAATGGCATACCAAGACTAAGATTGCTTGTAAATGAATTTGGCCAAATAAGCCTTTACGGTAGCCGAACTACCTCCTCTACAACATTGGAGCTTATGGAAGCGCAGGGCGGTACACCCTTTAATACCATTCCCTGGATACCTGCGAACAATAATACATTTACGCTAACCAACCAAGCTGGTCCCGGTCCTGAGGGTTTTACGGGAGAATTGTTCGCAAGTGCTATTTGTGATACCGATGGTGATGGAATCAGTAATGAGTTTGACCTAGATTCCGACAATGATGGAATTTATGATATTGTTGAATCTGGTGTATTGAACGAAAGTGGTGTGGCAGACAGCAATAACGACGGTAGAATTGATGGGGCCACTTCGAGCTCAGGCTCAAACGGACTGTTCAATGCAATCGAAGATGTTGATACGGAGTATGCAATACCTTCCTATTCCATTTTGGATTCTGATGCCGATGGAAGTTATGACGCTTATGTGCTGGATGCTGATGGTGATGGATGCAACGATGTGCGAGAAGCAGGGTTCACCGATAATAACGATGATGGTTATTTGGGACCCAATCCTGTTACTATTGATGCCGAGGGAATAGTGACAAGTGGTTCCGATGGCTATACAACGCCAGCCGACAATGATTCCAACACTACATATGATTATAGGGAAGTCGGTTCAGCACCGACCATAACTTCGCAACCAGTTAATACAACTACTTGTCCAGGGTGTACAACAACCATATCCGCTACTGTGACCGCAGACCAATTTCAATGGCAGTATTATAATGGAGTTACTTGGCTCGACCTTTCAGATTCTGGGGTATACTCGGGAACTTCGACTAGCATGCTGACCATAACCAATCCTACTCCTAGCGAAAATAATACACAATATCGATTGCTGACCAGTAATGATGCGTTTATTTGTGGAACAGAGACTTCCAATACGGCCACATTGACCCTAAGGGTCAATACAGTAGTGACCAATAGAAGAGTTACATACCGAGTAAATAAAAACTGATAGTAGTAGTTTTCTTATCTCCATAAAAAAAGCCGCTATATAGCGGCTCCAATATTTTATGTGAAAGATACTTTCTTCCTTATTTTTTGTTCAACCAGTCATTAACCATTTCTGGGGCCATTACAGACTCCACAAAAGTATATGCTCCAGTTTTTGGAGATTTAACCATTTTAATGGCCTTTGTCAATCTTTTAGATGATGACTGAAGTGTTGCTACTGTTTTCTTTGCCATGGCTTATATTTTTCTGCCCTTTACTTAGTAAAAAGCTATTACTTAATTTCTTTATGAACTGTCATACGCTTAAGGATAGGATTGTACTTTTTGATTTCCATCCTATCTGGCGTGTTCTTTTTGTTCTTTGTGGTAATATATCTAGAAGTACCTGGCATACCAGATTCCTTGTGCTCCGTACACTCTAAAATTACCTGAACCCTATTTCCTTTCTTTGCCATTGTATTGTACTTAAAATGCTTTTACAACTTACTTTTTGGAATTGATTTCCTTCAAGACAGCAGAGATTCCTTTTTTGTTGATGATTTTCAACCCACGGGCAGAAACGTTCAAGGTTACCCAACGATCTTCCTCTGGAATATAAAATCTCTTCTTGGAGATATTCGCATCGAACCTCCTTTTTGTCTTATTGATAGAAAAGGAAACGTTGTTTCCAAACATCACCTTTTTTCCTGTTACTTCACAAACTTTAGACATCTCCCTAACTATTTGAGTGATTTTATTGAGGCTGCAAATTTATACCATTTTAATGGGACGTACAAAATTCTTTTTCAGAAATTTAAAATTTCTTTGTACAATAACTCAAAAGCCTTGTTTACAGACTTTTTAACCACCCTTTCCCGGTGCCTGCCCATAACGAATTTTTGGGCAAAAGTTCCAGTTGGTGAACTTATTCCTATATACACCGTACCAACATCGGCATCAGAATCACCTTTTGTAGGGCCCGCGTTGCCTGTTGTTGCTATGGCAAAATCGGTTCCCAACTTGTTTTTCACATTTTTGGCCATGGCAATGGCAACTTCTTCACTTACCACGGAATGCTTATCTATAAGTTTTTGGGGCACCCCCAACAAATGCACTTTTGCTTCGGTAGCATAACAGACCATACTGCCCTTAAAATAATTGGATGCGCCGGGCACTGAGGTAATTCGTTCCGCGATACTTCCTCCCGTAAAGCTTTCCGCAGTAGCAAGGGTCATTTTTTTATTGGTAAGCAATGTGCCTATTTGTTTCTCTACATTACCGTCCTCTTCTTCTTCACCATAAATAATGTCTCCAATTAAGGGGTACAGTTTTTTCACCTGCTCCTCAATACCTGTCATCAAGGCCTCCTTATCTTCACCTTTCGCGGAAAGTCTCAACCTTACCCTACCCAAGTTGGGCAAATAGGCAAATTTAATAAAGGAAGGCAGATTATCTTCCCAATCTTCAAGCTTTTCGGCAATGGCACTTTCTCCAAGACCATAGGTCATAATGGTCCTATGCACAATATGGGGTCGATGATATTCTTTAATAATTTTGGGCAATACCGACTTGGTCATTAGACCTCTCATCTCGTAAGGAACACCCGGAAGCGAAACAAAAGCAGTTTTTCCCTTTTTCATCCATATCCCTGGAGCCGTTCCAAACTCGTTGTGCAATACCGCGGATTTTGATGGAACCATGGCCTGCTCTCTATTCAAATCTGAAATGGGAGTGGTAATATATTTTTTGAAGAGTTCTTCAATATGACTTAAAACATTATCATCCCTTACTAATTCATCTTCAAAAAATTCGCAAAGGGTGTGTTTGGTAACATCGTCTTTTGTTGGCCCCAAACCACCTGTGATGATAACCACCGAAGAACGTTCTCCAGCTTCTTTCAGGGATTTTAAAATATGTTCCCTATCATCCTGTATAGAAGTAATTTGATAGACCGAGACCCCAATTTTATTAAGCTCTTTAGAAATAAAAGCTGAATTGGAATCCACAATCTGACCAATGAGAATCTCATCCCCAATGGTGATTATCTCGGCTTGCATCTATAAATCGAAGTCGTTTTTTAATTCTGTCACAACCTGAAGCACATCTTTTTTCAGAATGGGAAATTTTTCTTCAATCTCCTGCATGCTTCCTGTTGTTTTGCCTAAGGTCTCTATTTCAAGTGCCTTGGCCCTTGTGTGCTCCATACCCAAAATATCCACGTTGGGTTTAATTTTATGAGCTAGCTTATATATGTTTTCGTAGTCCTTACTGTCAATTGCCTTTTCTAGGCTTTCCAGGTCCTCAGGAACTTCTTCCAAAAACACAGAAATTACAGATACGATGAAATCCTCATCCCCTTCTGCCATTTCATTTATCTTATCGAGGTTGTATATCATTACCTTACTTTAATTTCAAATAGTTGTTCTCCTTCCAATGTCCCGACAAGGTAGTCATTTGGGCTTACTTTACCAACACCGGCGGGAGTACCCGTAAAAATGATATCACCCTTTTTCAGCATAAAATATGTAGATACGTGGGCTATGATTTCATCTATCTTCCACAGCATCAAAGAGGTATTTCCTTCTTGGACCTTGTTTCCATTTTTTGACAATGAAAAATCCAAGTTGTCCACATCCTCAAATTTCTTCTTGGGAAGCCATTTGCCCACAACGGCCGCTCCATCAAATCCTTTGGCCTTTTCCCAAGGCAAGCCTTTGGATTTTAGTTTGGACTGAAGGTCCCTTGCCGTGAAATCGATGCCCAAACCAATTTCATCATAATACTTATGGGCAAATTCTTTGGAAATATGTTTTCCTACTTTTTTAATTTTCACCAAGACCTCTACTTCATAATGTACATCTTGGGAAAATTCTGGAATATAAAAATCCTGCTCTTTGGGTAATATGGCAGAATCGGGTTTTATAAAAACCACAGGTTCATCTGGACGCTCATTACTGAGTTCATTAATATGATCTACATAATTGCGTCCTATACAAATCAGCTTCATAATTTGTTTATCGGGGGTTAACGCTTGCTTCTATTAAAACTTATTGTTGAGCTTGCTCAACTTTATCTGAGTAAGTACTTTTTTGGTATATAATGGAAAGTCTGCATTTAGAATCCAGCCAAAATAGCCCGGTTCCTTTTCCATGACCTCGTCCACTGTTTTTCCTTTATGTTTCCCAAAGGAAAAGATAGGATTATCATTTTCATCCACACCAATGAAACCAGCAAAATCAAGATTCTGTCTTCTGGTTGTGAATTCTGATAGTTTTTTTACGTCGTTTTCCAACTCGGGATACCGTTCCAACTGTGACAACAATACTTCATAAGTGGCCATGGTATCAGCCTCGGCACTATGGGCATCATCCAGATTTTTATCACAATAAAATTTATAGGCTGCCTCCAAGGTACGTTTTTCCATTTTATGGAAAATGGTCTGCACATCTACCGAAACCATACTCTTCATATCAAAATCCACATCGGCGCGGAGCATTTCCTCTGCCAATAAAGGAATATCGAACCTATCGGAATTAAAACCTGCCAAATCGCTATCACGAATCATGGCATAAATATCCTTGGACAATTGTTTAAAGGTAGGCTCGTTGGCCACTTTTTCATCAGAAATTCCATGTATGGCCTCAGATTCAGCCGGAATTGGCATTTCTGGGTTCACCAACCATGTTTTGCTTTCTTTGTTTCCGTTGGGGAAAACCTTCAAAATAGAAATTTCAACAATTCTATCCTTGGCCACGTTGGTACCAGTGGTCTCCAAGTCAAAAAAGCAAATAGGTTTGGTCAATTGTAATTGCATGTGGGACTTTTTAAATAAACTTATTGGCTTCTAAATTAAGAATAGTGGCAGGAATACGTGCGGTTTTCCACTATATTTCCCTGTTTATGTCCCAAGCCTCTAAATAATCAGCCACTGCTTTTACAAACATACCGCCCAACGCACCATTTACCACACGGTGATCATAACTGTGGGATAGGTACATTTTACTGCGGATACCAATATATTCTCCTTGGTCGGTCTCAATCACCGAAGGTATTTTTCGGATAGCTCCCAAAGCTAGGATTCCAACTTGTGGCTGATTGATGATGGGCGTTCCGAAAACACTTCCAAAGGAACCAACATTGGTCACTGTGTATGTGCCACCTTTTATTTCATCGGGTTTTAACTGATTATTTCTTGCCCTACCGGCTAAGTCGTTCACCGTTTTGGCCATACCCACCAAGTTCAATTGGTCGGCATTTTTGATTACAGGAACAATCAAATTGCCATCGGGCAAAGCAGCTGCCATACCCAAGTTGATGTTTTTCTTTTTAATGACCTTGTCCCCATCCAACGATATATTCATCATTGGATATTTTTTAAGGGCCATGGCCACAGCTTCCATAAATATAGGTGTGAAAGTCAATTTCTCACCTTCGCGTTCTTGGAAAGCATTTTTTACCTTGTTTCTCCAGTTCACCACATTGGTCACATCCACCTCAACAAAACTTTGTACATGTGCCGATGTCGATATGCTTTCAACCATATGATGGGCTATCAATTTACCCATACGGGTTAATGGTATCACCTCATCTCCTGCCCCAACCTGAACATTGGATTCTTTTGGTTTGTCTGCTACGGTTTCTTTTGGCGCCAAGGGTGTAGCCGCTTTTTCTATTTTCGCTTTGGGCTGAGGTGTGGTTTCTACCTTAGTTTGGCTGCCATTGGAACGATTTTCCAAATAAGCCATAATATCATTCTTGGTGACTCTGCCTTCTTTCCCTGTACCCACAATAGCCTCCAAATCGTCCATGGAAACATTTTCTTCCTTGGCTATATTTTTCACCAAAGGTGAATAGAAACGTTCCGAACTTGAAAAATCTTGCGTTGCCACGGAAACGGATTCCTTCACACTGGTCATTTGAGTCTCCAATTCTCTTGCCGGTACCTCGGCGGTTTCCTCTACTGTCACCTCTTTATCGGAGCTATCATCCACAACAGCATCAATGTCACCTTCTACCTGGATTACGGCAACCACTTCACCAACTTTTATGACATCATCTACATCGAACCGCTTTTCCAACAACACCCCATCTACTTCACTAGGAACTTCGGAATCCACTTTATCGGTAGCAATTTCAAAGACGGCTTCGTCCATCTCTATGGTATCGCCCACTTCCTTCAACCAGTTGGTCAAGGTAGCTTCTGCGACACTCTCTCCCATTTGCGGTAATTTCAATTCAAATTTTGACATATTCGTATTTATCAAAGTGATTTTGATTTATATTTTACAAAAATACTAAAGAAATCGACTTATTTTTGATTTATGTTCATTAATTCGCTTTAATAGAGTTTTCAAAAGGCACCCTATTAATGATACTTCTCCCCAAAGTTACCTCATCTGCATACTCCAATTCATCCCCAACGGAAATACCTCTCGCAATTGTGGAGGTTGTGACCTCTAGCCCTTCCAATTGCTTGTAAATATAAAAATTGGTGGTATCTCCTTCCATAGTGGAGCTCAGGGCCAGAATCAATTCTTTCACCGTTCCATCCTTAACTTTGTTGACCAATGTGGTTATATTAAGGTCCTGTGGTCCCACACCCTCCATAGGGGATATTTTACCTCCCAATACATGATACAATCCATTGTATTGCGATGTGTTCTCGATGGCCATTACATCCCTGATATCTTCCACCACGCAAACCATGGTCTCGTCCCTTTTGGGATTAGCACAGATTTCGCAAACTTCGGTATCAGAAATATTATGGCAATTTTTGCAAAAGTTGACCTCACTCTTCAATTTCAGCAGTGCATGGGCCAACAATTCGGTTCTTTCCTCGGGCTGTTTCAGCAAGTGCAGCACCAACCGTAATGCCGTTCGCTTACCAATTCCAGGCAATTGAGACATTTCGTAAACTGCATTTTCCAATAGCTTCGATGAAAATTCCATAGCATCAATTCTCCTGCAAAATTACAATTTTACTGTTACGAATTTACTTTCGTACTTTGCAATTCAAATTACATATATGTCAGCCACACAAATTCTGTTGCTAATAGGTGCCTATTTCTTGGTGCTTATCCTTATCTCATACTTTACTGGAAAAAACGATTCCAACGCCGATTTTTTTAGGGCTGGCAAACAATCACCTTGGTATGTTGTTGCTTTTGGAATGGTCGGGGCCTCGCTCTCTGGAGTAACTTTTATATCGGTTCCTGGTTGGGTAGGTGATAGCCAGTTGACCTATATGCAAGTAGTGCTTGGCTATCTATTTGGATATTTTGTGGTTGCCTTTGTGCTTCTCCCACTTTACTATAAACTTAACCTCACCTCTATTTATGAATATTTGCAAGATCGTTTTGGAAAGGTGAGCCACCGAACCGGGGCATTCTTCTTTTTTATCTCCCGAGTATTAGGTGCTGCTTTTAGGTTGTACCTAGTGGCCATTGTCTTGCAGCAGTTTGTTTTTGATGACCTTGGAGTTCGCTTCGAATTCACCGTGATCATCTCTATTTTATTGATTTGGATCTACACAAACAAAGGAGGTATAAAAACCATTGTTTGGACGGATACCCTGCAAACACTTTTTATGATTTTGGCGGTAATCCTTTCCATTATTATGATCAATCAAGAATTGGGTTGGAGTTTTAGTGAGTTTTTGGCTTCAGATGAATTAAAGAGTTACAATGATTTTTTAGTGACAGATAGTTTTTTAAACAAAAGCTATTTTATAAAATCATTTGTCGGGGGTATGTTCGTGACCATATGTATGACAGGGTTAGATCAAGATATGATGCAAAAAAACCTTACCTGTAAATCCTTGAAAGATGCACAGAAGAATATGGTCTCCTTCAGTTTTGTACTTGTAGGGGTTACATTTTTATTTATGTTATTGGGCGCTTTACTTTTCATATATGCGAAAAGGGAAGGTATTGGCATCCCTTTAATGGACGGTACACCAAAAACAGATTTATTATTTCCCGAAATTGCATTGAATGGTGGCTTGGGACTGGCCCTCTCCATTACTTTTATGCTCGGTTTAATTGCTGCTGCCTACAGTAGTGCAGATAGCGCCCTGACTTCATTGACTACGTCTTTTTGTGTGGACTTTTTAAATGTTCAAGAGAAAGAAGACAAAGAGCAAAAGCGTATCAGAAAACGCACCCATATTGTAATGAGTGCAGTGTTGGTAATTGTGATTATTGCGTTTAAGTACATCCTCAGCAGTAATGTTATTGATAGCTTGCTCACGGTGGCAGGTTACACATATGGTCCATTGTTAGGTCTTTTCGCCTTTGGTATTTTCACCAAATACAAAATTAAAGACGGTTATGTTTGGATTGTTGCACTTGTTTCGGTGATTACCATAGTTTTGATTGCCAATGTGCCAGCAGATTATTTGGGAGGCTACCAAGTTGGTTATGAATTGTTACCACTCAACGGATTATTAACTTTTATTGGCCTGTGGTTGATCAGAACCAAAAAATCGGATACAGAGACTAGTATTGCCCAGTAGCCAACAACACCAAAGTACAGGCTACTTCGACCTCAATACCAGCATTTTCAAGGATTTTGTAAAACTCTGGATTTTCCGTACCAGGGTTAAAAATGACTCTTTTGGGATTAAGTTTTATTATTTGTTGATAATACTCCTTTTGGTTTTTAGGGTTTAAATATAAAGTTACCGTATCAATATTTTGAAAATCACCCAAGTTATCCTTAATTTGTACACCTGATACAGTTCCCCCACGTATCCCAAATGCGGTTGTCTCAACATTGTTGTCAACCAACCTACGAATTGCTGTGTTGCTGTATCTTCCTGGGTTTGTAGAAGCCCCTACGACAAGTGTTTTTTGCATTTGTTAATTTTTGTGTTAAACTTTAATATAGACTGTAACTTATCATAAATAAAGTCGTCTATTTTTCATAACTTATTGTCATTGGTAAGACTGTATTTTTATAGTTAATGGTTAGTGTTTAGTATAGCTTATCAATGTTTAACCCCGGTATTTTTACCGGGGTTTCTTCTTTTTAGAAACTTTTCCTTTTTGTCTTTTCAAAATACAACTCCTTACAAAGGTGTACAATACATGATCTTTTTTTGTTAAAGAATGTTAAAACAATAGTTAACTGTAACATTCCCGGTATTCGAGCGTCTTAAAAATATCATCAGTCAATCAATCTAATCATCAATCAAAAAACGAACTACTCATGAGACATCTGAGCTTTCTATTCGCACTATTGCTGTGCATGACATCCCCATTTATTTCTTTAGCAAACGACCCGGATACCGCACTGGGTATCATTAACGGTAAAGTTGTTGATGATGCTTCAAACCAGCCTGTGGCCTATGCTGCTGTGGTCATTAAATCAGCGGATGGCACAAAGACTATCACCGGTGGCATCACCACCGAGGACGGAAACTTTGAAATCAAAAAACTGCCCGATGGCACCTTTATTTTTGAGGTACAATTTATCGGATACAAAACCTATTCCCAAAAACTGATAATAGCAAAGGGAAAGCGTAACCTCAATCTGGGCACTGTAATCTTAGAGGAAGAAACCAAAGAACTCGAAGGCGTAGAAGTGGTCGCCGAACGCACAACCATAGAACAGCGTGTGGACCGAAAGGTAATCAATGTAGGGAAAGACCTGACCACCGCTGGTGCTTCGGCAGCGGATATTATGAACAACATCCCCTCTGTGAATGTGGATGCCCAAACAGGCGATATTTCGCTACGCGGGAACTCCAATGTAAGGGTCATGGTAGATGGAAAATTATCCAATGTACCTGTGGCTCAATTGCTAAAGCAGATTCCATCCACATCCATAAAATCCATAGAACTGATTACCAACCCTTCTGCCAAGTACAATCCGGAAGGGATGAGCGGTATCATCAATATTGTTTTGCACAAAAACGCAAATATTGGCTTTAACGGAAACATAAACATGGGCCTTACCAAAGGTATCGAGGCCAAATTCAATAGTTCTGTGGATTTGAACTACCGTAATGGAAAATTCAATTTTTATGGAAACTACGGCAACAATATTGGCAAGTGGGTCAATGATGGAAGCATTCTTCGCGTAGAGGAAAACTCGCGTCAAAAGTTTGATTTTTTCAACAACAACAAATCACATCTCTATAAATTGGGCGTAGATTTTTATCTGAATGATAAAAACACGATTTCCTTTTTTACCAATCAGAACATTTATGATGGGAAAGGTGATGGTAAAACTCAGGTTACTTATTTCAACAACCCATCCAGAAATGTGACCCAATTGTTCTTTGACGATTCCAATAACCGCAGCGAACAGTACAATTTTGACTATAAATTAGACTTCAACAAGGAAGGTCACAATATAGAGTTGGAAGTGGACCACAACCTCTTTGAAAGTGAGCAGGATGCTGATTTTAGCTCCACAGGTGCATCCACCTTTCCAAATTATATGGATTTTGTGGATACCGATCGTACACAGACGACAGCGAATTTGGATTATGTAAACCCTTTAGATAGTATTTCCAAACTTGAACTGGGGCTTCAGTCCAGAAATTTTGAGACCGAGGTGGATTATTCCTCGACCGGTCAGTCCTTCAATTCCAACGGAAACTTGGTACCAACGCCATCTACAAAATTTGTGTATGACATGGATATTTATTCCGCTTACGCCACTTTTGGACAGTCTTATGAAAAATGGTCCTATCAAATGGGTGTGCGTATCGAGGACGTACAGGTAAAAGCAGATACCAATGCCGTACGTGCCTTTACCGATAAGTATACCGAAATATATCCCTCTGGATTCGTTACTTATAAACCTAACGAAAAAGACCAGCTACAAATCAGTTATAGTAGACGTGTGGATAGACCTGGGCTGCAACAAGTGAACCCAATCAGGGAATTTGCAACACCTTTACTATCGGCTTTTGGAAATCCAAATTTAGTTCCTCAGTTTACAAGCTCCTATGAAGTGAACTACACCAAAAGAATTAAAAATGGAAGTGTTACTGGCGGTGTTTTTTACCGAAGTATTACGGATGAGATCAATAGGGCGATTTACATCGACCGTTTGGATCTAAACAAGACGATATTGACCTTTGATAACTTTGACAACACATCTGCCTACGGCGTAGAGTTATCCACTAATTACAAGCCCATAAAATGGTGGAGCATCAACGGTAGTTTTGACCTATTCTCACAGACTCAAAGAGGACTTACGGAAACATTGAATACAACCGATCCCAATCCAACCGAGGATGATATTGTAGAGGAAAAGGTAAAAGTTGACAACACCGCTTGGAATTTAAGGATGAACAACAGCTTTACCGTGACCAAAAAATTGACACTCCAAGCCTTTGGATTCTATCGTGGCAGAAACAAAAGCATACAGTTTGATGCCAATCCCATGTACTTTGTGAATTTAGGAGCGCGCTACAGCTTTGCTGAAGGCAAGGGTACTCTCAGTTTTAATTATAACGATATTTTCAACACGATGCGCTTCGCGTTCGAGGGGAGTTATCCTTATGCACAAGAGGGATCTTTTAACTGGGAAAGCAACAATGTATATGTTGGGTTATCGTACCGATTTGGAAGTGGAAAAAACCGAGCCAAGTCTCGTAAAAGAAGGGATAGCAATACCAAACAAGGTGGTGGCGGCATCCTATAAAAAAAAATTGATGCCCGATATTCGAGTGTTGGTTGGTTATCTTGTGAAGGCATCAATCAAAAACCCCGATCCTAAAGGATCGGGGTTTTATTTTGTATTTATCTGTAGTGGAAATTCATCGATTCTAGTGTTTTTTAGTAACCACGAAAAAATGTATCGAGAATTAGAATGTTATTTGATGATACCGCCTCTGATTTACCACCTGATAATCACACTGCCCCAAGTAAAACCACTACCAAAAGCAGCAAGGACCACTAAATCACCCTCTTTGATTTTTCCTTCTTCCCAGGCCTCTGTCAACGCAATAGGAATGGATGCAGCGGTAGTATTTCCATACTTCATGATATTGTTGAATACTTGGTCATCCTTCAACCCAAACTTCTTTTGAATGAATTGGGATATCCTCAAATTCGCTTGATGGGGAATCAACATATCGATATCCTGCGGACCAAGATTATTGGTTTTTAAACCTTCCATAATTACTTCACTAAATCGAACCACCGCATTCTTAAACACAAATTGTCCGTTCATATAGGGATAATAGGAAGTATCCTCAGGGTCATTATCTGCGATAATATCGTTTACCCAGCGTTTCCCCATACCTGGAGCGACCAAAGAAAGCTCTTCGGCATGTTGTCCTTCAGAATGTAAATGGGTGGATAAAATTCCTTTTGATGTATCTTCTTCTCGTGTCAATACAGCGGCCCCCGCGCCATCACCAAAAATTACGGATACACCTCTACCCCGAGTGGTCATATCCAAACCATGTGAATGTAGTTCGGAACCAATAACAAGTACATTTTTGTACATACCGCTTTTTATATACTGGTCTGCCACGGAAATTCCATATACAAAACCGGAACATTGGTTTCTAACATCTAGCGCACCCACAGTCTTTAGACCTAAATCGCGCTGAACCAAAACTCCTGGTCCAGGGAAATAATAATCAGGACTTAGGGTAGCAAAAACGATAAAATCAATGTCATCTTTATCAATTCCCGCACGTTCGATTGCTTTTTGGGCCGCCTTTACCCCCATGGAAGTAGTGGTATCTGTACCTTTAACCACATGACGTCTTTCCTTGATACCTGTACGTTCTTGTATCCATTCGTCATTCGTGTCCATCACTTTAGACAAATCGTCATTAGTGACCACATTTTCAGGGACATAAAATCCCAATCCTGATATTCTTGAGTTATACATTACAAAGTGCTTAAATATTGAATCTTTAAAAAATACTGGGCTAAGTAACGGAAAAGTAAAAAATATATCCCAAGAACTGGATATTTATTAACAAAATTAGTCCATGTACTTTTCAAAATGGCTTACCTCCACCTTGGCCTTTAAGTCGTGCAAAAGGTTATAAAGTCCAAAAAATGTGCGGTTTATGTACAAAAAGTGTTTAGACCCACGGTTTCCATTCATTTTACGGATTTGTTCGTCTTTGGAATACCGTTCGCTGAGATTCGCAATCCTGGTCCAAAAAACTTCATCACCAAAATCGAATGTTTCCTTATGAAATGGTGAAGTAAAAATGGTGAGCATCTCCTTGAACAGGGCCGTGAAAAATGTCAATTCCTCCTCAGAATCGGTTGGTGTCAGTATTTCCAGTTCGTACAATTTCTCCATAAACACCGTATCATTATTGATGTTCTCCTCTTTGGCCAACTCAAAATAAGGTACATAAAAATCATCCGGTATTTGCTTGATACAACCAAAATCAATGGCAATTAATTTACCCTCAGAACTGACCAAAAAATTACCTGGATGCGGATCGGCATGCACCCTTCTTAATTTATGGATCTGGAACATATAAAAATCCCAAAGGGCCTGTCCCAATGTGTTGCCCAGATCCACATCAAAATCGGTTTGGGTAAATTCTCCCAAATGGATTCCCTGCATCCAATCCATGGTCAAGATGCGTTCGCTGGACAGATTTCTGTAGTATTTGGGAAACTGCATATTTGGGATTACGGAACATGCAGTGGTTATTTCATCACTTTGTTCGAGCTCCAAAATATAGTTGGTCTCCTCAACCAATTTGTGCTCAACCTCCTTAAAGTATTTTTCGGAATCCTTTCCCTTTAAGTTGAACATTTTGATAGCAACAGGTTTCACCAAGGCCAAATCACTGCTGATGCTTTCCGCAACTCCTGGATATTGAATTTTTACCGCCAGTTTTATTCCATCTTTTTCAGCTCTGTGCACTTGTCCAATACTTGCTGCATTGACAGAATCTTTTTCAAACTCATCAAAAATATCCTCAGGGTATTTCCCTAAATATTTTTTAAAGGTCTTACGCACCAAAGGTGCCGACAATGGAGGAACTGAAAATTGTGACAAGGAGAATTTATCCACGTAGGCACGAGGCAATAGGTTCTTTTCCATGCTGAGCATTTGTGCCACTTTTAGGGCACTTCCCTTCAAACTTTTAAGGCCATCATATATATCTTCTGCATTGTCTTGATCCAAAGTATCTTTTGAGGTCTGGGGATCAACCAATTTTTTACCGTAGTATTTTACATAGTTGCCCCCTATTTTAACCCCCGTTTTAACAAGCTTTCCTGCCCGTTCAATTTTCCCTGTCGGGATGGTATCCAAACTTTTCATTAGCCTTACACGAATTTTTCCTTGTACAGGAATTTTCCAAAGTCCACGATTTTTTCCAATGGTGTACTTTCAAATATTTGAAAAATAGTAGTTACGGACTTCTCTATGGCAATGTCCGTTTTTTCCAAGCCTGGGGAACCGTCTTCCATCCAGAACTTTAAGATAAAAAGAAACTGTAACCACGCACCTTCCGAAAATAATGGTGCATTGTATTTAAAGACCTTGAGGTTTTTCTCCTCGTTTCTTTCTTCTATAAGGGTAGAAGCAAAATCTTTAACCTTTTTGCGAAGTCCTTTAAGTTTTGCCAATCCTTCCAGAGAGTATTTATGTTCTTGCATTATGAACAAAACATAACTCCTGTTCAATGTCAAATTTTCAAAGAAGGTGAAGAAAAAAGTAAGCATCTTTTCCTCATTCGTCATGGAGGCATATTCCTTATTCTTTTGCATGACACCATAACTGTTGTCGAAAAATTTGTTCCAAATGGATTGCTGAAGTGTTTCAAAGGAACCGAAGAAACTATAAAACTCCTCTTCCTTTATTTTATTTTCCTTGCAGAATTTGAATACAGAGCTTGGCACCTTTTCATTTTCCAATACAGACTCCATGAACAAGCTTACAATTTTATCCTCGGTGATTTTGGATTTAGTAGTATTTGCCATTTTTGGTAATTTTTGAAGGGTTAAAAGTTGGCAAGGAGACGCAATCTAGCTTTTAAAGAAAATGCACTTCCGAGCGAAAGTGCATTTTCACAACCTAACCAATAAATAAACAAACTTGTTATAGTGATACTATTTCATAGCAATTTTCCCATAACGTTGTAAAGATACATATTTTGTTTAATGTTTTTTGTTTTTTAATAAACAAAGTTTTGTTAAAACTTTTTATTTGGATGAATTATAGTGGTCAAATGTCAGTTTGTCATATTTGACATTCTGGTATTTTTTTTGACCTATCAGAACTAAAGAATAAAACAATAAAAACGATGGCAACAGGTAAAATCAATGTTTCAGTAGAGAACATTTTTCCCTTGATCAAAAAATTTCTATACAGTGATCACGAAATTTTCCTAAGGGAACTTATTTCCAACGCTACGGATGCAACCTTAAAATTAAAGCACCTTACTTCTATTGGAGAAGCGAAAGTTGAATATGGCAACCCCATGATCGAAGTGAAGGTGGACAAGGACAACAAACGTATCCAAATAATTGACCAAGGTATCGGTATGACCGAGGAGGAAGTGAAAAAGTATATCAATGAAGTGGCTTTTTCCGGTGCGGAGGAATTCTTGGACAAATACAAGGATGCTGGGAAAGATGCTGGTATTATCGGGCATTTTGGTCTTGGTTTCTACTCCGCTTTTATGGTAGCGGAAAAAGTGGAAATCATCACCAAGACTCATAAAGATGAGCCTGCGGTGCATTGGAGCTGCGATGGTTCACCCGAATTCTCCATTGAACCAAGCGACAAAAAAGAAAGAGGTACAGAAATTATACTTCATATAGCAGAGGACTCCACAGAGTTTTTGGAAGATGCCAAAATCCGTGAACTATTGGTCAAGTACAATAAGTTCATGCCTATTCCAATCAAGTTTGGAACAAAAACGGAAACCCTTCCAAAGCCAGAAGATGCCAAGGAAGATGATCCCGCTCCTACTCAAGAAGTGGATGACATCATCAACAATCCAAATCCAGCGTGGACCAAGCAGCCCAACGATTTAAGTGATGAAGAGTACAAAAACTTCTACCGAGAGCTTTACCCAATGCAGTTTGAGGAGCCTTTGTTCCACATTCATTTGAACGTGGATTATCCGTTCAACTTAACTGGAATTCTGTATTTCCCAAAGTTGACAAACGACCTCAACATACAAAAGGATAAGATTCAGTTATACCAGAACCAAGTGTTCGTAACGGACAATGTAGAAGGTATTGTTCCCGAATTCCTGACGATGCTCAAAGGGGTGATTGATTCGCCGGACATTCCGTTGAACGTGTCACGTTCTTATCTTCAGACTGATGGTGCAGTGAAGAAGATTTCTTCCTACATCACCAGAAAAGTGGCCGATAAATTGACTTCACTGTTCAAAAACAACCGTGAGGATTTTGAGCAAAAGTGGAACGACATCAAAGTAGTGATAGAGTACGGAATGCTTTCCGAAGATAAATTCTTTGAAAAAGCCGATAAGTTTGCACTATATCCATCGGTTGATGGCGACTTTTACACGTTTGAGGAGTTGGAAGCAAAGATCAAGGACAATCAGACAGACAAAGATGACAAGTTGGTAGTTTTGTATGCTTCGGATAAAGAAGCACAGCACAGTTATATTGAAGCTGCCAAGACTAAAGGATATGAAGTGCTCTTATTGGATTCTCCAATTGTGCCACACTTGATGCAAAAACTGGAAACCTCTAAAGAGAACCTATCTTTTGTAAGGGTAGATGCTGATCATGTGGACAACCTCATCAAAAAAGAGGATACGGCCATTTCCAAATTGTCCGACGAGGAAAAAGAGAAATTGAAAACCGAGATTGAAGAGGTGACCAAAGATAAAGGGTACACCATTCAAATGGAGGCGATGGAGAGCAGTGCTTCGCCATTTATCATTACCGAACCCGAATTTATGCGCCGAATGAAGGAGATGCAACAAACTGGTGGCGGCGGTATGTTCGGTATGGGCAATATGCCGGATATGTACAACCTTATCGTAAACACCAATCACGAATTGGTCAGCGAAATCTTGAACACCAAGACAGCCAAAAAACGTCAAAGATTGATTAACCAGTCCTTGGATTTGGCACGTTTGTCCAAAGGGTTGTTAAAAGGTGAAGAGCTTACGAACTTTATTGCCCGAAGCTACGATATGATCAAATAATTAGATTTTTCTATAGTCAACAACGCAAAACCGCTCATTACGAGCGGTTTTTGCATTTTATGATTATCTTGGTTGGACAAACCAATCAAACCGTGGGCAACAACAACGATTACAACAGTCCCTCCTTTAGAAAATTATTGGACTCCCTTCAGCAGCAAAGCTGGGAACTGGAGCTGATTATTTCTGGTTTTGCCATTTTTGGACTTTTTACGGCATATGAACCACTCCGCGTAGAAATGCTGAATGCCGAGAACGAAGATCAAATTTATCGCTTCGTTGTATACTTTATATTAAACATTGCATGCTCCATTCTTTTGTTCAATCTATTGCTCCATGTCATCCTAAGAGGGTTATGGATAGGGTCACTGGGGCTCCGTTACGTTTCTGGGGATATCGAATTTGATAAACTCCGATATTCCGAGCGCTTTACCAGATATTTAAAAAAGCGAATCATATCTTTTGACCGCTACATTGCCAATTTGGAAAACTATTGTAGCGTTCTGTTTGCCATTTCCTTTTTATTGATATTCTATGTGCTGGCCATGACCATGATCATTCTATCAATCGTATTTGTGGCCACCTATATCATTGAGGGCGATTTACTGCCCGAAGAGTTTGGAAACATATTTGGGGCTATCCTTATAATGTTCATAGTTTTTGGTATGTTTCTCACCTTTATCGATTTTATTACCCAAGGTTGGTTAAAAAAGAAGAAGTGGGTATCCCGAATATATTTTCCCATTTATTGGATTTTCAGTTTTATAACCCTATCATTTCTGTATCGACCTTTGGTCTATAATTTTCTGGATAACCGTTTCGGAAAACGACTGATTTTACTCTTGGCACCGATTTACATCATAATTCTGATGATAACGAGTTTGGAATACAGGCAGTCCAATTATCTCGATAAGGAACAAAGGTCATCCAGTATGTTTGCCAAAAAGGAAAATTATTTGGACATGATGACCGAAGAAGGCGACTTCCCGGGCGGTGTTGTCATCCCATCCAAAGTTATCACCCAGCCTTATTTAAATGTTTTTGTTCCTTTTTCAGAAAGTTTGGAGAATCGTGTTTTTGCCTACAAGGATTCATTAAAACCTGAAAACGACCGAAGGGGGCTATCCAGTAGTATTAAAATAAGCTCAAATTGGAGCGACCAAATTACAAGTGCCCGTCAAAAAGACAGCATCCGAAAAGTCTATCTGAAAACTTTCAATGAGATATATTCATTTCGAATTGACACCCTTGACATGGACGAGGATTTTATACTGACCACAGGAATAAAAAATGTACTTGGGTTTGAGACATTTCTTAAAATATCCAATCTTGATGAAGGCAAACACATTCTAAGGCTCCGGCGCAAAAGAAAGGAAAAAGATACGGTGGTAACTCTTACAGATGTTATCTTACCATTTTGGTATTTTAAAAACTAAATTTTATGGCACCTTGGCACCTTTACGTAATGGCGGGAATGTACATTTTTGCAGGCATCATGCACTTTATAAAACCTAAGATGTATATGCGCATCATGCCAATATACCTTCCCAACCATAAACTTTTAGTTTATCTAAGTGGTATTGCCGAAATTCTCTTGGGGATTGGGGTATGCTTTGACGCTACCCGAAAACTGAGCACCTTTGGCATTATTTTAATGTTGGGTGTATTTCTATCAGTTCATTTTTACATGCTTTCCGGGGAAAAAGCATCAGCAGGAATTCCCAAATGGATATTGATTCTTCGAATCCCACTGCAATTCTTTTTGATGTATTGGGCGTATTATTATGCGTATCTCTAAAAAGCTGTTTTGTCCATTTGCCTTTTCAACCAAGGAACTTGGGCAAAAAACATGAGACCCAAGAATAGGAAAGCATACACCGTTACTTTAGAAGAAGTATAACCTTCCATCCAGCTCCAATCAGGATGGAACCAATTTTCCGTCTGTACGTTTTTAAACCAACCTTGACCGCTATCCACTCCAAGTTGGGAACCAATTAAAATAAGCAGAGCGACAAAAGCAAAAAACGCAACCGACAATACCTTACCAGATACAATGGGTTGATATTGAAATACTTTCTTCTGAGTCTCAGCTTCTAATTTGTGCATCACATTTTGGGTAAAATCAACAGAAGGGGAGTCCAATGGGGCACCTTCCATGAGCTTATCCACAAAAGCTTCCAGTTTTTTATCCTCTAGTTCATCCATTGCTTTGCAATATTTCTTTGTTCACATTCTTTTCCATAATACTGGCCAATCGTTTTCTGGCCCTGAACAACCTAACCTTTAGCGTATTTACTGGAAGTTTGGTCGCTTTCTCCATTTCTTGCAGGTTCTTTTCCTCAAGATAAAACAAAGTGAGGACTCCTGCATCTTCTGCCGATAATTGTGACAAACATTGATTGATCAATTCGCTACGTTCGGCCTCCACTATTTTTTGAAAAGCCGTGTCCAAATCGGCATAGGCTATTTGATCAATATGTTCCAAATCGGTATGGATTCTTTTCTTTTTAATTTTTTTAATCCTGTCCAAACACGTGTTATAGGCAATTCTATAGATCCAAGTGGACAGCTTGGAATCTCCTTTAAAGTTTACCAAGGACTTGTATACCTTAATAAATACATCTTGCGACACCTCTTCGGCCTCCTCTCGATTGCCCAACATCCTAATGGAAAGCGTAAAGACCAAATCTTTAAAGCTATCCACCAAATTGGAGAACGCATGGGTGTTACCCCCACGTATTTCCAAAATCAGTTCTTTTTCTTTGTTGGTCAGCATTGTTCATTGGACGTCAAAAGCGCAATTTAGGTTACACAAAAAATAAATTTTATTAAAACATGTAACCTCATTGTAAAAACTGTCGTCATAGCTTATGAACAAATAAATTACGAATAATCATTAAAAACGAACAGTTATGGGATCAGAAGTAATTATTATACCAATTATTTTCGGAGTCATTTTTGCCATTGCCTACCTTTATTTTTCAACAAGGAACAAGGAACGCCTGGCATTGATTGAAAAAGGCGCCGACGCCAGTATTTTTGTGCGAGGAAAACGAGAAGGCGCAGCACCCTTCTGGAAAATCATCATTCTAAACTTTTCCTTATTGCTCATGGGCATAGGAGCGGCCATTTTTGTAGCATCCATTTTGGTCTATAGTTTAGGTGTTGAAGAAGAAGTAGCGTACCCAGGTACCATCTTCTTATTGGCAGGTGTTGGACTATTGGTAGGATTTAACATGACCAAAAAATTGGAAAAGGAGGATTAATCCTTTTCTACATCAATTAATTTTAAATGAAGGACCACCGCCAAAAGCGGTGGTTTTTTTTAACTTGCCAATATGAAAGTTATCTCCACAAATCTCGGCAAGCCCACAAAAATTATCTGGAACGGCAAAGAAACCAAAACAGGTATTTACAAATCCCCGATTGAATCACCTCTTTTTCTGGATATAGAAGATGTACAAGGTGACTCCGTTGTTGACAGAAAGTATCATGGAGGCACTTTTAAAGCTTGTTATTTATTTTCTGCTAACAAGTATTCCTACTGGAAAGTAAAATACCCTCATTTGGATTGGGACTGGGGCATGTTTGGGGAAAATTTGACCATAGAGGGATTGGATGAATCTCAAATACGCATTGGGAGCACTTATAAACTAGGAACCGCTTTAGTACAAATAACACAGCCTAGAGAGCCCTGTTACAAACTAGGCATCCGGTTTGGAAACCAAGATATCCTAAAACAATTCAAAGACCATGGTTTCCCGGGCACATACCTACGCATCTTGGAACCTGGCCTTGTAAGTGTTGGTGATTCCATGGAACTTGTGGAAGAATCCAAAAGTACCTTGACCGTGCAACAATTCTACAACTTGCTTTTTTCTAAAATAAAAGACCAAGGTGTTTTGGAATTGGCCATAAAAAATGAAGCTCTCCCGCTAAGCAAAAGGGAAAAGCTTAAAAAATGGACATAAAAAAAGGGGACCTCCCGGTCCCCAATGCACATAAAAATTAACTAAACAAACTATCTTACTTCCATAGTTTTCTTGTAGGTACCAAATTTGTCAACTACAACTATGGTATATTCATCTTTAAAGGCTTTTTCGAAGTTAAATGACTTTTCAACAACGATATCACCGTCGATAGCTTCATCAAAAACAAGTCTGTCTTCGCTATCGTATACTTTTAAAAGCACCTTACCTTTGGAAACATTCAAAAGGTTCATCATAATTTTTTGACCTTTCTTTACAAATACTGGGTCAAGGTTTACTTTTACCAAGTTCTTTTCAACCTCATATTTGGCTGCTGTTTTTTTACCAAAGTCGGTTGCACTTCCGTTAGCCATACTCAAAGAGGATATCAAAAGTACTGCGGCTACTGTTAGGTTCTTTACTGTTTTCATAACACTTCGTTTTTTTATTATTACAGTACAAATGTATGTCGCAATAACGCACAGAAATACCACCATCTTTTCCAGTTTATATGCTATATTAACATGTTAGTTGTTTTAACAAAGTATTAATGATAAAATAGCATAACTTTATGGTAACATTGTAGATATTTGTGTTTTAAACACATTTGTAACTTTGCCATTAAGAAGAAAAAATTGCACTAAATGATTCAAAAACCAGCATTTGAAGCAATAGCCCCTAGTTTTGGTCACTCATTTACGTTTCAAAAGTTCAATGCAAACAATGAGAACAAAAACAATGGTTGGCATTATCACCCCGAATTGGAGTTGGTATATGTGAATGGGGGTTCTGGAAAACGACAAATTGGTAGTCACGTATCCTATTATAGGAACGGAGATCTTATTTTAATTGGTTCCAATTTGCCGCATTGTGGTTTTACCGATAAACTTACCGGTAACAAAAGTGAAACGTTGGTACAGATGAAAGCTGATTTTCTGGGAAGTGACTTCTTCAATATTCCAGAAATGAAAAATATTCAAAAATTATTCGAGGTAGCCAAGGGTGGTATTGCCTTTTCTGGAAAGACAAAAATGAAGGTTGGGGAAAAAATGGAAATCCTGGAATATCAGACAGATTTTCAACGGTTACTCTCCATCCTTAATATATTGAACATTTTGGCCACCTCAACCGAAATGAATGTATTGAACGCCGAGGGCTTTTCCATTGAGACGGAAGTTAAGGACAACGACCGTATTAATATAGTCTTCAACCATGTGAAAACACATTTTAAGGAAGACATCGGTTTAGAACAAATTGCAGATATGGTTAGCATGACGGTGCCATCCTTTTGTAGGTATTTCAAAAAAATCACGAATAAAACATTTACCCAGTTTGTAAATGAGTATAGATTGGTGCACGCATCCAAACTATTGGCAGAGCAACCTATTAGTATTACCCAAGTATGTTATGATAGTGGTTTTAATAATTTCTCCCACTTTAATAAATCCTTTAAGGCATTCACAGGGCAAAACCCTTCAGAATATAGAAATCAATTGAAGACAGTGCTGCAGTCTTAAATCTCCTATCCAAAAACATCGTTTAACACTTGGGCCAGACGCAAACCTCCTTTTTGAAGTTGTTGGAACAATAGATTATTGTAATCGTAAGAATAACGATAACCCAGTTTTTCGCCAACTTCAACAGACCCATATAATTCTGCACAAATTTTGTGGGATTCATCTACCCAATCATATATAGTTCCTGACTGAATTTCTTTTCTCTTTTGTCGACTTACCCCATCCAATTCCGAAGCAAGTTCCGTATACGTCATCCCATAAGAATCTATAAGGTTCTTGTCCCAAACTTTGTGCAGATTGCTTCCTTGCCCAAACCATTGTAGCTGAATAGCATTACCCCCTTTGTCTTCGGCCCTACTTGCATGCATAGGCTGATGCAGGTCCCCTATAAGATGAATGAGCATTTTTAAATGGAAGACACGGTCTTTCCTGGTATTGTTTTCATCCTTGACTTTTGCGATACACTCCTCTATGGCCATTACAATATCCCCATACTTGCTTTTTTCAGAATCCTTATAACTCATCCCCAAAGGATAGTTGACATAATGCCAAGCAGAAAATTTAGAATACGCACGGTCTGCTTTTATATCATCTGCGAATGTGGAAACAAAAGCTAGGCTATGGCCATCCAATAGGTCATTTAAGGCTCTTTTGGCTTTTCCGGATAAATAGTTTTGAGCTATTTGACCCGTTACACGATGTCCAGTCTTGCTCCAAGTAGTATTGGCAAAAACAATTACCGGAAATAAAAATAATAACAATAAGGTTTTTTTCATTTTTAAACGTCTGTTAAAATAAAGGGAGTAATTTAAAACAATTCTTACCGCTAATTTTTGCATTGTTTTGCCAAACAGCAATGTATTTTAAAATTTTGGGATTTTTTTAACTATGTAACTCTTAAATTTGAAGTTCCAACTAAACTTGAACAATGTTAAAAAAATGTTTTGTACTTGTTACAATTCTTCTACCATTTGCACTATTGTCCCAATCGAACCCTAGAAGCTTTACCGTTAAGTATGTAAACGACATAATTAAGGTTGATGGTATTTTGGACGAGAGTATTTGGGAGATTGCCGAAAGCGCCAACAATTTTAATCAATACTTCCCATCGGACACCACATTGGCGGCACAGCAGACCGATATTAAAATGGTCTACAACAAGACAACTCTTTATATTGGAATTAGGCTGGAGACCGAAGGTGATGACTATGTAATTCCTTCCTTGCAACGGGATTACAGGGCTGGTGGCAACGACAACATAAGTTTAATGTTCGATACATTCAACGATGGCACCAATGCCTTCCTTTTTGGTATGAACCCCTATGGGGTTCGTCGCGAAGCCTTAATCTCCAATGGTGGAGCTGATCGTAACAATTTTACTACATCTTGGGATGTTAAGTGGAAAGGTGAGACCAAATTGTATGATGGTTATTATGTCTGTGAAATTGCCATTCCCTTGACCTCCTTCAAGTTTAAACAAGGTGAGACTAGATGGCGCTTCAACAGTTATCGGTTCGATATGCAGACTAATGAGACCAGTACCTGGATGAAAATACCCCAGAACCAACTTATTTTTAATTTGGCCTTCATGGGAGATATGATTTTCGAAA
The DNA here is from genome assembly GCA_040285615.1 of Allomuricauda sp. Taxonomy (GTDB): domain Bacteria; phylum Bacteroidota; class Bacteroidia; order Flavobacteriales; family Flavobacteriaceae; genus Flagellimonas. The sequence continues at coordinate 141,502 of JAVJRL010000001.1, forward strand.
AACCTTTGGGAAAATCTAGAACCCCCATGGCACTTATCCCCTACGCGAATGGCATTGTTGCCAAAGACTATGAAAACAATGAGGATTTGAGCAAATTGGGCTTTGGAGGTGATGCCAAAATTTCCATAGGAAACGGAATGAACCTTGATGTTACCTTAAATCCAGATTTCTCCAATGTGGAAGTAGACAACTTTGTGACCAACCTTACCCGTTTTGAGGTTTCTCTACCCGAAAGGCGACAATTCTTTATTGATAACAGTGATTTGTTCGGTTCTTTTGGAAATGGAAGGGATGCCAATCCATTTTTCTCAAGAAGAATAGGTATTGCAGAAGACAAGGATGGAGAAACCATAGAAAATGGAATTGTTGGAGGTATTAGGCTCAGTGGTAAGCTAAATAAGAATTGGCGACTTGGACTTTTAAATATTCAGACGGAGGAAGATGAACTGAATGAAATTCCAAGTAATAACAATACAGTTCTGGCATTACAGAAAAAAATGTTTTCGCGATCTAACCTAAGCTTCATATTTGTGAATCGACAAACTTTTGAAGATTATGATTTTGTGGATGAAATTGACAGGTACAATCGTGTTGTTGGATTGGATTATAATCTCGCATCACCAAACAATACCTGGACAGGAAAATTTTATTACCACCAAGCGTTTGCACACGATATCGGGGACCGAAACGGTTCGGGTGGCATGGATCTCCGATACAATTCCAGGTTCTTCAACTTTGGTGTACGCGGAAATTTTGTAGGTGACGATTTTCGGTCAGACCTCGGTTTCATTCGAAGAGAAGATGTTGTAGCTGCAAGACCCTTTGCAGAGTTAAACTTTTGGCCCAAAAAAGGAAAATTGAACACCCATGGTTTCCGATTTAGCCCCAACTTTATCTGGAGACCTACATTGGATTATCAGAACACCGATTACACTATTTTTACCCAATGGGAGGCTCAGTTTAAAACACAAGAGAGGTTCAACGTACGTATGTTCAACAGGTACACTTACCTAACCGACACGTTTGATCCAACAGGCACCGACGGTGGTGTTGAGCTACCAGCAGATGTAGGGTACCATTACACTAGTTTTGAAACATCTTTCCAAAGTGATAGGAGAAAAGTTTTCTCATACTCCTTGCAGCCAGGGTATGGAGAGTTTTATAATGGTAAACGTTATGTTTTTGAAGGAGATATGAGCCTTAGGCTACAACCTAAAGTCTTTATTTCCATGGGGGTCATCTACAATAGTATTAAATTGCCCGAACCCTATGAAAGTGAAGATATTTTATTGTTCAGTCCACGAATCAACATCACCTTTAACAAGTCCATATTTTGGTCCACATTGATTCAATATGGAAACCAATTGGATAATTTAGGGTTCAATTCTCGATTACAATGGCGATTTGCTCCACTATCCGACCTGTTTCTGGTGTATAACGACAATTACTTTGTAAACTCCTTTATGCCCAGGAGCCGGTCCATCAACTTAAAACTAACGTACTGGCTCAACATCTAGTAAAAACAAGATCTAGTATATTGTTCGGATAAATGATAATTGATGGTGTATTACTGATATGTCAGCTTAAAAATTATCAGAACTAACAAACGAATGCCCAAACAAAAAATCGTAGTCCTTACGGGAGCAGGAATGAGTGCCGAAAGCGGACTAAAAACCTTTCGGGATGAAAATGGTCTTTGGGAAGGTCATGATGTTATGCAAGTAGCATCTCCTCAAGGGTTCGCCCAAAACCCGGAGTTGGTATTGGAATTCTATAACCAAAGAAGACGTCAATTACTGGAGGTCTCCCCGAACAAAGGGCATTTGGCTCTTGGTCAATTGGAGCAAACGTTTGATGTGAGCATTATTACCCAAAATGTGGACAACCTACACGAACAGGCTGGGAGTTCTCATATTGTGCACCTGCACGGGGAACTGTTCAAAGTCCGGAGTACCGTAAACGAAAATCACATTCTAGACTGGAAAAAAGATTTAGTTTTGGGAGATACCGACGATAATGGAAATCAACTGCGACCGCATATCGTTTGGTTTGGTGAAATGGTTCCTATGTTGGAAACCGCTGCACAAATTACGCAACAAGCTGAAATATTGATTATCGTGGGAACCTCCATGCAAGTTTACCCTGCGGCAAGTTTAATACATTATGCTCCCAAACAAACCCCGATTTATTTTATAGACCCAAGGCCCAATATTCGTTCATCGGATTTTGAGAATCTGACCGTAATCCCTAAAACAGCAGCTGAAGGAGTCCCCTCTTTGGTGGAACAACTTTTTAATAATTAGCCCTAGCTTCATCAGCCCATGCTAGCAGAGCACTAATTTGTTCATCGGACAATTTCGCATCTGCATGGGTCCAAGTGTATTCATTTAAAGGCATTTTACCCTCCTTCACCTCTTCGATAACCTCTTCGAGCTTGTGATCTTTCTTTTTTGCGTCATAATTTTCCCAATCGGAGAAATTCAAATGTTCTTTTCCCTCCTCAATATGGTCCGCCAACCAATAGGAAACAGGAGCAATATTATTATACCAAGGATATTCGGTGTTGGCACTATGACAATCGTAGCAGGCTGTTTTCAAAATTTCTTTCACCTCGGGTGAGGGCTGGGTCTCCGTTTCAAAGGCAGTTACATAATCGCCTTCCGCAACATTTTTATCGGGTCGATAAAACTGCATTCCAATCAATATGACCAATAGAACAATTGCTATTTTTTTTACTATTTTCATCTCACAGGGTTTTAGTAAATATATTGATTTTTTGTGACTGAAGAAGAACTGCATATCACGCTTAATTCCGGTAGGATATCCAAACCTCAAATAGATGTTCTGGTTCAACAATTGGATAAAGAACCCCAATTGGCACAAATACTTTTCAAAGAAGTGTTGTTGGAGGATAAAGCGGGAACCTTTAATGCCAGTTGGACGTTTGATCATCTAATGCGTAAAAAACTTACCTACCTCCTCCCCTTTTTTGAAGACTTCGTAAATGGATTATCGGAATTAAAAACCGAATCCTGTATTCGCCCCATTGCCCATGTCTGTGAAATGGTCTGCGAAGCCTATTTTAAGAAAAATGACCCGGTTTTCACCCAAAATATTACTGATGACCAATTGGAAAAAATCATGACTTCCTGTTTTGATTGGTTGATTGGCCCAATGAATATGGCGCCCAAAGTTTTCTCTATGACAAGCCTTTACTACTTGGGCTTAAAGTTTAACTGGGTACACCCCGAACTTAAATTGGTTCTGGAAGATAGTTATGCCGCGGGAAGCACAGGATATAAAAACCGAGCGAAAAAAACTCTGGATAAGTTGGCCAAATTGGGTGTCTAAACCACAGCGTTTAAGTATCTTTGATGCTTTCAAAATTTTCCTGACCATGTCATTGACACCACTTAATGCCATTTCGCCGATTGACGGTAGATATAGAAGCAAAACCGAGAACCTGAAAGATTATTTTTCGGAAGAGGCCTTGATCAAATACCGTGTTCAAGTAGAAATTGAATACTTTATCGCCCTTTGCGAAGTTCCTTTACCACAATTGAGCGATTTCAATACCGCACTGTTTCCCGAATTACAAAAAATCTATCAAGAGTTTTCTTCTGAAGATGCTCAAGCGATCAAGGATATTGAAAAAACCACCAATCACGATGTAAAAGCCGTGGAATACTTTATCAAACAAAAGTTTGATGCCTTACAACTTCAAAAATACAAGGAGTTTATCCACTTTGGATTGACTTCCCAAGATATCAACAACACGGCTATTCCTTTGTCAATCAAAGAAGCCATGAACGAAGTGTATGTGCCTTCGTATCTAGAGGTTTTCAACAAACTTAAGGAGCTTGCCAAGGAATGGGAAAACATCCCCATGTTGGCAAGAACGCATGGGCAACCTGCTTCCCCTACCCGTTTGGGCAAGGAAATGGATGTGTTTGTGGAACGCTTGAAAGAACAGTTCAATTTATTGAACGACATCCCCAGTGCTGCAAAATTTGGAGGGGCAACGGGAAATTACAATGCCCACAAAGTAGCCTACCCAAACAACGATTGGAGAGCGTTCGGAAAACAGTTTGTGCAGGAGAAACTAGGTTTGCATCACTCCTTCCCTACCACCCAAATAGAGCATTACGACCATATGGCCGCTTTGTTCGATTGCCTTAAACGCATCAACACCATCTTGATTGACTTGGATAGGGATATTTGGACCTATGTTTCCATGGATTACTTTAAACAAAAAATCAAAAAAGGAGAGGTGGGTTCATCGGCCATGCCGCACAAGGTAAACCCCATTGATTTTGAGAATTCGGAAGGGAACCTAGGCTTGGCCAATGCTGTTTTTGAGCATTTATCGGCAAAATTACCTATTTCCAGATTGCAGCGTGACCTTACGGACAGTACTGTTTTAAGAAATGTGGGCGTGCCTTTTGCACATACCATAGTTGGATTTCAATCCACCTTAAAAGGATTGAACAAATTGGTATTAAACCGAACCAAGTTTGAACAAGACTTGGAAGACAACTGGGCCGTTGTGGCTGAAGCCATCCAAACTATTTTACGACGCGAAGGGTATCCCAATCCATACGAAGCGCTGAAAGGCTTGACCCGCACGAACGAGAAAATCAACCAAAAATCCATTTCCGATTTTATTGAAACCCTTGATGTTTCTGACACTATTAAAGCAGAGTTAAAACAAATAACCCCAGCGAATTACACTGGGGTGTAGTCAATTGTCATTTTGAAAGAGTAAACGACCGAAAAATCTTAACATTAGATTCTTCGATTTGCTCAGAATGACTGTTTCCCTTAGGATTGTTTATGAATTTCGACCTGATGTGGATATGGGATTTCAATTCCAGCTTCATCCAAGGCAAGTTTGCAATTTTCATGGGTTGCGAAATAAACATCCCAATAATCCTCGGGTTTGCAATAGGGCCGTACCGCAAAATTCACCGAGCTATCTCCCAATTCCATAACATTTACGGATGGCGCTGGGTCTTTCAAAACTTTTGGATTGGAAGTCAAAACATGCAATAGCACTTCCTTAGTTTTTTTGATATCCTCATCGTACCCCACTCCTATTACCGTATCCACCCGCATTTTTCCTTCCGCTGTGTAATTGATAATGTTTCCATTGGCCATAGCGCCATTGGGAACAATGGCAAGTTTGCTCTGAGGAGTTACCAGCTTTGTGGTAAAGATTTCAATTCCTTTTACATTTCCCAACACGCCTTGAGCTTCAATCAAATCACCGATTTTATAGGGTTTGAATATCATGATCAACACACCTCCGGCGAAGTTGGAAAGTGAACCCTGTAAGGCCAAACCAACGGCTAAACCGGCAGCTGCAATTACAGCGGCAAATGTAGTAACGTCCACACCCAATCTGGAAATAACTATAATGATCAAGAATACTTTTAATGCCCAAGAAAACAGGTTCAACAGGAATTTCTGTAGGGATTCGTCGTATTTGCTTTTGGACATGACCTTTCGGGTTCCACCAATGATTTTTTTCACCACCCACATACCTACAATGTAGATGATAAGTGCCGTAATCAGTTTAGGTCCAAATTCTTTCGCAAGTTCAATTCCGTAATCGAACCATTCTTGTGCTTTTTCCATGGTGCTATAGTTTTGTTAGTGTTCTTATTATGAGACACTAAGATACTAAACTAGGTCACGTTTACTATTTTCCTGAAAAGAAAAAGGGCAACAAATGTTGCCCTTTACTAAATTTATGATGGATTGGTCTTAGCCTTTTAGAAAATCTCCGATTTCACCAAGTCCTTCCCCTTTGTAATCGGATTTTTGAATGGCTTGCATTAATTGAATGATATGCGCAGGATTCATATCCTTCCCCAGTACCCGTACCAAGGCAAATCCTCTTTCTTTGCTGTCCCCGTAAATAATTACCTCATCTATGGCATCCTCATCGCCCAAATATTTGATTACGCCTTTGCCATACTGGGAATTGATTTTCATCAATTCAACAAAGTCGTCACCTTTCAAAATCTCACGTACCTTTTTCTTTTCAATCTCGTACTCAGCTTCATTATCGGCATTCTTTTTAAAGGCCAATAGATTAAACTTACGCAAAGATTCGATAGCTTCTTTTTGTGTTTCGTTCAAATTTACTTCATCCATTTTAAGGATACTGGCAGGAACGTCTATGGATAAAAAGTTCGGATTCTCCGAATTGTCCACATAATACTCCTGCAGACTGGGCTGCGAAGCACATGAAGCCAGAAGCAAAGCCCCGACTACCATTATGGATTTAATTAAATGTTTCATTTTTTTATTTTTTTGATTGATTCTGTAAACTCAAAATCAGTTGACAATAATTAGTTGGGTTTCCGTGTATTTTGTTACACTTTCCAACCGATTATTGCCAACCGAGTGACTTAATTATCTGTTCTTCTCTGCCTCATTCAATTCTTCAGGCAGGTTCATCTTTTTCGTCAACGAACTGATGTTGTTCAAGTCTATATCACCAGTCAACGACAAGATCACTGTTTCAAACCTATGGCCATTGGCCTCGATTTCGCTCATTCCGGTCACGAACATTAACAGTTCGCTCACATGGTCCGCATCCTTTCCTTCTTTAATGTAGAACTTTACATTGGCATCCTTGTCCTTGATACGCATAAGTTCCTCCATTTTAGCTGATCTTAAGTAGCTATCCACAGAAGCTTTCATATCATCACCAATACTCTTGTTTTCGGTTGTAAAAACTTTTAAACTTTTAAGGCTACTGGCAATTTCCATAAAATCGCGTGCTTCAGGATCATCAACTTCTACATCAATCTTTGCCAATAAATTGAACATACTCTTGTTCACGATTACCGTGGTCACATCGTCCAGGTCTTCAAACTTGTCAAAAACTGATTGTGAAAAACCTGCCAAAGGCAATAAAGCCATTACTACGATTAAAATATACTTTTTCATTTTGTTACGTTTTTTAATTGTTATTGTAAATTTTTTGTTTTGCTTGTTCGAACTCGTTGAGATAAGCCACTTTTTCTGTTCCGCGGCTAAAATTTTCTGCTAGGAGTTCAAGCGCTTTTTTGGTTTCTTGGTAAGCGTATTCCGCTTTTTGTTCCTCCAAACGCTTTGTTTCTTGGTACTGATTACCAAAATAAATGCCAAAGGCGAGAACTACTGCCGCTGCAACGGATAGCCACTTGTAATAGTTTACTCTAGGTTTTAATGGTACCTGCTTGGTGTACTTTTCTTCCTTGGCCATGGAAAAGTAGTTGAACAAGGGTTTGTATTGTTCTAAATGTGGTGCTACCTCATCTTGTGAAAAATATGCCCTAAGTGTTCTTTCTTCGTCCACTGTAGCAGTGGCCTCGAAATACTTCTCCAATATTTTTTCTATGTTACCCAATTCCATAGTTATGTTTTTTTATTAATTCTTCTCTTACTGTTTTTCTTGCCCTCGACAATGCTACGCGCACTGCGGTCGGTTTCATGTCCAAGAGTTCGCATATCTCATCGAACTCATATTGCTCTACATCCCGTAGTTGCAATATCATTTTTTGTTGTTCTGGCAGTTCTTCCATAATGCGTTCCATCCAACTTAAGCTGTCTTTTGCCTCCAACTGTTTTTGTAAGGAGGTGTTTTCGTCGCTATAGTTACTGTGAACCAATTTTAAGTTCCCTGCTTGTTTGGATTTTAATCGGTCCAAACAAAAGTTTTTGGTCATCGTCATGGCAAAAGCTTCTACATTTCTATACTTCTCCATAGACTCACTTTTTGACCACAACTTCAACAAAATTTCTTGAGTGGCATCTTCAGCTTCTTCCCTGGAGACCAACAGGCGCTTTGCAAGCCTGTACAGTTTATCCTGAAAAGGTAAAACCACATTTAAAAATTCTGTTTGTTTCATTTGGTTGTCTTAGTTGTTTTTGTGTCTTTCTTATCGACCTACACTATCACGACGATACATATCGAAAATTGTTACAAAAAATTTGCTAATTGCTTATATAAGGCTATTTTGCAGGGCAAATTTATATGTAAAAGCATATAATTTTACTCAAACCAACCTACACCTCAGTTAAATTTTGGAATAAAATTTGAGTAAATTCAATAAAAATTAAGCTATGAAAAAGTATTTCTTCCTTTTTTTGGGACTCTCTTTGGTGTTTTTGTCCTGTAGTAATGATGACGGCATCAATAATGGACCAACCCCAGATCCAGACCCAACTGCCGATGTAACCTCACAGAATTTTATGTGGCAAGCCATGAACCTTTGGTATTTTTGGCAAGCTGATGTTGCCGATTTAGCTGATGATAGGTTTTCCACTAATGCAGAATACACGGCATTTTTAGAATCGTATCCCGACCCTGAAAATTTTTACTATAGCATCTGCAACAACCACAGGAATATTGTTGGTAATGATGCGGCCATTGATCGTTTTAGCTTTGAAAACGAAGATTACAAGGAATTGGTGAACAGCCTTTCAGGAATATCTCAAAGTAACGGCTTGGAATTCGGATTAGGGCTTATTGGTGATACAGGAGATGTTTTTGGATATGTTCAATATATCTTACCAAATTCAGATGCCTCGACCAAAGATATTCAAAGAGGTGAGTTTTTTACCAGAGTAGACGGTACCCAACTTACTGTGAGCAATTATCGAAACCTACTTTTTGGTGATAATAGTACATATACTCTGGGAATGGCAACCATTACAAATAATACAATTTCAGACAGTGCCAAAGAAGTTGTCCTAACGAAAATAGAGAATCAGGTGGAAGACCCTATTTTGATTGCCGAAACTTTGGATGTAAATGGCACCAAGGTTGCCTATTTAATGTACAATCGTTTTTTAAGCAGCTTTAATGAAGATTTGAACACAGTTTTTGCACAATTTGTAGCCGATGGCGCTACCGAGCTGGTTTTGGATATGCGCTATAATCCTGGAGGCTCAGTTAATACCTCTCGACTTTTGGCGAGTATGATTTATGGCACCAATACAAGCGATCTATATATAAGGCAACGCTGGAACGCGAAAGTACAAGCACAATTGAGTGATGAATTTTTAACCGATTATTTTGCAAGCTCCACAGGTTCAAGTGCAATTAACTCGCTAAACCTGAGCAGGGTTTTTGTGATTGCTACTGGCGATTCTGCCTCAGCAAGTGAATTGGTGATGAATGGACTTGATCCATATATAGATGTTATCCATATTGGTGAGACTACCAGCGGCAAAAACGAATTTTCAATCACATTGGTAGATGACCCAGGCAATTCCTTTATTTACAACAGCGACCGGGAAGGCAATATAAATTCTCAGAATAGCTGGGGATTACAACCCTTAGTAGGTAGAAATGAAAATGCAGATGGATTTTCCGATTACACTAGCGGTTTGGTTCCAGATATTGTACTGGAAGAAGATTTGACCAATCTTGGTACACTTGGGGACATCAACGAACCGCTTTTGGCCCGCGCCCTCCAAGAAATTACTGGCGGAAGCGCAAAAATCGACTTTACGGTGAAAATGCCTGCAGAACATTTCACCAGCTCCAGACTTCATACTCCCATTAAAGACAATATGTATTTGGACAAACCATTACAATTGAACTAATAATAAAAAAGCGGCCGATTGGCCGCTTTTCTTTTTTAAAGGTTCAGGTTGAGCCCCACCCTAAAGTTTCGACCTCGGGTCGTGAAGCCAAGCAATTCTCTGTAATCCTCATTCAATAAATTATCCACATTCAGGAATACATTCAGTTTGTTATTGATCAGTTCGTGCCGAATGGAAAAGTTCAGCAAGGAAAACGGCTCCAAAGCCAGATCGGAAAAAGTCGTAAAATCCGTATCGAAACGCTCTCCCGTATAAGCATAGGTCAAAGAAGCATCTGTAGTTTCACAAAACCGATACCACAAAGACACATTGGCCTTGTGCTTGGGAATACGGATGGCATTGTCTCCTTTCCTTTCTGTGAAAGTATAGTTGGCGTTAAAACTTACATTGGCCAAAGGCAACCAAGTAGCTTCCACCTCTACCCCATTGGCATCGATTTCATCGGCTACATTAACGCTCATAAAATTGGCATCGTACCCAATGGCATTGGTCTCGTTTCTATCAAAATAAACCGTACTGATTCGAAATGTATTATCCAGTTTGAATTCCAAACCACCTTCAATGGTAGAGTTTTCTTCAGGTTCCAATGCTGGATTCCCCCCAAAGGCACCAAACAATTGGGTCAAATTAGGCGTTATGAATGATGTAGCATAAGACCCCATCAACTTCACATATCCATTTTCTGTATCAAAAACATAAGATGGGTTCACGTTGTACACAAAATGGTTTCCATATTCAGAGTGATTGTTCCATCGGGCTCCAGCATTCAGGTTCAAACCAAAATCCGAAACATATACAACATTGGCATAAGGATCAACTATAGTAAAGTCTACTTCATCCGCAAAAATGGCCTCGTCCCTAATATAATTCACCCCTAAAATGGAATAGAACTGATTTCCAAAAACATATTTGTTGTATACATCCAACACCCAATTGCTTCCCTTGGTAACACTTTCACCAAAGGTGTCGTTGGCAACCGACTCATAATCGGTATAGGCCGCATTAAGATGTATGGAACCCTTGCCGTAACCTAATTCAGAGGACAAACCAACGCGCTGTTGTTCATTCTCGCCCAAATTGGGTGCGTCGGCCATAGTGGCATCGTATTCATTTTTAAATTTGGTCTGGTTTCCGTAGACCTGCACCCTAAAATTTTCAGAAAACTGATAGCCCAGCTTAACATTGGTGCTAAAATGCGAGAAAATATCCTCTTCGTTCTCAGGGGTCACTGCAGCGGAAAGTCCACTTCTATATCTGTTGGAAAAATCAACCCCATAATTAAACTTGCCCAAAGTACCGTTTACATTAGCGGAATTTTGAATACTTCCTATATTATAATTCTGATCCTCGGCAGTCTGATTGGTCCCTACACTGGTTTCAAAATTACCGGAAACCCTCTTTTTGGAGCTCTTTTTTGTAGTAATGTTGATTACGGCCGTAACCGCATTGGTTCCATAAAGCGTGCTTGCAGCTCCCTTAATGATCTCAATGGATTCGATAGTGTTGGGCGAAAGCAGTCGAAGATCATATTCTGCAGAAAATGTAGATGGGTCCTGTACACGGACACCATCGATAATAATCAAAACCTGACGACCGCGACCACCTCGGGCATACACTCCGAGGACATCGCCATCCCGACCACGGCTACCAGCAATCTCGATACCGCTTTTGGTGTTGATGATCTCAGCGACCGTCCTACCTTGGTTGCGTTGCATTTCCTCCGCAGTAATCTTGATGACCGTTTTACCTGAGTTTTCTCTTTTCAATTCAAATTTTGAATCGCTTACAACAACCTCGTCCAGTTGTTGCACTTTAAGTGAATCTTGCTGTACATTTTGCGCAAAAATCCCCTTACCCGCCAATAATGCGGTAATTAACCATAAATGATTTTTTTTCATTTCGTTTAATTGAATAAACGGGAGAATAGTATGTGATGCATACGTAAACTTTTATCCCGAAAGTTTAACATTGTTTTTTTGAACCTGGCAGGTCTCCTGGCTTGTTTAGTGTTACTCGCCCTTCCCATTCAAAAAAATGAACAGTGGGTATGTAGAAAAGCAACACCCTCTTGCGAGGTGCCAAATCAAGTTTGGCATATACTTACAGTTGCGGGAACAGCTCCGGTTTTGCACCGGATTCCCTTTTAATCCCACGAAAACTCCGTGTGAACCAAAATTCAGGGTCAAAGCTAATCAAACTGTTTAATCTTTTACGCAAACCTTTATAATGATTTTCCGTCTGTCACCCTGAGCGCAGTCGAAGGGTCTAAAATGTCTCGACTACGCTCGACATGACAATCTTAACTTTAATGATGAGGTTTCTTAAACTCCAGAAATATTTAAATAATCTTACTTTTGACTCATGGCAAAAAAACAGCGGTCAATTCTATTCCTGAGTTTCCTTTTGGTCGTATTGACTGGGTGCAAACAAGTCGAAAAAAAGCAACCCGTTCAAAACCAAGAAAAAGCATCGGACATTACGTATGCTACAGGTTTTACGGTGGAACATGAAGGTGATATCACAATTATTGAAGTTACCGCGGCATGGCCTGGGGCCAATAATTATACATATGCCTTGGTTCCGAAGGAAAAACTGGCCGCAATGTCTTTTCCACGTGATGCTTATGATGCCATTATTGGAACACCTGTAGAAAAAGTGGTGCTTACTTCCACTACCCATATTGAACCTCTAAAACAATTGGGGGAACTTAATAACGTGGTCGGTTTCCCGAACACGGATTACATCTCTTCCCCAGAAGCACGAAAACTGGTGGAAAGTGGTCAAATTCAAAATTTGGGCATGAACGATATGCTCAATACGGAAATGGTACTTGCCATAAATCCAGAACTCATTGTTGGGTTTAGCATCAATAACGAAAATAAGGCTTACGACATTATTAAAAAGGCAGGGACACCTGTGGTATATAATGGTGACTGGGTAGAACATACTCCATTGGGAAAAGCAGAATGGATCAAGTTCTTTGCCCCTTTCTTTGAAAAAGAAACCTTAGGCGACAGTATTTTTGCATCTGTTGAATCATCCTACAAACAGGCCAAAGAGATAGCCAAAAAGGCACAAAGCAAACCTACGGTTCTAACGGGCGGACTTTACAAAGATGTGTGGTACGTTGCTGGAGGGAAAAGCTGGATGGCCCAGTTTTTAGAGGATGCCAATGCTGATTATCTTTGGGCCGACAATACCGAAACGGGCAGTATAGGACTCAGTTTGGAATCGGTTTTGGAGAAAGCTCAAGATGCTGAATATTGGTTCAATCCATCCGCAGAGACCACATATGCCGGTTTGGCCGAGGCCAACCCGCATCATCAACAATTCAATGCTTTTAAAAACAAAAGAGTTTACTCCAATGCCATCAATAAAGGAGAAACTGGAGGGCTCATTTTTTACGAAATGGCTCCCCATCGGCCCGATTTGGTGTTAAAAGATCTCATAAAAATATTACATCCGGAATTATCACTTGATCACGAACTGCAATTCATTAAACCATTACCATAAATGAAAGGTCCACGAACATATCGGCTCTCATTTTTGCTAATGGTACTGGCCTTGCTTTGCTCTTGGCTTTTGAATGTTAGCTTGGGGTCGGTTACCATACCTTTTACCGATATGTTGTCTACTTTGTTTGGAGAAACCCCTGAAATTGCATCTTGGGAGTACATTATCTGGGATTATCGGTTGCCCAAGGCTTTTACCTCCATTCTGGTCGGAGCTGGACTTGCGTTAAGCGGACTTTTAATGCAAACCCTGTTTAGAAACCCCTTGGCTGGGCCATTTGTTTTGGGAATCAGTTCTGGTGCTAGTTTGGGTGCCGCCTTACTTTTGATGGGCGTTTCGTTGTTAACAGGGTACACATCGTTCTCCTTTTTGGGGGATGTTTCCTTGGCCATTGCCGCTAGCATCGGTAGTTTTTTGGTGCTCTTGGTCGTTATGATTGTCGCTCAGCGCGTGAAAGACACGATGGCTTTATTGATTATTGGCTTGATGTTCGGCAGCATCACCTCAGCTACTGTTAGCGTACTGGCCTATTTTTCGAGCGCGGAGAATCTGCAACGTTTCATATTTTGGTCCTTTGGTAGCGTGGGTAACCTTTCCACAAACCAACTGCTTTTATTGGGAATCATTGTTACTGTTGGGGTATTGATAAGCATTGCCTCTATAAAATCATTGAACGCTTTTCTTTTGGGAGAAAACTATGCGCAAAGTCTAGGGGTCTCCTTGCAAAAATCTCGTTTGACCATCATCATCGCTACGGGATTATTAGCTGGAGGCATTACCGCATTTGCAGGACCCATTGCATTTGTAGGGTTGGCCGTGCCCCATTTGACCAGACAGATTTTTGACACAATGGAACACAAAGTACTGATTCCAGCTGTGATGCTGTACGGCGCCATTTTAATGCTGCTTTGCGACACTTTGGCCCAATTGCCCAATTCTGCCAGCGTGTTACCGATAAATGCCATCACATCCTTGGTGGGAGCTCCTGTGGTGATATGGCTCTTGGTGCGTAAACGTAAAATGATGTTCTAATGGCAAAAAAAGGAAAAGCAATATTGTCCATTCGCGATTTATCCATTGGATATGGTACCAAGACCGTTACCAAAAAAATCAATTTTGATTTGGAGGCCGGAATGCTTTGCGGAGTTGTGGGTATCAATGGTATCGGAAAATCTACATTATTACGCACATTGGGAGGGTTTCAACCCAAACTTTCTGGCAATATTTTGTTGAATGATAAACCGCTTGAAAAATACAACTCAACTACACTATCCAAAGAACTTAGTGTTGTGCTGACAGAACCACCTGCTTCCAAAAACCTTACTGTTCAGGAATTGATTGCTTTAGGACGACAGCCCTACACCAATTGGCTAGGTACTTTGACAAAAGAGGACAAGCAACAGATTCAAGCGAGTTTGGATGCCTTTTTGCTGAACGAACTCCAAAACAACAAATGCCACGAACTGAGTGATGGGCAGTTGCAACGGGTACTGGTGGCGAGGGCCATGGCTCAGGATACTTCCTTGATTATATTGGATGAACCTACCACGCATTTGGACCTGTACCATAAAGTGCAGATTTTAAAAATGCTTCAGGAATTGGCGCACAACAAACAAAAAACCATTCTGTTCACAACGCACGAAATCGAATTGGCCATTCAGTTATGCGATCGAATACTGATTTTGGACGGAAAAGACCATCCATTCGGAGATCCTTGCCAACTTATTGAACAAAAACACTTTGATAGATTGTTTCCGTCGGAAATGGTACAGTTTGATGCCAAAACAGGTTCGTTTAAAGTGAATAAGTAAGTTCGTTTTCCATTTCGGCATCAAGCGGAATCCGTTATCTTTATCCTTCAGAAACTTTTTAATGAGCACAGAACTTACCTTTATCATAATTGGCATTATCACATTGGCCATTGGGCTATTTGTGGGGATGTACATTCAAAAACTAAAAACCAAATCTACCGAGAGTGTTTGGGGAGAAAGGGAGCAACAATTGAATGCAACCATTAAATCCCTGAACGATAAATTGTTGCTCAGTGATGAGGAACAAAAACAATTACAGCGCGAAAAAGAGCAGCAGAGCAATCAATTGGTAAGATACCAAGCGGATTTGGAAAATCTTCAGCTGAAAAACAAAGAGCAAAAAGAAGAGGTTGAAAAGCTCCAAGAAAAGTTCACCAAGGAATTTGAAAACTTGGCTAACAAGATTCTAGACGAAAAAAGTGAAAAGTTCACCAAAAGCAACAAGGAGAACATTGAAAATATCCTGACGCCCCTCAACAAAAAAATTAAGGAGTTTGAGGAAAAGGTGGAAAAATCCCAAAAGGAAAACATTAGTATTCACTCTTCCCTAAAAGAACAATTACTCAATCTACAGACCCAAAACCTAAAAATAACCCAAGAGGCGGAAAACCTGACGAAAGCCTTAAAAGGTGACAGTAAAATGCAAGGGAACTGGGGTGAACTGGTACTGGAGAGAGTTTTGGAAAAATCTGGTCTAGAAAAGGATAGGGAATATAGCGTACAACAAAGTTTTAAGCGTGAGGATGGCACTAGGGTATTGCCCGATGTTATAATCCACCTACCTGATGGCAAAAAAATGGTAGTGGATTCCAAGGTTTCCCTAACGGATTACGAACGCTATACCAATGCAGAAGAAGACGACAGACCCAAGTTCTTGAAGGACCATATCAACTCCTTACGAAGACATGTGGAGCAGCTTTCCTCCAAAAAATATGAGGACCTTTATGAAATGGAGAGTCCTGATTTTGTTTTGATGTTTGTGCCGATTGAACCCGCATTTGCCGTTGCCATAAATGAAGATGTATCGCTGTACAATAAAGCTTTTGAACAAAATATTGTGATTGTTACCCCATCTACCCTATTGGCTACTTTACGTACCATTGATTCGATGTGGAGCAATGAAAAACAACAACGGAATGCCATTGAAATTGCACGACAAGCTGGTGCCCTCTATGATAAATTTGAAGGTTTCGTTACCGACCTTACCAAAGTGGGCAAAAAGATGGACGAGGCCAAAACGGAATATCGTGGTGCGATGAACAAATTGGTGGAAGGACGAGGCAACATTGTTACCACTATTGAAAAATTGAAGAAAATGGGCGCTAAAGCAAAGAAGTCCCTTCCTGAACCTATTTTAAAACGCGCCGAAGAAGACGATTTTGAAGAACTAAACTAGAAACCACAACCAATGAAGAAATTCTTGACCATTTTTATTACTGCCATCGTAGTTGGCATTGTGGGCTATTTTTCTTTTATCTATTATGTTCCTTACAGCGAAGGGTATCGTTCTGGGGAACTTATTAAGTTCAGTAGAAAGGGAGTTTTGGTCAAAACTTGGGAAGGACAAATCAGTCAAGGATTATCCGGCACCAATGTCTTTTCATTTTCCGTGGAGGACAATGAAAAGGAAATCATTGAAAAAATGAAAGAATATCAAGGTCAGTACATTAAAGTAACATACAAGGAACGTTACGCTACCTTTTTCTGGTTAGGCGATACCAAATATTTTATCACAGAAGTAAATTCCGAAAAATCACCGATTTTTAGAAACTAGCATGAAAAAATTTAAATCATCTCGAACAAGCAGGGTTTCCATCACAGAGCTTATGCTACCCTCCCACTCCAATTTTGGGGGCAAGGTACACGGAGGGCATATTCTCAATCTTATGGATCAAATTGCCTTTGCCTGCGCTTCCAAACATTCACAAAGTTATTGTGTGACGGCTTCGGTGAATCGGGTGGACTTTCTTAACCCTATTGATGTTGGAGAACTCCTCACCCTTAAAGCGTCCATAAATTACACGGGGAAAACTTCCATGGTAGTAGGGGTTCGTGTAGAATCCGAAAATGTTACCACAGGAGAAGTAAAACATTGTAACTCTTCCTATTTTACCATGGTGTCCAAAGATAAGGACGGTAAAAACAAAACTGTACCCGGGCTCATTTTAAAGACCAAACAGGATATTCGCCGTTTTGCACGAAGTAAGGAACGTAAACAATCTGCCTTTAAGCGCGACAGCAAATATGAATCCAACAATTTTAAGGTAAACGAATACTTGGAGTTCCTAGAAGGTGAAAACGTTAAGATGGATTTTGATTGAGCTTTGCCGCCGCCTCTTGATCTAAAAACCATACTAAATTGCCCGATGATGGGTTGACCAAGGATGCCGGATAAGCTTCTGAACCTTTAGTTTTTTCCACCACAACCTCCACTTTTTCAGCTTTCGATGCTCCCGTAACCAAAAAAGCCACTTCTTTGGCCGTGTTTATAACCTTTCCATTTATGGAAACCCGTTTTTGACCTGATTCTGGGTGTGTGGCCACAACGCAATGATCTTCAGAATCCCATAACGCAATTTCATGTGGGAAAATAGATGCCGTATGTCCGTCATCGCCCATACCCAATATCACTAAATCAAATTGGGGGACTCCGTCTACCCTGTCCAAATCTATTTCCAACAGATTGGCATAACGCATGGCTTCATTTACGGGGTCTTTTTCGCCCAATATGCGATTAATGTTTTTTTTCGGCACCTCAATCTTTGAAAACAGGTGCTCTACCGTCATTTTGTAATTACTTTCATCGTCCGTTGGAGGTACGCAACGTTCGTCTCCCCAATAAAAATGTACTTTGCTCCAATCCACTTTGTCCGCAAATTTTTCGGCCAATACATCAAAAACAATCTTTGGCGTGCTCCCACCGGACAAAGCGACGTGAAAAGAATCTTTATCTCTTAGTTTATCAACAAAATAGCCAGAAAACTGCTCAGCTACCTCTTGTTTATTTTTATATATTTTTAAATCCATCTTGAATTATTTTTGGGTCTCAAATTCTCCTTCGATTATACTCAGGATGGTATCTCGAACGGAAAAATGTTTATTGATAATTGTAATTAGCAGATTACACAATACCCTGGGTCGTCTGCTAAATTCTCACTGGGATTGCGCCAATAGCCATCCTTCTCAATCAAATTGTCTGCATTTTCTGGTCCCCAAGCTCCCGCAGCATAGCCGTACATCCGAACATCTTTACCGCTTTTCCAGTAATTAAGAATAGGGTCTACAAACTCCCAAGCAGCCTCTACCTCATCTGCACGAGCGTACAAGGTGGCATCCCCTTGCATAGCATCCAACAAGAGACGTTCGTAGGCTTCCATAACGTAGGTTTCGGCCAAACTGGAATAGTAAAAGTCCAAATTGGCACGCTCCACCTTAAAGCCTTGCCCAGGTACTTTTACCCCAAACTTGATCAAGATACCTTCATCAGGCTGAATACGGATAATTAATTTGTTATCCATCTCCTGCATTTCAGAACCCTTAAATATTTGGTGGTGCGGCTTTTTAAAGTGAATTACAATTTCGGTGACTTTGGTCGGCATTCTTTTGGCCGTCCGCACATAAAACGGAACACCGTGCCAACGCCAGTTATCCACGAAAAATTTAATGGCCGCATAGGTTTCTGTGGTCGAATTAGAATCTACCCCATCCTCTTCTCTGTATCCTTTTACCTTTTTGCCACTTACTTTGGAGGCCACATATTGTGCGCGAATTGTATTTTCAAAAAGTTCCTTTTCGTCCGTCATTATCCTTAACGACTTTAACGCTTTTACTTTCTCGTTACGGATTTCTTCAGCATCAGCCCCAATTGGAGGCTCCATCACTACTAACGACACAATCTGTAGCAAGTGGTTTTGAAACATGTCCCGAAGTGCTCCAGACTTATCATAATACCCTCCTCGTTTTTCCACACCAACGCTTTCCGCATTTGTGATTTCCACATGTTGAATATAATTACGGTTCCATAATGGCTCAAAAATACTATTCGAAAAACGGGTCACCAACAGGTTTTGAACAGTCTCCTTTCCTAAATAATGGTCAATTCGGTAAATCTGGTGCTCATTAAAGTATTTGTGAAGTCCTTTGTTCAACTCCCTCGCAGTCTCCAAGCTATAACCAAAAGGCTTTTCCACAATCAAACGTTTCCAACCATTGTTTTGGGCATTCATACCCGCATCAGACAAATTGTGTGCTATAGTTTCATAGAGCGTGGGAGGTGTAGAAAGGTAGTAAATGATGTTACCAGAGGCACTATGTTTTTCTTTCAAGGCCTCCACTCGCTTTCGCAATGCACTATAATCCGTATCGTAGCTATCCCCCAAGTCTTCATAATAAATCTTATCCGCAAAACTCTTTACTTTACTATCCTTGAGGTCTTTGGTCTTTTCTTTTAAATATTCACTTTCATAAACCACTCTGTCACGAAAAGCCTCATCAGAAAGGTCGCTGCGGCTAACCCCCAAGACAACGAAGTTTTCTGGCAACTGATCGGCCAAATATAGGTTGAACAAGGATGGCATTAGCTTTCTTGCTGTCAAATCACCCGATGCTCCAAAGATTACGAGCATCTGATTTTCCGTCTTTTTCATAGTGTTTCAGGTTTCTGGCAGGTTGTGCTCTTAATGGCCAAATTCATTTTAATAAGGTATCATTATTTTTGAGCATCACGAATATAAGGTTTATTTTAGGTTCGTAATTCAAGAAACATCAACCTTAGTGGTGTCTTAACACCTGAGAAGAAGAAAAAATATATAATGGCAGACACGTATGATTTTGGCCTTGTGGGCCTTGGAGTAATGGGACGTAATTTTATTTTGAATGTAGCCGATAATGGTTTTACCGCATTTGGAAATGATTTGGATGAAGAAAAAGTGAATGCTTTGATCAATGAAGGTGGTGACACAGCTAAGGTAAATGCCTCTACCGAGGTTGAAACCTTTGTGCAATCGTTGACGGCTCCTCGAAAAATTATGTTGTTGGTGCCTGCCGGAAAAATTGTGGACAGTGTCATCGATGGCCTACTCCCCTATTTGGATAAAGGTGATATCATTATTGATGGGGGAAATTCTTTTTACACGGATACCGATCGCCGTGAAGCATATTTAAAAGAAAAAGGCATCAACTTTTTTGGTGCCGGTGTTTCAGGGGGTGCCGAAGGTGCCCGAAAAGGGCCAAGCATTATGCCCGGTGGTTCCAAAGAAGCCTACCAACACGTAAAACCTATTTTTGAAGCCGTATCCGCCAAATACAAAGGCGAGCCTTGTGTGGCCTATTTAGGTCCAAAATCCGCAGGGAACTACGTAAAAATGGTACACAACGGTATTGAATATGGTTTGATGCAGTTGACTTCCGAAATTTACGACCTGCTCAAAAAAGCGGGCGGACTCACCAATGATGAACTACACAAAACCTATGCAGCATGGAACGAAGGCCGTTTGCAATCCTTTTTGGTAGAAATCACTTCGGAAATCTTTGCTCAAAAAGATGATTTGACGGACAATGACCTTGTGGATATGATTCTGGACAAGGCCAAACAAAAGGGAACGGGAAAATGGACATCACAAAACGCTATGGATTTAGGAATTCCAGTGCCTACTATTGATATTGCTGTGAGCATGCGTGAAATATCTGCCTTAAAATCCGAACGCATCAGGGCAGACGAGTTGTACGACCGTCCTATCCCAAAAACTGTGGACAAAGATGATTTTACGGTAAAAGCGGAGCAAGCGTTGTATTTTGCTTTCATCATTACCTACGCGCAGGGTATGCACCAATTGGCGGATGCCTCCAAAGAGTATGGCTACGAACTGGAATTGGGTGAAATTGCCAAAATATGGCGAGCGGGCTGTATTATCCGTGCCGCAATGTTGGCCGATATTACCGAAGCCTACCAAGCTGATGAAAATTTACAGAACCTATTGCTCTCTCCGTCCTTCGTGGAAAAAGTGAAAAACACCGTGGATGCAGCAAGGGAATTGGTAAGCTATGGTGCCTCCAACGGAATTCCATTACCAGGATTGTCCAACGCGCTTACCTATTTTGATGCATACACCAGCAACCGTTTACCGTTGAACCTGATTCAGGCACAGCGTGATTATTTTGGTTCACACACCTATGAACGATTGGACCGCGAAGGTATTTTCCATACGGAGTGGGAGAAGTAAAATCAATTCAAATGAGAAAAGTCTTTTTACTCTTTGCATTTTCCTTCACCCTTGTAACCGCATCAGCTCAAAAAGTCCCATACTTTATTTATAATGCCAAAGGGAAAAAGGTCTCTTACAAAAAAATGTTGAAGACCTTGGAGGAAAAGGACATGGTTCTCTTTGGGGAGTTGCACAACAACCCCATCGCCCATTGGTTGCAATATGAGCTTACCGCAGACCTGCATGGTAAAAGACAACTCATTCTTGGTGCCGAAATGATCGAAGCCGACAACCAGGACGAGCTCAACGATTATTTATCGGGTAAAATCGACTACAAAGCATTGGATTCCACCACACGGCTCTGGAACAATCACAAAACCGATTATGCTCCATTGGTCAATTTTGCCAAAGACAGCAGCCTTGTTTTTGTGGCCTCGAACGTACCAAGACGATATGCGAGCATGGTGTACAAAAGTGGTTTTAAGGCTTTGGATACCCTACCTGCCCAAGAAAAAGAGTGGATTGCTCCTTTGCCCATTACTTACGACCCCGAATTGCCGGGATATCAAAACATCTTAAAAATGATGGGGGACCACGGTAGTCCCACTCTGGTAATGGCACAAGCCATCAAAGATGCCACGATGGCCCATTTTATACTTCAAAATTACAAGGAAGGCTCTTTGTTTTTACATTACAACGGAGCCTACCACTCCAACGACTACGAAGGTATCCTTTGGTACCTACAATTGGACCGACCCGATTTAGATTACGGCACCATTTCCACAGTATCGCAGGAAGATGTTCATAAACTGGAAGGAGAAAATGTAGGCGTTGCCGACTTTATCATTTGTGTAGATAGCAACATGACCACTACCTATTAAGATTTCATCTCTAGATTAGCTGTAAACCAGTTAAAAAGGGTATAAATTCCGTATTTTTAAGTATTCCTATCAAAATACGAAGCAAACGCATGTTCATTCGATTGGAGTTTAATTGTAATGCACCCAAATGGAGCTATTTGAAAATTTAAAGGATTGGTTCACTGATGAAGCTCTTGCATCAAGCATCTTAAAATATTTGGCTTGGGTGGTCCTGGTGTTAGTCCTTATCGCATGGACACGGCGGTGGATGAAGAAAAATCTTCATGACAACTCGATTAAATACAAAGCGCAAAAAGCAATTCAAGTTGTTGGATATCTATTGATTGTTTTAATTACCATTTCCTATTTTACCGGCAGCATTAAGGATTTTGGGCTTGCTATGGGGCTTCTCACCGCAGGAATAACCATAACTCTTCAAGAATTGATATTAAGTATCGCAGGTTCTTTCTACATCTTTTTTGTTCGGGTCTACAAGCCCGGCGACCGCATAGAATTGAACGGAATTAAAGGGGATGTGATAGATATTGACAGTATGTACACCACCATGATGGAAATTGGTGAATGGGTATCTAGCGACAA
Organism: Allomuricauda sp.; assembly: GCA_040285615.1. Lineage (GTDB taxonomy): Bacteria > Bacteroidota > Bacteroidia > Flavobacteriales > Flavobacteriaceae > Flagellimonas. The sequence goes on from JAVJRL010000001.1 coordinate 164,095, forward strand.
TTACAGTGGACGTATTGTTAAATTGAGCAACGCCTTTGTTTTTAAAGGACCGGTTTACAACTATTCCTCGGATTTTCCATTTGTTTGGGACGAATTCAACCTACCCATAAGGTATGGTTCCGATTTGGAGCTGGCCAAAAAAATCGTTGTCTCCGTTGCTCAAGACACCTTATCGGAATATGTTCAAAACTCCATTGCACAATGGAAAGATGTGGTGAACAAATATTATATTGAAGATGCCAAAGTTGAACCAACCCTTGCTATTACCATGACGGATAATTGGATTCAGTTCAACTTGCGATATATCGTGAACTACAAAAAAAGGAGGATGACCAAACATCTTTTAAATGAGGAGATAGGTAATAGGATTCAGAAAACGAATGGAAAGGTCATATTGGCCTCGGCCACATTTGAAATTGTCAATATACCTACAGTACAGATCAATGAGACAAAGAACACCGTTAAATCAGAATAATAAATTTAGAAAACATATCGGTTTTCTTTACAAACTAAAACCTTAATACCAACCTTATGAAAAAATTATTCGTCACCATGCTACTGTTTGTAGCCATAAACCCTTTAGGGTTTGGTCAAGTGCAGTCCAATCTAGAACTGTTGGACATCTTTAACATGGAATATGTATCCGACCCCCAGATTTCTCCCGACGGATCTAAAATCATTTACGTTCGGAACTTTAAAGATGTGATGACCGACAGGAACTTATCCAATCTATGGATCATCAATTTTGATGGTTCCAACAATCGTCCGTTAACCACCGGAAACCACAACGATTTTGCCCCAAAATGGTCGCACGATGGAAACAAAATCGTTTTCAAATCCAATATGGCAGATGACAAAATGAAGCTATACCTGATGTGGTTGGACACGAAGGAAACCATGGCCTTGACCAACACACCGCAATCACCTGGGCAAGTTTCTTGGTCTTATGATGATACATATTTGGCGTTTAACATGTTCGTGCCAGAAGCCAATAAATCCATTATAAAAATGCCAGCAAAACCGGAAGGTGCCAAATGGAACAAACCACCCAAGTATATTGATAAAATGAACTACCGTGGGGATGGTGCAGGCTACTACAAAGGAGGTAACTCCCAACTGTTTACATTGCCCATCAGTGGAGGCACCCCAAAGCAACTTACCTTCTCTGAATTTGATCACGGAGGTCCCATTTGGGCCAAAGACAATAGGCATTTATATTTTAGTGCCAATTTCCATAAAGATGAAGAGCAAGAACCTGCCGATAGCGAAATTTACAGCATTAGTATAAATGATGGTGAAATCACTCCCCTAACTGATCGTTATGGCCCCGATGGGAATCCAGTTTTGTCTCCTGATGGTTCCAAAATCGCCTATGTAGGCTATGATGATCGCATACAAGGCTATCAACTCACCCAACTGTACGTAATGAATACCGATGGTTCTGGTTCTCAATTAATTTCAGGGGATTTTGACCGCGATATCGAAGACATGGCTTGGAACAGTAAGGGCAATGGACTGTATTTTAGTTATACCGACCAAGGAAAGGGCAAATTGGCATCCATAAGCCTATCGGGTAAAGTAAATGATATTATGGATGGACTAGGCGGTCTTTCTTTGGGCAGACCTTATAATGCAGCAAGCTTTTCAGCTTCTTCCAATAACAAATTTGCATATACCCTTGGCGATACCAGCCATCCTTCGGATGTAGGCGCTGCAGATACCCGAGGCACCAAACGTTTGACAGCGGTGAACGATGATCTGTTCTCCTTTAAAAAATTGGGCAAAGTTGAAGAAATGTGGTGGGAATCCTCCTATGACCAAAGAAAAATTCAAGGTTGGGTTGTAACGCCTCCTGATTTTGACCCCTCCAAAAAGTACCCGATGATTCTTGAGATACACGGCGGACCCTTTACAAGTTATGGCGAAGTATATTCTGCTGAGATTCAAGCATACGCCGCAGAAGGCTACGTGGTTCTTTATACCAACCCTCGTGGAAGTACCAGCTATGGCGAGGAATTTGGAAATTTAATTCATCACGACTATCCCAACCACGATTATGAAGATTTAATGTCTGGTGTGGATGCTCTACTCGAAAAAGGTTACGTCGATGAAGATCAGCTTTTTGTTACCGGTGGTTCTGGAGGTGGAGTGCTTACCGCTTGGATCGTGGGTAAAACAAATCGTTTTAAAGCAGCTGTAGTGGCCAAGCCTGTAATCAATTGGACCAGTTTTGTGCTCTATGCGGATGGTGTTCAGTTTTTTTCCAAATATTGGTTCGGGAAAAAACCATGGGAAGATCCAGAAAACTATAGGAGACGTTCTCCCCTCACATATGTAGGAAATGTGACCACGCCTACCATGTTGTTGACCGGGGAGGAAGATTACCGTACCCCCATTGCCGAATCGGAACAATTCTACGCAGCCTTGAAGCTCGAAAACGTGGAAACCGCTATGGTTCGAATTCCCGGAGCAGGTCACGGTATTGCCAATAAACCCAGTAATTTGATTGCCAAAATTGCGAGTGTATTGGCTTGGTTTGATAAGTATAAAGGAGGAGAATAACATACATCTACCATATGATATCCAGCAATATCATTTGGAAAAAACAAACTTGCGTATAGTCACCTAAACGATTTTCCTATATTTGGGCAACTAGCTTTAAAAATATATGGACCAACTACCGTTTACCCAAGATACTGTCATCTTTGGGCTACTTTGCCTTTGTTTAGGATTTGTTTTTTATACCTCATCCATTAAAACTGGTTTTTGGGGAAAATTTTACCGTGTGGTCCCCGCCGTATTGATGTGTTACCTATTACCAGCTATTTTGGCAAGTTCAGGCATTATCGATGAATCATCTTCCAACACCTATTACGTGGCCAGTCGTTATCTATTGCCCGCAGCGTTAATTTTGATGACCCTCAGCATTGACCTCAAAGCAATCATAAATTTAGGTTCCAAGGCATTGATCATGTTTTTAACTGGAACCGTGGGTATTGTAATCGGAGGTCCCATTGCCATTCTTATTGTTTCCATATTTTCTCCCGAAACTGTGGGCGGTGCAGGCGTGGATGCCGTTTGGAGAGGATTGGCCACCATTGCCGGCAGTTGGATTGGTGGTGGTGCCAACCAAGCCGCCATGCTCGAAGTCTTTAAATACAATCAAGAAAACTATGGAGGTATGGTCCTCATCGATATTGTAGTTGCCAACCTTTGGTTGGCCATAATCCTGTTGGGAGTGGGCAAAACGGAAAAAATAGACCGATGGCTCAAGGCAGATACCTCATCCATCGAAGACCTCAAAGTAAAAGTATCTACCTATACCGAAAAAATCGCACGGGTCACCACCCTAAAGGATTTCATCATGTTGTTGTTCTTTGCGTTTGTCGGGGTTGGCGTGGCTCATTTAACAGGTCATCATTTCGCCAACTTCCTTCAAAATAATTTTGAAGTCATCCGAAACCCACAAAAAATATTATCCTCCCTTGGATCGGAATTCCTTTGGATGGTCGTATTTGCCACTGCTATCGGTATTGGTCTATCCTTTACCAAGGCCAAAAATTATGAAGGTGCGGGCGCCAGTAAAATAGGTGGAATGTTCATTTATATTTTGGTAGCGACCATAGGTATGAAAATGGATTTGGGTAAAGTTTTGGACAATCCTGGACTTATTGCCATCGGGTTGATTTGGATTACCATTCACGCTGGTCTACTTATTTTAATGGCAAAGTTGATAAAAGCCCCATTTTTTTTCTTGGCAGTAGGAAGTCAAGCCAACGTTGGTGGCGCAGCTTCTGCTCCCGTTGTGGCGGCAGAATTTCACCCATCCTTGACCTCTGTGGGTATTCTTTTGGCCGTTTTTGGTTATGTTGTGGGTACCGCTGGAGCATATTTATGTGCTTTGTTGATGGAAGTCGCCTCGAATGTTTAAATATTTTCAGAAGATTATGCATATTTGCCCTGCTAAAATTATATGATGAAGCGGATATTGTTAGTATTGCTAGTTGGAATTACCGTACTGTCCTGTGAAAAGAGTACGGAAAACACCATGACCGTTAGTGGAAACATTAAAGGACTCAAGAAAGGAACCCTCTTTTTGCAACAATTTAAAGACTCCACACTTGCTGTTTTGGATTCTTTGGAGATAAAAGGCGACGGGGCATTTAGTTTTTCCACAGAGGTGGATGAGCCAGAGGTATTTTATCTCTATCTAAAAAAAGAAGACAATAACGACATTAATGATAGGATTACCTTTTTTGGGGAATCTGGAAATATTATCATTAACACGGCATGGAACACTTTTGATACCAATGTTGAGATTTCAGGTTCCAAATCCCACGAAAAGCTTTTGGAGTTTTACGATATGGCCTCAAAGTTCAATATTAAAGAGCTTACCTTGATCCAAGAAGCATCTTCCCCCGAATTACAAGAAGACTCCGTTGCGATGGATTCCATCCAAAGATTGATTAATCAAAATACCATTAATAGATATCGCTACGCACTTAACTTTGGTCTCAACAATGGTGATTCCTATGCTACTCCCTATATTATGATGACAGAAGCTAGCGAAGCAAATAAGAAGTATTTGGATTCCATCTACAAGGGTTTGACCCCTGAAGTGGCTGCCTCAAAGTACGGAAAAGAATTCAAGGAATTCCTGGATAAAAACAATTAGGATCCGAGGCTATTAAGTTGCTCAACAAGCTTTGTGGCCTTGTTTTCCAACTCGGTCCGTATAGACTTAAAATGAGCTTTAGAGTCCTCTACTTTTTTCTGGTTGATTTTATCCATGAGGTTGTCGTAAACTTCAATAGCTTCGTCTATAATTACGGTTCCCTCTTCAGATTCTTTGTTGCCGGAGCCGGCTTCCCAAATGTAGACAGCTTCAATAATGTCTCCCAAAACAAAATTGACATCTTTTTTTAAATCACGAATACTTGGCATAACGCGGTGGTTTTGATTAAAGATACCATTAAATAGTAACTTCTAAAAGTTTAGCGCCTTGGGTATCAATATTCACATAACTGCTTGATGCAGCAACAAGAATGGTTTCCCCCTTTTTAATGGGTGCGCTCCCCCAATCATTATTGATGGTGGCGGTACCACCTACACACATATAGATGGTAAAAGAATCTCTTTGCGACAAATCTTGTTTCATGGATTGGGACAATTCCATAAAATTTGTTTTAAAGTATGGGCATTCTACCATAGGGTTCACCATATCTTTTTGCTTTGGGTAATCTACCTTAAAGTCGTCCTTCTTTTTGTAGTCGATAGCATCCACCGCCAAACAAGTATGCAACTCTCTTAGATTTCCCTCTTTGTCCCTACGGTTAAAATCGAAAACCCGATAGGTAATGTCCGAGGTCTGCTGTATTTCTGCTAAAAGAACCCCTGCCCCTATAGCGTGTATTTTCCCCGTATTTATAAAGAATGTATCCCCTTCCCCTACTTCCTCATAATTCATCAAATCAGTCAAGGTACCTTCTTCAAGACTTTTTACGTATTCTTCTTTTTCAACATCTTTATTGAACCCAACAATAAGTTTAGCGCCAGGATCGGCGTCCATAATATACCACATCTCGGTTTTTCCAAAAGAATTGTGACGTTCTTTGGCCAACTCATCATTTGGGTGCAATTGTATGGAGAGATCTTGTTTTGCATCAATGAATTTGATCAGTATGGGAAACTCGTTCCCAAAACGCTCCACAACACCCTTGCCTAAAAGTGCTTCACCTTGATCATCCATCAAACTGTGAAGCGATGTCCCCACCAAAGCACCATTAGCTACTTTGGATATATCACCCTCAACTCCAGAGAGTTCCCAACTTTCGCCGGTAATATCACTTTCTATGTTTTTGTTTAAAACCTCTTTCAGCTTGGTTCCTCCCCAAAGTCTTTCCTTGAGGATTGGTTTAAATTTTAAAGGGTAAAGATTCATTTTATCCAGTGTAGGTTACAAAATTTCGAGGAGTTTCATAGAGTACTACCTCCAACTCTTTGTTGGAATTTATATGAGGTCTTAACTTGTTCCATATTACTACCGCTATATTCTCTGCGGTAGGGTTCAAATTTTTAAACTCAGGAACATCGAGATTCAGGTTCTTATGATCTAAAGCATCCTCAACATATTCCTTGATTAATTCCTTCAGGACTTTTAAGTCCATCACAAAACCAGTTTCTGGGTCTATTTCCCCAGTAACGCTTACAATAAGGTCATAATTGTGACCGTGAAATTTTGGATTGTTGCATTTTCCAAAAACTTCATTGTTTTTCTTTTCATCCCAATCTGGTCTATATAGTCTATGGGCTGCATTAAAACTGGCCTTTCTACTTGCCTTTACTCTCATTGTGTCGAGGTATTTTTTATAAGATGGTTGTAAAAACGTTCAAAAATAATTTTGAACCATGCGGTGTATTCATCAGGGTTTTCTGCAATATCTTTTTTGATATCTTCAGGCTGCATCCATTTCCAATCGGCCACCTCTTCTGGATTGATATCGGGTTCATTTTCAAAATACCCTACCATCACATGATCAAACTCGTGTTCGGTAAGGCCATTATCAAAAGGGGCTTTATAGACAAAACTGAAGAGCTCCTTAAGTTCGGTGGTAAAGCCCATTTCTTCCATGAGCCTCCTTTTACCTGCATCGATATTGCTTTCCCCTTCTCGTTGATGACTACAGCAGGTATTGGTCCATAACAAAGGTGAGTGGTATTTGTCCTTGGCACGCTGCTGAAGCATGGTTTCCCCATTGGCATTCATTACAAAAACCGAAAAAGCCCGATGCAGCAACGCCTTTTCATGAGCTTCCATTTTTGGCATTAAACCAATGGGCTCGTCCTTTTCATTTACAAGTATCACTTTTTCCTCTCTCATGAGGTAAAAATATGACCTTTACAATAAAATAATGGATATAGGTATGTAAATTCTTCCTAAAAGAATCGTGGGGATTTCAGGTTTCCGATGTTTCTGATGAAATCATATCTCAGAATTATTTCAAAGGAACCATCGTTAAAAGTAGCTGCCCCAAGTTCGGTAATTTCGCGATCGTAGGCCAAACCAAGCATAAGTTGGTCGGACAACATAAAACCAAAAAGACCACTAAATGCAGCATCCCAACGGTAAGCCACCCCACCAATAAATTTTTCATTGAGCATGAAGTTGGCAGAAAGGTCCACCTGTAAGGGGGCTCCTTGTACCGCTTTGGTCAAAATTGTAGGTTTAAATTTTAAAAACGGGTTTAAGTCCCATACATATCCGGTAATCAGATAAAGGTTTATCTGTTCCTTGGCGGTAGATACAGAAGAAGAATCAAAATGGGTGGTCTCCAATATTCTAGGCGCTGAAATACCGGCATAAAACCTATCTGTATGATAGTACACTCCAGCTCCAATATTAGGAGAAAATTTATTTTGAATGTCCTGCTGTGATTGTAATTGTGGATCTATCTCAAACTCATCAAGTTCGGAATAGCGAATGTCCAACATATGTGCACTTGCTTTAAGACCAAAACTCAATCTTCCTTCCCAAGAAGTCTGAATGGTATAGGAGAAATCTATATCAAAATAGGTCTCAGAGGTAGGTCCAATCATGTCGTTCACAATGGACATGCCAAGTCCTACACCACGGTACCCCACAGGAGTATGTACGTTCAAGGTTTGCGTCTCTGGTGCTCCATCGAGTCCCAACCATTGGTTTCGGTACAAAGCGGCTATGCTCAAATGCCCCCTTGAACCGGCATAGGCTGGGTTAACACTTACCGTATTGTACATGTATTGGGTATACTGCGCATCTTGTTGAGCCTGCATGTTTCCAAGCACCAGAAGTAGTAAGGCTAGCAACCATTGAGTTTTTCTTTTATAAAGTTTGTTCACCACAGTAACCATTTTATCTATTTATGTATATGTAGCCTGTTAGTTGTTTCGTATTTCCACCTTGGTCTTGATAGTCTATCACGTAGAAATAGGTTCCAACCGGTAATTTATTGTCCTGATCTACGGTAACTCTACCTTGGGAAGTCCCGTCAAATACATTTCCACTAGTATCGTATGCCCTTGTCTGATATACCATTACACCCCATCTATTATAGATTCTAACCGTGTTGTTCGGATAGTTTTCAAGTCCGTTGATTTCCAAGGTGTCATGGACTCCATCTCCGTTGGGTGTTATAACATTTATTACATCAACTTCTTCTTCAACAACCGAAGATTCACCTAAGTCTGGATCTAGATAATTAGGAATACCATTTTCATTGGAATCATCATTCGCATAGTTTCCATCACCATCTAAATCTTCGTCTATGGTTTCAATACCGTCGTCGTCGTCGTCGGAATCCCTGAAATCAAGGATACCATCCGAATCGGTATCAGGTAATGCTAAGCTTGGGTCATCTATTTCATCATTGACATCAATATCAATAACGGTTTCTCCTTCAAAAGCATCATCCAAACCATCGTTGTCCTTATCGGAACCTATTAGTTCAACATCCGCAATTCCATCGTGGTTCTGATCGTGTCCTTCAATAGCATCTGGTACATTGTCATCATCACTATCATCATCTACATAATCTGGAATTCCATCATTGTCGGAATCAACTGGAATCAAACCTGCATTCCCGTCTATTTCGTAGGCATCATCCAGTCCGTTACCATTGGCATCGGCCATACTTGGTGGAATGTAACCCAATGCAGGCTGTGCCTCAACATTATCTGGTATGCCGTCATTATCACTATCAATATCCAGATAATCAGGTATACTATCACCATCAGTATCGGTTGGGTTGGTTGATGGGTCATTGTCATTATCGGCATTCAAATCCTCGAAACTGTCCAAAATCCCATCGTTGTCACTGTCCAAATCAATTCCTGAAGGACTGACTATCACTGTGATGGTTGCCGTACTACAGTTTCCATTGGAATCACATACAGTGTATTCAAAAGAATCGGTACCTGTAAATCCAGGATTTGGCACATAGGTAATGTCATCATCAGATGGATTATTCACTGTACCATTATCATTTAAAACAACGGTTCCGTTTGATGGGGCTGTAGCAGTAATTGAACCTGCAGTAGGAATATCGTTATCATTTGCTCTCCACGATACAACAGCATCTAAACCAACATCTGTTGATACAGAATCATCGTTGGCATCTACAATTGGGAGTACATCCACAGTAACCGTAGCCGTACTGCAATCTCCAGAAGAGTTACAGATGGTGTAATCAAAACTATCGCTCCCATTGTAATCTGGATTTGGCGTATAGGTCACTACATCATCGGTCGGGTCATTTGGAGTTCCATTCTCATCAATATTTATTGTACCGTTAGATGGGTTTGTAATCGTTAAAGTACCTTCCGTTGGTAAGTCAGAATCATTATCAAATATATCTGCAACAATTGACTCGTCTTCATTCACTACTATCATGTCGTCCAACAGGTTAGCTGCTTGACTCATACAAACCACAGTGAAGCGTGGTAATTCTGTACTGTTACCAACTTTTGTTATGGTAGCCACATATCTCGTTACTGTTTGGGTGCTCGTAACGGTTGGTCTGGTTTGGTCTCCGGTCAAAGCTGGACTCCAACTTACAGTTGCTCCAGAGGGAACACTCGCTGAAATATCTAAAATCACCTCATTATTAGGTGCGTCACAATCCGTCAATATAAAGTAACCCGTTGCATTGGAGCCACATAATGTACCATCATAGGTAGCATAGTAAACTCCTGGCTGGGTAGCTTCATAAAATGAATTGGTTCCCAAGACAGTTCCCGTATCTGATGCTTCGTACCATTGATAGTTATTCTCGTCCCCAGTATCTGGCGCTTGCAACAGAAACTGAGCACTTGCAAGATTTACTCCTGCAAAGAGAACAATCAGTCCTATGAGTAAAGACTTATATGAGGTATTTGATTTCAAATCGATTTGTCTTTAATCATTATTATTTTACCACAAACACTACATTGATCAATGCATTATAATCTGATGGTTGTGCCTGGACCGTATAGGACAAATTACCGTTTGCATCTATTGACATACTTCCTGTATCAAAAACAGTAGGGTCAGCATATGTCACATAATAATATAAATCTGTACGAGCATAAGTCGGTATTGCTGATGGAGCGCCAGTACTACCAATTGTTGGAGATCCATACTGATCAATATATTCTTGGTAAAGATCAAGACTAAAAGTTCCATTGGTTGATGCATCAATTGCAATTGATGGTGGATAAAAGATTCTAGCTGCTTTGGAGGTAATTGGAGCTATATCTTGAATCACATCCTCCACTGTAGCTTCTGTATTTCCATCGCCGTCTACATCAATTGGTGCATCTGAATTTACCTCTGATGCGACTTGATCGTCTGTATTGATATCTGTTAATGGGACTTGTAAAGTACCGTTACTATCTTCAATCTCGAGATTTGTGCCATTGACCTCAAAACGGGTGTTTATTTCATTCGTGGACGATAGATCGCCGTCCGCGGCGATATGGTTCGCAATGTCCGTTGTATTGGTTGCGATATCCGAAGCATTGGTTGCAATATCAGCCGTGTTGGTCGCGATGTCCGTTGTATTCGTTGAGATATCAGCTGTATTTGCGGTAATATTTGTTGTATTGGTTGAGATATCGGAAGCGTTCGTCGCAATGTCCGCGGCATTGGCCGCAATGTCGGCACTCTCCTCCAAAGAGGACAGGTCCGCTGAGAAGCTCGTCGCTCCCTCGCTCACGGTAACCTCGTTGGTACCACCGTTAAAGCTCACTCCCGTGAT
>JAVJRL010000002.1:0-223999 GCA_040285615.1 Allomuricauda sp.
TGTAGACTTCCCTTAGATAGAACTGCTTATTTTTCTAAAACTTCATCAAAGTTATCGTTTTTAATTCCTTGTGCGGTACCGCACAAGGAATTGAGTTCCAGATATTGTTTAGGGGACACATATCCAAGGGCCTTGTGTGGCCTGTAATTGTTGTAATCGTTCATCCAAATCCGTGCCTGTTCCCTTACTTGGTCGATGTCCTCAAAGATGAACCTGTTGAGGGTCCCCCTCCTAAAACTGCCGTTGAACCTTTCCACAAATGCGTTCTGGGTCGGTTTTCCCGGTTGTATATATTTGAACTCTATTCCGTGCATCTTGCTCCATTGGGACGTTAGCTTAGCGATGAACTCAGGACCGTTGTCCATGCGTATGCGCTTGGGCTTTCCCCTTCTGTTGATCAGATGGTTCAACACCCAGACCACACGGTTGCTGGTCAGGGAAAAATCCACTTCGATGTGCAGTGCCTCCCTGTTGTAATCGTCCATGATGTTCAGTGCCCTGAAACGGCGTTTGTTCTCCAGGACGTCGGTGACAAAATCCATGCTCCAGGTGTGGTCGGCCTCCGCCGGGACCTCCAAAGGCTCTTTCACACGTGCCGGAAGGCGTTTCTTCGCCTTTCTTCTCAAGGGCAGTCCCAGTGCCCTGTAGACACGGTGGACGCGCTTATGGTTCCATGGCATTCCCTCTGCCCTCAAACGGTGATAGGCCATCCAGAAACCCTCCTCCGGATGTTCCCTGGCCTTTTCCCGCAAGGCCTTCTCGATCTCCCCGTCATCCTTTGGCAACGGACTGTAATAGTAAACGCTCTTGCTCATGTTAAGGACACGGCACGCCCTGCTGATGCCGTAATGGGCAAGATCTTTGCCAATGCTGCGCTTGCGGCAGGGCCTCAGAGCTTTTTTTCGATGACCTCCTTGGCCATTTGGTGATCCAGGGCCAGAGTGGCGTACATCTGCTTGAGCTTGCGGTTCTCCTCCTCGAGCTCCTTGATGCGCTTGAGCTCCTTCCCGCTCATACCGGCGTACTTCGAACGCCACTTGTAAAATGCGGCGGAGCTGACCCCATGGTCACGGGTTATCTCGGCAACGGACTTGCCGTTGTCAAACTCTTTTAAAATCTTTGCGATCTGTGTTGGTGAAAATTTGCTCTTCCTCATAATGCTGTTTAAAATTAAGATTATTATTCTACTTTTAAACAGTTCGGTTTTAAGGGGAGCTTACAATAGCAATTTGAGACAAGAAACTGTACAAGAACTAAATAACTTCTTATGTACTTTTGCCACAGAATTGGATTTATCATTAATAGATGGATACATGCTAAATCAAATTTTGGAAGAAATTGACAATTATTGTTTATGATTACCTTCTAGCTAGTTTTTTTAAGTTTAAATGCAAGAATAAATTTAATCAGTTAGAACACAAAAACAGTTTCGAAACACTATAAAATTTAGCGCATATCATACGTATTTTATATGAATCATGTCTCTTGGTATGAAAGCGAATTTTACTTCATCATGCAATTTCAATAAAACTATCCCTTGAAAAATTATAGTGCTCATTCATGTGAACGTATCCCAATTGATTGCATACCATTGTAGTGTCTCCTAACATTGTGCCGTTGCCAATATTTCTATGGATATGGCCATATATCCAATAATCAATATCGGATTTAGTTATAAAATCAGTTGTATCCACAACAAAAGCATTGTTAATGGGGCTACCTTCAAATTCAGGGGAATTGCATAATGGTGTGGGCAGATGGTGAGTTACAACTACAGTTTTGTCATTCAGAGGTTTTAGATTTTCCCTAATGAAAGTGTAGGCTTCGTTATGAAGCTTGTTTGAAGGCTTCCCTGCTTTTCGGACAGTATAAAAATCAACTATTTTTATATCATGAAGAAGAGCAGATTCACAGAAACACAGATCGTTGCGATGTTGCAACAGTACGATTCGGGTATGAAGGTCACCGACATCTGTCGCGACAAGGGTATCACCACAGCTACTTTTTACAGTTGGAAGCGCAAATACGGTGGTATGGACACCCAGCAGCTCAAGGAGCTAAAATCGCTACAGGAAGAAAACAGAAGGCTTAAGGCCATGTACGCCGACTTGAGCTTAGATCATCGAATTCTAAAGGACATCATCGAAAAAAAGCTCTGAGGCCCTGTGAGCGTAGAGAACTGGCCAAGGACATCATCAATGAAACGGGCCTGAGCATTGCCAGGGCCTGTACGATAGTATGCCTCTGCCGTTCGATGTGGTACTATCGGAGCCGCCGCGACGATACGGAAGTCATCGACAAGCTTACGGAACTGGCCGAGGCCAAGCCCAACAGGGGCTTCGACTGGCTCTACAACCGTATCCGCAAACAGGGCCATAAATGGAACCGCAAACGGGTTTTGAGGATCTATCGCCTCTTGGGCATGCAGCTCAGGAGAAAGACCAGGAAACGTTTGCCCAAAAGGATAAAAGAGCCGTTGGAGGTGCCCGATGCACCAAGGGAGGTATGGAGCGCGGACTTCATGTCCGACAGCCTTATTACGGGAAGGAGCTTCAGGGTCTTCAACGTGATGGACGATTTCAACCGTGAGGCACTTTGTATGAAAGGAAACTTCTCCATGCCGGGAATACGGGTGGTGGAGTATCTGAGGGAGGCCATAGAGATCCATGGCAAGCCCTTTGCCATACGGGTGGACAACGGCCCTGAATTTATATCCAGGGTCTTTGTAAACTATTGTGAAGTGGAGGATATCGAGATAAAATATATACAACCCGGCAAGCCGAGCCAGAACGGTTTCATCGAAAGGTTCAACAGAACCTATCGGGAAGATGTACTGGACGCCCATTTGTTCAGGGACATCGAGGAAGTAAATATGGAAACGGAACGCTTCAGGGAGGAATACAATCGGTTCCATCCCCACAAGTCACTAGGGAGAAGCAGCCCGAAAGAATTTTTAGAGGTTTTTCAAAGGGGCATGCCCCTTTGAAAAAACATTTTGTTTAATTTACCGCTGTACGAAAAGGGGTAAGTCTTCATGTTAAAATCATCAACTGTAAGCCGTCTCTGATTAATCATGATTTTATAAAAATCATTGACTCCACTGGATACAAATTTTTCATTTTCAGGATATATGTGGCTCCAAAATGTAGAAAAAAGAAAACTAATGTCTTCTATTATCTCAACATGATTGTTCAATAAGAAGACATTCCTTTGAATTTCCCATTTAAAAGGCTTTTGATGTAAAGACAAATCATAGCCACCATAATATTCATGATTGCCGGATATTACAAACGTACGTTTATAGTTGTCAGATGCCCATTTGAAAAAATCAAGTTTCGCATATTCAGGCCCTAGGTAATGGGTATCTCCGGCAATAATTAGAGTTTCAGCGGTTGGCATCAAAGGGTATTCGGCCAACCAACTTTTATTATGCGGGAACTCTAAATGCAAATCTGAGCAGTATTGTATTCTCAATTCACGAGATTTTATGAGGTAGTAAAGTAAGAAGATATATTCGTTTTATACAGTTTTACATAACCTTCTTTTTGTGAAATAGGTTTGTGTAAAATGCCGCAAAGAAGTAAAAAAGCATTAAAAATGCGGCACGAATGCGGCACGCTATAAGAAATATGATTTTTCAATTAATTTATAACCTATTAAAAATCAATGGCATATAAACAAAAAAGCTCCGATTTCTCGAAGCTTTTTGCGGTCTGGACGGGACTCGAACCCGCGACCCCCTGCGTGACAGGCAGGTATTCTAACCAACTGAACTACCAGACCAATGATTTTATCTTTCTAAGACTCCGACAACAGTCAGATTCAAATCTTGTTCATTTGCTTTTTTAAAGCGAGTGCAAATATACATTCTCATTTCGGATTCGACAAAACATTTTTTTAAAAAAGTGATCAAACAAATTTTTGTCTCTCAATCATAAAGGAATTCAATACTTGGGAGAAGTCGGACCTAATGTCCACACCGACATATTTTATATGGTACTGGCCGCATTTAAGCTTTAGTTCTTTTTGGTATTGAGACACTTTCTCTGAATATGCCTTTTTTATGGAATCGGCATAAATGTCTACATGTGCCCCTGTTTCCACATCCACAAAACGTTTGGGTGAATTGTCGAATTCAAAGTTGAGTTCATGCTCTTTATCCAAGAGATGAAAAAGAACCACCGCATGTTTGTTATATTTGAGATGACGCAGTGCTTCAAAAAGTTTTTCCTCCTCGGTCTCTGTTTGAAACATGTCCGTAAACAGAAAAATCAAGCTTCTTCGGTGTATTTTCTCTGCAATTTGATGCAGAAATGTATATGTTTTGGTCTCTTTCGGGTTTGTTTTGTTAGCTGCTACCTCGTTCAATTTGGAATACAACATTTGAAAATGTCGTTCACTATTCTTTTCCGAAGCGTAGAAATCATATGTATCAGAATAAATGCTGAGTCCCACCGCGTCACGTTGTTTTTTTAAAACTTGCATTAGGGCTGCAATAGAAAGTACTCCAAATCCTATTTTGTTAAGGTTGTCCAAGGAATATTCTTTCACTTCGGGGTAGTACATGGATGCGGAGTTGTCCAAGATCATGTGGCAGCGGAGGTTGGTTTCGTCCTCAAAACGTTTGGTATACAAACGGTCGGTCCGAGCGAAGAGTTTCCAGTCAATATGCTTGGTGCTCTGCCCTGGATTATAGATTTTATGCTCGGCAAACTCCGCAGAGAACCCATGGAACGGGCTTTTATGGATGCCACTAATAAAACCTTCCACTATTTGGTTTGCCAAAAGTTCTAAATTCTGAAAAAGGATAGCTTTGCTAAGTTCCGATCGTACGTCCATAACTAATTTGCGCAGACAAGATAAAATAAAAAAGGTTTGGCATTTGCCAAACCTTTTTTAAAATCTAATTCCTGAATTCTTTTTACAGAGCTGCATCAATGGCGTCTGTATAAACTTTTTTAGGAGATACCCCTACTTGACGGTTAATCACCTCACCATCTTTAAAAACCAAAACAGTTGGGATATTACGTACGCCATATTTAGCGGCAAACTGTTGGTTTGCATCAACATCAACCTTACCAACAACAGCCTTGCCGTCGTATTCTTGCCCTACTTCTTCAATGATCGGACCTACCATTCTACAAGGCCCACACCATGCTGCCCAAAAATCGACTAGGACAGGTTTGTCGCTTTTTAAAACTACTTCGTCAAAAGTTGCATCTGTTATTTCTAGTGCCATCTTATTTATTTTAATATTATGCAAAGTTAGTCAAATATTGTCCATGTAACTTACATTCAACATATTCGTTTTAATTATTGTGCTATTGGTAATAGTTATGATTTAATTTAATTTATAGTGAATTTCATGGGCTTCCAACTCTGAAAGTAATTCGCTGTTGATTTTCACTTTCTGTTTTCGGCTCGATAATTTGAGTTTGATCTCCTCCTGCATCTCATAAACTACAAAACTTATGGGATGATCACCTTTATGTAATGTTAAAGTGTCCTTCAAGGTTTGAATTCGTTGTTCCTGTAGACGATCTATGTTCAGTTTGATGGTGAGTTTCTTGGCAAAAGCATCCATCACATCCTGAAGCTGTTTAAAATCGTTGAACTGAAGCCTTGGGTCACCCTTTTTTCCAGTATCCCGGTTAACCCAGCCCTCCCGCACAAATGCTCTCACGTGCACAAAGGAATTGATCATTAAAAAATGACGGAACTTTAAGTACTCCTCACCAAAAATTCGCAACTCGAAGGATTCGTTGTAATCTTCCAGAGTGAAAAGTGCCCACCCTTTACCGTTTTTAGATACTCGATGCTGTACATCGGTAATTACCCCTGCAACGGTAAGCTCCCTGTTCACGTGCTCTTCCAAACGGGAGAAATCGCTCACAGTGTTTTTGCAGAATGCTTTGATCTCCTTTTTAAAGTCATCCAGCGGGTGACCCGAAATATAGATGCCGACTACTTCTTTTTCGCGACGTAGCTTTTCCATTGTACCCCATTCCTCACAAGGTGGCACAATGGGTTCAGGAATCTGTACTTCGCTTGCTTCACCAAAAAGGCTTACTTGTGATGAATTTTGATTCTCTTGAAACTTGGAGCCATATTTTACGGCCTTTTCCAAGAAGGTGATGCCATCACCCTCGTCATGGAAATATTGGGCTCGATGGGTATCTCCGAAGGAATCAAACCCTCCTGCCAGCGCCAAGTTCTCGAATGCTTTTTTATTGGCTGCCCTTAAATCCACCCGTTTGGCCAAATCAAAGATGGATTTGTAGTGGCCATCTTCCTTTCGGTTTTCCACGATGGTTTCCACTGCGGAACGTCCTACACCTTTAATGGCGCCCATACCAAACCGCACGGCATTGTCCTTGTTTACAGCAAATTTGTAGTAGGATTCGTTAACATCTGGTCCTAGAACTTCCAACCCCATTCGTTTACACTCTTCCATAAAAAAGGTAACCTGCTTAATGTCGTTCATGTTGTTGGACAACACAGCGGCCATATATTCGGCAGGGTAGTGGGCTTTTAAATATGCGGTTTGATAAGCGATATAGGCGTAACAAGTAGAGTGGCTCTTATTGAAAGCGTAAGAGGCAAATGCTTCCCAGTCCTTCCAAATTTTTTCAAGAACATCCCGTGGGTGTCCGTTTTTCTCCCCACCGTCCAAGAACTGTGGTTTTAGTTTTTCCAGCAGGGCAAAAATCTTTTTACCCATGGCTTTACGGAGCACATCGGCATCACCTTTGGAGAACCCGGCCAATTTTTGGGAAAGCAACATCACTTGCTCTTGGTACACCGTAATTCCGTAAGTTTCTTGGAGATATTCCTCCATGTCCGGGAGGTCATACGTAATCTCTTCGTCACCATGCTTACGGGCAATAAAGCTGGGGATGTATTCCATGGGCCCAGGTCTGTACAGGGCATTCATGGCAATAAGGTCATCAAAAACCGTTGGTTTCAGGTTTTTCATGTGCTTTTGCATCCCGGGTGATTCATATTGGAATATCCCTACTGTGTCTCCTCTTTGGAAAAGCTCATATGTTTTTTCATCATCTAAGGGGAAATCATCTGGAACCAAATCTATTCCTGTTCTGGCTTTTACGATTTTCACCGTGTCCTTGATCAGGGTCAAGGTTTTCAACCCCAAGAAATCCATTTTTAACAGCCCAGCACTCTCCACTACTGAGTTGTCGAACTGGGTGACGTAGAGGTCGGAATCCTTGGCTACGGATACAGGGACAAAGTTGGTGATGTCGTCCGGAGTAATGATCACTCCGCAGGCATGTATCCCTGTATTTCGGACGGAGCCTTCAAGCACGCGTGCCATTTTTAAGGTCTGTCCTTCGAGGTCGTCAGTCTCTGCAATGTTAAGGAGTTCATTTACCTTTTCAAGTTCTTCGGAACGGAATTTCTTTTTTAAGACCGCCTCGTCAACACCAAATATTTTATTGAGCTTGGACATATTGGGAATTAACTTGGCGATTCGATCAGCATCACCTAGAGGTAAATCCAACACACGGGCGGTGTCCCGAATGGACGATTTTGCCGCCATGGTACCGTAAGTGATGATTTGCGCCACTTGGTTGGCACCATATTTATTGATTACGTAGTCCATCACTCTACTACGGCCTTCGTCATCAAAGTCAATATCGATATCGGGCATCGATACCCTATCCGGATTCAGAAACCTCTCAAAAAGCAGATCGTACTTTAAAGGGTCGATGTTGGTAATCGTTAAACAGTACGCTACCACCGAACCTGCCGCAGAACCCCTTCCTGGGCCTACGGAAACATCCATGTTTCGGGCTTCGCGGATAAAGTCTTCCACAATCAAAAAGTAACCTGGATACCCAGAATTTTTGATAATCTCCAGCTCAAAATCTATCCGCTCCCTGATTTCATCAGTAAGTTCTCCATACCTTTTTTCGGCTCCTTTGTAAGTGATATGTCTCAGATAGGCGTTCTCACCTCGATTGCCCCCATCAATTTCATCTTCTGGGTCCTTAAACTCTTCAGGGATACCAAATTTTGGAAGCAAAATATCACTGGCAAGATCGTAGGGCTCAATTTTGTCCACAATCTCTTTGATGTTCAAAATAGCCTGGGGCAAATCCTTGAAGAGTTCCTTCATTTCGTCCGAAGACTTAAAGTAATACTCTTGGTTGGGCAATCCGTAACGGTAACCTCTACCTCGCCCGATGGGGGTGGATTGTTTTTCCCCATCTTTTACGCACAACAAAATATCGTGAGCTTCGGCATCTTTTTTATCGCAATAATAGGTGTTGTTGGTAGCAACCAGTTTTACATCGTGGTCCTTGGCCATTCGGACCAAAACTTGGTTTACGCGGTCCTCATCTTCTTGACCGTGGCGCATGATTTCGATGTAGAAATCATCACCAAATTGCTCTTTCCACCAAATAAGGGCTTCTTCGGCCTGTTTTTCGCCAACATTCAAGATTTTGTTGGGTACTTCACCATAGAGGTTTCCAGTAAGGGCGATTACATCTTCTTTGTATTGCTCAACAACTTTTTTATCGATTCTGGGTACGTAGTAGAATCCATCAGTATAAGCAATAGAAGACATTTTGGCCAGATTGTGATACCCTTTTTTGTTTTTGGCCAATAGCACAATTTGATGCCCGTAGTCCTTCACATTTTTGTTGGTATGGTCTTCACAGACGAAAAATTCACAACCAACAATAGGAGTGATTTTTTTTTCAGTAGGCTGTTCACCATTGGCTATAAGTTCCTCATTTTTGGACTTTACCGCTTTATTGTGGGCCATTACCTCTTTCACAAAGTGAAAGGCACCCATCATATTGGCATGATCGGTCAACGCAACGGCGGGCATGCCATGGTTGGCCGTGGCCTTTACCAAATCTTTAATGTTGATGGTGGACTGGAGTACCGAAAACTGGGAGTGGTTGTGGAGATGAACGAAAGGAACGTCCTCCAGTGTTTCCACATTTTCTTTGATTTTCTCATCTGAAACACCACCGGTATCTACTGCCCAAAGGGCATCGGCAATCTTTTTTGAAGCAGCTTTTAGATTGATGTGCTTTAAACCGATAAGCGCTATCTCTTGCGGATTGGCCTCTGAGAAACGCTCAAAATAATCGGGTTGAACATCCAGTTCTTGATAAGAATATTGTTTCTTGCGTACCAGTTCCAAAAAGCATCGGGTGGTGGCCTCTACATCCGCTGTTGCATTATGTGCTTCGGAGAAAGGTTCTCCGAACAAGAACTCGTGCAATTCCGTTAAGGTGGGCAATTTGAATTTGCCACCACGTCCTCCGGGAATTTTACACAAATCCGCGGTATGCTCGGTACAGGTGTCGAGCACGGGTAGTTCTGTCATTGGACTTTCTACACCTTCACGATGGAACTCACACCCCATAATGTTGATGTCGAAGCCCACATTTTGACCCACTACAAATTTGGTTTGCTCCAAAGCCTTGTTGAAAGCTTCCAAAACTTCGTTCAGGGGCACCCCTTTTTCTTCTGCCAAAACTGTGGATATACCATGTATCTGTTCAGCTTCGTAGGGTACGTTAAACCCTTCGGGTTTTATCAAAAAATCCTGATGTTCAATTAGATTACCAAGTTCATCGTGCAGCTGCCACGCTATCTGAACGCATCTGGGCCAGTTGTCCGTGTCGGTAATTGGGGCATCCCAACGTTTGGGCAAACCAGTGGTTTCCGTATCAAAAATCAAATACATAGGCTATCTGTCTCGGTCAAAAAAAGGAATGAATAAAAGTACGGAAGAACAAAGAATTGGTAAAAAAGAGTTTTAAGGAGTTATCAACCAATAAAAACATATATAAAAAGCTGTAGGTTGAAAGAATTGAACTATATTTGCACCCGCTTTAGAGATAAGCGATTAAAAAGAATTAATAATCAGGGTCGGGCACCCTACAAATTAATGTGATATGCCAGTTAAAATTAGACTCCAAAGACACGGTAAAAAAGGTAAACCATTCTATTGGGTGGTCGCTGCAGATGTAAGAGCGAAAAGAGACGGTAAATATTTAGAGAAATTGGGAACTTATAACCCAAACACCAATCCAGCCACAATCAATCTTGATATAGACGGTTCCGTAAAATGGTTACAAAACGGTGCACAGCCAACCGATACGGCTAGAGCTATTCTTTCTTATTCAGGTGTGATGATGAAACACCACTTGGCAGTAGGTGTTCGTAAAGGAGCAATGACTGAAGAGCAAGCTGAGGAAAAATTCAAAGCTTGGTTGGAAGAGAAAGAACAAAAAATCCAGGACAAGAAAGATGGTTTGAGCAAAGCTGAATCTGAAGCAAGAGCCAAAGCATTGGAAGCTGAGAAAGAGGTGAGCGCGAAGAGAGCTGCCGCTGCATTGCCAGAAGAAGAAGTAGCTGAGGAGGAGGCCGCAGAGGAAACTACTGAAGTTGCAACTGAGGAAGCTACCGTTGAAGCTGAAGCACCAGCCGAAGAGGCTCCTGCTGCTGAAGAAGCTGCCAAAGAAGAAGAATAGAAAGTTAGGACGATGCGCAAGGAAGATTGCTTCTATCTGGGCAAAGTCGTTTCAAAATATAGTTTTAAGGGAGAGGTGTTGATTAAATTGGACACCGATGAGCCCGATATCTACGAAAATATGGAATCAGTACTTGTTTCATTGGGAAACAATCTGATTCCATTTTTTATTGATAGATGCCGATTGCACAAATCCAACCTGCTACGCATCGATTTTGAAGAAGTGAAAGATGAGCCCACGGCCGATAAAATGATCGGTGCAGAACTTTACTTGCCACTCACTATGTTGCCACCACTTACGGGTAACAAGTTTTATTACCATGAAGTAATTGGTTTTACCATAATGGATGAGGTTCACGGTGATATTGGTGTTGTTGAATCCATAAACGATAATGCCTCCCAAGATCTTTTTGAAGTGAAAAAGGGTGATAAAGAGTTGTTTATTCCTATCAATGATGATATTATCACCAAAGTTGATCGGGAGAATAAAACCATCCATGTAAAAACTCCTGAAGGTCTGGTAAATCTTTATTTGGGTTAACAATATTAAAGGGAATAAAAAGGGCTGTTCAGATTCCTTTCTTAATTACCTTTGAAATGATGAAACCGTTCAAATTCAAAGAATTTACAATTCACCAAGATCAATGCGCCATGAAGGTGGGTACTGATGGTGTATTGTTGGGTGCTTGGGCATCATTGGACAAACAACCAGAATCTATTTTGGATATTGGCGCGGGAACGGGACTAATCGCTTTGCAGTTGGCCCAGCGTTCTTCAGCAGAAGTTATTGATTCCATTGAGCTGGATGATAATGCATACGAGCAATGTGTTGCCAATTTTGAAGCATCGCCATGGGGAGACAGACTGTTCTGTTATCACGCTGGTTTTGATGAGTTCGTAGATGAAATGGACGATAAGTACGATTTAATAGTTTCTAATCCACCGTTTTATGCTGAAGATGTCGCAAGTACTGACCCATCTAGGGATAAGGCAAGGCAAAATAGTTCGTTACCATTCGATGAATTGGTTCACGGAGTTACTAAGTTTTTAACGGAAGATGGGATTTTTGCTGTAATCATTCCTTTCAAAGAGGAAAATGGATTTATTGATTTAGCTAAGGACTGTCGATTGTTTCCAAATCGAATTACTCGGGTAAGGGGAAATCCCGAAACAGATTTTAAAAGAAGTTTGATGGAATTTAGTTTTCATAAAAATGAACCGATAATTGATACTTTGGTCATTGAGAAAGGAAGACATCAATACACCAAAGAATATGTTGAATTGACCCAAGCATTTTATTTAAAAATGTAACAATACACGAATGAAATGTTATATTTGACAATCATTTTATCGCAAAAACTGTCGTTCCGCACAGCTGCTGAGCGTAATCGAAGCACAATGCGGAATCAATAACATTTAAACGGATTCTTGACGGAGTTTATGCTGAGTTAAACGAAGTAGAGGAATGACAAATTAAATTTTTATTAATGAAGCCTGATTTATTTGAAGCCCCAGATTACTACAACCTAGATGATTTACTTTCCGAAGAGCATAAACTGGTTCGTGATGCAGCCCGCCAATGGGTAAAGCGAGATATATCACCAATTATTGAGGAATATGCCCAAAAGGCAGAATTTCCTGAACAGATTATTGGCGGTTTGGCCGAAATTGGAGCTTTTGGACCCTACATACCTGAAGAGTATGGAGGTGCTGGGTTGGATCAAATCAGTTATGGGTTGATCATGCAAGAAATTGAGCGCGGAGATAGTGGAGTTCGCTCCACAGCTTCTGTTCAATCTTCCTTGGTGATGTACCCCATATTTGCTTATGGATCAGAGGAACAACGTAAAAAATATCTGCCCAAACTGGCAACAGGGGAGTGGATGGGCTGTTTTGGGCTTACCGAACCTAACCACGGTTCCAACCCGGGTGGAATGGAGACTAAGTTCAAGGATGTTGGAGACCATTATGTGTTGAACGGAGCCAAATTATGGATATCAAACTCACCATTTGCCGATGTGGCCGTTGTTTGGGCTAAAAATGAAGAAGGCAGAATCCACGGTCTTATTGTTGAACGTGGAATGGAAGGTTTTTCCACACCTGAAACACACAATAAATGGTCGTTAAGGGCATCCGCAACAGGGGAGCTTATTTTTGATAATGTAAAAGTGCCCAAAGAAAACTTGTTGCCCGGTAAAAATGGATTGGGAGCACCGCTCGGTTGTTTGGATTCCGCTCGTTATGGAATTGCATGGGGAGCTATTGGAGCTGCCATGGATTGTTACGATACTGCACTCCGTTATGCCAAAGAGCGCATCCAATTTGGGAAACCCATTGCCGCATTCCAGCTACAGCAAAAAAAATTGGCCGAAATGATTACCGAAATTACCAAGGCTCAGTTATTGGCTTTTCGTTTGGGACAATTAAAGAATGAAGGAAAGGCGACTACGGCACAAATTTCCATGGCCAAACGCAATAATGTGGAAATGGCCATCAAAATTGCTCGTGAAGCTCGACAAATGTTAGGCGGAATGGGAATCACCGGCGAGTACAGTATTATGCGCCATATGATGAACCTTGAAAGTGTGATCACTTATGAGGGCACGCATGATATCCACTTGTTGATTACGGGTGCGGATATTACGGGAATCCAGTCATTTAAATAATAGAAATCAAGAAACTTTTTCTACGGTTACCTTGATTGATTTACTGATAGGCGTCTGACTTTTGTCCGCAAAATGATTGTAGGGAACCAATAAATTGGTCTCTGGAAAATAAGCGGCCATATTTCCCTTTGGTATTTCGTAAGGTATTACTAGAAATTTTTCCGCGGTTCGCTGAATCCCATCATAATCACTGTGGAGATTGACAACATCTAATTTGGTTAAACCTTTTTCAGTTATGTCCTCTGCATTCATAAAAACGACTCGGCGTTCGTTGTGGATGCCACGGTAACGGTCGTTCAATCCATAAATGGTAGTATTGAATTGATCATGGGAGCGAATGGTCATCAACAACAATTCATCAGGTTTTAACTGATGATCGGGCAATGAAGTAATGGATAGCTGTGCCATTCCGTTCGGTAGCTTTCTAAAATCACGGTCCCTAACATTGTTTGGCAAGTAATAGCCAAATCCTTTGGACTGTTCATTCGTATTTTCAAAACCTTTCACGGTCTTATCAATCAGTTTTCGGATAAGGTTGTAATCCTGTCCCAACTCATACCAATTCATGGAATGGTTGCCCCTAAAATAAGTGTGGGCCAATAGTGAAATAATTTCAGGCTCGCTTTTTATTTGTTCAGAAGCGGGTTTCAATAATCCTTTGCTCTGCCGCACTTTCCCCGTACTACTCTCCATGGTCAAAAATTGGAGTTCCCCATTCTTCTCATCTTTTTCGGAACGACCAAAGGTTGGCAATAACAATGAAGTTTTACCTGTCACTAAATGACTTCGGTTCAACTTGGTGCTTATTTGAACCGTCAAATCACAATTTTGAATGGCCTCGGCAGTATATTTTGTATCGGATGCCGCCATCAAAAAATTGCCGCCCAAGCAAACAAAAACCTTTGCTTTTTTATTGTGCATCGCCTCTATGGCCTCAACGGTATCATATCCCTTTTCGGTAGGTGGGTCAAAATTAAGGTGCTCTTGAATTCGGTTGTTCAAGGTTTTGTTCACATAGTGCATAATGCCTACTGATCGATTTCCCTGTACATTGCTATGCCCGCGTACAGGACAGGTTCCTGCAAAAGGTTTTCCTACGGCACCCTTTAGCAGTAAAATGTTCACATATTCCTTGATGCAATCCACTGCATTTTTGTGTTGGGTAATCCCCATGGCCCAACAGATTACAATTTTAGAGTTCTCGGCCAACAATTCAGTTACCTTATCTATTTTGTGCATATAAACTCCGGTTCTTTGCTGAAGGCTTTCCGTATCGTAACGTTCCAAGTCTTTTAAGAGGTCATCATAACCATCTACATATTCCACAATAAATTCGTGGTCAAGCACATTGGAGTTCTTGGCATCGAGCGCAACCAATTTTTTTAAGATCAGTTTGGCCAAGGCAATATCCTCATTGATTTTTACGGGTAGATGGATATCGGTAATAGGTTGTCCGTTCCCCAACATATCCGAAACACTCTGTGGGTTTTTAAAGTTGGCCAACCCGGTTTCTGCCAATGGATTTATGCTAATGATCTTACCGCCGTTCTTTTTGCACTTTTCCAAGGCCGATAACATTCTCGGGTGATTGGTGCCAGGGTTCTGTCCTACAACCAGAATAACTTCCGCCCCATATAAATCATCAAGTTTCACTGACCCTTTTCCTATTCCCAAAGTTTCGGAAAGTGCCACTCCTGATGATTCATGGCACATATTGGAACAATCGGGCATATTGTTGGTGCCAAGAGCACGGGCAAACATTCCGTAGAGATAGGCAGCCTCGTTGCTTGATCTGCCCGAGGTATAAAATATTGCCTCATTCGGATTGTCCAAACGATGTAATTCCTCCGATATTAATTCAAAAGCATCTTGCCACGTAATGGGCTCGTAGTGTATGCTATTTGGTTTGAGAAGCATTGGCTCTACGACTCTTCCTAATTTATTGAGTTCAAAATCGCTTAATTGAGAAAGTTCTTCCACGGAATGTTTAGCAAAAAACTCCGCACCGATATGTTTTCTGGTGGCTTCATCTGCCAATGCTTTTGCTCCATTTTCACAGTATTCTCCAATTTTTGATGGATGTTCGGGAACGGGCCAGGCACAACTAGGACAGCGAAAGCCATCCTCTTGGTTCATTTGCGACAGGGTGTGCATGGAACGCACTATCCCCATTTCCTTAAAGCTGTGACGCAGGGCTTCCCTAACTCCTAAAAGACCTGCTGAGGTTTGCATCGGTTCCTTTAGGCGAATTCCTGTAAATTTAATTTCCCCAGTAAGGGAGACATTACGTTTTATTTCTTTCTCCATCATGGCTAATGTTGCAGTTTTGGATTGGGATAATTGTCCGATTGGTCTTCGGCTCTATTTTCAAGACAGGTGAAGTCTTTTTCCAATAATAAATGGAGTTTTCTCCCTTTGGGAAGTTCCATCTCATGTTCAAAACCAATAGTGTCGTTGTGGAACCAGTTGTTCCCATCAGCCTCGGGAATCATCATCAGTATGGTATTATTGGAGTATGATGCCTCTAGATTTTGGACAGAGGACATCAGTTTAACTTGATATTGAAAAACGTTCGGTCCGAATTCGGTGGACTCCTTTACCGAACCCGTTTCAGATAATTGTTTTACTTCGCTTTGGGTCAATCTAAATCGTATGGAATTTCCTTTGATTCTAATTTTCATGTATTGGTTCAATTCGTCTTGGTAAGTTACGGCATTCCGTTCACTTCTTGGAGTCAAATAGCTTTTTGCTTGTTCTCATGTCGGCATATCGAGGGTCTTGGATGTAGTTTTCCTTTTTCATTTTGATGACCTCAATGCTCAAGAATCCAAACTCTTCCACGACTTTGCCATAAAACCGATAAATACCCTTGCCCCTAAAGTAATATTTGGCCGCCACAGGAGGGAAGAGTACCGTGTCGAACACTTCACCGTGCTGGTCCACTAACGTAGCGAAATGCATGCGTTTGCCGTGGTGCGTGGAGGTGTTCTTTACAGTGACCAGATACCCATAAATGTCTATGTATTTGTTGAGGTGTCGTTCTAAATCTTTTTGCCCGTTGTTGTTTTTGGGAGGTTCTTCCAAAAGTTGAAAAGGACTGCAAAGGCAGAATCCCAAAAGTTCCAATTGCTCAAAAGCGGTTTCCAAAAAGGTAGTGTTCAGTTGGGGCATCTCAAATTTTTGATGCCTCGGCGGAAAAAGCTTCGGGTGTTCCAATCGGTCATTTTTGGACAACATCAAATGGGCTTTCCAAAGCAGTTCGTGCTTGTTGATTCCCGTAAATCGAAACGCATCGATACGAATCAGGATAGAGAGTTGTTCCATGCGAATGAATACGCGGTCCAGAAAATCTTCCAGAGAAGAAAAACTCCCATGAAGCATACGCTCTTTTAAAATACGTTCCATGACCCTGCTTTCCAAATCACGGAGGTACATCATCCCCAAATAAATATGAGTGCCATAAATTCGGTTTACGGCCATACTTTTGTTCACACAGGGCGGATGAATAGTGGCCCCCATCATACGGGCATCGTGCACATAGAATTCCGAACGGTAAAACCCACCCCCATTATTGAGCACTGCAACCATATATTCCAAAGGAAAATAGGCTCTCAAAAACAGACTCTGGTAGCTTTCCACGGCATAGGAAGCAGAGTGTCCCTTGGCAAAAGCATAACCAGCAAAACTCGCCACTTGGTGCCAAATTTCGGAGATCAGGGATTCCGCGTAGCCCTTTTTTCTGCAATTGGAAATAAACTTATCCTGCACTTTTTGGAACTCGTCCCGCGAACGGAACTTGCCGCTCATACCTCTTCGAAGCACGTCGGCTTCTCCAAGGTCCAACCCTGCAAAATGATGAGCCACTTTGATCACGTCTTCTTGGTAGACCATAACACCATAGGTGTCGGGCATGATTTCCAACATGATTGGATGTGCTTTTTCCTCGGTTCTGCCCTTGTTGCGATGACGTAGGATGTATTCTCGCATCATACCGCTTTTGGCCACGCCTGGGCGGATGATGGAGCTCGCAGCCACCAATCCCAAATAAGTATCGACCTGTAGTTTTTTCAACAACATACGCATCGCGGGCGATTCTACATAAAAACAACCCATACATTGTGCGGTTTTTATCAAGTTGTTGATCGCAGGGTCTTTTTTAAAACCTTTGATGTCGTGGATATCAATACCATCATATTTTTCAGGTTGATTGTAGGCGACAATTTCCAAGGCTTCTTTGATCTTGCCCAATCCACGTTGACCGAGAACATCAAACTTATAAAGCCCTACATCTTCGGCGATTACCATATCGTATTGTGTGGTGGGAAATCCTTTTGGTGGCAAATGGGTGGCCGAAAACCAATGTAAAGGCTTGTTGCTAATCAAAATTCCCCCTGCGTGAATGCTCAGATAGTTGGGTTTGCCTTTGAGTAAACTGCCATATTTCAGCACGAGTTTGGATACGTGGTCCAACTGTTCCAAGGAGTATCTTCCCGTCAACAAAAAATCAATGTCTTGGGGCGGGAGTCCGAATACTTTCCCCAACTCTCGGATAACGCCTCGTTCTTTAAAAGTAACATAGGTTCCGAGCAGGGCAACATGTTCAAATCGTTTAAAGATGTATTCCGTCATAGCTGGACGGTCTCTCCACGAAAAGTCGATATCAAAATCTGGTGGATTCGCTCGGTACAGGTTGATGAAACGCTCAAAATAAAGGTCAAGTTCCATAGGATCCACATCGGTGATGCGGAGCAAGTAGGCCACAATACTGTTAGCACCACTTCCTCGTCCAACATAAAAGAAATCCCTTCGCCTTGCTTCGGAAACAATATCCCAATTGATTAAAAAATAGGAAACAAAACCCATTTTTTTGATGAGTTCCAGTTCCTTGTTCAATCTACTTTTGATGGAGTCGTTCACCTCTTCATATCGATAGGGGAGGCCCTCGGCGCAGAGTTGGTCCAAAAGCTCTTCATCTTCTTCCACACTGCCTAAATAAGTTTTCAGGTTTTGGGGCTTTCTGTCCTTGGAAAAATCAAAATGGATGCTACACTTATTGAGTAGTTTTTCGGTATTTTCAAGGATAAAAGAAAATTCTGAAAATGCAGTAGCCAGATTTTGGATAGGGTACATTTTTTCTTCCTCGTTTGCTTCTTCTTCCTTTGGAAGTTTGCTCAAGAGTAGATTGTTGTCAATAGCCCTGAGCAATCTGTGGGCATTGAAATCTTGCTTGTTCCTAAAGGTGACGGGTTGCTGCACCACCAATTTCTTTTTAAGACCGGCCAATTTCGAGAACGGAAGTCTGCGTAAATCTTTAATGGAGATTCCGATGAACTCATGGTCCTGAAAATGGTCCAGTTCGTTGAGGAGGACTTGTTCAAACGGATATATCACAAGCGCATTTTTAAAATTAGGAGCCCTATCTGGAATCTTTGATTTATCATGAAGGTGGTGTGACAAAAAATCGTTCAGTTCCAGATATCCCTCATTGTTTTGGGCAATCCCGATAAAACAGGGTTGAACCCCGTTCCTAAAATCGATGCCCAAAATCGGTTTTATGCCAAATTCTGGTGCTTTTCGAACAAAATTCAACCCGGCTGAGGTGTTGTTGATGTCGGTGAGCACCAGTTGGGTCACATGGTTTTCCCGTGCCAATTGCAATAGTTCCACCTCCGAGAAAGTCCCGAACCGTAAACTGTAATATGTGTGGCAGTTGAGGTACAATTATCAATGTTCAGTTATCAGTTGTTGGGTCAAGCTGTCGTATCGAGCGGAGTCGAGATGCGAGACCGATGTATCAATTTCGAATTAAAAAGCACCTCTCGACTGCGCTCGAGGTGACATGTGGTATTGCTCAATGCTCACTGTTTCCGATGAGCCAAAACCACGGGTGGTTCCCCATTAAAGGGATTGTGCATGCTCCCGATAGTTTTTGCGCCCATGGCGGAGGCACGCAACACACTTCGACTCCCAAACCGGTTACGAACATGATCCATGGCTTGGTAGAGGTTCAAGGTCTCTTCGGTATCCTCAAAAAGGTTGATTTGGTAATTGCCAGAGACCAAATGGCTGAATCGAATTCCGATGAGGCGCACCAGCATCCGTTTGTTGTACAGAGAATTGAACAGTTCCAATATTTTGGGGATGAGGGTGTGGTCTGCACTCGTGTAGGGAATACGCGATTGTTTGGAATAGGTGTTGAAATCTGAATACCGAATCTTCACGGCAATGCAGGCCGTTAATTTATCGCCTCGGCGCAACTGGTAGGCCAAGTTTTCGGTCATAGCTATCAAAATGCCCCTCAATTTTGTAACATCAATGGTATCTCGGTCAAAAGTTCTTTCATTGGAGATGGATTTTCGCTCATGGAACGGAATTACAGGGGTGTTGTCTATTCCGTTCGCCCTTTTCCAAATTACACGACCGTTGGCGCCCAGTACCCGCTGCATAATGTCCATGGGCATATTCTGAACGGTTTTTACTTGTCGTATACCCAAATTTCTTAGGGTTTGATAGGTTTTATCACCCACCATCGGAATCTTTTTGATGGAAAGCGGAGCCAAAAAAGGCTTTTCCAGACCAAAATCTATCTTAAGCTGATTGTTTGGTTTGGCCTCATTGGTCGCTACTTTGGAAACCACTTTGTTCACCGACAGCCCAAACGAAATGGGCAGACCCGTTTCACGAATGATTTTCTGTCTCATTTCTGTAGCAAATTTATAGCAACCAAAAAAGCGGTCCATACCGGATAAGTCGGCATAAAACTCATCAATGCTCGATTTTTCAAAAAGCGGAACCTGTTCTTTGATAATTTCTGTAACCACATCTGAATATTTGCTATAGGTACCTGCATTTCCACGGATCACTACGGCCTCTGGACAAAGTTCTTTGGCCATTTTCATAGGCATTCCAGAGTGGACGCCAAACCCACGGGTCTCGTAACTACAAGCAGCTACTACGCCACGGTCACTGGTGCCGCCCACCAATAAAGGCCTATTTTTAAGCTCTGTATTGATGATGCGTTCCACGGATACATAAAAAGTATCCAAGTCCAGATGCAAAATCGTCTTTTTCATTGTTTAGTCGAAGGGAAAGCTAAATTATGGAAATATTCCTATAAAATGGAAATATTCCATAAAATAAATATGAACAACTTCTGCTGCTACTTTTTCCGAAAAATCATTATATCTTTGTCTCGTTGTGTTGGATTTCAATCGCGATGATTGGAGTCAGGTTGAAGCATCAAACCGATGCTCGCCAATGAAAGGCTTTCCTTTTGGAAGGCTTTTTTTGTTTGTGAGACTGACAGGTCGAACAAATTCCGCTGTAGAGCGGAATCTTCGCCCTATAAACTGAGTAATGGTGTCACC
Source organism: Allomuricauda sp. (assembly GCA_040285615.1). GTDB lineage: Bacteria > Bacteroidota > Bacteroidia > Flavobacteriales > Flavobacteriaceae > Flagellimonas. Next base: position 20,550 of record JAVJRL010000002.1, read on the forward strand.
TCGAGCGGAGTCGAGAGGTCTTACTGTCTAGGGGTCTCGCTCTGCTCAATATGACCGCTCTCCTGACAAGTACTATCAACTGCCCGAAACGCTATGTGCAACATGGTGCACCAGCGAAGCAGCGAGTTTTGCCGTTTGCCCATCAATATCATATTCGGGGTTCATCTCGGCAATGTCCATACTGATCAATTTTCCGGAGCCGATAATCGTTTTCAAACATTCCAAAACCATGTATGGACTAAATCCCATAGGTGAAGCTGCACTTACCCCTGGAGCATAGGCAGAAGAGAATCCGTCCAAGTCAATGGTTACATAAATATGGTCCACGTTTTTGGCAAAGGCATTGATCCAAGTCGTGATTTCATTCAATAAAGGAATTTGAAAGGTATCATTCATCACATAAATGACATCGAGGTCTCTGGCTGTTTGGAACAGGTTTCTATCGTTGGCATCTTTTCGGATACCAAGGCATAGGTAATTAAAATCAACCCCATCCTTTTCACAGTCTTTAGCTATCTGATAAAATGGAGTTCCGGAATTACTTTGTTCCGTGTTTTTTCGCAAATCAAAATGTGCATCAAAATTGATGATACCGATGGTCTGTCCCTCTTTTTTGGCATCCAGATATTTTTTGATACCATTGTAGTGACCATAAGCCATATCGTGCCCTCCACCTAAAACAACAGGAAACTGTTTTTTTTCTAAAAGTAAATTGACAGCTTCAGCAAGTTGTCCTTGGGCAGCTTCCATATCGCTATTGGTGCAAGTAACCGAACCTACATCATGCAAAAGAACATTGCTCCCCAAATGGTTGGGCATTTTCCCAAAACTATTTTTAATTACATCTGGGCCATCCACGGCCCCAACACGACCTTGGTTGCGGTGCACTCCTGCATCACATGCATAGCCCAAGAGAGCAATGGATTTTTTCTGAGCTTCAGGAAGTTTCTCCAATGGTGTACAATGCACTTTTTCGTGCAGATACAGCCATTTGTTGGAGACTCGACCTGTCCAGAGGTTCTTTTTTGGGTGCTCGTAGTGTTTCATCACGTTAAAAAAAATCGTTCAAAATATCTGACTCTACCAGATGGGGCAAAGTTACTTTTAAATTTGGGGAGCGCTTCATTTCTCGTTCAATGGCAAAGCGGGCTTCCTTGTTCCGTGCCCAACTTCTTCGGGAAATACCATTGTTTACATCAAAGAACAACATTTTCTTTAATCGGATAGAGGCTTCTTCAGAACCGTCGAGCACCATGCCAAAACCTCCGTTGATGACTTCTCCCCAACCAACACCACCACCATTGTGGATGGAAACCCAAGTGGCACCTCTAAAACTATCACCTATCACATTTTGGATAGCCATATCGGCGGTGAACTTGCTACCGTCGTAAATATTACTAGTCTCCCTAAAGGGAGAATCCGTTCCACTTACATCGTGATGGTCCCTACCCAATACCACGGGAGCACTGATTTCTCCTTTGGAAATGGCTGTGTTGAAAGCATCGGCAATCTTGCTACGTCCTTCGGCATCGGCATAAAGGATTCGAGCTTGTGAACCCACCACCAATTTATTCTGTTCTGCTTCCGAAATCCATTTGATGTTGTCCTGCATTTGCTGTTGAATTTCTTCTGGCGCTTCGGATTTTATTTTTTTCATGACCTCAAGGGCAATGGTGTCCGTTTTTTGAAGATCCTTTGGGTCTCCAGACGTGCAAACCCATCGGAATGGGCCAAAGCCATAGTCAAAGCACATGGGCCCCAAAATATCCTGTACATAGGATGGATACCTGAAATCAATGTTGTTTTCGGCCATTACATCACCACCCGCACGGGAAACTTCCAGTAAAAAGGCATTGCCATAATCAAAAAAGTAAGTGCCTTTTGCAGTGTGTTTATTGATGGCACTGATTTGACGTCGTAGCGATTCTTGTACTTTTTCCTTGAAGGCTTTGGGATTTTCAACCATTAAGTCGTTCGATTCCTCAAAAGAAAGTCCAACAGGATAATATCCACCTGCCCAAGGGTTGTGTAAAGAAGTTTGGTCGGAACCCAATTGAACAAAAATGTCCTCCTCGTAAAAACGTTCCCAAACATCCACCACATTGCCAATGTATGCCAAGGAAACCACTTCTTTATTTTCAACGGCTTCTTTGGTACGGACAACCAATAGATCTAAATCCACCAACAATTCATCTACCCAGCCTTGGTCATGGCGTTTTTTTGCAGCTTCGGGGTTGACTTCTGCACAAATGGTGATTCCCCCAGCAATATTTCCTGCTTTAGGTTGGGCACCGCTCATACCTCCAAGTCCAGCAGTCAAAAAGATTTTTCCTTCGGGGGATTCATTTTTCTCCAATACTTTCCGGAAAGCATTCATGACTGTAATGGCCGTTCCGTGAACAATACCCTGCGGTCCAATGTACATATAGGAACCAGCTGTCATCTGCCCGTATTGCGTCACGCCAAGTGCATTGTATTTTTCCCAATCATCAGGTTTGGAGTAGTTAGGAATCATCATGCCGTTGGTGACCACCACTCGTGGCGCTTCCTTGGATGATGGAAAAAGTCCCATCGGGTGACCTGAATACATATTGAGCGTCTGCTCCTCGGTCATTTCTGATAAATATTTCATGGTGAGCAGATACTGTGCCCAGTTTTGGAATACCGCTCCATTTCCTCCGTAAGTGATGAGTTCCTCAGGATGTTGTGCCACTGCGGGGTCCAAATTGTTCTGGATCATCAGCATAATGGCAGCTGCTTGATGCGTTCTGGCTGGATATTCCGAAATTGGTCGTGCATACATATCATAATTGGGTTTAAACCGATGCATATAGATGCGACCAAAGTTTTTCAACTCCTCGACAAATTCAGATACCAGTTCTTTGTGCCATGCCTCAGGAAAATAACGCAGTGCATTCTGTACAGCCAATTTTTTCTCTTCTTTGGAGAGAATATCCTTCCGTTTTGGGGCTGGGTTACCGTTTTTGGGATACTCTCTTTTTGACGGAAGTTGCTTGGGTATACCTTGTACAATTTGTTGTTGAAATTCAGTCATAATTAATCTTTAATGGATGGGAGCTCCTTTTTTCCAAATCTTACTCGGCTTTAATTGCCCTTGGTGATAGGTGATTTCTTGGTAGTTGTCCGTTTGGAAAATAATAAAGTCGGCTTGTGCGCCGGCTTCCAGTTTTCCTCGGTCTCTTAAACGTAAAGCCGCTGCTGCCCTAGAGGTAATTCCCGCCAAAACTTCGGTGTTGGAGAGTTTTTCGAAGGTTCCCAAAATACTGGCTTGGGTCAACAGGTCGCCCATGGGAGCAGATCCTGGATTATGGTCACTGGCAATGGACAAAGCGCCCCCCGCATTCAAAATTTTACGGGCAGGGGTATAGGCACATCCCAAACCGAGGGATGCTCCCGGCAATGCCGTGGCGATAGTGTTACTTTTTGCCAATAATTCAATTTCCTTTTCGGTGCTGACCTCCAAATGGTCGGCGCTTACTGCATCAAAATCTACGGCTACTTTACTACCTCCCGTGGTAAATTGGTCAGCGTGTACCGTAATATCAAATCCCATTTCTTTGGCTTTTTGAAAATAAGGTTTGATCTCTTCGGGAGAAAAAGCACTTTCTTCCACAAAGGCATCCATACGATTGGCCAAGTTTTCTTCTTTTATGATGGGGAACAGGTCGTTGATAATTACGTCCAGATAATCCTTGTCCTGATTCCAATCTTTGGGCTTCATGTGGGCTGCTAGACAGGTCGGAACTAAAGTCGCATTTGAAGTTTCATTGGCCTTTTTGATGGCGCGTAGCATTTTCAATTCTTCATCCACAGAAAGCCCATAACCACTTTTCACTTCGATGGTAGTGACACCGTTTTTGAGATGTTTTTTACTTCTTGAAATAATACCTTCTACCAATGCTTCTTGTGATGCTTTCCGGGTCTGGGTCACTGTATCCCAGATGCCTCCACCAGCTTTGGCAATTTCCAAATAGGTTTTTCCGGCGTTTCGGTAGGCATAATCGCGAGCGCGAGTACCTCCAAAACAAATATGGGTATGGGAATCCACAAAGCCGGGAAGGCAAACATGCTCTCCTTCAATTGGGTGGATGTCGACATCTGCAGATTTCAATTCATCAAAAACACCGACTTTGAGTATTTTTCCTTCGGAAACCAAAATCCCTCCATGTTCAATGATGGGCAATTGCTCATCATTGAGCGCTCCTTTTAATGGGAGGTCCGTCATTGGAAGCAATTGTGTAAATGGTCCTATTAATAGTGCTTTGTTCATTTTAATATGTTTCAAATGCTTCAAGATGTGGCGTGTTCCACTTTAGCTGTTTTTCATCCATTACACGATCTACCAAATCTATGATTTCACGGTTCTGAATCATTTCGATTCCTTTTTCGATATCGTCCGCAAAAACCCGATCGTTTTCGGCAAAAGCTACCTTGGTTCTCAGGAATGTATGAATTTCATCCAATAATATTCCTGATTTTAACGGTTTTCTGTATTCAAAGGCTTGGGCGGAAGTCAACAATTCAATAGCTAGAATTTTCTCCACATTTTCAATAATATTGAGTGCTTTTCTGCCACTGATGGACCCCATGCTCACATGATCTTCTTGCCCCAATGAGGTAGGAATGCTATCTGCACTAGCGGGGAAGCACAGGCTTTTGTTCTCGCTGGCCAATGCCGCGGAAGTGTACTGTAAAATCATGTAGCCCGAATTGATGCCTGTATCGTTCATCAACAATTTAGGAACTCCTGGACTGTTGCCTTCGAGAGCCAGGTAAATACGGCGGTCGGAGATATTTCCTATTTCGGAAGCAGCTAGAGCAGCATAGTCCAAGGCCATGGCCAGAGGCTGCCCGTGGAAATTGCCACCGCTGATGGTCAATTCATCATTGATGATGACAGGATTGTCCGTTACCGAATTGAGTTCAATTTCCAACAATTCTTTCAGGTGAAGCCAAGCATTTCGTGATGCTCCATGCACTTGTGGCATGCAACGAAGAGAGTAAGGGTCTTGCACTCGTTCGCAATCGATATGGTCTTCCAAAATCTCGGAACCTTGGAGTAAGGTGCGTATTCGACCTGCCACATGTTGGTTGCCTTTGAAAGGACGAAGTTGGTGCAATTCTTCAAAAAAGGGTTTCATGGAACCTTGCAAACCTTCGAGCATCATGGCACCGATAATGTCTGCGTGTCTCAAGCAATGCTGCAATTTATGTACAACCATTACTCCATGTGCGGCGATAAATTGGGTTCCATTAATCAAAGCAAGTCCTTCCTTCGGACCCAATTCCAAAGGTTTTAATCCTGTTTGTTTAAAAAGTTCTTGTGTTGGAATGGTTTTTCCACCGTATTCCACTTTGCCCAAACCAATCAAAGGGAGAAACAAATGAGAGAGTGGTGCCAAATCACCAGAAGCACCTACCGAACCTTGGGATGGAACCACGGGAATGGTATCATTTTCCAAATGCCAAAGCATACGCTGCAAAGTGGTTTCAGCGATACCTGAAAAACCTTTGGCCAAGGCATGGATTTTTAGGATTAACATGATTTTTGCCAATTCGTTGGTGATGGGCTTGCCTACACCCACACTATGACTTTGCAAGATGTTAGATTGAAGTATTTTGGTGTCTTCTTTTGAAATCTTGGTATTGCACAAAGGACCAAATCCCGTGTTGATACCATACACTGTATCACCTTTTTCAACAATGCGCTGTACACGCTGGTGACTCGCATTGACATTTTTTATGCATTCATCAGAGAAAACACCTTTAATGGTGCCATGGGCCATACCCAAAGCTATACTTGCGGTTAAATGGTCCTCCCCAAATTGAAATGTTCGGTCTTTCGCCATGTTTTTTCTTTTGAATAAAATTACTAGTTAGGATTGATAATTACCAATACTTATTTTTGTAATAATCAATAAATATGAATTATCAAATAGAACTCCGACATTTCATCTATTTTTTGGCCGTGGCCGAAGAGCTTCACTATAGAAAGGCAGCGGAAAAGTTGTTTATTTCCCAACCTGGACTGAGTACTCAGATCAAACAGATGGAGGAGATACTGGGAACGCAACTTTTTGTGAGGGACAAGAAGAAAGTCAGCCTGACCCCAGCAGGTGAGTTTTTAAAAAAAGAGGTGGAATTCATTTTGAATCATCTTGACCAGACCAAAAAGCAAGTTAAGCTTATCGGAGAAGGACAATTGGGTGAGGTACGCATCGGCTTTTTGGGTTCTGCTATGCAAAATGTGGTACCGAATTTATTATTGGGGTTGAAGGAGAAATACCCAACCGTACATACCACTTTGGAAGAACTTTCCAATCGAGCGCAGATCAATGCAATATTGGCCGACCGATTGGATTTAGGCTTTGTGCGATTGTCAAGGGTGCCCAAAGGTTTGGATGTGAAGCCTGTTTTTGAGGATACCTTTTCCTTGGTGCTGCCCGAGGAACATCCTTTGGATGAGAAGAACTTTAGGAATATCAGTCAAGTGGCGGATGAGGACTTCATTCTTTTCTCCCAAGATTATAGCCCCATGTATTACGATACAGTTCTCAGTATCTGTGAGGATAGTGGTTTTGTGCCGAATGTGTCTCATAAATCGGTTCATGCGCAGACCATTTTTAAATTGGTAGAGAACAAATTGGGTATTGCCATTGTGCCGACAACACTTCAACATGGGTTCCAGATGAAGGTGAAGTTCATCGAAATGAATAAAATAAAACAGCGCGCTGTATTAAGCATGGTCTGGAAATCTGATAATAGAAATCCTGCACTTCAAAAATGTATGGATTTACTCATGAAATTATGATGGTAACATTTTGGGGAGTAACTTTGGAATTCAACTTAAGACAGTGTTATGATTTTTGATTTGATCAAGGAAAGAAGAAGCATTTTTCCTCCACAATTTAACGATAAACCCATATCAAGAGAAACTATAGAGAAAATCTTAGAAGCTGCTAATTGGGCACCTACACATAAGAAAACAGAACCTTGGCGTTTTAAGGTTTTAATGGGAGAGAAAAAACAGGAATTGGGTGCTTTTTTGTCCAATAAGTATCAAGAAGTGGACCCGAAGCCCAAGCAAATGAAAATCAAAAAACTGCAGTTCAACCCATCCAATTCTGCTGCAGTAATTGCCATTTGCATGCAACGAGACCCAAAGGAGAGCTTGCCAGAATGGGAAGAGATCGCTTCCGTGGCCATGGCAGTGCAAAATATGTGGTTGTGCTGTGCCGAACTGGGTATTGGAACTTATTGGGCCTCACCGGGCCTCATAAAGTTCATGGATGAATTTTTTGACCTGAATGAAGGAGAAAGATGTCTTGGGTTTCTTTTTATGGGGTACTATGATGGTGATGTGGAACCATCCGATAGAACTCCTATTTCTGAAAAAATAGAGTGGTTAGATTAACCAAAACTAAATAGGTCCCCTGCATACTTTATGGTGATGTAAGCATAAAAAATGGTATACATAACGGTAACCACAAGTTTCATAAAGGTACCTGTTAAAAAGCCTAAAAACGAACCGAAAGCCGCCTTCATGGCGGTTTTTTTATTGGCCTTGTTCAACAGTTCACCAACCAAGGCTCCGATAAACGGCCAAATGATAATACCCAACGGACCGAAAATGGGTACGAAGATGGCCACTAGTAGCCCAATTATGGTTCCCCACATACCTGCTTTGCTACCACCGAACCGTTTGGTCCCCATAGCTGGTATCACATAATCTAAAACGGTAATGGTAATTGCAATCACAAAAGTAATTCCTAAAATCCACCAATTATCGGGTACCGCTTTGGTTAAATAGAGTAGCAAAAGTCCAACCCAACTTATGGGTGGGCCGGGTAGAACGGGCAAAAAGCTGCCTAGTATACCGACCAGCATCAAAAGGAACCCTAAAATGAGAAGTGCAATGTCCATGGTTGTGTTTGTCTGTTAGACAAATGTAACCGACAATTGTTACAAACAAAATCAAAATAAAACCCTACCCTTAATTTTTTCGTAGGTAAATTTGAAACCGATTACGAAGCTGTCGTGAGAACGAATAAAACACATACAAAATCAAGGTTCATCCAAATAGGGTGTGCTGTAATGTGTATGTTTTATTTGATAGGACTTTTTAATGGTTTTGTACTGGAAACCTTGCACGAGGTTTCGCACATGATGGCCCCAAAATCACACCACCATAACTTTGCATCGGATCACAAAGCTATAGATTATTCTTCGTTGGAAGCTATGGCAGGTCACTCCCACGAAGCTTTGGAAGCCTTGAAGGATTTATTGGAGGCCAATCCCACCGATGAACAAGAATCCAAAGATGACATTATTCTTAAATTGGATAAACATTTCTTAGAAGAAATCCATATTCCATCCAATGGATATGCTTCCATAACTAGTAAAAGTGAATGGGCATACCAAAATATCACTTCTTTTTGGTGCCAAGTTGTTAGTACACCTCCTCCCCAGCATAGCTGAAATAGGCTAGGCCAAAACTTTGAGGAACAGGTTCCATGTTTGAATGGAACTGGGTCTAGCATAGCTATTATTCAAACTTATTTACAAAATCAAATTAAAAGACAACGACATGAAATATTTTATGGTAGCATTGTCCATGCTGTTCATGGGCGCAATTGCTGCGCAAAACGTAAAGGGAAAACTGGTTGATGAAGCAGGTTCTCCATTGGAAGACGCTGGAATTTTTAACAAGACCAGTGGCCAACATAGCCACACCGATGGAACAGGGCATTTTGTTCTGGATAGAACCTCGGTAAACGATACCATTTATTTTTCAAGGCTAGGATATGCCACGCAGACCCGAGTGGTGAGTGAAGTTGATTTACAAAATCCGCTGACCATAGTTCTTGAAGAGAGTTCTATTTCTTTGGACCAAGTGGTTTTGGTGTCAAAGGTGGATGCTTTGAGCAGAATAGTAGATGTGGATGTGAAAACCAATCCAGTAAAATCATCACAAGAAATATTAAGAAAGGTTCCTGGCCTAATCATTGGTCAACATGCCGGAGGAGGAAAGGCCGAGCAGATATTTTTGCGCGGTTTTGATGTGGATCACGGTACCGATGTGGCCATTAATGTGGACGGCATGCCCGTGAATATGGTCTCCCACGCTCATGGGCAAGGCTATGCCGACCTTCACTTTGTGATTCCGGAAACCATTGAAAACGTAAACTTTGGAAAAGGACCCTATTATGCCGATCAAGGAAACTTTAATACAGCGGGATACGTCAACTTGAAGCTGCGAAAAAGCTTGGACAAAAGCATGCTCTCCACTGAAGTGGGGCAATTTGGTGCCCGTAGATTTATGGGAATGTTCAATGTGATGGACAACCAAAACACTAATGCCTATTTGGCTTCCGAATTGTATTTGACGGATGGTCCGTTTGAGTCGCCACAGAATTTTAATCGCATCAATATTTTGGGCAGATACCGTTATGCTTTGCCCGGAGATCAGGAGTTGTTATTGACGGCTTCGCACTTTTCAAGCAAGTGGGATGCATCGGGGCAAATTCCGCAACGTGCAGTAGATCAAGGATTGATTAGTCGTTTTGGTGCCATTGATGATACCGAGGGTGGCCAGACAAGCCGGACCAACTTTGTTTTGAACCATCACAAGAACATGGGCACTGGAAAATCACTGAATACTATGGCATTTGTTTCCCATTATGATTTTGAATTGTATTCGAACTTTACCTTTTTCTTGGAAGATCCCATGAATGGAGACCAGATTAAGCAGTTTGAAGACCGAATGATGGCTGGAGCCAAGACCGTTTTTCAGAATAATTCGGCCAATTTGGGCGGAATGGAATTCAAGTACAATGCAGGAATCGGTTTTAGGTACGATAATGTGGACGATAATCAATTGTCGCATACCTTGAATCGTCAGGAATTGTTGGAGCGTTTGGCCTATGGCGATGTGGATGAGGTAAATGGCTATGCCTTTGCTGGTGCCGAGTTCAAATCGGGCAAATTTACATTCGAACCTACACTTCGATTGGATTATTTTAGGTTCGATTACATCAACAAGATGAGCGAGCTGTACGATAGCCGTAGTGAGGAAAAAGTAGCTTTTAGTCCAAAGTTCAATACCATTTATAGTGTAAACGAGAACACCCAGTTGTTTTTGAAGACAGGAATTGGTTTTCATTCCAACGATACCCGGGTTGTTGTGGCAAACGGAGGCGAAGAGATTCTGCCAGCTGCCTACGGAGTGGATTTGGGAACCATCATAAAACCAGCTGATAAATTGGTCTTGAACGCTACTTTGTGGACCTTGTTCTTGGATCAAGAGTTTGTGTATGTGGGGGATGCCGCCATTGTTGAGCCCAGTGGGAAAACTCGTAGAATGGGGGTCGAAATAGGGGCAAGGTACCAGCCATTGGATTGGCTTTACCTATATACCGATGCCAACTATACCCATGCCCGTAGCACCGAAGAGACAGAAGGTGAAGATTACATACCCTTGGCACCCGATTTCACGATGGCAGGTGGAATTACTTTGGGAGGCAATCAAGGCTTTTCGGGAGGACTCAGTTATCGGTATATCGATGATAGACCCGCCAACGAGGACAATTCCATCGTAGCAGAAGGCTATTTTGTGGCCGATGCTACACTTAATTATAGTTTGAATAATTGGACGTTTGGGTTGATTGTGGAAAACCTGTTCGATACCGAATGGAACGAAACACAGTTCGCTACGGAAAGCCGTTTATTCAACGAACCAAACTCGTTTGAAGAGATTCATTTTACCCCGGGCTCACCTTTTTATTTACGAGGAAAAGTTACCATAACTTTCTAAATGTGTATCCGCCAGTATACAGCGCTGGCGGATTTTTAATTCATTTTTCAACTAAAAAATTAGTTTAAACTAAATATTTAGTTATATTTGTTTCATGTTGAACTAAAAAGTTAGTTGAAAAATGAAACAACTCACCAAGGCAGAAGAAGAAGTAATGCAGCTCCTTTGGAAAATTGAAAAGGGGAATGTGGCCGCAATTTTGGAAGAATTGCCAGAACCCAAACCAGCCTACAATACAGTATCCACCATTGTTCGGATTTTGGAGGACAAAGGCTTTGTGTCGCATGAGAAAGTGGGGAAGGGACATGTGTACTTTCCTTTGATGAAAAAGGAAGAGTACAGCAACCAACGTTTGAATACGTTGATGGATGGCTATTTCCAGGGATCTTTTTCCAGTATGGTATCCTTTTTTATGAAGAAGAACGATATCAGCTTAAAGGAGCTAGAGGAGATTATGAAGAACATTAAAGACAAAGAGTAATGATTACTTATATTCTAGAATCTTTGGCGTTTCAATTGGTCTTTTTGTTGGCCTATGACCTTTTTCTGAAGAAAGAGACTTTTTTTCAATGGAACCGAGCATATCTCTTGGGTACATTTGCTCTTTCTTTGATTTTACCTTGGGTAAAGATTCAAGCCCTGCGAACCACTATGCCACAGGGGTTGGAGACTACAACAGTATTTCTTACACAACTGAACGGAGTAGTAATTGGACCTGGAGTGGAAGAAGTCAGTTTGCTGGAACATATCTCTTGGCCATATTTGGTTTTGGCTGCGGGAAGCATTTTGGCTGCTATTTGGTTCGCCTATAAGTTGATTCAACTAGGCAGGCTCCGAAACAAAAGTATTGTGGAGAATTATGGAGAGTTCACTAAAGTCACGGTGCCGAAAAGCACTTCTGCCTTCTCCTTTTTCCGAAATATTTTCCTGGGGGAGAATATCAAGAAAGATAAAGTACCCAATATTCTGGCCCATGAATTGGTGCATGTGAAACAGCTGCACTCCCTTGACCTATTACTTTTTGAGCTGGCCCGAATTGTCTTTTGGTTCAATCCCTTGGTGTATATCTACCAAAACAGGGTTGCGGAGCTGCACGAATTCATCGCCGATGAAAAGGCTGTGAAGCAAAATAAGGCCGCGCATTTTGAGATGCTATTGTCTGAAGCATTCCAAACCCAGAACATCAGTTTTGTCAATCAATTTTTTAATAAATCACTAATCAAAAAACGAATAGTCATGTTACAAAAAAAGAAGTCCAAGGCCGTTTGGCAGTTAAAGTATGTAATGTTGTTGCCTCTCATTTTGGGTATGCTCATATATACTTCATGTGAGACGAACAAAGAGAATTCCAATGGGAATGGTGATATTGAAAACGCTTCTACTATATTAGCTGCCAACAATGTTCCATTTGGCGCTGTGGATGAAGTGCCCATTTTTCCTGGATGTGAGGATGCTGAAGATAAAAAGTCATGTTTTCAAGAGAAAATACAAGCACATATCCGTAAAAATTTTCATTATCCCGAAGAAGCCCAAGAACTAGGTATTCAAGGAAGGGTCTCCTCCATATTCATAATTGATACAGAAGGAAACATTGTGGATATAAGGATGAGAGGACCGAATGAACTTTTGGAAAAGGAAACCGAACGCATCTTATCCAAATTACCGAAAATGCAACCTGGAAAACATGAAGGTGAAACTGTGAACGTACCATTTTCCATTCCAATTACATTTAAACTTGATAATGAAGACCTAACCGTCAAGACGATTCAGGAAAGTAAGAACTCCGTACCCTTCGCCACAATTGATCAGGTTCCAGTCTTTCCCGGGTGTGAAGATGCTGTGGATAAAAGGGAATGTTTTAACGAAAGGATTGTGGAACACATAAAAAAACATTTTAGGTATCCCGAAGAAGCACAGGAAAAAGGGATTCAGGGTCGGGTATCCGTTTTGTTCACCATCGATACAAACGGTGAAATTTCCACGATCAAAAAACGCGGTCCGAGTGAAATTTTGGAGAACGAAGCGGTTAGGATCATAGAACGTTTGCCCAAGATGCAACCAGGCAAACATAATGGCGAAACTGTAAAAGTCCCATTTGCCATTCCAATTACCTTTAGCTTAAAACCTCAATCTGATGAAGCAACAAATCAAGGTTCAAAGGATTATTTGCAAGTAACGGGATACTATTATCAAGATAAAGGTGCGATTTTATACCGTGGAAGAGTAACCGATAGTGAAGCTATGGGATTATCTGGAGTTACTATTTCCAAACAAGGTGAGGGAACTGGTGTAATCTCCAATTTTGACGGAAACTTTACTATCCCAGTTGAAGAAAATGAAATTGTGAAATTTCAATATATAGGTTTGCCCAACAAATTGATTCGTGTGCCTAAAAAGGAATTCTTAATGGACATATTGGAAACGGCAGATACGAAAGACAAAAGCTAGCTTCTAAATCCTATTGATTTTGTTCTCGATCAACGCCGGTGCGCAAACACCGGCTTTGTTTATTGTAAATGGAATGCTGCTTACCTCAGCAAATTCTTCAAAATATCGTAATTTCAGCCAAATTCTAGGGGCTGTCATGCAGAAGTTTATTTTGTTAATCATTTTTATGGGGTTGCTCGTATCCTGCGAGCTGTTCGAGTCCAAGGAGGACAAGACCCAAAAATTGGTCAATGAAGAACTTATGGCCATCGATTGGAACGATGTGGACCAATATCCGCTTTTTGACGATTGTGATGAAACAGCTCCCAAAGATGCACAACAGGAGTGTTTCCAAAACGTGATCACCGAATATTTTTCAGAAGCTTTGGCAGGACTCGAGTTTCAAGTTCGAAATGATATGAACGATACGGTCTATATCGATTTTCTCATAGACGAGCATGGCTTTATATCGGTATTGAATGTGGAGGAGAAGAACTCTGTACTGAAGGAAATATCTGATTTCAACATCAAAATCTCGGAGCGACTTAACGATTTGACCACTGTGGCACCCGCATTGAAAAGAGGAAACCCGGTGAGCTTGCGTTTTAGGCTTCCGTTGGTACTAAACACCTACTAATTTGGCAATAGAAAAAATTATATTGGGAATAGACCCTGGAACCACGATTATGGGTTTCGGCATCATCAAGGTAATCAACAAACAGATGCACTTTGTGCAAATGAACGAGTTGATGCTCAAAAAATACGATGACCCCTATACCAAACTCAAACTTATTTTTGAACGGACCATCGAACTTATCGATACCTATCACCCTGACGAAATTGCCATTGAAGCTCCTTTTTATGGTAAAAATGTGCAATCCATGCTCAAATTGGGACGTGCCCAAGGGGTGGCGATGGCTGCTGGACTCTCTAGACAAGTGCCCATAACCGAATACATGCCCAAAAAAATAAAAATGGCCATAACGGGCAATGGGAATGCCAGTAAGGAGCAAGTGGCTCGAATGCTCCAAAGTGTGCTAAAATTAAAATCCTTGCCTAAAAATCTCGATAGCACGGATGGATTGGCAGCAGCCGTTTGCCATTTCTACAACGAAGGCAGGATAGAGGTCGGAAAAAGCTACACGGGTTGGGAGGCTTTCATTAAACAAAACCCTAACAAGGTTAAAAAACAATAACTTCTTAAGCTATCTAAATAAACAAATACTCGTCGATAACTGTTAATTGAAGATTGATGTCCGGAATTTACATTCACATTCCATTTTGCAAGCAAGCTTGCCATTACTGTGATTTTCATTTTTCTACCCAATTGGGAAAAAAGGAAGCCATGGTACAGGCAATTGCCAAGGAGATGGTCCTACGAAAATTGGAGGTGGAAGATGAGGTGGAAACCATCTATTTTGGTGGAGGAACCCCATCAGTGCTTTCCAATGATGAGATGGAATTCTTGATCCAAACCGTTTACGACAATTACAAAGTAATTGACAATCCAGAAATCACCTTGGAGGCCAACCCAGATGATTTAGTGTCATCTCGAGCGGAGTCGAGAGACCTATTTTCGGAATACAAAAATGCTGGCATCAACCGTCTCAGCATAGGCATTCAATCTTTTTTTGATGAAGATTTAAAGTTGATGAACCGCGCCCACAATGCAGGTGAAGCTGAACAATGCATTAAAGAAGCTAAGCAGTATTTCGATAACATTACCATTGATTTGATCTACGGAATCCCGGGAATGGACAATGAGCGCTGGAAATCAAATATCCAAAAAGCATTGGATTTTGGCTTGCCCCATATTTCAAGCTATGCTTTGACTGTAGAGCCTAGAACTGCCCTGAAAAAATTTATAGAAAAAGGGGTTGTCCCCGATGTGGATGATGAGCAGGCTCAAGAACAGTTTCATATTTTGGTGGATATGTTGGCAGAACAAGGTTTTGTAAACTATGAAATCTCCAACTTTGGGAAACCTGGATTTTTCTCCAAAAACAATACGGCGTACTGGCTAGGGAAAAAATATTTGGGTGTCGGTCCGTCCGCCCATTCTTTTGATGGTAAAAACCGCGGTTGGAACATTCGAAATAATCCTACCTACATAAAAAAAATAAACGAGGGTATCTTGCCCATGGAAGTAGAAGCCCTCTCCCAATCCGACAGGTACAATGAGGCTGTGATGACAGGTTTGCGCACCATTTGGGGTGTTTCTTTAGAAAAAATCGAGAAAGAGTTCGGTCTTACCTACTTGGACTACCTAAACCAACAAGCTCAAAAATATGTGGAGCAAGGATTACTGCAACTCGTGGATGGTAAATTGCTCACCACCAAAAAAGGCAAGTTTTTGGCCGATGGTATTGCAAGTGATTTGTTTTTCGTTGATTAAACCTGTCTAATTTAACCCATCAATTATATAAGTTGTGAAATTACTTGCTGTGGCTATGATTTAGCTTAGAAACATGCATATTTTTCCAGTTCTATATATGATAGAAAAGACTTTAAAATCTGTATCCAACCCCAATCTTCAATCGATTTTTATTAAAACCAACTTTCTTCTCAGCTATATAATCTTCAACATATAATCTTATAAATTGAAAGTTAGCTTGAAAGAAGAAGTTCTTAAAAATGTCATAAGTTCCGCCAAAGCTTATATTAAATCCTCCAATAGTGTCCTTTTCAGAGGTGGAAGATACTTCGCCTGAGTTATTGTAAATGATTGTAGACTTAAAATAACTTTGTGTAGAATATCCAATTCCTAAAGAGGTAATTAATTTATTGCTTGAATTATGCGGAACTTCTCCAAATAAATTGAAGTGATGTGATATAAATGATTCTTTATCAAATGGATACCTTAAGTCTCCTTTCAATAAATCAATCGAATAAGAAGTCCCAATGCTGAATGATTCCCTATTCAAAAACCTGTATTTCAGCTTTGAATTTATAACTCCAGTTAAATCTGATGAATTTCCATTTGAAAACTCCAACGGATAGTTTACTTCTAAACTAAAATTCTTTTTTTGAGAAAAAATATTGGTAAATGAAAGGACAAATAGGAGTACAAGGAATTTTTTCATTTTATGTTTTAAAATATGATTGGTTGTCAAATTAAATTATCAATTGGTAACTGTTATTTGAATATGATATTACCATCATACCGGATTTCCACACAGCACTCACCTTCGGGAACAAAAGCAAAGTTTCGAACACCAAGGATTAATTCTGTATTATTTACTGAAATAACATAGGTGTCATCCCAAATGTGCATTTCACCGTTTTCTTCGTCAATCCAAGTCCAAGAGAATTGACCATCATTATCTGTTCCCGTTCCGTTATCATTGAAGCTTATTGTATAGCCATTAAATTCTTGATTGGAATTATTTTCAAAATCATCGATGTGCGATTGCTTCAGGTCAAACCCGTTTTTTTCTATTATTGATACAACCTCTAATCTGTCGTATGTCCAAGGGCTTTTTTCAACTAGAATCTCGATAATTGATACTGATTGTTCATTAATATTTTCCGCATCCTCTTTTGAACAAGAAAATAAGATGATTGTGCATACTACTAGAATTAGATGTTTTCGATTCATTGAAAGATTTTAATGGTTTTACATTCTCCACATTATGGGATAAGGCCAACATAAAAAGTGAAACCTACAGACTTTAAATCCAATGATCTGGTTGAAATTGATAGATGGGCTGTTTGAATTGACATAACCCATCAGCCATTTGACAAGAATATTAAAAAAGGCAAGTTTTTGACCGATGGTATTGCAAGTGATTTGTTTTTCGTTGATTAAGGTTGTGTTTTGGTCGCGTACAAACCTTATTTAACAATCGTAGTTGTTCTGCATAGTGTTTTTAATTACATTTTTTCTTTAATAGCTTTTCTCCAAAAATAAATTCCAAAAACACAGGTGACAATGGCGAACATAATTCCGTTTTCGCCAAGCCATTGTTCCGTACCCTCAATTTTCATTGTTAGAGGCGGCATTATTTTTTGAATATACACATTGCTTACTGCGTGAAAAATAACGGCGGGCCATAAACTTTTGGATTTAAAAGTGTAGTAGGTCATAATAAAGGACATGGAAATAATCACTGTAAAGAATGTAATAAATTCCAACAGCATGTTATTGCTATAATAAACGAGCAATGGCCAATGCCACGCAGCCCAAATAATCCCGCTGAAAATAGAGACGCCTGTATAGGAAAGTACCTTTCTTAATTCATATATAAAAAAACCTCTCCAACCAATTTCTTCTCCTAAAGTTGTTGCTGAGGCTCTTACCACTTCTACGGTTCCTACTAAAATTATGGCTATGATGGTTATCGATGTTGGATTTAAAGTGCCTATTCCAAACAAACCAAGTTCTTTTCCCCAATCTATTATGGTTTCTTGGTTTGCCAAGTTTCCAAACCCAAAAATCCAGATAAGTGCATAGGTGATTATACCATATAAGGCAGGGACAAAATAGGACAATCGGATATATTTCCAATTTCCCCAATTCCAATTAAGAGATGAAATTTTCCGCCCTTTAATTTTCATGGTAATAAATGCAGCTATTGCAGGACACCACATTATAGCCCCTACATATATCCTTGAAGGATACAATTTTACTATAGCGTAATGGAAAGGCGAAGTAAGAGCGACGACGAGTGCCAGAAAAATAAAGATGGTCTTCCAAGCTTCTCTTCTTTCAGATAAATTTTTAAGCATTTGTTTTTATGATTGGTTTGTTTTTGGAAGACGAAGGGATAATGGTTTTGTTACATGGCATCCAACAGGCTATCACGTGATTAGCTGTTAAGCAAATTTTATCTACCGATAAGTGAAGTTAGCAGATTTCAACCAAAAAGAACTTTATTATTGGATATATCCAAGGAATTGATTTAATTACCCTAAACAAGTTCAGCCTAAATGATAGCCTCCATAAAACATAACTCTCGAAACTATAAAATAGACCTGACCAAACCTCATGATATTTCCATACCGCTTAAAGGTGGCGACAAGAATGTGAATGCCTGGTATTTGGACCCACCAAAAATTGCGCCACACGAACAAGATGGATTTATAGGCAAGGTATCCGAAGGCGCATCAACCAATTTCAATGATATTTGGTTTAATCCACATTCGCATGTAACACATACCGAATGCTTGGGACATATATCCCAGGAGTTCAACTCTATCAATAAAAAACTTAAAAAATTTTTCTTTTTGGCCGAGTTGATTACTGTAGCACCGGAGCAGATGGGAGATGAT
The DNA here is from genome assembly GCA_040285615.1 of Allomuricauda sp. Lineage (GTDB taxonomy): Bacteria > Bacteroidota > Bacteroidia > Flavobacteriales > Flavobacteriaceae > Flagellimonas. The sequence continues at coordinate 39,082 of JAVJRL010000002.1, forward strand.
TTTGTCATATCCGAAATGCAAATAAAATATGCTTTGGGTAATAAAAAAAGACAGGCCGTCGTCATCAGGACCATTCCCAATTTGGATTACAAGCGCTCAAAAAAATATTCAGATACCAATCCCACGTATTTAACCGAGGAAGCTGCTAAGTATCTAGTAAAAAAAGGTGTAGAGCATTTGCTCATCGATTTGCCATCTGTGGACAAGGAAAGGGACGGAGGAGAACTTTTGGCACATAAAGCTTTTTGGAATATAGGTGGCAAACCAAGAACAAAAGCTACGATTACCGAGTTTATTTATGTGCCCAACCCAGTGGAGGATGGCACCTATTTTTTGAACCTTCAAGTGGCGCCTTTTGAAAATGATGCCAGCCCCAGCAGACCTGTACTTTATAAAATTGAAACCAAATAGATGAAAACCACACTTAAATTGGAAGAGTTTATGATGTTTGCATTGGGCATTTACCTCTTTGGTTTATTGGATTACGCTTGGTGGTGGTTTTTAGTGCTGATATTAACGCCCGATATCGGAATGATCGGGTATTTTTTTGGAAACAAAGCAGGGGCGTTTTCCTATAATTTGTTTCATCATAAAGGAGTTGCCCTACTAATTTATTTTACTGGACTTTACTTTTCAATACCTTTATGCCAGCTAATTGGTGTGATTTTGTTCTCGCATTCGGCTTTGGACAGAATGTTGGGCTACGGATTAAAATATGATAAAGGATTTAAGTTTACCCATTTGGGTGAAATAGGCAATTAAAATGGGTGAAGTTGTAGATATCGTTTTGGGATTGATATTGGGTGCAATATTGATGTATTGGGTCTTTTCACTGTTCCGAAAAAAAAGAAACAAAGAGATAACCGAAGAGCAGTCCACTGTAATCTTGAACAAGATACGGAGCGTTTGCAAATTGGTTTCTGTTGAAGGTGATTTTGCTGAAATTTATCATTACGAGAATACCAAGGACAGTTTTTTGAGTCTTTTCCGTAGCAAGAAAAAAGCGCTGATTGTCATCAAGGCGAAGGCCCATATCGGGTATGATCTCAATAAACTTGCTTTAAAAGCGGAAAATGATAAAAAGAAAATCATACTGAGTCACTTTCCAGAACCAGAAGTGCTTTCCATTGAACCCGATTTGCAGTTTTATGATATTAAAAATGGTATATTCAACAGCTTTTCACCCACAGATCTAACCAATCTCAACCAAGAGGCTAAAGAGTATATCAAAAAAAGAATACCAGAGAGCGGGTTGATGGAAACTGCAAAAAATGAAGCTTTACAGGCCGTTTTGGTAGTGGAGAAAATTGTAGAGACCATCGGATGGACATTGGATTATTCTGCCTTGGAAATATCAAATAGTGAAAAACAATCTATAGAAGAGTAAACATGAAAACAAAAATCATAACCTTGCTTTTGGTGGGTGTATTTGCCACCAGTTGTGTACAAATCAAAACCGATATGGACAATAATTTTGACCACACGTATGCGCATGTGGTATATTTCTGGTTTAAAAATCCCGATAGTCATGCTGACAGAACCACTTTTGAAAAATCCTTGACCAAGTTTTTGGACAATTCCCAGTATGCCAAAACAAAATTCATTGGTACGCCGCCAAAGGCGATTCGTGATGTGGTCGATGATTCGTTCACGTATTCCTTGATTCTTACTTTTGAATCAGCAGAGGATCAAGCAGCATATCAAGAAGAACCCCCACATTTGGTGTTTATTGAAGAATGTGAAGATCTTTGGGAAAAGGTAATCGTTTACGACTCTCAGGGCATCGAGCAATGAATGTAGAAGAACTTAGGGAACTTTGCTTATCCAAAAAAGGGGTGACCGAAGCGTTTCCTTTTGACGCTGACACTTTGGTGTTTAAAGTAATGGGCAAAATGTTTGCCTTGGTTCCTTTGGAACGGGTTCCTTCCCAATGCAATTTAAAGTGCGACCCCGATAAATCGGAAGAGCTTCGAGAGGAATATGATGGTATTATCACTCCTGGCTATCATATGAGTAAAAAGCATTGGAACACCTTGTTCTTGGAACAGCTCCCACCCCAATTAATCAAAGATTTAGTAGACCATTCCTATGAATTGGTCGTATCTGGATTAACCAAAAAGCTTCAGCTAGAGCTCAACAATTTAGGCTAATTTTTGAATGGAGGAATTACAACATTTTTACACAGCTCAGCGTGAAAAACATCAAAAGGAACTTCAGCAGGTAAAAAAGCGGTTGGGTCTTTTGGCCACGTTTAGACTTTCTGTTTTTGTAGCTTTTTGGTTTGCGATCTATTTGTTTTGGAACGCTACCGCGCTAGTTGCGATAATACCCCTTTTAATTGCATTATTTCTCTATTTGGTAAACCAATTCAGTAATGTAAAACGTCATAAAAAGTATTTAGAAAGGCTTATAGCCATCAATACAACGGAATTGGAAATCTTGGATCGCCGTTATCAAGATTTACCGGATGGAAAGGGGTTTTTAAAACCAAATCACCCATATGCGCAGGATTTGGACCTTTTTGGAAGGGGGTCTTTTTATCAATACGCCAATAGAACCACTTTGCGACAAGGACGGGAAGTGTTTTCGAATCTTTTGTTAGATGGATATCCAAAGGATATAGTTAAAAAACAAGAGGCCATTCAAGAGTTGGCTAAGTTGCCCGAGTGGCGACAGCATTTTTCAGCTTTGGCCGGGGAAACCCAACCCAAAATATCCCCTGATGTGGTCTCCGACTGGATGAAAAATCACAAATCGTTTATGCCTAAATGGGGAGGGATAGCACCCCTTATTTTTACATCGTTATCTATTGGGTTGATTGTTTTAGCATTTTTGGGATGGGTGCCCGAAAGTTTGATTCTGTTTTGGTACGTTTTGGGTGTGGGAATCGTTGGTCGGTATGCAAAAAAAATCATTCCATTCACAGCAAGGGTATCGGAAGCCCAGGATACTATACAGCAGCACCAACGGTTGATTTACGAACTGGAAGAGCATTCGTTTAACTCGGAATTGCTACAAGAGATTCAAAAGAAATTGGAGGTCAAGGGAGAAAGAACCTCTAAAATATTGAAGCGCTTTTCCAAAAACATGACGATGTTGGAGCAGCAATATAACCTGATGATTTCCATGTTTGCACAAGGACTTGGTCTATATAGCCTGTATTACGCTCATAAAGTGGAATCCTGGATTGAAAAACACGGACAAGATGTGGAAAGTTGGTTTTCCGCCATTGCTCAATTTGATGCCTACATCACCCTTGGCACTTACGCCTTTAATCATACCGATCATACCTATCCGAGTTTGGTGCAAGGTAAAACTGTGTTGAAAGCAAAAGAAGTGGGTCACCCCTTGGTGGACCCCAAAAAGAATGTACTCAATGATTTTGAAATAGGAAAGGGACGTTTTTGTATCGTGACAGGAGCCAATATGGCGGGTAAAAGTACTTTTTTGAGAGCCGTTGCTTTGCAAATAGTAATGGCGAACATGGGTTTACCCGTTTTAGGAAAAAATGTAAAATATGCTCCAGTTCGTTTATTGACCAGTATGCGTTCTTCGGATTCTTTGGCGGATGAGACTTCCTATTTTTATGCAGAGCTCAAACGTTTAAAATATATTGTTGAAGAACTGGAAAAGGATGACTGTTTTGTGGTCTTGGACGAGATTTTGAAGGGTACCAACAGCGTGGACAAGGCCGAAGGCTCAAAAAAATTTGTGGAGCGTTTGGTGCGAAATGGGTCTACGGGAATGGTAGCCACTCACGATTTAAGCCTGTGCACCTTGGCAGATGAACTTCCAGAGGTGGAAAATCGATATTTTGATGCTCAAATCGTGAATGAAGAACTGTTTTTCGATTACAAGTTTAAAGAAGGAGTATGCCAAAACATGAATGCTTCCTTCCTACTAAAAAACATGGGTATTGTAGATTAAAGTCCCTTTACCTGTACATTGTGAAAAGAGTCTGCTTGTAAGCGCAACAATTCCTCAGCTTTCTCCTTTTTGTAGCGGTACAGCTCCTCTTCGCTTTTAATATCTGCATAGATTTGCTGGTTGATTTCCCCATCGGTGGACAACAGCAATTTACGTTGTTCCACTTTTTGTGTGACCCAGGTAGCGACCACACTTTCCTGCTCTTCAAACTTATAATCGTATTCACCTTTCGGTGCTAACAATTTGGCAATAATCGGAGCGGTTTCGATAGCTAGAAACAACAAAAAGATAAAAAAAGACGGAAACCATGGCAATTTTCCTAAGGAGTTAATGCGTGCCATCAATCCGTCAAAACCATCAATAATGGGTTGGGAGTTGGCAACGGCAGTATCATAATCGGTTTGCAAAGCCGCAATTTGGGCTTCAATGTTCTCAATTTTAGCAGCATTGTTCTCTTTCAATGAATTGAGTTCTGCCAAGGCAGCATCGTGCTTTTCCCGTTTTTCTTTATAAACAGGACCTTTTCCTAATAAACCTGTGCCTGCTGTGCCTTCCGCTTCCGAAATATAGGTGTCGTAAAGGGCATTGGTCTCTGCTTCTTTGGTAGTAACCTCTGTCTTCAGGTTCGCGATGTCTTGGTTAAGACTTTCAATTTTTGGAGTGTACTGGAGCGCTAATTGTTCTTTGTTGTTCAAGGTCATGGCATTTTTCTCTTCCAACAAAACCTGATTGATTTCCTTTTCAAAAATTTTCATCTCCAAGGGTTTGGAAATCACCACGGCAATAATCAATGCCAAAACAATTCTTGGAGCTGCCTGAAGGAGTTCTCCTTTAAAATTATCCCGTTTTTTAATGGTGGAAACAATATATCGGTCCAGATTGAAAATGAGAAGTCCCCAGATTAACCCAAAGAAAATGGAGGTGTAAATATTGTCAAATACCGTGTAAAGGGCATAACCTGAGGCGATAAAAGCCATTACGGCGGTGAAAAATACGGTAGCACCGATGCCTGCATATTTATTGCGTTCCCCATTGGAACAAGTCTCTAAAATTTGGGTGTCCGCTCCCGAGCAGAAGATAAAAAAACGTAGTAACATAGTGTGTTCTCTTTGATTGATAGGTTATTAGAACGCAACTTTTGTTGATTTGTTACACAAAAAGCCCCAATTAAGGGGCTTTTAACACTATATGAAATCGAGATTTTCTAGTTTTCTATTTCAATTGGATCTACTGATAGTTTTACTACCGGTTTTTTATCCCTGGAGTTCCTGCTATCAATATTTATTTTGTCATTCTTTTGAATTACTTCAATTGCTTTCTTGGCGGATATTTCTTTTCCATTGAACATAAAGGAAGCTCCCTTGCTCGCCATTTCTTTGATATGCTCAATTGGTTTTGGTGGTGCTGGTGGCACTGGATTTATTGGAGCTTTAATAGTAAGGTTTCCACCAACCACATCATAAGGGTCTTGGGTAGCTATTACTTTTTTAATTTGATTTGAAGCATATTTTGTGTCCGACACATTTTTAGGTGGCTTAGGGGCTTTTGGCGTTGGTGGCGGTGCTGGAAAATCAGGAAAAGGTTCCGCGTCTGCACGCTGTTTTTCAGACATTTTACCATAAATCAACTTTAACCGCATCACCTCTTTCTTTTTAATAATCATATGGTTGCTGTCCATTGCATTGTACTTTTTGGCCAAGGCATTGTACTCTTTCATTTCCTCGCGCGAAGCACTTTTTTGTTGGTTTGGAGAAATACTCACCGTGCTTTTCAAAGTATAAATGGCGTAATCAGCTTTGCTGCCCGCTTCAAGAGGAGTCATTCCAGTAACCTGATTTCTCTTGATTACTTCATTCAATTTAAAGGCAGGGAGGATAGTTTTATCATCTATTATGACCAAGTCGTTTTTTGATTTTAGTCGAATCCAACTATCATTAACCAAAAAGTATCCTCCATCCAATTGTATGAAAACATTTTGATTGCCCTTTTTGGCCTCTTTCAATTTTTTACGAAATATAAAGTCTGCCTCAACCTTATTGTAGCTCTTTAAAATTGTTCCGTAATCCAGATTTTTTGTATTTGCTACAAGGGTGGAAAGTTCATCTGCATTTGATTTTGTCTGTTGCAAGGCAAAATACATGGCTGAACCTATCTTCCCTTGTAGATTTCCCCAATGTTCTTTTTGTAAAATTGGATTGTAACCTTTTTTGGTCACAGACAAATCAAAATATATCTCACCGGAAGTTAAAATTTCGAATTCTACATGATAGTAACCATTGTTGTCCGTTTTGGTAAGAATTTGCCCATCAGATTTCATAATGGAAGCATTTTCGATTGGCAATAATGTTTCTGAATCAACAATAATACCTGCAAGTTCAATTGATCGGGATATTAAATCTTTGGTTCCTGGCATTTCATCCATACTTGGGTATACGGTAGGTTCTTTTGCAACAGAAATTTTATTTGTTGAACTAAACCCAAATAAAAGCATGGCCGTTAATGGTAGAAGCAAGAAGCTTCGTAGCATAAATGATGTTTTTGATGTGTTTGTTTTCATGACTGTAAATCGTTTTTTGATTGATGAATAATTAATGGCATTTGCAATGCCGGAGGACTGATAAGTTTCAAAACAATCGTGTGATAAGTACGATAATAATGTGTTTTGATATTGTGTATGGTCAGAACTTTGGTTAACGACCTCTTGGTCGGCCAAGAACTCATGGTTTAATTTTATACTGGATTTTAAAACATAGATGAGAGGATTGAACCAAAAGATGACTTGGGCCAATTCAATCAATAAAACATCCAAACTATGTCTTTGTTTCGCATGGGTCTCCTCGTGAAGCATCACTTCTTCAGGAATATTATGTTGCTCGTATTGTCTTTTGTTCAAAAACACATATCGAAAAAAAGTATGGGGTGGGATTTGTTGTGCCATCAATACGCGCGTGATGGATTGATCTTTCAGCTTTGGGTTTTTACGGATTCGGTAGCCTATCTCACCAAGATTCTTGAAAAATCTAAGGGCAAATATCACAACTCCCAAAGTGTAAATGCTCCATAATACAAGATTCCATTCCGTATCGGTTTCTTCAAACATGGGTTGAGGAGAATCATTGAAGTTCGTAACCGTTTGCATAACGGATGTGTTTTGAGAAACCTCTACATACTCCACAAAAACAATGTTCGGGATAATTAGAGCGGCCAGTAATACACCCATTAGATAAAAGCGTTTAAAATGATGCATACTTTCATTCTCCAGTACTAATTTGTAAAAGGCAAGGAAAATGGCCAAACAGGCTGTGGATTTAAGAAGGAAAGGCAGCATAGTTACTTCTTTTTGATTTCGTTGTCAATCAATTTTTTCAGTTCTTCCAGTTCTGTCTTGCTCAAATTTGTCTCTTGTGTAAAGAAGGAGGCAAATTGACTGGCACTGTCGTTAAAGAAGTTTTTTATGAGACCGTTCACGTGTTTGGAAAAATAGTCCTTCTTCCTTACCAAAGGATAGTATTCCCTGCTTCTTCCTATACTGTTGTATGCTACAAAACCTTTATCAGTCATACGTTTTAAAAGTGTTGCAACCGTGGTTGTGGCCGGTTTGGGCTCTGGGTAGGCATCCAGTAGGTCTTTCATAAAGGCCTTCTTTAATTTCCAGACAATGTTCATCAACTCTTCTTCGGATTTTGACAGCTGCATTTTATACGCTTTTAAGTATTTGTTCTACAAACATAGAATAAAAATTGTAATTCTACAAATGTAGAATATGTTTTAATGTCCTAAAATGTTAAGTTTGCCGTCAAATCGAACATTATGGGATTACTGGAAGACTTACAAGAACGAAGTGGAAATACCTGTGAACTATGCGGGGCAACAGATAATTTACAGGTATATGAAGTTCCTCCGGTTTCCACTGGTGGGGTTGATGGTAGCCTTTTGGCTTGCTCTACTTGCATTGACCAAATAGAAAATCCCGATAATACAGATGCCAATCACTGGCGTTGTTTAAACGATAGTATGTGGAGCGAGCACGATGCGGTAAAGGTTGTTGCATGGCGTATGCTGAACAGATTAAAATCTGAAGGATGGCCGAAAGATCTTTTGGATATGATGTATTTGGAGGATGAAACTCTTGAATGGGCCAAAGCAACTGGAGAAGGTGAAGAGGAAAGCGAAAAAATAATTCACCGAGATGTAAATGGTAATATTTTGGAGAATGGAGATAGCGTTGTGCTGGTAAAAGATTTAAAAGTAAAAGGATCTAGCATGGTCGCAAAACAGGGAACCGCTGTTAGACGAATTTCCCTGGATCACGAAAATGCTGAATATATAGAGGGTAAAGTAGATGGTCAACAAATAGTTATTATCACCAAATACGTTAAAAAGCTCTAGGCTTTCATCTCTGTATAATATTTATAGAAGTATGGAATCGTCTCAATTCCCTTTAAAAAATTCCATACCCCAAAATGTTCGTTAGGGGAATGGATGGCATCGCTGTCCAACCCAAATCCTAAAAGGATCGTTTTACTGTCAAAGACATTCTCAAAAAGTGCCACAATCGGGATACTTCCTCCAGTTCGTTGCGGAACGGGTGTTTTACCAAAGGTGGTTTCCATAGCCTTGGAAGCAGCTTGGTAGCCAATGCTATCTATTGGTGTTACGTATGCCTGACCACCGTGGTGAGGAGTCACTTTTACTTTTACACTTTTGGGCGCAAGTGATTTGAAATGCTTGGTAAACAAATCAGTAATCTCGTGCCAATCTTGGTCGGGAACCAATCGCATGGATATTTTGGCATAGGCCTTACTTGCGATTACGGTTTTTGCACCTTCGCCCATATAGCCTCCCCAGATTCCGTTGACATCCAAAGTGGGCCGGATACCAAAACGTTCCGATGTTGAATATCCCTTTTCGCCATGAACATCACCAATGTCCAACGATTTTTTGTATTCTTCCAGATCAAAAGGTGCTTTTGCCATTTCGGCACGTTCTTCATCTGATATGATTTCTACTTTGTCATAAAACCCAGGAATGGTAATATGGTTGTTTTCATCATGCAGCTCAGCTATCATTTTAGATAGCACATTGATGGGATTAGGAGCAGCACCCCCATAAATACCTGAATGAAGGTCTCGGTTGGCCCCTGTTACTTCCACTTCAACATAACTAAGACCACGCAACCCGGTAGTAATGGATGGTGTGTCATTGGCAATCATTCCGGTATCGGAGATCAAAATGATATCGTTTTTGAGCTTTTCGCTGTTTTCCTTTAGGAAATCCTCCAGACTATCGCTTCCGACCTCTTCTTCACCTTCGATCATGAACTTTACGTTGCAAGGCAAGGTATTGTTCTTGATCATATATTCAACAGCCTTTACGTGCATAAAAAACTGACCTTTATCGTCGCAGGCTCCACGGGCGAAAATAGCCCCATCAGGATGTAATTCCGTTTTTTTGATTACGGGCTCAAAAGGTGGGGAATCCCAAAGGTTAACAGGGTCTGGGGGTTGCACATCGTAGTGGCCATAAACCAATACGGTTGGCAGATTAGGGTCTATGATCTTGTCACCATACACCACGGGATAGCCTTTGGTTTCGCAAATTTCTGTGTTTTCAAAACCTGCATCATCCAATGATTTTTTCACGGCTTTAGCAGTTTCCAACACATCTTTTGAATAAGCTGGGTCAGCACTAATGGAGGGGATTTTTAAGAGCTCGATTAACTCGTTGATAAATCTGTCCTTGTTGGTACCGATGTAATTATTTATGTCTTTCATATATGAATTAAAAAGTAGCCTAAAAGTACAAAAAACAAGTTTTTAAAGGGAGTACATTTGCAAATCGGAAAATTGATTTATATTTGCACTCCATTTCGCGGGTGTGGTGGAATTGGTAGACACGCTAGACTTAGGATCTAGTGCCGCAAGGCGTGGGGGTTCGACTCCCTTCACCCGCACAAAAAAGGCCCTTCAAAACTTGAGGGGCCTTTTTTTTGAGTATAATTAATTGCTTTTTAACCTCCACCTTGCGTAAGCTTTCCTTGGTATTCTATATCAATATTGTTTAAATGAAAATCTAGAGGAGTAATTTACTATTTGAATCTCTCAGATATTTCTCGTTTAGATTTTAATTAGCTCCTTTGAACTATACTTTTAAATATCACAAAAAAACGAGGGGTAGATTACAAAAAAATAAATATTTAAGGGTTTTTCCGAATAAAAAGAAAAACGTTAAATTTACAATAAACCTTGTTGAAAGGTGGGAATAATGTGATTGGGACCTTATTATCACTGATATTTATCAACTAATCATAACTATTGATTTTACAATAAAATAGTGTTATTTAAGTTCTATTAATTAGAAAATATTGATATTTATCAATTTTTTGAGAAAACCAAACTGAAACTAACTAAAATAATTGACCAACAACGCTATGTACAAGGAAATATATTTGGTCGACGACGAAGACCTAGTGAATACTGTGAATGCGATTCACTTTAGAAGAATGGGAATGGAAGATAGGGTTAAGAGTTTTACCAATCCAGAACTTGCCCTTGATGATTTGAGATTTAGAGATGACCCAAAAGTTAAAACACTTATTTTATTGGATATCAATATGCCGGAGATGAGCGGCTTTGAATTTTTGGAGTTTATGATGCTCGAAGATTTTCCAGAATCCAATGAGGTACTTTTAGTAACTTCTTCGGAATCCGATGCAGATAAGACAGAAGCTAAAAAGTATGAGAAATACGTCAAGGAATTTATCACAAAACCGTTAAAAATTGAGCATTTGGAGGACTATCTGCAAAGTGCCAATAAATAATCCAAACTTAAATTACTTAATTTAAACAAGGCCTTTAATTTTATTCTGAATAACTTTTATACTGTGAAACAGAACCACGCCTTTATTCAAAATAAAATTGAAATCGTTGAGGATCGGGATGATCTTGTGTGGGCAATGGATGAAGATTACAAGCTTACCGCTTTTAATACTTCCTTCAAGGCTCGTCTTAAACAAGATGGTATAGGAGATGTTGATAGGGGTATGGACCTTAGAGAGGTTTATAAGGTGGATGGTTTCTTTAATCCTTGTCAACAAGGTTGTGAAAGGGCGCTAAATCGCTACGCGACCACATCAAAACATACTTTTGAGGAGAATGGAAAAATAGTGGTGCACGAGTTTTCATTCCAACCTTTTATGAATCATTTTGGAGATGTTGTTGGTTGTTGTGTCTGGCAAAAGGACGTTACACTGGAAGTAAACAACAATCATCGATTAAGAGAAAGTGAAAGAAAGTATCGGGAAGCCCAAGAAGTTGCCGATGTGGGGCATTGGAACTGGGACATGGAAAAGAACGAAATCACTTGGTCCGATCAACTTTTCAGAATCTTTGACAAAAGTCCCGAAACATTTAAAGCGGATTACGAATCATTAATGGAAATCATTCATCCGGAGGACAGAGATGCTTTTAATGAAGATGTTAATAAATGTATCGAGGAAAAAACAACACATGATATTGTTCATCGAATTTTGGTGGGTAACGGAGAAATTAGGTATGTCCATCAAAAGGGTAGAGCTTTTTATGATGAAAATGGTAAGCCTTATCGAATGAGGGGGACCACACAAGATGTTACCAGAGATGTAATTTCCAACCAGCAGATTGTTGAGCAAAATCATGAGCTCCAGAATTTTGTTCGGATCATATCACATAATTTGCGTGGTCCCATATCAAATCTTTTAATGTTGTCCAAAATATATGATTGGGGCAAGGATGAGATGAACGACGACATTATGAAAAAGATAGAGCATACTACCGAGGCGCTGGATCAAACAATTAAGGACCTTCACCATTCGTTGGCATTAAAATCTGCGGACAAGGAAAAATTCAGGAATGTTCCTCTTCGGGATGTCATGAAAGATGTAAATGGGCTTCTATCAGAAGAAATCACAAACAATGGAGCTTCCATTGAAACCAACTTTTTAGAGGTCGATACTGTATTTGGTGCGAAGAGCTATATTGTAAATATTTTTTATAACCTCATATTAAATGCAATCAATTACTCTAAGCAAGGTGTTCCTGCCGTTATCCAAATAATCACAGAAAAAACGGAACAAGCTATTATGTTGAGATTTTCAGACAATGGCATAGGAATGGAACTTACCCCCGAAAAAGAGCGGAAGATTTTTGATATGTATGGCAGACTTAGTGGTGCTACTGAGGGCAAGGGTTTTGGACTTTACTTGGTAAAGACACAAGTGGAGGCCATGGATGGAAAAATAGAAGTTGAGAGTGAGAAGGATGTTGGCACCATTTTTACCATAACTTTCCCCAAAGTTCATTAATACCTTAAAAGGGCAAATGGCTTAAATCAACATTTCCGCCAGATATTATAATACCTACTTTTTTGTTCGCTAAGTCACCTTTTTTCTTAAGAACGGCCGCTAAGGCAACTGCGCTGGAAGGCTCACATACAATTTTGAGTCGTTCCCAAAGCAATCGCATAGCCGCAATGATTTCTTCTTCTGTTACGCGAACAATTTCGTCCACATATTTTTGAATGATGGGAAAGTTTCTATCCCCCAATTGGGTTTTGAGCCCATCCGCAATTGTATTTGTTGTGGTGTTGGTCTCTATTTTTCCGCTTTGTAAGGACCGATAGGCGTCATCAACCTCAAAAGGCTCCCCACCTATAGTTTTGCAGTTATTTCCAAAATAATGTGCACATAATGCTGTTCCGGCAATCAATCCACCACCGCCAACAGGTGTAACTACGTAATAAAGATTTGGTTGGAGTTCCAATAGTTCTTTGCAGGCGGTTCCTTGCCCCAAAATTACATGGTCATCATTTGAGGGGTGAATAAAAGTAGCACTATGTTCTTTTACAATACGATCAGATTCACGTTCCCGAGCCTCTAAGGTAGATTCACACTCAATCAAGATGCCACCGTATCCTTTGACGGCTTCTTTTTTAACTTTAGGCGCTGAATTTGGCATAACTATATAGGCTTTTACGCCTAGACTATGTGCGGAAAGGGATAGGGCTTGGGCAAAATTACCAGAAGAATGGGTGACAACACCATTTTGCTTTTGCTCGTCCGTAAGTTGCATTATGGCATTGGCGGCACCACGCATTTTAAAGGCACCCATCCGCTGAAAGTTTTCACACTTAAAGTACAAATCGGCGCCAGCTATCTCGTTGATAAGTCTGGAAGTGAGCACAGGAGTATTATGGATAAAAGGTTTTATCCGTTCGTGGCAGTCAATTAATAGTTGTTCGTTCATAGGTTGCCTTATGCCGGTTTTTTAACGGTATAAAGATAGCAACGGAACTTTAATTGTGCGACTCTACTTCCTCTTCTTCTTTTGCCTCCTTGGAGACACCTTCCATGCCTAATTCAGGTATCACCAACAAGGGTATCTGGGTATGGAACGCCGTTCTTTTGATGATGGGTTCTCGCGTCATTTTCTCCATATAGCTATGCTGATAGTTCAGCATCGCCAAAAGATGGATATCCAATTCCTTAGAGAATGTTTCCAAAGTGTGGGAAACCGAATTTAGCTCGGAAACTGTATGAACATAATGTTCCACATCACCAAGATAACGTCGTAGCATGTTTAAGTTGAACTGCTGCAGTTCCGTCAGTGCTTTGATTCCGTATTGCACATGTACAATTCGAATCGTGGCTTTGAACATCTTGGCCATTTCCAGTAAAGGAGATAGTTCGGAAGAGGTGTAAAATCGATTAAAATCTGTGGCAAAGGCAATTTCTGAAGGTGTTACATATTCAAAATGATATGGAATGGCCAAAACAGGGCATTTTTTGGTGCTTTTTATAATCCGTACCGTATTACTGCCCATAAATACCTCGTCCACACCAGAAGCACCCTTGGTGCCTGTGATTACCAAATGGATTTCAAAAGTCTCCACAATATCTTTCACCTCCTCCACCAAAAGGTTAAAAGAAGAAATGGTCTCAAAACTGTGGTTGGGATTGCCATATTTGGTCTTTATCCGTTCCACGGTTTTGGTCAATCCTCGTTCAGAATTCTCTCTCACCGCATCCACGATGCGAACTCCATCAATCATTTTTGCCATAAATCGGCTGCTGGGGATAACAGGGGTGTAGGTGTTGAGCAAGTAAAAAGTACAACGCCTGTTGCGGAACAATTGCATAGCGTAATCTATTGCATTCCATGCATTTTCCGAAAAATCCGTAGGTATTAAAATCTTCTGCATCTGACTAAGATTATGATGCATAAAATTAGACCTATGGGGTAGGGGATTCTATGACAATTGTCAGCTTTTTAAAAATGGACTAAAAGCCTTCGACCATTTCCAAAAGTTTGCGTTCATCCTTGATGCCGATTTTCTTGCCAGAGGTATGAATCAAGCCTTTCTTTTTGAACTCGGAAATGATTCTAATGGCAGATTCCGTAGCGGTACCCACAACATTGGAAATATCTTCCCGAGATAGGGTAAGGGCCAAAAAGCCATCGGCATCCTCTCCAAAATTGTTCTTTAGGTATAGAAAAGCTTCCGCCATTCTTTGTTTTACCGTTTTTTGGGAAATGTTGACAATTACATCGTCTGCTTCTTTGAGGTCATGGGCCATATGACGCAAAACCTCCAAAGTGAAATTCGGATTTTTTTGAAGGGTATTGTTGATGCTTTCCTTTGGAATAAAGCAAACCTCCATATCATCTACGGCAATGGCAGAAAGATTGGTGCTCTCTTGGGAAATAACCGAACGCTGGCCAAGAACTTCACCCTTGCTGGCCAACTTTACAATTTGGTCTTTTCCATTGGCACTTAACTTGGAAAGTTTGGAAACGCCATTTCTAACACAGTAGACGCCATTGAGTTTGTCGCCCTCTTCAAAAATGGGTTCCCCCTTTTTTACCATTTTGGTGGTTTTGGAGTCAGATACTTTTTTCAACTCTTCCTTGCTCATGGCCCGGAGCGAGTTAAACTGTCTGATGATACAATTTTCACACCTGCTTTCCATAATGATGATTAGTTTACCTGATTCAACAAAAATAATTGATATACAATCACAATTTACTGATAAATATCATATTTTTAAGAAGAAGAGTATTACAAATTTGCATCAGGTAAAGCAAATGTGAAATGGCAGACTCGACCTGTTATCATTGTGGAGACGAGTGCGGTAAGAGTAGTGTGAAATTTGATGATAAAGACTTTTGTTGTAATGGTTGTAAAACCGTCTACGAGATTTTTACATCAAACGGCCTGTCCACCTATTATGAAATAGAAGGCAAGGCAGGAACCACACCCAACGAAATCCGCCAGAAATACGATTTTTTGGACAACCAGGAAATTGTACAGCAATTGGTGGAATTTAACGAAGAAGGTGTCCAGGTAATCAGTTTAAGTATCCCTACCATCCATTGTAGTTCTTGTATTTGGGTATTGGAAAACTTGAACAAACTACATTCCGCCATTACATTTTCGCAAGTAGATTTCCCAAAGAAGACTATTCGAGTTACCTATAAAACGGAAGATTTCTCACTAAAAGCATTAGTGCTTTTGTTGGGAAGCATTGGTTACGAACCCTACATCTCTTTAGAGGAATACAATAAAAAGGGAAAAAAGGTGGATCGTTCCTTAATTTATAAACTGGGGTTTGCAGGTTTTGCCTTTGGCAATGTGATGCTGTTTTCCTTCCCAGAATATTTCGAGGTAGAAGAGTTTTGGTTAGATCAATACAAGCATGTCTTCCGTTGGTTGATGTTCGCCTTTTCCTTGCCCGTTGTATTCTATGCCGCTCAAGATTATTTTATTTCAGCTTATAAAGGCATTCGTTCCAAGTTGTTGAACATTGACGTGCCCATAGCTTTGGGAATATTGGTACTCTTTTTACGAAGCACAGTTGATATAGTTTTTGATTTGGGATCCGGTTTTTTTGATAGTCTCACAGGTTTGGTTTTTTTCCTGTTGTTGGGAAAATTTTTTCAGCAGAAAACCTATGCCTATCTATCGTTCGAGCGGGATTACAAATCCTATTTTCCAATAGCCGTTACCCGTTTGAGGAAAAATGGAGAGGAAGAAAACATCCAAATTTATAATATAGAGGTAGGGGATAGGGTCTTGATTCGAAGCCATGAGATTATTCCCGTGGACTGTATCCTTATCAAAGGAACAGCCGAGATCGATTATAGTTTTGTTACTGGTGAGTCCGAACCCGTATTCAAAGAATCGGGGGAAAAGCTGTTTGCTGGTGGAAAGCAACTTTCGGGAGTTTTGGAAGTTGAGGTATTAAAATCCGTTTCACAAAGTTATTTAACGCAGCTTTGGGGGAACTCCATATTTTCAAAAGATAAGGCAAGTCAATTTCAAACCCTTACCGATAGTATTGGCAAACGGTTTACCATTGCGGTTTTGAGTATTGCCACTGTAGCCACCATTTTTTGGTTGGTGTTGGAGCCAAGCTTGGCACTCAACGTGTTCACTTCTGTCTTGATCATTGCCTGTCCGTGTGCCATTGCTTTGGCAGCTCCGTTCACTTTGGGCAATATGCTCCGCATTTTTGGAAAACATAAATTCTACCTGAAGAACACTAATGTCATTGAGCGGTTATCGAAAATCGACACCGCTATTTTTGATAAAACAGGCACCCTCACCACAAACATAAAAGATACCATCCACTATGAAGGGATGGAACTCACAGAAGAGGAGACGGCACTTTTAAAAACAACCTTAAGGGCATCTAACCACCCCTTGAGCCGATCACTCTACAATATTTTAAAGTCGAATGCGATAATGACACTTGAAGAATTCCAAGAGCATACAGGAAAAGGCATTGAGGGAAAATATAACCATCACTCCATAAAAGTTGGCTCTGCTTCCTATGTTGGTGAGAATAAAGCAAACTCTTTGACCAATACCACGGTTTATGTAAGTGCAGATGAGGATGTTAAAGGCCGTTTTGTTTTCAAGAATACGTATCGGGATGGTATGAGTCAAATTTTTGAGGAACTAGGGACCGATTTGGAACTTGGCATTCTTTCCGGCGATAATGATGGTGAAAAGGAGCAGTTGCAAAAAGTACTTCCGGCTAAGACAAAAATGATGTTCGACCAAAAACCTGAGAATAAGCTGGAATACATCAAAAGTCTGCAGGAAAACCATAACGTTTTAATGGTGGGTGATGGATTGAACGATGCAGGGGCTTTGGCCCAAAGTGATGTTGGATTGGCTGTTTCCGAAAACATCAACGTGTTTTCGCCAGCTTGTGATGGAATTTTGGATGCGAGCAAGCTGAGAATGCTGCCAAAGTTCATTACACTGTCCAAAAAGTCCATTCGGATAATAAAAATGAGCTTTTTGCTATCGCTCTGCTATAATATTGTAGGATTATATTTTGCTGTAACAGGTCAATTACAGCCTGTTATTGCCGCTATTCTGATGCCGTTGAGTTCCATAAGTATTGTAGTGTTCACGACCTTGGCAACAAATTATCTCGGTAAAGAATTAAAAATTTTAGAAAGCTGATATATGTCATTTTTTGAAGGATATCATCAATGTAGTTTTAACCCAAATTTAACAAGGGTATGAGTGTTATTTATGTGTTGCTGGCCATTAGCATAACGGTGGCCATAGTCTTTTTTATAGCCTTTGTTTTTTCGGTAAAAAGCGGACAATACGATGATACCTATACCCCATCGGTAAGAATGTTGTTCGAGGATGAGGTGGTCAGGGACAAGGATAAATCAAACCTAAATAAAAAGGAAATCAAACAAACTAAAAGTACAAACCAATAAATATGGAAATACAACAGTTCCGTTACGATAACAAAATCGTACAAAAGTTCTTATACGCAACCATTTTATGGGGCGTGGTAGGTATGTCGGTAGGTCTCTTGTTGGCCTTTATGTTTTTGTTCCCCAATGTTACAGAAGGTATCTCTTGGTTGAGTTTTGGACGTTTACGCCCATTGCATACCAATGCCGTGATCTTTGCATTTGTAGGGAACGCGATTTTTGCAGGGGTGTATTACTCTTTGCAACGCTTGCTAAAAGCAAGAATGTTCAGTGATGCGTTGAGTAATATCAACTTCTGGGGCTGGCAATTGATTATTGTCGCTGCCGCGTTGACATTACCGCTTGGGTACACCACATCCAAAGAATATGCAGAGTTGGAATGGCCAATAGATTTAGCCATTGCAGTCGTTTGGGTAGTCTTTGGTTGGAACATGATCGGTACCATTTTAAAAAGAAGGCAAAGGCACTTATATGTGGCAATATGGTTCTATTTGGCCACCTTTGTTACCGTAGCCGTGTTGCACATTTTTAACAGCTTGGAGCTTCCTGTAACCGCACTTAAAAGTTATTCCGTGTACGCAGGTGTACAGGATGCCTTGGTACAGTGGTGGTATGGTCACAATGCAGTGGCATTCTTCTTGACCACTCCTTTCTTGGGGTTGATGTACTACTTTGTTCCAAAGGCGGCCAACCGTCCCATTTATTCCTATAGACTTTCTATCGTCCACTTCTGGTCGTTGATATTTATTTATATCTGGGCAGGTCCTCACCACTTATTGTATTCTGCTTTGCCTGATTGGGCGCAGAACCTGGGTGTGGTGTTCTCTGTTATGTTGATCGCTCCGTCCTGGGGTGGTATGATCAACGGATTGTTAACGCTCCGCGGAGTATGGGATAAAGTTCGTACCGATGCCACATTAAAATTTATGGTAGTAGCCATTACAGGTTATGGTATGGCTACATTTGAAGGTCCAATGCTTTCTTTGAAAAACGTAAATGCCATTGCTCATTTTAGTGACTGGATTATTGCACACGTTCACGTTGGTGCATTGGCTTGGAACGGGTTCTTGACCTTTGGTATGATCTATTGGTTGGTGCCGCGAATGTTCAAAACAGAATTGCACTCCAAAGGATTGGCGAATTTCCACTTCTGGATAGGAACTTTGGGTATTGTGCTTTATGCCCTTCCAATGTATGTAGCTGGATTTACCCAAGCTCTGATGTGGAAAGAATTCAACCCAGATGGTACCTTGGTTTACGGTAACTTCTTGGAAACCGTAACCCAGATTATCCCCATGTACTGGATGAGGGCTATTGGAGGATCCCTTTATATCTTGGGTATGTTTGTTTTGCTTTACAATGTTGTGTTGACCATCAGGTCTGGTAGCAAAGTAGAGGATGAAGAAGCAGAAGCACCAGCATTGGAACGAGTTGCCAAAAGAAGAGTAGCAGGTGAAACTTTCCATAACTGGTTGGAAAGAAAACCTGTTCAGTTGACCATCTTGGCCACCGTTGCCATCTTGATAGGAGGTGTGGTTCAAATTATACCGACCATATTGGTGAAATCCAACATACCGACCATTACAAGTGTTAAACCTTATACACCACTGGAATTGGAAGGTCGAGACCTTTATATAAGAGAAGGATGTGTGAGTTGTCACTCACAAATGATCAGACCGTTCCGAAGCGAGGTGGAACGTTATGGAGAATATGCCAAGGCGGGGGAGTTTGTTTACGATCACCCATTCCTTTGGGGTAGTAAACGTACAGGACCGGATTTGTTGCGAATTGGTGGCAAGTATTCCGATAACTGGCACTTGAACCACATGTATGATCCGCAAAGTACTTCTGCGGGCTCAATCATGCCATCTTATGAATGGTTGGTCACCGATGAGCATGACCGCAGCGATGTACAGGCAAAAATGGAAACCATGGTAAAACTTGGAGTTCCCTATACCGAAGAGGATATTGCCAATGCTCCGCAATCAATGGCAGAGCAAGCAGAGCAAATCGAAAAGAACCTTTACACGGATCCTGAATTCGCAAAAACGTATGAAGCGGATAAAAAATACGCCGAGGAAAACGGACTGGATTTTGTGGAAATGCGAGATCGTGAAATCGTATCCTTGATTGCTTATCTGCAGCGATTGGGTACCGATATCAAAATTAAAGGAACAGAAGAAATTATATCTCAAAACAAATAACCATGTTGAAATTTGTAAAAGAACATATGGAAACCATCGATGGGATAGCCAACTATCCTATGGTTTCCCTACTAATCTTCTTTGTATTTTTTGTTCTATTGTTCTGGTGGGTGTTTACCGCTACCAAAGAACACATAAGGGAGATGTCCGAACTGCCATTGGATAACGAAGATCAACAAAACAAACTATAACATTATGAGCACAAAAACACCTTGGTGGATACGAGTCCCCGTTTTATTCTTTTTAATCTTCGGATTGATGGAATTCTTTATAGACTCTGGTGATAAACCTGCAATAATTGAATATCCGATCACACAGTTTTTTATGCTGTTGGTATTGATGATTCTTATTGCCATAGAACTGATTTTAGCTTCCATTGAGAATATCATGTTTCAAACCCTTTCAGAAGAAGGAAAAGAGCGTTACTTGGAAGCCAAAGACAAAAAGTTTGAATGGACTTGGGCCAAGAACTTAATGAAACGACTTACTAAAAGCCGCTCCATTGAGCGTGAAGGCGAAATAGTCCTGGATCACAATTATGATGGTATCCGAGAGTTGGATAACGTACTACCTCCATGGTGGGTATATCTTTTCTATGCGACCATTGTTTTTGCCGTAGTGTACTTGGTGCGTTTCCATATTATCGGCGAATACGACCAAGAACTTGAATATGAACAAGAAGTAGCCGCTGCACAATTGGCGATTGAAGAATACAAGAAAACCGCCAAAGATTTGGTAGATGCGAGTACGGTTGAATTCCTATCCGATGAATCGGATTTGGCCGCAGGAGAGAAAATCTTTCAGGCCAATTGTGTAGCCTGTCATATGGCTGACGGAGGCGGTGGAATTGGTCCAAACCTTACCGACCAACACTGGATATTGGGTGGGGGTATCAAAAATATCTTTACAACAATTTCCGAAGGTGGTAGGGATGGTAAGGGAATGATTGCTTGGAAACAAACCCTAAAACCTGCCGAAATGGCTCAGGTTGCCAGTTATGTAATCACTTTGGGTGGTACCACACCGGCCAATCCAAAGGAACCTGAAGGAGAAATTTGGGTAGACCCAGATGCTCCCGAAGAATCCAATGGAACAGAATCTGAAACGGATGGAACTGCCCCAGAAGAAATGGAGCAGGCCACAGATTCTACAGAAGTTGCCATGAATTAGTCCTTTGAGACACATAGGCGACAATTATTTATCCATAAACCACAAATGCGATGGAAGAGAACTTTAGGGATTCCATAGGCACAATCACAGAAGAAGGTAAACGGAATTTTATTTTTCCAAAGAAACCCAGTGGACGGTATTATGATTACCGAAAGTATGTAAGTTACTTTTTACTGATTTTCTTGATAGCAGCGCCTTTTGTTAAGATCAACGGGCACCAATTCTTGCTATTCAATGTATTGGACCGGCGTTTCAATATATTTGGACTTCCGTTTTGGCCCCAGGATTTTCATTTGGTGGTCGTGTCCATGATCATTGGAGTAATATTCATTGCACTGTTTACGGTCGCTTATGGTCGTATTTTCTGTGGATGGATGTGCCCCCAGACCATATTTTTGGAAATGGTCTTCCGTCGCATCGAATATTGGATAGATGGAGATAGAGGGGCACAAATGCGATTGGCCAAAGCTCCATGGACGGGTAAAAAGATTAGGAAAAGAGTACTGAAGTGGATTATTTTCTTCATCATATCCTTTTTTATAGCCAATGTGTTCTTGGCTTATCTAATAGGAAGTGATCAATTGATGGCCTATATCACGGATGGTCCAATGGCACATTTAAGCACTATGGTTCCATTGTTGATCTTCACAGGAGTGTTTTATTTCATCTTTGCCTGGTTTAGGGAGCAGGTTTGTATTATCGCTTGCCCTTACGGTAGATTGCAAGGTGTGCTCTTGGATGATAAATCCATTGTGGTGGCCTATGATCATAAACGCGGTGAAGGTGAAAGTGGGCGTAAAAAGTTTAGGAAAAATGAAGATAGGGAAGCGCTTGGACATGGTGATTGTATTGACTGTTTTCAATGTGTGAATGTATGCCCTACGGGAATAGACATTCGTAATGGCACACAGTTGGAATGTGTAAACTGCACAGCTTGTATAGATGAGTGTGATCACATAATGGACAGTATCAATAAGCCTAAAGGGTTGATTAGATACGCTAGTGAAGATGAGATAACCAACAACAACAAATTCAAATTTACGGCACGTATGAAGGGTTATACGGCTGTACTTGCGGTACTTATAGGTATCCTTATCGGAATGTTGTTCATGAGGAACGAGGTCGAGGCCAATGTCCTACGTTTACCTGGTCAGTTATATGAACGTAAGGAGAATAATATCATCAGTAATGTGTACACTTATAAATTGGTGAACAAGACCACAAAGGATATTGAAAATGTTCGGTTTGAACTGATGTCCCATAATGGAGAAATCAAAATGGTGTCCCAGGATAGTTTTACTGTTCCGGCAGAAGAAATCGCAGAAGGAACATTGTTTATCGAGATTAACGCCTCTGCATTGAACGGGGACAAGGATAAGTTGGAGATAGGGGTTTATAGTGATGATAAACTCATAGAAACCACGGTGACCCAGTTTTTGGCGCCAAGGAGTTATAATTAAAAAGATTGAAATGAAAATTAATTGGGGAACGGGAATCGTCTTGGCATTTATAGGTTTTATAACCTTCATTTTATACTTCGTCTTCAGGATGAGCACCGATGATCGTGCCAACCATGATTTGGTGACGGAGGAATACTATAAAAAAGAATTATCCTATCAGCAGGAAATCGATGCATCAAATACAGCATCGGAAATGAATGCCAACCTAAAGGTTGAAAAAACTGAAGAGGGTTTGGTGATATATTTTCCAGAGCGTTTCGACCCAAAAAAAATAAGTGGAACAGTGTCCCTATACAGACCGTCTAACAAGCACTTGGATACTAACTTTCCTATAAGTTTGTCCAAAACACATTTGCTCATACCTGACAATCGCTTGGTAGACGGTCGCTGGGACATTTCCATAAACTGGGAATACGAAGGTAATTCCTTTTTGCATAAACAAAAATTGGTCTACTGATCATGTTGACATCCGCGTTGGTTTTGGGGCTTTTGGGAAGCTTGCACTGCTTGGGTATGTGCGGGCCAATAGCCTTTATGTTGCCTTTGGATCAAGAAAACAATCTAAAGAAGACCACACAGTTGTCCATCTACCATTTTGGAAGACTTTTGGCTTATGGTGTTATTGGTGTACTATTTGGTCTTTTGGGCAAGGGCTTGTCCCTTTTCGGGATTCAGCAAAAGCTATCCATAGCTATCGGTGTACTTATGATTCTTTTAGTACTGATTCCGGGAAAATACTTGAACGGGCATAAATTTTTATCACCTATTTACTCCATAATCGGTAAGGTGAAATCCAAATTGGGCGCTGAACTTAAAAAAAAGACCCCCGATACTTTTTTGACCATTGGGTTCTTGAACGGCTTTTTACCCTGCGGTCTCGTGTATATGGCCCTTTTGGGTGCCATTGCTATGGGAAGTGCTTTGGAAGGCGGTCTTTACATGATGATTTTTGGATTGGGGACCGTTCCCCTTATGTCCTTGGTGGTCTATTCCAAAGGAATGTTCAGTAGTTCCATCAAATTTAAGATACAGAAATTGATTCCGGTATTTGTGGTCATCATAGGTATTTTGTTTATTGTGCGTGGACTGGGATTGGGAATACCCTATGTTTCTCCCAAGTCAGCTCCAGCAGATTCAGTAACGGCGACCATAGAATGCCATCAACCCTAAAAATCAAATCCACAATGAAAATAACATCAGCGAAAGAGGCGGTAGGAATTGTTAAATCAGGCGACCGGGTCTTTTTCCAAGGGGCGGCCATGACCCCAAATGAATTGATTGATGCGCTATGCGATAGGCATGAGGAACTTAATGATGTAGAGATTATTTCCATCCATACCGAAGGAGATGCTAAGTATACCAGAAAACCCTATTGTGATGCCTTTACTTTGAACGCTTGTTTTGTTGGGGGCAACGTAAGGAACTTTGTAAACACATACATGGGCGATTACATTCCTGTATTTTTAAGTGAAATACCGTGGTTGTTCGCCGACGAGTACCTTCCATTGGATGTGGCCTTTGTTCAAGTCTCCCCACCGGACAAACATGGATATTGTTCACTGGGTGTATCCGTTGATGTCGCATTGCCAGCGGTTAGAACTGCCAAAAAAATTGTAGCGCAGATAAACCCCCAAGTACCCCGAACCCATGGTACTGGAATTGTCCATGTGGATGAAATAGAATTTGCCATTGAGGTAGATAGGCACATTCATGAACATAACCCTACCGAAATATCGGAAGTGGAACATGAAATTGGTAGGCATGTGGCATCGTTGATAGAAGATGGTGCTACCCTGCAAATGGGAATTGGAAATATACCCAACGCGGTACTATCCAATTTGGGAAACCATAAAAACCTAGGTATTCATACCGAAATGTTTTCTGATGGGGTTCTGCCTTTGTTGGAAAGTGGCGTTATCAACGGAAAGGAAAAAGCAGTAAAACGTGGTAAAATTGTAAGCTGCTTTGCAGTGGGTTCCCGAAAACTATATGATTTTATAGATGACAACCCCATATGTGATTTTAGAGACTCCGGTTATACCAATGATACGGCTAGAATCCGAAGAAATCCGAAAGCGACCGCTATTAATAGTGCTATAGAGATTGATTTGACAGGCCAAGTTTGCGCGGATACCATTGGAGGATATCAATTCTCCGGAGTGGGCGGACAAATGGATTTTATGAGAGGGGCATCCCTATCAAAAGGCGGAAAGCCCATCATAGCCATGTCATCTACCACAAAAAAAGGAGTTTCCAAAATAACGCCCTTTTTAAAACAGGGTGCAGGGGTAACGACTACGCGTGCCCATATGCATTATGTAGCCACGGAATACGGTGTGGTAAATCTCTTTGGAAGGAATCTGCACCAGCGCGCGGAAGCTTTGATTTCGATTGCACATCCAGATCATAGGGAGGCTCTGGAAAAAGCAGCCTATGAGCGGTTCCATGGTTAAAAATACCATCGCACCAAACTAAAAAAGGGGACAATTTAAAATTGTCCCCTCTTTTTTTGAATTGCATGAAACCAATCAAAAATGCAACCCATCAAATTTTAAAGGTTATCACAGGTGCTTCGGAGTGGTTGGCAATATCTTCACCAATACTTCCCATAAAAAAGTGTGATAAGCCTCTTCTACCATGTGTTGGAATACCGATAAGGTCGGCGGATACTCGCTCACTATAATTAAGAACACCTTTTTCAACGGTGTAGTCGTTATAGATTTTTACTTCCATGCCCACATTGGCAGCTTTTAAAAATTTAGAGATTTTATCATTTGCATCATTGTTGCTCAGGAATTCATCCCCAGGAGTGTTTATGTACACCAAATGAAGTTTGGATCCCAATAAATCGGCCATTGCCTTGGCTTTCTTTAAGGCAGAAACACTTTCTTCTTCAAAATCGGAAGCGAACACAAAATTAGTTGGTTTAAAATCTTCGATATCTCCTTTGATCACCAATACAGGAATGTCAGAAGTTCTAACTACGCGCTCGGTATTAGATCCTATAAATATCTCTTGTAGACCATCGGCACCATGTGACCCCATTACAATAAGATCGGCATTGTGTTTTTCGGCCACTTCGGCCACCTCGCTGAACACTTTATAGTGTTTGATTACAGGAACTACTTTGATATCCTTTAAATAAGGTTTGTCCAAAAAGTCCGTAAATCGTTGCTCGCCAAGTTTTATGAGGTGAACCACCTGTTCTTGGGATATATATCCTGATTCCCCCATAATGGCAGGAGAAAGCTCCAACATATGGAGGACCAATAGCTCTGCCTTGTGTTGCTTCGCAAGGGAAGCAGCTACTTTAAGGGCTTTTTCAGATTGATTTGAGAAATCAACCGGTACGATTATACTTTTCATTTTATTGCTTTTTTAGGTTAAACGGTCATGGAAAATATTCGGGTATTTGGTTTTTTTCGATGCATTTTTAAGTCAAATGCCATACTTATGTTTCTTACAAAAGGTCTTCCTTTATTGGTCACTTTAATATTTGTGCCGTTTATTTCGACCAATCCGTCCGTTTCCAATTCCGATAGATTGGCCAAAATATTTTCAAAATCAACTATTTGTTCTTCCTCTACGCCCCATGTGGTCTCAAATTGGCACATGATGTTGAGGATATGCCTTCTTAAGATTTCGTCTTCAGCATTAAGAATGTGTCCCCTAAAAATAGGGATAACTCCATGTGAAACCAAATTTTCGTATTCTTCCACGTTTTTTACGTTCTGGGCAAAACCATACCAACTATCGCTAATGCTCGATACTCCTAAACCAACCATTAATTTGGTTTTGGAAGGGGTGTAGCCCATAAAGTTCCTATGTAGTGTTCCGTTTTCCAAAGCTTTGTACAAACTATCGGTGGGTAAGGCAAAATGATCCATCCCAACATCTTTGTAACCAAACTCGCCAAGCATCCTTTTTCCCATTTCGTATTGTGCCTTTTTCTCTTCGGAAGAGGGAAGGTCGGATTCTTTATAACCTCTTTGTCCGTTACCTTTTAACCAAGGCACATGCGCATAGCTGTAAAAAGCAATTCTATCCGGTTTTATGGCATTGGTCTTTATAATAGTATTCTCCACGTCGCCACTTTCCTGAAATGGCAGACCATAGATGATATCGTGTCCTACCGATGTGTAGCCAATCTCCCTGGCCCATTCAGTTACATTTTTCACATTTTCAAAGGGCTGTATTCTATTTATCGCACGTTGAACGGTGAGGTTATAATCCTGAACACCAAAACACACTCTTCTAAACCCTACATCGTAGAGTGCTTGCAAATGTTCTTTTGTGGTGTTATTGGGATGACCTTCAAAACTGAATTCAATTTCATCCGTTTTTTTGCTCAGGCGAACAATGCCCTCAATCAGTATTTTTAAGTTTTCTGGAGAAAAAAAGGTGGGCGTGCCACCACCTAAATGTAGTTCCTTTATAACGGGTTTGGAGCCCATAAGGTCGACGTATAATTGCCATTCTTTTAAAACGGCATTTATATACGGCCGTTCCACTTCGTGTCGTTTTGTTATGCGTTTATGGCATCCACAAAAGGTGCACATACTTTCGCAAAAGGGCAAGTGTATATAAACACTGATTCCTTCTTCTGGACTTTCCCCAAATGCTTTCAGTACACTGGATTTCCATTTTTTTCCTGAAAAAGTTTCCAAATCCCAATATGGTACAGTCGGATAACTCGTATATCGAGGGCCAGGAACATTATATTTTTGAACTAATTCGCACATAAGCTACATACCATTTCATTATAGTTCAAAATTACTTTTGATGGCTTGCAAAAAACATGATAATTGTCAGTATTGCTTTGCAAAAAGAATCGGACTCTAATTAAGGGCCTGATGAGTATCATGTTTTTCGTGTTGCCGACATCGTATCTTTAAATGATTTTGACTTGCTCTTAAATTTAATGCTATGGGAGAACATATCAAGAAAAGCTCATTTGGCGAAGAGGAGCGGAAGGTTTTTGTACAACATCTTATCGATGATATCCAAGCCTTGGAGCTCATGATCAAAGAGGGATTGGTAGAGGACGATATTGTCCGTATTGGCGCCGAACAAGAAATGTGTTTGATAAAGGATGATTATAGACCGTCCCCAAACTCATTGGAAATTATCAAGGATGTAGATGACCATCACTTTACCACCGAATTTGCTACGTATAATATTGAAGCCAACCTTGACCCTTATACATTGGAAAAAGATTGTTTTACAACCATGGAACAACAATTGAGAGGGTTGTTGGACAAGGTGAAGAAGTCCGCCGATAAATACAATTCCAAGGTTATATTGACAGGGATACTTCCCACGATCAGTAAGGATGAGCTTGGTATGGATTTTATGACACCAATCCCTAGGTATTATAGAATCAACGAAGTTTTAACAGCATGGAGGGGCGATGATTTTACGGTGAGAATCAAAGGTGCCGATGAACTATCGCTGCACCATGATTCTGTGCTGTTTGAAGCTTGTAATACCAGTTTTCAACTTCATTTACAAATACCTCCGAAAGATTTTATCAAAAGCTATAATTGGGCCCAGGCCATTTCCGGACCGGTATTGGGAGTTTGCTGTAACTCACCACTCCTTTTAGGAAAAGAATTATGGAGGGAAACCCGGATAGCTTTGTTCCAGCAAAGCTTGGATACGAGGATATGGACCAAGGCACTTAGGGAAGAAGTGGCAAGAGTGGGTTTTGGCGAAAGATGGCAGAAGGATTCTGTTGCGGAGATTTTTAAACAAGATATTTCCACGCATCGTATTTTATTGACCAAACCTATCCAAAATAGTTCTTTGGAATTGTTGGAAGCGGGTAAAACGCCAAAACTGGAAGCATTGAGTTTGTTCAATAGCACAGTGTATAGGTGGAACCGACCCTGCTATGGCGTGGGCAATGGAAAACCACATTTGCGGATTGAGAATAGGTATATCCCGGCAGGGCCTACTATTATAGATGAGATTGCCAATTTCGCTTTTTGGGTGGGACTCATGGCCGGAAGACCAAAAAAATATGATGACATGCCCAATCTAATGGATTTTAGATCGGCCAAGCTAAATTTTCTAAGAGCGGCCACGAGTGGTAGACATGCAATGTTTTCTTGGATGGGAAAAGCCATGACAATGAAGAAAATAATCAGGCAAGAACTATTGCCAATTGCGTACAATGGTCTTAAAAAGTTTAATATTGATGAAGAAGATATAAATAGACTTTTGGGGGTTATCGAAAAAAGGACAAATGGCGGAACCGGGGCCGATTGGCAAATCAAAAACTTTAGGGAGCTGCGCAAGCAAATGAAGTTGGACAGTGCCATTGTGCAACTGACCAAGGCATTGTATAAAAATCAACAGGAAGATATACCGGTTCATCAATGGAAACCTATTGAAGGTATGGTGGAGACAAAGGATTCATTTCGATGGGTAAGCCAAATAATGTCCACAAAGTTGATGAAATTGTATGAGGACGATTACGCCAATTTGGCCTTGGCCATTATGCAATGGAACAATATTCACCATCTTCCGGTGGAGAACGGAAAAGGAGAGTTGGTAGGGTTACTAACATGGAGTCATATAGAGAAATTTGAAAAGCTCGATAAAAATGAAGCCAGGGTTTCCGATATTATGGTCAAAAAAGTTATAAGTGTAGAGCCCAAAACAGAGATAAAGACAGCTGAAAGCATAATGGAAAAGCACCATATAGGTTGTCTGCCGGTTTGCGTGGGCGCCCACATTGTGGGAATCATCAGTAAAGTTGATTTGTAATAATATGACATTAGTTCACAGCAAAGCACTGGACGAAACTGTAAAAGTTGATCGGGTTATAGATCATATCCAAGGAAAGAAAGGAGGACCTACAGTGGTTTTTTTTGGAGGTGTTCATGGAAATGAGACGGCTGGTGTTTTTGCTTTAAAAGATGTATTTGAGGAGATTAGGTCCAAGAAAATACCGGTAAATGGTGAAGTATATGCTATTTCTGGAAATTTGGGAGCTTTAGAAAGCAAGCAGCGATTTCAGCATGAGGATTTGAATAGAATTTGGTTTCAGGAAAGGATTGAACGAATTGTCCATAGCAGGGAAATCAAACATAATGAAGAGGAGGAACTGAGCCAATTATTCCGTATGCTTCATAATATTCTGGATACGGGAACCCCGCCATTCTATTTTATGGATCTTCATACTACATCGAGCGATACTTCTCCTTTCATGGTTCTCAACGATAGTTTGTTGAACCGTAAATATGCGTCAAACTACCCTTTGCCCATTATCTTGGGAATAGAAGAATATTTAAAAGGTGCCTTGTTGAGCTATATCAATGAGCTGGGTTATGTTTCTCTAGGTTTTGAAAGTGGCCAGCATGATGATGACAAGGCGGTGGAAAGCTGTATTGAATTTATTCGCTATTCCTTGACATTGACTCAATCTGTGAATGTTTCGGAAGAGAAACGGCAACAATTAAAAGATGTGATTGCCGATTCCGGCAATGCTCCCCATAGATTTTATGAAATATACCATCAGCATGATATCGGCTCAAAAAATAATTTTAAAATGCTCCCAGGGTTTATAAATTTTCAGGTAATCCCGAAGGGTGTGAGTTTGGCTGTTGTTGATGGTATTCAGTTAAAAACAACAAAGAAGCGACAAATTTTTATGCCACTCTACCAAGACCAAGGGAATGAGGGCTTTTACTTTATTAGACCGATTCCGAAAATATTGTTGTGGATATCCAAAGAGTTGAGGAGATTTAAAATAGATCATGTTTTAGTAAAATTGCCGGGAGTGGAATGGGAGTCGGACCAAAAGGATACCTTAGTGGTGGACCAACGCGTCGCCCGCTTTTTTGCCAAGTCCTTTTTACACTTATTGGGGTACAGGGCGAGAAAATTTGATAGATCACACTTAATAGCCAAGAACAGGGAAAGCGCATCAAAATCTTTTGAATATGCCGATGCAGCTTGGTTTCAAGAATAAAAAAAGGCCCAAGTATAAACTTGGACCTTTCTTTATTTGGATTATGTTTAGTTTTGCATTACAAAATTAATTGGAATACTGTATTTAACACTTACGGGTTTTCCGCGTTGTTCTCCCGGTTTTACTTTTGGTAAGGAAGCTATAATACGCACAGCCTCTGTTTCCAATAGTTTATCGGGTCCTCTTTTTTGTATGTTGCTTACATGCCCTTTGGAATCTATCACAAACTGCAAGTAAACTCTGCCTGTTATACCCATTTCTAAAGCAGATGTGGGGTACTTGAAGTTCTTCTTAATATGTTCCTGCACTTTTTCATTAAAACATTCCTTGCGCTCTGCTTGGGTTTGTAAGTCTTCACATCCAGGAAAAACAGGTACATATTCAATCACTGCAAAAGGAACCACTATATCTTCTTCAACCTCTGCCACATTAACATCTTCAATACTTACAACGGCATCTTCAATGAAGGTTTCTTGGCTACTCTCGGTACTTTCGATTACAGTTTCTTCCACGTCGTCCACATCTTCCACAATTTCAATTACATCGGGAGCCGATGGGGGTGGAGGCGGTGGGGCAGTTCGTATCATTTCCGTGACGGGTACATCTTCCTTTAGTTCATCCATTACTTGTACAACTTCTGAAACTTTGGAATCTTCTTCGTAGAACTTGACTTCAAAGGATTGCCATGTCATAAACAATACCGAAGTTAATCCTATCATGAAATAAAGACTGCTGTTGCGTCCAATTTCGGCGTTTGGGTTCTTTTTTGGTTTCATGACTTTTACTATTTAACTAGGTTAAAGGTAACTTGGTTAAAAATTAAAAAATATGATAATAATCAGGTTTATTTGCAGGTCGAAACTCCTTTGTTATGAATGACTTATGTTTTTAATCAGAGTTTTGGGCCAAATCGTTTTTGGTAAGATCAATATTGAAAGAAAGACTCAATCGAATCATATCTTCACTGGAACTTTTAAACTTTCTATTAAAGTATCCGATGTCCATTTTTAGATTTGGTGTGATTTGGCGGCCCACACCTATAAAGATTCTATTTTGATTAAAGGCATTGTCTTCCAGATTAAGAAAGGCTTCATCAAAGGCCTTAAAATAAATATCCTTATATATTGGTCTTGTAAATTGAAGGCGATACCGAATTCTATTGTTGACCTTGGGGTTTTCGGTATTGACCAGTCTACGGTTTTCCAATCGTAATCGATGTACGATGGAATTATCATTCAACTTGAATTTTAAAGTGTATTCTCCATAAATCCAAAATTGGTTGGTAGTGATTACATCGCTGGGTTCCAGATAAGAGTTCGAGTTGAGCAGGGCAAAACCACCTGTAAAGGAAGAAGCTTTACTTATTCGATAGGAGGCTCCTGTACGGAAAAAGAAAAACCCGTACCTATCCAACATATGGTGATGTCGAATGATGCCTATTGTTGGTATGCTCCAATCTTCATGAAGTTTGGTAGTGCCACACAGCACTAACCAGGAACCGTATTCGCTTTCATCAGAATTTTGGGCATGAAGAGGTTGGGCTAAAAGGACTGAAAATACTATGGTACAAAGCAATCCAGAAAAATACTTTGCATACCCCATAATCTAAGGTTTTGGATTGTTGGAGTACAAAGTTTCTCATTAAAACCAATGGTAGAGTATGATACTTGTCATAGATTATCCTTTTTGGAGAAAATATGATGTTTTAAGCCTGTTTTTTCTTTTGATTTTCCCAAATAAGTGCAGCAGCTCCGCAAATGGCTGCTGTTTTTCCATGCATACTGGAATGCAATAGTTTTACCTTTCCTTTGTATACATCCAAAAGGAACCTATTAAAGTATTTTTCCAATGGGGTCATGATCCATTTACCACTATTGGTCAACCCGCCCATTAAAATAAAAGCTTCGGGCTGGGTAAAGGCCGTAAAGTTGGCCAATGCCTGTGCCATGATACGAGCCGTATAATCAAAAGCCTTTAGCGCAATTTCGTCGCCTTCTTCGGCAGCCTGTGTTATGTCTTCTCCATGGAGATCGTTATAAGCAACGTCCCTAAACCTACTATCGACCAAATATTTGCTCTGCATGTACATAACGGTCCGTTTTAACCCTGTAGCGGATACGTAGGCTTCCAATCCCCCTTTTACCCCAAGTCCTGTTAACCTTCCGTCTCCAATGGTCATGTCCACATGGCCCAATTCCCCCGCAAAACCGTCAAATCCATCTATAAGCTGACCGTTGGCAACAATACCAGCGCCAAAACCTGTACCTAGGGTAATCACAATAAAATCGGTCATGTTTTTCGCACCTCCGAATAACATTTCGCCCAACGCTGCAGCACTGGCATCGTTCATTATCTTGATAGGTATGTCCATTCTTTGTCTGAGCAGTTTAACCAGGGGAACACTTCCTTTCCAAGCTAAATTGCTTGCACTTTCAATAGTGCCATTTTTGCTAGAGGCATTTGGTGCCCCAATGCCACACCCAATAATGTTGGCGTCCTCTCCAAACTGTGCTGTAAGCTCATCACAAGTAGATTTTACTTTATCCAGATAAGCATCTAAGTTTGGATATTCCTTGGTTCTAAAAAACGTTTTTTCGTAGCATTCACCATATTCATCCACCAAACCAATTTTGGTTTTGGTCCCTCCGATATCAATACCAATTACTAAATCCATATTTAAAGTCTAGTTATTTTGTGGTTTTTAAATATAATTAATATGGCGTCAAAAAAATAACTTCCCGTATTTTTATAGGGACGGATTTTTTCCTAATATCATGGAAAAGTTGGAAATCCTGACTTCTGTCATGTTTTAGGTCATGGGCCGATTCTACTTTTGGATAGAGTATTGAAATCAATAAATAAAATAGGTATGAGCAGTTTAAAAAAAATATTAATCCCTTTTGATTTTTCAGAGGCATCCATCAATGCCTTGGAATATGTGGTCAACTTTATTGGAACAGAACGTTCCATAGGTATTGTAGGCCTTTATGTGGGCAATATGCCCATTAGTGAAACGGACAATGAAAAGTTGGAAAAGGATTTTTCCAAAGTGATGAATTCTTTTGATGTGAAATTGAAAGTTGCTCCAGAATTTACCACGGATACTGGTGAAGTGATTGGTACCATTCTGTCGGCCCAAGAAAAGAGCAATGCAGATTTGATCATGATGGGAACCATGGGCGATAAAATTACAGACGAAGCAATCACCAACACCTCACAATTGGTTTTGAAAGCCAACTGCCCTGTAATATCAGTTCCTTATGGAACAAGTATCAAGGAGCCCAAAAACATTGCTTTGGTAATGGGTGGCGAAAAAATCGATGATAAAGAGGTTTTGGAAACCCTTTTGGATGTTGCCCGCACTTTTGATGCACGTGTACACGCCCTAACCATTTACAAAGATTCCATTTATGATGAGGACGCCATTAAAGAGTCGAATGAAAATCTGTTGGAATACTATTTGGAACATTTTTATGAAGACCACTCTTTTAGTAAAAATGATGATGTGGAACAGGGAATATTGGATTATATCACGGAGAAAAACATTGACATGTTAACTATATTGCCACGAAACCATACGGAAAAGAGTGAGCCATCTGAAGGCAGATTGACCAAACTTTTGACCTTGCATTCGGAGATTCCGGTGTTGGCCCTGGACTAAACCTAAACCTTGACCATTAAGCATGCTGCCACTGCTGATTATTTTAGGTATTACCATTTTCTTGTTTATATGGGGCAAGTTTCCGCCGGATGTTGTGGCCCTAATGGCCATGCTCTCGCTTTTTCTTACAGGTATTTTGGATATCAGTGAGACTTTGGCGGGGTTCAGCAATCCAACGGTGATTATGATTGCCGCCTTATTTATTATTGGAGAGGGGCTTTCCAGGACCGGGTGGACCGCCATGGCAGGACAATTTTTTGTGAAATGGGCACGAAGGAATATTTCACGCTTATTGGTCATTGTAACATTGGGTTCCAGCTTATTGTCCGGCTTTGTGAGCAATACGGGTACCGTTGCGGCATTGCTTCCCGTTACGGTAACTGCTGCTTGGAATGCGGGCACGCTGCCCTCTAAGTTATTGATTCCGGTAGCGTTTGGTTCGAATACAGGTGGATTGTTAACCTTAACAGGTACCCCACCTAACATTATTGTGAGCAATGCCTTGGTCCAGAATGGATTTGAAGGCTTTTCGTTCTTTGAATTTGGATTGATTGGAGTTCCACTTCTTATTATTTCCGTTCTCTATTTTAGGTATATCGGTTACAAGTTGTTGCCTACACATAGGACAAACAATAAACCGATGGCCATTGATCAAGAAATGCATAAATGGATAGAGAATTACAGTATAGGAGATAATCTTTATAGATTACGTATAAGGTCCATGTCGCAATTGATCAATTCCAAAATAGGAGACTGGAATTTTGAAGGGGAACAGAGAGTTTCCGTTATGCGTTTAAAACGCAGGCACCCCAACAAACTTCACAGAATTCCACAATTTGTGGAAATGCCCGGGTTGGATACTGAAATGCGCTATCACGACATTATTACAGTGAAAGGCGAGCCGGAAGATGTGGATAAACTTGTACTAAAGTTTCACTTGGGGGTAATACCGCTAAAACCTGAAAAGGACATGCTCAAAAAAGAGCTGATCAACCAAGAGGTGGGTATGGCAGAGATGCTCATTACACCTAAATCCGTTTTTGTGGGCAAGAGCATTAATTTGGGACATTACCTGAAACAGGCAGGAGTGCAGCTCTTGGCTGTGTCACGAGATAATGCCCCACTGACAGGTAAGATAAAGATTAAAGCGGGTGATGCCTTCGTGATTCGTGGACAATGGGAAAATATTATAGCACTGAAATCTATGTACGAGAACTTGGTTATTTCAGGAAGCCCCGAAGCCCTTTCTAAAAATGTGGACCAGTTGACCACAAGAAGTTATATTGCTATGGGAACCTTGGTTTTAATGATTTTACTCTTGGTTTTCAAAATATTACCAGGTGCTATTGCAGCACTGGTTTGTGCCGGAATTATGATGCTGACGCGCTGTGTGCCCATTTCCAAGGCATACAAAGGGATTAGCTGGACTAGTGTGGTAATGATTGCTGCCATGATACCTATGGGATTGGCATTGCAAAAAACAGGTGTGGCACAATTAGCTGCCAATAGTTTGGTGAATACTTTGGGTAGTATACATCCTGTGGCATTATTGGCAGGCATATTTTTATTGACAGCGGCTTTCAGCCAAACCATAAATAACTCGGCAACAGCAGTATTAATGGCACCAATAGCGGTAATGGCATCCATAACCTTGGGGGTTTCACCAAAACCTTTTATGATCGCTGTCGCCGTAAGTGCTTCGACCGCATTTTTAACACCTGTGGGAACCACCACAAATGCCATGGTGATGGGGGCGGGAGGATATAAATTTATTGATTATGCAAAAGTAGGTGGGCCTTTGCTCCTGCTTTTCTTTATAGCAACCTTATTATTGGTTCCATGGATATGGAGCTTCTAACCATCAAAAATCACTGATATGACCACAATCAAAGACTTAAGCAAGTATGGATTAAAAAATGTCCAGGCTCAATGGAATCTTGATGCCGAAACCTTACAAAAGCTAACACTCGAAAAAGACATGGGGGTCGAAACCGAAAACGGGACCCTTTGTGTAAATACCGGTAAATTCACAGGGCGATCACCAAAAGACCGTTTTTTGGTAAAAGATGACTATACCAAGGAGAAGGTATGGTGGGGCAGAATCAATAAACCAGTTTCACCGGAAAACTTCGATAAATTGTACGGCGAGGTCACTAAATATCTTGAGGGTAAAGAAGTTTTTGTTAGGGATGCTGCCGTTTGTGCCGACCCAAAATATAAAATGAATGTTAGGACCATTACAGAATATCCTTGGTCCAATTACTTCATTAAAAACATGTTTTTACGGTTGAATGAGAAGGAATTGGAAGATTTTGAAGAAGAGTGGCTCGTATTGTGCGCTCCGGGTTATGAAGCCCAGAATCCTTCTGATTTTGGAATTTTAAGTGGAAACTTCTCCATTCTCAACTTTACTAAAAAAATTGCATTGGTTGCAGGTTCTGCCTACACCGGAGAAATGAAAAAAGGCATCTTTTCTGCCCTTAACCTTATTCTTCCAACTGAAAAGGAAGTGCTGCCCATGCACTGCTCAGCCAATGTTGGGGAAGATGGTGATACTGCCATTTTCTTTGGGCTATCAGGTACGGGAAAAACCACCTTGTCCGCAGACCCTGACCGTAAACTTATTGGGGACGATGAACATGGATGGACCAAAGAGGATACCATCTTTAATTTTGAAGGTGGTTGTTATGCTAAAGTAATTGACCTAACTGAAGAAAAGGAACCGGATATTTACAGGGCTATCCGACCCGGAGCATTGTTGGAAAACGTGGTATTCAAAAAGGGAACCAAAGAGGTGGATTATTTTGATAGTTCCATCACCCAGAACACAAGGGTGAGTTATCCTATCTACCATATCGATAATATTCAAGAGCCTTCCTACGCCTCTAACCCTAAAAATATCTTTTTCTTAACTTGTGATGCCTTTGGGGTATTACCTCCGGTATCCAAATTGACCCCAGGTCAAGCTGCTTATCACTTTATCTCGGGCTATACGGCCAAAGTTGCTGGTACCGAGGCAGGCATTACTGAACCAGTTCCATCATTCTCCGCATGTTTTGGAGAACCATTTATGCCATTGCACCCAACGGTTTATGCAGAGATGTTGAGTGAAAAAATGAAAGCCTCAGGTGTTAATGTTTGGTTGGTCAATACTGGATGGAGTGGAGGACCTTATGGAGTGGGGTCTAGAATCAAGCTTAAATACACAAGAGGGATGATATCTGCCATCCTTGAGGGCAAACTGGATGATGTGGATTTTGATACGCACCCAATATTTGGCCTGTTTATGCCAAAATATTGTCCAGGGGTTCCAACGGAAATTTTGGATCCGATGAATACTTGGTTGCAAAAAGGAGCTTATGTGAGCAAAGCGATACAATTGGCACACTCGTTCCACATCAACTTTGACAAGTTTGCAAGTCAAGCTTCAGAAGAAATTATGAATGGAGGTCCGCTGATTGATTCACATCACAGTTTGACGGAACATCTTTAAGATTAATATATAGTGAACGACAGAAACAGATTTAATATAGAAAGCTTAGGGACGCCTGAATTTATGTCGCCCCTAGAGCTTGGTACACTAAAAGGTGATCATATATTCGATTTTATCAGGGAATCTGATAAGTTGGTTTTTGATCTCTCCATGGAACATTACCAAAAATGTTTAGAAAAAGGCGAGGAGCCACTTTGTTTGGAGAAAGCGGGCCCAAGGCAAAACCTATTTTTTGATTCCGAAAATACTACCGCAGCTATTGTTACATGTGGAGGGTTATGCCCTGGAATCAACAATGTGATCCGAGGCTTGGTAATGGCCTTGCATTATTTTTATGGGGTCAAGAAAATCATTGGAGTGCCCTATGGTTATGAAGGCCTTAATCCTGAAAAGGGACACGAACTTATAGAATTGACACCCGAAAAAGTAAAGGATATCCATCAATTCGGAGGCACTTTTTTAGGCTCGTCCCGAGGTGCGCAAGATGTTTCCGTGATGGTCGACACACTTCAAGATAATGAGGTGGATATGCTATTTGCCATTGGAGGCGATGGAACTTTGAAGGGCGTAAATGCTTTGGGGGAAGAGATTTCCAAGAGGAATGCAAAAATCAGTGTGGTGGGAATTCCTAAGACCATTGATAATGACATTGACCTTATAGATGAATCTTTCGGTTTTGAGACCGCTTTTGATGTGGCCAGTCCTATCTTGCGAGATGCCCATAACGAGGCAACGGGAGCTTATAATGGAATTTCCATTATCAAATTAATGGGAAGGGATAGTGGTTTTATTGCAGCTTCGGCCGCTTTGGCCATGCCCGTGGTGAATTTTGTGCTGATTCCAGAAATGGATTTTTCCCTAGATGGTGAAGAAGGCTTTTTAAACGTGCTGGAGAAACGTTTGCAAAAGAAAAAACACGCAGTTATTGTGGTCGCGGAAGGAGCAGGACAACAGCTCTTTGAAGATAGAAAGATCGTTAAGGATGCATCTGGAAATATTCAGCATGAGGATATCGGGGTTTTTCTAAAGGAAAAAATTAAGGAATACTTCAAAGGTAAAAGTCCAGTAACCATAAAATATATCGATCCGAGTTATATTGTGAGATGTGCCCCGGCAAACTCAAGCGATAGTGTATTTTGTAGTAGGTTGGCTTATCAGGCAGTACACGGTGCCATGGCAGGAAAGACCAAATTTGTGGCAAGTAGGGTCAATAACCGTTATGTGTATGTGCCTATTTCCGAAGTCACAAAAAAGAGAAAAAAAATAGATCTTGAGGGAGAGTTTTGGTTCTCGGTTTTACAAAGTACGGGACAACCCTTCTCTTTGGGATAAATAGGTGAAATTTAAACTGACAATTGTCATTAAATTTTATCTTTAGTAGTTATAGATTTGACTATAATCAAAACAATAATCATGGAAGTACATGTTCAATATCAAAAAATGATGACTAGTGAATCATTAACCGAGTTGTTAATGAAAAAACTGGAAGGATTGGAAAATAAGTACAACTGGTTGATCAAGGCCAATGTACTTTTTAAAACAGAGAATGATAAATCCGGAGATGGCAAGATTTGTGAAATCGAGCTTAGTGCTCCGGGACCAAGGATTTTTGCCAAGTCCAATACAGATGATTTTGAAAAGTCCATGGCCAAGACCATAGAGGATTTAAAACGTCAGCTGGAGAAAAGACAAGCTACGTTTGCCACTCATTAAATAGAAATACATACTGCGCATCAATCTAAAAAACAATCGTGATGAAATCAAAATTAATAGCCATCAGCTTAATACTTCTAATGGGATGTTCCTCGACCAGATTGGTAAGTACTTGGAAGAACCCAGATATAGTGCTCTTTGATGCTTACCAAGTACTCGTTGTGGGTATGGTACAAGACGACAATGCCCGTATGGAGTATGAGACCAAGTTCGTGGAAGCCTTGAAAGAAAAAGGTGTGGATGCGGTGCGCAGTATGGATCTCTTTGATGTAGAATTCACAACTTCGGAACGATCTGAAAAAGAACTGGAAGAGGTGGAACAACAATTGTTGGATAAGGGCTTTGATGCTATTTTGTTTACAAAGGTGATCGGTACTGAAAATCGAAGGACATTTAAGGAACATATCAATGATGTGGACAAAATGTTCATGAGGTTCACCAACGATTATTTGGAACACCAAGAGATTTATTATGACCCCGAGTACTATGATACGTTTAACATTTACCACTCAGAGACTTCGCTCTATTGTATATGTATTGGTAAGGAAATAGAATTGATCTGGAAAGGTGAGGTAGATGTTACAGAGCCTGCCAATGTCAATAAAGCCATAGACTCGTACATAAAATTGGTAACTAAGTCAATGGGAGAACAAGATGTGATATTCTAGGAGGAAAGCCCCATTGCTTCCAATACGCCTAAAAAATCTAAAGCAATCAAAATAGGAATTGCTATCAATATTACAATCAATATAAAAACCATGATCCGCAAAAAACCGACCATGAGTTTGTTCCCAATGCTAATTTCATCCCCCATACTAGTGTAATTTCCATCAATTTACGGAATTATTTGCGCATTTACTATAAAACCAAGTTCACTATTCGACTAAAGGGTAGGTTTTTGGTGTGTAGTGTAAACCGATTACTTGGTTTTTGCTTTTTTTCTACTGAGCAGTTTTCCCAGTTCTTCCAAAGAGATTCCTTTGGTCTCGGGCATCATAAAAATCACCCATAGTAATTGAAGCACCATCATAACCGCAAAGAAGATAAAAATGGGCCAAGGGTTGTCCTTAAAGATGCCTATTTCAGCATCTAAAAAGGTAGGGGTGAGCAAGGTGATCAGGGCAGCAAATACCCAATGTGTCCCGGTCCCCCAAGACTGCCCGTAGGAACGAACCTTGTTTGGGAATATTTCCGAGATAAACACCCAAATCACCGCACCTTGCCCAATGGCATGGGAAGCAATAAAAATCAAAATAAAGGTGAGGAGAAGCACGGAGCTCGCCCCTGAATAAAAACACCAGCCCACCATAGACAAACTAACGATATAGCCAATGGAGCCGATATACATTAGTTGCTTTCTTCCCAGTTTGTCAATCAATGAAATTCCCACAAAGGTGAAAATCAAATTAATGACCCCAATGGATATTGAACTAAAAAGGGATTCGCCAGAGGCAAGACCTGCACGTTCCAAAATTTCTGGTGCATAGTAGAGCACAAAGTTAATTCCTGAAAGTTGGTTGAAAAATGCAATTAAAAAGGCCAGCATCAGGGGTCTATTGTATTTGCCGGAGAACAGGCTTTCTTTCTTCTTTTCTGTCGTATCGTACAAAGCAACTTTTATTTGTTCCAAATGAATGGAAGCCTTGTCTTTTGCAATCCCCAATAAAGTGATGGACTCGATAACAACGGCGTCTGCGCGGCTCTTCATCAATAACCACCTTGGACTGTTAGGTATCTTAAACACCATTATGGTGTAAATCAGAGCTGGAAGCCCCTCAATGCCCAGCATCCATCGCCAAGCTACGCTTTCATCAAAAATTATTCCTATAAGGTAGTTGGAGATAAAAGCAATCAAAATTCCAAAAACAATATTGAACTGGTACATGGCGGTTAGCCTGCCCCGTGTTTGGGCGGTTGAAATTTCGGAAATATAAACTGGTGCGGCAACCGATGAGGCTCCTACGCCAATCCCTCCGATAAATCTGAAAAGTGAAAAACTGAAGGGTTCGGGAGCAACGGCAGAACCCAAGGCGGATACAAAATAAAGAACTCCTATCCAGAACAAGGTTTTTTTTCTTCCCAAACGATCGGTAGGAATACCACCAAAAAGAGAACCCAATACCGTTCCCCAAAGAGCCATGGACATAATAAAGATTCCATGGAAGGTGAAAATGGAATCGCCCAAAAACCAATTGGTGTCCCATATTTCTTTTATGGGTTGGTTGGCACCGGAAATAACAACGGTGTCAAACCCAAACAAAAAGCCCGCTAGGGCCGCTGTCAATGAAATCCTAAAAATACGTTTGTCCATGCTGGATGAATTTTGCTAAAGCTAACTAAATTTTAGATAATCTTGGAAATATGCTGCATAATCAAATCGGCAGCACCTTTGTTGGAGTTGATGTAATTGGAGTTGATTTCTCCAATATTTTTGATGGAAATGGGATTGTTTAAAAGGTCGCTCATCAAATTATCAAAACTATCCTGATTGGAAACAGGTAGTATACCCTTCTCTTTAACAAGGTCCTTTGCTTCCTTGAATCCTTCAAATTGAGGTCCGATGATGATGGGGATTCCAAAAACCGCTGGCTCCATGGTATTGTGCAGCCCCGTGGTAAAGCCACCCCCAACGTAAGCTATATTGGCATAGCTGTATATTTTGGTCAACAAACCTATGGTATCTACCACAAGCACATCAAACTCCTTTAAATTTCGATTGCCTATTTCGGAATACAGAACGGTTTTTTTGTGCAAGGCAGAAGTGATTTTCTCAATATGAGCGGGTTTTATTTCGTGGGGAGCAATAACGAATTTCAACTTTTCTCCAGTATTGTTGATGTGGTCGATGAGTATTTTCTCGTCCTCGGGCCAAGTGCTTCCAGCCACTAAACACAATTGATTGTTCTTGAAGCTGTCCATAAAATCCAATTGGTTGTTTCGCTTCAAAATTTCGGAAACTCGATCTAATCGTGTATCGCCACCAATGGTAGAATTGCTAAGGCCAATAGACTCCAAAAGCTTTTTGGATTTTTCATCTTGTACAAAGAAATGGGAAAATGTATCCAGACTCTTTCGCATAAACCCACCAAAGGACTTAAAATAAATCTGTCTTTCGGAAAAAATGGCAGATACCAAAATGGTTGGGATTTTTCTTTTCTTGAGGTGATATAGGTAATTGGGCCACACTTCATATTTTACAAAAACGGCCAACTCTGGGTGGATGAGGTCTAAAAAACGCTTCACTTTGGAATTGCTATCCATAGGGAGATATACCGCTGCATCAGCGACTGTTGTATTCCTTTTTATCTCATAACCCGATGGTGAAAAAAATGTCAGGACCAGTTTATGTTCTGGATAATCAATGCGCAATCTTTCCAAAATGGGTAACCCCTGCTCAAATTCACCCAAAGAAGCCACATGCATCCAGATTGTTTTATTGTTCGAAGAGATTTTCTCTTTCAATACGGGAAAGGAGTTCTTCCGACCTTTTACGAACAATTTTATCTTGGCATTAAAAAGCGCGACCACTTTTAGGCCAAACCAAGCAATGCTAATCAGAATGTTGTAAAGAAAACGCAAAGGCATCATTTTTCGCTAAAATACATTCTTTCGGTCAGAGACCATTATGGCATCTTAATTTCTTAATTTTGACGCATTAATTTATTCGGATGAAAAAAATACAGATGGTTGACCTAAAAGGTCAATATGAAGGTATAAAAACAGAGGTCAATGAGGCCATTTCAGAAATCTTGGATTCTTCAGCATTTATCAATGGTCCGCACGTAAAGGCTTTTCAAAATGAATTAGAGGAGTATTTGGGTGTAAAACATGTAATTCCGTGTGCCAACGGAACGGATGCTCTTCAAATATGCATGATGGGTCTGGGACTTGAGTCTGGTGATGAGGTGATCACGGCCGATTTTACCTTTGCCGCTACGGTTGAGGTAATAGGTCTTTTAAATCTTACCCCTGTGCTTGTGGATGTAGAGCCTGACACTTTTAATATTGATATAAAAGCTATTGAAAAGGCGATTACTCCCAAAACAAAGGCTATCGTCCCCGTGCACTTATTTGGACAATGTGCCAATATGGATGAGATTATGGCCTTGGCGAAAAAGCATGATCTATACGTAATCGAAGATAATGCGCAGGCCATTGGTGGGTCTTACTATTCCAAAGAAGGTACAAAACAGAAAGCAGGAACTATTGGTCATGTTGGCGCAACATCGTTCTTCCCATCAAAAAATTTGGGCTGCTATGGCGATGGTGGAGCCATTTTTACCAACGACGATGATTTGGCGCATACCATTCGGGGGATTGTCAACCACGGAATGTATGAAAGATATTATCACGATGTCGTGGGAGTAAACTCGCGTCTGGACTCCATTCAAGCTGCTGTTTTAAGAGCAAAGCTCCCAAAATTGGATTACTACAACCAAAAACGTTGGGAAGCGGCATCAAAATATTCAAAGGCATTTAAAGGGCAAGAGCATATCGTGGTGCCAAAAATATCTTGCGGGTGTGATATGGAAAAAAGTGTTTGCGATTGTCATGTGTTTCATCAGTACACCTTAAGAATCACCAATGGTAAACGAGATGGTCTTGCTCAACATTTGAATGAGAATAACGTTCCTTGTGGAGTGTATTATCCAGTTCCGCTGCATAAGCAGAAAGCCTATGCGAACGACCGTTACAATGAAGATGATTTCCCTGTGACCAATCAGTTGGTAAAAGAAGTGATTTCACTGCCGATGCACACGGAGTTGGATGATGAACAAATTAAATTTATCACTGATCTGGTAATCGACTTCGTAAATAATGCGTAATTATCTAGTTCTTTTGTTTTTGTTTTCTGGTCTTTGTTCGTGGAGCCAAGAGATTTTGGATTTAAGCTATAATTCAGTTTTTGAAGAAGAACAATTTGGGCAATATTCCAAGGATGAAATTGGTGGTGAATATGTTAAGGCCTTACTTGCTATAGATTCCACGATGACCGATGTCCAATCCGAAAACATTAAGAAGGAAATTGATGACTATCTCAGTGGACTAAAAACAAAGACAGATAGGTATAGCCCCAAGAAAAAGGTCAAGTATATTTTCAATAAGGTCCATGACCGTTTTTTCAGGAAATACGAATTGGATGCCTATTTTCCGGATATTTTTGAGTCAGCAACTTATAATTGTGTTTCGGGCACGGCTCTTTATGCTTATGCTTTTGATTTTTTTGGAGTTCCCTATCAAATTAAAGAAACACCAACCCATGTCTTTTTGGTGGCCTACCCGCAAGATTATAACATTCTTGTAGAAACGACGTTGCCTGGAAAAGCCGGTTCATATGTGCCATCAGAAACTATAATGAAAAGAGCGGTAGATGAACTGGTAGATTTGAAGATTTACACCGCGGAACAAGTTAGCTCGATAGGCTACAATAGGGCTTATAATGATTATTATTATGGTAATGAAAACATAACTAAAAAAGATTTGGTAGGGATTCAGTACTATAAT
Organism: Allomuricauda sp.; assembly: GCA_040285615.1. Lineage (GTDB taxonomy): Bacteria > Bacteroidota > Bacteroidia > Flavobacteriales > Flavobacteriaceae > Flagellimonas. The sequence goes on from JAVJRL010000002.1 coordinate 83,974, forward strand.
AAAGGCATAATTTTCCTTAATGATTCCAAGTTTGAATTGGCATATGATAATATGCTGAAGTCGAGTGTGATCTATAAAAACAAAAAGACAGAAATATTCAACGAAGGTATCTTGAGCCTTTTAATGGATCAAGTGGATTTTTCTGATATTGAAAACTTTAAGTGGTTGGTCTCATATGCTAAAATTTCGGATGACACTGATTATTTGAAATATAAGTTGCATAACATTTTATCAAATGGAAATTGGGAAGAAGATAACTTAGGGTTTGTTGAATCCAAATTGGATACAATTAAAGATTTGGACCTAAGAAACCAGTTGTTGGTTGTACTATATTCATACAGAGCGGAAAGAGCCCACAAATACCAAAGAACATCTGAAGCTCTTACTTATGCTGAAAAAATTTATGAAATCAGCCCTGAGGATATTGATGCTAAAAATTATATTGCCTTGGCTGAGATTGAAAAAATGGCTCTGAAGAATGTTTCGGCAATCAGACTGGTTGAACTTGATGAGTTGTTGGATAAGTATCCTTTTTTGGAGGAGTTTGGTATTTATCAAAGGTATCAAGTGTATTTATACTCGTTTTTGGCTGCCAACGGATTTCATAATAATAAAAAGGATGCTGCGCAGGAATATCTTCTTCAATTGGAAGGAATATTGGGGGGTGAAAATCAGGAGAGCACTGATTTTGACCATAGAGCAATTGGGGAGGCCTATGGTGAAGCTGGGGCTTATTTTTATCGAAACGGGCAAAAAGAAAACGCCATCAATATCCTGAAGAGAGGAATGAAGTTTTCTCCTGAAAATGAAAATATTAAACGTAAGATTCGATTGATAAAAAAATCATATTAATGAAAATACTTGTAACAGGTGGCCTTGGTTTTATTGGAAGTCATACTGTTGTTGAATTGCAAAATGAAGGCTTTGAAGTAGTAGTTGTGGATAATCTTTCCAATTCATCTATTGATGTTTTGGATGGTATTGAAGCCATAACGGGTAAAAAGCCCATTTTTGAAGAGTTTGACCTTCGGGAAAAACCAAAGGTCCAAGCCTTCTTTGAAAATCATAGCGATGTAGTTGGTGTAATTCACTTTGCAGCTTCCAAAGCGGTAGGCGAAAGTGTGGAAGAGCCACTTTTGTATTACGAGAACAATCTTGGGGTGCTGGTGTACATCCTTCAAGAGTTAAAGAAAAAAGGTGATGCAAGTTTTATTTTTAGTAGTTCATGCACCGTGTACGGGCAAGCCGATCAAATGCCCATCACCGAAGCAGCTCCGGTAAAACCAGCAGAATCTCCTTATGGGAATACCAAACAAGTGGGTGAGGAAATTATTCGGGATACTTGCAAGGTGAATCCGGATTTGAATGCGATTGCCTTGCGATATTTTAACCCTATTGGAGCTCACCCTTCGGCAAAACTAGGTGAACTGCCTATTGGAGTGCCACAAAACTTGGTGCCCTTTATTACTCAAACTGGTATTGGTTTAAGAGAGGAACTTTCGGTTTTTGGTGATGATTACCCTACGGAAGATGGTACTTGCGTCAGGGATTACATCCATGTGGTTGATTTGGCAAGAGCTCACGTTGCAGCCTTACAGCGGCTATTGGAAGAAAAGAATGAAAGCAATTACGAGGTGTTCAACTTGGGTACTGGAAAAGGAAGTACTGTTTTGGAAGTAATCCATAGTTTTGAACGCGTTTCTGGTGAGAAGTTGAACTATAAAATTGTGGACAGAAGACCTGGTGATGTGACCCAAGCTTATGCAGATACCAAAAAAGCAAATGAAGTCTTGGGATGGAAGGCAAAATCTAGTCTCGATGATGCTATGAAATCTGCATGGGAGTGGGAGAAAATAGTTAGAAGTTCAAGTTAAAAAATCTTAAATTGAATTTGTAACGTAAATAGAGTATGCTTTCCAACTATAATACTAGCTTGGAGTTGTTGGAGGCTGTCAGGCAAGAGCAACTCTATCAAAAATTGATACATCAACTCAAAAAGGATTTTGAATTGGCCAATGTGCCTATCAATATACCCTTGGATGTAGACCCTACTGAACTTAAAAGTATTCTCCACGAGAAAATCTACTTTTTAATTGTAGAAAAGTTCCCCGAATATCTCAACCTGTTATACGTTGTGGATATATCGGAGAAAGAAGTAAAAAAGATAGCTCCGTCCGACGTCGTTGATATTTCCGCGGAAGTATCTTTTTTATTATTGAAAAGAGAGTGGCAAAAAGTGTGGTACAAAGCCAAATACAGTAACTGAGCTTTGGTCAGACCTTTACATAAATACCTCTTTTGTCCATAATATAACCTACAAACCAACAGGTCAGCATTACCCAAAGGGCAAATAGCAAAGAACCCATATAGCCTCCAGACCACGATATAAAAGCATGGTCGGCAATCCATCTATAAAGTGATTCCCCATTGATGTCTATGGCATAAAGGCTAATTACAAACAACTCGGACAATAGATAAATAAACAGAGTGTTCTTGCCAAACACTTCAAAAAAATAGCTCCAGCTTTTAGCCTTTTTCATATCTAGGATATATATAAGTATGGCAATGGCAAAAAGGTCGATTCCACAGGTAAGCATTACAAAAGAACTTGTCCAAAGTTTTTTGTTGATGGGCAAAATAAGATCCCAGGCCAAACCGACAAAAATCAGCGCAAATCCAACCATCATCAACTTGGCAACGGTTTCAAAGTTTTGACCGTTATTCTGGATAAATCGTCCAGCCAAATAACCAATGATCACATTAACGATAGCGGGAAGGGTGCTCAATAAACCTTCCGGGTCAAAAGCTATGCCTTCACCATGGTACATATGGTTAGGGCCAATTAGCCACTCATCTAATTTAAGGACTGCATTTCCTGTCAATGTGAGGTCCCCGAACCCAATAAGAATAAGGTGGTATACTACTAAAAAGGCAACACTCAGCCAGATAGCGGTTTTGGTCTTCACAAAGTGAAGAATTATGGAGGCAAACATATAGCAAAGCGCTATCCGTTGCAAAACCCCAAAAACCCGTGTCTCTGAAAATGGCTTTAATTGTCCATCATCAAAAAATGGATACCAATACATCAAAAAGCCCAATAAAAAGATAATTGCTGTTCGCTTCAACACTTTCTTAAAAAAAGCTGGGTTGCCCATACTTTCATATTTTTTCATGCTAAAGCTCATGGAATTCCCTACTACAAACAAAAAAGTGGGGAAAACTAGGTCGGTTAAAGTGAAACCATTCCACTCTGCATGGAGTAAGGGCGAAAATGTGGTTGATCCCCGGCCTGGAGAGTTAACAATAATCATCAAAGCGACATCCAGACCCCTGAAAACATCTAGGGAAAGGTACCTATTTTTTAGTTTGGACATTTTTGGCTGGTTTAACTAGGTCCTCAAGTTAAATTATTTTTAGTTTACCCTGTTAATTTGAGTTAAAAATTTCATTTTTATTGCTTTCATGTACATTCTGTGATATAGTTTTAAATTTGAATAAGAAATTGAGGGGAATGCAAGCATATAAATGCTAAAACCCGTATTTTTGAGAAAATTTTCCATAAAGTTTTGGAGAAACATAAAGAATGGACAAATATTCATTTTTAAATGCTGCGCATACTTCGTTTTTTGCGGAGCAATACGAAAAATATCTAACGAATCCAGATAATGTAGAGCCCAGTTGGAGGGCTTTTTTTCAAGGATTTGATTTTGGTTTGGAAGGTTCCCTAGAAGATTTGGGAATCGAATCTGATAAAGGAGGAATGGTTGTGCTTTCCAATGGTAGGAAAGTGGAAATGCCCGAAGCACTTCAAAAGGAGTTTCAGGTAATTCGCCTTATTGATGGTTACCGTTCCCGTGGACATCTCTTTACCAAAACCAATCCAGTAAGGGAAAGGCGGAAGTACGCTCCTACATTGGACATCGATAACTTTGGTCTGAAACAAGAGGATTTGGATACGGTTTTTGATGCAGGAAAGATACTTGGTATCGGCCCGGCATCACTAAAGAAAATCATTAGCCATCTGGAAAGTATCTATTGTGATGCGATTGGAGTGGAGTATATGTACATCCGCACCCCAGAACGCATTCAATGGATTCAGGATTGGCTCAACAAAAATGATAACCATCCTAATTTTTCCGCGGAGGAAAAGAAAAACATTCTCAGAAAGTTAAATGAGGCTGTTTCTTTTGAGAGCTTTTTGCATACCAAATATGTAGGGCAAAAACGATTCTCGCTCGAAGGCGGGGAATCTTTGATTCCAGCTTTGGACGTAATTGTGGAAAAAGCTGCGGACAAAGGCGTAAAGCAATTTGTTGTAGGTATGGCCCACAGAGGGCGTTTAAACGTTTTGACCAACATCTTCGGAAAGTCGCCAAAGGATATTTTTAGCGAGTTCGATGGCAAAGATTACGAAGAAACCATTTTTGACGGGGACGTAAAATATCACTTGGGTTGGACCTCCAAACGTGAAACGGACTCTGGGAAAATGGTCAATATGAACATTGCCCCGAACCCATCACACTTGGAAACAGTAAACTCCATCGTAGAGGGAATATCCAGAGCCAAGCAAGATCGAGACCATAGTGACGAAATCTCCGAAGTATTGCCAATTTTGATCCATGGAGATGCTGCTTTTGCAGCTCAGGGGGTCGTGTATGAAGTTGTTCAAATGGCTCGTTTGGATGGCTACACAACAGGAGGTACCATTCATATTGTGGTGAACAATCAAATTGGGTTTACCACCAATTATTTGGATGCTAGGTCTTCGACCTACTGTACAGATGTGGGCAAAGTGACCCTTTCGCCGGTACTTCACGTAAATGCTGATGATGCCGAAGCTGTTGTTCATGCTACAACTTTTGCGCTCGAATATAGGATGCGCTACAAGCGTGACATCTTCTTGGATTTACTCGGTTATAGAAAGTATGGTCATAACGAGGGAGATGAACCAAAGTTTACCCAGCCACTTCTATATAAATCCATATCCAAGCACAAAAACCCAAGGGATATTTATGCGGAGAAGTTGATTGCTGAAGGTGTGATTGATGAGAACTACGTAAAAGACCTTGAGGAAAAGTATAAAAAGGATCTAGAGGAGGATTTATTAGATTCTCGAAAGATAGAGAAGACCAGGATAACCCCTTTCATGCAAGATGAATGGGAAGGGTTTAAGCAGGTGACCGAAGAGGTGATGCTGAAACCTATGGATACGACTTACGACCTTAAAAAGTTGGACGGAGTCGCCAAGAGCATTACCAAACTTCCAGAGGATAAAAAATTCCTTAGGAAATTAGTGAGATTGGTGGAAGGCCGTCACAAAATGTATTTTGAAGATAACAAACTCGATTGGGCCATGGGCGAGCTTTTAGCTTATGGATCGTTGATCGAGGAAGGTTACGATGTTAGGATGACAGGACAAGATGTGGAAAGGGGAACTTTCTCGCACAGACATGCCGTCATCAAAACAGAAATGCACGAGGAAGAAGTAGTATTGTTGAACGAGATGGGGGACCACCAAAACGGAAAGTTCCACATATACAACTCGCTGTTATCTGAATATGCTGTAATGGGGTTTGACTATGGCTATGCCATGGCAAGCCCAAATACATTGACCATTTGGGAAGCACAGTTTGGGGATTTCAGTAATGGTGCCCAAATTATTATAGATCAATATCTATCTTCTGCAGAAGACAAATGGAAATTACAGAACGGTTTGGTATTGTTGTTGCCCCATGGTTATGAGGGTCAGGGAGCGGAGCACTCATCAGCTCGTATGGAAAGATACCTACAGCTTTGTGCCAAGGACAATATGTTCGTGGCAGATGTGACCACGCCTGCAAATTTGTTCCACTTGTTCCGTAGACAAATGAAGGCCAAGTTCCGTAAGCCATTGGTTGTATTTACGCCCAAAAGTTTGTTGAGGCATCCAAAGGTGCATTCCACAAAAGAGGAGATGGCCAAAGGAGGTTTCCAAATGGTGATAGATGACGCCGATGCTAAAGTATCCAAAGTGAAAACATTGGTGTTTTGTACCGGTAAGTTCTACTACGATCTTTTAGATAAGAAGGAGGAGCTCGAAAGAGATGATGTAGCTTTGGTTCGTGTGGAGCAATTGTTCCCAGTGCCGGCAAAAGAAATGCGTAGCATTATCAAGAAATACAAGAATGCAGACGATATTGTTTGGGCTCAAGAAGAACCAAGAAACATGGGGGCATGGAGTCACATGTTGATGCATTTGGACGAAGCCAAACAGTTTAGGGTAGCATCCCGCAGATTTTATGGCGCACCCGCTGCAGGTAGTGCCGTGCGTTCAAAAAGACGTCATGCCCAAGTATTAGATTACGTTTTTGACAAGAGTAAGGATAATATGCAATTAAGATAATACAAGTATAAACTATAACAGAATGGTTTTAGAAATGAAAGTCCCCTCGCCAGGGGAATCCATTACAGAGGTAGAAATCGCCGAGTGGTTGGTAGAAGATGGAGACTATGTGGAGAAGGATCAAGCCATAGCCGAGGTGGACTCGGACAAGGCAACATTGGAGCTTCCTGCAGAGGAGAGCGGAATTATTACCCTAAAGGCCGAGGTAGGCGACGCCGTTGCCGTAGGTGAGGTGGTTTGCCTCATAGATACGAGTGCGGAAAAACCGGAAGGTTCATCGGATACATCCGATAAAAAGGAAGAAACCAAGAAGGAAGAACCTAAAAAAGAGGCTCCCAAAAAAGAAGAGCCTAAAAAAGAAACCTATGCTTCTGGAACACCATCACCAGCAGCAAAGAAAATATTAGATGAAAAAGGAATTTCCGCTTCATCCGTATCAGGTTCAGGTAGAGATGGTCGTATCACTAAGGATGATGCTGTAAAAGCAGTGCCATCTATGGGAACTCCAACAGGCGGTAACCGTGGGGAAAGCCGTTCCAAGCTATCCATGTTGCGCAGAAAAGTGGCCGAGAGACTTGTGTCTGCCAAGAACGAGACTGCGATGTTGACCACTTTCAACGAAGTGGATATGTCAGCAATCTTTGAGCTGCGCAGTCAATACAAAGAAGAATTCAAGGAAAAGCATGGTGTAAGTCTCGGATTTATGTCCTTCTTCACCAAGGCGGTAATTCGTGCCTTGCAAATGTATCCCGCAGTGAACTCTATGATCGATGGTAAGGAGATGATTACTTATGAATTCTGCGATATTAGTATTGCAGTTTCTGGACCAAAAGGATTGATGGTTCCCGTAATCAGAAATGCCGAAAACCTAACATTTAGAGGAATCGAAAGCGAAGTAAAACGTTTGGCCATCCGTGCAAGGGAAGGTGAAATCACTGTTGATGAAATGACCGGTGGTACCTTTACCATTACCAATGGTGGGGTGTTCGGTTCTATGTTGTCCACACCGATCATCAACCCACCACAAAGTGGAATTTTGGGTATGCACAATATTGTGGAACGTGCCATTGTTAGGGATGGAGCCATTGCCATTGCACCTGTAATGTACGTAGCGCTTTCTTACGATCATAGAATTATTGACGGTAAAGAATCCGTCGGGTTCTTGGTTGCTGTTAAAGAAGCATTGGAAAGTCCAGAAGAATTATTGATGGACGGCAACGTGAAAAAAGCGTTGGAACTATAAAATAATGTGTGGTCGAGAGGTTCTCGACTGCGCTCGAACTGACAAAAATGCCTTTACTTTTTTAAGTAGAGGCATTTTTTATTGTAATCGATTACCGCCTTTCCCTTTTTCAGGACATCGGCACCTATAATTCCATCCACGGGCAGGGCATTGTGTGCTACCAAAGCTTGGTTAACATGGGTAAGGTCGAAAAGGACTACTTTCTGTTTTTTCTTTTTCCAACTCCCTATCTCTAATTTGTTCTTGTTAGAGATTAAAGTTTCCATTTCGGTGGCACCAGCTCCGGCAGCTTTAATATCCGTAGCCTCTGAGGCCATTTCAAAAAACTCGATTTTGTCCATTCCCACACAGGTGTTGGATGCTCCGGTGTCCAAAATAAACTTGCCCGTAATACCATTGATGGTAGCTACCAGTTCAAAGTGGTTGGTTTCGGTCAATACCAAGGGTATTTTGATGTATTCTTTGGATTTGAGGAATTTTTTGAGTGATGCCATATTTGTTATTTAAAACTTGTCATCCTGAGCGTAATCGAAGGATTTGGTATATAATTGGAAACAAAGTTTTGGGACGTCCAAGATAAACCTATTTTTGCGATATGATTATTACCGATACCCATACCCATTTATATAGTGAAGCCTTTGATGAGGATAGAGATGAAATGATGCAGCGTGCTCTTGATGCTGGGGTTGAGCGTTTTTTTATTCCCGCTATCGATTCCACATATACTCAATCCATGCTGGATTTGGAGTCCAACTACCCGGACAATGTATTTTTGATGATGGGATTGCACCCCACCCATGTAAAGGAAAACTATAATAAAGAGTTGGCCCATGTGGAAGAGTGGCTGTCCAAGAAGAAATTTTATGCCGTGGGCGAAATTGGGGTGGACCTGTATTGGGACAAAACCTTTTTAAAAGAACAACAAGAGGCTTTTGCTTACCAGATTCAGTTGGCGAAAAAGTATCAATTGCCCATAGTGATCCATTGTCGCGATGCTTTCGATGAGGTGTTCGAAGTCCTGGAACAAGAGAAAGGTGAAAATCTCTTCGGGATTTTTCATTGTTTTACGGGAACCTTGGAGCAGGCCCATCAAGCTATATCTTATAATATGAAGTTGGGCATTGGGGGAGTAGCTACCTTTAAAAATGGCAAAATTGATCAATTTTTGAATAAAATTGACCTTGAACATATTGTTTTGGAAACCGATGCCCCGTATTTGGCACCGACCCCTTATCGTGGAAAACGAAATGAAAGTGCCTATATAATACAGGTATTGGAGAAACTATCATCCATATATAGTATGTCCGAGGAGGAAATTGCAGCAATCACGACGGAAAACTCCAAAGAAATCTTCGGAATCTGATTTCATGAAAAAAAAGACCAACATATTACTAATTTATACCGGTGGAACCATCGGGATGGTGAAGGATTATAAAACAGGGGTGTTGAAAGCTTTCAATTTTGATGAGCTCGTCAAAAATATTCCGGAATTAAATCAGCTGGATTGCAATCTTAAAGGAGTTTCTTTCGAGGATCCTATTGATTCTTCAAACATGAATCCTGATTATTGGGCCAAGATTGCGGATATCATCGAGGAGCATTACGAGGACAATGATGGTTTTGTGGTGTTGCACGGTAGCGATACCATGAGTTATTCTGCGTCGGCACTTAGTTTTATGTTGGAAAATCTGGAAAAACCGGTCATTTTCACAGGATCCCAACTGCCCATTGGGGACTTGCGTACTGATGCCAAGGAAAACCTGATTACTTCTATTGAAATCGCGGCCCTTCGGAAAAAAGGGAAACCTGTTGTACAGGAAGTGGGATTGTATTTTGAGTATAAACTGTATCGTGCGAACCGAACCACCAAGATAAATGCGGAACATTTTGAAGCATTTGCCTCGTTAAATTATCCGCCATTGGTGGAATCTGGTGTGCATTTAAAGGTGCATCAGAACTATTTATTGAAAAAAGTGACCAAAAATAAGTCGCTTCAAGTCCATAAAAAGATGGATAATAGGGTGGCGATTTTAAAATTATTTCCAGGACTTAACCAAAATGTGCTCCAATCTGTGTTGAATATACCCGATTTAAAGGCGCTTATTTTAGAAACTTATGGTGCTGGTAATGCTCCAATGGACGATTGGTTTTTGAATGAATTAAAAATGGCCAAAGAAAAAGGATTGCACATAATCAATGTAACGCAATGCTCCGGAGGAAGCGTTTTTATGGGGCATTACGAAACCAGTGAAAAGCTCAAAGAGATGCAACTGGTTAACGGCAAGGATATTACAACCGAGGCAGCTATAACAAAGGCGATGTACCTTTTGGGAACTGGGGTTCCCGACAAATTGTTCAAGACAATTTTTGAGACGCCACTTCGTGGCGAAATGGTGTAAAATTAACGCGTCAAATTTCTATAACTAATAATTTTTTTGTTTATTGGTCGGCCTAAATGGAATAATAGAGAGGTGGCCGAGTGGTCGAAGGCGCACGCCTGGAAAGTGTGTATGCACCAAAAGTGCATCGAGGGTTCGAATCCCTTCCTCTCTGCAAGGTATTTTAGTTTTTCAATTGTAAAATTTTTATATCTTTATATTATTAACTAACTAAATTTAAGTTTAAGTAAAATGAAAAAAATATCCTTTACTCTGGCTGCTGCCGGAATGTTTGTGATGGGAACTACAACTGCATCTGCAGCAATGTTGCAAGAAGAAGCTGAAGCCAGCAGAGGTTTCACCCAAGTATTGAAAGAGCAATTTATCCAAGGAGGACCTGACTTTATGGGTATTGTACTACTTTGTTTGATCTTGGGATTGGCTGTGGCCATCGAAAGAATCATTTATTTGAATTTGGCAACTACCAATTCCACTAAGTTGAAGCAACAAGTTGAGGACGCCTTGGCTTCAGGTGGTGTTGAAGCGGCCAAAGAAGTTTGTAGAAACACAAAGGGGCCAGTTGCTTCCATCTACTACCAAGGTTTGGATAGGGTTGATGAAGGAATCGAGTCTGCCGAGAAAGCCGTGGTTGCTTACGGAGGTGTGCAAATGGGTCAATTGGAGAAAAACGTTTCTTGGTTGTCCTTGTTTATCGCTATTGCTCCCATGCTTGGGTTCATGGGTACGGTAATCGGTATGATTCAGGCGTTCCAGAAAATTGCAGCGGTAGGTAACTTGAGTGCTTCCTTGATTGCAGGTGATATCCAGGTGGCGTTGTTGACAACCGTATTTGGTTTGATTACGGCGATTATCCTTCAGATTTTCTATAACTATATTATTGCTAAAATCGATAGTATCGTAAATGACATGGAAGACAGCTCAATTGCATTGATTGACATGTTGGCTGCCCATAAAAAATAATTACGAATTAAAAACTATCGAGAATCATGAATAAAATAGTAAAAATATTACTCATCGTCATCGGATTGCTTGCAGCCGTGCTTTGGTTCTCTCTTCCATCTGCCGATGATCCAAATGCCATTAATAGTGGTTCAATGAACTTTATGTTCATTATTATGTACATCCTATTAGCTATTGCTGTTATAACTTCAGTAGTTTTCGGATTTGCAAAATTGTTTACCACAAAAGGAAGTATTAAGAAAGCTCTTTTCGCTATTGGCGGATTGGCCATTGTAGTGGCTATATCTTACGGACTTTCATCTGATAATATGGCCGTTGTGGAAACAATGTCACAAAGAGGCGTAGAGACCACAGAAGGAACTGTGAAGAACATTGGAATGGGATTGAATGTATTTTTTATCCTTACCCTAATTGCGGTAATTCTAATGGTAGTACCAGGTTTGAAAAGAATGTTTGTTAAGTAAAAAAGTTAATTATGCCTAGAAGAAAAGGAGCACCGGAAGTAAATGCCGGCTCCATGGCGGATATTGCATTCCTCTTGCTTATCTTTTTCTTGGTGACCACCACCATTGAAACGGATGCAGGTTTGGACCGTATGTTACCGCCTATTGAGCCGCCAGATACAGATGTAATTATTAAGCAGAAGAACATTTTTACTGTTAATATCAATAGAAATGGACAACTTTTGGTTGAGGATAATCTAATGGAAATTAAGGATTTACGAGAAGCTGCCACAGCATTTTTGGAAAATGGTGCGGATGGTACTTGTAGTTACTGTAAAGGTAGAAAGAACCCTTCCTCATCGGATAACCCTACAAAAGCCATTATCTCATTGAAAAATGATAGGGAGACCAAGTATAGCACTTACATTACTGTTCAGAACGAATTGGTAGGTGCATACAACGACTTGCGTAACCGTGAAGCACAACGTTTGTATGGTAGGGATTTTACAAAAATGGAGGCGGAATATCTTAATCCAGAGACCCCATCAAGCGTAAGGGATGAGTTGAAAGATAAAGTGAAGCGTGTCCAAGATATGTTCCCACAAAAGCTTTCAGAAGCAGAAACAACAACCAATTAAAAACTATTTAATATGGCTAAGTTTACCAAAAAGAAGGATGGCGATTTGCCAGCGGTGTCAACAGCTTCGTTGCCAGATATCGTTTTCATGCTATTGTTCTTCTTTATGACCGTAACCACAATGAAAGATAGTTCTTTAATGGTTGCAAATACCCTTCCCAACGCTTCTGAAATAAAGAAGTTGGAGAAGAAGGATCGCGTTATTTATATTTATGTAGGAACACCTACTCAAGAATATCAAAAGGTTTTTGGTACAGAGCCAAAGATTCAGTTGAATGATAAATTTGCCAATGTGGACGAAGTAGGTTCATTTATTTTGGCAGAACGTGCAAAGAAACCCCAAGAACTTCAAAATGTATTGACTACCGCTTTGAAGGTTGATAAAGATGCGAATATGGGTCTTATCACTGATATTAAGCAACAATTGAGAGAAGTAAATGCCCTTAAAGTGAATTATACCACTTACGAAGGTGATGCTTTTAACAATTTGCAGTAGGCAATAGCTTAGATTTAGTGGGAAACGCCTCAAATTTTTAATTTGGGGCGTTTTTTGTTTAAAATAAAAACCATGTTTCGTATCATATTTCAATTTGGACTAGGAATAGCTTTGTTGTTGCTATCAACCCCAATTTACGGCCAAGACACATTGGATAATAGATATCTCGAAGATCAATTCTATATTGGGGTCGGTTACAATGTGCTATTGGATAAACCCGATGAACTTGCACAACGGAACCTTTCTTATAATTTACAAGTCGGTTTTATAAAGGATGTTCCATTCAACCGAAAGAGAAATTTTGGTATGGGTTTGGGACTTGGGTATGCCATTAACTCATACTATTCCAGTTTGGTCGCTTCACAAGTCGATAATACGGTCAATTACGAAATCATGGAACAGGCCGATTATAATCGCAGCAAATTGGGAACACACACCATTGAACTTCCATTTGAATTAAGGTGGCGTACTTCCAATGCGGAGGACTATAAGTTTTGGAGGATTTATGCTGGAGCTAAATTGGGTTACGTGTTTTCTGGTCGGTCCAAGTTGGTAACGGAGAGTGGTAACGATTCTTTTTCCAACGATGATATTCAGCAGTTTCAATATGGCCTTATACTTAACTTCGGGTATAATACTTGGAACATTCATGCATATTATGGGCTGAATCCACTGCTTAAGGATGAGGCCTTACTTAATGGTAACCCCATTGATATGAGAGTGCTTCGTATTGGATTGATTTTTTATATCCTATAGCCAGTATTTCAAAATGATCAACTGGGAGCAGCAGCCAAGGAGAAAGCCTATCAAAAGTTCGTTTTTGGTGTGTGCTTTAAGGTATAATCTAGAAGTAGCCACCATACCTGTAAACAGTGTAAATAAACTTATTGCAAGGGTTATATTGATTTCAAAATGAATACTCAAGGCAATCATAAAAGTTAGAATACTGCCCATACCCAACAGGTGCATACTCGTCTTAAATTTAAAGAATAGTAGGATAAGTGTAGCGCTAGTAGCAGTTAGCAAACCTGTAAAATAGTAAAAGAGCTCGTTTACGTAATTATTTGGTATTACCTTATAAAGTATCATCAAAAAGATGATACAGCTTATATAAAGAGGGTATTTTCGTTCTTGTATGGTGGGTAAAAATATGGAGCTGATTACCCCCAAGTTCTTCAGGATTAAGAAAAAGATGATAGGGATAATTATAGTTAGTATAAAAATTGGAAGGATGTTCCCGCTTTGGGTTTCCAAAGTACTGTAAGGAGCAATCATGAAATAGACAATCGTGCCTCCAATTGGTATAAATAGTGGATGGAATAGGTACGAGATAATGTGGAATATATGCCGCATCAAATTTCCTTTCTTAACCTTGCCACAGGTATCCCAAGCTGTTCCCGATATTTGGCTACGGTTCGCCGGGCAATAGGGTAGCCCCTTTCTTTTAGAATTTTGGCTAATTTAGCATCAGTAAGGGGTTTTTTCTTTTCTTCGTCCCGAATAACGGTTTCTAGAATCTTTTTTATTTCTTTAGTGGAAACATCCTCTCCTTGTTCATTCTTCATGGACTCGGAAAAGAAATCTTTTATCAATTTGGTGCCATAGGGCGTATCCACATATTTGCTGTTGGCTACCCGTGAAACCGTGGAAACATCCATGTCTATTTTGTCCGCAATATCCTTTAGAATCATAGGGCGCAATTTTCTCTCGTCCCCCGTCATAAAATATTCTTTTTGATATTCCATAATGGTGCTCATGGTAATAAAAAGTGTTTGCTGCCGCTGCTTTATGGCGTCTATAAACCATTTTGCCGCATCTAACTTTTGTTTGATGAACATCACCGTGTCCTTTTGGGATTTTGACTTTTCCTTGGCATTTTTATAGCCTTCCAGCATATTGCTGTAATCTTTGGAAACATGAAGCTCTGGAGCATTTCGCCCATTTAGGGTCAGTTCCAGTTCGCCATCAACAATTTTAATGGAGAAATCAGGTACAATATGCTCGATCATTCGGGTATTCCCTGAATAGGACCCTCCTGGTTTTGGGTTAAGTTTTTCTATTTCTGAAATGGCCTCTTTGAGTTGCTCCTCGGAAATGTGGTGTTTCTGTATAAGCTTTGTGTAGTGCTTTTTTGTGAAATGATCAAAGGACTTTTCAAGAATATTTATAGCTAGCTCAATAGATGGTTTTTGGTCCTTTCGTTTAAGTTGAATGATCAAACATTCGTCCAAAGATCGTGCAGCTACACCTGGTGGATCCAAATCTTGAACAATTTTAAGAACCTCCTCGATTTTCTCCTCTTCTACATAGATATTCTGTGTAAAGGCGAGGTCATCCATAATGTCAGCAAGCGGTCTGCGTATATAGCCGCTTTCGTCCACGCTGCCCACTAAAAATTCAGCAATGGCCCATTCCTGATCGTCCAGATAAGCAGTGTTCAGTTGATTGATCAAGTATTGGTTGAACGATGTTCCTGCAGCATAGGGAACCCTTTTGTCATCATCGTCCGCACTATAATTGTTTGCTTGTGTGCGGTAATCGGGAATTTCATCGTCACTCAGGTAATCATCAATATTGATTTCTTCGGTGTCAATGTTTTCATTGTCTGCCGAATCATCATAAGTATCCTCGTAAATATCATCCAAAGCATCGGTTTCCTCTTTACCGCTTTCCAATGCAGGGTTTTCCTCCAGCTCTTGCTTTAACTTTTGTTCAAAAGCCTGTGTTGGCAATTGAATAAGTTTCATGAGCTGAATCTGCTGTGGAGACAGTTTTTGGGAAAGCTTAAACTGTAGATGTTGTTTCAGCATACGGATTGATGATTTACAATCTTACTTTCTTAAAATAATAAAATCAAATTAAAACTCTGCATTCTGCGGTGTTCTAGGGTAGGGGATTACGTCCCTTATGTTCCCCATTCCTGTGGCAAATTGTACCATACGTTCAAAGCCTAGCCCAAAACCACTATGTACTGCGGTTCCAAATTTCCTTAGATCAAGGTACCACCAAAGTTCTTTGGCATCTATATCCAATTCTTTGATTTTTTGCTCCAGCACCTCCAAACGTTCTTCCCTTTGGGAACCTCCAACTATTTCCCCAATTCCAGGGAAAAGTACATCCATGGCACGTACAGTTTTACCATCTTCGTTCAATCGCATATAAAATGCCTTGATATCTGCAGGGTAATCAAAAAGAATCACGGGGCACTTAAAGTGTTTTTCTACCAAGAAGCGTTCGTGCTCGCTTTGCAGGTCTGCACCCCATTCATCAATGGGGAACTGGAACTTCTTCTTTTTGTTCGGCTTGCTGTTCTTTAATATATCAATGGCCTCTGTGTAAGATACCCTTTTGAAATTGTTTTCGACCACAAATTCCAGCTTTTCTATCAATGCCATTTCAGAGCGCTCGTTCTGTGGTTTGGTCTTCTCTTCATCCAACAAACGTTTTTCCAAGAATTCCAGGTCATCTTGGCAATGGTCCAAAACGTATTGTATAATATATTTTATGAAATCTTCCGCAAGGTCCATGTTGGCATCCAGATCAAAGAAGGCCATCTCGGGCTCAATCATCCAGAACTCAGCCAAGTGGCGTGATGTATTGGAGTTTTCGGCCCTAAACGTGGGGCCAAAAGTATAAACTTTACCAAGTCCCATGGCGTAGGTTTCTGCTTCCAACTGACCTGATACGGTAAGATTGGTCTCTTTTCCAAAAAAGTCTTCTGAATAATCCACTTCACCGGTATCGTCCAATGGTGGTTTTTTAGCATCCAAAGTAGATACGCGGAACATTTCCCCGGCACCTTCGGCATCCGAACCTGTGATGATTGGAGCGTGCATGTAGTAAAACCCGTTTTGCTGAAAATAGCTGTGAACGGCAAAAGAAAGTACCGATCTAACTCGCATTACAGCGGAAAAGGTGTTGGTCCTCACTCTAAGGTGTGCCTTTTCCCTTAAAAACTCCAATGAATGCTTTTTAGGTTGGATAGGGTAGGTTTCCGGGTCGGCGGTACCATGTACAAATATATCCGTAGCCTGGATTTCCACACTTTGCCCCCGGCCTTGGCTTTCTTCCAAAGTTCCAGTTATTTTAAGGGCTGCTCCGGTCGAAATTTGTTTCAGTAATGCTTCATCCAAATTTTCAAAATCTACGACACATTGGAGGTTATGTATGGTCGAACCATCGTTCAGGGCGATAAATCGATTACTTCTAAATGTTTTTACCCATCCATTTACTTCAACGGAATCTCCTACGGGTTGCTTTGCTAGCAATTCTTTTATGGAATAAGACATCATTCTAATACTATCGAAATTTAATTGGTAAAGATAGGTTTTTGATAAAAAACGATGGCAATGGAATAGTCTATTTTATGGCATTTGGAAACACTATTTGTCCTTGAGGTTGTCTTCGTCCTGGGGCAAAATGTCGATTTGAGGTTTTTTGAGCACCTGTTTGTTGGCAATACTTCTTTCCAAAGACAATAGCAACGATGGCAACAAAATCAAATTGGACAACATGGCGAACAGCAAAGTGGCCGAAACCAAACCTCCCAATGCTTTGGTACCTCCAAAGCTTGAGATGGTAAAGACAGAAAACCCGAAGAACAAAACAATGGACGTGTAGAACATACTCACTCCTGTTTCACGCAAAGCGGCATATACGGATTTTTTAATGTGCCAACGATGTGCGGTGAGTTCTTGACGGTATTTGGCCAAGAAATGAATCGTATCATCAACCGATATCCCAAAGGCAATACTGAATACCAAGATGGTTGAGGGTTTTATAGGCACTCCCAAATATCCCATAACCCCTGCAGTGATTACCAGTGGCAGTAAATTAGGCACCAAGGATATAATAACCATTCTAAAGGACCGGAATAGATAAGCCATAAAGAGTGAAATCAATCCGATGGCCAGTGCTAAGGACAATAGCAAGTTTTTGACCAAATATTTCGTTCCTTTTAAGAACAATAGAGCTTTCCCGGTCATAAAAACATCGTATCGTTCCGATGGAAATTCTTTTGCGATAGCTTCTTGAAGGTCCTTTTCAATTTCCTCCATACGGTCGATTTTTACATCTTGCATGTACGTGGTCAAACGAGCTGTTTGGCCTGTACTGTCAACAAAACTTTGTAAAAAATCTGTTCCTTCGGTGGATGATTTTTGAACGGCATTCATAATAAATGTGTTCTCTTGGCTCGTCGGCAGCTGATAGTATTTTGGAATTCCATTGTAAAAGGCCTGTTTGGAATATTTTACAAGATCAACAATGGAAATAGGTCTGGATAACTCGGGTATCTCGTCGATAACGGTGCCCAACCGATCCATTCGTTTCAGTGTGGCAGGTTTAACCACTCCATTTTTACGTTTGGTGTCCACCACGATTTCCATGGGCATAATGCCATCAAACTCGGCTTCAAAAAACTGGATGTCCTTATAGAAATGACTTTTCTTCGGGAGGTCTTCAATCCTGCTTCCTGTTATCCGCATTTGGTAAATTCCAATAATGCTCAACACCAAAACGGCCACGGTGGTAATGTAAACGGCAATTCTATGGTTTCGTACCATATTCTCCATCCAATTGACAAAAATGTCCATCCATTTTTTGTTCAAATGCTTTAAGTGCTTGGTTTTTGGTAGCGGCATAAAGCTGTAAACGATGGGTATGATCAAGAGTGATAAAATAAATATTCCAATAATGTTGATGGAAGCTACAATCCCGAATTCTCTTAAAAGGTCACTATCCAAAATAATAAAGGTGGCAAAACCCGAAGCCGTGGTAATGTTCGTCATTAAAGTGGCATTACCAATCTTGGAGATGACCCGTTGTAGTGATAGCGCTTGGTTCCCATGTTTTTTGACCTCTTGCTGATATTTATTGATCAAGAAAATACAGTTGGGAATACCGATTACAATAATCAATGGTGGAATAAGAGCCGTAAGAATCGTGATTTCGTATTTGAGAAGGCCAAGTATTCCAAAGGCCCACATTACCCCGATGATCACAACGCACATGGAGATAAACGTAGCTCTGAAACTTCTAAAGAAAAAGAAGAAAATGATAGAAGTAACCAAAAGTGCACCTACTATAAAGAGGCCGATTTCGTCCACAATGGATTTTGTATTCCAAGTTCGAATGTAGGGCATTCCGGAAACACGGACATCCATATTGGTCTCTTGTTCAAAATCATCTACAAGCTCGGCGAGATCATTGAGAATAAACTCGTTTCGTACCGCCGTGTTCATAATATCTTTATCTAGGTAAATAACGGTTTGGATGGTACCGGTTTTGGGATTGTAAACCAGATTATCGTAAAAAGGCAGTTCGTTGAAAAGGTGGTTTGTAAGTGAATCTATTTCAGATTTGGTTTTGGGAGGAGCAGCGATTAAGGGCTCCATGGAGAACGTTTGGGTGTCGTTATCTTTAATTAGCTCCTTCAGGTTTTCCAAGGAAATAACATAATCAATTTCAGGAAAAGCCTCAAGCTGTTTGCTCAATGTGTTCCATCGGTTGAAATTCTTGGGAGTAAACAAGGCAGAATCCTTGATGGCCAAAACTATTGCATTGCCTTCCTCGCCAAATATTTTGGTAAAAGCATTGTACTGAACACTAGCTGGATGGTCGTCGGGAAGAATATTGGCTTCTGTATTGGAAAAACGCATGTTTTTCCACTGTAGGGCCAAAAAAACAGTAAAGGCAACAATCCCTAGTAGAATGAGTATTCTATTACGAAGTATGATTCCTGCGACCTTTGGCCAAAATCCTTTAGTGAGCTTTGCTACCATGTGGGTTTTGTTGGGCGCAAAGGTAAAAAATGATATGTTGTGTTCCTAGGAAAGACTCCTGTCAAAATCCAAGTTTTAAACCTTCATGATCTCGGCCTCTTTTGAGGTCAAAATGGCATCCACTTTATCGCTATAGGTGTTGGTCAATTCTTGTACGTCAACTTCAGCATTTTTTAATAGGTCTTCGGAGATATCCAATGCTTTTAATTCTTTGTTTGCATCTTGTCTGGCACTTCGGATACTCACTTTAGCATCTTCCGCCTCTCCTTTTGCCTGTTTTGCAAGCTGTATTCTTCTTTCTTCTGTCAAAGGTGGAACATTGATAATTACCATTTCACCATTGTTCATTGGATTAAATCCCAAATTGGCGTTCATAATGGCAGTTTCGATGTCGCCAAGAAGGTTTTTTTCCCAAGGCTGTACGGAAAGCGTTCGGGCATCTGGGGTGTTGATGTTGGATACTTGGGAAAGCGGAGTCTGCGACCCGTAGTAGTCCACCATAACCGTGGAAAGCATCATTGGGCTGGCTTTACCTGCCCTAATTTTGGTCAATGCTTTTTGCAAGTGTTCAATACTTGCATCCATACTTTCTTTTGTACTATCAAGAATAAATTTTACGTCTTCGTCCATAACTTTCAAATTTAAAAAACTAAAACCAAAGTATAGGTCAATTTAAACATTGACCACAGTTCCGATATTTTCTCCAGATACTATTTTCATTAAGTTGCCACGTGTGTTCATATCAAAGACTACAATGGGCAATTCATTTTCCTGACTCAATGTAAATGCTGTGGTGTCCATTACTTTAAGTCCTTTGGAAAGCACTTCGTTAAAGGAAATAGAATCAAATTTGGTGGCATTTTTATCTTTTTCGGGGTCCGATGTATAAATACCGTCGACACGCGTTCCCTTTAAAATAACATCAGCTTTTATTTCGATGGCCCTAAGTACAGCTGCAGAATCCGTAGTGAAATAGGGGTTCCCTGTTCCTCCACCAAAAATTACCACTCTTCCTTTTTCCAAATGGCGAATGGCTCTTCTTCTTATGAAGGGCTCTGCAACTTCGTTGATTTTTATGGCAGACTGTAGTCTAGTTTGAACTCCATTTAGTTCGAGTGCACTCTGTAGGGCAAGACCGTTGATTACTGTGGCCAACATGCCCATATGGTCGCCTTGGACCCTATCCATCCCTTGACTTGCTCCAGCAAGGCCTCTAAAAATGTTTCCTCCGCCTATTACAATAGCGACCTCAACACCTTTCTCAACAACAGATTTTATTTCATCGGCGTATTCGTCCAATCGTTTGGCGTCTATACCGTATTGTTGTTCGCCCATTAAGGCTTCTCCACTTAATTTTAATAAAATTCTTTTGTAATGCATTGAGAGTTTCTTGAAGTCCGGACAAAAATAATCAAAATTATTTACGGGAAATCATAGAAAAATAAGATATGCCCAGAATAAAAAGAATAAAAAAATCCATACATTCTGTAACCTTTTTAAAAAAGTACGGTATATCCTTCAACAGGCCTAAAAAACCAGAAAATTGCAAAACCTAACCGACAATAACTTAATGATGAAAGTAAAGAATGGAGACTTGGATAAGTTGGGTCTGCTCTATGAACGGCACAAAAGAAATCTTTTTGGTTTCTTCTACAACTTGGGGAACAATCCTTCGGTGAGTGAAGATTTAGTGCAGAATGTGTTTGTGAGAATTTTGAAATACAGGAGATCTTATAAAGGAGAGGGTTCATTTACTGCCTGGATGTTCAGTATGGCAAGGAATATCAACTATGACCACCATATTAAGGTTTCCAAACAGAACATATCCAGGGATATTGCTCCAGAAGATACTGAAATGGGGTCAGAAGATAGCTTAAATGAAGCTATGGATCAAAATGGGAATGCAATTATGTTGAGGCGAGCCCTTTCCCTTTTACCGAACGACAAAAGAGAAATTTTGCTTTTGAGCAAGTACAGGGACCTTAAGTTGAATGAAATTGCGGAGATACTGGGTTGCACCGAGGGGGCTGCCAAGGTTAGGACCCATAGGGCACTTAAGGAGTTAAGAACGATTTTTTTACAATTGGAAACAGCATGATGGAAGAAGGAAAATTTGAATTGGAAGCAATGGATTTTATGATGGGGGCCATGTCTTCAGATAAGGCATGGAAGTTCGAGAAGTTTTTGGATAAAAATCCCAAGTATAAAGAAAGGTATACAGATTTGGTAGATGCGTGGAACATGGTTGACGTACTTGACGCTCCAGAACCCTCGGCTAAAATGGACGAAACATTTTTTGAAATGCTTTCCAATGAAGTAGACAAGACAAGGAGTAGTTCTATGGGTGGTAATTTTCTTGAAGGATTGTTCGCCATTTTTAGGCCGCAATTGGCATTTGGAATTTTATTGCTGGTCATTGGTTTGGGGGCAGGTTATTATTTGGCACCATTGATGGGGCGTGATCAGCCAACACAAATTTCGGTTAATGGCAATGAAACAGCGGAAGTAAGGCAAAAGTTGGTGTTGACGCTCTTAGATCAACCTTCGGCCAATCAAAGATTGCAAGGGGTAGGCGAGGCCAATAAGTTCGAGAATGCAGATGATATTGTGATCAAGGCCCTTTTGCAGACCCTCAATCATGATTCCAATGTAAATGTACGATTGGCTGCTGTTGAATCTTTGACCAATTATGTGGATAATCCCTTGGTTAGACAAGGTTTGGTGAAGTCCATTCCAAATCAAGAATCCCCGATTTTACAAATTACCCTTGCCAATTTAATGGTAGCGTTGCAAGAAAAGGCTTCCATAGAGCCATTCAAGCAATTGCTCAAACAAAAGCAATTGGATACTACGGTAAAAAAGAGAATTGAGAAAAGTATTGAATCAATCATATAGTTTATTTATCAATCGCCCTTTGGGCAAAAATCAAATTACGAACAGTCAAAATTTTTAAAAAATGAAGAAACGGTTATTAATTATGATGTGCCTTTCCCTTGGGATTGGTGCTTGGAGTGCAAAGGCACAACAAAAGGAATTCAAGGAGGTAATTCAAAAAAATATTACCCTTGCCAATACTTCTAGCAATAGTTTGGTAGTAAAAAATGTATTTGGCTCTGTTGCCGTTGAAGGTTATGGTGGTAACGAAGTTGTTTTGGAGGTTGAAAGGATTATTACGGCGGACAATGCTCCTGATTTAGAACGTGGAAAAGAAGAGCTTACATTAGAAGTTGTGCAAGAATCCGATAGGGTCATTCTTTATCCCAATGCCCCGTACATA
Source organism: Allomuricauda sp. (assembly GCA_040285615.1). Lineage (GTDB taxonomy): Bacteria > Bacteroidota > Bacteroidia > Flavobacteriales > Flavobacteriaceae > Flagellimonas. The sequence continues at coordinate 106,593 of JAVJRL010000002.1, forward strand.
GAATTTGATAAAGAAAAATTACGGTATAATTGGTGCAACAATAATGAGGATATTCCCTATGAGCATGTATTGAACTTCAAGTTGAAAGTTCCCAATGCTGTAAAAATCAATGTAAGTACAGTGAACGATGGAGAATTACTTGTTAAAAACACCAAAGGTGAATATGTGGAGGTAAATAATGTGAATGGAGGGATTGTCCTATCAAATATTATGGGAAAGACCAAAGTACATTGTATTAATGGTGATGTGGATATTTCATACGCAGAAAACCCGAGTGTGGAGTCCAAATATTATGCATTGAACGGGGATATCAATATTTCGTATCAAGAGTCTCTTTCGGCCAAAATATCTTTCAAAAGCATGAATGGGGAAATGTTCACGGATTTTAACATAGACAAACAGTTTATGAAGACAAATAAAAAAGAGGGGAGTACAGGCAAACCCAAATATAAATATGAGACTAGGCCTGTTGTACAAATAGGTGGGGGCAAAGTTGATTTTGATTTTGAGACTTTGAACGGAAATGTATTCATCAAAAAAATATAAAGGCATGAGAAGAATGAAAAACCTAATAATTGTTGGACTAGTTCTTTTTGCAGGAATAGTATCAGCGCAGAAAAAGGAAGTGGACTTGTTTGCAGTTCCACTTAGCAGTCCAGGGCAAGAAGGAACATTAAAACTTGATCAAATCAGTGGATCAATTACGGTAACTGGTTATGAGGGCAAGGATGTGATTGTGAAAGTTTTTGTTGTTGAGGGTAAAGAAACCTCGAACAAGACAAAGAATGGGATGAAACGGATTGGTAATTCAGGACTTAACATAAGTGCCGAAGAAGACAACAACGTGGTAACGATTGATAATGAGGTTTGGAACAGAAGAACGGATTTTGATATTAAGGTGCCTTACAACTTTTCGTTGAACTTAAGTACGGTAAACAATGGTGATATCACGGTTCAAGATGTTTCAGGTGACTTAGAAATTAGCAATGTGAATGGAAGTATATCCCTGGGCGGTGTGGAGGGTGCCGTAACGGCCAATACCACCAATGGAGAGGTGAAAGTGGACTTTAAAAGTTTAAAGAATATGGTAGATATGGCCTTTAGTAGCTTTAATGGAGATGTTGAGGTTGTCTTTCCAAGTTCGGTGAAAGCAAATGTGAAAGCAAAATCTGATATGGGCGATATCTATACCGATTTTGATATGACCATTGTGGAGAACAAACCTGTAGTGGATAAAAAGCAAGCTTCAGGAAAATATAAAGTGAAGTTGGAACAATGGTTGAAAGGAAAAATCAATGGGGGTGGTCCAGAGCTAATGTTCAAAACCTTTAATGGGGATATTTTGATAAAATCAAAGTAAGAACCAATTATCTTAAACATAAAAAAGCCCCTTTGAAAGGGGCTTTTTTTGATAATTATATTGTTGTAATTAACCCAATGCTACTCTTGAGAAACCAGTAACTTCCAAGCCGGAATCTACAGATTTAACGTACTGAGCAACACTTTGCTTACTATCTTTAATAAAATCTTGGTTCACCAAGGTGTTGTCTTTAAAGAAACGCTTCAATTTACCTTGAGCAATTTTATCCAACATTTCTTCTGGCTTACCTTCTTGACGCAATTGGTCTTTTGCAATTTCGATTTCTTTATCGATGATTGACTGATCTACACCATCTTCGTTCAAGGCAACCGGGTTCATGGCAGCAGCTTGCATGGCTACATCTTTAGCAGCTTCAGCAGCGCCATCAACATTGGCGGACAAACCAACCAAGGTTGCAATTTTGTTGCCAGCGTGGATGTAAGATCCAACAAAGGGAGCGTTCAATCTTTCAAAACTTCCGATTTCGATTTTCTCACCGATAACACCAGTTTGCTCTGTCAATTTATCTGCAACGGTCATTCCCTCAAAGGAAGCAGCAAGAAAATCATCTTTGCTGTCGTAACCTAGTGCCAAATCAGCCAAATCGTTTGCAAGTTTTACAAAGGTGTCGTTTTTAGCAACAAAGTCTGTTTCGCAGTTTAAAGAGATAACTACACCTTGAGTGCTATCACCGTTTACTTTTGCGATGGCAGCACCTTCAGATGATTCTCTGTCGGCTCTTTTTGCTGCAACTTTTTGACCTTTCTTCCTTAGGATTTCTATTGCTTTATCAAAATCACCTTCTGCTTCGACCAAAGCCTTTTTGCAATCCATCATTCCAGCTCCGGTGGTCTTTCTTAATTTATTTACCTCTGCGGCGGTAATCTTTGCCATTTTCTTTTCTTTTTAAATTTTATGTAAAGTAAAACACTATAAAAGTGTTTTTGTTTAGGACAATGTTAAATCAAAAGGTTTATTCAACCCCTCCTTTTACACTGTCTTGCCATTCTTTAAGTTCGTCCCATTTTCCATCGGCAGCCATTTTTGCCTGTTTTGGCCAAGATGTTGGATCTAAGTGAGCCAAAGTAGAGCTCGCTTCGGACAAAATTTCCTTAACTTTTTCAGCATCGGCATCAGCAAGTTCGGCGTAAGTTTTCATCCCATTAGCTACAAGAGCCTCTGCAGCTTTTGGTCCTATACCTTCAATTTTGGTAAGGTCATCAGACTTAGCTTTAGCTTCTTTTTTTGCAGGCTTTTCCTCAGCGGCTTTCTCCTCTTTCTTTGGAGCGGCTTCGGCTTTTTTGGCTGATTTTTCTTCAGCGGCCTTTTCTTCCTTTTTTGGAGCAGCCTCAGCTTTTTTCTCCTCTTTTTTAGGAGCTTCCTCTGTTTTGGCAGCTTTAGCTTCTTCCTTGTCTTTTCCTCCAGTTTTCTCGCTCTTGCGCTCTTCCAAACCTTCAGCAACTGCTTGAGTCACTGATTCCATGATAATTTCAATGGATTTACCGGCATCATCATTGGAAGGTACCGCATAGTCAACATCACGAGGGTCCGAGTTGGTATCCACCATGGCAAAAATTGGAATGTTCAATTTTTGAGCTTCTTTAACTGCGATGTGCTCACGCATGGTGTCAACAATAAAAAGTGCACCTGGCAAACGAGTCATGTCGGCAATAGATCCTAAGTTTTTGTCCAACTTAGCACGTAAACGGTCAACTTGCAATCTTTCTTTTTTAGAAAGTGTGTTGAACGTACCATCTTTTTTCATGCGGTCGATAGCTGCCATTTTCTTAACAGCTTTACGAATGGTCACAAAGTTGGTCAACATACCACCTGGCCATCTTTCTGTGATGTACGGCATGTTCACTTTGGATACTTTGTCCGCTACAATGTCCTTTGCTTGTTTTTTTGTGGCTACAAAAAGGATTTTTCTTCCTGAGGATGCAATTTTCTTAAGGGCTTCGTTAGCTTCCTCAAGTTTTGCTACCGTTTTGTAGAGATTGATTACGTGAATTCCGTTACGCTCCATGTAGATGTAAGGAGCCATGTTCGGATTCCACTTTCTTGTTAGGTGCCCAAAATGCACACCTGCTTCCAGTAAGTCTTTTACTTCAATTTTACTTGCCATTTCTTGTACTTAGTTTACGTTCCGTTGTAAGTAGCAATGCATTGGTGGTCACAAAATTTTGTTCGCCCAACCCATTTAGATGCTAAACTAGTTTCCAAAAAGTCGAATACATTATCCTTTTTAGAACAACGACAACTTGGTTAAAAATTTAACCCTGAAAGTATAGTACATAATTTCAGGGTTTTCAATGAACTTATCTATAATTGGATGCCGTAGCACCCAAAGTATATTAACGTTTGGAGAATTGGAATTTCTTACGGGCTTTCTTCTGACCGAATTTTTTCCTTTCCACCATTCTTGGGTCTCTTGTCAATAAACCTTCTGGCTTAAGAACGCTCCTGTTTTCTGCGTCTATTTCGCACATTGCTCTGGACAAAGCCAAACGAACAGCTTCTGCCTGACCAGTGATACCGCCACCGTAAACATTTACTTTTACGTCGTAGTTACCATCTGTCTCAGTTAAAGTGAAAGGTTGTTTCACTTTGTACTGCAATGTACCAGTGGTAAAGTAATCGTTAAGATCTCTTTTGTTTACTGTGATGTTTCCAGATCCTTCGGAAACATATACTCTAGCCACAGCGGTTTTTCTTCTACCTATCTTATGAACCACTTCCATTATTTGTAGTCGTTTAAGTTTATAGCTTTTGGTTTTTGCGCTTCTTGCCCGTGCTCAGCACCTGCATACACTTTAAGGTTTCTGAACAAATCAGCCCCGAGTTTGTTTTTTGGAAGCATCCCTTTTACAGAGGCTTCAATGATGCGCTCCGGGTGTTTTTCCAAAACTTCTAATGCGGAAGCAGAACGCTGTCCACCAGGATACCCTGTATATCTTTGATATTCCTTATCCTCCCACTTGTTGCCGGTCATATTGATTTTCTCAGCATTGATGACAATAACATTGTCTCCACAATCAACATGAGGGGTAAAGTTGGTCTTGTATTTCCCTCTAAGTATTTTGGCTACTTTAGACGCCAATCTTCCTAAGGTCTGTCCTTCAGCATCAACCAATAACCAGTGTTTGTCAACAGTAGATTTATTGGCGGAAATAGTTTTATAACTTAATGTATCCACTTCTCGAATATTATTGATTTAATAACCTATCCCGAATAACGGGCTGCAAATGTACAATTATTAGATTGAAATACAAACGGTTGATTTGGAATATTTTTCTACTTTTTTCAATTTCAATCTTCGGGTCAAAAAAGAGAGCGGCAATATAGACCGTGAAAGTGTTAAAAAAAGATTAAAAAATATTTCTGCTGTAACTCGTACGATTTTTAGTGGTCTTTACTGCATCAATCTAATTCAAAAAACGAATCCGTGAGAAACGCAGTTCTGATTTTCTTTAGTCTTTTCTTTGTTTACAACCTTCATGCCCAAGACTCCACAGAGGTCATCATCAAAAAAAAATATACCACTAACGCTTTGGGGGAATATGCCGCTCCGACCATTAACGGTATTTTGGAAGACGAGGCATGGAATCTGGTAGAATGGGGCGGTGATTATATAGAGTGGCAGCCCGATGAGAACACACCACCTTCCCATCAAACCAAATTTAAGATACTATATGATAGCAAGAACCTATATATAGGTGTACGCTGTTATGATGATGAGCCCGATAAAATCGTAAAAAGATTGTCCCGAAGGGATGGTTTCGATGGTGATTGGGTGGAGTTCAATATTGATAGTTATTTTGATAAACGTACTGCATTTTCTTTTACCATTACCGCAGCAGGGGTAAAAGGTGATGAGTTCATATCCAATAACGGGAACAATTGGGATTCTAGTTGGAATCCTATATGGTATGCCAAGGCCCATGTAGATGATGAAGGGTGGACTGCAGAACTGCGCATACCTTTAAGTCAGTTAAAGTTTGGAAGTGCCGAGGAGCAGGTTTGGGGTTTCCAGTCCACCAGACGATTTTTCAGAAACGAAGAACGCTCTGTATGGCAACGTAAGCCTGTGGATCAACCTGGCTGGGTGAGTGAATTTGGGGAACTGCACGGTTTAAAGAATATTGAACCGCAAAAGCAATTGGAAATTCAACCCTACACGGTAGCAAAGACCGAAACTTACGAAGCAGAGGAAGGGAATCCGTTTCGAGATGGTAGTGAAAGCAATATCACAGCAGGACTGGATGCCAAAATTGGAATTACCAATGACCTTACCTTGGATTTAACGGTAAATCCGGATTTTGGACAGGTAGATGCTGACCCCTCTGCAATAGCTTTGGATGGGTTTCAGATATTCTTCCAAGAACGACGTCCATTTTTTGTGGAGAACAAGAACATTTTTGATTTTAGGGTTTCACAATCGCAGGCAGGAAATACATTTGGTTCCGATAATATCTTCTATTCCCGTAGGATTGGTAGGAGTCCACAGGGATATCCGGATACATCTGACGGGGAGTTTGTGGATCAACCCGACAATACACCAATTATCGGAGCTGCAAAATTTAGTGGTAAAACAAAAAATGGTTGGGCCATTGGTGTGCTCGAAAGCGTTACTTCACAAAGAACAGCCACTATTTTAAACGGAAATGGGGATACCCGAAAGGAAATGGTGGAACCCCTCACCAATTATTTTGTGGGCAGACTGCAAAAGGATTTCAATCAAAGGAACTCCTACATAGGTGGAATTTTTACCGCTACCAATCGGGAACAAATCCCCGAACAGCTCAACTTTTTGCATGATGCCGCTTACACTGGCGGTTTTGACTTTAAGCACCAGTGGGCCAACCGGGATTGGTATTTGGGAGGTAATATTACCATGAGCCATGTTCGTGGAAGTGAGGAAGCCATTACCAATACCCAGCAATCCATTACCCATTTGTTCAATAGGGTTGGTGCCGATCATGTTGAAGTAGATACTACAAGAACATCAATGACCGGAACAGGAGGTAATGTGCAAATAGGTAAGGTGGGTAACGGTCACTGGAAGTTTGAATCTGGCGCCACATGGCGTTCACCGGAATTGGAGCTCAACGATATCGGATTTCAGCGGCAAGCTGACGATGTCCGTCACTATACCTGGATTGGGTATCAAACCCTAAAACCAGATAGCACGTTTAGGCGTGTGGGCATCAATTATAACCATTGGACAGCATGGGATTTTCAAGGCAATCATAATTATCTGCAGTTTAATACAAACAGTTGGCAAAACTGGAAAAATAACTGGAGAACCAACATTGGATTCAATTATGCGCCTATTGAATATTCCAATTTTGCTTTACGGGGAGGCCCAAGGTTAAGGCAATCCCCTTGGATGAGTTTTTGGAACAGTGTCAACACCGACTATAGGAAAAAATTAAGGTTCTCTTTTTTTCACAATGGTAGAAAGGCTCTGGATAATTCCATAAAGAACTATTACATGGAAGGAGGGTTTGTGTACCAGCCCATAAATGCATTACGGATTTCAGTTTTTCCGTCCTTGAGAATCAATCAAGATAAATTACAGTTTATTGATAATTTTGATGATGTGAATGGTTCGCCGAGATATCTGAACGGTGAAATCAATCAGCGTACCCTGAGCATGTCGTTTCGACTGAACTATACCATCAATCCGAATTTGACCATTCAATACTGGGGACAACCCTTTATTTCCAGAGGACGCTATTCCAACTTTAAACACATTACCGACCCCATAGCCAAAACTTTTGATAATCGATTTGTACAGTATAACAGTCAACAAACCAGTTTGGTCGATGGGACTTATGATATTGATGAAGATTTGGATGGTGTGGCCGACTTTAGTTTTGACAATCCTGACTTTTCCTTTGTGCAGTTTCGCTCCAACTTGGTAATCCGTTGGGAATATATACCGGGTTCGGAGATATTTTTGGTGTGGTCACAAGATGTAACCCAATCAGGAAATCCTGCCGAAGGCCTGTTACCTAGTTTGGGGGATAATATTTTTGGCCAAAAGCCACACAACATCTTTTTGTTGAAGGCTACTTATAGATTTGTACTATAAGCAAGTTTTTTGAGTGCCTTCACCAAAGCTTCATTCGCCTCGGTATCACCAATAGTGATTCTAACCTTACCAGGAGCGCCAAATTGTGAAACGGGGCGAACCATGATACCTTGTTCCATCATTTTATCTGTGAACTCCATCTCTGGCAATGGCGGATCAATAATGAAAAAATTGGCTTGACTTGGCCAATACTTGATGTTCAGTTCATCAAAGGCTTCAGCAACATATTTTCTGCCTTCTAAAACGGTTTTTACCGTTTTTTCAATGAATTCGGTGTCGTTCAAAGCTCCAATGGCTGCCTCAATAGAGGTCAATGGGAGTAAAAAAGGCTTGTGAATCAGACGTACATAGTTGGCAATGGTCGGCGTGGTGTAACCATATCCAATGCGTTGTCCTGCCAAACCATAGGTTTTGGAAAAACTGTTAAGTCCAACCACATTGTGGCCTTCCAGCACATAAGGTAATGCGGTAACATAATCCTCAGCATCTGCAAAATGACGATACACTTCATCGAAAACAACTACAATATTTTGGGGGACACGAGCCATAAAATCATCCATTACGGATTTTGGAATATAAGTACCCGTAGGATTATTGGGACTGGTCAAGAAAATGATTTTGGTCTTTTCGTTGATGGCATTCAAAATGCCCTCTATGTCCAAATCGTAGTTGGGAGCCAATAGTGGGATGTCTACCTGATTGGCACCATACCATCTCGAAAAAACGGAGTAGGGTAGAAAACAGGGATTGGAAAAAATCACCTCGTCCCCTTCATCGATAAAAGCCCGAAGCAGCATATCAATAACTTCTGAACCGCTATTGCCACACAAAAATTGGTCGGTGCTTAACTTGCCATCAAAATCTTGGGCCAATGCCTCCCGCAAACGAATATCGGTCTGGTCGGGGTAAATATCAATGTTGTCCAACGCCGCTTTCATAGCGGCAATGGCCTTGGGCGATGCACCCAATGGATTCTCGTTAGAGGATAACTTGTATATTTTTTTATCAGTCGGAGGAATGTTTTTTCCGCCTTTATATACTTCTTTCGGCACCAAATGGGCCTTAAAAATGGATGTTATATCTTTTTTCATAGTGTTATAAACTCTCCGCAAACAATAAATACGCCATCGCCTTTATGGTATCGGCATCTTCCAATAGCTGTTTGGCCAAGGTGTGCAGTTCGGTTTTAGAGGCATTTTCTACTCCTTCGTTGGCCACGATGTTTTTAATCTCTTCCGTCGAGGGAATGCTTTCCAAATTTCCCAATCGGCCCAAATTGTTTCCGGTAAGCACATCGCTTTCACGGATGCCCTTGGGCAATGCATCCACCCCAATTCCATGGGATCGAATAGGTTTTGGAATCTCGAAAAGAGATTCTTTAATGGCTCGGATGTACCAGTTGCCACCCATACGGCCCACCAAATCCAATTTTTCGGTGTCCAGCACATTATCCGTTAAGTATTCGTCGTTGATATGGATCATATTAACTTGGGCAATGATCAAGTTTCCTGCCCCAGGAATTTGTCCCAATTCAACAACCTCCAAAACGCTGCACTCAAAAGAAACAGGAGCTTCACCTACACGAGGTGGTTTTACTTTTACGCTAGGTACTTGTGTAAAGCCTGCTTTTACGAATTCGTTCACATCTTTGTCATAGGCTGTACTCGAGAGTGACATCTGCTCTGCCATCGCATGGTTCACCACATTAATCACAACCTCTGGCACCTCCACCACATTTTGGTGCGTATGTTTTAAGGAATTGTCCCTGCCGCTTCTTGTGGGGGAAAACACCATAACGGGTGGGTTGGAACTAAAAACATTGAAAAAACTGTACGGGCTCAAATTAACATTGCCTTCTGCATCTATTGTGCTGGCAAAGCAAATCGGCCTTGGTGCCACCGCGGTCGATAAAATACTGTACAATTCTGGTTGAGGTATGGTGGTTGGGTCTACGGTCTTGATCATTAAGATTGATTTTGTTTTGTTTTACCGAGCGCAGTCAAGATAGGGTTGAATTTCAGATGACATTTCGACTGCGCTCATTGTGACATCTGAAGCTTAATTTAATCTTTAGCCGGCAACACTTTAGTGGTCACCTCACCAAATCCGACTCTAATATCGCCATTTTGGGCATAACCACTTAGGGTCACAATATCGCCATCTTCGATAAATTTACGTTCGGTTCCATTTTTTAGTGTGATGGGTTTTGTGCCTCCCCAGGATAATTCCAACATGGAGCCAAAACTGTTTTCTTCCTTACCGGAAATAGTTCCGGAGGCCATCATGTCACCAATATTGATGTTGCAACCGTTGACGGTATGATGCGCCAATTGCTGGGTCATGTTCCAATACATATGCTTAAAGTTGCTAAAGCAAACTGTGGTTTCTTCACCTTGTTCTGGACGGATACCGACCTCTAAGTTGATATCATAATTCTTCTCGCCCTCATATTGTAAATATGATAATACTTCGGGTTCTTGTTTGGGCCCTTTTACTTTGAAAGGTTCCAAGGCCTCTAAAGTAACCACCCAGGGGGATATAGACGATGCAAAATTCTTGGCCAAAAACGGCCCAAGTGGCACATATTCCCATTTTTGAATATCGCGTGCCGACCAATCGTTAAAGAGCACTAGACCGAAGATATAATCCTCTGCCTCCTTTGTAGAAACAGAATCTCCTAGGTTGGTCTCTTTTCCACATATAAAACCCATCTCCAGTTCAAAATCCAAACGTTTTGTTGGACCGAAAACAGGAGATTCCATCCCACTGGGCATGGTTTGCCCTTTGGGTCGATGAATGGCTTGTCCGCTGACGATAATGGAACTTGCCCTTCCGTGATAACCCACGGGAATATGTTTCCAATTGGGCAAAAGAGCGTTTTCTGGATCGCGGAACATTTTACCCACATTGGTGGCATGCTCCAAACTGGAATAAAAATCGGTATAGTCTCCGATCGCTACGGGCATATGCATCTGTGCGTCGGACTGTTTCACGAAAAGCTCTGACTTTCCGGCCAAAATGGAATTATCGTCTTTCAACCAATATTGAATCTTTTTTCGGACCCGTGTGGTGATTTCTTTCCCGAGCGAAATAAATTCGTTCAGGGTGTCCTTTTCCAGCAAGGCTGTATTGAAGTCGAACACATCCAATTCGGCGACGGCGGCCAAATCCAAAATATGTTCGCCAACGGCAACGCCTATCCGTGGACTTCTGTCCTGCGTGGAAAAAATCCCAAAAGGGATGTTGTGAATTGAAAAATCTGAGTTTTTAGGTATGTCTATGATCATATAGCTAATCTACTCCAACCAAGATTTATAATACTTGCCATCATCAATTTTGAGAGCGTTCTCTGTAACCTCTAATGGTTTAAAGGTATCGATCATCACTGCCAGTTCCTCGGTACCTTTTTTACCGATACTAGCTTCGTAAGTACCGGGGTGCGGTCCGTGGGGAATACCTGCTGGGTGTAACGAAATATAACCCGGGCCAATACCGGTTCGGCTCATAAAATCACCATCCACATAGTACAACACTTCATCCGAATCTATGTTGGAATGATTGTACGGTGCTGGAATTGCCTTTGGATGATAGTCATACAACCTCGGACAGAATGAACAAACCACAAAAGCACCGGTCTCAAAAGTTTGGTGCACTGGTGGCGGTTGGTGAACTCGCCCGGTAATAGGTTCAAAATTATGAATGGAAAATCCGTAGGGGTAATTGTAACCATCCCATCCTACTACATCAAAAGGATGTGTGGCATACACCAGTTGGTGCATCATGCCCTGCTTTTTGATTTTCATCAAAAACTCACCTTTTTCATCAAAAGTTTCGAGGTCCTGTGGCAATTTGTAATCACGCTCACAGAAAGGAGAGTGCTCCAAAAGTTGTCCAAACCAGTTTCGATACCGTTTTGGGGTATAAATAGGATGGAAAGACTCAGCGTATAAGATGCGGTTGTCCTCTGTATCAAATTCTATTTGATAAATCATCCCACGTGGAATAATGAGGTAATCTCCATATTCAAAAGGAATGTTGCCCAAGAAAGTTTTTAAAGTTCCAGACCCTTTATGAATAAAGAGCATTTCGTCTGCATCGGCATTTTTATAGAAATAGTCCGTAACAGATTTTCTAGGTGCTGCCAAACCTACGTGAACATCGTTGTTCACCAATAGGGGTTCGCGTGCCTCAAGAAAATCATCTTTGGGAGCTACATCAAAACCAATGAACTTTCGACTAGTGATGTTCTTTTCCACCGCAATCTTTGGACTCACATCCAACGCTTTGCCAATTTCCTTGACCTGAGTGGGTCGGTGAACGTGGTAGGAAAGCGAGGACATCCCATCAAAGCCGATAGTGCCGAAAAGCTGCTCGTAATAGAGACTGCCATCGGGCTTTTCGAATTGGGTATGCCGTTTTTGCGGGATTTTGCCAAGTTTATGATAAATAGGCATTGCTTTCGTTTTTAAGGATTAAGTGTCAAATTTTGAGTTTATGATTGTACTCAAAATTTGACACCTTTAATTTACAATTATTAATGCAATGTGCCTCGAAGCTCTTGCTCTCGCTCTATGGCCTCGAACAATGCTTTAAAATTCCCTTTTCCAAATGACTGTGCACCCTTTCTTTGTATAATTTCAAAGAACATTGTTGGTCTAGGCTCTACAGGCTTAGTGAAGATTTGCAACAAATATCCTTCATCATCGCGGTCTACCAAGATGCCCAGTTCTTTCAATGGCGCAATGTCCTCATCAATTTCACCAACACGGTCGGTAACTGCATCATAATAGGTGGCAGGAACTCTTAGGAACTCCACGCCTCGACTTCTTAAATCACGAACGGTTTTGATAATGTCGTCCGTGGCCACAGCGATGTGCTGAACTCCTTCGTCTTCATAAAAATCCAAGTATTCTTCAACTTGTGATTTTTTCTGACCTTCTGCAGGTTCGTTGATAGGAAATTTTATTCGACCGTTCCCGTTACTCATCACTTTACTCATTAATGCAGTGTACTCAGTCGAGATATCATTGTCATCAAAAGATAGGATGTTCTTGAAGCCCATAACATCTTCATAAAACTTTACCCAATGGTTCATTTTGTTCCATCCTACGTTACCCACCATATGATCCACAAATTTTAGCCCTGTTGGTTCGGGGTTGTAATCTGGAGTATCCCATTTTTTGAAGCCAGGTAGGAAGGTTCCATTGTAATCTTTTCGTTCCACAAAAATATGAACGGTCTCACCATAGGTATAAATTCCAGCACGTACCACTCTTCCATCTTTGTCCTCTTCAACTTTAGGCTCCATGTAGGATGTTGCCCCTCTTTCCATGGCGTTGTTGTAAGCTTGGGCGGCATCATCCACCCAAAGGGCAACAACTTTAACACCATCACCGTGTTTGTCGATATGTTTTCCGATTTCGGTTCCACTTTTAAGTGGAGAGGTAAGTACCAATCTAATTTTATCCTGCACTACAACATAGCTTTCACGGTCTTTCAATCCAGTTTCCAAACCTGCTTGCGCATAGGATTGAAATCCGAAGGCTGTTTTGTAAAAGTGAGCTGCTTGTTTGGAATTGCCCACATATAATTCGACATAGTCGGTCCCATTAATGGGCATAAAATCTTCGGATGTATTTGCGTCTTTTGGAAGTGTTGATGTCTCCATGATTATTTTTAAGTTTTATTGTTCCGTTTTATTTTGTTGTTGGTGCAACAAAAATAATAATTTTGAGATACGAAAACGATTTTGTTGACTGAAAATTGAGTTAAAGTTTATGTTGTATTCTGATGACTTCGAGCTGACAAAATCGGAATCCCTATTTTTGTGGCTATTCTTTAAAAAATGCTCAATCGTATAGATGAAATACAGGGGATGGGGTTCCATTTGGATTTGGTGCTCCGTAAGATTCAAAAAGCGTATTTACGCAAATTTGATGAGCTTGGTGTGGATACGACCATTGAGCAATGGGTGATTCTTTACCAAATATATCAACTGGGAGAGAATGCCAGTCAGCGCGACATTGTGAACGAAAACTTTCGGAATAGGGCTACAACCTCTAGGGTTATTGGTGGTCTGGTTCGCAAAGGCTGGATTTCCAAAACCCGTTTTAAGGGTGACCAAAAGCGTTTTAAACTGGAACTGACTCCCAAAGGACAGGAAATTTTGGACTTGACCTTACCCAGTGCACTTCAATTGAGAAAATTGGCGCTACAGGACATTGATGATTCCGAATTTGAAACATTTTTAAAGGTGTTGGACAAAATTGGGGAGAACTATGAGGAAAATTAGCCCAAATGGTCAAATCCCAATTTGGTAATGGTTGCTAGTCCGATTAGCAAAATTAAAATCAAGCTAATTTTTCTGAATTTGTCCTGAGGGATATAATGCAATATTCGCTTTCCTAAGTAGGTACCAATCAATCCGATGGCGAACAAAAAGGGTAAATAGGTCAATTCTTGTTTGCCGATGTAGCCATTTTCATAGTAGACAAAGGTTCGCGAAAAATCAATCATGAAATCGATAAAGGCCGATGTGGCGATAAAGGCACTTTTTTCCAAGTTGAAAGCGGCCATGGTCAGCCCTCGAATGGCACCGCCCGTACCCAAAAGCCCTGCAGAGAAACCTGATAGTGCTCCTCCGATTACGGAGTTTCTTTTATTGGGAAGCACTATGATTTCAGTTTTGATGAGGAACAAAAGACTGAACACGACCAGAAAGACCCCCAATATAATTTCGAGTGAACCGCTATCCACCACTTTGGATAGAAATCCTCCCGCAATTACAAAGATTACCGAAGGAACGCCAATGTAGAGCAACAATTTTTTGTCCAATCCTTTTTTGAACAAGAAAATCTTACTGACGTTACTGGAAAGGTGAAAAATTGCCGTCATACCAAGCACCGAATAAAAATCAAAGTAAAAGTTGCCCAGAGGCACAAAAAATACCGAAGAGCCAAAACCACCAATGGTTCCTATAATTTCAGCTACCAGTGCCAGCAATAAAAAAATGTAACTAATCTTCATGGTTTATCTATCAGCTAGAAAAGGGAAGTTACTCTTTTTACGGTATTTGATTCCTGACTTATTCCCAGGCATCATAAAATTCTTTGAGCACCCAAAAGGCCTTTTTCTTTTTACCATCCTCGGAGATTAATCCTTTTCGATTATAATCATCTTGAATATGGGGAAGCGGTCTTCTTGGTGATCTGAAATCGACCAAAATCCAAGGCGACATTCCACTCAATTGGTCAATTTTTTGCAACATGGCCAAGGTTTCTATGTACAGGTATTCTTGATATTCTTCGGTCCATCTTTCATTTTTATCTCCATGTAGACCTTGTTTGGCACCGGCACCAAACTCCGAAATAATCACTGGTTTGTTTTGAGTGATTTCCCATTGGGCATTTCTACATGATTCGGGCGTACCCCCGTACCAACCCAGGTATTGGTTAAAACTGAGTACATCCACCACATCTGCCATTGGGTCATCAATATGTTTGATGTTGGGGTTGTTCGGGTCACTGCTTTGTTCCAATGCCGCACTGATCAATCGGGTTGGGTCGGTCTTTCTCACGGTTTTAATAAGTTTGGTCAGAAAGGTGTTTCTTGCATCACTTACAGGGGTCTCGTTGGCCATGGACCAGATAATTACCGCAGCACGGTTTTTATCTCTTTGGATCATTTCCAGCAATTGATTTTTTGCATTCGCGTAGGTATCTGGATTATTCCATTGGATGGTCCAATACACTGGATTTTCCTCCCAGACCAAAATTCCCATTTCATCGGCCAGTCGTACAATATGCTCGTTATGCGGATAATGTGACAGGCGGACATAATTTCCACCCATTTCTTTAATCCAGCCTAGAACTTTCTCGGCATCTTTCTTAGAATTGGCCCTTCCATTGGTAATCGGGCTTTCTTCGTGGAGGCTGATTCCTTTTAAAACAATCGGCTTTCCATTTAGTAGGATGTCATCATCTTTGGTGGTGATGGTGCGGAACCCAATTTGATCATGAAACTCCTCGTTATTGGTTGTGAAGGATACATCATATAGTTTGGGGTTCTCCGGGGACCAATATTCAATTTTTCTTGATTTGATTTCAAAAACTGCTCGACCTGAAACATCCGTCGTCAATTTCTTTTTGATGCGCAGCTCAGGAATTTCTACCAAGATTTCCCGGGCCAAATTCTCCCCACCTCTCAAATTGACCTCACCTGTAATGATGGTATTATCTTCAGTATCCAGATTGACAAAATAATCTCCAATATAAGTTGACGGGGTTTCAATAAGTTTTATGTCTCGTGTAATGCCTCCGTAGTTCCACCAATCCGTGTTCAAGGTAGGAACACCCTCCTTGGTTCGTTTGTTGTCCACTTTAAAAATGATAAAGTTGTCCTTTTCCTTCAAGAGGTGGGTCACTTCAAAATTAAAAGGGGTAAAACCACCGATGTGGGTACCCAACTTTTCACCATTTAAATAGGCTTCGGTTTTGTAGTTGGCTGCTCCAACATATAAGAATACCCTGTTTTTGTCGCTAACCTTTGAGTAATCAAAAGATTTCTTATACCAAATAGTGCCTTCGTAATAATAGAGTTTTTCTTTTTGGGTGTTCCAATCACCTGGTACTTGCAAAGTATCTGCTTCATCAAAATTATATTCAATTAAATCTGAAGGACTTTTTGGTTTTGTATTCGTAAAATAGGCATTGGCAGAAGGTTGCTCCTGTTGGTCAAAAGGCTCGTACCGATAGTTGTAATACCCATTTTCATACGGGTCCACAATGTAGTGCCATGCGCCATTGAGCGAGGTGGTTTTTCTGTTGTGGGTATTAATCAAAAGACCGTCGGTGTCTTGTGACCAGAGGTTGGTGCTACAGGCCAATACAGTTATTAGTCCTAAAAAGATGTTTTTCATTTGCTTATGTTCGGTTTCTAAAGATAGAAAACTTGCGATTTATGTCATTTTAACCAAAAAATATCTTAAAAATTCAATTTTAGGTTAATTGAGCATATAAACCGGATAATCTATTGGACGTCGAGACAATAAAACTGCCTCAACTTTGTACCTGTATAATTTATATACAATAGCTATGAAGAATACGAATTTTTATCCAACAATGTGGTCAACAGTTCCATACATACCTAGTATAATGACAGCAAAGTATGCTGCCGAAACCCATGGAGTGGAGTTGATTTTGAAAAATGAGGCCGCCAAGGCGCTCAATGTTTCAGAAATGTCCCTTAACATTACTAAGTTCTCGGCAATCGATGAGCAAGGTAATGAGCATTTTATTATAGATTTTCCTGGTCAGAACCCAGTAACCCTAAAAGGAATTGCTTCTGGAAACTTTATACGTTCCAAAAGCGTACTTTCTTTGCCCGAAGGTAAATACACCGCATTGCGGTTTTACATGGCAGGTTGGGGCAATCAGTTCATTTATCAGGATGGGGTAGCAGAATCCGCGAACTCATTCGACCGTTTGGATTTTCAGATTGAGGACGCTTTTACGGTAGAGGAAGGTAACGTCCCCGATGTTAAATTATGGTTTGACTTTGCTCCCTACCAGTGGAAGCGACACTTTAAACCGCTTACGGATTTGTTTATGGGGAGCAAAAGTCAAAAACCACGATTGGCCAATAGTTTTGGCAATTGATCCTTAAGCTATGAAAAGGAATGAAAAAGGCACCGATTTGGTGCCTTTTTTAATTAGTTGTTGCCTTCTTGGTCGTACCCTTCAGGCCGTTTCCATCTCACAGGAGCAGGAGGTTCGGGCTCCATTATAAATTCTTCGGTTTCCAAAAGTCGCAAGGCTTCTTTTACTGCTTGTTCCAATTGAGGGTCTTTTCCCTCTACGATTTCTTTTGGACTTTGTATTACTTCTATATCCGGAGCAATACCTTTTCCTTCAACATCCCATTCACCTTTGGTGTTGTAAAAGCCACCTCGGGGTGCCACCATTCGGCCTCCATCAATAAAACGAGGTGTATCCCATGTACCGACAAGACCTCCCCAAGTTCGGGTGCCCACCAAAGTACCTAAATCCTTTTCCTTGAACATATAGGGCAATAGATCACCTCCAGAGCCTGCACGTTCGTTGATGATCATCACCTTTGGGCCCCAGATACCTGCAATTGGACTTGTCCATGGTCGGTTATCGTTCGCCTTGCTGTTAAAATATCCAATAGGTTCACGAGCCATAATATCTATCATATAATCGGCTGCTGAACCTCCGCCATTATTTCTTTCATCCAGAATAACTCCTTTTTTATCCTGTTGGGAAAAATAATATTTATTGAAGCTACTAAAACCGTTGCCGCTCGTGTTGGGAATGTATACATAGGCTAATTTTCCATTCGATAGTTCGTCCACTTTTCTTTTATTACTCTCTACCCAATCCATATACCGCAGCTGATATTCGTTGGCTACTGGTTTCACAGTAATCATTTTGGCATTGGCCATGCTCGGTGAGGCATTCACGGTGATGTTAATTGTTCGGTCTGCGGTCTGGGCCAGTAATTCATAAATGTTCTGGTCTGCCGTAAGTGGGGTTCCGTTAATGGCCATAAGATAATCCCCTTCCTTGACATCTAGGCCAGGTATGCCCAAGGGAGAGCGCAAATCGGGGTTCCATTGCTCTCCTGTATATATTTTTTTGATTTTGTAATAGCCATCGACTATATCAAAATCGGCTCCCAAAAGACCAACAGGGACCCTGTCCACATCTGGCATATCACCACCGGAGACATATGAATGTCCAATAGCTACCTCACCGCTAAGTATATCCACAACATAATTTAAATCTGTTCTGTGGTTCACATGTTTGATCCAAGGCTGATACCAGCTATATATTTTGTCCCAAGGAGCCCCGTGCACATTGTTTACATAGAGGAAATCGCGCATGTAACGCCATCCCTCTTTAAAGATTTGGGCATATTCCGCTTGGGGATCAACCTTGATTTTTGCATCGATACTGAGATTATCCTCTGGCTTAGGTGCTCCCTTCGTTTCGGTAATCATCCAGCCTCCTGCTTTTTTCAATAGGGCATATGATCCTGAGTCGGATGTAACCATAGATGATACGCCATCAGTAAAATTGGTGGCTTTTTCCTCAGCTACATCATAGCTGTGTACTTTGAGGCCTCTTTCGTTGGGAATAGTCTCTGCTACAAATACCTTTTTTTCCGTACTAGCTTGTAAAAATTGATAGTTGCGTGCAGGAAGGTCAAGAGAAACCACTCTATCCTGTATGTTGGTAAAATCAATAAGGACAGGTTTTACAGATTCTTCTTCACCTTCCTTTTTGTCATTTTTCTTTGATTTTGAACCCTTACTATTCCCTTCTTCCTCTTTTTTGGGCATTTCTTCATCAGTTTTAGGGAGATTGGGAGCTTTGCCGGAAGCACTTAGCACCAAGGCATATAAACTTCGGGTGATACTCGGGTCATAAGAACTCATGTCCAACCAACCTGATGCCAGTCCGTAGTCGGTACTGGCCAAAAAGTAAAGGAATTCGCCCGATACATCCCATACGGGACTTGTGGCATCTGCGGTTCCTTCGGTTACTTGAACTTTTTTTCCAGTTTGAGTGTCATAAACAAATATGGCCTTAAAATGACTGTCTTGTTGCTTCTCGTAAGTAATCCAACGACTGTCTGGTGACCAAACGGGGTTCATTGTACGGTTGGGATGAGCATAGCGGTCCGTGTCCACTTTAGTGACTTTTCCTGTTTTCAAATCAATATACCACATATTATAATCCGTATCGGTATAGGTAATGTATTGCCCATTGGGAGACCAATCCGGTTTAAAATAGAACGTTGGATTTTCCAAAGGAAAGGATTTTTGGTTTTGCCCATACTGGTCCGAAACTACCAACTGGTATTCGCCACTGGCATCGGAAAACCATGCGATTTTATCTCCTTGCGGCGACCATATTGGATAGCGGTCAGCTACCCCGGAAGATTGCGTCAGGTTTCGCCAACTTCCTTCCTCTTTTGGGAAAGTGAAGATGTCACCCCGATATTCGAAAATGGCTCTTTTGCCATTGGGGGAAATATTAGGGTTGGTAACGGCATCGGCCGTTACATCTTCCCAGCGCTCACGGCTAAAGTTCAAATCACCCTTAACTGTGATGGTCAATGGTTTACTTTCTTTTGAAGTTAAATCCAACAAATGCAATTGGCCGCCCTGCTCATAAACAATTTGATTTCCAGAGGCATCTAAGTTTTTTACATCAAACTTTTTATGAAAGGTAATTTGCTCCTCTGTCTTGGTGTTAATGTCAAAACTCCATATGTTGCTGGTATAATCCCGCTCGGATAAATAATAGACTTTGTTGCCGGACCATACTGGATACAAATGCCGTTCTTGATCTAATTGTGGGGTAGTGGTCAGTTCGTAGGTGCTCAGGTCCACGATCCAAATAGGCATAGCCTGTCCACCTCTATAATTACGCCATTCTGGGTCCCACGAAGTAATGGGTGTATAGGCAATATGAGAACCATCTGCAGAGATACTGCCATAAGCTCCTCGGGGAATTTCCAGTGCTTTGGGCAATCCTCCTTTTGGGGATACCGTAAAGAACTGGCTTGTCATAGTTGGTCTTGCGTTTCGTGTCGATCTAAAAAGGATATTTCCCTCAGGTGTCCAACCCTGAACTTCATCCATAGAAGGGTGGAACGTAATTCGTTTTGGAGTGCCCCCGGAGGCGGGAATGACATAGACATCACTATTACCATCATACTCTGCGGTAAAAGCGATCCATTGCCCATCTTTAGAAAATTTTGGATCTGATTCATTTCCCAAACCACTTGTCAAGCGTTGGGCAGTACCACCGGTAAGGGGTGCCTTCCATAAATCGTTGGCATATACGAATGCTACGGTATTATTGGTAAGGGTAGGCTCTCGTAAAAGTAGTGTGCCCTCTTGAGCCATTAATGGTGCAATTGCTAATAGGACAATTCCTAGAAAATATTTTTTTATCATTGGGTTGAAGATTAGTTTATATGGTAGCACAAAGGATAGCTTCTATCCCTTAGCTTTAAAATTAAGGAAAACATCGAAAGATGATTTGTTTGCTTTTGTTTTATTGGCATGAGTTTGGTGTTTGCCCAAATGTAGGCTCCCAAACCATTTTTTGGAAAATGAGAAATTGATTTACTCACCTCCCAACCGCTTTAATTTATCCAGCATCTCGTAAACTGAAAAACTTCGGGCAAATCGGTACATTTCCTTGTCGTCTACTTTTATGATGACCACCGGCAAGGTAAATACCATGGATTGTCCGGTAAACTCCACTTCTTCCTCCACATCCACCACGCGAATATTTACCTTCGGAAAATTTTCCTGTACGGCTTCCAGTAATTTTGGCTTTAGCACTTTGCAAACACCACAGGTTTTGCCCGTAAAATAAATGAGGTCTATTGTTTGTGTTTCTAACATCTGGGTTTCTTGCAACTAATAATCCGAGTATTCCGTAGGGTACAGGAACCAAATATCGGCATGGGAAACATTGTTCTCATATTTGGGCATGGCAATGAGTTCTTTCCATTCTGGGGAATCCACAAAAGCCTCCCAATTTTTCTCCCGGGTGGCCATATCGGCATGCGTGGTCATATACATTAAATTGGGCATTTTGGGCCCCGAAAGCACCTCACCATAAAACACGGCATTGAAATCCAAACGGTCAAAAAGTTTTACTTCGCCACCTGCATTGAACATTTCCACCTTGTTTTGATAGTATTTTTCGGTTGGGGATTCGTAGCTACGGAGTTCATAAATCCGTTCCGACCTTGGGTTATCCAAATTCGGAACTTGCATCATGGGCATATCAGTGAAAGCCTCCAATAAGATAGACTCTATATGTTCGTAGGGCGGGTTGTCATAATTGGCATCGATGTAGGCACTACCTGCTGTGGCATATGCTGTGTCTTCCATAAGTTTTTGGTCCAACTCTTTGAATTGCTCCAAACTTTTAAAAGGAAGCAGTACGTAGGTTTTCTGTACCGTATCGACTTCATTGGTGAGAAATTTGAAAACACCTACCTTGTCGATGCCCTGTTTTTTTACGGCGGGCATAAATGCATTTTTGAGGTAATTGTCCACTGTGGCAATTTGGTCTTCGGAACTAAAAGAGTAGATTTTGAGCTGATAGAACTCCCGTTCATCTTGAACGGTTTCCGGGGGCTCGGTAGTTGTTTCGGTTTCGGGGTTTGGATTTCCACAGCATGCTAATCCTACTGTAACTAATAGCAAAAGCAGTTTGATGATTTTCATTGTAGCGCAGTTTAGTTTGATGTAATGTAGGTTGTTGAAGTTGATTCAAAAACGACGTCTCAAGATAAGGATTTATTTGGTGATAGTATGCTTGATTATTCGGTCTTCGGTGCTTTGTTTTTTGAAGCTAATGCAATCAAACCTAGAACCGGACCCAAAGCCAAAATCATATAAACCGTATTGGAATTTGTCCAGATTCGTATTTCATTGAGCAATTGAATGCTGACAATGGTGATGGCAAAACCAATACAATTCACAATTGTCAGTGCCGTGCCCTTTATTTCTGCGGATGCATTCTGTGCCACCAAGGTGGAAAATAGGGGGGAGTCTGCTATCACCACCATGCCCCAAAAAATGAGAAAAGCAACAAAAACCGCTTCAGATTCTTGAGCAAAGAGAAAAGGAGAAATCAAACAACAGGCGCAGGAAAGTAAGAGTGCCATAAATGCTACGCGTTTGGTTCCTGCTACTTGTGATACATAGCCGCCCAACACACAAGCCAAACCACCGATGGCGATAATCAAGAACGACAGTAAGGGGATGTTGAATGATGTCGCTGGGTGAATTATCTCATAAGTTTGCAACATGATGGGTACAAAGGCCCAAAAGGTATAGAGTTCCCACATGTGCCCAAAATACCCGAAGGCCGCCGAACGGAAGTTGCTATTCCGGAACACTTTTAAAAAAGCGGATAATTGTAATTGTTGACTCTGTTTTCGGAATGGGCCATCTGGAACTAAACCCACCATGAGCAGACCACCCATAACGGCCAAGCTTGAGGTGGCTATTAAAACAGCTTTCCAAGAAAAAGTGTGGGTCATTTCTTTTAACAAATGCGGAAATGCAGTGCCGACCACTAAGGCTCCCACCAAATATCCCAAAGATTTACCAAGACCTTTTTCAAAATAATCAGCCGCAATCTTCATGCCTACGGGGTAGATGCCAGCCAAGAAAAATCCTGTAAAAAATCGAAAACTTAGGAGGCTGCCTAGGCTGTTGCCTTCCCAAACCCCTCCTAAATTGAAAAGCGCTCCCAAAATGGCACAGAAAAAAAACACTTTGGATGGTGAAAATCGGTCAGCAATGGATAAAATGGCAAAGACCAAAGTGCCTACGATAAACCCAAACTGCACCACTGATGTCAAATGCCCTATTGCACTCTCACTTAACCCAAAGGTAGTCACCAAGTCGGGCATTACCCCATTACCTGCAAACCAAAGCGAAGTACAGCAAAACTGTGACAGCACGATGACAGGGAGTATAAGATTGGAGGGTTTCATTGAGTTGAAAATCAATGTTATTTGAGTTTATAATTTAAGAACTATTGGTCTCTTGTAATATAGAGTCTTACGAAATAAGGTAATATTTCAATTCAAATTAAATACATTTTTTTATTGACTCTCGAAAATTGGCGGTGGAGGAGGTGGGGGAACATCCAAATAATTATTCTCTTCAAAAATTAACAGGTATCTATAATAGTCTTTTCCCATTTCTGAATTCGCCTTTCTAAATTGTTTTTCAATCTCTGAAAGAATCTGTTTCGTTTTTGCAATTTGGAAATGTTCTTCTACAAATAAATAAATCAAGACTTTTTTTAAAACAGGATTCCCATTGGAATCAATATAGTCAATATGTTTCATAGATTTCAATTGTTCCGCTATCGAACCAATTGAGTAAAATTTATCCATGGACATTCGATTATTTTTTAATGAATCGTTCTTTATGTGAATGGAATTTCGATTGATAAAACAAGAAGAAACATTGCTTGTTGGGCAAATTGTGACGCCATATTGATGAAATATAGAATCATTTAGACGATATGAGATGCCTGTAAATTTATTTTCGCATGATAAAAGTTGCATTTTTTCAATCAAAGACTCAAAATTGGGGGTTTCATCAAGGTTGATTACTTCAAAGTTTGGGTCGCCTTGAAACTTTAGATATTCATTAGAATAAATCTTACTTGTTGAATATTCAATGGAATTCTCATCTAACTCGTAATCTGTTGAATTTTCACAACTTAAATAAATTGCGGGCATCCAAATAAGCAGGAAAGCTACAAATTGATTCTTCATAAAAACAATCATTCAAATAACATACCTTAATGAGCCTCTAGCCAATTTTTGCCCACACCCACTTCCACATCCAAGGGTACGGATAGCTCGTAAGCGTGCTCCATTTCGGATTTAATGAGTTCTTTCATCTCGTCCAGTTCGGGTTTGTAGCAATCGAACACCAATTCATCATGCACCTGCAACAACATCTTGGTCTTGTATTTTCCTTCGGAAAGCTTTTTATGAATGTTGATCATCGCAATTTTGATAATGTCAGCTGCACTTCCTTGAATCGGGGCATTTACCGCGTTTCGCTCTGCGGCACCACGCACTACTTGGTTCCCGGCATTGATATCTTTTAAATATCGGCGACGGCCCAATACCGTTTGAACATACCCATGGTCACGGGCAAAATCTACTTGCTCGCTCATATAATTGCGTAGTTTCGGATAGGTTTTGTAATACGTGTCAATCAGTTCCTTGGCCTCGGAACGGCTCAAATCTGTTTGGTTGCTTAGCCCAAAGGCCGACACCCCATAAATAATCCCAAAGTTCACGGTTTTGGCATTGCTACGCTGTTCGCGGGTCACTTCATCAATCGGCACATTAAATACCTTCGATGCCGTGGAAGCGTGAATATCCTCCCCATTTTTAAAGGCGGAAATCATCGTATCTTCCTCGCTCAATGCGGCGATAATACGCAATTCTATTTGTGAATAATCCGCGGCCAACAGCACATAGTTTTCATCTCGTGGAATAAAAGCCTTTCGCACTTGTCTTCCGCGCTCAGTACGGATTGGAATATTTTGGAGATTTGGGTTGTTACTGCTCAAACGGCCCGTGGCGGCCACTGTTTGCATGTAATCGGTGTGTACTCGACCTGTTTTTTCCTGAACCTCGTTGGGCAATGCATCTACATAAGTACTTTTCAGCTTCGCCAATCCACGGTAATCCAACACATCCTTAATAATCTCATGATCCTTTGCCAAGTAGGAGAGTACATCTTCTGAAGTGGAAAATTGCCCTGTTTTGGTCTTTTTTGGCTTGTCCACCAGCTTCAATTTGCCAAAAAGAATCTCGCCCAACTGTTTTGGGGAGGCAATGTTGAATTCCTCACCTGCCTCTTTATATATTTTTTGCTCCAGTTCCTTAATGTCTATATCCAACTGTTCCGAAAGGCCATTCAAATAATCTTTATCCAGATTAATGCCTTCCAGTTCCATATCGGCCAGTACCCGAACCAACGGAATCTCAATGTCATCGAACAATTTATCGGTATGGGCCTCTTTGAGCTCCGGAGTGAATTTTAACCCCAACTGAAAGGTGATATCCGCATCTTCTACGGCGTATTCCGTTTGCTTTTCCAACGGAACCTGTCGCATACTGAGCTGGTTCTTGCCCTTTTTCCCTATGAGTTCCGTAATGGAAATGGGCGTATAGTTGAGGTAGGTTTCCGCAAGTACGTCCATATTGTGGCGCATATCGGGATTGATGAGATAGTGGGCCAACATGGTATCAAACAATTTGCCTTTTACTTCCACCCCATAATTTTGCATTACCTTAATATCATACTTCAGGTTTTGTCCAACTTTTTCAATCGCTTCAGACTCAAAAAATGGACGTAGTTTTTCAATCAAGGGTTTTGCATCATTCTCATTGTCGGGGAAGGACACATAAAATCCTTTGCCTGGTGACCAACTAAAGGCAATACCCACCAATTCGGCTTCCAAAGGATTGAGGGAAGTGGTCTCGGTATCAAAACAGACGGAGGGCTGCTTCATCAGCATTTCCAAAAAGAGTTCCATGTCCAACCCTTCTTTTACGTTCTGGTAAAAATGGGAAACATCGGCAATGGTTTTTCGGCTATTAACATCTTTAATGGTGGCTGCAGCGTCTGAAGGATCTCCGCCAAATAAGGTAAACTGACCACTTCCGGCCACTTTGGCTTCTTCTTTGGCCGTTTTGGTGCTAGCCACTTGGGTGCTTGCTTCCGCCTCACCAGAAAATATTTTGATGAATTGGTCTTTTAATCTTCGGAATTCGAGTTCTTCGAAGATTTCCTGTACTTTTTCGGCATCTGGCGGACACATTTCGTAATCTTCCGCATGGAATTGCACATCACAGTCGGTTTTAATCTCAGCCAACTTTCTAGACAAGCGACCTAACTCGGCATTGTCCTCCACTTTTTCTTTCATTTTGCCTTTCAGCTGGTCGGTATTGGCTAAGAGGCCTTCCAAAGAATCAAACTGATCCAAGAACTTTTTGGCGGTCTTGTCGCCCACACCAGGCAGTCCTGGAATATTGTCACTGGCATCGCCCATCATTCCCAAATAATCAATCACTTGTTCTGGACGTTTTACGCCAAAACGTTTCTGAATTTCCGGGATGCCCCAAATCTCAATGCCATTGCCCATTCTGGCAGGGCGGTACATAAAAATATTCTCGCTCACCAACTGGCCAAAATCCTTATCGGGCGTTACCATAAAGACTTTGTAATTCTCCTTTTCGGCTTGTTTGGCCAAAGTTCCGATAAGATCATCCGCTTCATAGCCTTCCAATTCCACAACGGGAATTTTCATGGCTTCCAAAATTTGTTGGATGTAGGGCACCGCAATACGGATGGCATCGGGCGTTTCATCTCTATTGGCTTTGTAGTCTTCAAAAAGTTCGGTACGCTCCACACTTCCTCCTTTATCGAAAGCCACCGCCAAATGATCGGGATTTTCACGTTTGATCACATCAAAAAGTGAATTCACAAATCCCATAATGGCCGAGGTGTCCATTCCTTTGGAGTTGATTCGTGGGTTTTTGATCAAGGCGTAGTATCCGCGGAAGATAAGTGCGTAGGCGTCTAGTAAAAAAAGTCGTTTTTGTTCGGACATATGTTGTTCGGTTGTCAATTATCAATGTTCAATAAACAATTAGCTATTACCAAAAAATGGTGGGGGATTAAAAGTACGAATTGCTTTTAAAAAGATGCAAGATGGCAGATATAAGATTTCAGAGATCTTGTGTTTTCAGATAGGAGTCAAGAGTCAAGTTAACAAGATGTCCTGATTCTAGAATCTTAAAGAGAAGTGGTCTTGAGTCTAACCTCTATTCATAAAAACTGACCACTTCACGGTTTTGGTGTCCATTTTCGGAATATTCCCGATAAGTAAATCCGGGATGCACACAGTAGCCGCCTGTTTCTCCATTTTTGTTGATGGCCAAAAAGCCGATTTGGAAATCTTTTCGACCTTTGTTTTTCTTCATGATGCGTTTCACCCCTTCTTCGCAAGCCTCCTGTGGACTTTTACCCTGTCGCATCAATTCCACAATTAAAAAGCTGCCCACAGTACGGATGACTTCTTCGCCAACTCCTGTAGCGGTAGCGCCACCCACTTCATTGTCAATAAAAAGTCCAGCGCCGATAATCGGGGAGTCCCCAACACGTCCCGCTACTTTGTAGGCCATTCCACTTGTGGTACAGGCCCCGGCAATATCCCCTTTGTCGTCAATGGCCAACATACCAATAGTATCGTGGTTTTCTATGTTGATAGTGGTCTCATATTTGGAGGTTTTTAACCACTCTTCGTATTGTTTACGAGTACTTTCGGTAAACAGGTCCTCTTTTTTGAAGCCTTGTTCGTAGGCAAATTTCTCAGCACCTTTTCCTGCTAAAATTATATGTGGTGTTTCTTCCATCACTTTTCTGGCCACAGAAACGGGATGCACAATATTTTGCATGCAGACCACAGAGCCGCAATTACCATCTTTGTCCATGATGCAGGCATCCAAGGTCACGTTTCCATCGCGGTCGGGTCTACCGCCTTTGCCTACCGTTTCGTTGGTTTCGTCCGCTTCTTCCACCATTACTCCTTGCTCCACGGCATCCAAAGCATTGCCTCCTTCATTTAAGACTTCCCATGCCTTTTCGGATGCATTGAAAAAGTTCCAAGTGCAAACAACGATTGGCTTTACAGGATTTGGAGTGGGTACCATTGCGGCAGGGACTGCTTCGGGCTTTGGTTCTGTTTTACAAGCGACCAATGTGGAGGCAGAAACCAGTCCGGCTGCGGATAGGCTGGAATTTTTTAGGAATTTGCGTCGTTCCATGGTTTGGTATGTTTAATTTTAAGGGTTATAAAGATACAATATGCTGGTAGAAGTTTGTGCCAATTCCTTGGAATCCGCCATGAATGCCGAAAGGGCAGGAGCCGATAGGATTGAGCTTTGTTCTGAACTTGGGGTAGGAGGCATTACCCCATCAATGGGCCTTGTTAAACTGGTGAAAAAGGAGTTGAATATTCCAGTTCATGTTTTGATTCGTCCCAGGGGTGGTCATTTCACCTATTCCTATACTGAGTTTGAGGTGATGCAAGCTGATATTTTGGCTTGTAAAGAGTTAGGTGTGGATGGTATTGTTTCTGGTATTTTGATGGATGATTTTTCGGTGGATGTGGGAAGGACTCAGGCATTGGTGGATTTGACGGAATCTTTGCATTTTACATTTCATCGTGCTTTTGACTGGGTCGCTGACCCGTTGGAAGCTATCAAGCAGCTTGAAGCTATGGGTGTGCAGACCATTTTAACCTCAGGTGGCGAGACATCAGCAGAACAAGGAATCAACCATCTTGATGCTTGGCAAAAGCAAACATCACTCACTATGATGGCCGGTGGAGGAATTTCCACTAAAAATGCATCAAAATTTAAGGATATTGGTCTGCGTGCCATTCATTGTTCGGGCACTTCCTTCGGAAATCGGATGAACTTGGAGGGGAAAATCAGTATGAATTCCACAAAACATTTAGTGGAAGATGAGGTGGCTGTTTCAAGTGTAGATACCCTTGCATTGATAGTTGAAGCCGTTAAATAAAGTTTAAATACGCTGTTTAATAGTAGATTAGCTCTAATTTTGTAAAAAAATTGTATGTCCCGATTTATCGTTTTGTCAATCCTATATGTGGTCTTGGCTGTTTATGGTTTTCAAGCATTTAAGACTTTATTCAAAAGTCCTTTGATGCATTGGGCCTATATTGTTCTTTTCTTGGGAGCCCTGATTTTTTTGACCATAAAGGTGATCACCTACGATCCCGGAGATGGGTTTAAAGGGACCGCCGCCATAGCAGGAAGTATCTTTGCCGCTTTTTTTCTATTGGCCTTGGTTTTGGGGTTCTTCCTTTTGTTGGAAGACATTGTTAGATTGATAGGTTTTGGGTATAATAAAATTGCAGGTGTTTCCGATACAGATGCTGGTTTTCTTCCTTCCCGTAGAAAGTTTGTAAGTGGTATTGCCTTAAGCTTGGCAGCTTTGCCTTTTGGGGCTTTGTTATATGGGATGTACCGCGGAAAATATAATTATCAAGTGTTGAAGTATGAGTTAGAGTTCGATGACCTTCCCGATGCGTTTCACAATTATCAGATTACCCAGATTTCCGATGTTCACAGTGGTAGTTTTGATGATTATAAGAAGGTGGAGTATGGAGTTAACTTGGTCAACGAACAAAATAGCGATGTGATCTTCTTTACTGGAGATATTGTCAACAACCGTTCGAATGAGTTGGAACCATGGAAAGAGGTCTTTTCCCGACTGGATGCCAAAGATGGGGTGTTTTCCATTTTGGGTAACCACGATTATGGAGATTATGCTGTTTGGGACACTGAGGAAGAGAAAGAACAAAATTTGGAGGATCTCAAAACCATGCAAAAGGAAATGGGCTTTGATTTATTGCTCAATTCCAACCGATTTTTAGAAAAAGACGGACATAAAATTGCTTTGGTAGGTGTGGAAAATTGGGGTCGCGGTGGATTTAAAAAGGCCGGTGACCTGCAAAAAGCCAAAGAGGGTGTTTCCAAAGAAGATTTTAAAATATTATTGAGCCACGACCCATCGCATTGGGAAGATGTGGTAATACATGATGACTACCATTTTCATTTGACCTTGAGCGGCCACACCCACGGCATGCAGTTTGGGGTGGAAATTCCCGGATGGGTGAAATGGAGCCCTGTAAAATGGCGCTATAAATATTGGGCCGGTATTTACAAGGAAATGGAACAGTTCATTAACGTAAACAGAGGATTCGGGTTTATTGGTTATCCTGGTCGTTTTGGAATTTGGCCGGAGATTTCAGTAATCACTTTAAAGAAAAAAGGATTGGCATAATATGAACTTCCATAAAATAAAAAGGCACTGATTAATTTCAGTGCCTTTTTGGTTAGATTATGGTTATGTACTTGTTTATTTAAAGTTTTAATGATGCCCCAACACCAATCATGGAGGTGGTCATATCGTAGGATACATTACTACCTGGAATAGCTCCATAGGGTGGGAAATTTTGGATAAACTGTGGGTTCAATACTGGACCCGAAGTAGCATCCCCACTTGTTCCATAATGGTAAAGCAGGTCTAATTGGAATCTGGCACTTACCTCATAACTTAGACCTACTTGAAAAGCATTTTTAATAATCGCTGTTGCTGGAATATTAAAGAATGCCACATCATTATTAATAGGATTGGAGCTATAGGTGTACCCAACCCGCAAAGGCAGTTTATTGATTCCTTTGTACTGTATACCAGCCGAAATAATGTTGATATTTTCCCATCCAAAACCTGCCACGGAGGCAGTTTCGGTCCAGCCCACAGAGGAGAAACCATCCGTATTTTCGTAATCTACCATTCTATAATCAAGCGCAAAGTCTATGGTTCCCAAGGAGTATCCTAAACCAAAGGATAAAATGGCTGGATAATCCATATTAAAGTTGTTGGTGCTTGTAGAGCCGTCCAAATAGGTGTTGTCCAATTCAAAATCCCCGAAATTTTGGGTTGTTTTATAGGAAACACCTGCTTTAAATCCTGAATTTGAATTATAGAATACACCAATTTGTCCACCAAATCCAAAAGCTGAAGCCTTATCTGTTGAAGGGTAACCCGCTTGGTTAGGGTTAGCTGTTGGGTTGGGCATCAATTCCAAACCAGCATAGTTAAATGTGGGTTGCAGCCCAAAGGAAAGCTCATCGGTGATTTCATAGGCCCATGCGAATCCAATTTGGAAGAGCATATAGTCGGATTCAATCCTGCCGAACCCACCATTGGCCTGGGGCATATTTATGGGGTTGGACATGTTTTCGGGGAAAGTTACCCCAAATCCACTAATACCAAAGGCTGATGCACCAAAGGTATGTTTGCTATCCGGTTTACTCCAAACGGCTGCAAGAGCAGGCAATGGGGAAACCCCTCTGTCATCTTCGGTAGTTCCACTAAAAAAATTGCCCGTAGGTTGTCCTTCGCCATCAAACTCAGGAACAGTTGAGCTTAGTTCTGGAGAAGAAAAGAATAATCCAACATCTAATTTGATAATGTCCTCATCAAAAGCAGAAATTGTGGCAGGATTCCAATGCAACGCACCGGAAATATCCAAAGGCTGGGCGGTAGCGGCACCACCCATGGACATATTTACCGAGCCCACACCTTGCATGATGTGTCCGGCCTGTGAAAATGTGATAGAGGTCATGAATAGGGCACCAAGTGTAAAAAGGATATTTTTCATTATTAGAGGTTTTACACAGTAACTGGCTGAATAGTAAGTTAATGGTCAGTCATTTGCTGTTATGTTAATTTAGGTGTAAACCTATAAACTAAGTAGACTAAATGTAATGATAATTATCATAAATCTTACACTCTGGTCAATGGCTCGACAATCAACATGAAAAAGCGATAAAAGTTGAGGTTTTACTGAGAGCTCCATGTTAATGTTTGGCCAATTGTATGTTTAAAGTTTGAAATGTGCGAAGTAAACCAATAAAGACAAGGATTTGATTTTTTACTTCAGACATCTTTTCCAAGATGATGTTATCTATAAAAAAGTCTGTCCTAAATTTAGGTTGGAGTAAAGAGTGAAAAATTAATGGCCTGTAAAACATTCACATTTTTTATTACTTTTGACTGTAAACCTTAGAATACATGTCCAAATTCGGAGAACTCATAGATTTACAAGTCCCTGTATTATTAGATTTTTATGCAGAATGGAACGAGCAGTCCACTTCCATGCATCCAGTATTGAGCGATGTGGCCGCAGCCCTTGGTGATAAGGGAAAAGTAATTAAAATTGATGTGGACAAGAACAAGGAACTTTCGCAGGCACTCCGTATAAAAGGATTACCTACTTTAATGATCTACAAAAAGGGAGAGATGGTATGGCGCCAAAGTGGAGAGCAGGATGCCAATACACTCATAGGAATATTAAACGAATATATCCAATAAAAAAAGCGAGGTTTTTACCTCGCTTTTTTTTATGCTTTCTATTCTCGTGGAAGTGTTGAGTCGGGTACACTTTCTATGGTGTCCAACGGAATGGAATCTTCCATATCTGGATCTAAAGGTAACGGTTCATCCAGTACATCTTCTTCGTCATCTACAAACTGGGAGAACATATCAATATATTCATTGAAGATAATTGTTTCGGATTCCGCCAGTTCCTTGTCCCCATTTTCTATGAGGATGTCAATGTTCCTTCGATAAGCTTGCATATCGGATAGAATGTCATCAATTTTATCATATTGTTCATCCAAAGGAATATTGGCATAGTACTCCAAATGTTCCTGATAGACCTTTTTAAGCTTGCCGAACAATTCACGGGCTTTTTCGGTTTCGCCTACTTTGTAGTAACCATCAACAAATGGTTCTACAAAAGCATAGAAATAATAATGCTCTACAGGCATATTCTCCATGGCAATATTGATAACATCCTTGGCCTTATCAATTTCGTTTTCCTCAATAAGGGTTTCCATCAAACGGGCCAAATTACTTCTGAATGATAGTCCTTGCGAGCGAGTTTGCGGGTCATGATAAATTTCATCACTTCCCGAATTGCCCCAATCCCAATCCTTAACAATGTCGTACATCAAATCGGAATCAATACGGCCCATTTCAAAGGAGTTTCGGTTCGGCGTTTTGATGGGTACCAATTTGTACACCAAACCATCCAATTGAAGATAATCCTTCATCCAAATGTATTCTGCACTGTCAAAACTTCCCCCGGAAAAATAAATAGGGCGCTTCCAATCGTTGTTGGCGATGAGATCCAACATTAATATCCTGTTCTTTGGAAGTGCACTTTGTGGTAGATCAATATCAATATAATCCACAATTAGGGCAGAATCCTTTTCTTTTACCAATCCGCTTTCCAATACATTTTGTTTGTTGACGGGAATCCTGATTTTATTGGTAGGATAGTACACAATATCCAAAGTGCTTTCTGAGTAGTTGCTCAAATCAGCTCCTTGATTGGTTAAAATATGCCTGAATTTGGTTTGGGGCTTATCGCTTCCAATCCAATTCATGAAATCTTTGATGTTCCAACGATTTTCGGTGATGCCTTGGTAATAAACCGCATCACGCGTTCCGTAACTATACTTGTCGTGGGTTAATTGCGATGGGATAGCGTCGCTTTCATACGCTTTGCGCTTCATTTGGTCTATGTACCAGTCGGTGGCAAAAAGACTAGTGTTGACCACACGAACATCGGTCCGATAGTTTTCGATTTCCTGAGCATACCAAATCGGGAAGGTGTCGTTATCCCCAATGGTAAACAATATGGCCCCTGCATCTTCTTTGCAGGAATCCAGATAAGCTTTTGCGGTTGATGGTGCGGTATACCTGTTCGAACGGTCATGGTCATCCCAATTCTGGTATCCCATCAACAAGGGTACGGCCAATAGGCATAAAGTTGTGATGGCAGGAGCCGCAATTTTAGCAGAGATCAATTTTTTAAACTCTTCGAAAAGTCCGTAGACCCCAATACCTATCCAAATACAGAAAACGTAGAACGAGCCTACCAGAGAATAATCCCGTTCCCTAGGTTGAAAGATGTACGGATTGGTATAAAACTGTATGGCCAGTCCTGTAAATAAGAAGAATACGAGTAACACCCAAAACTGTTTGGGGTTTTTGGATATCTGGAATACAATACCCAAGATTCCGAGCAAAAGGGGAAGGAAAAAGTAAGTGTTTCTACCTTTGTTGTTTTCCCAATCGCTGGGTAGGTTTTCCTGACTCCCCAATCTAATGCTGTCAATAAAATTGATGCCGCTCAACCAATTTCCATTTTCATCGTATCTACCCTGAAGATCATTCTGCTTTCCGACAAAGTTCCACATGAAGTAGCGCATGTACATGTAACTGAACTGAAAGTCAAAAAGATATTCCAGGTTTTGTCCTAATGTTGGTGGTTCTACCTCAATATATTCTCCAAACTCCCTTAAAAAGCGAATGTATTGTTCGGTATCTAACTCTCCTTGGGAATAGGCTGTTTTAAATTGATTTACGGCTTCCCTGAGTTCATTATTGGAGATGTATTCCGATTTTATTCTAAAATCCAAGGCTCCAAAGTATCGCATATAGTTTTCAGCGTGCTGGTCACTCCACATTCTGGGTAAAATGCCTACGTGTTTTTCATTGGGTCCTGGAATCGCACCTTTATAATGATTGACAATCACATATTTTCCCAACTCCAAATCTTTTTCATATTTGGGGCTGTCATCCCTATCTTCTCCCGAAGGAGCAAAAGTATCGGAATAATAAGCGCCGTACACAGGACTGTCCACACCGGGGTATTGTTCCCTGTTGTAATATGCCAATAGTGCTCTTGCATCGGCAGGGTTGTTTTCGTTCACTACCGTTCTGGCGTTTGCTCTGATGGGTAGCATCAACCATGATGAAAATCCGAGGATGAGGAACATGAGGCAGAGGACAATAATGTTCGCGTTGTGGAAATTATGTTTTCGGGTATATCTCAATCCAAAATAAAATGCTGCGACAAAAACCAGCCCCATAATAATGGAACCTGAGTTGAACGGAAGTCCAATTTCATTGATAAAGAACACTTCGCTCCAACCAAAAAGTTCTAAAACATAGGTTAAAGAGAATTTATAAACCAAGATAAGAACTGCAATCACGGCAATATTGGCCAATAAGAAGTTCTTAACCGTTGTGGTTTTATATTTTTTGAAATAGTAGAGTAGGCCTATGGAAGGAATCGCCAAAAAGCCCATAAACTGGATTCCGAAGGTAAGCCCTATAACAAAACAGATAAGCATGAGCCAGCGGTGACCTCTGGGATCTCCTAAGTTATCCGTCCATTTTAAACCTAACCATAGCAATAAGGCCATAATTAAACTAGCTGTGGCATATACTTCGGTCTCTACGGCGTTGAACCAAAAACTATCGGAGAAGGTAAAGGCAAGTGCGCCAACAAGTCCGCTTCCAAAAATGGCAATAGCTTTGCTATTGGTGATTTCACTTTTTTTGGAGATCATTTTACCCACCAAGTTGGTAATGGTCCAAAAGGTGAATAACACAGCGAAAGCACTGGAAACTATGGATACCGCATTGACCATAAGCGCTATTTTGGTTTCGTCACCAAAGGCGAACAAGGCAAAGAAGGCACCTATCATTTGCAGTAGCGGAGCTCCTGGAGGGTGTCCGACTTGCAATTTTGCCGAAGTGGAAATGTATTCCCCTGCATCCCAAAAACTTCCTGTGGGTTCAACGGTCAGGGCATAAACTATAAACGCGATGGCGAAGGAAACCCACCCAAGGATGGTGTCCCATTTTTTGAAGTCTTTTGCAAACATAGAGTTGGTTGTTAACCGAATTGTGGCGAATTTAGTAAATCTATAATAGAAGATTAGTCATTTTTGGAAAACCTTTAACACGCATACTTCAGAAAAATAGCATGTATTCTTGTCAAAAATATTTGTTGAAACCAAAGTTTGTTTTAAATTTGCACGCTCAAATACGGTACTGACCCATGGTGTAATTGGCAACACAGCTGGTTTTGGTCCAGTCGTTCTAGGTTCGAGTCCTAGTGGGTCAACAGAAAGCCCCGCAAATCTAAATTTGCGGGGCTTGTTTTTTTATTGAAGTCTGTTGATTTGTTTTGGCAATTTGTAAGCAAGTATAATTCAATCACTTAGAGTTTTACTGTTTTTACTCCCCTTTATATTGATCCTTTCCCTTCAGTTTTTGATACTTTCATTCTTTCATAAATCAATTCCGTTGCTAAATCCTCAAAGTATTCTGATATACAATTGAGCTCTAATGTATCAGATGATTTGTATTGATATCATAAAAATTTCATATATTTGTACTAAATGAACTAAAAAAGTACATAATATAATGAACGTTCGATCTAGAGTACTACATGTTGCCAAACAAAAATTTCTGAAATATGGCTTCTATAAAGTTTCCATGGACAGTTTAGTAAAGGAACTCAGGACAAGTAAGAGTAGTTTGTACAATCACTTTGCTTCTAAAGAAGAATTGGTGGGGGCAGTTATGGAGAGCCTTAACAATGAAATAAACACCAGGTTAGAAGAAATTTTAATTGATGATAGGTTGAGCTTTAAAGGTAAACTAGCTGCAATATCGGATTATACTAGGAATTTGTTGTTGAGTGTTAGTGAGGAATTTCTAAAGGACCTTGAAATCAATACGCCCGACATCTGGGATAGTTATCAAGAAAAAAGAATTGAACGAATCAATAAATATTATAGAAAGCTTTTTGAAATTGGGATAGAAGAAGGAATTTTAAGGAGTGATATTGATTTAGATATCATTATTGCCATATATTTTAACCTTATGGAATTACCCCTAAAAAACAAATATGTTGAATTATTGAATATGAGCAATCAGGATATATATGAAAATGTAACCGATGTTTTTCTTAAGGGGATTATGGTGAATTAAATTTTTTTCCCACTATAAGTACTTAAAAAACTAAAAAAGTACTCTAATTATTTTTATGAATGCACTAAAGGCTGAAAAAGAAAATATTCAAATTATGTAGGTGATGAAAATAGAGAGAATACAAACAGGGAAAGTTAGAATTAAAGAAAACCAAATAAGTAGGACCAAAGGAATCATTCCTCCAATGGCCAAAGTATTGTTCAGTAAAAAATGGGCGGATTGGGTGCCAATTTATGCTTGGGTCATTGAACATGAAGAGGGAATCATAGTTGTGGATACGGGCGAAACCTATAAAACAAGTGTAAAAGGATACCTACCAAAATGGCACCCCTATTATGCTTTAGCCGTAGATTTTGATGTAAAGCCGGAAGATGAAATTGGCCCACAATTGTTGAAAATGGGAATTGACCCTAAAAAGGATGTCGATAAGGTGGTATTAACGCATCTACATACAGACCATGCTGGAGGGTTACATCATTTCCCTAATGCAGAAATCCTTATTGACAAAAATGAGTATAAAAATGCATCGGGGCTGAAAGGTATCTTGGCGGGTTATTTACCCCATAGATGGCCCAAATGGCTTCAACCAACACTCATAGATTTACCTGAATCACCTTATTTATCATTTGATAGGAGTTTGCCCATTACCAAGGACGGTAAAGTAATGATTGTGGCTACGCCAGGGCATGTGGCCAATCACATTTCAGTCATTGTGGAAATGGGTGAGGTATATTATTTTTTGGCAGGAGACACTTCGTATACCCAGGAAAATTTACTAAATCTTGTACCTGATGGAATTGGGACCAATGAAAGTGTGAAAACACTTGAAAACATATTGTCTTTTGCAAAATCCAACCCTACAATTTATTTGCCATCCCATGATCCATTGATACCGGAAAGAATGAAAAATCATGAAGTTATCCGGTAGCAAGAATCAATTTGTTAACTAAGTAAGCATTAGAATTAATTATAAACTTCAAAAACTAATATTATGGAACGAATCAGTTATCAGGATATTCCAAAAGGAATGTTCGAAAATTTAATGACGACGGAAAATTATATTAATCAATCCTCTTTAGGGATTAAGCTATTGGAATTGATAAGATTGCGGGTTGCACAAAAAAACGGATGTGCATATTGTGTGGATATGCACCATAAGGAACTGAAACACCTTGGAGAAACCGATTTAAGGCTTTCTTCTTTATGTGTTTGGAAAGAGACCCCTTATTTTACTGAAAAAGAGGAGGCCGCTCTTAACCTGACCGATGTGCTGACCAAATTGAGCCGTGATCCTTTACCTGGTCAGGTGTTCGA
Organism: Allomuricauda sp.; assembly: GCA_040285615.1. GTDB lineage: Bacteria > Bacteroidota > Bacteroidia > Flavobacteriales > Flavobacteriaceae > Flagellimonas. The sequence goes on from JAVJRL010000002.1 coordinate 144,423, forward strand.
AGCATTGATCCCTCATTTCAGTAAAGAAGAAATTTGCTATTTAACGTTGGCGATTTCCCAAATAAACACCTGGACCCGCTTAATGAAAACGTTCAGGTTTGTTCCAGGGAACTATCAAGTAAAAGAAACGGTTTAACAGTATTGTAATTAGCTGGAAAATGTAGATTCCACTAGTTGGGATCCCAATATCTTGATGAAGAAAAGTTCCTTGAATTAAAAGCAAATTTGTTGGCCAAGTATCTTCCTACCAAAGAATCCACCTACTGGTTGTCAGATGAAAACCACTATAGAGCCGACTTTGCAGAGGTCAAGGATAAGAACCCTCTTAATATTAATAATACAAAGGCAATTGAAGGAGGCATGTTGAAGGGCAAATGGTTTAACAGAGATAAACTTGATGCCATGCTATTGGAAGTTGAAATGTCGAATGATTAATTTAAATTGTGGTTGAATTGGTAAGCCCCGTAAATGCAAAATTGCGGGGCTTTGTTTTTTCTTGCACGAATAAAATATTGCAGATGATTCTGGATGGTTGTATGACAGGACTTCAATTAAAGGTCCTTTTGGCATGATATAATTAAAATTGAATTTATACAAGTTGATTATCTTTAGAGGATTATTTTATTGAGATGACCAGGGACTTTATTGATATCAACGATTTCACCATATTGGTAGAGGAAGCTACCAGCACAAATGTTGTTGTAGATGCCTGTTACTTTGATGAACCCGTAGTTGCCGTTGCTTTTTATGGATCCGGGAATGTGGACCTCAAGGTAAACTATGGTTCTCAATCCAAAGCATTCAATTATACAAAGGGTTTGGCCCTATCATTTTATGCTGACTCTAATGTTGAGTTTGAGCATACCGTTTCGCCAGAAAAACCATTGCGTTGCGTTCTTATCGCAACAGCCTTGAGAAATTTGGAGAATCTGCCCAATGAAGAAGGAGAAATTTTCTCCTCGTTATTGAATGAATTAGTGAATCCTTCCGATCATTATGTAGAAGGCCCTCAATTTTTCATGACTCCGGACATGGACCGAATTGTTGATTCGGTGTTCAATATGAAATACCATGGTAAAACTAAAATGATGTTTTTCCGTAGCCAAATGACGGCTTTGTTATCCCATTTTTTTGGGCAACTGGCCACGCTACAAACGGAAAAAATCAATACTACGGAAAGAGACAAGTTATATAGGGCCAAGGAAATCTTGATCAATAATTTGGACAATCCACCTTCGCTATCCGAGTTATCTCTCCAAATTGGCCTAAATAGCTATAACCTTAAAAAGAATTTTAAGGAGCTTTTTGGGGTGCCCGTATTCAAATACCTACAGAACGAACGTTTGAAAACGGCCCATGAACTTATCAGTACCCAAGAAGCAACCGTACAGGAAGCGGCCTGGCATGTTGGTTACGATAGTTTGAGCTCCTTTTCCAATGCCTTCGAGAAAAAATATGGCTATCGCCCCAGCCAAATCAAGTAAACTCCTTTTGCAACAAATCATACTCCTTTTAGAATAAATAAAGGCTTGACTGTCAATGTAGTTTTGTCCTGTAATCAGAAAAACAGGAAAAATGAAAACAATTAAAGCATTGGCAGTCGGAATCGTGGTTTGGATTCTTGGAGTTTCTGCCTTTTCGACAATTTATATGTTGCCGATAATGCAGGATCAATACTTGCAGGCCAATATAGGTTTGGCATTGGTAGTACCCCCTTTAGTATGGTTGGGGGCAAGGATCTATTATAACAAAGAGAAGTTTGTTCACGGATTTACGCTGGGGCTGTTGATGTTATTGGCGAGCGCCACATTGGATGCCTTGATTACTGTTCCTATGATGATTATCCCCTATGGTGGAAGCTATGCCAGTTTTTTTGGCTCTCTGGATTTCTGGTTGATAGCATTTGAGTTTGTGTCTGTTGCTGTACTCTACTGGTATGTTAAGGTTCGTCCTGAACAATCAAAGTCATTGAACCAATTATAAAGAGCCATGGAATTCTCTATCAATTCGATCACAACAATCAGCACCATCTTGCTTACAGGTTTAACTGCGGGTCTCTGCTTTACTTGGACCAATGCAGTAACACCAGGTATAGGTCGCTTGGGGGATTTAGGATACTTACAATCTTTTCAAGAAATGAACAGGGCCATTATCAACCCGCTTTTTTTGGTAGTGTTTTTTGGACCGTTTTTCACTCATATCGCAAATATCTATCTCAACCGAAATCAGTCCAACACCATTTTTTGGATGCTATTTGCTGCAGGAATATTATATGTGGCAGGAGTCGTGGTCATTACCATTTTTGGGAATGTCCCTCTTAATGAAATGCTGGAAAGTACCGATTTGGAAAACTCATCCCCTGAAAAATTAAAGGCTTTACGAAACAGTTTTGAGCACAAATGGAACAGATTACATCTGATAAGGACGATTACGTCTGTACTATCATTGTTATTGCTGATTCTTACCCTTTTACAAAATCAATTCAATACAAATACAAATTTATAATCATGAAAAAAGACAATTTTTTAATAATCGGCGGAACCGGTAAAACAGGAAGAAAGGTCGTTGAAAGCCTTGAATTGCTCAACCAAAATGTTCGTGTCGGTTCAAGGTCATCACAACCCGCATTCGATTGGAACAATGAAGATACATGGGAAGATGCTCTTGAAGGTATGGACAAAATGTACATCACTTATCAACCGGATTTAGCAGTGCCGGGGGCAAAACAGTCCATTGAAAACCTTATCACACTTGCAGAGAAAAAGAACTTGAAAAAAGTGGTGCTGCTTTCAGGTAAAGGGGAGCGAGAAGCTGAACTGTGCGAGCAAGTTGTTATTCACTCGGAATTGGAATATACCATTGTGAGGGCAAGTTGGTTCAGTCAAAACTTTAGCGAAAGCTTCTTTTTGGAACCGATACAACAAGGATTCGTCGCATTGCCACAAGCCGAGGTGCAAGTACCTTATGTAGACACAGGAGATATTGCCGATGTGGTGGTCGAAGCTTTGCTTCATGAGCAGCATAATGGAATTATATATCAACTTACGGGACCTACTACTTTATCTTTTAAAGAAGCAATTGCCGAAATTGCCGAAGTCACCGAAAGGGATATAAATTTTGTTCCTATTACGATAGAAGAATATGTTGCTGCCATGAAGGAACAAGGCGTACCAGCAGACTTTGTCTGGCTAATTGAATATTTGTTTACAGAAGTATTGGGAAATCCTATGGTGTCTGAAATCAGTAATGATATTGAAAAGGTACTCAAGCGCAAACCCAAGAGTTTCGTTGAGTATATACATGAGACGAAGAAAACAGGTGTTTGGGAAAGTACGGCACAAAACGCTTAGCGTTTGTTTTGATAAAGGCTTTCATCTATTTATTGATCATGGTTAACCTTAATGAATAGGGGTAAATGTAAATTAGTACCTTTTTTTAAGACATATAGAAAAGACCAATCCATGAATGCATTTAAAGTAGACATAGCTCAAAAGTCAGAATACCCCACTTTGGTAGAAGTATGGGAAGCATCGGTCCGGGCAACGCACGATTTTTTGAAGGAGGAGGATATCCGATATTTCCGACCATTGATTCTCAATATTTATTTGGATGCAGTTGAACTCCGATGCGCAAGAGATGGTCAAGGAACTGTTCTTGGCTTTTTGGGTGTTGATGATCATAATCTAGAGATGCTCTTTATCCATCCCGACAATAGAGGAATGGGAATCGGAAGAAAATTGCTTCAGTATGCCATTTCCGAAATGCAGGTCCAAAAGGTAGATGTGAACGAACAAAACGAGCAAGCAGTAGGTTTCTATTTAAAACATGGATTTGAGGTGGTTGGACGGTCAGAACTGGATGCTTCGGGGAAGCCTTATCCAATCTTACACATGGAGTTGAAAAGCTGCAAATCAAACATTAAATAGTTTCTGTCGCTTGGTAATCTTACAAACATTGAAGTATGACAAAAGAGGAAAGAATAAAAATGATAACAACCAGTTGGGAACTGCACAGCCAAGTGGAAATGGCTTATTTGAATCATCCTGCAAATAAAAATGATGATGAATGGCTGGAAAAACAGCGGTTGCTTTTAGCAGACATGGCATTACATCTTTTGCAAACTTCCATCAGTCCAGAGGAAATTAAGTTGGATAGGTTGCAGGACAACCTGCATGCGATTTTAACTATTTCTGACCAGTTTTTACCCGAAGTTGGTTTGGAAGGGATGGCGAAGAATCTTTACTGAACTATATAAAATCATGAAATAAGAATTTAACAATCAAAAAATGAACAGATTTATCATCACCTTCAGCATTGTACTGTACGCCATTGCAGTCCCATTTTTGGAAATAAACGACACTCATGTGTTCAATCCAGATTGGACGCCACATGTTCGTATCCACGAGGTGTGGCAATTGATTACCAACTCAGGAATGGGGCTTTTTTGCCTATGGCTGGTCTGGGTGAAAAAGGACGTAAAAAACAGTGCGATAGTGAGTATGTTGGTTACCGGGGGCTTTCTATTGGCCTACATCTTGAAGGACTTTTACGGAGGGTCCATGAGATACCTGGACGGAAGCGAAAAAACGCTTTTTGGGATAAACATTGGTATATTGGGGTTCGGAATTGCATTTCTACTCTTGCTGGTAACTACCATCACGAACAAAATTTTGAAGCAATAATTTTTGAAACAATATATCATCAATCAAAAAATCGAACATGAAAAAAGTACAATCTTATGTCATTTGGACTTTATTAACCTTATTGATTTTGTCCTGTCAGGAACAGGAAAAATCAAATCTAACGATGTTCAGTGATCAAATCCCAACCGATATACCCTTGGTTTTTGGCGAAGGGGTTGTTTCAATAGAGGAAGCAATGGATTTTGCAATTACCTTTTCACCAGAGATGGACGAAATCTATTTTACCCGTAGAAAACCAGAAGAGGACAATGAAATTTATACCATGAAATTAGTTGATGGTAAGTGGTCTAACCCAGAACCGGCATTTTTTGCAGCAACCGAAGGATGGGATTTTGAGCCCCATATCAACCCTAAAGGCGATGAACTATATTTTGGAAGTTTAAGGCCCCTTAACGATACAATCGGGTCAACAGGGTTACACCAATGGTATAGTAAAAAAAGCGTCAGCGGTTGGAGTGAGCCTAAACCATTAGAAAAACCATTTGTGGATAGGTCTGTAATAATGTACTTAACATCTTCAGAGAACGGCAATTTATATTTTACCACTGGAGAAAAAGAGGACAAACCAGAAGATTGGGTTATTTATAATTCCATCAAGGAAGATGGTCAATATAAAAGTATCAAAAGAATGGAAGGGGAAATAAATGCTACCGGAAAATTAATAGCTCATTCATTTATTGCGCCGGACGAAAGTTATATGATTTATGATTTTGAACATGACTCAGGGTATGGGGGAAGTGATTTATACATAAGTTTTAATAGAGACGGCGTGTGGACGAAGGCCTATAATTTGGGACCTAAAATAAACACCGATAAAACTGAAATGACGGCAAGTGTCTCGCCCGATGGTAAGTATTTATTCTTCCATAGGGGAGTAGATGATGATGGTGATATTTATTGGGTAGATTTCAGTACTGTAAAAGAAAATATGGAGAAGAACATTAGTGGCAATTAATACAGCACGTAAAAATTAGCGTACAAGTTCCAATTAAAGAAACAAGATGAACAAACTAATAGGATTGCTGCTCTCAACATGTACTTTAATCTCATGTAAAACCAGTGAGGTTGAAATTTTTGTGGAAAATGGGTTGCTTATTGAAAATGCCCGAATTATATCACCCGAAAACCAAAACATATCCCCCGATAGTTTTATTGTAGTGAATGCAGATAGCATCGTATATGTTGGAAAGGATGAGCCCAACCTAAAGGGTTCTTTTACCACTATTGATGCAGCAGGAAAATATATTATTCCAGGCCTTATAGATAGTCATGTACATGTAACGGGAACCGATGCGCTATCGGATGAAGAGGAAATGGAAAACCCGGAGATTGTAGCATCTTTTAGAGAACAACTCCCAAAAAGCTATTTGTATTTTGGCTACACCACTTTAATTGATTTGGGAACCGCCAAACCGGAAAGATTAACTGATTTTCAAAAAACGGAAATAAGACCAGACCTCTATTATGCTGGGGGAGGAGCGGTTATCGGGAACGGGTATGGATTATCTAATTGGAATGACGATATCCCCAATTTTATTTATCAAGAAAATGAAGACTATCCCATTCCTGAAAAATATGTCAAAGAAAACCATAGCCCCAAAGCAGTTGCTCAAAGAATAGCATCATCCGGAGCTATTGTTCTAAAAACGTATTACGAGCCTGGCTTTGACCCAACACAACCTCGTTTTCCAACTCCTTCTAAAGAGTTGATGCAGGAATTAAAAACGGAAGCCCATTATAATAATTTGGTTTTAGCAGTCCACGGAAATTCTTTGGAAGCGCATGATTTTTTGGGAAATGCCCAAGTAGGTGTAATCGCCCATGGCCTTTGGAATTGGGGCAACCATAGGTTGGATTCCACGGAGGTTATTCCAAATGGAATAAAAAATGTACTGGATACCGAAATTAAAAATAAGGTAGGCTATATGCCAACCTTGCAAGTAATCAAAGGATTGCGGGAACTCACAGATTCCAATTATCTAAATGATCCGGAGTTGCAACATGTGCTGCCCGAAAATTTGATCCAATATTACAAATCAAACTCAAAAACCATGTATGCCAATGTATTTGGTAATGCCCCGAAAAATATAATAGTAACTAACTTTAACCGAATCTCAGATCAAGGAAAAGTCAGTATGAAATATATGAATGATAATGGTGGCCATTTATTATTTGGTACGGATACACCATCGTCCCCAACCTTTGGCAATCCACCTGGGTACAACGGGTACTTAGAAATGTTGGAAATGGAAAATGCAGGGATTCCTTTGGGCAACATATTGGCTATGGCGACTATAGAAAATGCAAAAGCATTTAACCTTGAAAAAATATATGGTACAGTTGAGGAGGGTAAAAAAGCCAATCTTTTGATCTTGAACAAAAACCCATTGCAAGATATTATGGCTTACAACGACATTGAACAAGTAATTATTAACGGACAATCCATAAATAGAAAGAACTTATCGGCGAAAAATGTGGATGAGTAACAATTAAATGAATTATGAAAAAGATAAAAACCACTGTTACCATATTCTTTTCTGTATTTATACTTGTTGCATCTGCTCAAGAGGATACGATTTCTTTGAATTTGACTGATAAAACGGTCGCTTTTATTGAGGCATACAATGCCAAACAACAACCCAACAGTAGTATTGATGATGTTGATCACTTCCTTTCCTTTTTTGCAGATGATTTTAAGGATGAACATATAAAATATGGTGTGGTTGTCTCGGATAAAGCGGAGTTCAAAAAGGGGTTGGTGGACAAACTACAGAACAAAGTGTATTTTCACAGGGTAACCATAGAGGATATTATGATGGGCAACAATGTTGCCTTTGTCAAAATAAAAATATGGGCCAAAGTAAAACCTTTTCACATGGATACCATTGTGGAACATACCACCGGCCAAATCATGTCCATTGAATTTGATGAAAATGGATTGATAAAACACTTAAGACGGCATCACAATTAAAAAAATAGGAAAACAGAACAGCTCATGAAATTCAGAAAGGCAGCCTCCGAGGATGTTGAGGCAATTGTAGAAATGATTGCAGATGATGCTTTGGGCAGTAAACGGGAAAATTATACCGTCCCACTGCCACAAACTTATTATGATGCCTTTGAGCGAATCGATTCGGACAACAATCAAGAATTGATGGTGGTCGAAAACGAAGAGGCGCAGATTATTGCTGTTTTTCAAATGACATTTATTCCTTATCTCACCTATCAGGGCGGCATTCGGGCCCAGATTGAAGGCGTACGTGTAAACAAGGGCCATCGGGGTCTGGGAATTGGTAAAATTGTATTTGAGTGGGCCATTAATAGGGCAAAAGAACGTAACGCCCATTTACTGCAATTGACGACCGATAAAAAACGTCCAGATGCTATTCGATTTTATCAATCCCTCGGATTTAAGGCCACCCATGAAGGCATGAAAATGCATTTTTGAACTTGAGCTGTTTGTTGCCAAGATTTAATTTATCCAATCTTAACCTAGGTTAAGATTGGATTTTTTTTTCTAAAGTAAGTTTGCTGAGCAATAGTTACTCTATGCCCCAAAACTGAAAACTACATATTATCATCATTCATCAAATAAACTATTACTATGAGACTCGCGACAACTTTAGCATCCATTATTCTTTTTTTGAGTTATTCCTGTATCTCGAGAAATGACGATTTCACGACCTTGCGATTGGAGATTTTTACATCTGATATGCAAAAATCAGTGAATTTTTATACAGGGATATTGGGCTTTACAATGGAAGGTGAGCAGATAAATTATTCCTATCAGCCAGTAAAAAGAGGGAATGTCATCTTTGGAATTGGTCCTCTAAGTAAACTTTCCGATGACCACCATTTTAATCCCAACCTAAACAATATTCAAAAAGGGTATGGGGTGGAAATCGTATTGGAAGTGGATAATGTTGCTGAGGTTTATGAGAAGGTCAAATCAAGTGGATATCCTGTGGATGTACCCTTAACAACCCAAAGTTGGGGACTAACGGATTTCCGTGTTGTGGACCCCGATGGTTATTACCTCAGAGTTACTTCAAAACAAGAGTGATCATTGCAAGTATTCAGAGAAGTTTAAGTTTTTGACTCAAGATTAATCCATCAAACTGTATTGGGTCAGTATTGGAGCGAAGAGTTCAACAGGTTTTTGCCTGCCCTCCAGTTCTATGTTGCCCAAAGGTTCAAATTGTAGTTCATTGGGCATTAATTGCTCCACCAATTGCTCAGAAATAATGATTTCCTGCTTTAATGACTTACAGAGTTTTTGGATACGTGCCGTAACATTCAGTACATCGCCAGTAAAGAAGATTTCTTTTTTTAGGGCGCCAATTTCCCCGATGGTTGCTTGCCCCAAATGTAATCCGGCCCTGAATGATGGCACTACGCCGTAGGTTTCTTCGAAATAGGTTGATTTCCTACGTAGACTTTCCTTCATGGCATAAAAACAACGAATGCAGTTGTGGTGCTGTATGCCATCATCTTTTTTCCAAGTAACCACAATCTCATCCCCAACATATTGGTAGACCTCTCCTTTATACTTGATGATGGCATCGGATAATTGGTTGTAATAATCACTCAGAAAACGAAAATAAACCTCGTTCCCCAATTGTTCCGCAAGCGATGTGGAGGATTTCATGTCCAAAAACATGAATACACGAGACTCTTCTATTGGTTGATGGTATTTGCCCGAAAAAAAGTTGAGCAGAACATTATGTCCAAGATGGTCACTGATACCAGAATAAAGTAAAGAAACAAAAATGCTAAAGGCCAATGATACCATGGTACTCAAAAAGGTGGGACTATAGATGTAGTTGGAAAATTTATGCCAGACCTGTTCATCCATAATGGAGGAACTTAGTTCTATACTCGCAGCAATTGGGAAGGTTATCAGGTTTATGACCAGCATGAACAAGAGATAAAACCCCATTTTGTACAATATTTTTTTCCAAAATGCTTTGTGTTTAAAAAGCTTGCCCAACCAAAGTACTTCCACTGCACCCATTGCGATACCCACCAGAAAAACAGCCAAAGAGGCAAAAAGGAAAATGTCCCAGGTTACAGTGATGTCCGTATCCGGCCGTTGATTTTCATAATCCATTGCCATGGATTCTATGAGCAGGATAAACCAACTCAACACCAACCAAATTATTCCAAAAGGGAGGATGCGATTAAGATAGTATCGAAACTTTGGATTCGAAAAAACGGTCATGCGGTAAAGGTAGCGTGAATTTGGATTTAATGTATTCTCTAGCTAATGAAAATCATGGTGGTTTCTTAAAGGACACAATATATGTATATCAATTTAGCGATATTATTCAATTGACCAGATGGATAAATCACTACTTTAGACGCGATGTACTTTCAATGATTTCATTTTCAGTCTTTTGAAAATTTAATTTGATGAAAGGTTACCATCAAATATGCACATATAAACTATTCAAACTACATAGCGATGGCGAAGATCAACTATGCACAGGAATTCAATCGCTCCATCAAAGATCCAGAAAATTTTTGGATGGAACATGCCGCCAACATTAGTTGGTTTCAAAAACCACAACGGGCATTGACCAAGGACAAAGATGGCTTTTACCGCTGGTTCAAGGGAGGAAAATTGAACACATCTTACCTGGCACTGGACTCCCATATAGAAAATGGGCGCGGAAACGATATTGCACTTATTTATGATTCTCCGGTTACGCAAACCATTGAAAGGTTTACCTATTCGGAACTCAGAGATCGAGTTAGCCGATTGGCAGGAGGCATGAAACGCTTAGGGGTCGAAAAGGGCGATACCGTGATCATTTATATGCCCATGATTCCACAAGCAGTAATTTCCATGTTGGCCTGTGCTCGATTGGGAGCTGTTCACTCCGTTGTATTTGGCGGTTTTGCGCCACATGAACTTACCATTCGTATAGATGATGCCAAGCCAAAACTGATTATAACCGCTACATCAGGAATTGAGGTGGATAGAATTATTCCCTATAAACCCATGGTGGACGAGGCCATTGAAATGGCCCAGCACAAGCCGGAAAATGTCATTGTTTTTAATAGAAGATTAGGGGCTGCACGTCCGGATGGGGAAAATGATATTGATTATGCGACTTTAATGAAAATTGCGGATCCAGTAAGGTGCACAGAGGTAGATGCCACTGACCCACTATACATATTATATACCTCGGGAACTACTGGAAAACCAAAAGGAATCATTCGGGACAATGGCGGACATGCTGTAGCTATGCATTACAGTATGAAACATATTTATGGGGTGAATCCAAGGGAGGTCTTTTGGGCGGCAAGTGACGTAGGTTGGGTGGTTGGACATAGTTATATTGTATACGCCCCACTCATGTATGGCTGTACTACTGTTCTTTTTGAAGGAAAGCCCGTTCGCACCCCGGATGCTTCCACTTTTTGGCGTGTGATCAGTGATCATGATGTGAAAGTCATGTTTACGGCTCCAACGGCCATTAGGGCCATCAAAAAAGAAGATCCACAAGGTGATTTCATCACACAGTTTGATATGAGCGACCTACGCTACTTGTTCTTGGCTGGGGAACGTTGTGATGTTTCCACCTTGAAATGGGCTAAGGAAAAGTTAAAAGTGCCTGTGATCGATCATTGGTGGCAGACCGAAACCGGTTGGCCCATAGTAGCCAATATGATGGGATTCGATGAGCGTTTTGATGTAAAACCAGGTTCGGCAACAAAACCTGTATGCGGTTATGATGTTCAAATTATAAGGGAAGATGGTTCGGTTTCGGATAACGGCGAAGAAGGCTATGTAGCAATCAAACTTCCACTGCCCCCAGGTACATTGCCCAACCTATGGGGCGATACCGAAAGATTTGTAAAAGGTTACCTGAACAAGTTCGAAGGTTATTATTTTTCTGGTGATGGAGGATATATCGATGAAGATGGGTATGTATTCATCACGGGAAGAGTGGATGATATTATTAATGTTGCAGGACATCGTTTGTCCACAGCAGAAATGGAAGAAGTGGTTGCCAAGCATCCAGATGTGGCCGAGTGTTGTGTTGTGGGAATAGCCGATGACCTTAAAGGTCAGATTCCCTTGGCCATTACAGTTCTTAAAACAGGTGCCGTAATTGAAAGTTTCCAACTTCAATCCGAAGTAGTGCGCGATGTTAGAAAGGAAATTGGCCCTGTGGCTTCTTTAAAAAAGGTATTTGTCGCAGATCGATTACCCAAGACCAGGTCCGGTAAAATATTACGCAAAGTAATTCGAGCCATTGCTGATGGAGATGAGTTTAGTACTCCCTCCACGATTGATGACCCAACCATACTAGTGGAGATTCAAGAACTTTTCGAAGAGCAAAAGGTCGCTTCTATTGAAAAGAAAGTGAAATAGTCGATTTAATTCAACGAGCGCTTAGTTTTTGTTCACCCTGTACGTTACACCTCTATTGGTGATGACCCTTCCTGTTTTCATGGTTAAGGTAGCTTCATTGGAAGTAAGGGGTGTGCAGGTTCCACTACTATTGGAAACGAGTACTCTGTAAATGTATCCGTTGTAATTGGAGTCTGGTGTATTCAAGGTAAGATTGGCAGTTTGTGTACCAGAATATTCCGAACCATCGGAGATGGTAACAAAATTACTGCCTCCATCCATACTTACCTCCCATTGATAGGTGTCTACATTTGTTGCTACTACAGAGAAGCTTCCATTGTTCCCCACAACCACAGTCTGGTCGGATGGATGTGTGGATATGGTAAATGGTGTCACTGTAATGGTCTGTTCTACATCCAAGGTGTTTCCGGCAGTATCTGTCACCCTATATGTACGTGTTATTATTTCTGGATTGCTTCCGCCGTCGCTTACATCGCTAACAAAAGTTACGGTTGGATTTGAATCGCAATTATCAGCTTCATCCGCAATAACCGTGATGTCGGCTGCTGGAACATCGGTCGAACAATAAACCGTTAAAGGTGAAGGGGCACTAGCTGTAGGAGCAACATTGTCCACTGTAATAATAGTTGTGGCCGCAATGTTAGGACCCGCAGGATCCCCAGGCATGCCACCGTATTCCACCAAATATCCTTTAGGTTGGTAGTCACCGCTGTTTGCCCCTGTGTTTGAGAGGTCGTTCCAAGAGCCTGGCAATCCAACTCCTGGTGCAGTAATGTGGGCATAATCTTCGTTTCCAGATTGATTGGGTTCCCCAGTGTTCCAAAATTCATATCCGAATGCAGTTCCTCCTGCAGTTCCTCTCCAAAATAGCGTTCCAGCTTCAGGTCCGGTTACCCAATACCAGTCTCCTTCAGTGGTCGCATCACTTGCGCCAATCCAACCTGCGCCTGGCGCTTGTGAACCTAAAAGGTCTGATTCATCCTGATTTGAAATAGTGGCTAAATATCCTTGAAGTCCATAAAAAGTCCGTAGGGCGGCCGCATCTCGTGCTGCTGTCCAAGTAATCCCCAAAGAGGGTACATACTCGTAATAATGTCCTGTGGATTCAAGATAGTTTGCTTCATTCAATACTATCGAAAATGTTCGAGTATCCCCAGAGGTTACCGATGCAGTAGTTTGGAATTCGACTGCCGCAATTGCAGCCTCAAACTCGGCCAATGTAGCCGGTCCGTTAAGCAAAAGCCTTCCTTCTGATGTATCCCAACTTGCGGTAATGTTAGGGTGTGTACCTGTTAGGCTCAAAAGATCGCCAGAAACATCGTAGTTTGAAGTAACTTGTATGTAAACAGCATCCAAAGCACTGCTGTCAGGATCGGTAATGCTTACAGTCTCCACTACGGGAATGGTGTCACCAAGACAAAATACTTGATCTCCTGTTGCAGAAATGGATGGTGGATCGTTAGCATCTACCGTATCGTCTCTAAAATCCAAATCGCCCCCGGAGGCGAGGTCTCCATCCGAATCGGGCAACATTAAAGTACTTCCCGTTGTATTGGTGGGGTCATCAATATCACCACCAGGGTCACCATAACCTGTTGTTGTATCTATAGTATTGTCCAGTCCATCGTTATCACTATCGGAACCGGATAAGGTCAAAGCAGCTTCACTTGTGTCGCTGGTTCCGTCATCATCACTATCGGTATCCAAGAAATCTGGTGTTCCATCTCCATCGGTATCTATCACCGATATGCCACCAGTTTCATAGGCATTGTCCAAGCCGTCATTATCGGAATCGCTTCCGGACGGAGCGGTGTAGCCGGTTGAGGTTTGTGCTTCCACATTATCGGGTATACCATCACCATCACTATCCAAATCCTGGTAGTTGGGTATGCCATCACTATCGGTATCCAAAGTTGTACAATCCACAGAACCTCCATAACTGGCTCCGTACACTCTAGCACCCAATTGCCATGCAATTACCTTAATGTATTGTAAACTACTTCCGCTTACGGTAAATGTTACTTCTCTTATGGAACCTGGCGAGGTACCATTTGCTCCTGCCAACCAACCATCGCTTCCACCTGCAGCAGAAGAACGTTGTATCTGCATGTCGGTGCTGGAAACAGCTGGGTCAGCACCCAAAAACACGCTTACCGTTGTCCCCACAGTGATGGGTGAGGCAAACTGCAGTAATATTTCTGACTGTCCTTGGTAAGTATAAACTGCGTTGGCTGCATAAGAAGTGCCTGGGCTGCCCTCCGCATTTGAAGGGTTGGTAAAAAAAGCGATGTTTGTTGCTGTCTGAACAAAATTTCCACCAGCATCGCCACATTCATCTGTATCAAGGATACCATCATTGTCATCATCAACATCCGTAACATCATCAATACCATCACCATCTAGATCAGCACTGGCCACACTACAGTTTGAATATAATTTTGAAAAAGGTACATTCTGTTTGGAAATGGAAGGTCCTTGGTATTGAACGGTCAATGTTTCTCCACCACCATTTTCGAAAAACAGTACGGTGATGTCGTGCAATCCTGCTGTAAGGTTTATGCTTCCTGATCTTTCGCGGGTACCATGCGCACCATCATTATCGACAACCTCTGTGCCATCAATAAATAATTTGGAACCATCATCGGATGAAGTGTAAAAAGTATAGGAACCTTGGGTATCTATTTGGATGTATCCACTATATCGTATGCTAAAATTATCGGTATCGCCAGGATCTTCTTGGTTTTGCAATGCGTCGACATCAAAACTTGTAAAAGTGCCTGATCCTTGGAAACCTGAAGTGGGTATATTATCTACCGTGCTGCCGGATGGTGAACTGTCGTAGAATTCAAAGTCAACTTCTCCATTACAAAGGTTAAGGGTTCCTTGTACATCTATATTGTCGATATAGTAATATTCGTTGCCGGCGGTATTGTAGAATCGTATTCTGATTTCGAGGATTGAACCCGTAGCGGGCAGGTTGACGGTATAGGATGAATTTAGTGGATCAGAAGGGTTGGAATCTCCAGATGCATTTTCGAATTCTGTCCAAGAACCGCTATCAATACGATATTCACCAATAAAATAATCAGTACCTGCCTCAAATTGTTGTGTTTGAGCCTGAGTGGCCACATCTAAACTAAAGTTAACGGATTCATATCCGTAAATATTTATAGGGTTAGTTTGCCAAATTCCTTCCGTACCAAGATTATTGGCTTCAATGCGGTTCCCTTGAACCCAAACATTGCCTGTCAAAGTTGTGGTCCAGCCAGAAGCCGAGGGGCCGGTTGCAGTCCCATTTTCGGTCCCATTTCCATAGCTGTTGAAATTTTCGCTCCAAATGCTGGTTTGCGAAAATGTAACCATTGTACCCAAAAAGAAAAAGGCAATAAGTACCATAACTGGCTGGGTAAATGGTTTTATTGACCATGTAGAAATTGAGGTTGTGCCCATGTATCCTGTTAATTGAACGACAAAAGTAAGAGGTAGTCCCTCGGTGCAAAATATTTGTTGTGAAAGGGGTTAAAATGATTGTTAACCCTATGAATTCATTGGAATCTTTGTGTCCTTCGAGTCACTTTACTTCATTAAAATCATTACGTCAAATCGGTCAGGAGATTACCCTTATGTTTATCGACTATGGATAATGTGCTGAAAAATAGATGAGGGAAGCTTTATTTTTGTATTGGAAGGGGTTGCAAAAGCGATAATATTTGTTGTATATTTGCAAAACTGAACGGATATAAAAGTATTCATGAGGGGACTTCGAGTCCCCTCTTTTATTACTGGTTTCTTATGTTGAAGGATAAAGTGGAATCATTGTTAAGCAAGGCGTTGGAGGAATATTCTTCCTTGTTTTTGGTCGATTTTACTGTTGGAGGAGATAATAGTATCAAAGTGGTTTTGGATGGTGACGAAGGTGTAAGTCTTCAAGATTGCATGAATGTTAGCCGGGCCATTGAGCATAATTTGGATCGTGAAGAAGAGGATTTTTCCCTCGAGGTTACATCCGCCGGTGCTACATCTCCATTGATGTTGCCACGTCAGTACAAAAAAAACATAGGAAGAAAATTGAAGGTAAAGACCAGCTCCGGGGAATTGGAGGGAACACTGGTAGAAACCTCGACAAATGGTATTACTTTGGAGTGGAAGGCACGAGAGCCTAAGCCCGTGGGTAAAGGAAAAGTTACAGTTCAGAAAAAGCAGGAAATAGCATTTTCTGACATTCAAGAGGCAAAAGTTAAATTAAAATTTTAATTGTAGTAGAAAATGGAAAACCTAGCGCTCATCGAATCCTTTTCGGAGTTCAAGGACGATAAGTTTATTGACAGGGTGACCCTCATGGCGATTTTGGAAGAAGTCTTCCGAAGTGCGCTCAAGAAAAAATTTGGTTCTGACGACAATTTTGATATCATTATCAACCCCGACAAAGGGGATTTGGAAATATGGAGAAACCGAGTCGTGGTTGAAGATGGCGAAGTGGAAGAACCGAATGAAGAGATTTCTTTGACCGAAGCAAGAAAAATTGAACCCGATTTTGAAGTTGGGGAGGATGTTTCGGAAGAAGTTAAATTGATCGATCTTGGAAGAAGGGCGATTTTGGCATTACGTCAAAACTTGATATCCAAGATTCATGAGCACGACAATACCACCATCTATAAGCAATTTAAAGATTTGGAGGGTGAAATATATACGGCAGAGGTCCATCACATTAGACACCGTGCCGTTATTTTGTTGGATGATGAAGGAAATGAAATCATTCTACCCAAAGAAAAGCAGATTCCATCCGACTTTTTCCGCAAGGGAGACAACGTACGCGGAATTATAGAGAGTGTGGAGCTTAAAGGGAACAAGCCAGCCATCATCATGTCCAGAACATCACCCATTTTCTTGGAACAATTGTTCTTCCAAGAAATCCCAGAGGTGTTCGATGGATTGATTACTATTAAAAAGGCAGTGCGTATCCCGGGTGAGAAAGCCAAGGTTGCCGTGGACTCTTACGATGATAGAATTGATCCCGTAGGTGCCTGTGTGGGTATGAAAGGATCTCGAATCCATGGAATTGTCCGTGAGTTGGGTAACGAGAATATCGATGTAATCAACTGGACCAATAACCCTCAATTAATGGTGACCCGTGCACTTAGTCCTGCAAGGGTATCATCTGTTAAATTGAACGACGAGAAAAAGACAGCCCAAGTATACCTAAAACCAGAGGAAGTTTCCAAGGCTATTGGTAGAGGTGGGCATAACATACGATTGGCTGGTCAATTAACTGGTTATGAAATAGATGTGTTCCGTGAAGGCGTTGAAGAAGATGTTGAATTGACCGAGTTTTCTGATGAGATAGAAAGCTGGGTAATCGAAGAATTCAAGAAGATTGGATTGGATACCGCACGTAGCGTTTTGGAACAAGATGTGAAAGATTTGGTGAAGCGAACCGATCTTGAAGAAGAAACAATCCAAGAGGTCGTTCGCATCCTCAAGGAAGAATTTGAAGATTAGGCTTATATTAGCAGCGAAAATTTAGGGCAAGTAAAATTATTTATGGCAGAAAATCCAACAATACGACTGAACAAAGTTCTTAGAGAATTGAATATTTCACTGGATAGAGCGGTCGACTACCTTAACTCGGAAGGGCATGAGGTGGAGGCGCGGCCTACAACAAAGATATCCAATGAGGTGTATCAAGTTCTGTTGGATGAATTCCAAACGGATAAGAGCAAAAAGGTTGCTTCGAAGGAAGTTGGTGAAGAAAAAAGGAAGGAGAAGGAAGCTATCCGGATCCGAATGGAGAAAGAACAGGAAGAGCGAAGGTTGGCGAAGGAGAAAAAAGAAGCGGAACAGCAAGTGGTTAAAGCCAAAGCTGAGCTTTCTGGACCCAAAACCGTAGGTAAAATAGATTTGGATAAAAAATCGGACAAGCCCAAGCCTAAGGAGGAGAAGCCAAAAGAAGAGGAGGCTCCAAAAGTTGAGCCCGAAAAGAGCGAGGAGAAAGTAAAGGAGGAAAAACCGGTCAAAGAAAAGTCTGAAAAGCCAGAATCTCCGGAATCTACAGAAAAGAAAGAAGTAGAGGCCAAAGAGGAAAGCAAAGAGACTTCGGAAAACTCAGAAACAGGAACCTTGAAAACCAATTACCAAAAGCTTTCAGGGCCTAAGATTACAGGTGATAAAATAGACCTTTCAAAGTTTAAAAAACCTGTTAAAAAGAAGAAAGAGGATAATCAAAAATCCAATGCCAATAAAGGAAGTTCATCGGATAGCGGTGACCGCAAAAAACGCCGAAGAAGAATCGTCAAAAGTGGACCGCAATCTGGTGGTGGTCGCCCAAATAGAGGAGGACCGGGCAGAAAAGGACAGCGTTCATCCGCTCCTAAGGTAGAGCCTACCGAAGAAGAAGTACAAAAGCAGGTGCGAGAAACCTTGGAAAAACTTCAAGGAAAATCCAGTAAAGGCAAAGGAGCCAAATATCGTAGGGAGAAAAGGGATCAGCACCGTCAGCAAACGGAGAAAGATCTTGAGAAACAAGAAATGGAGAGCAAGATTCTCAAGGTGACCGAATTTGTTACGGTCAATGAGCTTGCTACCATGATGAATGTTTCCACGACCCAGATTATTTCGGCCTGTATGTCCTTGGGTATCATGGTAACGTTGAACCAGCGTTTGGATGCCGAGACCCTTTCTATTGTTGCTGATGAATTTGGTTATGAAGTAGAGTTTGTGACTGCGGAAATCGAGGAAACCATCGAGGAAGTGGAGGACACTCCGGAAGATTTGGAGCCTCGAGCACCGATTGTTACGGTTATGGGGCACGTAGATCATGGTAAAACATCTTTATTGGATTATGTCCGTCAAGAGAATGTAATCGCAGGTGAGAGTGGGGGTATTACCCAGCACATTGGTGCTTATGGAGTTTCTTTGGAAGATGGACAAAAAATAACATTCTTGGATACACCGGGCCACGAAGCGTTTACCGCTATGCGAGCGCGTGGTGCCCAAGTAACCGATATTGCTATTATCGTTATTGCGGCGGATGATGATATTATGCCTCAAACCAAAGAGGCGATTAGTCATGCACAAGCAGCAGGAGTACCTATAGTATTTGCAATCAACAAAGTGGATAAACCTACGGCAAACCCTGATAAGATTAAAGAAGGCTTGGCCAGTATGAATTTGTTGGTAGAAGACTGGGGAGGTAAAGTGCAATCCCAGGATATCTCTGCCAAGACTGGGCAGGGAGTGCCCGAGTTGTTGGAAAAAGTCTTGCTGGAAGCAGAGCTGTTGGAGCTTAAGGCAAATCCAGATAGATTGGCAACGGGAACGGTTGTAGAAGCATTCTTGGATAAAGGACGTGGTTATGTCGCTACCATATTGGTGCAGACCGGAACCTTAAATATCGGGGATTATGTGTTGGCTGGAACTTGTAGTGGTAAGGTCAAGGCAATGCATGATGAAAGGGGTAAAAATGTTGAAAGTGCAGGACCCGCCACGCCAATTTCTATTTTAGGATTGGATGGGGCGCCTCAGGCTGGTGATAGGTTCCATGTGTTGGAAGATGAGCGTGAAGCAAAGCAGATTGCAGCAAAACGTTCGCAATTGCAGCGTGAGCAATCGGTAAGAACACAACGTCATATTACCTTAGATGAAATCGGACGAAGAATCGCACTGGGTGATTTCCAAGAACTGAACATTATCCTTAAAGGTGATGTGGATGGTTCTGTAGAGGCATTGACGGATTCATTCCAGAAATTGTCCACAGATGAAATTCAAGTGAACATTATTCACAAAGGAGTTGGTGCTATTACAGAATCCGATGTGTTGTTGGCAAGTGCCTCCGATGCGATTATAATCGGATTTAATGTAAGGCCAATGGGTAACGCCAGGACCATTGCGGATAAAGAAGAAATCGATATCAGGACATACTCCATTATATACGATGCCATCAATGACCTCAAAGATGCAATGGAGGGTATGTTGTCTCCAGAGATGAAAGAAGAAATCACAGGTAATGCAGAAATCAGGGAGACCTTTAAGATTTCTAAGATAGGAACCATTGCGGGTTGTATGGTTACCAGTGGTAAAATCTTTAGAAACTCACGTATCAGGTTGATTAGGGACGGTGTAGTGATTTACACAGGTGAACTGGCTTCGCTGAAACGATTTAAAGATGATGTCAAAGAAGTATCCAAAGGGTACGATTGTGGACTTCAAATTAAGAATTACAATGATATTAGGGAAGGGGATATTGTAGAAGCCTTCCAGGAAGTTGCGGTCAAGAAAAAGCTGTAACAGGTAAAATTAATATCTATTCAAATAAAAAATCCCGCTCTAAAGGCGGGATTTTTTTATGATTTGGATTCTTTTTCCTCTGGTTTAAGAAGCATGGCGTCCGGATATTTTTTTCGAACCTCGAGATACTTTCGTTCAGCCTCTAATTTAGTTTTAAACCTACCTAGTCTTACCCGGTATGTAGGTGATTCAAACTCTATTTTAGAATACCAAGTAGGAAAATCAATTTCTACCTGATTTAATAACTCTTGTGCCTTCTTATAGTTCCCAAAACCAACCTGAATTTGGTAAAATCCAGAATTAGCATGAACCTTAGTGTAAAGTTTTACCAATTCATCAATTTTTGAATCTTGTTGAATGGTCACTTGTGCATCCTGTGCGAAAATCTGAGTAGTCAAACCAATTAAAATTGCTGTAAATACTGTGGTTTTCATGTTGTTTCAGTGTTGTATTGTTTGCGCTTATTGCAAATGTAGATTATTATAGGATAACCAAGTCGGGGCAAAGTTATTTAGAATCTTTATAAATTATAAGTTATAAATACCTTAACATTTCAAAAAATACCTGTATGTCTTACTTTTGTTGCCATTCTTGGTAGGGTAAAAAGCTATTGCTCTCAAACTCAATAGAAAGAATCGTACCAAAGATTTCGATAGAAATTTAACGAATATGAAAAAGGTTTTATACCGCCATCTATTTTCTAAAGTTTTAGGTTTAACTCTCCTATTATTCTCCACATCTTTTTATGCACAGGAAGAATCCGAAGCTGCCACTGACGTAGCTACGGAGGAAACTACCGATGCATCTGGAGGAGACCCTGCGAAAGGCAAACAACTTTTTAACCAGAATTGTGCTGCATGTCATGCCTTGGAGCGCAAAATGACCGGTCCTGCTTTGGCTAATGTAGAGGCAAGGTTGGCAGAAGATGAAGGTTTGGATAAGGAATGGATTTATGCTTGGATTAAAAATAGTCCTGGCGTTATTTCTTCTGGGGATTCCTACGGAAATAAAATTTATGCAGAGTATAATCAGGCGGCAATGACCCCCTTTCCAACATTGTCAAACGAAGATATTGACGATATTTTGGCTTACACTGCGGCTCCACCACCGGCGCCGGCTGCTACAACTGCTGCTGCTCCTGCGGGAGGTGAGGCGACAGGTTCAAGTTCCGGAATATCTAACGAGATGATTCTTGGGGCACTGGCCTTGGTGTTTGGCCTTTTGGTGGTTATGTTGATTTTGGTGAACAAGACTTTGCGAAGGATTGCCGAAGCTAATGGAGTTGTTCTTGCTCAGGAAAAAGAAAAACGTTTACCACTATGGAAGGCATTTGTTCAAAATCAGTTCTTGGTCTTGGTGAGTGTCGTGTTCCTGCTTTTGGCTAGTGCATATTTCGCATATGGATGGATGATGCAGGTCGGAATCGATCAAGGTTACGCCCCTGTTCAGCCCATACACTTTTCGCACAAGATTCACGCAGGTGATAATAAGGTTGATTGTAAATATTGTCACTCTTCTGCAAGGGTGTCCAAAACTTCAGGTATACCTTCCTTAAATGTTTGTATGAACTGTCATAAATCCATTTATGAGTATGCAGGTAACCCGGAAGGGCCGTCGACAGAAGATTTGGCTAATGGGTATACTAATGAATTTTATACAGGAGAAATCAAAAAATTATATAAGGCAGTAGGTTGGGATGAAGAAAACCAGAGCTACACGGGTGATTCGGAACCAGTGGAATGGGTTAGGATTCATCAATTGCCGGATTTTGCCTATTTCAACCACTCCCAGCACGTTTCTGTAGCCGGTGTAGAGTGTCAAACTTGTCACGGTCCAGTTGAGGAGATGGAAATTGTAGAGCAATTCGCTCCATTGACTATGGGATGGTGTATTAATTGTCACCGTGAGACCAATGTTAAGGTTCAGGGCAACGCCTACTACGAAGCAATCCATGAGGAATTGTCCAAAAAGTATGGTGTTGAGGAATTGACTGCTGCCATGATGGGCGGTTTGGAATGTGGTAAATGTCACTATTAAGAATTAAAAGAAGATAATCTCAGATATATCGTATGGCATCAAACAAAAAATATTGGAAAAGTGAAGCGGAGTTGAATCCGAACGATTCCATTGTTGAGGCGCTAAGAAACAACGAGTTTACAGAGGAAATTCCCGTTGATGAATTTTTGGGCGACAAGGAAAACTTGTCTTCATCTAACACATCCCGTAGGGATTTCTTAAAATATGTAGGTTTCAGTACGGCAGCAGCTACGGTTGCGGCTTGCGAAGGCCCGGTTCATAAATCCATTCCTTACGTAGTGCAGCCAGACAATATAGTTCCTGGTGTGGCGAATTATTACGCTACCACTATAGCGGATGGTTTTGACTTTGCCAGCATCTTAGTAAAGACCAGGGAGGGAAGGCCTATAAAAATTGAAAACAATACCGATGCCAAAGTTAACGGGGGTGCCAATGCAAGAGTGCAGGCCTCTGTTTTGTCATTGTACGATAGTAAAAGAGTTCAAGGGCCGATGGCCAATGGTGAGCCTGTTGAGTGGAAAGTTTTGGATGCTACTGTCAAAGCAAAGTTGAATGCTTTGAAAGGCTCTAACAAGCAAGTGGTGTTGTTGACGCAGACCTATGCCAGCCCCTCAACTACTAAGTTGATATCTGAGTTTAAAGCAGCTTACGGCGAGAATGTGAACCATGTGGTTTACGATGCCATTTCTGAAGATGCTGCTCTAAATGCATATAATAAAGCTTACGGTGAGCGTGCCCTACCGGATTACGATTTCGAGAAAGCTGATTTGATTGTTTCTTTCGGAGCTGATTTTCTAGGTGATTGGCAAGGTGGTGGATATGATTCCGGTTATGCAAAAGGCCGTGTTCCAAAAAATGGAAAGATGTCCAGGCACGTGCAGTTGGAGGCCAACATGTCTTTGACCGGGGCCAATGCGGATAAAAGATATCCAATGACACCTACGCAGCAAAAAATTGCCCTTGCCAAATTGTATGGTAAGTTAAACGGTAGCAGCGTTGGCGGCGGAACTTCTGATGTAGACGAAGCCGTTGATAAAGTTGCAGCTGAAATAAAAAAAGCGGGCAGTAAAGCTGTTGTGGTAAGTGGTCTTAATGACGAAAATGCACAGACTGTTGTTTTAGCAATCAATAAATTGTTGGCCAGTGAGGCCTTTGATACCGAAAAACCAAAATATGTACGTCAGGGTGACGCAGCTAAAGTGGCCAAATTGGTTGCTGATATGAACGCAGGCCGTGTGGGTGCATTGATTATGGATGGTGTTAACCCAGTATACACATTGCCAAATGCTGAAGAGTTCATTTCAGGACTAGAGCAGGTAGATGTGTCAGTTAACTTTGCCTATATTAACGATGAAACTGCACAAGCTTCCAGTTATGTGGCTGCGGCTTCCCATTACTTAGAATCTTGGGGTGATGCCGAATTTAAAAAGGGACAATACAGCTTGATGCAACCAGCCATTCGCGAGTTGTTTGATACAAAACAGTTTCAAACAGCGCTTTTGACATGGATGGGTGTCGAGAAAACATATTACGAATACATTAAAGAAACTTGGAATGCGGATTTGCTTCAAGGTGGATCTTGGAACAAGGCATTGCAAGATGGTGTGTTTACAGCGCCAGTTGTTGAAACTGTAGAAGAGACTACTTCTTCCGAAACAGAAGAGGAGCCAGAAATTGTTCCAATTGCCTCAGCAGTACGTTCTTTGGTGAACTCAACAAGTCCAGGTACCGAGTTGGTGCTTTATTCCAAAGTAGGAATGGGGGATGGTCGCCAGGCCAACAACCCTTGGTTGCAAGAATTCCCTGATCCTATTTCTAGGGTTTCTTGGGACAATTATGTAACTGTTTCCAAAGCGGATGCCGAAGCTTGGGGTCTTGAAAATACAATTGAGGCCGATGGCGGACTTAACGGTGGTTATGTAAACCTTACCGTTGATGGAAAAGTGTTGGAAAGTGTGCCGGTTATCGTTCAGCCTGGCCAGACGGTGGGAACCGTGGGTCTTTCTTTCGGTTATGGTAAAAAAGCTGGAATGCAGGAAGAGATGGCAATAGGGGTTAATGCCTATACATTATATGGTAATTTCTCCGATGTGCAATCTGTTACTGTTGAAAAAGCCTCAGGAGTGCATGAGTTTGCTTGTGTGCAGTCGCAAAAGACATTGATGGGTAGAGGTGATATCATCAAGGAAACTACCTTGGAGATTTTTAATACAAAAGACCATGCGGAATGGAATCCAATGCCGCACGTCTCTTTGAACCACAATGAAATTCCCGTTACTTCGCCGGATGCGGATTTGTGGGATGAATTTGATAGAAGTATAGGGCATCACTTTAATTTGTCCATCGATTTAAATGCTTGTACCGGATGTGGCGCTTGTGTTATAGCATGTCATGCAGAGAATAACGTTCCTGTTGTTGGAAAAGCTGAAATGCGTCGTTCTAGGGATATGCACTGGTTGCGTATTGATAGATACTATTCTTCAGAAGAAACTTTTGAAGGAGATAATGAGAAGAAGGAAGAAATGGATGGTCTTTGGGGAGAGAAAGGTTCTCTTGGAGGATTCAGGGAGATGGAAGATCCTTCTGCCAATCCACAAGTGGCTTTCCAGCCCGTAATGTGCCAGCATTGTAATCATGCACCGTGCGAAACAGTTTGCCCTGTAGCGGCAACATCTCACAGTAGGCAAGGGCAAAACCATATGGCCTATAACCGTTGTGTAGGTACAAGGTATTGTGCTAACAACTGTCCATATAAAGTTCGTAGGTTCAACTGGTTCTTGTATAGTGACAATGACGAGTTTGACTTTAACATGAACAACGATTTGGGTAAAATGGTAATTAACCCAGATGTTAATGTACGTTCAAGAGGTGTTATGGAAAAATGCTCCATGTGTATCCAAATGACACAAAAAACTATTTTGGATGCCAAGAGAGATGGAAGAGTTATCAAAGATGGCGAGTTCCAAACTGCTTGTTCAGCAGCTTGTAGCAGTGGAGCTATGGTGTTTGGTGATATCAATGACCATGACAGTAAGGTAGCAGAGTTGAAAGAGGATGATAGAATGTACCATTTGTTGGAGCATGTAGGAACAAAACCAAACGTGTTCTATCATGTAAAGGTTAGAAACACCAACGAGGCTTAATCAATAAAAAAAAGAAGTAACTAGAAGATAAATTATGGCGTCGCATTACGAAGCACCTATTCGAAAGCCCTTAGTGGTCGGAGACAAAGGATACCACGATGTAACAGTGGACATTGCCCGTCCGGTTGAGGGAAAGGCCAATAAGCAATGGTGGATTGTTTTCACCATCGCGCTAGTGGCATTCCTCTGGGGTCTAGGATGTATCATTTATACCGTATCCACGGGTATTGGGGTTTGGGGTCTTAACCGAACCGTTAACTGGGCCTGGGATATCACCAACTTTGTATGGTGGGTAGGTATTGGTCACGCAGGTACACTTATTTCAGCTGTACTATTGCTTTTCCGTCAAAAATGGAGAATGGCAATCAACCGTTCTGCGGAGGCTATGACCATTTTCTCGGTTATCCAAGCAGGATTGTTCCCAATTATTCACATGGGTCGTCCATGGTTGGCTTACTGGGTACTTCCGGTCCCGAACCAATTTGGTTCACTTTGGGTAAACTTTAACTCTCCCTTGCTTTGGGACGTGTTTGCGATTTCAACCTACCTTTCTGTATCATTGGTGTTTTGGTGGACTGGTCTTTTGCCTGATTTTGCGATGATCCGTGATAGAGCGGTAAAGCCGTTCCAAAAGAAAATATACAGCTTGTTGAGCTTCGGTTGGACAGGTCGTGCAAAAGATTGGCAGCGTTTTGAGGAAGTTTCCTTGGTATTGGCTGGTTTGGCCACACCTTTGGTACTTTCCGTACACACCATTGTATCTTTTGACTTTGCTACCTCGGTGATTCCAGGATGGCACACTACCATTTTTCCACCATACTTTGTTGCTGGAGCGATTTTCTCTGGATTTGCCATGGTGAACACACTTTTAATCATTATGCGTAAAGTGTGTAGTCTGGAAGCATATATTACCGTACAACATATCGAATTAATGAACATTGTAATTATGATTACAGGTTCCATTGTTGGGTGTGCCTATATCACAGAGTTGTTCATTGCATGGTATTCAGGAGTTGAGTACGAACAATATGCGTTCTTGAACAGAGCTACGGGACCATATTGGTGGGCTTACTGGTCCATGATGACCTGTAACGTTTTCTCGCCACAGTTTATGTGGTTCAAAAAATTGCGTACCAGCATTATGTTCTCCTTCTTTATTTCTATTGTGGTTAACATAGGTATGTGGTTTGAGCGTTTTGTAATTATCGTAACCTCATTGCACAGGGATTACTTGCCATCTTCTTGGACCATGTTCTCCCCGACCTTTGTGGACATCGGGATATTTATTGGAACCATTGGATTCTTCTTTGTGTTGTTCCTATTATATGCCAGAACATTCCCGGTAATTGCACAAGCAGAGGTAAAATCAATTTTAAAGGCATCTGGAGGAAAATACAAAAAATTGAGGGATGCAGGTAAACCTCTCTATGAAATGCCAACGAATGTCAACAAGGTTGTAAGCTACGGTGAGCCAATCACAGATGACGTGTTGATGGGAGAGGCCAAGCCGACTGTTGGTGATAAAGTGGGAGTGTCCGAGTTGCTAGGTTCCATTGGTACTTTCGATGCCGCTACAGAGACCCCGGACGATTTGAAAAAGATAAAAGGTGTTGGCCCCGAAATGGAGCGTACCTTGAACGAGATAGGCATATTTACCTATGCACAGGTCGCTAGAATGACCGAAAAGGAATATGATTTGTTGGACTCGATTACCGGAAGGTTCCCAGGGCGTGCGCAACGCGACGATTGGGCTGGTCAAGCAAAGTTGTTAAACGATAAAAAATAATTATGGCATCAAAAGTTATACAAGCGCTTTACAACGATGACGATGTGTTGATGCATGCCGTAAAAAAGGTTAGGGCAGAGCACCATCATATAGAAGAGGTGTATACTCCTTTTCCTGTTCACGGTCTCGATAAGGCAATGGGCCTAGCGGATACCCGGATAGCTATTACCTCTTTCCTATATGGATGTTTGGGGTTGGCGGTTTCCGTAGTTATGATGAATTATATCATGATTGAGGATTGGCCTCAGGATATTGGGGGTAAGCCAAGTTTTAGTTACTTGGAAAATATGCCTGCCTTTGTTCCAATTATGTTCGAACTTACGGTTTTCTTCGCAGCTCACTTAATGGTGATAACTTTTTATTTGAGAAGTAGAATGTGGCCATTTAAGAATGCAGAAAATCCCGACAAAAGAACTACCGATGATCATTTTTTAATGGAATTGGGTGTTCACGATAACGAACAAGAACTTGCCGATTTGTTATGGGAAACAGGTGCGGTAGAAGTAAAAGTTTCAGAAAAGGAGTCATAATAATATGAAGCAATTAGGTAAAATAAGTGTTGCTTTGGTTTTGGTACTGTTTGCTGCCTCTTGCGCAGATAAAAACAGTCCAAACTACCAATACATGCCAAACATGTACGAACCTGTAGGATATGAAACCTATCAAGGTGTTGACAATGGGCTGTTCCCGGATGGAACAGAAGCCCTGTTGCCCGCAGAGGGAACCATTTCCAGAGGATACATGCCCTATGAGTTTGAAAACACTCCAGAAGGTAAAGAACTGGCAAGATTGAATACAAGTCCATTGGATTCCTTGAAAAGCGAGGAAAATTTGGCAAAAGGAGCAGAGCTCTATGCAATTTACTGTGCTGTTTGCCATGGGGCAAAAGGAGATGGGCAAGGTAATCTTGTGAAGAGAGAAAAAATATTGGGTGTTCCCAGCTATGATGATGTAGCCAGAAATATTACAGTAGGAACTACGTACCATACCATTTATTATGGATTGAATTCTATGGGGTCATACGCCTCACAGTTCGCCAATGAAAAAGAGATGTGGCAAGTATCCGAATACGTAATGAAGTTAAAGGAAGACCTAACAAAATAATAGGATAAGAACGAACTATGTATACCTTTTCAAACAAACTTAGAATAGGATCTTTCATAGCCATGGGGCTTGGAGTTATTTTCTTGGCAATTGGTTTTTTGTCAGCTCCATCAACAGTGGAAGAAGCCAAGGCCATGGTAGCCGTGCATGACGATGGTCATGGTGGAGGGCATGCGGAAGCGGCCGAAAACCATGGTGAAGAACAGGGTCACGGTGCGGAAGCTTCGCATGGAGAAGAACACGATTCTTCTCACGATACACATTTGTTGCACCAGTTACAAAACAGACCTTGGTCCGCACTTTACGTAGCTGCATTCTTTTTCTTTATGATCGCTTTGGGCGTATTGGCATTCTATGCCATACAACGCGCGGCACAAGCTGGTTGGTCCCCATTGCTTTTTAGAGTCATGGAAGGAATAACGGCATATTTGATTCCTGGTGGTATTATTGTATTTGTCATTCTACTGCTTTCCACATTGCATATGAACCATATGTTTGTTTGGATGGATGCGGACACCGTGGCGCACGATGAACTATTACAAGGCAAAGCAGGGTATTTGAATCCAACTTTTTTCTTGATAAGAGCCGCTATATTCTTGGGCGGTTGGATTTTCTATCGTCAATATTCAAGGAAACTTTCGTTAGCTCAAGATGAGTCAGACGATAACAGCAATTTTGTAAAAAACTTTAGATGGTCAGCGGCCTTCTTGGTATTTTATCTAATTTCAGAATCCATGATGTCATGGGACTGGATTATGAGCTTGGATCCACACTGGTTTAGTACTTTGTTTGGATGGTATGTTTTTGCCAGTATGTTTGTTTCAGGTATTACTGTGATAGCAATGGTTACTGTTTACCTAAAATCAAAGGGATATTTAGAGGATGTAAATAACAGTCATATCCACGATTTGGCCAAGTTTATGTTTGGTATCAGTATATTCTGGACTTACCTTTGGTTTTCACAGTTTATGCTTATTTGGTACGCAGATATACCAGAAGAGGTAACCTATTACATAGCTCGTTTCCAAGATTACAAATTGCCATTCTTTGGTATGTTGGTAATGAACTTTGTTTTCCCATTATTGGTACTGATGAACAGTGACTATAAAAGGGTAAATTGGTTTGTTATAATGACTGGTATTGTGGTTCTTTTTGGCCACTATTTGGATATATTTAATATGGTGATGCCTGCAACGGTAGGCGATCAATGGTATATCGGATTGCCTGAGATTGGTGGTATTTTATTCTTTGGAGGTTTATTTGTGTTCTGGGTGTTCACAGCTTTTACAAAAGCCCCATTACAACCGAAAAGAAACCCATTTATTGAAGAGAGTAGACATTTTCATTATTAAACGATTTAAGTCTTAGATAGATAAACGATGACTGCATTATTAACATTTACTGTTTTAGTATTAGTTGCGATTGCTATTTGGCAGATGACCAAGATATTTGAATTATCGCAAAATAAAACAGAGCGCGCTGAGATAGCCAATGATTCCGATAACAAGAACAATGGGTACCTTTTATTTGCCTTTCTGGTTTTCATTTATGGAATCACCATTTTCAGTTTTGCAAAATATGGAAAAGCCCTATTGCCAGAAGCGGCATCCGAACATGGTGGTGAATACGATCAATTGATGTTGGTGTCCATGGGAATTATTTTCTTTGTACAGACGATTACCCAAGCCCTATTACACTACTTTGGTTACAAGTACAGGGGTCAAAAAGATAGAAAAGCACTGTTTTTTGCGGATAATGACAGATTGGAGTTTATATGGACCATTATTCCTGTAATTGTATTGGCAGGTTTGATTCTTTGGGGATTGTATACCTGGACCAATATTATGGATATCAATGAGGATGATGATCCTTTGGTTGTTGAACTTTATGCCCAACAATTTAATTGGACAGCCAGATATAGCGGAGAAGATAACGTATTGGGTGAAGCCAATGTAAGGTTGATTGATATCGCTAATGCCAATGTACTTGGATTGGACGAATCCGACCCCAATGCAGAAGACGACATTATTGTAAAGGAATTGCACTTGCCCGTAGGTAGAAAGGTGAACTTTAAAATGAGATCTCAAGATGTATTGCATTCTGCTTATATGCCTCACTTTAGAGCACAAATGAACTGTGTTCCCGGTATGATTACGCAGTTTTCTTTCACTCCTACGGTAACAACCGAAGAAATGCGTTTGAACCCGGATATTGTTGATAAAGTAAAAAGAACCAACGCACTTAGGGCTGAATGGGCTGCAGAAGGTAGACCCAATTCCGACCCATGGGAGTTTGATTACGTTTTGCTGTGTAACAAAATATGTGGTAAATCACACTATAATATGCAGATGAAGATTATAGTGGAAACTGAAGAAGAATACAATAAATGGATTGCTGAACAGAAAACTTTCAAAGAATCTGTTATGGTTGATGAGACCGAGCAAGCATTTAACACAGAAGATGGTGTAGATATTGAATTAGAAGATACAACTTCGGAAGAATAACAAACAAAAAGAATAACGAAAAAATAAATTGGAATATGTCTGAAGTAGCCCATGCAAGTCACGATGATCACCACGATGATCATGGACATCACCATAAGGAAACTTTCATAACAAAATACATTTTCAGTCAGGACCATAAGATGATATCCAAGCAATATCTGATTACAGGTCTTATTATGGGATTCATTGGTATAGCCATGTCATTGTTGTTTAGGATGCAATTGGCTTGGCCGGGGGAATCTTTCGGAATTTTTAAAGCTGTTTTGGGTAAATGGGCCCCAGATGGTGTGATGGATGCCGATATCTATTTGGCATTGGTTACTATTCACGGTACCTTAATGGTATTCTTTGTATTGACTCAGGGATTGAGTGGTACATTCAGTAACCTGTTAATTCCATTGCAAATAGGTGCTAGGGATATGGCTTCAGGATTTATGAACATGATCTCATATTGGATGTTCTTTGTTTCATCCGTTATTATGATTATCTCATTGTTCGTAGAAGCTGGACCTGCAGCAGCGGGATGGACCATCTACCCGCCGTTAAGTGCATTGCCGATGGCTCAATCAGGTTCAGGTATGGGTATGACGCTTTGGTTGGTATCCATGGCCATTTTCATTGCTTCGTCTCTTTTAGGTTCGTTGAACTACATTGTTACCGTAATCAATCTTAGAACAAAGGGAATGTCAATGACACGTTTACCTTTGACTATTTGGGCGTTCTTTGTAACGGCAATTATCGGTGTGGTTTCTTTTCCGGTATTGCTTTCAGCAGCCCTGTTGTTGATTATGGATAGAAGCTTCGGTACCTCTTTCTTCTTGTCGGATATCTTTATACAGGGAGAAGTATTGCACTACCAAGGTGGTTCACCGGTATTGTACGAGCACTTGTTCTGGTTCTTGGGTCACCCTGAGGTATATATTGTACTGTTGCCTGCTTTGGGTATTACATCAGAAGTAATGTCAACAAACGCTAGAAAGCCTATTTTTGGATATAGGGCGATGGTAGCATCTATTTTGGCAATTGCATTCCTATCTACAATTGTATGGGGTCACCACATGTTCGTATCCGGTATGAACCCATTCTTGGGATCCGTATTTACGTTCACAACCCTTTTGATTGCGATTCCATCAGCGGTAAAAGCATTTAACTATATTACTACCCTCTGGAAGGGTAACCTGCAGCTCAACCCTGCAATGTTGTTCTCCATTGGTTTGGTGTCAACATTCATTACCGGTGGTCTAACAGGTATCATTTTGGGTGATAGTACTTTGGATATCAACGTTCACGATACATATTTCGTTGTAGCTCACTTCCATTTGGTGATGGGTATTTCAGCCTTGTACGGTATGTTCGCTGGTATTTATCACTGGTTCCCAAAAATGTTCCAAGGAAGAATGATGAACAAGAACTTGGGTTATGTCCACTTCTGGGTTACTGCAGTTTGTGCCTACGGGGTATTCTTCCCAATGCATTTTGTTGGTATGGCCGGTGTACCAAGACGTTACTACGAGAACACAGCATTCCCAATGTTCGATGAATTGACCAATGTACAGGTGTTGATGACCGTATTTGCAATCATCGCAGGTTTGGCACAGTTGATATTCGTTTACAACTTTATCTCCAGTATTTTTTACGGTAAAAAAGGACCGGTTAACCCATGGGGCTCCAATACTTTGGAATGGACAACCCCTCAAGAGCACATCCATGGAAACTGGCCGGGAGAGATTCCTCACGTTTACCGATGGGCATACGATTACAGTAAAACTTATGAGAATGGTGAGTACATTATTGCAGGGCAGGATTTTGTTCCGCAAAACGTTCCGCTTCAGGAGAACGAGGAAGAACTCAACCATTAAGAGCATATTTAAAGTAGGGAAAAGCCCGTCCGTTTTGGATGGGCTTTTTTTATTGGAATAGATTTTGAAGTGAATTGTATATCTTTAAATAGCATTTCCCCTTGTCAAAAAGAGAACAATCATGAAAAAGTTACTTATCCTATTATTGGTACTATCCCCAATTGTATCCATTGCACAACGCAAACCTAAAATTAAAGGAAGTCGTATTGTAACACAGGTGAGCGAAGAGCTTCCACCATTCGATGCCATTGTTTTAAATGATGATATCGAAATCAACCTTGATAAGTCATTTGGTCCAGGATATCATCTTATTGCTGACGACAATTTAATAGATGTCTTAAAATTTGAAGTCAAAGAAGGTACTTTGGTAATCAGTTCCTACTATAACATAACCGCTAAAAAGGAATTGGAAATTACCGTGAAGTATACCGAACTTAAGGCCATTACATTAAAGAATGGAAGCATCATTTCCAAAGACATTATTGAATCGAATGAACTGTTTGTGGATGGATTTAATAATGCAAAAATGGACATAAAGGCTAATGCTGCTGTTATGGATGTTAATTTGGAAGATACTAGTAGCGGTGATTTTCACGTAGAGGTAGATTCTTTGAACATCAACCTGAATAAAAGAGCGCAAGCCTACGTTTATGCCCAAATCAATACAGGAGCATTGGATATGGAAGGAAATTCATCTTTGACCATGGAGGGGACCTCCGAAAGGTTACAGGCTAATTTATTGGATACGGCCAAGTATCGCGGAGAAAGTATGCAAATAAGCTCTTGCCAACTTAAAATCGCAGGGAACGCCAATGCGAAAGTATATGCATTTAGTGATATCCAAATCAATGCCACGGGAGGTGCAAGCATTTTCCTTTATGGTACACCAAATATTACCATAACTGAATTTCTGGATACTGTGCAGCTCATTAAAAAGCAGTAAGCTTGGTTTCGCAAACAAACCGTTTCCAGTAGCGCGGCTTTTCAACTATATTTGTTGAACCATGAACGAAAATTTAGACCCAACAGGTGAAAACCTTTCTCGAGAAGAGTTTGATATAGAAAGAGCTTTGCGCCCCATTAGTTTTGATGACTTTACCGGGCAGGCGCAAGTACTTGAAAATTTAAAGATTTTTGTGCAGGCTGCCAATCTTCGGGGGGAAGCTTTGGATCATACACTGTTTCATGGACCCCCAGGTTTGGGAAAAACTACCTTGGCCCATATTTTAGCCAATGAACTTGGTGTAAACATTAAAGTTACATCTGGTCCCGTTTTGGACAAACCAGGCGACTTGGCTGGTCTTCTGACCAATCTAGAAGAACGCGATGTTCTTTTTATTGATGAAATTCATAGGTTGAGTCCCATCGTGGAAGAATATTTATATTCTGCCATGGAGGACTACAAGATTGATATTATGATTGAGACCGGGCCTAATGCCCGTACGGTACAAATTAATTTAAGTCCTTTTACTTTAATAGGAGCAACAACTAGATCAGGATTGCTGACGGCACCAATGCGAGCCAGATTTGGAATCCAGAGCCGATTGGAATATTATCATACAGAACTATTGTCCACCATTGTGGAACGTAGTGCGGAAATACTTAAAGTGCCGATTACCAACGATGCTGCAATAGAAATAGCTGGTCGTAGCAGGGGAACCCCTAGAATATGTAATGCATTGTTGCGCAGGGTTCGTGATTTTGCCCAGATCAAGGGTACCGGAAATATTGATTTGGAGATTTCTCAATTTGGACTTAAAGCCTTAAATGTGGATGCCCATGGGCTAGATGAAATGGACAATAAAATCTTGAGTACCATTATTGATAAATTTAAAGGAGGTCCTGTTGGGATAACAACTTTGGCAACAGCGGTGTCTGAAAGTGCCGAAACCATAGAGGAAGTTTACGAACCATTCTTGATTCAGCAAGGCTTTATAATGCGTACCCCAAGGGGTAGGGAGGTAACCGAACTGGCTTACAAACATTTGGGTAGGGAAAAGGGTGGTGTCCAAGGAGGACTTTTCTAATCACTACCTGTTCAATTTTTCTGCACAACAATCGAGCTTACCTACCAATAGTTAAATACTTTTTGTATCTTGATATACTGCTTTGGTTTACAACGGGTTGTAAGTCTACGATTTTTGTGGGAAATATCTCCGCAATCATATAGACTCCATAAATTCAAGATTTTACTCCCAAATTTTACCCAAGGGAATTTAATTCCCTGCCGAGGCTTTTCTATTAATACTTATTGAAATCATGGGGGATAACCTTAAAAACTCAGGAACATCCGAAATGGGAGATGTTCAGCTGGTGACTGGTCAAATACGTAAATTGGTAATGTATATCGGATTTTTTTCAGCATTGATAATTGTGATGGCCTTTGGTATTATGATGATGCGCTTCGGTTTTGGTTTTGGTGGCCCCGAAAAAGGGCTGGCCACGATTCCGGACGGCGTGTACTATATGGATTACAATGTGAACAATTTGTCCTTGACCGAAAAAAACATACTTGTAAAAAAAGGATTTGAAATTTTTAGAAATACACCGCTGCACATTGGCCCCAAACAAAAAGATGCAACCCAGATATATGCAGGAAACAATCTTGCCTGTGCAAGTTGCCATTTAGATGGAGGTACAAAACCCTATGCCGCACCATTGATCGGGGTGGTCAAAAGATTCCCACAGTTTAGAGGGCGTGAGAATAAGATTGGCACCATAGAAGAAAGAATCAATGGATGCATGGAACGCAGTATGAACGGAAGAAAATTGCCGGAAGATAGCGACGCCATGGTGGCAATGGTCGCTTATATGGATTGGTTGGGCCGTGCCGCTCCTTCAAACGGAAAAATTGAAGGCCAAGGTTTTTTAAAAGTAGAAATTCCGGAAAGAGCGGTTGATTTAGCACATGGAGAAACCGTTTATCAAAAACATTGTGTTATCTGCCATGGTGCTGATGGGCAAGGCCAGCTTTTACCACAAAATGACTTATATCTGTACCCACCGCTGTGGGGAAACGATTCTTATAATAATGGAGCCGGTATGACACGAGTGATTACCGCAGCTCAATTTATCAAAGGAAATATGCCCTTCGGTATCACCTTTGATAACCCTACACTTACCGATGAGGAGGCTTATGATGTAGCAGGCTACATTAACCAAAAACTTCGACCTACAAAGCCCAATAGAGAGGCAGACTTTCCAGATCTGGTCAAAAAGCCCGTATCCACTCCCTATGGTCCCTACATTGACCCTTTTACTGAAGAACAACATCAGTTAGGACCTTTCCAGCCTATTATGGATTATTACCAAAAAGAATATCAACTGAGTAAATCCAAATAAAAACAATCACAATGAGAACAAAAGAAACAACATCAAGACGCAATTTTATGGGAGCGATGATGCTCGGTGCCACGGCATCTACATTGTCAGCTTTGACAAATCCTGTATTTGCAGGAATGACCGATTTTTCAGATTTAGAAATGGGCGATGCCGAGTCCTGGATGAAAACAATAAAGGGAAAGCATAGGGTGGTTTATGATGGGAATTATCCGCACAAAGGATTTCCAATAATTTGGAACTGGGCATACTATCTATCCAACAACGAAATGGGTTCTGCGGATGATCAAATTACGGCAATGACCGTACTTCGACATGATGCAATTCCCTTTGCATTGCATGATGACCTTTGGAAAAAGTATCCCTTGGGTGAAATGTTCCACGTTAAAAAAGCAGATGGAACCCCGTATGATCGTAATCCATTTTATGAACCACAAGAAGGCGATTTTCCGCTTCCAATGATTCAAGGAATTAAAGACATGCAAAGTAGAGGTGCCATGTTCTGCGTTTGTAATCTGGCATTGAATGTCTACAGTGGAGCAGTTGCCCAACAAATGGGACAGGATCCAACTGAAGTTTACGAAGAGTGGAAAGATGCCGTACTACCTGGAATTCAGTTAGTGCCCTCTGGAGTGTGGGCCTTGGGTAGGGCGCAAGAAGAAGGATGTGGTTACATTTTTGCAGGAGAATGACAGCGAAAATGAAAAAACTAATCGTGTTATTTATGTTGATGGTGTCAGGTATTATGCTGGCACAAACCGAACCCATTAAAGTAGTATTTGATGTAACTAGTAGCAATCCCGATGTACATAGGACAGCAGCCAAACATTTAAGATTGATGGCCGAGGCCTATCCGCAATCGGAGTTTGAATTAGTGATTTATAGCGGAGCCTATAAAATGGTAGACAGGAAATCATCCGTAGCCGGAGAAACTTTGACAGATATTGTTAAAAGGGACAATGTGGCCATAGTGATTTGTGAACAGACCATGAAAAGGCATAAAATGACCATGGACGGCCTTATTCCTGGAGTAGGTTCTGTACCCGATGGTATTTATGAGATCATCATGAAACAAAAAGAAGGCTGGGGCTATATCAAAGAAGCTCAATAACTCATATACCAAAATTGAAAAATTATGGTTTAACTTTATGGCATGAATGCCGAAAAAAACACACAGTTGATAAAAACCGAGGCCAAACGCCTCGGTTTTTTGTCGTGTGGTATTTCCAAAGCGGAGTTTCTGGAAGAGGAAGCTCCTCGATTGGAAAATTGGCTCAACCAGAATATGCATGGCGAAATGCAGTATATGGAAAATCATTTTGATAAACGTTTGGATCCTACAAGATTGGTCGAAGGTTCCAAGTCGGTTATTTCATTGCTGTTAAATTATTTTCCATCAGAAGAACAAAATTCCAATTCCTATAAAATCTCCAAATATGCCTATGGGATGGATTATCACTTTGTGATAAAAGACAAGCTTAAAAGTTTGCTCCATTTCATTCAAGAGGAAATAGGGGAAGTGTACGGAAGGGCATTTGTGGATTCGGCACCTGTTCTGGATAAAGCTTGGGCCGCTAAAAGCGGATTGGGATGGATTGGCAAACATAGTAACTTATTGACTCAGCAAGTGGGCTCTTTTTACTTTGTAGCTGAGTTGATTGTTGACTTGGAGCTGGATTATGACTCTCCTGTAACCGACCATTGTGGTACCTGTACTGCTTGTATTGATGCTTGCCCAACCGATGCCATTGTGCAACCTTACATGGTGGATGGAAGCAAATGTATCTCATACCTTACCATTGAACTCAAGAATGAGATTCCCTCTGAATTTGATGGGAAATTGGACGATTGGATGTTTGGCTGCGATGTATGTCAGGATGTATGCCCATGGAACCGCTTTTCAAAACCTCATAATGAGCCTCTTTTCAATCCCAATCCAGAATTATTGGCATTCACAAAAAAAGATTGGGAGGAAATTACAGAAGATGTTTTTAAAAAAGTATTTAAAAAGTCTGCAGTAAAAAGAACAAAACTATCAGGACTGGAGCGCAACATCGATTTTTTGAAGAAATAACTGCATTTTCAAGAATTCGAGACATGCTGATTGTTTTACTCAAGGAGAAAAAACATTATATTGAGCAATATTCTTGTAATAATCACATTTTTTCAAGGACTATATTGATGACTAGCTAAACAAATAGGATGATTAAAATCAAAAAACCCAAATTAAGCTTTTGGCAAATTTTTAATATGAATGTTGGATTTCTTGGAATCCAATATAGTTTTGGGCTTCAACAAAGTGCCATAAACCCAATTTTTCTTTTTTTGGGTGCCAAGGAAGAAATACTTCCAATTTTAAATATAGCTGGCCCAATAACCGGGTTGATTGTGCAACCCATAATCGGTGCAATTTCGGATAAAACATGGTCTCCGCGTTGGGGAAGGCGAAAACCCTTCTTTTTAATAGGGGCCTTAATGGGGAGTTTATGTTTGTTTGCGTTTCCCTTAAGTCCGGCATTATGGTTTGCAGTAGGTTTGCTCTGGATTTTGGATGTGGGGAATAACATGGCCATGGAACCTTACAGGGCATTTGTGGGCGATAAATTGCCCGAGTCACAGTTCAGTATGGGATATCAGATGCAAAGCCTTTTTGTAGGTGCCGGTATTCTTTTGGCCAACGCCTCCATATTTTTATTTCAGGATTGGTTCGGAGGTGGACAGGAAGTTGAAGGAACAGTTCCCAAGTGGTTGTATTATTCATTTTTTATTGGGTCGTTCTTGTCCATAGCTACTATTTTATGGTCGGTTTTTAAAACTCCAGAAATCCCGCCAACGGATGATGAATTGGCCGATATCAACAAGCACAAAGCACTTCCCTTTGCGGAAAGATTTAAGGTGCCTTTTGTAGAGATAGCCCATGCCGTAAAAGAAATGCCAAAGTTCATGTGGAAGCTATCTGCTGTATATTTATTTCAATGGTATGCCCTTTTTGTATACTGGCAGTTTATTACACCTTTGTTCAGGGTTTCTTTGGGATACGATACCTCTGAGGCTGCTGCACAAGCTTCTAAAATGAATTGGGCATACAATGTTGTCACTGCGGTAGTGGCATTGGTTTTGGTTCCATTGACCATGCGTTTTGGTGGCAAAAAAGTATATGCTTTGAGTTTGTTAGGTACAGGTTTGGCACTTTTTGCAATTCCGTACATCCACGACCCTGTCTATGTGTTGTTCCCGATGGTGCTGTTCGGTATTGGTTGGGCAGCTATGATGGGTATTCCCTACAGTATGGTATCCAAAATT
This sequence comes from Allomuricauda sp., assembly GCA_040285615.1. Taxonomy (GTDB): domain Bacteria; phylum Bacteroidota; class Bacteroidia; order Flavobacteriales; family Flavobacteriaceae; genus Flagellimonas. The sequence goes on from JAVJRL010000002.1 coordinate 183,868, forward strand.
GTTCCCCAGGAACGAAGAGGCGTGTACATGGGGATATTGAATATGATGATTGTTATCCCAATGGGGATTGAAACATTGTCTTTCGGCCCTATATTTAAAAACCTTCTTGGTGCAAACTCAGTGAATGCTATGTTGTTTGCTGCTGTATTTTTCGTTATCGCTGCTATTTTGGCCATGCGTCTCAATGTGTCAAAAGCCAAGGAAGAATATCCATTGGATGCTTAATCAGTAGTATTTAATTAAATTGGTATAAGTCTTTCTAGTTTATATTTAAATGAAAATTGACTCTTTGGATTTTCCAATAAAAGCTTGGAATACCCTAACTTTGCCAATTCATTTTCGACTATATGAGCAAAGAAAAGCAGAGGCGCGAAGCGTTACTTTATCACGCAAAGCCACAACCAGGAAAAATAAAGATTGTTCCAACAAAACCTTATTCCACCCAAAGGGATTTGGCATTGGCATATTCGCCTGGTGTTGCAGAACCCTGTCTGGAAATAGAAAAGAACAAGGACGATGTATACAAGTATACCGCAAAAGGGAATATTGTTGCAGTAATTTCCAATGGAACCGCAGTTTTGGGCTTAGGAAATATTGGTCCTGAAGCCTCAAAGCCTGTAATGGAAGGTAAAAGTTTACTCTTTAAGATTTTTTCGGATATCGATGGGATTGATATTGAACTCGATACCACCGATGTGGATAAGTTTGTTGAGACCGTTAAGGCTATTGCACCAACATTTGGAGGTATTAACCTTGAGGATATCAAAGCTCCAGAAGCATTCGAGATAGAACGCAGATTAAAGGAAGAACTCGACATTCCTGTAATGCACGATGATCAGCATGGAACGGCCATTATCTCAGCGGCAGCTTTACTGAATGCCTTGGAGATTGCAGAAAAAAAAATAGAAGAAGTCAAAATAGTAGTGAGTGGTGCGGGAGCAGCAGCAGTTTCGTGCACTCGATTATATAAATCTTTCGGCGCAAAAGCTGAAAATATTGTGATGCTGGATAGTAAAGGTGTTATCCGGAGCGATAGGGACAGCCTTACTTCACAAAAAGAGGAATTTGCAACCGATAGAAAGATTGATACTTTGGAGGAAGCGATGAAAGATTCCGATGTGTTCATTGGACTTTCCATTGCGGATATTGTTTCTCCCGAAATGCTGAAATCCATGGCGGAAAACCCGATTGTCTTTGCTATGGCCAACCCTGATCCGGAGATTGAGTACAGTTTGGCCTGTAAGACAAGAAAGGATATAATTATGGCAACTGGTCGTTCCGACCATCCTAACCAAGTGAACAATGTATTGGGCTTTCCGTTCATCTTTAGGGGTGCACTCGATGTTAGGGCAACCAAGATCAATGAGGAAATGAAGAAAGCCGCCGTTTTGGCATTGGCGGACCTTACTCGTGAGCCTGTTCCAGAGCAGGTGAATATTGCCTACGATGCCACAAGGTTGACTTTTGGGAAAAATTATATTATTCCGAAACCTTTTGATCCCCGACTGATCACTAAAATCCCACCCGCAGTTGCCAAAGCAGCTATGGAAAGTGGAGTAGCCCGATTACCTATCCAAGATTGGGAGAAATATGAAGAGGAACTATATCAAAGGTCTGGCAATGACAATAAAGTTGTCAGGTTGTTGCACAATAGGGCAAAAGTGAATCCTAAGCGTATTGTTTTTGCCGAAGCCGAGTTGTTGGATGTGATGAAAGCGGCTCAAATTGTTCATGATGAAGGTATTGCCAACCCCATTCTCCTAGGTAACAAGGAAACTATTCAGAATTTAAAAAAGGAACTCGAATTTGATGCTGAAGTTCCAATCATAGATCCTCGTTCGGATGAATTTAAGGAAATGAGGGCTACGTATGCACTGAAGCTATGGGAATTAAGAAAACGAAAAGGGGAAACAAAATACAGCGCTCGGGTCAACATGGGCAAGCGCAACTATTTTGGGGCTATGATGCTCAAGGAAGGAGATGCAGATGGTATGATATCCGGTTATTCCAGGGCTTATCCAAAAGTACTGCGCCCCGTATTCGAAGTATTGGGTAGAGCTAAAAATGTACAAAATGCCAGTACCGTAAATATCATGATCACAGATCGCGGACCACTTTTTTTAGCGGATACCTCGATTAATATAGATCCCAATGCTGAAGAACTGGCAGAAATCGCCCAGATGACGGCTAATGTGGCTAAAACCTTTGGTTTTAAGCCCGTTATGGCACTTCTTTCTTATGCTAACTTTGGATCATCGAGTCATCCCAATGCACAAAAGGTGAGAGAGGCCGTTAAGATTCTACACGATAGAAATCCTGATCTTGTCGTAGATGGAGAGATCCAAACCGATTTTGCTCTAGATCCCGAGTTGAGTAATAACAACTTCCCGTTTTCCAAAATATCAGGTAAAAAGGTCAACACCTTAGTTTTTCCGAACTTGGAATCAGCCAACATTACTTATAAATTGCTGAAAGGCCTGAACAATGCGGATTCCATTGGACCAATTATGGTTGGTCTTACCCGTGCTGCCCACATTTTGCAATTGGGTGCCAGTGTAGACGAAATGGTTAACATGGCTGCCGTTGCAGTAATTGATGCCCAAGAGCGGGAAAAAAGAAGGAAAGCAAAAATGCAAGGGGAGTAACCAAAAACCTATAATTAATGATTACCCATCTAAGAGGAAAACTTGTTGAGAAAAACCCAACATATGCCATTGTAGAATGCAATGGGGTTGGGTACTTTTTAAATATTTCCCTGCATACTTTTTCCTTGCTTTCTGATGAGGAAAACATTTTCATTTATACAGATTTACTAGTCAAGGAAGACTCCCATACGCTATTTGGTTTTGCGGAAAAATCGGAGCGAGAAGTTTTCCGATTATTGATATCAGTTTCGGGTGTTGGTGCTAGCACGGCGCGCACCATGCTGTCCTCTTTGTCTCCATCCGATGTAAGGGATGCCATTGCCAATGGAGATGTCCCTACAATTCAGTCTGTAAAAGGCATTGGAGCTAAGACTGCCCAACGCGTTATCTTGGATTTAAAGGACAAGATTTTAAAAGTCTACGACATAGGCGAAGTTTCACAACAATCAAACAATACAAATAAAGAAGAAGCGTTATCTGCATTAGAGGTTCTTGGTTTTACCAGAAAGCAATCTGAAAAGGTGGTTGACAAGGTACTTTCCCAAGATACTTCATTAGGCGTAGAGAACATTATTAAACAGGCGCTGAAAAATTTGTAACTAGTTTGAAAAGAGGGGCAAAACCAATACTTAAAACAACGCGCTTTAAGCACATTTTCTTTGTTGTTTGTTTACTGTCCATATCCACAATAATGGCACAGGAGACCAACGAGCAGGCTCAGGATTCTGTGAAGACAGGAGTTGCGCTTGGTCGCCTTATAATGGAAGACCCCGATAGCATTGTTGCGAAATATACCTACGACCCAAAGACCAACACCTACGTTTATACCGAAAGCATTGGTGATTTTAACGTCAATTACCCTGTAATTCTTACTCCCGAACAATACTACGACCTTGTAGAAAAGGAGCAGATGAAATCCTACTTTAAGCAAAAGGCAGATGCCTATGCGGGGAAAAAAGAAGGAAGCGAGGAGGCGCGTAAAAATCTACTGCCCAACTTTTATGTGAACAGTAACTTTTTTGAGACCATTTTTGGAGGAAATACCATCGAGGTGATTCCACAAGGTTCCGTTGCGATGGATTTGGGGATTTTATGGCAGAAGAATGATAACCCTGCACTATCGCCAAGAAACAGAACCAACCTTTCTTTTGATTTTGATCAACGTATTAGTTTGAGTTTATTGGGAAAAGTTGGAGAGCGTTTGCAGGTAACCGCTAACTATGATACCGAAGCTACCTTCGATTTTCAGAACTTGGTAAAACTTGATTATACTCCAACAGAAGACGATATCATTCAGAAAATAGAAATCGGTAATGTGAGCATGCCGCTCAACAGTTCTTTGATTACCGGTGCGCAGAGCTTATTTGGTGTTAAAACACAGCTACAGTTCGGTAAAACCACCGTAACGGCAGTGTTTTCTGAACAACGCTCACAAAGCAATACCGTTGTGGCCCAAGGTGGTGGAACGGTAAATGAATTCGCTCTCACGGCCTTGGATTATGATGAGGACCGACATTTTTTCTTGGCCCATTATTTTCGTGATAATTATGATCGGGCCCTAGAGTTTTATCCTTTCATTCAAAGTCAGGTACAGATTACCCGATTGGAGGTGTGGATGACGAACAGGAACCAGCAAACACAAAATGTTAGAAATGTTGTCGCCATTCAGGATTTGGGTGAGGCCATTTCCGATAATACCCGTATTGGAGTCAATAATGGTGATCCAGCAGGGTTTTTCAATGCATCCGCAGTGGCAACAGGATTACCTCAAAATGGGGCAAATGCTTATGATCCAAATCAAATTGGAACTGGTGCCCTAACTCAATCAATTCGCGATATCGCTACGGTAGAATCCGGTTTTAACGTTCCTGGATATAATGTAAACCAAGGTTTTGACTATGCTATTCTGGAGAATGCCCGAAAACTTGAGCCAGGTCGAGATTACGAATTTGATTCCCAACTGGGGTATATTTCCTTGAGCCAAAGTTTGAGCAACGATGAAGTTCTAGGTGTTGCTTTTCAGTACACCTATAATGGCCAAGTGTTTCAGGTGGGTGAGTTTGCCAATGGGGGTATCGATGCCACATCAGTTTCCTTGGACACAAGCTTTATTGAAAACAACTCGTTGGTTTTAAAACTTCTGAAGAGTAACATTACCAATGTACAAGACCCTATTTGGGATTTGATGATGAAGAATATCTATTCTACCGGGGCCTATCAATTAAATCAAGAAGATTTTAAACTCAATATTCTTTATTCCGATCCAACACCAAGGAACTATATCACTCCCGTGGATCCCAATGCAGGTTGGCCAACAGGTTTACAGGACCAAATATTGCTCAATGTATTTAATTTGGACCGATTGAATACTTATAATGATGTGCAAGCCGGTGGTGACGGATTTTTTGATTACGTAGAGGGAATAACCGTTGATTCGCAATCAGGTCGTATTATTTTTACAAAGGTAGAACCATTCGGGGAGTATCTTTTTGAGCTATTGGGCGGTGGTGTTTATGATGTAGATAATGATCAAGGGTATAATCCTAACCAGGAACGGTATGTGTTCCGAAATATGTATGCCAAGACCAAGGCAGCTTCTTTACAGGATGCCGAAAAGAACCGGTTCCAAATAAAAGGTAAGTATACTTCTCAATCAGGTAATGGAATACCAATAGGGGCTTTCAACGTACCGCAAGGTTCTGTAACGGTTACTGCCGGTGGTCGTCAATTGCAGGAGGGAATTGATTATACGGTTAACTATCAGGCAGGAACGGTTCAGCTTTTGGATCCAAGTTTGGAAGCTTCCAATACTCCTATCAATATTTCAGTCGAGAACAATGCGGTTTTTGGTCAGCAAACAAGAAGATTTGCCGGGGTTAACGTAGAGCATAAATTCAACGATAAATTTGTTTTGGGTGGGACCTTACTTAATTTAAATGAGCGACCTCTGACCCAAAAATCCAATTATGGGATAGAACCTGTCAACAATACCATTTTTGGACTGAACGGAAACTTTAGCACGGAAATACCATTTCTGACAAGATTAGCGAACAAATTGCCGAACATAGATACTGATGTGCCCTCCAATCTTTCTTTGCGTGGTGAGGTGGCATTTTTAAGGCCCAATTCTCCAAAAAATGCAGATTTTAGAGGAGAAACAACCACTTATTTGGACGACTTCGAAGGAGCGCAGGCCTTGATTGATATTCGTTCCTCTTTGGGTTGGACATTGGCAAGTCCGCCAGTGGAATTTGTGGATGATAGGACTGGTATTGATGTGGGTTACGAACGGGCAAAAATGGCCTGGTACACTATAGACCCTATTTTTTATACCAATCAAAGGCCCTCTGGAATGTCGGACAACGATATTTCCTTGAACTCCACCCGTAGGGTATTTATTGATGAGGTGTTTACCGAGACTGATATTGCTCAGGGACAGACGCAAGTACAAAGTACTTTGGATATTGTTTACTATCCTAATCAAAAAGGGCCCTATAACGCTAACCCAAGTTTTGAATCTGAGACTTCTGATGCCAAATGGGGGGGTATTATGCGTCCATTGAGTAGTACAAACTTTGAGCAATCCAACGTGGAATTTGTTCAGTTTTGGGTGTTGGACCCTTATATTGATGGGGAAACTACCGATGTAAATGCGGGAGAACTTGTACTCAACTTGGGTAATATCTCAGAGGACATCCTCAAAGATGGTCGTAAGCAATATGAAAACGGTCTGCCCGCAAGCACCAACAACGAAGTACCAAGAGAAACTATTTGGGGTCAGGTTCCATCTACACAATCTTTGGTTTACGCTTTTGATGCAGATGAGGCGAATAGATCAGCACAAGATCTTGGTTTGGATGGGTATGGTGATGCCGAGGAACAAACCATTTATAATGGTCCTGCTGAAGATCCTGCTTTGGACAATTATCAATACTATTTGAACAGGGAAGGAGGCATCTTGGAGAGGTATTCGGATTTTAATAATACCGAAGGAAACTCTCCGGTTGCAGTTACGGATACAAACAGAGGTTCCACTACGTTGCCCGATGTTGAGGACATTGACAGGGATTTAACCATGAATACGGTAAACAGCTATTATGAATACCGAATTCAAATTAAACCCAACACAACAATAGATGATCAGTATGTAACCGATATCCGTGAAGGACAAACCCCAACATTGCCCAACGGAACACAGTTAAACCGCAGATGGATTCAGTATAAAATTCCATTGAGTGATTTTACCGATGCCGTAGGGGGAATCTCCGATTTTAGGTCCATCAGCTTTATGAGAATGTACCTTACCGGGTTTTCAGATGATGTTGTACTTCGTTTTGCCACTCTGGATTTGGTACGCGGCGATTGGAGAACATATACCAACTCCTTGCAGCCCAACGTAGACAATGATCCTTCAGATGATGCTACCGTAACCGATGTGAACACGGTAAACATCGAAGAGAACTACGGAAGACAACCCATACCTTATGTACTGCCCCCTGGAGTGGTACGAGAACAATTGAATAACAATAATACCATTATACGCCAGAACGAACAGTCGCTATCTTTTGTGGTGGAAAATCTAGAGTCTGAGGATTCTCGTGGGGTGTTTAAAAATGTGAACATTGATGTTCGCCAGTACGAACGTCTAAAAATGTTCATGCACGCCGAAAAAATATTCAATGCCGATTATTCTGATAGTGATACACCATTGGTCGGATTCCTTAGAATTGGAACCGATTTCTCCCAAAATTTTTATCAGATAGAGTTACCCCTTCAGTTTACTTCCTTTGGAGCTTCATCGCCAGATGAAATTTGGCCAGATGTAAACGAGATTGATGTGGCACTTAGCGATTTGAACAAAGTAAAGTCAAAAGGAATATCCGATCAGACCTTGGATGAAATCAATTACTATGAAATTGTGAATGGTGAAGCTGTCCTAGTGGATGAATTTGCTCCACGTACTTTGGGCAGAGTTCGAATAGGAATTCGAGGTAACCCTTCCTTAGGGAGTATACGTGGAATGATGGTCGGTATCAAAAACATTGATAATATTCCAGCCCGTGGTGAAGTGTGGTTTAATGAGCTTCGTTTGGCCGGTCTCGAAAATAATGGGGGTTGGGCCGCTACGGCTGCTTTGGATGCCAATATGGCCGATTTTGCTAATGTTACGGCAACAGGCAGCAGAAGTACTTCGGGTTTTGGTTCCATAGACCAGACCCCAACAGAACGTGCATTGGAAGATGCCATCTCCTATGATGTAGTGACCAATGTAAATGTGGGGCAGTTGTTTCCAAAGAAATGGAATCTACAGTTACCTTTTAATTACGGAATCTCTGAAACCCTGATTACTCCGGAATTCGATCCTGTGTATGATGATTTAAGATTGGATGATAGGATTGCAGCTGCAGCAACTACGGAGGAGGCGGAGACTATAAAAGAACAGGCGGAGGATTATACCAAACGCACTAGCATCAACTTGATTGGTGTGCGAAAAAATAGGGGAGAGGAAGCTGAAGAGAATTTCTTTGACGTGGAAAATTTCACTTTCAATTATTCTTACAATGAGACCGATCACAGGGATTTTGAAGTGGCTGAGCTCAGAGACCAAAATGTTTCCACTGGATTTGTCTACAACCATAATTTTAAGCCAGCTCCCGTAGCACCTTTCGCCAAAAAAGATTCCATGCTTACAGGAAAGTATTGGCAATGGTTAAAAGATTTGAACTTTAATGCCTTGCCCACAAGTCTTTCGGTAAATGCCAATTACAATCGCTCCTTTAACCAGCAACGGTATCGGGATGTTTTGGAGCCAGGGGTGGATGCTTTGGAGCTGCCATTGCTTCAGCAACGCAATTACCTTTTCAATTGGCAATATGCACTTAATTATAGTATTACCAAATCTTTGAGGTTGAACCTGACTGCCTCCAATAATAATATTGTCCGTAATTATTTTAATGTGGACGAAAATCCCGATTCTGGTATAAATGAAACACTTGATCTATGGGATGGGTTTTTTGATATTGGAGAGCCCAATAGGCATGCGCAACAAATGCAGTTGAACTACGAATTGCCTTTTAGCAAGATTCCATTCCTCAATTTTATAAATGCGCAATATACCTACACCAGTAATTTTGATTGGCAACGAGGTGGCGATGCATTGCGCGAGGTTGCCCTGGAAGATATCAATGTGGTCCAAAATGCCAGCACCCATAATCTTACGGCGAACATGAGCATGCAGCGTTTTTATGACTTTTTGGGTTTAAAGAAACGAGATGGAAAGGTTACGGCGAACCAAGCAGCGGTCAGAAGAGATAAAGCTGGTAACCCTGCAAATGGTGAAGATGCGGATGGTCCAAAGAAAACCAGTAAAGGTTTCAATACTTTGGTGGATATCCTGACCATGGTAAAACGGGTAAATGTAAATTATAGTGAGAACCGTGGTACAGTATTGCCCGGATATACACAATCCATTGGATTTATTGGAACTACACGTCCGACTTTGGGCTTTGTCTTTGGAAGTCAAGCCGATGTGCGGTTTGAAGCTGCCCGTAATGGGTGGTTGACGGATTATCCGGAGTACAGCAGACAGTTTATGCAAAACACGAACAAGCAATTGAACATTACTGCAACGGCCCAACCTACTCAGGATTTGACCATAGATTTGAGTGCCGATAGAAATTATATGAGCTCCTCCCAAGAAAGTTACAGTCCTGAAGAATGGGTGAACGGTCAAGATGGATTGATCAATGAAATGGGGAATTTTAGTATTTCCACAGTAATGATCGGAACAGTATTCAATAAAAGCGACGAATTCGATTCCGAAACGTTTGAGCAATTCAAACAAAATAGGATTACCATTGCCAACAGATTGGTTGCCGATAGGGGAGAAAATCCTGGAGAGCTCGATGAAGATGGTTTTCCGGAGCGTTATGGAAAAACACAGCAAGATGTATTGCTCCCAGCATTCTTTGCAGCGTACACCGGGCAGAATGTGGATCGGGTGAATATGGATGCCTTTAGAGATATTCCAATTCCAAACTGGAATATAAAGTATACCGGTTTAATGAAGAATCGATGGTTTAAAAAGAAGTTTAAGCGTTTTTCATTAAGTCATGGATATCGCGCTGCATATAGTGTCAACTCTTTCCAGACCAATTTGGAACGTCAGAATACTACTTTTGATCCAGAAACGAGTGATTTACTTCCCAAGACTCTTATTAATAATGTAGTACTTACGGATGAATTCAGTCCTTTGATGCGGGTGGATTTTGAAATGCAAAATTCCTTCAGCTTCTTGGCAGAGGTGAGAACCAGTAGGACATTGTCCTTGAGTTTTGACAACAATCTCTTAACAGAAATCAATGGAAATGAATATACCCTTGGTCTTGGATATCGTTTTAAGGATGTAAAATTTGTGACCAACATTGGTGGAGAGAAAACACGTTTAAAAGGAGACTTGAATTTAAAAGCAGACCTTTCTCTTAGAGACAACATTACGATAATCCGCAATTTGGATATAGACAATAATCAAATCACATCAGGTCAAAAATTAATGTCCATAAAGTTTACGGCTGACTATGCTTTGAGCAAAAGTCTGAACGCCCTGTTCTTCTACGACCATTCGTTCTCAGAATTTGCAGTTTCCACTGCATTTCCACAAACAACGATCAATGCTGGCTTTACGCTGAGGTATAACTTTGGCAATTAATACACTTTTCTTGCATTTTGTCATAAAGTTTCTTTGAAAAGCTTTCGGCAATCTGTTACATTTGTCCATCTACTAATTCAAACAAATAGTAATGAACATACCATCAGAATTAAAGTATACCAAGGACCATGAGTGGGTCAAGATAGATGGGGATATCGCAACCGTAGGTATTACGGATTTCGCCCAAAGTGAACTAGGGGATATAGTTTACGTTGAAGTAGAAACTTTGGACGAGACATTGGATAAAGAAGAGGTTTTTGGAACAGTTGAAGCTGTGAAAACAGTTTCCGATTTGTTTTTGCCATTGAGTGGGGAAATCGTCGAGTTCAATGAAGCCTTGGAAGATGAGCCCGAAAAAGTAAACTCAGACCCATATGGTGATGGTTGGATGATCAAAATTAAAATGAGTGAATCCTCCGAGACTGATGATCTTATGAGTGCTGAAGATTACAAGGCATTGATTGGTGCTTAAAAAATATGCATATACCTTATTATTTGTAAGCTGGGCAATGTTTATAACAATGCTCAGCTTATTTTCTTTTTCGAGTATAGATTTGCCGCCGGGAAGTTTTAATATTCCATATGCCGATAAAATCATCCATTTTATATTTTATTTGGGGTTCGGCTTTTTAGGAGCGCTATGCTTTCGTGAACGAACAAAAGGTAGTTTAGGTATAGGTAAGACCATTAAGATAGTTTTGGTTTCAGCCATTGTCTATGGTATAATTATTGAGATATTACAGTATACGATCACTTCTGATCGAATGGCCGAATTTGGGGACGTTTTAGCAAATACTTTGGGAGCATTTGCAGGAATTGGACTGATTCGGTGGGTTTTTTCTAAGAAAAACCCGTTAAAATGGAAATTTTAATTGTTTATTTAACCAATTAATAATTAAATTAGCAAACACTAAATTTAGAAAAGGAGAAAAGGATGGAACCAAAAAAGAACCCGAAAGCGGACGTAGGTAGAAACAGTGCACTTTACTTTGTTATAGGATTGGCTGCTGTTTTGGCTTTGGTCTACGGAGCCATGGAGTGGAAAAAATATGACAAGGTCAGTAACTACGACATTTCTATGAATGTTGAAGATCAATTGGACGAAGAAGTTCCGATGACCGAACAAATTAAGACTCCACCACCACCGCCACCACCTGCTGCCCCCGAAGTGATTGAGGTTGTAGAAGATGAAGAAGAAGTGGAAGAGACCGTTATCGAATCTACGGAAACTAGTCAAGAGGAAGAGGTGATCGAAATCGAAGAAGTAGAAGTTGAAGAGGTTGAAGAAGACATTTCCGTACCTTTTGCTGTAATTGAGGACGTTCCCGTATTTCCAGGTTGTGAGGGTGCCAGCGATAAAAAAGCTTGTTTTCAAGAAATGATGCAGAAGCACATTCGTAAAAACTTCCGCTACCCAGAAATCGCTCAAGAAATGGGCGTTCAAGGTAGGGTAAGTGTTATTTTTGTTATTCAGAAAGATGGAAGCATCGGTAATATTAGAATGCGCGGACCGGACAAAAACTTGGAAGCTGAGGCAATGCGTATTATCCAAAAACTACCAAAAATGACTCCAGGAAAACAAAGAGGTAGAGCTGTAAAAGTACCTTTTAGTATTCCGATTACATTTAAGCTACAGTAACATATATACTATTCCTGTCGAGGCAGGAATGAGAAAAGCCCTGATGGAAACGTCAGGGCTTTTTTTTTGACTACTCTTCAATAGAAGAGGTAAGGCTTAAATATATAATTTCCCTTATCCTTTCAGGATTAATGTATCCAGTACCATATTGTGCGTCATATTTGGAAGTTAGATTGTTGTTGGCTTTCACCTCCTCCAAGGATTTTCCCGCTGTTATTTCATTTTGAATGGTTCGCTTTACGTCTTCCAATACCTTTATATAGTTTTCCAGTTCAGACCTGTTTGATGGTTCCCCATGTCCTGGAATGATTTTAGTTTCTGAATCAATTACAAGTAAAGCTTTTTTATGGGCATTGATGTAGCCATTAATACTTCCTCCACTGTTCAAATCGATATATGGATAACGGCCGGAGAAATAAGTGTCCCCCATGTGCAATACATTTTCATTGACGAAATAAATCATGATATCTCCATCGGTATGAGCATTGTGTACATGAAAAAGCATTACCGTTTCCTCTCCATCATGAAAAGTTAAGTCTTCGGAAAAAGTGATTTCTGGCAATGATTTTTCAAAATCTTTTTGATTCATCTCGTTGGTCGATACCTTCTTTTGTCCGTTTACCTTTAGCCTTTTTCTGGCATTGTCTTGAGCTATCAAAATTGTGTTGTCGGTGTTAAAGTTGACGTTTCCGCCCGTATGGTCACCGTGCATATGGGTGTTCACCAGGTAAGTGATGGGCTTATCGGTAAGAGTTTCAATAGTTTCTTTAATTTTTTTACTTAGTGGAGCAAATTGGTCATCGATCATAAAAACTTTATCCTGTCCCACATAAATACCAATGTTTCCACCTCTACCCGTGAGCATAAACGTATTCTGAGCAAGTGTGTCAATTGTAATGTTCACTTCATCGCTCTGGGCTTGAGCTGTCAAGAGAGATAATAAGAGCAAAAAACTTAGGATATTGCGCATGATTTGATGTTTTGAAAATTTTTATTAAGGTAGTGTATAATTCAAAAATAATACAAAGACCCTCAATAGGTTGGAAATGAAAATTGCTGGCGTTATCTTTGCCAGCCAATAAAGATGTGGATGAAATCTGCCGTAGGTTCTGTAAAAAACAACACCCTTTCCTTGCTATTTTCTGATTTTAAGGAGATTACAAAGGCTAGATTGGCTATTAGCGTGGTTTTCTCGTCCATTGCCGGATACTTGCTTGGTGCCTACCAGATTAATTTGGTGTCTTTGTTGTTGTTGATGTTTGGCGGGTATTGCATGGTCGGCGCATCAAATGCTTATAATCAAATTATAGAAAAAGATTTGGACGCTTTGATGAGGCGTACCAAAAACAGACCTATCCCTTCAGGGAGAATGTCCGTAAGAACTGCGTTGGTCATAGCCATTGTTTTAACCGTTTTGGGCGTTCTATCGCTATTGGCACTTAGCCCTAAAACAGCTATGTTCGGGGCCATATCCATTTTTTTGTACACCAGTGTATATACGCCTTTAAAAACAAAGTCCCCACTTTCGGTTTTTGTTGGTGCGTTTCCAGGTGCCATCCCATTTATGTTGGGGTGGGTCGCAGCTACAGATGATTTTGGAATAGAACCTGGAACATTGTTCATGATTCAGTTTTTTTGGCAGTTCCCTCATTTTTGGGCCCTCGGTTGGATGTTGGATGAAGATTATAAACAAGCAGGTTTTAAAATGTTGCCCACCGGTAATAAGGATAAAGGCACTGCATTGCAGATTATTCTTTACACCATTTGGATGATTGTTATCTCCATACTGCCGGTTTTCGGTTTTACAGGACGTTTGCATCTTTCCATTCCAGCTGCCATTATTGTATTTTTGTCTGGATTGGTCATGTTGTTTTTCGCATTCAAATTATATGAAAATAGGGACAATCCATCAGCACGTAAATTGATGTTGGCCAGTGTTACCTATATATCATTGATTCAAGTAGTATACGTAATAGATAAGTTTATAAGCTAAAATGGATTTAACCCAAGGAACAGCAAAGGAAAAGAACAGGCGGGCAAAAAAAATGATGCTCTGGTTTGGTATTGTGAGTTTGATCATGGGCTTTGCCGGTTGGACCAGTGCCTATATTGTAAGCAGCAAACGTGAAGATTGGGTGAGCGATTTAGAGTTGCCCAGCGCATTCTTCATCAGCACGGTCATAATTATCTTAAGTAGTATAGCCTATTTTTCAGCAAAAAAGGCAGTCAGTAAAGACAACCAAAAGATGGGAACTATATTTTTGCTCATCACGTTGGCTCTGGGAATTACTTTTATCTCACTGCAATTTGTTGGTTTTTCGCAAATGTTGGAGAGCGGATATTATTTTACCGGTCCCACCAGTAATATAAAAATGTCCTATGTATTTTTGTTGGCAGCCGTGCACATTGCACACGTAGTAGCTGGGTTAATTACCCTATTGGTAGTTTTGGTTCAGCAACTTAGAAATAAGTATACCCCGGAAAATATGTTGGGAATGGAATTGGGTGCCACTTTCTGGCATTTTTTGGATTTTATCTGGGTATATCTAATTCTATTCATGTATTTCGTAAAATAAAATTTGATTGGAGCAGTTTTCATTCAAGTTTGTCTTTTACAATACGTCAAAAAATGTAAATTTGTGAAAGTTTTAATAAAACGACCTTTTATATGGATGCAACGGTAAGTACCGGTACAGAAGACAGCGTTTGGGGAGGTGGAAATAGACCCCTTGGTGCTAGCTATGGAAAAATGATGATGTGGTTTTTTATCATGTCTGATGCCTTGACCTTTTCTGGGTTCTTGGTAGCCTATGGTTTTTCAAGATTTAAGTTCATAGAACTTTGGCCAATTGCCGATCAGGTATTTACCCACGTGCCCTTTTTCCATGGAAACTATCCCATGTATTATGTGGCATTTATGACCTTTATTTTGATTATGTCCTCGGTGACCATGGTTTTGGCGGTAGATGCAGGTCATAAATTAAAACAGAAGAAGGTAATTCTTTATATGTTCCTTACCATAATCGGTGGTGCCATCTTCGTTGGTTCACAGGCATGGGAATGGGCAACATTTATCAAAGGGGATTATGGAGCGTTAGAGACAAACTCTGGAAGAATCCTTCAGTTTGTAAATGCGGAAACTGGCGAAAGAGCTGCTTTGGCCGATTTTGCTGAAACCTTACCGGAAGAAAGAGTAAAACATCAAGCGAGTGAAGGTATTTGGTTTGAAGAAGAAGGGTACAAAACCTCTTACTCTTTAAACGAAGTTGTTGAAGGTTTCAAGGCAACACCAAATATCCTTATCCGTACCGAACAGTTGAACGAAGAGGGAGAGAAGACCCTTTTGGATAGAAAACAATCCTTGGCGAAAATATTGGAAGCCAATCAAGTTGTGGAAGGGGCTAACCTGATCCATAACGAATACGGTCACCGATTATTTGCCGATTTCTTTTTCTTCATCACTGGATTTCACGGATTCCACGTGTTCTCAGGTGTAGTTATCAACGTTATCATTTTCTTTAATGTGATTCTTGGTACTTACGAGCGTAGGGGTCATTACGAGATGGTAGAAAAAGTTGGGCTCTACTGGCACTTTGTGGATTTGGTATGGGTATTCGTATTTACATTCTTTTATTTGGTATAACAACATCGATATATAAATGGCACACGAGCATAAACTTGAGATTTTCAGAGGACTTCTAAAATTTAAGTCGAACACCCAAAAAATTTGGGGAGTACTTATCTTTCTTACCATAGTTACAACCATTGAGGTTGCATTGGGTATTATCAAACCAAGGGCACTTACTCATAGCCACTTTTTGGGTATGAAATTGCTTAATTGGATATTTATTGTCTTAACCTTGGTCAAGGCCTATTACATTGCATGGGATTTTATGCACTTGAGAGATGAGAAAACTTCGTTGAGAAGGGTAATAGTGTGGACCCCCGTATTCCTCATCTGTTATTTGATATTTATTTTGCTCTTCGAAGCAGATTATATTTACAATGTTTACAAGGATGGGTTCATAACTTGGAGTTTCTAAAAAAGCATTTAACAAATTTAAAAGACGGTTTTTCAACCGTCTTTTTTTATTTTTGTACGGTTTAAACACTATGAAAAAGAAAATCGTATTAGGAGTACTTTTTATTCTCCCCGTGGTGGTTTATTTATTTTTTGCTTCAGGGGTAAATAATTTTGGGCGACTGCCCGTGCTAAGTGAAAATGTATCCAATGTTTCCGCGTTAGACCCCAATTTACAACTTAAAGATAAAATTACCATTTTGGGTTTTTTGGGAAATAATGTTGGTGCTAAACAGGGAAATGCATTCAATCTCAACCAAAAAATCTATAAAAGGTTTGGGGACTTCAATGATTTTCAGATAGTCATGGTGGTTCCTAAAGGAAATGAGGAACAGGTAGTTGAATTGAAGAACGAGTTGGGCAAGCTCTCCAATGTGGACAAATGGCATTTTGCCTTTGGCTCCGATACTGAAATCAAGGAACTCTTCGATTCTTTGAAGTCAAATATTGATTTGGATGAAGAGTTGTTCACTCCCAATGTTTTTATAATAGACAAGGACCTTAATCTTAGGGGAAGAACCGATGATGAGGATGAGGGTGTTAAATATGGTTTTGATACCTCTTCCGTAGCAGAATTGAACAATAAAATGGTGGACGATGTCAAGATAATCTTGGCGGAGTATCGCTTGGCCTTAAAAAAGAACAATGCCAACAGGAGCAAATAACAAAAAGAAGCACACCTATATTTGGGTATCCGCTATTATTCTGATTTTCGGAATTTTTGCAGTTTACGAAGTTACAAAGCGGGTCAAAGGGGGTACGATTGTCGAAAATGACCGGATGAGTGTAAGTTCCAAAGATGTCAAGGTAGGTTTTGTGGTAAACCAAGGGGAAAAGAGAAGAGTGCCCAACTTTTCATTTTATGATCAAGACAGCATATTGGTCACCAATGAGGATTATTTGGGAAAAGTTTACGTGGTTGACTTTTTCTTTACTACATGCCCGACTATCTGTCCTATAATGACAAAAAACTTGGTGGAACTTCAAGATACCTTCAAAAATGATAAAAATTTTGGAGTGGCATCCTTTACAATCAACCCAAGATATGACACCCCATCTGTATTGACAAAGTATGCTGAAAAATATGGGATTACGGATAAGGATTGGCATTTAATGACAGGTGACCAGGATAAAATATATCAATTGGCCCAAGAAGGGTTTTACATTTTTGCTAGCGAGGAACAAGCGGCTCCGGGTGGTTTTGAGCATTCAGGTATGTTCGCTTTGGTTGATAAAAATGGGTATATTCGTTCCCGTGAAGATGAATTTGGTAACCCGCTAATTTATTATCGGGGCACAATTACTGAAGTACAAGAGGTAAATGCAGATGGAGAAACTCAGCAGATTACCATTTTAAAAGAGGACATTAAAAAATTGTTGGCAGAATGACCGAGGAAATTTCTTTAAAAGAAAAACGGTTCAATAAGTTAATAACCGTAATTTCTATAGCAATCCCATTGGTGGTTGCCCTATTGTTTGGTTACAAGATTCCAAACGCTAAACCTTTATCCTTTTTACCGCCAATATATGCTGGAATAAATGGTCTTACGGCAATCTTATTGATTGCTGCCGTCGTGGCAATCAAAAATGGACGACAATTGATACACCGAAGGTTAATGACCACCAACATTATACTATCGGCATTATTTCTAGTGATGTACGTGGCCTATCACATGACATCCGAAACTACCATTTTTGGTGGTGAGGGTCCCATAAAGTTTATATATTATTTTATTTTGATGACGCACATTGTGCTGTCCATTTCTGTGATTCCATTGGTATTGATTACTTATTCAAAAGTATATCTCGATGATTTTGAAGCTCACAGACAATGGGCAAAATATACTTTTCCCATTTGGTTGTACGTTGCCATTACAGGTGTTTTGGTCTATCTTATGATTTCACCATACTATCAATATTGATTATTCCATGAAGACAAGACTGCTCATCTTACTACTTGTTTTATTGGTTTTTCCGACCGTATCGGAAGCCCAATGTGCCATGTGCCGTGCGGTTGTGGAAAGCGAGTCTGATGGAAAAACTGCAGAAGCTATCAATAATGGCATTGTTTATCTCATGGCTGTCCCTTATGTTCTTGTGGCAGGCCTATTTTACTTTATCTATAGAAAAATGAGAGGGTAAATTAATCTATCCGAAGATATTTTACCTTAAACTGTAACATTTCACGGTTTTAATTGTCTTATAAGTGAACGCTTGCGTCACTCATCAATCAAAATCGCTAACCCATGTTCGACCTGGAAAGGTGGCAAGAAATATTTGACACCATACGAAAGAACAAACTCCGCACTTTTTTAACCGGGCTTTCCGTAGCCTCGGGCATCTTCATTTTGGTTATTCTACTTGGATTTGGACAAGGTATGCGCAATGGTATCGAAAACGAGTTCAAACAAGATGCTTCCACCAGTGTTTGGGTATGGCCAGGAGTAACATCTAAAGAATATAAAGGCCTTAATCCGGGAAGACGTATTCAGCTCATAAATGAAAATTATGACCAAGCAAGTACCATGTTCAAAGGAGATATTGAATATGGTTCTGCCAGAATATTTGTTCGCGGTGTTAGTGTCAATTATGGAAAAGAAGCACTAATATATAGTGTGCAAGGCGTTGCTTCCGATTTTCAGTTTATTGAAAATGCTAGAATGTTAGAGGGAAGGTTTATCAATTACCAAGATGAAATTTCCAATGGCAAGGTGGCTATCATCGGGAACAAAATAAAAAAGGATGTATTTGGTGAAGTGAGAACTCCCGTTGGTGAGTTTGTTGATATTTCGGGAATTCCTTTTAAGATAATTGGGGTGTACAAAGAAATGGAAGATCGTGAAGAAGAACGTATTTATATTCCTATCACTACTGCCCAAAGGACTTTCAATGGCGGAAACAGACTCAACAACTTGTCTTTTACTTTACCACCTAGGGAAAATTTTGATGAAGCTGTGGCACAGGCCATTGATTTTAAGAATGGACTTCGGGAATATCTCCAACAAACCCATACCATCGCCCCGGATGATACTGGAGCTATCGAGGTATGGAGCGCGATGGAAGAGGCCAAGCGCTATTATGGTCTAACGAATAATATCAAATTATTTTTCTGGTTTGTCGGGGTGTGTACCATTATCGCTGGAGTTGTGGGTGTAAGCAACATCATGATGATCGTGGTAAAGGAGCGTACCCGCGAAATAGGAATTAGAAAAGCTTTGGGAGCAAAGCCATGGTCCATTATCGGGATGATATTGCACGAGGCCATTTTTGTTACTGCAATTTCAGGGTTTGGCGGACTTATTTTTAGTATGGCCCTTTTGGAGATTGTAGGTCCTAATATTGAAGTGGATTACATTATGAACCCATCCGTAGACTTCAATGTAGCCTTTTCCACAGTAATAGTTTTGATAGTCGCTGGAACCTTAGCAGGTTTTGTGCCTGCGTACAGAGCAGCAAAAGTTAAAGTAATCGAGTCTCTTAGAGATGAATAACCTATAAGCTAATATGTTCAATAAAGATAGATGGCGGGAAATTATAGAGGTGCTCACAACCAATGTGTGGCGCACCATCTTTACGGCCTTCGGAGTCTGTTGGGGTATTTTTATTTTGATTGTGCTTTTGGCTGCAGGCAAGGGACTGGAGAATGGCATTAAACAAGATTTTGGAAATATTGCCACCAATACCATGTTCATGTGGACCAGGGCTACGACCAAGGGTTATGAAGGCTTGCCCATGGGAAGAAGGTTTGAGTTCAAAATAAATGATGTCCAGGCCCTTCGTGATAATGTGCCCGACCTTCGGTTTATTTCACCGCGGAACCAACTTGGTGGTTTTGGGGGTAATAACAATGTAGTTAGAGGTATTCGAACAGGGGCCTATAATGTATATGGCGATTATCCGGAAATCATCAACCAGGATCCTATGGCAGTGACTTCGGGAAGGTTTTTGAACTATAACGACATTAATGAAAAAAGAAAAGTAGCCATTATCGGCCAAGGTGTGAAAAATGATCTGTACGATAAGGATGAGGATGCGCTCGGGACCTATATCAAAATACAAGGGGTAAACTTTATGGTCATCGGGACCTATAAAAAGAACAGTAGTGGTGGGGGAGAAGAAGGGCAAAAAGAAATATTTGTCCCCTTTACGTCATTTTCCCAAGCATTTAATAGAGGTGAAGATGTGGGTTGGATGGCCATTACGGCAAACGACGGTAGTTCCATTTCCCAACTCAAAGATAAAATTGTCGATGTAATGAAGAAGCGTCACAAAGTTCATCCAGAAGATACAAGAGCTGTCGGCTATTTTGATTTGTACGAACAATACAATCGAGTTGAAAGTCTCTTTGGGGCGTTAAAGGGAGTTGCTTATATCGTGGGTATTATGGTGCTTTTGTCAGGTATCATCGGAGTGAGTAACATTATGCTTATTGTGGTAAAGGAACGTACCAAAGAAATTGGAATACGCAGAGCTTTGGGCGAACAACCATGGTCCATAAAAAAACAAATTTTGATGGAGTCTATTTTCCTGACCTTGATTTCAGGAATGGTCGGCATCATATTGGGGTCATTGGTCATATTTGGAATCAACTCCTTGTTGGATAGTGTAGGTCCGGTGGACATGTTTATGAGTCCAAGTGTAAGTGTAGGTGTTGTAACCGGAGCTTTGACGATTTTGATGGTATCAGGACTTCTGGCAGGTTTCATACCTGCACAAAGCGCCATACGTGTAAGACCCATTGAAGCATTGCGAACAGAATAAAATGAAAAAATCAATCAGTTAACATCAATTAAAATGAAAAAATCGGTAACCATTGTCATCTTGTTGCTCATCGTAATAGTTTTCGGTGGCTCCATGTATTACTTGTACCAGAAGAATTCTGAGGACCCCGTGGTATATGAAACGGAAACCCCTTCCAAACAAACCATTGTAAAAAAGGCAGTGGCTACGGGAAGCATTCTTCCTTTGGAAGAAGTACTGATCAAACCCAATATTTCGGGGGTGATTGAAGAAATTTATGTAGAAGGGGGTGATTATGTAAAATCAGGGGACCTTTTGGCTAAAATCAAGGTGGTGCCCAATCTCTCTGCCCTCAATGATGCAAAGAATGCCATTGATGAGGCGAAAATCAACCTAGATGATCAAAAACGAAACTACGAACGTCAGTCCATCTTATTTGGAAAGGGTGTGATACCCAAAACAGATTTGGAGCGGGCTCAAGTAGCCTTCGACCAAGCAAAACAGTCATACGCTGCGGCCAACAAGCGGTATGACATTGTAAAAACAGGAACCACAAGTGGGCTGAGCAGCTCGGCCAATACCCTGATCAAGGCTACGGTAAGTGGAATGGTCCTCGAAGTGCCCGTAGAAGTAGGGAACCAAGTAATAGAAAGTAATACCTTTAACGAGGGTACTACCATTGCGGCCATTGCCGATGTGGATAAAATGATTTTTGAAGGTAAGGTAGATGAATCCGAAGTGGGCAAAATAAAAGAAGACCTTCCACTGGAAATTACGGTGGGTGCCATAGAAAACCATGTTTTTGACGCCGTTTTGGATTATATCGCACCAAAAGGTAAAGAAGAGAACGGGGCTATCCAATTTGAAATCAAGGGAACATTGAAGAAGAGCGATACCGTTTTTATAAGGGCTGGTCTCAGTGCCAATGCTTCCATTATTTTAGCTCGGGCCGATAGTGTCCTTGCTGTAAAAGAAGCCTTGGTGCAATTTGATGATGACACCAAAAAACCCTTTTTAGAGGTGCAAACAGCTGATCAGCAATTCGAACGAAAAGAGGTAGAGCTTGGTGTTAGTGATGGTATATTTGTAGAGGTAAAGTCGGGAATAGCAGCCAATGACAAGGTGAAGGTATGGAACGCTTTAGCAGAGGAATAGTTCATAAAAATCACCATTAAGAAAAAAAAGTAAAAAATCTTGTAACATTTTAACAACTTATATGTCTTACTAGCAGAGGTAAAAGTAAGATAGCTAACATCACCAATCATGATAGAAATCAAAGATCTTCATAAATCCTATAAAATGGGGGCTAACTCCCTTCACGTTTTAAAAGGGATAAATTTTAAAGTAGAAGAAGGCGAGCTTGTAGCCATTATGGGGTCTTCAGGATCAGGAAAATCTACCTTATTGAACATTTTAGGAATGTTGGATGGTGCAGATTCCGGTGAGTATACTTTGGATGGTGTACCGATTAAAAACCTGAGCGAGACCAAAGCGGCCCAATATAGAAATAAGTTCTTGGGATTCATCTTCCAATCATTCAACCTGATAAATTATAAAAGTGCTTTAGAGAATGTGGCGCTTCCATTGTATTACCAAAAGGTACCAAGAAAGGAGCGTCAAGAAAAAGCAATGAAATATTTGGAAAGAGTAGGCCTAAAACCATGGGCCGACCATTTACCTAGCGAATTGTCCGGAGGACAAAAGCAAAGGGTTGCCATTGCACGCGCCATGGCTGCCGAACCCAAAGTGCTACTGGCCGATGAGCCAACGGGAGCTTTGGACAGTACAACTTCCTATGAGGTAATGGACCTTATCCAAAAAATTAACGATGATGGGAATACCATTTTGGTGGTTACCCACGAGGAGGATATTGCACATATGTGCAAACGAATTGTGCACCTAAAAGACGGTGTTATTGTAGAAGATAAAAAAGTCGAACAAGTAAGGGCAGAACAATATGTTTGATCGGGACGTTTGGCAGGAAATATTTAATACGCTTAAGACCAATAAGCTTAGGACCTTTTTAACGGGTTTCTCGGTGGGGTGGGCCATCTTTATACTGGTAATGCTCCTTGCTTCCGTAAACGGCATGGAAAATGGTTTTGTGGGCCAGTTCAACGATGATGCCACTAATTCCATTTTTGTGCGTCCGGGAACTACTTCCAAGGCTTATGGGGGTTTTGAGGAAGGCAGGCGAATCCAATTGAAAAATGATGATGTGGAATACATT
Source organism: Allomuricauda sp. (assembly GCA_040285615.1). GTDB lineage: Bacteria > Bacteroidota > Bacteroidia > Flavobacteriales > Flavobacteriaceae > Flagellimonas. Next base: position 206,911 of record JAVJRL010000002.1, read on the forward strand.
AAGAGAAGCTTTCCGGAGGATGTCGAATATATAAGTGCCAGATATTATGCCAACGCTACCGCAAGATATAAGGATGAGACGGGTTCCTATTCCGTGCAAGGTACCCACCCCGATCATCAGGCCATTGAAAAAACCTTGGTCGTTGCCGGTAGATATATCAATGAAGCGGACCTTATCAACAAGGCCAAAGTTGCCGTAATTGGTAGAAAAGTGGCCGAGGATCTTTTTAAAGACGAAGACCCCTTGGGAAAATTTGTGGAGTTCAATGGATTGCCCTTTAGAGTAATTGGAATATTTACGGATGATGGTGACGACAACGCAGAAAGAAGAATATATGCTCCCATAAGTACCTATCAGCGAATTTACGGGAACACCAATAATATTAACATGATTGCCCTTACCTATAATCCAGGCTATGACCTTTCAACGTCATTGGAGTTTTCAAGTAGGTTGGAGGATTTAATGAAAAGAAGACACAAAATTGATCCGGAAGATCAATCTGGCTTATATGTATTTAATTACGCGGAGGCTTTTGATAACATCAGCAGTTTTACCGCTGTGTTAAAAGGAATTGGTATCGGTGTTGGGTTTTTGATACTCATAGCAGGTATTGTTGGTATTGGAAATATTATGGTGTTTACCATTAAGGAAAGAACCAAGGAAATCGGAGTACGGAAAGCCCTGGGTGCAAGGCCTAGTCAAATTATAAACTTGGTACTATTGGAGTCGGTTTTCATTACGTCGATTTCTGGTTTTATAGGACTGTTGTTTGCTTGGATGATCCTAGCGGCCATAGGGCCTACAATAGAGACGCCTGCCTTTAGCAATCCATCCGTAAGCCTTTCAGTAGTGGTCACTGCCACTATTGTTTTGATAGTTGCAGGAGTATTGGCAGGCTTGTTGCCGGCCATGAAGGCTGCTAATGTTAAACCCATTGTTGCATTAAGTGATAAATAGTTATGTGGTTATTTGATAAAGACTTGTGGATAGAGATTTTTCATACCCTTGGCAAGAATATGCTTAGGACCTTCTTGACCATGCTGGGAGTGATTTTCGCTATGATCATTTTGGTGTTGTTGCTGGGTTCGGCCAATGGAATGAGCAATGGATTCAATAAATTATTTGCGGGAACTGCCTCGAACAGCTTGTTTGTATGGGGTCAATCAACTTCTGAGCCCTACAAAGGTTTTGAACGTGGCAGAAGAATCAGGTACAAGTTGGAAGATGCGGATATCCTCAAAAAACAGATTCCTGAAATAGAAGTATTGGCTCCGCGCATCGAGTTGGGCAACCATCGAGGAATAGTAACGGTATATAGAAATGGACAAACCAGTGGTTCATCTGTTTACGGCGACTTTCCAGAAATTGATAATATCACCAAGAAAAAATTGGTAGAAGGACGATTTTTGAACCAGACCGATATAGAAGGTTCAAAAAAAGTGTGTGTTATTGGTGAGGAAACCTATAAACTCCTTTTCGATAAAGGAGAAAAAGCCATAGGGCAAGACATCCGTATAAATGGTATATATTTTTCCGTGGTCGGTATTTATAAGCCAAACAACAATATTAATATAGATGGGGAAAATGCGGTCTTTATACCCTTTACCACCTTTCAAAAAGCATTTAATTCTGGAGATAGAATGGGATGGATGGCCATAGCTGTTGAAGAGAGCACTCCTGTACCAGTCGTTGAAAAACAAATAAAAGATATTCTAAAGCTAAAATACGATATCCATCCGGATGACGAGCGTGCGATAGGTAGTTTTGATCTATCCGAAATATTCAATAATATCACCGCATTTACAACAGTTCTGAAAGGATTTTCATTTTTCGTTGGAATCTTTACACTGTTGGCTGGTGTAATTGCCATCAGTAATATTCTTTTAATCACTGTAAAAGAACGCACACAAGAAATAGGAGTAAGAAGAGCCCTGGGTGCAACACCCAAGATAGTGAAACGTCAGATTGTTGTAGAAGCCATAGTGTTAACAGCATTTGCCGGTCTGGTAGGTTTTGCCGTTGCAGTAGGGATATTGTCCATTTTGGATGCCATGTGGGGCAGTGGGGATGATTTTCCATTTGTAAAGCCAATGATCAGCATACCGCAATTTGTCATATCATTTGTTTTAATGGTAGGGCTGAGCGTGCTCATTGGATTATTGCCAGCCAACCGAGCTGTAAGAATTAAACCCATAGATGCATTAAGAGAAGAATAATAATCAACACAATTAAATAACGAAATCAAATAAGCAATAATGAACAAGTATGTAAAATACGGATTGATAGGGGTAGTGGTCATAGGTATTTTGGCCGCAGTTGTCTACTTTTTAAAGCAGAATAGTACTCCTGCAGAGCTGTATAAAACCGAAACAGCAGAACGAAAGGACATCGTCAATAAAGTAATCGTTACCGGAAAAGTTATTCCTGAGGATGAAATTAATATCAAACCTCAAATTTCTGGGATTATTGACAAGATTCTTTTGGAAGAAGGAGTAAGAGTACAATCTGGCGACCTTATTGCGGTAATTAAAGTAGTTCCTAACGAGCAATCCATGAACCAGGCTGCAGGTCGGGTTCGTAACGCCGAATTGGCCCTTAGTAATGCCAAGTTGGAATACGATAGAAATAAAACATTGTTCGATAAAGGGGTAATTTCCAATCAAGATTTCAACAACTTGAAATTAACCTACGAACAAGCCTTGCAAGAGTTGAAAAATGCACAGGCCGATTATCAGATTATTAGAAAAGGTTCTGCAGGAGGTTCAGCGAGTGCAAACACCAATATTAGGGCCACAGTTTCTGGAACCATCTTGGAGATTCCTGTGAAGGAAGGGGATCAGGTAATCCAAAGTAACAACTTTAACGAGGGTACTACAATTGCGACTATCGCCGATATGTCCAAAATGATATTTGAAGGAGAAGTTGACGAAGCCGAGGTGGGAAAATTACATGTAGGTATGCCTTTGGAAATTAGTTTGGGAGCTCTGGAAGCACAAAAATTTGATGCCAACCTTAAATTTATTGCACCAAAAGGTGTAGAGGAAGAAGGAGCTGTTCAGTTTAAAATCGAAGGAGATTTAGCCGTTAAGGATACCGATAGTACTTCATATGTAAGAGCAGGTTATAGCGCCAATGCCTCCATTGTTTTAGAAGAGAAGAAAGATGTACTTTCCTTAAAAGAAGCCTTGCTTCAATTTGACAAAGAAACGGAAAAGCCTTATGTAGAGGTAGAAGTGGGAGAGAACGAGTTTGAGCGTAGAGACCTTGAGTTGGGTGTAAGTGACGGTATAGATGTCGAAATTGTTTCAGGGATTGGTGAAGATGATAAAATCAAAGTTTGGAACAAGCTTGAGAAAAAGTCTGACGAAGATTAAGCCATGTTAACCATCATTTTAACAACCAAAATCAAAAAACGAATGAAAAATAGCATAACGATAGTACTACTGTTGTTCGCCGTAACCTTTTCGAGTGCGCAAGTACGTAAATGGACACTGGAAGAATGCGTGATGTACGCAGTGGAAAACAATTTGACCGTAGAACAATTTGAATTGGATTTGGAGAATGCTCAAATTGATAAATCCGATGCCGTGGGGAATTTTCTTCCCAACTTAAATGCGTCAACATCGGTGTCGAGTAATACTGGTTTCTCCATTAATCCAACAAACAACTTGCCCACGAATAGCACTGCATTTAACGTAAATGCTGGGTTCAGTTCCAACGTAACACTATTTGATGGATTGAGGAACATAAACCGGTTGAACCGCGCAAAAATGAGTGCTATTGCCAGTCAATACCGTTTGGATAATTTAAAGGACGATATTCGGTTGAACGTAGCAAACGCCTACTTGGAAGTAGTTTCCAATAAAGAACAGCTTAAAACCTTTAAAGCGCAATACGCCGTTACGGAACAAGACCTGAAAAGAACCAAGGAATTGGTGGAATCCGGGGTTGTGCCAAGAGGTGATCTTTTGGAAATTGAGGCTACCGCTGCCAATCAAGAACAGCAGATAATCAATGGTGAAAGTCTTGTAATCATATCAAGAGTAAGTCTAGCACAATTGTTACAGATAACCGATTACGAAAACTTTGATATAGCAGAAGAGGAATTCGCTATACCACCTTCGGATATTCTTAAAAACTCACCAAAGGTTATTTTTGATAAAGCACTAGGTTTTAGAAATGACATTAAATTCTCTGAAACCAATGTAGGGTTGGCCGAGCAAGATCTTAAGATTGCCAAGGGGGCTTACTTGCCGACTTTGTCAGGGTTCTTCCAATACGGTACACGGTATTCCGATGTAACCCAGATACCTGATGGAAACGGCATTCCATATACTCCTAATTTTACTGATCAATTATGGATTTTTGATGGTATTAGTTATGGGGCCCAGTTGAACATTCCCATTTTTAATGGATGGAGTACGCGCAACAACGTTATGCGATCTAAAATCAGTTTGGAAAAAGCCAAATTGCAGTTGGAGCAGGATAAATTGGCTCTAGAAAGTACTATTCAGCAAGCCTATGTAAATGTAAATACGTTTGAAAAAGCCTATGAAGCCGCAGAAAAAACACTGGAAGCTAGACGTTTGTCCTACGAGTATGCCAAGGACCGTTACGATGTTGGGTTAATGAATGCCTTCGAATACAGTCAAGCACAGGCTAGGCTAGAAAATGCCCAGGCCGATGTAATAAGGACCAAGTACAATTACATTTTCCGATTGAAAATATTGGAATTCTACTTTGGTATCCCGATTGCATTAAACTAGTATCTTTGTGGCCGCTATGGCCATAATACTACATTTAGAAACAGCTACCACCAATTGCTCCGTGAGCATTTCAAAGGACAGCGAGATGATTGTCCTAAAAGAAAACAATGCGGCGAGCTATTCGCACTCGGAACAATTACATGTATTTATAAAAGAAGCCTTGAAAGAGGCTTCTTTGTCATTTTCGGACCTTGATGCCGTTGCTATAAGCAAAGGTCCAGGTTCCTATACAGGACTTCGTATTGGGGTGTCTGCGGCAAAAGGAATCTGTTTTTCCTTGGACATACCGTTGATTTCCATCCCAACTTTACAGAGCATGGCCAACCAAGTGGATTTAAAGCCTGGAGAATTGGTAATTCCCGTGCTCGATGCCAGACGTATGGAAGTGTATTCCTGTGTTTATGATTACAACTATCAAGAAATACGGGAAACTCGCGCAGAAGTAATCAATGAGGAATCCTTTGTTGAATACTTTGGCGAGAACAAGGTGCATGTAGTCGGTAGTGGAGCGGAAAAATGTAGAGGTGTCTTACAACACCCCAATTTCATTTTCGACGAATCTGCTGTTCCTTCTGCAAAGGATATGGTTTCGATGGCTTTTGAAAAGTATCAATCCAAACAATTTGAGGATGTAGCCTATTTTGAGCCTTATTACCTCAAAGATTTTGTCCTTCAGCAAAAAAAGAAGAAAAATTAATCTTCCATAGCTTTGTGCATAACCCGTTGTGGGAATGGAATCTCAATTCCTGCGGCATCAAAACGTAGTTTGGTTTGCTCTATCACATAAAAATGTGCTGGCCAAAAAACGTCGGTATTGGCCCAAAAACGGAGCGTAAGGTTTACAGAACTATCACCCAATTCACCTACGTATACTTCGGGGGCAGGTTCGGTATTGATGCTGGGATTTTCGGCACATATCTTTAAAAGAATTTCTTTGGCCTCTTTAATATTGGACCCATATCCAATCCCTACATCAAATTTATCCCTTCGGGTATTCTCCATATTATAATTGATAACGTTTCCGTTGGAAAGCTGTCCATTTGGGATAATGGCAATTTGGTTGCCAAACGTGCTCAGTTTTGTATTGAAAATGGAGATTTCCTTTACGGTTCCGTCCACTCCTTGGGCAGAAATAAAATCCCCTACCTTAAAAGGTTTAAAGATTAAAATGAGTACCCCTCCGGCAAAATTGGCCAAGGAACCTTGTAGGGCCAAACCAATGGCAAGACCAGCGGCACCGACCAAGGCAACCAACGATGAGGTTTTGACTCCCAATTGTGTGACCACTAAAACAAACACCAAAGCTTTAAGGATAACACTTATAAAACTCTGTAAAAATGATTCCAAGGTTTCATCGTAATCCTTCTTGGCAAAAAATCGGCGGACCATTTTATTGATCAATCGGATAACCCAAACACCCACAAAAAAAGTAATGATTGCAGTAATAAGATTGGGCAACACACTAAAGGACCATTCTACAGCTTGGTCTATGTAATCTTGATAATTTTCTAATTCTTCCATAATGGTTTTTAGTTTAAATAGCAACGTAATTAATATTCAAAAGAAATAAAAGAAAAGGTTTTTAAACAAATGTTAAAGGGTATTTACAATTGTTCCAACGCCTTCTCCGCACTGTTTACGGGAAGCTTGCAAGCCCCTTCGATACAGATATAGATTAAGGTTTGTTCTGGTACTGCTCTGTTTTTTAACAATTCCAAATTTCCATCGGAGCTGGATCCTACCAAAATACTGTTGGGGACATATTCCATGCCGATTCGGTCACCAGTAGTCTTGTAGTCCGGGCCTACAATCGCTATTTCATAAAAATTTTGGTTGAGGTAAAGAACCAAATGCAACCAGTTGGAGAAGCTTTGTCCCCTTTCTTCAAAATCCTTTTGAACGTTTTTCAGCATTTGCTTCGAAGTCTCGCCATACCCTTCATCAAGAAAAAGTTTATGAAACTTGAAAAGATTGATTGCCATCATGGAGTTTGAGGAGGAAATCACATTATCATCCATTTCTATTGTTCTTCTTATCAAGGATTTATCCTCGTCCGAAGTGTAAAAAAACATGTTCGATGCTCCATCCCAAAAGTGTTTTTCGGAATAATCAAGTAGCTTTTTGGCCAAATCCAGCCATTTTTCATCGAAGGTGACTTCATAGAGTGAAAAGTAGGCGTCGATTACTGTGGCATAATCATCCAAAAATGCGTTGATAGTGCTTGAGCCGTTTTTGTGGTTCCGATAAAGGGAACCATCATCTTTGATCATGTTACTTTCAATAAACTCGGCATTTTTTAATGCTAGACTTAAATATTCTTCGTTCCCTAGATAGCGATAGGCATCAACCAGCCCTTTTAACATCAATCCGTTCCAAGAGGTTAAAATTTTATCATCCAGTCGTGGTTTAGCACGTTTGTTCCTTACTTTTTTGAGTAGGGCAAGGCTCTCGTTTATTTTGGTTTTTAATTCTGGAACCGTGATGTTGAATTTTTCAGCTACCTCGATATCACTTTTATCTCTAATCAAAACATAATTACCCTCTTCCCACAGTCCATAGGAATTAATATTAAAATAGGCTTGGAACACCTCATAATCATCACCCAATAATTGTGTAAGTTCTTCTTTGGTCCAAACATAATAAGCACCTTCTTCAAGTTTTTGATTTTCGTCCAGACTATCCGCATCCAATGAGGAATAAAATCCACCGCTCTCATCCATAAGCTCTTCTTGGACAAAACTGATGGTTTGCTCCGCCACACTCTTATACAGCTCATTTTTGGTTACCGCGTAGGCTTTGGCATAAAGGCTTGTCAATTGTCCATTGTCGTACAACATTTTTTCAAAATGGGGTATGTGCCATTTGGTGTCCACGGCATATCGGGAAAATCCACCGCCTACATGATCATAAACACCCCCGTAGGCCATTCTGGTGAGCGTGGTGTCCACAAATTCCATAATCTCGGGTGCATCGGTCGCAGTGGCATAATGCAATAAAAAGTCCCAGTTGTTGGGCATCATAAATTTTGGAGCACGTTTGTGTCCGCCCAAAAAAGTATCAAAATATTGCTTCCAAGTATTCACTGAGGTATCCAATTGCGCTAAGGAATAAAGCTCACTATCCGTATCGTTTTCCACCAAGTTGATGGCCTGTAGCCCGTTGGCCAGGTCGTTAGCATATTGGGTAATCTTTTGTTTGTCCTTTTTATAAAGGTCAGCCAGTTGTTCCAAGGATTTTATCCAGTTGTCCTTGGGAACATAGGTTGCGCCCCAAAAAGGTCTGCCATTTGGCAAGGCAACAATATTAAGGGGCCATCCGCCTTGACCAGAGATCATTTGAATGGCATCCATATAAATCTGGTCCACATCGGGACGCTCTTCTCGGTCAATTTTTATGTTGATAAAATTCTCGTTCATCAATTGGGCCACTTGCTCATCCTCAAAACATTCCTCTTCCATCACGTGGCACCAATGGCAGGCGGCATACCCAATACTAATAAGTAAAAGCTTGTCCTCTTTTTGAGCCCGTTCCAACACATCGGGATGCCATGCTTCCCAATTTACGGGGTTGTGGGCGTGTTGAAGCAGATAAGGGCTGGTTTCCTCTATTAGGGCATTGGTATATTCGTGGGTCACTTCTTTAGATTTTTGGTTGCAGCTTAGGACCGCTAAAGCAATTAATAAATAGAAAAGCACTTTTTTCATTAGGAGAGCATTTTTGCGCATAAAAAAATGCGTCCAAAAATGGACGCATCTTCATTTCATTAATTTTTTAATGAACTTCAAAGGTAATCTTTACGTTCACCCTGTAGTCGTCAATCTTTCCATCTTTTACCGTGGCGCTTTGCTCGTTGATATAGATGGAACGAATGTTTTTTACGGATTTTGAGGCTTGCTCCAACGCTTTGTTGGTTGCATCTTCCCAGCTTTTGCTGGAATTCGCCAATACTTCAATAACTTTTAAAACTGCCATGGTCAATGTTTTTATGATTCCTTTCAATTTAACAAATTTTGATGGGAATTCGGCAGTAAAACAGCGTTAATTATCCGTTTAGAGCAACTACTTCCTTGATTTTTTCGCCCATCATGTTCTTAAGCATGATTTCAATGCCATTTTTCAAGGTGAAAGTGGACGATGGACAGCCACTGCAAGCTCCTTGAAGGATAACACTCACCGTTCCGCTTTCCTCTTCATAAGATTGAAATAGAATATTTCCTCCATCTCCGGCAACGGCTGGCTTTACATATTCTTCCAAAATGTCAATAATCTGAAGAGATGTGTCATCGTAATCCGTGCCATTGGTTTTCTGCTCTATGGTTTCTTTGCTTTTTTGTATGGCTTCCGCTGTCACTACATCTTTTCCGTCAGCCAAATAATCCCTGATGAATTCACGCAGTTGCATGTTGATTTCTTCCCAATCAGCAACCTCGTATTTGGTAACGGAAACATAGTTTTCGTCCATAAAAACCTCTTTTACAAAGGGTAGGTGAAAGAGCTCAATGGCCAAGGGCGAATCTTTGGCTTCATCAATATTTTTGAACTCATAGGTGTTGGGAACGATTTTTTTGTTCGAAACGAATTTCATTACCGCAGGATTGGGAGTCACCTCTGCATATACCGTAATGGGTTGCTTCTTTTTAATGTCGTTCTCATTTACAATCGGTTCCCCAGCGTTGAGGTATTCGACCAATTGCTGGGCGACCTCGTCTTTTACATCATCCCACTTAACAATGTCAAAACGTTCCAAGGCCACAAAATTACTGGCAATGTAAACGGTTTTAACAAAAGGAAGGTAGAAAAGTTGTTGCGCCAAAGGGGATTCTTTGGCCTCATCTATGTTTTTATACTCGTAGTTGCCCTTTACCAAAAAATGGTTAGCCTCAAACTTGATTATCTTGGCATTGTTGGTGGGAACAACCGTAATATTGTATTCTTTCATCTTGAATCTTTGGTACAAAAATACCAATAGTTAAGATGTGTAGCAAAATATTATAATAATGTGTGATGCATACCGTTATCTAATTGTTTTATTGCATTAAACAACCATTTAGCCCCAACCGTCACATGAGACGTATCTTAACCTCAATTATAATAACCCTGCTTTTTGGGTCCATGGCCAAGGCACAGGAAGGCATTCCGGTGTATTTTGATTACTTGGCGGACAATTATTACTTGGTCTACCCATCCATGGCAGGAATTGCGGAGGGTACCAAAATTCGTCTTACAGCGAGGAAACAATGGTTCAATGTGGACGAGGCACCCAGCTTACAAACCTTAAACATTAATTCCAGGGTTGGTGAGCGTAGTGGAATAGGGGGCATACTTTTTAACGATTCCAATGGCTACCACTCACAAACAGGCTTTAAAGCAACCTATGCGCACCATTTACAATTGGGAGGTGACTTTAGAACGCTTAACCAATTATCTTTTGGCTTAAGTGCAGGTGTTATTTTAAGCAGTTTGGATGAAAGCGAATTTAGGTCTGTGATTCCAGATCCTGTGGTTACCGGAGTGAAGAATACCACGAGCTATTTTAATGTAGACCTTGGAGTTTCTTATAACTTATTTGAATTCTATGCTCACGCAGCTATACTAAATGTTTTGGGTAGTGGGCGTGATTTATACACTGCAGCTGAGTTTGATAACTTAAGACGTTATTTGTTCTCCGTAGGATATGTTTTTGGTAGAGAAACACGAATAGAGCCATCCATTTTGTTCCAGATGACGGATTTTACCAAAGAGAAGACCGTGGACCTGAATGCAAAAGTATACCGCGATGTGAGTTTCGGTACCGTATGGGCCGGATTGTCATACCGACGTAGTTTTGATGGTGCTCAATTTCAATCCAACGGAAATTTCGGGGAACAACGTTTACAATTGTTCACACCAATTATTGGGGTGAATGTGAACAGGTTCATGTTCTCTTACAATTATTCCTATCAATCTGGGGATATACGTTTTGATAATGGCGGTTTTCATCAAATTACCTTGGGTTACGAATTTGGACAGAGCGATGATGGCAAACGTTACGATTGTTATTGCCCAGCTGCAAATAATTAAAACGGCCCATCAATTAAGATAGACCGTTCGGACTTGATTGTTCAACAATAAATCTAATCCCAAGTATAATTTTTCTTTGAAGCTTGGGCCTTTATGGCCGATAGCATCGCATTTTCAAGTTCTCCTATTTCTTCTTTTTGATGCTCGGCAATGTAAACTTCGCGTTTGGCATTGAGCTCTTGTATCTTCTTTTGGATTTCTTGACGTTCCGTTTTCTTTTCGTTTATGTAGGCCTTGATCTCACTTTTGGATTTTCCTTGTAGTTCCTCAGGTAGTTCTTTTTCCTTCAATTCTGAAATAATGGACTCGTCGTCCTCTGTAGCATCCACTAAATCCCATTGAGAGTTTTTGTACAATCGGGAGCTTTTGCTAACGGCACGTTTTACGGCTACAACCTCTTCCAATTCGGCGGCATTGGCATCTTGCATGGATTGAAGCTCTTTCTTTTGCCTTCCAATAGAACCATAAGAGATATAGGTGTTGTTCAATTTGGAGTTCAATTGGATAATGATATCGTCATAGGGTGTATTTATATGAACCACTTGCCTGTTATGATCAATGGCCATGTATTCTCCCCCTGTTAGCTTGGCTCCATTTTTCCACATCGTAGAAATCCCTTGCTCGTAATTGCCACAAAAAATGGTGTTTACGATTACATCTTTTTCTTGTGCGTTGATGGCGGCATCTTTATAATTTAATTTTCCTTGAGTGAAAGGTTCATTACCTGCAATAAAAATCATTTTAAGGTCATCGGCATTTTTTCCCCAATCCAATTGTTTTAATGAAGTGTGGATTACTTGTCCGCAATATTCTTCACCGCCATTGGTAGTCAAGGAAAAAAGTTTCTCAGAAATCTCATCCAAGTCATTACTGAAACCTAAGACCTGTCTAATATACCCTTCCTGTGACGAAAGGTTGTCGTTCCCATACTCATAAAGTGCAATTTGAAGGGAAGGTCGAACATTGGTGCCACATTTTGCATGGGTAAATTCGTTTACAATATCCCACAATTGAGCTTTGGCCTGATTGATGAGACCGTCCATGCTGTTGCTGGTGTCCAATAAAAGGGCAATTTTAACGTATTGCTCTGCTGGTTTCTTGCTAGCATAGGGGGTTGTTAATGTTGTTCTCTCTTTGGTATGGGCCTTTAGGTTACAACCATAGCTTGTACCGGTCATAAACAGTAATAGTGCTGAGCCTAAAATGTAATTCATATGTTTCATGATGCAATAATTTTTAATGTTGAGGTAAATGTATCTGCAACTTTTATCAATAAAAATCTAGAATGAGCAACACAGCCCTTTAAGTGAGTGACCTAGCCAGATGACTTCGTAAGGAGTCTCAATCGTGGTGTTTTTCAGCCTAAATAGCCAATACCCTATTTTTTAAAATGCTAGGGAAGCAGTATGTTTACCTAAGTTATGATTCACAAGGCCTACATAATAGTATTGGTATTGATGACCTCTCTGAGCACTTGGGCACAAGTTGGAAATGTGCAAGGGCAGATGGAAATCAAGGGTTCTGTTAAGGGAAAGGAAAACTATGTCCCTATTTCCGGGGTTCAGGTTTCTACCGATAAGGGACAATTCACCAGGACCAATGGTCTGGGAGAATTTACCATCAAGGCATCCATAGGTGATATACTAATAGTTGAGGGGGCGGAACTGGAAACGGTTCGTTACCGAATCAAGTCAGGGGAGGATGTAGATGTTTTGGTTGAGGGCTATGGTCGTGCTAGGTCTGTCCAAAAGCAGAAGCGTGAAGCTTCCAGTTCAAGAAGTGCCCTTATGGATCACCAACGCTTTTTGGATTCGGCCAACTTTTATAAAAAATCGGATTTCGAGAAAAGCATTGATTTTATTGCCCGTTCCGTGGAGCTTCTTGGCAGTACGGGAAACAAACAGGAACTTTCTTCTTCGCTACGTGTGTTGGGTGAAATCTACATGTTTCACAATCAGTACGATTTAGCCATTACAAATTTCAAGGATGCTTTGGCCGCTCAAGAATCCAACAGAACCAAATTGTTGTTGGGTAAAGCTTATGTGCTGAATGGTAATTATGAGAGCGCGATTTCCATTTTGGAACCATTGGTTCAGGCAAAAAACATGGTGCCATACCAACGGATAGAGCTTTTCGAAACATTGGGCGATGCTAATATGGAATTGTCCAACCTTAAAGAAGCACAAGATTATTATAAAGAAGGGCTTCTTATTGCAGAAAAAAATCAGATTTCTCCAAAAGAAATAGATTTGAGCTCTAAAATAGCCGATGCCTTTGCTAGTGAGGACCGGGTAATTGAGGCGGAAGGTTTTTATCAAAACTCTTTGAATCTTTCCAAAAAAGTTGCGCCAGAAAGATTGATTCAGGAAAGTGAAAAGGTTGCGGATTTTTACAATCAAAAAAATCGCTATGATGATGAAATTCAACTGCGGAAAAAAAATCTGGACGAACTGCAGCAGTTACCAAAGTCTGCTGCGTCAACGGGGCAGGGAATCTCTACAAGGGATACGGTAACCTCACAGCGCATCAACTATAAAATTGCAAATGCCTACATCGCCCAAGATAAATTGGACGAAGCCATACCATATCTCGAAAAAAGTATTGTAGAAGCAGATAAAGATGATGATTTGGTGGTTCAAAAGGATGCGACCCGAAAATTATCTGAAGTGTATCGTTATAAGGGCGATTATACCAAAGCCTTGGAGTCCTATCAAGATTATGTGGCTGTGGTGGATAGTTTGTATGTGCGAAAAGAGCAAGAAATATCAAGAGCGGCACGTTTTAATCGTGAGATAGCAAACACCCAAAACCGTATCTCCAGTTTAGAGCAAGAACGGGAACTGAGTCAAAGCAAATACAGCTTGGCGGTAACCGAACAACAGTTGTATGAAGAGACCAGCAAGCGTCAAAAATGGATAATCTATTCGCTCATTTTTGGTATCGCATTGATGGCCCTAACTGCATTTCTGTATTATCGAAGTAATAAACAGCAAAAACTGGCCAACAATCTTTTGGCATTGAAGTCGCTTCGCACCCAAATGAACCCTCATTTTATATTTAATGCCCTCAATTCAGTGAACAATTACATCGCCAAGAGCGATGAGCGCAGTGCTAACCGCTTTTTGAGTGAGTTCTCAGTGTTGATGCGCAGTGTGCTCGAGAATTCCGAAGAGGACTTTATTCCATTGGCCAAAGAATTGGAACTGTTGGAACTCTACGTTAAACTGGAGCATTCCAGATTCTCAGATAAGTTTGACTATGAAATCGAGGTGGATAAAAAAATAGATATCGATGCCTTCCAAATCCCGCCGATGCTGCTTCAACCTTATATCGAAAATGCTATATGGCACGGACTCCGTTACAAGGAAGGAAAGGGATTTTTAAAAATAAAGGTCCGGCAAATGACTAACGATATGCTTGAAATCTGTATTGAGGACAATGGTATTGGAAGGAAAAAATCAGCAGAATTGAAAACCACAAATCAGCGTAAACAAAAATCCAAGGGAATGGGCAATATTCAAAAGCGAATCCAGATTTTGAACGATATGTACAAGAATAGAGTGGAAGTATCGATTGCTGACCTAAATGAGGACAAAACAGGAACCAAAGTATCCTTAAAACTTAAAAAATAGTGATGGAACTAAAAGCAGTCATTGTGGAAGATGAAGCCAATAGTCGGGAAATCCTTCGGAACTATTTGGGCAAATATTGTGAAAACATCACTTTGCTTGGTGAAGGAGCAACCATTGAAGAGGGTTTGAAAAAAATCAAAAAGCATCAACCGGATTTGGTGTTTTTGGATGTGGAAATGCCTTTTGGCAATGCTTTTGACCTGTTGGATAAAATACCGGGCCGAACTTTCGAAACCATATTTGTCACCGCTTATAATCAATATGCGATGGATGCCTTGAACCATCACGCTGCCTATTATTTGATGAAACCCATCAATATTGATGAATTGATCAAGGCTGTGGATTATGTGCGGGCCATCAAGGAAAAAGAAAATGCTTTAGAAGGGCAAGTGCTCCAAGCCAAACATGTTGGCGCAGAAGGAAAAATAACCCTGCCGCAACAAGATGGTTTCCAAGTGTTGGATGTATCGGAGATCTATTTCTGCAAGGCAGATGACAACTACACAGAAATCTATCTTGAAAAGAAAAAAATAGTAGTGAGCAAAACCTTAAAATATTTTGAGGAAGCCTTACAACCCTATTCCTTTACCCGTATCCATAAATCCTATTTGGTAAATGTGGCCGAAGTGGTAAAGTATAAAAAAGGGAAGGGTGGAAGCGTGGTGCTGTCCAACGGCAAAGAACTTTCGGTATCCGCGTCCAAAAAAGCCGATTTATTATCGTATTTTAAATAAATTGTCACATCGACTAAGGTCGAGGACACTATTGCAAAATCTCAAAACACATCAGAATGATTATCAAACCCGTTAGGGGCAAAGCTCCACAAATAGGAAACGATTGTTTTATTGCTGAAAACGCCACTATTGTGGGTGAGGTAAGCATGGGCGACCAATGCAGTGTTTGGTTCAATGCCGTAATTAGGGGCGACGTCCATTTTATAAAAATGGGTAATAAGGTCAATGTGCAGGACGGCGCTGTTATTCATTGTACGTATGAAAAATCCCCGACCACCATTGGAAATAACGTTTCCATTGGTCATAATGCCATAGTGCACGGCTGTACCATCAAAGACAATGTGTTGGTGGGTATGGGCAGTATTGTTATGGACGACTGTGTGGTGGAAAGTAATTCGATTATCGCAGCAGGTGCTGTGGTCACCAAAGGTACCCATGTAAAATCAGGAAGTATTTATGCGGGAATGCCCGCTAAAAAAATAAAGGACATCAGCCCCGAACTCTCCTCTGGGGAAATAGATAGGATTGCCGACAACTATGTAAAGTATTCCAGCTGGTTCAAGGAGGAGTAAGCAAACAAATTATCCTTATTTTTGTCCCACTCAAAAAATCTCGACAACTATGAACGCATATATTTTTCCAGGACAAGGAGCTCAATTTGTAGGTATGGGTTTGGACCTGTACGAAAACCATTCCGAAGCACAGGAACTTTTTGAAAGAGCCAACGAAATTCTTGGGTTTTCCATAACCGATATCATGTTCGAAGGAACCGCTGAAGATCTAAAGCAGACCAAGGTAACCCAGCCAGCTATCTTTTTGCACTCTGTAATTTTGAGCAAGGTGTTGGGCGATACGTTTAAACCCGATATGGTTGCTGGTCACTCTTTGGGTGAATTCTCTGCATTGGTAGCTAACGGCACTCTAAATTTTGAAGATGGTTTGAAGTTGGTTTCGCAACGTGCTCTTGCCATGCAGAAAGCTTGTGAAATTCAGCCAAGCACTATGGCCGCAGTTTTGGGCCTGGAAGATGAGGTAGTCGAAAAAATCTGTGCCGAGGTTGAAGGAATTGTGGTACCTGCCAACTACAACTGTCCTGGGCAATTGGTAATTTCCGGAGAGGTTGATGCCGTTAACATAGCCTGTGAAAAAATGAAGGAAGCCGGAGCCAGAAGAGCATTGTTGCTGCCTGTTGGAGGGGCTTTCCATTCTCCATTGATGGAGCCTGCAAGAGAGGAATTGGCCGCTGCTATTGAATCCACTGAATTTAAGACACCGGGCTGTCCCATTTATCAAAATGTGACCACTACAGCGGTATCCGATGCAGAGGAAATCAAAAAGAACTTGATATTACAATTGACAGCCCCCGTAAAGTGGACGCAAAGCGTACAGCAAATGGTAAAAGACGGGGCAACATCCTTTGTGGAAGTAGGGCCGGGCAAGGTATTGCAAGGTTTGGTGAAAAAAATCCACCGTGAGGCTGAAACCAGTTCTGCTGCAGTTTCTTAAGTAAGGAAAACAGTTCATCCGAATAAATAGAGATTTAAACTAAATAGGCAAGGAACTTCCTTGCCTTTTTTGTAATATTGGTAGTTCCCAAGTCACCTGCTTAAGCATTGCGTTTAACCCAACTGAAACTGATCGTATTGGTGATGTCAACCTTATTTAAAAATCCCTCAAATCGAACGCAGACCACTTTTGGTCGCGGACACATTTTCTTTGTTCTTTTTTTCCTTTTAGGGATTGGATTAGGATTTGGGCAGAGCTTCACCATTGTGGAAGAGGGCGGTGCCACGGCCACTTCTGAGACCGGGACCACGGACACCTTCACGGTCGTTCTGGACACCCAGCCTGCTACAGACGTTGTTTTTGATGTTGTTTCGGGCGACACGGGCGAGGG
>JAVJRL010000003.1:0-159697 GCA_040285615.1 Allomuricauda sp.
GCCACACAAGGCCCTTGGATATGTGTCCCCTAAACAATATCTGGAACTCAATTCCTTGTGCGGTACCGCACAAGGAATTAAAAACGATAACTTTGATGAAGTTTTAGAAAAATAAGCAGTTCTATCTAAGGGAAGTCTACAGTTGCTGAACCCTATCTAGGAAATCATTGCCTTTTTTGACAATACTTGGATAATCGTTAGAAAATAGAAATTTATTAACCTTTAAATAATCTTTACTAAATCTATCAGGACAATCATGTGATTTAATACTGGCTATACGTTCATCGAACTCTGCTAAAAACCTATCTACCTCTAGTATTTTCTTACGTTTCTCTATTATTTCAGCTAATCTCGGGTCGGAAAGAACCTGAATGACTATTTCATCAGCCTGACCTGATATATGCAGACCGTTTAAATATTTAGTTTTAATTACTGTCAAATTGGAAACTAAATTGAACTTATTTTTAAACCAATCTGCGTCTAGAATCTTATCTGTAAAAAAATATCTTTGGATATTAGGATACTTCCTCAATAGATTGATGATTTCTGAATCTCCATAATGATCTAGTATAACGGAGTTGTTTTTAGGCAAGACCGTTCTACCTTTTTGTGTACTTGAAGCTAAGGAATTAAAGAACCATTCTCTTTCTTCATTTGTGAAAGTTAGTTGACTACAAAGCACCCATTTTTTTAAATTAGCACCATGTCTGTCATAGGCTTTTTGTAGAGATTTTTTTATTTGAGTTTTTCTTCCACCTTCATTTAATCTACCAAAAAACTTGCATTGCCATCCCCATATATCTTCATTTGGTAGTTCTAAATAGAATTCTACACCGTCACCACCACCACTGTCATCTATCGAAGTTAGTTGACCTTTAGAAAAATGTTCTTCAAAAACTAACTGATAGCACAATTCTTCAAAACTCTTATTTTGATTGGTTTTATATTCTTTTAAATTATCCCAATGTATTAAACTACCCAACTTGATTTTTTAAATTCTTAAAGTTAAATGTGATAATGAGGTTAATTTTACTCACCAATCAACTTAATATTTTTACATATCTCCTTGAACATTTCACAAGGATCTACATCAATTGCTAAAGCAATGAGATATAATTCATCAGCCCTAAGTTTGGTTTTTTTATTATTGGAAAGTTCGCTTAAACGAGTTTTGCTGATTCCAGTTTTTCTAGCCACGTCTGAACGGTTTACCGATTTCTTAGCCAAAAACAAGCCTAATTCAGTCATATTTATCTGATTTTCGTTCAATAAAGTTAGATTTTATGAACGCTTTATCTTAAAATCAGAACTAAATCAATAAATTATATCCGTTTTTATGTATATTTATTCCGATAATCGGAATTTTTATTCTTATTTTCTTAAAACCCATGTCACATATCAACTTACACCCTCTACTCTCCTACTTTGAAGAATGTCATGAGGGAGATTTACTTTCCTTTACACAATGGTTGGACAAGGCCATATACATGTTCCACTACCTTCCTACAGATGCTTTTTCAGAAACGGAACGCCAAAATATTTGTCATGTGCTTATGGAGCTAAAAGAAGCTGTTTTAAAAATTCATGTTGAGCAAGATAATTGTGCCTAAAACCCATTCCATACACTTTCACCTCCCCTACTCCCTTCGACTTCGCTCAGGACAGGCCGCGGGTTCGGCAAAACAGTATTCCATTATATTTTTTAAAAGGAAATTTTTAGAAGAAATTTTTCAGGAAGTGCGGTACAAACTTTCGCTTTTACCAAAGCTCAAGTTACATAACGCAAGAACATTATAGTACAAATGTATCGTACAGCAAATTGTGTATAGCTTTGCTATTTGATATAAAATCAGTTCTGATGCTTTAGCGTCATAACGACAACGATTTTATGTCAAAGCAATTTGCTTGCAACATTCGTTATTTTAATTCCAACGCTTCATCTCGCCGCCAAATAAAATCATCCTCAGGATAATTTTACCTGTCACGTGTAAGCTATAATTCTCCATTATGTAAAATATCCCTCATGTGAGCGTTATATATTGAAACTTTCAACGGGGTTATGAAACATTCACTAGCGGTCGGCTACGCCGCATCTTTGCATTTGTACCTATAATTTGTCGCTATGTAAAAAGCCGCTCGGCCAACAGCACATTGCTTTCATAAAAAGTAAATGCCCAAGCATTTATTTTTATACGCAATTCTCAGCCACTTGGCCAGCGCTATTAAAAGCTCAGCTTTTCGTATTTGTTGAAACCTTTGGTTTAATTGAAAATCTGGAAAAGAAAAATTTCAGGGAAATCTAGTCAGCTTGTCGCAAAAGCTTAAAATTTAGCGAAGCATAAATTTCTAAGCACTTGCTCAAATGCTTCCCCAACTGAAATTTTATTTGAGCCCCATAAATATTATGTCAAATAGAATTTAATGCTCTTCCTGTAGTTTTATATCTCCACAAACCTCTTGTAAGATTTCACAAGGATCTACATCAATTGCCAACGCAATAAGGTACAATTCATCTGCACGAAGTTTCGTAGATTCATTAGAACTCAATTGGCTCATTCTGGATTTACTTATTCCAGTCTTTCTTGAGACTTCTGCCTTATTTATAGATTTCTTTGCTAGATATAGACCTAGTTTGGTCATAAGTGTTTGATTTTTATCAACATAAATATAGATTATGTATACACTTGTATCAAATTTTGAGTCAAATGTTTTGATTTTGGGTGTTTATTCTATACTTTAGTATAGATAATCGAAACTTTTGTGTTAAAAATATATATTCTATGGGAAGAAATGGATATACCAAGGCAGATTTAGAACAAATTGTCGGTGTTCAATTGGAGAATTTGAACGCTATGCATGATTTATTGGCCATAATGAAACTTCAAAATGAGCTTATTACGAATGCCAATAAGAAACTGAAAGATGAAATCGAGGATTTTAAGAAAAAGATTAAGCCTTATCCAACAGGTCACAGAAAACAAAAATCCTAAAAGGGTTTCTATCTTTTGCCTTGATGCAAAAGAAACAAAAAATCAAGAAGAAAATATGCTTCCGCGCGCCCTTTGTGTCTTGTAGCTTCGCTACTTAGGCGTTTCACGCCCCTACACAAAGCCCAGGGCAATGGCTCTTTGTGTCAAGCCACAAATTCACTCCCCTACTCGCCCGCATTTTCTTCGTGCCCTGCCCTAGCCTATTTGCTTTGACCAAAATTTTATGAGGCTAATAAAACCTTAACTCCAATTAATCGGACCAACTTCCGCTAATGGAAAATGTTTACATTCTTTATTCTTAAGATAATCCAATCTATAAGATTTATTCATTGTTAATTTATTACCATCATACTCTTGGTAAACTATACAACCTTTTTTTTCTGACCAACCAGTAATTAGATCTGTAAATAAACCAATTGCATTTGAAGACAATACACCATTTGCCCATACCACTTGAGGTTTTGATCCAGCATCACCATATTTTGCAGCTTCTAAGGCCAAATTTTCTTCAGTTAAAAACCCCATGCATTTCATACAAGGACTGCCTGGCATTGATAAAATCACTTGGCCATACATTCGAGGATTTTGATTTTCTATAATTCTAACGTCCATCCCAATATCTATATATGGCATCAAATACCTCCGACATACTAATTCTAGGTCTCTTCTTGAAGCAAATGAATCTACTGCACCAAATACTACATCACAAGATTGAAGTAAATCTGGCCTCTCTTCCCACTTGTCGTTTATTATAGTAATATTGGCATTTGGTTGTAATCCCTTAATTAATCTTGAGGCAACCTTTGTTTTTTGAGTTTGATTTTTAACATCTTCTATTGTTGCTCCAATCAGTCTATTCAAATTTGAATTTGAAACATAATCATCATCAAATATTACATAATTCTGAACTCCCAAATGAGCCAACTGTTGAATTATATGCGAGCCTCCACCACCAAGTCCTACAACACCAACCTTAATTTTGTTTAATCTTTTTTGAGCGTCAATTCCCAAAAAAGATTGTCGGTCATATCTATCTTCGTCAAAAAGTGCTGATTTAAAAAAGTGTTGATTAAAGGAGATAGGATAACCAACAACAGCTATTTTTTTCAATTGAACATTCCCTTTACTTTTCTTAATTCTCAATATTGCATTTGCTCCATTGGAACTTAATAGCAAAACCCCATGTACATTTGAAGAATTAGCATTTACCATAGCATCTGCAATATTTGGCAGTTCATCTAAATCTGTTAAACTAAATTCTGGTATTTCTTCACCATAGTGAACATGAACATGAAAAATTGAACATTTTCTGTTCATTGCTATTTGCATTGCATTTCTAATCGCATCCTCATTTATTCGAGCACCTACAGATTCATCTTTTATGTAATGATCATCATCAATTGTTATATATTCAGATAAACAAATTATATCCTCATTTTCAGAAATTGTCTTGCTATTTCCAATCACAAAACCAACTCTTTCATAAGCAAATTTATGGGGTCTTGATAAATCTTTTTTAATTTGATTACACAATTCCTCTGTAATTCTTAAAGTGACTTTTTTCATTTTGAGCAGTTTAATGTATGTAAATGATACCTTACCATTTCTAACAACTCCATTCCTTCTCTAGATTTCCAAGAATAGGCTACCCAGTTACGGTCGCATATATATTTTTTTCCATTCCAATTTTTTGGAGGTATACCATTAATTCGCTGACTATAAAATAATCTAGTATGATAACCATCTCTTAAAACGGGACACAACAGGGCATCAATTTTTTTTGGCTCGCAATTGGGAGGAAGATCGAGTTCAGGTATTAGAATGAACTCGATTCCACCTTCCAAAGCCTTTTGAGCATGAGGATAGAACTTTTGTAACTCCTCAAATTGTTGATCAAAAGATTTCATAGCTTAATTTATGATGCGCCACCACTAGGAACGTGACTTTTAAATTCTTCCCCACCCTTAATTACTAAAGAATCGGCATCATCAAGGGGCACTAAAGAACCTTCAATAACTTGTTCTAATTTATCAGCGAGTGGAACTTCACTAGCAATTTTAATTTCTGCTACAGATCTTCTTCCTCGATGAATTTTATAACTATCATCATTTACTATAATTTCTACAAAATTGTTTGCGTGATCATTAGAATTACCATGATCTTTTTTGTTTTCATCATCCATGTTTTCTCTTTTTTTTATGGATTATCTCTACTTTTTAAAACAGCTTGAGTATACTGTTCAGACAAGATTACGGTCATTATACTTGTGTAGAATAGAAAAAACTCCTACTATTGTATAACACAAAACACAGGAATGTTTAAGGTGATAAGCCTTAATTTTAGAGTTGTCCAAACTTTTTATTCCTATTATCATAATCCAATTTATTGTTGTCGCAATAGATTGGATTTTTTTATTTCTTATCAGCTTCTATTTTTAAATTAAACATATTAATTATCCTGTCCAGCCCAGCGCTAACAGTTTATCCATATTCTTTTTGATGCCTGATTGTATTAATTTATTGCTGTCCAATCTATTAATTTCCATTTTTCTAATTTCTTCATCTAATGGCATATAATTAATTGCTTCTTTCTTGACTTGATCTTCCAAATATGTGATTAAAGTATCAAAATTGTTTGCTGTGAATCCTTCTATGTTATTATCAAAATCATATTCGAAAATCAATATATTATCTTCCAAATCAAATAGCGCTCTATTCATTAGTAATTCAGCTCTTTTAATTGCCTCGATTTCCCAAATTTGTAGCTCGTCGTTAACTGCTTTTGCACCTATTAAAGTATCAACATCTATTCGTACTTCTTCCCTTATTTTTATATTAGAGTGTAAAAAGTTTCTGTCTGCCAATAATCTAGACACTTCATTATAAACCTGGTGTTGACCTTTGGTGTCTCTAATTGTAACTATCATAGTAAAATCTTGATTTAAGATCTCACCGTCTTCTACTGCCCTTGTTTCTGCAAAATCTCTATACTCGCCTTTAATTTTTGCAAACCATTTTCTATTACTTGCCAAACTATCTCTTTGTCTAGCCGCAGTCATTTCGTCTAGATTTATAGAATATTTCTTAACAGGCTGATATTTTTTACCGTAATTTAACAACATTCTCTCTCTAGCATAATCACTAGAAGTATCCTTCTTATAGGCACTACCATAGTTTGAATCTAGAATTACATTTTTGGGGTCGTCTGGTCCAATTGGGTTTAAAATATTTGCTTTAGTTATATCTCGATTTTTAATGTCCTCATAAGTGCCAAACTGCAATTTTAAATTCGATTGGCAATATTCTGCACCTTGCCTTTCCCTCAAAACAGGTTGTGCTACTAATGTTATCTTGATTTCACCATAAAAATATCCATCATCACCTATCATGCTTTCTGGGAAAGGAAAATCGAGTATTTCTATAAACTCTCCTTTGTTAATATTTTCTTGAAGAATTAAGGTGATTTCATGAGGGTCATTATAAATTATTTCATCAGCTGATGATGCAACACCAAATCCCATCTGTTTAACTTTTTCACTTATTGGAAAGTCAACACCCAAAGGATATTTAGCTGAATGTATTGCTAAAGCTTTTAATAAGGTTGGGTTGAAATTTTCTCTTACCTTATAGTTTAGTTCTGACAATAAGGATGTTACTCTTGGCGTTGAAAAGCTTGTGCCAATTATCTTTACAGAACTACCATCAGGTGCAATAGCTTTAACACCATTTTCAACTCTTTTTCCTCCATTAACACCTGCATTACCACCGTAAGAAACTAGATCTGGTTTAATACTATTAGCTGGACCAGGACCAATTCTAGTAAATGGTGATGGGTGGTTTATTTCTGCAATATCATGTCCATTTTTTGAATGTGCTATAGAACCAACTACCAATGAACGAATTGAATCACCAGAACGTGCTATCCTACTTTTTGGAAATCCTCTCTCAAAATTTCTGCAATTACCTGTTGACTTACAAATAATTACCTCGTTCGACAGTTGAATATCATCCAAAGCTTTACCAAAATCAGAAAACTCGTTTAAATCAGCTTCAGTTCTGGTACCTAGCGATAAATTCCAAATTTTAATATCAGAATTCTCTTTTATGGCTTCTCTTATATTAGCAATTAGCTCGTCTTCATCTATACTTTCTTGTTTTTCGTCTGGAAAAACAGTTGCATCAAAAAGTTTACAACCAGAGTTTCCTGTCCAATTTTGGCCTTCCAATTTATCTCCATATAGAATTATACTAGACACACAAGACCCATGAGTAGGATCTACTAGTTCTTCAGGATAAGAGGAAAAACTCCTGTCTAAAAGCCATGGTTTCAAATATTTATTTTTGGCAATACCCGAATCTAACACACCTATAACAGGATATTCTACACCATGGAGAGGCTCTTTAACATCCAGCTCTTCACCTGACCCCATTAAATCCATACCAACAGTATATTTTGGCATAAATGTTATTGACTCCAATGCTTCAAAATCACTAATACTGTCTAATTGAGCTTTTGTTGCATTCTTAATTTTATAGATTATTAAACCTGAAGAATATTTTGCTTCTCTAGCTTCTATGTTTTTTTGCTTACAGTAATTTTCAAATGATACTTTTATTGCATTATTTACTTCATAATTTAAAAAATCTATCAATGAAACTTTTACTGTTGCTTCCTCTTTAATATCAGCAATAAATGGCTTGAATATTTCTATATTTTCAACCGCAGATATTGCTTTAGGATTTCTGTGATAAAGATTAATATTTTTTCTTATCGCCTTACCATGTTCTAAATTATCTACTTTGACAATAGCACTATTTGAATCTATAAAACCTATGATGTTATTTTTTGCAATCTGATCATTGAATAGTTGTTGAATATCTTTTCTGTGCGATTTTGCTATGGCTTCATCATCAATATCAACTCGTAACGTGGCAGGAATAAAGCTCCTTGCTTTATTTCGAGTCACAAAAAATGTATCCAACTCATCTAAAGGTTCTAAAAGACTTTCTGCCCTTGCAGCAAGTACCTCACCGGAGAGTTGCCATTTAGGTATATTATCATTACCACCTCCTTCAACTCTACGGTCATCTATTTTTTCCCTTTTCTGAAATAATTTTATGGGTAAATTCTTTTTTGCCATCCTATTCTACATTTAATGCATTTCTCACTTGTCTTATAGAAATATCTAGGTAATTAGCAATTTGTTTTTGAGGTATATTGCTTTCATTTAAAAACCTAATCATTTCCTCTGATGAAAACCTGTTATTGTTTTTATATTTAAAATATTCTGAAAAGATTTCATCATATTCAAACTCTCTGTTTTTAATTATTGAATTATAAAATGCACTGTTTATAACCTTTATAATTTCAGAATGAGACAAGTTGTTTAAGTATGATGATAAAATGTCAAATTTCTTGTCGTCTGTATCAAGTTTAGAATCTACCTTATTAAAATAATTCCAAATAAGGTTCTTTATTTCATCTGAATTAGGTTTGTTTACATTTATAATTTTCTCAAATCGTCGCCAAATAGCACTGTCCAATAACTGCTCATGATTAGTGGCTGCAATTAAAATTCCTGTTTCTAAAAAATCATCAATATTCTGAAGCAAGCTATTAATTACCCTTTTCAATTCCCCTGTTTCGTGGTTGTCGTCCCTAGCTTTAGCAATTGCGTCAAATTCATCAAGAAATAATATGCACGGTTTGCTTTTTGCATAATCAAATAATTTTCTAATGTTTTTTGCAGTATTTCCTAAAAGCGAGGATATAAGAGAGTCAAATCGTGCTATTACAATTGGGATGTCCAATTCTTTTGCAATATGTTTAGCCAAAGTCGTTTTACCACATCCAGGTGGTCCATATAGCAATAATGATAAATTCATTTGTAAACCTTTACTCTCGATTTCATTTTTTGAATTAACCAAGGATATAAAATTATTTACAGGACTTACAATACTTTCAGAAATAGTAATATCCAGTTTTATATCTTGAGGCAATATAACATCGGCTATATTTAACCTAGTGTCATTGTCAACAGGCGCTTCAAATAATTGATCTTTAAAGACAGGTATGCTAGTTGAACCTTCTATTGTCTTTATTATTTTATCGGCTAACTTATCTGCTCCATCTTCTCTTAACTTTTTAGCTAGATGTTTGGAATAGCTAATTACCTTTTTCGGGTCATGATTAAGACCTCCTTCAATTATTTTAATGAGCTCTGTATACATAAATATGTGATATTATTTTGGTTTTTCGTTACAAATATATAAATTTATGTAACATTAAAACAATAAAACGTAATATTATTGTATTAAAGTGTGATATTTGTACAATATTTCGTGATGCTTATTGGTTATTTTATTGTGTGTTAGAGCTTTAGAATCATTCCACACACATTACGCCCCCTCCTACTGTCGGGTCGCATAATAAGTGTTCCATTATATTTTAAAAGAAGATTCTTAGATGAAATTTTTCAGGAAGTGCAGTACCATCTTTCGCTTTTACCGAAGCTCAAGTTACATAACGCGAGAACATTATAGTACACGTAACAATCTGGAAAGTCTAGTAGACTTTTTAGATTGGTGGCGAGACTTGTGCGGCTGGCTTTCTGAAGAATCTTTAGCGTCATTACGATACCGATTTTATGTCAAAGCAGTTAGTTTGCTTTAAACATTCGTCACTTTTTTCCATCGCACCATCTCGCCTTCAAAGCAAATCAGCCACTGGCTAATTTGCTTTACCACGTATTTGTACCTATAATTTGTCGCTATGTAAAATAGCCGCTCGGCCAACAGCACATTGCTTTCATAAAAAGTACATGGTATGTGGATTATTATTTCGAAAAAGCAGGGATGACAACTTCAAAAATGGGTTTCATGATTTTATCATCATCCCGATCATATCCATTGATGATAATAGTTAGGTCTAGTTCTTCCACAACTAGAACACGTTGTCCACCACCTCCCCAAGCAAGTGTGGCATCATACGTTTTATTACCGACATTCACGGGTGTATAATACCAAAAATATCCATAAAGATAATTCTTGGGCATCCAATCTATGGCCGGTCGAACAATTCCACTAGTGGCTTTTTCAAGATATATGTTGGAAATGAATTGTTCCCCATTCAATTTCCCCTTGTTTTGCACCAAATGCCCTAATTTGAGCATGTCCCGAGACATGATACTGGCACGCCATCCTGCTTCTGGCAATCCACTTACGTTTTTGGACCATTTATAATCCGTAATACCAAGTTTGTCAAGTAATTCATTTTTAATGAAGTCCTCCACTGTTCCAGGTACAACGGCATCAATAACCGTCATCACCATCATGGGATTGAAATTGCCGTATAAATAGGTTTGGGACTCATCAGTAATGGGCTTGCTATATTCAAGTAGGGTCTGAACCAACCCTTGCCCTTTCAATCGAATGGAATCATTTTCAACCTCTTTCCATTGTTCTTCATCGATGGTTAGTCCTCCATGCATTGTCAATGCTTTATGGAGTGTGATCTTTTCTGCTCCGCTGGTCAACTTTTCAGGATTCAGATCTTTGAGAAAGTGAATCAAAGGTTTGTTTAAATCTTCCATAGTCAGGTATCCCAGTTGAATGGCTCTTCCCAAAACCAAACTGGTATACCCTTTTACTGCTGATGCTTGTCCATGAGGCAAATCGATACGACCTTTTTTATAATAGGATTCAAAAACCAATTTGTTTTTATGCGAAATGAGCAACGCATCGTAATTACCATATGTACCATTGAAAATGTCCTGCGAAACTTTTACAATTGCCTCTTTATCATCACTCTTCAGCTTTAATTTGCCAACTTTAATACCATCGTTTCTTTCCGTTGGAGCTACAGTTATATATGGTTCTTTAAGGTTTGGAATATCTCGAAATGACAAGGTTCTTTCTACCTCTGTAGCTTCAGCGGTTATCTTATTTTGCTGGGCAAAGACTGTGTTAACGAGCATGAATACTAGGAAAAATAGTCGGATATCTGTTTTAATTCTCATCGTGGTTTTTATAAATTCCTTCCAAAAGTAGCTTACAAATGGTACTGAAAATTGAAAAACTGGACGAGCATAACAATTGAATGATGAAATAACTATGTCATTGATATATGCCTTTTGTAAGAAATTATGGGAGTTTGAATTGAAACCTAGTACTTTTAACAGTCCAACAAAGAGTTTATGATAGGAAAGTCTTTAAGGAATACCCTACTTATTAACCTGGGAGCCTTTTTTTTGGTGCTGATCCTGGAACTATTAAGTAACTGGATCATCAAAGACAAATTAGGTCCAGATTATGGGTTTTTCTTGCATAGTCTAAAATATACCATGTACATCATGGGTATTATTTGGATCAATCATTTTGTTCTCATTCCTTTTCTCTTGGACAAGAAACGTTACTTTTCCTATGTAATACTGCTCGTTGGTGTCATACTTCTTGGAGGATATATAAAAGGAGGGTTTAAGAACGATTGGGCACTACTTTCCAAACTGTCCTTCTTTTTTTTATATACAACGGGCACAGGTATGGCAGCGTTTTTTTTGAGGAGAAGCATGCATATCCAAAAAGAGAACAATGAAAAGGAAAAATTGCAAAAAGATTTGGAAATCAACTATTTAAAAGAGCAGGTGAACCCTCATTTTTTATTTAATACCCTAAATAGTATTTATGCGCTTTCCAGACAGCAATCAACAGAAACCCCCAACGTTGTGATGCAGCTTTCGGAACTAATGAGGTATCAACTGGAGAGTGCTAAAAAGGAATTCGTTTTAATCAGGGAAGAACTGGAGTTTATAGAGAATTATTTATTGCTCGAGGAAAAAAGACTTAGCAAACGTTGTAAGATCGAGTTTTCAATTGAAGGAGAGCCATCAAACTATAAAATAGCACCAATGTTATTGATCCCATTTGTTGAAAATGCCATTAAACATGGTGTTCAAACTACAAATGAACAAAGCACTATTGATGTGGCCACCTCTATAAAAAACACCAAGCTTCATTTTTGTATCGTAAATTCAAAGCCAAACAAGGTTGTTACATCAAAAAGAAAAGGAATGGGACTGGAAAATGTGAGGCGGCGTTTAAATTTATTATATCCGAATGCTAACACAATAGAAATCAATGATATGAAAAACGAATATCGTGTAAATTTAACTATTGATATAACAGCATAACGAATGGTCAAAATTGGAATTGTAGATGATGAAGCATTGGCACGTAAAGTGTTGGAGGAATACTGCTCCAAAATTGACAACTTTGAATTAGTATTCAGTTCAGGGAATTCCCTTGAGTTTGTGAATTTTATTCAGCAAAATGAAGTGGATCTCGTTTTTCTTGATATTGAAATGCCAGAACTCAATGGCTTGGAAATTTTACGTTCCATGATACAACCACCTAAAGTTATTTTAACCACAGCGTATTCTGAATATGCATTGGAAAGCTATAACTATGGTGTAGTGGATTATTTATTGAAACCTATAAAACTTGAACGCTTTTTGAAAGCAATCAACAAGGTTTCTACTTCAAAAATAGCTGAACCCAAAGAGAATAAGAAAAAAGCAGAGCTTCAAATAAAACATGATGGTTTGCCCATAAATGTTCCTTTCAAATCAATTAAATACATACAAAGCTTTGGAAATTATTTGAAAATTTTTACGGATTCCAGAATGTACCTCATATCTGAAACACTTATTAAAATCATCACATTATTACCTGAAAATTTTCAACGCACACATAAATCATACATTGTCAATTTGAATAGAATCACCAAAGCAACCAAAACACATTTGTTAATTGAAAATAATAAAGTCCCGGTTAGTTCGATGTATAAGGTTATTGTGTTTGAAAAATTGGAAGTTTTGGCAAAATTATAAATAGTTGATTTCCATTCAGCTCCTATACCTGTTCGACAAAATAGTATTCATTACATTTTTTAAAAGGAAGTTTTTAGCTCAACTTTTGAGGAAGTATGCTTTGCTTTTCCAAAGCATAGAAACATAACGCGAGAACATTATAATTCAATAATATGCTTAACCATTGATTATGGTTGTTTATGTAAGGTGTTCATTTTAAAATAGATAAAATAAATTTTCGGTAATTCGAATAAAGATTTTTTCTTATATTGTAGTATAATTTTCTCACAAGAATATTTAGTTCCCCTATTAGTTTTACGAAGGAAAAATAGTTGTTACTCTCTTAAACTAAATATGATGTGTTTATTAATATTTCAAGATCAAACCACCGACTTCTTAAATGGCCCTTGGGGAATTATTGATAAAATCGGCAACCCGATAACATTGGCAGCCTTTATAGTTGCAATCGTTATAGCATATTATCAATTTAAAATTATTCAAAAAAGAAGATTGATAGAAAATCTTCCAGAAGATAGAAAATATGACGCTGCTGCAGAATATTTGGGTAAATCAGGTATAAAAATAGATGATTTAACGAAACAACAGAGATTTGAGTTGGCTACCAGAATATTGAAGGACAAATCGAGCCATAGAAGAAGTCTAATTTTCCTGGCAATTTTTATTTCAGCTATACTCGGCACCTTAGCATATACTGCCAATCAAAAGGTAGTCAATACATCAATACCAATGTTCGATTATTCTGTAAATTACAAGGTACCCTCCTCCAAAGATTCATTGGAAACAAGGAAAATTATTGACACTAAACGACATAGAAACAAACATTGTTCTACTCCAACCAAAATAAACTGGGAAATTAAAAGCGATTCAGATGAAGGTTGGAAAATCAATGTAGACAGTATCAAAATATTGGATGTGTCAACCAGATCTGGTGATGTCTTTAGTGGTCTATTTGATAAATCAAGTACGGGTTTTTCATTAAGAGGATTAGTACGAAACAGTGGACATTGTACTCCTTTTACAAGAGATGCCCGTGGTAATTTAGTCGTCACCTATTCTTATGTTGAGGAAAGAAAGACAAAAATTCCAGCTTTTGATGACATTGTTTTAAAAGGAAGTAGTGTTATAGGAAATGAAGTATCCGTTAGATTACCTCAAAATACAAAAGATTACACCGTAACGATAATTGATCCCGAAAAGAATGAAATAAACCTTTCAAAAGATAATCCGTCAGAAGGGCTTTTCTCTATAAAAGAATCAGAAGGAAAAATGTTAATTACAAGCAGCAGTGATATTTAGTGCTTTTTTCAGATACGATAATAATTAAATTTGAAATATTTAATTTGTTTTAGATTTTACTTCTTTAAATCATCCACCAACCACAACGGATTTTTATTGAACAATTTCCAATCGGCCTCCAAAGCTTTGTAAAGGGCATCAACTTCAGTAATGTCCTTTATGGGCTTATCCTCATCGGCTTTGAGTTTTAAAATGTAATCCATCAGTTGGTAACAAATGGTAAACTGACCACAGGCAATGAGGGTTTCCATACGATTTTTGGCGATATCGGTTTTGTCCCACCAAAGCGTTGTAGGGGTTTTGGAGGCTGTTAAACAAACACTTTCCAGGTTTTTGCTGGGTTTGGGTTTTATCGACTCGTTTAAACCTGTTCCTTCACTATATGGGGTCTTTTGGCCATTTAACTTATAGATCGTTGCCGTTATACGTTTGTTTTTTAATTTGTCTTTTGAATAAAACAAGTCGTAGTTCAATCTTCGCATTTGCTTTAAAAAGACATCATTGATCATGGTCAATGCCGAGGTGAAGCGATCCGCAAGCATCTGTTGCACCAAACTGATATCCAATTTCTGAAAGGTTAAAACATCATCCAACAAAGGTTCCGGCACATTCTTTTTAAAGATGGTTCTTAATTTGGACAACGCAGCACTTTTAATAACCGAAGCCACCAAACCAAACACGGTCAGTAACAGGCCAATTCCTAGTACCACACCTCCAAAAATATTCATCCCGCTATAGACTTGTGGACCAAAAACATGCATATTATTTAGCAGTAAAATTACCAAGCCAAGGGCCAACGTAATCCAATATAATGGCTTTATGGTGAAGTATTGCAGCATTTTGTTCACTACACGTTTCACCGTGGAACTTTTTCCCACTTTAGTGGTGTCCTGCTGCCATGGTTTCATCTTATAGCTTCCCACGTCGTTCACAATGATCAAATCCAAGCCATCGCCCATTCTATCATTAATGAGCATCATGCTACCGATTCCCTGATTGTCCGCAATTCCACCATCCATTATGCCAACACCATTGATGAAATCGTCTAGCTGTTTTAAATTCTTATACGCAGCATCTTGATGGTCTTTAAAATAATCGTCGGGGAAAACCAAGGGCTCAAATCCCACCGGGAAACAGGAAGATGAGGCAATGGCATCACCCAACTCAACTTGGTTTCGTAACGCATTGACTTCTGCCTGGTTATTTTTATAGAGTGGATTATTCCCAAAATATCCGGTGTTCTGAAATCGATACGTTAATCCAAATGAAAAATCTGTGGCATTGAAACAAACGTGTTTCAATTGTTTGATTTTATCTTTTTCAAATTGCTCAAATGAGCCTTTAAACAAAGACATTTCGGCATAGGTCAACGCGAAAGCATTGATCAATGAGCGCTTTTTATTTGGATTTGCTTTCCATACCTTATCATCTTCTAATTTGGCGATAGCCGTTTCCAGCAGTTTGTCATTTTTCGGAGTGAACGTGTGGTAGAACGATTTGAAAAAAGCTTTGAAATCGTAATCCGGAGATTGAACAGCTTTGGCATAACCCACCCCTGTTAGGGTGCCTCCACTAACCGTACTCAATGCTTTTACCGATTTTAAAATGGACTTGCCGTGGTAATCAACGTTATCCAGGTATGAAAGTACTCCTAAGGCAAAAAAAGTAGCTCTATAGCCCCCTCCACTAAAACAGAGGCCTATTTTATTAAAAGAATCTAATTTTTCAGGCATTTTTATATATGGTTAGGTTTACATCGAACTGTATAAAATTCAGAACAAACTAAGGGTTATCCTATACCCATCATCTCGCTGCTTTTAGACACTTCAATTGTTTTAATTTCATTTTCTGTCAAAATAGTACGTACTTTATTTTTAAAGTTTGATAAAAGTCTGGCTTTTTAGGTCCTTACTTTCCCTTATTTGCAATACTGAATCCCCATTGTATAAATGGTCCTAAGCTTTGTAAATCTCTATTCTGAGATGTCAGTTTTTGAATTGGAATTCCCAATCTAAATTGATTTTTAGGATTTATCTTAAAATCCAAAAACGGAGTATACACAGATTGTCTAATTATTCCATCCTTGGCAAAATCAAAATTTTTCTGTGCTTCTTGATACTCGAACGTAAACCCAAAAATAATGGAAGGCACAAATAATGATTTGAAATAGTCCTTTGAGGTTTTATAATTTGAATCCAAAACTAATATTCGCTTGGCAAATGTAAAGGACCCTCCTAAATAGGGAACCCTTTCTTGCCCTTCTTCTGCACTACCAAGTTTATCTACAATATGCAAAGAGGCACTTATTCCTGCTGAACTATTTAATGTGTAGGATGCACCAAGTGAGTAATTAAAGCTTTCTATTGATTTTTCGTTATCAATTAAACCATTTTCATCTAAGTCTACTTTATCACCACCAATTATAGAGAAATAAGATATATTGAAACCGAATGTTAACTGAAAGCTGTTCTTCAATAAATTCTCATAATATTTGGCAACTTCTTTGTCCAAATACAATGCATAACTGGCTTCATATTGTTGGTATTCTAAATCAGATTCATCTTCACTTTGACCCCTTTTAGAAACGATATCTACTTTATTAAAAATATCATCTCCTCTTTTAGAAAAAGGCGAAGAATTATCTAATCCAATCCCAATTCCAAATGTTGAAATTCCATTTTTTTGTGCAATATTCAGTTTCAAATTTCGAATAAGTCCGCTTGGCTGATCATTAAATAATTTGAAAGGAAGAACAACAAGTTTTTGAGAATTATTCTTTTCAGAAAATTGGATATTTGAAGATATTAAATCAAATGAGTTCATATTAATAGTATTGTAAACTATTGGTTCACTATTTGGCCCCACTATTGAATTAAAAATGTTGTCTAAAGGAACTTGCGCCAATGATTCTGAAATAAAAATTGCGAATAGAATGGCTGATAATATGGTTTTTTGAGTCTTCATTGTACTTTATATTTAAACTTTCCTTCCCATTTTTCATCGCGCTCAATACTTTTAGTTTCGCCGGGCGTTTTGGGGTCAACTTGATAACCAATTTCTGGGTTAGTTTGAGCGATTAGGGCAACGGCTTTTGGAACTGTTGTGAAACCTATTACCCCGAATTTGATTTCTATTTCAGTATTTTTGGAAAACTCACCAATAAAAAATGTCTGAGAACCATCAGAATCTTTAACTGCTGTTCCTTGTAACAAATCTTTGGTTGTTTTTGCTACTTTGACCTGCAAGTGGTAAAAAATCACCTTTCGCTTTTTAGTATATTTAAATGAAATGTAAACCTTTGGTTTAGAAAAGGCTTCGGTTATCGATTCAAGAATGGCTTCCTCATTGAAATTATCAATATCCAACTCTGCAAATAGTTCCATTTTTATATGTTTTTAATTTATTTACAAAAAACCAATTAGTTGTATTGATGATTCCTTGATTTAGAACATCAAAAACCTAATGGATAAGTCTTATATCTCAATACCCTGCTATAGGTGTTTTCTCGGGGAAGTAAGTCGTAGGAAGTCAATAACTTGGAGATGATTAAGTTAGCAAATGAATTCAAATTTCCATTACACAAAAACCTTAAAAATTCTGGGGTTTTCACCCAATTCATACGCTCTTACCCCACTACCCTACAGACTTTTGCCCATACGCACCTACGCATGTGGGATGGTTTCCATCAATTCAGTCTTCTCAAAATATTCCAGGTCAATTTTCCGTACCTGATCTTGTCTGGAAAACACCAGATTGGCATACTTTTCCAGAAGGTCGTTCAGTGGGGTCTTTTGTTCCAAGGAGGTGGTTACCTTATGGCCTAAAACACCCATCAAATCAATCGTAACTGGAAGTACATATTCGCCACTATCCTTATATCCGGTCATAAGTTCCTTATCAAATTTTTCCTCATCCCAATGGGCCAGCGCAGTTCCCGGACCGCCATCCAGTTCCACTTCCATTAGATCCAACGCTTCTAGCGATTTTACTGCTTTGCGGTTGAATATTCCCGTGCGCTTGTTAAAAAGGGAATTCCAATCCTCCCAACCTATTCCCAATACATGGCCAATCTCATGGGTTATGGTCCCGGTAATGTCATTATTGGTAAAGCTGCCCAAAAAACGGGTGTTAAATTCTACCACCCCGTACCTTACCTCATCTTTTTCAAAAGGCATATACGCCCGCGCAATGGTCTGGCTCATACTGGTAAAGATGCCCAAACGAATAACTATGGAATGTTTTGGCGCTATAAACTCGTTCCAAAAATTGCAGGATATTCTAGCGGCCTGTTTGAGCTTTCCATCCATATCATCAATGATCTTGTAGGTAATAAAATTGGTAGCTGGCTCGGCATCCAAGGGAGCTTCTGGCTCACCTGAAATTTCATGGGCCTTGATCAACCACGATATGGTATGCTGAATGGTCTTCAACTGTGTGGTTTCCTCCTCTGTTATTTCGCGATCAAGGGCATTTATACGGCTCGCCTCTTCTTTAAGGCCTTCAATAAGGTCTTCGATGGTTTTGGCTTCCCTCCTGGTTTTTTCAAGAATGGATTCTTCGGCCTGTTCTTTTAAATGGTTTCGCCGCAAGATTTTCATCAATCTGCTCTCAGAAGGGGCATCACGCTGCGCCATGAACCCTAAGGGAATATCCCTGCTCCAAGAATCAAAAAATTTGAGCTTGGTAGCTTCTTCCACATCCTCCAAGGTGGCCGGATAGTCTTCTGGACTAGAACTTCCCGGGGCATTTTGTGGAATAATAAAGCAATCGATATGGGCCTTGGACAAGGTATCATAAGGATACATATAAGGATCTACGGTAATGCAAAAATACGCATCGGGAACTGGTAGATGCTTGTTTTGCCCCCGATATACCATTTCCGGTGCATCCCCAAAGATGGGCCCCGCAATCACCCATAAATGGTCATGCTGATTGGGTTCATCCTGAATCTCACGGATGGCAGTTTCCAATTTCAACCAAACCCCACGGTTGAGCGAGGCATATTGGGGACTCATGTTGGTCATAAAAAAGGTTTCCATCTGGGCAAGTCTCCCATATTGCCGATTGATGACCTCGTTGGGGGTCATATGTCCCACATTCAGGCGTATGCCACCAATTTTACCAAAGGTGCCCTTGCCAATACGAAATTCTTCATCCAAACGCAGGTCGTTATAGTAATTTATGGGTCGGTCGTACTTTACATCTTGGTCTGCAAAGGCAACTCGGTAAGCAGACCATGCCGGTTGTAATCGACTTGGACTAAAACCGACCACATACCCTTGATTGACCAGAATTTCAATTTCCCGTTCTGCATCTTGATTTTTGGGGGCACCCCGCCAAAGATGTATATCCACCAAATGAATTTGGTTTTCGCTTTTTGGATGAATTTTTGAATTGTCCATTTTTTGATATTTAGATGCTGACTTATACTTAATTTAAATACTACCCTAGTATCGCGGATGCATTGCCTGGGATGCTTAGCATATGATCAATTTGCCCCCATGATATGTCAGACTAATTTGTTGTGCCCAACAACGAATGTTCTAACTCATACAACTGATAAATAAAACCCAATGGTCACAATACCGATTATGGGCGCTTTTCGGGGGAAGAAAACAAAAGGAAGCAAGTTAATGGTTTGGAGTACTGTAAGTTAGCAATTGGTTTTTAATTTCCATTGCAGGAAAACCTTAAAAATTCTGGGGTTTTTCTACAGTTCTAGAGTCTAATGGAGTTAATCCGTGGTTTTATCTAGCTTTTTCTTACCGATCGCCAATCTAAAACTTAAAACCACCAGTATAATGGATATTGGGATGAAGACAATCCGTTCCATTTTGGTCTTTGCCATAAGGTTTCCGATCAAACTCATGGTAAAGAAGCCGACCATGGCCCATACACCAATATTAGCGGCCCTTTTAAAGCTTTTAAGCTTCAGGTATTCCAATTTTACAGAAACGATTAGGATAAATAGAAGTGTTGACACAATTGCAAACCCCTCATAAACAAACACTTTATTTTCGTCCTCTATGGCTCCTCCCCACGTTTGTTGATATGGAAAAACACCCTGAATGACTAAAATATGGAATACCGTCAAAAGGGATAGAAGTATTAAAAGAAGGTTTCCTGCAATTCTCATGGTTGATATATTCAATTACTTATGTCTGCTCAAGACCAATATATAACCATAAAAATAAAAAAGGAGAGAACCAGATGCAATTAGGCTCTCTCCTTTAATTTATATTATTCCCAACAAAGTTAGGTTATGGACCTATAGTATTTCTACCACTTCAAGGTCAAATACCAAATCTTGTCCGGCCAAAGGATGGTTTGCATCAATAATGATGTCCTCCTCCTCTACTTTAGCTATTCTGAATTGTTGTTCTTGCCCTTGAGCGTTGGCACCTACCAAGCCCATGCCAACTTCTGGCTTAAGGTCTTCTGGCAATTGTGTCTTGGAGATTTTTTGAAAAAGCGCTTCATTGACCTCTCCATAAGCATCTTGCTTTTCTATGGTGATGGTTTTCTTTTCGTTTACGGCCATATCAATAAGTCCTTTTTCAAATCCAGGAATCAACTGACCTTCGCCCAACTTTATTTCCAAGGGCTCTCTTTGCAATGAGCTGTCAAAAATCTGCCCATCAGTCAGTTTACCCGTGTAGTGTACTTTTACAGTATCGTTCTCTTTTACTTTACTCATAATGTTTGTTTACAGTTTTAAAATCAAAACGTTGCAAATATATGAGGTATAAAATGGTTAAACGAAAGAGTTGGCCTTAGCTTTCCGAAAAATGGGTTTTGAGCACATATTTACCTGTCCCGACAACTATTTTTCAATAATCAGATTTTCTGCATATCGTATCCCCGAAGCCAGCAGGTTTTTACGGTCTTTGGCCTTTTCCTCAAAGGAATCAAGGGTTTTTCTATCCAATTTTCTACCCTTAACAAAAACGGTTGATGGATGTTTCATTGCCGAGAGATCCGATAAGGGATTATTATCCGTCAATACGAGATTTGCGACTTTCCCTGCTTCTATGGTTCCCATGTCATTCATGATCGAATGTGTTTTGGCAGCATTCACTGTGGCTGTTTTCAACACCTCATAATTGGACAAACCAGCTTCTTTATAAAACTCCAATTCTTTATGAATGGAAAATCCAGGGGTTGTAACTCCGATACCAGCATCTGTACCACAAATAATCCTAACATTTGCTTCATGTAATTTTTTAATGATGTACAGATGAAAGTTGTGTTGGTTTTTGATACGCTCAATAACAGAAGGATCCTCTAATTTGGTATTGTGCCATCTATCAAACTGCGCTTTACTATCCACCTTTTTAATTAAAGGGCTCATATATTGCATAGACTCGGATTCCAAAATATTGTCATCCATCAACATTTGATAAATATTGTTATAAACAACCAACGTGGGACAGTGGGCACTGTATTCTGCATTGGCATATAAATCGACAACCTCTTTTAACTTGACAGTATCCAATACATAGCTCAGCGGTTGTTGTATAAACTCTTCGGTATGCTCAATAGATTTTATCTGAGGATCAAAATGGTAGGAATACGGAACTTTTTGTGAAGGATGGGCCACAATATCCACATCCAATATCTTCGCTTGTTCTAGGACGGCATCGAATAAGTCAGGTGTTAATCCGTAATAGGTTTTAATAAAATCGTAGCCGCGTTCCTTGAACGAAACCACTTTGTCCTTTGCTTCTTGGGGTGTGGTCAAGTTAAGATTATCATCACCAATAAACTCCGGACCGGTAAGCTTTGGACCCGAGGTGAACAACAAGGGTGAAATTATTTCGTTATTATTTACATCTTCCTTAATCCGCAAATGCATGGGCATTCCCCATACATTACGGACCGCGGTAACCCCATTGGAAAGATAGAGTCCCAATTCATACCGATCCCAAACATGAACGTGCATATCAATTAGACCTGGCACTAGATACTTGTTTTTCGCATCGATAAATTCAACACCGTCAATGTCAATATTATCTGCGATGGTTTCGATTGCACCATTCTTAATATAGACCGTTTTATCAGTAAGAACAGTATCTTGGGTCATCGGAATGACATTCACATGGGTTATAAGATAAGTGTTGACATTTCCATTCTCGACATGGTCAATATTCAGGTACTTCGTTCTTTGCGAATCGACTCCAATAATTACAAGAATGGCTATGATAAGTACTCCTATGAGAGCAAAAACAATCTTTAAAATCTTTTTCAATAGTTTCATTGATACAAATTAAAACTTTTCACTATTCAATCTGACGCCTTACATTAAAATCTGTTACGTTATTTACAATGATTTTTATGCGATTCAATAACAGACGGCGCTGCCAAAGACATCAAGGTTCACTCATCAGTACCTTTTCTTGCACACGACTCTCCTTTTTTCCCTTTAAACC
The DNA here is from genome assembly GCA_040285615.1 of Allomuricauda sp. GTDB lineage: Bacteria > Bacteroidota > Bacteroidia > Flavobacteriales > Flavobacteriaceae > Flagellimonas. The sequence continues at coordinate 22,602 of JAVJRL010000003.1, forward strand.
AAACAGAGGTCGTAGAAACCATACCCTGCGGATAAGGAACTCGTACAAGATGTAACACCCGGCAAAAGTGAATACAATCACTCCCAACAACTGCAAAACAGGGTGAATCTTTAGAGGTAAGATCAACAAAGCTCCAAAATACATTACAAACATATGGATGATGTATACCGGATATGCCGCCTGACTCAAATAACTCAACAATTGGCTAGGTTTGTTCAAGTACCGATACCCAAGTCCAAATACCCCGAAAATCCAGCAATTGGATTCCAAGGCCATCAGATAGCCTGGCGCTTCCAATTGAAATTCAAAATACCTAATAACATATAAAACCAAGGCAAGGGCCAAATAACCCCATCGCCATTTTTTAACTGTATCCCAAAAATATTGGCCGCTATACACAAACAAATACCCAAAAAAGAACGCCAACCCTCCTAAAAAGAATCCATGCCAGGTTTCGGCATACAAGGAAAATATTTGCGGTTTCACCAAAATGGCTTCCAGCATAAAGAAGAGGGAAATCAATAAGGGGCCACCGGGGTTGGACATCACCTTACCCAAAATTTGCTTGAACTTCCCTCCCTCTCTATTTTTCAATAGATAAAAAACCGGTAAAAACAACAACACATAGACAAAAATGTTACCCAAAAACCATAAGTGGCCTACATGTGGATAGTACCCCAATGGAAGTTTATAAAATTTTTGGAAAACAAACATGTGCAAAGGAGTTATCGCCACTATACCGAAAAGGAACGGTAGCAATATGCGGCGCGTTCGCTCACCAATCAATTGTTTCCAATTACGTTTGCGCATGGCGAAAAAGAGTCCCATACCCGATACAAAGAACAAAATCGGTATTCGCCATACATTGAGTAGGGTCATCGGGGTCCATAAACCTTCCAAAGGCTGTTCGCTTTTTACAAATCCTATAAACATGGCCCAGGGCTGAAAAATGATTGCAATATGATAGATCAGTAGCAAAGCAATCGTAATTACCCTTAACCAATCAATATCGTGTCTACGTGCTGTTTTCATGACTGTCGTTTTTTTAATTATTGATTATTGTAGCATCATAGCGATTACAGGACGGGTCTTTTCAACCTCGGCCAAATCAAGCTGAAGTCCAATTGGTGCCAATTGTTGTTGCATCATTTCGTATATAGGCTTTATATCCTCAAACTGACCCATAACCGTCTCGCGTGGAGTGGCCCCAAAATTGTTTTTCACGGTCTTATCGGCCCCGGCATCCATCAACATCTGAACTGCTTCCACCCTACCAAAGAAGGCGGCTACATGTAATGCTGTGGCGCCATCATTATTTTTAATGGACAAATCCGCATCAGCATCGATAAGTGCCTGGGCAATGTCGTTTTTTCCGAAAGTAATGGCCGTTATCAAGGGAGTGGAACCACTAAGGGCGTCTTTTTCATTGATATTGGTTTCAGCTGCAATATGTTGTTTTACTGCATCGAAGTTTCCGGTAACTACCGCTTCTTGCATAGTAATATCCGGTGTCTTTACCTCCGTTTTTGTAACAACTTCCTTATCGGATTTTGATTTTTGCTGTCCGCAGGCAGATAAGCTCACTGCAAGAATAAGTAGTGCATACTTTAATTGTTTTACTGAATTGAATTGATAATTTTTCATGACATTTAATTTTAATTGTTGAACATTAAATTTTACACTACAAAGGTTCCCCAAAACGTGATGCAGCACTAATCACCTATGCTGCGTTGTATATAAGCTCTGCGCAGACGGTGAAAATTATGGCGCACGGATATAAATTATGCGGCAAACCCTGCATTTTCACCCTGATAAGGAATCGCTTATATTTGTTTACAATAGTGCACTCAACAATCTGTAAACTACCATGCCGGACAATCCAAAAGGGGTGAAATTCACTGAACAGGCAGAAGCCATGATTCTGAAACATCTCAGCGATGAGCACTTTGGCGTGTCAGAGTTGGCGAATGCCATGCACATGAGCCGCTCCAATCTATTGCGGAAGTGCAAAAAGCAAACGCAACTCTCCGCCAGTCAATTTATTCGTCAAATACGACTACGGGAAGCCATGGAATTGTTAAAGCATTCGGAGCTCACAGTTTCTGAAGTTTCCTATCGGGTAGGCTTTGGAAGCACCTCCTATTTTATCAAATGTTTTCGGGAATACTATGGCCACCCTCCAGGAGAAGTTGGCAAAATTGATCTTGAAAAAACAAAGGAAGAACCTTCGAAATCATTCCTGAATAAATACAAATGGGCCCTAATGGCCTTGGTTATGTTAGTTGTCAGTGGCATTGCCTATCTTTCGATGCCCCCCTCCACTCCTACTGCTGATATAGCTCAAAAAGCAAGCTTGGAAAAATCTATTGCTGTACTTCCGTTTAAAAACGAAAGCAGTGATTCCACCAACCTGTATTTTGTAAACGGTTTGATGGAGGCATCTTTGGGCAACCTTCAAAAAATTGAAGATTTGCGGGTGATTAGTAGGACCTCGGTGGAAAAATATCGTAATTCCGATCGGAACATAGGTGAAATTGCGGCCGAACTGAACGTGAATTATATAGTGGAAGGCAGTGGCCAAAAAGTGGGCGACCAGGTAATGCTCAATATCCAATTGATCGATGCCATTACCGACACCAGAATCTGGGGAGAGCAGTACACGCAAGAGGTGGTCGATATTTTCGCCGTGCAGAACGAAGTGGCCAAGAAAATTGCCGACGCCATCAAAGCCAAGGTTACTCCATCTGAACTGGAACAAATTGATAAAAAACCAACAGACAATCTTGCTGCCTACGATTATTACCTAAAGGCCCAAGAACCTTTTAATCGACAAACGGAAGAAGGTCTTTTGGAAGCCATACCGTTATTTGAAAAAGCCATTGAAGAAGACCCTGAATTTGCCTTGGTATATGCAGATTTGGCCATAGCCTATTATTATCTCGACCTTTACAAAAAGGAAAAACAGTATACGGAAACCATCAACAATTATGCGGACAAGGCCCTCTTACACGATTCCAAATTAACCGAGAGTTTGATAGCAAAGGCTTTGTATTATATGCATATCGGGGATTATAGATTGGCAGTTCCACATTTGGAAAAAGCTTTGGAATATAATCCCAATTCTTCCGGAGTAGTGAATATCTTATCTTCCATTTACTCCAATGCGCTTCCCAATACCGGAAAATATTTGGAATATGCATTAAAGGGTATTCAGTTGGATGTGTCAGATAACAATATTACGCAAAGCTATACCTATCTCCACCTAAGTAATGCACTTGTTCAAGCCGGGTTTACGGATGAGGCCTTGTTGTATATCGACAAGTCACTTGATATCAATCCCGATAACCAATATGCTCCCTATTTGAAAGCTTATATCCGATATGCCAAAAACCAGGACATCAAACAGACATTGAACAGTTTAAAACGCGAATTGAGAAAGGATACCACCCGACTCGACATCTTACAGGAGGTAGCCAAATTGCACTATTTTCAGAAAGAATATGATAGTGCCTATTATTACTATAAACCATTCAATGACATTAGAAAATCGCAAGGATTAGGTATATATCCGCAAGAAGATATCAAGATTGGATACACCTTCGAAAAAATGGGACATCAGGAAGAGGCGGACAGCTTAATTACTGCTTATGCCGAATATTGTGAAAATGACCAGTCCATATACCAACCTGCTAGCATGGCAGTATTATATGCATATGAAGGCAAATACGCAGAAGCCATTGATCAATACGAAGAATTTTCGACCAAAAACCATTTTATGTATTGGATGATTTTGTTTATGACCATGGACCCTGTATTGGATTCCCTAAAATCCTATCCGGGCTATAATACGGTAATCCAAAAAATAGAAGACCGATTTTGGGAGAACCATGATCGGTTGGAAAAAACTTTAATTGAAAAGGGATTGCTTTGACCAAAATGGAACAAAAAAAGGCCTTCTTGATCAAGAAGGCCTTTCTATATTTCTGGAATACCCTTGTATTATTTCTTTTTAGTATTGTATACAAAGCCAATAGGCATTAATAATGTTTCTTTGGCAGCAATGTTCAAACCTTCACCAGAAACGCTCTCAAGTTCGGTTAGGTCAACTCCCGATGTTCCTTTTGGCAAATAGTATTGTTCCCCTACACTGGCTGCTCCATATCCCAAATCGGCCATGGAACCGGCAGTAATCCTACTTAATGGATTCTCACCCAAATTCAAGAACCCGGTCATAAGCTCATTATTTAAGGTTGATTCTTGCCAGTGACCATATGCAGTTCCGGGACCATATAGACTTTCTATTGGCAATTCTCCAGTTCCACCTTCGGCGTTCCAGAAAACATTGGCCTTGTGCCCTGCAAAATAAGGGCTAGTCGCAGTTCCTTGAAGCAATGTTCTGCCCGGAACGTTCCATAGGGTACCAATTCCCAGCACATGGCCCATTTCGTGCACGATTACTTCCTCGAATAGATCTAACTCTTCCAAAAAGCCCAAATCTGCTACATCAAAAAACATGACACCTGAAATGGTAAGATAATCACTTGTTCTTACAAATTGAGGCCCAGCTTGTCCCAATATACCACCGGGACCGTCTATGTTGGCCAAAGCAACCTCGATAATGATATCATCTAAAGTACCATCGACTGCAGGTGGAAAGCCTTCAAATGCTGAGGGAATTGTTGCAGTAATGGAGGGAACATCTTTTATAATGATACGCTCCCAGCGAGCAGCGGCCGCATCGAATACTTCAGCCTGTCTTTCGGTCGGAGGCAAAAGGTATTTTAGGGTAATATTAAATCGTCCGTTATCATTGCCCGCTGCTCCAGTAGCACGGGCCTCAGAAATGTCACTCTCTCTTAAATCATCTATGATGATAGGATCTCCGGTCCTTTGAACAAGTGACAAGTGTTGTTTTTCGCTTTTTTGAACAGCATTTATATTTTCATTCACAGTTGCATCTTCTGTACATGAGTTAAATACAAATAGACTCATAATAGCAGCGAGCCATAAAGAATAATGTCTTGTTTTCTTGAGGTTTTTCATAATTGTGTTCTCAATTTTTAGTTAACTAATTAAAATCAAAAAGCTGATTTTAACGAAATTTAACAAAAAGCAATGTCTTTTTTTATGTAATTACCCAATTTTCAATTTTAATGTATACTTGGTAATTTTTTATGTAGGAATAACAATAATGAGTATATAATCTGGTTTGGTTAAACACCATTTATTTTTCGAATCAAGGTGGGCTTTGTCGAGATGTCGTGCATATCGTTTCAGATTATTTAGAAAGTCGAGAAATCCTGAAAGGGTCCTGGTTTTTAATTCGAAAAATCTTTCCTTCAAACTATTTAGAATTGAATTCTTCATGGCAAGGGTAAATCCTTAAACCTATTTTTTCATATCTTGTTTGCTTAAGTCATAAATAAACTAACTAAATGAAAAGAAATAACTACCTATTGGCTTTAGCCTTGTTCCTTGGGTTTGTAACGCTTTTGGCGCAAGACAAAAAACAAGAAGCTGATAGTACTAAAAAAGCCACGAAAGAACTTCCCTTAGAGCCCGAAAGAACAATTTCCTTTACCACCAAAGAAGGTACATGGCTCTCTCTGGATGTTAGTCCAAATGGAAAAACCATCATTTTTGATATGATGGGAGATTTGTACACTATTCCGATATCGGGAGGGAAAGCAACCAAAATTACAGACGGATTGGCATATGATGTACATCCTAGATATAGTCCCGACGGAAAATCCATTGTATTTATTTCCGATAAGAGCGGTTCTGATAACATTTGGACCATGGAGCTGGAATCGGAGGAAACCAAACAAATTACAAAAGACAACAACCAAAACTTCTTCTCTGCCGATTGGAGCCCGGATGGCGACTATATTGTTGGTGCACGTGGTCGTAGAAATATTAAACTGCACATGTACCACAAAGATGGAGGTGGTGGAGCCCAGCTTATAGACAAACCCGACAATTTAAAAACCATTGACCCTGAGTTTTCCCCCGACGGCAAGCTCATTTATTTTTCCCGAAGAATGAGATCTTGGAATTATAATGCACAATTACCACAATATCAATTGGGTACCTATAGTATGGGTGATGGAGGAATTTCTACCATTACCTCGCGTTACGGGTCAGCATTCACTCCCACCCTTTCGCCCGATGGCAAATGGTTGGCGTACGGCAGCCGATTTGAAACAGAAACGGGACTGGTTATGCGTAATTTGGAAAACGGCGACGAGCGTTGGTTAGCGTACCCGGTGCAACGCGACGAACAAGAGTCCATAGCGCCTTTGGGCGTGTTGCCTGCCATGGCTTTTACTCCAGATAGCAAAAATTTGGTTGCCAGTTACGGCGGTAAAATCTATACCATAAATATTGCATCCAATACCGCAACAGAAATACCTTTCGAGGTAGATGTAAATATTGAATTGGGACCACAACTTGCATTCAAATACCCTATTGAGGATAACCAGGAAGCATTGGTTACCCAAATACGTGATGGAGTGCCGTCACCAGATGGAAGCAAGCTTGCTTTTACGGCCCTCAACCGATTATACGTGATGGATTTGCCAGATGGCAAGCCAAAACGTTTAACCAAGAACGATTTCACGGAAGCACAACCTACCTGGTCACCAGATGGGGAGCGTATTGTTTTTGCCTCATGGGAAACAAATGGGGGCCACTTATACAAAGTGAATGCGAATGGACGTGGAGGAGTCGAAAAACTAACTGAAGAAGCTGCCATTTATAACAATCCTGCATGGTCGTATAATGGTAACAGAATTGTATTCACTAAAGGTTCTGCGCAGGTCTACAGGGATGCTATAGGACCAAGGGCCAGTGGTGCACAGGAAGATTTGGCATGGATTTCCGCAGATGGTGGAAAAGTAACCGTTATCGATAAAGCTGAAGGGCGTTCCAATCCACATTTCACTAAAGTGGACAACCGAATTTATTTGAGCAAAGGGAAATCCTTGCTTTCCATTCGATGGGATGGAACCGACCAAAAAGAACATTTAGAATTAAGTGGTATCACCACCTTTGGTTCTTCTTCTTTTGGTTTCCATGATGAAAATGGAGGGCATAATATATTACCTGGTTCAGAACAATATCAAGCTCCAGAAGATAAATCCTCATCCCCTTCGGAAATTAAGATATCTCCAGACGGGACTACGGCACTGGCCAAAATCAATAATGATGTTTATACGGTTACCATTCCAAAATTTGGAAAAACTCCTAAAATCTCCGTTGCCAATACAGATAAAGCAGCTTTCCCTGCCAAAAAGCTTACCATAATGGGCGGTGAGTTCCCAGCTTGGGCCAGTAATAGTAAAGATGTGCACTGGTCATTGGGAGCCAGTCATTTTATCTATAATATTCCTGCTGCCGAAGCCTATGCCGATAGTGTGGCCACTGCCAAAAAAGAGGAGGAAAAACTTAAGGATAAAGAAAAGGATGATGACAAAGATGATGAAGAGAAGGATAAGGAAGAGGACAAAGGGTACACAGCCAAAGAACTTAAGGTAAAAGTAACCTACACCAAAGATATCCCAGAGGGCACCATTTTGCTCAAAGGAGCGAGAATTATCACCATGAAAGATGGTGAGGTGATTGAAAACGGTGATATTCTCATTGAGAAAAACCGAATCAAAGCAGTTGGAACATCGGGCTCTTTGGATGTACCTAGAGGAACGACAGAAATAGATGCAAGTGGCAAGACCATTACACCAGGCTTTGTGGACACGCATGCCCATATGTGGCCCAACTGGGGGATTCACAAAAATCAAATATGGATTTACTCGGCGAATTTGGCTTACGGGGTAACCACAACACGGGATCCACAAACCGCCACTACCGATGTATTGACCTATTCCGATATGGTGGATGCAGGTATGATGCACGGTCCCCGTGTTTACAGTACTGGACCCGGTGTTGGATATTGGGCGTACAAAATCAAATCTTTGGAGCACGCTAAAGAAGTGCTGAAACAGTATAGTGAGTATTATGATACCAAAAGCATAAAAATGTATTTGGTGGGGAACCGACAAATGCGCCAATGGATTATTATGGCAGCCAAAGAATTGGAGTTGATGCCGACTACCGAGGGTGGTCTGGATTTTAAACTCAACATGACACAATTGTTGGATGGATACCCGGGACATGAGCATTCGTTCCCTATTTATCCCATTTATAAGGATGTCGTGCATTCCGTTGCCGAGTCCAAAATGGCGGTTACCCCTACCCTTTTAGTGTCCTATGGTGGTCCATGGGCAGAAAACTATTACTATGCCACCGAACAACCCTACCACGACAAAAAACTTCAATATTTTACCCCTTATGAAGAACTAGCGCAGAAGTCACGAAGAAGAGGTTCTTGGTTTATGCCAGAAGAACACATATTTCCAAAACATGCCGAGTTTATGAAAGATTTGGTGGAGGATAATGGACTCGGAGGCGTTGGAAGTCATGGGCAGCTTCAAGGTTTGGGTTACCATTGGGAATTATGGTCCGTGGCCAGCGGCGGTATGGAAAATAAGGACGCCTTGAAAGTTGCCACCATACTGGGTGCCGAAGCCCTTGGTCTGGATGGTGACTTGGGAAGTATCGAGGAAGGCAAATTGGCCGACCTGCTGATTATGGATAAAAATCCGTTGGAGGATATCAGAAATACCAATACATTGACCCATGTAATCAAAAACGGAAAGGTGTACGATGCTGATACACTGGATGAAGTAGCTCCAGTTGAAAAAGAAGCGGAACCTTTCCACTGGCAAACCAAAAGACCCGAAGGTGTGCCCGGCATGAAAAAATAAATTTACATTTTAGAATGACACAACAGGCGCACCGTTTGGTGCGCCTTTTTTAATATTAAGTCGTACGAGTAATCAATTAACCATTATTAAATGACCAATCATAATCCAGTGCTAATTCGTTGATTTTAGCAATAGTAGATTGGTCAATCAAATCGGTACCTGGATTGTTTTGGAAATCTATATATCCCATGTTGATTGAATTTAAAACAGCATTATCGTAAACACCGGAAATTATCAAATCCAATTGGGCTCCACTGAATTGATTACTGCCAATATACAAATGGGATACCAAGGGGTTGTTGGATAAATCCAAACTACTTAAATTATTGTTATGAATGGATAACCTTTCGAAACTGCTATGCACACTTAAGTCTATGTTATCCAATAAATTATCACCGATATATAAATCCCTAAGTTTTAGATTTGCAGAAAGGTCAATCGAGCTTATTTGATTTTCATACAGGTCTATGCGTTCCAATTTGGTGTTTTTAGAAAGATCTATCTGTGTCAAATTGTTTCTCCCAACATTTATTTCCCTTAAATTCAAGTTTTGAGAAAGGTCAATACTTGAAAGTAAATTATTCCCCAAATTTAATTGTTCAAGAACTAGGTTATTGGAAAAATCAATTTGGGTCAATGCATTACCACTAGCAAGTAAAGTAATTAGTTTGGAATTGTTTGAAATATCTAATTCGGAAATTTGATTACTCGAAATAGTTAATATCTCCAAATCCGAATTTTGGGAAACGTCCAAATTTGTCAATTCATTATGACCGATATATAATGATTTTAGTTTAGCGTTATTTGTAACAACCAAACTGGAAATCTTATTGCTCGCTATCCAGAGTTCCTCCAATAAATTGTTTTGAGAAACATCTATTGAAGTTAATTTGCCTCCATAAGCACCAAAAGTCTTTAACAATATCAAATTATTCAAATCAACAGATACTATATTAGTGTAATAATCATCCTCTTGAACACCGCCTAAAATCACATAAGTCAAAACCTCAACGGCCCCAATAATTTTAATTTCATAAATACCGTTCTCTACATAATCATGGGACAGCTCATTATTTATATTTATATCGCTTAGGGTTGAAACATATTCGTCGACGGTGCCATCTCCCCAATCAATTTGATAGGTCGAACCTGTCAGCGATTTCAAGGAAATTACTTTTGTTGTTAAGTTTTCTGAATCATTAATGGTTAACGTAAAAAAATCTTCGGCCTCAGTAAAAACAAGGTCATCTTCCTCATATCCAAACTCCACCCATGAATAACCGGCTGTCTCAATATTTTCAATGGGTGTATTCTTTGAACCCCCTTCTTGTACTGTGAAATTAAAAGGAAGTGAAGTTCCCGTAAACTGAGATAAAGCTGAGGTAGCTTTTGGTACCAAGGAAATGACTAAATCAGCAGAATCTACCACAATAAACTCCGTTAATTTGTAAGTTCCGGGGTCCAACATTATTTCATCGGTTACATAATCACCTTCCTGCTCAATAACATCAAGTTTTTGTCTGTCCAAAATTTTATTGCCATTACTGGTTTCTACACTTACAAAAACATAGGCTGGTATAAATTCCTTGGCGGCAAGATTGGTAGAATTTTTAGCAGTGATATCTTTATTACTAATACTAAAAGATTGGGCACCTTGTTCTACTGCATTAGGGGTTTCGGGTGTCTCAGGAGGTGTAGGTTCTTCACTTTCCGAACATGAGATAAATAAAGTTAATAACAGAAGTAAACTGAAAGCTCTTTTCATAAATTGTTTTGGTTAGCTAAAGGCACATAAATGACTCATAGAAAATGATTTGTCAATGTTTTTCATGTGCTCTAAAAAAGTAGGATTAATTAAATTTTACTGTGCGGATTAAAAGTAGGATTTTTCTAAAAATAATTGAATGATATACTACAACCTGTATAATTTAATAGATAAAGTTTCCTGTTACTTATCCTTCAAATACTTCTTTGGAATATCCTTGCCATTATCTGCACTTATGGCCCAGACCATATTGGCAATCCACCAACGGCCTTCGGAGTACACCAATTGATAACTTCCTACACCTTTTCCAGTTTCATTTTCGGAATCCAACCCTTCAAAACTCTGGATAACCTGAGCCATACCGTTGTATTCTTCCACAATTTCACCCATGCCCTCTTCGTGATATCCCAACGAATAGTATTCATCCGTAAGCGTTTCCAGAAATTCATCGAGACCCATGGTTTCCTGGGTATATTCCCCATCCTCTTTACCGACCACACTAAAGTGTGCCGTGGGCAAAAACAAAGTTCGGAAGTAGGCCGTGTCAATTACTTGCCCTGGGGCAATGGAAATAACACGCTGTGTTTCTTTTACCAATTCATTCACGTTTTGAAGTACCTCTCTGTCTTGTGCGTTTGACAAGGTTCCTATAAGCACTGCTACCAGTAATGCAAGAGTTTTGATTTTATCCATGGAATATTGAAGGTTTATTAAATATAGCCATAAACTTAGTTACCTTGGCTTCAAACCGCTCTTATATAATAAATAACTGATGCCTTTGCTCTATCGTATTACTATATTTATACCTTGACAACCTATTCAACATCCAATTATAATTGCTTCTAATCAGTTCAACATACCAAAATCCAGTAATATCTTCCACGCTGGAGATTTCGAAATTTTATGGATGGTGGCAATTTGTGGTGTGCCTATTTGCTTTTATGGCACTAATGTCCATTTGGTATCATATTGGGAAAAAACAGAATGATTTTGGACCGGTGTGGTTGGCTCTTTCCATACTTTGTTGGGCATTTTCCGGATTGGTGGAGGTAATGTATTTGGATAGCAATGAGTCCAGTTATCCTATTAAAGAGGGTCTTAGAAGCGTGTTTTCTTTGCTGAACAGTCTTTTTATTTTATTGGCCCTTCCATGGTTCAAATATTTGCCCAAACCTTTTGCTGGACTAATAAAAAATAAGTTTTGGCCTAATATTATAGGGATTCCTTTTGCATTTGCACTACTTCCTACCCTACACAAAATGTTCCTTGGTCGGTCGGCATCGGCCATAAACGAACTCGATGTTTATTATGCGCTATTGACCCTTGTCTTTTTAGGTTTCGTACTTTGGGAATCGTTCATTAAACGAAGACTCCCATTGTTGGGTCTCTTGGCCATCATAACCGTGCTCATCACCTTGATCGCACAGGTATATAAACTGATGGACAATACCATAAACCTATTATTGTTCTCGGCTATTTTCAAGACATCGCTCATCATGCTCTTTTTTGCACTGGCCTTGAGTTGGGTCAAAGAACTCACCGAAACCGTTATTCCCGAAACATATCAATTAAAGCTTCTTTTCAAGAAACGTAACAAATCCAACGTTCCCAACAATTATGAAGTGATTCTTAAAGGTTTTCCCGGCCATGAAGACAGAACGGTACAACTAACCCCGGCGCTCCACCGGCTTCTGAAAACTTTTGCAGAGCGAAGGCTAGTCACTGCCGAAGGTTGGCTCGAAATCAAGCCCAAAAACTTCGATGGTGCCAAAAACTACGACATCAACGATCATAATGAGTTAAAACGATTGATAGAAGCCCTGCTCAATGGCCTTTTCGGGAAAAAGAATTGGACAAAGAACAAGCATTTTACACCGCTCAAAAACACTTTGTTCGAAATGTCGGAAAATAGGGAGCGTAAAATCAGGCTTCAACTTCCCAAAGAAAATATCCATATTGAAAATGAATGACTTACAATGGATTTGTCAGTTTTTTGATTACTGACATTTCAAGATTCTTTCCGACAACCGCCCATAAATTCAAATCTGCAATCGAAATTCCCAAAAATTTCAAATTATGGGCAGATTACTGTTATTCAGTTTATTATCACTTTCAAGTACCTCACTATTCGCATCATCTTCGGAAAAAGGATTGGATGAAAAAATAAATGATGGCTTTATGCCATTTGCAGAATGGTGGGAAAGTTTTATTCTGGCAGAAGTTCCCATTTTTGGCCATAGCATCCCTTTGGTGTTGATTATTTTGATTTTGGGTGCACTCTTTTTTACCCTGTACTTTGGTTTTGTCAATATTCGCCATTTTCCGACCGCTATACAGGTGGTACGTGGCAAGTACGATGATCTTGAAAAAAATCAACCCCAATTAAAGCCACAGGTTTATGAAGTGGAGGGTGATTTAATGGATACGATTAAAGATGAAGGTCACTTAGGGGAAGTAAACCACTTTCAAGCCCTTGCCACTGCAGTATCGGGCACGGTGGGTCTGGGTAATATTGCCATGGTTGCCGTTGCCATTTCCATTGGAGGGCCAGGGGCCACATTTTGGATGATCTTGGCAGGACTGCTCGGAATGTCCTCAAAATTTGTGGAATGTACCTTAGGTGTAAAATACCGTGATATTGATAAAGATGGAAATGTTTTTGGAGGACCCATGTATTATTTGTCCAGAGGATTAAAGGAAATGGGGTTGACGCATTTGGGCAAGTTTTTATCTGTTGTTTTTGCCATTCTATGTATTGGTGCCTCTTTTGGAGGAGGAAATGCCTTTCAGAGCAATCAAGCCGCAGCACAGATTATTGAACGCTTTGGACTTTCAGGGGAATCGTCCGGTAGTATTATTGGGTTGATTTTTGCACTATTGGCGGGAATTGTCATTATTGGTGGAATAAAACGGATTGCCAAGGTTACAGAAAAAGTGGTTCCGTTCATGGCTATTTTGTATGTGGGCGCATCCTTGTTCATCATTTTTTCCAATATTCAATGGGTCGATGATGCCTTCGGACTCATTTTCACGGAAGCCTTTACACCCAAGGCCACCATTACCGGTGGATTCGTAGGGGTACTCATCCAGGGATTCAGAAGAGCGGCATTCTCCAATGAAGCGGGGGCTGGTTCGGCCGCTATTGCCCATTCTGCGGTGAATACTGCTTTTCCGGCCTCGGAAGGATTGGTAGGTTTACTCGAACCTTTTATAGACACCGTGCTTATTTGTACCATGACGGCCATTGTCATCATTCTTTTTAATATGGATGGCATGTTTGTTTATGGCAATGTGGTGGACGGACAAGCTTTGATGCATGATGGCAGCCGTTTGGGTGGAGTCAACATCACCTCCATGGCCTTCGAAAACTCGATCAGTGGATCCTCTTATGTACTCATGGCAGCGGTTTGCCTTTTTGCATTTTCCACTATCCTATCTTGGTCCTATTATGGATTACAAGCATGGAAATACCTTTTTGGGCGTGGGAAATTCATTGATCTAACCTATAAGGTTATATTTCTTCTGTTTACCGTACTCGGAGCGGCCATCACCTTGGATGCCGTAATTAAATTCTCGGATGCCATGATCTTGGCCATGGTATTCCCCAATATGATTGGGTTGCTGCTTTTATTTCCGAAGGTGAAACAGGAATTTTCAAAATATTTGGCGCTCATTACAAAGCGTTGATAAAATAGAAAGGGAATTAAAACTTTACCCTAACCCTTCAACCAAATGTAAAGCCTTATCAATTTCTTCTTTGGAGTTATAAATATGAACGGAATGTCGCAACATTTTGCTTCCAACAGAACGAGGCTGCAAGCGTTCTTTTTCCCACATGTATTTTTGGAGTTCGGGTCCGCTCATTCCAGCAACGCCGTAGGTGGTGATTCCTGCAGCCATCGCTTCGTTGGTGGACGAATAAAAGGTGACATGCTTCATCTCCTTGAGGCCATCACGCAGGTATTTGCCCAACTCCTTCACACGGCCCAGCCACACATCATGACCAATCGTGTTGAAGAAATCCACGGCAGCATCATAGCCGGCCATAAGCCCGGCATTTCCCGTTCCGTTTTGCATCAACCGGAAACCATGATCATCCTGATTGTCCCAGTTATAACTTGCAATGGTCGTCCAAATATCGCCCACCACATCTTCATTGATATACAACAATCCGCTTCCAGCAGGAGCCAACAACCATTTGTGCAAGCTTGAATAATAGGCATCACAACCAATATTCTTTACATCCACTGGGATTTGCCCCACGCACTGCGCACCGTCCAAAATCGTGAAAATACCACGCTTTTTAGCCTCTGTGCAAATTTCTTTTACCGGCATTACGGTTCCAAAACCGGAAATGATATGCGGGATTGCAATGACCTTGGTTTTCGGGGTCACTTCCTTAAAAATGGCATCCACAATTTCTTGCGGATCATTGGCAGGCTCAGGCATCGTAGCCATTTTGTACACGCAACCTTTACGTTGGGCCAATAATCGCCAAGCACCAAAACCGCCGCCATGTTCTTGGTTGGTATTGAGCAATTCATCCCCTTCTTTTAGGTTCAGCCCCATACCTACGTAGTTCATGCCAAAGGTGGCATTTTGGGTCAGGGAGATTTCTTTAAAATCGCAATTGATAATCTTACCGAGTTTGGTTCGCAGTTCCTCATACGGGAAATAACCGGTCAACAACTCGGGGCCAGACCCATTTTTATAGTCCACCGCAGCAGCTTCCACGTTCCAATGCATCATGTGGTCGAACATTTTATCCAACACATATCCAGGCGTAGGGCCCATGGTTCCGTTATTAAAATAGGTTTGCCCCTCTTTTAAAGGAAACTGTTTGCGTACCATATTCCAGTACGCCTCATCTTTGGGAGTATTGGTTTGCAATGGAGCAATGTACCAGTCTTTTTGTGGGTCAAAAGAAATAAACGGCAACGACATCATGGCCGCCGCTCCTTGTTTTAAAAATTTTCTACGTTGTGACATATCGGTTGGGTTGGTTTTAATACTTCTCTAATTGTGGATGGTCTTTTCAAAGAAAATGTAAAATCTTTGAAAATTTACCATGACTTCTCTCCTTTTTACTTCATTTACTTCAATCAAACCCTTAAATTTAAGTGCTAATTCAGAACAATGAAAAATAAATTACTTTCCCTACTCCTACTTTTAGGAGTAATCGGTGTCTCGGCCCAGGACAAAATTATTGGGTTCAGTGAAAAAGCTTCGCAAGCGCAAGAAAAGCTCGAAGCAGACTACGAAAAACAACTTTCCTCCGAAAATTTGGACCAATGGATGAAACTCATGGTGGCAGAACCACACTGGGTAGGTACCGAATACGGTGAAAAGAACGTAAAATGGATGGAAAAGCAATTCAAATCTTGGGGCTACAAAACCAAGATCGATACCTACCACGTGCTTTTTCCTTATCCTAAGGTTCGCTTACTGGAATTAACTGCTCCGACCCAATATACCGCTTCCTTGGAAGCGATTCCGGTAGAAGGCGATCCTTACACCGCTCAGGGCGATAAATTGTTGCCCAGTTACAACGCCTTCTCCACCGATGGCGATGTGGAAGCGGAACTGGTTTTTGTAAACTACGGTATCCCTAGTGATTATGAAGAACTCGAAAAACTGGGCATCGATGTAAAAGGTAAGATCGTGATCGCAAAATATTACGGCTCTTGGAGAGGTATCAAACCAAAACTTGCGGCTGAAAAAGGTGCCATCGGGTGTATTATTTATTCCGATCCTGAAGATGATGGCTACGCCCAAGGCGATGTGTACCCTAAAGGTGCCTTTAAAAACAAAACAGGTGTACAGCGTGGTTCCGTAATGGATATGCCACTCTACCCTGGTGATGTATTGACCCCCGGCTATGCCGCTACCAAGGACGCGAAGCGTTTGGACCGCAAAGATGCACCGACCATTACCAAGATTCCCGTATTGCCAATTTCTTACGAGGATGCGCAACCTTTATTGGAGGCCTTGGAAGGCCCTGTGGCCCCGGCTTCTTGGAGAGGTGCATTGCCTCTTACCTACCATATTGGACCCGGACCTGCTAAAGTGCACCTAAAATTGGAGTTTGATTGGCAATTAAAACCAGCCCATAATCTTATTGCCACTTGGGAAGGTGATGAGTTCCCCGATGAGTGGGTAATCCGTGGAAACCACCACGATGCCTGGGTACACGGTGCCAGTGACCCTGTTAGTGGTATGGTGGCCTTGATGGAAGAGGCCCGAGTAATGGCCAAATTGGCCAAGGCAGGCAACAAACCAAAACGTACCTTGGTGTACTGTGCTTGGGATGCCGAAGAGCCCGGACTAATTGGTTCCACCGAATGGGTAGAGGACCATATCCCAGAATTGAAAGAAAAAGCCGTAGCCTACATCAATACCGATGGTAACAGTCGTGGCTATTTGGGCGTTGGTGGTTCCCACTCCCTACAGGCCATGGTAGGCCAAGTAGCGAATGCAGTGACCGACCCTCAAAAAGGGGTTTCCGTAGCGGAGCGTCGCAAAGCGGCCAATGTAATGCGTGGTGGGGACAATTCCTTTAAACTGTCTGCATTGGGTTCTGGTTCGGATTACACCCCGTTTATACAGCATACCGGTATCGCTTCGTTGAACTTGGGCTACGGTGGTGAAGGTCGTGGTGGAGAATACCACACCATTTACGACACCTACTCCCACTACACCCGTTTTAAAGATCCAGGGTTCGATTATGGTGTTGCTTTGGCCAATACTGCTGGACGTATCTCGTTGCGTTTGGCGAATGCCGAAGTATTACCTTTTGAATTGACGCAATGGCACAGCACCATTGAAACCTATTTGGGCGAGGTAATGAAAACCTTGGAAAGCATGCGTGCCGAAGTGGAAAAACATAACAAATTGGTGAAATCGGATACCTACGGATTGGTGATGGATCCCAAAAAACCGATAGCTCCCGCAACAATGGAGGCTGAAGTTCCGTATTTGGACTTCTCGCCCATCCAAAATGTGGTTGCTGATCTTAAGAAAAGTATAGCCACCTTTTCCAAGGCCGACGTACTTGCCTTGTCCGATGCCAAAAAGGCACAACTGAACCAAGAGTTGATGGGCATGGAGCAAGTATTGTTGCAGGATAAGGGACTTCCCCGTAGAGATTGGTTTAAGCACCAGATCTACGCTCCCGGATTTTACACCGGGTATGGGGTTAAAACACTTCCAGGCGTGCGCGAGGCCATTGAACAGAAGGAATGGAAAGAAGCACAGGAACAAATTGGGGTATTGGCCACCACCCTAAAAGCTTTTGATGCGCAGGTACAAAAACTGAACAGCATAGTGCAGTAATTGGATTTCTTTGACAAAACAAGACCGCCCCATGCAACTAGTGAGGGGCGGTTTTATTTTGCTTTTTATCGAGGCAAACCTTTAAGGTACATCCACCTTTTCTATAAAAATATCAGCGGTATCGGCTAAATCCCTATAAAGGGTTGCTCTTTTTAAACCGCTAGAGATACTCATTAGTTCTCCTCTAAAGTTCTCAAAAAGAATATGTGGATAACCTACAGTTTCAACTGTTGTAATCATAGAACTGTTCCTGTCAAAAATTAGGGCCTCTTTTTTATGCGGGCTGTCATAATCAATGTTCCATTCGTAATCGTTGTCCGTGCCAAAAATTTTGCTGCCGTCCGCACTTAGACCTGTTGGAAAATTCGGTTTTTCAAAAGAACCTAAATTTTGGAACGTGGTACTGGAATACATTCTGTTTGGCTCACTATCAACAAGTATACCAACCGCTGCATTGTACATTAATTCTTCTTGTTCATAAATGTTTGCCTGCCTAAACTGTATATTAACTGACTGATTTCGAGTAAAATTTCCATTAGCATCCAAATCAAATACAAAACTGGTAGTTTCGTTCCGATGCCCCAGAATTATCTGCCCATTGTTTAAAATAATGAACTTGTACCTGCCGCTGCCTTGGTGTTCCACAAAATGTGGCGCAGTATCAATAAAGCTCATAGTGGAATTATCCCGCTGTAAGGTAAAAATATCGTCACTATCCGAAATCACCCAAATATCCCGTAAAGGATCGTAGTTAAAATCACCAATACTGAAAACTGTTTCCGGGTCGATGGCATATTTAAACTGCATGGTCGAAGCATCATAAAAATGGAGTTCAATACCTTGCTTTATTATAAGTTCTTTACCGTTTTGTGAAACAATAACTTTAATGGGCACATCGGTATCATACTGCGGGTCAATATTTGCTATTGCCTCGATTCGATGGGTATCATAGTTAAAGCGGTACATATTTAAAGGTGTCATGCCCTCCCCACTTTCTTGACCCCAAAAATAGATTACGGGTTCCGAGGGATCTATGGCATAGGACTTTATCTCCTTTAAGGATAGAATTTCTGGTCTTTTAAAAGGAACTTGCCAATAGGTGGTCGCGTCCGTGCTATAATCCGTTTTGTACCCAAAAAGGGTATGCACCCGAATGTGATAATACGGGTTTTCAAAATAAGGTGGGTTTTCATCCATCCAAGAGGTTGTTTCCCTATCCGAAACAATGGCGACCGTTTTTTCTTGAAACCCATAGCCTGTTCCTCCTTCATGGTTGCGTACCAGAATTTCGTAGTGGGAAAAATAAGGGGAGTCCGAAGCGCCCCAGCTCAAAGAAATTGTGTTGCCCGTAACAGTAGGCTCGTTCAGATTCACTGGGGCTATGCGAAGATAACTGGGGTCAAATGTTTCCAAATAGCTATCCCCTAACACTCCTTGATCTGTGTAGATCCTTAAAAAATAGCATAAGCGCTCGCTTACGGGGGGCTCAAGGTCAAAATATTCCGTTTCGTTCACATCGGTAATGGTGGCCACCAATTCTGCATTGGCCTTGGAACAGTTTTCACCCTGACCACGATAAATCTCATATTTTTCAAACGTATGAAAACCATCGTAAGGCTGCCAGGTGTATCCAATAAGCTCATAATTATAATCGCTATCGTAGTACCGGAAAGATTGGGTGTAAAAATCTTTCTCATCTGGGGTGTAGCGCTTGGCAATGAGCACCACCACATCCAACTCTCCATCTTCATCAATATCCACGCGTGCCTTAAACTGAAATTCCGTGGCCGTAAGTTTAATAATCACCAAATCGTCGGTACTGCCCGAAAGTGTCCTCATGGTAAGCACTCCTTTGTCCAGTTCCCATTGTAGTTGGCTACTAATGGTCTCACAAGCTGAACTTGTGTACACGTACTCTTCATAAAAACCACTTTCTCGATACACAAAAAAATCGCGGCCACAGTCGGTATAGTTAATGGGAATAGGGATTCTAGTACCCTCATACTCGGCCTCTGTTATGGCCCAATAGCCCAATAGATCGGTACTACTGGCATTGGTGGCCGCACCACTGTAAAACGAATTGGGGTCGCTATGGTCCACATCGTCCTTGGAGCAGCTTAGGACCAGTAACATTAGTAACAAAAAGCAAGAACTTGGGAGAAATTTGGATAAGCCCATAAAGTTTGAGATTGCATAGTTAGCGATTTAAAGAAACCACTTTTTGTGGGAAAAATAAAACGGTTAACGCATATTTTGGACGAACAGCATTTTATTATTGCTATTAAGCTCCGTTTACTAAAAAGCAATAATCCCCCGCACCCTTTCTAACAGTTCATCAGGCATTTCAGGGTCCAAACCATAATCCTGTAAACTGTGCACAGGGTTTTTAAAACTCAGTTGGGTGGTTTGGGCATCAATTTCTTGCAGTACCAGTTTTAGGGGAATATCGTTTATGGCCAAAGGGTCTTTTTCCATGATCTGGGCAATATATTTGGGCTCAAAAAAGAGTAATTGCTTTAACGGTGGTATGGTTACACCTTGTTTGGCCACAATGGCCTGGGTATCAATCTCGTGCAAGAGCAAAAAACCGTGATCCACAATGCGCTTTTTTAAAGCGCCGTACAACTGCCCAAAAGGTAGCGGCAGGGTTTGGTATATTACATGTGTCTTCATAAAGCAAGGGTTTGGTTTAGGCTACGGCGCCACGGGCAAAGCCCACAGTTTCGCGATAGGTTTTAGGTGAAATTTCCGCATTGTTCTTAAAAAAACGACTAAAGTAGTGCTCATCGTCATACCCAAGGTCGTAGGCAATCTCCTTTACCGTTTTGTTGGTGAGGTAGAGCTCTCGCTTCGCCTCGATAATGATCCGTTCGCTGATCAGGTTGGTCATGGTCTTGTTAAAATGGTTCTTGGTCATCTTGGCCAAGGCCTTGGGGCTAATGTTCAGCAGATCGGCATATTCGCCGGCAGAGTGTATGGTCTTGTAGTGGGTCTCTATCAGGTTTTTGAGTTTTTGCAGGATAAAGGGCTCCTTTTCGTCCGATGTGCCTTCTAAAGCTTCGGGCTGTTGCTTGGCCTTGGCACGGGATGCCGTAATCAAAAATATTTTTAGGTAAGAGACCAACAGTTCGTACTGCGCCAATTCCGATTTTTGTACTTCGGTGTACATCTGCTGCAACATCAGTTCAAAATTTTGGCACATCTCCTCAGTAACACAGAGTGTGGGTGGACTGTAAATATTATTAAAGAGCACCCCGTTACAGGCCACTTGTTCGTGGTGCTTGTGAATGCAGAAAAAATCAGGATGAAAATTCAACACCACGCCCTCCAACGGCTCTTCCTCGCTTATGGTAAAAGGTTGGTAGGGCGTTACGGCAAATAGGGTATTTGGCGTAAACGCGTACTCCGTAAAGTCCACTTGGGCGGTACCCCTCCCCTTTTTTATCCATATCAAGGAATAGTAATTGAACCGGTGCGTATCGCAAAACTGGCAGCTATCCTCAAAAGTGGAGAGTTTAAAGGCCAGGTTTCCGGTCTGTTCGTCGATGAGCGTGTTGGTGTTGTAGATGTCCATATATGTTCAGTTGTCAGTTGTCAGAAGTCTGATGTCTGTCAGGTCGAGCGCAGTCGAGACCGCTTATTTAGTTATTGAGGCACAAGACTTCTCGACTGCGCTCGAAGTGACAATGCATTGAAACTTATCAAAGTCTTCTCTCCGATTCAGCTATTGGCAGATCGTTGATACTGGCATAGCGCTTTTGCATAAGCCCATGCTCGTTGAACTCCCAATTCTCGTTTCCATACGCGCGAATCCACGCTCCTTCGGCATTCTGGTATTCGTATTCAAAACGAACTGCAATCTTATTGTCGGTAAAGGCCCATAGTTCCTTTCTTAATTTGTAGTTTTTTTCTTTTTGCCACTTAGCAGTCAAAAAGGAAACTACTTCTTCGCGCCCGTTCACAAACTGGGAACGGTTGCGCCATTCGGTGTCCACCGTGTACGCTTTGCTTACTTTTTCGGGGTCTTGACTGTTCCAGGCATCTTCCGCCAACTGTACTTTTTCTTTTGCGGTTGCCTCGGTAAAGGGAGGCAATGGGAATTTTTTTTCTATTTCCATGGTCGCTATTTTATAAAATTAAAAAAGGGCAGAACCTATGGCGAGGCCCTACCCTTATTAGCTAATTAAAACTATTTACTGTTTTTCACCTTGGGCCATTTGGCGTGTGCCGCTTTTTTAAGCTCCGTAGTGCGTTGTGCCCAGTCTTCGTATGTATTGAAAGGCTCCCCGTTGAAGGGTCCGTTAAAGAACAGGTACAATTTTCCGTCGATTACCGTATACGTTTCCGGGTTGATGGGAAACTTGGCATCTTTTGCTCCTACACCCCAAGCGCAGTAACCATCAAACTGAGGCAAATAGCTCTTTGGAGATTTTTTAAAGGCATTTTGATTCGCTTTGCTTGCAAAGTAATAGGTTGCCCCATGATGCTTTACCGCATAGTTTTTGCTTCCTTGTTGTGCTGTCCCAGAAAAGTAGGATACCACATCGTAACCACCAATGGCAAGACCATTATCGTCTACTGGAGGAGTCTGTGCCTGCACACTGATAGCGGCAAACAACATAATTCCAAAAAGAAATAGATTTCTAAATGTTTTCATTTGTATTTGATTTTAAGGATTACTAATTGATTATACCGTAGCGGCTTCCACTACTGGGAAATCGATATCGGTGTTGGCTGTGTTATTGAAATAGTTGGTGAATACATTCAAGGCAACGTGTGCCACGATTTCACCTACGGCACCATCCGTGTATCCAGCGTCTTTAACAGCGGCTACGTCTTCAGAAGAAACGCGTCCGTTTTTAGCGATCAATCCTTTTGCAAAATTCAAGGCAGCAGCAATTTTTGGATCTGCGTTCTCACCATCTCTTGCAGCACTCAAGGTGTCAGTATCGATACCCACCAATTTTTCACCGATAAAGGAGTGAGCGGATAGGCAATAGTTACAGGCGTTGGATTCTGCTACGGTCAAGGCCAATAGCTCTCCCAATTTTCCACCTAAAGATCCTTTGCCCAAAATATCGCTTAGGTTCAAGTAGCCTTCCAAAACCACTGAGGAGTTCCCCATAGTTCTCATCATGTTGGGAACCATACCCAATTTACCTTGGATGCCTTCAAATAATTCTTTTGATCTTCCGGTTGCTTCCTTTGGATCTAATGCTTGTAAACGTGTCATAACTTTCTGTTTTTTAATTACTAATTCGTTTGTCAATTTTTGACATTACAAAGGTGCAGTGATGTAGGCTTGGATAAAATGGACAGATGTCGCAACTCCTTGGACAATTTTCCCTATGGATGTTAACTACCTGACCGTCAACAAAAAAAACAAGGAGCCAAACCTAAGTTCGACCCCTTGTCACTCAACTTCAACATCACAAACACTTAAATTTTACTTCATGTCGTGCATTTTCAATTCTTTCACCAATTCTTGAGTGGTGAACACACGGCTTGAAATCATTTTGTAGTTGGTCTGGGCAGCTTGGTCACCATCCAATCCAGGTAATTTGGCAGAAGCTGTAGCGTCACCCACTACGGCAACTTCAAAACCGTTTTCTACCAATTCCCTCATATGGGATTCAGCACAAAGGTTACCGGACATTCCTGCCAAGATCACTTTGTCCACACCTTGTTTTCTCAACTGCAGGGCCAAATCGTTTGACTCGGAACCGAACACTTTGTGAGGACTTGTAACCACCACCCTATCTTTGTTAATGTACTTTTTGTAACGTGGCAACCAATCGGCACCGGAACCTTTAAAACCTTTTACGTTCAATTGGTCCCCACGGTCAAACATGCTGATATTGTGCATCAATTTTTCGAGGGTTCCCTCAAACTTCCACACGTGATCGTGCTCGTAGTAGTAGTGGGGAGAAATAAATACAGGAATGTTGTATTCTTCGCCCAACTTAAAAATGGTCTCCAAGTTCTCGATGGTGTTGTTCTCCTGAACACTCTCTCCAACAGCACCCCAGGCCACACCGTCGGGGCTAAGGAAATCGTTTTGTGGATCGGTAATTACAATGGCGGTGGTTCCGTCAATGATAAAACCTGGTTCTGGTAATTGAGCATGGAGCCCTGAAATGGTAATCATGAACACGGTAAGTGTTCGCATCAAATTTTTCATATTATTTTCTTTAAATGATTAAACTTAAATTTTGATAGGACAAAGTTGCGGCAATACCATGCATGAAAAAATGGATGAAATACGCCAGTGAATGGACAATTTTCCTTCCTTTTGATTTATCTCAATATTTAATTGATAATCTCGTCTATTCAAACAGGGTATTGGTGAATCCAAATGGGGCATTCGTCAATTAAGTGCGCAAAATAATTGCATATGATGTAGTTTAATCAAAAATGAGAGTATGACTACACTTGAAACTATAAATGCCTTACAGATATTTTGTTTGATAATGCTGGGAATCATTATTTACATTGCCGGTTGGTTGTCCGGTGCACATTGGGGGAAAAGAAACAAGGTTTGATGCAATACCAGAATTGTATTGACGTTCAACCAAACCTGAACCTACTTAAACCTACTTAGCCATTTTTTGGAGAGCACCCAATATTGAATCTATTCTGGCCTATTTTGGAGATGGACAGTTCACTGTAAGAATCGATAGGCTTCGCACTGGAGAAATCCGTTATCTCTGTTGGCACAAAAGCAACAGTATTTTGGCCAAACCCAATTTAATTTTGCGGCATGGAAAGGTAAACGAAAAACCCAATGGAGAGGTTACCGAATTTATTTTTCATCATGACGAATCAATATTTACGGTGGAACACATTGTCTCTAAAATGGAGGGGGGAGCCAATTACTTTTTTATTGAGGTTACCGATAAAGACGAAAAAAAAAGTACTTGGAAAATGAGCCAAATGCCCATTCCCAAGTACTTTCTATAATTAATTTTATATATCTTATCCTTTGTAGGCAACCCTATAAATAGCATTGCCCACATCATCAGAGATGAGCAAAGAGCCATCTTCCAAAAAGAGTAAATCCACTGGTCTACCAAAAGCCTCTTGCGACTCCTCGTCCAACCAACCATCAATAAAAGGTTCATAACTAACAGCTTCGCCATTTTCCAGCTTAACCATGGTTATCCTGTACCCCACTTTCGAGGAACGGTTCCAAGAACCGTGCTCGGCCAAAAATGCATGGCCTTGATATGCTTCCGGAAACATGGGACCTTTTCCAAATTTTACACCCAAAGCGGCAACGTGTGCTCCTAAAGGTTGCACTGGGGCCACAAAATCGGAACATGGGCGTTGATCACCAAATTCTGGGTCTTTTACGGTTCCACCATGGCAGAACGGGTAACCAAAATGCTGCCCCACTTCCGTAAGCTTGTTTAGTTCGCCCGGAGGTACGTCGTCGCCCATCATGTCCCTACCATTATCGGTAAACCAGAGTTCGTTGGTATCTGGATGCCAGGTAAAGCCCACCGTATTTCGTACCCCATGTGCCACAATCTCTCGATTGCTACCATCGGGATCCATTCGGGTAATGGTACCAAAGCGCTCATCTTCATCTGTACGGTCACAGATGTTACAAGGCGCACCTACAGGTACATATAATTTATTGTCAGGACCAAAAGCGATGTATTTCCACCCATGGTGAAACTCGGTGGGGTAATCGTCATAGATCAATTCGGGTTCCTGTGGATTTTCCAGTTGTGATTCAATGTCGGAATATTTAAACAAACGACTCACTGCGGCCACATACAAGGCACCGTCTCTAAAAGCCAGTCCGTTAGGCTGTTCCAAATCGGATGCAATGGTGTAGGTCTCATCCACCCTATAATCTCCATCGGTATCCTTTACGGCATATACATTGCCTTCATTTCTAGTTCCCACAAACAAGGTACCGTCAGCACCCATGGCCATAGAACGGGCGCCTTCCAAGTTTTCTGCATAGACATCTATGCTAAAACCTTCTGGCAGATTAAGACGGTCCAATGGTAGATCACCGGTATATTTTGGTGCTTCTTCGGCATTCTCCGCTACTTCCTCGGTAGTTTCCTCCTCGTTACCTTCTTTGTTTCCTTTACATGCAATAAAAGCTACTGAAAGCATTAGCATCAGTAGAGACCTTAAGGTCAAAGTATACATTCTCATCTTGTTATATTAGGTGTTTTGGTTTCTGAATCAATAAAGCTATGATAAAATGATGGAAAGAGGAAGAAGTTTGGGGTTTGATCTCATTAGCCTTTAGCCGAAAGTCTGAAACGAATCACTCCCAAATCCTTGTAATAAATCTATTCTTCTTCTTCTTTGTATTCGGAAAGATTGCCTTGGTACCACATATTTGTTCGGTGGGTACTGGAAACGGTAAGCCTTGCTGTACCATTGGGATACAATTGTGCAATCACCTGAAATCCTTCAGATTTTTCACTTATTGTAAAACGAATGGTTTGTCCGACTCCTTTTTTATTAGGAGAAAATGAGAGGTCCTTGGGTATGCCCTCGAATATGATTCCAGTTTTGTTTTGATTGTAGTATCCGCCCATTCTACGCTCGCCGAAAAATGGAAGGTCGGCCATAACACTATCGCCTACCATGCGAAAATATCCTCCGGTTCCCGAGATATCAATTCGGCTTGCAGTGCTTCCTGGCGGCAACAAGCCTGCATTGGCAATACTATTCAAGCTTTGAGTTGCCATAGGTTGGGCCCATTTGGCTTGAATCTCAAATTGTTTGTTGGAAATCATCTTTTCCATCGCAGCTATTTCTTCTGGAGTTGCGGTGGTCTTTGAACTTGCTGAACATGCCAAGAACAATGTTATGGAAGCAAGAAAACCAAGTTTTAGAATTGTTCTCATCTGTAACATTATTTGCCTACCACAATTTACGAAATCTTCAAACGAATTTCTATTTATACATTATATTTAGCAAACCAACTAAACTGACCTTGATGAAACTGCCCATAAACACTTCTGTTTTTGCTTTTTTTTTCTGTTTTTTTATTGCCCATTCACAACAAAACCAACCTAAGAGCACAAGGAACACCATTCAAAAACCCAATTATCAAGCCGCGCTACTTCAAGAAAATCCACAAGTAGACGGCGAAGTAATCAACGACCCTGTATGGCAAATGGTTCCGGCAATCAAGGATTTAGTTCAAATTCGCCCTAATTATGGGGCAGCTGTTTCGGAACGTACCGAAGTTCGAATTGCCTATACCAACACTACGTTTTACGTGTCGGTGGTTTGTTATGATAATGATGCTGATCAAATAGTGGTTTCCGATTCACGACGAGATGCGGACCTTAATGATGAGGATAGCTTTTTATTTATAATCGACACCTATCACGACCGGCAAAACGGTTTTTTGTTCGGTACCAATGCTCAGGGCATGGAGTACGATGCGCAAATTGATAATGAAGGAAAGGGAAACAACAACGCCAACCGACAACAAGGTGGTGTTATTGGTGGAACCAACATTAATTGGGATGCTACTTGGAAGGTACGTTCACAAATTGGAGATTATGGCTGGAGCGCAGAATTCGCCATTCCTTTTAGATCCCTCCGTTTTGCACCGGGAGATAACAAAACCTGGGGGCTTAATTTTCAGCGAAATATCAGTAAAAATACCGAAACGGCCTATTGGACCTCACTTCCGTTAGGTTTTGACATGAAACGATTGTCACTTGCTGGAAATTTGGGGGGATTGAACCTTAAAAACCCAGGGAATTTAAAACTGATACCTTATGTGCTTGGTAAATACGTGAATGATAAGTCGATAGAACCCAATGAAACCGACACCAACTTCGATGCTGGATTGGATGTAAAATATAGTGTAACCCCCAGTATTACTTTGGATCTTACCTACAATACCGATTTTGCCCAAGTAGAGGTAGATGACCAACAAGTGAATTTGGATAGATTCAATCTGTTTTTTCCTGAGAAAAGGGCCTTTTTTCTGGAAAATGCCGGACAATTTAGTGTGGGGAGCCCAGGAGAGGTAGACCTATTTTTTAGTAGGAGGATAGGAATTAGTGATGATGGCAGTTTGGTTCCCATTATTGGCGGTGCCAGACTTTCAGGTAAAGTAGGTCAGACCAATATTGGTTTTTTGAGCATGTTTACCGATGATGTGAGCGATGCAGGCATCGAAAAGAACAATTTTACCGTAGCACGCGTCAACCATAATGTCTCTGGCACGCGTTCTTCCGTTGGTGGTATCTTCATCAATCGTTCAGGATTGGGAAGCCTAGAAGATGACTACAACCGTGTTTTTGCCGTAGATGGTAAATGGGGTATTGGAAATAAAGCGGAAATTGCGGGGTTTGTAGCCAAAAGTGTCACACCAGGTATCGAGGAAAACGACCATGCCTTTAAAATTCTAGGGAATTACGATTGGAACGGATGGCGTTTAAATGCAGGTTATACAGAAGTTGGTGAAGGATTCAACCCAGAAGTAGGATTTTTGCAGCGAACTGCCTTTAAAAAACCAGAATTCTTAGTTTTTAAAACCCATAGATTTAAAAATGCAGGTAAGCTTTTGGAAATTAGACCCCATGTTTCTTATCGAGGATACTGGAATTTTGACAATGAATTGGTTACTAGCTTTTTGCATGTAGATAACCACTGGGTTTTTAAAAGTGGGCTAGAAATCCACACCGGGATCAACTTTACTGCGGAACAGGTATTTCAGGATTTCACAATTTCAGATGTAACGGTTCCTGTTGGCTATTATAATAATGAGGAATTACAATTGGTAATCACCACCAATCCCAATAACGCTTTGGCTTTTGATACCAGAACCATTATTGGAGGATATTTCAACGGGAACCAAATTTCCAACAGTGGCACGGTGAACTATAGGGTCGGAGACAAATTCAATTCTTCCTTGACTTTTAGTCATAACGATATACAGTTGGACACTGGCGACCTAACGGCACTAGTGGGCGGATTGAGACTTTCATATTCATTTACCCCACGGATTTTTGTTCAGAGTTTGATTCAGCGTAACAATGTTTCCAAAATCACTTCGGTAAATGCCCGTTTTGGATGGCTCCAAAATGCAAATACAGGCCTCTTTGTGGTTTTTAACGTGGTTAAAGATGATGATTTAATAGATGCTTTGAATAATCAAACACTTACTATCAAGTACACACACCGCTTTGACCTATTGAATTAGGAGGTCTACCTTTTAAACCTTTCAAAAATGGCCAGTGTTTTTTTGGTGTTGATAAAATAAACACCTGTCAACAATATTACCGCTGCCATTATAGACTGTAACGTAATCTGTTCATCCAAAAAATACCATCCTAAAAGCAATGCGACAATGGGGTTAACGTAAGTGGATGTTGCCACTTTTTCCGGTGATACCGCCTTTAAAAGATAATTAAAGGATGTGAAGGCCAATATACTTCCAAAGATCACCAAGAGAACCATGGAAATTTGCACCTCTCCACTCCAAACCAACGGGGAAGACCATTTTTCACCAAACCCAAGGCTCATTATGGCCAAAATCAGTCCTGCCGTGAACATTTGATAGCCAGTGTTGACGAAATAATTGGTAGGAAGATCTGCTTTGGCCACAAAAAGACTTCCGTAGGCCCAGCTGAGCATGCAAAAGAATATCATGACCATTCCAATAATGGAATCTTCTTGTGCAATTACCTGCTTTTGACTTACCAATAAATAAATTCCAACAATACCAAAAATGACCCCTATTACCGACATGGGCTGAATTTTTTTGCCTTGCAAAACACGCATCAACAACAAAATAATCAAGGGTTGGGAAGAAATCTCCAATGCGGCAAAACCACTATCCACGTAGCGAAGTGCCCATACCACCACTCCATTTCCAAAACTAAGAAATAGAATTCCCGCGATTATGGTGTTTAGCAACTGCTTTTTGGTAATGGTCAAGGGGATTCCCATAATCTTGGCCAAAAGGAAAATACATAATCCTGCCGTTGTGAACCTACAACTGGCCAGCATAAAAGGCTCCAACTCCAATACAGCTATCTTGTTTAATAGGTATGTAGAGCCCCAAATAACATAAATGGCAAAAAAAGCCATGATAACGAGGACAGAGTTTGAGGATTTTGCCATAAGAAGACAGATTGTCTGCCTTGCAATATTACGTATGTTTATGGAAGAAATTATCGATGCCGATAAATTTTAGCGTAATTTATTGTGCCGATAACCCAAGTAATATTATTAATCCACAAGGTAGGAAGCAATATCGTTTTCCAATTTTTTGAAGTGATTTAAGTGTTGCTCAACTTCTTTATTGTTTACATCTTTTAAATCCGCCTTTCGTTGTTGGATTTTCGACACGACTTGTTGGTGATGATCTGTAAAGTTTTGGATGCTCCTTTTCAATTCATAAAATTTTTCAAATTGCTGAGGGCATTTTGGTTCATAGGTGTACGAGTTTAATTTTTGCGACAAGCGCTGCACCATTCTATTATTTCGCTCCACCCTCACCAGTAGTTCTTGCTTATCCCTAAAACTATTTTGGGTGATGTTTTCCATAGAATCTCAAAAGTTTTAATATTAACAGATTGACCTCTATTAAGTTACATAAATTCTTTCAAATCCCAGATGGTTTAACTCACATTTAATGGTTTATTTAACATCTATAAACAAAAAAAGCCCGGTATTGACCGGGCCTTTGTATCCAATTTTAGGTTGATGCCTAATTCTCGGTTTTCTCGTAAGCTTCTTCTTTAAGCTCGTCACTTGCAACGATGGCAAGCTCTACTCGTCTGTTGGCAGCTTTACCTGCGGCAGTTTCGTTGCTTTCCACAGGTTGTTCCTCACCATACCATTTGGTTGTAAATCGCCCGCTGGAAATGCCTTTAGCTACCAAATAACCGGTTACGGCTTGTGCCCTTCTCTGGGACAGGCCCATATTGTATTCGGCTGCACCGTCACTATCGGTATGACCTTCCACTAATATGTTGGTTTTTGGATATTCCTTAAAGATTCCGGCCAATTTATCCAAAGTGGTAGCGGAAGCACCTTTTATGTCGGATTTGTTAGTGTCAAAATAAACACCATTCTCCCCACTAAAGGTAACATTGATTCCCTCACCTACTCTTTGTACTTCGGCACCGGGTATTTCTTGTTCGATTTGTTCTGCCTGTCGGTCCATACGGTTTCCAATGTAACCACCGGCAGCACCACCCACTACTGCACCAATAATGGCGCCAAGTGCGGTATTTCCTTTACCTACATTGTTACCGATAACACCACCGATAACGGCACCACCACCAGCGCCAATTGCAGCACCTTTTTGGGTGTTATTTGCATTTTTGATGGCATCACAACTAATAATCATGGTCAACGCCAAAAAAGCTGTCGCTCCTTTTAAAACTATATTTTTCATGTAATTATTTTTTTGAGAATTCGTAAACAATAGTCACGGGCTTTCCGTCAACTGAAACATTGGAGTTAAGTGTCATGGATTGCTCCGATAGACTCACAATGTTCAGACGATACCCATATCCTCCGGAGATATCCTTTCGGTTTTCGTCAATAAACTTAAACTGCAGTTGACTTTGGTAGTTCTGTTGCGGCTCCACTACGGACCATCTAAAAAAACGGTCTCCACCTTGGCAAAGCGAGCTTTGCTTTATGGTATAGCGTCCTGTACTATTGTTGTCCCTAAAAAACCATTCGCTGTCTTCAAAGCAGATATCTTCTGCATCATTGAAGATGGTCGATTTAAAATTTCCAGTATTGTTTTCGTAGTAAACGTTATCCAAATTCCAAGTGCCACTGAACAGATTTCGCTGCGTTCTAGCACTTTTGGAAACGGAACATGACGAGAGCAAAAGTCCCATCACTGTAAAAAGTAAAAGTGATCGTTTAATCATAAGAATTAAGTTAATGTTCAAAAAATATACGATTTGGGGTATGTTTCTAGTTGTTAAATTATTAAAAAAATAGCTAACCAACTGGTTTTAATATTGATATAATTCAATTAATTCCTCTTCAAATCTTTTATTAGGCAAATAATTAGCTTCAAGAGATTTTGCAAAGGGTACCGGAGTTTCCAAACTCCCAACCCTTTTAACCGGGGCATCCAAGTATTCAAAACAATTTTCCATCACCATGGCCGAAATGTCACTGGCTATTCCGCCAAACAAGGTATCTTCCTGAAGCACAATCAATTTCCCTGTCTTTTTTACCGAAGCAAAAATGGTTTCCGTATCCAAAGGCTGAAGCGTTCTTAAATCTACAAGGTCTACATCAATTTCTGGATGCTTTTCGAGAGTTTCCATAGCCCAATGCACTCCTGCACCATAAGTGACCACCGATATGGAATTCCCTTCCCTCAAAAGACTGGCCTTACCAAATGGCAGCGTATAATAATCGGTGGGAACATCACCTCTAATGCTTCTATACAATCCTTTGTGCTCAAAAAAGAGGACGGGATTCGGGTCGTTTATAGCCGTGTTCAACAATCCTTTGGCATCATACGGAAAAGCAGGATATACGACTTTGAGCCCAGGAGTTTTCGTAAACCAGGCCTCATTGGTTTGCGAATGAAAAGGTCCCGCCCCTACACCACCACCGCAGGGCATTCGGATTACCACGTCCGCTTTTTCGTTCCAGCGGTAATGTATTTTGGCCAAATAGTTGACAATCGGATTGAACCCGGAACTTACAAAATCAGCAAACTGCATCTCCATAACAGCTTTCATTCCGTTGATGGACAATCCCATGGCGGTAGAAACAACCGCAGACTCACAAATGGGCGTGTTTCTTACCCGGCTCCTTCCAAATTTCGGTACAAAACCTTCCGTAATTTTAAAAACCCCGCCATAATCAGCAACATCTTGCCCCATGATTATCAGTTCGTTGTGACGATACATGGATTGTTCCAGTCCTTGTGATATGGCATCAACAAATCGAATATTTTCAAATTCGTTTGATTCCGTTTCAATATTTTGATAATCAAATTCTTGATAAACCTCTTTTAATTCTTTACTTTCAGTTGAAGACACTTCTGACTCATCAAAAGCCATCTGTAAGTTCGAGTTGATTTCCTCGATAAAACCTGCTTTGATTTCCTCAATCATTTCTTCTGTAAGCACCCCTTCCTCCAGCAGAAAACTTTCATAATTGGAAATTGGATCCTTCTTTCCCCATTCCTTCATCAATTTATCCGGGACATACTTGGTTCCACTGGCTTCTTCATGCCCGCGCATCCGAAACGTTTTGAACTCCAAAAGTACTGGACGCGGTCTTCTGCGGATGGCCTTGCACAGTTCATCCACCTTGGCATAGACTTCTAAAATATTATTCCCGTCAATAATTCTGGACTCAATACCATATCCTTTGGCCCTATCCGCCAGATGTTCGCAATTATATTGCTCGTTTGTTGGTGTAGAAAGGCCATACCCATTATTTTCAATGCAGAACAAAACGGGTAAATTCCAAACAGAAGCAACATTTAATGCTTCATGGAAATCACCTTCACTGGTTGCACCTTCTCCTGTAAAAACAGCCGTGACCCGCTTCTTTCTTCGCAACATATCCGCTAAAGCGATACCATCTGCAACTCCAAGTTGAGGACCAAGATGAGAAATCATCCCAACAATTTTGTATTCCTGCGTGCCAAAATGAAAACTACGGTCCCTTCCTTGGGTAAACCCGCTTTGTTTTCCTTGCCATTGTGCAAAAAGTCGATTTAAAGGAATGTTTCTAGAAGTGAAAACGCCCAGGTTCCGGTGCATGGGAAGGATATATTCATTTTCCTTGAGCGCCTTGGTGACACCTACGGAAATAGCCTCTTGCCCTATCCCACTAAACCATTTGGAAATTTTGCCCTGCCGCAGAAGAATTAACATTTTCTCCTCTATCATTCTCGGCTTCAGCATCCCTTTGTACAAATCCAGCAACTTTTGTTGTTCCAAGCTGCCAATATGATACCTCATACAATAAAATTCTGTCGGTTAAAAGTAGTAAAAAGCCTTTCAAAACGCTCCAAAATTCCAAAACCTTCGGCATTATTACTTATTTTTGACATATTTCAAAGATGATAATATGAGTGCAATTCCAAGTGTAGACCTGAAAGATTTTGTTTCGGACAACCCAAAAAGAAAAGAAAAGTTTGTGGAAGAGATCGGTGCCGCTTTTGAAGATATTGGCTTTGTGGCACTAAGCGGACATTTTTTATCCGATGAATTGGTGGAAAACCTATATGCCGAAATAAAAAAGTTCTTTAATCTTCCCCAAGAAGTAAAAGATGAATATGAAATAGAAGGCATTGGCGGTCAACGAGGATATACTTCCTTTGGAAAAGAGCACGCCAAAGGCAAAAAAGAAGGTGACCTTAAAGAATTTTGGCATTTTGGGCAATATGTGGAGGACAATCCGAAGCTAGAAGCCGAATACCCCGAAAACGTAACCGTGGAGGAGCTTCCTGATTTTAATGAGGTGGGCAAGGAGACTTATAAAATGCTGGAGAAGACCGCTAAATATGTACTTAGAGCTCTTGCATTGCACCTAGGTTTGGAAGAAACGTATTTTGATGACTACATTAAAAATGGCAACTCCATTTTAAGACCTATCCACTATCCTCCGATTACCGAAGAACCCAAAAATGCAGTGCGAGCGGCTGCTCATGGCGACATCAACCTTATTACCTTATTAATGGGAGCTCACGGAAAAGGGCTTCAGGTAAAAGACCACGAAGGGAATT
Organism: Allomuricauda sp.; assembly: GCA_040285615.1. GTDB lineage: Bacteria > Bacteroidota > Bacteroidia > Flavobacteriales > Flavobacteriaceae > Flagellimonas. The sequence continues at coordinate 57,250 of JAVJRL010000003.1, forward strand.
GGGTGGATGCCATTGCAAAGCCTGACCAGTTAATGATCAATGTCGGGGATATGCTCTCCAGACTTTCCAACAACAAATTAAAATCAACCATCCATCAAGTAGTTAACCCTCCAAAGGAATTATGGGGTACTTCAAGGTATTCCATTCCGTTTTTTATGCATCCTGTGAGCGATATGCCACTGAACTGTTTGGAGAACTGTATTGATGACGAACATCCCAAAGCTTTTAAGGATATTACCGCTGGGGAATATCTTCATGAAAGGTTGATTGATTTAGGATTGATAAAAAAATAGCAATGGACTTAGGAGACCAGCTTAAAAACTTATTTCCAGACCACGTTCCAGCAGAAGAACCTGAAAACAACAAGGAAAAACCTGCTTATTGGATACAGGACGACCCTATTGTCTGCAAATATGAAAAACGCAAAGGCAAACCCGTCACCATACTTGAAGGGTACAATGGGGCCGATAGCGATTTTAAAAAATTGACAAAAGACTTAAAAACGCTTTTGGGTGTCGGCGGAAGCTTTAAGAATGAGGCTATTATCATTCAAGGGGATTACCGGGACAAAATTATGGGTTTCCTGAAGGAAAATGGTTTTTCCGTAAAGCGTGTTGGCGGCTAACTGATAATTCGACAAAAAACCATTTCGGTTTTTTCTGCATGTTAAAAAGTAGTCACAAATACCAATGTTTTGTGAAAAAATTTTTGTGTTCCTGCTTTAAAGCTTACTTTTATTATTCCTAACCAACGAAAACTGAGCTGAAAATGAAATCACTGTTGCACATAACCAACGGGGACAGTTTCACGTCTAGATTACAATCTTTGCAATTCAATGGAGATGTAATTACCTGGAGAGAAATGCTTTGCGAAGGCAAGACCCTCTCCACAGTAGGAAGCGAATCTTTTTGGAAAACAAGATTTGAGTTCCTCAATAAAAATTACAAAGTTTCCAAGTCTTGGTTTATCGAGAAAACCCTAAAGGAATATCGGTCTCTTTGTAATCACAAACAACAGGATCAAATTGTTCTTTGGTTCGAATATGATCTTTTTTGCCAAATCAATATGCTAGCTGTGATCAGTTGGCTGAAAACTCACAGAAGGCATGCTGAAATTTCATTGGTATGTAGTGGCAAGATAGAGGGTTCCGATAAACTTTACGGTCTTAATGAACTCAACGATGAAAAGCTGCTTGAGCTCTACGAAAACAAAAAAGTTCTTTCGCAGGACGATATAGAATACGCAGATTATATCTGGCAATTGTATTGCAGCGATAACCCAATTCGATTGGAAAACCAGATTGCCAACAATGATTTTCAATTCGAGTACCTCTCTGACGCCTTAAAAACACACCTAAAACGATTCCCTACCATTAAAAACGGACTTAACGATTTGGAGAACCACATTTTAGAGGTAGCAAAGCAAGAGAAACCTGGTTCCAGAAAAGAGTTAATGAGGGAATTATTGACAAATCAAGGTTTCTACGGTTTCGGAGACACACAATACGACCGAATAATTTCTTCCTTAAAACCACTTTTTAGTTCTTTTGACCCTGTTAAATTGACCAAAAGAGGGTTGGACGTATTAAAGCTGGAAGCAAATTACTATTCAGAACTACGTGATAATCAAATGTATTTGGGTGGCTCTTTAAAGTATAACTTCCTATATAATACAGAAACGGACCGAATCCTTAAATTGTAGCAAATGGGCTCATCACTGGGCAGTTCAGAGCTTATTCTGAATCCTGATGGGAGCATTTACCATCTCAACCTTCTTCCTGGAGATATTTCGACCACCATTATAACAGTAGGTGATCAAAATCGCGTGCACGAGGTTTCAAAATACTTTGACACTATCGAAGTAAACAAAAGCAAACGTGAGTTTGTTACCCATACTGGATATTATTCAGGGAAGCGGATTACTGTAATTTCCACCGGTATAGGAACGGACAATATCGATATCGTTTTTAACGAACTGGATGCCCTTGTCAACATCGATTTCGCTTCAAGGCAAATCAAATCACAAAAAACACGCCTCAATTTTATACGGGTCGGTACATCGGGTTCTCTTCAGCCTGACGTACCAGTAGACACTTTCTTAATCAGTTCCGCCGGTATTGGGTTCGATAACCTTATGCACTTTTATGATTGTGGACACATCAAAAATAAGGAACTGGAACAGGCACTGACAGAATACTTGGGTTGGGATAAGCACAACATTCACCCATATGTGGTTGATTTTGATATGGAGTTGGGCAATATTTTTATCTCAAATCGTATACGATTAGGTGTAACAGGTACAAATTCAGGTTTTTATGGCCCACAAGGAAGATCACTTCGGTTAAAGCTAGCTATTCCTGATTTCAATGAAAGGCTAGCCAATTTTTCCTTTGGGGATTCTAGGATAACCAATCTTGAAATGGAGACCGCTGCCATGTACGGTATTGCAAAAATGCATGGACATCGAGCTGTTTCTCTCAATGCGATTTTGGCCAATAGAGCTACAGGTGAATTCTCCAAACAAGGACACAAGACCATAGATGAGTTGATTCAATACACCTTGAAACAAATCGCCAAAAGTCAATTGGTATAATTTTCTGCTCCCATTTTTTTGAAAGATACCGCACGGAATCATAATTTTAACCCACAAAGAATCGAGATGTATGAAAACGGTAAAAATAATTGGGGTCCCCGAACATTTTAACCTTCCTTGGCATTTGGCCATGGAAGACAATGCATTTGAGGATAGGGGTATTCAACTGGAATGGTCGGATATTCCCGAGGGAACGGGAAAAATGACCGAAATGCTGCAGAATGGAGAAGCTGACATGGGTATTATCCTTACCGAGGGCATCATTAAGAGCATTTCACAGGGTAACCCCAGCAAAATTGTTCAAGAATATGTCTCCTCTCCACTTCTATGGGGCATCCATGTGGATGCAAATAGTAAAAAGAATTCTATCGAGTCTTTAAAAGATGATAAGGTGGCCATTAGTAGAATGGGTAGCGGAAGTCATTTAATGGCCTATATCAATGCCCAAAACCAAGGATGGGACACTGAAAATCTTAAATTTGAAATCATTGATAATCTGAATGGTGCCGTGGAAAATCTATCAAGTGGTTCCAACGCTTACTTCATGTGGGAGCACTTCACCACCAAACCGCTTGTAGACAACGGAACTTTTAAACGGTTGGGTGACTGCCCTACCCCTTGGCCTTGTTTTGTGATTGCAGCCTCGAATGAATTTCTAAAAGAGAACGAAGGCGTGCTAAAACATGTTTTGGAAGTAATCAATACTTATACTTCAGAATTTAAGCAAATTCCTAGTATCGACAGAACACTGTCCAATAGGTACGAACAGCAATTGGAAGACATTCAAGAATGGTTATCCAAAACTACTTGGGGGCAAGAACAGCTATCAGAAAAAACTTTGAACGAAGTACAGTCAAGATTGCACGACCTTAATTTGATTGAGAAAGTTAAGGATGCTTCAAAATTTCTTTGGAAATAATTAATTGCAATATGTAAAATCAAAAAAAGCGAACAATTCCAATTGGCTTACCAATCAATAGGTTCCTTGCCCATCTGGGCCAATAACCTGTTTGTTTTACTAAAATGCTGATTGCCAAACCACAGTCCACGATTGGCACTCAAGGGCGATGGATGTCCAGAGGTAAGAATGTGATGTTTACTTTTATCTATCAAAGATGATTTCTTTTTGGCAAATCCGCCCCAAAGCAAAAAAACAACGCCTTCCAAGTCACAAGAAACCCTTTTAATCACTGCATCGGTAAATTGTTCCCAACCTTTTTTTTGATGGCTTCCTGCTTGATGAGCACGAACCGTTAAGGTGGCATTCAACAAAAGTACACCTTGCTCTGCCCAATGCTCTAAGTTTCCACTTTCGGGATAGGTTTTTCCCATATCCACTTTAATTTCTTTAAAAATATTTACCAAGGATGGAGGGTGCGGAATACCATCTTTAACGGAGAAACAAAGTCCATTCGCTTGATTGGGTCCGTGGTACGGATCTTGCCCAATGATTACCACTTTAATTTCTTGGAACGGGCAATGGTCAAAAGCAGAAAAAATATCCTTGCCCTTTGGGTAGCAAGTATTTTGTTGGTATTCGTTTTTTACAAATGTTGCTAATTCTTGGAAATAGGGCTTTTCAAACTCATCGTTCAGCTGGGTTCTCCAACTCGGCTCAATATTCACTTCCATGTGCTGACTTTACTTCTTTTTTGTCAATTTATAGATCAAGTACCCGATGCCCACAACAAAATGCAGTAAAATAATGCCGGCGATAATATAAATTACAGTATTGTCGCTCCTCATAGGATGTCGGTTTAAGTAATTAACTAGGTATACATCAAAAGTACGCAAAGCGAATTGTTTTTGCTAGAGCGGTACACTTCAAAAACGCATCAAAATCCTATCTTTGCGCTGCTAGTAGAAAAAGATGCAAAACATTCACCCCAAAACACTTCAAGATCTAGAGTTCCCAACGGTATTGACACAAATCGCGGCACGATGCAATACGGAGTTGGGCAAAGAAGATGCCTTGGTCATAAAACCGTTCCAACACAAAGAGGAACTGATGAAGGTTTTAGGGCAAACTTCAGAGTATCTGGCCTCCTTTTCCAACGATAACCACATTCCCAATCACGGGTTCGACCATATCAACAACGAACTGGGCCTGTTAAAGATTGACAACAGCACTTTAGAAATATCGGGGTTCCGAAAAATTGGCGGCATCTGCAAAACCGTTGCCATTCACCAAAAGTTCTTTAAAAAGTTCAAGGAATACTATCCTTTGCTTTTTGAAAAAGTGAATGCTTTGGAGCTGCATCCCGAAATTCCAGCTGCTATTGATGATGTAATCGACAAATTCGGTGAAATCAAAGATTCCGCTTCAGATGAACTCCGATACATCCGTAGTCAAATCAATGAGGTTCGCAATAAAATCAATCAAAGTTTTAGTGCTGCTCTTGGCCGTTACCAGTCTTCCGATTTCTTGGATGAGATACGTGAATCTGTTGTGGAGAACCGAAGGGTATTGGCCGTTAAGGCCATGCATCGCAAAAAAGTGAAGGGTACTGTTATGGGCACTTCCAAAACAGGCAGTATCGTTTACATAGTGCCAGAAGCCACCTTGTCCTACACCCGAGAACTCAGCAATCTGGAGTTTGAGGAAAAAGAAGAAGTTCAACGTATCCTCAATAAACTCACGGACGAGATACGACCGTATCTGGAATTGTTACGGGAATACCAAACATATCTCTCGGATACGGACATTACTGCTGCCAAGGCAAAGTATGCCAACGAGATGAACGGTTTGTTGCCCGAAATGAATGAAGAGCGGGAGATGCACCTTCGTGATGCCTACCATCCACTGCTCTATCTTTCCAACAAACGCAAGAATGAAAAAACCTGGCCACAAACCATAAAACTGCACAAAGAAAACCGAATCATCGTTATCTCTGGACCAAATGCAGGTGGAAAAAGTATAACACTGAAAACAATTGGGTTGCTTCAGGTGATGCTTCAAAGTGGGATGCTGATTCCAGTGCATGAACGCAGTTCTGTTTGCTTTTTTGATAAAATTTTAACCGATATTGGAGATAATCAATCCATTGAAAATCATTTAAGTACCTATAGTTATCGACTAAAGAACATGAACTACTTCTTAAAGAAGTGCAACAATAAAACATTGTTCTTAATAGATGAATTTGGTACGGGTAGTGACCCTGAATTGGGTGGCGCATTGGCGGAAGCTTTTTTAGAGATTTTCTATGAGCGTGATGCTTATGGGGTTATCACCACGCATTATGCAAACCTCAAGGCATTGGCAGACGAATTGCCGCATGCCACCAATGCAAATATGTTATTTAATTCCAAAACATTGGAACCCACTTTTCAGCTTGTTTTGGGTGAGGCAGGAAGTTCCTTTACGTTTGAGGTGGCCCAAAAGAACGGCATCCCCTACTCTTTGATCAACAAGGCCAAAAAGAAGATTGAACGAGGAAAGGTGCGGTTTGATGCTACCATTGCCAAACTCCAAAAAGAACGCAGCAAAATGGTAGAAACTGGCTCCAAGTTGAAGGAGGAGGAATCCAAGGCTCGGGAAGAATCGGAACGATTGGAACAGCTCAATACAAAAATCAAATCCAAGTTGGAGAGTTACCAAGAGATGTACGACTACAACCAACGTATGATACAGTTGGGCAACAAGGTGAACACGGCCGCGGAAAAATACTTTATTGATAAAAAGAAACGTCCGTTGATCTCCGAAATGCTCCGCATTGTGGAAACGGAGAACAGCAAACGTAGAAAGACCACTGCCAAAAAAGCGAAGGCGAAACAACAGGAGAAAAAGCAAGTGGCCGAAGAGCTAGAGCAAAAAATCAAAAAAGTAAGGGTAGAGAAGAAAGTCAAAAAGAAAAAAGAGATCCAGGCCGAAAAGAACAAACCCAGACCTGTTTTTAAAATTGGGGACCGTGTTCGTATGATGGACGGTAAGGCCGTCGGCACCATCGACACCTTGGAAAAAGGGAAGGCCGTAGTGAACTATGGCATATTTACGACCAACGTAAGTGTGGACCAATTGGATTTGGTGGAGGCTAAGAAATAACGGTTGGTCATTCCTGCGGAAACAGGAATCCAATTTTGATTTCCTTTGTCATTTCGAAATGAGGAGAGCACCGACGATTGAGAAATCTCTTTGCTATCTTCAGATTTCTCACATTCGTTCGAAATGATACCTGTCAATGGCTACATTGTTGACAACTCCTTAAAGGTCAATAACTCACCCCGCTGCTTTTAAAAGATATTTCAGTGAACTTTGTTACCGGTTGATATAAATCATTTAAAACGATTCATATCTTTTAACGTTAGGAACAATGCCTGCGGCACGTGTTTGCGGCACTACGTGCCACATGCAAACACTAAATGTTCCTAACGCCACACAGTACGACTGCACATTCGCCAAACCTCCGGGACCAAACCAATAGGATATTTTCACTAAATTGCCTTTGCCACTGTACCTAACATCGGATATAGCGAATATGCGTCTAATGGCTACTATTGCTAATGGCAGCAAGCTGCCAACGCAACTCGCCATATCCGCGTGGCGATAACGAAACTCCATCATTCCCATATCACAAAAAGCCTATTAATTCACAACCATATTTTTTCTATCTTGTTGAGTGAACAAATTTGATTCAACCTTCAACCAAAAAGATGAAAAAATCAACCTCCTCCTCCAGCAGAAGAAACTTTATCAAAAACACAGCGCTCGCCTCCAGTATTTTTATTGTACCCCGCCATGTTTTGGGCGGCCCAGGGTTTATAGCCCCCAGCGATCGTTTGCATATTGCAGCCATTGGGGCTGGCGGTAAAGGATCCAGCGACATTGCCAACGCCTCCGTAAATGGGCGTGAGCGTATTGTGGCACTTTGCGATGTCGATTTTTCCGGTACGGCCAAACAATCGGTCGAACGTTTTCCCAAAGCCAAACTGTTCAGTGATTACCGTAGGATGCTCGATAAGGTCAAGGGCATCGATGCCGTTACCATTAGTACCCCAGACCACGTACACGGTCCGGCAGCCACCTACGCCATGGAACGTGGAAAGCATGTGTATGTGCAAAAACCTTTGACACACAATATCCGCGAAGCCAGAATGTTGACCGAAATGGCAAGGGAAAAACAATTGGTGACCCAAATGGGGAACCAGGGAGGATCTAATCCCTTATTGGGCATGGTTCAAGAATGGGTGGATTCTGGAAAATTGGGAAAAATAACCAAGGTGGAAATCTGGACCAATCGCCCCGTTTGGCCCCAAGGGTATGCCATGCCCGAACCAGACCCAGCGAGCAAACCTGCAGACTTGGATTGGGATTTGTGGCTGGGACCTGCCCCAATGAAGCCTTACACTCCAAACTTGCACCCCTTTAATTGGAGGGGTTGGTGGGATTATGGTACTGGAGCCTTGGGTGATGTAGGTTGTCACTTAATCGATATTCCATATCGAACGTTAGGCTTAAAATATCCAACCTCTGCTGAATGTAGTGTAGGTACCGTATTTTCTCAAATGTGGACACCCGATTACCATCCCGAGGGTTGCCCAGCTTCCTCTTTTATAACATTGAACTACGAAGCTACCGAGAAGACAGGCGCACCCTTGACCATGACGTGGAGCGATGGCGGTATTCGCCCCTCCCACCCGGCCATTATACCTGCAGATGATGATATAGGAGGACCGGGAAGTTACAACGGAGTACTCATCCATGGGGAGAATGGCATTATTTCAACAAATATCAATGACAGTTCGCCATTGACCCCTAAACTATATTTGAACGATGGAACCCGAATTTTTGGTCCCGAAGTGGAAGAAATGCCAGAACCGGAATACGGTCACCAACGCAAATGGGTCGATGCTTGCAAAGCAGGGTTTGGCAGTCCGGAACACTTGGCGCTCACCTCCTCCTTCGATTATGCCGGGCCAATGACCGAAACTACACTCATGGGCAATTTGGCCATTAGAAGTTATATGTTGCGAAGGGAAAATGCAGAAGGCAACATAGAGTTCTACGGTCGTAAAAAGTTACTTTGGGATGGTGAGAACATGAAAATCACCAATTTTGAGGATGCCAACCAATTTGTGACCCGTACTTACCGCGAAGGTTGGGAAATGTAATCCTTTCAAGAATAACATTTAAAAGGGGGCACTTTATGTGGTCCCCTTTTTTTTTGAAGAGTCATTGCTTATTTTAACTTTTTAAAAGAAAATCACTTTTCTTTCGTTATCAATATTGTAGTATTTTTATTACTTCCAAATCTTAACCTAAATAACCTCATGAGACAAACCAAATTCATTTCAATTGTAGTTTTCACCCTAATATTATCTTCATGTGCATTGAAACCTATTTCTAGCGAACATGCCCTCTTAAGAATGGAAAAGGAAGACATCTCCTTGGAGAGCTTGGGCAGTGGAAAAATTTTAATCTACAATGATGCAAATATTCTTCATACCGGGGATAACACAGCTAGACTGAACATTATACTGGATGATAAAAACCTCGGTCAACTAAGGGCTAAGGACTTTGTCATAGTTCAGCTGGAAAATGGAGACCATGTTTTCAAAATACGTCACATTGATGTGGTCAACATGAGAAGCACCCATAAAGTCAAAATTACAGACACTGTAAAAATCATTCGTGTCAAACCCACTATTACGTCCAATAAACTTGAAATAACCAATGAGCTTCCAAACAATTGGGACAAATATGGTTTTATGACATCAAATAACTAACCCCAAACACTTACTCAATAAAATGAAATCTATTTTAACAACAGTTTTGATAGCCTGTCTAGTGTTATCCTGTTCATCGGATAACAATTCAACTCAGGAACCAGAAACCAACGAAATACCCACCGAACATTTATCCGGTTTTAACCTCATCAAACAAATCACCAAAAATGGCATTGTAACCAATACTTATGAATATTGGGAAAATAGGAAAATCAAAATCCGAAATTGGAAAAGAGACAATGGTAATCCTTGGGTTAAGGATAGTATATCTTATGAAAATGGTACAGTGTCCATTAATTTAGAAAATTTGCAGGACAATTCGATTACTCAAATAACATTCTACCCTACTGAAGATGGAAAATATATTATGGAGTATGACTATGGAAGTAGCTACTCTAATGAGATAGCAACCTATGATGTTGATGATTCTGGATGCGGGTTTGGTTCCGTTGAAAGTAGGTTTGAATCCACGAACGACCTTGTTGACATCGTAACTTATGAATACACAAATACTGATTGCAGTTATATTGAAACAATTTCCAGGGATGGAACCTCCATTTTCTCTCAAAAGGTTTTTAAAAGCGATGGTATGAATTCTTATCGAAAAACACACTTCGAGGATATTTTCCTCAACAATTCAATAGGAAAGGGAAATATTTTGGAGCTTGAAATAACAACCCAACAAAGTCAGTCAAATGGGACCGCTTACACCTCTCAATTCGAGTACAATGCCGATGACTTTCCCACTTATGAAAAAAGAACCTATGAAGACGGCAGTTTTGATGAATTCCATTATGAATACTATTAGTGAAATCGTTAAATCCTAAGTGCTAAAAGCATTTATAAAAGGGACTTCTAAATCCGGTCTTTTTTTTACCATCCGGTAAAATGCCTAATAAAAAACAGCCGGCATCAAATGGTTGAACCCCACTTGAGCGGCCGACTGCTTTGAAAAACCTTTGAGGCTTATAAACAGGTAACTTGCTCAATCTTTAAGCAGCATCCTAAAAATCCTGTAGTTGCCCTATGGCAACTATTGCTGCCGTTGGTAGTATCGCCGATATTATATTGATATATATCAGCCCCATCTTCGTCTTGTACCCAAATAGTAATATCATAAGCACCGTTTGGTGGCTGAATGGTCTTGATAGAACCGCTTACATTACTTGTTTTCCATAAACTTGGATCATCATCTAGATTGGCTTTTGTTACGGAACCACCTGACCCTGGCAATGCATTTTTATAGGAGATTGCAAATTTGAACGTACGACCAGTGTCATTTATAAAATCAACGGTTCTATGGGTTTTACCTTCACTGGTACAGTCTTCCACTTGATAATCCTCCGTGTAGCCCATTTTAGCAATGGTATTGTCTTTTAAGAACCTCACTGTATAGGAAATGGGTGCTCCCGGATTGTCTCTGCTATATACCGCATTTTCACCTTTAATAATTGGAGACAGATCACCAAAACTCCTTGCACTCACGGCTTCAGAAGCTACCTCGGCATTACCCCCTATTACTATGGTGGTGATGTTGGAGCTTGCCAAAATCTCTTTACTTTTTAATTCAGACTCTACGGAAATACTATTGGATTTGCCCGCTGCATAATCCAAGGCGGCTTCCAGTTCGGTTCCTGTTGCTTGATAAGAAGTTTCCAATCTGAACATTATGATTCTTCCGTAACTTACGGATTTTATATACCCAGGGGGAGCACTTGAATTAAACATGGATTGCACCTCCGAAGTGGAAACATCGTCCCCAAAAACGGCGGAGGGATTGGATGGGGTTTCCATGGAAACGGTATAAAAAACCTGTTTGTAAACCATGTTGGCCACCTTGTTTATCGAAGTACTTTCATAACTAAGCTGAGAACTGAAATCGGTAGAAGCCCATTCTATGTTTACACCAAGATCCATACTCACTTGTTTTGAGCTATAGGAGGTCTTTGAATCTGAAAAAGAACTAGCTTCATTTACATATCCTTCTTGATAGGCATTGGCATTCCACCATTCCAACGCAACATCAATACCCGCATCCACCGAGTTAAAATCAGGATTATCTACAGTAAAGTTTCCATTCGTCCCTATTCCCGGCAAGTCCACCCGTAAAGATAACGGAGCCCTATCAGGTGCAACGGGGGTTGGAAGTCCATTTCTAAGATTAGCATCAACCTTAACCAATGCGCCTGGCCAAATAATACCAGCATTGGGTTTTAATATCGCAATATCCTCATAATTGGTTTTAAGATTGTAAGAGGTAGTGGAACAATTTGTGGTAACATTATTTTCTTCAACAGGTGGTGAATCAACCGTTTCTCCTGGAGTACGGGCCGTATTGGAGCTACCGGTATCCTCTACACCCAAAAGGGCATTAGGGTCATAGGAAAGATTGGCAACAATCCCATCAATATCTGCTTCGGATGTCCCACCTGTAGGGTCAATGCCTCCAGAGCCTTCATCCTTACTACAGGAAAAAATTGCAAAACTTATTACTGTTAGTACTACAATCGGTAGTATGCCCAATCTTTTAATTGTTGTTTTCATAATTATTTGGTTTTTGAGGTTCAACAGGTTCGAAATTAGAGGCCTACGCTACTCAAACCTATTTTTGAGCATGGACAAAGTATGGACAGCCACCATGGACGATACCCAAAAACCATATGGACAACCAAATTTTACCACCTATGTATTTCGTCGATTAACCATAACAAAATCAACATCTTAGAGAATTATTGAAATTAGAATTCAATTTAAAAAACATGGATTTTATATGGACAGGCCTTTTTTAGGATTTATAATTGATTGGGATTCAAAGGCATAATATTTCTACCTTGTAGGACAACAATCAACCTTAACTATGAGAAAATCAGTCTTGCAATTCCTCTTTTTATTCGTTCTGGCGCCTATTTTAAGCTTTGGACAGTATGATGCTACACCACAACAAATCGATAGTCTTCTGGAAACACTGGCAAGCACCCCCATCGATTCTTCCAGGGCACCCATATTGGTCAACCTTTGGCGGGCACATATAGATCGGGATATCGACAAAGCCTTCGGTTACGCAGACCAACTTATTGCCTTGGGCAATCAACTGGACATTGTCCAGATTCAACATACAGGCTATCAAAGAATGGGCATTGCCTATTCCTACATTGATGATTATCCTTCCTCCAATACCTATTATAGAAAGGCCATGGAACTAAGTAAGAAACACGAGCAATATAGCTCCACGGCAGCGATGCAAATCAACATAGCTATCAACCATTCCATTATGAACCAACATGACAGCACGTTGATTTATGCCAACAAATCCATCGAAAATTTCGCAAGAGAGAATGATTCTACGGGAATCGCTGCCTGCTACAACGTTATTGCGGACATGTATTTTAATAAAGGTCAATATAAATTATCGTTGGAAAGTTCCCTTATGGCAATGGGGATATCGGAACGGCATAACGACCGCCGTGATGCCAAAACTTCCCTAAGAAACATTCACCAAAACTACCTTAAAATGAAAGATACCACCAACACCATAAGGTATCTGAAAAGATTGATGCAGATGAATAGGGAGGATAATGACAAACATGGTTTAATCTCCGATTTGGGCAATTTGGGGATACTTTACGCCAGTATGGGCGATAGTCTGGAAATCGCCAAAGAAATGTTAGACGAAAGCTGGGAGCTATCGCAGTCCATGAAATTCCCCAGCGGCCAAGTTTTCACCCTCTTTGGTTTGGCCAAGTATTATGTAAAAAAGAATGACATGGCACGGGCCCAATCCCTTTTTAAGGAATCGTTGGGCATCGCTGATTCATTGAACCAAATAGGCAATGTGGTGGACAACCAATTGGAATTGGCAGAGATTGCCCTTCAAGAAAATAGTCTTAATGAAGCCAAGTCCTGGTCGCAACAAGCCTTGACCCTATCAAAAAAAACAGATTTATTGGAAGATCAGGCGCAAGCCTATCAGCTCCTGTCGAAAATTGCACTAAGAGAAGACAAACAAGGTGATGCTTTAAACTATTTTAAACAATATAAAATAGTGAACGACAGTATTTACAATATTGAAAACGGTCAGCGACTATCCGAACTTCAAACCATTTACGAAACCGAAAAAAAAGAAGCTGAAATAGCATTGCAAGAAGAGGAAATCAACACCTTGAATGCAAAAGCCAAAGTGGACAAACTCACCAAAGGTCTGTATGCTGGAGGTATGGCCTCTGCCCTAGCCCTATCTGGATTGTTGGTGTTCGGTTACCGCCAAAAGATGAAGAAAAACAAAGTTGAACGGGAAAAACAAGAGGAAATCTACAAACAGGAAATAGCACATAAAAAGAAAGAACTCGCCAGCCAGACCCTGCATTTGGTGCAAAAAAACACCTTTATCCAAGAGCTGATGGAGAACTTGGAGAACATTAAAAACTCCCCCGAAAAGTTCAAAATGGAGTTTAGGCGTATCGTGATGCTCCTTAAAAAGGAAAATGCATCCGACAAGGATTGGGAGGTCTTCAAAACATACTTTGCCGAGGTGCATAACGACTTTGACCAAAAACTAAAGACCATTTACCCGGATATCTCCGAAAAGGAAATACGATTGGCGGCCTTCTTACGCATGAACCTGACCACCAAAGAAATCGCTGCTACATTGAATGTTTTGCCCGATAGTATTCTTAAATCCAAATACCGATTAAAGAAGAAGTTAGGACTGGACAAAGCAACCGACCTCAATGATTTCCTGAATTCCATTTAAAATGATGTAACATTTTTGGTGATTCCGAGTCATATGGACTCATCATCAAAAAACAATCAGAATGACATTCTCCAAAATGGCAAGGGCAGGCTTTGCCTTTATTTTTATTTCCACTCTTTTCCTAATGGGTTCGTGCTCGGACGACAATGGCAATGATCGCCTGCCAAACAACCAATATCTTTTGATTCCCGACAACCATTTTGAACAAATGCTTATTGACCAAGGTATTGATACCGATGGCACCATTAATGGACAAATGTTGCGAGAGGATGCCGAACAAGTCCAGCGATTGGACCTAAACCTTGCCAATCACTTTGGTGAAATAGAAGATTTGACAGGAATCGAAGGGTTTACAAATATTACTTTTCTATCGGCGGTTGGTCAAAACCTTGTAGACATCAATTTAAGTTCCAATACAAAATTGGACACTTTGTACCTTCAGAGCAATTACCTCTCCACTATTGACCTCAGTAAGAATACCAATCTGATTGTAATTGATGTTTTGGTAAACGAATTGACGTCTATTTCTGGACTGGAACATGCAAGCGAACTTAAAAGGCTGAACCTATCTTATAACTACTTTGAGGATTTTAGCATTAGCAACGAGTCCATTGAACATTTACTCATGAGCGACAACATTCTAACATCCTTTGATTCCACTGGGGCACCCCATCTAAAAAGTATATTGTTAACGACCAATCAACTTAGTTCGTTGGATGTAAGTTCCAATACATCCCTGGAAACCTTGGTAATCTCCAATAATACGCTGCAGCATATCAATCTGGAAAACAACCCAAACCTGATGTATTTTTATGCCTCTTCCAATATACTGACCACTTTGGATGTGAGCCAAAATACCGAGCTGATTGATTTGCGAGTGGATAGAAATCCGGATTTAAGCTGTATCAAAATTCATAGCGGACAGGAAATACCTACGGTATCAATATCCGAATATCAAGAACTCAACGAGCTTTGCAACTAAATGTTTCTCAAGTAAAAACTACATGATCATGTAAACGAACTTTTGTTTTTAAAGGATATTTCGCCGAACTTGAAATCCTCTAAAACATCGACCCATTGAAAACAACCACTACCCTTCTTGCTTTTGTATGTGTGCTTTTGTTCAGCTGTAACACCAATACCAAAGAAAGTACCACAAAAACCACGACCCAAACCGAAAATTTCACCTCCAACAAGTATCAAGACCTAGTGGCCTTGTTCAAGGAATGGCGGACGTTCGAAAATCCTCCGCATTTGGATGGCGCCCCCGATTATACCGCGGAAACCTTCGAGAAACGTTGGCCAAGTTTTAAAGAGCTACAATCTCAACTACAGTCCATCGACACCACCAACTGGTCCGTGGAAAACCAAGTGGATTGGATGGTCGTTTGGGCAGAAATGAACGGCTACGACTTCAACCAGCGCGTTTTACAACCTTGGGTACGTGATCCCGCCTATTACAAAGTGGTTTGGGAATATAAAAGCGATGTGCCCGCCCACGAGGGACCCACCAATCATGGGACAACAGAACTGTGGACCTATAATTTTCCATTATCCACCGAGGAACGTTCCAGGCTATTGTCCGAGTTAAAGGTAATTGCACCCTTTTACACCCAAGCCAAGCAAAACCTGACAGGCAACGCTCGGGAGTTATGGATCACAGGTATTCGGGACATCAAAAACCAGAGCGTAGTGCTCACCGACTTAAAAGAGAACGATGCCGTTACCAACGATGCCGAACTGGTTACCGTTATCGATGAGGCCATAGCCGCTACCGACGACCTTGCTGGTTGGTTGCAGACCGAATCCGATTCCAAAACCGGCCCTTCGGGCATTGGCAAGGACAATTACACCTGGTATATGCAAAATGTGCACTTGGTGCCATTGACTTGGGAAGATGAGGTCATGATCCTAAAACGTGAACTCGCCCGCGCATGGACCTCGTTAAAATTGGTGGAGCACAACAACAGGAACCTGCCGGAACTGGTGGATGCGGACTCCCCAGAGGCCTATGATAAAATGGCCGATGCATCCGCTAAAAGCTTGATGGACTTTTTGGAGCAACAGGACATTGTTACCGTAAAACCATATTTTGACCCTGCCCTACGCGAGCATTTAGGTGAATTTATCCCCAAGGAAAAACGTAATTTCTTCTCCATCGGGGAGCATTACGATGCCAGACCCCTCTACTCCCATTTTTACCATTGGTTTGAACTTGCGCGCATGGATTTGGAACCCCATAAAAGTGAAATACGAAAAGGCCCGTTGCTCTACAATATTTGGGACTCCCGAAACGAAGGAACCGCCACGGCCGTGGAAGAAATGTTTATGCAGGCCGGTCTGTACAACGATAGCCCAAGGACCAAAGAAATCGTGTACATTATGATCGCGCAGCGTGCTGCCAGAGGTTTGGGCTCCTTATATGCCCACGCCAATGAAATGACCATGGAAGAGGCCGGAGGCATCCACAGCGAATACACTCCCCGTGGTTGGATGAAGACCGAAAAGGAACTTCTCATTTTTGAGCAACACCTCTATTTGCGCCAACCCGGGTATGGATCCAGTTATATTACCGGTAAATATTTGTTGGAAGCCGCCTTGGCCGATTATGCCCGACTACAGGAACTGGATGGCCAATCCTTTTCCCCAAAGGACTTTTTTGATAGGTTGAACAGCATTGGCAACATCCCCATTTCGTTGGGACATTGGCAAATGACGGGCTCAAAGGAGCATTTAAAGACGATTATAGCGGAATAGCCTGCCACACTTATAACTGGAAATGAAAATAAGTGCCTAGTTGATAACTTCTTACAACTCGGCAGGTTGCCTTATTGTATTTGAGGGAAATTTCGGTGATATTTAGCTGCTTGACTAAACCTTTTCGCAATACGTCGACATAATGGTCATAGCATAAAATGGATTACATTAAAAAATGTTGAGAAGACTGAAAATAGAAAATTATAGATGTTTCGAATTGACAATAGTTGATTTTGAAGATATTTCAATTCTTGTTGGCAAGAATAATGCTGGCAAGTCAACCTTAATTGAAGTTCTTAGGATAATTGCAGTTATTGCTTCAAGATGCACAAATTTAAATTATAAAGTTTCACCAGATTGGCTAGACTTAAACCCTAAATATGTTGGGGTCTCCCCTTCGATTGCACAATTAAACATTTCTACAAAAAACTTGTTTCATATGTATGGTGATTCACCTGCAATTTTAACAGTAAATTTCAGTAATAAATCAAAGTTTGAAATTTATATAGGTGAGGAAGCAGATGTTTTTGCGGTAATTTATGATCAAAAAGGAAACATTGTATCATCAAAATCACAAGCAAGAAGAATTAATATTCGGGAAGTTAATATTCTACCTCAAATTTCACCATTACAGGAGTCTGAAACTGTCTTAAAGTATAAAACAGTGCAGTCAGGAATAGATACATATCTTAGCTCAAGACACTTTAGAAATCAAATCAAATATAATTATGAGTTCTTTCCAAAATTTAAAGAATTAGCAGAATCTACTTGGAAAGGTTTAGGTGTAAGAGATTTAAATGGGAGAACTGCCTTCGAAGGCAGACCTCTTAGTTTAATTATTACCGATAATAACTTTTCAGCCGAAATTGGCTGGATGGGACATGGGCTTCAAATGTGGCTCCAAACTATGTGGTTTCTAAGTAAAAGCAGCGATAATTCAACCGTAATTTTAGATGAACCTGATGTATATATGCATGCTGATTTGCAAAGAAAGCTGATAAGATTATTAAAGGGAAAATATAAACAGATTATAATCGCAACTCATTCAGTTGAGATAATGTCAGAAGTTGAGCCTGATAACATATTGCCAGTTGATTCATCAAAAAAAAGATTGGATTATGCAATTGATTCACCTGTAGTCCAACAAATAATCGAAAATATTGGCAGTGTGCATAATTTAGAAATCGCTAGAATGTTTTCCCATAAAAAGTTTTTAATCGTTGAAGGAGATAACGATGACACAAAAATATTGGGAATCCTTAGAGATGTTCTGTATGAGAATACAAATGATCCAATTGATACAATTCCCAAAACTTTTGTCGAGGGTTGGGGAGGTTGGCAACGAGTAATTGGCTCAAATAAAGTTTTTAAAGACAGTAAAATTAATATTAAAACATATTGTATTCTGGATTCCGATTATCACGTAGATGAAGACAAAATTAAAAGATACGAAGAGGCCCAAAAACATGATATAAATTTGCACATATGGCAAAGAAAAGAAATAGAAAACTATTTACTTATACCAGATGCCATACTAAGAATTATCCAAGATAACGATAAAAATACTAAAATAACTAAGCAAGAAATAGAAGATAAAATTGATAATATAGCCGATAGTTTTAAAGAAGAAGTAACCGATAATTACGCAACAGAGATTTCACAAAGAGACAGAAGTTTATCAATTAAAACCGTTAATTCAAAAGCAAGAAAAATAGTTTCTGGAAGTTGGAGAGAAAAGAAACTATATTTAATTCCAGGGAAGAAAACAATTAAAAAACTTAGTAAATGGGCACATGAAAATTATGGTGTTTCCCTTAACTCATTCAAAATAAGTCGCAATATTAAAAAGTCTGAAATCAATTCAGAAGTAGTCGAAGTGCTAAACAAGATTGAATCAAACCAAAAGTTCACGTATCCCAATAGGGAATAAGTCTTATTAAAGTAAGACAAACAAAATAAAGGCATATACTACTTTAATAATACTATCTTGTGGCCAACTTGGTTTACACCACACATTGTAATTTCTACATGAGGAACACAGTAACGATTTAGAAATCTCCTGTAACCATTCAGATTTCTCACACTCCCTTCGGTCGGTTCGATATGACAATGAATTTATTCCATTTAGGGAGGGTTACAAACAATGACCATAATCCATCGTCCCCTCCCTCCCTAAACCAAATTCCCTACTTTTAAGAGAACAGCCACTCGTAGCCGAGACCACTGGCAAAAAGCTAAGCATCCAATCAAATTTAAAACTCAGGCAACCTTTTTAACACAGTTCACGTCTTTAATAATAGAGACCTGAATAACTGAATGTTAAAAAACCGAAGACGATGCTGGAAAACCCAAAAATCAATATTAAAATCAAGCTAGCGGCATTATGGACCACTGCTACCTTGTGCTATTTATATGGAGATTACTTTGAGCTGTATACACCCGATAAAGTCAACAGTCTAATTTCCGGTGAAAACAACTTGGACAGTCCCATCAAACTACTGACCGCATCGATAATTTTGGCAATTTCTTCCCTTATGGTTGCGGCATCGGTACTTCTTAAACCTAACATAAACCGAATTCTGAATATCCTATTTGGTTCCTTATTTACCCTAATGATGGTGGTTATTGGAATATATTCCACCCATGAATGGTACCTGTTTTATGTGTTCTTGGCTTTTTTGGAAAGTATGGTCACTGCCTTAATTGTTTGGTATGCTTGGAAATGGCCTAAAGAGACATCAAAATCTTAAGAAAAAAGTACAAATGGTTTGTAAAAGGAATTAAAGCCAATCATTAAGAATGACTATAATTCATTGTTCCCCTCCCGCCCTAAACTAAATTCCCTACTTTTAAGAAAACAAACAACCAGTGGCCGAAATCATGGCCAAGGGGGTTGTGCTTAGCAGTAAACGAACACATATGGGATATCGAAGCTCTTCTAAACTTTTTGGTTCTATTGTGCTGTTTTTTCTCTTCGATGCCGTTTTGGCCCAAGAACAAAAGCACGAAAAAATGGAGCAACTAAGCTTCTTGGTCGGAGAATGGGTGGGCACATCAAAAACTTATGAAAACGGGGTTGTTACCAGACAAGGGGCTGCATACGAAAAGATCTCCTATGATTTGGACAGGAGCATCCTGATCATTGAGTTGAATACCGAGTTTTTGCAACTCCATACGATCATCCTGTATGATGAAGCGGACCAAACCTATTACTACTACCGATTTTCCAAAGATGGTGCCGCCAGATACCCTGCTGAATTTAAGGAAGGAAAACTCATTGTGTGGAGAGATGCAAAGACCCGATTTTTTTTCGGCAGCACTCCAGATGGAGGCTTTATAGAATATGGGGAACAATTGATCAATGGAAATTGGATAAAGACTTTTGAAGATACTTTTACGAACACACAGTAAATTATATACCGGGCACAATTACGGCCATAACCCATTGCTCCCAAATCCAATTGATTAAAAATCATATCTTTAGGAAAACCAACCTTCAATGATCAAGTTCTTCCGCAGCATCCGCCAAAATATATTTTGCGAAGGAAAAACTGGAAACTCAATTGAGGAAAAAAGAACGGGAAAGCTGAAAACCAACCAGAGTAGGCACTAAATTAAGATTTAAAATTATGACTATTGAAGAAAATGTTCAAGTTATTGACTCTTTGTATAACGCTTTTTCAACTGGTGATATGCCAACTGTTTTGGGATTAATGGATCCTCAAATCGAATGGAACGAAGCTGAAAGTAATTCGCTTGCGGAAGGCAATCCTTACATTGGTCCGGATGCAGTTTTAGAAGGCGTATTTGCACGTCTTGGAGCCGATCATGATCACTTTGGTTTACAAGATGTTAAAACCCATGGTATGAGTGGAAACATGGTCTTGGCCACTCTACGATATGACGCTACAGTAAAAGCAACTGGAAAGAGCTATAATGCACAAGCGGCTCATCTATGGACACTTAATGATGAAGGGAAAATTACCGCCTTTCAGCAATATGTGGATACTAAAAAGTTGGCGGATTCAGGAATGTAGTTTCAATAATGTTTATCATAAGTGATTAAAAAATAACGATAGCACAACAATTACTTTGATTCATTATTACCCTCTCAGCCTAAACTAAATTCCCTATTTTCAGCAAAACAACTAAGGATATGTTAGAAACACTGGAAGAATATGCATTGATCGCTGAAATAATATCAGCGGTTGCCATCATAATATCTTTAATATTTGTTGGTGTTCAAATCAAAGAAAATACAAAAGCAACACAAGCATCTACTTTTCATGAAATTGCAGCTTTGGACATCAACATACTGCTCAATTTTAGCAGTTCTCCAGAATTGGCGAGATTGATCACATTGTTTAGAGATGATCCCGACTCATTGAGCGAGGAAGAACAAATTCATGGGTTTTATTTGTTCGGCGCCGAGGTTCGGCACGTTGAAAATTTGTTTTTGCAAAATGAAAACAAGATGTTGAGTGCAAAAAATTGGAAATCCAGAAAGGCACTGGTAGATGGCATAGTACTCTCCGCTGGATTTGGAGCATTGTTAAAACATCCATTCAGCAAGTTTTTTGATGGCTCATTTATTGAGTATGGCAGAATCCAAAGAAAAAAACATGGGATAAAGGAATGATGTTACATGTTAAAATTGTAGAGCACCATGTTCAATAATAGCTTTAAGTAATTGTCCCCCTTCCCCTAAACTAAATTCCCTACTTTTAAGAAACTAAACACATATAGCCAAGGCCGTTGTGCGTGATGTCTGAAAACGAAATCCTGTAGCAATCACAAACACAGATACCCAATGAAAACAACCAAACCTTACCTTTTCGCAGTACTATGTATGCTGTTTTTCACGTCGGAACTATTTTCCCAAACCGATAAAGAGCAAATAGTATCCATTAGAAAGGCTTCCAATTCAGCACTGAAGTCTTATGCAAATAAAGAGGTGCTTTCTTATTTAACGGATGATGTATCAACGACTACAGGAAATGGAACGCTGCTATGTGGAAAAGCGGAATTGGAACACTATATTTTAGCGGGTGGAGAAAGTAAAATGTATTGGATACGTGATACAAAAGACATTATAGTCAATACAAAAAGAGGCTTGGCTTGGGAAACTGGGGTTTGGAATGGATATGACCCAGAAAAAGGTGAAGATGCTATCGTCCATGGGAATTATTCAGCCATGTGGACCAAAGCATCCGGAAAATGGAAAATTAAATCACAGCTTTTTGTAACTCTGGGTGAAAAGTAACGCATTATACCCTAACACCTTGCATAATTCATTGCCCGCTCCTCCCCCTAAACTAAAATCCCTACTTTTAAGAAAAGAATTGTAATGAAGATTGAACATATCGCCATATGGACTTCGGATTTAGAAAAAATGAAAGATTTTTATCTGAATTTTTTCGAATTGGAATCCAATGAAAAATACTACAACCCAAAGAAAAAATTCAGTTCCTATTTCCTATCATTTGAAAAAGGAGCACGCATCGAATTAATGCATCGACCTGATATTTCAGAATTCATGGATAACATGGATGGCAAACTTGGCCTGACCCATTTTGCCATATCCGTTGGTTCAAAGGAGAAAGTAGATGCCCTCACGGAAACCATCCGAAAAAACGGATTTAAGGTCATCGGGGAACCTAGAACAACTGGAGATGGATATTATGAAAGTGTAATTGCCGACCCTGAAGGAAATTTGATTGAAATTACGGAATAAAACGGCACACAAAATGGCCATAATTCATTATTCCGTTCTTGCTTGCCCTTCGGCTGCGCCCAAGGTAGGTTTTAAAAAATCCGCGGAACTGTATATCACCAAGGCCATTGGCAAAATGTAAAAATAAAAGAAGTCATAAATGAAAAAGATAGCTAAATTGATTCCCTTGCTCCTTATTTTCCTGAGTTGTGATCCGACATCTCAAATGGAGGCAAACATCGAGAATTTGACATCGCAAAACTTGTCAATTGTATTTGTATCATCCGATTTCAGCTCTGGAAAAACTTTTCAAATCGCTCCCGGTCAGACTGTGCTTTTCCAAGAAGGATATGATGTTGGAAGTACTTTTCTTAAACCATCACTTGTGGAATATGACTCAGTAATTATTAAAAATCAAGTAAATGAAACCATAAAAGTTTACAAGCAAAACGATAGTAGCAAAAATATCTACAATGTAGAAGAATACTGGATGGTTAGTGAACCATCAAAAAGATTTTTTGTCTATGAATTCGAAATAAAGAAGGAAGATATTGAATAAACACTTTTGTCAACAACGCCTGTAACTCATTGCTAAACTAAATTCCCTACTTTTAAGAAAATAACCACTGATAGCCGAGGCCGTTACATAACCCTATCAACATGAGAAGAATTATAGTTCTATTTTCATTTATCATAGCTATCGCCAGTCTAAATGCACAGCAAAAGATTGGGTATTTGCTTAACAAGCAAGCGGATTTAAATAAAGTAACGGTTCAAATCACATTTGATGCGCTATCGGCCAGTAATGCCAATTTAGTGATTCCAAGAAGTGCACCGGGAACCTATAGTCTTACCAACTACATGGCCTTTGTTGATGATGTTGTGGGTTATACCCCTACAGGTAAGCAGCTGCCGGGGATGATAGGCGACGGAAGCTTCTTTACGTTTGGAGAAAGTAATGACCTTCTGAATAAGGTGATTTATACGGTCGACATACAAAAAATGGAAAATGATTTATTGGATGCAGCCATGAGTTCCAAAGCCAGAAAAGACTATCTGGGACTCTTTGGCTATTCTGTATTCGGATTTATTGAAGGATTGGAAACAGAGGCCATCAATTTAATGATCAATACCGACCCCTCATGGCCTATTTTCAGCACCTTAAGACCCGATACCCATCGAAAATACGGAACCGATAGTTATGAGGTCGAAAACTTTGCCGAACTAGTTGATGCCCAATATCTCTTAGGTACCGGAGTTCAAGTGATTCGTGTTGAAGAAGCGCAAATTCCTTTATTCGTAGCAGCCTATACCGAGACAACCGTTGCTTTGGAAGGCATTGGGGATATAGGCTTAGTATCGCTACAGAAACTTACCGACTATTTTGGATACGTTCCCATGCCGCATTACACCTTGGTTTATGAATTTTTAAAACCAATTTCAGAAAGACATGACTATGGTTTTAATATGGAACATTTAAATAGTATGACGGCACACAGGGATATTTCCAGGGAATATAATCCCAATAGAGATTTAGGAACCATTCTGCATCATATGGGACATTCTTGGATGCCTTTAAGATCCTGGGGGGAAGGATACCGCCCATTTGCATGGCAAGTGGCACCCCTTTTGGAGACCATCTGGTTAAATGAAGGGTTTATATGGTATGTTTCATACGCTAATATCCTTGATAACGAGCAAATAGTAAAATGGTGGAAGTCCAACATGGACACTGCTCCGGATTTTATCAAAACCAAAACCTTACAGGAATTATCGCTTCTGGGTTCAACCCAATATGCCTCTGATTTTAGAATTGGGAAAAACCTTTTTTCCAGAGGCGCTTTAATGGCTTATGATTTAGATGCTTACATTCAAAAACAGACCAACGGGGAAAAATCCTTTAAGGATGCTATGCTTGGACTGCTTCATTGGTCCAATGAAAATCAAAGAGCATTTAAATACAATGAGATTGAGCCTATAATGTCTCGGGCTACAGGTGTGGATTTAAGTACAATATGGAATACATGGCAAAAAGCACCGAAAATAAATTAAACATTATGTTTAAGTAATGGCACTGTCCTCATTACTCTTCGATTAGTTCAACATACTCTTTTTAAGACTCTTTTTCTTTTGATGTAACATTTTTGCTGCTAGCGAGTCTACAGGTAAAACAAACATCAATGAAATCAATCAAAATCCTAGTGCTCTTTCTCGCACTAAATTTAATCAACAATTGCAAAAAAGCCCCGAACACGAGCGAACCAACAAGTTCAATCATTACTTTTAAAGAAGACGCAACTCTATTTACGGCACCGCAAAAAGAACTGATCAGTGAAGTGGTCCTGGAATCGGAAAAAGAAATCCGAAGCCTATTGCCTACCCTGCCGGACAGTATAAATGTATCCATGGAAATTGTGGATTGGGACCTTGATGTGGTCGGAGGCGTTACCGGGCGCACGGAAACCAATTCCCCTCCCGTAGTGCTTCTTCAAATCTCGGAGAAATTTCCGGGCGGTGTAACCAAAGCAACGCAAACGGCACTTAAGCACACTCTTTTTCATGAATTCCACCACTTATCAAGAGGCTGGGCCATTCAAGACAATGTTTATGGACCTGGTATATCCATTGCAGCCATAAACGAAGGCCTTGCCGTCGTATTCTCCGAAGAGTATACTGGTGAAAGCATGGAAGCGGATACGCCACCAGAAGCAACCATTGCCGAGCAATGGGTGGAAGAAATCAGAGCATTGCCCTTAAATGCAAACTATCAACATTGGATGTTCCAACATCCTGATGGGAGACTGGCCGTAGGATACCGAACCGGTAATTATCTAATCAGAAAGGCAATGGCCAAATCCAGCAAAGATGTTCTTGAACTTAGCAAACACACTCCTGATGAAATCTATAAGATGGCGGGGTATTAACAAAAGTCATCCGAATTATAAAAGACCCCTATCGATAAGCTAGGCTTTGATTTCAAAGCTCTGTATCTTAGCACTGTGGAAAACAATAAAAAGATCATTCTTTTCGATGGGGTCTGTAACCTCTGTAATAGCTCGGTCCAGTTTGTAATCAAACGGGATAAAAAAGACGTGTTCCGCTATGCGGCTTTGCAAAGTGAGATTGGTCAACAATTAGTGAACCAGCGCCATATCGATACCAGTAAGGTGGATTCCATTATCCTTATTGAGCCCAATGTGGCCTATTACACCAAATCTGATGCTGCTCTGGAAATTGCGCAAGACCTGGGCGGATTATGGAAATTGACCACTGTTTTTACCTGGATTCCCACTTCGATTCGAAATGGTATTTATGACTTTATTGCCAAAAACCGTTACAAATGGTTTGGAAAACAGGAATCCTGTATGATTCCTACACCTGAGCTCAAGGCAAAGTTTTTGGGTTAACTCATCTTGATTTAATCCAACTAAAAAGACCTCCATTTTGGAGGTCTTTTTTATATATAAATTTTAAAAAGTTATTTCACTTCATCGTAATGCTCGTCCCAATCATGTACGTGTGGTTTTCCAAGTTTACCCACTGATTTGGCCACTAGCATGGAAACAGTCGCATCACCTGTAACATTAACAACCGTACGGCACATATCCAAAGGTCTGTCCACTGCAAAAATCAAAGCTAGACCAATAGCTAACTTATCTGGCGGAAAGCCAATAGACTCCAATACAATCACCAACATTACCATTCCTGCTCCTGGAACAGCTGCAGAACCAATAGAGGCCAACAAAGCTGTCAATACAATGGTCAACTGATTACCAAAAGTAAGGTCAAATCCAAGTGCTTGGGAAATAAATACTGCTGCAACACCTTGGTACAAACTAGTACCATCCATGTTGATTGTAGCCCCCACTGGAAGTACAAAACTGGATACTTCTTTGTCTACGCCAATATGCTCCTCTACCCTTTCCATGGTCACCGGTAAGGTAGCCGCACTGGAACTTGTAGAAAAGGCCAACAATTGCGCCGGACTTATCTCTTTCAAGAACCAAAAAGGATTCTTTTTGGTAACAAGTGCAACCACTGTGGAATAGAAAACGATCATAAGGGCAAGACCCAATACAACAACACCGGCATATTTCAATAAGGCCAATAATAAGTCTGGATCACTGGATGAAGTTACTACCCCGGCCAACAAAGCAAATACAGCATATGGAGCGGTCAACATGATTAAATCCACCATTTTTAGGACCACTTCGTTAAGAGCGTCGAAGAACTCTTTTAAAGGTTTCGCTTTTTTCTCACCAATCAACAACATGGAAATACCCAAGAAAATGGTGAAGAATATCACCTGAAGCATTAACGCATTATCCGTCATGGCTGCCATGGCATTATCGGGCACCATATCCACAAGAAATTGGAGAGGTCCACTATCCTTTTGACGGGAAGCTTCCTCCAATTTGGAAGTAACTCCGGCATCGCCTGCATAGGTATCGGTAAGTTTGGTCACCGTTTCTTCTGAAATTCCACTTCCAGGGTTCATCACATTTACCAAAAGAAGACCAATAGTTATGGCCACCACGGTGGTAATAATATACGTTGCTATGGTCCTTAAACCAATATTCCTGAATTTTGAGATATCCTTAAGGTCGGATATTCCTTTGACCAAGGATGCCACGATCAAGGGAATGGCAATAAGTTTTAGAAGTTTTACAAAAATGGTCCCTAAGGGCTGAATCCAATCGTCTACAAATTCCTTACCCCAGCTAATTTGGGTCATCACAAATCCAAAAAGAATACCGAAGAGCATTCCTATCAGGATTTGCCAGTGCAATTCCAATTTCTTCATAAAGTAAAATTATGGTCGGTAAGATACTTTATTGATTGGAAACCACCTAACGGGTCAATCAGATTTTGTTTGTTCTGGCCAAAAGTGAGTAATCCGCCAAAACCAATGCGGCCATTGCCTCTACAATGGGAACCGCTCTTGGTACCACGCATGGATCGTGCCTTCCCTTACCTTGGGTAGTTACCATTTCTCCTTCGTTGTTGATGGTTTCGTAAGATTGTAACACTGTGGCAACTGGTTTAAAAGCAACACTAAAATAGATATCCATTCCATTGCTTATTCCTCCTTGAACCCCACCGCTACGATTGGTTTTGGTTGTACCGTCAGAATTAAAGGCATCGTTATGCTCGCTTCCTTTCATGGTGACTCCAGTAAAGCCACTTCCATACTCAAAACCCTTTACGGCATTAATGGATAACATGGCCTCGCCCAATCGAGCATGCAACTTATCAAAAACAGGTTCACCAAGACCAATTGGTACATTTTGAATGACACAAGTGATAACACCACCAATGGTATCCCCTTCTTTTTTTATGGATTTAATATACTCTTCCATTTGTTGGGCCATTTCGGTATCCGGACAACGAACCGCATTGGATTCTATCTTGGAAAAATCCAATTCTTGATATGGTTTGTCCAGTTTCATTTCACCTACTTGGGAAACAAAAGCATTTATTTTGACATCGCTCAAAAACTGCTTGGCTATGGCGCCTGCCACTACCCTGCTGGCAGTTTCCCGAGCGGAGCTTCTTCCACCACCACGATAATCACGGAAACCGTACTTTTTATCGTACACATAATCGGCATGCGATGGTCGGTAGGAATCTTTAATGTGTGAGTAATCCTTGGATTTTTGGTTGGTATTATGGATGGCAAAACCAATAGGGGTCCCCGTTGTTTTACCCTCGAACACTCCCGAATAAATTTCAACGGTATCGGGCTCTTTACGTTGCGTTACAATGGCAGATTGCCCTGGTTTTCTGCGGTTCAGCTCCAATTGAATCTGTTCCAAGTCCAATTCAATCCCAGCAGGGCAACCGTCAATGATGCCTCCCAAAGCTTTTCCGTGAGATTCACCAAAGGTGGTGAGCCTAAAAAGATGTCCAAAAGAATTTCCTGCCATTCGGTATAAAATTATGCTGACCCCAAAGGTAGACGTTACAAATCTAATTCAAAAACAGTGTTTTGGCTTAATGTTATTGTAACATATTTAGTCTCAAGGTGATGATTTTTTAACAATATCCTCATGAATTAATGACTTCGATTTGATTTCTATTTTATTCCTACCGTTTTATTTTGCATACAAATCCTATTGCATTGAAAAAAAGGAAGATAGAATTGGCAGTTATCTCAGATGTTCACTTGGGAACATATGGCTGTCATGCCGATGAACTCATTACCTACCTCAATAGTATACAGCCTAAAAAGCTTATTTTAAATGGCGATATTATTGATATTTGGCAGTTTAGCAAACGTTATTTTCCACCATCGCACTTAAAGGTTTTGAGAAAAATCATCGGGATGGCTTCCAAAGGGACTGAAGTTTACTACATTACTGGCAATCATGACGAAATGCTCCGTAAGTTCAGCGACACTTCAATGGGAAATTTTAAGGTTGTGGACAAATTGGTGCTGAATTTGGATGGTAAAAAAGCATGGTTTTTTCATGGTGATGTGTTCGATGTTTCGATACAAAATGCCAAATGGTTGGCCAAATTGGGAGGGTATGGGTACGACCTCTTGATTTTGATCAACAGTTTTTTGAATTGGTGCTTGGCCAAAATGGGACGTGAAAAATACTCGCTGTCCAAACGCATCAAAAACAGCGTAAAAGGAGCTGTGAAATATATTAACAATTTTGAAAAGACCGCTGCGGAGCTTGCAATTGAAAACGACTACGATTATGTGGTTTGTGGACACATCCATCAGCCTAAAAAGGAGGTTTACGAAAATAAGCATGGTAGTTGCACCTACTTAAATTCAGGGGATTGGATAGAAAACCTGACCGCATTGGAATATTCGTTCAAGCGTTGGAAAATTTACCATTACAATCACGATAGGCTCTCCCCTTTCTTTATGGATGAGGATTTAAAAGAAATGAACATGAATGACCTCATCGCTTCCATTACCGACAAAGAAGCGAATATTGAAGATCTTACTGAAGAACATTTCAGCGAGACCGAAGAAAATATTGACAAGGATTTTTTAAATAACCAAGGCCTGTCTCAAGATTGAAACAGGGTGTTGCGCCTCCCTTTTCGTCCCATCTTTTATTTGATGCCTACAACTTGTTCCATTTGCGGCAATTAAAGTGTCTTCCGAGCTTTTTTCCACGGCTGGAAACAACTTTAGCCCTCCTACCTTCATACTGGTTTCGTAATGTTCTTCCTCATATCCAAAGGAACCGGCCATGCCACAACAACCGGACGGTATAATCGTCACTTTATAGTTTTTTGGCAGATTTAACACATCAAACGTCACTTTTTGATTGCTCAACGCTTTTTGATGGCAGTGTCCATGAATTTTAATGGTTCGCTCATCTTGGGTAAAACTATCTGAAGAAATATGGCCTTCGGCGATTTCGGCGGCCAAAAACTCTTCAATCAAAAATGAATTGGATGCCAGTTTCTGCAATTCGTCCTTATCATCGTGCAAACGTTGGTACTCATCCCGGAAAGATAAAATTGCGGAAGGCTCCAAACCCACAATTGGTGTTCCTTCACTCAAGATACCTTTCAAGTTTTGCATGTTTTTAGCCACCAACTTCTTGGCTTGTTTCAAAAATCCCTTGGAAAGGTAGGTTCTACCACTATCACCATAGAATAGTTCCACGTCGTAGCCCAGTTTACAAAGGAGTTCAATAGCATCTTTTCCAACTTGGATATCCAGATACTTTACAAACTCATCCAAGTAAAGGACAACCTGTTTTTTAGAGAGGTCTGTTCGCTTAACCCTATATTTTTTTAAATGGCTCTTGAAATTGAATCGGCCTACTTTAGGCAAATTCCGTTCTGGTGCCACCCCTACCGCTTTTTTCAGCATGCCCCCTACTGTTTTGGATTCGTACATCCAGTTGGTGATGCTAGACACTTTACTTCCCAAAGCGTTTAATTGGGTGTTGTATGCGAACAGTTTGCTTCGCAATGAATATCCGTTTGCTTCCTGATAATTGTATAAGAATTCTGCCTTTAAGGCCGCTACGTCCACATTACTGGGACACTCGCTGGCACACGCCTTACAACTCAAACATAGGTCGAAGGTGTTTTTGAGTTCTTCATGGTCGAACCGATTGGTTTTTTCCGAGTTGGTCAAAAATTCCCTCAGCGCATTGGCCCTGCCACGGGTAGTATCTTTTTCATCTTTTGTGGCTTGATAACTAGGGCACATACCCCCGTTCATATGGTGGCTTTTTCTGCAATCCCCACTCCCGTTACATTTTTCGGCCGCTTTTAAAATCCCTTCGCTATCCGAAAAATCCATCACAGTTGTAATTTCTGGTTCTTCGCGGTCGATTTCATAACGCAGTGATTCATCCATGGGGTACGCGTCCACAATTTTACCAGGATTGAATACCGAATTCGGGTCAAAGAGGAATTTCACCCTTTTCAATAGCTCATAATTGGTCTCGCCAATCATCAACGGAATAAACTCGGCACGCACAATACCGTCACCATGCTCACCACTAAAGCTTCCATGGTACTTTTTAGTGAGCTTCGCCACATCGGTAGTGATACTCCGGAACAACACAACATCCTCTGATTTTTTTAAATTGAGAATAGGTCGTAAATGCAATTCACCCGCTCCAGCATGGGCATAATACACGGCATCTTGATTGTACTCTTTCATAATTTGGGAAAACTCCCCAATAAAATTCTTGAGGTCCTCCAAGGCAACAGCAGTATCTTCAATACAGGCCACTGCTTTTCTATCCCCCACCATATTTCCCAATAGACCTAGTCCTGCCTTACGAAGCTCAATGGCCTTGTTAATATCGTCACCGTACAAAACGGGACTGGCATAACTTAATCCAGACTTTTCGATGGTTTTTAAAAGTTTGTCCAGTTGTTTGTCCAAATCTTCTTTAGAATCTGCTTTTACTTCCAACATTAGAATCCCGGCCGGGTCTCCTTCCACAAAAAACCGATTGGCCAATTGTGCTCTGTTATTCTTGGTGCAATCCAAAATAACCTTGTCCATCATCTCACATAGATGCAGGTTATGCTGCATCACAGGAGCTACATCGCTCAGGCAATCTTCCAAAGTTTTATAATGCGTGGCCACCATTGCGGCATGTGGCGGCGGTAAATCATCCAGTTGGAGCGTTACCTCGGTTGTAAATGCAAGCGTACCTTCACTTCCAGATAATAACTTACAGAGATTAAATTCGGTTTCATCCTCTCCAAAAATGTTGTTTTTGAGCAATTCGTCCACTGCATAACCTGTATTTCGCCGGTGGATACTAGGTTTTGGGAACTCTGCTTTTATATTGTTCTGGATTTCAGGATTGGAAAGTTCTTCGAATAGTTTAGTATAGATTTTGGCCTCGAGTGAATCACCTTCTTGCTTTTGTTCGAATTCCTTCTTGGATACATTGGAAAAGAATGCATCGCTTCCATCGGATAAAACACATTGCATTGCCAAGACTTTATCCCTAGTAACACCATATTGAATGGATGTGGTTCCCGACGAATTATTTCCTGCCATCCCACCAATCATACAGCGGTTGGATGTTGACGTGTTTGGTCCAAAGAAAAGACCTAAGGGTTTTAAGTATTGGTTAAGCTCATCACGAACCACGCCTGGCTGCACCGTGACTTGCTTCTTGTCCTTGTCCAAACGAACAATCTTGGTGAAATGTCGGCTAACATCCACTACAATACCTTCTCCTACACATTGACCAGCCAACGAAGTGCCTGCTGTTCGGGGAATAAGTCCAACTTTGTTTGCGTTGGCAAATGCGACCAGTATTTTTAAATCATCAACATCTTTAGGGTAGGCCACCGCGGTCGGTAGCTTTCTATATACAGAAGCATCCGTAGCGTAGATGGCCTTGCTCAAGTTATCGAACAACAACTCACCTTTCAATGCATCTGAAAGGTCTTTTAACAAATTTTTATCCAATTTGGAATACTTTTTGGGAACTAAAATTGTTTTTCAAACGTAAATTTAACACAAAACTATCTCTAATTTTTAACTTAACGAGAACCTCATGAAGATTACCACATTATTTTCAGTATTTATTTTGTTTGCAACAGCTAGCCTAAGTGCACAAAACATATCAGAGCACGCCCTAGGGCTTAGATTGGGAGACAGCGATGGCTTTGGAGCTGAGATTTCTTATCAAAAATCCATTGGACAGTATCATCGAGCCGAGTTTGACCTAGGTTGGCGGGACAGTAGGGATTTTGACGCCTTTAAATTAACAGGAATATACCAATGGGTGCATCAATTGGATGGCAATTTTAATTGGTATTACGGCGTTGGTGGTGGATTGGGCAACGTGGACTTTGAACCTAATCCAAATTTTGATAATGACAATGACGGATTGTTTGTGTTCGCAGCTGGTGATATTGGTATAGAGTATGACTTTGATATCCCATTATTGCTATCATTAGACTTTAGGCCCGAAATTGGCCTGGTCGGTTACGACGGCTTTGATAATGATTTTGATTTCGATATTGCCCTTGGTATCCGATACCAGTTCTAATTAGTTCTAAATAAAAAGTTAACCCTTGACTCTTATAGAGTCAGGGGTTTTTTTATGCCATAAGTATTGAATACCTTAGCACCTTAAACATTTTAAAATGAAAAGACTAATTGCATTATCCTTAGGGGTTGTATTTCTATCTTCCTGTAATTCTGACCCTAAAGGATACACTTTGAGTGGTACCATAAATGGTGAACCCGAAAATGGCACCCAGATATTTTTAAAAACTACAGATTCCATTAACCAATTAATAGACATTGATACGGCCACCGTTGAGAATGGCCTATTTACATTCAGCGGAAACCAAGTCGAGCCAAAAATGCACTATATTTTTGTAGACCAAGCTCGTGGCAATGTTCCTGTAATAGTTGAAAATGGCACTATCGAGGTAGAGTTCCAAAAAGATAGTATTGATCAGGCCAAGATTAAGGGGACTGAACAAAATGATATGTTTATGGGCTTTTTGAAGGAATCCCGCAAACTATCACAGCGTGCAAGATCCATGCAAGACGATATGCGTATGGCCGCGCAACAAAGAGACACGGCTACCGTTACAGCTCTGCGCGAAGAGTTTATTGAGTTTCAGGAAGATGCAAAGAACTTTAATATGACCTACGCCAAGGAGCACCCGAATGCTTATATCTCTGTATTGATCATTGGAAACCTATTGGCCACTAAAGCACTTCCAGTTGACGAAATTAAAACGATGTTCGAAGGGATTTCCCCTGAAATGAAAGCAACGGAACCCGGAAAGAAAATTGCCGAGCAACTTGAAAATTTAAAATCCACAGAAGTTGGTGCAATCGCACCAGACTTTTCTGCCCCAACGCCTACAGGTGATGTACTTGCTCTTAGCGATGTTACCAACAACGCCAAACTTACCTTGGTCGATTTTTGGGCAGCATGGTGCAGACCTTGCCGTGCAGAAAACCCAAATATTGTTTCGGTCTATAAAAAGTATCACGAAAAAGGTTTTGATGTATTGGGAGTTTCCCTAGACAATAAGGCAGAACATTGGACCAATGCCATTGAATCAGATGGTTTGGCTTGGAATCATATTTCCAATTTGCAACGATTCCAAGACCCGATTGCCCGTTTATATAATATCAACGCAATTCCAGCAGCATTTTTGTTGGACGAAAATGGTGTTATCGTTGCAAGAGACCTAAGAGGCCCTGCTTTGGAACAAAAAGTAGCTGAAATCCTTGGTAAAAGTTAAAACAACGACCATACAGTAAAGAAGAAGGCCTTGAAATAATCAAGGCCTTTTTTGTTGGGTCATATTTTACCCATTTTATCCAGTACAAAGAGAATAATGATCGGTATTGCCAGCAATACCACGATCAAAGTATCCGTTACAAAAAGTTCTGGTTTAAAAAGCAAGGTGGTCGCATAACCGCCGATTGCTCCACCAAAGTGAGCAGTATGTCCAATATTGCCCATTCTGCTCTTCATTCCCCAAATGGAATACAACAAATAAGCAATTCCCAAAACATAAGCTGGCAACGGTATAGGAATGAACATAATGCCCAATTGCATATCGGGATTCAATAAAATTGCAGCATAAAGAACACCCATCACTGCCCCACTTGCGCCCACCGCACTGTAAAAAGGTTCGTTTTTATGGAAAAACAGGGCCAACAGACTACCCGCAATCAGGCTGACGAAATAAATTATCAAAAACTTTACAGAACCGAACCAACCAATCACTACAGGAGCAAAAAAATAGAGCGTGAACATATTAAGGAACAAATGGGAAATATCCACGTGCAAGAAGCCCGAAGTTACCATTCTTTCCTTCTGACCAGCCTGTATGGCATTGATACTGAACTTGTATCTATCAAAAAAAGCAGTGTTACTGAAACCGCGTAGTGATACCAAAACATTAGCGGCCATTATAGCAATAGTAGCAATATGTAAATTGAGCATGTAAATAAAGGTTTGGGTTCAAATATAGCTATATTTGCACACAAGAATAGTCTATGCAGCTTGTAGTTTATATCCTTGTTTATCCATTGCTCTGGTTGATTTCCAGACTTCCCTTTAAAGTCATATATTTTATTTCTGATGGTGTCTACGTACTCCTTTATAAAATAATTGGCTACCGTAAAAAAGTAGTGCGCAACAACTTGGCACTTGTTTTTCCCGAAAAATCGGAAGAAGAACGTTTATTGATTGAGAAAAAGTTTTACCACCATTTATGTGATATGTTTTTGGAAATGTCAAAAACATTGGGAATCACCAATAAGCAAATGAAAAAAAGATACGTTTTCACGAATGTTGAAGTTTTTCAAAAATTGGAAAATGAAGGAAAACATATCATGATAATAATGCCTCATTATGCCAGTTGGGAATGGGTTTTTTCATTAAACTCCATGGTAAAATCAAAAGCATATGCAATCTATCAGCCCATTCAGAACAAGTACTTTGACAAATTAGTTCGTGATATTCGCAGCAAATATGGCACCACACTCATAAAAACCTTTGAGAGTCGAAAAATTATTGCAGACGCCAAACAAAGAGGTGAATTAATTACAGTAGGCATTATTAGTGACCAATCCCCCATGTTGCAAAGAGCACGTCATTGGGCCAATTTTATGGGTGTTCTGGTACCAATACACGTTGGTGCAGAAGAACTGTGCAAAAGCCACGATATGATTCCTGTTTATTTGAAAGTCAATAAAGTTGGGCGTGGGTTTTACGAGGCCTCTTTTAAAATATTGGCTGAAAACCCCAACGAGGTAGAAAATTACAAGATTTCTGAAGCTTTTATGCATGAAACGGAAAAAGCCATTCGGGAAGCTCCGGAATATTATTTCTGGACACATAAACGCTGGAAGCACAAAGACAAAGTGCCCAAAGAGTTTCAAAAGTGATATATTGCATCTAAAGCATCAATCACAAAAATGAAAAAGTCATTTGCCATTATCCTTTTATTTCTTGTTTTTGTTCAGTGTTTTGGACAATCCTCTCCTAAACAAGTACCATCAGAAATCATGGAAGCCATTAAAAACGACGTTTGGATTCCTTTTATGAAGGCCTATGACCAATTGGATTCACAAAAAATAAAGTCCATACATACCCAGGATATAGTTCGGGTAACCATTTCGCAAAACAATATTGAATCTGGTAGTAATTATTTAGAAGGCTTCGGCGGATTTTTGGATTCAGTAAAAAATACAGGGGACCATCTAGACATAGCTTTTGCCATTCTTACCTCGGCAATTAATTCAACGGAAGATGTTGCATACCAAACCGGCTATTATCGTTTAAGTCGATATGATACCACGGATGCCGAACCTCAATATGTAGGTTATGGGTTCTTTAATGTTGGACTACGTAAGGAGAACGGAACCTGGAAAATTTGGCTGGATTCCGATAGTCGTACCGACATTTCTAAAGATGAATTTGAGAGTTCAAAAATCGTCTATGAGCTAGAAAAATAGCTTTATTTCAATCCTGCCACTTCCTTGATTTCGTTGATGATTCTATCTGCCAAACCATCGGCTTCTTCCTGTGATTTTGCTTCAGTATAAATTCGGATAATGGGCTCGGTATTCGATTTTCTTAGATGTACCCAGTTCTCAGGAAAATCAATTTTGACTCCATCAATTATGGAAACTTCTTCATCTTTATATTTGTTGTGCATAGCTTCCAAAAGGGCATCCACATCCAGGTCTGGTGTCAATTGAATTTTCTTTTTACTCATAAAGTAGCTTGGGTAACTAGCGCGTAGCTCGGCAACAGTTCCTCCTCTTTCTGCCATCAACATCAAGAACAAGGCTGTACCGACCAAGGCGTCTCGCCCGTAATGGCTTTCTGGATAGATAATTCCCCCGTTACCCTCACCGCCAATAATAGCATTGTTGGCTTTCATCTTGGTCACCACGTTCACTTCTCCTACTGCAGCGGCCTCATAAGTTCCCCCATGTTTTTTGGTTACATCGCGCAAAGCCCTGGAAGAGGATAGATTGGAAACAGTATTTCCCTTGGTCTTGGACAACACATAATCAGCACAAGCCACCAAGGTGTATTCCTCGCCGAACATTTCTCCGTCGTTACTTATGAACGCCAAACGGTCCACATCGGGGTCCACCACAATTCCAAAGTCCGCTTTTTCTTCCACTACTTTTTTGCTGATGTCTCCTAAATGCTCTTTTAGTGGTTCCGGATTGTGTGGAAAATGTCCAGTTGGGTCACAATACAGCTTCACCACTTCAACCCCCAACTCTTCCAATAACTTGGGAATGGCAATACCGCCAGTGGAGTTCACACCATCCACAACAACTTTAAAACCTACTTTTTTAATGGTACTGGCGTCTACCAAGGGTAGTTCCAAAACTTCGTCAATATGAATATCGATATACGAATCATTTTTTATGATTTCACCCAAATCATCCACTTCTGCAAACTCAAAATCTTCTTTTTCAGCCAAGACCAAAATCTTTGCACCTTGTTCAGCATCCAAAAACTCCCCTTTTTCATTCAGCAATTTAAGGGCGTTCCATTGTTTGGGGTTATGGCTTGCCGTTAAAATGATGCCACCATCCGCTTTTTCCAAAGGAACCGCTATCTCAACCGTTGGTGTGGTGGACAAACCTAAATCGATTACGTCAATCCCCAACCCTACCAAGGTAGAAACCACCAAGTTTTGGATCATCTCCCCGGAGAGACGGGCATCCCTGCCAATGACAACTTTCAAATTCTCTTTGTTCGAATACGTTTTTAGCCAGGTCCCATATGCAGCAGCAAATTTAACCGCATCTACTGGTGTTAGGTTATCGTTAGTATTGCCCCCTATGGTCCCTCGTATTCCCGATATTGATTTGATCAGTGTCATAATTGTTAAAAAAGTTTTTGCAAATATAGTCGGGCATTTCCGATTCCATGTTTTGAATTTGTAAATTTCGACAGAAAAGAAATTTGACCCGATGAACTTCTTAGCGCATATCTTTCTTTCTTTCGATGATAAGGAAATCACCTTGGGCAATTTCTTTGCGGATCACATCCGAGGAAACAAATACAAGCACCTCCCAGATAGAATCCAGAAAGGCATTTTGCTACATAGGGAAATAGACACGTTTACCGATTCTCATCCCACTGTAAGGCAAAGCAGTAAGCGTCTTCATAAAAATTACAGCCATTATAGCCGAGTAATCGTCGACATCTATTACGATCATTTTCTGGCCAAAAATTGGAATGACTATTCTGATACCCCTCTAGAAGAATATGTAGAGAATTTTTATGACTTGTTGGAGGACAATTATAATATCCTTCCCATGGCGACCAAACGAATGATGCCCTATATGATTGCAGACAATTGGTTGCTCAATTATGCCAATCTCGCCGGAATTGACCGTGTACTGAATGGAATGAACCGACGCACCAAAAACAAATCCAGAATGAATTTTGCCATTTTGGACCTTGAACAACACTATATTGATTTCGAAAATGAATTCACATCATTTTTTAAAGAATTGATTACCTTTTCCAACCAAAAATTTATTTCCCTATGCGAAGACTGATTTTCCTTCTACCCCTAATCTTATTTATAAACTGTAAACAACAACCTGCCACACCTTCTGGGCTGCTCGCTGAAAAGGCCATGGTAGTTTCTGCTCGTGAAGAAGCTTCACAACTGGCAGTTGACATCATGAAAAAAGGTGGAAATGCCTTTGATGCCATGGTGGCTACAGAACTTTCCTTAGTAGTGGCTTATCCGTTTGCAGGAAGTGTAGGTGGAGGCGGATTTATGGTCTACCGAAAAAACAATGGCGAAGTCGGAGGAATCGATTATCGTGAAAAAGCCCCCCTTGCTGCGCACAAAGACATGTATTTGGATTCTTTGCGGAATGTGATTCCTGGTTTGAGCACATCCGGAGGAACCGCAGTAGGAGTACCAGGTACGGTGGCTGGAGTGCTTGAAGTACACAAAAAATTTGGAAAACTTCCATTAAAAGACATTATTGAGCCCATCATCGCCCTTGCCAATAAAGGAGTTGTGGTTACCGAGAAGCAAGCCAATCGATTGGAAAGAACTCGAGAGCGTTTTATCGAAGCCAATGGGGACAGTACCAAGTTTGCAGGTCCTTTTGTAACTGGGGACACCATAAAATACCCTGCTTATGCCAATACCCTTCAAAAAATAATGGAAGAAGGACGGGACGGTTTTTACAAAGGAGAAGTCGCCCAAAAGTTGGCCGCCTTTGTACAAGAAAATGGTGGTTTGATCACTACAGAAGATTTAGAAAAATACGAAGCCGTCTGGAGAGACCCCA
Source organism: Allomuricauda sp. (assembly GCA_040285615.1). Classification (GTDB taxonomy): domain Bacteria; phylum Bacteroidota; class Bacteroidia; order Flavobacteriales; family Flavobacteriaceae; genus Flagellimonas. The sequence continues at coordinate 96,574 of JAVJRL010000003.1, forward strand.
TAGTTTTTGATTACAAGGACCTCAAGATTATTTCCATGAGTCCGCCCAGTAGCGGAGGAGTTACCATCAATCAGATGTTTAAAATGATGGAACCTTATGATATGTCAAAATTTGGACACAATTCTACCAAAACCATTCAATTGTTTACCGAGGCATCACGTAGGGCCTATGCAGACAGAAACTTCTATTTGGGTGACCCTGATTTTGTGGACATTCCTTACGATATGCTGTTGGATGACGATTACCTGCAAGAAAGGATGGCCAGCTTCTCTTTTGATAAAGCAACGCTATCTTCTGATGTAAGCCACGGTGAAGTAGAAATCATAGAAAGTGCGCAAACAACCCACTACTCTATTGTGGACAGTGAGGGGAACGCCATTTCAGCCACATCCACCCTAAATGGAGGATATGGCTCCAAACTATATTGTGCCGAACTCGGTTTCTTTTTAAATAATGAAATGGATGACTTTAGCTCCAAGCCCGGTGTGCCGAATATGTTTGGGTTAATAGGTGCCGAAGCCAATAGCATTGAACCCGAAAAGCGTATGTTGAGCAGTATGACACCGACCATCGTAGAAAAAGATGGCAAACTATACATGGTTGTTGGAACACCTGGTGGCTCCACTATCATTACCGCCGTTGCCCAAACCATTTTGAATGTATATGAGTTTAACTTGAGCATGCAAGAAGCGGTCAATGCGCCCCGTTTCCATCACCAATGGTTGCCGGATATGGTAATATTTGAACCTGAAGGATTTTCTGAAGAGCTTATAAATGAGTTAAAATCCAAAGGATATATCATTAATGAAGAGCGAACGCCTATTATTGGTAAAGTAGATGCCATTCGTGTTTTACCCAATGGAAAATTGGAAGGTGGGGCTGACAAACGTGGTGATGATACTGCCGTTGGATATTAATTTTTCCAAAAATGGTATTTGATGTTGTTGTTCTAACAGACCACCGATATGTGTCTCCAGAAAAGAGGACGCCCTACATTGAAAATGTACTTCAGGAAGACCGTCTGGTTCTAGAAGCTTTAAAAAAGCAAGGACTAAAGGCTGTTCGCAAATCTTGGGACGATCCAGATTTTGACTGGTCAACTACTAAATATGCCCTGTTCCGAACCACTTGGGACTATTTTGACCGTTATGTAGAGTTTTCCAAGTGGTTGGAGACAGCCTCGAAACAAACGCAATTCATCAATTCCAAAGAACTCATTTATTGGAATATTGATAAACATTATCTGCAAGACTTATCGAACGCTGGAATTACCATTCCCAAAACGGTTTTTCTTGAAAAAGGCTCAAAAGTAACACTATCCAATGCTGCTGCTAAGGCAAAAGCAGAAAATAGATTTACAACCAACACTTATATTCTAAAACCTTGCATTTCGGGAGCCGCCCGTCATACCTATAAAATCCAGCAAGATAACATAGAAAGTCATGAAGCTATCTTCCAAGAATTGGTAGCCGAAGAAGCTATGATGCTGCAAGAATTTCAGCACAACATTGTTTTGGAAGGAGAAATCTCCATGATGGTTTTTAACGGGCAGTTCACCCATGCCGTTCTGAAAATTGCAAAACCAGGCGATTTTAGGGTACAAGATGATTTTGGTGGTACTGTTCATGACTATGTGCCGGATCCAGAACAAATCGCATTTGCCCAAAGCGTTGTTGAAGCAGCACCAGTGTTGCCCATTTATGCTAGAGTCGATATTTTTAAGGATAATGAGAGTAGCTGGGCATTGGCCGAACTGGAAATTTTTGAGCCGGAGTTGTGGTTTCGTCTTAACCCTAGTGCCGCAGATATTTTGGCCAAGGCAATCAAGGACAGTTTTCTTTCCAAACCCATCTAAGGTTTTAATAGACTGGCATCGTTATATTTATATAAATATTTCAAAATGAAAAACTTACCACTCCTTATTTTGATGATCACCTTAGGGTGTTTTGCACAACAAAAAACTACAGGAAAACTCGTGGCCGACGACGATGCTTTTTATGATTATGTGGATAAAGAAGCTAAAATAGAAGTGTTGGCTGAAGGATTCATTTGGTCCGAAGGGCCTATATGGGTCAAAGATGGTGGATTTCTTCTTTTTTCTGATGTTCCTCAAAACACCATTTTTAAATGGAAAGACGATGAGGGCCTTTCTGAATTTCTAAAACCTTCAGGCTACACGGGGATTCCTCCTTACAGCGGTGAACCTGGAAGTAACGGACTTACCATAAGCAACGATGGCGAATTGGTAATGAGCGAACATGGAGATCGTAGAATATCGAAAATGCCTTTAGTGGGAGGTGGCAAGTTTACGTTGGCAGATACATGGATGGGTAAACGGTTCAATAGCCCAAATGATGTGGTTCAAGCTTCCAATGGCACTTATTATTTTACAGACCCACCCTATGGACTACCAGAACAGCAAGATTCTGACCTCAGGGAAATCGATGCTTTTGGAGTTTATAAAATTGATACCAACGGAGGTGTGGAAATGGTGGTCAAAAATCTAACACGCCCTAATGGTGTGGCCTTATCCCCAGACGAAAAAACGCTATATGTAAACCAATCAGATTCTAACGCTCCTTACATCATGGCATATGATATTCAGAATAATGGTTCGCTGGATAAGGGCCATATCTTTTTTGATGCAACTTCTTTATTGGAATCAGGGTTTGTGGGCTCGTTGGATGGGATTAAAGTAGCTCAGGATGGCACCATTTTCTCTACCGGACCGAGTGGCGTTTTAGTAATAACACCCGAAGGAAAACTATTGGGACGTATAGAAACTGGGCAGCGCACGGCCAATTGTGCTTGGGGCGACGATGGTTCAGTTCTCTACATGACTGCACATAATTTCTTAATGAGAATTCAAACAAAGACAATCGGGACAAGCTTTTAATGTATTATCCTGAAATCTGTTTTTTCAGTTCTTCCATGGATTCTTGAAGTTGTTTCAGCAAACCTGTTTCGGTAGTAGCATCCACATTAAATGTAAGCTTACTACTCACTTCCCATATTTCTTGGATTTGAAACGGCTTGATTTCGTATGGCGGGTAAGTTTCATTTAAAGAAACCAAAGTGATGTTGTTGGAATTGGGCTTTCGTTCTATTTTCTTCACCATAACAGAATCTTGAAGCACCACTACATACATTTTATTGGGACTCACGTGGTCTATGTGCTCAATCGCACGGGCCAAAACCCAGTCATTGGGTCTCAAATTTGGTAACATACTGTCCCCCTCCACTTGAAAACCGCGATAGGTAGCATTTCTAAATTCGGGAATGGGCATATCAAAAGCAGGCAATTGACGATACCAGCTGGTGTCCGCTATGTTTTGGGGGTATCCCGCCGCTGCTTTGGCATTCACCATCACCATATTGTCATTTTCGGAATTGTCAACAGTGACCACTTTGGGAATAACACTGGTTTTGGAAGTATCCAAATGTTTTTGTTCGCTCTCACCAAATAACCACAATGGATTAATCTTGAACTGTTTTAAAAGTTCGGAGACTACCTTTCCGGACAATTTGGTCCTCCCCCGCTCAATATCGGCTGTGGTATTCTTTACACCAAGCAATTTGGCGAACTCGGTTTGCGTATATCCCAGCTCCCTGCGGATATCGGTAAATCTCTTTAAGGTTATTTCATTTTCCATCATCATGTTGATAAGGTCAAGTCGAGCGAAGCTGTACTACGTCAAGTTGACAATCCATTCTCAAATATAACTATTTTGGATTATTTCCAAAAACTTTTATGGAATATTTCCAATATTTGGAATATATCCATATCTTTGATTGGAATATTTCCAAGTAATGAACTTTAATAGGATACGCGAAAAACTGAACATATTGGCAGATGCGGCAAAGTACGATGTCTCCTGTGCCAGTAGCGGAAGCAACAGAACCAATTCGAACAAAGGGTTGGGCAATGCTTCCAAAATGGGTATTTGTCATAGCTATACAGCTGATGGTCGTTGCGTATCGTTATTAAAGATTCTATTGACCAACCATTGCATTTTTGATTGCGCCTATTGTATCACCCGAAAAAGTAATGATGTGCCTCGAGCGGCCTTCCAAGTGCAAGAGGTGGTCGACCTTACCATCAATTTTTATCGCAGAAATTATATTGAAGGGCTCTTCTTGAGTTCTGGGATATTCAAAAGCCCCGATCATACCATGGAACGGTTAGTATCCGTAGCTAAAAAATTGCGTGAAGAAGAGAATTTCAATGGCTATATCCACCTTAAATCCATCCCAGGCGCAAGCGATGAGTTAATGTACGAAGCAGGTCTCTACGCCGATCGGCTTTCCGTAAATATTGAGGTACCCACCATTTCTGGATTAAAATTATTGGCACCTGATAAAAAGCATGAAGATTTTACCAAACCCATGGAAAAGGTGAAAAATGAAATCGTCCGATATAAATCAGAGCGAAAAATCATTAAAAGCACCCCAAAATATGCACCGGCAGGACAGAGTACCCAAATGATTGTAGGGGCATCGGGGGAGTCGGATAAGGATATCATGTGCTCAGCAACCCATTATTACAAAACGTACAACATGAAGCGGGTATATTATTCTGGTTATGTTCCAGTAACTCATGATTCTCGATTACCGGCCATAGGTTCGCAGGTGCCTATGCTCCGAGAGAATAGATTATACCAGACCGATTGGCTATTGCGGTTCTATGGGTTTTCCGTTGGTGAAATATTGAACAGCCAACACCCCAACCTGGATATGGATGTGGACCCTAAGCTCTCATGGGCTTTACGTAACCTACATCATTTTCCTGTGAACGTGAATACTGCGGATAAGCGCCTATTGGCTAGAATTCCAGGAATAGGAATGCATTCGGTGGATAAAATTGTAAAGGCCAGAAAGTTTCGAAAACTGAACTGGGACCATCTCAAAAAAATTGGAGTGGCCCTCAACCGTGCCCAATATTTTATGGTTTGCGAATCCCGCTACTGGGAACGCCGTGACCTGGATGCGGATAAAATTAAAGGTATGATTCTGCAGAATTCCTCAGGAAAATTCCGGAATCAATACAGTACACAATTATCCTTGTTCAATTAACAAGGGACAATTTACAATAATGTCATCTCACGATGTCCTCCTGAGCACAGTCGAAGGAGCACGAGAGGTAATAAAACGTAAGCGCTATGAATGCTTCAACAACCTTAATTTATGATGGTAGCTTTAACGGATTCTTGACCGCCGTATTTGTCGCCTTTGATGAAAAAATCAATGTTGCCGACATTCAAAAGAACAATCGATCACAAAGTGGATTGTTTTCTGACACCGAAACCGTTTTCACCCATGTGGAAAAAGCCAAACGTGTTTGGAACGGTGTCCGTAACAAAAGCCACAATGCTATTTCCAATGTTTACTTTGCTTTTTTAAGTGAAGCAGAAGGAGTGGAAATGATGCTTTACTCCTACATTCAAAAATTGATGCAAACCAAAAATGGCAAGTATTTGGACTATTCGGACAGTACAGTGCTGCACATTGCCCAATTGGCAAAAAAAGTGGGACGGGAAAAACACCGCATGGAAGCCTTTGTTAGATTCCAGCTGACGAAGGACGAGATTTACTTTGCCAACATTGAACCTGATTTCGACGTACTCCCGTTAATTTCCAAACATTTTCGTGACCGCTACGCAGACCAAAAATGGTTGATCTATGACGTAAAGCGCAAATATGGTATCTATTACGATTTGGACCATGTCGAGATGGTGTCCTTAAACTTAAAGAATATTCACCACAACAAAACAGTAAAAAGTGATGCCTTTACCAACGAGGAGTACGAGTACCAAACCCTTTGGAACGATTATTTTAAAAGTACCAATATTGCATCGCGCATCAACCCTAAATTACACACCCAGCACGTGCCGAAACGGTATTGGAAGTATTTGAGCGAGAAAAAGGAGGCGGTTTAACTATCCCTTCCCCCTCTCCCCCACAAAATGGTCGCTTTTTGTCTTGAACAGCACGTTAAAACTGGTTAAGCTGCCATAAATACGGGTAATGTATTGCTGTAGGTCTACCTTTTCCTGATCGTCCAAGTTTTTGCTGCTGTTAATTTTTTGTTCCATTACACGGATGCGGTCTCGGACCATCACAATTTTATGGAAAAAGGTCTCAATGGGCATTTCCTTATTGGCCGTGCTGTCTCCAGGTTCCAAAACCAAGTTTCCGCCTTTCCATTTATCGGCTATGGCCACTTTTTCGTGGGTGTCACTCCACTTTTCGAGGATCTTCACCAAGGAAGTTTCTACATCAAAAAAGCTAACACTGTCCACTTCATCTTCCACACCTTCAATCACTTCAAATTCAGCGTCCAAATCAATGGTTTCCAGCCCATTTTCTAAAAAGGTTACCCAATAATGTCTGGAAGATACATTAGTCACCACCCCTTTTCCATATTCTGGGTGATTTATTCTGGAGCCTATGCCTAAGATTTTCATAATTACAATTATTTTCTGTTACCAAATTTAGAATTTTTGGTTGTATGCCCTAACTTCGTTGTTGGTTTAATAAACCAATATTCATGGAACCACAAAAACTTAGAGCAAAGCTCGGGGAGTTGGCATCAACTTCCATCAGTGGTAACGATATCAGTTCTTCCTGCCTGTATGTGTCCGCCTTGGCCGTTTTACACGCTGGTCAATATGCTTGGATTTCATTATTGATCGTCGGGGCCGTTCTTTTTTTATTTCGAAAAATTTATGGCGAAGTAGTCGGCGCACTACCCATGAACGGAGGGGCCTACAACGCCTTGTTGAACACCACAAGTAAGAGCATGGCGTCTTTAGCGGCGTCGCTCACCCTATTGTCCTATATGGCCACGGCTGTGATTTCTGCCAACGAGGCGATGGCCTATTTAAAAAATATTGCACCTCAACTGCCTGTTATTTTGGCAACCATTGGTTTGTTGGCTGTTTTTATGGGATTGGTGATCATTGGTATCGGGGAGTCCTCTAAAGTGGCGATTGTCATTTTTATTTTCCATTTGTCCTCACTGGTCTTATTGTCCTCTTTCGCAGGTATATATCTTTTTGAACATGGATGGGATGTTTTTGCCAATAACAACGCACTACCCGTAAAACATGGAGCGTTGCCCTTGGCACTTTTTTTTGGATTTTCTGCCGCAATGTTGGGAATTAGCGGTTTCGAGAGCTCGGCCAACTTTGTGGAAGAGCAGAAAAAAGGGGTGTTTCCCAAAACCCTTCGCAATATGTGGGTGGTGGTCACCATTTTTAATCCATTGATTGCCTTCTTGGCTTTGGCCGTTTTACCTATTTCGGATATAGAGTCCAATAGTGAAGCTCTCTTGTCCATTATGGGAAACCAAGTAAGCGGTTCATGGTTATCCTTCTTGGTTTCTGTTGATGCCGTTCTGGTATTGAGTGGTGCTGTACTCACCTCTTTTGTCGGTGTATCTGGTTTAGTGGAACGTATCACATTGGATAGAATTCTACCACCTTTTCTTTTAAAAAGAAATAAAAATGGAAGTACCTATCGCATTGCAATTGTGTTTTTCATGCTTTGTGTTTCCATTTTATTAATTACCGAAGGTAATTTGGAAGCCTTGGCAGGTGTATATACCATAGCCTTTTTATCTGTAATGGCCCTTTTTGGGATAGGTAACATCTTGTTGAAAGTAAGACGGAAGAACTTGCCACGTCCCGAGCGCTCTGGTTGGCTGTCCTTGTTGATTGCTATTTTGGCCGTTATCACAGCTTTGGTGGGTAATATTCTATTGAATCCTGACTATTTGGCGGTTTTCATGGAATACTTTATACCAACCATAGCTTTGGTGTTAGTGATGCTTAACAGAACGGCCCTTTTAAAATTATTGTTGCGATTGATTCGATATTTCTTGGATCCCATCAACCGTTTTTTAGTAAGATCTTATAAGGGCATCAATCGGATGATAGACCGTATCAACGATCAAGAATTTGTTTACTTCACCAAAAAGGATGATGTAGCCGCACTCAACAAAGTGCTACTTTACATTAGAAACAACGAACATACCCGTAAACTAAAAATTGTGTCCGTTTTTCCTGAAGGAGAAAAAGCCACAGACAACTTTGTTTCTGATCTCAAAGTTTTGGATAGGGAATATCCAGAAATCAAAATTGAGTACATTCAATTGCATGGAAAGTTTACTCCGGAATTGATCAAAGAACTATCCAGAAGATGGAGTATCCCCATCAATTTTATGTTTATTGGCAGTCCTGGAGACAGATTCCCATATCCCTTACAAGACCTTGGTGGGGTACGACTGATTATTTGATTCAAATTGTATTGTTTCCTATTGCTTTGATTCACAAAAACGAAACCTCAGGTCACTTCCTTTTTACATCTCAAATCGCTACTTTTGAGGTTTGCTATGATTTATGATCAATTACGAAGAACATATTGAGGTTAAGGGCGCAAGAGTCCATAATCTGAAAAATATAGATGTTACCATCCCACGTGAAAAACTGGTGGTGATCACAGGGCTTTCGGGGAGTGGTAAATCCTCTTTGGCTTTCGATACTATTTATGCGGAAGGACAGCGTAGGTACATCGAAACCTTCTCAGCCTACGCTAGACAATTTTTGGGCGGACTGGAACGTCCGGATGTGGATAAAATTGATGGACTTTCCCCCGTAATCGCTATTGAGCAGAAAACCACTTCAAAATCGCCACGCTCGACCGTAGGTACGATAACCGAAGTCTACGATTTTCTTCGTTTACTTTTTGCCCGTGCTGGAGACGCCTACAGTTACAATACGGGCGAAAAAATGGTGAGCTACAGTGATGAGCAAATCAAAAATTTGATTATTGAGTCGTATCCCAACAAAAAAATCAATGTGCTTGCCCCTGTTATCAAGTCCAGAAAAGGCCATTACCGTGAACTTTTTGAGCAGATTGCAAAGCAAGGCTTTGTAAAGGTGAGGGTCGATGGTGAGATTACCGACATCACCAAAGGAATGAAAGTAGACCGTTACAAAACCCACGACATTGAAATTGTAATAGACCGCTTGAAGGTTGGTGATAACGAGGATTTTCATAAACGCTTGAGCGAAACCATCAATACGGCAATGTACAGTGGAGATAATGTACTTATGGTTTTGGAAGAAGGTGAAACGGAACCCCGTTACTTTAGTAGGGATTTAATGTGTCCGTCATCAGGCATCTCCTATCCTACTCCTGAGCCCAATACATTTTCCTTCAATTCCCCTAAAGGTATGTGCCCCGAGTGCAGTGGTCTGGGCCATGTATTTCAGGTTAACGAGGATAAAATCATACCTAACAAAAAAGTGTCCATCAAATCGGGTGGGCTTGCCCCATTGGGCGAATACAAGAAATCTTGGGCCTTCAAACAATTGGAAACTATTGCCCAGCGCTACAATTTTGATTTAACGGACGCCATTGAAAAGATTCCACATGAAGCCATGGACGTTATTCTTAACGGTGGCAGGGAAAGTTTTGAAGTAAATTCCAAAAGTCTGGGGGTAAAAAGACAATACAAAATTGATTACGAGGGCATCTCCAACTTCATAAAAACCCAATATGAAGAAGCTAACTCTACTTCTATTAAGCGATGGGCCAAAGATTATATGGATCAAGTGGAGTGTCCTAGCTGTGAAGGCTCCCGTTTGCGAAAAGAGTCCCTTTATTTTAAGATAGATGACAAAAATATTGCGGAGCTTGCACAGATGGATATTGCTGAGCTCGCTGATTTCTTCAAACATTTGGACGATACACTGCAAGGTAACCAGAAAAAAATTGCCGAGGAGATCATAAAAGAAATCAAAGCGCGTATCGGTTTTTTGTTGGATGTGGGGCTTGATTACCTCTCGTTGAACAGAAGCTCAAAATCATTATCAGGAGGAGAGGCACAACGTATTCGACTCGCTACCCAAATTGGCTCACAATTGGTTGGGGTGCTCTATATTTTGGACGAACCCAGCATCGGATTGCATCAACGCGACAATGAACGATTGATTCAATCCTTGGAGGCACTTCGCGATATCGGCAATTCGGTCATTGTGGTGGAACATGATCGCGATATGATCGAAAGTGCGGACCATGTTATCGATATTGGCCCTAAAGCCGGAAAACACGGAGGGGAGATTATTTCCGAAGGAAGTCCTAAAGAGCTGATTGACCAACATACCATGACGGCGCAATATATAACTGGAGAAGTCGAAATCCCAGTGCCGGAAAAACGACGCAAGGGAACAGGCAAAAAAATCACGCTCTCGGATTGTACGGGCAATAATCTTAAAAATGTTACCGTAGATTTCCCATTAGGAAAACTTATTGGAGTAACTGGAGTTTCAGGAAGTGGTAAGTCCACCTTGGTCAACGAAACCCTCTACCCCATTATGAACGCCCATTACTTTAACGGGGTAAAAAAACCGATGCCCTATAAAAAAATTAAGGGGCTGGATTATATTGACAAGGTCATCGACATCAACCAATCCCCTATTGGACGCACACCGCGTTCCAATCCAGCTACGTACACTGGGGTTTTTAGCGAAATACGTTCGTTGTTCTCCAAAACCACTGAAGCTACTATCCGTGGCTATAAGCCTGGTAGATTTAGTTTTAATGTGGCCGGTGGAAGGTGTGAAACCTGTCAAGGAGGCGGCCTCAAGGTAATTGAAATGAACTTTTTACCCGATGTTTACGTGGAATGTGAGACCTGCAACGGAAAAAGGTTCAACAGAGAAACTTTAGAGATAAGATATAAAGGAAAGTCTATTGCGGATGTTTTGGAAATGACCATCAACGAAGCTGTGGATTTCTTTGAGAATATTCCTAAAATTCATCGTAAACTTAAGACAATAAAAGATGTAGGTTTAGGTTATATATCATTAGGACAGCAGTCCACTACCCTTTCCGGTGGTGAAGCCCAAAGGGTAAAGTTGGCTACGGAACTTTCCAAAAGAGATACTGGAAACACATTTTACATCCTCGACGAACCAACCACAGGCCTACATTTTGAAGATATTCGAGTACTTATGGAGGTGCTTGAGCGCTTGGTGAACAAAGGCAACACCATTTTGGTTATCGAGCATAATATGGATGTGATCAAAATGATGGATTATATTATTGATATTGGTTACGAAGGGGGAAGAGGCGGTGGAATGGTTGTTGCAACAGGTACTCCAGAAGAAGTGGCCAAAGACAAGAAAAGCTACACAGCCAAATTTTTAAAGAAAGAATTGGAAAATACAAAACAAAAAATTGCGCGAGCAGTTTAAAATACCAGACAACTATGCAAATGCGTAAAGAACAACATTCCAAAGGTTGGAATGAGATTAAGACAAACGATTCATGGGCCATATTTAAAATAATGGGCGAGTTTGTCAATGGATTTGAAAAAATGAGCGTAATAGGTCCTTGTGTGTCCATTTTTGGGTCGGCCAGGGTTCGGGAAGGACATCCCTACTACGATTTGGCCGTAAAGATTTCCAAAAGGATTTCTGAGGCTGGGTATGGTGTTATTACTGGTGGAGGTCCAGGGATAATGGAAGCTGGAAACAAAGGTGCGAAATTAGCTGGCGGCATTTCCGTAGGATTGAACATCGATCTTCCGTTTGAACAACACGATAATCCTTTTATAGATGAGGATAAGAGCCTTGATTTTGATTACTTTTTTGTTCGAAAAGTGATGTTTGTAAAATACTCTCAAGGATTTGTGGTAATGCCCGGTGGATTTGGAACCTTGGACGAGTTCTTTGAAGCTCTCACCTTAATTCAAACCCATAAAATACATACATTCCCAATTATACTTGTTGGCACTGAGTTCTGGAAAGGATTGATGGATTGGATAAAGAACACCTTGGTAGATGCAGGAAACATTAGCCCAAAAGATCTTGACTTAATTAAATTAGTGGACACAGAAGATGAAGTAGTAGAAATTATAGATGCCTTTTATAAAGGTCGCACCCTTAGTCCAAACTTTTAATTCTTGTTTTACATTGATTAACCTTCGAGTAATATTTAGCATTTCACTGCTGATCATTATGGTGCAACCCAAACTCTGGGGACAGCACAAAAATGAAATCGTGGCAACTCTCGATGGGCCTACCAATCAAATACGGATTCGTCAACATTTTACCTATGTCAACCAATCAAAACAAGGGCTTTCCACATTATATTTTAATGATTGGAACCATGCCTACTCCAACAAAAACACGGCCCTTGCCAAGAGGTTTGCAGAAGAATTTAACCGAAGCCTCCATTTAGCAAAAGATAGGGAAAGAGGAAAAACAACCATAAGGACCATTGTAGATGACAACTATACCGGACTGGACTGGAAAAGAGAGGGAAATATGGATATTATTTCCGTTACCTTAAACGAAGTTCTAAAACCCGGAGAATCAATTCAACTGTTTTTTACCTATACCATTAGACTCCCTGAAGCTAAATTCACCGGTTACGGACACACAGGAAATGGTGGTTATTATTTAAAGGATTGGTATTTTACTCCAGCTGTATTAGATGGGGATTGGAATTTGTACAACAATATAAACCTTGATGATCTCTATACCGACGTAACGGATACAAGAATCAATTTTACTTTCCCCGAAAAGTTGTTTTTGGCGTCAAATTATAGAATGTCCAGTATTTCCAATTTTCCTGGCGGGCAAAATGTTCAACTTTTTGGTGACAAAAGAAAAAACTGTGAATTTATTCTAACAATAGATGATAGGTTTACCAAACATGTAACAGATTACCTAACAATCACAACGGATATAGAGTCCAATAAATCCGAGGAAATCACACAGGGAATCTCAATTAATAAAATTGCCGAGTTTCTTCACGAAAACTTGGGGAAATATCCTCACGATAATCTTCTTGTAAGTGAACTTGACTATGCTAGGTCTCCTTTATATGGAATAAGTCAACTTCCATCGTTTATAAGGCCGTATGAGGAACAATTTCAATTTGAAATGAAGTTTTTGAAGACGGCTATTCGCAATTACCTCAAAGAGTCTTTATATCTAAACCCACGAAAAGAGCGGTGGGTAAACGATGCTATTGGGTTTTATCTAATGATAAAATATGTAGATGAACACTATCCCAATCAAAAATTGGCAGGAAAACTCTCCAAAATCTGGGGGGTAAAAAATTTCCATTTTGCACAAATGGATTTTAATGAGCAGTATACTCTCTTCAGTATGCTTTCGGCACGAAAAAATATTGATCAAGCTTTAACAATCTCAAATGATTCCCTGATCAAGTTCAACCAAAAAATTGCCAATGGGTATAAAGCAGGACTGGGCATGTCTTACCTTTCCGCCTATTTAGGAGAGAAAAAAATAGATAGCACCATACTGGATTTTTATAAAAATCACAAACAAAAGCAACATGTAACCGCATCTGATTTTAGAAAGACTATAGAAAAATATGCCCATAAGGAAGTTGACTGGTTTTTTGATACTTATGTTGCTACAGATAAAAAAATTGACTTTAAAATCAAAAAGGTTGAAAAAACGGAGGATTCCATCACCTTTGTCTTAAAAAACAAAAGGGGGACCAATGTACCCATATCAGTTTTTGGACTTGAGAATGACTCTGTTGTATCTCACTATTGGCTTTCAGACATAGACAGTACCAAAAGTATTACCATTCCAAGAAAAAGTGAAGACCGTTTGGTATTGAACTATGATCAAAAAATTCCAGAATTCAATCAACGTGACAATTGGAAAACCCTGAACGGATTCTTTTCTAGTAACAAAAAACTGAAATTTCAGTTCTTTAAGGATACGGAAGACCCGTATTACAATCAGGTATTTTATGTACCTATCGCAAACTTCAACTTATATGACGGGATAACTCCGGGGTTGAGACTTTACAACAAAACATTTTTAGAAAGACCATTCCAGTACGATATTTCCCCGACCTACTCCTTTTTAGAACACACAATGGTTGGAAAAGCCAGTTTTAGGTATCGCAAGTATCACCAAAAAACAGGTCTTTTCGTATCCAATTATTCGTTTTCGGCATCTACTTCGCATTTTCAGGAAAATTCCAGATTTACCACACTAACACCTGCAGTTAGTTTTGGTTGGCGTCCAAATGATCTACTGTCTAATCGCAGACAATACCTTTTATTAAGGTATAGGAGTGTATTTAGGAGTATCGACGATAATCTAATAGGTGAATTGGATACCGACCCTGATTATGGGGTCATGAATGCGCGGTTTACCGATGTGGACAATAATATCTTGAATTACTCGTCGTGGTCGGTAGATGCTCAGCATTCCAGCGAATTTACAAAACTAGCCTTTGAATGGGAATACAGGAAGTTGTTTCAAAGCAACAGGCAATTGAACCTGCGCTTTTATGCCGGTAAATTTTTACGAAACAAGACAGAATCGGACTTTTTTAGCTTTGCTTTGGATAGGCCGACAGACTATATGTTCGATCTTGCGTATTTAGGTAGATCCGAAAGTTCTGGTATTTACAGCCAGCAGGTCATAATTGCTGAAGGAGGATTTAAGTCAAAGCTCGAAAATCCTTTTGCCAACGATTGGATTGCAACCACCAATGCAAGTACAAACATTTGGAGATGGGTAGAAGCCTACGGAGACCTTGGTTTTTTAAAAAATAAAGGGGAGAATCCACGATTTGTCTATGACTCCGGTATCCGTTTAAATTTGGTGACTGATTATTTTGAATTATACTTTCCCATGTACTCCAATAGAGGTTGGGAAATAGGCCAGGACGACTACGGGCAACGTATTCGTTTTATAGTTACAATAAGCCCCAGAACACTAATTGGACTATTTACTCGAAAGTGGCTTTAATTATCATATTGACAATAAATGCTTTTCTTAGCACCTCTAAATTGATAAATAAATAATATTTATCCATTATTATTAAAAGTAATTCATTTTATTAACGCATTTCCGTATTGCAATTTTGATGGATTTTTAGTAATTTCGCATAAATCTTCAACAATCCATGAAACCCAACCCTAGTACAAGTAGCGATATTTCTTTTGACGATTTCAAATCTCAAATTCTTCAAGATTATGAGACTGCTGTCACCAGCAGGGAATGTAGCTTAATGGGACGAAGAGAAGTTCTTTCAGGGAAAGCCAAATTTGGAATTTTTGGTGATGGCAAGGAACTACCTCAGTTGGCCATGGCAAGAGCATTTCAGGATGGTGATTTTAGGAGCGGTTATTATCGTGACCAAACTTTCATGATGGCACTTGGATATTTAAATCCAAAAGCTTTTTTTCACGGACTTTACGCCACCACCGATTTAGAAAAAGAACCCATGAGTGCCGGAAGGCAAATGGGAGGTCACTTTGTAACCCACAGTTTAAATGAAGATGGTTCTTGGAAGAACCTGACCGAACAAAAAAACAGTAGTGCCGATATTTCCTGTACTGCAGGTCAAATGCCTCGATTATTGGGTCTTGCACAAGCATCCAAAATATATCGTAATGTAGAGGGCATTGATCAGACCAACTTCTCTAAAAATGGAAATGAGGTAGCTTGGGGAACTATAGGAAATGCAAGTACCAGTGAGGGGCACTTTTTTGAGACATTGAATGCCGCCGGAGTAATGCAAGTCCCTATGGTGATTTGTATTTGGGACGACGAATATGGGATATCAGTACCTTCAAAATACCACACCACCAAAGGTGATATTTCGGAAGCGCTTAGCGGACTTCAGCGAGATGAGGACAATGAAGGTTTTGAAATACTTAAAGTAAATGGATGGGACTATACGGCCCTGATCCATGCTTTTGAAAATGCTTCAGACATAGCCCGTGAAGGTCATATTCCAGTACTCATTCATGTTAAAGAGCTCACGCAGCCCCAAGGTCACTCCACATCTGGATCTCATGAAAGATATAAGTCCGCAGAACGTTTGGAATGGGAGCGCGAAAATGATTGCAACAAACGTTTCAGGGAATGGATTATTGATAATGGAATAAGCACTGAAGAGGAGCTTAAGAAAGTTGAGCGAGAAATAAAGCATAAGGTACGTGCAGCTAAAAAAGAGGCATGGTCAGAGTTTTTAAAGCCTCAGTTGGAAGCTAAAAAGCAGCTGGTGCAATTGCTCGACAAAGCAGCGAGCCAGAGTCCAAACCGGGCTTTTATCACCAAACTGAAAAACGATTTAATTGCCATTGAAGAACCTCTCAAAAAGGATTTAGCCTCTAAATCAAGAAAAGCACTACGCTATCTTTTGGGAGAATCCACTCCAGAAAAACAACAGCTTCAACAATGGGTGGATAACTTCATCACAACCCACGAATATGAATACGGATCACACCTTTACAACGAAGTAGGTAATAAGGCTACAAAAATTGAACCTGTACTTCCTTCTTATGCCAATGATACTGATGAGGTAGATGGAAGAGTTATCTTGAGGGACAATTTTGATAAATTGTTCAGTAAGTACCCTGAGGCTTTGGTTTTTGGTGAAGATACCGGAAATATAGGAGATGTTAACCAAGGTCTTGAAGGTCTTCAGAAAAAATTCGGAGAACTTAGAGTAGCTGACACTGGAATACGGGAAACCACAATAATTGGTCAGGGAATTGGAATGGCTCTTCGCGGGTTGCGCCCCATAGCCGAAATACAGTACTTGGATTATATCCTCTATGCCATCCAAACATTGAGTGACGATTTATCCACCTTAATGTACAGAACCGTTGGTAAACAAAAAGCGCCGCTTCTTGTACGTACACGAGGACACCGTTTAGAAGGAATCTGGCACTCAGGCTCGCCCATGGGCGGATTGATTCATTTGCTCCGGGGAATGTATATCCTGGCCCCTAGAAATATGACTCAGGCTGCTGGTTTTTACAATACACTTATGAAAAGTGATGAACCTGCCTTAATCATTGAAAGTTTAAATGGATATCGCTTAAAAGAAAAGAAACCCTCCAATTTAGGGGAGTTCTGCACACCAATCGGTAAAGTGGAAACACTCAAAGAAGGAACAGACATTACGCTGTTGTCTTACGGGTCCACCCTACGGATTGTAGAGCAAGTCGCTCAAGACCTTTTGGAAGTCGGGATAGACGCCGAAATAATAGATGCCCAATCATTGCTCCCCTTCGATTTAGAGCACGATGTGGTAAAAAGTTTAGAAAAAACCAATAGGTTCTTGGTGGTGGATGAAGATGTTCCCGGTGGATGCTCTGCATACTTAATGCAAGAAGTGGTTGAAAAACAGGGTGGTTACAAGTATTTAGACAGTGCACCGCAGACATTATCTGCGAAAGCACATCGTCCTGCATATGCATCGGATGGCGATTATTTCTCCAAGCCCAATGCTGAGGATATTTTTGAGAAAGTATACCAAATCATGCACGAATCCGACCCAAAATCATTTCCAGCACTTAGGTAGCACTTTTGGAAGGAGGTGATTCAAAAATACTTTTCGTCGATCATTGTTACGTTTTTTAAAACTTAATTTATATTTTCACGGGGATTAAATTTCCCCACATGAAAAATAACACTTCCACACACGCAGGGTTAGCATTACTAAGAATTGTACCATCTGTATTTATGCTTACCCATGGCTATCCAAAACTTATGAACCTTATCAACGGTAACACAGAATTTGCCAATCCATTCGGAATTGGTCAAGCTCCTTCACTCTTTTTGGCTGTTGTAGCTGAGTTTATCTGCCCGGTTTTAATCATTATAGGTTTTAAAACAAGATGGGCAGCCATACCTACTGCCATTACCATGTTCGTTGCCGCTTTCATGATTCATTCTGCAGACCCCTTTAACGTTAAAGAAAAGGCTTTGCTTTATTTAGTAACCTTTATTGCAATAATGCTTCTTGGTCCTGGTAAATACAGTGTGGACAAAAAGTAGATGATTAAACTATTTCGTACAGAAGTTCCTTGAGTAAATCGGCTTGGGCCATATTACTGGCTCCAACTCCCTTGCCCTTTAAATCCAAAGTTCTAAGGCTGGAAATAATACCGCTTACCCTTTTCATAGGATAGTTCTTTGCAGCTACTACGTACTCGTTCACAAAATATGGGTTTACCCCCAAGATCTTGGCCACATTGCCAGGAGAGTGGTCATTAAGTCCATGGTATTGTAACAATTGGGTGAAAAACGTATTCAAGAGGGTAATCGTTACCACAAAAGGGTTGTCCTTTGGATTTTGGGCAAAATAATCAATGATTCTTGAAGCCTTCTTTACATTCCGTTCACCAATTGCCTTTTTTAATTCAAAGTTGTTGAAGTCCTTGCTAATGCCAATGTGTTCTTCTATTAACTCAGGTGTAATTTCGGTGGTTACCGGCACAATCAAGGTCAATTTATCCAATTCATTGCTGATCTTGCTCAAGTCCGTGCCCAAAAACTCAACCAGCATCACACAAGACTTGGGAGATATCTTATATTTTTTACCTGCCAATGTTCGTCTTATCCAATCCGCTACCTGATTTTCATAAAGCTTTTTACTTTCAAAAAGTTCCCCACTCTTTTTAATGGTTTTATAGAGTTTTTTTCGCTTATCCAACTTTTTATACTTGTAGCAAAGCACCAAAATGGTGGTTGGTTGCGGATTCTCGGCGTATGAAACAAGACTTTCTATGGTTCTGGATAAATGTTGAGCTTCCTTTACAATGACAACCTGGTACTGAGCCATCATAGGGAACCGTTTGGCATTGGCAACTACCTCATCTACAGAGGTGTCTTTGCCATAGAGCACCATCTGATTAAAACCTTTTTCATCTTCGGTAAGTACATTATTTGCAATGTATTGAGAGATGCGATCAATATAATAGGGCTCCTCCCCCATTAAAAAATAGATGGGTTTTGGATTACCATTATTGATTTCCGATACAATCTCTTTTACTTTGTCCATTCAAATTATATCACCAGTTTTGTAGAATGCAAGATTTGAACTTTCCACCTTATTCATTTCGAATCAAAAATAGCCAAAATAAACAGTACATTTTTGACGGAATACGTAAAAGATTTGTGGTACTTCAACCTGAAGAATGGGTGCGCCAGCATGTGCTTCGTTATTTGGTGTTCACGAAAAATTACCCGAAGAGCCTTATCAATGTAGAAAAACAACTTACTGTAAACAAATTAAAGAAACGTTACGATGTTGTTGTTTTTAATCCGGATGGCACCATTTTTCTTTTGATTGAGTGCAAGGCACCAGGGGTTAAAATCACCCAATCCACTTTTGATCAGATAGCACGGTATAACTATCAACTAAAAGCCGGATACCTGATGGTGACCAACGGTTTGGAACATTACTATTGCGAAATGGACCACAACAATGAAAAATATAGGTTTTTAGAGGATATTCCTGATTTTAGCCGTTAATTTGCCTCCGTTTTGAAAATCGCCGTAGTCATACTCAATTGGAATGGAGAATCCTTACTAAAAAGGTTCCTGCCCTCTGTTATGGAGTATTCCAAAGGTACGGATATTTACGTTGTGGATAACGCAAGTACTGATGGTTCCATCGCTTTTTTAAAAAGAGAATATCCCACAATTGGTATTGTTCAAAATAAATCCAATGGGGGCTTTGCCAAAGGCTACAATGATGGGCTCAAGAATGTTGATGCAGATGTTTTCTGTCTATTAAATTCCGATGTCGAGGTTACACCAAATTGGTTGGGACCCATAAAAGACGCTTTTGAAACACTTCCTAATGCTTCGATCATTCAACCTAAAATACTGGATCTTAACCAAAGGGATCATTTTGAATATGCCGGTGCAGCAGGAGGGTTCCTTGATATGTTTGGATACCCATTTTGTAGGGGAAGAATTTTCCAAACCATTGAAAAAGACGAAGGACAGTATAACGATATCAAAGAAGTATTTTGGGCAACCGGCGCCTGTATGTTTATTAAGAGTGAAGTTTTTAGAGCTCTTGAAGGTTTTGATGAGGATTATTTTGCCCATCAAGAAGAGATTGATCTTTGTTGGCGAGCCAAAAATGCCGGGCACAAAGTATATTATGTAGGAACCAGTGAGGTCTATCACTTGGGAGGAAGTACATTATCCAACATGAATCCGAAGAAAACCTTTCTCAATTTCAGGAACTCCCTCTACTCCATTACAAAAAACCTACCGAGAAGAAAAGCGTTTCCCATCATAATTGCTCGCTTACTGCTAGATGCCATTGCTGCAATCCGATTTATTTTTCAATTAAAGTTTGATCACTGTTTCGCAATCCTCAAGGCTCATCTCAGTTTTTATGCTAACTTTATAAAAATGTACAGAAAGCGCGAAAAAGCTAATTTTTTATTAAAGTATTACGTTACGACATCCATAGTGTGGTCCTATTTCGTACATCAAGTAGCGAGTTTTAACATTTTAGTAAAAGATTAACGAAGCCGAAATATAGGAGCCTTGCTTTTTATCTAATTTTGGTGTAGTTTTTTAACATTTGATATATCTAACAATCCTTAAATTATACTCTGAACTATGAAAAAAGTTTTTCTAGGAACATTGGCGATGACAGTTCTATTATCTTCTTGCGTATCGCAAAAGAAATATGCAGATCTTGAAGCCAAACAAAAAGAAACGCAAGACCTATTGAACTCTGCAACCGTTAAGCTCAACGATTGCTTGGAAGAAAAAGCAACTGCAAGTTCTAGGTTGAAAACTCTCGAAGACCAAAACGCATTCCTAAAAGCAAACAACCAAGAGCTCATCAACAACATGGGCAACTTGACTACGCTTACCACAAAAGGTGCTGAAAACCTTGAGAAATCCCTTGAGAGTCTTCAGGAAAAAGACCTTACCATTAGAAAACTACAAAATGCCGTTACACGTAGAGATTCTGTTAACCTTGCTTTGGTTCAGAGCCTTAAAGGTGTATTGGGCAACTTGGATGATGAAGACATCGAAATCAGTGTTGAAAAAGGTGTTGTATTTGTATCCATTTCCGATAAATTATTGTTTAGAAGCGGAAGTTATAACGTAACAAGTGCTGCCAAAGAAGTACTTGGTAAAGTAGCCAAAGTAGTAAACAACAAGCCTGACTTTGAATTTATGGTAGAAGGTCACACTGATAATGTGCCAATCAGAACTTCAGAACTTGCAGACAACTGGGACTTGAGCGCCAAAAGAGCAACATCTGTTGTTAGAATTCTACAAAATGATTTTGGTGTAGACCCAGCTAGAATGACAGCTGCTGGACGTAGCTACTATGTGCCACTAGTTGATAACGACACTTCTGCCAACAGAGCAAAAAACAGAAGAACTAGAATTGTTGTTCTTCCAAAAATCGATCAATTCTATAACATGATCGAAGAAGGAATGAAAGATCCTGCCATTGGTGGTACAGGAAACTAAGAAGTAAGTATTAGCTTAAATAGAAAAGCGGCCAAATGGCCGCTTTTTTTATTCAGTAAATTTCAAGACTTCCCTTGCCCTCCCTTATAACTTCAGGTTCATCTCCAGAAAGGTCTATTACTGTAGATGCTACATTATCCCCATATCCTCCATCAATAACAACATCTACAAGATTCTGCCATTTCTCAAAAATAAGTTCTGGGTCTGTAGTGTACTCCAAAACATCATCATCATCTCTAATGGATGTAGATACAATAGGGTGTCCCAACTCGGATACCAATGCCCTGGCAATGGCATTATCCGGCACCCGAATACCCACCGTTTTCTTTTTCTTAAAATCTTTTGGTAGATTGTTGTTTCCCGGCAAAATAAATGTATAAGGACCTGGCAGTGTTCGCTTTAGTAATTTAAAGGTAGAACTATCAATCTGTCTCACATAATCGGATAAATTACTTAAATCCGCACATATAAAGGACCAGTTGGCTTTTTCCAGTTTTATACCTTTAATTCTGGCTATTCGTTGTAATGCTTTGGAATTGGTAATATCACAACCAAGGCCATAAACCGTATCCGTAGGATAAATAACAAGCCCTCCCTTCCTAAGCACATCAACTACTTTTGCGACCTGTTTTGGGTTCGGGTTTTCTTCGTAAAGTTTTATCAGCTCAGCCATTGGTAGAAAAATGTTCCTGATTTAAAAGGAATTCATAACAAAGATACTACTTATTCCAGCTAAACATAGGTCGCCCAGCAGTGTGCTAAGTATTAGTAAATCTCAATCTACAACTTGGAATCTCCATAAAGGGAAATGGGCCATTCGTCAATCCATATGTGGGGTTGGTTGATTTTGGCCATTTGCAATGAGATAAATATCCCAACTTTAATCAAAAGTTTTATTCTTATGAGATTAAAAACAATCATTTTCCTGTTGATCGGTTTCGGATTTCTGACATATTTTACAAGCTGTAACATCTCTAATAATAGAGAGCGCAATCAATTTGATGCTAAGGAGGTTTTTGTCCAATTGGACAGTTTATTGACTCAACTAAACAGTTTGGAAGCATGGGATTATACAAATCTGAATGAGATAGTGACCCTTAACGAAAAAATGCGCAGAATAATTGAAGGGATACGTTCTCCAAAAGAGTTTGATGAATTGGTAAGCGTTTTTGATGCAGATAAACACAAAATTGGCTTTTTAGTATCAGAAGATGACCAGTTTGGTGTTTTCTCTTGGCAAACAAAAATGGATTGTTTAGGTCATGGTATTAAAAATATAGCTCTTTATAAATCCAACGATAAGGCAATGGTATCCTCCCTGTATGGAGACCCAATGGTATATCATAACATAAAAACCAATAAACAGGAGAAAGGCAACCCCGTATACATTCTCTCAGGTATCTCTTCAACCGAAAAGGATTTAAATAGTATGACCAAAAAGGGATACAAAATCACCAACGGATACTTGGTTGAGTCAAAAATCCCTCAAACAAAAAAGGCTTTTGCAAACAATTAATCACTATAACAGAGCAGTATTTCATGTCAACTAAAACCATTCTCCTCTTGCTTTTAGTAATCCTATGCCTTCAATGCAAGAAGGTGGACAGGAATATTGATGGTTCCAATGCTAAATCCTCGAGTTTAGCTCATGGTATTGAATTGATTGACTCAGTTGCTATACTGCTTCACAATCTTAATAAACTCAATGTGGATAGCGCGAATTTTACTGAGGGTGCCAGTCAAATCAATCAGGATATATCAAAAATACTAGAGGAGGTAAGTAATCCCAAAATTCTTGTTGATTTTACAAAAATTGATGATTTTGATGAAGGCTTGTCACTCTCCATGACACAGGATACATCGATGGCAATCCTCTCTTGGGATTCCAGACTTGGTGGCTCAAGTCCAGAAATAAAGTCCGTTGCCTTACTCCAAAACAATCAAAAGATCAAGTCATTCCCTTTACATGGCCTTTCTGCGAGATTTACGGATATTTTTATTCTAAATCAACAATCACAAGCCCCCATTTACATTTTCAAAGGAAATGGTCGGTCTTCAGGAATAGAAGGTTACATTACACTTCATGCCTATAGATTTAAAAATGGTTTGAGCAAAGCTCTGATTTTCCCCAATAACCAAAGCTCAATCACCATCGCTTACACTTTGGGCAACACCATTGATTTTATAGTAAGCAATGATGTTTCCAAAATATTTATCCCAAATAAAACCTACCCATACAATGATTGGGGATTAACCTACAGTGTCCTTTCTTTTGATGGAGAAAAGTATCATCAGCAAACATCTCAAATAGATTTCACGGTAAGCTCAGATTCTTTTAATGGCCCTAAGAATTATGACAATGGCTATTTAGAAGGATCGGAAATACCTATCGATACAACTCAAAAAGAAAATCTAACTTCCTTCACGCTTGTTTTTAAGGATTCCATCCAAATAGAGCACAACTATGATACAGACGAAGAAACCACCCTATTAAAAATCATGGCAAAAAATGATAAGATGCCCATAGTGCTTTCTTTTAAATCGTATGATGCAAGATTATTGGCCAAACTAAAACAATATTTGTTTGTGGGACTTTCTGGAACTTCAAACTACTCCCCCTTATTAGTTTATGATATCAAAAAACAGGAATACATCGCCAGTATTTCTCAAGCGGGAATAAAACTCCATAATGAGGCGGTTTTGGTCGCCCAGCCTTTAGCAAAAAACAATATTGGAGAAAAACCTAAGTGTGTCACGAACTACGGAGATCAAACAGCATACTTCCAAACGTTCATATTGGAATATCGTTCAGAATATCCTACAATAATGCCAACAGGACAGCAATTCTGTGGTTTCTCGGAATGAGTCATTATTGGATGGTATCCCGTTCCACTCGTTTATAAAATCCAATATCATCCAAGACAACTACACCAAGAGAATCCTTGTCAAAAACCAAATGGATACTTTGTAGTTTATTCAATTTTAGGTTATCAGTCTTTTCTAAAAAGGAAGAAATGGGAATGAAACAACTTTTCAATTGTACCTCCGAATCCTTACCAATCATATCTTTATCCAAAAATTTAAACTTGGTAAACTTGGTTTTGATCGTACTCGGGAGCCTGTTTTTATCATCCAACTCCACAGAAGCGGAATTCCCTAAACTATCTTCGAGCACAACGCTAAAATTGAATCCGGTTTTTGGTGTTTCGGTTTTTTTATCCTCATCTTTAAGTTTTAATTCTGATAAATCCCCAATAGCTACGGAAAGAGCTAAGGTATCAATGGCAGCAAAATTCTTTAAGGTATCCGGTATTCCAATTGTATAGATTGGGATAGAATCCTTGCTTACATTCGTGGCATAACTCCAACCGAGTACTAAAGCGTTGTTTTGTTGACTTCCACCATCTCGAGATTCCAACTCCATTTCCCGCCAGACCTTAAAGTTCTCAGCAGACAGTTTAATTCCATTTGATTCACTGGTAACATCTATATTGCCCTCGAAATTTACTAGTACTTCTTTGTGCACATCGCTATATTGGCTCCTGTAATCTTCCTTGGGCAACCAATCGTTTACCAAATCCACATTCTTGAACATGGGCTGATAATCTATGTTCCCTTTTAGAACGGCCTCTGCAAAAGCGCTCACATAAACTTTGGCAACCTGACGTTGCTCTTCTCCAGGAACCAAAGGTTTAAGATTGAGCAACCATTTCATGGGCACACCAAAATCCGATCGTCCCCAGGTAGAATTAAACTGCCCATGATTGGCATGATTCATATACAAACCTGCCTTGAAGCCATCAAAATCTTTTGAAAATTTAAGACGATGATAAGGTCGCATGCCCCAAAAACTGGTCTCGTCCGAGTCATACGCCCCTTGAATGGACAAATAATTAATGTCTTTTAGACTAATTTCTCTATTATACCTATAATCAGTGGGTGCTATGGTAATGATCCCTTTGATTCCAAAACCAAAATCGAACTTTTCATTGCCATTGTCAGGGAATCTATCCAGTATATTAAAAGCCGCCGCAATGGACACTGCCTCTCCTCCCCTGGAATGGCCCACAAGTACAATATTATCCAAGTCCACTTTGCCGGCCAAATCAGAATTATTGTCTTGATTCCATTTTTCCCATTGTTCTAAATGTTTCAACAATAGCCATCCACGAGTAGGCATTTCTTTGCCCATAAAATCACCAGACCAATGTCCATTGATAAAATTCTCATCCACAGAGACCCCTATAATACCCCTACTGGCCAAAAGTTCGCCCAGGTAACTATAGCCGTCATCGGAATAATCCAGCATGCTATGGTTACCGTGCACCATCATCACCATGGGGAAAGGGCCATCGCCTTTTGGCATATACACACGGGCATTCAACGGGAAGCTATCCACGCCAAATCCCCAATATTTTTCTCGCCATTTTTTCTTTTTCCCCTTCCAATCAGGTAGCAATAAAGAAGCATCTACCGTAGGTGTCTTCATTTTAACCCCATCGGCATATTCTGGTCGCTTTTCATCTGTTCCACTTCCATAAGTGAAAACATCTACCTCAAAATCTCCTTTTGTAGTTGGATTTTCAACACCCCTTTCACTCAAATAAGTTATATCAGCAGTTTCTTCTGCTACTAATGCATCCGCATATGGATCACCATCCAGGGATTTAAATCCATAAAACCCTAAAACCACCAAAACAACACTTAAAACAATAAGGATGCTTCCTTTTTTCCCATTCTTCTTTTTAATGATTTGCCAAAGACCTAAAGTGAGCAATACTAAACAGATAAAGCCAAAAAGTGCAAGACCATAAAATAAAACAGAAGGCCATCTAAAAGCATACATCCGCAGAATGTACAAGGTTAAAAACCCACCAAATAGAGTTGTGACAACGGTTAGCGGTATTTTCTTTACTAAAGGTGCCAGCCAGGTCAATAGTATTTTTAATAGGACGAGCAATACGATACCTATCAGTATCCCGGCCAACATGGTTGCCCAAGCTGGGTATCCTAATGCATAATGATAGCCAGCAACTCCAAAAAGGGTAACAATAAGAATGGATACAGCTAGAAATACAGGTTTGAGAAAGAGATTTTTCATAGGGGAAAGTTGGTTGGTTTGGTCTAAAAACTTAAAAATTTAACTCTGAATTTAAGCATTTTTAACCACCTATATGGACTCCCAAAAATTATTTAAAAAATCCCTAAACCGGCGATGGTTTAATTATCAGAAAACAAAAATTTATATTAAGCATTATCCAAAACCTCAAGTTTGGCAAAACGCAGCAACAATTTTTTGATTCCTCCTTGGTCAAAATGAATTTCTGCTTTTCTATCGTTCCCCGCACCTTCAATGTTCAGTATTTTTCCCCTTCCAAATCGGGTGTGGTTTACGCGGGCGCCCACAACCAATCCAGGATCAATATCCGTTGCCGTAGCTGGTGAAGAAATTTCGGGTTTTAGCTTTCTTAACTTCCGTAGCTGGTTTTCGTTAGGTTTCTGAGTACTTGGGGGCGTACCATTTTGAGGCTTAATTTGTCGAAGCTTACTTTTGTCCACCTCCCCGAAAATATTCTTGTCGATTATCGATTTATATCGATAGCCATCGTTCACGGGAGTTAGGTTCTCTACATACTGCTCTTCTATCTCCTCCAAAAAACGACTGGGTTCCGCATCAATCAATTTACCCCATCTATACCGGTTTTGGGTGTAGGTAAGGAACGCTTGCTTTTCGGCACGGGTCAAGGCCACGTAAAACAACCTTCGCTCCTCCTCCAATTCGCTTCGCGTATTCATACTCATGGCCGATGGGAACAAATCCTCTTCCATCCCAACAATATATACATATGGGAATTCCAATCCTTTGGCCAAGTGGATGGTCATTAGAGCGACCCTGTCATCATCCCCAATATCTTTATCCATATCCGTAGCGAGGGCCACATCTTCCAAAAATTCGGTCAAGCTGCCTGTGGCATCAGCTATCTCTTTTTGACCCTCGACAAAATCTTTTATACCGTTCAAAAGTTCCTCAATGTTCTCCATCTTGGCGATACCTTCGGGAGTACCATCCTTTTTAAACTCCAACAGCAAGCCTGTTTTCTTGGCAACATGTTCTGCCAAGGTAAAAGCGTCCGAACCCTCGTTCATGATTTGAAAACTCTTTATCATGGTAACAAAATCCGTCAACTTGCGCTTTGTCCCCGCATTTATGTTCAAATTGAGCTTATCCAGATGCTCCATTACCTCATAAATAGAACGGTCATAATGATTGGCTGCCACTACCATTTTATCCACGGTGGTTTGCCCAATTCCCCTAGTCGGGAAATTTATGACCCGCTTTAGCGCTTCTTCATCTTTTGGGTTGATGATAAGCCGCAAATAGGCCAACACATCCTTGATTTCCTTTCTTTGATAAAAGGAAAGTCCACCATAAATACGGTAGGGAATATCTCGTTTACGAAGCGCATCCTCAATAGCCCTTGATTGGGAGTTGGTCCGATACAATACAGCAAAATCACCGTTTTGCATCTGATTCTGCATCTTACTCTCAAAAATAGAGCCTGCCACATAACGTCCTTCTTCAGCATCGGTAACGCTGCGATGTATTTTTATAAGCCCACCATCATCGTTGGAGGTCCAAACATTTTTCTCCAACTGGTTTTTATTGTTGGCTATTATGGAGTTGGCAGCACTAACAATGTTTTTGGTAGAGCGATAGTTCTGCTCCAAACGGTACATGGCCACATCATCATAATCCTTTTGAAAGTTCAAGATGTTACTAATGTTCGCTCCTCGGAAAGAATAAATACTCTGTGCATCATCCCCTACCACACAAATATTCTGGTATCGGTCAGAAAGCGCTTTTACAATAAGGTATTGCGAATGGTTGGTATCTTGGTACTCATCCACTAAAATATATCGGAATCGATCCTGATACTTCATCAACACTTCAGGAAAACGGGTCAACAACTCATTGGTTCGCAATAAAAGGTCATCAAAATCCATGGCGCCTGCCTTAAAGCATCGATCCACATAATTCTGATAAATCTCTCCCAACCTTGGACGTTTGGCCATGGCATCGGCCTCCATCAATTCAGGATTCTGGAAATAGGCCTTGACGGTGATTAAACTATTCTTGTAAGATGAAATCCGGTTTTGTACCTGCTTATACTTGTAAATATCCTTGTCCAGCCCCATTTCTTTGATGATGGAAGCAATCAAACGTTGGGAATCTTGGGTATCATAAATGGTAAAGTTGCTCGGGAAGCCCAATTTATCGCCATCAAAGCGAAGTAATTTGGCAAAAACGGAGTGGAACGTTCCCATCCAAAGGTTCTTGGCCTCAGAATCTCCAACAATTGTGGCAATACGCTTTTTCATTTCGCGTGCTGCCTTATTGGTAAAGGTAAGTGCCAAAATATTAAAGGAGTCCACCCCTTGCTCCATCAAATGGGCTATTCGATAAGTCAGCACCCGGGTCTTACCGGAGCCTGCACCGGCAATCACCATTAGAGGTCCATCCTTGTGCAGCACGGGAGCGCGCTGCGCATCATTCAATTCATCTATAAAATTACTCAAGGGCCAGAAGCTTTTTAAAGTAGGCGTGAAATTAGCCAATATTGACCTTTTGCTAAAATGAACCTTTCACTTTTTATAAACACTGTTGTCGGATTTACGTTGTTTTTTGAATATATTTAGGCTCTCAATTAATATTGCTGATGAATTTTCACCCTTTCCCCCTATTTCTTTTACTTTTTATGACATTTTCCGGAATTTCCCAAGAAACCAAATCAGGTCCGATTATAGAAGACTATGGAGCTGTTTGGGAAATAGACAATCCCGACTTCAAAACTGACACTTCTCAAGAATTCAAGGTAGTTTTTGATGTTAAAGACGGTCCAGAATCTGATACGGAAATCAATAGAAACTTGAACACGGTTGCGCGTTTTTTAAATTTACACGCACAAAATGGATTCTCGCTTTCCCAATTAAAAGTTGCACTCATTGTTCATGGAAGTGCTGCCAGAAACCTGTTGTCAGATGAAGCATTTCAAAAAAGATACGAGGTGGACAACCCAAACCGTGAACTTGTAGAAAGTTTATTGGGTGCCGGTGTGGAAGTCATCATGTGCGGACAATCATCAAAAACAAGGGAACTTCCAAAAGAAGATTTGATTCCTGGAGTTAAGATTGCGCTATCTGCAATGACAGCCAACATCCAATTACAAAACCAAGGATACCGTCCAATTAAATTATAAACCAACACATTATTATGAAGAAATTTTTAGCACTTGCGCTCTGTTCTGCAAGTTTAACAATGTATGCCCAAGACCACGGGCTCGAAAAGGATATTGCCGCTGTAGAATCCAAGGTGATCGAATGGCGCCGCGATATGCACCAAAACCCTGAACTCAGTAACAGAGAGTTCAAAACTGCGGAGAAAATAGCCGCTCACTTAGAATCTTTAGGCATTGAGGTGCAAACTGGGGTGGCACATACAGGTGTAGTAGGAATTTTAAAAGGAGGACATCCCGGAAAAGTTGTTGCACTTAGAGCCGATATTGACGCCCTGCCCGTAGCAGAAAGGAACGATCTCCCCTTTAAGTCTGAAGTTAAATCCGAATATTTAGGCAAAGAAGTTGGTGTAATGCATGCTTGTGGACACGATACTCACATTGCCATAATGATGGGAACTGCAGATGTTCTGGCCAAAAACAAGGATAAAATCCACGGAACCGTAAAATTTATATTCCAACCTGCTGAAGAGGGAGCACCTCCAGGAGAGGAAGGTGGAGCAGAACTTATGGTGAAAGAAGGGGTGCTGGATAACCCAAAAGTAGATGCTATTTATGGACTTCACATCGGTTCTTACCTTCCTGTGGGGCACATTGCCTACAAGCCAGGTGGAGCTTTGGCCGCAGCACAACGTTTTGTGGTCAAAATCAAAGGAAAGCAATCCCATGGTTCGCAACCTTGGGGTGGAGTAGACCCCATTTACGTCGCTTCTAAAATTGTAGATGGTTATCAATCCATCATCAGCCGCGAATTGGAATTGACCAAAGAAGCAGCAGTTATCACCGTTGGAAAAATCAGTGGTGGGGTGCGTAACAATATCATTCCAGAGAGTGCTGAACTTATCGGAACCATCCGTACATTGGATTATGATATGCAAAAGCAAGTGAACGACAGAATGAAAGAGATGGCGGAAACCATTGCAAAAGCGTACCGTGCCGAAGCTACCGTTGAAATCGCCAAAGGAGTGCCAATCACTTTTAACGATACTGAATTAACTGCAGCATCGCTTCCAAGCCTCCAAGAAGTGGCAGGTGCTGAAAATGTACATTTGATCAAAGCCATAACAGGGGCTGAGGATTTTTCTTTTTATCAAGAAAAGATACCCGGCTTCTTTTACATCTTAGGAGGAAAAGATCCCAATGCCGGGCCCGATGAACATTTTCCTCACCATACACCCGATTTCAAAATTGATGACAGCGGGCTGCAATTGGGGGTAAAAGCAATGACCGAAATTGCATTGGATTATTTGGATAGAAGTAAATAGGCCAACTTTAAGAAAAATAAAATTTTAAGCCCCAATATCCTCCAGCATTTGGAATTTGGATATTGGGGCTTGATATTTGTAGTTACCTCTTCAAATTATACAAATGGAAGCATTGCTTGATTTTTTAGCCGATATCCCTTGGTGGGCTTGGGTTTTGATATTCCTGCTCATAGTCGCCATCCGTGATATTTTTTTCCAAAAGGCCCACACTATAAGTCATAATTACCCTATTGTTGGGCATCTTCGTTATTGGTTGGAAAGCATTGGACCAGAAATGCGACAATATTTTGTGGCCAACAATAGGGAGGAACTCCCCTTTAACCGCATAGAACGAAGCTGGATCTATGCCTCGGCCAAAAAAGAAAACAATTACGAAGGCTTTGGGACCGATAGGGATATTTACAAACACCAGCATATCTTCATCAAAAATGCGATGATTGGGTTTCAAGCACCAAAAAACCATCCAAATAAAGAACATCCCTATTTTTTGCCCTGTGCCAAAGTGCTGGGTGCCTACAACAAACGCAAGAAACCATACCGCCCAGCTTCCATTATCAATGTCTCTGCTATGAGTTTTGGCTCTTTATCAGCTGCAGCAATAAAGTCTCTAAATAAAGGAGTAGAAAAATGTGGCGCATATCATAATACCGGGGAAGGTGGGCTTTCCCCATACCACAAACAAGGTGGAGATGTTATTTTCCATTTTGGAACAGGCTATTTTGGCGTTCGATCTAGAGATGGTGGATTCTCCATGGACAAGTTAAAGGTCTTGGTGGATGAAAACCCTTGCATCAAAGCCATTGAAATAAAACTCTCCCAAGGAGCAAAACCGGGAAAAGGTGGAGTACTCCCTGGTTCAAAAATCACACAAGAACTTGCAGAAATCCGTGGTGTTGAGGTGGGCAAAGATGTCATCTCCCCTCCTACCCACAAAGCTTTTTCGACCATTCCAGAGCTTTTGGCATTTATTGAATCCATTGCGGAAGAAACGGGACTCCCCGTGGGCATAAAAGGGGCTATTGGAAAAGTGGAACAGTGGGAAGAACTGGCAGATTTAATGAAGAAGACAGGAAAAGGTCCCGATTTCATCACTATTGATGGTGGCGAGGGCGGTACTGGAGCAGCTCCTCCTAGTTTTGCGGACCATGTTTCATTACCTTGGACCTATGGTTTTTCCAAAATTTATAGTCTGTTTATGGAGTATGGACTTACAGAGCGAATTGTGTTCATTGGTAGCGGAAAGCTTGGTTTCCCAGGAAAGGCAGCCATGGCCTTTGCTATGGGAGCGGATTGCATCAACGTGGCCCGAGAAGCCATGATGAGCATTGGATGCATTCAGGCACAGGTTTGCCATACGAATCGATGTCCTGCTGGGATTGCCACCCAGAACAAATGGCGCCAAAACGGCGTCAACGTGCCTTTAAAATCGGATAGATTGGCCCAATACTTTAATACATTTAAAAAAGAATTTTTGGAAATCACGCATGCTGCGGGCTACGAGCATCCTTGTCAATTTAAGATGGATGATGTGCAAGTAAATGTAGATGATGATTATCTTAGCAGCGATTTGAAATCCGTATATAGGTATCAAAAAGAAAAAGTGGACTTTGATTCCATGCAACATCTTTTTGATTGTGAACACCTAGGTGGAAAACCAGCTTTGGAAAAAACATTATAATTTAGACCCAAATAGTTAAACAACCAATTGTACTACTTATGAAAAGAAATTTACTCCTTATCCTGCTTCTGGTAATAACTACAAGTGCTTTTTCCCAAAGAAAAAGTGAGCTTTTTGCTGAAATAGACACGTTGAAGACCAAAATTTCAGCGGTGGAACAGGAATTGGCCAAAGCAAAGCGAGAAATATCATCGAGTAGCGCCGAGGCCGAAGCGTTGAGAACAGAAAATGCAAGCCTACGTGATGCAAACGCTACCCTGTTGGGCAACTTGAGCAACTTCTCGGAACTATCAAAACAAAACTCTGAAAACGTTGACATGGCCATGGCAGCTCTTTCCAGAAAAGAAAAACAACTCAGCGGCATCAACGATATGATTTCCGCCAACGATTCCACTGCTATTGTTTCTTTAACGAGAATAAAACAGACTTTAGGTGAAAATGCCAAAGTAGGTGTTGAAGGAGGCATTGTTATCATCAGCAATAGTCTAAACAACCTTTTTGATTCGGATTCTTCTTCCGAACTGACGGAAGAAGGAAAAACATGGTTGGCAGGCGTAGCCAATGTAATCAAAACCAATCCCAATTTTAAAGCCGAGGTAGAGGGTTTGAACATTACAGGAGAGTTTGGCCCAACCTTCAATCAAGTTGCTGCTATCGCTTCAGAATTGGTGACTGTTTTGGAAGTTCCTGCCGAAAGTATCGCCATTTCGGCCAAGGATGGGAATTTTAAGGAGGGCATCAACATCAAATTACGCCCTGATTACAAGGGTTTTTATGCCAAGGCCAAAGAAAGTGCCAAGGCTGGCCAATAACCTTTACGCTAAAATACTTTTTGAGGTTTTGATGCGTTCTTGGTAGTGTAAAATCAATAAAAAACCAGACTACCTTATGAGTGGAGATCAAATCCTTCAGTTATTTGCTTATTTGTTACCAGCTGTTGTTACCGGTGCGGTAGCCTTCTATTTTTTTAGATTGCATACCCGAAACGAAGATGGACGCAGACGGTTCTTACTGCACAAAGATTCCCAAAAGGAAACTTTGCCCATCCGTTTACAGGCCTACGAACGCATGGCACTTTTCTTGGAACGTATAGCATTGAACAGTCTTGTTGTTCGTATAGCTCCTAAAGGAAAAAGCAAAAGCGACTACGAAAACTTGCTTATAAAACAGATTGAGACGGAGTTTGAACACAACTTATCACAGCAGATATACATGTCAGATTCTTGCTGGAACATCATTAAAACAGCTAAGAATACTACTATTCAAATCATCCGTTCTGCTGGAATGAGCGAGACCGATTCGCCGGATAAACTTCGAGAAGATATTCTCAACCAGACAATGGAGAAAGAGTCTCCATCCAATGCAGCTTTGGCCTTTGTGAAGAAGGAAGTAACCGACCTTTGGAAATAAATAGCTTATTCCTGCTTTTCAGGTTGTATAGGACTAGTTTCATCATTCTTGTTCTTGGCATACAAATAACCACGTTTCCACCACAAGGTCATTCTTTCCTTGTTGAAAACCAATGAGTTTGTGGTGAGAACCGTTGGCGTATAGTAAAAATTGATAATGGCATCCTTTTGGTTCGCCACTAACTTGCCAATTCGGATATTCTGATTCTCGATGCGGTCCAGCATAAAGCCAAAAATTGTTGTAATCAAATCAAAGGGATTTTTGGACGACATGCGGTTTAAATGGTTCACTTCCGTGTGAAGTACCACAACATCAACTTCTGTAGCACCTCGGTTCAGCGCTTCCTCAATGGGCACCAAGGTACCCAATCCACCATCGGCATATTCGCAGCCATTCTTCTTGACCAAGCTCATAAACGGTGTGTAGTTGGAGGAAATCCATATCCAGTCACAGAACTCATCGTACGTGCAATCGTTGATGGATTTGTATTCCACTTGGTTCAACGATAGATTGGAAACTGTAACCACCACATCCATTTTACCTTTCTTCAATTCATTGAACTCCTTAACGGTAATAGATCTGCGAATCAATTTCCTGAGGTTTTCACTTTCCCCAAAGGTCTTTTTACCCTTCATGAAGTTTCTGACAACATTCCAATGGTTGATGGCAATGGTTTCAACACCATGCTTTTTCTTGATGATGAAAGGGCAATTATTGAAAATGCTATCTTGGTTGACGTTTGAATAGATGTTTTTGATCTTATCCAATTTATTCAATGCCAAATGTGAAATCAACAGACTACCTGTAGAAGTTCCAACGAACAAATCGTAATCGTGCTTGGCTTCTTGAATCAAAAATTGGGCAACACCACCTGCAAAGGCACCCTTACTACCTCCTCCCGAAATGACCAATGCCCTCATTCACCTAAAGTTTTCTCCAAATATTGTTTTTCTTGCTGACTTAACAAAGGGTAAAGTCCCTTAATACGGGCCGTATTCCCTTCAGATTGCAAAAAGGAATTCAATATTTCTCTGGCCGACTTCTTAAAATGCCATACATGGTGACTACAGGACTCTACTAAGTTTTTAAGTACAGAATCGGTAAAGCCCCCGATACTTTTTAAGTATTGGAACGCGATCAAACGAGTCTCAAAATGGTGCTCGGAACCAGTATAACCGCTCAATTCATCAAAATATAGGGCTTTTGAGTCTGGATTGTATTCAGGAGTCACCAAGGCAAGGGTCAGCCATAGCAATCGGATATTCTTATTCGGAAACCCTATGATCCCGTCAGTTTCATTGAGATATTTGCTTCTGTTTTGGGGAAAGTCCGTCCATAATCGGTAAAAAGCACCTTCTATGGTGGTATAGCTTTTGTCTTTTAAAAGTCCTTCGACCACTGTTTTAAGTTCATTAGGGATTTTGTTCTGGGACAAAATAACGGCCTGTCTTACTTTTAATTCTTCTGATTTGATGATGTCACTCAAAAATTCTGCGGACAGCTTATCTCCATACTCCAGAACAAGGTTTTCTTTTAGCTGGTATGATTTTGATCTTTTCCAAACTCGTTTTAAAATGTGCTCAGTCTTTTCGGGTTGCTCCGCTATCTTATTTTTTAGCTCAAAATAGGTTTTGATGGATGCGTTATTTTCTTGCAAAAACGAAATCACCTGTTCATAAGGAAAATCAGGATTCTGTAGCCATAGCTTCTCAAAATCCTCTAGGTTGGTATTCGAAACCTTTTCCATTTCTTCCATCAAGTTTGGGATGGTCACATTTTTAAACGCATATTTGTTCAAATAATGCTGCACTCCCTTTTTAAAAGCTTCCTCTCCCACCCTATCTTTGAGCATTAGTAAACCCCAAGCTCCTTTTTCGTAAAAAGTTAAACTACCTGCGTTTGGATTACGAAGTGCCTCGCCTCCATCATCCCCAGAAAAACGATGTAAGGCATTGGCAGTTTCCAATAATTGCCAATAGTAATAGTCATCACCAAAAATGTCTTTTTCGGTCAAATACGCATAAAATGTCGCAAACCCCTCATGCAACCAGTGGTGTTCGCTACTTGTTTCGGTGACCAAATCGCCAAACCAATGGTGGGCCAGCTCGTGCGCATTCACATTCACATAGTTTTTGTCTACAAACGCCATGGAATCTATCACATATTGATTGGAAAAAATGGTACAGCTCGTGTTTTCCATTCCCGCATATAAAAAATCTTGAACGGGAACCTGTTTGTAGTTCTGCCAAGGATAGGCAACACCAATTTCATTTTCTAAAAAATCAAAAATATGCTTTGTGTATCTGTAGGTAGGCTCCACTTTTGTGAAATCCTTGGGTTCGTAGTACAATTCAATAGGTATTCCCGAAGATGACTCAACCGTTTTTTTATTGAAATCCCCAATGGCAAAACCCACGAGATAGCTGCTCATCGGTTTTTTCATATCAAACTGCCATAAGTATCCTTTGGAATCGGGCAAGGTGTCTTTTTGAACCAACTTTCCGTTGGCGATTACGGTATAATCTTGCTTCAAGATAATTTCAAGGTCAAACTCCACCTTTTCCGTCATATCATCAAAACTGGGTAACCAGCGACTGGTATATTTCCCCTGTCCTTGCGTCCAAATTTGCTCATTGTTCCTAACTCCATCATTCCATCCTAAAAAATATACTGTTTGTTTTGGTTTGGCCACATAATCTAGCTTTAGGTTATGGGCATGTCCCTTTTCCATCTTTTTGTTGATGACAATTTTTCGGCCATCATACTCAAAATCTATCTTTGTATCATCCAAAAAAACTGATGAAAATTCCAGGTCTACGGCATCAAGATAAATGGAATCTACATCTTCAATTATATCAAATTGATAGGTCGCACTGCCATTTATACGGTTTTCGGATGGTGTTGGCGCAATCAAAACTTGGGCATGGACAAAGTCCACCTTATCCTGAATTTGGGCGGACAAGAACTGTGCGAATAAGAAAAAAACAATTATGGGGCTCAGCTTCATACCATCATCTTATCAAAAGTCCTTCCAAATTACATATTTTAGTTCGATGAATCCCAATTTTCTACAAACTCCCATAGCATATCTCAAAGGAGTTGGCCCCAATAGAGCCGATGTTCTAAAGGCTGAATTGGGTATTGAGACCTTTAAGGACTTGTTACATCTCTTTCCCAACCGTTATTTAGACCGGACGAGTTATTATAAGATCAATCAGTTACAACCAAGCGGGGCCGATGTGCAAGTGGTGGGAAAAATTGTCCATATAAAAACGGTGGAACAAAAACGTGGCAAACGTTTAGTGGCCTCTTTTGTGGATGAAACGGGGCAAATGGACCTGGTTTGGTTCCGAGGTCACAAATGGATCAAGGAAAATTTAAAACTGAACGAGCCCTACGTAGTTTTTGGTAAAGTGAACAAATACGGAAGCACTTTCTCTATGCCCCACCCCGAAATGGAAACCCTGCAAAAACACCAACAAGGATTAAAAATGGTGATGCAACCCATTTACCCCTCAACAGAAAAATTAAGCAATAAGGGAATCACCAACCGGGTCATCAGTAAAATGATGCAACAGTTGTTCTTGGAATGCAAAGGGAAGTTTCCAGAATCGTTATCCCCCAATATTTTGGAAGAATTGAAGTTGATATTGAAGAGTGCAGCGCTTTTTAATATTCATTTTCCGAAGAATCAAGAATTATTGGCCAAAGCACAATTTCGGTTAAAATTTGAAGAGTTGTTTTTTGTGCAATTGCAACTCATCTCCAAGAAAATGCTCCGCAAGCAAAAAATAAAGGGGATGCCATTTGGGGCTGTAGGCGAAAAGTTCACCGAATTCTTTGAGAGCCACTTGCCTTTTGAACTCACTAATGCCCAAAAACGGGTCATTAAGGAAATTCGGAACGATTTGGGGAGCAATGCCCAAATGAATCGCTTGCTTCAGGGAGATGTGGGCTCAGGCAAGACCATTGTTGCCTTAATGTGTATGTTGTTGGCCATTGATAACGGTTTCCAAACATGTTTGATGGCACCAACCGAAATCTTGGCGACACAACACTACAACGGACTCAAGGAACTTTTGGAGAATATGGATGTTAAGATCGCCTTATTAACAGGTTCCACGAAAAAATCCGAACGCACCTTGCTACACAATCAACTGGAAAATGGCAATTTGAATATATTGGTGGGTACCCATGCCGTTTTGGAGGATAAAGTCCAGTTCAAAAACCTTGGTTTGGCCATTGTGGATGAACAACATCGATTTGGTGTGGCACAGCGTTCCAAGCTTTGGCATAAAAACCAAACGCCCCCACACATTTTGGTCATGACAGCGACCCCTATTCCGAGAACGTTAGCCATGAGTCTGTACGGCGACTTGGATATTTCGGTCATAGATGAACTGCCACCCGGAAGAAAACCCATTAAAACGGTACACAGATACGACAGCAACCGACTAAAAGTGTTTAGATTCATCAAAGATGAAATCAAAAAAGGCAGACAGATTTACATCGTTTACCCGTTGATACAAGAATCCGAAGCGCTGGATTACAAGGATTTGATGGATGGGTACGAAAGCATTGTCCGAGATTTTCCACAGCCCGAATATCAGATTTCCATCGTGCACGGCAAAATGAAGCCTGCTGACAAGGATTACGAAATGGAGCGCTTTGTTAAAGGTGAAACCCAGATTATGATTGCTACCACAGTGATTGAAGTAGGTGTAAATGTGCCCAACGCATCCGTTATGATCATTGAAAGCGCAGAACGATTTGGATTGTCACAATTGCATCAGCTTCGTGGTCGTGTAGGCCGAGGTGCAGAACAAAGCTTTTGTATTCTGATGACAAGTCATAAATTGTCTGAAGATGCCAAAACCCGATTGCAGACCATGGTGGGTACCAACGATGGCTTTGAAATTGCAGAGGTCGACCTCAAACTTCGTGGTCCCGGCGATTTAATGGGCACCCAACAAAGTGGCATGTTGAATCTAAAGATTGCAGATATCGTCAAGGACAATCAAATCTTGAAAACTGCTCGTTATCATGCTATCCAATTGCTGAAGCAAGATCCTAGACTGGAAAAAGTCGAAAATGCACTCATTTTAAATTCCTATTCCAAAATGATGGCCAACAAAACCATTTGGAATTATATTAGTTAACAAAAAACCCGGCTTTCGCCGGGCTTTCTCTCTTTTATTACTGGTTCAATTGATATCCTTACCTTCCTGCAGTTTCGAGATGCCTGCGGCAATTGCATCTTGGTTTGGCTGGTTTGGAGCCCTTCCTTCAGCAATTTTGAGATGTTTGAGGGCCGTTTTATAATTTCCAACAGCGGAATATCCTCTCGCAAGACCAAAATCTACAGGCCATGTATTTTTATGGTTTTTGGCGTTCCATTTGAATATCTCCAAGGCTTTATCTTTCTTGCCCTGTGCAATCAACTGTCTTCCGTAACCGTGTACTTGTAAAACATTTGCCAATGGCAAAGCTTCTTCCATAACGGCGTCGGCCTCCGCCGTTTTACCTTGTTTAGTCAGTATTTGTGACTTTATGCTCAGGTTGTTAAAGGTTTTCTCACTAAAGAACTGCCCTTCAATGGCTGCATTGATCCAATTCAGGGCCTCATCCAAATCACCTCCATTGTTCAAAGCAAAACTGGCAGCTTGCTCATACGTTTGTCGGTTAAAACCAGGTGAAGTCTGCATTTGCTGACGAATTTCGGCCAAAACATTCTCTGTTACATTGGTTTCGAACTTAAAAGGGATTTTCTTTTTCTCCCATTTCAACGATCCAACTGCTGATGTAGCATCTACTTCGTCAAAACTATACGTAAGTTGTTCCACATGTGGAATTTCTTCTGTCTCCACATCCACTCGCAGGACATCTTCAGTGGGGTTATAAAAATAACTTCCCCATGCACCACTATTATTGGAAAAAATAATTGTCGCCGTATTATCATCGTTCACTATCATGTGCAATCCGTATTTTCCAGCAGGAAGTGCTTTCCCCCCTATAGTAAGATCATGGGTGGTCTTGAAAATGGTATTTTCATTGGCTCCAGCTCTCCAAGGTGATTCCGTGGCCGTACCAAATCCTAAATTGTTCATCCCATAAGGTACCAGAGTACCCCATACTTTACGTCCATTAACACTCGGACGCGAGTAAATAATCGTCACATCGGTATTTCCGATGCGCTGTGAAACTTTTGCTTTTTGACTGCCACGGGGTAAAAAATCAAGTTGCGCAGTAGCCGCGTTTGTAATAAAAAAGGCGACGATGAGAATCGTGACCGAAAAGTTTGAATAAAATTTCTTCATGGTTCGTTTTTTTGATTTAATTAATTAATTAGGTTTTATATTTCCACTCCTAAAATAGTCAGCTTCAAGATTAAGTTACGTTACAGCAATGTTAAATAACCAAGGAATAGATTAAAATTCAATTAGTTAACGCCAAAACCTTCAATTTCAGCGTCTCCACTTCGTGATATTTCAATCTAGGAAAGATTCATTTGTTAACATTCCTTGATTTTGATAAAAATGAGCGTTGAACATCGTAATTTCACACTAAACGAAAATCAGTTTTACATACAAATTTTAACTTTGTAGGCTTACAAATTATTGAAGACACAATGAGCAAGACACTATTTGATAAAGTTTGGGATTCCCATGTGGTGAAGCATATTGAGAATGGTCCGGATGTACTCTTCATCGATAGACATTTGGTCCACGAAGTAACGAGTCCCGTAGCTTTTTTAGGATTAAAGAACAGAGGAATAAAAGTATTGTATCCAGAGCGCACTTTTGCGACCGCTGACCACAATACCCCCACCCGCAACCAACACTTGCCCGTAAAAGACCCACTGTCCGCCAATCAATTGAGGGCATTGGAAGAAAATGCCAACGCACACGACATTCCATATTGGGGACTTGGACATAAGAAAAACGGAATTGTACACGTAATTGGTCCAGAACACGGGATAACCGTACCTGGGGCCACCATTGTTTGTGGAGATTCACACACCTCTACGCACGGAGCCTTTGGTGCTATTGCCTTTGGTATCGGTACCAGCGAAGTGGAAATGGTGCTTTCCACCCAATGTATTATGCAGCCCAAACCCAAAAGTTTGCGAATCAATGTAAGTGGAGAATTGAGCGAAGCCGTTACTCCCAAGGACGTGGCACTTTTCATTATTTCCAAATTGTCAACTTCTGGCGCAACTGGATATTTTGCGGAATATGCCGGGGATGTCTTTAAAAACATGTCCATGGAAGGCCGTATGACAGTTTGTAACCTTAGTATTGAAATGGGTGCCCGTGGCGGTATGATCGCTCCAGATGAAAAAACTTTTGACTACATCAAGGGAAGAGAGTATACTCCAAAAGGAAAAGATTGGGATACTGCCATGGAATACTGGAAAACCCTTTATTCCGATGAAGATGCTGAATTTGACAAAGAAATAACTTTTGATGCCAGCGAAATTGAACCCATGATCACCTTCGGTACCAACCCTGGAATGGGAATGGGAATCAGCAATAACATTCCATTGGCTGAGACCATTGATGGTGCTGTTGCCACTTTTAAAAAGTCATTGGAGTATATGGATTACAAAGAGGGTGAACCTATGGTAGGCAAACCTATCGATTTTGTATTCCTTGGAAGTTGTACCAATGGTAGAATTGAAGACTTTAGAGCCTTCGCTTCCATCATTAAAGGAAGAAAAAAGGCCGATAATGTAACCGCGTGGTTGGTCCCTGGTTCTCATAAAGTGGAAGAAGCCATCAAAGAAGAAGGTATCTTGGATATCTTGACGGAAGCTGGTTTTGAATTGCGAGAGCCAGGCTGTTCCGCTTGTTTGGCGATGAACGACGATAAAATTCCTGCTGGAAAATATGCGGTGAGCACCTCCAATAGAAACTTTGAAGGACGACAAGGCCCTGGTGCCCGTACATTGCTTGCTAGTCCATTAGTTGCCGCAGCAGCTGCCGTAACTGGAAAAGTGACCGACCCACGAGAATTAATGCACGAAAAAGTATTGGCATAACGATAAATAATGAGCAATAAACAATTTGCAATGAAACAATCCATTGTTAATTGATAATTGACAACTGAAAATTGAAAAATAATGGCTTACGATAAATTCAACATACTAAAAAGTTCAGCGGTACCATTGCCCATTGAAAATGTGGATACCGACCAGATAATCCCTGCAAGATTCCTAAAAGCTACAGAGCGTAAAGGATTTGGCGATAATCTCTTCCGTGATTGGAGATACAATTCAGACGGAACTCCAAAGGAGCAATTCGTTTTGAACAACCCTATCTATTCTGGAAAGATTTTGGTGGGTGGCAAAAACTTTGGTTCTGGTTCTTCTCGGGAACACGCCGCTTGGGCCGTTTATGATTACGGTTTCCGCTGTGTGGTGTCCAGTTTTTTTGCGGATATTTTTAGGGGAAACTGTTTGAACATCGGTGTGCTTCCCGTTCAGGTGAGTGCTGAATTTTTGGATAAAATTTTCAAAGCGATTGAAGCTGACCCAAAAGCAGAGTTGGAAATTAACTTGCCGGAGCAAAAGATTACAATTTTGGCCACGGGTGAAAGTGAAAGTTTTGACATCAACGATTATAAAAAGGACAATATGCTCAATGGTTTTGATGACATCGACTATTTGTTGAACATCCAAGATGATATTGAGAAATACGCCGAAAATACACCTCTATAACCCATTCTTCGGAACACTACGGCACTAAAAAATGAAAACACGCACCATAGAAATTATGGACACTACCCTTAGGGACGGTGAACAAACTTCTGGGGTTTCCTTTTCTGCATCAGAAAAGCTCACCCTGGCAAAGTTGTTATTGGAGGAACTCCAAGTAGATCGTATTGAGGTAGCTTCTGCTCGTGTTTCAGAAGGAGAATTACAGGCCGTGAAAAACATTGCTGACTGGGCCAAAACGGAAGGTTACCTATCCAAAGTGGAAGTGCTTACCTTTGTGGACAATGGTGTCTCTCTTAAATGGATGCAGGAAGCAGGCGCCAAAGTGCAGAACCTGCTCACCAAGGGTTCATTAAATCATTTAACCCATCAGCTTAAAAAAACTCCAGAACAACACTTTACGGAAATAAAAAAAGTTGTTTTAGAAGGAAATAAGTTAGGGATAGACACCAACGTTTATCTCGAGGATTGGAGCAATGGAATGCGCAGTTCCAAGGACTATGTTTTTCAGTTTTTGGATTTTTTAACCAAGCAGCCCATTAAACGAATTCTGCTTCCGGACACCTTAGGAATTCTTACACACACCGAGACCGGTTCTTTTATAAAGGAAATCATTGAAAAATACCCTGAAACCCATTTCGATTTCCATGGCCATAACGATTACGATTTGAGTGTTGCCAATGTGATGGAAGCTTTAAAAGCCGGCGTCCACGGATTGCACCTTACCGTAAACGGGATGGGTGAACGTGCGGGAAACGCTCCTTTAGCGAGTGCCGTTGCGGTAATCAATGATTTTTTACCTGAAATCAAGATTGGCGTAAAGGAATCATCCCTTTACAAAGTAAGTAAATTGGTGTCCGCCTTCACAGGTTTTAGCATACCTGACAACAAACCTATTGTTGGAGATAATGTTTTCACTCAAACTGCTGGAATACACGCTGATGGAGATAGTAAAAAAAACCTTTACTTTAATGACTTGCTTCCTGAAAGATTTGGCAGAAAGCGTAAATATGCATTAGGCAAAACATCAGGTAAAGCAAATATTCAAAAGAACCTTCAAGAGCTTGGATTGACCTTGAACGATGATGAATTGAAGAAGGTCACGGAACGCATCATCGAGCTTGGAGATAAAAAAGAGCGTGTCACTAAAGATGATTTACCCTACATCATTTCCGATGTTCTAGACAACAAACTGCATCAGCAAAAGGTATTTGTAAAATCTTACGTACTGACCCATTCCAAAGGATTGAAGCCCTCGACTACCCTTTCCATTGAAATCGAAGGGAAAACTTATGAGGAGAATGCACAAGGTGAT
Organism: Allomuricauda sp.; assembly: GCA_040285615.1. Taxonomy (GTDB): domain Bacteria; phylum Bacteroidota; class Bacteroidia; order Flavobacteriales; family Flavobacteriaceae; genus Flagellimonas. Next base: position 140,575 of record JAVJRL010000003.1, read on the forward strand.
GGCCAGTTCGATGCCTTTATCAATGCATTAAAGAAAGTATACAAAAAAGAAGGTCGTGAGCTGCCAAAATTGGTGGATTATGCCGTCCGCATCCCCCCGGGCAGTAACTCCGATGCACTTTGTGAGACCGTAATCACTTGGCAAACCAAGGCAAAGGATTTTACTACACGCGGACTGGATTCAGACCAAACGGTTTCTGCCATAAAAGCCACCGAAAAAATGCTAAATCTAGTATAGTAACACATTGATAATTGTTTATTGAAAACTGATAATTGAAGAAATGAAACTAAACATAGCGCTCTTGGCCGGAGATGGAATTGGCCCCGAAGTAATTGACCAAGCCGTAAAAGTATCTGATGCCTTAGCCGCAAAGTTCGGGCATGAAATTAGCTGGACACCTGCTCTTACAGGTGCTGCGGCTATTGATGCTGTTGGAGTACCCTATCCAGATGAAACCCATGATGTTTGTGTTGCTGCCGATGCCGTTCTTTTTGGTGCCATTGGTCATCCTCGGTTTGACAATGACCCATCTGCCAAAGTACGTCCAGAGCAGGGTTTGTTGAAAATGCGCCAAAAATTAGGTTTGTTCGCCAATGTACGACCTACGTTCACCTTTCCATCTTTAATTGATAAATCACCTTTGAAAAAGGAACGTATTGAAGGAACCGATTTAGTGTTTTTAAGAGAGTTAACCGGTGGGATTTATTTTGGTAAACGAGGCCGAGAGGACAACGACAACACCGCTTTTGATACTTGCACATATACTCGTGCCGAAGTAGAGCGTTTGGCCAAAAAAGGATTTGAAATGGCCATGCAACGTTCAAAAAAGCTATGTTGCGTGGACAAAGCAAACGTTTTAGAAACTTCCCGTTTGTGGAGGGAGACCGTTCAAAAACTGGAAAAAGATTATCCTGAAGTAGAAGTTTCCTATGAATTTGTGGATGCGGTGGCGATGCGTTTGGTGCAATGGCCAAGTGCTTATGATGTTTTGATTACCGAAAACCTATTTGGAGATATTTTAACTGATGAAGCTTCCGTAATCTCTGGCTCCATGGGATTGATGCCTTCTGCATCCTTGGGAGAAAAGACATCTTTGTTTGAGCCAATTCACGGTTCTTACCCACAAGCGGCCGGAAAAGATATCGCTAACCCGTTGGCAACGGTTTTATCCGCTGCCATGATGTTTGAAACAGCTTTTGGCCTCAAAGATGAAGCCGAAGCCATCCGTGAAGTTGTAAACAAGTCCTTGGCCGAAGGTGTTGTAACCGAAGATTTGGCAGATGGTGGAAAATCATATAAAACCAGTGAAGTTGGTGATTGGCTGGCGAAGAATATTTAACCGACCCTAGAAAAAACCAATAAAAAAGCCCCGAACTATCGGGGCTCTTTTATTTCTAAAAGCTTTTCAGGTTACAAAATATAATCCGTACTCAAAAAGTTGCTCACTTTGGCTTCCATTAACTGCTCCACAGTTTGGGTATTCAAATCATTGTCTTTAAAGGCAACAAAGGTTCTAATGGAGAACGAACGCAAGGCATCGTGCACACTTAAGGTAGATTGTGCAGAGTCCTTTCTACCTGTAAATGGGTACACATCCGGTCCTCTTTGGCATGAACTATTCAGGTTAACCCGGCATACCAAGTTAGCCAATGTATCTATTAGCGGGGATAAAGTGTATACATCCTTCCCGAACAAACTCACTTGCTGCCCGTAGTTAGACTCCGCCATATCATCCAAAGGCTCTTCAATTTCTTTAAATGAAAGCACTGGAATTATAGGCCCAAATTGCTCCTCTTGATACACCCGCATATCTTTGGTCACAGGGTACAATACGGCTGGCCATATGTAATTATCAAAATGCTTCCCTCCCTTTTTGTTAATGATTTTTGCCCCCTTCGCCAATGCATCATCCAACAATTCTTGAATATAGGCTGGCTTATCTGGTTCGGGAAGTGGAGTCAAATTGACACCATCATCCCAAGGGTTTCCAAATTTCAACCCATCCACTTTTTCTGCAAAGCGCTTGAGAAACTTGTCTTTTACCTCGTCGTGAACGTAAACCACCTTTAATGCAGTACAACGCTGCCCGTTAAAGGATAAAGTTCCTGAAATACACTCATTAATAGTTAAATCCAGTTCAGCATCTGGCAATACAATGGCAGGGTTCTTGGCTTCCAGTCCCAATACAAGGCGTAATCTATTGCTTTTTGGATGCTGATCCTGCAATGCGTTGGCCGATTTACTGTTTCCAATCAAAGCCAACACATCCACCTTTCCAGTTTTCATTATGGGCGCCGCTACAGCTCTTCCTCGGCCAAAAAGTATATTCACCACTCCTTTGGGAAAACTGCTCTGAAATGCTTCTAGAAGCGGTGTAATCAACAAAACTCCATGCTTTGCAGGTTTAAATATGGTAGTATTTCCCATAATGATGGCAGGAATCAACAAAGCAAAGGTCTCGTTCAAGGGGTAGTTGTACGGCCCAAGACAAAGCACAACACCCAATGGACCTCTTCGAATATGGGCATAAACACCATCATGTTTCTGAAACTTGGCCGAATCACGGTCTAGCTGTTTGTAATCCTCGATGGTATCATAAATATACTCTACGGTACGATCAAATTCTTTGTACGAATCCGGTTTGGACTTCCCGATTTCCCACATCAAAAGTTTTACCACTTCCTCACGTTTACCTTCCATTTTCTTCACAAAGGATTCCATGCACTCAATACGGTCCTTAACTTTCATGGTAGGCCACAGGCCTTGCCCTTTATCATAAGCTTTCAGCGCGGATTCAAGCGCATCCAATGCTTCCGGCTCTCCCATATCCGGTACACTTCCCAAAGTTGTATGGGCGTATTCCTCGGTTGATGAAATCGTAGATATCACAGGACTGGTATCCCCCTCCCATTTACGAAGTTCCCCATTGACCAAATAGGCTTTTTGGTGTATTTCCTCTGTTATTTGAAACGCTTCGGGTATTACCATTTTAGTTGTTGCCATTAGTTGTTGTTTTACTTTGATTAGTGATGTATTTGATTGTCCATCCTATACAAAATTAACATAAAAACAAATGAAAAATTCTTAGTTTTCATACAATTGGTAACGAAAAGGATAGAGAACCAAGTTTATAATAATGATGCTTTAAAATGTTGGTGGCATCACACCAGATACTGGAACAAATCAGGTTTATTGTTGAGATAATCCCCAAAAAAATTATTCTCCTTCATACGCTGAATCAAGGGTTCCAAATCATCAGGAGATTTAAGCTCCACCCCAACAATAGCTGGTGCATTTTCCCTGCTTGACTTTTTGGAGTACTCAAAATGTGTGATATCATCGTTTGGCCCAAGAATATCCACGACGAATTCTTTTAGCGCCCCTGGACGTTGCGGGAACCTGACAATAAAATAATGCTTCAATTGGCCATATAGCAAGGCTCTTTCTTTTATTTCTGCAGTTCGAGTGATATCGTTATTGCTTCCGCTGACCACACAAACAACATTCTTGCCTTTGATTTCCTCCTGGAAATAATCCAATGCCGCAATGGTCAAGGCACCTGCCGGTTCGACCACAATAGCGTCTCGATTATAAAGATCCAAGATAGTCTGGCAGACTTTACCTTCGGGAACAGTCACCATTTTGTGCAAATACTTCTTGCAAATCGGAAAAGTCAACGAACCCACTTTTTGAACGGCTGCTCCATCAATAAACTTATCGATGTTTTCCAACTCTACTAGTTCACCGTGCTCAATGGATTTCAGCATAGAAGGTGCACCTTCAGGCTCCACGCCTATGATTTTGGTATTGGGTGACAGGGCTTGGAACGTGCCGCAAAGGCCTGATGCCAATCCACCTCCACCTACAGCCACAAAAACGTAGTCGATGGGCTCGCTGGATTGTTGCAATATCTCTAAACCAACAGTAGCTTGTCCTTCGATGGTCTTTTCATCATCAAAAGGGTGTACAAAGGTTTTTCCCTCTTGTTCGCAGAATATTTGGGCCGCTTTTTTGGAATCATCAAAGGTATCTCCCTCCAAAACCACATCAACCCATTCACCACCAAACATGTTGGTCTGGTCTATTTTCTGCTTTGGAGTCACCACGGGCATGTAAATGGTTCCTTTTACCTGCAAATGACTACAGGCAAAAGCAACTCCCTGAGCATGATTTCCTGCACTGGCACAAACCACACCACTATCCAGTTGTTTTTGGCCCAGTGAACTTATCTTGTTGTAAGCGCCACGTATTTTGTAACTGCGCACTCTGTGGAGATCTTCCCTTTTAAGAAGAATATTGGCCCCATGGGACTTGGAATAGCGGATACTTTGCTGCAACGGCGTTACCTCCGCCACTTGGGCAATGGTTTTTGCTGCTTGATAAATATCCGCTATTTGCGGAAAATAAGTTTCCACAGTTTCACTCATAGGGCCAATGATTTTGTTTTATCCGATTGGCTTCATAGCCGTCATGGATGCCCGCAATCTGGCACCAACAACTTCTACATCGTGTTCACGGATGGCTTTGTTCACGGCAATCAACCTCACGTTGTCCACACCGGTATCTTTTTCTTCACCGAAGTGCTTTCCAATGATATCGGTTTCCACTTGCTTCATAAAATCTGTCAAAAGTGGTTTACATGCGTGGTCGAACAGATAACATCCGTATTCAGCAGTATCGGAAATTACACGGTTCATTTCGAATAATTTCTTTCTTGCAATGGTATTGGCAATCAATGGAGTCTCGTGCAACGATTCGTAGTAAGCGGAATCTCCAATAATTCCTGACTCGGTCATCGTCTCATAGGCCAATTCCACACCGGATTTTACAAAAGCGACCATCAACACACCGTTATCATAGTATTCCTGCTCAGAGATTTCCATATCCCCGGCTGGGGTTTTTTCAAAAGCCGTTTCTCCCGTGGCAGCTCTCCAGTCCAACAGGTTTTTATCCCCATTGTCCCAGTCTTCCATCATGGTTTTGGAGAAATGTCCGCTCATAATGTCATCCATATGCTTTTGGAACAACGGACGCATAATTACTTTCAGCTCTTCGGCCAAGTCAAAAGCTTTGATTTTGGCAGGGTTGGACAAACGGTCCATCATATTAGTGATACCACCTTGTTTCAATCCTTCGGTAATGGTTTCCCATCCGTATTGAATCAATTTTGAGGCGTAGGCTTTATCCACACCTTTTTCAACCATTTTATTGAAGGAAAGAATAGACCCTGTTTGCAATAAACCACAAAGAATGGTCTGCTCTCCCATCAAATCTGACTTTACTTCCGCCACAAATGATGATTCCAGAACACCTGCTTTATCACCACCCGTTCCTGCGGCATAAGCTTTGGCCTGTTCCAATCCCTTTCCTTCTGGATCGTTCTCTGGGTGAACGGCAATCAAGGTTGGCACGCCGAAGCCTCTTTTATATTCTTCACGAACCTCGGACCCTGGGCTTTTTGGCGCTACCATAATCACAGTAAGGTCCTCGCGAACTTGCATTCCTTCTTCTACGATATTAAAACCGTGGGAGTAAGACAATGTCGCTCCTTTTTTCATCAAAGGCATTACGGTACTTACCACATTGGTATGCTGCTTATCTGGAGTTAGGTTGATTACCAAATCAGCTGTTGGGATCAATTCCTCATAAGTTCCCACCGTAAAGTTGTTTTCCTTTGCATTTTTGAAGGATTGACGTTGTTCCTTGATCGCAGCTGGACGAAGCGCATAGGAGATGTCCAAGCCTGAGTCACGCATGTTCAACCCTTGATTCAACCCTTGGGCGCCACACCCAACAATTACAATTTTCTTTCCTTTTAGTGCGGTAACACCATCAGCAAACTCGCTGGAATCCATAAATCTACATTTTCCCAACTGTGTCAGTTGTTCGCGAAGTGATAGTGTGTTAAAGTAATTTACCATTTTTAATATTTGATTTTATGCTATTTAGTTTTCTTGAAATTCTTGTAATATTTCGCTTATCGGCATCGTTGCCTTTGTTACTGCAATTCTGCCTGAACGCACAAACTGCATAATGCCATATGGTAAAAGTGCGTCGTGCATTTCGTCAATTTCGTGCCTGCGCCCTGTTTTTGCCAAGGCAAAAAACTCGCGGTTTACGGTAACAATCTGTGCATTGCTTTCTTTGATGATGTTTTGAATCTGACGTTCATCAAACAACAAATGTGAAGCAATTTTAAACAATGCTGATTCTTGATAAATGGTTTCATCGTCGGTATGATAATATGCTTTGATGACCTCTATTTGTTTTTCTATTTGGCCAACAATCTTGCGCGTCCAATCCTCGGTAGTAAAAACTACAATTGTGAATTTAGACACACCTTCTATCTCTGATTTTGAAACATTTAAACTTTCAATGTTAATGTGTCGCTTTAAAAATATTCCAGATATTCTATTCAGTAATCCCACATGATTTTCGGAATACACTGAGATGGTATACCATTGTTTTTCCATATTCTCTTTTATTTTTTTACTGCAACTATAAGTCCCGTGGACCAGTTCATTTTTGTAATTGTAATATCATCTCTTTTTTCAAGCACCTTCACCAACGCATTGGCTTTTTCTTCATGCCCTTCTGGCCAATTGGACTGTTTTTGCATATCATCGATTACATAATAACCTCCTTTGCTCAACATCGCCAATGTAGTATCCAAATGGCTGTATTTCCCTGGCCAGGCATCAGCAAAAATCAAGTCGAAGGAATCTCCCTTGTATTCATTCAGCCAATCGCCGCCATCCGCACAAACAAGTTCCAATCTCTCCTCTTCTCCAAAAAATATTTTGGCCACTTCGATTAGCGCAGAGTCATTATCGATACTTGTAATTTTTGAATTCCCATCCATTCCCTGAATCATCCAAGACAAAGACAAACCGATTCCCGTACCCAATTCCAGAAAGCATCCAGCGGGTTTTGATGCCGTCAATGTTTTCAGCAAGGTTCCAATATAAATATCGGAAGGCATCGTAAAGCCCATCTCTTCTGACTTGGCCAGCAGATTATTGTACTGTTTTGGCTTCTCTAAGATTACGGATTGATCCATTTACTTTAATCTGATGTCTGAAACGGAAGCGCCCGATGGAATCATTGGGAATACATTATCCTCCTTTTCCACTTTTACTTCCAAAAAGTATGGGTCTTTGGAGGCCATCATTTCCTGCACTGCCTCTTGAAGGTCTGTGCGTTCTGACACTCTTCTGGATTGGATATGATACCCTTCGGCGATTTTTACAAAATCCGGGTTTGTCATTACTGTTGAAGCATATCGTCTATCAAAAAAGAGTTCTTGCCACTGACGTACCATTCCCAAATGGTCATTGTTCAAAACTACAATCTTTACAGGGACATTATGCTGAAAAATAACACCGAGCTCTTGAATGGTCATTTGATAACCGCCATCGCCGATAATGGCAACCACTTCGCGATCCATTGCACCCATTTTGGCCCCAATGGCCGCAGGAAGACCAAATCCCATGGTTCCGAGACCTCCAGAAGTAATATTACTCTTGGATTGCTTGAACTTGGCATATCGACATGCAATCATTTGGTGTTGCCCCACATCGGAAACAATAACCGCTTTTTGATCTGAAGCCATATTGATTTGCTCAATCACCTCACCCATCGTAAGTCCTTCTTTGGTGGGGTGAATGTCATTTTTAATTAGGGTATCGAACTCAATCTGATGCAATTTGTCAAATTCGGCCTTCCACCCCTTGTGCTCTTTTTTATCCAATAAAGGCAAAATAGCACTCAATGTTTCTTTGGCATTACCCAAAACAGCAACATCCACTTTTACATTTTTGTTGACTTCTGCCGGATCAATTTCAAAATGAATGACTTTAGCTTGTTTGGCATAGGTATTCAGATCACCTGTTACACGATCATCAAAACGCATGCCTATGGCAATGAGTACATCGCATTCATTGGTGAGCATATTGGGACCATAATTTCCATGCATCCCCACCATTCCAACATTCAATGGATGGTCTGTATCCATTGCAGATAATCCTAAAATTGTCCATGCCGCAGGAATTCCTGCTTTTTCAACAAAGGATTTGAGTTCAGCTTCCGCTTCACCCAAAATCACCCCTTGACCAAATACAATAAAAGGCTTTTTGGCACTATTGATGAGTTCCGCTGCCTTTTCAAGACTACTGGGTTCCGGTGTTGGAACGGGCTTATAGCTCCTTACAGCTGTACACTTTTCATATACGAAATCAAGCTCATCAAACTGCGCATTTTTTGTGATGTCAATCAAGACAGGTCCAGGTCTTCCAGACTTAGCTATATAGAATGCCTTGGCCATTATCTCCGGAATCTCTTCGACTTTGGTAATTTGATAGTTCCATTTGGTTACCGGTGTTGAAATGCCAACAATATCCGTTTCCTGAAATGCATCTGAACCCAACAAGCTCCGTGTAACCTGACCTGTAATACAAACCATTGGTGTGGAATCTATCTGTGCATCGGCAATTCCTGTTACCAAGTTGGTAGCTCCAGGACCCGAAGTTGCCATGGCAACCCCCACTCTACCAGTAACCCTGGCGTAGCCTTGGGCGGCATGCGTAGCTCCCTGCTCATGACGTGTCAGAATATGTGTTAATTTATCTTGAAACTTGTACAGCTCATCATAAACGGGCATAATGGCTCCTCCGGGGTAACCATAAATCAAATCAACCCCTTCTGCCAACAAACAATGGATTATGGCCTCCGCGCCCGTAATCCTGATTGCTTTTTGTTTTTTACTATCTTTTTTTTGTGCTTTTAATGTCTCCATAAGCCTGTATTTAGGGAGATACCCCTATCATTATTTTTAGAACAAATCGGTAACACAGCCTTTTGCTGCGGATGATACCGTTTTGGCATATTTGTATAAGCTTCCCGATTTTATTTTCAGTTCAGGTTGCTTCCATTCTTTTCTACGTTGTTCGAACTCTTCGTCGGATATGTTAATGTTGATGGTATTGTTTACCGCATCAATAGTGATTTCATCTCCGTTTTTCACCAAGGCGATTCCACCACCTACTTGGGCTTCGGGGGCAACATGACCTACCACGAATCCGTGAGAACCACCCGAAAACCTTCCATCAGTAATCAAAGCAACATCTTTTCCAAGTCCTGCTCCCATGATGGCAGAAGTGGGTTTCAACATTTCAGGCATTCCCGGTGCTCCTTTTGGCCCCTCGTAGCGAATGACCACCACATCCCCTTTTTGGACTTTTCCTGTATGAATACCTTCGTTTACGGCTATTTCGCTATCAAAAACACGGGCGGTTCCTGTAAATTCCAGTCCTTCTTTACCTGTGATTTTGGCCACAGCACCTTCAGATGCGAGGTTACCATATAAAATACGAATATGACCTGTATCTTTAATAGGCTGGTCTTTCTTTCTGATGATATCCTGACCTTCTGTCAAATCTGGGGCATCCAAAAGGTTTTCCGCCAAAGTTTTTCCTGTAACGGTCATGCAATCCCCATGAAGCATGCCTTCCTTCAACATATATTTCAATACCGCAGGAACTCCTCCAACTTTATGCAAGTCTTCCATCAAATACTTTCCACTTGGCTTTAAATCGGCCAATAATGGTGTCGACTCACTAATTCTTGTGATGTCTTCCAATGTAAAATCTACCTCGGCGGCATGTGCTATGGCCATAAAGTGAAGCACTGCATTAGTTGACCCACCGAGTACGGTCACCAACCTAAATGCATTTTCCAAGGCCTTTTTAGTCACAATATCCCTTGGTTTGATATCTTCTTTCAGCAAATGGTACAATGCAGCACCCGATGCTTCACAATCCGCTTGTTTTTTGTCATTTACAGCCGGAATGGAAGAGTTGAAAGGCATGGACATGCCCATAGCTTCTATGGCAGATGCCATGGTGTTGGCCGTATACATCCCTCCGCAGGCTCCCGCTCCGGGGCAAGCTTTGTGAATGACTTCTTTATATTCTTTCTCATCAATAGCTCCTGCCACTTTTTGTCCGTAGGCTTCAAAAGCTGAAATGATATCGAGTTTTTTGTTGTTATGGCATCCTGGCGCAATGGTTCCGCCATATACCAAAATGGATGGGCGGTTCAACCGTAATTGGGCCATTAGGGCACCGGGCATATTTTTATCGCAGCCTACTACCGTTACCAAACCATCGTAACTCATAGCATGGATTACGGTTTCTATGGAATCCGCGATAATATCCCTTGATGGCAGCGAGTAGCGCATTCCTGGGGTTCCGTTGGAAATTCCATCACTTACTCCAATGGTATTGAAGATAAGTCCCACCAAATTGGAGGATTCGACTCCCTTTTTTACGTCGAGGGCCAAATCATTCAAGTGCATGTTGCAAGGGTTACCTTCGTAGCCTGTGCTCGCTATTCCAATTAAGGGTTTTTGTAGATCTTCGTCTGTTAGTCCAATCGCATGCAGCATAGCTTGTGCAGCTGGCAGGGTTGGGTCTTGTGTTACTTTTTTACTAAACTTGTTCAATTCCATTGTCAAATTTCATTCAAATACAGTATTCTTCTGAATTTATACTGTAATTCAAAGATAAATGTTTAAAAAGCCCAATATTTTTAACAGTTACCTACTGTTTAAATCCACTGGAAACATAATAAACATAAATACCTGTATTTCAGTTTTTTAGGTTAATTAAAAATCCAATATTCAATTAATTTTATTACAAATAAAAAAGGCCTGTATCGTATGGGATACAGGCCTTTTCAGTCAATAGCAAGTCTGTATCATCCCGTTTTCGGAATAATAATGACCTCCACAATGACTTGTTTAATTCTTTTCATACTTCAATGGTACAAAAAATAAAGGTGCTGTTTATGATTAATTAGAAATTGTTCTTAAACAAGTTGAAAATTTAGCTCATCGCCATACTTTTTCTGCGCCAGAATTGAAATGGATTCTTCAGAAAGTTGCAATATTCGGGGATACCCCCCCGTAGTTTGACCATCCTTCATCAAAATGATCAGTCGGCCGGCAGGGGTCAACTGAATGGTTCCCGGCAAAGTCCCAGAAGTCAACATAGAATGTGAGTGACCCGCTATTAATTCTGAAAGTTGATAGGCCATTCGGTTGTTTTCCTTAGAAACGGTGTAGGATTTCGCAAATATTTCTGAGAGCTGGGCATCAGATAACAAAGAAAACTCAGGACCTTTATATACTTTTAAGGTGTTTTTCTCAAAATGTTCCTCAATCTTTACCTCCGATATTTTGGGCTCATACGCTAAAGTCTCTTTATATGGTATCTCCTCACCATCCTTTACCCTTGCTTCTTTGGTTACAGGATAAAACTGTGAACGGCTATTGAGCAATTTTTCTGATTGAAATCCACCTTTTATAGCCAAATATCCCCTGAATCCTTGCTCTAAACGCCCATAGGACAAAATATCGCCTTTTTCCACTTTTACGACCGTATAATTATCAATAGGCTCATTGTTCAAAGTAGCAGCAATATGAGCTCCTGACAAGCTTATATATGTATCGGCATCAAACTGTAGGGTGGGACCCGTCATAGTAATTTCCAAAACCGCATCGTTCTCATCATTCTCCAATAACAGATTGGCTCTTTTAACAGATTCCACATCCATTGCCCCAGCAATCGGCACACCTATGTCTCTGAACCCAAATCTGCCTAAGTCTTGGATGGTTAAATAAAGGCCTGGTTTTAACACTTTAAGCATTCAATACAACTTTTTCGGGTTCATAAATGCCTACTTCTCCTTCAATTTTATGAAGTTCATATTCTGCTTTGGATATACTCTCGAACTGTATCTTATCCCCCACTTTAACAAAACAGGGATCTTTTTTACTGGGATCGAACAGGTCTACAGGGCAATTACCAATAATGTTCCAGCCGCCCGGGGAATCCTGCGGATAAATACCGGTTTGTTTACTGGCCAACCCCACGGAACCTTTTTGCACTTTCAATCTTGGTTCTGCCCGACGCGGAATCTCCAAAGTTGATGGTAGCCCGCCCAAATACATAAAACCGGGCAGGAAACCGATTCCGTAGACTATATATTGATGTGAGGTATGCTGTTTGATCAATTCTTTTACAGAGAGATTCAATATTTTGGAAGCCTCTTCGATGTCCATTCCAAATTCAAGGTCGTAGCAAACCGGAAGCGTCCATAAATGCTGAACCCGTTCTGTTTTTGATTGGGCCTGTTTTTCATGGCAAGCCTGAATCATTTCCTTCGTATCTTCAAAATCTATATGATCTTGGTTATAGACCATCGTTAAGGAATTATAGGCGACGGACATTTCCCAACCTGGGATTTCCAGTTCCTTAAATGCGTCCATAAAATCGAGGATGTCTGCTAAAATGGATTCGCTCACCTTGTCCGGCCATTCTACTAAAACAGCTCGTTCGCCAAAGGGTTTGATGCTAATGGGGTAACTTTTCACTTTTGTATTTCTACCTGGTTCTTGGGTAATTCTTTTGAAAGATACATTAATATTTTTAAGGCAGAAACCGTATCGCCATGTATACAAAGAGTATTCGCCTGGATGTTACATAAATTGCCATCTACGGACTTCACCTCTCCTTTTTTAATGATGGGCAATATATGTTTCAACACTACTTCGGGGGCTGTGATCAATGCATTTTCTTCTTTTCTGGAGACTAGGGATAAGTCTGCATTATAGTTTCTATCCGCGAAGGCTTCAAACCAGAGATTGAACCCCTGTTTCTTTGCTTTTTGGGCTATTACTGAATCAAAAGGAACGTACAAAAAGACTTTCTCTTTGTAATCGGCAATCGCATCCAAATATACCTCTGCCAACCTCTTATCCTCTGCTGTTTGATTATACAATGCTCCGTGGGCCTTGATGTGGTGTAAAGTGACTTGTTCCTGATTAAGGACCTTATCAAAATCCGCTAACTGTTTTCTAATACTTTGTATTAGGTCTTGGTCTGAAATATCCATCACTTCCCTTCCGAAATTAGCTTTATCGGGGTATGATGGATGAGAACCAACTTTAAGATTATGTTTCTTGGCGAGGGAGGCAACCTTAAACATGGTTTCCGTATCACCTGCATGGCCTCCGCACGCTATGTTGCAGGAGCTTATGAATGGAAAAATATCCGCTTCGTTCCCTACTCCTTCTCCTACATCACAATTAATATCTATCTTAAACTGACCCATCTACAATAATCCAACTACTTTAAAAATACTTTTTGCTCCTAAAAATATAGCGAATGCCACAATGGCAATACCGAATGTATTCTGCAATACCGTATTCTTGTTTTCACCCATAACCGATTTTTTATTTACAATCCACAACAGCAAAAGCGCCATTATAGGAAGCAAGATTCCATTGGCTACTTGCGCAAATTGAATCACCTCTATGGGTTTTATATCAAAAGAAAGAAATATTACCCCGCATAAAAGTACTATGACCCAGACCATTTTGAACTTTTTGTTCTGCATGCCCCCTTCCCAACCAAAACAACTACCGGCCACATAGGCAGCAGCCAAAGGTGCTGTGATAGCAGAAGTGATTCCTGCGGCCAAAAGTCCAATTGCCATAAATGAGAACGCCATTTTACCAAACAGAGGCTCTAGGGCCTTTGCCATATCCAAAGCGTTGTTGATTTCTGAAATTGGTGCCGCTGATGCCGTTATCAGTATTGCCATGGAAACCAATCCTCCCAAACCAATGGATACGATGGTATCCCAATTCACAGCTTTTAAATCGGATTTAGAATTCCATTTCTCCTTTACCAAAGATGCGTGCAAAAAGAGATTGTACGGTACCACTGTAGTACCTACCAAAGCGATTACCGTAAGTAATCCGTCTTCGGGCAACTGCGGTACAAACATTCCTTTTAATATTCCAGTGATTGATGGTCGAGTGATGATGGCACAAATCACAAAGCTCACTCCCATAATGCCAACGAGCCCCACAAATATCTTTTCTAAAATCTTATAACTACTGAACCAAAGCAATATAAATATGATGACCCCAATAATTGCTGGTAAAAAGATTTTTAATTGTGGTTGGGGAAGCAATTGTTCAAGCCCTAAAGTAGCACCTCCAATGTTTCCTGCTTCGTAGGCGGCATTTCCTACCAAAATAGCCCCTAAAACAATAGCTATTACCGTATTGCGAGCCCAGTTTGTTTTAAGCTCAGTTCTCACCACATCAACAAGTCCATTTTGTGTAATAAGTCCTATTCTGCCAGCCATTCCCTGCAAAGCAATGGTCGCAATAATGGACACCAACAAGGCCCATATCAAAGCATATCCAAAGCGCACTCCGGCCAAGGTACACATGGTGATTGTTCCTGGACCAACAAAAGCAGCTGCGACAAGAACGCCCGGTCCTATTTTTTTAAACATGGATTCTTTGGTTTTGGTGCGATGAAATTAAAAGTATATCTGAACAAAACATGCATTTCATCCAAAAAAATGTATTTCATCTAAAAGTTGAATGTCGTACGTCGAATTTTTATACGATTTTAAAAAACTCAAAGTTATAATAGTCCCAAATCATACTTAGACTTAAACCTGACAAAAACTTATGACATGTAAGGATTGCGGCAAAGACATTAGTCCTCAACAACTTAAGGCTTCAAAAGAATCTTTAGGCGTTGAACTTTGCGAACGACATACACGGCTCATCAAAAAAGTTATACTGGATAACGACACCCCTATTGATGCTATTCATTTATTCTACGCATTAAAAGAAGCTGGAGTTCACCCCATGTTGGAATGGTGGGATGGTAAAAAATCAGTTGATATTGCTATCTCCCGCGTTAAACTCAATATTGAGATAGACAGAAATTATAACATGATAACCCATGAACAAGCCATAAATGATTTGGAGGATGCCATGCATTCCTTTAAAAATGGCTTTACGACCATTAGGATTCCACATTTGGCCATAAAATATTATTTGGACGAAACCGTGGAAAATATTCTTGGTATCATCTCAGGGCTGAAGGCAAACATTAAGGCAATTTAGTCAGAGAACTGATATCTGTTCTCCTTCTTGGACTCTTTGTATTCCAAAATATTGATGACCAAGGTATCCTCTCCGATATTCTCTAAATCATTGACATAGTTTTTGCCCCTATTTTCAAAATATTCGGTATCACCTGGATTAAGCTTAATCATATCTATTTTACCGTTTCCATATCGCGTAATCACCAATCCTCCAGTAGTGCATACCCAACCGTAATTGGTATTATGTCTTCTAAAATTTAGTCGTTCACCGGGAAGAAGCTTTAGGTCCCAAAGTTTTATTACCTCATTCTCAAATACCAATCGATTACTCAACGATCCTTTTATTTCTTGATGTAGCAACTCATCAATCTTCTCCTGCTCCCAAGGGTCAAAATTGCCCACTGGGTTCAACTCCACAAACTGCATCCTATTTAATTTTTCAATAGCTGTGCGAAATTATGCCTTAAATCGCTAAAAAGCAGTTGTTTAAGCGAACTTTAACGAATTAAATAGGTATTTTTAGAGTTAATTTATTCCTATTATGAATTTGCTTAAAAAGGAGGGGATAAATTGCTTATTTGTGATTCTTCACAGTAAAATAATGTGCTATCATCTTGAGTGAAATAAATATAAAGTGGCTATATACAACTGATATATAACACTTTTTGCTATCTTCAAAAAGTCGGGCTGACACCAATGAAAGATGTCCAACTTAAATTAGAGCAGGTTATTTAAACCTTCTTAATCTATATTATACCGAACAGTTTTTTATCCTTTTTAAGGAACGGAAGACCGGTTTTTGAAAAGATAGGGTACAATTTAAAAAATGATCATTCCTATTTGCAGATTATTTCCACCATGCGCATATTGGTTAAGGATAAGCAGTCAAAACATAAATCATATTGATTTATTTGAAAAGTAACTAAAAAAAGTAATTGTACATGTAAAGGTATTATTATTAAAAACCATTAAATCCAAATAGTTAGCTATCCATAAAATATGAACAGAACAACCTTGATTTTAAGCCTATTCAGTTTAATTTTTCTAACCTGCATTACTAAAAACAAAGAACATGATTCCGGTGAGGACAATACAAATCTTATATATAGGGATTTTGCGGATATTAAAGAAGATGGGAAATTAAGAGCACTTCTTGCTTACAGTAGTACGAGCTATTTTCTATACAAAGGAAGGCCAATGGGTTATGAATATGAACTATTGGAAAGACTAGCGGAACATTTTGATCTTGAGTTGGAAATTACCGTTTCAGAAGACCTTAATTCATTATTGTCAGAGTTGAATAATGGCGCAGTTGATATCGTCGCTTATGGTTTGGCAATAACTACAGAACGTAAAAAAAAGGCTGCGTTTACAGATTACCTATATCTGACCAATCAAGTGCTTGTTCAACGGAAGCCTACAAACTGGAGAAAATTAACTTTGGATAATATCAAAAGCAAATTAGTGCAGGACCCTATTCAGTTAATTAATGATACTGTTTCAGTTAGATCTAGCTCTTCATATTTTGACCGTTTGCAAAATCTTTCCAAAGAAATTGGGGGAACTATTGTTATTGATACCTTAAAAGGAAAATTAGCTACAGCAGAAATTATAAAAATGGTTGCTGATGGGGAGATTAAATACACCTTGGCCGATAAAAATTTGGCCCAAATCAATGCATCCTTTTTTCCGATTTTAGATGTATCCGTACCCGTTAGTTTTTCTCAGCGTATAGCTTGGGCAGTGAACAAGAATTCTGATGATTTTTTGGTTAAAATCAACCAGTGGATTGAAAACGAGAAGAAAAGGAACGACTATTATGTGATTTACAATAAATATTTTAAAAACAAACGAAATTTTAATCGTCGCGTAAAAAGTGAATTTTATAGCCTTACCAACTATCAAATAAGCAAGTATGACAGTTTAATTAAGAAAAATGCCAAAAAATTGGGATGGGATTGGAGACTTTTGGCTTCGTTGGTATATCAAGAATCACGGTTTGATCAGGAGGCCAACTCTTGGACAGGAGCAGAAGGACTAATGCAGCTTATGCCAACCACAGCAGAGGAATTGGGTGTAGAAAACCTCTTGGACCCCATTGACAACATCAATGCAGGGTCTAAATATTTAAAAAGCATATACGACAATTTTGAAGAGATCACTGATACCGTTCAGCGCATAAAATTTACTATGGGTGCTTATAACAGCGGTTACTATCACATTAAAGATGCGCGCAAACTTGCGACATTGAATAAATTAAACCCAAATGTTTGGGATGGGAATGTAAATGAAATGCTTCTGGAGCTTACTTATCCTCAAAACTATAATCACCCTTCAATCAACTATGGCTATGTAAATGGAATTGAACCTTACAATTATGTGAATCAAATTTTTGAAAGGTATGACCATTATGTGAATTTTATTAAGGAGTAGGAAAATTTTATCGTTCATTATTCTTCAACATAAAATGACCTAGCGATGTTTTTTTGCATAATTTGTGGGTGTATTTTTTTAAATAAGCTCAAAAAACCATCCGAACACGAAACATTTTTAAAAACCAACCATGAAAAAATTAATTATTGCCATTGCTGCCATTGCTATTGTTTTAGGCGGAATATTAGTTTTTAACACCTTGTCGCTTAAGTCAAAGCAAGTTGACCCCGAACCACTGGAAACAATGAAGTTTCCGGAAATGGCTTTCCAAAACTTATCCAAAGCCGTTCAATTCAAAACAATTTCCTTTAGCGAGGATGCCATTCCCGACTCAACTGCATTCAATGGATTCCATCAATTTTTGAATGATTCCTATCCTTTGATACATGAAAAACTTTCACTAGAAAAAATCAACGAGTACAGCCTGTTGTACAAATGGGAAGGCTCAGATGCATCAAAAAAACCAATCATACTCCTTTCGCATCAAGATGTCGTGCCCGTGGACCAACCCACCCTTAACGCTTGGGAGGCAGGCCCGTTTGAGGGAGCCATTACCGATACGCATATTATTGGAAGAGGGACCATGGATGATAAAAGTTCTTTAATGGCACTTTTGGAATCCGTAGAAGTGTTACTGCAGGAATCGTTTACGCCGAAACAAACCATTTATCTCGCATTTGGACATGATGAAGAATTAGGAGGTGGAAATGGTGCTAAAGCCATCGCGGCCCATTTAAAAAAACAAGGGGTTCATGCTGCTATGGTCTTGGATGAAGGTGGGTTTTTGGCCCAAAATATGGTTCCGGATTTTGACAAGACTGTCGCTATGGTAAACTTGGCCGAAAAGGGCTACGTATCCTTTAACCTTATTGTTGAAACCACTGGAGGGCATAGTTCTGCCCCTCCGGAAGACAACACTCTTGGTATGTTGGCACAAGCTATTGTGGACCTTGAAGATAATCAACTACCATATAAAATGGTGAAGCCCATCGATTATCAATTTGAATATATGGGTGCAGAAATGCCCTTTTTTAAAAGACTGGCCTTTGCCAACCCGTGGCTTTTCAAAGCTCCTGTCTTAAAAGCACTTAATGCGCATACCACCACAGCACCGACTATTATTGAAGGAGGGGTTAAGGACAATGTGATTCCAACTGTCGGGAAAGCAACCATAAATTTCAGGATTTTGCCGGGAGAGACCATTGAATCGGTAAGAGAACACATTCAAGAAACCATTGGTGATGGCATTAAGGTTGAAGTTGCCGGTTTTTCCACAAACCCTTCCCCTGTTTCAGGAATAGATTCCGATGCCTTTAAAAATCTTGAAAAAACGATACGTTCGGTATTCCCCGAGGCAGTTGTAGTTCCCGGCTTAATTGGCGGTGGAACAGATGCTCGATATTTTTATGATGTTTCAGATGATGTGTACCGATTCTATCCTATACGAATAGGACCGGATAGCATGACCAGGTTTCACGGCATTGATGAGAAAATCGGCAAGGATAACTACAAGGAAATGATAACCTTTACCTATAATTTGATTAAAAGGTTCAATTAGAGTTAGCCGAGCCAACCTTCCCTATCCAAGCTTCGATATTGAATAGCTTCGGATATATGGCTTTCCATCACTTGCTCAGATTGTTCCAAATCAGCAATGGTACGCGATACTTTTAAAATTCGATCGTAGGCTCTTGCGGAAAGATTCAGGCGTTGC
>JAVJRL010000004.1:0-13592 GCA_040285615.1 Allomuricauda sp.
ATTCGATACCACAACGGAAAGCTGGAAAGGGTTCAACTACCTCTCCTTCATCGTGCTGGCACTGAAAAAGTTCAAAATCAAAAAGTCTAAATGAATTCAACTACTTAAGTTTTACACTAATTTACTTTTACTTCTTTTTTATTAAAAGTATAAGTAATACCGACCATAACCAGATCAGTAGTCATATCATAACTTACAGAACTTGGGAATGCTCCAAGAGGGTTTGTCTCTGCATTCCATGGCCCTCCCATAACATCTGGAGTTGGATTCAACATTGTTCCTTTTGTTTTACCATCACTAATACCATGGTGATACACAGCATCTAAATTTAAGTTGTCATTAATAGGATAACTAAATCCAAATTGGAAGGCATGTGCAATTATTGCTGTAGCTGGCATAGAGAAGAATGTTAAATTTTCATCTTCATTAATTGGATTGCTACTATAAGTATATCCAACTCTTAGTGGCAATTTATCAATCCCTTTATATTGAATACCCGCTGAAATAACATTTATACTTTTCCACCCAAATCCATTGACCGCTCCAGTAGGGAATCCATTATCTGCAAGCTCCCAACCAGACTTTTCAAAGCCATCTGTATTTTCATAATCAACATATCGATAATCTAAGGCTAAATCAAATGTTGATTTAGAATATCCTAAACCTATAGAATATACAGCTGGATAATTCATAGTAAATTTAACTTCAGGAGCTTCACTTCCATCTAAATATTTACTGTCAAATTTCATGTCTCCAAAATATTGCTGAGTTTTATAAGACGCTCCAATCTTAAAACCACTTTGTGTATCATAAAACACACCTATTTGAGCACCAAAACCAATTGACCCAGCTTTGTCACTTATTGGATATCCTTTTCCAGTAAAATCAGGTCTTGCTAAAGGATTTGGTCCTATCTCTAACGCTCCATAATTTATAGTCGGCTCAACTCCAATTGAAAATTTTTCAGAAACTTGATATGCCCAAGTAAAACCAACTTGTAATAACATATAGTCTGAAGCTAAATTGCCAAAACCATTAAATTCTTGTGGAAAATTAATTGGATTTGCTGGTTCCATTGGGTTGAAATTTAGGCTACCTGGGTTGTTACTTTCAGTAGGAAAATCAACACCAAAACCACTAATACCAAATGCCGAAAGACCAAAGGTGTGTTTGCTGTCAGCTTTTCCCCAAACATAGGCTATCGCAGGCATAGGAGAAAGCCCTTTATCATCTTCAGTAGCACCACTAAAAGTAAAACCACTTCCTGGATCTGTTACTGTTGAATATAATTTTGGTGATCCAGAAAATAATCCAATATCGAATTTAAGTATTTTCCCTTCAAAAGTAGAAATTGAAGCAGGATTCCATTGCAAAGCTCCCGAAATATCTAATGGCTGCGCCGTAGCTGCACCACCCATAGACATATTTACTGATCCAACACCTTGCATGATATGACCGGTTTGTGAAAATATGACGGTCGAAAAAAGTAAAACGATTAATTTTAAAAAATTGTTTTTCATAATTAAAATATTACTATTTCCTCAAAATTATATTATCTAATAGCATGAAAGCATGACTTATATCATAAAGTCCTATTTTCGACATAATAATCTAATAATTTTATGTACCGTTAACTGAGGATATAGATAGATATATGCAAAAGGAAAAGGGTTTTATAAAATCGTTATAACCTGCTTAAATAATAGTTAATCTTCTCTGATAATTTCAGAAGCTTTAAAAAGCATATTATAATTCGCCCTTATCAGTTTGGTCATGGTTAACAATTATGGAGAGTATTCCTCGATAGAAAGTTAACAATTACAGAAACTCACTAACATATAAATAATCCCTAAATAAAGCGTGTTTGTAAAACTAAGGGGGAATAGCAAGAGGGTAACACGCTGCGCGATGTTACTAATTCATAGTTTACTGATTTTTAGATAATTAAAAGAATATTAATTGTTGCTGTTTTAGATTTTTGTAGAAAATTTGGTTTTCAACCCAGTAAAACCAGCATTTCATTGTAACAATCTCATAAATTATGGATGATTTTAATACCATTCGTGTAAATCTTCAACTAAAAGTGGACTGAACTCGGTCTATAGTTAAGTGATGGTTTTGTTATCTTCAAGGCTAGCCTTGAAGATGGATTCATTAACCATTTAAATCACTTAAAAATGACAAAGAAGAAGAACACAGAATCAATCGTAAAAGACATCAAGAGAAAGACAAGGCGGAAGTTCTCCGCCGAGGAAAAGATCCGAATCGTACTGGAAGGGCTCAAGGGCGAGGAATCCGTATCTAACTGTTTAGCAATATCTTTTTTTATATTTCTCAAACTGTTATTACTTCACCGAATATCTGGGCTTATAGTAGGTCTAATTAATTACTGTATCTTTTTATTTGGATATGAGCAATTTAGGAACAAAGAATGGGATGTAACCTACCCTTAAAACCGAACTGTTTAAAAGTAGAACAATAAGCACCCCAAATAATTAACAATTTTTTCCTTGTTGATAATGGAATTGGGAATCACTATCATGTTGTTTTGATAATTACGGATAATGGTATGCCTAAGTGTAATATCTGTTACTGTTCCTGTCTTGGATTCATCTATCCTTATAATATCCCCGATCTTAAAGGGCTTGAACGAAATGATAAAAATACCACTTACTATATTGGCCAAGGCTTCCTGTGAGGCCAGCCCTGTAATTATAGCAAGTATCCCTGCTCCGACCAAAGCCGTCTGGGCAACACCTCGGAGGGATGGAAACGCCAATATGATCAACACTCCACCCATAAAATAGATGCTATAAACAACAAGGTACCTTAAAAATTTTTGATTGGTGTAATCCTCATTCAATGCTGTCTTTTCTTTTATGGAGTGGCTGTACCAAACATTTGCACCAGAGGCCAAAACGATTGTTATCACTGCCACGATACCTATATACAGCTTAGATAAAAATTTTCGATGGCCGACTCATAGTATTTTTCATCAATAAAAATGAAACTGATTGCAATGACCCCCAAAATGACCCAAAGGATTCCATTGATTTGCCTTATCAATGTGATGGAAGATATTTTCTCATCCGGATACTTGATTCTGATCTTTTCATTAGCCATTGGCTAAACCGATTCGTCAACCATACAAGTACAACAACTATGCATACAACTATTCCAACCCATATAAGAGCCTGTTTATGTTCATTAATAAAGTTTGTCATAGGGTTTTTATTCCATCTATATGTTTCAATTATTACCGTCTTTAATCTCAAAGTAGATAAATATAGCAATCCCTTTGATGTCTTTGCAAGACTTCTCGGGCAATAATTTCATTGACATCGGTGAAATTGGATGTGAATTTCAAAGACTTTGTATCAACTTTTGTTTTGATTCCAATAATACATCCGTCCTTAAAAACCAGAGTGGTCACTCTTTTGTTTGCTTATTGGCAATTAACAATTTTTGAATCTATCTGCCGCATCAACGCCCATAAATAGATATGATAATCTTTTATGTGATAGCCCCAGTTTTCATAGTTGGGACTAAGAACCTCGTCAGCCAGATCATTTGGTCTTTTGTCATTAGGCATAGGGGCATATTCAACACTTAAACAACCTTCTGCAACCCTTCCCTTCTATACCTTACATTATATAAATCATTGAACGCGATAAAATTATTGCCACCCCCCATATTATAATTTGCATCTGGCGTAATATAATATTGCAACGGTTGCATCTGCTCCGTATAATAGGAAAAGTCATGGAGAAACCAATCCTTATTTTGATCAAACTCTCTATAGACCAATCCCCCTTTAATCAAATATGGATTGAATTCGGACAGACCATAGTTTATTTCTGGAATGTTCTGCCCTTCATCAAAACTCGCCCAGTTTTGCACGCATCCGCACTCCTCGATCATGGTACATAAGGGGATATTTTGCCACCAGCCCCCCAAATATTCATCTTTAGCGGCAAATACATAACCCATCCCTCCCAACGCAGCGGTTACCAGTTTACCTTGCAAATTGTTATCGTTGTCAAAAATATCCCTTAGTAACAATGCCAATAGATACGCACCTTGAGAATGACCGGCCAATATAATTTTATGCCATTATTATAATGCTTCAAATAGTTCAAGAATGCGGCCTTAACGTCACTGTAAGAGACGGCTATAATCGAGGCCTGCAATTTTTTGTCTGTTGCATCTTGATATGTCTTTCCGGTGGACTGCCTGTACCTTGGAGCAAACATTCTACCATATTTTGATAACAAACCTCCCTGCACCATTACTGTTCCTGATATAAATAATTCCGGTTGATCTTCTATCGGGATATTTTCAGGAATGGAGTTTTGCGTTAAAATCGTTGGGTGCACAAAAAACACATCTATACCTGTGTTCGTATCCGAATTGTTAGTGATAGGGATTATACTTTGGATTTGTAGATTTTTGTCCACAACAGATACATTCAAATTATGATTTGATAAAATCGTAGTCTTATCAGGATGAAAGACCCAATTGTCCATTGAACCATAGTCTACTGTGGAAGCGGGTATCTCTATTGTTTCTTCTTGCCCTACCACGTCATCATCATTGTCATTGTCTTTTGAGCAATTTAAAAATGCCAAAACGGCAAAAAGAAATGGGACGGTTCTATTTTGCATCGGTGCTGTATTTAAGGAATTTTTTGATTAGATGGTTTCTCATTCCATACTATAAACTCATTTAAAAGTATTTTCTTATTAAACAACATTAGATAAAATCAATCATGGATATCATGGACAGGGCAAAAACCCAAAATTGAGTATTCTACATGCATTTTAAGCATTGTTCACGACATGGGGGGTGTATGGATTTCCAAAAGGTGACGCACCTCAAGTAATTCATTATATAAAAGATGGACATAATGGGGGATTAGCAATAAATGCCCCAACTACATCAGTTCAAGATATTGTTGGCAAGTCAGTAGATAAGTTTGAAACCATTACTTGGAGGTATTTAAAAGACAACCCAATGGTAAAACAATCTATCTATAACAAGCTGAAAATTATGGGGATTATGATAAAAGCCATGGTGCCTCCAAAATGGGATATGGACAAATATGAAATAGAACAGGGATTTCCAATATTTGAAATGATGGTGTCTTCCAATGTTTTGAAAGAATGGAAATCGAAATATTTAAAACAGATCAAGTAAAAGTTTTTACCGCAACAAATTGGCCTATAAGTCAAATTGTCAAACCAATGCACCTGGCCACACCATAAAAACGACCACGATCTACCACCTGTTTAAAATTGAATCTTCCCTTGCACAAAAGAAAATAAAGAATTACCGGGGTACGATTAAGAACATCAACATACCAGGTCACTACTACCATCATTGGAGCTAAAAGAAGTGTTACAAGAGTTCTAAGGCTCATTGGAGCAACTGAGGAATCGTCGAACCCTCTTATTCCTGCCAATGTGTGCCCTGAATGGAAAAGATATTTCGTAAAACTTAGCTGTATGACAATAAAAAATGTTGAAAACAAGGGAAGAGAACCAAAATCAAAACTTGGAACCATGACCCAATCTTGGGACAAATCAGTTCAAATTCTTGTGAAGATACATCCTGTGGAGGATTCTGGACCAGCACTAAGCTGGAAAATAGTTTACTTGCCAATTGTAAATTCAGATTCTTTCAAAATATTTTTTGTCGTTGAATAACCAATATCAAAAATGGCATCCATCCCATTCATGTTGAAGGTACCATATCTGCTAAGCTCCTCTGGGTGGACCACCAAATCACAATCCTTGAATTTTTGAATGGAATCGGCCGCCATTTTAATTTTATACGATCTCTCGACCACACTGTAAGCATTCTTTAAATCCTTGACATTGATACTTCTTAATGGATTAACATATACTCCTAGAATCTTATCGCAAAATGGCTGTAAGGGTTCCAAGGGAAAGTTGCTCAACACCCCGCCATCCACATAATACGATTTTCCAATTTTGGTCGGGGTAAAAACGCCAGGGAAAGATGCCGAGGCCAGTACTGGACGGATAACTTCTCCTGAATCAAAGATCTTCAAGGTACCTTTAACCACATTGGTTCCCGTCACAAACAAGGTTTTCGTGAGTGCTCTAAAATCATCATCCGGGAGCAACTTTTTAAAATCCAGATAGAATTTCTCCGTATCAATGAAACCTGGTTTTCCCCTAGCATATTTTTGGGTATGAAAAATGGGGATGGTCTTGAAAAAATCCAATATTTCAGCCCATCCGAGACCACCGGCATAGAGAGCTCCGACAATGGCCCCTGCACTTGTACCTGAAATATGTGTGGGAAAGATACCGTGTTCTTCCAAGGCTCTGATAGCCCCGATATGGGCCACTCCCCTAGCCCCTCCTCCTGATAAGACCAATCCTATGTTCATACCATTCTATTTTTATATATTCCACGGATGGATAAGAAAAAGAAGCATGTTTTGGAAACTCTCTTCTAAACAATCTGTTGTAATTCTCAAAGATGTTCGTGAATTTTGAACTGAATACTTTTCAAAGATAAAAAACCAATTTTTATTTTATTTAAAAATCCTTTTCCCGGATTGGATTCATTTTCCCTTGCTTTCCAATATCCAGACCTAAAATTCCAATAAGTCTTCCCAACTCATCATAAACAATAATCTTTTGGGTATGGGACAGAAAAAAATTGACCGAAGCCTTCAATAGTTTCCCAAAGTAATAATGTATCTTTTATTTGGCATAAAACAAAAAAAATCAGTACCGCAATCAATGTTTCCACGAACACTCAAACCCAATTCCACGAAACAGGTAGCGGCCTTTATGGCTTTAAGAGTTCAGTAATGTTTTACTACAATACTCGACTATCTTCCAAAGAAAAATTGTACCTAGGGTAAATTTTCCCTCCAACCTCTGAATCATCATCTATACTTTGGGTACACCTGCCATATCAGTCGTTTCCTACCGAAGATCATTTAAATTGGCTTTCCCATTTGTAATCAATGTAATGCCATGAAACTTTCTTATTTTCCACATGTATCACCATAAAACCTTCCTCATCATATTGGATGCCGTCGCCCCTATTATCTTTCCTTTTCCAACTAGGTCTACCAGCCACTGAGCCTCCAGTAATGGACCAGGTCTTATTTTGAATGTTTAAATCCTCAATCCAGTGCATGTGTCCTTGCAGTACCAATCTCAAATCAAGATTATTGAAAAGTTTCAGGACTTCATCCCTGTTATAGATCCAAAGCTCATTGGGTACCTCTGTGACCTTGTTTTTTGGATACCGTTGGCTATAGGTGGAAATAAAGGGAATGTGGGTTAACACCACTATTGGGGTGTTGGCATCCAATTGAGCTAAGTCATTTTTAAGCCATTCCATCTGTACATCATCAATCATACCTATATATTTATGGTCTTTTTCTTCAATGGAGCATGTTCTTTTTACAGGCAAGAATCTATTTTCCAACCCCTTTTCATTATAGGGTCATTATAAACCCTTGGCACTTTTACGCATCTTTCTCAGACCGAATCCCAGAAGTATTCTAAAAATGCCGATCATGATAAACGCCATGGCAGTCATATAAACGATGCTCAACCCTCCAAAAATAGGGTTCGCCAATACCAAAAAGGAGAAGATCAAAGTGGCAATACCCGATACCAAGAGCCAACCCCAACCAGGTACTCCCAGAGTACCCAACTGAATGGAAGCACCAAGAGCCATGATACCCCGGAACAATAACCAAAAGCCAACGAAATAGGGTAGAATGGCCATGGTCAATACCGGACTGGAGATCAATAGTATACCCAATATGAAATCTAAAATACCCCCTGCAAGATACCAACCCCATCCATCCATTTCTTTTCTATTTGAGATGGAGAAAACGATTTCAAATATACCTGATACAAATATAAAGGCACTAAAGACAATACTTAGTGATATATAACTCTCCAATGGGGTTTTGAATACCCAAGCTCCCACAAAAATGTATAATATACCGATTAAAACAGAAAGCCACCAATTTTTTGTGGCGGATCGGACTGTATTCAATGTTGTCATGATTTCTATATTTATTTAGGTTACTCTTCTATATCATTCTTAAAAAACCCTTTTAAGGCCGCTGCCAATTCATCCATATCGTGTTTGAACTCCCGTTCAAATTCTTGTTCATTTGCCTTCGCTGATTCATTGAACCCGATCACATCCTGTTTGAACTCGAGACCCCTTTGTTCCAATTTTTCCATGAGTTCTTTTCTTTTCTGTTCCAAACTATCAAGATCTGCTGTTAGTTTTTCTTGTTCTTTTTGACCGGTGTGCGAAATTTTCTCGCGTAATACCTTAATTTCTTTTTCTGTGTTCCCTAAAGCAGTTTCTGAAGCATTTTTAAATACCTCCCAATTAGCTTTTATTGCATTCTCTACTTCTTCTTTGGCATCTTTACCGGCTCTGTTCAAATCCTCACTGGCCTCTTTCATGTTTTTTTCAGCCGATTTGACATCCTTTTTTGAGGCTTCGCCGCAACTTATAGACATAATTCCCGCCATAATACCTACTACGGCCATGGATAAAATTTGTGTTTTCATTTTAATAAAATTAACAATTTATTTGTCAAAAGGAACTACTCCTATTTCAATTATCCCTTTTTTCCTTGATTCTGTTAATAAGGTTGTTCAGTACAGCCAAGAATTCGTTCACATCCCGCACAAACCCTTTTTCAAACTCCCATGCCACTATCCTCCCCGACTCGTCAATTTGTGACACGGTGGCCTTGAACTCCCAATTTTTTAGTGCCAGCCTTTCTTTTATTCCATTTTTTCTTTCTTCAAGACAATCTAGTTCTTCTGCCAGCTTCTGATGATCTTTGTTGTCAACTCTGGAAACTTCTTTTCTCAATTCCTCTATTTGGATATTTCCTTTTTCAATTGCGGTTTCGGCTTCCTTCTTGAATTTTTCCCAATCAATTTCTGCATTCTTTCTGATTTCACTCAATGAATCTTTCTCCTTCCATGTGTCTACTTTCTCAATGGTATCCATTCTTGGTTCCACACCATTATTCAGTGACTTACATCTAGTCAGCAAAGGCCACCAATACAATTCCGAATCCACTGATAAGTATGATATGTGTCCGCATGCCCTTTTTCTCTCTTGGTTGTAATTTCTTTCTTTCCCTTCAATATTTTTAAGCGTTTCAGTACAACTAATTTTGTCGGGTTTGCAGGGTCAATATCCCATAAATGGTTCGGGATCAACATATCTATTGGGGAAATGTTCCCCATATTCGATGGCCTACCCATTTCAACAATGAAATAGACCAAAGCCCTTGCATTGCTTTGATCAATTAAGAATTTCCTCCAACTGGTGATTGAGCTTGTTCAGCTTTATCTTTTGTCTTTTGATTCTTCTTTGGAGCCTATTGGTCCTTGCTCGGACAATCGAATCGGAAATGTTGTCCCCTACCTTATCGAGGGTGGATTCCAGTTTTTCAATTCTGGCTTCTGTTCTGTCCTTGATACTCTTTAGGTACGACTTTCTTTTTGTTTCCAACTCGGCAAGCTTCGCCTCTCTGTGAGCCTTCAAATCAGTGATTTTGGTATTGATCTTGGCCTTTTCGGCAGTTGTTGCCTCTTTTAATTTTTCACGTTCATCCTCTATTTTGTCCTCGAGCTCCTCTATTTGTTCGTCCAAAAAGTTATCAAGTTCCACTCCTGCCTCGGTCCTTATGACTTTGGCATCCAGAGATTCCATATAATTATCGATGAATACCAAGCTATCTTCACCAACCTCTGCTATAATGGTTATCTCGTCAACCTTCATCTTGTTGTTCACCTTTTTGATAAAATCATCTTCAAGATCATAGCGGCCGATGTCTAGAATTGCACCTACTGCAGTACCCGAATATAAACCTATCACCAAGCCAATTGGACCGGCCAGAGCTCCTGCCAACCCTCCCAGGGCCATCCCCGTAACAGTTCTCCAACCAACTTCCGAAGTCTTGTCTTTGAGCACCTCATATTCGTCATGTTTCTTTTTACGTATCATCAAATGCTCATAAAGCGTGATGTCCCCATAGGAATCCAATTCCCTTAATTTGTGCAAAGCTTCGATAGCTTTCGTTTCTTGTGTAAAAGAAACTACAATGATGTTTGCCATTTCTTGTTTTTTTAAATTATGGTAATGCCTCCCGATTACAATGATCAGTAACCAAAAGCCAAAAATAAGGAGTGGGCATGGCCGGGGCAATGACCTAGGTCAGGATTTCGGAAAAGAACCAAGAAGCCCATGTTTTTGTAGCTGGTTGTCGAGAGGCACTTGAAAATCATACTTTGTGTGCTTCAAGTGTTTATTCTGAAGCTAAGGAATAAATTGGATACAGTAATAGAAAAAACCAAGATATTTGTTATGGCAAGCAATTCCGGGATATCTGAAGAAACGGCAAGAAAATTCATTAAGACAGATCTAGTTTAATACCTATTGAATTTTATTTCATTGATTTCAAGTAAGACATATAAAATGACACCACGTCATTAAATGTAATACTTAAGACTTTATCTGACTATTTATTTTAATTAGATCTATCAGGAGGAGGCAGAAAAATTATCAAACCAAAGTTTGGACTGTCCGACTTATAAAACAATCAAGAAATCTTGCCCAACTTGCAAAGGCCATGACATTTTCCATAGATTCATGGAACTATATCATCAAAGGGGATAGCAGGTGCTCCAAGAAATGTTGAGTAAAAAAGTCAACTCTGGAAAACCATGGCAGTGAAGAAATCAGAATTACAGTTATAGTGATTGGTGTTGTATTGGAATATCTGTGGTGCTATGATTGTATGCCAAAACCCTTCCTTCAACTTTCCGCAATCGGCATGGCACTTGTTGTCCATCAAATTGGTGAAGGCTACTGGAGAAGGTTTATTTAAAATTGAATCCATTTTATTCATACCGCAAAGCATCTATGGGATTGAGCTGTGCCGCCTTTCTGGCGGGAAAATATCCAAAGGCGACCCCAATCAATGCGGCAAAGCCAAAACCAATGGCAATGGCATACCCTGCAGTGGGAATATGGAAATCCGTGGCCATATAAATAATCTGATTGCCGATGATGCCGAATACAATGCCCAAGATACCACCAGCCGCACTGAGCGTGATGGCCTCTATAAGAAATTGGGTCAGGATATCACTCTCCCTGGCAACAAGGGCCAGGCGGGTACCGATTTCGCGGGTACGCTCGGTCACTGATACAAGCATGATGTTCATTATGCCTATACCGCCCACAAGCAAAGATATACTGGCCACGGCCCCCAAAAGGATAGTCAGGATATCGGTAATCTCACCTGTGATCTCGTTAAGCTCCACCTGGGTAGTGATTTGAAAATCATCCTCCTGGCCGGACAGCAGTTTATGCGATTCACGCAACAGATCGGTCACCTCCACTTCGGCATCGTCGATCTTGTCCTCGGTGACGGCGGAGGCCATAAAGACATTGAAATTGGTACTCCCGGCCAAACGGTTCTGTACCGTGGTGTAGGGGGCGACCACCAGATCGTCCTGATCACTGCCCATGCCACCCTGGCCCTGTTCCTCCAACAGGCCGACCACGGTGAAGGGCACTTTGTCTATCCGTAGTGTCCTGCCCACTGGGCTTTCTCCCCCGAACAGTTCGTCCTTGATGGTCATGCCCACAAGGCAGACCTGTTTGGCAAGCTGCACGCCGAGTTCCGAAAAGGCCTCCCCTAGGTTCACATCACGCGACATGATACTGAAATAATCCTCGGAAACACCGTACACTAGGGTCGTTTTGTTGCCCTGGTTGGTGATGGCATTGCCACTGGAAACGATCATGGGCGACACCTTTTCCAACCAAACGGAGTTGTCCCTGAGGATTTCATAATCCTTTTTGGTCAGCTGCTTTCCCTTCCGAACGGAAATCCCACCCCTGTGCTCTTCCTTGACCTGTATGATCAAAAGATTGGTGCCCAGCCCGGAAATCTGGTCCTGTACCTCTTGGGTGGCCCCTTCCCCTGCGGAAATGGTCATGATCACCGCCCCGACACCGATGATGATGCCCAACATGGTAAGCAGACTGCGGGTGCGGTTCTTGTTAATGGCCTGAAAGGCTACCTTGAATGTTTTCAACAATTGTCTCATCTTCATTTTATTGGGCCGTTGCCTCAAGATCGCGAAGGGCGCTTTCCTTGGTACTCCGGTTTTCTATGATTCCGTCGGTCAATACCCGTCCGTCCCTAAAGGTCACGATTCGTTTGGCGAACTGGGCGATTTCCGGCTCATGGGTGATCATCAGGATCGTCTTGCCGGCATCGTTCAATCTCACGAACAGGTCGGCAATGTCGATGCTGGTCTTACTGTCCAGGTTCCCCGTGGCCTCGTCGTACTTACATAACCATCAACTGGACTTTTGATAGTGGCATAACCGATATTTGCAGAAACACTATTGTAGTTTGCTTTTGCTTGTGCCAAATTAGCTTTAGCTGTTTCTAATTGTACTGGACTAATGATGTTTTTTTCTACAAGAGGAATGAGTTTATCCACCTCAACTTGAGCCACATTAATACGTGCTTTTGCTGCTCCAGCATCTTGACTTAAAGACTGCGTTTCTAGCTTAAATAACACTTGCCCTTTACGCACTTTTTGACCTTCGTCCACCAATACTTTTTGAATATAACCAGATATTTTAGCTCTGACTTCGCTGTTCACTATACCTTCAATAGTTGTTGGATATTCTGTAAAACCTGTAACTGTTTTAGGTTGTAATTGTAATACTGGAAAAGGTGCGGGCGGTCTTTGAGAAGCTTGTTGGTTTTCTTGTTTATCACCACAACTTACAATGACTAAGAAAACACTTAGTGACAAGCTGGCATATAGTTTATTGTATTTCATTTTTAATCTAGCTTTAAATATTGAATTGGTTATCTGTTAATTTTGCTTTTAATTGTTCTATTGATGTACTGGCTTCATCTAAAAATTGGATGTAATCATTATGAAAATTCAAATCGAATTTTCCTTCTTCATCTTCTACTTTCTTTGCGTTAAATGTTTCTTTATAATTCTTTATTTCTAAATGCAATGCTTTAACTTCTTGCCATTCATTAATCATAGTCTCGATGTGTTGAACAATCATATCCTTATTAATGATGAAATATCTTTTGCGATCTTCAGTTTTTGTGAAATACACTATTTTTTTTAAATCTTGTAAATGATTAATGTGTGTAGAAATAGTACTCTTACTTGCGCGAAGGATATTTACCAATTCTTCAAAGGTGGTTCCTTTTTTACCAGTAAGAATGATGTAAGCTAAAATACGTGCTGCAACAGGTGCTAATTGTTCTATATGCTCTATATGTACGCCTAGTTTTTCAACTAAGTCCATTTTTTCTTTACAAGTTTTTTCTTTCATTTTGAGTTTTATTCTTGCTTTATGTAGAAGTGATTTAGACTTTTTTTGGATCGAAAGATAGGGCTACGGATATTTGTGTTGCGACACCCAAATTCCATAGCCCATGTACAAAGTACTTGACAAAGATATCATAGAAATGGAAATAGTACCCAACATCCCGGTGCCCA
>JAVJRL010000005.1:0-155000 GCA_040285615.1 Allomuricauda sp.
TGGGCACCGGGATGTTGGGTACTATTTCCATTTCTATGATATCTTTGTCAAGTACTTTGTACATGGGCTATGGAATTTGGGTGTCGCAACACAAATATCCGTAGCCCTATCTTTCGATCCAAAAAAAGTCTAAATCACTTCAATTATTTACTTATCAGTTAAAAAACATTTTCAATCACTTTCTAATGAAAATAATTGTGATATGCTGTTGTAATTACAAACATCTGAGGCATACAAAGAAAAAATAATGGAAGGGTAGTTGGTGGAGAGGTTGGCCTGCAGGACACCCAGAATGAGATCGTCCCGATCCCCGGGCGTGATAACAAGATCATTTTCCTGTAAATAGGTCAGGTAATTGCACAACTGCATGGCCCCAACACTGTAATGGGCTACTTGGTTGTTCAAATGTGCCGCACCAAATAGGACCTCACCCTGCAGTTCCCCCACAATTTCCTTAAGGGTTGGGTTGCCCAGCACCGGGTTAAGGGGAATGACAGCCACAAGAACTTCCTTGGGCAATACTTTTTTGAAGGCCTCCTTGATCAGGGTACTGGCTTCGGGCAGAACCTTATTGGCGACCACCATCATTACTCTGACGCCTTTATCGTTAAAGGAGTCATAGGCAAGGTACATATCGTTTACCAATCTATCCAGGGTCTTTCCCATGCCATTGATTAGGATAATGGTCGGAACCCCCAAGTTATGGGCCATGACCAGATTGATATCCCACTCGATGATGTTCCCCTCACCGCTAAAGTCGGTACCTTCCACCATGACAAAATCAAAGTCTTCCTCGACGGCCTTGTACTTTTTGATGATTTTGTCCAATAGGTCATCCTCTTGGTTAGCGTTGAGCATTTTTACGACCTGGCCCCGGGTAAAGGCATAGGCATTATCATGGGCCAGTTCAAGATTAAAATGGCCGATGATCGTTTGAATATGGTTGTCTTCCCTATTCTTTTCAAGGTCATCGATAATGGGCCTAAAATAACCCACCTTGGCAATCTTGCCTAATAGTGCCTGCATTAGGCCCAGGGAGATGATGGATTTGCCACTTTTTGGCTCTGAGGTGGCTATGTATACTGCTTTGTTCATTTTTTGAATCTACCCATCTTCAATCTTTGTCCTTTGGATTTTCCAACGGACGGTACACCCTTGGATGGGATATGGTGTACTTCAGTTTTGTTCCGCTAAGGCGATTACATCACCAACTTTGGCCGTCTCCCCACGATTCACCTTGATTTCCCGGAGGGTTCCCGAAAAGGGTGCCGGAACCTCATACGCGACTTTTTCAGTCTGGATCTCTACCAAGGTTTCCCCTTCCTGAAAGCTGTCCCCAGGATCCTTATACCATAATATTACCATACTTTCCGAATCCTCCCCCAATTCATTGGGGAGTAGTATCTCTTTTGATACAGCCATAATTTAAAGGGTTACCATTCGCTCAACGGAATTGACAATGTCATTGGAGTCCGGAATCACAAACTTTTCCATGACGCGGCTATAGGGAATGGGTACGTCTGGAATGGCCAAACGTACGATAGGGGCCTTAAGGTCCCTAAACCCTTCGGATGCGACAATGGCGGCAACTTCTGCGGTAATTCCATAGGAGTAGTAATCTTCATCCACAATGACCAAGCGACCTGTCTTTGCAACGGACTTTAAAATGGTCTCCCTGTCAATGGGTTTTATGGAACGAAGGTCTATGACCTCGGCATCGATACCCCTATTCGCCAAAATATCAGCAGCTTTCATGGCCATCACGGTCATCATTTGTACTCCTACAATGGTCACGTTCTTCCCTTCACGGACTACCTGGGCCTTGTCCAAGGGAACCGTATAGGCCTCTTCGGGAACTGGCCCCAAAGAGGCATCCAATTGATCCATCCAACCCAGCCCTTGCAAAGTTTTGTGAAACATGAATACCACAGGATTGTCGTCTCTGATGGCGGCAATCATCATCCCTTTAATGTCATGTGGGTATGTGGGGGCCACTACTTTCATTCCAGGTAAATGTCCAAAACTGGCATATAGGGTTTGTGAGTGTTGTGCAGCATCGCTATAACCACCTCCTACCGCAGTCAAGAGGACCATGGGAAGTTTCACATGACCACCACTCATATAATGGATTTTGGCCATATGATTATAGATTTGGTCCATGACCACACCGTGGAAATCCACGAACATCAATTCGGCAATGGGTCGCAAACCTTCAGCAGCGGCCCCAATGGCCGCACCAATGAAACCTGTTTCCGAAATAGGTGTGTCCATAATCCGTTCCGGGCCGAAGGTATCGAACAGTCCAGTGGTGGACCCAAAAATCCCTCCATATTTCCCCACATCCTCCCCCATGACGAAGATGTTCTCGTCCCGTTTCATCTCTTGCTCTATAGCCTGTGCCATGGCCTTGCTTCCCGTTAGTTTTTTTATTTTTTTCTTTGTAGTTTCCATGATTCTTTTTTTATTTCTTGATATTGGAGCGGTTATACGAATACATCTTCCAGAGCCTCTTCAGGTTTGGGATAATCACTGTTGACAGCGAAACTATATGCCTCATCAATGGTCCTTGTGATTTTTTTATCGATGGATTCCAGGTCCTCCTTTGAAGCCAACCCTTTTTCCACAAGATATTTGCCAAGCCGTTCGATGGGATCTTTTTTCCTTAGGGCGGGAACTTCGTCCTTGGGCCGGTATAGTTCTGGGTCCCCTTGAAAATGCCCGAGATAGCGGTAAGTCTCAATTTCTATGATGGACGGACCTTTGCCATTTCTGGCACGTTCCACAGCTTCTTTGCTGACTTTGTACATTTCCATAGGATCATTGTCGCGGACTTCGTAGCCCCTTATCCCGTATGCGGCCGCCCTTATATTATTCGTGGGCACACAGGTCGATTTGTCCTTGGCCACAGAAATGCCCCATGCATTGTCCTCGATGACAACGATCAAAGGTAGTTTCCATAACGCGGCAAGGTTCAGGGACTCATGAAACGCCCCGGTGTTGGCGGCACCTTCACCGATAAATGACACGGCAACCCAATTGTTCCCCTTTTTTTTGTTGGCCAGGGCAGCGCCAACGGCATGGGGTATTCCGGCCCCTACAATCCCCCCACAGGAGAATTTAACCTGAGGGTCGAAGAGGTGCATATGTCCTCCCTTGCCCTTACCAAGCCCGTTTTTTTTTCCAAATATTTCGGCCGTCATTTTTTTAAGGTTCACCCCCTTGGCAATGGCTTGGTGGTGTGGCCTATGTGTGGCCGTTACCGTATCTTCCTTGGTAAGATGTACCATCATCGATGCCGCAGCGGGTTCCTGCCCATTGGAAAGGTGCATTTCACCAGGTACCGGTCCAGCTCCGATATTGAATATGGGCTGTTTTCCCTCTAAATAGAATTTTTCCATTGTTTGTTCAAAGTATCGAGAGGTCTTCATCGTGCGATAGACCCACAAGAGGTCTCTTTTACTGTTGTTCTTCATGACATTTTCGTTGTTTTGTTTAAATGTAGCGTATGGTCAAGATCTTGCCAATGACCTGGATCATTCCTGAAAAACCCAGGGGATAATAGAAAATCGCCCGCTTGGGATTGGGAAGGTGCCGATCAACACCTTTAATGGGCTGCTAGGGCACATGATAAGGACAATGGAGGGCTGGTCTTTTGATATTCCGTTGACCAAGGTCATTTGCAATGGTATTGAGATATTGTAGTTTGCGTATTTCATAAATCAAAGAGAAAGTGAAAACCGTTTTGTATGCCACTGATTATTCAAGAGCTTCGATTGCTGCCCTTTTGTATGCCTCCGGTATCGCAAAAGCATGGGGAGTTCGTATGGTTTTGACCCATGTTCACCAAGTTTCTACCATTTTGGGACGTTGTTTTTTTAAATCATCACTTTTACTTAAAAGTTCAGTAAATGATTGAAAGAGACCGTTTCTTTTTGACGTACCTTCTATGTGGGGTTGTGCTGGTTCTATTATTTTGGCAAACAGGGCTTTTAGTAAACCTTCCGAAACTGTAAAATTATTTTCGTTTATCAGTAACTTAAAAATACTTTCAACTGCGAAGGCGTTGCTGAGCTTGAGGGAAGGATAACGACTTAATTCCGCCAATAATTTTTTCAATTCTCCATCTATACTTTTATCAACTAACCGCTTTTTAATAATCGCCACATAACCTTGTGGAATAGTTTTGATATTCCAATAATGTACCTGTTCTTTACGGATGAAAAAAATAATGGGTGGTTGAAGTTTATAGGTATTACGGTCAATATATATGTGTGCCGGTACCTTTGGATAGATATACGATTTCAAAATAATTATTGTGCTTATGCGGTTTCGTTTTACGTATTTCATTCCTGAACGGGGACACTTTTAAAAGTTTGTCCGTTTCTATCTTATCTTTTATTTGAATTTTTGAACTCAATATTTGTGTATCTTTATACGTAAACGGTTTTTATAGGGTGACGCATAACGGCAGTCTGTCTCAAAACCACCTTTGATTTTGAATAAATTTACACAATTTGGGATATAAGGGATATTTGCCTGTAAGAAGGTTGGATTTTCATAAATGTGAATATATCATCTTTCGGCCTTTTAACTGTGATAAGGAGCGTTTTTAGGATGTCGCGTTCAAGTTCCGCGTCCCTCAGGCGCTTCTCCAAAAGACTTATCCGTTTTTATTAGTCGGTCATTTTTGGCTTGCCACGGCCCGGAAAACTGTTGTCGCCAAGTTCCCCCATCTCCTTTCTCCACCTGCCCAGTACCGATCTGGGGATGTCCAGTTCACGGCAGATCTCAACGATACTGCCACGGGCATAGGTCAGTTCTACCACTTTTTGTTTGAATTAGTCGGTGTAATTCCTCGCTTTTCTTCTCATAATGGTCAAAGTTAAAATTCATTGTGAATGTCTCTCAACTTTATGTCCAATCTAATGTAGCAATTCCAAAGGGGTACGACATCAACAAAAAACGCATCGAGCGGTTGTTCCGCCTGATGGGGATATCGGCCACGGGGCCGAAGCCGAACACTTCCAAACGGGGCAAGGGCGAGCTGCACAGGATCTATAAATACCTGTTGAGGAACCTTGAGATCGAGCGTTGCGGTCAGGTCTGGGCGATGGACATCACCTATGTTCCAGTACAAGGGGGATATCTCTATCTCTGTGCCATAATCGACCTTTACAGCCGTTACGTGGTCGGCTGGTCGCTCTCGAACACGATGACCTCCGAGTGGTGCAGGAAAACCTTGGACACGGCCATCGAGGGGCATGGCGCACCGGAGATCCTGAACACCGATCAGGGAAGCCAGTTCACTTCCATTGGGTTCACGGACCATATGACCAAGCAACGGCAGGTCCGTCTCAGTATGGACGGTAAGGGACGGGCCCTTGACAATATATTTATCGAGAGGCTCTGGCGCAGCGTAAAGTACGAGCACATATACCTGTTCCCGGCCGACGACGGGCTACAATGTTACAGGGGGCTGGAGGAATCGGGTATTACAATACCGAGCGGAGGCACCAAAGTCTTGATGACGAGACCCCGTCAACATGGTATCAACAAAGGATAAAAAAGGTGGCATGATGTACGCAAGGGGAAAGATGGGTTTTCAACAAAAAGGGCAGGGTATGAGTCTCCCCCCGGACCCCCCTCTTTCAACATCATCATCACACTTATTTTTAAAGAAATACTGTCCTAGAGATAGGGGGAATTAGTGATGCACCTCACGGCCATCGCCTACAACCTGAAGAAGTACCTGAAATTCGAACAGGAACGTTCAAAAAGTGGGGCGGGGATACTTGCTTTGGCGGCATTGGTCAAAAGTACGGACCAATTACTGTCCGGGACTTCCGTAAAGCATCGAAAATTGGCCTTACACTTGTGAGCCAACAAGAAAAAAGCCCCGTAAAAGGGCTTATTTGAGGTCTGTTTTCTGGAATCAGGGGCTTGTGCAACGGTTACCGTTATTGTGCGTAGTGCTTTTTATCAATTTTCTATAATTCCGTCGTTACCATCAATTTGATTATCGGTCATTTTCCAATTTTTCAATGACATCAAATATGGGTCTAAATTCTGTTTAAATTCTGAAGTAATACTATTTAAAAGTTCCTCGTTCTTTTCTGTTTTGATTATAAATCGTGGATTTGAGCTCATAGATTTTCTGTTCATATAAGGATGAACAAAAACACTGCTAGTAACCTTTGCTACTTCAATATCAGGCGTGAAATCGGTAAAAGTATCTTTTCGTTTAATTCCTCCAGATATATG
Organism: Allomuricauda sp.; assembly: GCA_040285615.1. GTDB lineage: Bacteria > Bacteroidota > Bacteroidia > Flavobacteriales > Flavobacteriaceae > Flagellimonas. The sequence goes on from JAVJRL010000005.1 coordinate 6,262, forward strand.
TTCGTATTCATCATAATTCCCATAAGCTTTGAACAAAATCAGATTAGATTGAAAGAATATTTCTGTGTTAAAAAACATAAATATGTCATATACCAATCTGCTACCAAAAAAGTAAAGTGCGGTCCCAAATAAAATAAGGTATAAGCTCAAAAGAATATTTGGCGAATATTCGGAAAGATTGGATAAAGTATCTCTACTAAATGTTTGTATATAAAGTGCTGGAAAATTTAGGATACCTCCAAAAAAAACAATAATTCCTACACAAATAAGAATTGTACCAATTACATACATTGAAGATAAATTCTTTTCAATTCCTTTGTTATACTTGGTTGAAATTATTTTAGGGTTGGTTTCATAAACATATTCAAAGCTAAAGTCTCCTTTGTGTATTTGGTCTCCAGCTAAAACACCTCCAGTTTCTTGAGTACGGTTTTTAAAATACCAGCCTGTTTTTGCACTTATAACATTATCGAATTGTTGTTTTATATTATTTGGCTGTGTTGCAACTCTATTTGTGGCTAAATCAATTTCTGAAACTTGAACATCTATTTGTTTTCTATTTGAAAAAGCCTTTTCTATCAATTTAAAAGAAACCAAGGCTGTATAAATTATAATAATTGTTAAAGCTATGATAGAAATTAAAAGTCCTAGATTGATGTTTTTTGCATATGGTTGATAAAGTAGGACTGTTATTATGTAAAAAACAATGAAAAAAAATACCCTCTTTCTATTGTTTGAAGTTTTGTTTTTATTAGTTACGGCACTAATTTTAGATGGATGCCACAAAGTTAGTAAGCCAATAAGTATGAATAAGTTTATCCAAATCATACTAAAATTGAGTAACTCCAAATAAGTTATAAACCCAAATATTACCAGAATTGATAAAAAGAAAGCGATTAGTGAAACTGGTCTTGATTGATTTGCAATAAATGTTGTTATGGGAAATGGCACGTATTCAAAAATATTCGAGAGTCTTTTCTTTGAAACAATTTTATAAAATAGAAACTGCCAGTCCTTAATGCCACCTTTCTCACTTTCTAGTAAACTTGCATTTTTACTACGGAAAATATTAGCATAATGTTTCGCTAAATTTTGGTCATCAGAAGTTCTTTGACCAAGAAGTGTATTGATTCGGATATTTCTAGACAGGTCAAAAATATCATTTAAACTAAAATCATATTCATTTTTGTAACCTCTCCAAAGTGAGCGGACACCAATCGCTAAAAATCCGATACCCGAACTCAATTTGATTGCTGTTAACAAGTAATTCTTTTCTTTAAGGTCAGATTTAATCATAAAAATTAAAATCAGACCGAGTATTAGAGACAGTCCGCCTTTGATAAATGAAACGTAGGCTATTTTACGAAATGGGTAAGTTTCTGTCTCATTGTTTTCTATTTGATTCATTTTATTGATGTTGGTTGGTTATCAATTATGTTTCTTTTCCGCATTACGCAGAACGGTCTCGGCTATGAGTAGTTGCGTGGTTTAGCGGTTAACTTTGCAAGTACACACCAAACTGAAAATCCGCGAGGATTTTCAGAAGTAGGCGAGAACAAGCAATTACTTATAGCCATTGTTAGCTGTAGTTTTTATTTTTTTAATACCAATCAGGTCCAAAATAGGTGTTTTTAATTATGTCTTTAAAAAATGGAATGTAACAGTCCTTTAAATTTCTCTGACAGTTAAACATAAAAACATAAGTATATCCATCGTTCACAATCATATACATAATGCCTGACATTAAGTGAGTATCGCCTAAATTATAGACTTTATGGTTATATTCTATTTGTTTTGCAGGTATGTTTTTTAGCTTAACATTCGATAAGGTTCTATCGTCTAAATTAATTCCCATTTTTTTGATAAGCTCTAAAATTAAATTGTTATCAATTTCGTGTGCGGAATTGATGTGATATCCATTTTTATTTTTGACAATTCCTGCTGAAGCCTGTTCACTCTTGTTCTTTAAAAATACCAGTATTGCATTTTTATTTTCGAGTGCTACATTCCAATTACTATTAAATGGAATTTCTAAATCTTCAATAGTATTTACATAACTGAAATTAGCATCGATTTTTCTGTTAATTGTAGAGCATTCTTGTGAATAAACTGATGTCGATAAAATTGATACTATAAGTAATAGATATTTTTTCATTTATTTCAGTTAAACAAGTTGGAAATTTCTACATCTGTTTCGTAATATTCTTTTTCTTTTTTATCAAAACTAATAAAAAGAGGTTTTTTATTATTTGCCGTAAATGTCTCTTTACCTTGGTGTCCACCCAAAATCGAAAACCGGATTTTTCCTATTTTTTTTGATTTTAACAAATTAATCTCATCTTTTGTAAAATTATAGACAGCTATACTTTGGTCGTCAACGTGGTCACGAACTCCTTTATCCGTACATTTTATTGTTGAGCCGTCTTCTAAAAATAAAAATATTGTTCCTCCGATATACGTAGATTTAAATGGGACATCAATTGAAATCATCAAATATCCAGAGCCGTTGTCATTTTTTGCAACAGTCAGTTCAGGATTTCCTGTCCAATAGGTCGCATTCATTTCAAATTTCCAAGTGTTTGTTGACTCAAATTGGTTATCTCCAATAAAAATATAGTTTTGAGAAAATACTGAAAATGATGTCAACAATATAAGAATTAGAAATAGTGTTTTTTTCATAGAGTTATATTTTGTTCAAATTACAGCTAACTAGATTATATGCTGAACTTTGTTGGGCATATACCGCCAATTTGGTTGGCTATGCCCAAGTTTTGTAAATGATTGTTCAGTATAGTTTCCATATATTATTTGCATATCATGCAATATAATGATTATTACAGGTCATCGAATGGGTCGTTGATGTTTTTGATACTATTCTCGGTTACATGGGTATAGATCATGGTGGTCTTAGGATTATTGTGCCCCAAAAGTTCTTGGATATAACGGATATCTGTTCCACTTTCCAATAAATGTGTTGCAAAACTGTGCCTTAGCGTATGAAGAGTAACCTTTTTCCGTATTCCCGAACCCAGAACAGCTTTTTTTAATGGCGAAGGGAGGGATAAAGCTCCATACGCTTTATGACATAAGAACGTCCGTGCGGAGCTTTCTTCTTATATCCAAGGCCAGCCTGCACGATGTGAATGTGTTGGACGCGATCGTTTACGAGACCGGGAGCTTCTATATCATGGACAAGGCGTACATCGACTTTGCACGTCTGTACAAGATCCATCTCCAAAAGGCCTTTTTCGTCACTCGGGCCCAGGGGAACATGCGCTTTAAGAGAATGTACTCCATGGCGGCGGACAGGGCAAAAGGGGTCAAGTACGACCAGATCGGCAGATTGGAAGGGCACTACCCGAAAAAAGGATACCCGGAAAAGCTGCGGCGGATAAAGTATTACGATGGCGAGACCCAAAACGAGTTCGTTTTCCTGACCAACAATATGGATCTCGATGCAACGGAAATAGCCCTGTTGTACAAAAAACGTTGGGAGGTAGAACTGTTTTTCAAATGGATGAAACAGCACAAATCCTTTTGGGGCACGAGCATCAATGCGGTCAAGATACAGATATATTGTGCCATCATCGCTTATTGCCCTGTGGCCATAATGGGGAACAAACTCAGATTAAAGCGCAGGATCTACGAAATATTGCAGATCTTGAGCATATCGCTACTCGACAAAATCCCTGTAAGAGAGATACTTACGGATTACGATTACGAAGATGTCAAAGAACTAAAAGATAAACAACTGAAAATCAATGGGTTTTAAATGCCCACTAATGGCTTTTGCTTTAATTCAGTATAGTCCACATAGCATTTTATCTTGCGCATATGGTTGAATACAAGACTTAAGTTCTGGCCAGTGTTCTTAATATAAAATTTGCCGTTTGAATTGTCCCTCTTCACCTCCTTTAGTTGCATAAGATGGTTCTCCAATGTTTCATTGGCATAGAAGCTGACGATAATAACATTTTCTCCGTTTTGTCTTTCTGGAATCAGTTTTACAGTTTTCATCCAAAATATTTTTAGATTCTCGAGAGTATGCTGCGCCAATTACTGGAAATGGTATACTTCAAATTACAAAATCAATTCATATTAAGAAATCTTATACTATAAAAAGGGTGAATATTTAGGGTTTTGAAGTTCAAAACCCACAGCGTGAATATGATTGCCATTTTTACTGGGTTTGAAAACATGAAAATTGCGTTTAAAAGTTGTTTTTTTGATTTCCGTGTCCTAAACTTTATTCAAGGAGTAAATTTTGAAATATTGACATTCAATTATATGAATGTTTTTCGAAGCATCAGGAATCCTTAAGACCATCACTGAAAGAACCGACCAATGTGGGTCTATTATTAAATTGTTTCTACAATTTTTTGTATCTTAATGGAACTAAAAGAGAGCAAATTATATCTCCGAAGTTCTTTTGATGGTTTTGTTGTGCAATCAGGTGTGCAAAATTGAAAAATTTCATGTAAATAAATGATTAACAATATATTATAAGTGGTCAGCTAAGTCTGCCACCCCGACTTTTTTATTTACAAATCCTTGATTTTCAAGGGTTTTTTGTTTTATTGAGATTTCACTCCCCATATTACTCCCCACAAAACATTGAATTTCACTATATTTGAGATATGACCACTTCTCTCAAATTAGATAAAAAATCCAAAAATGAGATTGGGGAATATCCATTGTACATAAGAATTCGTGGTAGGAATTCCAATGGGAAATATTCTGAATCCTCAATTTATAGTGGGGTTGATTTATCCGAAAAACATTTCAAGAAAGGTGGGTTATCTCCAAGAACTCCAAATTATACAGACAAACAAAGGATAATCAACGGGATATTAGATGATTTACAGAGAATCATTAGTGAATCTATCGAGGATGGTTTTGAACCGAACCCGAAATTTATCAAAAGAGAATTTGAAGAAAGAACGAAGTTCCGTGAACTGAAAACCCCTCAAATCCAATCATTTTGGAAATCTTTTGATGAATATATTGATACAAAGAAAAATACCTCCTACGGGTATCGTAAAACAATCACCACTTTAGTAAATCACTTAAAAGAATTTGAAGAATACATCGGTAGGAAAATCTCCTTTGAATATGTGCTACTAAAAACAATCCTATTTCAAAGTGAGTTCAATGATTATATGTGGAATCAAAAGAACATTTCAAATTCCTACCTCAACAAACTCTATGATAATCTAAGTGGTTTTTTGTATTTCTCCCATCAAATGGGATATATCAATAGGAAACCAAGGTTGAAGTTGGAATCAACTATTGAGAAAGACGAAAAGGTGTATCTGAGAACAGAAGAAGTCATTAAACTTTTTAATTCAAAGAAATGGGATTATCATGAAACGAAAGAACAAGAATTACGAAAGAACCCCCATATTATTATCATTGAAGAACCTTTGAAAGGAACACGGAGTAAGGAGTTCGGTGGAGTACTAAAGGTTACGAATTGAGAACTGGTAAAGTATATTTTCCTATTTCAAAACTCTATTGGTTGCAGGATTGGGGATATCCCACATTTCAAATTGAGTAACATGGACTTTGACCCGAAAACTCAAATATTCAGTTGGGTTCAACAAAAAACAAACAAAAAGGTGAGTGTTCCCCTTAATGATATTGGGGGATTCATATTCAGAAAGTTCAGTAGTGGGAAATCAAAAACACAAACCCTTTTTCCAAAAATTTCCCAACAGAAATTCAATAAACAACTGAAATATCTCTTAAAGGATTTGGGTTTCAATCGAATGATTACCAAACCAAAAACGATAGGGTCCAAAGTGGTGGATACAGAGGAAAAACCACTTTGGGAGTTAATATCATCCCATGGTGGAAGAAGAGGTTTTGTAAAGAACTCCATTGATTTGGGGAATATGGATTATCAAACGATAATGAAACTCTCTGGACATAAAACCTTCTCCGAATTTTCAAAATACATTTCGGTAACTACTACCGATACTCTTAAAATTAGGGGGTTATATAAATCTGATAAGAAAACCCAAGAAGATAAGTTTGAACAGTTCAAAAAAGAGTTTTCCAAGTTAAGTGAGGAAAACAAAGATGTCATTTTGGGTGTTATGAGAGGTTTTAATAACTCATATTGAGAATTTATCTTTTTACCATTTTCTTCATTTCCTCACTTTTGAGTTGTTCGTATTCAATCACCCTTTTCTCCAGCAGGAAACCGATTACGGAAACTGAATCTACCAACCTTCGGTTTTTCCATTTCACACCCCTAATCTTTCCTTCTTTAAGGTATTTGAAAATGGTTCTTTTACTCACATTGCAAAAAACGGGCATAGTATACCACCTTCGGCGGGTCAAAGTGAGCCACCCTGCGGCGGACCAAAGTGAGCATAGTGGGGCGGATGAAAGTGAGCCACTAAAAAGATCGATTCTATTTGAGTGTTGCGATGGTTTCTTTTGTAAAAAAGACCATGGCGAACAAACAGATAGATATGCGCAAGGCAAAAAGGATTTACAAATTGTACGGCGAGGGGGCCAGCAAGCGACGCATCAGCAAGGAACTTGGCATCTCCCGCAACACGGTGGCCAAGTACACCTATGTGAAGACCGCCCAGGGCTGGCTGTACCTGACGGTGATCCTGGACCTGTTCAATCGAAAAGTGATAGGCTGGTCACAAAGCGGGGACATGACGGCCGAGAACACCACCATTGCCGCTTGGAAAATGGCCGTTGGGAACAGGCCTCCCTCAGAGACACTGATATTCCATTCCGACAGGGGCGTTCAATATGCCTGTCGTGATTTTGCCGATCTGTTGGACAGCTATAAAGGTGTAGAGAGGAGTATGAGCCGAAAGGGGGACTGTTGGGACAATGCCGTTGCGGAATCCTTTTTCAAGACCATAAAGGTGGAACTCGTTTATAGAAACGATTACCATGGCAGACAAGAGGCCTCCCTGTCCATATTTGAATGGATCGAGACTTGGTACAACACCAACAGAAGACATTCGGCTCTAGGGAACATGACCATAAGCGGACAGAGTTCGAACTTTTTGAAGGAAGATATTAAAATTATTATCAATAAATCAATTCATATCAGAAGTGCTTGATATTATTTCGTCAAGATGTCGTCTGTTTCGTGGAAGAATTCTTCTCCGAAAAGTTCCTTGTACTCCTTTAGCGGTATTTCATCGATCGATGAATGGGGATGCCTTGTATTGTAATCCTCTATCCATTCTTGTGTCAGTGCCCTTATCTGGTGCAAATCGTTGAACCAATAGGCGTCGAAAGTGTCTCCACGACCTTTATCACCGGATAGCACATCGGTCATAATTCTAATTCATTTTATCATATCCAAAGCCACATCCACGATCATATCTTCCTGTCCACCAACCAAACCTCTGCGTGCTAACTCCTCAAGAATGGCCCGTGTATCCAGACCATACTTTTGGGCAGCTCGCTCTGAGTGCAATAAAAAACTGGAATAAACCCCAGCATAGCCCAAAGAAAGTGTTTCCCGATCCACACGAACGGGTCTTTTTTGGAGTGGGCGCACAATATCTTCTGCGGTATCCATAAGTTTATACAGGTCGCAGTTATGCGACACCTCCATTTTATTGAGTACGGCTATGAGCACTTCCAGTGGTGCATTGCCGGCACCAGCTCCCATACCAGTAAGTGAGGCATCCAAGCGAGTAGCCCCATGTTGCATGGCTACTACGGTATTGGCCACTCCAAGAGATAAGTTATGATGGCAATGAATGCCGATTTCGGTCGATGGCTCCAAAATTTCTTTAAAAGCCTTTATCCTATCTTTCACATCATCCATAAGCAAAGCTCCGGCCGAGTCCGTTACATATACACAATCAGCGCCAGCTTGTTCCATGATTTTGGCTTGTTCTGCTAGATTTTTTGGGCTGTTCATATGAGCCATCATCAAAAAACCACCTACGTCCATGCCCAGTTTTTTTGCCCCTTGTATGTGCTGAATGGCCGTATCGGCTTCTGTACAGTGAGTTGCGATCCGCACGGACTCCACTCCCATATTTTTGGCTTTTTTGAGGTCCTCCATCGTGGCGATTCCAGGCAGTATAAGAGTAGTAAGCCGAGCATGGGTCAGCTCTTCGCTGATGCCTTCCAGCCACTCCCAATCCGTCTGTGCTCCAAAACCGAAAGTGAAGCTACCCCCAGCGAGCCCATCACCATGTGCTATTTCAATGGCATCTACACCAGCACGGTCAAGTGCTAGAGCCAGCTCCTTTACTTGTTCTTTGGTGTACTGATGACCTATAGGGTGCATGCCGTCTCGTAGTGTTACATCTTGTATATATGGCTTTTTCATTTAATTTAGGATTGTATAGATTTGACTAAACGCTCTGCTGTAGCCCTGGCCGCACTGGTCATAATGTCAAGGTTACCAGCATATTCTGGCAGATAATGTCCTGCTCCAGTGACTTTCAGGTAAACGGAAGTTTTTAATCCGTGCCGATAGCCCAACCCCTGTATTAAGACAGGATTTGATGCGGGGATTTCTTCAAACAATATTTCCTGATGAAGTTTATACCCTGGAACATATTCTTGTACCAATTTCACCTTTGCACGGATGCTCTCGCGAATGGCTTCTTTATCACCCATTTCAGAAAGTGTGAAAACCGTATCCCTCATTACCAATGGAGGCTCGGCAGGATTCAAAATAATAATGGCCTTTCCCTTTTCAGATCTTCCAACCTTCTCAATACCTTGGGAAGTGGTTTCTGTAAACTCATCAATATTTGCTCGGGTTCCGGGACCTGCGGATTTACTTGCAATTGAGGCGACAATTTCACCATAGTGTACTTTTACCACATCACTAATAGCAGCTACTATAGGAATAGTAGCCTGACCACCACATGTGACCATGTTTACATTCAAGGCTTCCAAGTGATCAGAAAAATTTACTGCTGGCACAAGATATGGTCCAACTGCAGCGGGTGTAAGGTCAATCATGCGTTTGTCTGAGAACTGACGTATTCTTTCCCAGTTGTACAAATGGGCCTTGGCGGAGGTAGCATCAAACACAATCTTAATGTCGTTCCATTCTGGCATTTCCAAAAGGCCATCTACTCCTGTATGGCAGGTTGGTACATCCATTCGTGCTGCACGGGCCAGCCCATCGGATTTCGGATCAATGCCCACCATGGCAGCAACTTCCAATGTCTCCGAGTACCTCAAAATTTTTATTAACAAATCCGTTCCAATATTTCCGGAACCAATGATTGCTACCTTTATTTTCATCTCTTTTTCCGTTTTACTTTTAAGATGTGAAATAAACAGAGGCACTTCCAAGAGTACTTATCTTTATCTCTACATAATCGTCAGGGTTCACAGGTATCATGGGCCCCAAAGCTCCTGATAATATCAAATCGCCTTTTTTAAGAGGAGTGCCTACTTCTACCATTTTCTTTGCCAACCATAATACGGCATTTATAGGACTGCCAAGGCAGGCCGAGCCAGTACCTTCTGAGACCACTGTGTTATTGATTTTCATGGTCATTTGCGCATTTACCATATCAAATTCAGATATAGGTAGGGGAGTGTGCCCAATTACAAAATGACTGGCAGAAGCATTGTCTGCCACGGTATCGGTAATTTTTATGTTCCAATCTGCTATTCTGCTTCCCAGAATTTCAATGGCAGGTACTGCATAAGCTATGGCATTTATCACATCAATAGTTGTGATCGTATCATAATCTAAATCATGGCTTAAAACAAAGGCTATTTCAGCTTCAACTTTGGGCTGCATGAGGTTTTTGGCGCTAATTGAAAGTCCATTGAGTACTTCCATATCATGAAAAAGTACGCCAAAATCTGGCTGTTCCACACCAACCTGTTGCTGTATCGCCTCTGAGGTAAGACCTATCTTCTTTCCTATGATTTTACTTCCATTTTCAATACGTCTCTCCGTATTGAGGTTTTGGATCTGGTATGCCAATGTAATATCCTCCACACCAACTTCCTCACTAATAGGGCCGATAGGTTTTCCGGAAACTCCGGCCTCCCATAATCGCTCTGCTATATTTGTTTTGATACTCATACTTTCAATAAAATTTTTTATGATTTGATAAATCCAGCAACCTATCTGCTTTACCAGTACTGATATATTTTTTTACATTTGGAATCCCCACCTTGCTAGAATGCAGCAGTACCCCATCTACCATTGCTGAGTTATGTGGCGACCCGAGCACGTTTGGTAAGTCAAGAAACGGAAAACTCAACTTGAACTCGTTTACAAAGAAGGGTTCTATCCACCAGGCATCTATTGCCGCCTTAAATGTAGGCGTTGATTTGAGTTTTTGGTACAAAGCCTCTTCATCGATAATTTGCCCACGGGCAAGGTTTACCAATATGGCATCATCTTTCATTTTTGCAAGTTCCGAGGGACCGATCAGGTTTTCTGTTTGAGCCGTTAACGGAATGGTTATGACCACAAAATCGGTATTGGAGAGCAGGTAATCCAGTTGATCCAATTTTCCAATCCAATCTGTAGGTTCTGTACTCTCTCCACTAGTGTTTATGGCAAATACTTGACAATTGAAAGCAGACTTCATAATGTGTGCTATACGCTTCCCGATACCTCCAAAACCAATGATTCCACAGGCTTTTTGGTCAATCAAAGTGGAACCGCTTCCAAACTGGTTAAATTCACCTTGCTTCATTTCCTCATGCCTTAGCCCCAAGTTTTTGGCTAGGGACAATATCATTCCCACCCCATGCTCGGCCATCGGTGTGGCATAGGCACCCATATTACCGGCAACAGTAGTTTCTTGTGGAAACCTACTAAAATCCAAATGGTCAAAGCCTGCAGAAAGTAGTTGGATAAACTGTATGCCATTAAAAGCATGATTCTTCACCTCAGGAAGCTCAATGGTTGGATTTCTGGCTATCAGGATATTTGAATTTTTGAGTTTTTCAGTCTGGTCTTCTGTTGACAAACCATTGAGAAAATGAAGGTTCGCAATCCCGCCAAGCTCCTCTTTATAGTACTCGATCTCCTTATTACTTACCTTATTACTGATTGAGATTGTGTGAGTTGATCCTTTCATAATTTAAATGGGGAATTTTGATTCTCCCCCATCAACCGTCCATATTGACCCATGTACAAAAGAGGCTGCTGGAGAAAGCAAGAATGTAACAACTTTGCCAATTTCTTCAGGACTTGCAAATCGACCCAAGGGAATGTTGGCAGCCATTTGTTTCTCTGTTTCTTCTAAGTTCTGCTTTTTTTCACCCGCCACCGTTTTTACATAATTTGCAACTACCTCGGTGTTCGTATAGCCAGGAGCGATACCGTTTACACGTATATTGGGAGCCAATTCTTCTGAAAAAGTCTTGACCATGCCCGCTACAGCTAATCGTAGGTTAGAGGCCAAAGTATAGTCAACAGAAGGCTGGCGTATATAACTTGAAGTGTTAATTACGATACTCCCATGATCTGAAAGTAATTCAATGGCATGATAACAGAGATGTCTCACAGACGATATAATGGTTTTATAACCATTCTCCCATTCTTGCGAAGAAAGGGAAGACAAATTTCCTGCAGCAGGTGCACCTGAATTTGTAAATAGCAAATCAAGTTTGCCCTGTTGTTCACGAATTACTTCATAGACGTTGATTATGTCGCTCTCGTTGGTGACATCACAGACCAAAGGAATGACTTTGACTCCAGTCTGGCCTTCGATGCTTTTTGCCCTTTCTTCTATTTTTTCTTCGGTGCGTGCACAGGCGTACACAATTGCTCCTTCACTGGATAGCTCTTTTGCCACGGCCGCCCCCATTCCCTGACTGGCACCAGCCACAAAAGCTACTCTATCTTTTAGTTCTAAATTCATTTTTTCAATTTGCTGTTATCAATCCTCCATCTACATGAATATTCTGACCTGTAATATATTTGTTTTCCTCTGAGAGTAGGTACGAGGCCAATCCTGCCACATCTTCTGGCATCCCGAATTTTTTTAATGGAATTTCATTAATCGTTCTTTGATCAACTTCCTCTTTGCTAATATTTTCATTTTCGGCATAGCGCTGATTAAAGTCAAGTATTCTTTGTGTAGCAATATATCCTGGTGCTACAGTATTGATGAGTATTCCATCACTACCCAGTTCTATTGCTGCTGTCTTAAGGGCATTGACCAAAGCGGCCCTTAAGCTATTTGACAGAATAATGCCTTGATAGGGGTTTTTTACTGTAAAGGAAGTTATAGCGACTACTTTACCACTATTTTGTTTTTGCATCATTGGTGTAATTCCGCGCAAAAGTCTTAATGGTCCATGTAGCATAATGTTAGTATAAGTTTCCCATTCTGAGTCTGAAACATCCATAAATGGCTTAACCGGTGGTCCACCATGGTTGAGAAAAAGGGCGTCAAGCTGACCGGTTTCCTTTACTTTGGTTATCAAAGAAGAAACCGTGTCATCATCCCCTAAACTACCATCAATACCTTCAACCTTTGTACCGAATTCCTGAAGTTTTTTTACAGCATCGGATGTGTTCCTACTATTTAATATTAAATCATAACCTTTTTTTGCCATGGCTTGTGCCGTAGCATATCCAATACCTTTGGAAGCTCCCGTAAGTAGAACAACTTTTTTTTTCATCATACAGAAACCTCTTTTAGTTTTTGTATAAGGTCTTCTCTTAAAGGAGTGAAAAAGTCTATTAAAGTGGTGTCTTCTAAAGCTTCCACTTCATGCTCTTCATTGGATGGAAAGTGTACAATGCCTCCTTGCAACAAGGTAAACTCCTTTCCTTTCATTCTTACTTTTACATGACCCTTGGCCACAAAGCTCATCTGCTCATGAGGATGAGAATGCTTGGCAGCTATACTTCCTTTAGGTAGTTCTGCTCGTACGGTCATTAATTTATCTCCAGCAAAAGGGTACAATTTGAGTTCTCCAGCCTCCAAAAATGGCAATTCATCCATTTGTGCGTAGTTATTCATAAAATATATAGGTTTATTGTTTTACAATTTTAAATCTATTGGCTATTTCATTCAGTGATATGCCTGAGCACTTTTATACTGTAGTAACCCTCACTTTTAAATAACAATGAGGGAACCATAACTTTATTTAGGCCAAATCTTGGTTAACGTGAAGTTTATAAAAGGGGTTTGCGACCATCTATTCTCAGAGGCTACATCAAAAGCAGCTGTTAGTCTAAACATAAACGTTTTGTGTTGTTTAAAAAATGCCGGACCAACAGAAAATGCCATCTCTTTTGAATCTGGTATTGAGTTCCCTTGTATTTCATGATCAGACAACTGTTGCAAAAAATAGCCTGCCATTCCTATTCTAAACTCTTTTCCTAAATTGTAAGAGGCGGCATAGTTCAAATAAAATGCTTGACCTGGTTGGGTATCCCCAACACCCAGGGCGACAAACGGATCGTTGTTCTTTGAATTCCACATATAACGGAATCTCATTGAAGTCTCCCATTTATTGCTTTCGTCCCAATATAAGGTAAATGCATAATATGGCATAATGCTCCATACATTGTTGCCTACATTTACAGGTTTTTCATCATCATAGGTCCCAACTGGTAGGATGGCATTCAATAAAAAACGGTGAAAAAATGTCTTGCCGAACAACTTCTTATTCGGCCATTGTATACCTGCCCCTATAATTATATCTCCTAGACCAAATTCACTTTCGTTAAGACCTGCTCCCGGAAAATCAATGTCAACATTGACCAAGGGAACAAGTATTTCAGTCACCGGAAAACCTTTTAACATGGGTTTTTTAGACACAATGGCTAAATGATTTATGAACAGAATATTGTTTAAACTGTTGTCACCTGGCACTTCATTGCCATCAGAATTAGTCAATTTTGTGGAATTTTGACTCCCCAAAAACACCTCGTAAAGAATCGCCGGTCCGGCAACCCCATCATTAATACTGGTAAGTCCCAGGTCATTTGGTGGCAAGTTTACCTGTGCATGAGATAACCCTGACAAGCAAACACACAGTATTATTGTACATGAGATCTGTACATGTCGTCGAAAAATAATTTTTTCTAATCTCTTCATCGTAAAATATATTTATTCCTTCGGACCAATTGATTCTGCCAAAAAGGTTGGGGATAACTCTGGTCCCCACCAAATAATGCCCTCTGCTAGCTCTTTCTCTTTCCACAGTACTGGCTTCCAGTCTGGATCATATATATGGTACCCTCCACTAAACAGCTCAAGTCTGTGACCACTACCAGGGTCTATGGCGTAAATAAAACCTGCCTGAGATATTCCATGTCTGCCGGGAGCCAAACTTAGCTCAATGCCATTTTCCTTAAAAATATCTGCAGCTCTCGCCACATCTTGAAAATTGTCAAGATAGAAGGCCGTATGGTGCAGCCTGTTTTGGCGACCAGCTTCATCAAACATAATGGCTAAGTCGTGCACCAAAGTAGTGACCGAAGTCCAATAAGCCAATTCAAACCCATTGTCTAATTGGATGTACTCTCTCACTTTGAAACCAAAAAGTTCTTCGTGTAATTTCATGCTCTCTGATGGATTGCCCACGTTGAAATTGACATGATCTATACAACGAGGGGATACCCCATGGTCAAAAGATTTGAAAACTTGATTTTTCAGTCTGGATCGCTTGCCTTCCGGTGCCAATGGTCGCTCCATATGATAGTATATTTCATAAACTTGACCTGTTGGCAATTTAAAGCGGAATGCCTTGCCCAAACCTGCTTCTTCGCCTTCTGGTACCCATGATGGACTTAATCCTGCTTTCTCAACTTTGTCATAAAAATAATCCACATCAGCCGCTTCATGTGTTTTCCATGCGATATGGTCGAGCACGGCTTCCTTTCCTTCAATAAGGATCAATGTATGGTGTTCAAAATCTGCCCATCCACGGTAATATATTTTATTGCCTTCGCGTTTTTGTTCGTTTAAGCCAACAACATCATGAAAAAACCAGTGTGACTTTTCTAGGTTCGGTGTAACAAGGGCTACATGTCCCAATTTCGCTAACTTCTTTTGCACTTTGAATAGTTTTAGTTAATATTAATAATTCTCTTCAAAAAATCCTTTCAATAAATAGTGGAAGGACTCTTTATATTCTATTTGCGTCCAATGACTGCAATGACTAAAAATGTGCATTTGGACATTTGGAAGATGTTTGATCAAGTAATAACTGGTTTCTACATTTACGAGCAAATCCTCTTGTCCATGTATAATTAGAATAGGATGGTCCATGCTTCGTAGAGAACCATCTGGAATCACCAGTTCGTCAAGGTGCTGTTGTCTTGGTGCTGGAAACATAGCCTCAAAAGATCGACGAATATTTGTATCTAGCGTGGCTTCATGGCGCATCTTGGAAATGTCTTTCAATTGATCACCAATGATGCTTTGATTGTATGAAAACCAAGAGATCATATTGGCCATAAGTTCTGGAGATGGGTCATCATAGTACCCCCAAGTTCTATCCAATTCTGGTGTAATTGTCGTTGGTGCACCGGCAGGCCCCATTAGTACGACTCTGTTAAACCGATCGGGAAAATCCATTAAAAGCTGGAGACCTATTGCTCCACCCATAGAATTTCCCACCAAATGCACCTTTTCAAGATTAAGTTCGTCCAATAGAGATATGAGTTGATCCATCCATAGCCTCATCCAATTTCGCATGCCCTTAGGAGGCTCTTCTGGATGATGGCTTTTTCCAAAACCAACCAAGTCTGGTGCAAGGCAATAGAATTTTTCGCCAAATTCGGGCATTATATATTGCCAGTTAGACCATGCACTTGCTCCTGGACCAGACCCATGGAGGAATAATATTACATCTTTATTATCCTTGCCACTCTCGTTAAGGTATGTACTATTCACATTTTTGATTATACGATTACTAACTTCTGCCATGTAATAAAATTATTAGGTTGTAAAATATTTAAATGTAATTTCATTAATTACACAAACAATTATGGTAAAATTCAATAATTATTCAATTTTACCTTATACACAAAAAGATTTTTTTAGTACACTTTACACATATTCGAGGTGTTTTTATAAAAAACAAGAAAGAGAATAGTTTATTTGTGGCCTCTCCCTAATGGTTATTTGACCTTAACCTCTGTCAAACCAATCAAGTACTAATTGATTTTTCTTTCAAATGATTTTTCCTAAATTTCTTTGGAGTGGTTCCTGTAAGTGACTTAAACGACCTAAAGAAATAGGAGGGGTTAGAGAAGTTTAATAAGTATGAAATTTCAGATATGCTACTATTAGTATATATCAGTAGTCGTTTGGCTTCGTACAAAATACGCTTTCGTATGTGGTATCCAGCTGGTTTACCCGTTTCTTTTTTGATAATATGGTTGAGATGGCCTTCTGATAGATTAAGAATTTCTGCATATTCCATAACACTTCGCTTGTTGATGAAATGTGCATCCACAGCTTGTACAAATCTGTTAACTATTGTTTGAGAAGGAGTAAATAAGGTGTTTTTATCCAAAAGTCCATAAAACTCGTACATTTTCAACAGCGAAAGGTTGAGATAAGTCCTTATGAGTTCATCACTGAGAAAAGACCCTCCCGAATTGACCTTTTCTATTCCGTTAAAAATTACATTGATCTCATGGGATGTGGTTTTATCTATTTTCACTATTAAAAATCTTTTTGGAGTACTACGCTTTATAACATTTGACAAGTAGGTATCTTTCTCATGGACTTCAAAAAAGTCAATACTAAAATGTACCGAATACCCTTTTGGGTTTTCTTCAAAGCTTGTAGCATGGACAGTATTTGGATAAAGCAATAAAAAATGGTTTTTTTTTAGATGGTGAATTTCATCATCTATGGTTACACTATAACTGCCATCTGTAACCCAAACAAGTTGGTAAAGAAGCGTATGACAATGGGGCTCTAGCACCATATTGGCTGACTTAATGGTTTGAATCGTCTTTATTGAAAAATAGTTTGATAGATGGTCAAAAGATTTCTCGCCATATTCAATATAGTTGGGGACAGATTGTAAGTTTCCCTTAACATCAATTGCATGCCCCATAAATTCATTGTTAGTTTTCATCATAATCTACTATTTTTATTATCCCGAGCGGATGCAGTTGTTACCTTTGCTCGGATATAAATATAAGACCGTTTGTGATAAACAAATATCATAGAAATATAAAAAACGATGTTATAGTCCAATTTTGACCAAGAGTTATATGATCTAAGATATGGCGTGGAACGAACCAACGCGTGGATGGACAGCTACCGTTCGCTTCTGAACAGATTCGACACAACCCCCGAGAGCTGGAAAGGATTCAACTATCTCGCTTTCATGGTCATAGCACTGAAAAAATTCAACAAAAAGAAAAACGAAAAAGTTTAAACCATTTCAATGATTACCAAAAGGTAACTGATTACCAATAGTAATCAAAAATAGTTAAATTTGTTGTGCCATCAATAAAACCTATCGCAAAATGAAAAACAAGATTCTTACAGTATTATGTATCCTATTCGGATTAATGATGATTAATTCAGGTTTAAACAAATTCTTCAACTATATGCCTATGCCCGAAATGTCTGAAGAAATGATGCAAATTATTGGCAGTTTTATGGCAATAAAATGGATTTTTCCGCTTGTTGCAATTATTGAAATCATTGGAGGAGCTTTAACAGCAATCCCGAAAACAAGAGCATTGGGAGCGTTAGTAATTCTACCTGTTATGGTAGGGATAATTGTCCATCATTTAGTACACGACCTATCAGGTATTGGAATCGCATTAATATTATTCGCAATCAATATTTGGGTCATTGTTGCCAACTGGAATAAATACCAGCCAATCATAGAAAGCGAAAAAAACCAAATAAAAGAAAAGTCCGAACCAATAAATAGTTAGTAGAGAATCCTTTGCAAAAACCCCTTTTCGATCTTGACTTGCTTTGATATACTATGGTTATCTTAATGTTGTCGACAAAAATCGCTTAATAATAGGGCAGTTGAGTTTTTCGGACATCGATCAAAGAGCCTTTACCCCAGGCCCTCGCCTACCAGAGCTTCCTTGAAGTGCCATATTGTCGTGAAGTCCAGCACCGTGGTAGTGTTGCTTTCATCTGCCCGCGAAGTGCTAGAAGCTGAGCCGGTCGTTGACTTGGTTCCCGAGTTCCAGGTCGCTCAGGTCATAGAGGTGCTGCTGGAAAAGTATCTTGACCTTGACCGAAAGGTCGCGGTGCGTTGCACCGCCGGTCCTGGGACTCGCCCTGTCGACCACCTTGACCTGAATACGGGAGGAGGTCAACCTTTTATTTTCAAGTGTTATTCTATTGGAATTGACAATAATGGTATGTTTATACCTGAAGCCATAACTCTTGTTTTACTTCTATGGACTATAGATTCCCAAAAACCATATTTTTTTGGCATCATCACTAACATATCAAAACTTGATTTGACAATCTCTTTTTCAATTACTTTTATTACAGCATCTGAGTTCACTTTCTTATAAAAATACGTAACATTTTCTAGACCTTTTTCAATATTCTCATAAGCTTTGTTTTCTGATTTTAGTTCATTTATTTTTTTCTCTACATAAAACACAGTGACTTCAGATTTAAGCTGGATGGCAACTCTCCTTAATTTTGCCAAAGTTCGTAAAGGTACGTCACTCATTACATCACAGGCAAAAAGAATCTTGTGTATTCCCGAAAATTTAGCATTTACAGGAATAGCCAATACTGGAAAATTTTTCATGCTGATTAAGGTTGTTGTTGGATTTCCCACTAAATTTTGTTCTAGTGATTTGGCTGACATTCCCATAACTAAAAATTTTGAGTTATATAATTTCAATATAGAATCTATTTCAAGTTCAAAATCCAAATAACTACATTGATACTCAACTTCAATTTTGAATTTATCGGATAATTTTAAAGCTTGTTTTCTTAATTTCTCTTTGGTGCTTTCAATTAAGGCGTCCATTGAGGTCGCCGATATACGCGCGTTAGAGGCGTGAATAGGCAACTTAAAAGCATTAAAAAGCACCAATTTTATATTTAATAGTTGAGCTAATGATGCTGAATACAGTACAGCATTATCTGATGTTCTGGAAAAATTTGTTGCAACTAAAATTGAGTACATAGTTTTGGTTAATAATGTTTAGTATGTAATTAATATTATCTCCACCACCAAGTGCTTCATATAAATCTACAACAGATATTAATTATAACCATCACTTATCTTTAGACTAAGTTCAGTCCACTTTTAGTTGAAGATTTACATCTCCGGAAAGAATGCATAAAGTCAATAACGGAAAGTGAAAATTTTTAACAAGTACGCAGCTAAAATTGCTGCACTTGCTGGAATAGAAAAAAAATTGCAACCTATACCCTTCGGGATACGTGGACAAATATCGGCTTGGACATGGGGTATCGATATCCGAAAAATCTCATCGGGACTTGGACATTCCACTGTTCAGGTAACTGAAAAACACTATGGCAAAAGTGTTTCCGAGAAAATATTGGATGAAATCAAGGCCAAGATTACAAAAGTTCAAAGCCCTTGACCAAAATCACTTTGGGAAGTACAAACCCCTACAGCTGTAATCGTCACTATTTAATCACACAGTTAGGGAGTACTTAAAATTGTCAGCCATGCTTTCAAGCACTAAAATCATATCCCTAAAGCGGCTTTTTTGTTCCTTGATTGGGACGGCTACATTTCGTGTGTCTTTAAATTGAAATCGTTTTATAGAAATTAAGGGTCTTTTTTTCCAATACCGAGATGATCTCTTTGCAAATATATCAATTCAATAAGCCCGATTTCCGGGTCTGTTCCACGTTCGAGTACCCTTACAATGATAAAGTCCCTGTCCTTTTCAGCATCCAAAAGGTTAATGTCCACATCCCAAAAGGTAGCAGGGTTTAAATGATCTTTGTTGAGCCTTTGCCTTTCCATATCTTATAATTCTAACAAAAATTTACTGATTTTTTAAGTGTTTGGCAATCCTGCTGCCCTGATTGAACATTGATTTTCTCGCTGTTCTTTTCTATCCCTTTCCACAAAAGAGCACCCCAAGGGTGCCAAAATCCCTAACTGTAATGCAAATAACGTGGGGTCGCCGTAGGAAAGTTGGTTTTTAGGCAAGAAAAAAAGAGGCTGGTTGTCCCTTTGTTCCTTGTTCTGGTGTTCCATATTATTTCTCTTTCAATCTTTTAAACCATTTCCTTGGGCTTCTGGACTGATGGAAAACGGAAATTACCGTAATCATGTCATCCTCGACCATATAATGGATCCCATAGGGAAAACGCCTGATGAACTTTATCCGAACGTCCCTGTATCTGACCTGATAACCAAGGGGTGTATTCAATATATCCGAATACCCTTCCTCCAGGCAAAGTTCAAAATCTACGGATAGACCCTTGCGGATATCCTCATACTGTAGAATCGCCTCTGCAATATCCTGATCGGCGGCTTCAAGAATCTGGAACTTATAGGTCATTCCTCAATTTGGCATTTCGTTTCCTTGATTCCTCCAGGGAATAATACTTGGCCCCTCCGCTCTTATGGTGGTCGATACGGCTATCGAGTTCCGTTTTCATTTCATCGCTCAACTCTATGGAGTCCTTGTCCTCTATTGAGTCCCAAATGTCCTGAGCAATCAAAATACGCTTGGCCACTGGCATTTTTTTAATATCCTGAATATCCATAACCTGATGTTTTATTGTCCTGTTTTCCCTTCATCCGTTGCCCCGCTTATCCGTACTTACCTGTAAAAATAATCCCCTGGATGCATTTGGGAATTTAGTGAGTTCCCCTTTTTGGTGACGTCGGAAACCTCTTTGACAGACAAATACTTGACAATAGCCCAAAGTTAAGCAATTAATGTTTTGGATACTTGTGTGTCGATAATTTAGACAATTAAGCAATTCTAAACTGAGGTAGCTTACAATAGGACCAAAATATTTTTAATAATGACCAACTATTACTGTTAGATTAAGAAACATCCAGTCTTTTAAAACTATAGTAAATACATTGACGCTGTTTCCATAAAAAATAGTTTACCGGTTTATGATATAAGAATATTGATAATCTCCTCCGGATAGGATTTTTGTGGGGTTGAAACAAAGCAATGTCCGGTAAATATTAATATCTCCCAAGAATTTAATACCTCAGACTTTTAAGGGTTTTGGTCTATTTGTATTAAAAAATAATATTTAACGGTTTCGCCCGGTTTCAATGTGACGAGGTGTGACTTTTTTTCGATATCTTTTGGAGAATCTTCAAAATCGTGGTGTGAGGCCATAGGTTCAATGCACACAAACGGATATCCTGGAGGGCTCCAAATATTGACATTCGGAAAATTCCCCAAAATCAAACTTATGTATGGTTTTTGGCCAGATTTGGCCAGACCAATTTTATTGATAACTGAGTCTTTGATGAAAATTCCAGTATTGGGAACCCTGTCATCATCAAGTCCAAGAGTCGTCTCATCTTGTAAAAAGGGGGCTACCGAATCTTTCAGAAGACTATTTTTAATTAGTTCTCTTTTGGCAGAAAGGGATTTATAAAAAAATAACTCATGTGTTTTTCTATCATTTGGTTGACCAAGTGACAGATTAAACCCAGGATGCCCACCGAGTGCAAAATACATGCTATGAGTACCGTTATTTGTGATGATATATTCGTTCAAGATGGTATTATCCGTCAATTTATATCGAACCGAAATTTTGAACAAAAATGGGTAGTTTTCGTGCAAAACCTCTTCATCGGGGACAAAACTTAATGTTGCCTCATTTTTAGATTTGTGCTTTAGGGCCATAAGACTCTGTTTTATGATTCCCATTTTTGGCATCTCGTATTTCACATTCCGAAAATAAAACTCATCGTCCTTGAATCTGACATTTACTGGAAACATTATAGGAGCCCTGTCGGTCCAATATTCACCATTGCCCTGCCATAGGTACTCAAACTCGCTGATTTTGCCTTTTATGCTTTGAAGTTCAGCCCCTTTTTTGCTAATTGATACTCTAATCGAATCATTTTCGAGCCAAAATACCTCAGAATCTTGGCCATAGACTGGAAAGAAAAATGTCAAAAAAATAAGTAAAAAACCCAATACTTTCAGGTGTGGTACTTTGCAATCCCACTTAACAGCCCTTTTTGAATTTGTTAGTTTCATCGTGTGAATGTATTAGTTCATAATAAGAAATTTAGCATAAGGACTGGAATTGGAAGCAAAAAGTAAAAAAGCGCAGACAAGCTGCGCTCTCATAAAAAACTAACTCAAAATCAACCTACGTATTATTTTTCACCATTTAAGTATTCAGACATTGCCGGAAATACCTCATTCATGAGTTGTTCACTCACCTTATCTGTATGATTACCGGTGTACCAGCATGTGCTATGTGGTATTTTTTCCTCTTTCAGCAATGTAGAGAAATAAACTGAACCTTCGAATAATCCGGGCATTTCGTCCTGATATCCACAGCTCAGCGCAAATTTTTTGAATTGGATTAAATTGTTTCTATATTTTTTTATTTTTTCTTCCAAATTTCCAAAACCAGCTACCCATTTCTTATGGATTTCTTCTACCTTAGTAAAATTACCATCAGGATTCCTTTTAAAAGGGAATGCGATTTTTAAAGGTTGTGAGAGATCGGGTGAGAAAGCTGACCCAAAGGCGAGAATACCAAATATACTCGTTACCTTTCGGTCATAGGATTTTAATTCTAGTTGCAAGGTTTCGGCAAAATCCTCATCCCTCACCTTTGCCATTTTTTTGGATAAATTCTGAACATGCACCAAGATTGAATCGTTCTGAAACATACCATTCAATAAAATATCATTTGCTAAAACGGCAGGGCTCATGGCATAGACCACAGAAAACACATCAGGATGCTTCAAACTGATGTTGATTGTGCCACCTCCCCCCATTGAATGACCAGTTATACCACGAGATTCCCGTTTTGCCAAAGTTCTATAATGGCCGTCAACATATGTCACGACATCTCTTACGATAAAATCTTCCCAATTTCCCGAAACCGGTGAATTGGTGTACATTGACCCTTCGAACAGGTTATGACCGTTCAGTTCTATTAAGATGAACTCTCGCTTTTCGCTATTTTTCATATAGCTGTAAAAAGCTTCCGTTTTGGGATATTCGCCAGCCTCAACAGTATATCCGTTCAAAAAATAGACCACTGGAAATAGTTCGCCCGAGCCTGAATAGGAAGGTGGTAAATAAACACCTATCTTTTGGATGTCATTTGTTCCTATTAAATTATCCTTGAGTGATGGGGCGGGAATTTCTACAAGTGAATAGCTACTATCTTGGTCCTGGGCTGCAAGGATACCGCTGACAAATAGGAATAGAATCAACAAACTTTTAATTTGATGTCGATTTTTCATATATCTTAAAATTAAGCGCATTTTAAATTTCAATGATAATTCAAAGGTCACCCCCGGTCTTTCAACTGGTCTTTCCCTTTGACCAAATCTGAATTATGTTTCTTTACCAAGGCTTGAATTTGTTCGATGATATCAAGATTGCTATCGGCAACATTAAATTTTTCAGACGGATCCACTTCAAGATTGTAGAGAAGTGGGGGATTATGTTCTTCTCGAGCAGGTGGGCCATAGGCACCTTCGGTAATGAAATGTGCTTTGAAGGCGCCCAATCTAACCGCATAGAGCTCATCGCCCCTATAATAAAACACTTCTTTTCTTATGCTGGGCATTTTTTCGAAAAGCGTTGGGCCCAGGTCTGTTCCGTCTATTTTTCGATCATCGGGCAATGGCACATTTGCCAATTTACTGAAGGTCGTAAACAAATCCATGGTGGTACCTATTTGTGTCACCAAACCAGGTTGTATTCGGCCGGGACCCCAAAAAATACATGGTTCACGCATACCTCCTTCCCAAGTTGAGCCTTTTCCTTCTCGCAAAAGTCCTGCACTTCCACCTTCTTCGTTCATGATGAGCCAAGGCCCATTGTCAGAGGTGAAGACCACAATGGTGTTTTCATCGAGGCCGTTTTTTTTCAGTTCGGCCAATATCTGCCCGACCCCGTGGTCAATCTCTTCAACGACATCCCCATAGATGCCCCTATTACTGGTACCCAAAAAATCCTTCGAGGCAAAAAGAGGTACATGTGGAAGATTATGGGCCAAATAAAGAAAAAATGGTTTTTCCTTGTTTTGCCGGATGAACTGAACAGCCTCTTCATTATAACGTTTTGTCAATGTGTTCTGATCAGCTGGTCGTTCCACTATCTCGGTATTGCGCATGAGGGGAACGTTGAAAGTGTTTATATCCTTTCTTTCTTCTGACTTCCAAAAATCAATATATCCATGAGCAGACCTAAATGGTATGATATTGTCCATGTCATTGCTGTAAGGAATTCCAAAATAGTAATCGAACCCTTGGTTTGTTGGTAGATACTCTTCTTTATGGCCCAAATGCCATTTACCTATACAGGCCGTTCTGTAACCGACTTTTTTTAATTGTTCCGCCATGGTTACCTCATTCTGCGGCAATCCATTGTGGGAATCGGGAAAAAGGACGCGGTTTACCCTGCTTGTCATCCCATTTCTGATGGGCAACCTCCCTGTCAACAATGCTGCCCTACTGGGGGTACATACGCTGGATCCAACATAGAAGTTCGTCCACTTTTGGCCTTCTACCGCCATTTGGTCCAGATTTTTGGTATGTATGGTAGGATGGCCGTATGAGCTCAGATCGCCATACCCAAGATCATCGGCAAAGATGACCACAAAATTCAAAGGCTTATCTTTCCCTTTCGATTCTTGGTCTTTCTCAGTTTGTTGTTCTGTACACGCTATTGTGAACGACAAGACTGAAAGTATAATAAAAATGTTTTTGCTCATGAATCTAATTATTTTTTCATTCAAATTGACTTTTTTATCTTCAATATTCCTACCTAAAGTTTGGGGTATTCGCTAAAATTTACTGACGAAGAAGCCTTTCAGCTGATTGTTAAAGATGGAAGAAAGCTTAGGTAGGCTGCCCATTAAAGTTGTCCACCGTTGCTTTTCTATTTTAACCTTTATTATAACATTCTGAAGACCCTTAAAATATTTAATACCCAGCATTTTGTTCCAGATTGGAATTGGCATCCAGCTCTCTTTGCGGAATTGGATAGAGCACATGAAATTCTTGGGCATTTTTTCCCCTTGCTTGAGCCCTAGAGATCATAACCCCGTGCCTAATCTGGTCTTCCCTTGCATTTCCTTCAAAATAGAATTCCCACTCCCTTTCACGTAAGATGGCATCCCGCAATGAGTCTTTGTTGAAACTTCCCAAAATCAAGGGAGTGGCCCCGGCCCGATTTCTGACCTCATTAATAAGGTCAATGACCTCTTGAGTGGGCCCGTTGAGCTCATTAAGCGCTTCAGCCCTTGTCAACAATATGTCGGCATACCTGATGACCACGATATCATTGCCAGCAGAAGGTCCTACCGCATTAGGGTCAAAAGGCAATTTATAGGGGTGTGATTGGTCATTGCCCAATCCCATTACAAGTTGACCTGTTGCTGTACTTTCCCATTCCGTTATTATGCGGCTGCTTCGTGTGTCTGTCGCCTCAAAGGAGTTTACAAAATCATCGAAGAGGTATGTGCGTGCCGCAAACACCGAATTGTTGGGAAAAGGCCGGGGATAATCAGGAGGAAAAATCAATGCATTCATGAACTGGCCTGCCCCGGCGGCATTCTTGGGAAGTGCCCAAATAACTTCAGCATTGCCCTCGTTCGATATATCAAAGACATCAGAGTAATTGGGCAATAAACTATAAAGCCCTAGATTCATGACATGTAGAGACATATCGGCCGCTTTTTGCCATTGTTTGGTATTTAGATAAAATTTTGCCAGGACCGACATGGCCACTCCCTGGGACGCCCGACCAAAAGCCATAGGCTCGGTCGGCAAAGTTGCAATCGCCTCTAGAAGTTCTTGTTCTATAAAAGCCCGTGTTTCTTCATCGCTAGAGCGTGGCAACAAAGGATCGTCAGTTGAAGACTGATAGAGCGGCAACCTGCCGAAAAGCTTGTAGAGCTCAGAATAGGCCCAGCCCCTTAAAAAATGGACTTCGGCCTCAGTTCTTTGCTTGTAATCATCCGAAAAAGAATCATTGTCCAAATTATCCAAGACTAAATTCGCATCACGAATGGAGCTAAAGTACACTATCCATACAGGAATTAACTGTCCATGGTTACTGTCCCAAGTGTAATCGATCAATGATTGCCATGCACTTTCAATCGACCCGCCGGCACCCCAGACTTCCCCAGCCGGCATGGTTCCCAAATAATAGGGGGACCAAGATTCATCATCCCCTGACCTGTGTGAATAACTATAAGCTGCATTCAACAGAGAATTGAGTCCTTGCTCAGAAGTAAAAAGTGTAGAGGGTGAGAGCTCAGAGAATACCTCCTCCTCCAAACGTTCTTCACAGCCCATCAAGCTTGTCAGCATTAAAATAAGGACTATTTTATAATGATAAGTTTTCATAATTGTAAATATTTTAATTGTTAGACCTAAAAGTTGGCAGTAAGACCCAACATGTAGGTTCTCGCCAAAGGATAACTACTATAATCAATCCTTACGTTACTTCTACCAAATGAATTTGCCTCTGGATCAAAACCTATATAATCAGTAATTGTAAATAGGTTCTGGCCAGTCACATAGACTTGAAGTGCATTTAAAAAATCAATATTCTGAACTGGCACGTTGTACGATAGCCGAACATTTTTCAATCTTAAATAAGAAGCATCTTGAATGGTAAGTGTATTGACTTTTCCTGCCCCGTACGCATTAGGATTTACCCCTGAAGGCCATTTTGTATTTGTATTTTGAGGTGTCCACCGATTCAATATTTGATTCGCCAGTCGGTTTCTTCTGAAATTTGCAGGATAAAGAGACTCTATTACATTAATGTTCAATAGGTCGACGCCGGCCTGGCCCTGAAAAAAGAAATCCAGCTTCAAATTTTTGTAAGAAATTGAATTTTGTATGCCATAGGTAAAATCAGGATAAGGCGTACCAATAATGCTCTGGTCTGCAGGTGTGATGGCACCATCTCCATTTCGATCTTCAAAAATTGGAAAACCGGGCTGGGCTGTCGGCTGCGCCGAATTGGCAATGTCGTCGCCTTCTTGAAAAATGCCGGTGACCACGTACCCATAATAGGAGGCAAGGGGGTCACCTTCTTGGATAATCGCCGTATTGCCCACTGCCTGAACACCTCCTGTAACGATACTTTCAATACGGCCCAAATCCACCACTTCATTCTTAATGGCAGAAAAATTCAAAGAAGTGTCCCATTTGAAATTATCGGTTACTATATTGGTCGAGTTGAAAAGAAACTCGAACCCACTGTTCTTAACCTCACCTACATTTGTCAATATTGAAGCATAACCAGACGCAAATGGCAAGGGAAGATCGAATAACAGGTCTTTCGATTCTTTTGAAAAATAATCCAAGCTTCCACTGAACCTGCCACCAGAAATGCCAAAATCAAGACCAACATTTAGCTGTTCGGTGGTTTCCCACTTAAGGTCAGGATTTGCAATACGCTGCGGGACGACACTGCCCGAAATCGTGCCACCAAACACCACGTTGGGTCCAGTGCCAAAGGTCAATTGCGATGCGTAGTTGCCAATTTCCTGGTTACCTGTCTGGCCCCAACTTGCTCTCAGCTTAAGCTGGCTGAAACTATCGGGAATAAATTCTTCTTGGTCTAGCTTATAGCCCAAGGCAAAGGAAGGAAAATAGCCCCATTTGTTGTTCTCTCCGAATCTTGATGATCCATCTGCCCGTATCGAGGCGGTCAACAAAAATTTGTCGAAAAGGTTATAGTTAACCCTCCCCAAATATGACAACAAAGTATTTTCTTCCTTGCCACTGGAGAGTACATCCGTATTGGTATCACCCAGGGCCAAATTGTTCGTTTTGATATCATCTGTCGGAAAACCACTGATATTACCCGAAAAGAACCTTGAACTGAACTTTTGAAAGGTGATACCGCCCAATACCGTAAGCGCATGATCTTCGTTAAAAGTTTTGTCATAGGTCATCGTATACTCGAACAGATAATTTGAACGTTCCAATACGTTGATGTTCGCAATACCACCAGCTGCTCCACCACGTATGGTCTGTGTGGTATTGTAAATGTCACGTCTTGATGTTTGCCTGTCGGTTCCGAAATTGAACTTTCCCGAAAGGTCTTCTGTGAAATCGTAGTTCAAAAAAGCACTACCGAAAGTTCTATTTGTCTCGCTCTCACTGATAATGGCGTTTATCAAGGTGACAGGATTGTTGACCGTAAGATTCGCGGATTGGCTAAAAGTACCATCGTCATTTAATATGGGTTCGGTAGGGTCATATAACAACGAAGAGTAAATGGGCCCTGCTTGCTCATTGGTATTGACGCCATCGACATTGTTGTTATCCTTGATCAAGCTTGTGTTGAAGTTTAGGCCAATCTGGGTCTTGTTCCCAATTTTTGTCTCTAGGTTTATTCTTCCGGTATATCTTTTTATACCAGAATTTTTGACAACACCTTCTTGGTCAAAATAGTTGAATGAGGCATAATAATTTGTGTTTTCGCTGCCCCCGCTCACGGCTAAGTTATGGCTAGTCAAAGGGGCCGAACGGAAGACCTCCTCTTGCCAATCTGTTCCTCTGCCAATTCTTGAAATGTCGTCATCATTAAAAACTGCTTCATTTCCTTGTGCAATGGACAGATCGTTTATGGCATCGATGTATTGGGAAGTAGACAACACATCAATTTTTTCGGCGACCGATTGAATACCGGCATAAACATCATAAGTAACATTTACCTTGCCCTTGCCTCCCTTTTTGGTGGTAATCAAGATTACCCCATTCGCACCTCTTGAACCATAGATTGCTGTTGCCGAGGCATCCTTTAAAATCTCTATGGATTCCACATCAGCTGGGTTCAGGGCATTCAACGGGTTTCTTGGGCTCAGGTTTTGGCTTACTTCGGCCACTCCGCCAGAACCAAGGTTGGGACTGTTATCAATCGGGAACCCATCAATTACATATAAAGGTTCATTGCTGGCATTCAAAGAGTTAGAACCCCTGATCCTAATTGCCAGTCCCCCACCGGGCGCTGAACTGGCCTGGTTTATCTGTACCCCGGCCGCCCTACCGAGCATCATCTGGTCGACCGATACGTTTGCCCCTGGGTTCATGTCATCTTGGCTCAATGATGCGACAGATCCTGTTAAGTCACTTTTCTTTTGCGTTCCATAGCCAACGACCACAATTTCATCAAGTGCAGCAGCGCTTTCTTGTAAGATGATGTTCAGGTTAGATTGTCCATTGACAGGTATTTCCTTGGTAGTAAACCCTATATACGACACAGTCAATACGGCATCACTGTCAGTCACTCTAATTGAAAAATTACCGTCAAAATCAGTCTGAGTGCCATTCGTGGTCCCTTTTTCGATAATATTGGCTCCCGCCAAAGGAACTCCTGAATCATCCGCTACAGTTCCGTTGACCGTAAGATCTTGAAATACAACAGTACTGGTGTCCAGTGACATATTGGTCGGGTCTTCAAATACTGTAACTTGTCTGCCTATGATATTGTAGCCTAGACCGTATTGTGCCAGAAAAGAATCCAGAATATCCGGCAACGTTACATTGTTCCGCTTAAGGGTAATCGAATTTTCGTTGGGCAAAATACCATCTTTATAAAAAAAGATGTACTCGCTATCCTCTTGTATTTCATCAAAAAGTGTCTCTAGATTTACCTTTTTAAGATTAAGGTTAAGTTTTGTCTGTGCATAGGTGTCATTTGCATTAAGGGCCGTTAATCCTATCAATATGTAGCAAAGAAATGACCTCATGAGGTTAGATGAAATGGACTGGTTATTTAATTTCTCCAAGGCATATGCAATTCTTGAGTAATTATTCATAATTTTATGATTCAGTTAGTTATTACTTCGGTAATACATTTACAACCGGCAGATGCTCCAACATCTGTCGGTTTTTGTTTAGTTGGTTTTAATTCATTGGCTTGGCGTTTTATAAATTTGTTGAGTGGTTATTAGTATGATTTTATCTGCTTGGCGTTCCATAGTAAAGTGATATGCTTTGCCTAAAGTTTGAATAACACTATATACATCTTCCTTTAAGTCAATTTTTCCAGAATAAGTGTCCTTACTCAATTGTTCGCCCTTGACAATTATTTCAACCCCATAGTATCTAGACAATTTTGTTGCTATATACTTAAGATCATTTTTTTGAAAGCTGAAGAATCCTTTCCTCCATCCAAAATATTCATCCATATTTACTGCATACTGTATATCAATTTCCTTGGTTGTGCTATTATAACTTGAACGTGTGCCAGGAGTTATTTTAAAAGATTTCCCATCATCTTTGGCATATGTAACCAATACACTACCGCTTTTAAGGACTGTGCTTGTTTTTTCATCTTCCCTATAACTACTAATGTTAAAAACAGTACCCAGCACCTCAACTTCCTGATTTGAAGAAAGCACTAAAAACGGTCTTTTAGGGTTATGAGATACTTCAAATATTGCTTCGCCTTCTAAATAAACCTCTCTTCTATCACCTTTAAAAACTACAGGATAAACCAATCTCGAGCCTGAGTTGATCCATACTTTTGTACCATCTGAAAGGGTCACATCTGTGCGCTTTCCATAGGGTACCAGGATAGTATTGAAAATAGGCTTGTCTTCATCTTTTAAGATTTGTCTATATTTTTCACCCGTTCCCACTTGTAGATCCTTTCCCGTTGGGGAATATTTTAATGTGTTGTTCTTTTCTTTTAGTTGTACTTTCTTTCCCTCGCCCAGCACCACAGTTACCTGATTACTCTTGCTAACGTCAATAAATGGCGCATCTTCATCAACAAAATCTTGTAAAGATTGTTCGCCGAGCATGTCAAAAACGCTGAAAACACCAAACAATATCACTATAGACGCCGCTGCGCCGTACAATAACCTAGCCCTTTGTTTAATCTTTCGATTTTCTCTCAGAATCCTTGCCGACCTAATTATGCGACTTTTGAGCTTTTCCCGCTCCGTATCGGATAGGGTTCCTTTGTTATTCAATTTCATAATTGTTTGGATAATCGGCAGTGGAAATTACAGCCACTGTATATATGTAAGAGAACAATTTCTGTTGTTTATAGACAATGAAATCTAATTATTTTTAGAAAAGTATACTTAATGCGGTCTTCCGGATTGTTTTTAAAGTTCGGTAAAATAACGTTCTGGCAGAAGCAACTGAAAGACCCATTTCCCTAGAAATTTCTTCGTAACTTTTTTCTTGATTAAAACGAAGACGGAGTATCCTTTTTTGATGATTGGTCAAATTGTCCATTATTCTTCTTAACCTCATCAATTGGGCATTCTCATTTTCTTCTTCGATAATTACTTCTTCATGTGATGCGACAGTCAAATTGGTGTTAGCTGTCATGTTGGTAATGTGTTTGAACTCGTTCTCTAGGCTCTTTAACCTATAATCATTGTGTTTATATAGATTTCTTTTAAGCGAAACGATTAAATAAGCCTCTATGTTGACCACATTTGACAATTTTTCACGGCACCTGTAAAGGTCTAGAAAAAGGTCGTGGATTTCATCTTGAATCAGCTCCCTGTCGTTAATGATTTTATACCCACAAGCAAATAGTTTGTCAACATGAAAGTTATATAGCGATTCTAGTGCCGATATGCTACCCTTCTTAAGATCATTCCAGATTTGAGTCTCTTCTGTTTTCATTAGCGTTACTTTTCTTTAGTTTCTTTAGTTTCTTTAGTGGCAGAGTTACCATTTAATTTTCGAAACGGAAAATTTGAATTTTTGCAGATTACGCTTGTTTTTTTTGAAGTTTATCGACAAAAACTCAACTAAAGTATAAAATATTTAGCAAATTGATAATTCATACAATTAAATACCCAATCTTTTGAAAGAAATGATATTCAGGCGTCAGCCTTCTTATAGGAAAATATGAGAAAAAGAATCAAGACTCCACTAAGCCAAATATACGACCTAATGCAGAGACATGTAAATGCAGTAATAGCTGACAGAATTATCATAGCTGAGCCGATTCGTGCTGGTATTCTAATTTGAAACAACACTTTTAAAATTGGAGAAGTTGAGGCAAATAATGTAAAAATCATTTATGTTAAAAATAAGCGCCAGAGTAAAAAAACTTAAAAGAATGTCTATAAAAACAGTTTTTCTTCCTCCTTATTAAAAGAGACAGTATGTTTAAAAGTCTGATCCCATGGAAAAATTATAGCAGGAGAATAAGGCGCGTATTGCTTTTGATTGTTATTTTAATAATCTTTTGTTTTTTTACAGCATCTTTTGGCCAAAAAAAGCCAAATATAGTTTGGATAGTATGTGAGGATATTTCTCCTTTTTTGGGGGCATATGGTGATTCAATCGTAAAAACTCCGAACATAGATAGTCTGGCACGTGAGGCAGTGCTTTTTACAAAAGCATATACCACAGCTGGGGTCTGCGCGCCGAGCCGATCATCGATAATCACGGGCATGCACGCCATTTCAATAGGAGCCCAACACATGCGCACTCTTTCAAGTTCCCCCTTTTTCATGCCTCAAGGCCTGCCAAGCTACTCAGCCGTTTTGCCCGATTATGTAAAGGCTTTTCCCGAATATCTAAGAGCCAAAGGCTATTATACAACAAACAACTATAAAGAAGATTATCAATTTGAAGAGCCTGTCACAGTTTGGGATGACAGTAGCCCTGCAGCATCTTACAAATACCGGCCCAAAAACACTCCGTTCTTCAGCGTGTTCAATTTGGCAATCACACACGAATCAAAGTTGATGGTCTCGCCCGATAGTATTCGGTATGACCCCAATGATATGAAATTGCCGCCTTATTATGTTGATACCGAAACCGCTCGAAATGACATGGCCGTCCTTTATACCCGTATCGAACAAATGGATCGAGCTGTTGGCGAGATTGTTGGTGGGCTAAAAAACAATAAAGTATATGACGACTCTTATGTGATATTTTTTAGTGACCATGGTGGATGTATGCCCTGGACAAAGCGAGAAATTCTCGAAAGGGGCACACATATACCTTTGATCGTGAAATATCCCAAAAACCGTTTTGCGGGCACTAAAGATGATAGGTTGGTCAGTGCGGTGGACCTGGCGCCAACCATGCTTTCCATAGCGGGCATCGAGCCTCCCGACCACCTTCAGGGAACCGCTTTTCTGGGACCTTTAAAAAAAAAGGAAGAAAGAAAATATGTTTTTGCCGCTAGGGATCGAATGGCAAATAAATATGACCGGGTACGATCTGTAAGCGATGGGAATTTCAGATATGTGTACAACTTTATGCCCGAACTGCCAAAATACCAAGACTTACAATACAGAAAGGGCATACCTACAATGAAAGAAATATTGGAATTGCACGAAATGGGACGTTTGGATAACCCAAATCTACTGGACTGGTTTGCAAAAAATAAGCCCACGGAAGAACTCTACCACACCAAAATGGACCCCAATGAGGTGCGCAATCTGGCAGATGAGCCCCAATATACGGCTAAAAAGAAAGAACTGAAAGAAGCACTTTTTGACTGGATAGCAGAAGTGGGCGACCTATCCTCGATACCAGAGAAAGAAATGGTATTCAACAATTGGTGGAAAAACAAAAAAGGACCACCTAAAACATCACCACCTAAAGTAATAAGGAACAAAAAAGGGTACACAATAGAATGTGGCACAAAAGGTGCCTCAATCGGTTATCGTATCGTTGAACAAAATAATCAAGCTTTAAATTCAAAACGTAGGACCGAAAGTTGGGATTTTGGTTTTACGATCGACCAAAATAAAACTGTTGCTTATGTTGATGTGCCCCAACCCTGGAAAGTCTATCAAGGTGAGACCATAAAATTGAAAAAGGGACAGACACTTTTAATCAATGCCCATAGAATAGGCTATTTGCCCAGTGAAGTAACATATACCCATTAGAATTCAAACCATAATTTTTACAAATAAATTAGTTTAATCATGAAGACAACCAATCGCTTATTTTTTGGAACGACATTCTTGTCGTTGCTTATGTTCACCTCTTGCTCAGATACATCTTTTGATGAAGCAAACTTAAATACAACTGAAAGTCTATATGAATCAGATAAAATACCGTTGCTGTTCGGGGACGAGTCTGAAGACATTCAATTTGATGGTTATTATGTTGGTGCGGACACCTTGCTTTTTGACCACCAGACCACCAGTATATTGGATGTTCCCCCTGTATATCCTGACATTATAACAAATGATGAACCCATATGGTTTGTCAATGGTGCTGGTACTGATGTGGCCAAGCAATATAAGAATATGGTGGAGATTGCAGAATTTACTGGCCGACCAGTTGTGGGTATTCATAATGGTACCAAAGAAGGAATAGCAGATGTCATTGAAATTATTTTACCTACTAATGAGACGGTGGAGGCAGCAATTGAAAAGAGCGTGCTCGAAATCATTGACACAGAGGAAAAGGTATTGTTGCTTGGGCATAGTCAAGGAGCCTATCACTTGGCAAGATCACTACGGTCATTGGAAAACCAGCTTTCTAACAACCAATTGGGACAACTAATGGTAGAGACTATTGGCGGTGCCGGTATGTGGTTCCCCAGAGGTCCACAGTATATCCACTATGCCAATCAAGGAGACAATGTACCAAAGTTTCATGGTGTGCTTACGCCTGGTGCTCTACCGGGAAATCGAAGTGTCATATTCACTTTTGATGACGAATGGTATGATATTCCACCAGAAATAGATACACCATTTATAAGGGTACATGCCCAAATTGTTTATTTGCGAAATCGACTGACTTTTGCTGAGGCCCGGACGTATGCCCCATTGTTCGGTCATAAAAAAATCAATCTGGATAATCTTTAATTGACTGAGAAATGAGACGATCAAAAAGTTTTATACTTCATACCGCCGCAATTACCATAACTTTTTTAAGCTCGGTGTTTTGTTTTGGACAGGGGAAAGTATTGGAAGCACAATCGATAAAGAGTGCCATTTTGGACAAAGAAATTGATTATACTATTTATTTGCCGGCCGGTTATGATGAATCAAAAAGAAGTTACCCTGTAATCTACCTGTTACACGGTTATGGGGGTGATGAAAATGTTTGGGTGCAATATGGTCTCATAGACCATTTCATGGATTCTGCCATTGAAAATGCCGAAATCCCCCCCTCGATTGTAATAATGCCTGATGGGGGGCAGCATTTTTACATAAACGATTTCCAGGGGTATTCAAAATTTGAAGATATGTTCTTTCAAGAATTCATCCCTATGGTCGAAAAAAACTATAGAATTAAAAAAACAATGGAGCATAGAGCCGTGGTTGGCAATTCAATGGGTGGCTATGGGGCCTTTCTTTATGGGGTGAAACACCATGATATGTTCGGCACCTGTGTTCCGCTCAGTGCTGCCATCATTTCGTTGGATCATCCGATGACCAAAAACCCTATGTGGAAGGGAATCGCGAAAAACCTATATGGAATGGATATGGATTCTCAAAACCCCTCCACTGGTCATTGGGATGCCAATAACCCCTTGAAATTGATCCAAACAATACCAAAGGGTCAACTGAAAACAAGGTTTTACTTCGATATCGGTGATGATGATTTTCTTTATTCCGGCAATGCCAAAGCCTATGTTGAATTACGAAATATGGAGGTAGAACACGAGTTCCGTATCCATGACGGTGGCCATGATTGGACATTTTGGAGGTCATCGATACCGGGTTTTTTAAAATTTATAGGGCAGGGCTTTATGAGGCAATAATGCTATAGGGTTGAGAGGGAGTTAAGTCCCAATTGGGCGGGCACAATACGTAATCTTCTTTTTCTATTATGTTGGAAAAATAACGCTTTGCCCAGGGGGCTTACTCTTTTTCGTTTTGTTGTGTCAAACTGATGTAACGGATAAAGGAACTCGGTATAGCTATGGTAGTTTACCCTTTTTTGGAATATTATCGAAGTAAGATGTTTTTTGAAAAAATGATAATAAGTTACTTACCGCAATCATATATACATTTCTTAATGGCCTCAACTAGTAGAATAAAGTTCAAAGTGTTCTATTACCTTTTTTGTTAAGTACCAACATTAGGAATTGATACATGACAAAAAAAATAATGGTTAAAAAATAAATTGTAAGGCAATTAGTATTTACTTCTTTTTCTCCTTTTTTGTCTTTTCACTATATGCAGAAAAGCAACAAGATTCGTTGATGGAAAAGAAACCCCGAAATGTGATTTTTATCCTGACAGATGACCATCATTTTGATTATATGGGTTTTACCGGTAAGGTACCATGGTTCGAAACCGCTAACATGGACAGATTGGCAGCTGAAGGCGCCTAATCTGCCCAATACTTTTGTTACTACTTCTCTATGTTCTCCAAGTAGAGCCTCAATTTTGTCCGGGCAATACTCACACACCCATACCATTGTTGATAATCAAGCTCCCAATCCTGGTAATCTAATCTTTTTCCTTACCTATCTTCAAGAAGCCAATTATCAAACAGCATTATTCGGGAGATGGCACATGGGCAGCCATACCGATGAACCTAGGCCAGGTTTTGACCATTGGGAAAGTTTTCACGGACAGGGAGTATACTATAATCCTCAATTGAACATAAGTGGAAAACGAAAACAACATAAAGACTCGACCTATATTACAGATTTATTGACCGAACATGCCATTGATCGGTTAAAGCACCGAGATAAGGACAAACCTTTCTTTATGTATCTGTCACACAAAGCGGTACATTCGGAATTTAAGCCCGCAAAATGGCACAAAGGTAAATATAAAGGCAAAAAAATTGATTTGCCTTCAACCTATGACCAAACCAAAACGGGTGAATGGAGGGATTTGAAATGGCCAAAATGGGTTGCCGAACAAAGAGTAAGTTGGCATGGGGTAGATTATACGTACCATACTAATATTGGTATACACGGATTTATACAAGCCTATTGTGAAACTTTATTAGGTGTAGATGGAAGTCTTGGTTCGGTCATGAAGTATTTGGAATCGGCAGGAATTGATGATTCAACGTTGCTCATTTATATGAGTGAATATGGATTCAGTTGGGGTGAACATGGACTGATAGATAAACGCCGTTTTTATGAAGAGTCGGTCAAGGTTCCTCTTTTGGTTAGATGTCCCGAACTTTTTCAAAAAGGAACTCAACCAAAAGCCATGGTTCAGAACATTGATATTGCTCCTACTATTTTGGCCGAGGCGGTCAAAAAACCTGATTATATGCCCGGGGTTTCCTTTATGCCGGTTCTGACAGTTGATTACCCTGCCGCAAATCGAAAAGAGGTATTCTACGAATACCATTGGGAAAAAGACTTTCCCATGACACCGACTATGTTCGGTATGCGAACCGACCAGTATAAATATATACGTTACCAAGGAATTTGGGACAGGAATGAATTTTACGATTTGCTAAACGACCCAGATGAAAAGCATAACCTAATCGGTGACCCTACCAAACAGGGCACCAATAAAAATATGCCTCAATCACTTTATGGATGGTTGGCAGAAACAGATTGAATGAAGATTCCTTTGAAACCGATATACAAACCGGCTTGGGGTGACTACAAGTACAAAAAGGAGGATTAATAATTTTAAACTTTACCGAAGTCATATGATAAAATTAAAACAAAGTGTCTCTATCTGCCTCGTTTTGTCATTGGCTGGTTGCCAGAACAGGCATGAAACTAAAACCGAATTGTCCACAATCGGGACGGAAGAACCCTCAACAGTTACTACCAAGAAAGAACCAACAATGGACACCCCTGACGGAATGGTCTGGGTCCCAGGCGGGAACTTTAGGCAGGGAGCCGTTGCTTCAGACAAAATGGCAATGCCCCATGAGCGACCTGCACATCAGGTTTTTGTGGATGGATTTTATATGGATATCCATGAGGTGACCAATGCTCAGTTTACCAAGTTCGCGGAAGCAACGGGTTACGTAACCGTCGCAGAAAGGCAGATCGATTGGGGGGAAATGAAAAAGCAGCTACCCAAGGGAACACTAAAACCACATGATTCCATTTTAAGGCCTGGATCGCTTGTCTTCAAAAAGATCAGGTCCACCCTGCCAAACCTGTATGATTATTCTCAATGGTGGGAGTGGAAAATCGGGGCCAACTGGAAACATCCAAATGGCCCCGACAGCACTATCGAGGGAAACGAGAACAATCCAGTGGTCCACATAGCTTACGAAGATGCCATCGCCTATTGTGATTGGGCAGGCAAAAGGTTGCCAACAGAAGCCGAATGGGAATACGCGGCACGTGCCAATAATAAAGATCTCATCTTCTCTTGGGGAAATGAGATTGAACAACTTGGGTCATATGCCAATACGTGGGAAGGTGTATTTCCTGTCGATAACACCAAAAAAGATGGTTTTGAGAGAAGTGCACCAGTTATGAGTTACCCCAATAATGATTTTGGCCTATACGATATGGCAGGTAATGTTTGGGAATGGACTAGTGATTGGTACAATACCAATTATTATAAGAGTTTGAAGGACAGCATTGTAATAAATCCCAAAGGCCCTCGGAGTGCTTACAACAAAAACAACCCCTATGCAAAGGAAAAGGTGATCAAGGGAGGATCTTTTCTTTGCAGTGCCTCGTACTGTGCCAGCTATCGAATATCTGCCCGGATGGCCACAAGCCCAGACTCAGGTATGGAGCACCTAGGGTTCAGGACGGTTTTATCCGCTGTAAAAACGAGAAAATCATCAATATATCATTCTAAAAAAAAATGATTAGAAGGGACTTAACGTAGGGATATTACGTTGAACGCTGTATGGGAAGAACCATTACAAACGATAATTTGAGTCACTATAAAGCCATAAGAGTCTGTTTATTGGTGGCTTAAATACGTTTTGCTATGCTCTGTTTTTTCCGTTTTGTCTGGTGTACTATGCCCGTTTTTTTTGCATTATGATTCGTTCAAACGTGATGGGCCCACCATGTATAATGCCATCATAAATAATGTAGGCAAATCAATATTTCTGTTTATTTTTTTATTGAAGTGATTTAAACTTTTTTTGTACGAGAGATAGGGCTTCTGAGATTTGTGTTACCATACTCAAATTTCATAGCCCATGCACAAAGTACTCGATAAAGATACTATAGAAATGGAGATAGTTCCGTACATACTTCTTTCCCAACTTGGTTTTCCATCGATAGCCCCGATTTCTGAAATTATGAATGCCATCCTATTCAAGATGAAGAGCGGTGGGTAAGGGAAGGAAGAGGCGCAAAAACAACCAATGTACTTTATCTGATCGATAGGCAGGTTTATGGGCTGGCTCGTCAAGTTTTTGTTTGTAATTCCCCTATTGTCAGGGGCGGACGGAAAAGTGACATAGGCATCCACAGATAGAAAATATATTCTTCCCTTTTAAAATGTGAACGGCATTATCGAATGTTTTTTGGGAATCCTTTGAATAATCCATTGGCAATAGAGGATATTTTTAATAGCAGTAGGCATTTATATTCGGTAGTTTTCGCTTCAACCTAATTTACCTTGAAATACTTTTTTACCAAATGATAGTTGTCGGTCTATTTTTGGATAAACCTGTTGGTGTAATCCTTGGTCACAATACCTTTTATGGTGTTGATGATGAGATGTTGTAGAATCTCTTGCTGGGTATATTTATCAAAAAGACTGGATCTACCAAAAGCGATAGCGTTCAAATTCAAAAAATACAGTTCACAAACCAATCTCAAGTTTACCTCATTTTGAACACAGCCCAATTTTTGTGCGTCGACAAAAAGTTCATAAATGGTTTCATTTACCAGGTCATTCCGAAAGCCGTTAAAGAGTTCATAGGCCTTGGGATAATATTTCCTTAGCCCAAATAGGAACGTGGGACTGAAATATTTTAAATGTTCGAAACCCTTTTTGTATATCAGTATGATCTTTTCCAGCGGATCTTTACATAACGCAATCTCCGGTCCTTGAATCTCCCTTGAATAACTTAGCAACAGATAGGCGGTACTCTCTTGAACCAATTCTTCTTTTTTGTTAAAATAATGGTAGATGGTCTTCTTTGATATGCCGAGCTGATTTGCCAACTCATCGAGTGTGAAGCGTTTGCTCCCAAATCGAGTGAAGTTTAAGGCGGAGCATGCGATAAGTTCGGATTTACTGATCATTTGGGCAAATTATTAAGGCAATATAAAGTTTACATATTTACGATGATAGCGGATATGATAAGGATCACCAAAATGATAAATGGTGCTAGGTCGTTAAGCCTTTTGTCTCGGTTCTTTCTAGACAAATATAATCGGTATTAAATTTCAATAGCTTTTTATTATATAGACCAGATAATGCCGGGAACCTTAAAATTCCATGTTCCGGCAGTTAACTTCCACCTTCTATGGCTCCATAGCCAAAGTTCCGGCGATTTCAAGATCACGTTTTCCAATGCCCCTGCATAGTCCTCTATAATCCCATTGGTTCTCATGGAAACGGGATTGTCCGTAATTAAACTAAAACGCAGTCCATAGCACCCTCTTCTTATTTTTTTGAAAGAAGGAAACAGAACAACTTCACCGGTTTTTTTTGCAAGCTTTTCGGCCCCTACGAAAAAAGCCGTTTCCCGATTCAAAAAATGGCACCAATGTTTGGCACTGATCCTGACAGGGCTTTGATCACCGATAATGCAATTCATCATAATGACATTCTTTCGTTCAAGGTCTATAATGGTCCTATATCCCTTGTTGGATTCAATGCAATGGACACCAAATCGCTCTCTGATAATTTTAAATAGGCCATTGAAATAGTGGTTTTTGATCGGTTTGTAAAATGTATTCGATCGGTATGGAAAAAAAAGGGGCAGGAATATCATCCATTCCCAATTTCCCTGATGGGCCGTATAAAGCAAAATATTCTTCTTCTCGCTTAAATAATGTTCAACCAAATCCGGATTCTCTATACGCAAACGTTTCATCGCCGACTTTTTACCGATGGTCAATGTCTTAATGGATTCGACAAGTATATCACAGAAATGCCGATAGAAGTCCTTTTCGATTTTTCTCCGAGTGATTGGTGGCTTTTGGGGAAAGGATTTTTTGATATTGTCCGATACTACATTTCTTCTATACTTCATTAGGTAATAGACCACTATAAACAACAAGTCGGATAACAAGTACAGAACGGGCATCGGCAGGGCCGAGATTGCATAAAAAGGCAAATACCTTATTTTGGGCAGCATCTTGTTTTTCATTTCATAAAATTTATAATTTCACAGGCAACAAATAATTGGTTTCCTTTTTCTAAGGGCCCACAATTTATTTTTTGATTCCTTTCATGAACATATTCAATGCGCTTTCATATTGTTTCTGCAATAAGGAATATTCGGTTTCCGTGATATTTATGGTGTCTTTTTTAATAATTACATCGTGCCGCAACCCTTGGAAGATTGCAATGAACAATTCGGAAAAATAAGCGATATCAAGATTTTGAAAATCTTGGGTGGCAATACCTTTTGCCAATATTTCACCCACAAGCCGTATTTCTGCTTTGCGAAAGTTTTCGAATAGGCGGGCGTAAACGGGCTTCAAACTGTTTATGGATTCCAGGTTCAAAGCATTGAGGTGCACAAATTCGCGAAAGTAGTTCAGTCGTTTTTCTAGGTAACCTTGTAATATTTCTTCTGCCGGAACACTCGAGGAAAGGAGTCCTTCAAACTCGTTCAAAAGTGTTTTATGTCCTTGACTTACTACTTCTTTGAATAGTCCTTCCTTATTGGGGAAGTAGTAGTACAGGGATGCTTTCGACAGACCTATATCCCCGGCAATCTCCGTCATGGTTGTTTTTTTAAGGCCATAACGGCAAAATCTTTTCTTGGCGGAATCAAGTATTGACAAAAAAATATCGGCGTCTCTATTTTTGACCATTCGACTATTATAGTTATAAAGTCGAAAATAGTGTTTATATTCGCAAAAGAAAAATATTATTCTTTTAAATTTTACAATAAGACCAATGCAGGAAAAAGGGCAGGATGACCATTTGTTTCTAAAGCATGCCATTGAAAACATGATGCCGGCCAATAGAATATTGGGGCTGGAAATCATGGAGATCAAACCTCGGTACGTGAGCATCAAAGTCCCTTTTAAGAAAGAATTTATAGGAGATTATCTGCAAAAACGATGGCATGGAGGTATTTTGGCGGCTATCGCCGATACGGCGGGAGGGGCTGCCGGAGCGACGACCCTCGATTCCTTACAGGACAGGATAAATACCTTGGATATGCGGATCGATTATCTCCATCCTACCGTTGAAGGGGATATTTTGGCCAAGGCAAAGATCGTTAAAAGTGGTAAGGCGACCGCCGTAGTGGACGTGGAACTTTTCCAAAGTGGACAAAAGGATCCAGTGGCTTTGGCAAGATGTATCTATAGCATATATAGAAATGGCTCCTAGACTTTAAATGATAAAGAATTATGCATAAAAAAAGAGGTATCTTAAAAAGCCTATAGGACATCCAAAAATTTCTTCCCATTAAATACGTATCCGTTTATGATCAAAAAATTTTTAAGCATTTCCCTTTTATGCCTTGTTTGCGTAGCCAATGCCCAAGAAATAAAACAGCTTAGTTTAAAGGAGGCCGTCACCTATGCACTTGAGAACAAGGCCGATGCACAAAAATCGAAGCTGGCAATTGAAAATAGTGAGTACCAAATCCAGGAAGTTCGTTCGCGGGCATTGCCACAGATCACAGGGAACGGTAGTTTGGTCTATAATCCCATTCTACAGACCAATGTGATCGATGGAAGTTCCTTTGGGCAACCGGGCACCATTATACAGGCAACTTTGGGGCAAAAATGGAATTCGGTCTTTGGTGTTTCGTTGAACCAGACCATATTTGACCAATCGGTTTTCACGGGTTTAAAAGCCGCTAAAACTACCCGTGAGTTTTATCAGATCAATAATCTATTGACACAAGAGCAGGTAATAGAAAAGGTAGCCAATAGTTATTATCGGGTATATCTACAGCGGTTAAACCTTCAAGTACTCGATAGTACGTTGGCAAATACGATCAAGGCAAAAAATATCATTGAGGGCCAGTTACAAAATGGGCTGGCGAAGAAAATCGATCTGGACAGGATCATTGTTAAAATTTCAAATCTCGAGACCCAACGGCTCCAGATAAACAATGCGTTACAACTTCAAGAAAATACCCTGAAATTTTTTATGGGTATGCCCATAACCGCCCAAATCGAAATTCCGGAAATCGAGTTCGAATTCAGGCCAAGGGAGGTAGTTTCATCCCCGGATACCGAGAATCGAACGGAGTATCTGCTTCTCAAAAAGCAGGAACAATTGCTGACCTACCAGAAAATGGCGGTCAAGGCGGAATATTATCCAACGCTTTCCCTGACAGGTGGGTACAACTATCTTGGCCAAGGCCCGGATCTTCCCTGGTTCAAAAAGCCGGAGGACAATGTATATTGGTCCGATTTTTCATCGATAGCATTGAGTTTGAAAATTCCCATTTTCGCTGGTTTTGGGACGCGTTCCAAAGTACGGCAGGCCGATATCGATCTGAAGATCTTACAAGAGGATATCAAGGATACCCAATTGGCCTTGGACCTTGATTACGAAAATGCCCGAACCCAAATAAACAATAGTGTTGCGACCATCGACAATCAAAACGAAAATGTCAGGTTGGCACAGGCAGTTTTGGACAATACCAGAAACAATTACGTCCAAGGTTTGGCTCCGCTAACGGATCTATTGGATGCGGAAAACGCCTTGACCGAGGCCAGGAACAACTTTAACACCGCAATTTTACAATACAAACTGGCAGAAATTCTGTTGTTGAAGGCCATAGGGGAATTAAGGACATTAACAAATTAATAAGCACGATGAAAAAGAACGTAATATACATACTTGTAATTGTAGTGGCATTGGCCTTGATCGCCTTTACCTTAATGAACAATAAACAGGAAAATCAAACAAAGACGGATATCGTTGCACAAAAAAATGCTAGCGTCGCCGTAAAAGTGGATACGGTAAAAACGGAAACCAGTTCCCTCAATTTTACCGCCAATGGGAACTTCGAACCCTTTAAGGAACTGGATTTTTCTGCGGAAAAGCCAGGTAGGGTCGTTAGGGTTTTGGTAGAAGAAGGCGATCATGTCAGAGTGGGGCAAACTTTGGCAATTGTGAGAAGTGAACAGGTATCGGCAGAACTGCACGCTGCTGAAGCTGCCTATCAGAATGCGGCCACAAATTATAAACGTTTTGAAAATGCCCTAAAAACCGGTGGAGTGACCGAACAACAAATGGACCAGGCCAAGCTGACCTTGGTTACCGCACAATCGAGACTGGAACAGGCCAAGGTAAATGCAGGGGATGTCAACATAAAAGCTACGATAAAAGGAGTTGTGAACAAACGTTATATCGAACCGGGTTCTGTTCTAGGAGCGGCAACTCCAATGTTCGA
The DNA here is from genome assembly GCA_040285615.1 of Allomuricauda sp. Lineage (GTDB taxonomy): Bacteria > Bacteroidota > Bacteroidia > Flavobacteriales > Flavobacteriaceae > Flagellimonas. Next base: position 50,767 of record JAVJRL010000005.1, read on the forward strand.
CATTGTCGATGTCTCGAAACTGAAACTAAGGGTTACGGTCAACGAGTCCCAAGTGGCCAGTTTAAAAGTGGGCGACCCGGTAAATATAAAAGCCAGTGTTTTACCTGACAGGACATTCTCTGGAAAAATTACGTTTATAGCACCGAAATCGGATAGCAGTTTGAATTTTCCGGTGGAAATCGAGATATCGAACAATCCGGACAATGCCCTGAAGGCGGGCATGTACGGAACGGCAACGTTCACCTCGTCGGACCGGGAAAGCGAAAAGATACTGGTGGCCCCTAGAAATGCGTTCTTGGGAAGTGTAAGCAGTAACCAGGTTTTTGTGGCCGAGGATGGAGTTGCAAAACTGACCGACGTAACGGCCGGAAGAATATTCGGTGATAAGGTCGAAATATTGGATGGTCTGGACAGCAATGAACTCGTAGTAGTTACCGGTCAGATCAATCTACAGGACGGTTCCAAGATAGATATCATCGACTAGAACCGGACAATAACCTCTAACATTTTATTTCATACTATGAAATTAGCTGAAATTTCCATAAAAAGACCTTCATTGGTCATTGTGCTGTTTACCATACTTACCCTCGGGGGCCTGTTCAGTTATAACCAACTGGGATATGAATTGATACCCAAATTCGACCGAAATGTCATAACCGTCGCCACTATCTACCCCGGTGCCTCGCCCAACGAGATCGAAAATACCGTGACAAAAAAAATAGAGGATGCGGTTGCCTCTCTGGAGAACATCAAAAAAATAGAATCGCGTTCTTATGAAAGTCTTTCCACGGTTGCGATTACCTTGACGGATGATGCCAATGTTGATTTTTCCCTAAACGATGCACAACGGAAGATCAACGCTATTATCAGTGATCTGCCAGATGATGCCAAAACACCCTCCTTAAGCAAATTTTCATTGAGCGACCTTCCGATCATGACAATTGGTGCTAATGGCACGATGGATGAAATCAAGTTTTATGACCTGATCGATAAAAAAATTGCCCCTTTACTTTCCCGGGTCAATGGTGTTGCACAGATAAATTTGATCGGGGGACAAGAAAGGGAAATCCAGGTAAATTTAGATGCCGACCGACTTCAGGGATATAACCTTTCCATACCACAGGTCCAACAGACCATCCTGGCCTCGAATTTGGATTTCCCCACAGGAAATATTCAGACCAGGCAGCAAAAAATATTGATCCGATTGGCCGGAAAATATAAAAGCGTTGAAGAGCTGCGTAATCTAGTGGTCGCGGATCAAGATGGCATCCAAGTGAGGCTCAGTGATATTGCGGATGTTCAGGACAGTCAAAAAACACCCGAAAAAATTGCAAGGGTAAATCAAAAAAGTGCCATCCTATTGCAGGTAATTAAGCAGTCCGATGCCAATGCCGTGGCCGTAAGCGAGGATATATTGAAACGGATAGCACAGCTCGAGACCGATTATAAAGCCATAGACCTCAAGCTCAATGTCGCCAATGACAGTACTGTTTTTACCTTGGAGGCGGCCGATTCGGTAATCCATGACCTATTGATCGCTGTATTATTGGTAGCGATCGTTATGCTCTTCTTCTTGCACAGTTTAAGAAACTCGCTAATTGTAATGGTGTCCATACCCGCATCGTTGATAGCGACATTTATAGGGTTTTTGTTTTTGGACTATACCTTGAACCTAATGAGTTTATTGGGACTGTCTCTGGTGGTGGGCATCTTGGTGGACGATGCCATCGTTGTACTCGAAAACATTTACCGGCATATGGAAATGGGCAAAAACCGTGTCCGTGCGGCCTATGATGGTACCGCTGAAATAGGGGGCACGGTAACTTCGATAACGCTGGTAATCGTGGTCGTCTTTTTTCCGATCGCCATGAGCAGCGGTCTGGTGTCAAAAATCATTACCCAATTTTGTGTGACCATCATAATTTCGACTTTGTTGTCCCTGTTGGCATCGTTTACCATTATTCCTTGGTTATCGTCCCGTTTCGGAAAATTGGAGCATATCACTGGTAAAAACCTGTTCGGTAGGCTTATCATCAAATTCGAAACACAATTAAAACGTTTCACGAATTGGATCTCCGGTTTATTGACTTGGTGCCTGGATCATTATAAGACCACGTTGTCCATCGTTTTGGTTATCTTCTTTGCTTCGATTGCCTTGGTAGGGGCAGGATTTATAGGAGGTGAATTCTTTGCCGCATCTGATAGGGGCGAATTTTTGGTGCAGATAGAACTACCGAAAGATGCCTCATTGGAACAAAGTAATTTTATGGCCCAAAAAGCAGAGGCCTTTTTGAATACCCAAGAAGAGGTCAAGAGCCTTATCACTACCGTAGGCCAGACCAGCGAGGGCTTAGGTGCTTCACAGGCCACCGCTTACAAAGCGGAAATCAACGTTCAAATGGTAGATGAAAAGGAACGCGATGACGATTCTTATGTATTTGCAGCCAAAACAAAACGTCGTTTAGAGAAAATATTGGTAGGCGCCAAGGTGAAGACCGTACCTATAAGTCTTTTGGGAGTGGCGGAGGAAGCCCCGTTGGCCTTGGTCGTGACCGGGCCTAGTTTGGATAGTGCCATGGTCTTTGCCAGAAAGGCCGAGGCGGAACTATATAAAATTCCCGGGGCCACGGAAATCGAATTGTCCGTAGAAACGGGAAACCCTGAAATCAATGTTCAGGTAGATCGGGATAAGATGACCTCCCTCGGCTTATCGTTACAAACGGTAGGATTGACAATGCAGACCGCATTTAACGGCAATACCGATGGCAAATTCAGGGCAGGGGAATATGAATATGATATTAACATACGCTACAATAGTTTTGATAGAAAAAACATTGCCGATGTTGGGGATCTGATCCTTACGAACAATCAAGGACAAGAAGTAAAACTCTCACAATTCGCCGACATCACGGAAACGTTGGGCCCGAGCCAATTGGAACGCCGGGACAAGACCGCGTCGGTTACCGTAAAAGGTCAGTCCGTAGGCCGGCCGGCCGGTACGGTCGCGGATGAATGGGAAGCTGCCTTTAAAGATGTCGAACGGCCTACGGGTGTCAATTATGTATGGGGAGGGGATAAAGAAAGACAATCGGAAGGGTTCGGAACACTGGGAATTGCCATGTTGGCGGCTGTTATATTGGTCTATTTGGTAATGGTTTCCCTGTACGACAGTTTTGTGCACCCGTTCGTAGTTCTTTTTTCCATTCCGTTATCGTTCATCGGAGCTTTGCTGGCATTGGCGTTAACGAACAATTCCCTGAACATCTTTACCATTCTTGGTATAATTATGCTGATCGGGCTGGTGTGTAAAAACGCCATCATCCTGGTTGACTTTGCCAACGAAAGGGTCCGGTCGGGGGAAACGGTCAGGAACGCTTTGATACAGGCCAACCACGCACGTCTGCGCCCGATTCTGATGACCACCATTGCCATGGTTTTCGGGATGCTTCCCATTGCTTTGGCCTCAGGCCCGGGATCGGGATGGAAAAACGGTCTTGCATGGGTTATCATAGGGGGATTGATAAGTTCGCTTTTCCTGACCTTGATAATAGTACCGGTAATATATAATTTAATGGAAAAATTAGTGCATAAGTTTACCAAGGGAACAAAAACTGATTATGAGGAGCTTATGGTGGCCGATTACGAGCATAAAAAATTGGTAGATGGCTTTAACCCGGACCACACACTCTGATATGCTGGCCGTGTCCGGCGGCTGAGCTTTATCGACATCTAAAATGCTATGCCATGGTAGTCCTTGGTGCCCGCTTGTCAGAGTAGTGACCTCCTCCTAACCACACTTTATTTAATAATTGTCTTAAGAAAGCCCAAAGCAGAGCTTTGGACTTGCAACAAAAAAACGGACAAAAAGTTAAGCCGCATTTTTGATTTTACTTAAATTTTCAAATTCGTCGATCGTCATGTTCCCCAATGCGGAGTGTGTTCTGCTTTTATTGTACCATGTCTCTATCCATTCGAATACCGAGAGTGCGGCCTCTTTCTTGCCGGCATGCCGTTTTCTATGGATCAGTTCCACCTTGATGGACTTGAAAAAGCTCTTGGCAACGGCATTGTCCCAACAGTTGCCCTTACAGCTCATGCTCCGTTCGACACATCTGTAGCTTTCCAACAGGTCGACGAACTCTTGGCAAGCGTACTGGATTCCCCTGTCCGAATGGAAGACCGACCTTTCGGACGGGGGCCTGTTGCCCACGGCCATTTTCCATGCCGCTATCACGGTATTCCCCGCGCTCAGGTCGGTGCTCTGCGACCGGTGAAGATGCTTGGATTATACATCGTAATGGTCAATGACAATAATTAGCAATCAAATGACCTATATTGGTCATTGCGACCAAAACGAGGCTTCACTGGAATTCACCGACCCCACCTTGTTTTGATATTATCTTGGGTCATTTGGGCTCTTCCGGTGCTGTTTACGGTAGGATGTTGGGGATACGGATGCATTGCGCTTAAAGAACTTACTGAACGCATAGGCGGTGTTGAACCCGAGCAGATAGGCAATTTCCTTGATGGATCTCGGGCCGTTTAACAGTACTTTGGCCTCTTGCGTCAAGAGCTGCTGGATATGGTCCTTGGCCGTTCGGCCCGTATTCTTTTTGATGACCCTGGAGAGGTGGTCCGGTGTAACCCGAAGACGCTTGGCATAAAAACCTACTTGGTGCTGAGAGCTGTAATGGCGGGCGAGCAATTCCATAAATTGCAATACCAAAAAATGTCCGGCGGTGTGCATGATAGATGTCACAGGTTTTTCTTTTTGAATCAAACGGTCCAGTTCCCACAATAGCATATGGAGTCCATAGCGAAGGACAATTCCATGGACAGGGGAGGGAGTAGTAGGATGGATCTTGGCCTTGAGGATTACGAAGAGTTTCAACAACCAATGCAGTTCTTTGGTTTTAAGGTCCAAGGTACGGGGCTGTCGCTCCCAATACTTAAATAAGCTCATGGGCAATGCCCTGGAGGTATCTACATGAATCTGTTTTGAATCAAGGCCAACAATGCCCATTTCAATAGGGGAAAGGGATTGCTGGAGGAACCAATTTCTCCCTTGGGGCAGTAAAAGGAGTCGGCCAGGATAAAGCATCCGGGCGACTTGCTCAATTACTATTTGGATCCGCCCTTTTTTGACAAGAAACAGCAGGGCGTGCAGCCTGCCAAATTGGGTATGTACCGTACTTACTTGCTTGCTCTCCTTGATAAAAAGGATAACCAGCCCCGCTACCGGTTGCTTTCCATGGCTATCTGACCGTCCCAAAAGGTTCAGCGTTCTCCGATATCCATGAGCTTTGAAAACAATGTGCTGAGCGTTAGGAATAGGTTGCACAGCACACTGATGAACAAGAGCAGGGCCGGTTTTCCGGGATGAACACGTCTTGTGATACCTTCCGGATTAAAATGATCCACCAGTTGATCGTAACCGAACAGCTTAATGACAATCCAAATGGCACAGAGGTTGATGGCCATTAGGGTCACGGGCCAAAGGAGCTGCCATTTTCGTTGTGCACGGTCACGGGATTCCATCAGTTTTCCAGGCTAAAGGGTTCGGCCTCTGGCATGGGAGCAATGGAATCGAAATCGAGATTGGTCCGTTGTCGTATGAGAACCTGTGGGTTCCCAACTGCGTTGGGGATCGACAGGTCCCAGTCCTCATCTTCGATGACGGGGTCGGTGTCATGGGCCATTGGTTGCAGTGGCAACTGTTGTTTTGATGGTGAGGCGAGGCTATCCCCTAGTGGATAGTCGTCATAAAGGGTATCGGGCGTGCAGGCCACAAGTGTTGCCATGGCTAGTGCAAAGGTGTAAATGGAATGTTTCATTGTAATGGATTTTAATTGACCAATATTTGAATCGGTCCATGCTCACCCGGGTAATCTGAACCTTGTTGACCGCCGATGGTACGGAAGCCTTAAGGATTGAATTCGATGTAAAACTAGGGGTGATTCGGGTATCCGTGCAAGGGCTTGTTCGGTGATTTCCCGAAAAGGGCAGATGGTTTTCCTGAAATCGTCATGGTGGATTTTTAACAAGTATGTAAGTAAAAACGTACGTTTTATAGTATCTTAGGGAAATCCCGCTTTCATTTTTCATACTGGTAAAGAGCAGTAGGTACCAAAAGGATGGCAGTAGGATGGTTCCCCCGTATATTTTTATTGCCATGCAGCAACCGATGATTGGAAAACTGATCGTTTCCCTGTTCCTCATGGGCATGGGCACCCTATGGGCCCAAGATCCTACGGGACAGGTCGATTCCCTATTGGGACTGGAATATTATGTGCTGTTTGAACGGATCAGAAGCTCAGGGAAGGATACTATAGCCCGCGGTAGTTATCTGAAGGCCTATCTGGAGAAGGCCAAGAAAGAAAACAATGCCACCCAGTGGGTGCAAGGCTATAAAAACTACCTTCACCGTTCTTCTGGCAAGGCCAGGCTCGCGTATGCGGACAGTATGGTTTCCACCGCCAAATCCGTCATGGACACTGCCTTGATCGGCTCCACTTATCTCACCAAGGGAATTGTGTTCTACAGCGAAAAAGAGTACAAACGGGCCTTGGAGAATTACCTCTTGGCCGATGAGTACCTGGCCCGTATCGATGATGCCTACCTGCACCATAAGCTTCAGTACAATATCGCCCTGGTCAAATACTACACCGAGCATTATGATGAGGCGGTCGTTTTGCTCAACAAGGGACTAGGGTATTTTAAGGAGCACAGTGTGCCCGGTTACCTCAATTCCCTGTTGCTCCTCGGGCGTTGTCACCAGCAGATGGAAAATTATGGCCTGAGCCGTAAGGTCAATACCTTGGGGATGGAAGAGGGGCAACGGCTGGAATTTCACAGCTTGGACAGGTATTTTGTACAGTCCGAGGGCATCAATTATGCCCTTCAGGGCGACTATCCCATGGCGATAAAGTATCTGGACAGCGGTCTACAGTTGATACGGTACAAGGGCAACGATTTTGCCAATGAGGTATTGACCGGGTTTTACTTGGGACGCTGCCATTGGGCATCGGGACAACGGGAAAGGGCGGTGAGATATTTTAAGCAGGTGGATACGGTCTTTATGGAGCGGAACTATATCAAGGCTGAACTGCTGGGAGCCTTTAGTTACCTAGCGGAATACTACGGAGCCCAAGATAGACCTGATCTTCAGTTGGCCTATCTGAACAGGCATATTTCGGCCATTGATTTTTTACGGGAACAGCACCAATACCTGGATGATAGGGTCAAGCATGGTTATGACCTAAAAAGTATCCAACGGGAAAAACAACACATTCTCGGGATGTTAAGCGTCAGGGAGAGACAGAAAAACATCGGTGTTGGGGTAGTGGTACTATTGTCCATCCTGATGCTTTGGTTGGCTTGGCACTACCGACGTACCCGAAAGCTGTACCAAAAAAGGTTTGAGGCCATCCTTGCCGGGGAAAACCCACCTGCCCGTAAGCCGGAAAAAATCCATAGTGTTCCATCACATCCTTTGGATATATCCCGGGAGAAGATAGATGCCGTATTGGTCCGTCTGGAACGTTTTGAAGTCCGTCGGGATTTTCTCGACCCCAAAATGTCCGCGGGTAAACTGGCGGTCCTGGTCGAAGTGAACGGAAAGTACCTGTCCCAGATCATTACCCACTATAAGGGAAAACGGGTAACAGAATACATCAATGATCTTAGGGTGGACCATATCATTGAACAAATGAAAATAGATCAAAAGCTGGCCCGTTATAGCAATCGTTCCCTTGCCGGGGAAGCGGGCTTCAATAGTGAACGCACCTTTATCAAGGCCTTTAAATCCCGGGTGGGCATTACCCCGATGTTCTTTATGGAGCGGTTAAGGACAAAATAAAACAAGGGGTGGTAGGGCATTGAATATCAATGCTTATTAGGCCTAACCCTGACAGCGGGCCATAATACTTTAGTTGTTTCTTGGGCGTGTCCCTAGGGACCGGGCTTTCCGTTGCAAGGCCTGATGGCAAGGATTCAGGGCTTTTCACTGCAATCCCTCACGCGATGGAGGTTGGGAAAATTGTGTTGCCGAACAGTTGCTGCCTGCCAGCAAGAGGATTACCATACCAAATCAGTCCAAATAAATTCATATAAATTTGTTTATCAGTATGTTACTTGATTTTGAGTTCATTTAAGTTCAAATAAAATCAGCTATTTGCGTGCAAATTTTTTTACCTTTGATTAGGATGAATACCAATATAAAACTTTCTTTAGATACGCATAGGAAGAAAAAAGATGCTATTATTTTACGATTAACTCATTTTCGAAAAACAACTTCCATAAGCCTAGGTCAATCTATAAAAAAGGAATTTTGGGATAATAAAAATGAGAAATTAAAAAGAGCATTCAAAGGCACTTCATCATTTAGTAAGCTAAATATCAACTCTTAAAAGAAAAGACCAGAGGGGTCGATATAATTAATGAGCTGAACGAAAAGGACGAGCTTAATTTTTTATCCATTTTACAGCTTATAAAGAAAATGGACTTGCAACAAAAAAGTGGACAACAGATAAGAGTCATGCCGCTGATTTTTGGTTATACATTTCGTTTTCAAATTCCTCTATGGTTTTATAGTCCAATGTCGAGTGTATCCTCCTTCTATTGTACCAGATCTCTATCCACTGGAGTATCGATAGTTCCGCTTCGGACCTGAAGCCATAATTTTGATGGTACACCCATTCGACCTTCAAGCTCTTAAAGAAAGATTCCGCCACTGCATTGTCCCAGCAATCCCTTTTCTGCTCATTGACTGTACCACTGTACCATTATGTTCTTTTAGGATATCGGTAAACTCGTAATTGGAATATTGCGAGCCCCTATCGGAATGGAAAATAAGCCTGTCCGTGATATCCTTCGACCTTACCGCCATCTTCCAAGCGGGAATTATGGTTTCTGTAGTCCCCAAGGTCTTGCCCATCGACCAGTTATCAACAATAAGACTAGTGGGAATTTGAATACGGGTGCTTTAAAAAAGGTAGATTTTGGTGTTCGGAAGTTTCCTTTTTTAATACATCAAACAGAAAGCCAAACATTTTTTGGAAAAAACCATTCTAAAATTCGATCTATTTTATGATACTCACGAATATCAATAAAAACGTGTAAATCAATGAAAATAAACAAAATAAATCATCCCTTTAAACACTGGATTTAAAATACCATTAAGAATACTGTCAAACCAATAAATTTCGTTCAATCTGCTTCCAAACAAACTTTAATGATGACATTACATTAATTTAGTTATATACTACTAGAGGTTAATCAAAAGCATTCTAAAATGGGCCGTAAGTTTTACAAAAAACCCCACAACTGGCGTTGGCAACGATTTTATGGATTGAAGAATTCCCAGACTTCTTTGGAGGAAGAACTGGAACAATACCATTTAGACAAATCTGGAGGCCATGTCCATGATATGTACTGGAACAACCTAAGGGACCCTTTGGCCGCTTTGAATGGTTATATTCCCGGTTTCCACTGTTGTGTTGATTGCTATTATAGCGACATTGGAATGGGAAGCCAAGAGGATATCTGCGAATACAATTATCAAAGGGTGTACGAGAAGGTCATCAGCCGGGAAAGGACGGTTCAGAAGTTAAATGTCGGCGATAAGCTGCCTTGGGATTCAAGTCTACAAAAACTTCAAAAGACCTTGGTGCCGGGAAACCAAATCGAGGAAAGACTGCACTCCTATTTTAAGGATTTGAATAATCTACCAGACACTATGGACAAGACCGTGGAATGCCTACGAAAAGCGATTGGTGATCTATCAAATATTGAAATAATCAGAAAGGCGGTAGGCCAAGAACATGGGGAGTTTATTGCAAAGTGGTGCAGTTTGTTGTCCCCTTTTTGGTTGAGAGGTCCCGAATCTTGGACACCGGAAAGCGGAAAACACATCCTTGATCACCTTTTCACAGCATACGATGTACCCAGTTTTCTCAATAAACAATGGTTCCCAAATACCAATGGTGGCTTTGAAAGAAATTACATTCCCTTCAAGTGGATATGCTGGCACTTGATTATTGGACAAGGTGGAAGTCTTAAGAACGCGTCAGAATACTTTGGATGGAATATTTCCAATAAATTCCAGCACTTTCTTAAAGACGCACCCAACACCGATTACCCCATGGAATCATGTCTCTATGCAGAAATACGAAGGTTGGGAGGGAACCAACAGGACTTCATGCGCATTATGTACAGTCGTTCACTGGTGATTGACCCGACGGAACGGACGTCCGATGAGGCTTATCGCAGATTTTGGAAAAACACGGTGGTATGGTTGATTAGGAACCGAGAGTCAATAAGCGACGAGGAAAGCAACCTAATAATTGATTGGGCTCTTCATCGATATACTGAAGCGACTCGTAATGGTAATGAAGCGGAATTTACATGGAAAGGGAGGACGGTGAACAACGTGCTCGCGGCCAGCGAGGAATATTTGGCCTCCCGATACTTGCCCTCATGGGTAGGATACCAATGGGAGGGGCATTATTGGGATTGGACCTTTACGGACGGGAAGGACAATATATGGGATTTTGTGGAACTGACCAACGGCAAACAATTGTATGAAGAAGGACGGATTATGCGCCATTGTGTGGGAACCTATGCAGGAAGGTGCGCCTCGGGCACTTCGGCAATTTTCTCCCTGAAAAAGAATGGAAACAGGGCCATTACAATCGAGATAAGTCCAAAGTTCCGCATATTGGTACAGTGCTTGGGCAAAGGCAACAGAAGACCTTCGGAGGAGGAATCCAAAGTGACCAAGCAGTGGTTGTCAAGTGTCTGTAGCAAAGATTTATAGGGAAATTTTCCACTTAAAAGATGACATTTGCTACATTTGGTTATATACCATAAAAACAAGATGAAACCAACCTTTTCCACTCTTCTAGTCATTCTCCTTTTTAAATGGTCCGGTGCACAGGAACTGCCCTTGGATAAACTTGACGAGGCCATAGCCGTCTACACCTCCAAAGTTGAAGATGCAGCCTTGTTGAACAACTGTGGCCATGCATTTGATGGCCCCGCCTTTCTATTGAAACAGGCGGAGAACAATTGGCTTGATTTTGCACTCTATATCAGCAGTAATTCCAAAAGCTCCATCGGCAGGGAAATTTACAGCCGATACGTCTTGTTGGGCCAATTGGACAACACCCATTTTGCCAAGGAAAAGGTCGAGGAAATCCTACAAAAAATCTCAAAGAACGTTTCCCGTAAAGGGATAAACTACAAATTGAGCATACTTAAATCGGATGAAATCAATGCTTTCGCCACTCTTGGTGGCTATCTCTATATCACTACCGGACTATTGGACTTTGTGGATTCCTATGACGAACTGGCCTTCATCATTGGTCATGAGGTTGCCCATGAGGACCGATTGCACACCCAGCGTAAAGTGACCAAGCTCACACTCTCCACTGATCTAGGGGATATGACCCGAATGGAAGGTTTTGCGGAAATAGCTAGTAAAATCAACAAAACACTGGCCCCGCCCTTTGATCAAATTGACGAATATGAGGCCGACAAAGTCGGCTTTGAGCTTGCCAAGGCCGCAGGTTACGATGTGAACCGGTTTGCGGATTTCTTCAAAAAATTGGAGCGATATGAAAAACAGGATTTGCTAAGAAAGCTTACTTCGACACACCCCTTTGCAGAACATAGAAAGAACTGCATACACTCCTACATAGACAACAATAGATAAAAGAGATGTATTTAATTTACAATACGCGGTCGATACCCCTTGAGCCGGGGAAAAAGCTGACCATTGGAAGAAATGGACACGGTGCGGAGATTGAAGTGGACGGTGGAAGGGTCTCCCGGGAGCATGCCCAAATTGAAAGAAGATCAGAAGGGGTCTTTATCATCGACTTGGAGAGTGCCAATGGTACCAAGGTGAACGAAAAACGCTTGCAGCCCAATGTTTGGTCAAGTTTGAAACCAGGGGATATGGTCAATATCGCTTCTTTAACCTTTTACCTTTCCACTGAAAAACCTACCCAAAAAAAGGAACAAGAAGAAATTGAAAGACAAGGTCCATCCGATTTCAAACAAAAAATAATGGCGAAAGGGGTTTTAAAAGTTGGACGCCAAAAAAGTAATGACCTTGTTTTGGAAGACCCTACGGTGACCCGTGAACATGCCCTGCTGTCATATTCCCAGGGAAGTTTTTGGGTTGAGGACCTAGGATCCACCAATAAGACCTATCTAAACGGAAAAGAAGTAAAGACCAAGACAAAGCTGAACGACAGTGATACTATCACCATATCCTTTTACAGCATAACACTTGGTAATGGTCCCAGAGACCTAAGAAAAATCAAAAGTGCCATTATGGCCCGTGCCATCCAAAAAAAATACCCGAACAACAAAATCGGACTCCAAGATATGTCACTGGATATCCATCAATCCAAGTTCGTGGCATTGATGGGTCCCTCAGGTTGCGGAAAATCAACTTTATTAAAATGTCTCAATGGGGAGAATCCCGCCACTTCTGGGGAAGTACTGATTCATGGACTTTCGCTGGCAGAAAATTTTGGCTTAATCAAAAAAAAGATAGGATACGTACCACAGGATGATATTGTCCATAGGGAACTGACCGTTTACAAGACCTTGTTCTATGCCGCCAAATTGCGTTTACCGGATGATACGACCAATGAAGAAATCAATGAAAGAATAGACAAGGTCATCTCCGATCTAAATCTGGACCAAGACAAAGAGAAAGATATTCGGACTATAAAAGTAGGTAGTCTATCTGGCGGTCAACGCAAGCGTGTCTCCATTGCCGTGGAACTTTTGACCGAACCTACCATCCTCTTTTTGGATGAACCCACCTCTCCACTGGATCCTGAAACTATAGAGGGTTTCTTGACCAGCTTAAAAGAATTGGCACACAATGGGACTACTATAGTCATGGTCACCCACAAACCAGAAGACCTCAGTTATGTGGATGAGGTCATATTTCTGGGAGTACAGGGGCATTTGGTCTTTAAAGGATCAGCGGATTTATTGACAGCCCATTTTGAAGTGGGCAATATTGTAGAGGTTTACAGCAAAATGAGCGATTTCGAGGTGGTTGGTAAGTTTTATCAAAAACCGCCCAAGCAAAGTGTGCCTAGGACGATTAACCAGGAAATCAAAAAAGAGCGGAAAGACTCCCATTGGCTGCAATTGTTTTGGTTGATTTCCAGGTATTTCAGAATCAAGGTCAACGACAGGGGGAACCTCGGACTTCTCTTGGCACAACCTGTTATTATAGGTGGGCTTGTTTGTTTGGTCTTTGACAAGTTCCAGATAGGGGTTCTTTTCTTGATGGCCATTTCAGGGATTTGGTTCGGAGTCAGTAATGCCGCCAAGGAAATTGTCGGGGAACTTCCCATTTACAAAAGGGAGCGCATGTTCAATTTGGCCATCAATACATATATTCTTTCCAAATGGGCGGTTCTTGCGCTCATCGCACTGATTCAGACCCTAATTTTTGTGGGCATTGTGTATGTTAACTTTAAGTGGAACTCCCACCCCGACTTTGAAGAGATATTCCTTCGCTCGTTTTGGGGAAGCGCGGCATTCATGTTCTATATCTCCGTTTCGGCGTCACTCATAGGGCTTTGGCTCTCAGCGACCTTCAACAATACTGAAAAGGTGATGACAGTGGTGCCCATTGCATTGATGCCACAGATTATGTTGGCAGGGGTAATGACCAAAATAAACAATATCCTTGTGGAACTGTTGAGCTTTTTCACTTTGGGAAGATGGGGCACCGAGGGATTGGCACGGGTACAGGACGGGGCATCCCCGAATTTGGAAGGCACTGTCGATACCACACAATCCGTAATTGCTACAGTGGCACTGCCCCCTCCTGCCAACGGGGTACGGGATGCCCCTTCCTCAGCCCTTCGAATATTGGACCTTTATAATGAAAAACTGGTGGACCAAGGAAAATTGATAGGAAGTCTCTTTGATGGGTTTGATAGGAACCTTCTGGCCATCGCCATTCTCAGCATGCTTTTTTACCTGCTGATTTTCGTATCACTTAAAAAGAAGGATGCCCTATGAAAATAACAACCGAAATAAAGGCAACAGTCCTGTTTGCCGTCCTTTCTGTCATTATCTCATGTGCCAAGAGACCGGAATTCGTGGCCATCGACAACATTGCCATTTTGAATTCCAAAAATGACACCCTTATGGTAGGGATGGACTACATTGTTTACAACCCAAACAATGTCAGGACAAAATTGCGCCAATCCAGTATGGAAATCTACTATAGGGACTCGTTGGTGGGCAATGGATTCCTAAAGGAACAGATTGCGCTAAATGCAAATGATACCATAGGAATCCCTGTAAGCTGCAAAATAAGCCTAAAAAGGTTAAGCACATTTTATCCCGAACTGCTTACCTCGGACTCTTCGACTTTTGAGCTCAAGGGAAACGGAAAGGTCAGCTTTATGTTGAACTCTTTCAGTATAGGATTGGATGACCAAATTCATCTTAATACCAAAGAAGCTATTCTGACCCAGATTGAGCAAAACTTGGACTATGGTAAAAATTTTAAGTTACGCTCCATATCCAGTGACAAGCTACCTTCTTTAAGAAAAACGCAACTCAGACTCGAAATGGAGGCCATCAACCAAATGCCCATTGCATATCAAATCGATAGTTTGGAGCTGGGCTTTTATCTAGATAAGGCTAAAGAATCCGTAGCACATTGGACGTTGGAAGAACCATATGATCAGAAACCCATGGGGTCACAAATAATTCCTTTACAGGTTACCTTGAACAATCTGGACTTGTTGAAACAAATGAAATTCTCTTGGCTGACCGATCAAAAAGTGAATTTTGTTATTTTGGGGGAGGCACAAGTACTTATAGAGGGGTATAGGTTCAATGTGCCCATAGAAGACCTGCTTGAAATAAGTTTTTAAGAAAGCCTTTTGACCAAATGACTGACCAAGAACTTTTAAGCCAGCTAAAATCAGGTAACGAGGAATGCCTTGGGCAGTTATATGCCCATTTGGGGATGGTAAAAAGCTGGATTTGCAGAAACAATGGGAACGAGGAAGATGCGCTCGATGTGTTCCAAGAAGCGATAATCGTCTTTTACAAGAATGTCATATCGGGAAAATACGAGCAAAGAAGTAAAATAAGCACATACCTGTTTGAAATTTCCAAAAGACAGTGGCTTAACCAACTCAACCGAAGAAAGCGCCACGAGCAACCTAGGGAAGCCAATGGTTTTGAAAGCAAGTTTGAAGAAGAACTGATATATGAGGTTACCCACCGAGGGCCCAGATTAAAGGATTATTTGGGCAGGGCCATGTCACGCTTGGGGGAACCGTGCAAATCCCTTCTGGAAACCGCTATTTTTTTGGGCATGCGCATGGAGGATATCGCCGAAAGGTTCAACTACTCAAGCGCCCGGTCGGCAAGCCAGCAAAAATTAAGATGTCTCAAAAAGCTAAGGTCCAGCATTTCGTACGAGGACATAATCGCTTTAGAACAGTAAAATGATAGAGGATTTAAAGTACATAGCATTGATAGACAAGTACCTTCGAGGTACACTGGCCCCATCGGAAAAAGATGAGGTAGAGGAATTAATGCACCACAATCCCGATTTTGCCAAAGAGGTAAGGGTCTATGAAAAAATATATGAGGGAATAACCAAGAAAGAAAAGGCAGAATTAAAGAACCGCTTACGAAAGTACTATAAAGAGTATCAAGAAAACCAAGAAACTCCAACTTCAGACCGACCAAACGGAAGATATCGAAGACTTTTCATTTATAGTGGGGCAATAGCAGCCTGTTTGATAATCGGTGGGGCCATTTTACTGTTCAATCAGTACGGCCCTTCAACATCAAACACCGAACCCACCGTGGTGGACGTGGATACAACATCCACAATGAAGACCGATTCCATTTTTGATCTGGATGAGGGAAAACTGGTCGAAGAAAACAAGCTAGATAACCCAGATATTGATAGAGTGCAGGATAATGACAATCTGGTCAATCGAGAGAATACCGATGGTTTACAAAAACACGACAGTGTTCAAAATCCCAACACAGAGAGCGAGGTACAATTGGCTATTGGTGGTTACAAAACCCTTCCAAGCAGAGCGGTAAGAAAATATCAATCCTCTAGGTCCCTTTCCTATACTTTTCATGACGGTGTTTTCAAATTGTACGGTCGTCCATTGATGGGGAAATTGGAAGCCCTGTCCCTTAGGATTTTAAAGAACAAGGAATCTGGCTATTTTCTTAAGTATAAAAACGACTACTATGATCTGGAAAAAACAAAACGGAGGTTACCGTTGATAAAGGTTGATGCAAAGCGCAACAACAAGGGGGTGAATACACTTTTCAATAGACCCATTAAATCAGTTCCATCCCAAGAAGAGGTAACCGTGAACATTGTTGGCGTCCAAAATGCTTCAACTGTCCTATCGGAATTGTTGGTTAGGTTTGATAATGACAATAGTGGAGAACAAACATATTTTTTCAATAAAGAAGAACGGCAGTTGGAACTTATAATCCAAGCCGATCTGGATTTGGAAAAGGCAATGGTATACCGTGTGGAAGAAGCTGGACGATATTACTATTACCTGGTCCAGGACAGTCAAATTTATGCTTTGGATGAAGATGCAAAAGATGCGACGCCCTTAGTTACCGTTGATATTACCACGAACAGATTGGCACGCCTTTTTATAACAAGGGAACCCATAAAAACAGTAGTTTACGAAGAAAGATAAATGGGAATGGAAAAAAGAGACAAAATCCTTGCCCCGGCTCTCGTTCGCGGAAAATGGGGATATATCAATAAAGCGTGCGATTTTGAAATACCGCTCCAATTTGATAGGGCCTTTGGTTTTTATGAAGGCTTAGCGAAGGTAGTGCTTGGAGAAAAATGCGGCTTCATAAATACTGTGGGAGAATTCGTGATTCCTCCCATTTTTGACATAGATGGTTCCTATAATTTTTTTAATGATGGTTTTGTCAAGTTAAAACTAGAAGAGAAGTCCTTCATAGCAAATACAGATGGAGAAGAAATCGACGTAAATAAATTTGAAGAAATTTATGGGTTTTCAGAAGGTCTGGCCGCGGTCAAAACAAATGGAAAATGGGGATACATCAATAAACTTGGCGAAATGGTCATACCCCCAAAGTATAGCACTACCTACGAATTTCAAGAAGGTTTGGCCGAAGTCGAATTAAATGGGAAATGGGGCTACATCGACAAAATAGGTAACGAGATCATTTCTTTAAAGTATACCGATGCCTCGGAATTTTCAGAAGGTTTGGCCCGTGTAGAATTTGGAAACGGTTATGGTTTTATAGACAAGAGGGGCAATGAAACAATTCCTGGCAAATATGAGCATGCCAGTATATTTTCTGAGGGCAGGGTTGCCGTGGCGAAAGATAAATATTGGGGATATCTTGATGCCCAAGGAAATCCCATTACTGAATTTAAATATAATGAGGAACCCCCATTCCATTATGTGCTCAATGAACCCCAAGCTTTTTCTGAAGGCCTGGCAGCGGTTCAATTCAGTAACAAATATGGTTTCATCAATAGAGATGGAATCGAGGTCATACCATTCAAGTTTTCTATGACTCATGGTTTTAAAGACGGGTTTGCTTTCGTTGTAAATTCCCTTGGAGGCTTTATAAATAGTTATGGGGACGAGGTAGTTCCTTTAAGGTACTGGGAAGCCAAAAGGTTTTCCTACGGTTTGGCCCCGGTCAAATTTGAAAAAAAATGGGGCGCGGTCAATACCGACGGCGAAGAAGTCATTCCTATAAGCCTTGATTATTTGGGAATTTTCAGAAAATGCAGCTCACCCTTTGAACGGATAAAAGAATAGAAGTCGTAAAAAAAAGATGATATTTTCATTTTATGGTTATACATGTATGTAAACATGAACCAAACAGAAGATGAAGACCTTAAATTACATAAGCTTTAAATTACCCCCACTTTTATTGATTATTTCCTTCCTATTCTGGTTCCTAATATCAGGGATGAAACATGGATACTCCCAAAATGCACAAGAACAACGGTCAGTCATAGGATTTCACTGCTCTTTTTTCGGCAGACCAACAAAGTTGGTTTTGGAAATGGAGTTGGCCATAAAAAGATCGGAACATGAAAAGATCCGTGAGCTGCTTTTCTCGAATGATACCGGAAAAAGATATTTGGCGGTAGTGCTATGTGAGGCATTGGAAGAACAAAAAGTTATCAAATTGACCAATTTGGAGAAAGTCTACGTTAAAGGTCTCTATGATTCGGAAAGCGAGGTATCGTTTTGTGCTGGTTGTGCATTTTTCGAATCGCACAGTTTTAGGGACTTGCTCGGAGAGCATACCCGGTTTGGTGAAGAAGCCAGGAAATGGGCTTTCAAAAAAGTAAGTAGATCAAACTCTAATTATAACCATCAAAACTGAAATAATGAAAAAATTTGTTTTGATAGTATTCTTAATGGCCCTCGTTCCAAACATAGCCATGGCCAAAAGGGTCAGGGGTCTTTTCGGAAAAAGCGAACGCATAGAAAAAATTATGGATGTTGACATAAAGGGTTCGAATGGGGAAGATCTTTATTTAGGATATAAGACCACTTCCCAATTCTTCTTTATGGGAGTCTACATAAAGGATGATGGCTACGTTTTGGGCATTAAAGGAAAGTTTGGATCGTACTATCCACTGGATAACCAACAACTTTTATCCTTTCAAGAAAACGGTAGTCTCCCGAATCCTCTGCCGTCTTACGAAATACCATTTACGGATTGGCTATGGGGTTTTTCTCTTTGGATATTAATGGTAATATTGGCGGTGATTTGGTTCTTTCCAAAAAGCGGAAAGTCCCTTTATGAAAGGGGTTGTACATACTATTTTGGAAAAAATGTCAAAGTAGACTATTCCAAGGCTTTTGCATACTTTCAAAAATCGGCAAAAAAGAAATATGCCCCGGCGATATTCAATTTGGGAATCATGCACCTCAAGGGCCAGGGAGTGCCCAAAGACAATCAGAAAGCCGTTCCGCTATTTGAACAAGCATCGGATATAGGAAACACCAATGCAAATGTGACATTGGGCAACCTCTACTATGAAGGGGTGGAAATTCCGAAAGACTTGGGCAAGGCAAAGGTATGGTTCAACAAAGCTTGTGGACAAGGCCATGATGGGGCATGCAAAATGGTGGCTCATATCCAAGAACAACATTGATTTTTAGTACATTTAGGAAACGACCGAACAAACAACAAAAAACCTATGAAACTATCACATTATGAGTGGGACCCTGAAAAAGACCTAATCGCGGAAGGTGGATTTGCCGAGGTTTTCAAGGCACGTGATTTAAATACCGAAGGCAGGTATGTGGCACTAAAGATTTACAAAGAAGCCGTATCCAGGG
This sequence comes from Allomuricauda sp., assembly GCA_040285615.1. Classification (GTDB taxonomy): domain Bacteria; phylum Bacteroidota; class Bacteroidia; order Flavobacteriales; family Flavobacteriaceae; genus Flagellimonas. Next base: position 70,170 of record JAVJRL010000005.1, read on the forward strand.
GTACACAAGGGAGTACGGGACAGAAAAAGTACAGTCTGGAACAGGAGTTCTCCAAAATTGATGGGCTTTCTCATACGCATCTGATCACTTATTATGATCTCGAGTACATTGTCCACAAAGATGCCATGGGAAGAAATGCCAGCTATCCAGTTCTTATTATGGAATATGCTGGGGAGGGCACCTTAGCCCAGGCCATACAAAAAGGCCTGTCCCTAGAGGATTCCGAAAAAATCATTTTGGAAGTCGCCCAAGCCGTGGATTATCTTCATGGACAGGGTATCATTCATAGGGATTTAAAGCCTGGCAACGTTCTTTTCGGCAAGGATAGAGGCGGAAATAGAGTTTCCAAAATAACGGATTTTGGTATCAGTCAAGATGTCCTATCCGAAAAAACCATCCAACAGTCCATGACCGAGGGGGTAGGAACACCCCATTATATGGCCCCTGAGCAGTTCTTCAAAAAGAAGTTTGGATTGAATGGTGAAATCGGTGAACGAACGGACGTTTGGGCCTTGGGAATCATGTTTTACAAGATGTTGACGGGTAAACTACCTTTTGGTCATGGCAGTAAGGACTATGAACTGACCAGGGATAGTATCATTGGTGAAGAACCGGATTACTCAGAAGTACCAGAAAAATATAAAGCCATTTTACGAACCAGTCTTGAGAAAAATGCCATAGATAGATTTTCCTCTGTCTCTGGCTTCGTACGTGCGGTGAACGGAATCGATGATGGCGAGGGCACCATTTTTATTCCTTCAAATATATCCAAGGACAAAGGTAAAAGGAAAAAGGTCTGGCCTGCCCTGATAACATTCTTTTTGGTTTTGGGACTGGGCTTCGGGGGCTACGCTTTTTATCGCTCCAACAAGATAAATACGCTTTTGGCAGATGGGTGGAACCTTTATAAAGAAGGCAAATTCAAAGAGGCCTATGACATCTTTATTAAGGCCTCCGACTATGGGTCCGGAGAAGCCTTTTATTTCCTTTCCAGATTCAATCAAAATGGGTACGGGACAGAGGTCGATTACGAAAAGGGCTTTGAATATGCGGATATGGCCATTGATGCAGGATATGACCTGGCGAACTTTAATCATGGATGGGCCTATCAGAACGAACTCGGTGTGGATATGGACACGGTCGAGGCCAAAAAATTCTATGGAAAGGCAAAGAACAGCATTGTGACCTTAAGCGATGATGGCAACCCAGAGGCTCTAAATCTAAGGGGGTTAATGCACTTTTTTGGTTTTGTTATGGAAAAGGACGCGAGTAAGGCAAAACTGTATTATGAAAAAGCTTCTAGTAAGGGCCATCCAGCTGCAATCGAAAACCTAGCAATCCTCAATACGTCTGAAAAAAATTATAAGGAAGCGTTCGAGGGGTATGAAAAATGCGCGTCCATCGGCAGGTATTCTGGATATCGGGGCATGGCAAATATGTACAGGTTTGGTCAGTATGTGGCCAAAGATACTGTGAAGGCTTTGGAACTATTTACAATCGCTGCTGAGAACGAGGATATTATTTCCCAATTTAATCTGGGCATTTTCTATAAAAATGGAGTATTGGCTAAAACGGACCGCATAAAGGCAATACAATGGTTGACCAAAGCGGCAGATAAAGGACATTTGGGAGCTCAAAATGAATTGGGCACTTTATATTTCACCGATAAGAATTATCGAGAGGCCAAGAAATGGTTCCAATTGGCGGCCGATAAGGGAAATACGTTCGGAATGCACAATATGGGTCTTCTACACTATTATGGACGGGGTATTGCAAAAGACATAAAAATTGCAAAAGGTTGGTACCAAAAAGCCGCTGACAAAGGGTATGCCAACTCACAATACATGATGGCCAAAATCCTTGAATATGGGGAAGCGGATGGAACCGTAGATCTGCCCAAGGCAATAAAATATTATGAGCTTGCTGCTGGTCAAAATCAAGGTTCAGCTCTTTACGCTTTAGGCAGATTATATTATGAAGGAAAAGGAATAAACAAGGATTACGAAAAGGCCAAAGATTTTTTTACCAAATCAGCGGCCCAAGATATTTTAGCTGCAGACTTCATGTTGGGCACTATGGCTGAAAAGGGTTTGGCTGGGCCTGTAGACTATTTGGAAGCCGAAAGAAGGTATCTCAATGTAGCTACTAAAGGCCATCTCGAAGCCCAAATAAAATTGGCTGACCTGTATTACGACCTCAAGTTGGGCAAGGACAAAAAAGGAAATGCTACCCCGTGGTATTTGAAAGCCGCAGAAAATGGGGACTTGCACAGCCAATACAGGGTGGCGGTGATGTATTACAATGGCAAATATTATTACGCTGCCAAAAAATGGTTCCAAAAGGCGGCCGATCGAAATCATGCCAATGCGCAAAGTTATCTCGGCTATATGTACGACAGTGGCCTCGGAGGGTCTAAAAACATGAAACGGGCTTTTGAACTATATCAAAAGTCTGCCAAAAATGGTGATCGAGTCGGAATGTATAACCTGGCCTCTTGTTACTATAGTGGCCTTGGAACCGGAAAAAACACCTATCTGGCAAAAACCTGGTTTCAACGATCTTGTGAAAAGGGGTATAAAAAAGCCTGTGATTGGGTTGTTAAAAAATATTGAAGAAAATGGAAATTCAACTACCGGTCCGTTGCAATGAAATAGGCAGTAGGGAATCAAATGAGGATACCATATACCCTGCAATTCCAACCAAGGATTCCCGTCTGTTCATGGTATGTGACGGTGTCGGTGGCCAGGCCAAAGGTGAATTGGCATCCCGTCTGGTATGTAACGAAATGGCTTCCTTTATCAAAGATAACCCTTCCAGGGGAGTGCAAGATCCAGCCTATTGGTCGAAAGCCCTAGAATTTGTGGAAAATACCTTCCGTGAACATTTAAGAAACTTTCCGGAATCAAAGGGCATGGCAAGTACATTGAGTCTTTTGTATATATCAGGCCAAGTTGGAAAAGTGCAGATAGCTTGGTTAGGTGATAGCAGGATATACCATATACGTGATGGAGAAGTGCTCTACCGCACCAAGGACCATTCAGTTGTGGAGGCAATGTTGGATATGGGAGAGATTACGCCGCGGGAAGCAAGGAACCATCCCAAACGGCATATCATTACGAGGGCGATCAATGGCCTGAACCCATCCAAAGTAGATGTGAAAACCATCGAAAATCTTCAAGAGAATGATTTCTTTATGCTCTGTTCCGATGGAATCCTCGAGAATATAGACGAGGAAAAAATTGGAAAGTTGTTTAAAAAGGAAATTCCTGTTGAGAAAATATCAGCAATGATAACGGCCGAGGCAAAGGGAAACACGAAGGATAATTACTCCTTTTACCTAATAAAAATTGATAAGATATAGGTACTGCTTTGAGCCTTAAAAACTTCTATAGAAAATTTGAACGGATGAAAAATACGTATTTAAAAAATTCAGTCCTTATAATGATAGTTATGTTCCTTGGTTCCTTTGATTACCCAGTTGAACAACATCCAATCAGTATTAAAAAGAGCGGCGATTCCATGGAACTGAATACAGAAGGATTGTACTATGCAGAGTTCTTTGACTATGTCTTTCGGGGGCATTTTGAAAACATTGAAATGACCAGGGAGGACATGGAATTCCTATCCATATTCAGTCAATATCTAAGGGCTTTTGGAAAGCAGTGCCCTCAAGCACTACCCTATGATAAAGTTGAGATTATGGAAGATGTTTGCGTTAAGGAACGAGTCAAAACCGATGTTTTCGGGGTGGAGACGGATAGGATATGCGTGCAGTGGGAAACCGTTGGTACAGGAATCTATGCACGTCCTCAACTTTACGGGGCTTATTTGACCGTTCGTGACATACAGAACAGCGATGCACTAAAGACTACTATTGAGATTATGACCGATCCCAACGCCATGGGAAACACCGTTGATATGGCCCATAAAGCCAAAGGTCTGGCAACGGATATGACCATGATCTTCAATCTTAATCCCTGTTCCAGTCCCTCTATTGAGCGCCTTGAAGAGAATTTGCGATTGTTTGCACTGGACCGGCCGGCAATTCGAATGAAGGAGCGCAGCAAATATGAAAAAATGAAAAATTCAGGAGGGCCAAGTGGTGACCAAGACTTTGAAAGATTGATAGACGACCTAGTGGACGACCAGGCAAAAACTTGGGCATTCAATCGTTACGTTCCAAACAGTGTATCCGGTGTAAAAAAATATACAAATGCCAGAGGAAGACCCACAGAGCTGGTCGCAAATTACAGATACAACGGGTTCAAAACCAACAGTCCAGGAACTGTTAGGATCACCTTTGAAAAAGGTATTCCGAAATGTATCTATTTCTCCGATTTCCCGAATAATTGTAAAACACCAAATGCATCCATATTGGCTTCTTATGCGAAAGGAGAATATTCCAGGTAGATTTTTTGTGGAGATTCCTTTTTTAATGAAATTTATGAATATACTCCTATGGTTCAAAACATGAAAACCTGATTGAAAGAACATCTATGCCTCCATCCACTAGCAGTTGGAGAATGATATGAATGATATTCCCATTGGTTTTGGGAAGCAAAAAGTGAAAAAGAATCAGGATATTTACTCAAGTTTTAATGTAATGACTATCTGGTTTTTCTCTTTTCTTAAATCAAATTTTGAATTCCTTGAGAAGGTGACCATTATTCTCCATAGACAAAAATAGACCATACAATTATGGATATACTGGAAAGAACAAAAGACTACGCTATCAGAAAACATAAAAGTGTAAATCAAAAATATGGCGAGCATGATTATGATTTTCATTTAAACATGGTGTTTGAAACAGCTTTGAAATTTATACACTTGATAGAATTTGATGAACGGGAAAATGTATTGGCTGCTTGTTGGGTACACGATATTATTGAAGATGCAAGAGAGACCTACAACGATGTCAAGAGGGAGACAAATGAAACAATTGCTGAACTTGCTTATGCCTTGACAAATGAAAAGGGACGGACCAGGCAGGAGCGGGCCAATGACAAATACTATAAGGGAATCAGAGAGACCAAAAATGCTTCATTCATAAAGTTTTGCGATAGAATTGCCAATGTAACTCATTCAAAAAATAATGGTTCAAGGATGTTTAAAAAATACAAAGATGAGAATGAGGCTTTTACAACCAAAATATTTGTTCCTGAATGCGAAGAAGTCTCTGAATATTTAAAAAAAATATTGGAGGAGTAGTATGATATCAACTATGGAAAATAACGGAACACTCACCTTTTTGTTTAAGATTGATTTTTTTAAGCTTTTTGGTTTAGTTCTACAAAAACGGTAAAAGTTGACGTTAAGGCTATTTTAAGATCATATTTTCTTTAACAGTTATCGTGAAAATGAAAAACAGCAATGTTTTATATCGTAAAGGACTCGCCGAATCCGTTGAAATCTTTCCTTTTAATGGAAAGGTGTGTATAAGGGGGAACAACCACAGTGGTGAGCATTTGTTATACATCCCAAAGAATAAGGAAGAATATTAGTTGAAAAACCTGAGGTAGAAAAATCTTCTAAAAAGATTATTTCTATGGATAAGGAAAGAGAAATTGTCCCAAAAGCAACGGAAGGAAAAGCTTATTGCACTATTAACCGAAGCATTCTTTTACAATGACAAAAATCCTATGGTAGACATTCATTTCTTTTTCAAGAAGTATGAGGTTAAATTAGACGAGGAATATTGGCCAGATTCGGATAGGTTTTAAAGGAATATTTCTTAGAAACCTTACTCAAATATTTTTAAACCTTACACAGTGTTGGAGTCGTTCGTACTCACCTAAGAATTGAACTTCTTTTTGAAGTTTTTTAAAAGACTTCTTGGTCCGAAGAATTTAAAGGAATCTGCTGGTTTTTCACTCCAGTCTTTCACAACGGGCGATTTAAGGAACGGTTCTCCAATAATTACTACTTTCCCAAAGTGAGTCTCAATTGCGGTTTCTTTCGTGGTTTCGTAAATTCACCTTTTATGGGACATAGCTTCTTAAAGCTAAGAAGAAGTTAAAGAATGTAATAGATGATGTGATACTTTTTCAAAATATACTGCAAAGAGTGAAAAACATCAAAACAGACCAGTTTTTATCAAAAAAACCAAGTTTTATTTGAAACCAAAATTGCGTGCAAATTGCGTGCAGATGAAAAAAGCTTCAAAAGTCATAAACTCTTGAAGCCCTTGTAAACATTAGTGTAGAATACCGGATTCGAACCGGTGGACTCTTGCCTTCCAGAAAAGGGGTATGCTTCGATGAAAGGATTGGTTACTGGCGATGGTTCACTTGGAATTGATCGACTCCAACACAAAATCCGCTCTTTCCTGAACAGTAACCCTGGGAACCTCAATTAGGTCATATTGGTAGCCCCGATAGGTCTGGATCATTTTGTTGTAGGTGAACACCGATTCGTTCCAGTCCTGTGTCCGCTGGGCATCGGTATGGTAAATGTCCTTCCAAGGGGGCAGGATAAAGACCTGGGGATGGTATCTGCGGGTTTCGGCCAAGCTTTTCATTTCCTGGTCAATGGGAAGGCCTTCCAAAGCGGCATAGCAGAGGGCGTCCAAAAAGCCGCGGTCGAAAAATACGGGCTGATCGGTCCTGACGTCATGGAGGGTCTTTTCAAATTGGGCTTTGCAACCCTCGAACATCAGCTCCATATACCGTTTTCTATTTTTCCAGGGCAGGGCCTCCCCGTCGATGGCCTGTTGCGCCTTGATCAATTGGCGGGCCGTTTCGGGCACGACCTTAAAGCCGCGTTGACGTAGTTCCTCCAAAAGGGTGGTCTTGCCCACGCCAGGGCCTCCGGTAATTACATAAAACGGAAGGTGGTCTTTGCTTCGTTTCAAGGGTAGGGAATTTGGTTTGGTGTTGTCACTGTTATTTCGGGCTGCAATAATACAAACTTTCATGAAATCCAAAACTACTTGGGCAAGCTTTGGAAATAAGGGTTCCATCAATAGGTGGCCAAAGCTAAACGTCGCAGCCTGTTGCCGGACAAGGGACGGCATAAAACGGTTCCGTTGGTTTCTGCTTGTAGGGGAGGGGACATTTATTCCGTTTCCTTGCCGCTCCACAGCCTGTCTTCCGTTTGGTGCATCCGGCACATATTGTTTAACCTTAAATCATTGATTATGTATTTGAACAGATTACAACAGGATGAGGTCTTTGTGCCAGTACAGCTAAGACCTTTGGAAGCATTGACGGGAATGCCCAACAGAAAGGGGATGGAGCGGGCCATTGTGAGCAATGAGAAGATCGTGAACGTGGTATCCAAGCGCTACGGGCATATCCCCAATGAACTGTTTTTTGGGAAAGCCGAGGAGCGGGTCATCAAAACGGGACTGGCCTACCGTAGGCAGACTATCAACCGGGCCGATCGTAGTTTCAGTATGGACTTTATCCTTACCGACAGTTCCCAGTTTTCCGTGGGACAGCGGGAGGATACCATACTGCCCATGCTGCGCTTTACCAATTCCTATGATGGGAGCGAACGCACATCGGGACATTTTGGATGCTATCGCAAGGTGTGCTCCAATGGACTGCATGTGGCCCAAACGGAGATCGGTTTTTCCATCAAGCACCACAAGCGTTGTGTGAACTTGATCATGCCCGAGCTGGAAGGATTGTTCCGTAAGTTTATGGACAATGAGTTCTACACCATCTCCGATAGGTTCCATCAATTGATGACCGTGGAGCTATTGGATACCAAGGCCTTTGTGAAAGAGGTGCTGGATCGGACCAAACTCTTCCGTTATGAGTGCAGTGATACCAATGACGATCCCTCCAAAAGGGCCCGTGAGGTCATCGAGGTCCTAGATCGTGAAGCCGTGTTATTGGGTACGACTCCCAACCTCTGGTTGGGCTATAATGCCTTTAATGCTGTATTGCACGGTAGCCTCAGAAGAAGCTTTTCACGACAGGAACGTTTGGACAAACAATTGTTCGAGACGGTTTGTGAGATGGTCTAAAGGCCAGAAAGGGCCGCTCCGGTGCCCATAAACCGGAGATTTTTGATGAGCGCGGGGGTAGAGATAAATTTTATTAGAGTTGTTAATTTATTATTTAGAATATTATCAATATTAATGGTTAAAAATTGGGTTGGTGCTGGGATTTATAGATAAAGATGTTTTCTGTTTTAAAATAAGCTTTAATCTAAACTAAGGCATTTTTATCCAAGCTACTGAATAGTTCGGTTTGTTTTGTGTCTAGAATTTCGATTGGTATGGTACCAATCTTATATTTCTGTTTTTTTAGTTCTGCTTTGAAATTTATACAATACTTAGAAAGCTTGGTTATTAATTGATTGTTCATTATATTTACTTGTTCATTGTCACTGAACACACAAAATAAATGAACACACATGGCCATGTATCACAATAATGATTTTGTTTATGAAGCAGTCGCGAACCTAGAGAACGTCATCGATGTTCCAATAGATATTGAAACGAATAGGGGGCAATATAATGCGATATTAAATATAAAGGATATTCAGTTCATAGTAGAAGCTAAATCAACTATGAGAACCTCCAATCAAGGACTTGTATTATCAAAGTTAGAAGAATTGAGAAGCATGAGTAATAGGCCAGTAATATTTATTGCAGATTATATCTCAAAAGCAGGAGCAAGTCAACTAAAGGAAAGAGGAATTAACTATATCGATGCAGCTGGGAATGCTTTCATAAGTAACGGCGATTTAATGATTTTTGTGGAGGGCCGGAAAAGAACCTTTAAACACCACACTAATCAATCTCGTGCTTTTCAAGAAGCAGGTATAAAAACCATTTTCCATCTATTAAACGAACCTATAAACTTACAGGATTCCTACAGAGAGATAGCTCAAAAAGCAGATGTGTCATTAGGTTCTGTAAGCAACGTAATGTCTGAGCTTGAAGATCTTAACTTTATTTTAAAAACAAGATCAAAAAGAGTATTGAAAAATAAAAAAGAGCTTTTAGAAAGATGGGTGGTAGCTTACAACGAGGTATTGAAACCTAGAATATTAAGGAAAAGAATGAGGTTTATTGATAGACTTTCTGAAAATGAATGGAAGAGTTTAACATTAAAAACAACATCAGATTTTATTTATGAACAGGCAGAGCAACAAAATAATATACTTTGGGGTGGAGAGCCTGGTGCTTCCATTCTAACAGGTAGACTAAGACCAGAGGTCTTTACCTTATTTACAAATTATGAAATTCCTCTAATTGCCAATCAGTTAAGACTAGTACCAGACTCAAAAGGAAAAGTTTATATATATAAAAAGTTTTGGAATGACTCATCTGTAATAGGCAATGCAGCCCCGGCATTATTAATATATGCAGATTTGATCAATAGTGGCCAGGGCAGAAACATGGAAATAGCGAACCAAATATTTGAAAATGAGTTACAGCATATCCAGTAAAAAGTTCAACCATCCGCTATTAAAGCCTATTCTTCAGGAATTAACCGACTATTTCAAGGCTTCGGGTATTTCCTTTTTTGTCATTGGGGCAACAGCGCGGGATATTATTATGGAGTTACACGATGAAAGTTCCGGACGTTTAACTCACGATTTGGATATTGCCATCACCATCAACGATTGGGAACAATACAAAACAGTTGAAGAAGGTATCACCCAACTACCTAATTTTACTAAAGACCAAGACCAAAAGCAACGCTTCCAATATTTGGGAAAGTTCGATTTAGATATCGTTCCTTTTGGTAATATAATGAAGGAAGACGACAAAATCTTTTGGCCACCAGACGAAGAGTTTGCCATGTCGGTACTTGGGTTTTCTGCCGTAAATGAGGCGTCTTTAAAGGTAAGTATTGATGAGGATATCAATATTCAAATTGCATCCTTGGCAGGTATAGGGCTCCTAAAAATAGTAGCTTGGAAAGACCGAAATCATAAAACGAATAAAGATGCGGATGATATCGCTTTTATCCTGCAAAACTATCTGGAAATTCATCTGGACGAAGCTATAGAGCACTATGATGTTGTATATACAGATGACCATACCATAATTAAAGGTGGTGCAGCCTTATTGGGGATACACATCAATCACTTGTTAGATAACTATCCAGAGGCTAAACAAAGCATCAAGGAGGTGCTTTCAATTGAAGTGGATAAAAAAGAAGAAAGCAGACTCATCAATCAAATATTGGAAACCCATAAGACTTTAAACTACGATGAGGTTTTAAAAAGTATAGATAACTTAAACAACCAAATAAAAATATAGTCAATCAATGGCAACAGAAATAAAAGAAAAAAAGTAAAGTACCGTATTAGAGGATAACCAATTACTCTGTTTATAATAGGATGTTCAGACATTCCTAAATTCCAAATCACATTTCATGATATAGGATATATGAAATGGTGGCATAAAGGAAAGATTTCCTATGAAAGCTTTGTTTAATGTTATCTTGGGGGAGACGTAAATATAACCAATTGAAATTCAATAACATTGAAGTAAAACCATAGGTTTTTGGCAGGTAAACCATAGATAGATGAATTCCACGGACAATGGTGTCGTTTTATCGATTGAAAAACAAATATCGTTAACTGTTGATAGGCATTTTAACCCACATTTATTCTAAGAAGGAGTCCTTTTTATAGGAGTGCACTGGTACATAGGTCTGGATGATATAGGGGGTGATCTTTCGCAAGGTTTCGTCATTGGTCGGATGCAGTCCCGGAGCCGTAAAATATTCAATTTCCCCATCCTTGTTCTTATGGTACCATAGTAAGGGTTTATCATCCTCCGAAAAGAACTGCGTTGCCATGTTGACGTCCACTTTTTTAAAATGCTTCAGCTTTGTTATATCCATGGGCTCCACCTTGGTTCCAAACGAAGAATAGGGTTTGGTAGTACAGGGGACTTCCACATATATGGAGTCGGCCCATGCCATGCATTGGTTTTCAGCCTTTTCACCTGTGGAAACTGTAGTGTTCCCATATCGTATCCCCATCACGATCGCCAAAACCAAGGAAACGACCACGAGGATGGGTATGGTCCATTTTGTGGCAGGGACCGTTTTTCTTTTTTTTATATAATCGGCATAATTGTCATAGCCTAGATATTTACAGCATAGATCCACACTCTCCGCTTGTGGGGCACCGTACTTCTTTTTTTTGTTGATATACCTGTCATAGGCCCTCTCCAAGGTTTTTGAACTCAAATCGCTATGGTCGCTGATATGACTGGACAATGCAAACCTAGAGTGGGAAGCATGCTCCGTCTTCGCTTTTTCAAAAACCTTCCGAACGATCTCTGCTATATATTTTTCATCCATTGGACTAAAAGTACAAATTTTAAAAAGGCAAATCATATTACTGAACCCTTCCGAACCCTTGATTTTATTGGTGTCTAAAAAATGTCCAATACAAGTCCAACTGCTGTCTGCAATGTAAATGAACACTTCAATTTACTTTGTCGCAGAAAATGGATTCCGCTATGTGTTGCTGACATGGCTTTTCTAGAAAGTTCATTTTTATGGGATGCTGTAATGCGGCCTGTAAGGTCCATTGGAAAGTAACCTAAAGGGTCGCTTACAGTTTCCACTTTCCAAAAATAGCAAAGGAGTACTCCAAAACTCACGGGTGGCTGAAAAGCAAAAACGCTCCGGAAGATTCCGGATGGCCACCTCTTTGTTCAATTTAAAATTTCATAAAAATGAAAAAAGTGTTTTTGGCCTTGATGGCCGTTGTTTTGAATATGTTCCTGTTCTCTTGTTCCACTACGGATACGGCTGAGATAGCGAGCGAATATGATATGGTCGCTACCGAAGGGGATGACCAAGATCCGACCCCACCACCACCTCCGCCACCGCCACCGCCAGGAGGAGGGGATCAGTAAGAATAATTTGATTAATTTGAGCCATGTCTGGAAATCGGGCATGGCTTTTTTTTGTAAACAAACCTGTAATCATTGAAACCATTTTTATTCCTTATCATATTGTCCATTTTTATGTCTTGCGGTCCATCGAATAAAAAGAAAGCGATGGCTTCCCCGACGGAGTATGACAGTATACATAGATATTATGATCGTTCTTTTGACCAAAAAAATTCATTGGAAGAAAAAAGGGAAAGTATAGACAGGGCCCTTTTCCTGGCCAGAGATCTGGAAGCGGATTCCATCTTGGGCAAGTTGATGTACAAAAAAAGTTCCTTGCTCTTTCAAGCTGGGGACTACGATAGCTTGGTGGCACACCATGACAGTTTCCTCACATTGCAATCCCAAGTCGATGGGCCGAAGCTAAAAGCGTCCCAATATTATCTAATGGGATATTATTATGATCAGGTCCGGTCTGATTATAGCAAGGCATTTGAAAATTACAGTGCCGCCAAAAGCCAATTCGAATTGGCGAAGGATAGTAGCTGGACAGGGAAATGTTTGTTGCTTATGGGGGTGATACAGAAGAACCAAAATGATTTTTTTGGAAGCAAGGAAACGGTTACGGAAGCACTCCAGTTTTTTAAGGAACCCAAGGATAACAATGATATGGTCCAATGTTATGGGCTCTTGGCCACCAACCATAGGAAGTTATTGAACTTCGAGGATGCCATATTCTATTATGCCGAGGCCATTAAAAATAGCGGCTCCATGGAAGACAGGATTGCGTTTGAGAACAATCTTGCCGCCACCTATATTGATGATGGAAGATATGAAGAGGCCATAGTGATTTTAGAAAAGATTATGGGAAATACAGCCTTGGATTCCACTCCTGTGGTTTACGCAAGGGTATTGGACAATCTGTCCTATGCCCAATGGCTTTTGGAAAAAAAGGATGTTGACGCTTCTTTCCAAAAAGCCCTCCAAATTAGAAAGGAGAAACATGATATACGAGGGCAAATAGCCAGCTATACGCATTTAGGGGAATATTTTATGGAAAAGCGGCCCCACGTGTCCCGTGCTTATCTGGACACTGTAATCCAATTGGCTCAAAAAATCAAAGTACCAAGGGCGGAGACCGATGCATTGAAGTTCCTGATGCAGATAAGTCCCGAAAATGTAAAACTCCGTGACCGCTACATATTTTTGACCGATAGCCTTGATGCTAAAGAAACGATGGTCAAGACCCAATTCGCCAAATACAAATACGATGACAAGCTGAAGCAGGAATCCATCTTGCGATTGGAAAAAGAAAATGCGGAACAAGCCTTATCGGCCGCCGAGGAACGCAGTAAGAAAATCATGTCCTACTTGGGTTCCATAGTCCTGTTTTTGGGCCTGAGCTTTGCCATTTATTTTTTTGGTCAACGTACCAAACGTTTAAAAGAGCGAAACAAACTCGCCAAGTTGGAGGCTACCCTTGAAACGGAGGCTGATATGTCCCGAAGGCTCCACGATGATTTTGGGGCGGGCCTCAACCAGACCATGCTGATGGTACAGGGGGATATGGACCGTTCAAAGATCTTGGATCGCTTGGATGGGCTCTATAGCCAAAGCAGGAATTTTTCCAGGGAGGTCAATGAAGTGAGCACGGGAGGCCGTTTTAAGGACGAGTTTTTGGAAATGCTTCGCTTTCGGACCCCAAATGAGGCGAACCTTTTTGTTACCGGTGTCAAGGATATTGATTGGGGGGAAATGCCCCCATTGTCGCAAAAAGTCCTTTTCAAGGCCATACAGGAACTGATGATCAATATGGGCAAACATAGTAAGGCAAATATGGTCACCATTGGATTCAAACATACCGGAAAAACCATGGTGGTGAAGTATTACGATAACGGTGTTGGGGCATCCAAGGAGGAACTGAATGCCAAAAATGGGCTTCGGAATACGGAAAAGCGTATTCAGGCCATTGGAGGAACCGTTATTTTTGATTCCGATAAGGGTGAGGGCTTTACGGCCCATATCATGATTCCGTTTTAATAAAAAATATACTATGTTCAAAAAAGTATTGATTGCGGAGGATTTTCAGGATACCAATCAGGGGATTTCTGAAATGTTGCGGGATACCTTGCATATTCCTGTGCTACCGGATGAACTCTATTGTGATAAGGCATACAACCGTTTAAAATATGCTGCAACCAAAAATGAACCTTTTGAATTATTGATCACCGATCTGTTTTTTAAAGGTGATCATGTACAGCGGAGGCTTACTACGGGACTTGAACTGATAGCGGCCGCTAGGGCCCTTCAGCCCAACTTAAAGGTCATCGTGAATTCCATGGAGGACAACCCGGTCACGGTCAATGCACTTTTCAAGGAAGAAAAGATCAATGGTTATGTATGCAAGGGACGTCACGGACTTATCGAATTGGTAAATGCCGTTCAGGAAGTTTATCATAACCGTACCTATGTCTCTCCTGGCATCGATTTGAATGTTTCCAATAACGTATTTGAACTCGAAGAGTTTGACCTGATGATACTTCAAAGCTTGGCGGAAGGGCTTACCAAAAAGGAGATTTCGGAAAAGTTCAAAAAGGAGCATATCACCCCTAACAGCGAAAGTACCATAGACAAAAGGGTCAGTAAAATGTTCGATGAATTCGGGGCCAAGAATACCAATCATTTGATCGCCAAAATGATCCGGGAGGAAAAAATCTGATTTATAGTTTGTTAATGAACCTTTGAATTTCCCTTGCAGATATCTGTAAGGTCACTTTTTCATAAGGTGGTAATATTGAAGAAATCAAACTAATACCGATGAAGTCCTCTGATAATTTTTACACAACTATAGCATCTCAACATATATCTACAACAACTTCAAGCATCAACAAGGTAGGCCTAAAATTCAGGATATTTGCTTTGATTACGGTTTTTCTATGCCTATTGACGCCAAAACAGACGCACGCCCAAAATGATGGTGCAGCGATTGCAGGTGCCGTGGGAGCATTGGCATTGGTAGGGGCAGGGGTAGCGGCGGTCGAACAAATGAAGGAAAGAGCAGAGCTGACCGCAACGCAATGGGTATTGTCCAACCATCCGGAAATGTCCAGTTTTTCTTTAAAGACAGTTGACTTTGATGGCAAAAAAGTAAAGGACATGTCATCCGCATCCGTGATCAGTTTCAAAATTCAAGAATTTGTACCGGAAGACAATCCTGTTCTGAACGGGAAAAAATATGTACTTCTTGGGTTCACCAGTCATGGATGGATCAATGAATATGGTATTGATTTTAACAAGGTCAAGTGGTTCATGATCAACAGATCGGAATGGACAAGAATGATGGTGGCTTACGTAAAAGTTGCCTCTGGAGTAACCTCCGACGTGGAAAGTGATATTATCAATGGAAAGATTGTCAATAGAGGCGTCAGGGTTAAAGGAAAGAATATGGTTCCATTTTATAAGATGGAAGGAGATATGTATGTCGTAACGGATTATTCCAACGAAATGAAATTTGTTTATAATGAAAGATCCTTAGGTATTTTCTTGAAAGATACCCGTGACCTTGTACAAATAAAAAGAAGTAGCTTAATCGAACTCCATGATTTCTTTTATGAGGAGAATTGATATACTATTACACACTGACCATTGCAATGGTAATGTAGGTTAGTTCAGCCTACTGTACATGAATTGCACAACTTGACATTCCCTTACAGATTTCTGTAAGGGAATGATGTTTTATAGGGCTAGGTTTGATTATAAAATCAATAAGGGGCAATGGCAGTAAAACATATTCCAACTGGAGAAGTACATAAGGGGTATAAAGTAAGCATTACGGGTTGTGGATTTGATATGCGTGCAAATCCCGATCAATGGGAAGATACCACTGAGTCAATTACCTGCAAAAAAAACGGGTGTACAAACTGATCGTTAGAAACATGGGGTACTTTTTGATCTCTTATGACCTACATGATCCTATCCAAGTCTATCGTCCCTTGGTCGAGGAAATACAGAAAATAGGGAGCTGTAGACAATGCCTGGATTCGTTGTGGGTGGTGAAATCCAATGAAACCTGTGGTTTATTAAAAGAGCGGCTCACCAAACATATCGATAGGGACGATAAACTCCTTGTCGTTGGATTAAAACCCCACTGGGCCGTACATAATCTGAGTAAAGACTGTACCGATTGGCTATCTAAAAAGATATAGTAACATGGAACTTCAGAACCAACTTAAGACTTTGGCCGAAAAAGTCATCAAGCTCAAAGAGCAAATAGATACCGAGGAATCGACCAAACATGCCTTTGTGTTGCCATTTATCAATTTATTGGGGTATGACACCTTCAACCCTACCGAGGTAGTACCTGAATTTACCGCAGACCTGGGATTGAAAAAGGGGGAAAAGGTGGATTATGCGATTTTTCAAAATGGCGTCCCCATCATTATTATCGAGTGTAAAAACTGGAAAGAAAAGTTGAACGCCCACAACTCTCAATTGTTCCGGTATTTCCATACTACGAAAACTCGTTTTGCACTGCTGACCAATGGTATCGAGTATCAATTTTTCACCGATTTGGAATCGGCCAATAAAATGGACGAAAAACCTTTTTTAGAGTTTGATATCACCCAGTTAAAGGAGAATGTGGTCAATGAGATTGCCAAGTTCCACAAGAAGAACTTTAACGTGGATGAGATAGTGGACAACGCGAGCTCCCTTAAATATACCAAGGAAATCAAAAAACTCATAGGCGAAGAACTGCAAGCGCCCAGCTATGATTTTGTCAGGCTCTTCGCATCACGGATCTATACTGGCCGGCTTACTGAAAAGGTAATGGGGGAATTCACCGATTTGGTAAGCAAGGCCTTTACCCAGACCATTAGCGAAAAGGTGAACGATCGCTTGAATTCAGCGCTTCATAAGGAAGCGGAAAAACAACAGGAAGAGGACAAGGAACCCGAAAAGCTAAGCAAGGTCAAAACCACGGAGGAAGAAATGGATGCGTATCGTATTGTGGTGGCCATTTTGCGCAGAAAACTCTCGGTCGATCGTATCGTACATAGGGATACCCAATCCTATTTTGGAATACTCTTGGATGATAATAACCGTAAGCCATTATGCCGCCTTCACTTGAACGGGGGAAATAAGTATTTAGGTGTTTTTGACGATAACAAACGTGAGACCAGACATTCAATTGTAACCGTTGATGACATCTATCAATTTGAAAATGAATTGTTGCGCACCGTTGACTATTATCAGGATGAGTAAAGGGAGTCTTTTCACTACTTTCTTTTATATGGTTGTCATGTTTTCTTGATGTGTTATGACGTCGCCAGACCCCCAAAAGCATGAAAAGGTGAATTATTTTATAACTAAGAAGCTATTGAGTCAGTTCTTATGAGGTACTTATTGTTTGTTTGTGCAGTTCTTCTTTTTTTGGCATTGGCCAATCTACCGATAGGGTATTACAGGCTTTTAAGGTTTGTTGTGACCATTGGTGCTGTTGCCGTTGTAATCACTGAATTGGAAAAGGGGATAGGTTTTTGGGTCGTTGCTTTTGGAATTATTGCCATCCTATTTAATCCTGTACTTCCCATATATCTAAATGATAAAAGTGCTTGGATGCCAATTGATATGATAGTGGGCATACTATTTTTAATTAAAACATTCATTTATAAATCAAGAACAAATGAGTAATTCAGATAACGGCGGAGGATTGATTGTATTTATGTATTTACTTACGATTGCAATATCGATTGCTTCCGGAGTATTGGCATGGAATTGGATTGAACCTGATAGTTTTTTTGGAGCCATCGCATTTTTAATTGTATGGGCGGTCTTTAGCAAAATTGGTCACTTCATAGCAATGGGAATTGTAGCTGCTTTTGGCGGAATGGATTAAAGACCATTAATTAACCAATACATTTTAGGTGATTGGGCCGTACTTAAGCTGTTCAGAAAAGGCGTATTGGAATCCTTTTTTCCCTAATCCAACCTAAATACCAATAAGACAGGAAGGTGATCCGTCAATTTCCTGGCCTTTTCCAATTGATCGCAAAACCTCACAAAATCAATAGCTTTTCCTTCCGTCTTGTAAATATCCTGTGAATAAAAAATATTGTCGATAGGGTAGTTGAGGTAATCAGTTCCGTCACATTTTCTTTTTAAAGTGGTCTTTGCATTGGATACGGCTGCTTTAAAACCATTATCTTTCAAGTAATCAAAAACAGGCATTTTTTCTTCAACATTAAAATCGCCAGCAATAATCAAAGGAGTTTCTAGTGAATCAACGACAAAATCAGAAATTGCGATGATTTCACTTTCCGGGTCTTTGTTATAGGGCCTGGAATGAAAATTGACCAAAGTGAATTTTTTTCCTTCTACAAATAAATCCAGTAAAAATGGCTCTCGGTTTACCACCGAATCTAGTTCTGAAATAAGCCAACCTCGATTTTTTATTTTTATGTTTTTGGTCTTCCAAACAATGGCATAACGCTCAGTAACATATTTCGGACTGTTTGTGGGGTCACTGATAACATAGTCCCATTTGGCCCCTTTTCTGTTAAGCAGGTCGGATAATTTGGCAACGGCCTGTGCTCCGCCATAACCCGCGACCACTTCTTGAATGGTAAGGATGTCCACATCTCTGACGATTTCAGCGATTTGATTGAGTTCCTCGGTGTTTTTTGTCCGTCCAAAATCTTGGATGTTCCAGGATACTAGTTGAATTGCTTCAGTTTGAGCAAAAACGACACATTGGAAGCATATCGATACAAGGAAAGATGTCTTTTTTAACATAAGGTTGATTGCATTTTGAATCTGGAAAATAAGCATAAATGGACAAAGGGCTATTACGGAAAAACGTAAGGCAGTAACTGGTGTTCCATGTAATTTTGGACTACCTAAAGAATAATAAATAAAACCATAGTCCCATGAAAAATTTTAAACTACCACTTATTTGTGCCATCGTTTCCTTGTCAAATGTTGCTTGTAGTGAGGAATCCGTTACTGATGAATTTGAAAATGCCAATGGAAATGTAGCGGAGAAGTTAATCCGAAGTGTTTCATATATCTCCCCGGAGAAGCCGGAAGATAATAGAACGGTCGGTTTCTCCTATAATAATGATGGTAGTTTGAATACGGTCTCCGATGGGACCGATACGAGCATCTTTTTGTATGAGAACAGTGAACTTAAAACGATTACCGGCTCCAATGATAACCTTGATACGGAAGAATTATATCAGTCTCCCTATGATGCCTTTGACATCGGTCAAGTTGTCTCCTACGATGATAAGGGAAATCCAGAAGTAATTGAGTTTTTTGAAGAAGAATGGAACGAAGAATTTGGGGATTATATCGCTAAAGTGTATACGGCAAACCTAGAGTACGACGATGCTCCCAATCCCTTTTATTATACCATGAAATCCGGGGGATTGATAGACATGCTTGACAATGTGCAACTCAACTTTTCCATGACGCCGCAGTCCTCGGAAATTGTGCAGGCCAGGTTATTGTTTCCGCTAAACAATCTTTCACAGATAGTTTATAAAAATGAAGAAGGGGAGACAGTATATTCCATTAATGCAAACTTTGATTATGACGAAGATAATTATCCAACTTCCGCAGATATCACTGCGGTCTCCGTAATGGATTCAGACCAAGGGGTGGTGTCATTGGCTTTCACCTACCTCGATTAAAGAAAGACCGGTGACTTTTCCTGTACGCACAGTGATAACGAAGAAAACATGATTCATATACTATGAGAAAATTTATTTTGGTTGTTCTCGCTGTACTTTTTTCCGTGGGAATAGAGGCTCAGTCCTGCGAAGAGATGATGGATTTTGTGAAATCTAAGAGTTATGGGAGCACTTACAGTAGTTACAACAGTGATGCTATCTCCAGGGTTACATTCTACAGTGTATATGTGGATTATAAAACGTACTATTTTGCAATCGTATGCTTTAAAAGAAAATATGCTTACCAATGCTCGGAATATATGTATCAAGTGGCTTCGAATACCAAAATGTACTATTCAAGGAATTATAGGGAAAGTGCTGGTAAAGCATTCTGGAAATATATACAACCCTACAATAAAAATCTAGGGTGTGCCCCGGATATGTAGTGATAAAGCATATAGGTTGCAACCGGACAGGGATAAATTCAGGAAAAAGAATGGTCTAGAACTCAGGGCTTGTTGGATCATACAATTTTTTTGGACAACATCAATGGGAGAACATAGTGGTATATCCATTGTGTCATCCTGCAGTCAATTGGTATTCTCACAAAGCTTTTACTGGCATGACCAAGGATATGTCGATGGTTTTTAAATTTGTTGAAAAAAAAGATACAAATGAGTTGAGTGGCATTGAAAACCATTGTATTTTGGTACCTGTAAAATTTTCGATAAGGAAAAAATGGAAAGTACCAAAATAGGGGTTGAAACGGCTGCAAACATATTAAACCTGACACAGCAACAGATTAGAAACCTCTGCAGGAATGGCAAAATCCCTGCGGAGCGTATAGGCAAGACATGGATTATGGACGAATCGGATGTTAGGGATTATTTTGACACCACAAGCTGTGGGACCGCCGATAACAAAGTTTATACCCGCAAATTGGAGGAATCCATCAATTTTGAGAAACCCAGAGCGATGAGTTTTTTCAGTGGTGCCATGGGATTGGACCAAGGTATTGAAAAGTCTGGGTTTGAGGTAGTGTTGGCCTGTGAGACCGATAATGCCTGTCGGAAGACCATTTTGAAAAATAGGCCCAACATTGCCCTTATCGGTGATGTACGGGATTATAGCTCCGAACAGATACGGGAGGCCGCTGGTCTTTCCGAGGAAGATGATATCGATCTGATTGTAGGTGGCCCTCCCTGTCAAGCCTTCAGCACTGCAGGAAAAAGGAAAGGATTTGAGGATGAGCGCGGCAATGTTTTTTTAACGTTTATAGATCGGATATTGGAGCTGAGGCCCAAATACGCGGTCATAGAAAATGTGCGCGGTATCCTCTCAGCACCGCTAAAGCATCGGCCCCACTCCATGAGAGGAGAGGAGTTTGACCCTTTGTCCGCCAAGGAACTCAAGGGCGGGGCATTGCTTCGTATTCTGGATGTTCTTCGGGAAGCGGGCTACGGCGTTAGTTTCAACCTGTACAATGCTGCCAATTTTGGTGTGCCGCAGAAAAGGGAGCGTGTGGTAATCGTCTGTTCCAGGGATGGAGAAAAATTGCCCTTTTTGGAACCTACCCATGCCGAGAATGGGGAATATGGACTGCCGAAATGGAGAACCTTCAGGGATGCGGTATCCAATGTTTCACTGACCGGTAACAACCACTTGAACTTTCCTGAGAAAAGACTTAAATACTATAGAATGTTGGCCCCTGGGGAGAATTGGAGAAACCTTCCCTTGGATCTGCAAAAGGAAGCCCTGGGCAAATCCTTTTATGCTGGGGGCGGCAAGACCGGTTTCTTGCGGAGATTGGGTTGGGACAAACCATCACCGACCTTGGTCACCCACCCGGCGATGCCGGCCACCGATTTGGCACATCCGGAAGAACACCGTCCGCTCAGCGTGGAGGAATACAAGCGTGTCCAGCAGTTTCCTGACAATTGGCAGATTGAGGGGAGCTTGATTGAACAGTATAGACAGATCGGGAATGCCGTGCCGGTCGGACTGGGAAAGGCCGTTGGTAGATTGATCATGAACCATCTCACCGGGGAAGGTGTCGAGGAATACAAAGACTTCAAATATTCACGTTATAGGAATACCAGTGATGAACAATGGGAGCAAATGATCGAACTGGAATACAAGAAGCATATGGGGGCTAAAGCTTCATTTGCTTGACCTGTTCAATGGTCTGTTCACCGACCTGGTCAAATATCTCCAATAGTGCTTCATAGGTTCCCGGGCCACCTACAAAGTCCCAAAAATCCTTACCGATCAATACGCAGGAATCGTGTTTCATATCGAAATACTTGTTGGGTGTCGATACGGTATAATCGTTTTGGGTCTCCCCAGTGGGATTGTAGTACAGCGCAAAGTAAGTCTTATAGGCTGGGTTGTGTGCCTTGAGCAAGAGTATGTCGTGTTTGGCGATACGGGTCTGGTCCAGGTTGGGCTTTACCGTTTTGATTGAAAAGAAGTGTTCCTTTCCGTCGCGTTCCATCCAAAGGTCGCTGATGATTTTCCGGGATAGGGTTCTTCCTTTGTCATGGGCCGCGATGTATTTGAGTTCGGATGCCCAGTCTGGTTTGGATTTGTTGGACTTTAGGGCATCTATTATATTCTCTATTTCGTCATTGGCACCTTGGTACAGGCTAACCACAGTCTCCTTTTGACGCTCTGCCTTGGCACCTGAGGCTAGAGCCAATATCTTGGCGATCTCCTCGACATATTTTTGACCGAAGCTTGTGGAGAACGAACGCTCGAAAGAGGAGAGTTTGATGATCTCGGGGCCTAGAAGGGCCGTGTGGAACGGCTTCAAATCCGTTTCGAGGTTGGCCTTTGTCCGTTTGGCGGCGTTCAGTACGATGTCCTTCAACAGTTCGGAGATTTCTTGTTTGGTGTAGTCTTCCATATTGGATATTTTGGCCGCTTAGGCTGTTTAAATATAAGTTTTTTGTATTACGAAGCATTGAGGGACAATATAAAACGTAGGTCTATTGGTGCTATCTAACTCAAAAGAATGCTCTTTTTATTTCATTCAGCGTCTTTGTGGGGAATACTGATTAAATCCAATTTGGAAGGTTTTTTATTTAAGCTAATATTTTACAACAAAATAACCGATAGAATTGTCAGAATTAAGCGAGAAAAAGCACTTAATCTTGGTAATGGTTAAGTATAGTTTTTTGAGTATAACGTTGTGCTACATTTTCTCCAATCGTTCATAATTTTTCCTATCTCCCATTGCTCCATAGATACTTTTCAGTTGATATATAACGCTTCGATCTCCTGAATTCAATCGGAGATAACTTTCCAATATATCAGCGCCTTTACCAAAAAGTTTGTCTTTTTGTAGCCTAAGTTCATCGAATCTTCTAATATCATTTCTTGAACTTCCTAAGGCATTCATTTCGTCAATCAACAGATTCCCTTCATTTATGTAAGTTGTTGATAAATTTATAATTGCATTTAAATAGGAAGGGTTGATTTCTAAAGCTCTTTTATAGGCCTTTCGGGCTTCTTGTAAATTACCTTGCTCCATATTAATTACTCCTATATTATACCACAAGTCCGGATTGTTGTTGTCAATTTTGACAGCTTCCTCCATAAGCGATTTGAATTTATATTTGTTGCCTAGTTTATGGTAGCAATTGGCTTCATTGAGTATTAAATTAATATCTCGGGGATTCTCTTTCTTAGCTATTTTAAAATATTTGATGGCCTCCTTAAATTCTCCAAGTCTATAATAGATTATTGCTGAATTTTTATAGATTTCTTGCCGCTGTTTTTTTTCTAAACTGCTAATCCCTTTGTCAATTGATATTAAATAATATTTAAGAGCCATTTCATAATTTCCTCCATTGACATAGCTGGATGCGGCATAATAC
Source organism: Allomuricauda sp. (assembly GCA_040285615.1). GTDB lineage: Bacteria > Bacteroidota > Bacteroidia > Flavobacteriales > Flavobacteriaceae > Flagellimonas. The sequence goes on from JAVJRL010000005.1 coordinate 93,536, forward strand.
AGGTATATTTTTTCCAATCCAGCAGAATATTGGAAGGCTCGCACAAGCAGACCTCCAGCCCGATTGTAATTCCCCTGGTTATTCTCATCAACTGCAGCGTTTACATTTCTTATCATTAATGCTTCATTATACTGAAACAATTCCAAGTGCCTGTTTTTATAAGATTCGTTTGTATCATAAGAAATGTAATCAGTAGAATTGAAGTTTCTAGTATTTTGGTAATTATTTGAACCTGTGGTAGCACTGTTTTTTTTTGAGGAGTTGTAATAAGTGCTTGGATAGGACAAATAGTTGTTATCTGGTTCTATATAGCCTCTCGACCCCGTATGGGGGTTAATGTTTGGTTTGGTGGTATAATTATCTCGATTTGTACTATTCCTATTAGTTCTATAATGCGATGGCACGTAGGTTCCATCACTCCTTGTATATGCTTTAACCTTATGGTACTTGGGATTTACTTGAGCGTTTAAGCCAAACCCCAAGAGTAATAAGGATAAAATCAGTAAATGTTTCATTTTATAGAATGCTTTGTAAATGACAGATGAAGGCATCGGATAACTGTCCTTTACGGGTTTATATGTGTTAACTTTTGGTTTCACGCCGATCATACATTGTTGAAATACGTCTTTTTATATTTCTATTTTGGTAAAGTAAATATTGTCTGTCGGTTCACTCCAATCAAATTCATAATCTCCTTTCAATATGATAGGAGGTCCGTAAGGTTTGGCTGTTCGATATTCCAAAACTTCTCCTGATTTGTATCTTGAACCTTTTCGGATGTCAAAATCTTTAGTGTCCGCTGAATATTCCTTTTGATTCACGTAATGACTGTGATCGGTCGAGAGGAAAAGATAATTTATGTCAATTCCATTTTCTTTGTAAGCTTCCAAATTCGAAATGTCTTTGAAAATGTCATATCTGTTATTTGGCTCTCGATGGTTTTTCTTCTTAAAGAACTTCAATTCAATTGCTCCGGTCGCGTATTCATTTTCCGTTCCAAAAGTCATTAAAATATCTACTCTTGCATTTTTGCTTTTACTCTTAACACTTGTCGATTTTAACTTAACGTAATTTTCCATTTCAAGGTTAAATTTCTCGTTCGGATGAAATTCGTAAAGTTGTCCGAAAACCTTTAAAATATATCCTAATTCGAGTTGGAAGGAGGCTCGTTTTTTGAAATTATTCCGCCATTGGCGAGTTTCATTTCCAATGTCCGAAATGACATTTCAATTATTTCCTTTAAACGGTTCCGATATTTTTCAATCATAGGCTTTTGGGTTTACTAATATGCTACAATATTGCCTGCTGGCTTTTATTCCACATTTTCAAAGTAATCGGTATTCCACATTTTTTCACAAAATCGCTTCACAAGTCCTTGTCTTTCAGAAATATCATCTTTTTTAAATTCCTCGTGTGGTTTAAAATCCAATTCCGCAACTACTGATGATTTCAAAAAATTCGGATTCTTTTCGTAATAATCTGAATGCAAAGTTTGAGCATAAGTGTTCTCTTTTATATAGTGTTTTAGCTTATGTTCATACTTGTCGCTATTAAAAGATTGATTCGTCCCGTTTGGAAGTAGAATTAAAGCTCCAATCAAATTTCGCCATTCTTGAAAATCCTCTTTTTGTTCAAACTCGTCTTTATGTTCTTCAAATTTATTACCCCAAATATGCTCAATCTCAAATTGTCTTCCTTTTGGATGATGATATGAAACATAGTTGGTGTCTTTGCCTACTAAATTATCTACGTAGCTTGAAATACGGGAAAGTAAATGCTTAACAAATTTTCTATTCATTCCGTGCAAACGAAAGCGATCAACTGCCTCCCATTTTTGGTCGAGTTCGATAATTTCTTTTTTCAAATTCTCACCCAATGTTTGTAAGTCATTGTTTCTAATTGATTTAATGATCCCAAACATTGTGTACTTAATGGAGGTCTGTCCGAATTTCCTGTAGTTCACGGCACGTCTAACTGTAAAAGTCTCAATGTAACGTGCAACAAAATCAAGTTTCTTTTTAATTGTGCCATTATCATCATCGAATTTTATTGAAGCCAGTAATAATGGGTCTTGAAGAGATTCAGCAATACCCCAAGAATTAATATAGTTCAAATGAGGCATATCGCTTTCATAATCTGCTTGTGCATCCCAATTTTTAGTGTACCATTTTACAAAAAATGGAAATTGGTATTTGAAAAAGTTGTAGAATTCGTCTGACGTTTTGAGTTTGAATAATTTTTTGTGATTGTCTTTGAACCAATTGTGAAAACGTGTTCCAATCAATTCAAAATCTTGATTTTCAGAACCTGCTTTTCCTGGACGAATACTCATCGCATATTTACTACGAAACCAGGCTTGGAAAAATGACTGGTCAACTGAATCTCCGTAGTCGTGAAGTCTCTGAATTTCTCGTTTCCAAATCTCGTTGATTTCGGTCCTTTCATCTTTATCGGTAATTTTTGAAAGGACAAAACCTTTCAACATTTCGGTTGGCGTTAAGTTAAGACCTCTGTCATTCATTGTCTCGAAAATGGTATAAGCATTTTCATCTGAATAGGCAGTTATCTCAACTATTACCACGTTTCTGATAAACCAATCAATAAAATAGGGAAGTGCTCCGTTGCTCAGTTCTTCTGGGAATGATTGGGCAATATCCTCATATCGTTCGACCATATTTTGAACGGTTTCATCATCATCTTCTTGAATTGAATATGTGCCTGTTTCAAACAATGCTTTTAAGCAAGGTTCTCTAACTTCATCGGTCATATTGAACGACTTTTCGCCATAAGATTCTGAAAAAATAAGATTGCTAACAGAAACCTTTTCACTTAATTCGGCTTGTAGGTGATTGAGGTAAATTAATAATAGTGTAATTGATGTAATTCTCTGTTGTCCGTCAATTATTGACTTTTTGCCATCATCTGTGTTTACGCTGAAAACTACTGGCCCTAAATAGTAGCTTTGATAATTTGCTACTGCTGGTCTTTTATCCGTCGGTTTATAGGATTTTAAAAAAGTTGAAGTCAAATCTTCGACAAGTAATTTGATATGTTTTTCTTGCCAACGATATTCTCTTTGAAAATAGTCTATATAAAATTTTTGGTCTTTTAAAAGTGAACTGATGCTAATGTCAGTTGCGTCAATTTTATTCTTTAAGTTTTGATTCATTTATTCTCGTTTGTTATGTGTAAGCTTGCAGGCAACTACTGATAACCATTTTTGCCATTAGCACTTTTTAATTTTTATTCAGCTACTACCTCCAATAGACCTTTCAATTTGGCTAAAAGCTCATCGAAAGTCAAAATATCCACATTATTTTGGTTTGACCTTAAAAGTTCGAAGCATTTGGTTTGATGCTCGGTTAAATTACCTTTCAACCCGATTACAAGAATGCACTTAGGGTTCACTATCCTTTCTTTATTGCCGAAGTCTTTTAAAAAGACATCTTTTTGGTCAAGGCATTGACCTATACCTCCTGATAAATCATCAGAATAAGAGAAAACATCTGGTTTTCTATAAGGACTATTTTTTAACAAATCTTTCTTATGGGTTTTGATTTCGAGTAAGGCAAAATTATCTTGAAATCCATTTTCAAAAAGAAAGTCAACTATTCTACCGTCTTCATTTTCTAATGTTTTTCCTCCAACATAAGCCTCTTGTTTTCTGAGTATTACTTCGAATGGAAACAAATGATTTAAAATCCATGAGTTTTCACCAAAGAATTTCTGCCATTGTTTTTCATTATCAACTTTAGAAGCCATTAGTTTTTCAAACCGCTTTATGATGTCTTCAATAAAAACTTTGTTTATTTTATCTCTAGTTTTTATAAAGTTTGACGTAACAGATATTTTACTTGGAGGGGCTGTTTCCATTACAGTTGACAATGATTCGATATCAGCTTTCGTTACTTTTTCAAACGAGTCGAACTTTTTCAAGAATCCATCTAATTGTCCTGCATTTAAAAATACTTTCTTTTTTTCGAGCTTAGTTGTAATTCCACTAATTTCATTGTGAATCATCAATTTTCTTGTGCGGTCATACCAACGTTTTTCATTGGCAATTTTTTTTAAAAGAGGCGATAAGTCGGACCAATTTATGGAAATTGACTTTTTCGAAAATCTATTTTGAACATTAACTCCTATTGTAATTTTTTCTACCTCTTTGAATTTGGTATATAGATATTGAAAAAGTTGCCTAATTCTTTGCGTTCTAAATCCATATCTACTGGTTGTTTTAAAATCTTTTGGAATATCAGATTCCTTTTCCCAACCTTTAAGTTCAATTGTATGTATTTTCTTTGCCTTAACACTACCGTCATTTGGGTTTACAGAATAAGGATAGTAAACAAATCTCTTTTCCTTTTTGAAAATTTCCTTGGCTTTATGAATTGGCTTTCCTTCCGAATCACAATAAGTCAAAACAGTTTTTGTTTGGTTATCAGTTGTTGTATTTTCTTGTTCAGGTTTATAATTGGGCATAATGTTCGGTATTAATGGCAACTGCCCCTGCTATAAGCAGTTGCGAGGTTTAGTTGTTAAATTCGCAAGTACACGCTATACTGAAAATCCTATAGTATTTTCAGAAGTGGATTAGGACAAGCAATTACTTATGGCAATTGTTTGCCATAGTGTTTTTATTCAATTTCTTCTTCTTCCGATTTATATTTTTCGTATTCATCTCCATTGTAATGGGCATTTAGAACATACTCTTTTATCATATCCTCGTCAAACTCCAGTGAAATACTTGCTTTTGATGCCCGACTACCAACATAGCTGGTGTAAAAAGTGAAAGATTCAGAACTTCCAGCCCTAAGTACATCATAGGTAACATAACCATCGTCAGTTGTGATTTGATTTTCATTTCGGTCTTTATAAGTTATTTCATATTTTACCTTCGGAATGTCAAATGTTGTGTTGTTTTTAACTATTCCTTTTCCAGAAGCGGAACCTCCATATCCAGTTTTCCAACTCCAGTCAGTAACAGAAACATCTGTTTTAAAATCCAATAACTTATTTACGGTATATCTGTACTGAAGCAAATAGGCGTCAATGTATTTGCCATTTTTCTGTACATCAGTCGTGTCATTTTCTTTAATGCAACCAGTGTTAACGGCAAATTTGTAAAGTTCATTTTCTTTATGGTCAGTTAGTCCTTTACTATCAACTATTTGATTATAAAGACTTAATGAGTCAGGTAGAAGATAAAGTTCAATTTCTTTAGTTGATTGCTTACCAAATCCGTTGGTATAGTAATTCGTAGTTGCAACAGAAACCAAACTGTCATTGACAAGTTTTGATTCTACAATTTTGATTGAATCAGATTTAAAGTAGCTGTCAAAAGTCGAAATGTTTGGATAAGAACTTTTCATTTGTTCTTCATTTCCATCATTAACCGACTCAAAAAACATCAAAACAGTTTGTTCGGAATCAACTAATTTTTGGTCTTTTCCACAACTCGAAAGTAAAATGGCTAAAAATAATATGGTTAAATAGTTTTTTTTCATGTTTTCTTAGTTCATATTATGACTAATTGCCTCATGTATGATGTCGTAGCATCTCGAAGGGTGCTATGCATTATAGGACACATTGTTGGGAATAGTTATTTTTGAATTTTTCAATTAGGTTATATTTCGCTTTGATCGGTAAGGTCTTGTATGACGTCCCCCTTAATTCATACTTACCTTTTATTTCTACTCTGTCATCTGGAGAAACCATAACAGAGAAAACCTGACCTTCTTCTAGTTCTATTTGATTTTCAATGATTTCACCATTCCTTTTTAAATAATCTATATGGGTTACTTCTTGTTCCAATTCTGCTACTATTAATTTTGTAACCATTTTAGGAATTGAAAATTTTTCAATGCTAACTTGATTAGGTTTAATCGAGAAGATTTCGCCTTGGTATTTTGGCTCACCATTTTGAATAAAGAACAGGTGAGGACAACTTCCACATTGCCAATGTCTGTCAACCCAATAAATTCTATTGAAAGAAAAATCATGTATGTCACACACTAAATCTTGTTTCTGATGCTCAATAAAGATTCTTCGAGGTTCAAGTCTTGGACCAATGAATTCTATACTCTGATGTTCCTCAATAGAGCCTAATTCTAACTTTTGGATTTGTTCTGGGACATAAGTCGAAGTAACTAAATCTTGATTATGCTTCAACAGTTCTTTGAACTGGCTTAGAAATAGCCCAATCGGGATAGCAAGGTTCTGTGACGGTTCGACAATAAACTCGGGAAGCTTGGTCAAATCTTTTTCATTCACCACGTTTGATTCATACAATACACCATCATGCGAAACAGATTCAATACTTTTCAATCTGATAGGAAAATTTGAAATGTTTTTGACTATCAGAAATTGAGCATATAGAGGCCTTAATTGATAAAGTTCTTCGAATCTTCCCACACCCGCACATTCTCCTTCATAACAAGTTAGTATTTCACTTATCCTTTCTGCAGATACTCCATTATTCAAGAGGAATTGAGAAATATTATCTTCTTTTGTTGTATTCCTTAACTCCTCTTTCTCGGGAACGCGTTTATGATAAAAAAATTGATGTTCACCTTCTTTGCTTGATAAGACAATTGCATCTGGGTATTGAGTAGAGTAATGTTGTTTCTCAATATCAAGAAACTTTTCAATTTGCGTGTGTCTGTATGATTGATTATTCACTAGTTTACGTAGAAATTGAAGAGTCTTATTTTCAAAAAGAATTGGGTTTTCGAAAGGAAAATTGGATAGATTGTTTTCTGAAATTTCTTTTATAAAATCAAATTCTTGGGTAATCAGAAACTTAGTGCTAATGACATCACTATCTGTTAAATTTACTTCATGAACTATTTTTCGATCAATCACAAATTCAATTTCTTTCAATTCGAGCTTTCTAATTTCAGAAGTAAGTCGTTTGTGACCCCATGTTTCGATTTTAATGTCTGGAAATTTAACCCTTAATTTATCAACATGGTTTTCAACCTCTCCAATTAAAGTATCGTTTGTTATGTAGACAAACTTTAATACGTCTTTCCATTTTTCAAGACACCCTTTCAGGTCGGATTCGATTTTAATCTTTGTTTGTTTAGCACTTTCACCTCTAGTTGCGTGTGCTTGAAAGAATGCTCGAGAAGCATAACAGTAACCATCATTTTTCATATCACCATTCCTTCCACCTGCACGCACTGGAACGTACTCTTCTGGATAAAGGGTTAACAATAACCTATCACAAAAATCTTGGAAGTAGTAATACTCAATGGATTTTATGTAATCATCAATGATTTTTGGGTCGTATCTCAATGGACTTTCTTTTAATTATTTCCAACAAGTTTATATACTGAACTTCATTAACCATATATTCTAATGTGGTTGGCTATGCCTAAGTTTGGTTATTTAAAACAACCAATATCAAAACTATAAGGTTTATTAAGATAGAATTGAACTAAAAGTAAGAAATACCTATTAAGAAGAAATACGGAATTCTGTAAGGAAAGTAAACCTATTATTTTTGTTGCCTCACGGCCGGATGTTTGTTCCATATTCCTTTTCAAATTCTGAAAAAAAATCTTGCAAGGAACAATTTTCAAAACGACAAATACTGTAAACAGTGGTTAAAGGAATGTTGTAGCCATCTGATTCTTTAATTTTACTTAAAGTTGAAGAGGTAATTCCACAACCTTTGGAGTATTCATTTTGTGAGATTTCGTTGCCGTCTTTATCATAAAATGGGCTAAAGTATTTTTTAGTGATAAAGTTGCATAAATACTTATTCACTAAAGCGTTTATCTTCTTTAATTCTATTTTATTTGAATTACTCTGTGGCAACTTATTTACTTTATTCAAAAAAAGACGTTCACAAAAAAATATCTGTTCGTGATAGCGAATGATTATAAAAATTTGCTATCTTGCCATTGTTATAAATACATTTGCGATTCTTCTAAAAGGAAAATACTAGAAGCATTCGCTTTGAATCTCGCCATTGAAAACTGGTAATTTTTTGCAACGAGATGATAAGCAGTTTGCTCACGACCCGGGCGTGGGCTCGCTTATTGTTGCAAGGTATACCAGTACCCCAATGGCAATGAGTTGAGTTTCACGCCCAACTTGTTTCTTGGCGTTTCGTTTCTTTGGTCCTTTTGGGGCATCGCCCGACCAATGGGTTATGGGAAACATTTGGCAGTTTTATTGTTTGGGTTTTACATCGTGTTGTTGTCCCGTTTTTGGGACATCGCACTCGGTGTTTGATATCCTTTTCAGTAAAAAGCCGAAGAATCCCGTATAACCTTTTTTGGTTTTTGATTGTGGGAACACGTTACACTATTCCGGTTCACGATATCCTTAAGTCCCACAATTCACGTACACTTTGAGGGCAGCCGGCCCAATCACGAAACCATGTTTTTTGGTTTAGGAATCCTATTTCCGAGAGCTTTTGCTCTTTGGGCAGGATGGCCTTTGTCCGAACCTTGATGTCCTTGTTGGAAGTTACGGCTTTTCCGTGACTTATGGGGCAGTGTATAGAACAACTAACGCTTTAATTAAAAGAACTCAATTTATGCAACATTCAATAATATGCATGCGCAGGGGAATCCTGCCTGTGCTCCTATATGTCTTTCTAATGCCCCTTTTTTCATTTAGTCTGCAAGCGGGCACTTTCTTGGAACCGCCACAGGCCACCGTTTCCGGCACCGTGACCGATACGTCTGGGAATCCCCTGGCCGGGGTGAACCTTGTGGTGGAATCCAAGAATAGCGGTACCATGTCCGATTTTGACGGTTCCTTTGCCATTAATGCAGGCCCTTCCGATGTCCTGGTCTTTTCCATGATCGGTTTTAAGACCCTTACCGTGCCCATTGCGGGTAGGGATGAGGTCCTTGTTACCATGGAAGAGGATGTAACGGTATTGGGGGAAGTGGTCCTCAATGCCGGCTATTATTCGGTCTCGGAGCGGGAACGTACCGGGAACATAGCTACGGTCAAGGCCACCGTGATCGATAAACAGCCCGTGGGGAATCCCTTGGCGGCCATGCAAGGCCAAATGTCGGGTGTCAATATTGTCCAGAATACCGGAGTGCCCGGAGGTGGGTTTTCCGTGGAGGTACGCGGTCAGAACTTTATCAATGGGGTCACCGACCCCCTCTATATTGTGGATGGGGTGCCCTTTGGTTCCCAGTCCTTGGGTTCTGATGATGTGTCACGGTTTATCCTCGGCAGTGATATCAGCCCTCTGAATGCCATCAATCCCAACGATATCGAGAGTATCGAAGTGCTCAAGGATGCCGATGCCACCGCCATTTATGGTTCCCGTGGGGCCAATGGAGTGGTGCTGATCACCACCAAAAAGGGGAGGGTCGGAAAAACGCGCTTTGATGCGCATCTGAGTACCACCTTTGGACGGGTCTCCAACTTTGTGGACCTGATGAACACGGAGCAGTATTTGGAAGTCCGTCGGGAAGGCGTCATCAACGATGGATTCGAGGCCGCGCTCGAGAACCCTGTTTTCGATAGCTTTTGGCCGGATATTACCTTGTGGGACAGCAACCGTTACACCGATTGGCAACAGGTGCTCATCGGAGGGACCGCCTACCGGAACAATGCCCAATTATCCGTATCCGGAGGGAGTGCCCAGACCCAGTTTTTGGTCAGTGGGGCCCTCTTGGACGAAACCACGGTATTTCCCGGGGATTCCAAGTATAATAGGGCCACGGTCCATAGCAACATTAACCATCGCTCCAGCAATGAGCGGTTCCGATTGAACCTCTCCACCAGCTATACCCATGAGGATAACCTAGTGCCCAGTATCGATCTTTCTTCTCAAGCGTATACCCTGGCGCCCAACGCCCCGGCCCTCTATGATGAGGAAGGCAATTTGAATTGGGAGAACAATACCTGGAACAATCCGTTGGCTTCCTTGGAGGAAAAGGTAGGGGTGAAGAGCAGTACCCTTTTGACCAATGCCATGCTCTCCTATGAGCTGTGGGAGGGTCTTGAGCTGCGCAGTAGTCTCGGCTATACGGATTATCGCTTGGATTCCTACCGGACCTTGCCCAGTTCGGCCCGTAACCCGAGGTTCAATTTTACGCCACAAAACTATTCCAGTCTGACCACCAATCAGTCCCAAAGGACTTCTTGGATCCTGGAGCCCCAATTGCAATGGAAACAACAGTGGGATGTACTTTCGATGGATGTGCTTGTAGGTACGACCTTCCAACAAGAGACCACAGAACAACTTGTCCTCCGTGGACGGGGATTTCCCACCAATGCCCTGATCAATAATATGGCAGCGGCCGATGAGGTGGAGGCACGTGGCAGTTCCGATAGCGATTATCGGTATAATGCCGTCTTTGGGAGGCTCAACCTCCAACTGTTGGACCGGTATATCCTGAACCTTACGGGTCGTAGGGATGGTTCGTCCCGATTTGGACCTGGAAGGCAGTTCGGGAACTTTGGAGCGGTGGGACTGGCCTGGATCTTTTCCAAAGAGAAGCTGTTGGCAGAGAGTTCTGTTTTGAGTTTCGGGAAACTGCGGGGCAGTTATGGGACCACAGGCAGCGATACTATCGGGGATTACCAGTTTTTGGATACCTATACCGTTGTTGGGGAGGATTATGCCGGGGTGTCCGTCCTAAGTCCCACAGGAATTTTCAATCCCGCCTTTGGTTGGGAAGCAAACAACAAACTGGAAGCTGGGCTTGAACTGGGCTTCTTTAAGAGTCGGATATTTCTCAATGCCGCTTGGTACAGGAACCGCTCCTCCAATCAGTTGGTGGGAGTGCCCTTGGCGGCCACAACGGGCTTTTCGGAGCTGACGGGGAATTTCGATGCCACCGTGGAGAACTCCGGCCTGGAGCTGGACCTGCGTTCCATCAATTTGTCGAAGGGCCGTTTTAAATGGTCGACGACCCTGAACCTGACCGTACCTCGGAGCAGATTGGTGCGTTTTGATGGCTTGGAGACCTCCACCTTTGCCAATCAATATGTCATCGGGGAGCCCCTGTCCATCGTAAAGCTCTACCGTTCCTTGGGGGTCGACCCCGAAACGGGACAGTACGAGATAGAGGATTTCAATGGGGACGGGGCCATCACCAGTAACGAGGACCGACAATTTATTGCAGACCTGGCCCCTAGTTTTTATGGGGGACTGGGCAATACGTTGAGTTGGGGGAACCTGACCTTTGATGTGTTCCTACAGTTCAAAAAACAAGAGGGCTTCAACAATTTTCGGAACGATGCCGTACCGGGCTTTCCCAGAAATGCCAGTGTGGAGCTTCTCGACAGATGGCAGGAACCCGGGGATATGAAACCTGTTCAAGTGGCTTCCTCGGGATTGGTCTTTGGGGTTGGCAATGGCGACCTCCAACGCAGTAGTGATGCTGCGGTTTCGGATGCTTCTTTTATCCGTGTCAGGAACATTTCCCTTAACTACAAAGTACCCATGTTGGAGAAGGGACTTGAAGTCCAGGTCTATTTGCAAGGCCAGAACTTATTCACCTTTACCCGCTATACTGGGCCGGATCCAGAGCAGACTCTCAATAGCCGATTACCGCCGCTAAGACAATTGACCTTGGGACTGAAAGTGGGATTCTAATGCTAAATACAACGAATATGAAAACAAGACAAACCGATTTTATGATGAAATGGAACGCTTCGATTTTGAAATATTTCCTGCTGCTCCTTCCGATTTTGGGAGTATTGGGCTGTACGGATTTTGTGGAAGTAGATCCCCCAAAGAACGTATTGGTCTCCCAGACCGTATTTAATGATCCTGCGACGGTGGAGTCTGCCTTGGCAGACCTTTATTTTAAGATGCGGGAGACAGGAATGGTCTCCGGAAATGTGGGGCTGACCACTCGAATGGCCCTCTATAGCGATGAACTGGACTATTATGGTTCCGATCCGCAACTGTTGGAATTCTACCAAAACCGGGTACTGCCCCCAAATACGGAACTACTTGGTTGGTGGAGCGAGGCCTATACGGTAATTTATGGGGCCAATGCCATTTTGGACGGACTGGAGGACGCTTCTTTAGATACTGAAGAACAGCAAAAGTTTCGGGGACAGGCCTTGTTTGTGCGTGCCTTTATGCACAGCCTTTTGGCATCCGTTTTTGGGGATGTGCCCTACGTGACCTCAACGGATTATCGAGTGAACAATAAGGTGTCACGGGTATCCAAGGATTTGGTGTACGAAAATAGTATGGTGGATTTGGAGGAAGCCATAGCGCTGATGGAGGATATCTCCATTGCCAATGGGGAACGGACTTTTATCGATCATTTTACCGCAAAAGCGCTCTTGGCACGCATGTATCTGTTGACCGAACAGTGGGAGTTGGCAGCGGGTCAGGCCTCTGATCTGATAGCAGCTTTTGGTCTGGAGGAAGATTTGGATAAGGTATTCCTCAAGGAATCCGGGGAGACCATCTGGCAATTGCGCCATGGGCACCTGCCTGGCAATACCCAAGAGGCCAATCGATTAATCATCACTTCCGTTCCTGGACAGACTTTTGCCATGACCGAAAGCTTGTTGTCCGCCTTTGAGGCTGGGGACCTCCGAAGAACAGCATGGGTCGATAGCATATCGGATGCCGAAAATACCGTAACCTTCTTTTTTCCCTATAAGTATAAGGCCCGATTTAATGTGACCGAATCCTTGGAATATGCCATTCAGTTCCGATTGGCGGAACAATACCTGATACGGGCGGAAGCCTTGCTTGCCTTGGGAAATTTAATGGGGGCACGTAATGACCTCAATACAATCCGTAGCCGGGCAGGGCTGCCCAATACCACGGCCAATACCGTGGATGAGCTTTTCTCGGCTATTCTGGCCGAACGTAGGATCGAACTGTTTGCCGAGCAGGGAGATCGTTGGTTCGATTTGAAAAGAAGCGGTAAGGCAACGGAAGTATTGGGGAGCCTAAAGCCCAATTGGGAAGAAACCGATGTGTTGCTTCCAGTTCCTGAGAGCGAATTGGATACCAACCCCAACTTATTGCCACAAAATCAAGGATATTAACCGGATGGGTAAGTCCCCTGTGCCACTGACCTTCGAATGGGGTAGTACGATGGCAGGGGAAGCCCATCCCATTAACAAAGGAACAATGAAATACATTTTATGGATATGGGCGCTTAGTTTGATGCCCTTACTGGGATGGTCCCAAAATGCGAATTATACCGATAGTGGTGAATTGGTTTCCACGGCAGCACCTTTCTTGGATGCTTCCTTGGAAGAGGGGAGGCTCTATATGGAGCTTCCCGTAACCAGCTTGGAAGAGCCAATGCTCTTAACACGTATCGGGCGATTGTCGCGGTATGATCAAAAACAGGTCGTCTTTCGAAAGTCAGGGAACCAGCTCGTTTTGGAGGAGACCAGGGTGTGGTCGGAAACAGGGATATGGATTGCCCTGCAAAATGATCCTGATTTGGAACGGAATATTTTAGGGGTCTTTCCGATTTTGCAAGAACATGGAGCGGGGTATCGTTTTGATATCACCGATATGCTGTTCGATCGTTCCGTTGGTTGGGGAGCCGTATCCTCCGATCCCATGGTCCCTGCCCTCAATAAGCTTATTGGGGTAAAATTGTTGGACGACGAACTGATGATCAAAATGCAATTGGGACATCAGAAGGAAAGTGCCAAAATTATACAGCCCGTACATTATAGTTTTCTGAAGTTGGCGCCTCCTATGGAGCCACGGAGGTTTGATTATCGGATGGGGTTTTGGAACGAGTCCAGAACGATGGGACAACACCTGAACAACTATGTGGCGAGCATTGCCCGTTGGCGATTGGAGAAAAAACACAAGGACAGGAAGATGAGTGTGCCCATTAAACCGATTACCTTTACGCTCTCCCCGGATATTCCCAAAAAATGGAGGCCCTACGTCAAGGCCGGTATCGAGGAGTGGCTGCCCGCCTTCGAAGCGGCCGGCTTCAAGGATGCTATTGTGGTCAAAGAAGTGGATTCTTTAGATTCATGGTCGGCCTATAGCCTGGGACATTCCATCGTACGTTGGTTTAGCGACGAGAACATTAGGTATTTCGGTGAAAAGCGTGGTGGTGGAACGGTCACCTATGTCATCGATCAGCGTTCAGGGGAACTGATCAAGACCGATGTGCTTTTGCGATCAGGCTATGAACATCGTATGGACCAATATTTTATCAGATGTGCCGCATTGGACAAAAGGGCACAAACCTATCCCTTTCCGGATGAACTGTTGGGAGAACTGATTCAATCCGTAACGGCCCATGAGACGGGACATGCCTTGGGCATAAAGGACAATAACTTTGGGGAAAATCAGTATCCTGTCGAAAAAATGGGAGATGAAGCGTGGCTTCGGAACATGGGACATACCCCAAGTATCATGACCTATGCCCGCCATAACAATATGGCCCAGCCTGAGGATAACATACCTCCTTCACTCTTGGTACAAAAAGTAGGGCCAACCGATGCCTATTATATCCGATGGGCCTATGAAACGTTTCCGGAATCCATGTCCAAGGAGCAGCAGGCCGATAGTCTGGAGCGTATCATTCGTTTGCAGGACACCATTCCATGGTACCGCTTGGCCAACTCCCAAGGAGATACCATGGGACCCGCAGTGACAAATGAGGTGGTGGAGGTCCGAGATCCGGTCCAAGGGGCGGTATTGGGCCTAAAGAACTTGGAACGCGCTATGGAACTATTGCCCAGCATCAACCGTAATAGAAAGGATTACGTCCGTATCGAACGGATTCATGAAAGGGCCATTTCCCTATGGTACCATTTGGTGCGGCGCGTGTTTTCTATGGTAGGGGGCTATGAGATTTTTTATAGATCAATGGACCAACAAGGGGGGAATATGTTCGATCCGATACCCCTGCAGACCCAAAAGGAGGGCTTGGATTATCTGCTGCAACAGGTCTTTGACCCACCCAAGTGGTTGGCCTATCCGACATTCAAAACCTATATCAGGGTAACGACACATCCAGATCTTCTGCTCAGTAGGCAACAGATGTTGTTAAGGGAAATGCTCAAGTCAAGATTTATGAAACGCTTGCAGCATATGGAAACTATGGATGGATACGAGGGTGTCATGAAAAACTATTTGGAACAGTTACAGAATGTACTGTTTAGCGAGCTCAAAGAAGGGGCGGTATCCGTAGATCCCAGAAAACAAGGGCTACAGTTGAGCTATATCGATTGGATGAAAAAAGCCATTGATAAGGAAGCAGCTGATATCCACCCGCAGCAACAATTGTTTGTGCATACAGATTATGCCAAAGGCTTGATGAAGGAACAACTGATGCGATTGCAACAGCAATTGGAGGATAAGATAACTGATAAAAAAGATACGGTACTGAAGGGACATTGGGGGCATTGTTTGGCCACCTTGGAGGAAAGAGTGAGCCCTTAATTTTTAAGACATCATCATAGCGCAGAAGCTATGGTACACGATATGGCGAACCTGGTTTCGTTGTTTTTTGAGTTAGTAATAAAGGTGTCCCGAGGGACACCTTTATGTTGTTCAGCAAATGATCAGTTTATTGCCAATCACGTCTTGGATCGGTAAGTCCAGGATCATTGTACACCTGATTAGCCCCTTCAAAGCACAACAACTCACCGGTATCGGGACAATCCGTCTGGATCTGTTGAACTCCGAACGGAGTTGCAATATATCCTACATAGGAGCTATTGCTGTCCTCCGTGGCAAAGGCCAGACCGACCGCCATTACAATGGCGAAGGCCGGTAGAACGATTTTTAAAAAACTTGTTTTCATTGTTTTATGAATTAATTATGATGCCTACTCTGTTCAAGGTTTTCGGCTTCCCCTTACACTGCGCAGTAGTTTCATCCATTGGATGTTTTATGCTGTTTTTTGTTAAGGACGATGGCAGTTAGGGCCAAGGCCATACATATGGCATTGAATACGATATGGTCGTCCCATCGTAATGCCGCAAGTACCCCGCCACAAGAACAGGGGATGTCATCGCTGAATTGCAATACGGCAATGATATAGATCGTGAAAAGGGTCAACAGGATGCCGCTGGCGTACAGACCGATTATCCGTAATTTGGGAAGTAACAATAGTCCGGCGATCACCAATTCCAATAAGGGTACACTCCAACTCAAAAGACTGGCGTATGGCGCGATATAGGGCATACGGCCCAACCGCAGTTCAAACAGTCCAAGGTCCAACAATTTGCTGCTGGCTGTGTAGACAAACAGCACAAGGAATAGGATGGAGATGATATCTATGATGGTTTTCTTATGTCTGGATACTGTTTTCATCGATATAGGATAATACGTGGTTTTTTAATGTGCTCATTGAGGCTTTCTGTTTTTATATGCCACTTACACACTAAACTAGTTAGGGAATCGGATGTTTAAAATGGCATAATTCGGGAATCAGATGTCAAAATCCGACTATTTGCAGTTTTTTTCCAAGGTCTTTGTCGGACAAGGGGTATTTAGGGCTGGGCATGGTATAGGTAGGTCCCGACGATTTATAAAATGCTTACCCTTTGGTGTTGTTGATTATCAGGGGGCTGTTCAGCATAGAACCTTTGACCTTGCAAGGGTTTTGTTGGGTTGGGTCCCATAGTGAAAACACCTGCTTTTATAAAGTGCCGCCACTTATTTTTTGTGTTCTTGGAATTAGGGGCCATATTGAATGGGTTCCCAGATTACCATGGCCTGAACCTATATCCAACATAGATGTTGTTTGTTTTGTGCTTGTTGTTTCTACTGTGCCTAAATTATTTGGATATGGACCATTCATTGACATCTGAAGCCCTTAAGACCGAGATACTGGACATCGAGGCCCGTGTGCCCAACATTATTGAGGCTGCCAAAAAAATCACAGCCCTCTGTCGTTCCCAGCTCTTGGAGCTAAGAAATCATGTAGTGCACACGGGATTTGTGGATGAGGCCGAGGAAATCCATTTTTTTAAGCATACCAAACAAGTGCCCTTGGTGTATCTGATCTACTATTCGGAACTCTTGGATTTGGAGCTTAAAATTCCTGTATGCGGTAAAAAGGCCCGAAGGCAATGGATCAAAGCAAAACGGAAGCTATGGTCCAGTTTTTTATTGGGACATGCACAGTTCTGGAAGTACATACAATTGGGACATACCCACTGGGATTCGCAGTATTTTACCCGAAGGAAAAAGGATTCCCTCAATCCAACGTATGCCCACCATATCGCTATCGATCCCGTCTTTACAACCTCCCATGATATGCTATTGGGGCAATTGCGGGCCTATGAAAAGGCCATTGGCTATCTTGGGAATAGACGGAACACCCTGGGTTCTGGAAAGTTCCGCCCAAGGCTCCAATGGTCTTCCACCAAGGCGGCCCTCACGGAACTGGTGTATGCCCTCTACCATGCCGGGGCCATCAATGGGGGAAAGGCCGATGTCAAGGAAATTGCCCAGACTTTATCATCGGCGTTCAATTGTGAGCTTGGCGATTGTTACCGCACCTATACCGAGATCTGTGCCCGGAAAAAAGATAGGACACGCTTTCTTGATGGTATGGCCTACACCCTTAAGGCCTATATGGACAAAGGGAATAGGTGATGTCTTTTTGATCTCTAAACACCTAGTGCTTTACCTTTGATGGCGCTGTTTTTGGCTAACTTTACGGAAAAACAAACCGGGGGTCAGACCAATCTTGGATTTCATCGCCCTGGCAAACACATCCACCGAACGGAAACCGAACCGTTCCGCCAGTTGGATGGTGGAATGGGTCGTTAGGATGTCCGGATGTTCCTTGATGTGGTTAATGGCATAGGTCACCCGTAAATCCTTGAGGTATTGTGGGAAGCTCTGGCCCTTATAGCTATTGACGACCTTGGAAAGATAGCTGGTGTTTGTTTCCAGAATTGCTGCCAAGTTAAATAGGCTGGCTCCCTGATCGAGATAGCCTTGCCTACTTTCCCAGTGGTCCAAGCCCAAAAGAATGCGTTGCACGACTTCCGGTTCGATCTCCAAGGCAATGGCAGTTGCATTGGTCACTTGGTTTAAATTGGGTTCCACACCTTCCTGGAGTATCATGTTCAGTTTGCGTTGCATCTTTCGGTATTTGACATAGAAGAACGCCAATAAAGCTACCAGTAAGGCAGCGAGAACCAATTGTAGTTTTATGGTTTCTTCCCGTGCCAAAATTTCCGCTGTAAGGGTCTCCGTGTTGTGGTGCAATTCGGTTTTATTCGAAATCGTATCCGATGCCATGGCTTGATCTTCTGTCCATGGTGGATGGAGCATGGTTGGTTGCAAATAAGTCCACAGAAGTTTGGATGGAAGGCCCTGCCATTGAAGACTATCGCTGCATGGTAGGATATACCGACCTTGTGATCGGTCCACAGGTAGGGTGTTGTACAATGCAGTGAACGTGGACTTACCATCAGTAAAATTTCCTTGGGTTTGACTTTGGACTTGATTGCTTTGAAAAAAGTGAACTCCAGTGGTCCTTAGCTGTGGACTCCTCCTTATCCAATGGGATGCGGAATACCCTATACTGGACTGGTATGAAATCTTCCCGGATACAACCCAAGATGGTTTGTATTGTGGCGCCAACGATAGGCTGTGTTCCCTGTCCACTTCCCTGGAAGAAATGGAGATGGGGGCCAATGCCAAAACTGTCAAAATGATTCGAAAACACATCTTTTTCTATTTGAACCAATCGTTACTGGCCAGGGCCAGGGAACGATAAATCACCCGATCATCACAAAAGTTGATGGAAGGGTTACCCATATTAAGTATAGATTATAAGTTAAGTATTACAATATAACAGCTATAAATCGTACAAAATATCGGATAAAGGGGCTATTTATGTTAAAGTTTGACCCAAGTTGGGCACAACTTGTGAATTTAATTTTTGTTCTTATTTCATATTTGGGGTCTAACAAAAACCTAAAGTCATGCCAGCACATATTGTCACACAGGAAGATCTCGAAGGCTTCAAGGCATCCCTTTTGGAAGAGATCAAGGATATCCTATTACAACATAACCGCATCACCCTGGACCGATGGATCAAGTCCAACAGTGTCATGGGGAAATTGGAGATCAGCCCCGGTACCCTCCGGAACCTGCGTATCAATGGGACCATACCCTATACAAAGCTTGGAGGGGTCATCTACTATGATCAGGAGGAGATCCATCGGATTTTGATGGACAACAAGAACTTCATGTTAAACGATGGATCATGAAAATCGCCTTTTATAACCTGCAGAACATCTTTCACCGTCCCATTGATCTGGTCCATCGGTTCCGTGCGGAAAACAGGGCCCGTTGGATAACGGAATTTGAGCGACTATTGCTTCAAGGGGAACGTTCACAGAAAGACTTCGACCGGATGCGTGTGCTTTCCCATTTTTTGGGATTTGATGACCAAGATTTTTTAACCCATTGCACCATACGAAATGCCATGGGGCAATTATTGGTCTCAAGAGGGCTGTACAAGGGTAAAGCTAAGGCAAGCCATCTGACCGATTGGGAAGGCTGGGCCAAAGTGGATTCCTTGCCCATCGATGAGCGGGCCATTGGGAACAAGGCCAAGATCATTCAAACGATGGACCCGGATATCTTGGTGGTCACGGAGGTCGAGAGCCGTGCTTCCCTTGTGGAGTTCAACCGATATTTTCTGAGTTCCGCAGCTACTGCTCCCTATCGGGAAGTTGTCTTTATGGGAACCAATGACCCTTTCGGACGCGGTATGGGGCTCTTGGCCAAAGCAAGGATCGACTTGGTTTCGATACGAACCAGGGCCAATGAACTTGATGCTTCGGAAAGGCCCATATTTGATACGGATTTACAGGAGTACAGGCTCAGGATGGCTTCTGGCAGGACCTTTACCGTTCTTTGTACCCATTTTCCAGATCGTGCAGCTGACGGGGAAGCGTTCAAAGAACGCCAATGGGTACAATCCAAACATATTGCAGAAATTCTGGCCCAAGGGGAATGTACCGATATGGGAACGATACTGGTGGGCACCCTTAATGCCCCGGCCTATGAAAATGCCATTTCCCCCCTGATCAAGGACAGTGGGCTGACCGACATTACGCGACATCCCAGTTTTATGGGGGATGTGGATAAGGGCCGGGACGCGGAATACTATCGTTTGGGCGCCTACAAGATGGGGGTCAACATCAAACAACGCGATTACCTCATGTTGTCCGATGGTCTTTTTGATGGGGTTGAAAAATGTGGTTTGGTCAGAAAAGGGATGTGGTTCAAGGAACGCCCGCAATGGGAAATGCTGGGGAGCATCAAAAGTGAACGGGATGCCGCCAGTGAACACCCGCTGCTCTGGTGTCAAATCCCTATATGATCAGTCTATATTCTTACCATTGTAAATGTTCGTAATCGATATGGTCGTCATCCATCTCCAAGTCCGATATACTGCATTGTAGCCGTTTGGCCTCCTTTTCCAGAAAATCACGATATTCCTTGTATTCCCCGGTAAAGAAAATGCCGCGTTTGAGAAGCTCTGGAAGTTTTCCAAAGGCCCTTTTCCCTCCACCAAGCTGTACATAATCTATATGGATACTCCGCATGTACTGATAACTGAACTCGTTGGCACCGTCCAGGCCATTCTCGATATGGCCCACCAAATTTTTGGCTCCGATCTCATCAAACTCGTTCATGGCGCTTTCCAGCCAGAACTCGAGTTGTAGCAACATGGAAATAGCTAACTTGTCCGTAGGATAAAACTGCATATTGTACTTGATGGCCGATAGTGAAAACAGAAAATGGACCCAAGAGATCTTGGTGCCATAATGGGTGGCCCGTTCCGGAGAAAAATGGCTGGTTTCCCTTTGGTCCCTACTGCCCTCCTTTGCCTTCCTTATCTCGTAGGAGAACCCGCTGATGAGCTTGTCCCTGTTCTCAAACCCCTTGGCATTATGGTATTGCTCTTGGTTCCAGAACGTGCCGATCACATCATATAAAGCATCCAGATCCTCATAGGTGCCCCAAATTTCGGCCCCTATTCCTCTTTTGGTCGGTGTTAGGTATAACATTTCAAATACGATTGATGAATTGACACTTTGCCTTTGTAAGGTTAATGGGGGAAAATTACATAAAAACAACTTATGGGAAGGGCATCATCGGTACTAATACCTAAAATGGATACTTTTTAAACTTTGGGCCGATGTCTTAGAACATCCCACAGTTCCCTTCCCATTTCAACCACAATTGTTCTGAGTAGGATAAATAGACTTGCAAATAACTTTTTCATTCCATCATCTTTTTGATTCCCATTAAGATCGCCAATCCCAAGGCACTGATGTTTTCCTTACGTTCCAAGTGTCCCGCCTCATCCGAATGGGACAAAAAACCGAGTTCCAAAAGCAGCGCAGGGCATACTTCCCTGTTGTCGCGCAATACCTGAAAATTGGCCCGTTTCACACCTCGGCTTCGATAGCCCAATGTGGTTTTGAGATAGACTTCCATGGCCTTGGCCATGCTGATATGGCTCTGGGAAATAGGTCTGTTGTATAGATAGATTTCCAATCCCGATGCCTTGGGATTGTCGGCATGGTTGCAGTGCAAGGAAATAAAAAGGTCCGGTTGTAGCACTTTCGCCAGTCGGGTGCGATGGCCCAATGATATTAGGGTATCTGAATATCGCGTGAGATACATATCATAGCGATTGTCCAATAAGACCTTATTGTACCGTAAAATGGCCTCGGCCAATTTCAGGGTCAGTTCTTTTTCGCTGAGGCCATTGACCCCAATGGCACCTGAATCAAGCCCGCCATGGCCTGGGTCGATGATGATGATCGGTTTGTGTGAGCTGTTCCTTTGCCCATAGGTGTTGGGCAGGAGCAAGGTAAAAATCCCCAAAAGCAGCAACGTGTTCCTTCGTTTCATGGCATGTTTATTTTGAAATGGTTCATTGTGCAATCTTCAACAGTTTGCGAAAAACCCTTGGGATTCATCAAAATTTAACGCTGCTGTCCGTTAATTTTTAGCGTATCGCCATCCTTTCCAGAGCTTACCGATACTTTTCGAAAAAGTTTATTCATCAATCGGCCCAATCGGCCACAAAACTGACATCATGAAAAAAACAATGTTAAGTATCTGGGCCATGCTCCTTATGGGCATGTCCGCTTTTGCACAGATCGGGGGCATCGAGGATTCGGTCAATGACATCTCCGATACCATCCGAACCATCTTTCCACTCCTACTGGGGGTCATCTTTTTGGTCGGCTTCCTGTTCAATGCAGGTCATTTTTTTGGGGAGAACGCAGACCTCAAAAAAGGCATCACACGCGTATTGGTGTTCGTGCTCATTGCAGGGGCCGTGGTCGGCATCTTTACCTATCTCATCGGAATCGTGGTCTGACCTTTTTACAGATCCAACAAAAGTCATTTCCTATGAGAACGTACAAAATCTATAAGGACATCCGTAAAGGGGCGAGGATATGGGGGCTTCCCATATCCCTGTTTGCCTTTATGATGCTCTCCATCTTGGCTTCCCTGCTGATCATCATCTTTTCCTTCAGCCTTATGGCCATCATCTTGGCCATGGTCTGGAACTGCTGTTGGTATGTGGGGCTGACCAAGATAGCCTCCAACAAGTACTTGTTGGATTTCAGTAAAACCTTTCCCAACTGCATCAGCAATAAACCCGATAATCTATTGAACCATGTCGACCCTTAATATCGCCGCCCATCATCCCATTGTGGACATACGGGACCATATCGTCTTTGCCAATAATGGCAGTGTCCTGGCCTGCTATAAGGTTTTGCTCCCTGAGGTCTATTCGCTTTCCGAAACCGATTTTGAAGGGCTGCATAGCAGTTGGTTTCAGGCCTTCAAGTCCCTTCCCGTAGGGACGGTGGTCCACAAGCAGGAGGTCTACCTGAAATCCTCCTTTACTTCCGTCCAGTTGCGCAGGGATACCTTCCTCTCCAAAGCGACCCATGATCATTTCAAGGGAAGGGAATATATGGAGCACCAGAGCTATCTGTTCTTTACTTGTCCCGGTAAGAAGGGTTTCAACCATCCCAAATATGTCAACCCCTTTGCAAGCGTGCCCAAGGCATTGCCCAGGGAGTTGGATGATAGGGTAAAGCAGTTTTTGGATGCGGTCTCCGATGCGGTGAATTATCTCAACAATGGGCAAAAAATCCGATTGGAACCCATGGTGGACAGCGAAATTCTGGACTTGGCCCAAAGACAGTTCAACGGATATAACCCGGATTGTGATACCGATATCGTTCTGGACGGCCCCAAAGTGGCCATTGGGAACCATCACTTCGATGTGCTGGCCATCAATAGCGAGTCCTGTTTTGGGGACTGCGTACAGACCAGTAAGGTCAATGAACGGTTTACCTCGGATGATTTTACCTTTCACCAAGGGTTCATCGACGGTCTTGGCCTTTCCCTCAAGGAAAATCATATCATCAACCAGATCATCTATCTGGATGATAGGCACCAATGGAGGAAGCAGCTCGAGAAAAAGGTGGAGGAACTGAAAAAGAGTTCCAATTTCGGTACACAGAACAAAGTGGTCCTCAAGAAAATCGAGCATATCCTCGATCAGATCAACACTGATGACCATGCACGGATTGTCCGTGGACATCTAAATGTCATCCATTGGAACCGGGATGTGGAGCAACTGGATCGGACGAACACAAAGATCAGGGCCACCTTCAAGGAACTGGATATCATGCCCTATTACCCATGTGGTAAGGAACGTAAACACTATATCCTGAACAGTTTCCCTTGTTTTGCCCCCAATTTTTCCAATGAGGATCTCTATGTGACCGATTTAAAGCATGCGCTTTGTCTTTGGACAAATACAACCAATTATAGATCGGACTGCACGGGGATTGTGTTCAATGATCGCGAGTTCAATATTCCTGTGCTGAAAGATGTCTGGGACGAAGGGAAAAAGCGTATCAAGGCACGCAACTTTGCTATTTTTGCCCCGACCGGGGAAGGGAAGTCCTTTTTGGCCAATAACATGCTCCGTCAATACTTTGAGGTGGGGGTCCGGCTGGTCATTATCGATCTGGGCGGTTCCTACACCAAGTTCGCGAGCCTCTATCCCGGACAGAGTACCGTGCTTCGTTATGAAAACGGTAAGAGTCTTGGCATCAATCCATTTTATATATCGAATCGTGACGATGTGATCCCAGAACGCTTGGAGGATCTTTCCCTCTTCCTTTTTGAGCTAATGGGGGCCGGTACCACACCCCAAAAGGAATGGTCGGTGGCCTTGAAGAAACTATTGCTGGCCTACTATAAGGAAAGCCAAATTGTTCCACATTCTTTGGAAGGGTTCTACAATTTCGTCAGCAAACATCAAAAGGACCTACTGTCACGATTGCAGATCGATTCGGAATATTTTAATGTCAAGGGATTCCTGCACATCCTTTCGGAATATGTGGGAGAAGGACTCTACAGCTTTCTTTTTGGCGCCAATGAAGACCAGTCCTATCGATTGGAGGATAAACGGTTGATCGTGTTCGAACTTGATGAAGTAAAGGACAACAAGGAGATTCTCTCCGTGATGCTCAAGCTCATCAAAACGGCCATCCAACGGACCGTTTGGAGGAATAGGGAGGAGCGGGGCATCATCCTCTTTGATGAGTTTGCCAAACAGCTCAAGTTCGACAATGTGTTGGAAAGCGTGGAGTTTTATTACCAGGCTATCCGGAAACAGGAGGGGGCAATTGGCATCATCCTACAGTCCATCAACCAACTGCCCCAGAATTCAACCTCGGCCAGTATTCTGGAGAATACACAGATCATTTATAGCCTTAGAAATGAAAAAGGCTATGCTGCGCTCCAGGAAAGACTTCAGCTATCCGCACATGACCTGAATCAATTGAAATCCATCAGGAACCATCTTTCCGGACATCCTAAATACACCGAAATCTTTATCAAGATTGGAAAGGAAAGCAACATCTTCCGCTTGGAGGTGCCCCCAGAGGTCTATGCGGCCTACCTGACCGAGGGCCCGGATAATGAGTCCATTATGGCCCTGTACGAAGCATATGGTGATATGGAGCAAGCCATCAAAGCATTTATAAACCTAAAAAACAAGGAAGAATGAAAACAAAGGAGAATCAAAATAGTGGAAAAATGAGCCTATTAATAATTGTGGTGTCCCTGTCCTTGGCAATGCACTTGCCCGGCCGCGCTACGGCCCAGGGGATGCCGGTATATGACAATACCAACTTTATCACCTTGGGCAAACAGATCATCGAATCGGCCAAGCAGACCTCCGAACTCTTGAAGACCGTGGAATTTTTACGGGAACAAAAAGAGCGTATCGAAAAAGTCAACGATGTCATCAAACAATTAAGGGCGGTCCGTGAACTGACCCGGAACCACCAACGCCTTTTCGATCTGGTGCGGGACGATCTGCGGGACATTCTCGACTCTCCCCATATCCGTCCAGAGGAGGTGGAATACATTTCCGATGCCTTCAATGCCATCATCGAGCACTCGCTGGAAGACGTGAAATTTGTGGAACACATACTCTCCAGTGATTTTTTGAAGATGACCGATGCGGAACGGATCAGGGTGCTCAAGGAAAAAGAAGTCCAATCCAAGGAAATGGTCGGTGAGGTCCAGCGCAAGGCCAAACGATACCGGGACATTGTTTCCTTTCGGGAAATGCAGGAGGCCATCAATAACCGTATAACAACCCATTGATCATGGCCGGCGTATTGTTAAGTATCGGACTGGAATATGTGGATGCGGTGTACAGCACCATCACCGGAAGTGATTTTTCCCAGTACACCATCACGGGCATGAAGGCCTTGGCCCTGTTGTTCTTTTTGATCAATATCATCAAAAAATACAATGAGGGAATAGCGGCACGCGATGGACATACCTGGGGGCTGACACCAACGGAACTGGCAAAGAATTTTGTCGTGGTGCTGTTGGTGTTGTTTTCCGATCAGGTGTTGGATGCCTTTGATACCATCCTGGTGGGCATTGAGACCCAATACCGCGGCACGGCACCGGATCTGTTGCCCCTGCAGTTGCAGGATATTTCCATTGAAGAGGATGCCGGATTCATGGACGCTGCACGAAAGGGGATGGCGCTGCTTTATGAGGCGCTGGTCAGTCCCTTGTTCGGGATGCGGCTATTGGCATTTATCATTAGTGTGTTCCTCTGGCTGCTGGACCTGTTCATCTATCCGATGTTTTTGGCGGAACGTTTTTTTCTCCTCGGCATCATGCGTGCCTTTTTTCCCTTGGTCATCAGTTTGGCGGTTTTTGAGAAGTTCAGAACCTTGGCCTACAACTTTTTTAAGCTCTATGTGGCCGTTTACATGCTGGTACCTGCCTTTTTTCTCGTGAACATTTTTATCAATGCCCTCTATGGGGAGTTGACGACCAACTTTTGGATCAACCTTTTTGGTACTAATTACGGGAGTTCCGTGTTTGCGCCTTTGGTGGAACTGGGCACCATTGGCTTTATCGTCTTTTTGAAATTCAAACTGTACCGAAGGGCAACTTCTTTTTCACTCAAACTCTTCGGTGCCTAGTACCGGATCAAACCTAAAATAATATGAAAACAATGTATAAAAATATATCTGCAATACTTCGGACCAATCGTTTTGTGGTCCTGACCGTGGTCATGACATCGACCCTCTGTACGCTGGGTGCTGTGTTGGTGGCCTATCAAATGTATCAGGAAACTAGGACGGGAAACTTTGCCATTGGAACGGATGGTTCCATCATTCCATTGAAATGGACGCTCCAACAGGAAAACCGTGAGGTGGAGGCCTTGGCCCATATTGAACAGTTCCATAGGTACTTTTATGGTATCGATGCCAGTAACTATCAAAAGCATTTGGAAAAGGCCCTATGGTTGGGGGACAGTTCTGTGGACAATGTCTACCGGCAAAAAAAGGCCGATGGGGTCTATAACCGGCTCTTGCAATATTCCTTGGTCCAAAAGGTGCTGTCCGTGGAAACCGATCTTTTTGGGGAAGCAGGTGCCTTCTCCTTCAGGTCCCGGGTGATTTTTGAAATTGACAGGGGTTCGGTAACCGATACCTACGAACTGCAGACCTCAGGTCAACTTCATATGGTCGACCGACACTTTCCCAATAATCCCCATGGACTATTGATCACGGCCTATTTTGAAAATCAATTGAAAAAGGTCAATGACCTATAAAGACTTCTGCTATGAAACTGGATAAAAAGAAAATCGTTTTTGGGATCGTCATTCTGTTGGTCCTGGTATTTATGGTAGTGTATGCCATGCTCTTCCTTACCGATGGAGGTGATTCCGTGGAACCATTGAAGCAACCCTTGGTACCCGCTTTGGAAACGGCCCAAAAGGAGTATGCCTCCAAACTGGAGGCCATTGATGATCTTAAAGAGGTGAAGACGACCAATGCGCCAAGTATCTATGATGAGAAGTATTTGGATACTACAGGGGTTTTTGCCCCAGATTTTATAGATAGGAAGAAGGCGCGGATTGTGGACAGTATTTACAGCTTGGGGCGCATTGATTATACACAGGGGTCCTATCGGAAACCATATAAAGAAAATGACGTAAAGGTCAATGCCCATGTTCCTAAGGAATCAAACGAGCTGGTGCATGGATCTGAACAAAATGAAAGCACAATACCTACCTTACCTGAAATGGCCTTGGAACAGCAATTGTTCTTTGCTTCCGATCCCCGACCCGATGTAGATGATCGGAATGACATGGTTATTTCGGCGGTGGTAGATCGGACACAGACAGTCAGGGCCCACGACCGATTGGAAGTCCGACTTCTGGAAGAGATGGTCATTCACGGTAAGGTCGTGCCAGAAGGTACCATCGTTTTCGGAATCGTGGGCTTTCAGCCCAATAGGATGGTACTGGATATTGGGAATATTGACCATATTCCCTTAAAGTTAAGGGCATATGACTATCGGGACGGGCTGGAAGGTCTCTATATCCAGAATTCCCTTAGGGCCGAACTGTCCAAGGAAGTGGTCGATGATGTCGTGGGAGATATCAATGTACCGGGGGTCCCCCAGGTAAGGGGCCTGAAAAATATCTTTCAACGCTCCAACCGTCAGGTCAGGGCCACCGTAAACAGAAACTATAAAATCCTTTTAAAAATAAAGCCTTGATATCTCGTTTGAACCGGGGTCTTTCGGGCTTCTAAAACCATTTCGTCATGAAAAATGCAATCATCATTGTTGGGATGTTACTTGCCGTTGCCTCCCAAGCCGCCAACAATACAACCTTGGACACCATTTATGCCAATGAACATATGAACATGGCCCTGTTCTTTCCCGCCAAGATCAAGCAGGGCATCGTGGGCAACAACAATTTCGCCTTTACCTATAATCGGGAAAAAGGACAGACCTTGGGACTATTAAAGGCCGTTCCGGGTAAGGACAGCAATCTGCTGGTCATTACTAAGGACGGAAGTGTCTATTCCTTTATGGTCCGTTATGCCGAAAAACTAGAATATCCGAATAGATTTATTGGATTGGAGGAACGCATCGGGACCGAAGACCAAGGGGTAAGGGAAGATGCCCAACAGGAAAGGGTAGCCCGGACTTTGATTGCGGATTCCTCGGAGGTTCTTACCATTAGTGACCGAAGGTTTCAGGTCTCTTGTGAATCACTCTTGCAACTGCCCGAACGAAAGCATTCGGTCAAGAAAAAGCAGGGGCTCTCATTGGCCGTAAAGAATATGTACCACATGCAAGACGAGGTGTATGTCCAATTTGAAATAGCGAACCATTCGGGTGTCCGGTTTGATTTTGGAGACTTGGAACTGTTCAAGGTCAGTGGTAAAAGAGGGAGGAGGGCTTCTTATCAGGAATTGGAACTGCTGCCTTTGCATGGACATAATGTCCCTGTTAATGTTATGCATGGCCAAACGGTTCAATCGGTCTATGTTTATCCAAAATTTCATTTGGACAAAGGGGAGAGGCTGAAGGTCAACCTTTCTGAAGCGGGTACATCGAGGCTGGTTGTATTGTCCTTTAAGTAAGGTATTAGATGTTTTAAAGCTGGTTTTTAATACCAATTTGATTGGTACAATTGTTGATCGAAACGAGACTCCCAAATAAACCTAATGGAATGTGGTTATCAAGACACTGGGCAATTTTAATTTATGAATAACTAGCTATTCCTTAGTTATGTAGGGAAATTTTATGGATTGGTCGATTCATATAGGTATTTTTTGTTGATATCCATATATTTACCCTCCCCCGATACAACAGTACATTTATGAAGACAAGAAGCGCAAACTACAGGCTGTCCGATAGTAGGCTTTGGCAAAGGATAAATAGGGATTTCGGTGATGGAGGAGGTATCTATGAGCTTTATTGCATGTTGCCAAAAACTGAAATTGTAGCAGTAAAGCAAATGCACAAAACAGATGCTATGGGGACGCTGTACATTGGTCGGGCCCAGAAGTTCTGCGATGAAGTCATTGAACTCAAAAAAGCCATGGCCCCAGATGATTCATCTTTAAACCATGAAGGTGGTGTTAGGTACATGGATTCCGAAACCCTACAAGAAAAGTATCCCTATGAACATCTCTATGTCGAACTCCATGGCACTGACAAGAGCGTGGAAATGGAAAGTGAGAAACTGAAATCCTATGTCAAGGAATTTGGTGAATTACCACCTTTAAACATGATGTCTTGAAAGAGCATTAACCCGTAGTTTAAGTAATGCCGAAAAAGAATATGTAACGTTTGTAAATGTAGCGCATTAAGATTTCATTCCTTCCAACGGCTAACCTCTACATGTTTACGTCCTTTTTCCTATATTCTTATAATTTTACATGGATATGAAGGATGGACCAAAAATAGACAAGGATTCTTTTATAAGGGATTGCAACCTTAGTGTAAGAACACAAAATGTGCTCTACAACAATGCAGAAGCATTTGGGGTTGAACGGGCCTCTTGGATCATGTACAGCAATCTTAAAGTTTCAGATATTGGTAAACTTTCGTTGCGGGTTATCGGTGGTTTTAGGAATTGTGGCACAAAAACACTTTCTGAAATTAAGGAATTATGCAGGAAAGCAGGAGTGGAATTAAAAGAATGACCTAACGAATGGAAATAGTACTAAGGTACATCTCAAATCAATATGAGGTGCTTGGGTAATGAGTCAGGCCAAAGGTATTTCTAATGAAAGGCCTGAAAAGAACAGCCCGCCCCCGACAACTGACCCGGGTAAATGAATTCGTTTTTCCGGTTACGGGTTGGCAGGCTGTCATAATTATGAAACTTCAAGATGTCTTGTAGTGTCTATGATTTGCTCCCAATGGGATGCAGCCCGAAACTAAAGGGATAGTGAAGATTCTGCAACTAAACCAACATATATTCGACGAAAGAATCCATCAAGGGAGAACAGGACGGGCAGATTTTTAAGAAGAACTTGGTTAGCCCCCATTTTTGATTTACGGGTTGCCAAATCGACTGAGGCTTTGCACAAAACCCTGATCGTGCAGTGAGGGGCTCCTATTATCTTTTCAAGCTATAAGCAACCTAAACAAGATCCCACCATCTAAAGAAAAAACACCTATGTTACGCTTTCGATTTTCATTGTCATACCTGTTCCTTTTCAGCTTGTTGTCCATTCTTGGATGTAGTTCTGATGACGGTTCCGATATTCCCTTGGCCGAGAATACCTTTGAGGCCCAAAAGGACGATGTCCTATGGGAAGGCAGCACTGAACTGCAGCTGATGGAGAACGGTACCCTGGTCTTCTTGGCCAAAGGGGAAGGGCTCGACAATGGGGTTTTGATGGTCAAGGTGAAGTTTGAAGATGAGGGCAGCTATACCGTGGCCAAGGAAAATGGTCTATACTACGATACCCTAGGCGGGGATGCCATTGTGGCGCAATATACCCTACAGGAACCCGAAACAGCCACCTTTATGGTGGAGTCCTATGACCAATCCAGTAAAACCTTGACCGGTAGCTTTGAGCTGGATTTGGTTCCCGAGGCCCAGAATGGCAAGAACATTGAATATGTGCTAAGGATCACCGAGGGCAGGTTTAAGGGAACCCTGACGGAAGTTCCTTAGACAGCTTGATTCGCGTTTATAAACCGAATACCCATGGTATGGTGGGATACCCTAAAACATATTTTTCCGAGGAACATTATAAATTTTGATGCCCTTACCGAGGTAAAATGAACATGTTTTTATCTTTTAGCGTGGAATTTTGAAACCTTGGCCTGTTTTTACCATTCCTGTAACAATGGACCCTAAAAATTAGGGTTCTTTGTAACATAAAGGGTAATGGCAAAAAGTACATACATCTCGGAAAATCTCAATGAAGATCGCATTGCATTGTTGAAATACTTGGAAGACCTTGAAATCCTGTACTTGCATTTAAAGGAGTTGACGGTCCAATTGCCATAAAAATTGGCGGGCAACAGCCATGAATTGGTGGAAAACCTATATCGACATGGACTGCTCAACCGCATAGCACGGAATTGTATTCCAAACCCAATAACGCCAACCTAAATGTCTTTGCCACCTTATTCAGTTCCTATAGTACCATAGCTTATTGGTCTACTCTGTATTATCATAACCTAAGGGTGCTATCTCCAACTACCATTTTGGTTAAAAAAAACCTATTCCGAAGGAATAGTTTACAGGGATTCATCCAGTATGCCAAGAAACTGGTCAATCAACTATAGTCTTATGCATGGTGGCCCCTCATAAAAGATGGTTTGTAAGTGAATGGAAACTGGGATTGAATGTCCCCAGGGAGGATTTGTTACCAATGGCCGAACCCCAAAATTAAATGATATTACAAAAGGAGATTCCCAAACATGGAAAGTGCCCCCTGATACTGTGGTGGTGGACTTGTCTTGGGACACTTTCTGTCGGTGTTTTTTGAATACCTGTAAACCTGGAACTTCCGGTAATCCCCATTTTTCATCACTTCAAATAGCCGTTGTTTTTTCCGTTGCTCCCATTCCTTTCGCATTTCCCGTTCTTGATTCCCTTGCCCAAGCCGTCCGTGCTTCCTTTTTGACGGCAAAACAACAACATCCAGCCTTGCGGGCGGCATAAAGCCGCTACGCTTTTTATACGCCCTTGTACAAGCCTGGAGGTTGTACCGCGATCAGCAACAAAAAGGATACGTGACGGCCCTATGGGAAGTAAATCATTTAAACCAAGAACGATGAAATCATACGAAAACAATAAAACGGGAGCACTTCAAAAGTTAAAAACAAACAAAAAGGAAAACGCTCTGGATATAATAAGTAAATCAGTTTTCAACGCCCTGACGGATAGGGCTCCATATAATTCTAATCTTTAAATTTTTAATCATGAGTACATTGAGAAACAAAGTCCAATTGATCGGGAACATCGGAAACGATCCCAAAGTGGCCGTACTGGAAAGCGGGAGCAAGACCGTACGCTTTGCCATGGCCACCAACGAGTATTACAAGAACGCCCAAGGGGAAAAGGTACAGTCCACCCAGTGGCACAACGTGGTCGCCTGGGACAAAAGGGCGGAGGTCATCGAACAGTATGCCCACAAGGGCAAGGAAATCGCCATCGAGGGCAAACTGGTATCCCGTAGCTATACCAATGACATGGATGTCAAGGTCTATGTGACCGAGATTGTGGCCACTGAGATCCTGCTCTTGGGAGGCAAGGAATCCCAAGAAGCCGAGTCAACCCCCGAAAAGGGAAAAGGCCAAAAAACGGTTTCAAAGTCCAAGAACCCCAAAACGGCAAAGACCGCCTAATACGGTAAGGCCGATGCCTTAAGAGGGTGGGCAGCTAAAAACTTCCGCCCTCTTTTTTTCATCAGCACCCTAATACCATCATCATGGGAACACAAGTCAACGAAATCCATATCCGATACAAAGAACGCATCCCAGCCCCCTTTTGGAAACAGATCAAATCCTCCAAGGATGCTGCGGAAATGCTATACCAAACATGGAATACCGATACCATCGCCGTTCATGAATCCTTTAAGATCGTCCTGCTCAACAACAGCAATAAGGTCAAGGGCATTTACCAAGTCTCACAGGGAGGGATAACGGGCACCCTAGTGGATCTGCGTATCCTCTTTGCCGTAGTGCTCAAAACGCTCTCCGTGGGAATCCTGCTCGCCCATAACCACCCCAGCGGAAAACTGCAGGCCAGCCAACCGGACAAAGACATTACCCAAAAAATCCAACGGGCGGCCAAGCTCTTCGATGTCAAGGTCCTTGATCATATCATTATCGCCCCCAATGGGGACTACTTCAGTTTTGCCGATCAAGGGGTGTTATGACTGCGGGAACAACCGCACTATGTAAGCTTAGGGAATCATATCGGTTCCCTTTTTTATTGAAAATGTGCAACTTTCGGAGGGTTTACTTGCCTATTCGCCAAAACCAACCTTTCCAACCTCTTAAAATTCAATGTTCCGACCTCCCTCACCGTAAGGGCCTATACCTTGGGATAGGTAGGACGATTTCCCCGTGTGCGCGGGGAAACGGAATAGCGAGAGGGTAGCACGCCAAGGCGGTGCTACGTATCCCATTTGCTTCGCAAAGCCCATAATAACAGAGGGTTTCAAGAATGATGGTGTATATGCGACATCCGTGATTTGCTGTAAATCCTTTTGAAACACCTGAAAAGATTGCAAAAAGTTGCAGCAAAACATGAAGCAGAAAAGCAAAACATATCGATTCTCGGCCATCAATATTAAAAAGGCGGTGGCCAATAGGTTCCGTAATTTCTCTAAAAAAACGGCAAAATCCCACACGGAAACCTTAATAGCGGTCATGGACTTTTTTGAGTGGCATGGCTTTGTTCCTACGGACCGCATGTATCAAAGTGTCTTGCAGGAAATCATCAAAAACCAAAAACTTACCGAAACCTCCATTAAACGCACCGAGGCCTCCATCGCCATTATCCGGGATATCGAGATCACACAGACCAAACCCACCAATGCCATTTTGGAAGTTTTATTGGAACAAAAGGCCAAACACGAAAAACCCAAAGTGGAACCTGTACCCCAAAAACAGGAACCACGGATTGAGATTACCGTTCCCAAAATCCGTTACGAACGCCTCCAGGACAAATTGGAAATGCTAAAAAAGGAAAGCCAATATCTTATGGAACATACAACGCTTGTAAAGCCCTCCTTTGGTAAACCTTTCCTGCGATTGGATATCACCGAGGGGGAGCTGGAAAACTATAAACGTACCCTTCAAAATCTATGACCATGTACATCACTATCACGGCACAGAAAATCGGCAGAGGTTTCGAGACTTATCACAGTAGCGTCCGGGACTATGTGGCCTATTTGGAAAAAGAGAACCAAGATTTGGAACCAGAGGAACAGGAGACCTTTTTTGACCAAAAAGAAGATAAGATTCCTCCTGAAACCGTCATATCGGAAATTGATGGCAATACCGCCAAACTCAAGAAGCATGAACCTAAATTCTATTCCATCGTGGTAAGCCCAAGCCAACGGGAACTCAAACAGATCAGCAATAATCCAAAAGCGCTTAGAAAATACACCCGGGAAATCATTAAGGATTATGCCGCATCCTTTTATCGTGATAGAACGGTCACTGTAGATGATATCAAATACTATGCTAAAATCGAATACGAACGCAGCTTTCGGGGCTTTGAAAAGCAGGTGCAGGAAAATGTCCCGTACCGCAAACAAATCGCCAAACTCCGAAATGACCTGGCCAAGGTGGAACGGGGTGCACTACAAGGCAATTCAAAGGTCATTCAACAGGAAATCCAGCGCCTGACCCAAGAGGCTCCCCATAAGATAAAAGGCCAAATGATCGTAGAGGGGATGAAAAAGGAAGGGACACAATCCCATATCCATATTATTGTCAGCCGAAAGGATGTGACCAATACCTACAGCCTGTCCCCAGGGAGCAAGTTCAAGGCATCCGAAACCACCCTACAGGGTAAAAAGGTCAAACAGGGTTTTCACCGTGATCAATTCTACCAATCCGCAGAAAAGTCCTTTGATCGGATGTTTGCCTATGACCGAAACTTTATGGAAAAATATGGCACGAAAAAGCTATACCGACAGGATCCCAAAAAGTTTGTGGCCCTTTTGTTGGGATTGCCGAACAACGAAAAGCAACTGGCCCTAAAACTATTGCGCAAAGGAGGAGTAACCATCCCCAACATCCCGACCAACAAGGTGCAGTTGGCCTATAAGACCCTGATGAAGCTCAAACAAGGTGTCGAACAGGCCATCCGATCAGGGGGCATTGAAATCTAATATAATGTTGACTGCTTCCATTATACATATTGTTTTGCTGGTGCTTCTATTGGGAAGCTTGATTTCTTTTCTTTTGGTCAAGTACTTCCGTTATGGGTTTATCGGGTCTTGGCTGTTGGTTCTTGGAGTGGTGACAGCTCTTTTCTTTCTATTGGAAATGAGTGATTTCCTAAGGGTAATGCTCTACCTATTGTTGCCTTGGGCGTTTATCAATTTGCTATGTTATGTTTTCATCCCAAACAAGGAAGCCAATACCATTGATAAAAAATATCGATTGGTGCTGCAGACCAAGGGAACCAAATTGGTATTGTCCAATATCCGAAGGGGTATTTCCATTATCGGGGCAGCGGGCAGCGGAAAGACCGAAAGCATCGTCCTCAACCTTTTTCAACATTTTGCGGCCCATCGCTTTTGTGGGGTGATGCATGATTACAAGAACTTTGAGATTACCGAGATGGCTTATCCGTTGTTTAAGGGCACTGACCGGAAATTCCATATCGTTTCCTTTGATCCCATTTACCAACGGGTCAATCCCAT
The DNA here is from genome assembly GCA_040285615.1 of Allomuricauda sp. GTDB lineage: Bacteria > Bacteroidota > Bacteroidia > Flavobacteriales > Flavobacteriaceae > Flagellimonas. The sequence goes on from JAVJRL010000005.1 coordinate 129,263, forward strand.
TGCGCCCCGTTATTTGCCCGATGAGGAAAGTGTCCATGAGATCTCCCGGGTGCTTTTGGAAAATCTCTTGGAACTCAAGGAAAGTGGTAGTAGTGGTACCTCACGTTTTTTCCAGGATGCCGTGGAGGGCCTGATAGGAGGGCTGATCTGGCGGTTGAAGGAAGACTTTCCCGACTATTGCACCATTCCCCATATGATTGCTCTCTACCAATACCTCGATACGGAGCACTTGGTACGTTTCTTAAGTGCCGACCTGACTTCCAAGGCCATGGCCGATGCTTTTATCAGTGGGGTGGACTCCGATAGACAGACCGCCGGAGTGAAAAGCACCTTGGCCAATGCCTTCAAGAAAATCAGTACCCGGAAGATATTTATGGCGCTCTCAGCGGATGAGGTGCCTTTGGATATCAATAATCCCCAAAACCCCTCGGTCGTGTCCATTGTCAATAATCCAAAAAAAGAGAGCTCACTTTCTCCCGTCATTGCAACGATCATCCATACCATTTCCAAACAGATGAGCGAGCGGAACCGATTGACCTCCTTTTTTCTCATTGAAGAGGCCTCCACCATTCGCCTATTGAACATGCACCGGATTCCGGCGACCTTACGGAGCTATGATATCGCGACGGTCTATGTATTGCAGGACAAGATTCAAAATGATATGCTCTACGGGGACAAGGCCAGTAAGGCCATACTGAGCAATCTGTCCTATCAGTTTTTTGGCAAGGCCAATGATCCCGATACCGCGAAATATTATGAGCGCTTTTTTGAAATCGTAAAAAAGCAGTCCAAGAGTGTGAACAAAGGTTATAACCTGAATTTTGATACTCGAGTGACCCAAAGTGAACGGGAAGTGACCAAGACACGGGCCGATGCTTTCTATGGGTTACAACAAGGGGAGTTTGTAGTGTTCTTTGATGGGAAGGATAAAAAAATACGCTTTAAAAAGCCAGTGATATCAAAGGAGCTGCCTCAACCCACTCCAAAAACGCCCGAAGAATTAAAATTGAATTTTGACCGAATTCATAAGGAGGTCAGGTCAATGATACCGGAGTGAAATCAGCACCTTTCATAGGGATTGTTAATCCATCCTTTGAGATTCTTTCACAGTAAATAAACAGGTCTTTTCTTACCAGTTATACATATATATCTTACATTCATATAATTATTTCACCACTAGCTTTCCTTAACCTTTAACTTATTGAGTTATAAATCCGATTATCGGGCCTATAATATGTTATTCATTTAAAGAATATTTTAAAATTCTCTTAAAGATTACAACCATGAAACAGCGAATCCTAACAAGTGTATTGGTTTTGGTTATATCCACTGCTAGCGTTTATGCCCAAAAAGTGAAGAGAAAATGGTATATCATAAAGGATGCAACTGATCTGTACTACAGTAATGGTGAAAAAACCAAAAAGAAAATAGTCAAAAACATATACCTGGGTGAGAACAACGAGCTCTCATATGATACTGACGACCATTATGAAAAAAAGGAGATTGAATCATTATTGTTACCTAAATACAAGAAAGCCGACGTCTTTCAGAAGGAGAATGAGCTTAGAGTTTATTTTAGGCCAATTCCGGAGAACGGCAAATTAAAATTACTTGAAAAGTCCAAAATAGAAGAAAAAAACGCAGGAGGGTATTATTTTTACGAATTGAAAGAACGCACATCTAGAACCTTGGATTATCGAGGTTTTATCATGGGGGCGGTAACAATCCCCTTTAAATACTACTTGGGTAGCAAGGACAATGATAATGACGCTGGAAACCTTTCTGCAAATTTTAATATAGGTACGCACCTTGGATGGATATTCTGTGGTAAAGAGCACTTCTATTACTATGCCGGTCAAAAGAAAAGTGTTTTTAGTGAACAATCCATAAACATTCTTTTCAACACTACTCTAGTACCGCTCAATGCTGAAAACACAGAGCCAGATATCGATAACAACACCAATGTCATAATGCCATCTTTTGGGTTGGCTTATATCTATTCATTTAATGGTTTTGAGATCATAGGAAGTATTGGCTATGATATTCCCTTGGGTTCAAATGCAAATACATGGATACATAAAGGGTATCCGTGGTTAGGTATAGGCTTCGGTTTTGGTATTTTCTAGATTATTCATAGAAAACATCGAATTACAACGAAATCTATACGATTTAATTTGGATAAGGAACTTAAACATTCAAATCTTAAACTACTTGAGTTTTGAAAAGCATACATTTTCAAACGAATCTGAAATATCCTCAATCAGCGACATTTTCATTAAGTATCCCACTTAAGGACAGCCTTATTTCCATTTTGATTTTCTGATTATCCTTAGGATACTTTAATTTACCGAACGAGTATTATTAACAAGGACTTTTTCCCTAACTTGTGCAATACGGTCATCTACCAATGCGCTTTTCGGCTGCTGTTTTCTATTGCTCCAGACCTATTTATGCATACAAAATTGTGGTAGCTGCCTACCGTTTTAAGTAATTAAAAACAAGAATTATGAATCAAATAAAATGGTTTGAAAGAAAATTTGATTTCTCGTATGAACAGAATATTTTCCCTTCTATTGTGGAGCGACTTGAAGGAACATCAATCCGAATAAAATCAAAACTGGAGACCATTCCATTTGATTTACTAGAAACCAAAAATGGTGGTAAATGGTCCATTAAAGTGAATGTTGGACATTTGAGTGACTTGGAACCTTTATGGAAAATTCGACTGGGTGAGATATTGAATGATGAGGAATATCTAAGTTCTGCTGATCTAGAGAATCAGAAAACCGAAATTGCTCTACACAATAATAAGTCTATAGATGACTTAATTTTTGAATTCGAAGGATTAAGGAAAACAACTTTAGAGCAATTATCAAAGCTAACAGAAAAAGATGTTTACAGAACCGCCTTACACCCAAGATTATTGCAACCAATGCGAATAATGGATTTGTTTTTGTTTGTTGCCGAACACGATGACCATCATTTAGCAAGAATTACGGAAATAATAAGGGCACATGACAATGATATAAGCAGTGCAAGCTTATAATTATTGGAAATAAGACATTTATAAAGACCTATTATAGGCTTTTTGTCTTCTGGTGATTTTAGTTTTAATAATGTATGAAATATCAGTCATAGAATAGTAAAAAACATCAATATGAATGAAAAATCATTCAATACTTTTTGATGCTCTACCATACTAGATAAAATCTTTTTACCTCACAACTCATATTTTCCCTCAAGTAAACTCATATCATCATGTAATTTCTTGTCGATTACCTTGGCATATATTTGAGTTGTCTTTAAGGATTGGTGCCCAAGCATCTTGCTGACCGATTCAATTGAAATCCCATTGGACAGTGTTACAGTTGTCGCAAATGTGTGACGAGCCAAATGAAAGGTTAGCTTCTTTTTAATCCCGCAACAAGAAGCAATTTCCTTTAGGTAGGCGTTGGTCTTTTGGTTGCTGACAACTGGTAGTATTGTTTCTGTACCCATGATTTGCGAATGGTCTTTATACTTGAGCAATATTTTTTCCGCAATGGGGAGTAAGGGCACTGTGCTCAAAGAGTCTGTTTTCGCCCTTTTGATTTTGATCCATCGTTTGCCACCAATACCATCTACTATGTGGTTATTTGAAAGTTTTTTGACATCTACGTAGGCCAACCCAGTAAAACAACAAAAAACAAAAACGTCCCGTACCTGCTCTAAACTTTTTGACTCGGGTTCCGTTTCCATTATAGCCCTTAGTTCTGCTTCGGTCAGAACATCTCTTTCCACTTTTTTCCATTCGGCCTTCCAATAATAGAAAGGGTCTTTTTTCACCCAATTATTGGCAAAGGCCATCCTCATGATTTTTTTGAAGTTGACAACATATTTGGTAACTGTATTTTGGTTACCAACTTTTTGGGTCTTTAAATAATGATGAAATCCATTGACGAAGTTTAAATCCACCTCCATAACATATAGGTCGGACACTTTATATTCCTTTTGGATAAAGCCGGCAAGATGGTTCATTGTGCGTACGTGCCTGCGGTAAGCTCCATAGGAATAGTCAGATCCGATCAACTCTTTGATCTGGGCATTGTGTTCTTCATAAATGGCAAGGAGTGTTTTATGGGCAGTTCCTTTGCCCAGAAGTTTGTTTTTGATGGTCTCGGCATTGAAAGGTTTCTTTTTGACGACCAGCTTTGAATGGATTTCATAAGCTTTGGATTCTAGCTGGTCCATGTAGTGGTTCAGCTCTTTGGCCTCCTTGCTCGAGCCTTTTAACCTTCCTTTGTTGGAACACCATTTTTCGGGACTTGTTTTTCGTTTGATACTGAGCTCTGCCCGATGACCGTTTACGGTAATCCTGAGATAGATACCAGCTTTTCCGGTTTTGTCCAATTGGGCCTTTCTGAGATAGTGGATTAAAGAGAATGTTTTTGTTTCCATTTGTCATCGATTTGCTGATTCAATTTTGTTCCGGAACATTTGAAAAAAAATGTTCGCAGCGTTTTTAACATTGATCAGGTGCCATTTTTGCGGATTCTAAAACCGTTCACCGAATCGTTCACCGCGATATATGGTACTATTTGATATCAAATGAAATCAATAAAAACAAAAAAGTCTGTAAATCAACGATTTACAGACTTTTTGAATTTCCTTAAAACGGAAAAAGTGACCTGACTGGGGCTCGAACCCAGGACCCTCTCCTTAAAAGGGAGATGCTCTACCAACTGAGCTATCAGGTCTTCAAGCTGTGCTTAGCTGTTTGGCTAAGCGGGTGCAAATATAACATCAATAATTTATTTTCCAAGGTGAATTAATGATAAATTTGTGTTTTTTTGAAATCGGATAAAAATCTCGAAAATGAAAGTAGTTTTACTCGGGTATATGGCAAGTGGAAAGTCGACTGTTGGACGATTGTTGGCCAGGCAATTAGGATTGGAGTTCATTGATTTGGATGAGTATATTGAGGCGCATCAAAAAAAATCCATTAAAAATATTTTTTCTGAAAAGGGGGAAATATTTTTTAGAAAACTGGAGCACCAAATGCTGTCCGAAGTTTTGGATAAAGAAGAATCTATTGTCCTCTCAACAGGAGGGGGTACTCCATGTTATGGAAATAATATGGCAACCATCTTAAATCAATCCGACCATTCAATCTATCTCAACTTGAGTATCCCAAGTTTGGTGGAAAGACTCTCAAAAGAAAAAGAGGAGAGACCTTTAGTGAAAAATATTAGTGAGGAAGAACTACCAGAATTTATTGGAAAGCATCTTTTTGAACGTAGGCCCTATTACATGCAGGCAAAGCATAATCTGGACTGTAATGGTATAGATGCAGAAACTGTGCTGGAGAAAATCAAAGGATTACTCTAAATACACCGCATTGTTTTTCGGCTCAAAATCCACTTTAATATGTTCGTTGAGAGAGGTTGAGAGCGATATACCTTTAAAATCGGCCTTAATCGGATATTTTTTATGGTTCCTGTTTACCAGTACCGCTGTTTTTAGCTGTTTTATTGGAGTCTTAAGAAAATGATGGGTTCCATAGATCAAAGTGGTGCCCGAATTTAGTACATCATCAACCAAAACGATGGATTTATTTTGATATTCCTCTTGTGATAGGGAGGTTTTAACACCGCTCTCCAAAGGGTTCTTTTTATCCATGTCCACTTTGCATAAAACAATCTCTGCGTCTGTGATTTTTTTCAAAACCGTGATTATTTTCTTGGCAAAACTTTCTCCACCTCCTTTGATTCCCGCAACTACTATTTCTTTTTCATCCACGTTGGTCTCATAGATTTGATAAGCGATTCGCTTTGTAATGTGTTGTATTTGATCGTGGGTAAGTATGCGGTTTATCATAGTGCTTTGTGCTTGGGTTAAAGATATAAAAACGGTTTATTCCGGTTCGTCTATAAAGTCGTCCAAATCTCGACGATCTTTTTTCGTAGGACGCCCCAAACCTTTTTTTCGATAATGCTTTTTGGCGTACTGTAACAATTCATTGTGTTCAAAGGCTTCTTTTGGGGTGGTGTCTTTACGGTAAATATCCACCAATTTGGCTCCAACCCGGCTTTCTGGAACATCCAAAACCGTAAGTTGGTAATCAATCTGGTTTTTCCTTACAACAATTTTGTCCATTGGATACACGTCGCGGGAAGGCTTTACCGAACTTCCGTTCACTTTTACTTGCCCTTTTTTCACTGCATTGGAGGCAATGCTTCTGGTTTTAAAGTATCTAATGCACCAAAGGTACTTGTCTATACGCATGGTCTTTGCAAATCTTTGTTAATGGACAGAGCAAAAATAACGGAAAATTGTATCTTGCGCGCCTAAATATCACACTTGATGAGATACGGAATTTTAGTTTTCATATGTTTTGCAGTAACATTTATATCTTGTAAAAAGGATGATGATGGTGGAGTTGTTACGATTCCGCCAAGCTTATTGAGCGATGTGGCACCAGAAGATGATGAAACCATAAGGGAGTTTTTGAATACCCACTTTTACAATTATGAAGAATTTAAAAACCCGCCAGAAGGTTTTGACTACAAAATAGTAATAGATACCATTGCTGGAGACAACGCGAATAAGAAACCAATGATGGAAAGTGCTGTGCCCATTACTTTCAATGTTTCATCCAGCCATTTGGGGTTGAGTGATGAAGAGGAAAACATTGAACATACTTTGTACTATATTGAAGCAAGAAAGGGTGGAGGTGGAAGTCCTACCTTTGTGGATTCAACGCTGGTTAGGTATCAAGGATATTTATTGGATGGGACACAATTTGATGAGAGTAAAGATTTTTCTTGGACTGATATATCAAGGATAGCAGCAAGAGGTTTTGCAGATGGTTATGCCCAAATGTACGCAGGAACCTCAGATCAAATCATGGAAAATGCGGATGGAACCTACAATATTGATAATAGTGGTATTGGTCTTGTTATAATGCCATCTGGTATGGCGTATTTTAATAGATCTCCCTCAGGTTTGATTCCAACATATTCAATATTAATGTTTGAAATTGAATTGGGTTTGTATGTCGAAGATACAGATCATGATAATGATGGTATTCCATCCATTCAGGAAGATTTGAATGGTAATGGATTTTTAGGAGATGATAATACGGATATGGATGAAGAGTCTATCGCTGGTAGGTTGCCCAATTTTAGAGATGTAGATGACGATGGTGATGGGGTTTTAACACGAGATGAAATAATCATTGATAATGGTGAACTAATTTTTCCAGATGCCGATGGTGATGGGACTCCCGATTACTTAGATCCCGATACCAACTAATAAAATAATATAAATAAAAAACCCTGTTGCATGCAACAGGGTTTTTTTTATGCTTAAAATATACTTTACAATTTAAGTGATAATGCAAATATAATTTGCGAAGGTCGCGAATCTACCCTTCCTTCAACGTTGGCAACATTGGCGTCGATAAATGCGGCTTCGTTCTCCGAGAAACCTCTCTCATACCTTACATCCAATCCTACTTTGCCCAGGTTAACGCCTACACCGGCATTAAGACCTACAGTAAAGTCGTTCTTTACATCTTCGACCTGTAGGTCACCCAAATCATTGTTCAAGGTATACTGGAAAGCAGGTCCCGCAAAAATGTGTAGAGGGCCAATTAGCTTATAACCTAAAAGTACGGGCATATCCAATTTTGAAATATCGTAATCTTGCGAATTACCATCTACATCATACGAACTTTTTGTTTTGGAATATACCAACTCTGGTCTTAGGTAAATCTTTGGGAAATCCAATTTTCCCCAAAATCCAAAATGGAAACCTGTTTTTCCTTCGGCTCCTTCGACAATATCTTGTCCTCCATCCCCAACAGAACTGATCAGGTCACCGTTCTTGTTGTAGGATAATCCGGCTTTGATACCAAAACCTGAGCCGCTTTGAGCCATTACAGCAGAACCGATTAAGGCAAAAGCTGCTACTAGAAAAGTTTTTTTCATAAGTGTTGTTTTAAAAGATTGAAAAAATATCCCATAGGGATATTTTATTGAAACTATTTACGTTTCAACACTTTTAAAACGGCAGCTTCAATGGCTTTATTGTTCAAGCCGTATTTCTCCATAAGTTGCTCTGGGGTTCCACTTTCACCAAAGGTATCTTGTGTGGCCACAAACTCTTGAGGAGTAGGGTGGTGGGTAGCCAATACGCGTGCAACACTTTCCCCAAGTCCACCTAAATAATTGTGTTCTTCGGCAGTAACCACACAGCCTGTTTTCTTTACCGAGTCCAAAATAGCTTTATCATCCAATGGTTTAATGGTGTGAATATTGATCACCTCTGCGGATATACCTTGGTTTTCCAAGCTTTCGGCTGCAAGTAGTGCCTGCCATACTAAATGACCGGTGGCCAAAATGGTGACATCGGTACCCTCGCTTAGCATAAGCGCCTTGCCAATTTCAAATTTTTGGTCCACAGGGGTGAAGTTCGCCACTTTTGGTCTTCCAAAACGCAAATAAACCGGGCCATGGTGTTCTGCTATGGCAATGGTTGCTGCTTTGGTCTGGTTAAAATCACATGGATTGATGACGGTCATACCAGGTAACATCTTCATTAAACCAATATCTTCTAAAATTTGGTGTGTTGCACCGTCTTCACCTAAGGTTAACCCAGCATGGGAAGCACATATTTTGACGTTTTTATCAGAATATGCAATAGATTGACGGATTTGGTCATACACACGGCCTGTCGCGAAGTTGGCAAAAGTTGAGGCAAAAGGGATTTTTCCACCGATGGTTAAACCGGCAGCGATGCCCATCATGTTAGCTTCCGCTATTCCTGTTTGAAAGAAACGTTCTGGGCTTTCTTTAATAAAAGTTTCAATCTTAAGCGAGCCTACCAAATCAGCACAAAGTGCCACTACGTTTGGATTGGTCCTTCCCAGTTCCGTCATTCCCGCACCGTATCCGCTTCGGGTATCTTGTTTTCCTTGATCTGTATATTTAGTCATTGTGTCTTTTTAAAAATTAGTAATCGCCTAAAGTTTCTGGGTTTTGCTCCAATGCGGTGGCTAATTGCTCATCACTTGGCGCTTTACCGTGCCATGCATGGGTATGCATCATAAAATCAACACCATTCCCCATTTCAGTCTTCATAACAATACATACCGGTTTTCCTTTTCCGGTTCTGCTCTTGGCTTCATTTAAGCCAGCAATTACTTGCTCTAGGTCGTTTCCGTTTTCAATTTCCAAAACATCCCATCCGAATACTTTGAATTTTTCGCCAACATCACCCAACGGAAGAACATCTTTGGTAGCACCATCAATCTGTTGCCCATTACGGTCCACAGTGGCGATTAAATTATCTACTTTGTTACCTGCAGCATACATAATGGCTTCCCAATTTTGTCCCTCTTGCAATTCACCATCACCATGCAAACTGAATACCAAGTGATCATCACCGTTCAGTTTCTTGGCAAGAGCGGCTCCAATGGCAACGGACATTCCTTGACCCAAAGACCCAGAAGCTACACGAACGCCTGGCAATCCTTCATGGGTGGTAGGGTGGCCCTGCAATCTGGAGTCAATAAGTCTAAAGGTGTTCAATTCTTCGATAGGAAAGTAACCTCTTCGAGCTAAAACACTATAAAAAACTGGAGAAATATGTCCATTTGAAAGGAAGAAGAGGTCTTCTCCGATTCCATCCATATCAAATCCATCCTTTAAATCCATTACCTCGTTGTAGAGTGCTACTAAAAACTCAGTACAGCCCAAAGAACCCCCTGGATGCCCCGAATTTACCTTATGGACCATTCGTAAAATGTCCCTTCTTACCTGTACTACCAGGTCCTGTAATTCTTGCGTGTTCGGCATTGTGTTTTTAATTTAGAATTCAAATGTAATGGCATTATTCGTGGAAAACAAGTGTTAAATATACATTTGTTAAACAACTTATGCTCAGAAACTTTATTTTTTTGTTAAGGAACAACGATACTGAGTTAGTTATATTTGCGGTTCTAAAACGAACAATTGGATTTTACCTTACTACAAAAGGATAGCAAAACTAAGGCTAGAGCAGGGAAATTGACTACTGATCATGGTACTATCGATACTCCTATATTTATGCCTGTGGGCACCGTTGCCTCGGTAAAGGGTGTTCACCAACGTGAGTTAAAGGATGAAATTAATCCTGATATAATTTTAGGAAATACATACCATCTTTATTTAAGACCGAAAACTGGTATTCTGCAAGAAGCCGGTGGGCTCCATAAATTTATGGGGTGGGATAGACCAATTTTAACCGATAGTGGTGGGTACCAAGTTTATTCATTGTCTGATAATAGAAAGATAAAGGAGGAAGGAGTAAAGTTTAAATCCCACATTGATGGATCCCGTCATCTTTTTACACCTGAAAATGTAATGGAAATACAGCGCACCATTGGTGCGGATATTATTATGGCTTTTGATGAGTGCACACCTTATCCTTGCGACTATCAATACGCTAAACGCTCTATGCACATGACGCACAGATGGCTTGATAGGTGTATCAATCATTTGGAAAAGCTACCTTATACTTACGATTATTCCCAAAGTTTTTTTCCTATTGTACAAGGTTCGACCTACAAAGATTTAAGGAAACAATCCGCTGAATATATTGCCTCTGTTGAAGCTGAGGGAAATGCCATTGGTGGTCTTTCGGTAGGGGAACCTGCTGAGGAAATGTACGAAATGGCCGAGTTGGTCTGTGATATTCTCCCAGAAGACAAACCAAGATACCTCATGGGTGTCGGTACGCCAATCAATATTTTAGAAAATATTGCTTTGGGTGTAGATATGTTCGATTGTGTGATGCCTACCCGTAATGCTCGAAATGGTATGTTGTTTACGGCTCATGGAACCATTAACATCAAAAATAAAAAATGGGAAAACGATTTTTCTCCTTTGGATGAGATGGGAATCACTTTTGTGGACACCGAATATTCTAAGGCCTATCTTCGCCATTTATTTGCTGCCAATGAATATTTGGGCAAGCAGATTGCCACCATTCACAACCTTGGTTTTTATTTGTGGTTGGTACGTACGGCAAGAGAACGTATTTTAGCCGGAGATTTTTTAGAGTGGAAAACCAAGATGGTTAACCAAATGGATAAAAGATTGTAATGTTCACCATACTCGATAAATACATCCTAAAACGCTACCTGATCACCTTTATGGGGATGCTTTTGCTTTTTGTCCCCATTGGTATCATGGCGAACTTGGCAGAGAAAATTGGGAAGATTATCGACAATGAGGCTCCTTTGTCCGAGGTGATTGTATTTTATGGAAACTTTACCTTGGTCATAGGAAATTTATTGCTGCCCATTTTCCTTTTCTTATCGATTATATTTTTTACATCAAAACTGGCCAGTAATACCGAGATTGTGGCCATATTGAGTTCAGGAGTCTCTTTTTGGAGGTTTTTAAGACCTTATTTTGTAGGAGCCACTTTGGTCGCCATTCTTATTTTTATGATGGGCATGTTCATTGTGCCAAATGCCAGTATCGGTTTTAACGAATTTGAGTACAAATACTTTAAAAAAGGAAAGCAGACCAGGGAAACGGAGAACATATTCAATCAATTAAATGAGCGGGATTATATCTACGTGAGTAGTTTCGACCCTAACCGTCAGATCGGTTATAATTTTACCTACGAACATTTCGATTCCATCGGCAAGTTGGACTATAAAATTTCGGCCAGCAATATTCGATGGATAGAGGACGATAGTATTTATAGATTGACCAATTACGAAAAGCGAGAAATACAGAACGAAACTGAATATATCAAGGCAAGGCGACGTTTGGATACCGTTTTTTCCTTTCAGATAGATGATCTTACCCCGGTTTCTTATGTAGCAGAGACAAAAAACCTTTTTGAGCTGAATGATTTCATTGATGACCAGCGTAGAAAAGGAGCATCTAACATAAATGCCTATGTTTTGGTGAAGTATAAACGTTGGGCGCTTCCTATTGCTGCATTTATATTAACCGTAATAGCAGTTGCCGTGTCCTCGGTTAAGCGAAGAGGAGGTATGGGACTTAATTTGGCTTTTGGTATAGGTGTTGCTTTCGTCTACATTTTCTTTGATAAGGTTTTTGGAACATTGGCAGAGCAATCTGGTTTTTCACCCTTGTTGGCAGTAGTTATTCCCAACCTTCTTTTTGGTGTTTTTGCCGTTTACATGCTCATGAAAGCTAAGCGATAATCTGTTTATGATCTTGTATATTGTTGGCGTTAAAAGACTTGTATAATTCATGGGAGTATCCCATAAAGTTATATATTTGTCCCCATTGTTTTTCGTGAAAATAAAAGACTTCCCATGGAATATCTAGATTTTGAACTCCCCATCAAAGAACTTGAAGACCAACTTCAAAAATGTATGGTTATAGGGGAAGAAAGTGATGTAGACGTTACAGAAACGTGCTCTCAAATCGAAAAGAAACTTGATCAAACCCGTAAGGATATCTATAAAAACCTTACAGCTTGGCAAAAGGTCCAGTTGTCTAGGCATCCTAATCGGCCTTATACCATGGATTACATAAATGCCATTTGTGGGGACACCTTTTTGGAGCTTCACGGAGACAGAAATGTAAAAGATGACAAGGCCATGGTGGGCGGACTTGGTAAAATTGGAGACCAAAGCTATATGTTCATTGGTCAGCAAAAAGGGTACAACACCAAAACCCGCCAGTACCGTAATTTTGGTATGGCAAATCCGGAGGGATATCGAAAGGCACTTCGATTGATGAAATCTGCCGAAAAGTTTAAGATACCCGTTGTATGTTTTGTAGATACTCCTGGAGCTTATCCAGGTATTGAGGCTGAGGAAAGAGGACAAGGAGAGGCTATTGCACGTAATATTTTAGAAATGACACGCCTTAAAGTGCCGATTATTGTTATTATTATTGGCGAAGGAGCATCTGGAGGTGCTTTGGGCATTGGAGTGGGAGACAAGGTATTAATGTTGGAGAACACTTGGTACTCCGTTATATCTCCAGAATCCTGTTCATCTATCCTTTGGAGAAGCTGGGAATACAAAGAACAAGCAGCGGAAGCACTAAAATTGACCGCGACCGATATGAAAAAGCAGAAATTGGTCGATGAGATTGTAAAAGAACCTTTGGGTGGAGCTCATTCCAATAGAGCAAAAACATTTGAAACGGTCGCAAACAAAATTTCTTCCCATTTTGAAGAACTCAAAAAGTTATCACCAAAAGAATTGGTGAAAACGCGCATGGAAAAATATGCGGACATGGGAGTTTTTAGCGAATAAATCTTGTTTTTCAGGGGTTCACCTTTTTCATTAGGTTATATCCTCATTTTTTTTTATGTTATTAACAGGTATTTTAAGTTATCAACAATTAAATTGTTGAGTACCTGTGGAAATCGTATCCGTTTAAACTAAAGTTAACTAAAGGTTAATTAGCTACTTTCGCATTCATGGAAAAACCTAGCCCCATCGTAGGACATCGTGTGGAAAAATCTACCCTTATCAATCTTGAGAAAGGTAAGATACCGCCCCAAGCAGTTGATTTAGAGGAGGTTGTGTTGGGTGCTATGATGATTGATAAGAAAGGAGTGGATGAGGTCATCGATATCCTTCATCCAGACGTTTTTTATAAAGATTCCCATAAATACATTTACGAGGCTATCTTTAAATTGTTTGAATCTTCCGAACCGGTCGATTTATTAACGGTTTCATCCCAATTAAAGAAAGATGGCAAGCTGGAAGCGGTCGGAGGTGATTTTTACTTGATAAAACTTACTCAAAAAGTAGCTTCTTCTGCGCACATTGAGTTTCATGCAAGAATTATTCTTCAAAAGTATATTCAAAGAAGCCTGATCAAAATATCCAACGATATTATTGAAGATGCTTATAGTGATTCAACCGATGTTTTTGATCTCTTGGATAATGCAGAGGCCAAATTGTATGAGGTTACCCAAGGAAACTTAAAACGTTCTGCCGAAACAGCACAAAATTTGGTGATTCAGGCCAAAAAACGGATTGAAGAAATTTCGAATAAAGAAGGCTTGAGTGGAATTCCATCAGGCTTTGATAAGTTAGATAAACTGACCTCGGGATGGCAGCCCAGTGATTTGATTATTGTGGCAGCAAGACCAGGTATGGGTAAAACTGCATTGACGCTTTCCATGGCCCGCAACATTGCGGTTAACTCGGAAATTCCAGTGGCTTTCTTCTCTTTGGAGATGTCATCCGTACAATTGATTACCCGTCTGATTTCTTCCGAAACAGGATTATCTTCGGAAAAGTTAAGGACTGGTAAGCTTGAAAAACACGAGTGGGAGCAGTTGAACGTGAAGGTAAAAACCTTAGAAAAAGCACCACTGTTTATCGACGATACCCCATCACTTTCTATTTTCGACCTTAGAGCCAAAGCAAGGCGATTGGCCTCACAGCACAATATCAGGCTTATTGTAATTGACTATTTGCAGTTGATGACCGCTGGAGGAAGCCAAAAGGGAGGTAACCGTGAACAAGAGATTTCAACTATTTCACGAAACTTAAAGGCATTGGCCAAAGAATTGAATGTTCCTGTAATTGCCCTTTCCCAGTTATCCAGGGCCGTGGAGACCCGTGGAGGTAGCAAGCGACCTATTCTTTCGGATTTGAGGGAATCTGGGGCGATTGAACAAGATGCGGATATTGTATCCTTCATTTATAGGCCGGAATATTATAAAATTGATGAGTGGGACGATGAAGAGCGCACACCCACGCAAGGTCAAGCAGAGTTTATTGTTGCTAAACACCGTAATGGAGGTTTAGAAAATATTAGGTTAAAATTTGTGGGTGCTCTGGGTAAATTTGATAACTTGGATGACTTTGATTCCCCATTCGAATTCCAATCGAAGATGAATGCGGACGAAGAAAATCCCTTTGCAACACCAAACCTTCCCAGTGCGGATGATGCTTTTGGTAGTTCAATGAACAGTGACGATGGCCCAGATGATAACGACGTACCTTTCTAAAATAATAACTTTCCTGTCACCTCGAGCGCAGTCGAGAGGTGTACTTTTAATATTCTTTTTACTACTTACATTTCAATCTTTTGCTTCCGTTATCCTTATTCCTATGGATGATGAAGGGCAAGAAAATCATTTAAAAGCTTACGGAATTACCTATTGGGTGCTTGCTAAACAGCAAAAAGTACAATGGTTGCTTAACTATCGAGGTGGTTCTTTTATATTGCCAGATGGAGATGCAATACGGAAAGAATGCCAAATACGCGGCGTTTCTTTTGAAGTGCTTTCCGATGGTCAGGCAGCGCAGATTTTGGATGATATAAGCAGTCCATCCCAAAATCAAGATGCCGTTATTTTGGAAAAAGCACCAAAAATTGCAGTGTATTCCCCAAAGGGAAACCAGCCTTGGGACGATGCTGTGACCATGGTGCTCACCTATGCCGAAATACCTTACACCACTATTTATGATACTGAAGTAATAGGAGATAAATTGGCGTTGTATGATTGGCTGCACCTGCACCACGAGGATTTCACGGGTCAGTATGGACGCTTTTATGGGCATTACCGAGCAGCGCCATGGTATATTGAAGACAAAGCTAAGGCAGAGGAATTGGCGCAAAGCTTAGGCTATTCCAAGGTGTCTGAAGAGAAGTTGGCCGTCGCCCTTAAAATTAGAAACTATGTGATTGGTGGAGGTTTTATGTTCGCTATGTGTTCCGCTACCGATAGTTTTGATATTGCTTTGGCCGCGGAAGATGTCGATATCTGTGAACCCATGTTCGATGGTGACCCTTCGGATGCGAACTATCAGGCTAAACTGGATTTTAGCAACACGTTTGCCTTTACCAATTTTACCTTGGAACGCAATCCTATCCGATATGAGTTTTCTTCTATTGATATGACCAATAAAAGGGCCAATGTTCCCAGAGAGTCGGATTATTTCTCTTTGATGGAGTTTTCTGCCAAATGGGACCCGGTGCCCACTATGTTGACGCAAAACCATACCAGTTTGGTGAAAGGTTTTATGGGACAGACCACGGCATACACCCGAAGTCAAATTAAGCCAACGGTAATGGTCCTTGGCGAAAACAAAATCAATGGAGAGGCCAGGTACATCCATGGCATTAAAGGAAAGGGGTTCTTTACTTTTTACGGAGGTCACGACCCTGAAGATTATCAACATAGGGTAGGGGACCCCAAAACTGAATTGGAACTACATCCAACTTCACCAGGGTATCGATTAATTTTGAACAATGTCTTGTTTCCTGCTGCCCGTAAAAAGAAACAGAAAACTTAACTCAAGTGTTCTTTAAAAAAATCAATAGTTCTTTTCCATGCCAAATCGGCTGAAGCTTCATCAAAACGTGGTGTAGTATTGTTGTGGAACCCATGATTGACATCGGGATAAAAATGCGCTTCGTAATCCTTGTCCAGTTCCTTTAATTTGGCTTCATAATCTTCCCATCCAGCATTCACTCTTTCATCCAAGCCCGCATAATGGATCAATAATGGAGCATTGATCTGTGCTACTTCGTCATCCGCAGGCTGGCTGCCATAAAATGGAACCGCGGCAGCCAAATCGGGAACTCTTACGGCCATCATATTGGAAATCCATCCACCGAAACAAAAACCGACTACCCCCACTTTACCATTGCAATCCTCATGATTTTTAAGATACTCATAGGCTGCGATGAAATCTTCCAGCATTTCATTTCGGTCTCTTTGCCTCTGAAGTGTTCTGCCATCATCATCATTGCCAGGATAACCACCAAGTGGCGTAAGGGCATCTGGTGCCAAGGAAATAAAACCTGCTTTAGCAGCTCTTCGCCCTACATCTTCAATATAAGGATTGAGTCCGCGATTCTCGTGCACAACGATAACGCCTCCCATTTTACCTTTGCTATTTTTTGGTTTAGAAAGCAATCCTTTGATATCACCGCCTCCTTTTGGGGAATTATAGGTAATGAATTTGGAATCTAGTTCAGGGTCGTTGGGAGATACAGTGAGGGTGTCTTTGTAGTTGGGCATTACAAAACTCATAAGAGATGCCATTGTAATACCGCCAACTGCGTAAACCGAAAGTTTTTCCATAAACTCCCTACGGTCTAACTGATTGTGTGCATATTTATCATAAAGATCAAATACTTCTTGTTTGATCTGTTCTTTTTTTAAAGGTGCCATAGTGTTGCTTTTGTGGTTTGCCTATTAAGGTACAAATTTTACAAAAGCAAATCACTTCGGTGTCAGATCGATAGATTGCTAAAGTAACTTTTCCAAAATCCGCTCTACACCAAAGTCATCGTTACTGTGAGTAGTATATTTGGCGGTTTTTAAAACATTGGGGTGCGCATTGGCCATGGCAAAGCTATAATCGGATAGCTCCAACATCTCGAGGTCATTGTTGTAATCTCCAAAGACCATAATTTCGTGAGCCGCGATTTGAAAATCGTCCATCACCTTTTTTAGCGCATATCCCTTATGGGCATTCAAATCGGAAACATCCACCCAATTGGCGCCAGAAACTTTCACTTTTAAGTCGCCTTCCAAGTGTTTCACATTGGGATAAATATGTTTTTCAGAATTTTCAAAATGGTAGATAGCTATTTTTAGCACTTCTTCGTCCACCTGTTTTTGATCCTCCACAATTTCAAACTCGGAATAGTATTCACGGAGCATATCAATAAACTCATTGGAATCGCCCCCTACAAAAGCATTATTTTGACAACAAAGTACTGGGTGTACATTTTCCAATGGCCGCACGGTATCAAGAATTCGATTGACTTCAGACTTATTTATGGGAGTGGTAAGTAAGGTTTCCTCTTGCTTTTTTATCAAGGCCCCATTTTCAGCAATAACGAGTATCTCATTTTTGATGGACTCCAATTTGTCGACCATGCTATGATATTGTCTTCCACTGGCAGCCACAAAAGCAATGTTTTTCTTTTTGAGTTCTTCGTAAATTTCAAAAAACCGTGGGCTTACCTCATGTTTGGAGTTCAATAAAGTTCCATCCATATCGGTAACCACCATTTTTATTTGTGATAGGTCCATTCCAACTAATTAAGCTGCAAAGTTATTTGTTATTGACGGAACCGAACCCTTGTTTTGGTAAACTTTATATTAATTTGGGGGAATCAAGAATGTTTTTACATGAATTTTTATCAGAAAGAAATACTATTACGATCATATTCTCGCGGGTTTCATTTGATTACCGATACGATTATTGACGCTTTACCGGAGATTCGGAAAATAAATACTGGATTCCTACAGGTGTTCATTAAACATACTTCGGCCAGCTTGACCATTAATGAAAATGCAGACCCAACAGTACGAACTGATTTTGAGAGCCACATCAATACAATGGTGCCCGAAAATGCACCGTACTATGTACACAATTACGAAGGTCCAGATGATATGCCAGCCCATATCAAGGCATCTTTGATGGGGTCTTCGGTTCAAGTTCCCATAACACAGGGCAGATTGAATATGGGTATTTGGCAGGGTATTTATCTATGTGAGCATAGGAATCATGCTTCGAGCAGAAAGTTGGTAGTGACAGCTTATGGTCAATAGAGTGAGGTTTGTTAATGCGAGTGAAGTCGAGAATGACCTTTCTGGAAAAACCGTAAAATAAAAGATCCCGCACAAGGCGGGATCTAAATAAGCGGGGTAAGTTTATATTAACTTTTTTATTTTACTTTCTCAACGATTGCTTTAAAAGCATCTGGGTGGTTCATGGCCAAATCGGCGAGAACTTTTCTATTAAGTTCAATACCATTGGCTTTTACCTTGCCCATAAATTGAGAGTAAGACATTCCGTGCATTCTGGCACCAGCATTAATACGGGTAATCCATAGGGAACGGAAAGTACGCTTTTTGTTTCTTCTATCGCGGTAAGCATAAAGCATTGCTTTTTCTACCGCATTTTTGGCTACTGTCCAAACGTTTTTACGTCTTCCAAAGTAACCTTTGGCTTGCTTCATCACTTTTTTTCTTCTAGCTCTTGAAGCAACTGAATTTACTGATCTTGGCATAATGTGTCATTTTTTTGTAGCAGGCGTCTCAATTATTGAGAACTTTTATGGCCCGACTCCATGGTTAATAAATAATGTACCGGCGAACAATTATTTTAAACGTAACTGTTCTTTGATGTTGTCCTCATCCGATTTGTGAACCAAAGTGGAATGGGTCAACTTTAGCTTACGCTTTTTAGATTTTTTTGTCAAAATGTGACTCTTAAAAGCGTGCTTTCTTTTGATTTTACCAGTTCCTGTCAGCTTAAAACGCTTCTTGGCACTGGATTTTGTTTTCATCTTAGGCATTTTCCTAGTATTTAACTCCGCTTATTATACCGAACCAAGGTTCAGTTTTTATTTTTTGTTTGTCTTGGGCGCAATGAACATGGTCATACGCTTGCCTTCCAATTTAGGCATCTGTTCAACTTTTCCAAGTTCTTCAAGCTCTTGGGCCAGCCTTAACAGTAATATTTCGCCTTGGTCTTTATAAACGATTGATCGTCCTTTAAAGAACACATAGGCTTTTAGTTTGGCACCATCTTTCAAGAACTTCTCTGCATGTCTTTTCTTGAACTCATAATCATGGTCGTCCGTTTGTGGGCCAAACCTAATTTCCTTTACAACAACTTTACTCGCTTTGGCCTTCATGGCCTTGTCGCGTTTCTTTTGTTCGTAAAGAAACTTTTTATAATCCATCACCTTACAAACGGGTGGTTCGGCATTTGGTGAAATTTCCACCAAATCCAACTCCTGTTCGTTGGCTATTTCCCTTGCTTTGGAAATGGGATAAACACCCATCTCAACATTATCGCCGACAAGCCGTACTTCTCGGGCTTTTATTTTCTCATTGATGTTATGAGGGTTTTTATTTTCCCTCCTTGGTTGGGGTCTAAATCTTCTTCTAATTGCTATGACGTAAACTTTTTAATTAAACTTAATTTTTTAGAACGACTTTAAGGTACTATTTATTTCAGTAGTTACCAAGTCCGAAAATGTATCTACGCTCAAACTACCCAAATCTTCACCTCCATGTCTTCTAACAGAAAGGCTGGCAGAAGCCTCTTCCTGTTCCCCAACAATAATCATGAAAGGGATTTTTTTGAGTTCTGCCTCACGAATTTTTTTCCCTACCGTCTCGTTCCGGTTATCAATGAGCGCGCGAATTTCGTGATTTTCTAACGAATTCAAAACTTTTTCAGCATATTTTTCGTGTTTCTCGCTGACGGGCAGAACGATAGCTTGGGTCGGTATCAACCATAATGGGAAGTTTCCGCCGGTATGTTCCAGTAATAGCGCAACAAATCGTTCCATACTTCCAAAAGGTGCACGGTGAATCATTACAGGTCTGTGCAATTCATTGTCGCTTCCTTTATAGGTGAGGTCAAAACGTTTTGGAAGATTATAGTCTACTTGAATAGTTCCTAATTGCCAGTTTCTTCCAAGGGCATCCTTGATCATAAAGTCCAACTTTGGGCCATAAAAGGCAGCTTCACCACTTTCAATCACGTAGTTCAAGCCTTTTTCCTCAGCCGCATCAATGATAGCTTGCTCCGCTTTTTCCCAATCCTCAGTATTTCCTATATATTTTTCGGGATTTTCCAAGTCTCTTACCGATACTTGGGCAGTGAAATTATCAAACCCTAAAGAATTCAATACATATAAGGTAAGGTCGATTACATTTTTGAACTCATCATTAAGTTGCTCCGTTGTGCAGAAGATATGAGCATCATCTTGGGTAAACCCTCTTACTCTCGTTAGTCCATGCAATTCGCCACTTTGTTCATACCTATATACTGTACCGAATTCGGCGTAGCGTTTCGGTAAATCTTTGTAGCTAAACGGTTGACTGTTGTATATTTCACAGTGGTGCGGGCAGTTCATTGGTTTCAACAAAAACTCTTCATCCTCCTTTGGAGTGTGAATGGGCTGAAAGCTATCCTCTCCATATTTGGCATAGTGCCCAGAGGTAACATATAGTTCCTTTTGACCAATATGTGGAGTCACGACCATTTCGTAACCAGCTTTCTTCTGAGCTTTCTTTAAAAACTGTTCCAACCTTTCTCGAAGTGCGGCACCATTAGGTAGCCATAAAGGAAGGCCTTGACCTACCTTTTTTGAGAAAGTAAAGAGCTCCAATTCTTTACCCAATTTTCTATGATCCCTTTTCTTGGCCTCTTCCAAAAGATGTAAGTATTCTGTAAGCTCTTTTTGTTTAGGGAACGAGATACCATAAACACGGGTCAACTGTGTATTTTTTTCATCACCTCTCCAATACGCACCCGCAACACTTAATAATTTAATGGCTTTTACGATTCCTGTATTTGGAATATGCCCACCTCGGCATAAATCGGTAAACGTGCTATGGTCACAAAAAGTGATGGTGCCATCGTCAAGATTTTCTATAAGCTCCACTTTGTACTCATTCCCTTGGTCTTTATAATAGGAAAGGGCATCAGCTTTAGAGACGCTTCGCATTTTATAATCATATTTTCCTCGGGCAATTTCCAAAGCCTTTTTCTCGATCTTGGGAAAATCCTTTTCTGAAATGTTCTGGTCGCCAAAATCCACATCATAATAGAACCCATTTTCAATGGCAGGGCCAATGGTCAACTTTATACCGGGATAAAGCTCCTCCAATGCTTGGGCCACGATATGCGACGTAGAATGCCAAAAAGCTTTTTTTCCTTCATCATCTTTCCATGTATATAAAGTGAGGGTGCCGTTCTCGTTTAAAGGGGTGACGGTTTCAACGGTGGTGTCGTTGAATTTTGCCGAAATAACATTTCGGGCCAACCCTTCACTAATGCTTTTAGCAACTTCCATGGGTGTAGTTCCTTCCGGAACTTTCTTTACTGCGCCATCTGGCAATGTAATATCAATCATCTACGCTCCTTTAATTTTGGATGGTGTCAAAGATACTATCTTGAATTGATGCTTACAATAGGGAGTGGTCGCATTTGTAAATTGTGTTCAATCAGGGTCTTATATATATGTATGGTTTTTATTGAATTGATTTTTGCTACAATTTGAAATTTTTCGTATATTAAAAAGTTGAAAATCAATGAAATGCATTTTTTCGAAAAAAATATTGAAAATTGTTTTGTGGGAAGAAAATAAGGTGCGTATATTTGCACCCGCTTAGCTGATAAGGCAGGGCGCTTTCGAGATGCCGGGAGGCTTAAATCGGAAGGGAAGGAATAAAGAAGTTCATATACATATTGTAACGACAGCGTAGAATTAAGAACAAACCATTTTGATGCAGGGACTCGGGTTTCCGGGTGTCGGACAGACATTCAAGGAAATACAATGAAGAGTTTGATCCTGGCTCAGGATGAACGCTAGCGGCAGGCCTAACACATGCAAGTCGAGGGGTAACAGGGAGAAGCTTGCTTCTTTGCTGACGACCGGCGCACGGGTGCGGAACGCGTATGGAACCTGCCCCTGTCAGGGGAATAGCCCAGGGAAACTTGGATTAATGCCCCATGGTATCGTTTTATCGCATGATATTACGATTAAAGATTTATCGGACAGGGATGGCCATGCGTACCATTAGTTAGATGGTGAGGTAACGGCTCACCATGGCAGCGATGGTTAGGGGCCCTGAGAGGGGGATCCCCCACACTGGTACTGAGACACGGACCAGACTCCTACGGGAGGCAGCAGTGAGGAATATTGGACAATGGGCGGGAGCCTGATCCAGCCATGCCGCGTGCAGGATGACGGCCCTATGGGTTGTAAACTGCTTTTATACGGGAAGAAACGCACCTACGTGTAGGTGTCTGACGGTACCGTAAGAATAAGGACCGGCTAACTCCGTGCCAGCAGCCGCGGTAATACGGAGGGTCCGAGCGTTATCCGGAATCATTGGGTTTAAAGGGTCCGTAGGCGGGCCTGTAAGTCAGGGGTGAAAGTTTGTGGCTCAACCATAAAATTGCCTTTGATACTGCAGGTCTTGAGTCATGGTGGGGTTGCCGGAACATGTGGTGTAGCGGTGAAATGCATAGATATCACATAGAACACCGATCGCGAAGGCAGGTGACCAACCATGTACTGACGCTGATGGACGAAAGCGTGGGTAGCGAACGGGATTAGATACCCCGGTAGTCCACGCCGTAAACGATGGATACTAGCTGTGGGGACTTCGGTCTCCGTGGCCAAGCGAAAGTGATAAGTATCCCACCTGGGGAGTACGTTCGCAAGAATGAAACTCAAAGGAATTGACGGGGGCCCGCACAAGCGGTGGAGCATGTGGTTTAATTCGATGATACGCGAGGAACCTTACCAGGGCTTAAATGCAGGCTGCATGGGGTGGAGACACCCCTTTCTTCGGACTGCCTGCAAGGTGCTGCATGGTTGTCGTCAGCTCGTGCCGTGAGGTGTCAGGTTAAGTCCTATAACGAGCGCAACCCCTACCGTTAGTTGCCAGCATGTAAAGATGGGGACTCTAACGGGACTGCCGGTGCAAACCGCGAGGAAGGTGGGGATGACGTCAAATCATCACGGCCCTTACGTCCTGGGCCACACACGTGCTACAATGGCCGGTACAGAGAGCAGCCACTGGGCAACCAGGAGCGAATCTATAAAACCGGTCACAGTTCGGATCGGGGTCTGCAACTCGACCCCGTGAAGCTGGAATCGCTAGTAATCGGATATCAGCCATGATCCGGTGAATACGTTCCCGGGCCTTGTACACACCGCCCGTCAAGCCATGGAAGCCGGGAGTGCCTGAAGTCCGTCACCGCAAGGAGCGGCCTAGGGCAAAATCGGTAACTAGGGCTAAGTCGTAACAAGGTAGCCGTACCGGAAGGTGCGGCTGGAACACCTCCTTTCTAGAGAAAGAGATGTCCGGAATATCCTTGTCCCGCACGAGGTGGTTTTATCTCTTCGCTGTCGTTTATAATATGTTTTTTGATATACAGGCAAATTAAGGCCAAGACAGTCTCATAGCTCAGCTGGTTAGAGCGCTACACTGATAATGTAGAGGTCGGCAGTTCGAGTCTGCCTGAGACTACGAAAGAAGTTCATTGAGGAATATTGAAAGGAAATTTTAGAAGTTGAGTGATTATCACGTAATGGTGAGCACGTTATCAAAACTGTTAACTGTTAACTGATAACTGCTGGCTAAAATGGGGGATTAGCTCAGCTGGCTAGAGCGCCTGCCTTGCACGCAGGAGGTCATCGGTTCGACTCCGATATTCTCCACCACGGCAAAGGCCGTCCACGGATTTGATATCTGTGGCGGTTCGCTGGAAAGTTCATTGACATATTGGGACGGAGCAAGAGCGACTTAGGTCGTTTTATTGCGAAGTCAAAGAAGAAACACGAAGTAGAATAGAATATATAAGGATTACGAGAGGGCATTTGTACTTAGGTACAGGTGCGACAAGCAAAAGAAGGGCGTATGGGGAATGCCTAGGCTCTCAGAGGCGATGAAGGACGTGATAAGCTGCGAAAATCCACGGGGAGCTGCACATGAGCATTGATCCGTGGGTGTCCGAATGGGGCAACCCGGCTGGTTGAAGGCCAGTCACACCGTAAGGTGGGCGAACCCGTTGAACTGAAACATCTAAGTAGACGGAGGAAGAGAAAACAAGAGTGATTCCGAGAGTAGCGGCGAGCGAAATCGGACTGGCCCAAACCGTTGTTGTTCCGGCAATAACGGGGTTGTAGGACCACAATGTTCTTTGCGCGACGAACTGGAACCCTTTGGAAAGAGGGGCCGTAGACGGTGATAGCCCGGTACAGGCAAGGAGCGTTAAAGATAGTGGTATCCTGAGTAGCGCGGGGCACGTGAAACCCTGTGTGAATCCGGCGGGACCATCCGCCAAGGCTAAATACTCCTGGGAGACCGATAGTGAACCAGTACCGTGAGGGAAAGGTGAAAAGAACCGTGAATAACGGAGTGAAATAGACCCTGAAACCATACGCCTACAAGCGGTCGGAGCCAATTTATTGGTGACGGCGTGCCTTTTGCATAATGAGCCTACGAGTTACTTTTACCGGCAAGGTTAAGCACTTATGGTGCGCAGCCGTAGCGAAAGCGAGTCTGAACAGGGCGCCATAGTCGGTAGTAGTAGACGCGAAACCGTGCGATCTACCCATGGGCAGGTTGAAGCTGTGGTAACACATAGTGGAGGACCGAACCCGTTGACGTTGAAAAGTCTTGGGATGACCTGTGGGTAGGGGTGAAAGGCCAATCAAGCTCGGAAATAGCTCGTACTCCCCGAAATGCATTTAGGTGCAGCGTTCTGATAGTTATATAGAGGTAGAGCTACTGATTGGATGCGGGGGCTTCACCGCCTACCAATTCCTGACAAACTCCGAATGCTATATAATGTTTCAGGGCAGTGAGGGCATGGGTGCTAAGGTCCATGTCCGAGAGGGAAAGAACCCGGACCATCAGCTAAGGTCCCCAAATATGTGCTAAGTTGACAAAACGCGGTGGGACTGCACAGACAGCCAGGATGTTGGCTTGGAAGCAGCCATTCATTTAAAGAGTGCGTAACAGCTCACTGGTCGAGCGGTCCCGCATGGATAATGATCGGGCATAAGCACATTACCGAAGCTATGGCATCGAAAGATGGGTAGGGGAGCATTCCGTTCTGCGTTGAAGCGGGCCTGCGAGGTCCCGTGGAGCGTACGGAAACGAAAATGTAGGCATAAGTAACGATAATGCGGGCGAGAAACCCGCACGCCGAAAGACCAAGGTTTCCCCGGCCATGCTAATCAGCCGGGGG
>JAVJRL010000006.1:0-20599 GCA_040285615.1 Allomuricauda sp.
GCCACACAAGGCCCTTGGATATGTGTCCCCTAAACAATATCTGGAACTCAATTCCTTGTGCGGTACCGCACAAGGAATTAAAAACGATAACTTTGATGAAGTTTTAGAAAAATAAGCAGTTCTATCTAAGGGAAGTCTACATCCATATGAATTTCACTCGCATAATCAGACCTAACAATCTTTTTGAATAATTCCAAGAACAAGTCAAAGTTTCGATTACCAACAACTCTAAGCAGTCTTGATACTGATTGGGAAAGCATATATGCTCTTTCATTATGAAATTCCCTATTCTTATAAATTACATTTAAGTCATTCACAATCTTCATGTAATCTGACCTTGTAAAATCCTTGGTATATCTAGCTATTTGATTTACCTTGTATTTCTCATAATCATCATGCCCTAACCTCCTTTCTTTTCTTTCACTTTTAGTATCGGTCAATTTTTGATAAAGCTTGTAAGCTCGATTTTTCAGATTTTTCAATAGTTTACGTTCATTGCTAACCTGAATCCAGTTTAACCTGTCTACATAAGTTGCCAGTATAGCATTATCAATAAAATCATTAAAGTTTAGCTTCAGTTCATAAAACTCTAGAAGAAGAGTTTTGTCAAATTCAATGACAGGTAAGGATCTATTATGATATTCTAGGTTGGTTGAATATTCTTGAATGCATTTTTGACAGTGGAATTTCAGTTCTGCTCTTTCGTAACTCTCAAAAATAAACTTCCATAGTTTTTCTCTGAATACTCTTTGCTCCTCACTTAAGACAACATTATAATTCCCAATAAGTATTTGGTTGCCAATGCTGTGATTGGATTGATAATTATCTCGCAGAAAGGTTGGAGCAATAAAGAGAATAATTTTTGAATAAAAATCACGGTCATCCTGAATTCTTTCGTACAAAAAGTCAAAAAGACATATTTGCTGAAAATATCCCTGTTGGTAGCTATATCTATCCATAGATATTCTTTCAGTAAAAGACTTTAACAATTTGTGAAATCTCAATTCAGATTTCAAACCATACTCAGTGATAATTTTTAAGGCTAAAAGGAACTGTTCTTTTCCTAAATATTGAAATCTTATTAGGATTTCAATAGTCTTGTCTCCAATAGTATCAGAGTGTCTTTCGTTGAAGATTTTAAAAGTGTAATCGTTTGGATTATCTCCTTTAATCTCTTTTGTTTTTTTATCAAAATAACTAAGAGACTCATGGGGAATGTAGTAGTAAAAATCATCAATAAAGGAAATAGCAAGTTCTTTAGTTTTGATTTTTTGCCAACCTTCTTTAATATCATTTGAAATAAGTTCCCCAATCAATTCGAGACTAAAATTATTTATTTGCTCCTTAAGGATATGCCCAAGTGAGAACCTTCCGTGTTTATCTATGTATGCATCAATTAATTTGGAAAATGATATTTCTTGTTCTTTAAGAAATACTAAATACAATATGTATTCTCCTAAAATTTGGTCAGCAACCTTATAGATCCTCTCAAATTCATCAGCAATTTCAAGATTATATAAAATCCTAAGATTCTCCTCAAGTGTCAGTTTCGAAACTGAAAAATACTTTTCAATTTCACCGACTTGTGTTTCGTTTTCGAGATTAATGGTTTTAAAAAAAGACAATAGGCCTGCAACAGCTAAAAGGCTTCTATTTTCAAACGAATCAATACTTTCTTTCACCGAAGAAAAGTAGGTTTCCAGAATTTGTGATGGATTATTTAGCTTTTCCAATTCACCACTTTGGCCAGCAATAACAGCCATAATCGCAAGTCGGGGATTGCCTTTTGAGATATTGAATATTCTTTCGGCATAGTAATCACTTATATTATATTCATCAGACTGTAAAATCTTTCCTAGCTCATCTCTTGCAAATGGCTTGAGTTCAATAAGCACAAAATCATCAAGGAATTTTTGAACTTCCCCTTTAACATAATTTCGTACCGTCAAAATGATTTTTATCCGTCCTTTGTTTACTCTTTTTCGTTGAAAATTTAATATCTGTATTAGATTATCCTTGAGCTTGTTGGCATCGTCCAGCACCAATAAATAGTCTTTTTCAGGTAAAAGGAATATTTGTAAATCCTGCCAAATGTCTAGGTTTCCGTTAGCCCTTATATATTTTAAATCATAGTTTTTGTTCTCGCTTAAAAATAGTTTTGTCAGCTCTATCGATAGTTTTGTTTTACCTGTTCCTGCATACCCGGAGATTAGTAGAATGTCTTTCTCTTTGAGGTTATTTAATCCTTCTTCAATTTCTGTTTCTCTATTAAAAAACTCATTGGATAAAGGAGTTGCAAATTTTGACTTCTCATAATCTTCAACAAACTCAGATACCTCTAGAATTTGGGCTGTATCTATAGGTATATCTAATTTTCTTGCAAGAGAAGGATAGTTTTGGCTTATTTCGTTTGCTAAAATCCTTATGTCAACAACCTCCAAGCGACAATCTTCAGAATAAGCTGAGAGACATGTTTTAAGTTCCTCGTGCTTAACTGTATCATGGACTCCATTGAACATCAAGACAACCTTAATGATTTTTTCCTTCGGCACATCATTTTGAGAGAAACAATGGCTGATGTCACTTTTGAGCTTGGTAAGAATATCTCCAGTTTTGGTAGTTATTTCTACAAAAAGGTAATAATCACCGACCGGGATAAATGTGTCAGGGGTGCCTTTTCTGGATTTGTCCTTTCCCACAACAAGACCTGTAGGGTAAACAAAAGAATATTTGAAATTTAAGTATTGACGGCAAAGAACGGCAAAATCGTCTCCATTGATTGTAGTTAGTTTATGTTCTATTTGGGTTACCATAATAAACGACAGTTTTTTTAATCATCTCCTTATAGCTTTCCAATCAGATTCTCTTTTAACCACTCAAAAGCTAGCTCTTGGTCATATCCAATTCCTAATCTTAATAACCCCTCCATATCCCCAGTGAAATTAATATCATTTTCTTTTTCTTCAATGTTGATCAAGAATTCCTTTTGACTTGGTGGTTTCCCTGTGGAAAAAATCATATACTCCTTAAAACATTGAATAATGGATTCCGTGTCCAAGCTCATGTGCAAGTGCGAATAATCCAAATCAAAAAGATCCCTGCCTTTACTACGTTGGTATAAAGCTCGAAGTTTTGTCCCTAACAATTCATTTAGGTTATAAGTACGTATTCGAGCTTCCCCCGAAAACCATCGATTTTTGATTTCAAAAGGAAGCTCAATCCAATCCAACACATTGAAATGTTCCTTGCAATTGATTTCCAACTTCAATCGTCTTCTCGTATTTCCATATTCTGAGGCAAATCGGTATAATGCCTTGGCACCATGCCCCCTTACTTCTGTCCGTCTGGGCTCTTCGAAAAAGTCAATTATTTCTCCCAATCGCTGCATGATTGGCTTGATAGGACCCGGTTTTATCTGTACCAAATCAATATCCTCTGAATACCTTGGTGCTGGATTTAAATAGAGTTTGTGCAAGGCCGTGCCACCCCTAAAGGCCAAATTTTCTTTAAGAAAATCATCGGAAAAAATGACTACCAATGTTCGGCTGATAATCAAATCTTGCTCAATCTGGTCGAATGATTTCCATGGTGCATGTTCTTGCCATTCCACTATGTAGGGTCTTGGTATCATATATCGCTTTCAAGGGCTAAGTTCACATCAACTTTCCATTTGTTATCTACCGCACCTGGTTTGATTTTATCCGATGTATTCAACAGTACAGGGTAAAAACCATGCCTTTCCAAATACACAATAAGTGGCTCAAGCAAATCATTTTTTGGGTTTACATAATCCATCAAAAAACCCAATCGTTGTAAAACACTTTTATGCGGATACCATTGCAATAAGGAATTCATTTCACTTCCTTCAACTTCTTCTAAAAGTTCCTCAATATTTGCCAACATTCTGTTTATTCCTCCTAGCTTTCTTTGATGGTATATTAAATCCACAATGGTCAGTAATGGATCTGAAACATTAAAATAACCAGCATCAGATCTTTTTTGGACAATATTGGCCTGAGGCCAGTTAGAGGTAAGAAAAAAGTTTATGGCTATATTCTTTTTATGAATATCCAACATTCTAGTACCTTCGGTGATTATATATTCAGTCTGTGCTTGTTGATGGGCCGCTCCATGTAATTGTGCTGCCGAGTATAATCCAATGTAATAGGGTTTGCCCAAGTGTACAAATAGTTTATTGACATAAAGCTCCAATGGTATAACACTCAGCTTTGAATACCTTGGTGGTATAATAAGGTAGAACCCTTTTCTTAAGGCAATGATTTCTCCTTTCTCGGATAAATAGGCCAAATCCGTTGCAACAGCATTTGCGTCCTTCCCTGAATAAGCCATATATTCATCTCGGGAGAAGGAATATTCTTCCACTGACAATCTACTTTTGATAAAATCGGCGAGCTGCATTTAGTAAATTTAGAAGAATATTAGTAATTATTGCTATTATTCTCCTTTTTTTACTAAAAATTCTCTAGAGTTTTTACAATAGTCTGATTCCTTATATTGTATATTAAAGTTCAAAAAACGATTGATGAACTGTTTCTTTTAGGAGAAAAATACCAAAGGATATGATTTTGAAGTTCAATAATCTCATTTTCTGTATAGTTTTTTTCTCTTGTTTGGTTTCAAGTGCTCAAAAACTTTCTATGGAATTAAAGGGTAAAGTAGAAAGCAATACTACGGACGTCTCGGATGTTCATGTAATAAACACCCGGAAAAATCAAGCCACAATTACAAATCAATATGGGTACTTCAGAATTAAGGCAAGTGTTAACGATACATTGTGGTTTTCGGCAATCCAATTTGACAAATCATTTTTGGTAGTTGATGACAAGATTATAGAAAGTGAATTAGTAACTGTGGCTTTGGAGGAGTCCCTAACTGAATTAGATGAAGTTGTAGTAACACCGTATAACTTATCGGGGAATCTCCATATGGACATTCAGTCCATGAAATTTAAACCCACTGTAAGTTCTACCTCCTTACGACTGCCAAACGCAGAAGTTAAACCATTATCCTTAAATGAAAGAAAACTTTTCTTAGCTATGCAGGAGCAACTGCTGCACAGGCTTATCGATGAAATAACGGGTCACAACAAAAAGTTGAGAAATTCTGTTTCCGTGGACAAACTAGAAAAAGAGATTCAGACGATAAGGAATTCTTATCCGGATTCCCTCTATAAAGAAAGACTAAAAATACCATCAGAAAAGATAGATGATTTCATATATTATTGCGCTGTGGATACAATTTTCAACTCTACCGTTCAAAGTCGGGATAAACTCAAAATCTGGAGTTTTCTTGAAAGAAAAAGTTTGGCCTACCGAAAAAACAATTATCTGGATTAACTTTATTACAATAACAAAAGGCTGAGCGGGCGTAAGGTTCATGAAAAATAAAAAGTATGGTAAATCATACACTATTGAAAAGTACAATCAAAGGATTTTGAAAGTAATTATTGAGTGACAAATGGATTTTCTATCCCAGACATACTATTTTGATTTCGAATCAGATGAAATTCAGGAGTTCGTCCGTGATTTTAAAGACGATTCCCTTTTGCCAAAAGAGAAAGCCAAACTATTATATGTTAAGGTAAGAGATTCATTTAGATACGATCCCTATTTTTTAAGTTTTTCAAAGGAGCATTTTAAAGCCAGTAACCTTGTGAAGCAAAAAAAGGGTCATTGTATAGATAAATCCATCATTCTAATTGCCGGGTTACGCTCCTTGGGAATACCGGCAAGAATCCGTTTGGCAAAAGTCAAGAACCATATAGCAATAGACAGGCTTACCGAAAAGTTCGGAACTAATGAATTGACTCCACATGGCATGGTAGATCTTTTATTGGAAGAGAAATGGTTGAAGGCCTCACCGGCATTTAATCGGTCATTGTGCAAAATGTGCAATGTTCAGCCCTTGGATTTTGATGGCGAAAATGATTCAATATTCCAAGAGTACAATAATGAGGGAAAAGAATTTATGGAATATCTTGAAGACTACGGCCATTTTGAGGATGTTCCTTTGGATTTCATGGAGGCGAATGCCAGAGAACATTATCCGCATATTTTTGGGAATGATAAAAATAAAAAGGAGTTTTGGTTATAATCACTCTGTCAAAAGTTCAATAAAACGATTATTTTGAGGTAGCATAATTCCGCAACTTTGTTTAACTCTACAGTCAGCGATTAGTTCCGTAAAAGGTTAATTCCCGATACTACTAAAAAGAACGGAAAATGGAACTGAATCTTAAAGTTTGCCCAACTTCTCTGAGCTTTCCCCTAAAACGGCCGATTAATAGGACCATAATTATGATTTATAACGGCCTAGGATTTTCACTTTAAAGAGCTAAATAATGAAATGTATATTTTGTAACAACGTAGAGCGAATTGAAAAGCGTATCAGAAACAATTTTGACAAGAAATTTCACTACATTGTTCTTTTGTAAATCGAATGATGAGCTTTCCTTTACTTGCCGGTATTGCAGCTTCAATATTACATGTGGTTTCAGGACCAGACCATTTGGCTGCGGTTACCCCTTTGGCGATTGAAACGAGACGAAAAGTCTGGAAAATAGGTTTGTTCTGGGGTTTTGGACATCTGACCGGAATGCTTTTGATAGGGTTGCTTTTTCTCCTATTTCGGCAATACATTCCAATAGAGAAAATATCGGAACATAGTGAACAGCTAGTTGGCGCCGTTTTAATTGTCGTGGGACTCTGGGCATTATACAGTATTTTCGGCAAAAGAAAAAACCACAAACATCCGCATGTGCACAATGCGGAAGAGCCCTATATTCATATACACGAACATGAGCATGACAAAAACATGCTAAACCATGGTCACGCTCATAGCAAAAAGGTTAAGCAAAATCAATGGACTTCTTTTGGGATTGGGGTTTTACATGGACTCGCAGGAATAGCACATTTTGTTTTACTCCTTCCGGTATTGGGATTTGAAAATAAATTTGATAGTATTCAATACATCATTGGCTTCGGATTAGGAACACTATTGGCTATGACGATTTATACATTCTTACTTGGACAATTAGCGAGGTACTCCAAAAAACAAAACAGTAAATCTCTTTTTAAAATGGTGCGCTTATCGGGAGGAGTTTTCGCAATTGCTATAGGTGTTTACTGGCTGTATCTTAGTCTTTAGAGCTTTAAATCCGTTATCACTACCCGATGATTTCCAGTATCGGCAATGATTAGTTTATTTTCTTTTGTAGTTATTGAAAAAGGCCAATACAAGGAGCTTGAAGTTCCCATCAAGGTTTCTTTATTTTCGCTTCCTGTTTTAAAATCTCGTTTCCCAATGACCGCTGTTGCTTCGGGATTGTTTTTCGTTGGGATTTTATCAAACCATAATACTCTACTATTCCCAGTATCATTTACTAGTATCCCGTCTTTATAGAAACAAGCATCATATATCCAGTTTAACGATTTTGAAGAGGGAAACAAGCCAAACTGATTTTGTCCACAAGCATCAAAATCGGCTTGTCCAATAATACTATCCGCTGGTTTTGAAAATGCTTTGTCAGCATCATTCCAAACTAATGAACGGTAGAATTGAGTGTCGGCTACGACCATTTGTCTTTTGGCATTTACCTTAACGGAATAGGGCCAAATGGGTTCATGATTTTCATAATCCCTGTTCGTGAAATCCGGTTTTCCTATGACTTCATCCGCCGGAGCAAAATTGGTCATTGGAATCCCGTCATAGAACAATATCCTCCGATTCCCTGTATCTGCTATCCAAAGGCTTTCTCCATCTGAGAAAACTCCGTACGGCCAGTTTAAGGTTTGTGCAGAAGGGTCGTTTCCAATACCCGAAACGTTGGGTTGATTTGATTCAAAATCGGGCTGCCCCAACACTACATCCGCTGGCTGCCCATTTTGAGTGGGTAACGAATGCCAAATAAGCACGCGATGGTTCCAAGCATCTGCAACGATAACGATAGTGCCATTGCTCCATATTCCCGATGGATAATGTAATGTACTTGCAGTTGCAATTCCACCCGCATTACGACCCGTTTCTGTGGCATCGACCTGACCCAAAACAATATCGGGTTCTTGATATTCTGTCTTGGGAATTTCATTCCAGATAAAAATGCGATTACGCCCCGTATCGGAAACAAAGAGTTTATTCTCCATAGTAAAAACTCCTCTTGGAGCCAAGAATGGCATTTCCTCGGAACCTTTAAAAACATAAGAATCGGTAACATGTTTGCCTAGCGTTTCAAAATTCATATTAACAAATTCTAGGCAATTGTTCTCCGGGAAGCATACTTATAACCCTCTTACCTCCTATTGCACTTTCCATAATGACTTGTTTGGGATGTTCCGCAACGACGCTTCCTATAATACGAGCATTTTGACCATTCTCATCTTCTTGCAAAGCAGTCAAAACGGCATCTGCTACAGACTCAGATACGAAAGCAATAAAGAGTCCTTCGTTTGCTACGTATAAAGGGTCCAAGCCTAATAATTCGCAGGCACTTGCCACCTGTTCATCCATAGGAAAATCTCTTTGAAACAAGTCGATACCTATTTCAGAAGATTGTGCAATTTCTTTCAATACTGTTGCAACACCACCCCGTGTCGGGTCAGTCAATAAATGAATACTTTCTCCAAACAGCTCAATCAATCGTAGTATGGTATGATTTAGATTGGTGGTATCACTCTTGATTTCAGAGCCGAATTCTAAACCTTCACGAACCGACATGATAGCCATTCCGTGAGATGCAACATTTCCACTAATAATTATTTTGTCTCCTACGGATATATTTTTTACGCGGATATTTGCTTTGGGATGAATAGGTCCGACACCTGAAGTGTTCACGAAAATTTTGTCGCCCTTACCCTTTTCAACCACTTTAGTATCGCCAGTAACGATTTGCACGCCTGCTTTTTCACAAGCGAATTTGATGGCTACCAGAATATCCCAAAATTCTTTTACTGGAAGTCCTTCCTCAATGATAAAACTTAACGAGAGATATTTGGGCGTAGCCCCGCACATTGCCAGATCATTGACCGTTCCGTTTACGGCCAACTCTCCAATATTTCCCCCGGGGAAAAATATGGGAGACACTAAAAAGCTATCTGTAGAAAAAGCCGTTTTGCCATGCAACTCTAAAAATGCACCATCATGGCGTTCGTCGAGGATATCGTTTTTCAGCAGATCAAAAACACCACTATCTAAAAGTCTGTTGGTTAGTACTCCGCCACTTCCATGCCCTAAAGTGATGACATCAAAGTCAAGTTTAGGCATGGGGCATTGCAGCTGCACGCGTATTTTGTTGTTCTCCGGCATTTGGTTTCGATTAAGCTTCAACTAGTCCGGAAAAGTGATAATAGGCAGCACAAGCCCCTTCACTACTGACCATGGGCGCACCAAGTGGATTTGTAGGTTTACACGCTTTACCAAATTGAGAGCACTCAAAAGGCTTTTTGATTCCCTTCATAACCTGACCTGAAATACAGTCTGGGTTTTCAGGTGCCTCTTCAATCGTGACACTAAATTTTTTTGTAGCATCAAACGCTGCATATTTCTCACGAACGGCATAGCCGCTATCAGGAATTTCCCCAATACCCCGCCACATCTGATGTCTAACTTCAAAAACTTCATCAATGACTTTTTGAGCATCACGATTACCTTCCTCCCGAACGATTCTAGCGTATTGATTTTCAACTTCAGACTTACTTTGCTCTAATTGACGGATAACCATCAAAATACCTTGCAGCACATCTAAAGGTTCAAAACCCGTAACCACGATCGGCACTTTATATTTGGCCGATATTGGATGATACTCCGTATTGCCCATTATGGTACATACATGACCAGCAGCCAAAAAGCCATCTATTTTACTTTCCTCATCATCGATTACCGCTTTTATTGCTGGTGGCACCAAGACATGCGATGCCAAAATAGAATAGTTTTTTACGCCTCTACGATGCGCGTGCACTACCGACAAGGCATTTGCCGGAGCCGTTGTTTCAAAGCCAACGGCAAAGAAAACAACTTCTTTATCCGGATTGTCTTCGGCAATTTTTACAGCCTCTAAGGGAGAATATAAAATCCGTACATCGGCTCCTTCTGCTTTTGCTTCAAGCAAACTTTTTTGAGAACCAGGCACTCTCAGCATATCTCCAAAGGAGCAAAGAATCACTCCTTTGTCTGAGGCGAGATACACCGCTTTATCGATTAAATTCAAAGGAGTCACACAAACGGGGCACCCGGGTCCATGAATCATAGTAACCGAATCCGGTAACATTTCAATGATACCATTTTTCACAAGGCTATGTGTTTGCCCACCACAAACTTCCATAATCGACCAAGGTCTAGAAACGGTGTTCTTTATTTCTTCCAAATATTTTTTTGCGAGTTCAGGGTCGCGGTATTCAGACATGTATTTCATCTGTAGATTTTTATTTTTATTAATTGGTCAGATGTAATTCGCTCAATTTGCAAATTGAATGTAATGTTTGTAATGGATCATTTCACGGCAAACGGTTTTAATTAGTTTTTGGCAAATATTCATCTACATCGGTAAGGTCTCCCAGTTCCCCAATCTCTTCCAGATACTTAAACGTTTTTTGCGCTTCTTCTTCATCTACTTTGCTGATGGCAACACCAACGTGTACCAATACATAATCGTCAATATCGGCATCAGGCAGCATTTCTAAACTGGCCTCTTTGGTTATACCGCCAAATAACACTTTAGCCATGCGCACCTTGCCATCATACTGCATTTCAATACTCTTGATTTTACCTGGAATCGCTAAACACATAATTTACTTTTTAATATGCTGATAATAAGATAACTGACCGAACGAAATATTCTCATCGTTACTAGACAATATACGATTAAATTTTAACTTTATTCCCGAATTTTCAGCTAGTTTTATAAGCTTTTCGATGAGTACAGCATTTTGAAAAACCCCGCCACTACAAGCAATACAACTAAAATTATGCTGCTTTGCTATATTAAAAATCACGCGCGCTAGCGTATGAATAAAACTATTCGCAATTCTTGGAATTGAGAAACCATCTACCATAGCTTGATGAATATTTTGAATAATTGTTTTTGTTGGAATGTTTTCAAATACTACCCCTGCTAAAAAATCAACTTCATCATTTCCAACATACATTCTTGCTTGATTTTCTAATAGCATTGCAGCCTCACCTTCATAGCTAGTCACATCTATTATACCCAACAAGGATGCAACCGCGTCAAACAAGCGTCCTACCGATGATGTTTTCAATGGGTTGTTCTCCAACATTTTTAAATAGACTTTCCATTCCGTTTCGGAAAACTTCTTCCTGGCAATTTCCTTTTCTGCATTGGGAAGTATACTGAGAAAGGACAATCTTGGTTCTTTCGCCATTTTATCAGCAGCCAACCAATCATAATATTCAAAGTGAATCAGCCGTTCCATTTCGTGATTTTGATACGTAAAGGACTCGCCTCCCCATATCATATTGTCTTCTCCAAACCCAGTTCCATCCCAAACTAGACCTAGTATTTTTTCTTTGGAATCAAATAAATCGTGTTCGCCTAAAACACTTGCAAAATGGGCTTTGTGATGTTGTATGGAGATATATTCCGCATTCCATTTTTCAGCCAACTCCCTTCCCAAAATGCTACTTTGATATTGTGGATGGGCATCTATCAAAATTACTTCCGGTTGTGTTTGAAACAACTTTTCAAATTGTCCAATACTATTCTGAAATCTTTCGGAAACATCATAGCTATCCAGATTTCCAAGATAAGGACTCATATAGGTATGCGAATTAGGCACAAACGTAAACGTGCTCTTTAAATGGGCACCCATGGCCAGTATCTTTTCGTTTCCCGAAGGTGTCATATTCAGAAAGTTGGGAGCTAATCCACGAGAACGTCGAAGTGTAATTTGATGTTCATCAGTAAACCGAAATACAGAATCATCCTGAGGAAAAGTAACTTCTAAATCGTGATGCAGGAAATAATCAGCCACTCCAGATAGTTTTTGAATTGCTTCTGATTCTTTCGAGATAATCGGGGAGCCATGAACATTTCCACTCGTGGCGATGATCGGAGTACCAAGTTCATCCATCAAAACCGTGAGCAAAGCTGATGATGGTAACATAACACCGAATTGATTCAATCCTGGAGCGATACCATCTTGTTCCAAGTCAGGAATAGACTTCTTCGGGTTCAAAATAACTATGGGAGCTACAGATGAAGTAAGTGCATTTTCTTCTGTAGCACTTAGGTTAAAGTCTTTTTTGATTCTTTCCAAGGATGGATAGAGCAAGGCAAAAGGTTTCGCAGGGCGTTGCTTTTTTTCACGTAAACGTTCTATCGCCGACTTATTATTGGCATCGCAACATAGCAGATAACCATTTGTGTTTTTAAGTGCCAGGATGCTTCCTTTTCGGATGAAGTCGGATGTTTTCTTAACTAGCTCCTTATGGTCTCCATCAAATTGCCTCCCGTCATAATCTTGCAGTTTTAATTGAATCCCACAATCGGCGCAGCCATTCGTTTGCGAATGAAATCGCCTGTCATCAGGATTGATATATTCCGATTGACAAGTAGCACACATTTTAAAGGCAGAAACCGTTGTATTTGACCTCTCAAAAGGAAATTTTGTGGTCGCCGCAAATCTTGGGCCGCAGTTGGTGCATGTGGTAAAAGCATACCCATATCGCCGATTGCTTTTATCCCTAATTTCAGCTTTGCATGATTCGCAAATAGAAAAATCTGGGGTTAACGGAATGTTGGTTTGATGCTTTGCTTCTGAAGGAATTATCTTGAAGCCATCGAATTCTTGAAACGGAATTTCGGAAATCTTATGTGATTGAATGATAGAAATTGATGGAGCATTTTCTAGTAGTTGAACCAGAAAATTAGTTGCTTTTTCTTCGGAGGCATTGATGTGAATTAGTACTCCGTCTTGATTATTGCAAACCGAACCCCTCAATTGAAATTGTTTAGATAAACTATACACAAAAGGACGGAAACCCACCCCTTGTACTTGACCAGAAATAGTAATTTCAAAGGTTTTTTGCATTTAGCCATTATCCTTTCTTCCGTTCAATTTTCTCCAGTAACCAATCACACCAAGCATCTATTCCCTCTCCGTTCGTAGACGAAACTTGTAACACTTCTATTTCATGGTTTACCTCTCGCGCATCCTTGATTACGGCTTCTACTGAGAAAGGCACGTAAGGCAATAAATCGGCTTTTGAAACGACCATCATATCGCTGGTCAAAAACATTTTAGGATACTTTTTGGGCTTGTCATCACCTTCTGTTGTTGCCATTAAGGTAACGCGATAGTCTTCACCCAAATCGAAAGAAGCCGGACAAACCAAATTGCCCACATTTTCTATGAACAATAAATCAATATTCTCCAAGTCGAATTGGTCTAAAACCTGATGCACCATTTGAGCTTCCAGATGGCAAATACCTCCCGTTACTATCTGCAGGGCATGTATGCCGGTCTCCCGAATACGCTCTGCATCACGTTCCGTTTCTAAATCTCCGACCATCACGGCCATTGTTATTTTATCCTTTAGTTTTTCTGCGGTTTTCTGCATTAAGGTGGTCTTACCACTACCTGCTGATGAGGTTATGTTGATTAAAAGAGTATTGGTTTTAGCCATTTCCTTTTTAATAATATCCGCTACAAAATCATTTGCTTTGAGCAAATTGATATTAGTGTTCTCGCATTGCACAGTTCCTCGTGCCGCCTTTGTTGATTTATCTACGCTCATCGTTTTTTTGTGTTTATAAAGACCTAATGGTCTAGTCATCAAATTCTATTTTGTGAATCAACATTTCCTCCCCTTCGATTACATTTTTACTTGGTCGTTCGCAATTTTCGCATAGAAACCTGTAATTCTCCACATTGGTAACATGATCGCAAACTTCACATTGAATTTTCAATTGTGTCGATTCTATTTTCAAAGCAACGTTCTGAAATCTGCCATCCCTTAAATGATAAACATCATATGCGTTGTGTAGCAAACGCGGTTCTATGTTCGAAAGGATTCCCACTTTCAGGTGAATTGCTTTCATCTTCTGGAGTTTCTCAGCTTCAAACTCTTGTTCCAAAGTCGCAATAATGCTATTTACGATAGATGTTTCGTGCATAACCCTCCTAAATTAAACTTTTTACTTTTTCCAATTCTTGGAGATGCTTCTCAGCTTGTTCTAGTATACCAGCATCTGTCACCAAAGTTTTCACTTCCTCGGCTTTTTCCTTCATTTCTTCATATTTTTTCAACTCCTCCTCACTAGTTTCGTTATGTGTAAGCCATCCCAATTCCAATTGATTCATCAAGGTCAAAGCACGTTCAAAGGGATATGCTTCTGCCGTTCTCACCTCAAGCGCTTCCTCAAACAGACCAGCTGCTTTTTCAAGATTGTCATGAATTTTTGCTGGAGGAAAATGCATTAACGCTGTCGCATAATTATGACTTGCCATTGCATTTTCATACGGATACTTATCTTTTGTATAAAAAGCCAGAACTTCTTTGAAGGATGATGCACAAAAGGCCGTCCACATTGGTTTCTCGTCAGCACCTACCGGAATTTCAGAATAAATTAACGCCAGATTGTGATGTACATCTGCAAATTTCTGAGGATGTGTATCTCGCTTGAACACTTTCAATACATCCTGAAAAGCATTAATGGCTGCTTTATAATATTGAGGACTTCCATTCTTTGACCAAGTATATAATAGAATCGCTTTTTTGAATCCGGCCTCTCCCAAGAACTCCGGAATATCTTCTTCTTTAAAATATTGAATCGCTCTATTAATAAGTTCTTTGGATGCAACAAAGTCTCCCTTAAAATTGGCAATTTCTGTTGCATCGACCAACAACATTCCTGCCTGTATTTTCAGGTCTTTTGCTTCGAATTGAGCAATGGCCTTTAACTGCAGTTCATGAACTTCTTCTAACATTTGACTATCATAAGGCACTTGTAATTGTGCCATTAAAATTCCCGCTAAATGGGTATTCATTGCATTTTTGGCATCTTCTGAAATGGCAATTTCGAATTGTTCTTGCGCCAGTTGTTTTGCCTCCTGCAATTCACCAGAATCGAGAAGTAAATTTAGGTAGTGTTTAGCCGTAAATACCTTGACTTCATCATTTTCAGCTTTGGAAAGTGCTTCAGAAAACTCTTTTTTAAGTCCCTCATTGTTTTTGGGGTTTTCTACGACACCATAATAACTTAGAACTGCACTGTTGTGCGGCGATGTATTGTAACAAAAATCTACCATGTCAGGCGAAATCTCATAACCGAATTGCAAATGTGTTGCAATCAAAAGGTGGTGGTATAGCGGATGTTCTTCAGAAACAAACTCAAAGGCCTTTTGATGATTTCCAAGCTTATAGAAAACCAAGGCCAGTAGATTTTGCCTGTTAAATGGAGTCGCAGGAAATATATAAGGCGGTTCCAAATCATACCAATCTAAAGGAACTGTAATTTCATCCGATGCTACCACCAAGGTTTTCAGGTCATCTATAGTTTCAGCGTCCTCGGTTATGCCAACCAACTCATCCAATCTATCTACCGATGCAATCGCCTTCTGAACCTTTAGGATGGCATCAGTTGTTGTTAATATCGTAAGCATCTTTGTCTACTTTTTGTGTACCTCGTGGGTCTTTTGCAGCTGTTTGCTGTATATTTCTACCATAGATTTCAGCGAGTCGTTCCGAACGGTAATCACCGATAACTTGAACCAAAACCTCGTTAGGGTCTTGGGTATTTATAAATATGAGCGAAACCTCCCAACGTCCTTTTACAGGGGTAACCTTGTACTGCACCTCGGCATCTATTAGCCAGTCGTTTTTTGGTTTTGTCATGAGATACTCACCTTTATCAAATTCGTTTTTTCAATGATTTCATAATCCAAATCCCTGTCAGTCATATCTAAATCATTGTCTATCAATATCTCTCGAATAGCTAGGGTTTTATCACCTTTTAAATTACGTGATTTCAATAGAAACTGAGTCGGTTTGTACATTTTAACGAACCATTGACTCGAAACAGGAGTGATTAAAACCTTACTCTGCTCTTCCACATAGGTGACATACGCGTAATGAATGTCTCCGAAGATGGGTTGAATCAATTCATTGTCCAAATAAATATGTGAAGTCTTCAGGGTGATTTTAGCACTCACGTAGATATCTATAAATTTAATTCTTCCAAAATATGTTGTACGACTTTATCACCTGCTTCCTTCACCACGTCACTCAAATCAACTTCTAGCTTGGTATTTTCAATCGCCACTAAATACACTTGAATATCTTCTGGATACTCATCTTGTAATATTTTTTTCGTGTACGATAAAGCCTGGTCCCATTTCATTCCATGGAGAAAAACCATCGGGTCATCTTGAGGTGCTTTCATTACTTCTTCCGCTGGGACTTTAAACAAAGTACCCACAGGTTCATTGCTATTCAGAACTGCATCTGCCAAAATAATCTTATCATGGCCTTTTAAACCAAAAAGTACTTCAAAGGCAGCTGTACCCATATCGATAATGCTTATGTCGTCAGAATCGGGAAGTTTTTCCCGCAACTGTTCTATTACATAAATGCCTACTGCATCATCGCTGCGCACCGGATTTCCAAATCCCATTATTGCCGTTTTCATCTATTTTTCTTTCTATTAAAGTAAAAAACTTTCCCGAGGTCACCCTCAGGAAAGTCTCAAAAAAACTACATGTCAGAAGTTATAATTTGAATCTTGATAGCTCAACGCCACTTTGCGCATCATGGGCATGTACCGTACATACCAAACATGAATCGAAAGAGCGCGCTACAATACCTACTTCTACTGGATCTAATGGGTCTTCGATCGTTGTGCCCAAAAGAGCGGTCTCAATAGGTCCTGGATTATCATTACCATCTTGCGGACCAACATTCCAAGTTGTTGGGGCCATAACTTGATAGTTTTTGATAACACCATCTTTAATTTCAATCCAATGTGCTAAGGCTCCTCTTGCTGCTTCCGTAGCACCAAAACCTTTGCCGTCTTTCTCAACAGGTTTGGTGTAGAACTCACCATCTAAATCAATTTCAGATAACCATTGTTCAATGAATTTATAGATTCTAGGAGCTTCATGAACTCTAGCAAGAACTCTAGTGAATACGCTAGGCCCTAGCTTTTTCATGATATCACCAAATAAAGGATCTCTAATTTGATGTTCCTTATTATTTGGGTTAGCGTTCATAATCACCCTAGCCAACGGACCAGCTTCAGCAGCATGTCCGTCATAACGCGGAGCTTTTGCCCAGCTATATTGATTATCAAAGTCACTATCATGCAATGTCTGCGATTTCATAGGTGTCGGAAGCGGTTCATCCCAAGGGTGAAGCCCATCTTCTTGGTCTTTATACCACGAATGCTTAACGTGCTCGCTCACTTTCATGTGGTCAAACTCATGATAATTTTCACCATCAAAGAATCCACTTGAGCTAATTAAGGCGTCATTTCTACCTTCAATAGTTGGATTATTATATCTGTCTTTATGCAAGTATGTTCCTGTTGCTAAGAATTTACCAACACCTTGACCGAATTTATCCAAACCAAATTCGATACCCGCACGAATCAACAATCCCAGATCACTATTCTTTTGAGATTCATTTTCTTCGACCCACGCCAACATGTCGTCCCAAGATTTGATTTCCATATAACGCTCGATAGAGCAACCTAACCAAATCGGTTCTAACCAATCGTTTTTAAATTGTGCGAGTATAGCATGAGCTCTGGTAATATCCTTTAAGGTAGGAGCGCACATCACCCCACCCGGCACCATGTAACTTGAGTGGGGCCATTGACCACCGAACAAGGCATAAATCTGAACTGGCAGTCCACTTGCCGTCAATCCCTTTTGAAAGGTTTCTCCGACATAGGCGGACCAGCGTTTTACCACTTCCTTATATAAAGGTTTATCGGCATACTTTTTATTAGCTAAATCCGTGGCGAAAATCGCATAATACCATCTTGGGATACTTTGAAGGGTTTCCGAAGCCTGACCAATCGCTCTCAACAAAAGAGCATTTGGGGTTAGCTTTGTTCCCCAAGCAGTATCTAATGCCGAGGATGCACAATATAGGTGCGACCCTCCACAAATACCACAAATTCTAGGAGTAACAATGAGTCCCGATTGTGGATCCTTGCCTGCCATGATTTTCTCAAAACCCCTGAACATCGCTGCTTGCGTATGGGCGCGTGTGACTTTGCCGTTGTCAATATAGACCTTCACATCCAAATCGCCCTCAACACGACCAACGGGAGATATATTTAATTCTGTTACTGACATTTTTATTCTTTTTCGTTGCTATTATTTTGAACCTTCCTGAACCCTATGGTTTGTAGGTAATACTTTCTGGAAACCGGCCTCTAAATAGTAAGCCAATTTGTTCCTACCCTCTGGGACTTCTTTAGGAAATGTACCCATGTACTTCATGGTCTTAAAAACACTACCTTTCATAAGGTCGTGATGTGGAAAGCCAGGTTCGGTACAGCCCAAACAAGGATGATTAGCTCGGGTTTTACTAGATTGTCTGTTCCACAATATATTGTTACAACTCGCTCTTGTCATTGGGCCTCTACATCCAACCTCGTAAAAGAGGCATCCGTTACCCCTTTGGCCAAATCCACCATCGACTTTTTGTGCAAAGTTGACTACGTTGGTACAACCTGTCTGAACAAAGTCGGTAAAAAACGTTTTTGGCCTGTGGTAATCATCAATAAGCACATCGCCTATCCTTCCCACAGAAATCGCGACAAGAATTTGAGTAATCCAATCTGGGTGCGCAGGGCAACCTGGTATATTTATTACTGGCAAACCACCTTTTGAAACATAGTCAGGGCCCAAGAACCCACCCTTGTTCTTTTTATGGAATTGCATTCCAGTAGATTCACTAGGGTTTGGCGGAACTGCAGGTATGCCTCCCCATGTTGCGCAATCGCCAATAGCGACGACATAGCCCGCAACTTCTGAGAGTTCCTTAATCCAGTCCTTCATCGGACGGTCAGCGAATAAGTTCATGGTTCCTGTGTTATCCGGGCCTTGAATTATCGAGCCTTCAAAAACAAGAATA
Organism: Allomuricauda sp.; assembly: GCA_040285615.1. Lineage (GTDB taxonomy): Bacteria > Bacteroidota > Bacteroidia > Flavobacteriales > Flavobacteriaceae > Flagellimonas. The sequence goes on from JAVJRL010000006.1 coordinate 19,120, forward strand.
TCCATCTGCACTTTTCCTGCGAGGATATCCTTTAATAGGTCTTGAACTTGGTCCCCAATCTGTAAACCGGTTGTTGGGTGCCATAAAATGTTTAGCCCGAAATCGGTAATAAGTTCTACCACCGTTGGTTCTTCGGCGTTCAAAAAGGACATTGTGTTGCCACTACATGCACCTCCTTGTAACCATAGTACATTTGCCATAAGTCATTTGATATTTATTTTAAAAGTAATGAAAATAAGAATATGATTCTTATTTAACAAAATTTTTAGAGTATTTTGCGTTATTTGGAATATATCTTAATTATTCATGACAACCTCTTAAAATAAAAAGTCTGTAAGCTAATTTAATTTCAGATGAACTAATTGAGTTTCATGAAAGGAACCTTATTCGGAACTAAGATTTCTTATCGTTATCTTCACTACATAAAAGAAAAGTTCAAATAAACGATGATTCTAGATTATTCTCATACTCAGGAGAGGAGACTTCATTATCGACTTGCATCGACTGAACCTGATTATGTTCAAGGGACTTTGTACAATACGAGAACGGGATGGTGCCCCTATGACAATAAATCTACTGAGCTTGTCTTTGATGGCTTTGACCCGTTAGATTCCCCACACGGAGGAGGAGAAAATCTAAAAATTTGGTCTTGTGACTCTTGTGGATATTGGCAATCAAGTAGGACCTCAACTTGGTGGAACGATTTAGCAACACTTGAAGGTCAAAATCTAATTGAAAAGCATTCAATGCTTAGGCATTTTGATATTGACTCAGTAAATATTCCTATATCTACGTTACGTAATTACCTAAAGTCAAAGCCAAATCTTATTTATAGGGTTGCACCAAAAAGCATGGAGCTGCTGGTAAAATCTGTATTTTCTGATTTTTTTGAATGTAATGTTTATCACTGTGGGCAATCCAATGATGGCGGTGTCGATCTATATTTTGTACAATCAAATAAGCCGATTTTTGTACAGGTTAAAAGACGTGAAACCCCGAACAAAACCGAACCTGTCAACACCATCCGAGACTTTTTGGGGGCGATGATGCTAAAGGAGGCCAAAAAAGGATATTTTGTGTCAACTGCAAAGAAGTTTTCAAAAGAAGCTCATAATGCTGCCAAAAAAGCCGAAACATTGGGACTTGTGGAAACATATGACTTGATAAACTATCATCGTTTTTTTGAAATTCTCAATTTAGTTCATAAAGAGAATACCCCTCCATGGAAAAAATACATCGAAGACTATTATGACCTTGTTGAATATAGAAACAAAAATAGATTCAAACTGAAATATCCACTTCGGGAAAATCCAAAATCATAATTTACCCCGAAGATCAAGTGTAAGCTCCCCTTAAAACCGAACTGTTTAAAAGTAGAATAATAATCTTAATTTTAAACAGCATTATGAGGAAGAGCAAATTTTCACCAACACAGATCGCAAAGATTTTAAAAGAGTTTGACAACGGCAAGTCCGTTGCC
>JAVJRL010000007.1:0-140443 GCA_040285615.1 Allomuricauda sp.
GGCAACGGACTTGCCGTTGTCAAACTCTTTTAAAATCTTTGCGATCTGTGTTGGTGAAAATTTGCTCTTCCTCATAATGCTGTTTAAAATTAAGATTATTATTCTACTTTTAAACAGTTCGGTTTTAAGGGGAGCTTACACAACTATTGAATGCAGAAGATATTAAATCTCTTTCATTTTTAATTGAAGATATACTTGCATACAAAAAAGAGTTGATAGAATTCTATACAGGTTATTCTGCTTTTAAAGACCAAGATCAAACTCCATCATTTCATTGGGATACCGAAAAAGAAGAAAAAGAGGAATCGGTCAAAAAAGAAATGAAAAAATGGCGTGAGATTGTATTTGGACCTTATTTTACTCTAAGAAATTACATGGATGCTTATCTAGCCATTTTTCATTGTTTGGAGTACAGACATTTAAATGAAGTCCATATTTCGGGAGGAGCTTCTAAAGGAAAAACACATTTAGCAGCTAATATAGTTGAACATCAAATCAGCAATGACAAACCTGCATTGTTCATTTTTGGCAAAAATTTTAGAACTAATAGACCGCTAAAAGAACAATTAAAAGAATTGTTGGATTTACCTAGTGATTGGAGTTTTACGGATTTTTTAGGTGCGTTAAATGTTTCAGGAAGGGTGAATAATACCAAAGCTGTTCTATTAATAGATGGTTTAAATGAATCTATTCATTGGAAAAGTATTTGGGGTATAAACCTTGAAATGCTTATTAATGAGATTAATCAAAATTATCCAAATGTATTGTTGATTACTACATATAGGGAGTCATATGAAAGAGAACTTTTTCCTGATGATTATTTTTATCTTACAGAAGATAATTGGCAAAAACGAACTCGGGTAGATGGTTTTACTGGAGAAAACTTTAATGAGGCAATTGAGCGGTATTTTAGTCATTATGAAATAAAACTATTAAATAGCTCTTCGGCGATGAACCATTTTTCTGAGCCGCTCTATCTCAAAATATTCTGCGAAGCCAAAAAAGGACAGATAGTCTCTTTCCAAAACGAAGACCTGTTTGATGTATTCGACCAATATCTTGAAAAATCAAATATAAATGTTGTAGAGAATTTAGGGCTACCCTGGAAGTATAACAAAAAATTTTCTCAGAAAATATTACGCAATATTTCGAAACTATTGTGGGATGAAAGTGGGCGTAGTGTTAATTTGAGCAGTGTAATGCCTGATTTGATGAAAGAAGAAGAATTGGTGGCATTTGAAGGAGAGGATTTATTGATTTTTAGAGATTGGGGCGAGCAAGAGATAATCACGTTTACGTATGACCTTTTAAGTGGTTATTTAATTGCAAAATTGCTAGTTGAAAATATCAGCAGCTACACATCACTAAAACAATTTGTAAGTAGTGACAAATTCAGAAAAGAATTAATTACTAGGGAAACATTGCATCCTCTACACAATGACATTTTAAGATGTTTTGCTGTTTTGATTGTTAAGAGGTTTGGACTATCAATTTACAACGAAAAAATTGATGCTAAACTTAAACGCTATATTCTAAGTTCTTTATTTGAAATCAATACCGAAATAGTTATTCAAAACAGTGATGAGGCTATAGGAATAGTTGTAGACAATTTCAATGATGCTGAAAATAAGGATAGAGTTTTCAATTTGTTTACACATACTGAACTTGATATAGAACATCCTTTAAACTTTAACCTGCTTTCAGATTTGTTATTTGACCTATCGATGTCTGACAGAGATATAACATGGACAGAATATATCAGAAAAGAATATGGCCATTATTCCTCCGAAAGGTTAAGAAACTTTATTGAGGATTTTGAAAATGTGTGTAAAAACCATGAAGTTGTTTCTGATAAAATCCATATTGCCGCCAAAAAAGTCATGTGGTTGTTGACTTCTACCAATAGGGAAATGAGAGATAATGCAACGAAGGCAATTTATTATTATGGAAGAAAATATAATGTTGAATTTAATAAGCTAACTGAGTTTTCTCTATCAGTGAATGATCCGTATGTGTGGGAAAGAATGTTAGGAGCGCAATATGGTGTTATTCTCGCGAAACATAACGACTGGGCATCTAGTGATTTTAAGGATAATACCCTCAAAGAAATTGCCCGTAGACTTTATGAATTGGTTTTTGCTCCTGATGCACCTCATGGAACCACGCATATTATTGCAAGAGATTATGCTAGAAGGAGTATTGAAATTTGTCTGAAGCATCATCCTAAGTTGTTAACTAAAGAACAAATCAATCACATAAGACCTCCATATTCTTTTGGAGGTATTCGTATTTGGGGTGAGCATGATTACGGTGAGAAGGACTATGGATATAATGAACCTATCCGTATGGATTTTAGTAATTATACTATAGGAGCAATTGTGCCCGATGGAGGTTCTTATTCAAATCCGCCTGAAAAGCAAAAGGTTAGGCGTCAAATTTATTGGAGAATTTTTAATCTAGGTTGGGAAAATGAAAAGTTCAAGAAGGCCGAAGAAAGATTGAGCCAACAGATTTATTATAATTCCAGAACAGAAAAAGCTAAGATTGAAAGATATGGGAAAAAATATTCTTGGATTGCCTTTTTTGAAATATATGGTTATCGTGAAGATAATGATCTTGTACAAGATGATTGGCCTGATTTCAGACCATCAGAATCTGATATTGACCCTACTTTCCCAGAACTACCTGAAAACAAGCCTTTTATTGAGGAGGATTTATTAGGGGATCGTAGTATTGGTCTTATAGATTGGCTAAACAATTCGAAAAACCCAAACTTAAAACCCTATTTAGTCATGAAAGATTTAAATAAAAAGAACAGGGATTGGGTATGTCTTGATGGATTAATAAGTCAAATAGATGAAGAAAATAATAGAGAACAATTTATATTTATCCGAGGGATGCTGGTAAGGAATGAAGACTTCTCTGATTTTTTAAAACAACAAGAAATCGGTGATTTCATGCATAATAGAATTCCAAGAATTTCAGAAAATTATTACACATTCGCGGGGGAGATGAACACATTGGAAGAAGCAACTTATGATAATTTTATAGAGGTTCGTTTCGAAATGGATAGAATAACAAAAATGGTAAAAAAGGATGAGGACGGATATAATCCAGAGGTTGTTTTTGATGAAGATGGTTTAAGAATGGAGTATCCTGAACAGAGAGAAATAGAAGAAACTATAACAAAGGACTTCGAATATCTTTCCCCCGTTTCACAATATAATTGGGAATCTCATCATAGTTCAACAAATCAAGCAGGACATCAGACTGTTTTAGCCAAAGAGATTTCTTTTAAACTTAATTTAGTAAATGCCCCTCAGACATTTGATTTGTTTGAGAAAGATGGAGAATTAGCAACTATTAATTTACGCTATTATGAAGACTATCATACAAATCAACATTTTTTGTATTTAAGAAAGGACTTGTTTGAAGAATTCATTGAAGAAAATGACTACAGATTGATTTGGGGCATTTGGGGTGAAAGGAGACTATATTTCAAGGAATACAGCGCATCAAGAGAATTTGCGAAAAAAAATGAAACTGATGTATACAAAGTCTTTAAAGATATTGAATCATTTTAAAATCATTAGATATCAAAGACCATAATAACATTTAATAAGACCATGATTCCTTATGCCCCAAGGTATTCGGCCTAGTAAATTTAAATCAAAAATGGTTAAGCGTGTAGGAATGAAGAAAATGCGGGCGAGTAGGGGAGTGAATTTGTGGCTAACACAAAGAGCCATTGCCCTGGGCTTTGTGTGTGGGCGTAAACGCCCAAATAGCGAAGCTTTAAGACACAAAGAGCGCGTGGAAGCATATTTTCTTCTTGATTTTTTGTTTCTTTTTTATCAAGAAAAAAGAATGACTAACTATCAGTATTTTCCTTGCAAGCGGTACCTAGATTATCCCATCGACCATCTCTACATTGATGTAAAGTCCCACCTTGACATACCGTAGAGCCATCCGAGTACTCCTTTCCATTGTAAATACATGTTGAATTTTTGTTGTCCGACATAATTTATATTTTTTAATCTAATAAAGGTAAAATCACCTATGGTCTGCATCACCTAACAGAGACCAAATCCAACGATTATTGTGAAATATATACGCTTCCAGCCATTGATTAGGCCTTACATTAGCTTTATCATTTGGTCTTACATTATAAATTGAAAATGGCACAAAAAGCTTTGAAGTGTGATGTCTGATTTTGGCGGCGTTATTAAATGTTACAATCCATATTGAATTGGATTTGTCTACGGAATATGTAAAAGTGTTTATGCTATTCGAGGTAATGTCTTCACCTTTTTCTTCACTTAAATAATCAGCATTATCATCCTCATAACCCTCCATACTAGGGAAATCGTAAACTTTCATATTTATAAATTTATTATTGGGGGAGGAATTAAACTTTGGTTTAAATATAAGGATAATTACTACAAAAATGAAAGAAAAATATGTGTATATGATAATATATTTTGGAGAAACTCTGCTGACAAATCTCAACGACAGACAAAAAAACAACCTTTTGTAGAAAGATTTACATCATCTATCAAATCGTAAAAATTGGGGTCAATATTGCCAGTTAATTTGATTTCACCTGAACCACAGTTAACGATATAGGCATTTGCATCACTCTCTGTTATTTTTCTTCCTTTACTATTAAAAAATACAAGACCAATTATGAAATAAGGCTTGTTATGCCTAGCACCAAATGAATATGCTGTAGCTGTATAAGGTATTGTTGCACTAAAATTACCATCTGGAAAAACATATAAATCAATTATGCCATAGTTTAACTGGTTTTGGTATTTATCTCCGGTGAACTCATTCCATTTAAAATACTTTAAATCATCTTTAAATTCTTTAAAATTGGAAGAATAATCAATAACTTTCTGCGAGCATTTCAATTCAGACAAGGGTGTTTTTGTCTTTTTTACAGTTCGGATTTGAGCTATTCCTTTTGAAGAGACAAAGAAGAAGATTATTAATAAAAAAGAGCTAACTCTCATCTATAAGCTTTATTAAAGTGGTTTTTCAGATTAAATATGAGGAATAATTAAATAAAGGAATTCTTACTTTAAGAAACAAATTTATTTACAAATAAACAAGTGTGGATGTGAGCAAGTGCTTGGAAATTTATGCTTCAGCTAAATTTTAAGCTTTTGCGACAAGCTGACGAGATTTTCCTGAAATTTTTCTTTTCCAGATTTTCAATTAAACCAAAGGTTGCAACAAATACGAAAAGCTGAGCTTTTCATGGCGCTGGCCAAGTGGCTGAGAATTGCGTATAAAAATAAATGCAAGGGCATTTACTTTTTATGAAAGCAATGTGCTGTTGGCCGAGCGGCTATTTTACATAGCGACAAATTATAGGTACAAATGGAAACTAACGGTGCGCAGCACACCGAATTGGAATTATACATGACCCCGTTGAAAATTTCAATAAATAACGCTCACATGAGGGATATTTTACATAATGGAAAATTATAGCTTACCAATGGCGAAACGCTTAAAATACAACATGACGACATTTGTACTATAATTTACATTATGTAAAATAGAATAATTTGGGGATACGACAAACCTTCCCCTAGTTTGCTTACTTGCCCAAAATCATTAAAGGTACATTTGCCTTACGGATTACCTCCTTTATGGGGCTTGGTCTAAATAGAAAATTTTTACCACTCTTTTTAGGAACGCACAATAGTTGCGTATTGGTTCGGGTAACATAAGCTACAAGACCATCCAATGCATTGCCACCTTTGCTAAATTTGTAAGAAACCGTTTTTTGCCAGGGATATGTACGGTTTTTATTTTCTTCTTCATCAGAAATACCAAAATGGCGCACCGGTTTTTCACTATCACGCTTTAAATCCTGTATTATCTCTAAATCATTGTCTTCGAGTCCAGAACCGAAAATACCCAAGTTGATATCCTCAAACGAATGGAATTTATCATCCTCGCCCAGAATTAGAACATTGGTGTCGTTAATGTTATCGATTACAAAATCAGTGATACTTTCAAACAAAACACCAATGGTCGGTCTAGGTTTGCCCAAAACCAATATATCTGGTTTTAGGAGCGCCAAATAGTCCCTTACCCTGTTTTTTACATTCCCGTACTCGAGTTTATAGCTTATCGAAAGGCTTTCCTTTTCCTCAATGGCAGAAATCAATTCTTTCAACTCCGCCCGTGTAGAACGAGCATCTTTATTAAGGGTACGTACTGCGGATAGTTGGCTATCCCCTTTTATAATATTCATGGTGGGCTTTACATGGAACACTTCAATGGACCCACCTATTCTCTTGGCCAGTTGCACAGCACTGCCCAACACAAATGTTGAACTCTTTGACATGTCCAACAAAACAGAGATTCTATATTTTTTTTGTCCCTCGTTCATATATTACACCCAGATTATTATGCTTTCTTTTAAAAATAACATCAAAACCCTTAGCTTTCAAATGTTTAACTATTGATTAAGAGTATTATTGTCATATTTATAATATTCACCATCTAAGTTTGATGATATAGCACTCAATTAAAACAAATATTTGATTTTTTTTATCCATTTCAAAGAAATATTGTAGGGTGCATATCGTATAGGCGCATCCATCCAAGTACCTCTTTTTACTATGGATTTATGGTGTGAGAACAGGTCAAAAGAATATTTTCCATGGTATCCCCCTATCCCGGATTGTCCCACACCGCCAAAGGGCAAATCTTTATTACTGATATGTACAACAACATCATTAATGGTACCCCCGCCAAAGGAATATTGACGCATCATACATTTTTGAAATTTTTTATTGTTGGAAAACACATAAAATGCCAATGAATTTGGATAACGTGAGATGTACTCGTCCAACTCACTTTCATCCTCATAAGAAATTATGGGAAGAATGGGGCCAAACACCTCTCCTTCCATTATGGTACTATCCTCGCGGGGTTCATCCACCAAGGTGGGCTCCATATATTGGTCTTCATCATTATAATTACCACCAAACAGAAGGTTTTGCCCTTTAAGCATCGCTTTAAGTTCTTCATAATGCTTACTTGTGGTAATACGTGCAAAATCATTGGATGCTTCGATGTTTTCACCATAAAATTGGGAAATACACTCTTTTATTCCATCCACTAATGCATTTTTAACGCTTTTATGCACCAGAATATAGTCCGGGGCAATACACGTCTGACCAGCATTGATCAATTTGCCCCAGGCAATACGTTTGGCCGCCAGTGATATGGATGCGGTTGCATCTACGATGCAGGGATTCTTGCCACTTAGTTCCAAGGTAACCGGCGTTAAGTTTTCTGCAGCTTGTTTGTAGACAATCTTTCCTACGCGGGTGCTGCCCGTAAAAAATATATATTCCCATTTTTCCGCCAGTAATTCGGTGGAGACTTCTACTCCACCCTCAACTACCGTAACATACTCTGGCGGGAATACTTTTCTAATAATTTGAGCTATAATTTTTGAGGTATTTGGACTATATTCCGAAGGTTTAAGGATTGCCGTATTACCTGCGGCCAAAGCGCCTATCAAAGGTGACATGGTAAGCATAAAAGGATAGTTCCACGGTGAAATAACGAGCACCTTGCCATAAGGTTCGGGTTGAATCCATTCCTTTGATGGGAAATTTAGAAGTGAAGCCCCTACCCAATTCGGTTCGCTCCAATTTTTTACGTTTTTGACAGCGTGTTTGAGCTCGGCCAAAACCAATTGGGTCTCTGTGGCCAGACTTTCAAATTTCGGTTTTTTAAAATCGGCATATAAGGCATCACAAACGGCATCTTCTTGATCTAATACCTCCTGTTGAAGCTTTTTAAGATACTGTTTTCTGTATGCGACTTCCTTTGTTTTCTGCGTAGCAAAAAAATCATTTTGGGCCGCCACCAATTGTTTTACCATAAACTGATTGTTTCCTTAAATATAACCAAACTGAAAACAGCATCCTATTAAAACAAAAAAGCACCGGCATGTACCGGTGCTTTCCATATATATATCAAAATGATTATAATGTAATCTCTTCGGTAGCTCCATTTGGATAAATTAGGGTCGCCACATTATCGCATTCACCATTTCCGAAATCTACTGTAACTGCCAATCCATTTTTGGAAACCGTCATAGCTCCAGTGGTTAGGTTTTGGCAAGTAGAATTTCCTTGAAGTTCATCTAAGATTTCCACAGTATATGTATTTTCATCCATTTCCACAGTCCACGCACCGGAAAGCGAAAATAGAACGCTTTGGGCATTTTCATCAAAGGAAATGCTTAATGTTTTGGTGCCCATTTCGGTAATTGTATAGCCATCTTCAAGTTCGATGGACATATTGCTGGTTACTGTAAAAGAACCCGTAGTCTCGGTGCTATTGGCGGTTATTTGGTAGGTTCTGGTGCCATTTAGTTTGATGGTTCCCACATAAAAGTCCGTAAACGTTGCCGTAAAGGAAGCGTTCCCCTCTCCTGCTTCGTAGGTTACGCTTACCGTTCCATTTACATTGTCCGTTCCGTTGAGTACACAATTGTTAAAAGTTGCATCAAACCCAGAATCGGTATAAGTTGCAATGTAGCAATCATCCTTTGCCGTTGATGCATTTTTGGCGGCGGTATTTCCATTATAGAGTTCTGCTATGGCAAAATCTGCTGCGCCTGTAATTTCGTCGGTAGTTAAAATGGTCTGTAACTCTGTGGAGGTAATGGTTTCACCATCTCCTGGCATGGCGTCTTCGCTACAGGACTGAAAACCAATGAGGGCGGTTGCAACAAAAGCGATGGATAAGATTCTTTGGGTAAGTTTCTTCATTTTATTCGGTTATGTATTTATGTATAGACTAACGATTGACCATCAGCTTTAGTGTATTCAAATCCTACCGATCGATGAAATGCTAGGCCGATTCAAATATTATTCTTGGAATTGTATTATTTTCATTCAAACCATAAAAATGGATGCTATGAAAAATATCAAATTACTTTCTATATGTTTTTCAATGTTACTGGTTATGATTTCATGTAGCGATGATGAAGGCGACGGTGGAGGTTTTTCCAGCGCAGAGCTTGTAGGCACATGGGATTTAGTGGCTGTTAATGTTAGCGCTGCCGTGGATATTGATGGGGATGGAACATCTTCTTCCAATTTAATGGATGAAGAGGACTGTATCACGGGAACTATTGTTCTAAAAGAAGATACCACTTATCAATACGAACAATCCAATTTTACCTTGACTTCGATTACCAGCGGTCAGTATTATATAAGTTGTTACGGAGCTATCGTTGCTACAGGGGCCTGGGCCAGTAACAGTATGGAGGTGGCTTTTCAGGGAAGTAGTATTTTGGGCACCTTGCAGTTGAGCAATAATACCATTATAAAGCAAGAAGGTGATGATTTGCCAGGAGTAGTCTCTTATGTCTATGAACGCAGGTAGTACTTTGTATTAATTGGGGCGTTCCAAATCCTCCAATATTTTTTTAAATCCCAAGGCTACTCCGTTGGTCCATCCAAAACCATCTTGTGTAGGGTACTCCCCTCCTCCTGAAAGTAAGGATAGATCTTCCACATTATATTTTTCCATCATTTTACCCGTATTGGCATACACTTTTTCGTTGAGCGTAAGCCAACGGGTCATTATTTCTTTGGCTTCATCCACGTAACCGTAATTCAATAACCCATTAACCGCCAACCACTGTAACGGAGCCCAACCATTCGGGGCATCCCATTGTTGTCCGCTGTGCTCCAGAGTGGTCACCAATCCACCTTCTTTTAAAAAGGTGTTCATGACTATATCTTTTACTTTTTCCGCTTGATCAGAAGTGGCTATTTCAAAAAACAAGGGTGTGACGCCGGCCAAGGTAAGTTTTGGGGTCATGTGTTTATCCTCAAAATTGTAATCGTGATAAAACCCAGTGGTTTCGTTCCAGAAATAATCTTGAATTATTGCTTTTCGAGCTTCAGCTAAATCTAAATATCGCCGTTGAGTCGTTTCATCCCCTTTTAAGCCATTTGCTTTGGCAATTATTTTCTCCATAAAATACAGTAAACAATTAAGATCCACAGGTAAAATAGAAATGGTTTCGGTTGATGCCAATCCACCTTCTTCCCCAAACCATCTGCTACTAAAGTCCCAACCGGATGCTGCTGCAGACCGAAGATTTTTATAAAGATTTTGTTTTAAAGAATCGGATGGTAAATCCTTGGCAAGCAAAAAATCTTCCCTATACGATTCTGGTCGAGGGGTATTGCCAGAATCCCAGTACCTGTTCAGTGTTTCCCCGTTCTTTAGGTTTGCGACACGCTTTATAGGTTTAAGACTGTCCCCTTTTTGTGCGCCATCCATCCAATAGTTGTATTCTTTGGTCAATTGTGGAAGGTATTGAATAAGCAAGTTCCTATCCTCTCTCGCAATAGCATCTACCATTAACGAAAAGTAAGGTGGTTGTGACCGTGTTTTGTAGTAGTCTCTTGTACCATTTGGTATAAACCCAATGGAATCAATTAAAAAAGCAAAGTTTTGTACCATACCTTGGGCCACCTCTTCCTCGTTATCCACTAACAGGCCCTCAAGGGTAAAATAACTGTCCCAATAATAGATTTCCTGAAACCTGCCACCGGGAACAACGTATTTATAAGGAAGTGCTATTCGGGATGAATTGGCAATGATACTATCCGGGTCACGTTTTAAAATATCCCACATATGCGATATGTGTCCATACATGTTTTTTGTGGTGTCCAATTCAAATTGAAGTCCCTTCAAGGACTTGTTTTCAAAATTTTCAAGAACAAAACTATCCAGTCTAAAACCCTGATTATCTTTAAGTTTAAGGTATTCCTCTTCAAGTTTTACTATATCCTTTTTTGGAACGAGGTCAACAAAGGTTTTGGAATCCTCGAAAACCCCGGACATTTGAACATCTTTAAATAACTCTGTTTCATAAAGACTGATAGGTTCTTTAGTAGTTGTTTCGGATTGCTTACATCCGATGATAAACAAAGCTATCCATAGACCCAATAACAGTTTTTTCATGACTTTCTGTGTTTTGTTGGCCTAAATATATAATAATAAGAGCAATAGGATTCCGTTAAATCGTATACGATTCATATTTTAGTGCTATGGGAGACAGAGTTGTACTACGTGACAAAATCAAGGAAAACTTATTACTGAAGATTCAAAATGGGGATTTGAAAGTGGGAAAAACTATAAATCTAGCGGCACTTTCGAGAGATACGGGCATTAGCGTGACCCCTATTCGTGAAGCATTGAGTCAGTTGGAGCATGCCCAGGTATTGCAAGCCATACCTAACCGGGGTTTTGTGGTGGCAAAGCTTTCAAAATCCGAGGTCAAGAACCTTATTGAAATCGTTGCCCAATTAGAGGTGATGGCTTTGGAGCATTCCGAGTTCAACCCGGATGAAATGAAGATTCTGAAGGAACTTCAATCACAAATGGAGGCTTCGGAGGGCCTTGCTGAAGGACTTACGGCACGATTCAAATTCCATAACCATTTGGTGCAGCACGCTACCAACAAGGTATTGCTGCAAATCTTAAAGGACCTCAAATTGAGACTACATTTTTACGAATATGATTTTATCCAAGATTTTGAATTCTTTAAAAAACTGAGTGTTCAAACCCGTTCCGTGGTGGATGCCATCCAAGAAGACAATGTGCCCACGGCTGCATTGATCCTTCGTATGCATTGGATGTCCATTCTAGAGCATATCGAAGGACAAATCAACGTTAAAAAAGGTTAATCTTCTGATTGTCAAAATAAAATAACCCTAATTTCGTTTTTAGGTAAAATAATTCACAATGAATTTCTTAAATAAGGAAATAGAATCACGTACCAAGCGAAAAAAGTCAAAATCACTTGTTAAAAGACAGATTTCCTGCGGTACCTTCCAAGATATCGAAACTTTGGATTTGGACAATCATAAAAGAGCAATACCAAGAAACTAACCGCTCTCCTGCTCTGCCAGCCTCTTTTTTACAAAGTCGTAATCCGATGGTGAATTCGCATTAAAAAGTACCAGTTCATCCTTTGGATGGATTAAACTAATGTCAATATTCATCAGAAACTTTTTTGGGCTTGGGTAATCGGAATCTTTTAAAAATTCCAAGGCTTTTTCCAACCCGTTAGGTTCATATATACAGGCCAATGGCTCTGGGTCACCTGTTTTGGGGTTTGCAAAGCCAGTTGCACATTTTTTAGAATTTCTCTGCTCAATTAATTGCAGTAAAGCGTCTGAATCCACAAAAGGTAAATCACAGGCCAATACCAGCCAAGCCATATTCTTATGCACTGCGTGTGCACTTAAAATACCGTTGAATGGACCTTTAAACTTGTTTTGGTCAACAATGGTGTTGAATCCATGGGGAATTGTTGGCAGTTGTGATTTCCGAGCACTTAAGAATACGTCGTCGCATACCTCTTTTAAAAGTTGGTACAGATATTCCCGCTGCGGAACACCATGATAATCGATAATTCCTTTATCCTCTCTCATTCTGGAACTTGCTCCGCCAGACAAAATCAGTCCAAATAGTTTGGATTGATTTGCAACTGGTGTATTGGGCTTTGGCTTCACAATGTTATGTTATTCAGAAAATGCATTACACATTCGGTGGTGGAATCAATGCAATTTCGTCATAAGAATTAATTTTTTCATGATCCAAAGCATAATTCTGATTGACCGCAACACTCACTTTGGATATGGATTTGAGTTCTGGGTATGTATTTTCAAGAAACTTTTTGAGCTCCCCTACAGTATTTGGAATTTTTCTTCCGGTTAGGCTTGCTGTTGGAACAGATAAGGTGGGCGTTCCAATAATATCTTTGGTAGCTCCGAACAAAAGTATAGTCATAATATCAACCTATTAGTTTTATTGTTTGTTTTGATTCTGGTTAGATAGGTTGGTAGGTTTTGTTGGAGTGAAAATATTAAAAATTGCTTGGACCACTATCATTTTAACAACCCTAAAATTCTTTTAACTTTTCTTTAATTTAATTCTGGGCTCCGCAAATACTTTTCAATCAAATTAAGCGTTCTGCTTGCAGAACCTTAACTCATTTGAAAATGAAAAATGTACTTCAATTTACATTCCTATTATCCTTTAGCCTTATTTTATTTTCCTGTGGAAATGCAGATGATGATGTCAGTTTTGACATAAATGACAGGGAACTTGGCCTTGGTGAAGAGCCTGATGATTGTTTAGGTTTTGGTGAAAATGAATTGTTATTGTCCATTCAAGATGAGTTTACCACCTTACCAGGAAAAGTTTCCGTGCTTTTTAGGGTTTCTGACCTGATGGGCAATCCGATTTCAGGATTATCTGCGGAACAGTTCTCCATTTATGAGCAAGGACGAAACGATGATTGTTTCAATTCTATTTCCTCTTCGGAATCCTTTGCTCGGATTTCCCCAAACTCACAAGTGTTCAATAATAACACGCTGTTAGTGTTGGATTTGAGTAATAGTGTATTGGAAGGTAGTTTGGACGAATTAAAAGCCGCTACTACTAGTTTTATCAGTAATGTAATGCCAACGCCAGCTTCAGAATCTTTCAAAATGGCTATTTATTGGTTTGATGGTGAGGACGAACTTCATTTGTTGAACCCGTTAACATCCTCAGCTTCGGAATTGACGGCTTCGGTGGATGGCATCACAACAGATATCAGCAACGACCCATCTACCGATTTGTATGGTGCTGTAATAAAATCAACAGATATTGCAGAGAGTTTGCTCAACGAAAATTCTGAAGTAATTAACGCGGCATCGGTTGTACTGTTCACCGATGGTACTGACCAGGCTTCTCGCTACAGGGAATCCGATGCCTTGCAAGCTGTTGACCAAGCGGATAGAAATATATCTTTCTTCACAATTGGACTTGGGGCAGAAATAGACACGGAAGTTTTAGAGAAAATCGGTAAAACGGCCAGTGTTTTTGCTAGCAATTCGGAAGAATTGGAAAACACGTTTAACGATATCTCCGAACGTGTGGAGGAGCAAGCAGGTAGTTACTATCTTTTTGAATATTGCACCCCAAAACGTGATGGTAGCGGTGAAAGCAATTTGGTAATCCAATTGACGCACAATGGACTTCAAGGTGCTGTACAGACCAAGTTTAGTGCCAACGGATTCACAGGTGGATGTGAGTAAATCGGGTCATATGCTAGCCTAAATAATTTTTGGATTATACGTATCTTGTTCAGCAATAAAACTAAACATACGTATGATATCCCAAAGAAAAACGATTTACACTTTTATCTGCACCTTACTTTTAGGTTTTACAAGCAGTCTTTACGCCCAGCACATCAGCCCATTAGAAGGCAGATGGGACTTGGAAATGGATTTTATGGGGAAGACCTCCCCTTCTTGGTTGGAAATTAGACATTCGGGAACCGCTACGCTTTTGGGCCGTTTTGTTTTCGCTTTTGGTAGCGCAAGACCCATTGCCGAAGTGGAAACTTACGGAGAGAACAAATTTACTTTTAGTATCCCCAACCAATGGGAACCCAAGGGCAGTGATATGATTTTTCATGGTGAACTGGAAGGAGAGGAATTAAAAGGTACCCTAATCTTTACTGATGGTTCCATCATCAATTGGACAGGAGTAAAAGCTCCAGAATTGGAATATACCGAAAACCCAAAATGGGGAAAAACCATTGACGTATTCAATGGCAAGGACCTTTCTGGTTGGCACGTGGATGGTGAAAAAAACCAATGGGTGGTAAAAGATGGTGTGTTGACCAGCCCTGAGTCTGGTTCTAACCTGATTACCGATGAAAAATTCCAAGATTTTAAATTGCACGTAGAATTCCGTTACCCGGAAGGCAGCAATAGTGGTATCTACTTACGTGGACGGTATGAAGTGCAGATTGTGGATAGCGAAGGATACGAACCTTCAGATATTTATTTGGGTGGGGTGTATGGCTTTTTGGAACCCAACGAGAACGCGTCCAAACCCGCAGGTGAATGGCAGACTTATGATATTACTTTGATTGGACGAAGAGTAACCGTAACGCTAAATGGTAAAACTGTTATTTCTGATGCTACGATTCCTGGAATTACAGGAGGCGCATTGGATAGTAAAGAGGGTGAACCGGGACCATTTATGATTCAGGGAGACCATGGCCCAATTGAATATAGAAGTTTTGAAGTAACTCCTTTAAAAAAGTAAGAACTCAAGATTTTATCTATAAAAAAGCCCGATTATAGAAATCGGGCTTTTATTTTATTATTAATCCAAGGGAACCAATTCAATGTTTCTCCATTTTACTCTAATACCCCCTCCGTCGTGTATTTGAAGTGCAATGGCACCTTCTCCTTCTCCTACTATTTCATCTTCTAGATGAACCATTTCAACACCATTTAGCCATGATGTAACTTCCGGGCCCTCTACTCTAATTTTCATCGTATTCCACTCCCCCATTTTTAAGGCCTTGTCTTTTTCTGGATCTGGTTTTATCAACCAACCACGACCGTAGGATTCATAGATTCCCCCTGTATTTTTTCCGGGAGGGGCTACTTCAACCTGCCATCCGCTTACTTTGGTTCCGTCAAAAGTAGACCTAATAAACACCCCGCTGTTGCCGTCAGCTTCCTGTTTAAACTCCAAGGTCAACTCAAAATCTTTATAGAATTTTTCGGTGGACAAATACCCATACTCTGCCTTTGGACCGCTTTCGCAAATTAACTCTCCATCCTCCACAAACCATTTTTCTTCACCATGATTGACCCAACCATCAAGGTTTTTACCATTGAAAAGACTGATGGATTCTTGTGCGAAAGTCAATTGTGCAGCCAATAGGCATAGTCCCATTAAAATTTGTTTCTTCATTTTTATGTACTAAAGGGTTATTGAATGTTTTCTGAAATTTACTGGCCAGTAATCAATCCATTTCCTATATCCTGTTGATTTAAAGGTTTGGACAAATCAATCAAAAAACCATTGATTATGGCATGGGTCAACTTTTCATCCTTCTCTAAAAAAAAGATGGGATTGATACCGGGCTGCATTCTAAAACTTTTTAACTCAAAGTCTTTATTTACCATAATCAAAGGCAGGTGAATAAATTCACTTTTTTCTGGTTTTTCTGTTTTAACAAAGGCTATTCCATCTTTTAATAAATCCATGACATCTCCAATCTGCTCTACCTTGGCCATCTTTGGTGGCACAATTTTATACCCATGTGCGTCAAATGTTTTGTAGGCATAATAGGTCGATAAATCACCTTGGTCAGCTACGGAGCTTTGGTAATAAAACTGGTTATGCCCCTCTAAATCCACCTCGTTGTTAAAAATTCCCAGGTCTAGGATATAATCATCTCCTAAAAGTTCGTAAGTGACGTTTTCAATTTTCAGATCAAAAAGTTTTCGGTCGTTACGTGGAATCTTTTCATAGTCCTCGGTTGAAATACTTTTAAAAGACTCATTGGCAATCGTGTACAAGGCAGAAAGAATGGACACATAGTTCAGTTTTCTGATTTCTTGCTTTTCTGGGTCGCCAGGATAGCCTCCAGATTCAATCAATATTAAACTTGTTCCCCATTTCGCAATATTGTCTCCAAAGGCACGAGGTTCAAAATCGTCACTATATCGCCCAACTTGCCCTGGAGCATAGTTTTGGATGATTTTGTTCATGTATACGATCACTTTCATGGCATTGGCACGTACCTCATTGATGTCTTTCTCATAATTATAGGCCGTAGCCAGATAGGAAATCGTAGCGGGCTTTTCCGTACGTTCGGCATTGTAGTATGTACTTTGGTCATGAAGATTAAAACCAAAATCCGCATCCAAACTATCTCGTAGCCGTTTTAATGTCTGCCCCTCTGGTGATTGCAATCGTAAAGCATCGCGATTAATATCAATACCTAATGCATTTCTTCTTGTAAATACCTCCGCCCCATCTGGATTGAGCATCGGCAAAAAGTGAAGCTTCAAATTAGATAGGATTTCTTGTTTTTCCGCTTTAAACGCTGGTGCATCCAAAAAATTGAGGATATCGAAAATAGCTTGTGTGGCGGTTGGCTCATTGCCATGCATTTGTGACCAAAGAAAAATATTACTGTCGCCCGATCCAATACTGATCAAATGTAAATCCCGACCTTGAATGGACTGTCCTACCTTCTGAACTTCAAACTTTGGGTTGGTCTTAAATTTTTGAATCAAAGGCTGAATATCGGCGTGTTTGATTCTTCGCTCGCCTATACTCGATTCTTTATAATCCTCATAGGTCCCGTATAATTGGGAAGTAAGCTCATCTTGCGCCTGCACAGTGAATGCAAGCAGGAGAATTGCCAAGAACATTAGTTTCTTCATAATGATTATTGTTTTGTTGGAACAGGTTTAAAGTTAAATTTTTTAGTGGCTTTTCGAACCTTGTCAACAAAATCCATTCCTGGATCTGTTTTTTTGGTCCTATACCCATCATCTACCTCAAGCCAAAGTGGATGCCCTTCAAATAAAGTATATTCTTGGTGGCCGATTACATAATCGATATCATATTTTGAAGCCAAATAGTTAACCAAATAAATATTCGACTTTAATTGTTGTTTGGTGAGTGGAAGTCCTTCGGTGCCGCCAACATTTTCAATTCCTATGGCACAATGGTTCAAGCCAATAGTGTGTCGTGCCATTGTGGTTTCGGGCATTAACCGATAAATGGTTCCATCTTGATCTACCAAAAAATGGGAGGATACGTTTAGACCACTTACATTCACTAAATCGGGTCGCCAATTGGGCAGCGTAGAACGGTTGAAGGCCTCGAAGGATTTTTTAAGGGACGGAATGGCTGTCCAATGCAATACCACCATTTTTGGAGTAATTTCTGGTGTGTCTTGATCCAACTCATATCGTTTCAGTAGGTATTCCTTGGTCAATTCAATGCGTTGTTCGTCAAAAATAATGGGAATGTCCACAATTTCTTTTTGGCTGGAACATGCTCCTAAGGCAATTGCCAATACAATTAAGCTAGTTTTTTTCATTAGTAGTATTTAAAATAGAGTCGATGGGAACTGCATAGCAGATAATCATTTTTTTTCTACCCCATTCCCGAGCTTTTTTTACATTTTCTCCCATGTAAATATCAATACGATTTCGCCATCTAAAATGCATTTTGTCCTTCACATAAAAAGTGTCTGGAAATGTATCGATTTTGACCATGGTATTATGAGTAAGTCCCATTTTAATGAGGTCTCGTGAAACAGCGATACTCTTCATACCTGGTTTTAGGGTATCTCCCCATGCTGCAACAGCAGGACTGATACTATCCGTTTGCCAAAAAACCGAATTATATGCAGAAGCTACCACTTCATGTCCGTACCATTCGTATTTTGGGGCAGGTTCTGTTAGGGGATTCTCTTTTGGTGAGCAACCGATAAGGATTAAGATTACTATGGAAAAACCTTTTTTCAATACAATGTATTTTCTAGGACCAGAATATCCACATTACTGTTTTTCCAACGGTTGGACAAGACTTCAGGAACAGGTGTGAAACCAAGGGTTAAGGAACTCAAAACTAAATCTTCGTCACCATCATCATCAATATCCGCCGCATCCATTAAGAACCAACGCGCCATGGATGGGTCTTCCAAAATATTAGTGGCGAAAACATAATCTTCTGAATTCTTATTTTCAAGATATACAAAAGTTAATTCTGGAAATTCCAAGTAATTTGGAAAAGTACTGATCAAGGCAAAATCAAGATCTCCATCTTGATCAAAATCGCGCGACACTACCCTTGTTGCGCCGTACATGGGGTAAAAGAAAGATTCTGAATAGGTATTATTACCATTGTTCAGATATATTCGCATGCCATGATAAGGCTTGTGGACATAGGAGATATCCGCATTGTCGCCTTGAACGGTAATAATATCCTCTAGACCATCCCCATTGTAATCCGCCAATTCAAACCAACTGGTACCAAAAACAGGACTGAACTCCAATACTTTTATTGCTTCGAAGACCAAATTATCTGTTTGATAAAAAACAGTGATACTCTCATTACTTTGCGTCATTAGAGCTACAATATCCTTTTTTCCATCATTGTTCATGTCCTTCGCCACGGTTCGGATGGCCCCGGGAAGATTCAATAATACTTTTTTGTCATACTGTCCTGAGTCGTTCTCTATCAAAAGGGATAAGCGACCGGATTCGTTTCCGAATTCACTAACAACAATTTCATTTTTGCCATCACCGTTAAGATCTTCCAATAGGGTGTGTACAGGTCTATGAAAATTTTGGTCAACGGAGAGAGTATCCTGTCCTATTTTTCGAATTATTTTTCCCTTTTCCAATTCTGAAGGTCGGATGATTCCAACTTCACTGATAATCTCTACCGAATCTTTTTTGCTATACCAGGTAACAGGTGTTTTTCCTTGATAAAGTTGTTCGGACTTCTCTTTATCAAAATTGAAGAAACCCAAATTTCCGGTAAGGTCACCAAAATATACTTGGTTAAGGCTATCTGCAAATTGTAAATAGGTGATCATAGCCCCATTTTGAGTATCCACAGCAAAGGGTTTGGGTGTAAAAAGCTTTAGGGTATCTGCTTTGGGCGCTTGTATGGGTCTTAAGTTTTCGGGTGCATTACTTACGATATAATTCTCCAGCTGAGCCCATTCTTTTATGGTGATTTTTGGTCGAAATCCAGTTTGCCCTGCACTGGGTTCTTGGTAGAGGCCTTCAACATCCATACGCTCCAACATTGCTGGCAGCACCGATTTTTTCCAAACCTCCTTGGTTAATTCCTCAATTTCTGGCGCTAGGTGGCAGCTGGCACAGTATTTATTGTAAAGTTGTGCTTCCTCTTGCTGTTTTGTTTTTTCTTTTTGGCAGGAACCCATTATAAAAATGAGCATAAGGAAAACTATTTGAGGGGAGATTTTCAGTCTATCTGGCATTGGCTGGTTATGGTGTTAAGGTTTAGTAAGTCACTTTAGTTCGGTAAAGGAATATAGGTGTTGTCATTCTCCATCATTGGAAAAGTTTTATCGGCCCATGCTTTTTTGGCCTGTGCCAACTTTTCTTTGCTGGAAGAGACAAAATTCCAATAAATATAACGTTCCTCAGGAAAAGGTTCGCCCCCAAACAACAATAAATGAGTGTTGGGTTGTAGTTTTATGTTACATGTATCTTCTACTTTGGAAACTA
Source organism: Allomuricauda sp. (assembly GCA_040285615.1). GTDB lineage: Bacteria > Bacteroidota > Bacteroidia > Flavobacteriales > Flavobacteriaceae > Flagellimonas. Next base: position 20,151 of record JAVJRL010000007.1, read on the forward strand.
AAATATTTCCTTCTTCTACCGATTCACCACAAGCTTCTATACCACCTTCTACAATGCAAATACCAATTTCTCCTTTTAGATCCCCATTTACATTGAGCGTATAAGCATCTTCAGTTTTGACTTCTACCATAAAAAGATTGGAATGAACAGGTACGGGCGATTTTTTACCATAGCCTTCTCCTGCCACCAATTTAAATTCGGTATTGCTGCCATCGGTCCATTTGGGAATGTCTTCCCCATCAATATGATGGAATTCGGGTTCCATATCTTCCAGTTCTTTGGGCAAAGCCACCCAAATTTGATAGCCATGGGCCGTAAATGTGTTTCCTTTTCTCATATCTGGGGGAGTCCGTTCGGTATGGGTCACCCCTTTCCCAGCGGTCATCCAGTTTACGGAGCCTGGCCGTATGCGTTGGTGTGTGCCCAGGCTATCTTCGTGGATTATTTCGCCCTCGAGCATAAAAGTTAAGGTTGATAAACCCATGTGTGGATGTTGGTTCACGTCCATATATTTTTCGGGTCCCAATGGTGTGGGCCCCATATGGTCTATAAAAATGAACGGGCCGATCATACGTTTCTTACGGAAAGGAATAAGTCTTCCCACTAAAAAGTCGCCAATATCTCTACTTCGTTCTTCAATGATCAATCCAATGTTGGACATGTATAAATGTTTATATTTAGCTGCAGAAAGTTACAAATACATCCTATAACCATGAAACTACTTAAGCGTGTTTTGCTGCTCCTACTTGTTGCAATCGGAGTGGCCATCTATTTTAATTATCCCAAATTGAACATTATTTCCGGATATGCCGCCAAAAACATGGCTTCTGGGGTTTATGTTGCCCACCGTTCGCCGGCTAGCATTAACCAATACGACAATAGTGCTCCTTTAATTGAAATTGCTTCTACAGAAGTAAATGAGCAGGAAGAATCAGCTTCTTCCACTGTATATGGTTTGATGGAGCGTACCGCAGTGTATCGCGATGGATTGGGCGCGGTTTTGATCAATGATGATTATGACCCGGAAAAACTCACCATTAGACCACAAAGAAACCAAATTCCCGATACAATTCCTTATCCCTTCGGGCAAGCAGCTCCGATTGATACTTTGCTGCCAGAAGTGGATATGGATCAAATCAATAAGGCCATTGCTATGGCCTTTGCCAATCCTGAAACTCAAAAAACACGAACCTTACTTATTTTATACAAAGGCCATTTAATTGCCGAAAGATACATTGATGGGTTTGATAAGGATACCCCTATTTTGGGCTGGTCCATGACGAAGAGTGTTTTGGCTACGTATTTTGGAATTTTGGACCATCAGGGGAAATTGGAAATGGATTGGCCAGCACCCATTCTTGAATGGAAAGATGATGAACGAAAGAACATTACATTGAACCATCTGCTTCGTATGCAAAGTGGATTGGCTTGGGATGAGGATTATACGGGTATATCCGACGTTACCCGAATGTTGTTTTTGGACAGCGATATGACCCAGGCACAGCGCAATAAAAAAGCAATTGCCGAACCGACTGAGATTTGGAATTACTCTTCTGGAACCACCAATCTATTGTCGGGAATCCTCAGACAACAATTTCGTAGTCATCAGGAATATTTAGATTTCCCCTACTCCGCATTAATTGATAAAATTGGAATGTATTCCATGATCATGGAAGCTGATATTGCTGGAAATTATGTGGGGTCTTCCTATTCCTGGGCCAGTACAAGGGATTGGGCTCGCTTTGGTCAACTGTATTTGGATAAAGGAAACTGGAACGGTGAGCAGCTCTTCGATTCTACTTGGGTAGATTATATTACTACGCCCACAATTCATTCTGATGGCACGTATGGGGCTCACTTTTGGTTAAATGCTGAAGGAAAATATCCCGATGTACCCAAAGACTTATTTTCCTGTAATGGTTTTGAGGGTCAACATGTATTTGTGATTCCTTCGAAAGACTTGGTCGTTGTACGGACCGGTTTGGCAGAGGAACCGTTTTTTGATATCAATGCAGTGTTGTCAAACATCGTAAAAGCAGTACCATAAACCGACGAGATATACTAAAACGATTGAAAAACCACAATAATGGTGCACTTCACAACAATAATTTCGATTATGGGAACACTGATGGTACTTTTACCATGTAATAATTAACGAAAGTAATTTTTTCATTTTCATATAGTGTTCTCGTAAAAGAGTCTTGACCCAAGTGGCAGGGCTCTTTTCTATTTGGGACTATCCTAAATGTCTTATCTCGATTTTCTAGCCGAAACTAATTTGATGAACTTCTCAAATTAAATTATAGATTTTTCTGTCTATAGCGAATAACCTCATTTTTGATTTAAGAATCAAGAACCGAGATTGGCAATAATAAACCAAAGAATTACAAGAAACACCCGACTGACAACAAGTAGCGCTTACTTCACAACAATAATTTCTCTAAAGTTGGGTTACAGGCTACATTTACCATGTAATAAAAAACGAAAGTAATTTTTTCATTTTCATATAGTGTTCTCGTAAAAGAGTCTTGACCCAAGTGGCAGGGCTCTTTTCTATTTGTGGCTACCCTAAACTTGTCACTTCAAGCAGAGTCGAGAAGCGACCACAATCAGCATTAATGTCATTCTGAGTATAACGAAGCTGACCTTACTATGAATTCTTTGGTCGTAACACTCCTTCAGAATCACAAAAAGGAATTGTCAATTGAACATTGATTTTATGGAATCCACTTGTCTTTACCAAAGTCAGGTTTACGTTTTTCCAAGAAGGCGTTTCTACCCTCTTTGGCCTCGTCGGTCATATAAGCCAAACGCGTAGCTTCTCCGGCGAACACCTGCTGTCCCACCATGCCGTCGTCGGTAAGGTTCATGGCGAATTTGAGCATTTTAATGGATGTGGGTGATTTGGCCAAAACCTCTTGGGCCCATTGGTATGCGGTGTCTTCTAGGTCATCATGCGGAATTACCGCGTTCACCATACCCATTTCATAAGCCTCTTGGGCTGAATAGTTCCTTCCCAAAAAGAAAATTTCACGTGCTTTTTTCTGTCCTACCATTTTGGCGAGATAGGCAGAACCATAACCACCGTCAAAACTAGTCACGTCAGCATCCGTCTGTTTAAAAATGGCATGTTCCTTACTGGCAAGGGTCATATCACATACTACATGCAGGCTGTGCCCTCCCCCAACGGCCCATCCAGGCACTACGGCAATCACTACCTTGGGCATAAAACGAATCAATCGTTGTACTTCCAAAATATTTAAACGATGGTAACCATCGTCTCCCACATAGCCTTTGTGTCCACGTGCTTTCTGGTCGCCACCACTGCAGAAGGCCCATTTGCCATCTTTGGAAGAAGGTCCTTCACCGGAAAGCAGCACCACACCAATAGAAGTATCTTCCTGTGCATCATAAAATGCTTTATAAAGTTCGCTAGTGGTCTTTGGCCTGAAGGCGTTGCGTATATCGGGACGGTTAAAAGCGATACGAGCTACGCCGTTACATTTTTTATAGGTGATATCCTCAAATTCCATGGCGGTCTGCCAGTTGGGTGATTCCATAGTTCTATTTTTTGTTGCACCACAAAATAACGGAAAATCTAGTTTATGACCATTGTCGAAAATTTGGTTTAAAATTTTAAGACATCAAAAATGTTATCTTTAATAATACCTAGCATTTCAAACGAATTGTAAAATAGATATACCCTTGGTGTTATATTGGCTTGGGTTTTAATAAATCATGAATGAATAAATGATAAAAGATAATCAACTTAAAGTAGCGATGGCACAGATTGCTCCTGTTTGGCTCAATAAGGATAAAACCATTGAAAAAATAAAGTCCTGCATAATTGAAGCTCGAGAAAGTAGCTGTGAACTTATCGTTTTTGGGGAAGCTTTACTACCAGGTTATCCCTTTTGGGTTTCCATTACGAATGGCTCTGAGTTTGATTCAAAGTATCAAAAAAAACTATTTGCGCATTATGCCAACAATTCAGTTCAAATAGATAATGGTGACCTCGACGAACTTTGCTCTTTAGCTAAAAAGCACAAAATAGCTGTGTATTTGGGAATTATAGAAAGACCGAAAAACCGTGGTGGGCATAGTCTATATTGTTCTTTGGTATATATCGATGCTACTGGCACCATAAAATCGGTTCACAGAAAACTACAACCCACCTATGAGGAACGACTGGTTTGGTCGCCTGGTGACGGAAATGGTTTACAAACCCATGACCTAAAACAATTTACAGTGGGTGGTTTAAACTGTTGGGAAAATTGGATGCCACTTTCAAGAACCGCACTGTACGGATTGGGAGAAAACCTGCACATTGCGGTTTGGCCCGGTTCTGATTTCAATACAAGGGACATTACCCGGTTCATAGCAAGGGAATCCCGCTCGTATGTTATTTCCGTGTCAAGTTTAATGCGCAAAACTGACATAACTATGGATATACCAGGTTTTGAAAGGATGCTTGAAAATGCCCCTGATGTTTTGGGCAACGGAGGCTCTTGTATCGCGGCTCCATCCGGCGAATGGATTATGGAACCTGTCATTGAAAAAGAAGGACTTATTACATGCATCATAGATTTTAATAAGGTGTTGGAAGAACGACAAAACTTTGACCCTGTGGGACATTATTCCAGACCAGATATCACAAAATTGTCAGTGAACAGGGAGAGGCAATCTGTGGTGAAGTTTGATGAGTAACAGCAAATATTATTGTCCTTAGTTTCTTGTTTTTGAATAAACTAGTAAAGAAATTAATGCATTATTGGTTGTCTTAACTTCCTTTAGCGTTTTGTTTGGTCAATACAAAAAGGTATCTTTAATTACAAACCAACCGCCAGACCATTATGGATACTTTTAAAACCCCGCTAGAGGCTTTTTTGCATTGGTTGCAAAAGGATCAACACCACATTTTTTTACGTCAGCCCATTAAGCGCAAGTTCATTGAATATTCGCGGCAGCAGGCCTATGACCAAGCCTTGTGCATTGCTGGAGCCTTGCACAACATGGGATTAAAACAAGGTGATCATGTTGCGCTGCTCTCCAAAAACTGTGCACATTGGTTTATGGCAGATCTGGCAATTATGTTGGGAGGATTCATTTCCGTACCACTCTACCCTACCTTGGACAAGGAAAGTATCAACGAAATTTTGATGCATAGCGAAAGTAAGGCGGTTATTATTGGCAAACTGGATGATTATGATTCCCAAAAATCTGGAATCCCGGCTATCCCGAAAATCGGGGTGGCCCTTTACGGTATTCAGGAAGAGAACACATGGGAAGATATTATTGCGAGTAATATTGACTTTCAACCTTTTGAACAGCATCCAGAAGACCTAATTACCATAATGTACACTTCAGGTACTACGGGTAACCCAAAAGGAGTTATGCACAAAGTAAAATCCTTTAATCAGGTTATAAATACAGGGGTTGAGGTGCTGGAAATTAAAGATGGGTCAAAAATGTTCTCCTATTTGCCCCTATCACATATCGCAGAACGAATAGGAATAGAAATGGTTGGTTTTTACACGGGGAGTACAATCAGTTTTCCAGAGTCATTGGAAACCTTTGCAGAAGATCTGGCGTCCGTTAAGCCCAATACCTTTTTTGCAGTACCCAGAATTTGGCAGAAATTCCAAGAAGGAGTTTTAAATAAAATTCCACAAAAGAAATTGGATAGATTATTATCGATACCCATCATCAGTGGCATTATCAAAAAGAAGATAGTAGGCAAATTGGGTTTGACCGAAGCTTCTTTCTGTGCATCGGGAGCAGCGCCGCTAGCGGTTAGCCTTCAAGAGTGGTACAATACATTGGGAATTGAAATAAAGCAATGCTATGGGATGACGGAGGATTGCATACTTTCCCATTTCAACCTACCACGAACCAACAAATTTGGAACAGTAGGCAAACCACTTCCCGGCGTTATATCAAAACTTTCTGCTGAAGGAGAAATTCTTATAAAAAGCGATTGCCTTATGGTGGGTTATTACAAATCGCCAGACCAAACTACAGCCATGTTCACTGAAGACGGATTTTTAAAAACAGGCGATCTTGGGGAATTTGACCATGATGGGTTTTTATCCATTGTTGGACGGATCAAGGATCAATTTAAAACCGATAAAGGAAAATACGTAACTCCTTCGCCTATTGAATTGGAATTGTCGAAAAACACGGACTTGGAACACATTTGTTTGGTAGGAACCGGAATTTCGCAGCCCATAGTATTAATAATTCCATCGGAAGCTGGATGGGCAAAAGGAAGGGAAGTTTTAAGTAAATCCATTTTAGGGTCTGTGGATGTATTAAACCCTAAGTTAAAAAAACACGAGAAAATCGAGAAAGCGGTCGTTATGAAAGAAAACTGGACGGTGGATAATGGGTTAATGACCCCGTCCATGAAAATAAGACGAAACCGTATCGAAGCCATCCATCAACCCATGTATTTGGATTGGTTTTCCAGACCGGAAAGAGTGGTGTATGAAAGTGACTAGCTTTGCTAGGTTATATAATTCCCCTTATTTTTAATTAAGAAACGAGAAAGTATGTCAAGTGAATGGCTAAAAATGTGGGACACCAAGTTTGGGCAGGAGAAATATGCCTATGGTACCCAACCCAACGAATATTTAAAAGCTAAACTTGAGACCTTGAAACCTGGTACTATCCTATTTGGTGCGGAAGGGGAAGGTCGTAATGCCGTTTTTGCGGCACAATTGGGTTGGCAAGTCTCTGCTTTTGACATTAGCGAACAAGGAAGAAAAAAAGCTTTGGAACTGGCCGATAAAAATAAGGTTTCCATAGATTACAAAATAGGTGAGTTAGCGGATTTGGGATATAGCCCTGGGCAATTTGATGCCATTGCTTTAATCTACGCCCACTTCCCTCCCAATATTCGCTCAGGTTATCATAAATTACTCCACAGCTATTTAAAAAAAGGAGGGACCATCATTTTTGAGGCCTTTAGCAAAGGGCATTTAAAGTTCAAAAAGAACAATCCACGTGTAGGAGGTCCAAGCAATTTGGATTATTTATTTTCTTTTGAGGAATTAAAAACTGACTTTAAGGAATATGAAATTTTGGAGCTAAAGCAAACTACAGTTGAACTTAATGAAGGTGATGGGCATGTGGGAATTGGGTCGGTTATCCGTTTTTTGGCTAAAAAAAAATGATTTACACCTCTTGAAATAATCATCATAAAGGGAAATGAGATATCTGAATTTTCAAGAACTTCATTTACCCTTTTCTAGGGATTTTTGAATTTTCGCCTTAAGTTCATGATAAATAAAACTCTTCTTAAGAGATGATTCAATCAATTGATTTTGTAGGTGATGACATAAAGGTGACATCTAAATGTCGTGGTTTTGTCCATCCTCTGCAGATAACTTTGTTCAACAATTAAAAATCAGAAATTATGAGCAATGGATCAATTGGAGAACGACTTAAGTATCAGCGTAAAATAAAGGGATATTCACAGGAGGAACTCGCCCATAGAACCAATGTCACCGTAAGAACTATCCAGCGTATTGAAAACGAAGAAGTCTCCCCTCACCTAAATACCATAAAGTTATTGGCGGTAGCACTGGAAATAGAAGTTGATGACCTCGTTCTTTTGGAAAATCCAAGAGAAGAGACCGTGAAGAAGAAATGGCTACTTTTATTACATGCCACTCCCCTAGCCGGATTGTTTCTTCCCTTACTCAATGTACTCATCCCACTTTTTTTGTGGATACATAAACGGGAAGACAACCCAATTTATAACGAGCATGGCATCAAGGTAATCAACTTTCAAATCACGGTATTGATTTTGGCTGTCTTGTCTTTTATCAGTTTACTGACAATTGAAAAATGGGGATTCATGATTTTTATTTCTATAATTCCCATTTGTTTAGGTATCATCATTTTTAATATCATTTATGTGGTTAAAAAAAACAAGTGCTACTATCCTTTTTCCATTCCTTTTTTAAGTTTGAAGAAGCATAAGGCGTTTGGTATGTTCCTCGTGCTTGGTCTAGTAATACTTTGCAGTTGTGCAGCTCCAAAACAGGAAACTGTTGAGCGTTTGGATGGCTCAACAATCACCAAGGATTCAATCTCCAAAAAAATTGACCAGTTAATGGCCGACGCCGAAGTATATGGTATGGCTATATCCATCTTTAATGACAATCAAACCGTTTACCAAAAAGTGTTTGGTTATAAGGATTACCCTAACAAATTGTTGTTGATGGACTCAACCAACATTTACGGAGCATCTTTTAGTAAAGCTGTGTTTGGGGTTTTAACAATGAAATTAGTGGAGCAAGGTGTTATCGACCTAGACACTCCTTTGGAATCGTATCTTCCCAAAAAACTTTACGAATATGAACCACAGACCCGTTGGCATGATGATTTTTCCAGTTTGAAAGAAGATTCCCTTTATCATAAAATTACAGCTCGAATGTGCTTGGACCATACCACCGGTTTTAAAAATTACAGATGGTTGGAAGAAGATTACAAACTGCGGGTACATGGTACCTTGGGGGATAAATATAGCTATAGTGGGGAAGGTTTTATCTATCTGCAAGTTGTTCTGGAAAAATTGACTGGTAAAGGATTGGAACAGCTTGCCCAAGAAAATATTTTTGAACCATTGGGTATGGAAAACTCCGCCTACGAATGGAAAACTAGATTTGACAAGGATTTTGCACTGGGACATAATGAAAAGGCAGAATCCCTTAAAAAGGACAAGGATAATGAACCAAGAGGTGGCGGTACTTTGGAAACCACTGCAGAGGACTACACCAAATTCCTCACCGCAGTTTTAAATCAAAAACTTATCAGTAAGGAGTCTTATGATGAGATTTTTAGTCCACACATACGAATAAGGTTTAAAAAACAATTTGGGGAAGAAGCCAATACAATTACTGATGCATATGATGATATTAACTTAAGCTACGGTCTGGGATGGGGTTATTTTGAAACCCCCTACGGCAAAGCGGTTTTTAAGGAAGGGCATGGAAGTGGATTTGTACACCATTCGGTACTTTTTCCTGAAACAGGCAAGGGCATTATGATCATGACCAATTTTGAACGTGGCAACAGTATATTCAAGGAATTGTTAGAAGTCACTTTAAAAGATGTTTACACCCCATGGGAATGGGAGGGTTATAGCCTATATAATCAGTAAGTCCAATATTTCCTTTAAATCAAAAATTAGAATTCAGGTAATCACTTAAAATTACCTGAATTCATCTTTAAACTCGGGGGGACTACCCTATTTATAGTTCGATGCTAACAGATTTTTTAATATCTCTGGAAGAAGCTCCCGCTTTGATTATATAGCTACCGGGCTCCAAACTCCATTGCGAATTTTTCTCATTCCAATAACGAAGACTTTTTATAGGTATCGAAACGCGTAGTGTGTCTGTTGCTCCTGATGATAACATGCCTGTTTTGGCAAACGCTTTTAACTCCTGTGTAGGTCTATCAATTTGGGTTGAATCCTTGGAAACATAAAATTGAACCACTTCTTTACCGGCCGCATCACCAATATTGGTCACAGGCAAAGTCACTTTGAGCGAATCATTTTCTTTGACCAATTCCATATCTCCACATTCGAAATTGGTATAGGATAATCCATAACCAAAGGGATAGGATACATCTAGACTAGCTTTGTCAAAATGACGGTAGCCCACATAAATTCCTTCTTCATATTCCGTATAGTCAATATTCCTGACCATTTCACTTTCAGGAACCTCGTCTTTGCCAAATAACATGTCCGTCATTTTCATTGGAATTCCATCTTGTGGAAAATTGGCATTGCTTGCATGATCGTTAACATTAACAGGAAATGTCATTGTAAGTTTACCGCTGGGATTAACATTTCCGCTCAAAATATCGGCCACAGCGTTTCCACCTTCCTGTCCTCCTTGCCATGCCAATACAATGGCGTCTGGTTGGTCTTTCCAGGATGCAGTTTCAATTACCCCTCCAATATTTAACACTACAATTACTTTTTTGTTGGCAGCATGGAAAGCCTCGCAAGTAGATTCCAACATTTTCTTTTCTACTTCAGTGAGCAAAAAATCGTTTACTTCAACTCTATCGCCTCCTTCGCCACTATTTCTTCCAATGGTGATTATGGCCACATCGCTTTCCGAAGTAATCTCTTGCATTAATGCCTCAGTATATTGCATCTCTGGAGGAAGATAGGGGTCAAACATTGCATTAATGCCCTCTGGTTTCACAAAAGCCTCTGCATTGGCGTTTTTATGTGACTCATAAGCATCTTTTGCTTTTTTGCTCACTGTAAATCCGGAGTTGGTTAGACCTTCTTCCAAGGAAACGGTATACGCTTCATTTACATCCCCAGAACCGGTTCCACCTGCAATAAAATCGTAAGAGTATAACCCGATCAAAGCAACATTTTGTCCTTTGGCAATGGGTAATACATCTTTATTTTCTAATAACACAATACCTTCTGATGCTGATTTTCGTGTAATATCTGCGTGAGCTTCCAAATCAGGATTCTCACTGTATTGATAATCCGTCATCTTTTTACTTTTAAACACCAAGGTGAGAATTCGTTTTACCGATGTATCCACGGCATCCATATTCAAGGTGCCATCCTCATACCCTGCAGTTAAAGCTTTCCATTGTTTTTTGGTGCCAGGCTCTAAAAGATCGTTCCCTGCATTGATCATGGCTACGGCATCATTTCCACCAAACCAGTCGGACATAACAAGTCCTTCAAACCCCCAGTCATTTCGAAGAATGTCAGTCAACAAATAGCCACTTTCGGCAGTGTAGGTCCCATTTACTTTGTTATACGAGGACATAATGGTCCAGGGTTGGGCATCTTCCACTATAATTTCGAAACCTTTCAGGTAAATTTCTCTCATTGCCCTGTCGGAAACGCGGGTATCATTGAAGTTTCGATTTGTTTCCTGGTTATTCGCCACAAAGTGTTTAACCGAAGTACCTATTCCATTGGATTCGATGCCATTTACCATAGCCGCTCCTATTTTACCGGTTACCAGTGGATCTTCTGAATAATATTCAAAATTCCTACCACAAAAAGGGTGTCTGTGAATATTCGCTCCGGGACCAAGAATCACATCAATGCCATATTCCAATGCCTCGTTCCCCATGGCATCCCCAACTTGATATACCAAATCTGTGTTCCAAGTAGAAGCCAAAAGCGTAGCAATGGGAAAAGCAGTACAATAGAAAGTTCGATCAATACCATCACGGGTGGGCTCAATTCGAAGTCCGGCAGGTCCATCGGATAAATTAATTACTGGAATCCCCAAACGTGGCGTAGCAACAATAGTTCCAACAACACCTGGAATTCCTTCACCTGGGTCTACCCTTCCCATCGCGGATGCCAATCCAGACCCTTTGAGTAAATGGATTTTTTCTTCCACGGTCATCTGGGAGAGTAGATCTTCCACCCTATTTTCTATGGAATTCCTATTATCCTCATAAACATCCAAGGTACCATTGCCGTTTCTGTCCAAAAAGGTATATCCATCAATGGTAATTTCGGGAATATCTTTTTTTTCTGTGTAATCGTCTTCAAAATCTAAAAATTGAGAACTAACATACCACCAACCTAACAGTCCTCCTAAAATAAGAACAGCTAGGATGATTCCTAAAGTTTTTAGTGTAATGCGAAGAAATTTTTTCATAATTGTTTAGTATGTGACATTGTGCCACAAATATAAAAATTATTTTAATGTGGCAAAATGACACAAATTATTATTTTTGTACCATGGACTTTAGGAAATTTATTGAACAGGGAGAAAAACTATTTTTACCTAATCTATCCGTGGATATGGTAATCATTGGGTTTCATGAAGAAAAGCTCAAATGTCTCTTGCTTCAGATCGGTGATAGGTGGTTGTTACCGGGAGGCTATATTTTTAGGAGCGAATCCGTGGAAGCTGCAACTGTAAGGATTCTTCAAGAGCGTACAGGACTGCCAGACCCGCACTTTAAATTCTTATCCGTTTTTGGTGGTGAAGACCGTAATTTTACGGAGGAATGGCGACAATTTTTGGAAAAGGATGATATCAAATTCGCCGAAGATTGTTGGTTGAACGACCGTTTTGTAACACTTGCCTATTACTCTTTGGTGGATTTTGAAAAGACAAAACCCGTGGTTGGCAATTTGGATTCTGCCTTTGCATGGTTTGGTTTAGATGAACTTCCTGACATGTGGATGGATCATAAAAAAATTGTGCTGACAGCTAAAAATCGTCTAAAAGAAGACATGCAGCAAGAACATTTGACTTACAATCTGCTTCCCAAGGAATTTACCATGCCCCAATTACATCAATTGCACCAGACCATTTTGGAAGAAACGTTGGATCGCAGCCGCTTTCAAAAAAAGATGATTGCATCAGGAGTTTTTGAACGTTTACCGAAGCTTCAAAAAGACTCACCTGGGAGAAAACCTTATCAATACCGTGTAAAAAAGGCTTAGTGTCAGATAGCTCCCTTTGGTTTGCCGTTAAAATAGCATAACTTGGTTAGCTCACTAAATAACCAGACCATGAAACCAAACCATTTCTTCTCGTTACTTACCATTTTATTGATTTTGACCAGTTGTTCACAACCTCGAAATTTTGATATCCTAATAAAAAATGGGCAAATCGTGGATGGTTCAGGAAAACCATCTTACATCGGTGCCATAGGAATTAATGCAGATACCATCGCCGCAGTTGGAGATTTAGGAGATGCTACGGGAACCCAAGAGATTGATGCTACTGGTTTGGCCGTGGCTCCTGGATTTATCAATATGTTGAGCTGGGCCACAGAATCCTTAATTGAAGACGGTAGATCTATGGCCGATATAAAACAAGGGGTGACCTTGGAAGTTTTTGGTGAAGGTTGGTCCATGGGGCCACTCAACGAGGCCATGAAAAAGACAGAGCAAGAAAGTCAAGGAGATATTAAATATGATATTGAATGGAACACCTTGAATGAATACTTGGAGTATCTCACGAAAAAAGGAATTTCTCCAAACGTGGCTTCATTTGTGGGCGCGACAACCTTACGTATTAATACGGTTGGTTATGAAGACCGGGCCCCTACTCCACAAGAATTGGATTCCATGAAGCTGATGGTAAGAGAAGCTATGGAAGATGGTGCTTTGGGCGTTGGTTCTTCCTTGATTTATGCACCTGCTTTTTATTCCAGCACCGAAGAATTGATTGAACTATGCAAGGTTGCGGCCGAGTATGATGGTATGTACATCAGTCATATGCGTAGTGAAGGTTCTCGTTTATTGGAGAGTTTGGATGAATTGATTCGTATTGCTAATGAAGCCGGCATCCGTGCAGAAATCTATCACCTTAAACAAAGTGGAAAGGAAAATTGGGACAAGTTTGATGATGTAGTGGCCAAAGTGGATTCAGCTAATGCAGCTGGACTCCATATTACTGCCGATATGTACAATTATGTCGCTGGAGCTACAGGTTTGGATGCTTCCATGCCACCATGGGTGCAAGAAGGCGGATACGATAAATGGGCGGAACGTTTACAGGACCCTGATATTCGAAAAAAGGTCGAAGAAGAAATGACTACACCCACCAACGAATGGGAAAGCCTTATGCAAGCCGCTGGCGACCCTAGTAAAATCCTTTTGGTTGGCTTCAAGGCTGATTCCCTAAAGTACCTAACTGGAAAAACCCTAAAGGAAGTGGCAGAAATGCGAGGCACTTCGCCAGAAGAAACCGCGATGGATTTGGTGATACAAGATGGCAGTCGCGTGGGAACCATCTACTTTTTAATGTCCGAAGAAAATGTAAAAAAACAAATAGCCCTACCGTGGATGAGTTTTGGTTCCGATGCCGGTTCTCCTGCTACCGAAGGCGTTTTTTTAAAGTCTAGCACACATCCCAGGACCTATGGGAATTTCGCTCGTTTATTGGGCAAATATGTGCGGGATGAGCGGGTCATTTCGCTTGAAGAAGCCGTGCATAAACTGTCGCAATTACCGGCAACCAACCTTAAAATAGAAAAGCGTGGCAGTCTTACCGAAGGGAATTACGCGGATGTGGTGCTGTTCGATGCAACAACGATTACCGACAAGGCTACTTTTGAAGACCCTCATCAATATTCTGAAGGGATGCAACATGTTTTTGTAAATGGCACTCAAGTATTAAAAGATGGCGAACATACAGGGGAAACACCTGGGCAAATAGTGCATGGACCGGGTTATGATAAAAAGTAGTTCGGTCTATCGTTAAAGCAATGGGAAATTAGGTTTTGTGATTGTTGAAACTATTCAAGTTTTAAATAAATTTTTAGTCCGACAATATATTCATTACAAATCAATCACATCTTTGAACGCTATGCCTAATTACAGGACATTGAGTGTAACACTTCGCCTTTTTATCCGTCTCTTCTGTGATAGCTGGTAAACCCAAGCACTAATTATGGAAAATTATAAAATAGTAATTGTACTCCTGTTCATTTCTCTAAATGTTTCTTTTACTTTTTCTCAAACAAAAAATAGTAATATAGAAAATGCCATTGAATACTTTCATCAGAGAAATGAAGCAATAAGTTTAGTAAAGAATGAACAATGGCAAGAGGCTGTTTTGAAATTAGAAAATCTAATTGGACAATACCAAAATGATGCTGATTTGTATTATCTTCTAGGGGTTTCTTATTTTCAAGTTGCACAATATCAAAATTCTATCGCTACTTTAAAGAAAGCTCTTGAATTTGGTGGGACTATTTTAAGAGAAATCCCGACTGGGTCCGCTCCTTCCAATGATATCATGATAAAAATTGCCAAAGCGTACGCTAAAGATGGTGATAAGAACAATGCCATATTATGGCTGCAAAAAGGATTTTCGGCACGTTATGACGAAAAACCCTTTTTAAAAGAGGATCCCGCTTTTGATAACTTCAACGAAGATGAAGGCTTTAAAAAATTATTTGGGAATGACGATAAAGAAAATATCACGAGGAATGATGCTTGGACTAGAGATATTGGATATTTAGAAAAACGAATTAAGGAGTTACACTATAGTCCTCATCACGCTATTTCTAAAGCTGATTTTTCAAAAGAGATGCAAGATATTAAAGCAAGTATAGCTTCATTATCTGATGAAGAAATTATAGTAAAACTAATGAGAGTTGTAGGTAGCTTGGGAAATGGGCATAATTTAATTATTCCGACATCTCCAAAGAAAGGTGCCTTAAAAAAACTCCCTATCCAGTTTTATTATTTTAATGATGGGATATTTATTATTGATGCTGAAGAAGGTTTGAAACAATGGATCGGATATAAAGTTGAGTTTGTCGAAAATACTCCTATTGAAGAAGCGCTTCAAAAAACGAATGCTGTAAATGCTAGAGACAACGACATGCAAACCCTTTGGCTAGGTCCATATTATTTGGGTTTACCAGATGTATTAAAAGATTTAGGAATTATTAAGAACACTGATCAAGTAACAATTACTTTAAGTGACGTAAGCGGTAATATCCAGAAAGTAAAGATGAATCCAATTTCTTGGAATTTTACAGGCTTTCCAAAATTATCAAAACTGAAAGACAGTCCACAACCTTTATTTTTGTCTAAAACAGAAGACCCATATTGGTATAAAATTTTGCCACAGCAAAATGCTATCTATGTTCAGTTCAATATAGTAACTGAAAAGAAAGAGCAATCATTAAATGATTTTAATATAGAATTGCGTAACCGGATTAAACAGAACAACACACAACATTTAATCTTAGACATAAGACATAATCACGGTGGAAATGGTTCCATATTACCACCAATGCTAAAAACCATTATCAATTTTGAAGTTATGCATCCAGATGGAACTGTTTTCGTATTAATGGGGAGAGAAACCTTTTCTGCAGCACAAAATCTATTAACGGACATCACTAAGTATACTAATGCAATTCTTGTTGGTGAACCAAGTGGTTCTAAACCAAATCATATAGGAGAAGCAGGATGGTTTAAGCTACCATATTCAGGATTAATGGGACTTATTTCAACACAGTTTCATCAGACCTCAAAAGCTGAAGATCATCGCAAATGGATAGCTCCTCATATTCCAGTTGGTTTATCATCAACAGAATATTTTACTGGAAATGATAAAGCTATGACTACTATAATGGAAGTGCTAAAAGCTTCTAAATAAAAACCAGACATAACAACGTTTATAAAGTGTAGCTGTTATCAATTCTTCTATAGGTTTTTACTTAATTAGTAAGATTGCCAAATTCTTAAATCTGGCTTTTAATGTAATCTAAGAATTCGGCTCTGTATTAATTGGAAAAGACAGCATATTTTTTCCACGTTACCTTTCATGCACAAAGTTATAACGAAACTATCCCCTATTCTTCTCGGCAATCCATTTGGCCATATACTTGGTACTGGCCAAGGTTTGGTGCTGTAACAATTTTCCTATGAAATTTTGTTCACGGTGAGCTTCCAAAGCTTTGCTCAATGCTAGTAGTTTCTCACCGAACTTACGTTGTAAAGCATCTTTGTTATAGAAGGTTTGGAGCAATTTAATTCCATTTTCTTGGGCATTATGCCAAGTAGTTTGGTTTTGGTACAATTCCACCGTAGCTCCAGCGAAACTATCCCAATCATTGGTTATGGTTCCATTCCAAGGTAGGTCACCGTGCATGCCTTCTGCACCTATATTGGTTGTAACACTTGGAGTACCCGTTCGCATAGCATCCAATAACTTTCCTTTGATACCTGCACCAAATTGTAGGGGTGCAAGCAATACTTTGGCTTTTCTAAGCACTACATCCACATTCTCGGCCCAACCGTGCACATGAAAACCTGTTTTCGGGCTGTGCATTTCGTTTACTTGTTGGGGCAAGTACGCTCCATAAATATAAATTTCAGCTTCCGGAAGTTGTTTTCGAATTCTAGGCCATATTTCGTGCTTCAAAACTTTAACCGCATCCACATTGGGTGCATGCTTTCCGTTTCCGATGCTTACAAAACCATTTCTAGCATTAAACGGAGGCAATTTTTCTTTGGTATTGTCAGAAACATCAATCATAAAAGGTAAATGGAACAATAACTCGACAGGAATTTTGAGTTCTTGCTGCAAAATTTCCATTTCGTAGGTGGATATTATCAAAGTCAAATCACAACGATAGATGCTAGCAACTTCTCGCAGGGTCATGGGATGGTTTTTCCAATGGTCTAGCCTAAAGGTCAGCTCTTCTCTGTGCGCCTCTTCCCTACTCTTTCGCAAGGCATGAAGGTCTTCGGTGTTTAGAACTCGCAAAGCGTTGGGTGCAAATTCCGCTACACGCCATCCAAACTGTTCTTCTACCATAAAACGGTCGAACAGCGCAACATCAGGAGATAGTTCTTGTACGAACTCATCAAAACTAGAATGGTTGAGCTTTATTGAGACTTCCTGAATTCCCATTTGCTCAAAATCCAAGCTATATTCGGTTTTACTGGCGGTGCTGGCAAAGGTAATCTGATAACCAAAGCTTAAAAAGGCTTCCAATAACTGCTGCATGCGACATCCAGCTGCAGTAGTAGTTGGCTCTGGCCATACATAACCAATAACGAGGAGCTTTTTTGACATGTGGGTAAAAGTACAAAGTTGGGAGATTAAAGTACGAGGTACGAAGTCTAAAATAAGAACTCAAGTTCAAGTATCAAATAGCTAACCGTCTAATAATCCAACAATCCAAGCGCCCCCAATTACATCCGTGCCGCAAACATTTTGGAGATACTGGAACGTAGTTTACGTTCATAATCCTCCTCCAACCACTCTTTGTAGTTTTTGGTGTTGTTCATGATACAATAAGAATACTGTTTTACTCGATAGGAAATTTCGTCCTTAAGTTCTTTGGCCAAAATACGGGCATCGAACACATCTTCACTATTTTCCACACATATTTGGGCATGCTGCTCAATACTTTTTTCCAGTACGATTTTGGATTTTTTACCTTGGGCAAATATTTTTTTGTATTCGGCTTTTACATCAAACGCAATGTTATCGGACTTGCTAAACTTCGCCTTGAGTTCTTCGGGCATTTCATAGACAAACTCCCGCTCTATTTCTTCATCATTTTTAATATTTTCCAAATAAAAGTCTGGGAAATGGAAAATTTCTTGCCAATCAATCGGAGCATCCCAAGGACCGAAGCGGGCAAGATTGTTACCCATATCGATCACATTGAACTTATCCTTGTTGGGCAAAACCCTGGAACCCCTACCAATCATCTGAAAATATAGGGTTAGGGAACGCGTAGCCCGATTTAATATGATGCTTTCCACGGTAGGTTCATCAAAACCAGTGGTTAGAATACTTACCGAAGTTAGAATGGCATCCGGGGTCTCGGCAAACCATTCTAGAATCTCTTTCCGCTCTGCAGCGGTGTTTTTATTATCCAAATGCCTAACATTGTAGCCTGCCTTTTTAAAGGTTTCATAAACGTAGAGCGAGGTGTTGATACCATTATTGAAAATCAATGTTTTGGTACCCTTGGCAATCTCCTCATAAGCGGTGAGCAATTTACCCAACATGCTGTGAGCGCTGTAAAACTCATCGGAAGATTTCACAGTATAATCACCGTTGATACCTAATTTTAAGGTACGAAGGCTAACATCGTAATTATAAAGATTGGCCTTGGCCAAGAACTGTTTGTCTATCAATGATTTGATGGATTCCCCAATGATTAAATGTTTATAGTTGTCCTTCATGGGAAGTTTGATGTTGGAACTCAAAGGCGTTGCCGTAACCCCCAAAATGGTGGAATCTTCAAAATATTTGAACAGTTTTCTAAAGGAATTGTAGTGGGCCTCATCAATAATAACAAGTCCAATATTGTTGATCTTTACTTTTTCTTCCTGCAGACGGTTGTTCAGCGTTTCTACCATGGCCACAAAACACATATAGTTGTCCTGATCATAGAGTTCTTTAACCTCGCTATTGATGACTTTATTGGCCACTCCAAAACCTTTGAGCATTTTGGAAGTTTGCTTGCTAAGTTCAATCCGGTGCGTAAGTACCATCACCTTCTTGCCAGTCTGCTCAATAAACCGCCGGGTTATTTCGGAAAACACCACGGTTTTACCACCTCCAGTGGGCAATTGATACAAAATGTTGGTGCCTGGAGGAAGCTTCTCCAAATGTTTGAAGATTTTGTTCAGGTCTTCTTCCTGATAATCGTATAAAGTTTTCTTCTTAACTATTTTGTTTACTTCCAAAAGAAAAATGGCATTATGGATTCTTAAATAAAAAACCTTACAAAATTAGAGGTTTTTTGTGCGTGAGACCAATACTCGAAGGCTTTTCTATCAAAATTGTATCAACAATCCATAATTGTGTGTTTTTTTCCCTATTTCCCGAATATGCTTATAACATTTTGATAAGAATAACATTTTGGACTTGGAAAAATGGAGATTATGATGTATAATGATAGCTTATAACACTTGTAAACCAGATATAAGAATGAGGCAGCTAAAAATAATCAAACAGGTCACGAACCGGGAATCCAAATCACTTGACAAATACTTGCAGGATATTAGTAAGATTGATCTGATCACCGCGCAAGAGGAAGTTGAGCTAGCACAAAAGATTAGGGCCGGAGACCAAGCTGCTTTGGAGAAATTGACGAATGCGAACCTTAGGTTTGTGGTGTCTGTGGCAAAACAATATCAAAATCAAGGATTAAAATTACCGGATTTGATCAACGAAGGTAACGTTGGGTTGGTAAAAGCAGCCAAACGTTTTGATGAAACCCGTGGTTTTAAATTTATCTCCTATGCGGTTTGGTGGATTCGCCAATCCATTCTGCAGGCCTTAGCGGAACAATCCCGAGTGGTTCGATTACCGTTGAATAAAATTGGATCTATCAATAAAATCAAAAAGACATTCTCATACTTGGAGCAAGCACACGAGCGTCCACCATCGCCAGAAGAAATTGCAAAAGAATTGGATATGACGGTTTCCGAAGTAAAACAATCCTTGAAGAATACTGGACGTCACGTATCCATGGATGCACCTCTAAAAGAAGGGGAAACGTCCAATTTGTATGATGTGTTGAATGCAGGTGACTCCCCAAAACCCGACAAAGGTTTGATGCACCAGTCATTGAACACTGAAATAAACAGGGCGTTGGACACACTCTCTCCAAGAGAGGCTGATGTGGTACGATTGTATTATGGAATCGGTGACCAACCTTCCATGACCTTGGAAGAGATAGGCAGCACCTTTGATTTGACCAGAGAACGTGTGCGTCAAATTCGTGAAAAAGCAATTAGAAAATTAAGGCATACTTCAAAAAGTAAGATTCTTAAGTCCTACTTGGGATAGTTGCCAAATTGTTATAAATAAAAAAGGGGATGCTGATATCAGCATCCCCTTTTTTATGATATACACTTAAGCATCATGATTTACTCAAAAGACTAATATCAAAGTCAGTGAGTATGTCTTTTAAATCTTGAATAAAATTTAAGTAAGCTGTGTTTTCTTTGTTATGGTTTTTCATGGTAACAAATTTTTGGGGTGTTTGTTTACTATAGGTAATCAAGTTCGGCAAGTTCGTTAACTGTCAAAATTTCGTTCAATTCTTGTAAAAATGCCAAGTATTCTTCGCCGTAGGTATCGTATAACATTGTAATCTTTGGTTTATTTGTCGGGGTTTTAGATATAACGTTAATTCATTTTAAAGATTATTTTAAAATCGCAAAATGTGGTGAAAATCCTACTTTGGGTGGTGAAACCCTATTTCTGTTTCATGTTTAAAATGTCCAGTTCTATCTCAAAGTCGATATCTTTATCAACTTTGCTCGGCCTGATATTGAATTCATCGTAGATAAAACAAAGGTTCATAGGCAACCGTCGTCGTTCTGTATCGGACATAATGCCCAATTTGGATTTCAATTCATTTTTAATTTCAAAAGCTTTGTTACTAATTTTGGGATTTTCATGGGATTCCAACTCAGTTAGAAAAGGAATTTCTTTCTTATCCCCTACTTCCAACATTTCATCCAGAAGCATTAATCGGCATTCAAGATCCTTTGCATGCAGGAACAAAGGATAAAAAACGCTTTGTAAATACTTTGGGAGATTACTGTTTTCCATGGTAGTTGTGCTACATTGTTCTGAACATTTCCATCTCAAATTCTATCTGCTCTTGTACACGAGGGTATTCTTGAAGAAACTGATCATATAAAAAAGCAAGGTGCTTTAAGTCCTTATCAGTTTTGCACAATCTTGATACTTGTTGTGTAACTTCCAAAAGGCCATAGGTTTTCATCATTCGTAAGGAAGGCATAACTTTTTGGCAAGCTAATTCCAATGCGCTAAAGTTTTCGTTTAGTAGGTTGATTTTAGCATTACCTATAAACTCCCATACGTTTTGCTTGAACATTCGTACCAGCTCTTCCAAGAGTTCCATTTGCCCCATACAATCTTCCAAAACAGGTTTTAGGTCAATATTTTGATTGGCAAATCCGGCCTGTAAACTCTTCTCTATAAACTCAAAATCTGTAGACATGCTATGGGTAGTTATATCTGAATTTTGAGCTTCTTCCTTTGTATTATGTACTATCTTTTTAAGTTCTTTCACAATTTCGTTTTGCTCCTTGGATAATGGGCTATTCTCAAGGGCTTTGATTAGTGTTAAAAACTTGGTGCTTTCGGAATCGGTGAATTGTCTGTTGTCAAGACTTTTAATACCCACTTTTTTGTAAATGTTCTCCAATTGCTTCATTTCCGAAACCCCAAAAACTTTGTTTTCCAGTCCTATCTTGAAAACCTCGAAAGATTTTTTGAGTTCTCCTGCTTCAACAACGCCCAATTCCTCGTAAGAAAAGGAGCTCAACCCTATTTCCAACTTTTCTAAATACGTTAACAATTCTCGTGTTCCCAACTTATTGCTGTAATGGTTATTATCATTCTAAAAATGTTGATAAAACCGAGGGTTTACAATTTATTGTTCCGTAGTGTTCGGATATTGTTGTCAAATTGCGTTATTTGTATGTGTAAAAAACCAACCATGAAATATTTTTATTTATTCTTTAGCCTTACCCTATTAATCTCCTGTGGAGAAAAAAAAATTGAAAAGACCGAAACTTTGCAAGAAAAAGCCCAGAGAATCCACGATTCTGTGATTACGATTGATACGCACGACGACATCAATGTTCAGAATTTTACGGACAGCATCAACTACACCCAAAACTTGGATACACAGGTAAACCTGCCCAAAATGAAAGAAGGTGGATTAGACGTAGCCTGGTTTATTGTGTATACCGGGCAGGACACTTTAACTACTGAGGGGTATGCTAAAGCATCAGAAAATGCAATCTCAAAATTTGAGGCCATTCATAAACTTTGTGAGGATATTGCTCCAGACCAAATTGAATTGGCATTGACTTCGGATGATGTCAAACGAATTGTAGCAGCGGGAAAAAAGGTAGCCATGATCGGCGTGGAAAATGCCTATCCCATTGGCGAAGACCTTTCTAAAATTGAAGAATACCAAAAACGAGGCGCCCGATACATGTCATTGGCGCACAATGGCCATAGCCAGTTCAGTGATTCCAATACTGGGGAAAAGGATAGCGTTTGGCTTCATAATGGACTTAGTGACCTAGGTAAGCAAGCGGTGGCAGAAATGAACCGGGTAGGAATTATGATCGATGTGTCCCACCCTTCCAAAGAAGCTATGAAACAAATGATCGAGCTTACGAAAGCTCCGATTATTGCTTCGCACTCTTCGGCAAGGGCACTTTGCGGGCATAGCCGTAATTTAGATGATGAGCAATTGATGTTGATGAAAGAAAATGGTGGTGTAGTGCAGACCGTAGCTTTTAGCTCTTATTTGAATACAGAAAAGCACGAAGCCCGTTCGGCTTATATGACCGAAATCTATAAAAAGGTTGCAGATTCCCTTGATGTAGCTTGGTACGAGCGTTCTCAGTTTGGCTCATTGACAGATGAACAGCGTGAGGAGTTCTTCGCCAACTACAGAAAAGTGATGAACATTGGTAAAGAAATGGCCGAAACCGACCCCAATGTACCACCAGCAGTTAATGTATCCGACTTTGTGGACCACATTGATTATATGGTGGATTTGATTGGAATTGACCACGTCGGTATCAGCTCCGATTTTGACGGAGGCGGTGGTATCGAGGGATGGTCAGATGCATCTGAAACCTTCAATGTAACCTTGGAATTGGTAAAAAGAGGCTATACCGAAGAGGAAATAGCCAAATTATGGGGCGGTAACTTGCTGCGGGTATTGGACGAGGTCCAAGCCGTAGCCAAAACTATGGGTTAAGAAGTAGCTTTTTGCTCTTCTTTTTCCTTTTTGGCCAAACGGTCCTTAACGTATTCTATCTTCGTTTTGCCGTGAGCCTTGGGATTACCGTTATCATCTAGGTTTACCATAATAATATTGTCGACCGTAACAATACTTTCGTGGGTCATCTTATTTCTAACTTCACAGTTAAGCGAAATTGAGGTGACCCCGAATTTTATAACCTCGATACCGATTTCTATGATGTCTCCCTCGTGGGCAGTGCTCATAAAATTTATTTCGGACATGTATTTGGTTACAATTTTCTTGTTTTCGAGTTGTATAATGGTATAAAGTACGGCTTCTTCATCTATCCAGGCAAGGACCTTACCTCCAAACAGCGTTCCATTGGCGTTCAAATCCTCTGGCTTTACCCATTTCCTTGTATGAAATCGCATAATTGAAACTTTTAGAATTCAAGTACAAAGTTAGATCAATCCCTTGAAGAATTTCTTGTTAACCGCTTTAATTGATGCGAATTACGAATTTCAGATATTTGCTGGTAGGTAAATATTGAGTAAATAATTATGAGTACCCAAGATTTTAAACTTGATTAATTTGGGTCCATTTAATCGAATAAATCCTTTTGTGGTGGTAAAGTGGTCTTGGGAATGTGCAAATCAAAGCCCATTTTAGCATTCAATTGCTCAATAAAGTAGGCCGATAACAAAGGAGATTCCAATTCAAGATTCTGATGCACAAAGAAATGGATGTTTTCCAGCCCCATGGCTTTCCATGCAGATAAACGATTGATCCAATCATCCAAACGTGGATAATCGGATTTATGATTGGCTCCCACATATCTTATAAAAGCCTCATTATTGGTCAGTCTCATGTGCATAAGGTCCCTTCTACCTGCGGTATCGACCAAAATATTGGCAATGTTGTTCTCTTCCAATAAATGATAGAGTTCTTGTGCCACTTTCTCATCGTTGAACCAATCCGTATGTCTAAATTCCATGGCCAAAGGAAACTCTTTGGGCCAGTATTCCACAAATCGCACTACCCTATCCCAATTTTTGGGACCAAAGTTGTTGTGCATTTGCAAAAATATGGTGCCTAGTTTATCACCAAGCAAAGAAGTCACTTCCAAATAGCGGTCTGCGGCCTCCAGTGCCTTATCATTCATTCGGCGGAGATGGCTGACCTCGTTGGTCATTTTTGGAAAAAACTTAAAACCTTTGGGTGTTTTGTCTCGCCACTTTTCATATTGTTCGGCTGGAAAAATGCGGTAGAATGTCGCGTTGAGTTCAATGCTGTTGAATTGTGTGGAATAATAGGCCAACTCATCTTTTGTACCCCTGGGATAGAAGTTTTTGAGTTCTTGCCTGTTCCATTTGGCACAGCCTACAAAAACTTTTGTGTCCGCACCGGTCTTGTTATTTGATAACACGACGGGAGTATCGATATGGTCTGGAGGGATAGTAAAATCAATAAGTTCAGGGTGGTCTACTTTGCCGAATTTCATAGTAACATATGCTTTGGCACTAAAATAAAGAATAAAATGAGCTTGTTCATAACATCGTTGACAACTATTGTCATATATACAAGTGTGCGGTTGATCATTCTGTAATTTTATTAAAAATCACAACCATGGATTCTCAATCCGACCGTCGATTGGACATTCGTCCCTCAATCCCAGCGTCACACTTTAACAACCAAATGGGTTTTAACGAGCATTTTCAGAACCAAACCCTTCGACCTGTAATCAAACTCCAAAACGATTTATTGGTAGAGGCTTTTAAGAATTATGCGAACAAGCACAAGGGTGTTTTTTACGAACTTTCCTTGGAGAAAAAGTTCCATTACATTGAGCGCGCCATCCAAAAGGATATCAAATTTCGGAATTCCCTAAAGGGGATGATCATAGGTCAGTTCACCGTAAAAGAATACAAAGATTACATTACCAATTCTTCCGCCCTGAACAAAAGAATGATGAATATGGTGGTGGAACGCCTAAAAGATCAAATCCAACTTTTGGAAGAAGAAGCTTTATTCCAAAATTGATTCTCCATTTAAGTTAGTGGTGAGAATATCGCTCATGAGGTCGAAATAAGGCCGAATGGCTCTGTACGATTTGTCAACTTCATCTAAAAATGTTGGAGAGAGTACTTCTTTATCAGTAAGGTTGCGGACAAACATAAACTGCTTCTTTCGAATAAGGTCAATATCGGGATGTTCTTTATCAAATCCTTTTGGGGCCGTTTTTAATTCATCACCTCTCAACTCGCCCCAAATGGCTTTTAATTCATTTTGGTTGATGACTTCTCGAAATTCATCTGCATCCATTTCCAATTCTTTTCTAATTCTGAAGAGGTCTTCCTTGTTCGGAGCAAAAAATCCCACCCCTAAAAATGACTCTCCAGGTTTAATATGAATGTAATATCCACCTCGTAAATGTGCCCCCAAGCGGGAGAAAAAACCTGCAAAATGACTTTTATAAGGTGTTTTATCCTTGGAAAAACGTACATCCCGATAAATACGGAACATCTTTGTTTTTTCAATCTCATCATGATGGTTCAAGTTATCCTTTGCCGCTTCAAGAAAAGTCTTCACCTCGGATTGATACTTTTTAAATTCGGGCTTATGCTCTTCAAACCATTCCTTATTGTTATTTTTTTTAAGGTCACTTAGAAAATTAAAAACTTCTTTGGAAACTGTAATATTGGATGCCATATATAGATAATATGTTATTTTTAAACTAAAATTACATTTTTATACGGGCGTATGGTAAGCTTTTGTCTAATTTTAAGACAATAAAGAGCAGTATGGACAAAGAAAAAATTATCGCCGAACTCAACAGGCACAAAAAACTGCCTTATCTAGATTATAGGTTAAAGCAGGAGACAGAAGATTTTACAGATACGCTGTTTTACACTTTATTCGATGCCAACACCCCCGTGGCCGTTAACTTGGAGCTGTTAGAGAAAAAGTTCAACAAGCTAATGGACATGGCTTGTTGGGATTTGGAAAAACCGAGTGAAGAACTTTGGGGAAATTATATTTCCCATTTACCACAAATCTTAGAAAATTTGAATTTGGATGCCGAGGCTATTTTGAATTGTGACCCAGCCTCGTTATCTATTCAGGAAATTTACATGGCCTACCCTGGTTTTTATGCCATTGCCATTTATAGGTTGGCACACGAACTTTATGAAGAAGGGGTTCCCTTAATTCCAAGGATGATGACGGAATATGCCCATAGACAAACAGGTGTCGATATTAATCCAGGTGCCAAAATCGGAAAATCTTTTTTTATAGATCATGCTACAGGTGTGGTAATTGGTGAAACCGCAGTAATTCATGATAATGTGAAATTGTATCAAGGGGTTACCTTGGGAGCACTTTATGTTGCCAAAAATTTGGAAAAAACAAAACGGCATCCTACAATAGAGAACAATGTTACCATTTATGCCAATGCAACTATTTTAGGAGGAGAAACCGTTATAGGTGAAAACTCGATTATTGGTGGTAATGCATGGATTACCTCGTCCGTACCTCCCAACTCAAAAGTTTATCATACGCCAGAAATTAAAATAAAGACAACTCCAAATGTCTAACAGCATACTTGACCTTATTGGAAACACCCCTTTGGTGGAATCCAAAGTATTGAATACCAATCCAAACGTAAAAATTCTGTTCAAGCTTGAAGGAAACAATCCAGGCGGAAGCGTAAAGGACAGACCTGCTTATAATATGATTAAAAGTGGGTTGGAACGTGGAGATTTTTCCAAATCTACTAAACTGATTGAGGCGACAAGTGGCAACACCGGTATCGGTTTAGCTATGATTGCTGGTCTTTTTGGTCTTGATATTGAGCTGGTAATGCCTGAAAACTCTACAAAAGAGCGTGTGCAGACCATGCGGGCCTACGGAGCAAAAGTCACTTTGACACCTGCCGATGTGGGGATTGAAGGTGCTCGAGATTATGCAGAAGCAAAAGTCAAGAATGAAGGGTTTCAAATGCTGAACCAGTTTGCCAATGATGACAACTGGAAGGCTCACTACAAGACCACAGGACCCGAAATATGGAGGGATACAGAAGGCCAAATCACTCATTTTGTATCCAGTATGGGGACTACCGGAACCATCATGGGAACTTCCACTTATTTAAAGGAGCAAAACCCCAACGTGCAAATTGTAGGTGTACAGCCTACCGATGATTCCAAAATTCCAGGAATTCGAAAATGGCCACAGGAATACCTTCCCAAGATCTTTAATCCTGAGAAAGTGGATACCGTAATGGAGGTAAGTGAGCAGGATGCAATCGAAATGGCCAAAAGGTTGGCCAAGGATGAAGGTATATTTGCCGGGATGAGTAGTGGTGGTGCTGCTGTCGTAGCATTGCGCCTTGCAGAAACCTTGGAAAGTGGAACTATCGTTTCCATTGTTTGTGATCGAGGTGATCGCTATTTGTCTTCCGACCTATTTGATTAGGCGCCCTATTTTCATATCAACTTATACAGGTTTCATGTCGGATTTTTCGGATTATCCAACATTGTTTGCGAGTCATCGATTTCTTTAAAATAGTGTTTTAAAAAGCTCGTTCTTTATAGTGTATAATGTCCCAAATCTGATATTTTAATATGAATACGCTGTCAAAAATCATCACCTGGAAAAGAAATATCTTCGCTAGCCTATTGGTTCTATTAACCTTGGTTATTTTAAGCTTTTATGGTGTTTATACGAACCAGTTCTATTTTTTAAAACCCGATAATTACATAATTCCGATTCTGACCTCAGTACATTTTCTTTATTTATATGTTGTATGGTTTAAAATTTCTGAGGATGAGCTACCCGACCCAAAAATGCGAAATATTGAGTATGTTTTATACGCTATAATGATTGTATATGCATTCAAGATTTATGATAGCACCATGGTTTTAAATTCAATAAACGTCTATGGTGAGCATGTAATCCCTGCAAGTTTTAAACCAATGGCTACCCTTTCTTTGGTACTTTATAGTATTCTCCCCATTCTAACGCTTTACACCTTTTGGTTGAGAAAACGCTATGTTGGCATCTATAACTTTGAGAATTACAATGACAACTTAAATATTTGGCAATAGGCTAAAATATTAAAGTCCTCGAATGTAACTTCCGTACAAATCTTTAAATTGATAGCCTTGCTGAAAGCGATGCTTACTCAATTTTTTGTGGGCAACCAATCCCCAGAGTACTAGTTCTTTCAGAAAATAAGAATCATCTTTGGAAATTTCCGGCTGATATTCTTTCAACAAATTGTTTAATGGACCAATGGCATCCAGTTTAGATTTATAATCGTCCTCCTTTTCATCGTCCAGAAGGTCAAAACCCTCACCATCAAAAAACCAGCTCACCAATTCATCATATTCGTTTTCTTCTTCTTTTCGTTGAAGCTTGTCTATTTTAGGAAAGTAATTTGGAAACAAGGATTTTGCGGCGTCTTCAATCAGATTCTCGGCTACGGAACCTGCTCCCTCTTGCTCTCCTTCATATACCAATTCAATTTTTCCTGTGATGGATGGCACTACGCCCATAAAATCACTTAAACGGACTGTAGTTTTTTTGTCACCGGCAACAATGGCCCTCCGCTCGGCGGTACTCAATAAGTTTTCAAAAGCGGTGATGCTCATCCGTGCGCTTACACCACTTTTGGCATCCACATATTCACTATTTCTGGCTTCAAAACTGATTTGCTCCAATAAATCCATCGCAATTTCGGGTACATATACAAAATCCGATTGACGTTTATCGAGTTGCGCTTCTTGTTTCGTGATCTTCTTTGCAATCTCTATGGTTTCCGGATAGTGGGTCAAAATTTGAGAACCAATTCTATCCTTTAATGGGGTTACAATGCTTCCTCGATTCGTATAGTCTTCCGGATTTGCGGTAAACACGAACTGAATGTCCAAATGCAAGCGAAGTTTGAATCCGCGAATCTGTATGTCTCCTTCTTGCAGTATATTAAACAAGGCTACTTGAATTCTTGCTTGAAGGTCAGGAAGCTCATTGATCACAAAAATACATCGGTTGGCCCTTGGTATCATTCCAAAATGGATGACCCGATCATCCGCATATGACAGCTTCAGATTGGCCGCTTTGATTGGATCTACATCACCTATCAAATCCGCTACGGTAACATCCGGCGTGGCCAATTTTTCATAGAAACGATTGCTTCTGTGAACCCAACTTACGGGAGTGTCATCTCCTTTTTCTTTGATAAGTTCAGTTGCATATCGGGAAATGGAATCCAATGGGTCATCATGAATTTCGGAACCCTCCACAATGGGCATCCATTCGTCCAAAAGTTGCACCATTAAACGGGCTAAACGAGTTTTTGCCTGCCCTCTCAGTCCCAATAAATTAATATTGTGCCGGGATAAAATAGCTCTTTCCAATTCAGGAATTACCGAGTTTTCATATCCCCAAACACCTTCGAATACCTGCTCCCCTTTGGATATTTTCTCTAAAAGATTCTCCCTGAGTTCGTCTTTAATGCTTTTACTTGTGTATCCCGCGGCTTTAAGTTCACCTAGCGTTGTGATTTTGGTGTGATCCAATTTCATATGTTGTGTTATCCTTTAATTCTTCTTTTCCTGTTTTGTTCGTAGTCTTCAAATATCATTTCACCCAAACCTTTAAGTCCTGTGTAAAAGGCTTTTCCTTTGTTCGCTTTGGTAAATTCCCGTACAAATTGCATCAGATATGGGTCTTCAGCAATCATAAACGTGGTTATAGGGATATGAAGTTTTCTGGCCTGCTGGGCCATCGCGTAGCATTTCTCAACGATATACTCGTCTAAGCCTACGCTATTCTTATAATAGTCACCGTTCGGAAGCCTTAAGCAAGATGGTTTTCCGTCTGTGATCATAAAAATCTGTTTGTTGGTGTTCCGCTTTCTACGAAGCATATCCATCGCCAATTGTAATCCAGCTACTGTATTGGTATGGTAAGGTCCTACTTTTAAATAGGGTAAATCCTTTATCGGAATTGGCCAAGCATCGTTTCCGAAAACCAAAATGTCCAAGGTATCCTTTGGATAACGGGTTGTAATAAGTTCAGCGAGTGCCATCGCTACTTTTTTGGCGGGAGTGATTCTATCCTCACCATACAAGATCATACTATGGCTGATATCAATCATGAGCACGGTGCTCATTTGGGCTTTGTGCATGGTATCTTCCACCACCAAATCCTCTTCGCTAAGTGAAAAATTATCCAAACCGTGGTTCACTTGGGCATTTTTGAGGCTCTCCGTCATACTGATATGTTCCAACGAATCTCCGAAGCGGTATTCACGGAATTCCCCTGTATGCTCATCACCTTTACCCGATTTACCCGTTTTGTGGTTGCCAGAACCACTCCGTTTAATTTTTCCAAAAATTTGGTCCAAGGCCCGTTGACGGAGCATGCGTTCCAACTTGGCTGTAACGGAGAGAGTTCCTCCCCCACCATTTTCATCCCCTTCTTCACCTTCGCCACCCTGTGGACCATCCATGTCAAATTCCTCTCGGATGTATCCTTTGGCCTTGAGGTCTTCTATAAAATCATCAATGGTGTAATCGTCGTCGGTAAGCTCGTATTCCTTGTCCAGTTCACGGAGCCAATCCAGTGCCTCCTCCACATCACCCGAAGTGTGGGTAACAAGTTCCTGAAAAATCTCAAAGAGTTTTTCGAAAGGAGTTTGGTCCGGTGCCTCGTAATTGGTAAAACGAAACCCTTTTCTTGTGTTCATAGCCATCACATAAATTTACGGCATTTCGCTGTAAAGGCTAAACGTTTAGAAAAAACTTAACGGATTTGTTTAATGGCGTTTTTCGAGTACTTGGGCAATATTATCCAGTGAATAGCCTTTGGCCTGCAACAAAATCAGGTAATGAAACAATAAATCGGCACTCTCATTCAAGAAGAGTTCTTCGTTATCGTCTTTGGCCTCTATCACTGTTTCCACAGCCTCTTCCCCTACTTTTTGAGCTATTTTATTGATACCTTTTCGGAATAAGGAGGCCACATAGCTATCTGGATTTTCTTGGTCGTTTTTCCTGGATTCGATGACTTCTTCCAAGGTAGACAAAAAACCATAACCTTGAACATTTTCCTCGGCCCAGCAGGTGTCGGTTCCCCTGTGACAGGTAGGACCAACGGGATTCACCTTCACTAAAAGCGTATCGTTATCGCAATCTATTTGTATATCAACAAGGTTCAAAAAGTTGCCGCTTTCCTCTCCTTTGGTCCATAACCGCTGTTTCGTGCGACTAAAAAATGTGACTTTTTGGATTTCTTGGGTTTTTTCAAAAGCTTCCTGGTTCATATAGCCCAGCATCAACACATTTTTGGTTGTTGCATCTTGAACAATGGCTGGTACAAGTCCGTCTGAATTTTTATTGAAGTCTATTTGCATTTAACTGCTTATTATTTATTTAATTCTAATGTTTCAAAAACTTTTTCTGAAAAATTAGTTTTTAGTTGCTTGAGTTCTGTTTTTAAGTTGTCTTCAATTGAATTCGAATATTCGTTACTCTTTAGAAGTTGAAAAATTTCTAAAACCCTATCTATATTCGACCATTCTTCATCATTTATTTTAGCCTTATCACTCTTGGAACCAAATTTCAATAAGTTATCAATATCCCCATCGTATTTCTTGAAGATTTTATATTTGACAATATCAATCATGAAATTATATCCTTACAGGAATTCCTTCTTCCTTTAATTCTTGTTTGAGTGTATTGATTTCGATTTCCTTAAAATGAAAAACACTGGCAGCCAAAGCGGCATCAGCCTTTCCATCCTTAAAAGTATCGGTAAAATGTGAGATGGTTCCAGCACCGCCTGATGCTATCACCGGAATATTCACCAATTCGGACAATTCTGCCAATGCCTTGTTCGCAAAACCATTTTTGGTACCATCGTGGTCCATGGAGGTGAACAATATTTCCCCTGCTCCTCGCTTCTCTACTTCCTTTGCCCATTTAAAAAGGTCCAGTTCCGTAGGTACCTTCCCCCCTACTAAATGAACTTTCCATTGTCCGTCAATTTGTTTTGCATCAATGGCGACAACGATACATTGTGAACCGAATTTAGCCACCAATTCATTAATCAATTCAGGTCTTTTTACCGCTGATGAGTTGATGGAAACTTTGTCAGCGCCATTCTTAAGAAGGATATCAACATCTTCCACGGAAGAAATCCCTCCGCCCACGGTGAAAGGAATATTGATGGTCTCCGCAACGTGATAGACCAGTTCGGCCAGGGTCTTTCTTTTTTCTTCGGTAGCAGAAATATCCAAGAAAACCAATTCGTCGGCACCTTCTTTCGCATAAATGGAGGCCAATTCCACAGGATCTCCTGCATCGCGTAAATCCACAAAGTTGATTCCTTTTACAGTGCGTCCGTTTTTAATGTCCAGACAGGGTATGATTCTTTTTGTAAGCATTTTATTCGTTCTTCACATTCAAGTTTACACCGGAATAAAATCCCAGATCTTGGTTGTTCAACAATTTCGTATACAAGGCAATTTGACCTGTATGGTAAGACAAATGCTCTGTAACATGGATGATGTTGCCCACCCCGGAAAAGTTGAAACCCTGAACATTTCTTTTACGCAATAGCTCGTTTATCGGAGCATCGTAAAAAGCTCTTTTGGCATCGGATATCGTGTCTTCCAGTTTTTGAATCAGCTCTGCTTTGGTATAACCGGACTCGGTAGAAAATTCCTCATCCCGTTTACGCTCATCTTCCAAATCTTGGATTGAAGCAATTCCATATTGGGTAATGTTTCCGCATAGATGAAGAATAAGGTTTGCTATACTGTTGCTCGATTCGTTAGGTTTTTGCCAAACTTGTTCTTCTGTCAACTGGTCTAAACAAATCTTGATCATTCGCAGACTTTCTTTCATTCTATAGCCTGCGTTCCAAACCAATTCTTCCCGGAGTTCTCTTTCTTTATCCATTTTCTAGAATATAATGTTCCAATTGCTTTAAACTGATTTTGTCTTCATAAATAGCTTTTCCTATGATTGTGCCTTCACAACCAATCTCGGCAAGTTTGGGGAGTTCGTCAAAAGTGGAGATTCCACCACTGGCAATTAAATTTAAACCTTTTTTGGTTTCGGATAACATTTTTTGATACAAGTCAAATGCAGGACCTTGCAGCATGCCATCCTTGCTGATGTCCGTGCAAATCACATATTGGATACCTTCCGACTGATATTGCTGAACAAAAGGAATAAGTTCCATATCGGATTCTTCTTGCCAACCCGAAACGGCTATTTTTTCGTTGTTGGCGTCGGCGCCAAGAATAATTTTTCTTGCTCCGTATTTCGACAACCAACCCAAAAAGGTTTCCCTATTCTTTACTGCAATACTTCCGCCGGTAATTTGGTGCGCTCCGCTTTCAAAAGCAATGTGCAGGTCATCTCCTGATTTTAATCCGCCGCCAAAGTCAATTTGTAGACTTGTTTTTAGGGCGATGGACTCCAACACTTTGTAATTGACAATATGTTTGGATTTAGCACCGTCCAAATCCACCAAATGCAAATGCTGGATACCATGAGCTTCGAACTCCTTGGCAACCTCCAATGGGTTTTCGTTATAGACTTTTTTGGTGCTGTAATCGCCCTTGGAAAGACGAACGCATTTACCGTCAATAATATCTATGGCTGGAATCAATCTCATTTCTAATCGTATTCTACTCTTTCTATGGACATCCACATTTTTGAATCCCCTACATTTTTAAAACCCAAAGCTCCATAAAAGCTATGAGCATCCAACGTTTTAAGAGCAACTGTATTTACGTTTTTTATATCGGGCCGGTTCAAAATATGTTGAACCAGTTTTTTGCCCAGTCCTTTACCTTTATATGGGTCAAAAACGATTACATCCATAATATAGGCAAAGATTAACCCATCGGTCATCATCCGGGCATAAGCAATTTGTTCGTTATGTTCGGTGTACATCCCAAAACAAATGCTGTTGTTTATTGTCATCAGCGTCTGTTCCTTGGTTCTACCCTTTCCCCAATATGTCGACGAAACTTGTTGATGAACCTTTTGGATATCCAATTTATCCTTCTCCGTTGAAATATAGAATTCCATGTCAGATAAGGGTTAAAAAATTCTTCAATATATCACTACCCACATTGCTGCTCTTTTCGGGGTGGAATTGTACCCCATAAAAATTATCTTTCTGTAATGCTGCACTATATTCCACATCATATTCCGATGCAGCAATGGTTTCCACTCCAATCGGTGCATAAAAACTGTGCACCAAATAGATGAAAGATTTCTCAGGAATGTTTGTGAACAGCTCACTTTTTAAATTTGAAATCTGGTTCCATCCAATTTGAGGAACCTTTACTTTATTAGAGAATTTTACCACATCCAAATCAAAAATACCCAACCCCTCTGTACTTCCTTCTTCGGATGAATGACACATAAGCTGCATGCCTAAGCAAATGCCCAGAACAGGTTGTTTCAAAGTTGGAATTACTTTGTCCAAACCAGTAGCCCTTAATTTCACCATAGCTGAACTGGCCTCACCTACCCCAGGAAAAATTACTTTATCAGCATTTCGGATTTCATCGGCATCATGACTCAAAACAGCTTCGAATCCTAGCCGTTTTATGGCAAATATGATGCTTTGGATGTTTCCGGCACCGTAATCGATTATGACTATTTTCATTTAAAGCATTCCTTTAGTTGATGGCAATACCATTTTTTCGGCATCCCGTTTCACCGCCATTTTAATGGATTTGGCAAAAGCCTTGAATATGGCCTCAATTTTATGGTGTTCGTTGGTTCCTTCGGCCTTGATATTCAAATTGGCCTTGGCGCCATCGGTAAACGATTTAAAAAAGTGCATAAACATTTCTGTGGGCATATCTCCCACTTTTTCACGCTTGAATTCGGTATCCCATACCAACCAATTTCGTCCGCCAAAATCAATGGCAACCTGTGCAAGGCAATCATCCATGGGTAATGCAAAACCATAGCGCTCTATACCCAATTTGTTGCCCAATGCTTTGGAAAACAACTCGCCCAAAGCAATAGCGGTATCCTCGATAGTATGATGTTCGTCCACCTCTAAATCACCATCGACTTTAATATCCAAGTCCATTTGTCCATGTCGGGCCAATTGGTCCAACATATGGTCAAAAAAGGCTAAACCTGTATTGATGTCACTTTTTCCAGTTCCATCGAGGTTTATTTTTATTTGAATATCGGTCTCGTTGGTTTTTCGGGATATTTCTGCAATACGATTCTCTAATTTTAAGAACTCGTAGATTTTTTCCCAATCATTGCTTTCCAAAGCAATATGGTCCTCCAGTTCTTCGTGCTTTACTGTGGTTTCTCCAGTGCCCAAATGAGTTTGGTCATTGATGAAAATCCCTTTGGCACCCAGATTTTTGGCCAATTCCACATCGGTTAACCTATCACCAATCACAAATGAATTTGCCAAATCATATTCATCAGAAAAATAAGAAGTCAACATTCCTGTGCCCGGTTTACGGGTGTCCGCATTATCTTTTGGAAATGTCCTGTCAATAAAAACATTATCAAACACTACACCTTCATTTTCAAAAGATTTGATGATGAAGTTGTGCACGGGCCAAAAGGTGTCTTCCGGAAAAATATCGGTGCCCAACCCATCTTGGTTTGTAATCATCACCAATTCATAATCCAGTTCCTTGGCAATTTTGCCCAAATAGGTAAATGCCTTGGGATAAAAAACCATTTTTTCAAAGGCATCTATCTGCTCATCGGCAGTTTCCTTGATAATGGTTCCATCACGATCAATGAATAGTACTTTTTTGCCCATTAGTTCAATTCTTTTAAAATAGCTATCAATTTTTTGTTCTCCTCTGGTGTGCCCACGGTGAAGCGAAGCGTGTTTTCACAGAGTGGCTGTGTGCTACGGTTACGCACCACTACTTGTTTTTCCAATAGTTGTTGGTAACGTTTGTTGGCATCATCCACTTTGGCCAATACAAAATTGGCATCGGTTGGATATAATTCTGATACAAAATCCAAACTATCCAATGCGTTGATCAACTCGGTTCTCTCTTCAAGAACCTGTTTTACTTCCTGATTGACCAAATCTTGATTCAAAACCCGTTGTAAAGCGCGTTGCTGAGTCAATTGGTTGACATTGTACGGCGGTTTAATTTTATTTAAAACACCAATAATTTCTTTGGAAGCATAACATATGCCCAACCGGATTCCTGCCAAACCATAGGCTTTGGACAGGGTTTGTGTCACAATCAAATTGGGATACATGCTTAGTTGAGGCAACCAACTCTCATCTTGTGAGAAATCGATGTATGCCTCGTCAATCACCACGAGTCCGTTGAACGACTTCAATAGTTTTTCAATCCCTTCCTTTTTAAAGGAATTACCTGTGGGATTGTTTGGCGAACAAATAAAAAGCAACTTGGAATTGGAATCTTCAGTTTCCAAAATTTCATCCACATTGAGTTCAAAATTAGCAGTTAAAAGAACCTCTTTATTTTCGACCGCATTGATTCCCGCCAGCACCTTATACATACCGTAGGTAGGCGGTAAAGTGATAATATTGTCTTTATTCGGCTCACAAAAGGCCCTATAAATCAAATCCAGAACTTCATCACTGCCATTACCCAATAAAATTTGGTTTTCCGATACACCCTTTTGCTCTGCCAAAAGGGATTTTAAGCTACGCTGATATGGATCCGGGTAGCGGTTGACTCCATTATCGAAAGGATTTTCGTTGGCATCCAAAAATATCATTTCAGAACCATCGGAGACGTATTCGTCACGTGCCGAAGAGTACGGTTGCAGCATGCTAACCGACGCTCTGACCAATTTATTTAAATCAAACCCCTCCATTATTACAAACTTTTTAATCTCAAGGTCACGGCATTTTTATGTGCTTGCAGTCCTTCCGCTTCGGCCATCAACTCAATGGCCGTTCCAATGCCCTTGATGCCTTTCTCGGATATTTTTTGAAAGGTCATGCTCTTCATGAAACTATCCAGATTTACACCACTGTATTGTTTGGCATATCCGTTAGTTGGCAAGGTGTGATTAGTTCCCGAAGCATAATCCCCTGCACTTTCTGGCGTGTAATTACCAATAAAAACGGAACCCGCATTCTGAATGTTATCGATATAAAAGTCCTCGTTTTCCACACAAACGATAAAGTGTTCCGGGCCATACTCATTGATAAGGGTCAAAGCTTCTTGGTCGTCTTTCACCAAAATCAACCTGCTGTTGCCTATGGATTTACGGGCAATATCCTTTCTAGGTAATTGTTGAATCTGATTTTCGATTTCCGCCTCAACAGCTTCAATCAACTTTTCAGATGTGGAGACCAGTACAACTTGACTGTCCACGCCATGCTCAGCCTGACTCAATAAGTCTGAAGCAACAAAAGCAGGATTGGCTGTATCGTCAGCAGCTACCAACAACTCACTAGGACCTGCGGGCATATCAATCGCTACATTGTATTTAGTGGCCAATTGCTTTGCAACAGTCACATATTGGTTGCCCGGGCCAAAAATTTTGTACACT
This sequence comes from Allomuricauda sp., assembly GCA_040285615.1. GTDB lineage: Bacteria > Bacteroidota > Bacteroidia > Flavobacteriales > Flavobacteriaceae > Flagellimonas. Next base: position 57,980 of record JAVJRL010000007.1, read on the forward strand.
TTTGGAATACTTTCCGTACCAAAGGTCATACCTGCGATAGCTTGAATTCCCCCTACCTTAACTATTTGTGTTACGCCGCATATTTGGGCAGCATATAAAATTGCTGGATTGATTTCACCATTTTTATCCGGAGGGCTGCAAAGGACAATTTCTTTACACCCTGCCAGTTTTGCCGGAATGGCCAACATCAAAATTGTAGAAAATAGTGGCGCTGTGCCTCCTGGAATATACAATCCTACTTTTTGAATCGGACGTTTTTCCTGCCAACACTCTACGCCGGACATGGTTTCAACTTCAACTTTTGATGTTTTTTGAGCAGCGTGAAACTTTTCAATATTGGATTTAGCTAGCGTGATGGCTTGTTTCAACCCATCAGAAACAGCATTGTTTGCTTGTTCAATTTCACTTTCGGATACCAAAAGTGAGTTCAACATCACTTTATCAAACTGGGCCGTGTATTTTTTGATAACGGTATCACCATCAGCCTGCACCTCTTTAAAAATACTGTTGACAATCTCCTCAATATCGGAAACAGTTTGTGTAGGACGCTTCAATATGTCACCCCATTCCTTTTGTTGTGGATAGTTGATGCGCTGCATTACAGTACCATTTTTTCGATAGGACAAACCAAAATACCTTCGGCACCAGCTGCTTTCAGTTCATCGATTACTTCCCAAAAAGTTTCTCGATTGATCACGGTGTGTACAGAACTCCATCCTTCTTCGGCCAAGGGCAATACCGTGGGACTGCGCATTCCCGGAAGAATCGAAATAATTTCATCCAACTTGTCGTTTGGGGCGTTCATCAACACATATTTGTTCTGTCTCGCTTGTAAAACCGACTTGATCCTGAACTGGATTTTCTTCAACAGTTCCTTTCTTTCCTCCGAAATGGTGGGAGACACCGCTAGAACCGCCTCGCTTTTCAGCATTACTTCCACTTCTTTCAAATTGTTTTTGAAAAGGGTACTTCCACTGGAAACAATATCACAAATACCATAAGCCAAGCCAATGTTAGGGGCAATCTCAACCGAACCATTGATGATGTGTAAATCAGCCGTAACTCCTTTTGACGCCAAGTAGTCCTTTACCGTATTCGGGTAGGAAGTTGCTATTTTTTTCCCTTCAAAATCCTTGATGGAATTGTAGGCTTCATTTTTTGGAACTGCCAAGGATACACGGCATTTTGAAAAACCCAAGCGCTCAGAAATAGAAATATCCTTTCCTTTTTCAATCAAAACATTTTCGCCGATAATGGCAATATCCACGACCCCATCCCTTAAATATTGGGGAATGTCACCATTCCGTAAATAAAACACTTCCAAAGGAAAATTCCGAGAGGTCGCTTTTAATTGATCTTTTCCATTATCGATGGAAATACCGCAGTCCTTTAAAATTTTAAGGGAGTCCTCGTTTAAACGGCCACTTTTCTGAACAGCAATTCTAATTTTTGTCATTTTTCAATCGTTTTGTCTGAAAAACCAAAGAGGTACAAAAAATAAACCCGTTTGATTTCTCAAACGGGTTAGAATATATTTTAAAAACAACAATACATTTCTATCTCGCTTGAGTGCAAGTATAAAAATGATGATGTGTGTTTTTGTTTCTCATGATGTTTCAAAAGTAGGATATATTTTTATATCAAAAAAGGGGAATTTAGTTATTTCCCAAAATTAATGGTAATCCGCTATCACCAGAACCTACAATCACCGTCTTTGCATTTGGTGACTCAGCAAGTTTGATAGTTGCGTCAATACCCTTATCCTGCAATATTTTATCCGTTAGCGATGCACTTAGAATTCGGTTTGCATCTGCCTTACCTTGTGCTTCAATACGTACTTTTTCAGCTTCTTTCTCCGCCGTCACCAATCTAAACTCGTACTCCAAGGACTCTTGCTCTTGTTTCAACTTACGTTCAATGGCTTCCTTAATGGTTGCTGGTAAGGTTACATCCCTCACTAAAATTTCATTTAATTGAATGTATTGGCCATCTACAATGTTTTTGGTTTCCTCAAAAATTTCTTGCTGAATTGCATCTCTCTTGCTGGAATATAATTGTTCGGGAGTATATCTACCTACAACGCTACGCGCAGCAGAACGAATAGCCGGGAGCAAAATCCGGTCTTTGTATTGCTCACTTTTTTCTTGATGCAACTTTCCAAGAACTTCATATTTAGGCTGAAACCAAGCGGAGGCATCCAACTGGATATCCAATCCATTGGAGGAAAGTACTTTCATTTTTTCAAAAACCTCTTGTTGTCTTACTTCATAAATATACACTTTGTTCCAAGGTGCAACTAAGTGAAAGCCTTCGCCCAAGGGAGGCTGGTCAGTAACTACACCGCCCCCAAAAGTTTTATAAAGTACACCCGCCTCACCGGAACCTATGGTGATAGCTGATTTTGAAATAATAATAATTAAGAAAATAACCGCTGCCAATGCCGGCAACGCAATTTTTGGTAATCTATCCATTTGTATTTTGATTTATATTAATCCATTATATTTTCTGATAAACCATTCCAATGCTAAGGAAAGCACTATCAGTCCGAGTAAAATACGGAAATCTATTAAAGATACAACATTATCCCTGCTCTTTTGAACGGGAAGAAATTCTTGAGACAAAGCTAAGTCACTTTGAAGGGTTTCAACCCTGTCCAAATAATAGAGTTTGCCTTGATTTTTCTTTGCCAATCGTTCCATTTTTTTATAGTTGGCGGAAATCAACTGCTTTTCTGGATTGAAATCCAATATTCTGAATGTTCCTGAACGACTCAAGTTTTCATCTTGAACCGTAATCGTAAATTCGTATTCTCCAGCTTGCAAATCACTCAAGTCCACTTCGTAAAAAGAACCTTTTAAAAGCACGGGCGACACTCTAGAGAAATCGGTATCCTTGCCTTCAATCTTTATGGAAATGTTAGCATTGGAATCGAACTGGTAGCTTTCATCAAAATAGGAAGCCCTAATTTTAGCCATGTTAGCGTTATCAAAAACCAGTTCATAATCCAACTCCAATCGGTTCCGCTGCCTGTTGGAACCTAAATACACCATTAAATTGCCGATGAAGTCATCAAACTTTCGAAAACTTTGATCATTACGATACACTTGTGCCCGCCAACGCCATAAGTCTTCACCAAAAAGCACAGCTTCTTTTGTATTACCTTCTGTAAGAATTGTGAACAAGGGTTTGTCCAAATTGATGCCCTGCAACTGCTGGAACATCAATATTTCGCTATCCTTGTTTAGTTGAATATCACCTAAAGTTCCTTGCAAAGGAGGAAATCCATCCACAGAAAAATCACCTAATCCAAACAAGCCAAAGGAATTGTTTAAAACAGGTAAAATATCTTCTGTTTGTCTGCTTCCCGAAACAGTAAAACTCTCTTGTGCCTTACTCAAAAAATTCCAATCTGTTTTGCTTCCCGTTATTGTAAAGTAATTGGCCCCTGAATTTTCCAGAAATTCGTAGACACTCCTGAAATTTCGATTGGGTTGATACAGAATCAATAGATCGGATTCCTCAAAAGCAGACTGACTGGCATTTGGATTTACTAAAGTAACAGAACGTTGTTCGTTCGATTCGATGGATTTTTTTAACGCACCAATGTCCGGATGCAACAGGTCGGAAACTATGCTCACATTGGATTTCTCATCAATTACCTCTATAGCGGTTTCTTTGGAGTTATTCGCTATATTTCGTTCATTTTCCAGTGTACCTACCTCAATTTTAATGGTTTTGATGCCTACACTTTGTGCCTCGATCAAGGTATTTAGGGTTCGACTATTCTGAGTGCTACTGAAATTAACCCTTTCCTGATGTACCCTACTTCCGTTGATTGAAATAGTGACTGTGCTAGAGACAGATCTTGAACCTTGATATCGAATTGAAGTCTCAATAGGAAAGCTATTTCGTAAAAAAGCAAATTTGTTCACATTGATAAGCCCTATAGAAATGTCTTCATACTGCGTAGTGTCGCCCACCACTATCGGGTTTACAGTAGTATTTTCATTTAGGTTGATGTATTCGTAGTCCCGACCAAGCGTTTGATTACCATCGGAAAACAAGACAATCGCATTGTTTCCGTTCACAAAAACATCATTTAATGTGGAAAGTGCATTTGAAATATCGGTATTTCCCTGATCAAAACGGACGGAATCCGTTGCGGTTATTGTGTTCCCAAATCTATATTGATGGATGATGAACCTTTCATTTAGAGCTTCATCCTGTTTGAGTTGAGCAATCGCTCGGGAAATTTCTGCTTGGGATGAGGCATTTTCCATTGAGGTGGAATTATCCACTAACAGAATCAAATTGGCTTTTTCGACAAAATAATCCTTGCTAACAAACTTTGGATTTATCAAAAGTAAAAGGCCGCAAAACAAGGTGACAAACCTTAATGCGGCCAATATAATCTTAAGTGAACCCTTTCTTGGGTTTTTATAGAGGTATTGAAAATAAACAAGGGCAAGCGCGGCAGCTACTGCTATAATTATAAGAAGTACCGTGCTTAAATCCATTCATTTATGTTAACATTCCACCATCAACGTTCAATACCTGTCCTGTTACATAACCAGATAGGTCCGATGCCAAGAACACACATGCATTGGCGACATCTTCAGGACTTCCACCACGCTTTAATGGAATACCTTCTCTCCAGCCTTGAACGGTTTTTTCGTCCAATTTCTCGGTCATTTCAGTTTCAATAAAACCAGGAGCAATCGCATTGCAACGGATATTTCTAGAACCCAATTCCAAAGCTACGGATTTGGTAAAACCAATCATACCCGCTTTGGAGGCTGCGTAGTTGGTCTGTCCAGCATTACCTTTTACACCAACAACGCTGCTCATATTAATTATGGACCCTTTACGCTGCTTCAACATGGTACGTTGAACTGCTTTGGTCATATTGAATACTGATTTTAAGTTGATTTCGATTACTTTGTCAAAATCATCTTCGCCCATACGCATCAACAAGTTGTCCTTGGTGATACCTGCGTTATTGATAAGTACATCGATTTTGCCATCAAAATCTTCCAAAACTTTGGCCACCAAGGCTTCAGATTCTTCAAAACTGGCAGCATTACTTTTATAGGCCTTTGCCTTTACCCCCATTTTGGTCAATTCTTTTTCCAACTCCAAGGCTGGAGCTTCGCTGGAACTGTAGGTGAACGCTACATTTGCACCATGTTTTGCAAATACCTCGGCTATTCCTTTACCAATTCCCCTACTGGCCCCTGTTATGATTACGTTTTTCCCTTCCAAAAGTTTCATACTATGATTGTGTTTGAATGGTTATTAACCAAATATAGTTGTTGTTTTATGTTTAGACGAAAAAAAATCCCGCATAAAACGGGATTTAGTATGGTTTTAACGGTTGGTTACCCAACTACTTCTTTTACTTTTACGCCAATTTCCGCAGGTGAATCCACTACATGGATACCACAATCGCGCATAATTTTTTTCTTAGCTTGGGCTGTATCATCGCTACCACCTACAATGGCACCAGCATGCCCCATAGTACGTCCAGCAGGAGCAGTTTCACCAGCGATAAAACCAACTACGGGTTTTTTACTACCACTCTCTTTGTACCATCTTGCGGCTTCTGCTTCCAACTGACCACCGATTTCACCAATCATAACAACACATTCGGTTTCTGGATCATTGATCAATAGCTCAACAGCTTCTTTTGTAGTTGTTCCGATAATGGGGTCACCTCCAATTCCGATAGCCGTTGTAATACCCAATCCCTGACGAACAACTTGATCAGCCGCTTCGTAGGTAAGTGTTCCTGATTTGGAAACAATACCTACTTTTCCTTTTTTGAAGACAAATCCTGGCATAATACCTACTTTGGCTTCACCTGGCGTGATAACACCTGGACAGTTGGGACCAATCAGTGTACAGTCCATATCCTTAATGTAATCGTTGGCTTTTACCATATCCGCTACTGGAATACCTTCGGTAATGGTAATAATCACCTTAATACCTGCATCAGCAGCTTCCATAATGGCATCCGCAGCAAATGCGGGCGGAACAAAAATAATAGTGGTGTCGGCACCAACTTCTTTTACAGCTTCTTCAACTGTGTTGAAAACTGGTTTTCCCAAATGTTCTTGACCACCTTTTCCAGGGGTCACACCACCAACCACGTTGGTTCCGTATTCAATCATTTGTTCGGCATGGAATGTTCCTTCACTACCGGTAAATCCTTGTACAATTATGTTTGAATCCTTGTTTACTAAGACGCTCATATATTTAACTTAATGTAGAGATACAAAAATATGGTTTACTAAAGTTTTTATCTATTGATTTCTTAAATCTTTTTCAGTTTTTGCAAGATTTCTGGAATCTTTTTGATGTATGCGATTTGTTTGAGTTTTTCCCGTGCTTCCTCAGCGGGATAACCAAAATAGGTTTTGCCTCCTTCCAGTGATTTTGAAATACCTGATTGTGCTAAGATTACCGCTTTTTTGCCGATGGTCGCCCCACTTGTGATGCCAACTTGCCCCCAAAGCGTTACTTCATCCTCAATTATGCAACAACCAGCAATGCCTACGTGGGACGCAATCAAGCATTTTTTTCCTATGACGGTATCATGGCCTACTTGTATCTGGTTGTCCAATTTGGCTCCTTCTTTAATTGTAGTTGAGCCCGTAACACCACGATCAATGGTACATCCTGCTCCAATATCTACGTTGTCCTCGATTACTACATTTCCTCCAGAAAGCAATTTATCAAATCCTTCGGGCCTGTTTTTGTAATAGAAAGCATCTGCTCCCAACACGGTTCCTGCATGAATAGTCACATTATCACCAATGATGCATCCATCATAAATGGTTACGTTCGGATGAATCACACAGTTTTTACCGATTTTTACATGATTACCGATAAAAACGTTGGGCTGAACTATGGTTCCCTCCCCTATCTCAACAGTTTCCGCAATCGAAGAAGTGGCACTTTCAAAAGGTTTGAAATGGTATGTCAACTTGTTGAAATCCCTAAAAGGATCATCGGAAATCAACAATGCTTTGCCCTCAGGACATTCCACTTCTTTATTTATAAGAATGATCGTCGCCTTGGATTGCAGTGCCTTGTCATAATATTTGGGATGGTCCACAAATACGATGTCGCCTTCCTCCACCACATGGATTTCGTTCATGCCCAAGACAGGGAAATCATTATTCCCCACAAAATTGGCATCGATGATTTCGGATATTTCCTTTAGGCTATAGGTTTTAGGGAATTTCATTCAGGCTATTCTTTGGCACGTTCCAAATAGGCTGCTTTTTCTGTATCGATCTTTATTTTGTCGCCCTCGTTGATAAAAAGCGGCACATTGACCGTTGCCCCAGTCTCCACAGTAGCTGGTTTGGTGGCGTTTGTAGCGGTGTTCCCTTTTACGCCAGGCTCGGTATGTGTTACTTCCAAAACTACACTTGCCGGCATTTCAACGGATAGCGGCATGTTATCCTCGGCGTTGAATATAATAGTTACCACTTCGCTCTCTTTCAACAGGTCGTAAGCATCTAGAGCATCTCTTTGCAAAGCAATCTGGGTATAATCATCTGTGTTCATGAAATGATAGGTTTCCCCATCATTGTACAAAAATTGGTAGGAGCGTGTTTCCACACGCACATCTTCAATCTTGTGACCTGCGGAAAAAGTGTTGTCGATTACTTTACCCGTAGTTACACTTTTTAATTTGGTACGGACAAAAGCTGGTCCTTTACCTGGTTTTACATGAAGAAACTCTACAATTTTGTAGATATCGTTGTTGTACTTAATGCACAACCCTTTTCTTATATCAGAAGTACTTGCCATAAATTTAATTTGAACTGAAATAACCTTTCATAATCCCTCGTTGCGAATCCCTAATAAACTGTAGAATCTCATCCCGTTCAGGGGTAGCTTCCATTTCAGCCTCTATTATTGATGCAGCTTGGGAATTGTTATAATTTCTTTGATATAGTAATCGATAGATGTTTTGAATTTCCCTGATTTTATCCGAATCAAACCCTCTTCTACGCAATCCAATGGAATTTATACCTACATAAGATAAAGGCTCTCTTGCCGCTTTAACGTACGGAGGTACATCTTTACGAACCAAGGAACCACCTGTTACAAAAGCATGGTTTCCTATGGATACAAACTGATGTACAGCGACCATGCCGGCCAAAACAACGTTCTGTCCAATCGTTACGTGTCCTGCCAAAGTGGAATTATTACTGAAGATACAGCCGTCGCCCACAAAACAATCATGTGCTACGTGGCAATAGGCCATAATCAAGCAATTGTTTCCAATAATAGTTTTCATTCGATCAGAAGTACCCTTATTGATGGTTGCACATTCTCGAATAGTTGTGTTGTCTCCAATTTCCACGGTGGTATCTTCTCCCTGATATTTCAGGTCTTGGGGCATTGCGGAAATAACGGCACCTGGAAAAATACTGCAGTTTTTTCCGATTCTGGCTCCCTCCATTATGGTTACATTGGAACCAATCCAAGTCCCCTCTCCAATAGTTACATTGTTATGTATAGTGGTAAATGGTTCAATCACCACATTTTTGGCGATTTTGGCTCCCGGGTGTACATATGCTAACGGTTGGTTCATCTACGAATCTGTATTTTTTGTTTTTACGATTTGCGCCATCAGTTCAGCCTCAGAAACTAATTTTCCATTAGCGTAGGCATACGCTTGCATATGGCAAATCCCTCTTCGAATGGGAGAAATTAAATCGCATTTAAATATTAAAGTATCCCCAGGAACTACTTGTTGTTTGAACTTTACCTTATCAATCTTCATAAAGAAAGTCAGGTAGTTTTCTGGATCGGGAACGGTGCTCAACACAAGTATTCCACCTGTTTGTGCCATTGCCTCGACCTGTAATACTCCTGGCATTACTGGCGCTCCCGGAAAGTGACCCACGAAAAACGGTTCGTTCATGGTTACATTTTTGACACCTACCACATGGGTATCGGAAAGTTCCAAAATCTTATCCACCAACAAAAATGGTGGTCTATGGGGTAATCGTTCCATGATTTGGATGATATCCAATAAGGGCTCTTTGTTCAAATCATAACTAGGAACTTTGTTTCTTTTTTCTATTTTGATGATTTTGGACAGCTTTTTTGCGAATTGAGTATTTACAAAATGACCGGGTTTGTTGGCTATAACTTTTCCTCGGATACGAGTGCCGGCCAATGCCAAATCACCTATTACATCCAATAACTTGTGCCTGGCAGCTTCATTGGGGTGATGTAGGGTAAGGTTGTCCAAAATTCCATTGGGCTTAACTGAAAGTTTCTCCTTACCGAAAGCTTTCTCCAATTTCTTCATTGTGGATTCCGAAATCTCTTTGTCCACATAAACGATGGCATTGTTAAGGTCACCACCCTTGATCAAACCGTTTTCCAGCAACATTTCGAGTTCATGAAGAAAGCTAAATGTACGTGAATCGGAAATCTGCTCTTTAAAATCGGACATTTTTTCCAAAGTGGCATTTTGTGTGCCCAAAACCTTGGTTCCAAAATCGACCATAGTGGTTACTTGGTATTCGTCCGCTGGAATAATGGTGATTTCACTTCCTGTGGTTTCATCTTTATATGAAACAACGTCCTTCACCACATATTCTTCGCGCTCCTGCTCTTGCTCCACAATGCCGGCTTCTTCCAAGGCTTCCACAAAAAATTTGGAAGAACCGTCCATAATGGGGGGTTCAGGGGCATCCAACTCAATTAGAACATTGTCTATGTCCAATCCCACAAGGGCAGCAAGTACGTGCTCCGAGGTATGTATTTTAACGCCGTTCTTTTCCAAATTGGTGCCGCGCTGTGTGTTTACGACATAATTGGCATCTGCCTCAATTATGGGCTCGCCCTCGAGGTCTATTCTTTTAAACGCAAAACCGTGGTTCTCGTCAGCTGGAAGAAAACTCATGGTAACGTTTTCCCCTGTATGTAGTCCTACACCTTGTAGCGTTACTTTTTTCGCTATGGTGCGTTGTTTGTTGCTTGTTTTACTCACCTTCAACTTTTTTTTCTATGTTGGAGATTTGATTTGCCAATTTTGGCAAATTCTTAAAGTGTACGTATGATTTATTGAAGTCTCCATAGTTCAAGGCTGGTGAACCTTGGAGTACTTCATCGTCTTTTACATTTCTTCCAATACCGGATTGGGCCTGAATTCGGACCCTATCACCTATAGTTATATGCCCCACAATGCCTACTTGACCACCAATCAAACAATTCTTTCCGATTTTAGTAGATCCCGCAACACCAGTTTGGGCAGCAATAGCGGTATGTTCACCAATTTCTACATTGTGTGCAATCTGGATTTGATTATCCAACTTGACACCTTTTCTCAATATGGTGGAACCAAGGGTTGCTCGATCTATTGTAGTACCGGCACCTATATCCACATTATCTTCTATAATTACATTGCCAGTCTGAGGCACCTTGCTGTATTCTCCATTGGAATTTGGTGTAAAACCAAATCCGTCCGCCCCAATAATGGCGCCTCCGTGTATAATGCAATTATTACCGATGGTGGTTTCTGAGTAAATCTTGGCTCCAGCAAATACAATTACATTGTTTCCAATAGTTACATTATCACCTATATAGGCATTGGGATATACTTTTACGTTATCGCCAATGGCCACATTATTTCCCAGATAAGCAAAAGCTCCAAGGTAGAAATCTTCACCGTAGTTTGCACTTTCGGAAACATAGCAAGGCTTCTCAATCCCTACTTTATTATTTTTCACCTGATTATAATATTCCAATAATTTGGAAAAGGATTTGTAGGCGTCATCCACCTTAATTAATGTGGTGGTAATTGATTGCTCTGGAACAAAATCCTTGTTCACTATGGTAATGGATGCCTGAGTGGAATATATGTATGAAGTGTATTTCGGGTTGGCGAGGAAGGTCAACGACCCTTTCTCACCCTCTTCTATCTTAGACAATTTGTGGACAGCGATTTGAGGATTCCCCTCAACTTCCCCTTCTAAGATTCCGGCAATTTGGGTAGCTGTAAATTTCATTGGTGCAAAAGTAACAAAATTTGTTAAACGGCTTTCTTTGGATAGCAGCTGTAATATTTGGTAACGGTTTTAGCCAACGCTTTTAAGCTCAACTGATCCGACTCTTTGAGAACATCTGAAATTTTTCCGTTCTTTTTTAAAATTTGAATGGCCTCATCCTTACTGTAAGCTTTGTTGGATATCTCTCCTTGAAATACAAAGTTGGAAGCTTCTTCAACTGTAAGATTATGCTTTTCTATAATCCAGTCCAACTTTTCCTTCATTTTTTCTGAGGACATTGGTTGCTTTTTTACTTTGACATGCAACAGTCTTCTATCCAATAGCATCTTACATAATTTGGAAAGTACAAAGTCCTTATGGAATTGCCAGCTTTTCAAAGCGGAGAGAATATCTATGTCATCAAGTTCCGCAAATGTTTCCAGAACCTGAGCGCTAAATGTTAGGGTGTCGTTATTTTTCAAAAAAAACAACAATGGTTGACTACCTGAAAGGTCTCCCCCTTGGATTAAAAGCAATCTTGCCCGCTGCATTATCCGAACCAACAACTGCTCGGCCACCAATCCCGTCTTGTGCAGATATACCTGCCAATACATAAATCTACGAGCCATTAAGAACTTCTCCACGGCATATATCGCTTTCTCCTCTACCACTAAGTTGCCATCAACGACATTTAGCATAGAAATCAATCGCTCTGAATTAATATTACCTTCCGTTACCCCAGAATAAAAACTATCTCTTTTAAGGTAATCTAATCTATCCATATCCAACTGACTCGAGACCAATTGATTTAAAAAGGGTTTGGGATAATCTCCTTGGAAAATGGCGATTGCTACATCGAGTTGTCCATCAAATTCCTTATTCAACTCCATCATGAAACGTAAGGAAATCTGCTCATGACTTATTTCTTTTGCCACAAAACCCTCCAAAGCGTGGGAAAATGGACCATGACCGATATCGTGCAATAAAATAGCACATAACAGTCCTCTTTCTTCTTCCGGGGCAATCTCTACATTTTTCAACTTTAAAACTTGGATGGCCTTGGTCATTAAATGCATGCTGCCAAGTGCATGATGAAACCTAGTATGGTGCGCCCCTGGATACACCAAATAGGAAAGCCCCATTTGGGATATCCGTCTCAGCCTTTGAAAGTAAGGATGAGAGATCAGACTAAAAATTAGTTCGTTGGGAGTTCCAATAAAACCGTAAATTGGATCGTTGAAAACATTAAGCTTATTGGTTTTTCCCAAGAGTTTTTGTTTTAATTCCCACAAAGATAACTACTATATGAACAAGATAACAATTCTTTGGGTCGATGATGAGATAGACCTCTTAAAACCTCACATATTATTTCTAGAAAGTAAAGGCTATAAAGTAATCACGAGTCAGAGTGGCCAAGATGCCATTGAAGAGATCCGGGAAGCTTTTTTTGATATTGTTTTTTTGGATGAAAATATGCCAGGCCTTTCTGGTTTAGAGACGTTGACCGAAATAAAGAAATATGACGGTTCCATTCCCGTGGTGATGATTACCAAAAGTGAAGAGGAATATATTATGGATGAGGCCATTGGGTCCAAAATAGCAGACTATCTTATAAAACCTGTAAATCCCAATCAAATCCTACTTTCTTTAAAAAAGAGTTTAGACAATTCCCGTTTGGTATCAGAAAAAACCACCGCTAATTATCAACAGGAGTTTAGGAAAATAGCCATGGATCTCTCCATGGTAAACACCTACGAAGAGTGGGAGGAACTCTACAAAAAATTGATTTATTGGGAACTGGAACTGGAACAAATCGAAGATTCCGGAATGTTCGAGATACTGGAATCCCAAAAAACGGAAGCCAATTCCCAGTTTGGCAAGTTTGTGGACAAGAACTATAAGACTTGGTTCCAAGACGGCGATGCTCCCGTAATGTCCCATACCTTATTTAAGAAGAAAATTCAACCGGAATTAGAAGACAACAAAATGCTTTTGGTCGTTATCGATAATTTAAGGTATGACCAATGGTTGGCGTTCGAAAAAACTTTATCGGTCCATTATAAAAAGAAACAAGAGTGTGCATATTTTAGTATTCTTCCAACAGCAACGCAATATGCCCGTAATGCGCTTTTTTCTGGCTTAATGCCATCTGAAATGGAGAAAAGGTATCCAGATTGGTGGAAAAATGATACCGATGAAGGCGGTAAAAACCTTTTCGAATCTGAGTTTTTGGGAGAACAATTAAAAAGATTGGGGCTCGACCTAAATTGGGAATACCACAAAATCAGCAACCTGAAACAAGGGAAGCAACTGGCCCAAAATTTTAAATCCCAAAAAGACAACGATTTGACTGTGGTCGTTTACAATTTCGTAGATATGCTCTCCCATTCCAAAACAGAAATGGAAGTTGTAAAAGAGCTTGCTTCCAATGATAAGGCTTATCGTTCACTTACCTTAAGCTGGTTCAAAAATTCGCCCTTGTTGGAGATTATCCAGCAAGCACAAGATCTTGGCATGAAGTTAATTTTAACTACGGACCACGGGACCATCAATGTAAAGCAACCATCCAAAGTGATTGGAGATCGTGAAACCAGCTTAAATTTGCGTTATAAAACAGGTAGGAGTCTTACCTATCAGGATAAGGATGTACTGGCGACAAAGAGTCCACAAGAAATTCATTTACCCAATATTAATTTGAGTAGTAGCTACATTTTTGCAAAAAACGACCTCTTTTTTGCCTATCCCAACAACTATAACTATTATGTGAGTTATTACAGGAATACGTATCAGCATGGGGGTGTTTCCTTAGAAGAAATGATTGTTCCTTTTGTAGTTTTGGATCCTAAATAAATTTATTTTGAAGCGAAATTTTCAATTGGATGAGATTAACGAAGTGGCCAACGAGGTACTTAAAAACGCGCCCGGCAAAGTCCTTTGTTTGTATGGGGATATGGGAGTTGGTAAGACTACATTGGTAAAAGCACTGGTTAAAGAACTTGGTGCTGTAGATGTAGCCAATAGCCCAACTTTTGGTTTGGTAAATGAGTATTCCGACGAAAATGACAATCCCCTCGCCTATCATTTTGATTTTTATCGATTGAACGATGAAATGGAGGCTTTGGATATGGGTTTTGAAGATTATCTGAATTCCGATGCATGGCTTTTTATAGAATGGCCCGAAAAAATTTCATCCCTTCTGCCGGAAGATGCTGTGAGGGTATTCTTGCACTTTATCGAGGAAACCACTCGTTCAATCGAGTTAAATGTTTCCTAAAACACAATCGATCTATCTTCAATGAAATTATTGTTCAGAACAAGTCAAATTCGATAAAACGCATATTTTTTACGTTTAAAAACCATTTTTATCGACAAAAGGTATGGAGAGTTGAAATATTTTCCTACATTTGTTCTGAAAATGAATTCATTTATTAACCAAAAACTCTTTTACGATGAACACTAAGAAAGTTTTTTTTGGGTTGCTAGCTGTTGCATTTTTGGCAATGACCGCTGTATCTACTACAGTTACTTTTGACGACAATCAAACAACTAGCATTAGAAAAGATCAGCTAAAGAAGCTTTAGTAAATCTTTTTCCAAACAGTAACAATAATCCCTTTTTTCGAGAAGGGATTATTTTTTTTACAATAATCTTTCATTTTTCTAGTTATCTACAACAATGAAGGATAAAACTAGAATTAGGAAGAAATTCATAATCGAAGGTGTCGTAGCGCTTTTAATAGCTATTTCTCCAATAATTTTTTATGGTTATAAATACTTGCCCGTCGGAGCCAAGACATGGACTTTTTTAGGTATTGAGTTTACGGATAATGGGTTTGATGATGATGTTAGTTTGGCTTTTTATTATTATTTGAACAAATTAGTCCCACTGCTTCTTTTGATAATATGGTTTGTAACCTCAAAAAATTGGTGGTATCATGCTATTTTGATTCCAATTGCCATGTACAGCTTCCAATTGTACACGGTTTTGAATTATACCAACAGTGAACGAATCGATGAAAATGAGATTCTGTATGTGATTGCTGTAACCATGGTGGTTATACCCATTGTATATTTTATTAGGATTAAGTTAGTTGATAAACACGTACATGGTATCGATTTGGAAGCCATGGATACCGAACTCCAGATACTCAAAGAAAAAGAAGAATTACGCAAGGAACGGGAGAAATTGGAACAACGCAAGAATACTGCTTCAAAAAAAATGTAAATTTGCTTCAATACCTTATGGTATAGTAAATATTTTTACTTTTTATGAGCCAAGCTTCCTCTCCATTCAGCAAACAGCAATTACTTCCACAAGAAGAAACTTTAGAGGTTGTCAAACAAAAGGGAGAACTCTTTATAGGTATTCCCAAAGAAAATCAATACCAAGAAAAACGGGTGTGCCTCACTCCAGATGCCGTTAACGCCATTACAGCTAACGGACATCGAGTTTTACTGGAATCTGGAGCAGGGGAAGGAGCAAATTTCTCCGATATTGATTATACCAATGCTGGAGCTGAGATTACCAGAGATGCCAAAAAAGTATTTTCCTGCCCCATCATTTTAAAAGTAGAACCCCCTACTCTTTCGGAAATAGATTTACTGAATCCGCAGACCATTGTAATTTCTGCTTTACAAATTAAAACACAGAACAAAGAGTATTTTGAGATCATGGCCAAAAAACGATTGACGGCCATTGCCTTTGAATACATTCGGGATGATGATGGAAATTATCCAGCCGTGCGATCACTAAGTGAAATCGCTGGAATATCATCCATTTTGATTGCCTCCGAGCTCATGTCCAACCCCAATACTGGCAATGGGTTGATGTTTGGAAATATTAGCGGGGTTCCTCCTGTGGAAGTTGTGATTATTGGAGCGGGTACTGTTGGCCAGTTTGCTGCAAGGTCTGCCTTGGGACTTGGTGCCAATGTAAAGGTTTTTGATAATTCCATTAGCAAACTACGCAGTCTGCAAATCAATTTGAATCAGACCTTGTACACTTCTACGGTGCAACCCAAGAACTTATTAAAATCTCTAAAACGTTGTGATGTCGCCATTGGGGCGACACGAGGAAAGGATCGTTCGCCCGTAGTTGTATCCAGTTCCATGGTGGAGAACATGAAAAAAGGAGCTGTGATCATTGATGTGAGCATTGATATGGGCGGCTGTTTTGAAACATCGGAAGTAACCACTCACCGAAAACCGACGTTTGAAAAGTTTGGCGTTGTCCATTATGGAGTTCCAAATATCCCATCAAGGTATCCAAGAACATCTTCTATCTCCATTAGCAATATATTTACCCCTTATTTATTGAAAATTGGTGAAGAAGGCGGCTTGGAACATTCACTTCGGTTCGATAAAGGTTTGCGCAATGGACTTTATATGTACCATGGTATTTTGACCAACAAATCTGTGGGCGATTGGTTTGGCCTAAACTATAACGATATTAACTTTCTTATTTTTTAATGTAAATGGCATTTTTGAAACGATTGGGATGGTACTTGGTTGGATTATCCATTGGATTGGTATTTTTGGTATTCTTTTTAAAGAAAAAATCAGGTGAAGAAGGAATAGATTTCTGCTATTTCCCCAATTGTAGGGTACTCAAGGATATGCGATCCAAAACATTGACTTTCTCGGAATCGCTAGCCGAGCAATACCGGGACACCTTGATGATTCAGGCGTTTTTAGAGGGCGGCGATGTCGATTTTGGCAAAAGCGATACCAAATCTGAGCCATGCAAAACGTATTTTATTTCGCACGAATACAACGGAAAAGAATTGGAAATGGAAGCTAAGAATTGTGAAAAGGAGATTATGGTGGAAACCATAGTTCCCGTAAACTAATCCTCCAACTTCCTTCTCTTACGTTCTTTGGAAAGCAAGGCAAGCTCCCTTGAAGTTTGCCCAGCGACCGAGGTGTTTTCCTCAGCTCTTCGGATCAGATAAGGCATTACATCGCGCACCGGCCCATAGGGCAAATATTTTACCGAATTATATCCTTCTGCCGCCAAGTTGTAGGTAATGTGATCGCTCATCCCAAATAACTGACCAAACCAAATGCGTTCATCGTTGGTCGTTATGTCCTGTTTTTTCATGAGATCGACCAGTTTGAGACTGCTCTGCTCATTATGTGTGCCAGCGAAGATGATAAAACGCTCCAAATGTTCCATCATAAAATCGATAGCCGCATCAAAATTTTCATCGGTTTCACGTTTGGATTTACAAATCGGGCTTTCATAGCCTTTCTCATTGGCCCTTTCGTTCTCTTTTTCCATATAGGCGCCACGGACTATTTTTGCTCCAATATGAAAGTCTTCATCCACGGCCATTTTATATAACTTTTTCATGTAATCGAGGCGATCCCATCGATACATTTGAAAGGTGTTGAACACCACGGCCTTCCGCTTGTTATATTTGCGCATAAGATCAAGAATCAAATCGTCTGCAGCATCCTGCATCCAGCTTTCTTCCGCATCTATCAACAAAGCAACGTCCAAATCGTAGGCTTTTTGACAGACTTTATCAAATCGGTTTACAATCCGGCCCCACTCTGCTTCTTCCTTTTCATTTAATTCATCACCAGCAGTGACCTTCTCGAATAGTTTAAAACGCCCAAAACCAGTAGGTTTGAAAACGGCAAAGGGCATGGCATCCTTTTCCTTTACAAAGTCCAAAATCTCCAAGGTTTTTTCCATGGCAAAATCAAACTGGTTGTCCACCTCTTTGCCCTCGGCCGAATAATCCAAAATGGAGCAAACCCCATTGCCGAACATATTGTCAATAATGGGCAAACAATCCTTCTCGTTTACTCCACCACAAAAATGGTCGAACACAGTTGCCCTTATCAAACCTTCAACAGGGAGGTGTGCCTTAATGGCAAAATTGGTGACTGCGGCACCAATACGAACCAAAGGTTCGTTGGAAATCATTTTAAAAAGAAAATAGGCTCGCTCCAACTGGGAGTCCGTTTTAAGCTCAAAAGCTATTGCAGTATTCTCAAAATTTGGTCGCATTAATTATAATCCATTAAAGATTCAAATATAAGTACGGAATCTAGAACCATATATATAAAAATAATCTTTATTTAGCAGTGTAAACAAAATTATGGATTCGGTTAAATCACAGTCTTACGAGGTACATATTAATGAATTGGCAAAAGCTGCTCTTAACCAACATGTTGCCAATAGAACATATTCCAAAATATTTCTTTTGGTAGATGAAAACACGAAGAAATATTGTTTGCCCGTTTTTAAAGAAATTTTTGATGGCCCTGTCGATTCTATCTTAGAAATTCAGTCCGGGGAAGAAAACAAGCACATTCAAACTTGTTTGCAAATTTGGGAAGATCTTTCCAATTTGGATGGTGATCGAAAAAGCCTGCTCATCAACCTCGGTGGTGGAGTATTAACGGATATGGGGGGATTTGTAGCATCAACTTTTAAAAGAGGAATAGATTTTATCAATATCCCCACTACCCTACTTGCCATGGTCGATGCTTCCATTGGAGGAAAAACAGGTGTGGACCTCGGTTCTTTAAAAAATCAAATTGGTGTGATCAATCAGCCTCAGATGGTATTGATTTTTCCTGAATTCTTAAAAACCCTTGACCCACGACAAACAAGAAGCGGATACGCCGAGATGCTAAAGCATGGGCTTATAAAGGACAAGGATTATTGGCAAGACTTAACTAAAAAAAGCAATTTTACCGATGCATCATGTATTCAGCGGTCTATTGCCATCAAGAACGATGTGGTTTTACAAGACCCTACAGAACAGGGATTACGCAAGATTTTAAATTTTGGCCACACTTTAGGACACGCTATTGAATCTTATTGCTTGGAGAACCACGATAGGAAAACATTATTGCATGGCGAAGCCATAGCTGTTGGAATGATTCTAGAAGGGTATTTGTCCCACGAACTCCGGGGACTTTCCAAATTATCATTGGATGAAATCAAAAAAAGCTTTTTGAAATATTTTGATAAAGTGGATTTTACCGATGACGACATTGATTCCATTCTTCAATTATTGAAATATGATAAGAAGAATTCCCACGGTAATGTAAATTTTGTATTGCTTCAGGCTATTGGTGATGCTGTTATCGATATTAAAGTTCCAGAAGAATTGTTTCATAAAGCATTCGCTTACTACAAGGAATAGGCACTTCGCATACTTTTTTTTTGCATTTGCAACTCTTTGGATCTATCAAATTCAAAAATTCATAGTTTAGGAATGCAATTAATAACTAACCATTATGAAACGAATTTTGATAGACTACAAAAAATTGGACCATACTGTGGCATCCATATTAATTGATTCCTACCCAGACGGTTATGGCGACGATGACATCATTACCATCAGAAAGCCAAAAGGAGAGGTAATAGAGGCTGTAGAGGTAAAAACAGTGGATACTATCTACTTAGTGAAAATAAGCAAGAGCCTTTCCAATTTTATAGCCAATTTTGAGGAAACCATCGAAAAGGAACTCGACAAAGATTTAGTGGCTTCAGAATTTGAAGGGGATTCTTTTGAAGGAGTGGAAACTACTACCAACGATGTCGATGAAGACAATGAATATTGATTTAAGATAAATATCTTTCTTCAATAATTCGAATATGGTGTGCTTGATGTCCACTAATGATGAACCCCAGTGCCCTTACACTCATTTTTGAACCGCTGGCTGTACCAATTCTTTTAATGGACTCGTCGTCAAACGAATTAAAAAGTGATATTGTGGAGTCCCTTACTGCTCTATATTCTTCAATCAAATCCTTTTTCGTTCTATTGGAAGCATTGGAGAACGGTACATAGGCATCTTGGTCAAATCCTGGAAATGGAGTTTTGTCATTTCTGGCGATACAAAGCGCACGGTATTGAAAAATTCTTTCCGTGTCTATCGTATGCACAATTGCTTCAGCTAAAGTCCATTTACCTTTCTCATAGGCAAAATCAAGTTTATCCTCTGAAAATTTTTCAAAAAGTGATAAAAAATTGGATTTACCGGTTTTTAGCTCTTCAATCAAATCGACATTACCGAGTGCCATAATATAGGTCTGGTAAAATGGATTGTATTCAGAAGATGGTAGTTCCGAAACTAGCATATATGCAAAAGGGGGATTACAGCTCGTTGAAAATGGTGTGCATCAAACGCCTTTTATCGTTGATGCTCTCCTCTAAGGAAATCATGGTCTCGGTTCTGCTGATACCTTCAATATCATCTATTTTAAAAATGATGTTTTTTGCATGCGTTGTATCCTTGGCCCTTATTTTACAGAAGATATTGAACTTCCCCGTAGTAATGTGAGCCACAGTTACATAAGGTATCTGACTAAGCCTTTCGAGTACAAATTTGGTTTGGTGTGTTTTTTCCAAAAATATACCAACGTATGCGATGAAGGAATACCCCAGCTTTACATAATCCAAGGTAAGGGAAGAACCTTTTATGATTCCGGACTCTTCCATTTTTTTGACTCGTACATGGACCGTACCCGCTGAAATCAGCAATTTTTTGGCAATATCCGTAAATGGTGTACGGGTATTATCAATTAACATGTCCAATATCTGGTGATCTATCTCGTCTAGCTTAACTTTGTTCATTACATTGAATTTTGCAGCAAAAGTAGTTAAAAAAGGAAATTTACGTAATTAAAATGGTTCTTTTTTAAATAAAATGCAAGAACACACGATAATTTGATTTTTATTTCTTGGTTTTTAACAGTAAATCGATAATTTCTTTTTCAGAGGAGGTAAAGCCAAAATCCTTGGTATCAATGCATTCTATGGTTTGATGTCCGTAAAACCCCTCAAGCAATCCAATTTCTGCGATTTCAGGCTTGAAAGTAATTTTATCAACGTCCAAAACTTCTTTATATCTAATCCCGACCTTTTGGCCTGGTTCAATTTCAGGGTCGACCAATTCTGCATTTATGATTATTATATCAAAAAACAACTTCTGATTCCCTGGAATTGAAAAATAATCCCCTGTCTTGTAGGTGTCAATTTCGTTATTGGCAATGATTTTTAGTGCTTCAATTATTGAAAGAAAAATAAGTTCTCTAGTTTTTTCTCTTTCGTAATCTTCTGGATAGTGCCCGGATTCGAACAAAATGGTTGGAACGTTAAGCATCTGAAATGTATCGCCAATGCAATTGTCATTAAAATCATCATCGTATCTCCCTACCTGTCCAGAGATGTGTTTTTGTAGCATTGCATTCATCCCCACAATCAATTTCATGGCAACTTCCCTGGGCGGTGTTATATGCCGCTCTTGGTTGCTTGCAGGAGACAAAAATGATACTATCGCTGATTTGTTCGCTTTTCCGGCACTAAAAAGTGTTCGTTGATCGTGAAGATTAAAACAAAAATCCGGTTGGAACGATTCAAATAAGTCTCTTAACGCTATGCTCTCTGGTTGGGTTAAATTCTTTGCATCCCGGTTCAAATCCACTTTGTTGATATTCTCACGTGTATAGATATTGGCTCCATCGGGATTTAGCATTGGAACAATCATTAAACTACACTCCCTTAAAATGTTTTGAGCCAAGGAATCATCCGATTGTAAAAAATTGACCAGGTCCCAAACGGCTTTTGTTGTAGTGGATTCGTTCCCGTGCATTTGGGACCACATAAGCACCTTTTTCCCACCCTTACCTAATTTAAATGCATTTATCCCGATACCTTCGACTGAATCCCCAATATGAATGAGCGGGCAAGAAACTTTATGGAAACAAGGCTGGATAGCCTCCATATTAATATATCTACCCTGTATAGACTTCTCCTTATATAATGAATGGTCGATCATACGTTTTCTGAATTAAAGTTTACAAAAGTAATCATACTGAATTTTACATTTGTAAATCAATGAAGTTGAGATAAATCTACTTTTGTAACAATAAATGACCTCTACACGCTAAGCATGTTACAAATGTAATTAATTAATTGCAATATGAATTTATATAACTGTATATCAATAATATAGTATTACTTAATTAAGTATTTACTTTAATTTATTTGTCATTAATTATATGGCTATGTCTTGTTGTGAGCAATTAATACCTTACCTTAGATTACAATAAATTTACATTTGTGAATAAAGGAATAGTATCTCGCATAGAAACCATTATTAACCATTTGGAATTGACCGTTTCTGCTTTTGCCGATGAGATCGGTGTACAGCGTTCAAGTCTCTCCCATTTATTAAATGGAAGAAATAAGCCTAGTCTGGATTTTGTTATGAAATTGGTAGACACCTACCCTCAGGTAGATTTATATTGGCTCTTAAAAGGAGAAGGGAACTTTCCTAAAGCTCCAGAGGACCGTCAAATTAAAAATGATGTTTCAGGGTCCCATGAAAAGAAAAAGGATATTCCTACCATAAAGCAGAGTTTTGATAAGGAAAAGAATTTGGACACAAATGAGCCCTATAAAATAGTTTTGTTTTATCCTGATGGTACTTTTAAAACATTCAACACAAAAAAGGATTGACCCTTTCGACTACTTTCCGTTACTTTGTAGGTATGATAAAGTACATTCCTTCTGGATTTCTCCTACTGTTATTTTTAGCTTGTGGCCAGCCGCCAGAACGTAATTGTGAAGATTTTGAAACTGGTAAATTTTCATTCACGGCGACCATAAATGGTGAAGAGAAAAAAACTACGTTCTACAGAACCTTGGAAATAGAGGTGGACGAGTTTGAAGGAAAAAAGGACTCCTCTTCCATCCGATGGATCAATGATTGTGAATATGTCCTAAAAAACCTTAATCCAAAAAACAAAGCAGAGGAAAAACCTATTCATATTAAAATATTGACTACCAAGGAATCTTCCTATACTTTTGAATACAACATCGTTGGCGATAATAAAAAATTTAAAGGAACCGCTCATAAAATACACTAGCCATGTTCGACATATTTGCAAGTCCTGATGCTTGGATGGCATTATTGACCCTGACCTTCTTGGAGATTGTATTGGGTATCGACAATATCATATTCATTTCCATTGCGGCTGGCAAATTGGAAAAAAAAGATAGAAGAAAAGCAACAAATATTGGACTGGTTTTAGCTATGTTGTTGCGAATTATTTTATTGTTCGGGATTACCTGGCTCACCAAAATGAAGAAACCGTTTTTGGTATTCAATGAATCATGGCTGACCGGGGGCGTAAGTTGGCAGGCTCTAATATTATTTGCTGGAGGCCTTTTTTTACTTTATAAAAGTACGCGAGAAATACATGAAAAAATAGAAGACCGCGGCCATGATGAACGAGAAGTAACAAAGTCCCGATCGTCATCTTTGACGAATGCCATTGTTCAAATAACAGTAATCAATATCGTTTTTTCCTTTGATTCCATTCTTACTGCCATAGGTATGACCAATGGAATTTCACCTAATCCAACGGATGCCTTGGTTCTAATGATAACAGCTGTGGTGATATCAGTGTTGATCATGATGTTGTTTGCAAATCCCGTAGGTGAATTTGTCAATCGTCACCCGTCCATTCAGGTTTTGGGGTTATCGTTTTTAATACTGATCGGATTTATGCTGATTGCCGAATCAGCCCATATTTCGCACCTGAGCGTATTTGGAAATGAAGTGGGAGCTATTCCCAAGGGTTACCTCTACTTTGCCATTGCATTTTCACTAATGGTTGAATTTCTTAACCTTAGAATGCAAAAAAATACCGAAGAGAAAAAAGGCCATACGCTCGAAGAACATTAATTTGGTCTTTGATACGCTAATTCCGGACTGGACTCCCTATGCTTTTTAAACAATCGCTGTTGTTGTTTTACGGTAAGGGTACTGCCATCGTGGCTCCACCCTGGAGGTCCAAAAATGTACATTAATTTATGTGAAAGTTTTTTGGACTTTTTTACGTCGTTCCAAATATCCTTGAACTCATGGGTAAGGATGACCACAGGATTGTATGATTCTGGAGCATGGATAACACCATATTTTACATCAATGTCATCGTCCAATTCCTTCCAAGTTCCGAAAATTTTATCGAAAATATTCAAGAAACCACCATGGTTCTTGTCCAAATACTCCACATTCTGCGCATGGTGTACTTGGTGCATGGTATGTGTGTTGAATATTTTTTCCAAAAACCCAAGTTTTGGAACATAAACCGTGTGAAGCTGAAATTGCCATAATGCCTCTATACCCAAGCATACCAACACCATTTCTGGTGGAAAACCAATGGCAGGCATCCATATGTAAAAGAAAGGCTTGTATAAAATAGTAAACCATCCATTTCTAATGGCGGTACCTAAATTGAAATTATCCGAGGAGTGATGCACTATATGGGCAGCCCACAAAACACGTACCTCGTGGTTAGCTCTATGAAACCAATAATAAGTGAAATCATCAGCCAATTGACAAATAATCCAAACATACCACGCATATCCGAAGGATTCGTAACCTAAATAATTGGTTCTAACCCCATCTACCACAGGATTAAAAAGCTCGTAGGTTCCTTCAAAAAGAAGAATGGCAAATGCTACTTTAAAAAGAGGTCCCAAAATTGCGGAACCAATACCCATAAAGCTACTGGCAGCCAAATCCTTCCAATTATAAAGTTGGTCGTCGTTGTGGGTTTTACTGTAAGTTAATTCCAGTAAGATAAAGGCGATAAATACTGGCACGCCATACACCAGGGGGTTTGTAAAATCCATAAAGAAAATTTAATCTGTAGGCTTTTGGTATGTGTCGTTGGGAAAATTAGCTATAAAAACCATTAAAACAAAGTTGTTTGGTCAGAACTATCATTCTTTGTCCCTATATCATCATCATTGTTTTCTATTTGTTCTTCGTCGACCACTTCGATGTCCTCAGTTTTTTGTTGTTCGGGTTCTTTGTAGGGCAAGGAATCCAAAACATTGATATTTTTAACTTTTTCTGGAGTAAGCTGATTTCCAAGCGCTTTTATTCCTTTAACGGCAATAAACTCCTCTACATCCACCTCTAGATTTGGTTTGGGGTCCTTACCGCGTGGTTTTACGAATTCAATTTCCAATCTGGGCCTCCAATCTGTAGATACCAGTTCCATGTAGGATTTAGAATCATCAGAAATAACCGCTTCCTCCTTATTTGGGTTTTCTACCAAGAACCGTTTTAAGTAAAAACGATCCTTATCGCCTACATAATGTACGACCGAAATTGGTTTGTCCGGATTCCATTTTTCCAAAACAATCATATCGTCATTGAATCTTGTGAGCAAATCTGGCGGAATGGTTTTTACAATTCCTTTTTGGTCAATTACCAACAGCAGGTCGTCTCCTTTAAATTCTCCGAGCAACTCCCCTCTTCCGTCAACATTTAGTCTGCTAACTACATCATCAAACCAAATTTTTCTCGGTTTCAATGTGGATACACCTTTTTCTTTTAGTTCGATGCGTTTTACGGTATATTTTGTGACCAGATTTCCTTTGGAGCTCCGTCCTTTGATAAGTACATCTGAAAAATCCAGGTCCCACTTTAGTTTTTTAATGCTCCCGGATTGACGCAACATTACGGTAACCACTTCAGCTTCTCCGTTGGGATTGGCCGAAAAGTACAGTACTTCCGCAGAAGCTTTGTCTCCAGTGAGTTGATATATTTTATCCCGGGTTATGCTTGTTACATTGAATCGTTTAATGTAGCTTGGCCCACCTTTCATGAGTTTATATATCATGTTGTAGGTGGTGCGCTTATCTTTCTTTTTAAAGACGGCTACGTGAATGATATTTTTACCGATAAACACCTTGGAATCAACCTTGGTGACCATCATCTCCCCTTTTTGGGTAAAGACAATTATATCATCGATGTCGCTACAATCGGTAACATATTCATCGCGTTTTAAAGAAGTTCCAATAAAACCTTCTTCACGATTCACATAAAGTTTTGTATTTCTGATGACAACCTTGGTAGCTTCGATATCATCAAAAATCCTTATTTCTGATTTTCGCTCCCGACCATCACCATATTTCTTTTTTAGTTCTTTGAAATAAGCAATAGCGTATTCCACTAAATGCTCCAAGTGATGCTTGGTCTCCGCAATCCTATCCTCTAAACTTTCAATAAGCTGCTGTGCCTTGTCTAGATCAAACTTTGAAATACGTTTGATGCGGATTTCGGTCAATCGAACAATGTCCTCTCTGGTCACTGCTCTTTTTAAATGAGAGATGTGTGGCTTTAAACCTTTGTCAATAGCGTCAATTACGCCTTCCCAAGTTTCTTCTTCTTCAATTTCACGGTAAATTCTATTTTCTATAAAAATACGTTCCAACGAAGAGAAGTGCCATTGCGCCTCAAGTTCATCCAGCTGTATTTCAAGTTCTGCTTTAAGTAACTCTACTGTATTGTCTGTTGACCTTTCAAGCATCTCTTTGACGCCGATAAACAATGGTTTATTGTCTTCAATTACACATCCCAATGGGGAAATGGAAGATTCACAGGCGGTGAAAGCATAAAGGGCGTCAATGGTTTTGTCCGGTGAGATTCCGTTTGGCAAATGCACCAATATTTCTACTTCGGCCGCTGTATTGTCTTCAATCTTTTTTATTTTGATTTTGCCCTTATCGTTAGCCTTTAAGATGGAGTCAATTAAAGATGAGGTATTGGTACCATAGGGTATTTCATTGATGACCAACGTATTCTTGTCCAAAGTCGATATTTTGGCCCGTACCCTGATCTTACCGCCACGCATACCATCGTTGTAATTGGTAACATCAATGATGCCAGCTGTTGGAAAATCTGGATAAATGGTAAACCGCTTCCCTTTCAAATGCTTTATGGAAGCATCGATCAATTCATTAAAATTGTGCGGTAATATTTTAGTGGAAAGCCCAACTGCAATTCCTTCTGCACCTTGCGCAAGTAATAAAGGAAATTTCACAGGTAGATTTACGGGCTCCTTTTTTCTTCCATCATAAGAAAGTTGCCACTCCGTAATTTTTGGACTGTACACAACTTCTAGTGCAAATTTGGAAAGTCTCGCTTCGATGTAACGAGGGGCCGCAGCACCATCCCCTGTCAATATATTGCCCCAGTTACCTTGAGTATCGATAAGGAGGTCTTTTTGGCCGATTTGAACCATGGCATCGGCAATACTGGCATCACCGTGTGGATGATACTGCATGGTGTGCCCCACCACATTCGCCACCTTGTTATAGCGACCATCGTCCAATTCTTTCAACGCATGCATGATTCTGCGCTGCACGGGTTTAAATCCATCCTCAATGGCAGGTACGGCACGCTCCAAAATTACATAAGAAGCGTAATCCAAAAACCAATCTTTATACATCCCAGTAACCCTGACCAGGCTATCTTGGGACTCATCTTGGTTGTCTAAACTTTCATCGTTCAGTTCTTCGTTCTCTTCCATTTAGAAGCAAGGCATTTATTTGGGTTGAAGTTCGTTTTCTTCTACTAAATCAAGTTCTACTTTAAGGTTGTTTATGATAAACTCTTGCCTGTCGGGTGTATTTTTCCCCATATAAAACTTTAAAAGACTGTCTATGCTCATCGCTTTATCCAGCATTACGGGCTCCAAGCGGATATCATCACCAATAAAATGTTGGAACTCATCTGGAGAAATTTCGCCCAATCCCTTAAATCGGGTGATTTCGGGTTTTCCGGAAAGTTTTTCAATGGCATTTCTTCTCTCTTCATCACTATAGCAATAAATGGTTTCTTTTTTATTGCGCACCCGGAACAATGGGGTCTGAAGAATATAAAGATGATTCTCTTTGATCAGTTCAGGAAAAAATTGCAAAAAGAACGTAATCAACAATAACCGAATGTGCATTCCATCCACATCGGCATCCGTGGCAATTACAATATTATTGTATCGTAGGTCTTCCATGGAATCCTCGATATTGAGCGCTGCTTGTAATAGATTGAATTCTTCGTTCTCGTAAACTATCTTTTTCGACATTCCGTAGGAATTCAACGGTTTTCCACGCAAACTAAATACGGCCTGAGTATTCACATCCCTCGATTTGGTAATGGAACCTGACGCGGAATCTCCCTCGGTGATAAAAAGGGTGCTTTCCAGGCGTCGGTCCTTTTTCATATCTTGAAGATGGACGCGACAATCCCGAAGCTTTTTGTTGTGAAGGCTTGCCTTTTTGGCGCGTTCCCGTGCCAGCTTTCGAATTCCGGAAAGTTCTTTACGCTCTTTCTCTGCCTGTACTATTTTCTTTTGAAGTGCATCGGCCGTTGCTTGGTTCTTGTGGAGATAGTTATCCAAATACGTACCTATAAAATCGTTAATATAGGTGCGTACGGTTGGGAGCTTTCCACCCATATCAGTTGAGCCCAGTTTTGTTTTGGTCTGACTTTCGAAAACAGGTTCCATTACCTTTATGGAAACTGCGGATATGATGGATTTTCTAATATCGGAAGCATCATAGTTTTTTCCGTAAAAATCACGGATTGTTTTTACAATAGCCTCTCTAAATGCCGATTGATGTGTTCCACCCTGCGTGGTATGTTGCCCGTTTACAAACGAGTGGTACTCTTCACTGTACTGGGTTTTGCTGTGGGTCATAGCCACTTCAATGTCATCACCTTTTAAGTGGATGATGGGATATAGAAAATCTCCCTGATTGTTGTTGTCTTCCAATAGATCCTTCAAACCATTTTCGGAGTGAAATTTCTCCCCATTGAAAACAATGGTCAATCCGGGGTTTAGGTAGACATAATTTTTGAGCATGCGCTCCACATACTCATTACGGTATTTATATTTTTTGAAAATAGATTCATCTGGGATAAAACTTACCTTGGTCCCTTTTCTTCTGGAAGACTCTTCCAAAAGCTCCTCGTTGACCAAATTCCCAGTTTCAAATTCAGCAGATTTCGATTGCCCATCTCTGTTTGATTCAACCCTGAAATATGTGGATAGGGCATTTACTGCCTTGGTACCTACCCCGTTCAACCCTACAGATTTTTTGAAGGCACGGGTATCGTACTTTCCACCTGTGTTCATTTTGGAAACAACATCCACAACTTTACCAAGCGGAATACCACGACCATAGTCACGGACGTGAACTGTATTTTCCTTGATGTTGATTTCGATGGTCTTCCCTGCTCCCATCACAAATTCATCGATACAGTTATCGATTACTTCTTTTAGGAGAATATAAATACCATCGTCCGCGGAGGAACCGTCGCCCAATTTTCCAATGTACATTCCTGGACGCATACGTATATGCTCTTTCCAGTCCAGCGAACGGATATTATCCTCAGTATATTGGGTGTCTGCCATTAGTTAAGGGTTAATCTTTGCAATATAAAATTTAGGAGCAAAAATAAAAGGGTGTATGGTAGAAAGTAATCAACAATAGAAAACAATAATTGTTAATATATATCAGCCTTTAGCCCTCTTTTTGCCTTGGATTGACAAATAAGTCACTCCAAAAATAACAACTAGCATTCCGACCAATTGCCAATACGTGAGTTTTTCGTCTAAAAACACAAAGGCCAGCAAAATGGTGGAAATTGGTCCCAAGCTTCCCAAAATTGAAAAATTGGATGCTCCCAACTTCCCAATAGCTGCTGAAACCAAAAAAGACGGAATCAAGGTGGCAAAGATGGCCATTGCCAAACCATAGGCATACACGGGCCAGGGATAATCCATAAATTCCCAATTTCCAGCCACAAAATAATGCATTACAATACAGATGGTGGATACAATCATCGCGTAGCAGGTAAATCGAAGCACGCCAAACTTAGGAATCAACCAACCACTTCCTACCAAATAGGATGCGTAAGTGATTGCACTCAACAATACCAGAAACCCACCCCATAAAACTTTGTTGCCCGATACGTCCAATTCATCCCAAAAGGTAATGAGCACTCCTACGTAGGTAACGAGAATGGCAATAAATTGTACTTGGGTAATCTTTTTCTTGAAAATCAACCAACTAAGAAACACCACAATGGTAGGATATACGAACAGAATAATTCGCTCTAATCCTGCTTTGATGTAATTCAATCCCAAAAAATCGAAATAACTGGCCAAATAGTAGCCAACAAACCCAAAAAGAAAGAGCCAAGCATAGTCTTTGATGACAATTTTAGTCTTCGAGGTCTTTTTTCGAATCAGAAAGAGAATGAAAACATAGAATGGCAGGGAAAATAGCATCCGAAACAGTAGCAAATCGAGCGTATCCACATCATAGCGATACGCCAATTTCACCATTACTGCCTTTGAGGAGAATAGTACCACTCCCAAAACCCCGTATAAAATCCCCAAGCTTTTACTGGACATGGAACAAAACTATTCCTTACCAATAAATTGGAAACCCATAAAATTTAAAGATTACAATGCCCAGCGGTTACACGTTAAACCTAAAGTGCATAACATCACCGTCTTTAACGATATATTCTTTGCCTTCTACACGCATACGCCCCGCTTCTTTTACCTTGGCTTCGCTGCCATATTTTACGTAATCGTCGTAGGAGATAACCTCGGCACGGATAAAGCCTTTTTCAAAATCGGTGTGGATAACCCCTGCAGCTTGTGGCGCGGTTGCACCAACGGGAATGGTCCATGCACGGACTTCCTTGACACCAGCAGTAAAATAGGTTTCCAAGTCAAGTAATTTATAGGCACCACGAATCAATTTGGCCGAACCTGGTTCTGAAAGTCCCAAATCTTCCAAGAACATTTGGCGCTCCTCGTAGGTTTCAAGTTCAGTAATATCAGCTTCCGTACCCACGGCTAAAAAGATAACCTCGGCATTTTCGCCGGCTACGGCCTCTTTAACTTTTTCCACATAGGCGTTGCCATCAACAGCAGCACCTTCATCCACATTGCATACATACATTACGGGTTTGTCCGTAATCAATTGTAGTGGTTTTACGAATTCTTCACGGCCATCTTCACTGACTTCAATAGCTCTGACAGATTTTCCTGCCTCAAGACCCTCTTTTAGTGCGGATAATACTGCCTCCTCTTTCTGTGCTTCCTTATTTCCTGTTTTAGCGGCACGCTTTACTTTGTCAAGCTTTTTCTCTACGCTCTCCAAATCTTTAAGCTGCAATTCCATATCAATGGTCTCCTTGTCCCGGATCGGGTCTACGGAACCATCAACATGCACTACATTATCATTATCAAAACAACGAAGTACATGCAGAATAGCATCGGTTTCGCGGATATTCCCCAAAAACTGGTTTCCAAGCCCCTCACCTTTACTGGCACCTTTTACCAAACCGGCAATATCAACAATCTCTACGGTAGCTGGAAGAACACGTTCCGGATTTACCAATTCCTCCAATTTTTCTAAGCGCTGGTCGGGTACGTTCACCACACCAATATTGGGCTCAATGGTACAAAAAGGGAAGTTGGCACTTTGAGCCTTTGCGTTGGACAAACAGTTGAAAAGAGTTGATTTTCCAACATTTGGTAATCCTACAATACCTGCTTTCATTCGCTAGCAATTAGATTTTAGAGTTCAGATTTTAGAAATCAGAATTCAAGTATTTTGTCCTACTTTCAATCTTAACAATTTTGGTTATACCCTACATTGTTTATTGAACATTGATAATTGAAAACTGATTTAAGGCTGCAAATATAAGTTGAAGTTTTGGTACTGTGACTAAAAGCCCTGAATCAATAGATAAAGCCCTATAATAACCAAGGCAATGATGCCGAAAATGGCGATAAGGGACAATATGCATCCCGCTTGCTTCCAAATACCTTGATATTCTTTCTCTTTTTCTTGCATAAAAAACCCGAACCATTTAAAGATTCGGGCTAAATTAAATGTTTTTTATTGCTTAACCATCGGGGTGCATAAACTTTTGCTTGCCCAATAGTTCCTCTTCACTTTCTTCGTGGTCTTCATCGGGAACGCAACAATCAACCGGGCATACGGCCGCACATTGGGGTTCCTCATGAAATCCTTGACATTCCGTACATTTATCGGGAACTATATAATAAAGCTCATCGCTAACAGGTTCTTGAACTTCTTCTGCATTAACCTCCTTGCCATTGGGCAAAACCACATCACCCTTTAACGAAGTTCCATCACTATATCTCCATTCATCCGCACCTTCATAAATTGCAGTGTTAGGGCATTCTGGCTCGCAAGCGCCGCAATTTATGCACTCATCTGTTATAATAATTGCCATAATTTTCTTTTCCTTTTGGGCTGATTCTTATCAGCATGCTTACTTTTGACAAAAATAAACCCTAGTAAATTAGTGTACAAATTTAATGGCACCAGATACAAATACCATAGATGCTTTTGTTAAACTTGGAAAATACCTAACGGATTTTTGTGATAAATGTTATTCGGAGAATGCTGAGGTTGATTCCGAATTAAAGGAGATTGTTGAGCGGGCTGGACATCACAATGGATGGTTTACCGAGGACAACATTTTGTTTTCCCTAAAACAATGGGGGGATCTGCTCACGGAGGAAAATTTGAAAGATTGGTTGTCCAATTATTCCCTTAATAAGGATAATGAATCAAAAACCGTAGGTGTTGTAATGGCAGGAAATATCCCGCTGGTTGGGTTTCACGACTTTTTATGCGTCTTGCTTTCGGGAAATAAGGTACTTGCCAAGCTTTCATCCAACGATAAAATTCTACTGCCCCATCTATCCAAATATTTGGTTCTGCAGGAACCATCACTTGCCGATAGAATCGAGTTTATAGATGGAAAAATGGAGAACTTTGATGCTGTAATCGCCACGGGAAGCAATAATACAAGCCGCTATTTTGAATATTATTTTGGCAATAAGCCCAACATCATTCGAAAAAATAGAAATTCGGTTGCAGTGCTTACTGGAAATGAAACCGAAGAAGAACTAAAAGCACTGGGGGAAGATATTTTCAGGTACTATGGCCTAGGTTGCAGAAATGTATCCAAAATCTACGTGCCCATCAATTATGATTTTGATGCTTTGTTCATTGCACTTTATCCTTATAAGGATATTATCCACCAACACAAATATGCCAACAACTACGATTACAATAAGGCGGTTTATTTGATGAGTGAGTTCAAAATTCTGGATAATGGATTTTTGGTTTTAAAGGAAGACGAAGCACTTACCTCTCCCATTGCTGCATTGTTTTACTCCCATTACGATGATGAAACAAGTCTACGAGAAAAATTAGAAGAACTTGATGAACAAATTCAATGTGTGGTTTCTAGCGGGATAAGAGAAAACGAAGTCAATTTTGGAGAATCCCAAAAGCCTAGTTTAAAGGACTACGCAGATGAAATCGATACCATGGATTTCCTGCTTAAACTTTAAGAAATTCCTAACCATGGGAAACATTTTCAGATCCAACAATTTTTAAGACCTTTACCCCTTAAATCAAGAAAATGAAAAAGCATAATTTTAGCGCAGGCCCATGCATTTTACCCGCAGAGGTAATGCTAAAGGCATCTGAGGCCGTTCTAGAGCTGGACGGTATCGGGCTTTCACTTATAGAAATCTCCCACCGAAGCAAAGAGTTTGTTGCCATTATGGAAAAGGCCCGTTCATTGGCCCTAGAACTCTTGGGACTTGAGGGCAAAGGCTACCAGGCACTCTTCCTTCAAGGTGGTGCGAGTATGCAATTTTTAATGACGGCCTTTAACCTATTGGATAAAAAGGCAGGATACGTCAACACAGGTACATGGAGCCAAAAAGCCATTAAAGAAGCTCGTTTGTTCGGCGATATTGTAGAGGTTGCATCATCTCAAGAAGATAATTTTAAGTATATCCCAAAAGGATTTGATATTCCATCCGAGTTGGATTATCTACACCTTACCTCCAACAATACGATTTACGGTACGCAATTCAAGGAATTTCCCAAAACCGATGTACCATTGGTGTGTGATATGAGTTCAGATATCTTTTCCAGACAGATGGACTTTTCACAGTTTGATTTGATTTATGCAGGAGCACAAAAGAACATGGGGCCAGCAGGAACAACACTTGTAGTAGTAAAAGAGGATATATTGGGTAAAGTATCCAGAAAAATACCATCCATGATGGATTATTCCGTTCACGTAGCCAAAGATAGCATGTTCAACACCCCTCCCGTTTTTGCCGTGTATGTTTCCATGCTTACTATGCAATGGTTGAAGGATTTAGGTGGAATTGCTGCTATCGAGGAAATTAACGAACGTAAGGCCAACTTAATTTATTCTGAAATCGAACTCAACCCTGTTTTCTCTGGTTTTGCTGCCAAAGAAGACCGTTCCAATATGAACGCTACCTTCAATATTACCGATGATGAATTAAAAGATGTTTTTGATGAAATGTGCAAAGAGGCAGGAATTAGTGGCATAAACGGGCATAGATCCGTTGGAGGTTATCGGGCTTCAATGTACAATGCGCTTCCTTTGGAAAGCGTTGGTGTTCTGGTGGATATTATGAGCGAACTCGAAAAGAAAGGATAAAATTAATGGCGAAGATTTTAGCGAATGATGGCTTAGCTCAATCAGGAATTGATTTACTCTTAAAAGAAGGTTTCGAAGTAAAAAACACAAGGGTTGCCCAAGAACAATTGGTAAATTATATCAACAAGAACAACATAGATGCACTTTTGGTACGTAGTGCTACAAAAGTGGATAAAAAGTTAATTGATGACTGCCCAAGCTTAAAATTGATTGGACGCGGTGGTGTTGGTCTGGACAATATTGATGTGAAATATGCCGAATCCAGAGGCATTAAGGTATTCAACACTCCCGAAGCATCTTCTGAATCCGTAGCGGAACTTGTTTTCGCACACTTGCTCAACGGTGTTAGGTTTCTGCACGATTCCAACAGAAATATGCCTTTGGAAGGTGACAGCCAGTTTAAACAGCTCAAAAGGAGCTATGCTGGAGGTGTTGAACTTCGTGGAAAAACCTTGGGAATTGTTGGTTTTGGAAGAATTGGTCAAGCAACAGCTAAAATGGCACTCGCCTTGGGCATGGAAGTTATATTTACCGACCACCATACCAAGGAGGCTACTTTATCGCTTTCCTTTTTTGATGGGCAATCGATTGATTTTAAATTAAAAAGCAGCGATTTAAAAGAAGTACTTGCAAACTCTGATTTTATAAGTCTTCATGTACCATCTCAAGAAAAATACATTATCGGTAAAAAAGAACTCGGGCTCATGAAGCCAGGGTCAGGTATCATTAATACTTCTCGTGGAGGAGTGTTGGATGAAGTTGCCTTGGTGGAAGCTTTAGAATCAGACCATTTGTCTTTTGCAGGGCTTGATGTATTCGAATCGGAACCAACCCCTGAAATTAAAATATTAATGAACCCAAAGATTTCCTTGAGCCCTCATGTTGGTGGCTCTACAGTTGAAGCACAAGAGCGTATTGGTGCAGAATTGGCCCAAAAGGTTATCAAATCGCTAAAGCGATAGGTTTTCTTAAAGTAAACAATCATTCAAAACCTACTTTTTCGTACATTGTCCTTTTAACCTTAACACTAACACAATGTCAGGATTATTAGATTTGATCAACAGCCCTACGGGGAAAATGTTGGTTAGCGGTGTAGCTGGTCAAACAGGTCAACCCGAAAATAAAACAGCAGAAGTTTTAAGCATGGCCATGCCACTTTTAATGGGCGCCATGAAAAAGAATGCGTCCACTCCTGGAGGAGCCCAAGGACTTATGGACGCTTTATCGGCCAAACACGATGGTGGAATCTTGGATGATTTAGGAGGCCTTTTTGGAGGAGGCGTAGACCAAAATGTAATGGATGACGGAGCAGGAATACTTAGTCATGTACTGGGATCTAAGCAATCCCAAGTTGAAAATGCATTAAGTTCCAAATCGGGAATCGACGCAGGTTCAATTGCTCAAATATTGAAAATTGCAGCCCCAATCCTTTTGGGTTATTTGGGAAAACAGACCAGACAACAAAATGTAAGTAGCCCTGATGGTCTTAACGGTTTGTTAGGTGGGCTAATGGGAGGCAATAAAGCGGCAGCTAAGCAGCAATCTTTGGTTGAAAGCTTTTTAGATAGTGACGGCGATGGAAGTGTTATTGATGACTTGGCAGGAATGGTTTTAAACGGTGGAGGTCAGAAAAAAAAGGGGCTTGGCGGAATGCTAGGTGGACTTTTTGGGAAATAAATTAAATAGCTTAACTATATTTAACAGAGCCACTTGAGTTTACAAGTGGCTTTTTTTGTATTTTAAGATTATGAAAAAGAAACTGTTTAATCTAGTGTTGTTTTGCCTAACACTTTGTGTTGTCCTAATTTCTTGTACTTCTCAAAAATCCACTTTGGATGTTACCAGTGAAGAAAAGGCAGTTTTCCAATTAAACGATAAAGAAGCCGTAGAGATTTCGGATGATGAAACCGAATATGAAATCATTATCATTGAACCTGGTTTTTATACTTGGTTAAAGTCTATTGCCCGACCCGAAGGATATTATTCGCAATCGTTTTTGGAAAATCGAAATGCAATTATGGTGGTCACTTGGAACCAAAGAGTATTGCTGCCACAAAGGTGGAATCCTAATCTTTACGAAATGCAAATCAATTACGATCCCAGTATTGATTATGGTTATGAAGTCAACTACAAACTGTATAATTACTTCATTTACTTTCAAAGAAAATACAATCAACGTTTAGGTCCTTTTATCCCAAGGATTTAATGTGTTATTTTTGCGTCAATTACAGTTGAACAATGCAAAAACTAAAACAGCGCTGGGAAATCCAAAAGAACTGGCAAATCATCTTTCCGATTTTGGGTGCACTATTGGTATTATTTACCGCCTACACTATATCTAGAAGCTTTTTACACCTTTTTGGCCTTAACAATACCATATTTGAATGGATTTTTACCATTGGTGGTACGGTGGCGCTTTATTTTTTATTGGTAAAATTTTTCATTTGGTGTTTCAAAAAAGTGGAAAACAAGTGGAAAGTGGAATACAAATGGGAAATGATTGCCATTTTCATTGTATTTGCCTTAACTGGAAGTGCAGCAGGGAAATTGGCTGGTCCATTGGTCCATTGGATAGGATTGGACAGCGAAAATGTTCACAGTGCGATTTATTGGACATTTCGAATTCTCTTGATTTTCCCCATCTATCAAATCCTACTTGTTTTTATAGGTTGGTTGTTCGGTCAATATCAATTTTTCTGGAATTTTGAGAAAAAAATGCTAAAACGGTTGGGTTTAGGAGCCCTCTTCTCATAGTTTATAGTTTTTTTAACACAATAAGACCAAACACCTTAGTTAATTTTGTGGAATATGATTACCAACCTCCACAAACGCATTCTTATATTAGCTTCCCTTTTGATGGCAGTGGCAATGTTGGCCCCTTCCATAATAAAATTAGGACACGCTTTATACGAGCATAACCAAGAGGAACAATGTATTGCTTATGGTACCAATCATATACACGATGGTCATCTAGATTGTGATTTTCATGATTTTACCCTCGTCAACAAAGTACTCTTTAATTCTTCTTTTAGTTACATTCCGGTCGAAATACCAGAGATACGGTATACGACCAACATCTACACATTTATTTATAAACCCAAAGAAGTTTCTTTCCGAGCTTTACGGGGTCCTCCATTTGTTTCATAGCAATTACCGATTGATTTAAGTTTTTTTAAACCATTTATTTTTTACAATGAAACAATTTTATATTTCAATGCTTTTGGCATTGATTCCCTTTTTAACCTATTCCCAGAATACATTATCAGGTAAGATTATAGATGCTGAAAGCAGTGAACCTTTAGATCAAGTCTCCGTATATATACCACAATTGGAAAATGGTGCGGTAACTGACGAAAATGGAAACTATACACTGAAAAACCTGCCAGAAGGCACCTATAAACTAGTCATCTCTTATATTGGGTTTGAAACATATTCCACTTCTTTACAAATTAATTTAGGTAGCAATCTATTTGACTATCAAATGACTCCTTCTGCTATAGAGATGGATGAAGTGGTTCTTTCTACTCCCTTTCACAAATTACAGCGAGAGAACGTAATGAAGGTGGAACAAAAATCCATGGAGGAACTAAAACAACAAGGAGGTATTACACTGTCCGAAGGAATAACGAACATACCCGGTGTTTCTTCGGTCTCAACAGGAGTTGGGATTGGAAAGCCCGTTATCCGTGGTTTGAGCTTTAACCGTGTCTTAGTGTATACGCAAGGTGTTCGTTTGGAGAACCAACAATATGGCGGCGAGCATGGATTGGGACTCAACGATGCCGGTATTTCAAGTGTTGAAGTTATAAAAGGACCTGCCTCATTATTGTATGGTTCTGATGCGTTAGGAGGTGTTTTGTACTTAAATCCAGAAAAATTTGAACAATCTGGTGAAACATCAGGTGATATAAATATGAGGTATTTCACCAATACCCTAGGGTACAATGCCAATGCTGGCTTTAAAACCTCTGGCGATAAATTAAAATTTTTGGTGCGTGGTGCCTATGCATCCAATGCCGACTACGAAACTGGGGATGGCACAAGCGTCACCAATTCCAGGTTCAACGAGGCCGATTTAAAAACAGGGTTAGCTTACCAAGCCTCAAAATTTAAAACGGAGCTTCGGTACAACTACAATACTTCAGAGCTTGGTATTCCAGAAGAAATTGGAGTTCAAAACAACGATCGTGACCCTTTGGAACCCTACCAAGAACTTACGACCCATATTTTGAGTTCTAAAAACAACATCTTTTTTAAGAAATCCAGTTTGGAGGCCACCTTTGGTTACACAGTAAACAATAGGAAGGAGTTTGAAGAGCATCACCACGAGGATGGAGAGGAAGAGCATATGGAAGAGGAAGAAGGAGCTGCCTTGGACATGCGGTTAAATACCTTCAACTACAATATTCAGTTCAACCCACAATGGGGGAAAATGACGACTATCGTTGGAGTCCAAGGGATGCATCAAAAAAATGAAAACTTTGGAGAAGAAGTATTGGTCCCCGACGCCATTATCAACGATTTTGGAGTTTTGGCCACTTCGCATATCCATTTTGATAAAAGTGACCTTCAAATTGGATTACGGTACGATTTAAGGTCCATCAACGGAGAAGAAAGTGGTATTGAAGGAGATGAAGAGTATATTCCTACTTTAAGTAAAGACTTTAATAGTTTTAATGCTGCTGTAGGGTATCGCATGGACCTTACACAGAATATTATAGGACGTTTAAATTTCGCCACGGGCTTCAGGGCTCCCAACTTGTCTGAATTATCATCCAATGGATTGCACAGTGGTGCCAACCGAGTGGAAATTGGAAACCCTGATTTGGATAGTGAGCAAAACTTCCAGATAGATTTGGCTTTAGAGTATGGAAACAAACATATTGAAGCTTATGTCAATACTTTCTACAATATAGTAAATGACTACATCTATTTGGAGCCAACCGGAGAATTCAGGGAGTTGGATCCTGTTTATGACTTCCAACAGCAAAATGCGATTTTGTACGGTGGGGAATTTGGATTCCACTTACACCCCCACCCCATAGATTGGCTGCATTTGGAAAGTAGTTACGACATTGTTTTTGGTGAGCTGGAGGATAATTCCAACCTACCATTGATTCCTGCTAACCGTTGGACAAATACTTTTCGTGTAGAATGGAATAAAAGGAACCAAGATTATAAATGTTATGCATTTGTAACACTTCAAACCTTTTTTGATCAAAATAAAGTGGCTGATTTTGAAACAAAGACCCCCAGATATAACCTGTTTAACGTTGGTGTGGGTGGTGATTTGAAAATTTTCAATCAAAAAGTTGGGTACTCCATTACTGGAAACAATCTTTTTGACAAGAATTATATCTCACACTTATCCAGATTAAAGGCTGATGGCATAGCCAACATAGGAAGAAATATTTCTTTCAATTTGAATGTTCCATTGTAAAGAATCGGGATTCAACCCATCTAAAATAAAGGTCAATCTATTTTAGGTTGACCTTTTTTCTTACTCAATAAATAAGTGTAAATCCAAGTGAGCGTAAAGGTGGGAATCACATCCATACCTGGAACCAACTCCTCTGTAAAAGTAATGAGACCGGCGGCCTGCCCTACCCTACCTTTATAAAGTCGGGTCATGAGCCATCCGGCAAGAGGCGCCCAGATCACATCAGAAAACTCCCCAATTCCAGGAATCACAAAGGATAGCATTCCAATCCCATCGAACAGTATGCCCAATAAAAGGTTGCGGTATTTGTTATCTTTTTCTTCTGCCATAAGGGAAAAATAGCAATTCCCGCTTAATTGAAAAAGTGGTTTACGACAAATCGGCGCTAATCAGCTTGAGAAACTCATTTCGTGTCTCAATTTTTTCGAACTGACCTCTAAAACCTGATGTTGTGGTAACAGAGTTCTGTTTTTGAACACCCCGCATCATCATGCACATATGAGCTGCTTCTATTACAACTGCCACCCCCTTGGGTTTTAAAGTTTTATTGATACACTCCAGAATATCATGCGTTAATCGCTCCTGCACCTGCAATCTACGGGCAAATACATCAACCACACGCGGAATCTTGCTTAAACCAACAATATGTCCGTTGGGTATGTAGGCCACATGAGCCTTTCCAAAAAATGGAAGCATATGATGCTCACAAAGCGAGTACAGTTCAATATCTTTAATAATGACCATGTCATCATAGCTTTCTTCGAACATGGCCCCTTTCAAAATTTCCTCCGCATCTTGTTTGTACCCTTGGGTAAGGAAAAGCATCGCTTTTGCGGCGCGCTCAGGGGTTTTTAACAATCCCTCACGGGTTACATCTTCTCCAATATCGTCCACAATTTTGGAGAAATGATCTTTCACCTCATTGGTAATTTCAATATTATACTCTTCGAGGTTTCTATACGGTGCCATGCTTTAGCTTTTTTGAAAAATAGTTGTTTAGTTTTTTGATCTTCGGATCTATAATAATTTGACAATATGGCTGTTGCCTATTATCATTGTAATAGTTGTGATGTTCTTCTTCGGACAAATAAAAGGGTTTCTCCTCGGATATAGCGGTAACAATCGGTGAGTCGAAAATATGTTCTTTTTCCAGTAGTTCAATGAAGTCTTCGGCCAATTGCTTTTGCTCTGGATTGGTGTAGAAAATCTCACTTCGATACTGTGTCCCCACATCATTGCCTTGTCTGTTCAGGGTCGTGGGATTATGAGTGGCAAAAAACACCTCCAATAACTCGGCATACGAAACTTTTGATGGATCAAAAGTAATTTTAACAGCTTCGGCATGACCTGTACGTCCTGTGGTAATCTCACGATAGGCTGGGTTTTTGATAGTTCCGCCAGTGTAGCCAGAAACTACTTCCTCTACTCCATCAAGTCGTTGAAAAACCGCTTCTGTACACCAAAAACATCCTCCTGCAAAAATTGCGGTCTCCAGTTTTAAATTATTTTGTTTATCCATTTTAGTTCAAAGTTAAACAATATTTGATTGAGAAAATGAATTCTAACAAATATTTATATGTTCCTTGGTCGAATTTACAGCGATAAACTTATTTATAAAGATTTCTGTAGTTTTTCGTTGTGCCCAAAATGACGAGCGGATACTTTGTGAAAAATTGTGGGATTCATATCAAAACGATCATCTTTGCGGTACAACAGTAATCATTATCTTCGACCAGCGAAGTTGTATTTATGATAAAGGCCACAAATATTCAAAAAAGTTACGGAGACCTCAAGGTTTTACAAGGGGTTGACCTAGAAATAAAAAAAGGTGAGGTAGTTTCCATAGTTGGGGCCTCGGGTGCAGGAAAAACCACATTGTTGCAAATTTTGGGCACTTTGGATACCCCTACCAACAAGGCGGATAGCACCCTTTTGATCAACGATACTGATGTAAACCAGCTCAACGACAAAAGTTTGGCAAAGTTCCGAAACGAGCATATTGGATTTATATTCCAATTTCACCAGTTGCTACCCGAATTCACGGCCTTGGAAAATGTTTGTATTCCTGCTTTCATCAAAAAAACGGCACAAGCAGAGGCTGAAAAACGAGCCAAGGAATTGTTGGATTTTTTAGGGTTGAAGGACCGCTACGACCACAAGCCCAATGCCCTCTCTGGAGGTGAACAGCAGCGTGTTGCCGTAGCCCGTTCCTTAATGAACAATCCTTCCGTGGTCTTAGCGGATGAGCCTAGTGGAAACTTAGATTCTGAAAGTGCGGATAATCTTCACAAATTATTTTTTCAACTACGGGATGAGTTTGGACAAACCTTTGTTTTGGTGACACACAACCTCGAATTGGCCGATATGGCGGACCGTAAGCTGACTATGGTGGATGGTTTGATCGTTTCCAAAGACTGATATGACCAAAGCTGAACTCAAAGAATTTTTGGACGCTAAGGTGTTGGAGTACAACCACCTCAAGTTTTTGGAAGATGACCCCATACAGATTCCTCACCGATTTACGCAGAAAGAAGATATAGAAATCAGTGCATTTTTAACGGCAACCATTGCTTGGGGCAATCGTAAGAGTATTATCAATAATGCTACAAGATTGATGGGCTTGATGGGCAGCTCACCCTACGATTTTGTGATAAACCATACCGAGGACAATCTGGAAAAGCTTTCCCCTTTTGTGCACCGTACCTTTAATGGGATAGACCTGGGTTACTTTGTAAGTAGCTTGCAAAACATCTATAAAAATCATGGTGGTTTGGAAACTGTTTTCACCGAGCACCAAGCCAAGGATTCTATGCAACCTGCCATTTCCAAGTTCAAAGAAGTCTTTTTTGAACTACCCCACCAATCCCGTACCCAAAAACACGTTTCCGACCCCAATAAAGGTTCCGCAGCCAAACGGATTAATATGTTTTTACGCTGGATGGTTCGCGATAATAACACGGGAGTGGATTTTGGATTGTGGAAAAACATCTCCCCTGCCAAACTCTCCTGCCCATTGGATGTGCACTCTGGCAATGTGGCCCGAAAACTAAAACTGCTCAAACGGAAACAAAACGATGCCAAGGCCCTTCAGGAACTGGACAAAAACCTTCGAAAACTGGATGCCACCGATCCTGTAAAATATGACTTTGCATTGTTCGGTTTAGGGGTTTTTGAAAAGTTTTAGGTAATTTGAACCTTGTAGATATATGTTGAAATGAAGTATTTGTCCCCTTCTTACTTTTTTGATTTTGAACACCATTCCATTCAAGAATTGATCATGGAATTTATGACACCTGAATTGACCGATAAAGAGAAAACCATCGGGCTGTACAACAAAGTACGGGATGAGTGGAAATATGACCCTTACAGCATTAGTCTTTCCAAAGAGAACTATAGGGCCAGTAATATTGCCGAAAAGCCCACAGGAAATTGTGTGGAAAAATCAATATTGTTGATTGCTGGACTCAGGGCGATGCAAATACCTGCAAGGCTTCATCTGGGGAAAGTAAAAAACCACATTGCCGTGGAAAGGTTAACGGAAAAGTTTGGTTCCAACGAACTTACCCCACATGGAATGGTAAATGTGCACCTCAATAATAAATGGCTTAAAATGTCGCCTGCATTCAATAAAAGTTTATGTGAGAAATTAAACGTAGAACCTTTGGAGTTCGACGGAGAACACAACTCTTTCCTGCAAGCTTATAATAGTGCTGGTAATAGATTTATGGAATACACAGAGGACTATGGGCATTTTGAGGATGTTCCACTGGAATTCATGAAAAAGAACATTAAAG
This sequence comes from Allomuricauda sp., assembly GCA_040285615.1. Classification (GTDB taxonomy): domain Bacteria; phylum Bacteroidota; class Bacteroidia; order Flavobacteriales; family Flavobacteriaceae; genus Flagellimonas. Next base: position 101,619 of record JAVJRL010000007.1, read on the forward strand.
AGCACTACCCCCACATTTTTGACACCAAAGAAAATATTACCGAGTTTAAACTATAGAGTGGTTGTGCCACCATGATATCAACCTCCAAATCCAAAACCGGGTTCAAAATCCAGGGCAATAGTTTCTCCCCCATTTGCAATGGATTTGTAGATAGCTTCCACAATCATCATATCGCGTTTGCCCATTTCGCCCGGGGCTTTGTTGGGCTCATCGAATAGGACGTGTCGCGCAAAATCGTCCATTTGCAGTTTCTGTTGGCTCTCGTGCGGAAATTTAATTGCATCACCATTGGAAGTCACACCGCTCAGCGGACCATAGTTATTGGCGGGTTGCAGTCGAAACCATCCAGAAGTTCCAGAAACATACATGGCATTCGCATTAAAATTGTGCGAGGTGGAAATGTTTCCCACTGCCCCACTCGGGAACTCAAATTGTGCCGTTATGGTCTCATCAGTCTCTTTAAAATATTCAGGTCGGGTGCTAAACTCCTGTGCAGCAACCGAGATTGGATTTTCACCGGTACCATAAATGGTACTTTGCACTGCATACACGCCCATGTTCATCAATGCGCCACCACCGGAAAGTGTTTTATTCAATCGCCATTGGTCGGGATTGCCTGCAGAACGGTAGGCTGCATCGGCAGATACAAATAAAATATCACCAAAGGTTTTTTCCTTTACATATTTCTTTACTTGTTGTGTGTAGGGTTCGGAATGTAAACGATAGCCCATCCCCAATTTTACACCAGTTTCCTTACAGGCATTTATGATGGTATCGCACTCGGCCACGCTAATTCCCATAGGTTTCTCACATATAACATGCTTGCCCGCTTTTGCAGCACGGATACTAAATTCAGCGTGCATGCTATTGGGCAGTACCACATACACTATATCAATATCTTCGTTGTTGGCGATATCATCAAAATTTTGATAATTGTAAATGTTCTTTTCAGGGATTCCGTATTTATCTGCCCAAATCTGCTTCTTTTCAGGAGTCCCCGTCACAATTCCACCCAAATAACAATGTTGGGTATCCTGCAAAGCAGGGGCCAACTGGTACGTACTGTAGCTGCCAAGTCCAACTAAGGCAATGCCTAATTTCCTTCTATCCTGATTGGTTCCCATGGCACAGGCAAATGGTGCAGACGACAGCAATGCAGCGCCTCCAATTCCTTTGGCGGTTAGACTGTTAAAACTTCTTCGGGTTATATTTTTCATGGGAAATAGATTTAGTGAGTGTACTTAAAAATAAGAATAATAGCTTAATTAGGGCATTTTCAATTCTTTTAACAAGGGAAGAACTTTCAAATTCCTTATTTTTATGGCTAGACTAATTCAACCAAATAATAATGAAAAAACTCTTACTGTTAGGCATCGCGTTATGTTCTACTTTGACCTTTGCTCAAAAACGTAAATTACCTGTCGACACTACAATTACCACCCAACATGCCGTAACCATCAACGGTTCTCGAATTGATTACACAGCAACCACTGGGACACAACCGGTTTGGGACGAATTGGGTGAACCCATTGCATCTTTGCATTATACCTATTACACAAAAAATGGGGTAAAAGATAGGTCTACAAGACCTTTGTTGATTTCCTTTAACGGCGGCCCAGGTTCCGGGTCTGTTTGGATGCATTTGGCCTACACGGGTCCAAGAATCCTTAAAATTGATGACGAAGGGTATCCTGTACAACCTTATGGCGTTAAAGAAAACCCTTATTCCGTATTGGATGTAACCGATATTGTTTATGTAAATCCTGTAAATACAGGATATTCTCGTACAATTCCTGAAACGGGAAAAGAAGTGGACCGCAAAAAATTCTTTGGAATCAATGCAGACACCAAATATTTGGCCGAATGGCTGAATACCTTTGTTTCCAGAAATAACCGCTGGAATTCCCCAAAATACATTGTGGGCGAAAGTTATGGAGGTACCCGTGTAATGGGGCTTTCCCTGGCTCTTCAAAATCAACAATGGATGTATTTGAACGGTGTGATCATGGTTTCTCCTGCCGATTATAAAGTATTCCGTGATAATGACCCTGTTTCCAGTGCCCTGAACATGCCTTATTACGCAGCAGCTGCATGGCACCATAAAGCTTTACCATCAGATTTGCAAAGCAAAGACCTTTTAGAGGTTTTACCAGAAGTAGAAGAATTCACGATAAATGAGTTGTTGCCGGCCATTGCCAAAGGTGGTTTTATCGCTGATTCTGAACGTAAAGCCATTGCCGATAAAATGGCCCGTTATTCCGGTTTGAAATCAAAAGACATCATTGACCACAACCTGGATGTGCCTACGCAATTCTTCTGGAAAGCTTTGTTGAGGGATAAAGGCGGATATACTATAGGACGTTTGGATAGCCGTTATTTAGGAATTGACAAAACATTGGCTGGTACCCGACCTGATTATTCTCCTGAGCTAACCTCTTGGTTGCATAGTTTTACGCCGGCCATAAACTATTATTTGCAGGAAGAACTTGACTTTAAAACCGATATTAAATATAATATGTTCGGCCCTGTTCGTCCTTGGGACGACAGCGATGATAATGTTAGGGACAATCTACGTCAAGCAATGGCTCAGAATCCATACTTAAATGTTTTGATTCAATCGGGTTATTATGATGGTGCCTGCACCTATTTTGCAGCCAAGTACACCATGTCTCAAGTAGACCCAAGTGGTAAAATGAAAGATAGATTTGAATGGAAGGGGTATCGCTCTGGACACATGATGTATTTGAGAAATGAAGATTTAAAATCAGCCAACGAAGATATTAGGGCGTTTATACTAAGAACTCAAGCGAAAGGGAAGAGCGCAAAGTATTGATTTATTAAAAAATAAAATCCCATGGGCGATATGGTTCAATGAATCATATCGCTTTTTTATTTAGATAGATTTGGATGAAAATTCTTATTTTTAACAAAATCGAACATAGTGAAAAAACAAACCATACTCTGGATTATGCTATCATTCTTAGGATTGTCTAGCGCTTCAAAAATCAATGCTCAGGATTGGCCCAATTTGGAAAAGTACAAGAACGCCAATGCTGAACTAGCTGCTCCTTCAGAAGGAGAGAACCGCGTGGTTTTTATGGGTAATTCTATCACCGAAATGTGGATAGGAACCCACCCAGAATTTTTTAAAGAGCATCCCTATGTGAACCGTGGAATCGGTGGACAGACAACACCACAGATGCTGCTGCGTTTCCGTCAAGATGTGATTGACCTTAATCCAAAAGTAGTGGTGATTTTGGCGGGCACCAACGATATAGCTGGAAATACAGGCCCCATGACGTTAGAACAAATTCATGACAATATTTTATCTATGGTGGAATTGGCAAAAGCAAACGGTATTAAACCGATTGTTTGTTCAGTGCTTCCAGCTTACGATTATCCTTGGCGTCCAGGTTTGGAACCCAATATCAAGATTCCAAAATTGAATACTATGCTCAAAGCCATGACGGAAGCAAAAGAAGTAATGTACTTGGATTATTTTGCCGAAATGACGGATGATAGAAACGGTCTACCATCCGAATTGACAACAGATGAAGTACATGTGACCAAAACAGGTTACGAGATTATGGAAAAAATGGTGGTGGAGAGCATCAACATGGTACTAGAAAAGTAATAGATTCTTCATCCCATAATCAGAAAACTTAGTTGGTACACTTACCAAATGGTTTCACTTTATAGTTGATTAATGCTTCTTACACAAATATTTTATGATTTGACACATTGAATATGAGCCTAATAGGTATCTTTTGTATCTTAGTCTCATCAATCAAACAAAAGTGGAACTTATTGACAATAGGGAGACTACAATTGCAGTTTTGCCCTTTCAAATTATTGGCGAAACGGAAAATATCAGTCCAATAATTAGAGGGTTTACAGATGACCTCATTGTAAATTTTTCAAAATTCATTGGCCTATCCGTTGTTTCCCAATATTCCAGTCTTGGTATAAAGGATATTTATAATTCCGAATCTATTTCTCGATTGGGTGCCGATTATCTGATTACAGGAAGTTTTAGATCTACAGAAAACGGTTTTAGAATCAGTGTGCAATTAATACGAACCAAAGACAACAAAGTAGTTTTTGCGGGTAATCACGATGAAACTTTGGAAACCCTTCTAAATACTCAGGACACCATTACGCAACAAATGGTTAGTGTGCTCCAAAAACAAATTCAGCACGACCTACTTTCCTACTCTTACAAAAAGGAGTCCGTGGAACTTGTCGCCTACGAAAATTGGCTCATGGGAATGGAAGAAGTAAAAAAAGGAACTATTGAAAGTGATTTAAAAGCCCGAGAATATTTCGAATCTGCACTTAAAATCAATCCATCCTTTGCTAGGGCTTATACCGGTATTTCGCTAACTTACTTTAATGAATGGAGCTGTCAATTGTGGGACCGTTGGGAACTTAGCCAGAAAGGAGCACACGATTACGCTCTTAAAGCGATTGAGCTGGATGAAAACGATTATGTTTCACTGTCCGTTTTAGGGCGCACCTATCTTTATCTAGGAGATTACAAAAAATCCGAGCATCTACTTCGAAAATCACTACGAATGAACCCCAGTGATGCCGACAACCTTATTCAAGTCTCCAATTGCTTTGTGTGGTTGGGGTATTTGGAAGAAGCAGAACAATTGTATCATAAGGCCAGAAATCTAAATCCCTTACAACCTGAAGCCTATTTGTTGTCGGGTTTACTTATTTATTTTGAAAAGGGACTTTATGCAAAAGCTTTAGAATTTGGTGAAAAAGTCTCCAATATTGGCATTTGGACTGATTTCACAGCGTTCTTGGCTGCTACCTGCTATCATTTAGGTGAATACGATAATATGCGTGATTACTGGAAAAAGTATTTATCAATTTTCAAGGTAAACATTAACAAGGGAAAAGAACCCACGGACCAAGAAGCAATTGAATGGCAAAAGGTGGTAAATCCAAATAAAGGGAAAACTAACTTGCAACCTTTTTGGGATTTTGTATTAGGGAAGGAACAAAGGGAAGTTAAGTCCTCTTCATTAAATACTGCCTCAACCTCTAAAGGTGCTTTTATTGATCAAGGAGAGTTTTGGGAATTACAGTACAATAATCAAATCATTACCATTAAAGATTCCAAAGGTCTGCGCGACATTGCCAAATTACTACAACAGCCCGAAGAAGAATTTTACTGCATAGACCTTATGGGAGCTGTACTAATGGCCAGTGGCACCAAAATGATTGATGACAAAGCCAAATCTGAATACAAACAAAAAGTACAGGCTTTGCAAATTGCAATTAGTGATGCTGAAGAAATGGGGCTGTATGAAAAAGCGGAACAGGACAAAGAAAAATTGGATACATTAATTGATCAATTAGCACAAACCGTTGGAATAGCCAATAAAACAAGAAAGACCGGTTCATCCGTTGAAAAAGCAAGGGCTGCTGTTACCTGGCGCATCCGAAATGCCATAAAAAAAATTGAGAAAGTACATCCGCAGTTGGCCAAACATTTATCCAACTCTATAAAAACGGGGAGCTACTGCAGTTACAAACCTGAAATTTCTCATGAATGGATTTTTTAAGTATTAGATAAACTTACATTCCAACTTACATTGTAAGGTGAAAACTTTTGCATAAAGGATAAACAATCTAAAAAATACTATTCAAATGCTAGAGATTTTAAAAAATTTACCAAACCCATGGGATGTGCTAATAGATCCCGTTTCCCTGATTATTTTGGGAATGTACGTCGCCTTAATGCTTTGGGAAGCACTTTTTCCGGCAAGAGAGCTGCCAAAAATTAAAAACTGGAAACTCCAAGGGCTTACTTCCTTCGCCGTATTCTTTTATTTATCTACCTATTTTCCTTTAATATGGGACGCCTATTTGGTAGACTATCAAATTTTCAACCTTACCACTCTCGGAACTTTGGGAGGTGCGTTTGTAGCTCTATTGATCTATGAATTTGGCCTATATATTTGGCATTATGCCATGCACAAAAATGATACACTCTGGAAAATTTTCCACCAAATGCATCACAGTGCGGAACGCATGGATAGCTACGGAGCATTTTATTTTAGTCCAATGGATATGATTGGTTTCAGCTTATTGGGAAGCCTTTGTTTAGTTGTTGTAGCAGGGTTTACAGCACAAGCAGCAACGCTTTTTATATTGATTACTACTTTTTTGGCCATTTTTCAGCACGCTAACATTAGCACACCCACATGGATAGGATACATTGTACAACGTCCCGAAGCGCATACTGTGCACCATGCCAAAGGAATTCATGCTTACAATTATTCCGATATTTCTTTGTTCGATATTATTTTTGGAACATTTAATAACCCAAAAAGGTACGAGCATGAAACTGGATTTTATAACGGAGCATCCAAAAGAGTATGGGATATGTTAACTTTTAAGGACATCAATAAAAATCAATAAAATAAACTCATGTCCTGTACAAGACCTAATTTGGAAATGCAACGTCCTCATCATCATTCGCAATACACTGATAAGGAGTTTATACATGCTTTTGAAAGTAGAGGTTTTCCCCCAAACCTCTTTACCCACGAGGCCCATCTTCGTTTGGCATGGATTTATTTAATACAATACGAAGAGCCATTAGCTATCACTAAAACTTGTGAAGGCATCAAAAATTATGACCAGTTCCATGGCGATGGCACTAAATATCATGTCACTCTTACCGTAGCTTCCGTAAAAGTGGTGCATCATTTTAGGCAGAAATCAACTGCGACCACTTTTGAAGAATTTATAGTTGAATTTCCCAAACTGATTACTTCATTCAAAGAATTGCTGTCTCTACATTATGGTAAAGATGTTATTACTGACCCCAGAGCTAAATCAACATACGTGGAACCTGATTTGCTCCCTTTTTCTTAAAATCACTTACCATGAATTACTTACCTTGCAGCATGCAAAACGGCAAGGTTAGCATCATAATTCCTTTTAAGAACACCGCACACTTTCTGTCCGAATGCTTGGATTCCATAGTGAACCAAAGCTATGCCAACTGGGAGATTCTGGCCGTTAACGACCATTCTACTGATGAAAGTTTTGAACTTCTTTCTTCCTATTCCTATAAAGATGAACGCATAAAAGTGTTTCAAAATAATGGCTCGGGGATTATTCCTGCGCTTCAAACCGGCTATGCTAAAAGTAATGGTGCTTTTGTCACCCGCATGGATTCGGACGACATTATGAGACCCAACCGATTGGAAGTCATGGTAAATTCATTACATGAGACTGGGCCTGGTTATATTGCTGTTGGTCAGGTAAAATATTTTTCAGACCGAGGAATTAGCAATGGTTACGAGCGGTATGAGGAATGGTTGAATGGATTGACATCAACCGGTCATAATTTTGATGAAATTTACAAGGAGTGTGTAATTCCTTCCCCCTGTTGGATGGTTTACCATGAAGATTTTGAAAAATGCGAAGGTTTTAAACCCCAACGCTATCCCGAAGATTACGACCTCACTTTTCGATTTTATGAACAAGGTTTTAAAATTATTCCTTGCGAGCAAGTCTTGCACAGGTGGCGCGATTACGATACACGTACCTCACGTACACACGAGCACTACGCCCAAAACTATTTTTTGGACATCAAGCTCCATTATTTCTTAAAATTGAACCACGACCGAACTCGGCCATTAGTGGTCTGGGGAGCAGGATTTAAAGGGAAAAAAATTGCAAAAGGGCTTAAAAAACAAGGATTAGAGTTTGTTTGGCTGTGCGACAATCCTAAAAAAATAGGGAAAAGTATTTATGGCAAAGAACTCGTTCATTTTGAAGCCTTGCAGAATCTGGATGATCCACAAAGTATCATTACCGTAGCTAATGAAAATGCCCAAAAAGAAATTAGGAGATACTTTTCAGAATTGGGGCAATCCCCCATGCAGGACTATTTCTTTTTTTGTTAGGCTATAACTGCATTTTTCAAATCGAGATTCTTCGCGAGGCTCAGAATGATAAATGAAGTTTTAAATCAGAATGTTTTAATGCCTATCTTTGATCAAGCAATATTGGGAATGCAGTTTAAACATCCAGAAATTCTTTGGGCACTTTTTCTTCTAATCATTCCTATTCTCATTCATTTATTTCAGTTACGACGCTTTACCAAAACTCCGTTTACTAATGTGGCCATGCTGCAAAAGGTGATTTCGGAATCCAGAAAGAGCAATTCCCTTAAGAAATGGCTGCTGTTGTTTACCCGACTTTTGCTACTTGCCGCTATCCTAGTTGCTTTTGCACAACCTTTCACCTCTGCCACAACAGCGCTTCAGGAAAAGGAAACTGTTGTCTATTTGGATGATTCCTTCAGTATGCAGGCCAAGAACAATGGTATTTCGCTTTTGGAAAAAGCAGTACAGGATTTCATTAAAAATATTGATGGTGAAACGGAGTTCAGTCTATTTACCAATGAAAAAACATTCAAAAATGTTCGTGTTACAGATATTCAAAATTCATTGTTATCGCTCCCCTACTCTTACAAACAATTGAACTTGAATGAAATTAGCCTAAAGGCCAAAAGTTTGTTTTCCCAAAATAGCGGGACGGTCAAAAACCTTATTGTGGTTTCTGATTTTCAAGAAAGACTGGCTGCTGGAAACACTTCGTTGGATTCTACTTTATTCGCACACTTTGTTCCGATGCAGCCACAGGAAATACAAAATGTATCCATTGATTCTGTTTTTGTGGATGATGGTTTGAATGAACAGGCAACACTTCAAGTATTTCTTTCAGGTGGAAATGAGGACAAAGCATTGCCCATTTCACTATATAATGATGATGAACTGATTGCCAAAACAGCGGCAAAATTTAAATCAAACGGGGAGGCTGAAGTCGAATTTACCATTCCTGTAAATGAACAATTGAATGGACGATTGAGTATTATCGATAATGCCTTGGGGTACGATAACCGGTTCTACTTCAATATCAATTCCAAAGAAAAGATAAAGGTGTTGGCCATTAGCGAATCGAATAGCGATTATCTGAACCGCTTGTTTCGTGGCGATGAATTTGATTTTCGAAAATATGCCTTAAACCAATTGGATTACAGCAATTTAGACAATCAAAATGTAGTGGTTCTAGATAATTTGACCACAATCCCAAGCAGTCTCCAAAATATCCTGCACACTTTTAAAAATAATGGAGGTACCCTAATCATAGTGCCTTCCATAAATAGTGACTTATCATCCTACAATAGTTTTTTGTCCAGCTTATCGGCAACACAATTTTCGGAGAATATCACATCAGATGCACAACTGACTACCATTATGTTCGACCATCCGTTGTATCGCAACGTTTTTGAGCAGGAAGTGACCAATTTTCAGTATCCATCCGTAAAAGAATACTTTAAGGTACAGACCAGTCTACCTACGGCTTTATCCTTGGATGGTGGTGATTCATTTTTATCTGGAGACGACGGACTCTATATTTTTACGGTTCCTTTGGCATTGGAAAATTCAAATTTCATCAACTCGCCGTTGATTGTGCCCACCTTTTATAATATGGCACAATCCAGTTTGCAAATACCGAAGCCTTATCATAATCTTGGTGAAGCAACAACGGTAGATATTTCCGTTCAAATTGGTAGTGACGATATTTTGAAAGTGTCCAAAGAAGGTTATGAGTTTATTCCGTTACAACAAACTTTCCCAAATCGGGTACGTCTCACGTTTGACCAAAACCCGACCGAGGATGGTATTTATTCCATTCTGCAGAACGAACAAACTTTACAAAATATCAGTTTTAATTACCCTCGAATGGAAAGTCAGCTCAAATATCTGGATATCGGAACTTTGGAAAACATAAACACCATGGATTCCGTTCCAGAGCTATTTGAATATCTGGAAGCGGAGAACAACATTACCGCATATTGGAAATGGTTTGTTATTTTAGCGTTGCTTCTGGCGCTTATTGAGGTTATTATTCAAAAATTTGTTACATGAACATTCTGCTGAAGTCTGCAAAAATTGTATGCCCGGAGGACAAGGAACTTCACTTGAAAAAGCGTGATATCCTTATCAAAAAAGGAATTATTGAAAAGATTGGCGTTTCTGTGGAAGCCCCTGCCAATATAAAGGTTATAGATAAAGAAAATTTGCACGTTTCCTTAGGTTGGTTCGATAGCAGCGTAAGTTTTGGTGAGCCAGGTTTAGAGGAACGGGAAACCATTGCCAATGGACTTTATACTGCTGGTAAAAGTGGATTCACCGATATAGTTCTCAACCCAAATACCAAGCCGGTGCCCGATACCAGCTCCGATGTGGTTTTCCTAAGAGAACGAGGACATGGTATGGCAACAAAAATATATCCGTTGGGCACATTGACCAAGAATGCTGATGGTGCTGAGCTTGCGGAACTTTTTGATATGAAAAATGCGGGCGCTGTAGCTTTCTACGATTTTAAAGAACAAGTTTCCAACCCCAATTTGTTAAAAATAGCCTTGTTGTATGCCCAAAATTTTGATGGACTGGTCTATTCCTTTCCACAGGACGGTAACATTAAAGGAAATGGGGTTGCACATGAAGGCGAAGTGTCAACAAAACTTGGACTAAAAGGTATTCCTGCACTTTCAGAAGAACTTCAGATTGCCCGAGATCTTTTTATTCTTGAATATACAGGTGGTAAACTGCATATCCCCACCCTATCATCTGCTGGTTCGGTAAAACTTATTGCCGAGGCTAAGAAAAAAGGGTTGGACATAACGTGCAGCGTCGCGGTTCACAATCTCTTGTTTTCGGATGAAAGGCTAAATGAGTTTGATTCGCATTTTAAAGTTTCTCCTCCACTGCGCACAAAATCCGATAGTAAAGCATTGATCAAAGGATTGAAAAATGGAACCATTGATTTTGTGACTTCAGACCATATTCCTATGGACATTGAGCACAAACGTGTGGAATTTGACAACGCGAAAAGCGGTAGCCTTGGTTTGGAGTCGGCCTTTGGAGGCTTGAACACTATCTTTGATTTGGAAGAGACCATCTCTTTTTTAACAAAAGGTCGCTCTCGATATCAAATTGAGGCCCCAAAACTAAAAGAAGGCTCGGAAGCTTGTTTAACATTGTTCAACCCTGATAAAGAATACATTTTTGAGACAAAGGACATTCTTTCTACTTCAAAGAACAGTATGTTCCTGGGCTCAACATTAAAAGGAAAAGTTTACGGAATCATAAACAATGATCAAAGTACACTATAATGAGTAATTCCAACCCCGGAAAAACCACCGCAATTGTGGCCTATATTACCATAGTAGGCTGTTTAATCGCTATTACCATGAATATTGAGCCCAAGAACGCCTTTGCCCGTTTTCATATTCGGCAAGCTTTTGGAATACATGTTCTTTTCCATGCATTGGCTATTTTATTAACCTATACCGGTTTTGTTTATCTGTCCGTACCGATCTACATTTTTTACCTTATCATTTGGGTGTATGGTTTTCTTCAAGTTTTAAATGAAACGACCAAGCCATTACCTGTTTTGGGTAAATACTTTCAAAAATGGTTCACATTCATATCATAAATTAAAATAATGCCCCTAAAACCCTTATCTCTCGAATATTTACTGCGTCCATCCTCTATTAAATCTGGTAATATTCCGGCGCTTTTCATGTTTCATGGTTATGGTAGCAACGAAGAGGACCTTTTTTCATTTGCATCAGAACTACCGGAGGAATTGATGATTTTTTCCTTAAAAGCTCCCTATGACCTTGAACCTTTTGGACATGCTTGGTATGCCATAAATTTTGATGCAGAACAGGGAAAATGGAGTGACGATGAACAGGCCAAAGAATCAAGGGAGAAAATTGTCACATTTATTGATGAGGCCATTGATGCCTATGATCTGGACAAGAACAACATTACACTTTTAGGATTCAGTCAGGGAACCATATTGAGTTATGCCGTAGCCTTATCCTACCCTGAAAAGGTAAAGAATGTGATTGCGCTCAGTGGATACATCAACGAGAATATTTTGGTTGACGATTATGCAAATAAAGACCATAGTAAGTTGAATTTCTATGCTTCACATGGTCAGGTGGATCAAGTCATTCCTTTGGAATGGGCCCAAAAGTCACCAGAATTCCTGAAAAAATTGAATATCCCAACGTTGTACCAAGAATTTCCTGTAGGTCATGGGGTTTCCCAACAAAATTTCTTTTCCTTTAAAAAGTGGCTGGAGGAGCATACAGTAAATGCTCGGCTAAAGTAAAATCTACACTGAGGTCATCTTTCAACTCATATTTTATTATAAGATCACCCCAGTATTTTCCATCGGAAAAATCGGCCAAGATCCATTTATGGTTCAGAACCTTTATTTTATTGATCTTGAAATCACTTTCCATTCCTTCATAGGGAATTAAAGGGTTATCTCCTTTTTGTTCGTTGGTTTCCAGCAACTTATCTTGAATGTAGAGTGATGGGTTTTCTAAGTTCAGATGCTCATAATACGCTAGAGCATCATCATTGTTCTCCAAAGTAAAATACTGCATATCCAGTACTTTAAGGTGTATTGTTTGTAGGGAATCTTTGAGTTCTTCCACCTCAGTTTGTAGTTGATTAACATCCGTGGTCAATGCTTTTTGCATATTGTTACCGGTCACAAATTGAAACAGGGCCAGCAAAGCGGCAAAGACAAATAGGTATAGAAAAATTCTACTCTTCATGGAGTTTATATTTTTAATTGTAGGTTATCGTAGGCCAAATGTATGTTTTTAGGGAGACTTTTTTCCACTTCTTCATGAAATCCCAACAAAGCACTGATATGGGTAAAATAGGTCTGCTCTGCCCCTACTTCTTCTGCGAACTCCAAAGCTTCTTCCAAATTAAAATGGGAATGGTGCGGTTCTATTCTTAGCGCATTAACTACTAACACCTTAGCTCCCTTCATTTTTTTTATTTCTTCCTCTTCTACCCGTTTTACATCGGTCATGTACACAAATTCACCAAATCGATATCCAAAAACCTGTAATCTGTTGTGAAAAGCTTCAATGGGAACTACATTCAAATCACCCAAGGGAATTTTTTCATCCTTTGAAACATTGTGAACTTTTACGGCAGGAGCACCAGGATAACGGTCTTCATCAGCAAAAATATAGTCGAAACGTTTGCGAAGAGAATCATTAACCCTAGGATGGGCATAGATTGGAATATCCCCTTGTCTAAAGAAAAAGGGGCGAATATCGTCAATTCCCGCTGTGTGGTCTGCATGCTCGTGCGTAAACAAAATTCCATCCAACTTACCTATGGGATTGGTTAACATTTGCTGCCTAAAATCAGGGCCGCAATCAATTACGTAGTTGTAATTTTTCCACGAAACCAATACGGATACGCGCAGTCTTTTGTCTTTGGGGTCTTTGCTGAGACAAACAGGATGGTTGCTTCCGATAACAGGAATTCCTTGAGAAGTTCCCGTGCCCAAAAAAGTAATGGTCATCTTATCATCCATTAAATTCAAAATTATAACTTATTTATTTAATAGATTAATTGAAGAGTGTAACTTTGCTGTACTTTAAAAAAACGGACATGCCTAGCATACCAAGCAAACAAAATGCTTTTGAAAATATTCCTTCCATAAAGGCGAAAACCCTTAGGATCAATTTGAACCAAGATATTTATGGAACCTTTGCCGAGATTGGCGCAGGACAGGAGACCGCCAGACATTTTTTTAGGGCCGGTGGAGCCTCGGGAACCATTGCAAAGGCAATGAGTGCGTACGATAAATCCTTTAGCGATGCCATTTATGGGATTGAGGAAGATGGACGCTACGTTACACAATCCCGTTTAAAAAAGATGTTGGACCACGAAATGCGATTGGTCGAAGAACGAATCAGTAGGGACAGTAATCCTGATTATTTATTTTTTAGTTATGCCAACACTGTGGCCACTATTGATTTTTCCAAACGATACAAAGGACATGGGTGGGTAGGTCTTCGTTTTCAATTAGATCCCGACCAAAAGGAATATGATGAAATTGTACTTCATATCCGTTTTAAACAAAATGAAGCTAGATTACAGCAAGAGACACTTGGAATACTTGGTGTAAACTTGATTTATGGTGCATTTTTCAAGTTCCATAAGCCAAGAAAACTATTGAAATATCTGTACGATCATATTGACCATGATACCTTGGAAATTGATATGATCAATTTTACGGGACCCAACTTTGCCGATGTTGATAACAGATTGATGAGTCTTCAGCTCATTAAAAATGACATGACCGATGCAGTAATGTTTGGCCCCGACGGGCATAACTTGCTTCCCGCAGCAGTACTTTACAAAAAGAGTATTTTGGCGCTTCGAGGTAGTTTTAGACCCGTTACCAAGGTAAATATGGACATGTTCCAAAAGTCGTACGATATATTTGTGCGGGAACAGACCGTGGAATACGAGAATACCATTGTCGTTTTTGAGATAACACTTTCCAATCTTAAGGCTTCGGGTGAAATTGACGAACAAGACTTTATGGACCGAGCAGAACTTTTATGTTCACTTGGACATACGGTATTGATATCCAAATTCCAAGAGTATTATAAACTTGTGGAATACTTCAATAATTACACCAAGGCCAAGATTGGACTGACAATGGGGGTAAATAATTTGGTGGATGTATTTGATGAAAAATACTATCGTCACTTAAGTGGTGGTATTTTGGAAGCGTTCGGTAAATTATTCTTTAAAGATTTGAAAGTTTACCTATATCCAATGAAGGACCCAGAAACAGGTCAAGTACTCACAAGTAATAATGTGAAGGTCCATCCACGAATGAAGGAATTGTACAAATTCTTCAAGTACAATGGAAAAGTGATGGATATTATCGACTACGATCCTGAGGTACTCCACATTTTTTCAAGGGATGTACTCAAGAAGATCATTAAGAAAGACGAAGGGTGGGAAAAAGAGTTACCCGAAGGTATTGCAGAAATTATTAAAGAGAAGAATTTGTTTACGAGAAAGGTTCTCGAAGAAAAAGAATAAAAGAAAAGGCGCTGAATTAGCGCCTTTTTTATTTCTACACTTTCTTATGCCAATATTTGAGCGGCGTGATCTTTGGTCTTTACCTTTTCAATCACATTTTCCACTACCCCATCACCATTGATGATAAATGTGGTTCGGTGAATTCCATCATACTCTTTGCCCATGAACTTCTTAGGGCCCCATACACCGAAGGTATTGATTACGGTATGGTCTTCATCCGCCAACAACGGAAAAGGAAACTCGTATTTATCTTTAAAATTGGCTTGTTTTTGTTCGGAATCTGCGCTTACGCCCAAGAGTTCAAAGCCTTGGTCCTGCAATTCCTTGTAATTGTCTCTCAAATTACAGGCCTCAGCCGTACAACCTGGGGTATTTGCTTTTGGATAGAAAAAGACCACTAGTTTTTTTCCTTTGTAATCATTTAGATTTATTGTGTTGCCGTCTTGGTCTTTTGCTGAAAAATCAGGTACTTTATCTCCTACTTTTAACATATTCATGTGCGTTGCTCTTGAATTTATTGTTTAATATTTATATTAACAAAGTTAAACAAATATGACCAAACAAGAAAAGGTTGAATTCGTTATCAAAACCTTGGATGAATTATATCCAACAATTCCTATCCCTTTAGATCATAAAGACCCATATACATTATTGATAGCGGTATTGTTATCGGCCCAAAGTACAGATGTTCGTGTAAACCAGATTACCCCCTTGTTATTTGAAAAAGCGGATAATCCCTATGATATGGTAAAGCTTTCGGAGGAAGAGATTCGGGAAATTATTAAACCCGTAGGCCTCTCCCCTATGAAATCCAAAGGTATTTATGGGCTATCCAAAATTTTGATTGAAAAGTATAATGGCAAAGTTCCTCGCGATCTTGCCTTGTTGGAAGAATTACCGGCAGTAGGACATAAAACTGCCAGTGTCGTTATCTCACAAGCTTTTGGTATCCCTGCTTTTCCAGTGGATACACATATACATAGACTTATGTACCGATGGGGTTTCAGTAATGGGAAAAATGTTGTACAAACCGAGCGGGATGCCAAACGACTATTTCCCGAAGAAATTTGGAACCGCTTGCACCTTCAAATCATTTGGTATGGCCGAGAGTATTCTCCTGCTCGAGGTTGGGATTTGGAAAAAGATATTATCACCAAGACCATAGGAAGAAAAACAGTGATCCACGAATACTATAAAAACAAAAAGAGCCGCTAATTGCGGCTCTTTTCGTCAGTTTGATCCTTAAATTAATTCAATGTTACTTCAAACTGATGTTTTTTGTAGTCAACTACATGAATCGATTTTGAAAAGCTAAGTAAGAAATCAACTGTTTTCTGACTCGCTTTTACCGTTTTTACGGATTTTTGTTCTTCAGAGTAAATGTTTTCCATATTCTAGCGTAAGTAATTGTTTCCATAGTATAACGGCGCTAGATTGGAAATATTGCAGGTTTCGACGTAATGCTCGATTAATTCGTTAAAACGATATTCTTACGCTCAACTATTTTTCTAAGGTTTATAAGGGCGTATCGCATCCTTCCCAAGGCTGTATTAATGCTAACATCCGTGTTTTCGGATATTTCCTTAAAACTCATATCCTTATATATGCGCATGATCAATACTTCTTTTTGATCATCTGGCAATTCATCAATCAAAAGCGTTAAGTCGCTTTCTATTTGATCTTTTATGATCTGCTTTTCAGCATTCAACTTTTCGTCCTTGATTACCGAAAAGATGTTGAAGTCATCACTGCCCTCAAACTTGGGCATTCTTTTATTTTTACGGAAATGATCTATCACCAGGTTATGCGCAATTCGCATCACCCAAGGTAAAAATTTACCTTCTTCGCTGTACTTTCCTCTTTTAAGGGTTTTGATCACCTTGATAAAAGTATCTTGGAAGATGTCCTCTGCAACATCTCTGTCCAAAACTTTGCTGTAAATGAAGCTGGTGATTCTTTGGTTGTGCCTGTTGATAAGAATTTCAAGAGCCTTTTCGTCTCCGTCAATATAATTTCTTACTAAAATCGAGTCTTTAATCTGTAGTTGTTCCATACAAATTACTTTTTTTTTGGGTTAAAACGCAGTCCTCCCTTTACAAGGAAAACCTTAGTTATTCAGTTTTTAATCTTTAAAAAAGTAATTATTCTGTATAGGCCTATCAGGATTTTAATTACACTTCAAATATAGATAAATAGGCAGGCGACCTAAAATCTATGTTGTGAGTTGACGATTTTTATATGTTAACTGTTACAATATACGTATTAAGTGTGGTGTATCGTATCTTTGAGACCCTAATTTTAACAAATGGCAATCAATATAAACGTAGACCCCAAGCAGAATATTATTATTAAGGGTGCCAAACTGCATAACCTTAAAAATATTGATGTTGTTATCCCAAGAAATAAGCTGGTGGTAATCACTGGATTATCAGGTTCTGGAAAATCCAGCTTGGCTTTTGATACTTTATATGCAGAAGGCCAACGTAGATATGTGGAGAGCCTATCATCTTATGCCCGACAGTTTTTGGGGAAATTGGACAAACCCAAAGTAGACTATATAAAAGGTATAGCGCCTGCGATTGCCATAGAACAAAAAGTAAACTCTACCAATCCTCGTTCCACCGTAGGGACCACTACCGAAATATATGACTACCTCAAGTTGTTGTATGCAAGGATTGGAAAGACCCTATCCCCTATATCTGGCAAAGAAGTAAAAAAGCATACCGTAACCGATGTCATTAACTATATAAAAGTATTGAACGAAAGGGATAAACTCTTGTTGTTGGCTCCCATCACTATAAAGGAAAAGCGAGAACCTTTAAAATCTTTGGAGCTTTTTTCCAAACAGGGGTATGCTCGTATTAAATATAAAGGTGAAGTCATCCGAATAGATCAAGCTCCTGAAGATATTGGAAGGGAGTTCGATTTGGTTGTGGATCGTATCATTGTGAAAGATGATGAGGATTTCTACAATCGTTTGGCCAATGCAGTGGACAACGCTTTTTTTGAAGGGAAAGGCCAATGTGCCATTGAGAACCTTCAAACAGGTGACATTAAAACATTCAGCAACCAGTTTGAACTCGATGGGATGAAGTTTTTGGAACCGAACGTTCACTTGTTCAGTTTCAACAATCCGTACGGAGCTTGCCCAAAATGTGAAGGTTACGGAGATGTTATCGGTATTGATGAAGATTTGGTGATTCCCAACACCGCATTATCCGTTTATGAAAATGCCATTTTTCCTTGGCGTGGTGAAAGTATGGGCTGGTACCGAGATCAATTGGTGAACTCAGCCTATAAATTCGATTTTCCAATCCATAAACCTTGGTTCGAACTTACCGAAGAGCAAAAGCAACTGGTTTGGGAAGGAAATGACCATTTTATTGGTATCCATAAGTTTTTTGAACAACTGGAGGAAAAAAGTTATAAAATCCAAAACAGGGTGATGCTTTCTCGTTATCGTGGAAAAACCAGATGTTCGGTCTGTCGAGGAAAGCGATTACGTAAAGAAGCAGATTACGTAAAGGTCGGCGGAAAATCCATTTCAGACTTGATCGAATTGCCTATCAACAAATTGATGCCATTTTTTGAAGCGCTTCAACTTTCCGAGCACGATACTTCCATTTCCAAAAGGCTGCTTAAAGAAATTACTACACGTTTGGACTTTTTGGACAAGGTCGGTTTGAGTTACCTTACCTTAAATCGAAAATCCAATACGCTTTCAGGTGGAGAAAGTCAGCGTATTAACCTGGCCACATCCTTGGGAAGTAGTCTGGTGGGATCTATGTATATTCTGGACGAGCCCAGTATTGGATTGCATCCACGTGATACCGAAAATTTAATTGAGGTTTTAAAATCGCTTCGCGATCTGGGCAATACCGTTATCGTAGTGGAGCATGATGAAGATATTATGAAAGCTGCCGATGAAATTATTGATATTGGCCCGGAAGCAGGAACATTAGGCGGTAATGTAGTGGCCGCTGGACCATGGGAAGCCATCCTCCAATCGGATTCCTTAACGGCATCCTATCTTAATGGAACCATGGAAATTCCTGTTCCCAAAGAACGTAGAAATTCCAAGCATTACATTCAGATTAAGGGTGCACGGGAAAACAACCTTAAAAATATCGATGTCATTTTCCCACTAAATGTGCTAACCGTAGTTACAGGAGTTTCCGGAAGTGGAAAAAGCACTTTGGTCAGGAAAATACTTTATCCCACCATATTAAAAGAAACGGGAGGGTATGGAGAGAAGGCAGGTCAGTTTTCAGCTATGGAGGGCAAGTATGCCCATATAAAACATGTAGAATTCGTGGATCAGAATCCCATTGGTCGTTCTTCTCGTTCCAACCCAGTTACCTATATAAAGGCATACGATGATATTCGTAGCTTGTTTGCATCTCAAAAATTGAGCAAGCTACGGGGATACAAAGCCAAGCATTTTTCTTTTAATGTGGATGGAGGTCGATGTGAAAAATGTAAAGGCGAAGGTGAAATCACTGTTGAGATGCAGTTTATGGCGGATGTTCATTTGGAATGTGATGCCTGTAGTGGCAAACGGTTCAAAAAAGAAATTTTGGAGGTCCAATTTGAAGGTAAAAACATTGACGACATCCTTAATATGACCATTGATGATGCTATAGAACATTTCTCTACCTACAAACAAGATAAAATTGTTACTAAGCTAACCCCATTACAAGATGTTGGTCTGGGATATGTGGCCCTAGGTCAGTCCTCCTCTACTCTTTCTGGTGGTGAGGCACAACGGATAAAGCTAGCTTCATTTTTGGTAAAAGGACATACCAAGGAAAAAGCCTTGTTCATCTTTGATGAACCGACAACAGGACTCCATTTTCATGACATTAAAAAATTGCTCAAATCCTTCGATGAACTTATAGATAAAGGACATTCGGTAATTGTTATAGAGCACAATATGGAGTTGGTAAAATGTGCGGATTACATTATCGACCTTGGCCCCGAAGGTGGTGAAAAAGGAGGTAATTTAGTGGTTGAGGGAACCCCTGAGGAAATCATTAAAAATACAACTTCGTTTACCGCAAAATATTTAAAAGCGAGTATTTAACCACTATATTTTTTCAAATAGTACATCAAAGAACCTTATAAGAGTTCGATATCTTTTCTTGAGCATGAATACGGACCTTTTACGTAGGTTTAATCCCATAATTCTTTCTAAATCAAGGGGTATCAGATAATTCCTATCAGATCATATTGGTCATTCATCAATTGAAAAGGGGGTTTCAAAAAGTCTTGCCCTCACACTTTTCTTCCATCGATGATATTTGCAGCCAAATCAAATTAAACTTTCTATCTGTATTTCAATTACATGTAGAAGTTTTCTCTTATCACCTTTCAAAGTTCGTACTATCGATAATATAAATACTCCTATCATGTTCTTTACGTCTATCTCAGCAAAAAAAAGAAATTCCGCGCTCCTCTCTTGTGTTCTTTTTAGTTTGGTTTTCATAAATACAAATGCCCATATTACATCATACGATCCACCAATGGATTCCGATGTAAATCCCGATTATAATGAAGTTTATTCAAATGGGATGTACTTACCCATCATTTCACTAATAAAAACGGGGACGGTAAGCCTGGACTGTAGCCAAATTAGGTTCAACTTTCAAGTAGCTAACCAGAGTACTGCCGGCGAGGTATTGGAAAATGTGGTGATTACAGACCCTGCACTAGGTGGTATTGTAGCAGGAGTATTTTCTGGAGATATCAATAACAATGGTCTTTTGGAAATAGGAGAAACTTGGGAAATAGAAGCCGTTTATGATATCACACAAGTAGATTTAAACAATGGTCAATTTATAAATCAAGCCAATGTACAGGCAGATGTCCAAGGACAACCTGGAGTAACTGTGAATGACCTTTCAGACAATGACAGTTTCTTTGAGGATGAGCCTACAATTACAGATTTATCCTCCTGTCAGGCTGGTATATCCGTTATTAAAACAGGTGTAGCCATTGCAGGTATAGATGCCGGCCCTGGATGTAATTTTATCATTTATGAATTTGAAGTTGCAAATCAAGGGCCAACCATTTTGGAGAATGTGGTTCTCAACGATCCTTCGCTAGGTGGTGATATAGCAGGTCCAGATTCAGGTGATGTTAATAACAATACTTTTTTAGATCCTGGTGAGATTTGGATATACTCTGCAATTTATGTGATTACCAATGCGGATATTTCAAATGGTGAAGTAGTCAATCAAGCGACGGTCACTGCTGATATACAGGGTCAACTGGGTGCCACGACACAAGACCTTTCAGATGATAACAGCATATTGGAGGACGATGTAACTGTTATCGATTTGTCTTCCTGTCAACCAAGGATAGCTGTTGTTAAAACAGGTATCGCCCTTGAAGGGATTGAGGCCGGTCCCGGGTGTAATCTTATTCTATACGAGTTCACAGTGACCAATGAAGGGCCAGAAATTCTTGAGAATATAGTTCTCAATGACCCATTGCTTGGTGGTGATATACCAGGTCCGGTTTCTGGTGATGACAATAATGATGGATTCCTTGACTTGAATGAAGCATGGATCTATTCCGCAGCCTATAACACCCTGCAAAGCGATATAGATAACGGTTTTGTTGAAAACCAAGCCACAGTTACAGCAGATGTACAAGGACAACCTGGTGAAACCGTACAAGACCTTTCGGACAATGATAGCGTTTTGGAGGATGATCCAACAAAAGTAGACTTATCCTTTTGCTTAGGTGCTGATATAGGATTGATTAAACAAGGTACAGTTGTTGACATTGATGGTGATGGGTGCTTGGAAAGTATATTGTACACTTTTACCTTAACCAATACAGGTACCGTTGATATTGATGAAATTGTTCTAGAGGATGAGCTTCTCGGTGGCGAAGTTCCAGGTCCAGTAGAGGGAACCGATGTCAATGATGATGGTATACTATCCGTAGGAGAAACATGGACTTACGAAGCTATATATGCCATTACCCAAGAAGATATTGACAATGCTACAGTTATTAATCAAGCAGAAGTAAACGGAGAAATTGTCAACTCAAATACCGCTGTTTTTGACCTTTCCCATGATGCCAACCTTGATGAAGACGGCCCCACCAGGACCCCGGTTCCAGATGATGCCTGCACAGAAGGTTCGGCCGATATCGGGTTAATCAAGGTCGGTACTGTAATTGACATTGACGGTGACGGATGCCTCGATAGTATCCTATATACATTTACCCTTACCAATACTGGCGGGGCGGACATAGATGAGATAACCTTGGAGGATAATCTCTTGGGGGGAGAGGTGCCAGGTCCCATTGATGGTTCAGATATCAATGATGACGGTATCCTATCCGCTGGAGAAACTTGGACTTATGAAGCTATATATGCCATAACACAACAAGATATCGATAATGCTGCTGTAATTAATCAAGCAGAAGTAAATGGCGAAATCGTCAACACTGGAATTGTGGTTTCCGACCTTTCACACGATGCCAATTTAGATGAGGATGGGCCAACGCGGACACCTGTTCCAAACGATGCCTGTACTGAAGGTTCCGCTACCATGGGGCTAATCAAGCAAGGCTCGGTGGTCGATTTAGATGGCGATGGCTGTCTCGATAGTATCCTATATACATTTACCCTTACCAATACAGGGGATGTGGATATTGACGAGATTACTCTGGAGGATGAGTTGCTCGGTGGCGAAGTACCTGGTCCTCTTGATGGCACGGACATCAACAACGATGGTATTCTATCCGTTGGAGAAACTTGGACCTATGAAGCAATTTATGCAATTACCCAAGAAGATATCGATAATGCTGCGGTCGTCAATCAAGCTAAAGTAAATGGGGAAATCGTGGATACTGAAATTTCCGTAACCGATAATTCCCATGATGCCAACCTTGATGAGGATGGTCCGACTAGAACCCCAGTACCAGATGATGCCTGCACCAATGGATCTGCCGATATGGGACTGATAAAAGTGGGCGAAGTTGTTGACATTGATGGAGATGGCTGTATCGAGAGCATACTTTATACGTTTACCCTTACCAATACAGGAGGTGTGGACATTGACGAGATTACCCTAGAGGATCAGCTGCTAGATGGAGCAGTACCTGGCCCATTGGATGGTACCGATAATGGCAACGACGGAATCCTATCCGTAGGAGAGACATGGACCTATGAAGCAGTTTATGCCATAACACAGGAGGACATTGACAATTCCATTGTGGTGAATCAAGCATTGGTAAACGGAGAAATAGTAACTACTGAAATTTCCGTATCAGACCTTTCACATGATATCAATCTAAATGATGATGGTCCGACCAGGACAGAAGTGCCTAATGATGCTTGTACCGAAGGTTCTGCAAGTATAGGGTTGATCAAAGAGGGAATAGCTGCAGATGTAGATGGTGATGGTTGTGTTGAGAGTATCCGATACACCTTTACACTAACCAATTTAGGCGATACAGATTTAGCTCAGGTATCTCTTGAAGATGATTTATTGAGTGGAAATATTCCAGGGCCAGCATCCGAGAGCATAGATGAGAATGGCATCCTTCAAGTTGGTGAGGTCTGGACATATATTGGGCTCTACCCCATTACCGAACAGGATATTATTAATGGCTCTGTAATTAACCAAGCAATAGTATTTGCAGAACCTGTTGGAACGAATAATCAAGTAGCTGATTTCTCTGATGATGACAGCAACTTAGAGAACGATCCTACAAGAACGCCAGTACCCAATGATGCATGTCCAGGAGATGGAGGCAACGGAACACTCTTATTTGGAATTGCGGTTATAAAAACTGGGGTAAGTATAGATAATGATTTTGATGGCTGCGATGATAGCATCGACTATAACTTTAGTGTAACAAACACAGGAAGTATTAATCTGGACAATGTAATCCTGAATGACGAACTCCTCGGGGGAACAATAAATGGATTACTGGAAAGTATAGAAACCGTGGATAATATTTTACAACCAGGAGAAGAATGGATCTATACAGCAACGTACAATCTTACACAGGAAGATATTGATGGAATATTTGTTGATAACCAAGCTACAGTAACTGCAGATTTGGAGGATTCTACAGATGCTGTTTTCGATAATTCTGATGATAATAGCTATTTAGAAAATGATATAACATCAATAAATGTATCCAGTTTATGTGAATTTTCTGGAGGAGGCTCTGATTTCCAAATATTTAACGGAATGACCCCGAATGGCGATGGGTTGAATGATTACTTCCGGATCCAGGGAATAGAAAATTATCCCGATAACAATGTGAAAATTTTCAATAGA
This sequence comes from Allomuricauda sp., assembly GCA_040285615.1. GTDB lineage: Bacteria > Bacteroidota > Bacteroidia > Flavobacteriales > Flavobacteriaceae > Flagellimonas. The sequence goes on from JAVJRL010000007.1 coordinate 125,920, forward strand.
TGGGGTGTGCAAGTCTACCAGATAGATAGTTACGGGCAAGGCAATAACTTATTCTATGGTATTTCCAAAGGAAGAGCAACCCTACAGAAGGACCGTGAACTTCCTAGCGGGACCTATTTCTACATATTAACCTTTACTGGAGAAAATAATCCTGGTAAAGAAAGTTATTCTGGATACCTCTATATCAATAGAGACTAATTCAACCAAACAGTAAACTAATCAAGAACCAAGAATTTAAAACCAAGATGATAAATCTTAAAACATATAGAAACTGTTGCCTATTCGCATTAGTGTTTCTATCAGTCATGTGTACAATATCGGCACAACAGGACTCACAATACACACAATATATGTATAATACCCAAGTAGTAAACCCCGCTTACGCTGGTAGCAGGGAAGTGTTAAGCTTTGGTCTATTGGGCAGAAAACAGTGGGTAAACTTGGAAGGGTCTCCCGAAACCGGGACCTTTACCATGAATTCCCCTATTGGGCTCTACGACAATATGGGGCTCGGATTATCCATTGTATATGATAAAATTGGTCCGGCCGTGGAGTCCAATGTGGTTGTTGACTATTCGTATTCCATAAACCTTTCTTATAATACAAAACTAGCATTCGGCGTAAAAGCTGGGCTGGATATGTTGGATGTGGATTACACTAAATTGACACTTTCTGAACAAAACGACCCCTATTTTCAATCCAATGTTGACAATGAACTGCAACCGCAAGTTGGAGCGGGTTTATATTTGAACAATGATAAGTTCTACGCAGGACTGTCCGTACCCAACTTTTTGAACACCAAACATTTCGATGAAAGTTCCTTGGAAAATGCCGATACCGACGATATTGCCATAGAACGTTTGCATTATTACTTTATCTCGGGTTATGTGTTTGATTTAAATGAAAATCTGAAATTTAAGCCAGCAACCTTGGTCAAATATGTAAGCGGTTCTCCCCTACAATGGGATTTATCCGCCAATTTTTTGATCAATGAAAAATTTACATTGGGAGCTTCGTACAGATGGAGTGCTTCGGTAAGTGCCCTTGCAGGGTTCCAAATATCAAATTCAATTTTTGCAGGAATCGGATATGATTATCAAACCACGGATATCGAAGCATATAGTGATGGTTCTTACGAAGTATTTCTCCGGTTCGACATTTTCAACAAATCAGATAGGATAATAACTCCTCGATTCTTTTAAAAAAACAACCATGAAAAGAACGATAATTATACATGTATTTGCTGTTTCCCTATTGGTCGGAAACACATTTGCGCAGGAAAATAAAATCAAAAGGGCGGAGGAAGAATATGATAACTACGACTATATCAATGCACGAGAGATATATTTGAACGTAGTCAAAGATGGTTATGAATCTGCTCAAGTATTTGAAAAATTAGGGGATACCTACTACTTTAATAGTGAATATGCTGAAGCAAACAAATGGTATGCGAAATTAATCCAAAACTATCCTAACCAAGTAGAGGCAGAATATTATTTTCGAGCAGCACAAACACTCAAAAGTGTTGGGAAATATAAAGAGTCTAAGGCTATGATGGAAAGATTTACTGCTTCATCCCATGGTTCCGATTTGGCACGAAACCAAATAAATAATTGGCAATCATTCGAAGATCTTACCAACACCCAAAACAAAAAATATAAGGTATCCAATATTACGACTGAACTGTCCAGGTCCGATTTTGGACCGTCCTTTTATGGAGATAAAATTGTGTTTGCATCATCTTCTATCAATACGGAAGGTAGTAAAATACATGATTGGAACGGCCTCCCTTATTTAGATCTTTTTGAAGCTGAGATTAGGGAAGACGGAAAGTTATCCAATGTAAAACCCTTGAAAGGCGACATCAACTCCCCATACCACGAATCATCTGCCGTATTTACCAAAGATGGAAAAACCGTTTACTTTACTCGTAACAACTATATTGACGGAAAAAAGAAAAGAGGCAAAGAAAGATTAGTGAGCTTAAAAATATATAAAGCCACAAAAAATGATAATGGAACTTGGGGAAACGTACAAGAACTACCTTTTAATAATGACTCCTATTCAGTTGCCCATCCTGCATTGAATCCAGAAGAAACACGTTTGTATTTCTCATCCAATATGGAAGGCACTATTGGCCAATCGGATATTTGGTATGTAGATATTCATAAAAACGGCTCCTACGGAACACCTATAAATATGGGCAGTGAAATTAATACAGAAGAGCGGGAAACTTTTCCTTTCATAAGCGAAAAAAACACCCTGTACTTTTCAAGTGATGGTCACATGGGACTTGGTGGGTTGGATATATTTAGAGTTGCTGATAATAATGACTTGAATCATAAGGACATAATTAATCTGGGACAGCCCATAAACTCAAATCAAGATGATTTCGGATTTATCGTAAAAGAAAATGAAAGGATAGGGTATCTGTCCTCCAATAGAAATGGCAGTAATGGCAGTAGCTCCGATGACATCTATTTAATAACAGAAAACTGCAACCTTGTTATCTATGGTGCCATTACCGACGCCAATACAGGGAATCCTTTGGATGGCTCACTTGTATATTTAATAGATGAAAACAACCAGGTAGTTTCCCAGCAAGTCACGCAAGCCAATGGTAATTATGAGTTTGAGGAAAATATTGATTGTGAAAACCAATATATTGTAAGGGCATCCAATGATGAGCAAGAGTATGAACCACAGGAACAATTGGTAATGACGCCCGAAGGTTCTATGATGCTTCAGGTAGATCTTGCCCTTACCCCCCCCGACTGCCCTATTAACGATTTGGGGTGCAGATTGGACCTACAACCCATCTATTTTGATTTTGACAAACACAATATTAGATCGGATGCTGAAGTAGAATTGGCAAAAATAGTGCAGGCCATGAAACAATATCCACAATTGAACATCCATATTGAGTCTCATACTGATTCTAGAGGAAATGATTCATATAACATGCAGCTATCAGAAAAAAGGGCCAAATCCACACTTGAATGGTTGGTAAATGAAGGAATTGACCGTAGTAGATTATCCTCAAAAGGATATGGGGAATCACAATTGATCAATAACTGTTCTAATGATGTAAACTGCTCAGAAGATGAGCATCAATTAAACCGAAGATCTATGTTTATCATCAAATAAGTAGTTGTTTTATGATTTTTACACTGATTATCAGCGTGTTAAAATTTTTGGCACGCTGATTGCTTATTATAGGGTGGATGCAAATAGTTGCATCTAGAACTTAAAACCTTGTAGTATGAAAAAGTTAGTACTCATTATAGCAGCGGTTCTTTTTGGAATACCAAGTATCCAAGCAGAAACAAACAGTACAGTGGCTACTGCCATTAATTACCGATATGGAAATTCTTTCATTTTTGTGGAAGGTGGAGTTACATTCTCCGTTTATCCTGATGGTGAGTTCGATTTCTACATGGACAACAGGGTTAATGTGGGCGTCGGAGCCAGAATTGGAAACGTTGGAATCACCTTTAACTCAGGATATAATTACAACCCATATGTACAGTATGATGATTATGGTGCCGTAGTCCAAGTTGAAAACACCCCTATTTATTATGACTATTACGGACGTGTTTCTCAAATTGGAAACGTAGATATCTGGTATAATAATGGTAGGGTTCGTAGACTCGGAGGAATGAACATTTACTATAATGGAGGTGTTTTCAGTCACTATACGGGATATATCAATATTTACAATAGAAGATATGTATACAGACCTTTCCATAGGTATTTTGCAAGACCTGCGGTAGGATTCTGTAATGTGTATGCAAGACCATATAGAAGGTATTACAGACCTATTAGATATACGTATTACGCACCATACAGACATAATACAAGACGTGCTTATGCCAACATTGGTAGGGTTTACAGAAACAATAATAAATATAGAAGAGACAACATCTATAGAAATGACAGAAGGGTTTCTGTACGTAACAACAATAACAGAAGAGCGGATTATCGTAGAAACAATGCAATGGTATCCAAAAATTCTTCTAGAAGAGGAAATACAGCGGTAAACCGTTCAAGTAATTCTGTAAAAAGACAGAAAGTAGCTTCTAGAGATTACAGAGGTAATACGAATAGAAAGTCTAATAATGTATCAAGAGCTGGAAGAACGGTAGCTTCCAATAATAAAGTAACACGTACTCCAAATAAAAGAAGTGTGAGTTCAAGAGAAGTAACCCCACGTACAAAAGGAAGAAGCGTAAAGCACTCTACTAAAAGTACATACAGAAAACCAAAGACCACATCGAGAACATCAAATAGGTCTGTGGTGAGCAGGGAAAACTCTTCTTCAAGGAAAGCCGTTTCCAGAAGCTCTAGACCTAGTGTCAAAAAAAGTTCTGTAAGTAGAAAAACCACTTCTAGACCGAGTGTAAGCAGAAGCTCTGGTAATAGAAAAAGTAGCGCTAGAACAAGTAGCTCAAGAGGGTCTTCCAGACGAAATAATTAGATAAGTTTTTTAGGTTGGTTAGTTGTTTACCCCGTAGTTGAATTTATTCGCTACGGGGTATTTTTTTTGAGCCATTTGGATAGGAACCCCGTAACATCCTCCGAAATATTGAAGCGATACAAAATACCCACATACATCACTACGATAAGTAAGGACTTTAGGGAAATATTAATGATGGGATGAAACTGAAACTGCAATAAATCAAACAATACGGCCAATAGGACCAATGTGGAGAACACTTTAAAAGTGGCCGAAGTAAAAGGCAAAATACCAAACTTCAGTTTTACAAAAATCAGCTTTACTAGATTGAAGATAAAAATGGACACAAAACTAGCCAACGCAGCTCCTTCCAGACCTAATTTTGGAATCAATAAATAATTGAGAATTATCGTCAAGGCCGCCAAACATACCCCAAAAACCAATACGGTTCGGTAATACTTGGAATTGTATAAAATGGAATTGATGTTCCCCAAAAGTGAATCCATTACTTTGGCCAAACCTATCAAGAATACAATGGTAAACCCATTTCTATAATTTTCAGGCAGCATCAAATACAAATCGTTCAAGTTGAGAATAATCAATACAAACAAAATACCCGATGCAATAAACAATGTTAAAGAAGTCTTTTTATACAGTTTATCGAGGCCAGCAGCATTGTTGGTGTTCAACAATTCTGCCGTTAAAGGATAGGTAATCTGATGCATCGCGCGGGATGGGACAATAATCACTGTGGCAATGTAAACAGATACCCCATAATAAGCTACATTTTCAATACTGATAAACTGATTCAACATCACCTTATCGATTTCCAATAAAATAAGGGCTGCGGAACCTCCCAAAATGATGAGAAAGGAATAGGATAAGATTTCCTTGGTGTACGTCGAAAACTTAAAATCCAATTTGGGCATCCGTAACGTAAACGCATAAATTTTGATGACAACGGTTCGCAAAAGATATAGTCCCACCAAACATTTAAAGAAAATGTCCAACGAAATCACATCAAAATAAAAAAGTATAAGCAGTATAGAAACCCCTACCCTAGCAAAAACCTCCTTCATAAAGTTGCCAAAAACTGACTTTAAATGAACCTTGGCCCAGGAATAAAACACCTCAAAATAGGCCATCGCAAGTCCCACAAAAAACACATACCAAAGGTAATCCTTCACCATGGGGTTTACTCGAGATATCCAATCGCCAATAGGGTCGTGCCAAATAAAACCAACCAATACCACTGGGATTATCCCAAGTAAAGGGATCAACAACATTAAAGTAAAAAAGCTATCCTTTTCCACCTCTTGGTGGTTGCTAAAATATTTTACCATCGTATTGTGCACCCCAAAAGCCATCAACGGCATAAGAATGGCTCCAGAAGCCAAAATAAAGGTTACAAGACCATAATATTCAGCAGGGAGAATCTTGGTGTACAAAAATAACGTGTTGATGGCCCCAAAGAAGAACCCCAAATAGGTTACCACCGTATTTTGTATGGATTGTTTAAGAACAACGCCCATTAGATAAATTTAGCCAAAGATTCCGTTAATGCCTTTCTGTGATACTGCTCCACCCCTTCGGAATTACATTTTAAAGTTCCTTTCTGATAGTCACTGAAGGCATCCAAAAGTACATTTTTTAAGCGCTTGACCTCACCATGCAAACAGGTATTTCCTGCTTTGTGCTGCTCTACCATCGCTCCCGCTTCCCATCCTTTGGGTCCAATCGCCAAAATGGGACGCTTGGCATTCAAGTATTCAAATAATTTTCCGGGGATAATGCCTTTTGTCTCTTCGGAATCAATCTCCAACAACAAAAGCAACTGTGATTTTTGTTGGGTTTCCAAAACCTTATCATGTGAAAGGTAGCCCAACTGTGCGACGTAATCCGAAAGTCCAAAGGCTTTGATGGATTGCAGCACCTCTTCCCCCACTACCCCGGCCAACTGGATTTTAATCGCATTTTTAAAAGCTTCATTTTCTGCAATCAATTCTTGCAAAGCCTGCCAAAACCCTAAAGGGTTTCTTCCTGTCAGCAACGAGCCTATATGGGAAATCGTAAACTTGGAATCCAGTTCTCTGGGCTTCAATTCATCATCAAAACCATTGGTGATCACTTTTATCGGTTTTGGAGTAATAGCTTCAAATTCAGCTTTGGTGGTGTTACTTGTAACCACAATCTTATCTGCCCTAAGAAGAACTCCTTTCTCCAAAGCCTTATGCTTTAGTCGCGATGATTCGGTCAGACGTAATTTTTTGTGGTACCCTATCGATGTCCAAGGATCACGGAAATCGGCAATCCATTGAATGTTGTATTTTTTTTTGAGGCCAAGCCCTATCAAATGTAGACTGTGCGGAGGTCCAGTGGTTATAATGGTTTGAATGCCTTCATCCGCAATTACTTTGGCCAAATGGGAAATGGATGGTTTTACCCAAAGTTTACGAGCATCTGGAATAAAAAAATTGCCGCGAATCCAAAGCAATATTTTTTCCATGAATGATGGATTTTTTTCCTTGATAATCCCAGCACTGATTGTCTTCGTTTTCTTTTTGGACAACAACGAAGCCCAACCATACGGTTCTCTGATAGGTTTCCTCAATATTTTGACTGAATCTGGGATTTCGGAAACCAACTTTTCATCCACAATGGGGTAACTTGGGTTTTTGGGAACATAAACAATGGGTTCAAAACCGAAATCGGGCATGTATTTCACAAACTTGAGCCAACGCTGTACCCCTGGTCCTCCCGCTGGCGGCCAATAGTATGCTATGACCAGGATTTTTCGCATTAGGAACCTTCCTTTTTTCTGGAGAATAAGGTAAAGCCCAGTCCCCCAACTATAATCAGTCCCAAAAGAATATTGGATGCCAAGGTAATCTGGCTTCCCGTTTCCACCACTTCGGGCTCAAATTTAAACTCAATTTGGTGCTGTCCAGCTGGGACCTTCATGCCACGCAAAGCGTAATCCACTTTATAGTGTTTTTGTGGCTCCCCATCAACAAGGGCATTCCAACCCGATGGATAATGCATTTCAGAGAACACCGCAAAACCATCATTGGAATTGTTGGACGTGTATTTTAAATAGTCAGGACGATACTCCACCAAATCAATGCTTGCCACGGAATCCACCTCATATCGCAATTTGGTCAACTCGGGATACTCGCGGTTGTTTACCACCGCCTGTGTTTTGGAATTAAAATCTTTCAGCTTTAGAATTTCCTCATTGGCAGAAGAGACAGGTATCAATTGATCAACAAACCACGCATTCCCGTTAGCATCGGGATTCACACCCGGGAAACTGTTTCCTTCTTCATCTTGTTGAATAATGTACTTTACATTCAACATGTTCAGCACCTGAAGATTGTTCCGATATAAATGATATTCGAATAAATTTTGAAGTGCTCGAGGCTTAGCCGCGTGATACCCGCCAATAGATTTATGAAAATAGGAAGTCCGTGCTCCGTTGATTCCCTCTTGAGGATCAAAAACCCTGTAAATGGAATCATCCTGTTGAATCATTTGATCTAGCTGATTGGCTTGGAAAGGTTGATTTACCTGACGCTGACGCACAAAATCGTCCTCGTTCACATACCTAAGGTCCACACCAACCAAATCGAATATAATTAGAGCGCCCAAGGCAAAGACCAAAATATTTTTATTGATTTTATCTTTGATAAAGAACCACAATACTGCGGCGGCCAAGGCCACATAAATCAACGAACGGATGGTATCGCTAATGTAAACGGCCTCACGATCACGTTGAATCATGGTCATCAGTTCATCACCAAAATATCCTCGATACGTTTCGTCTCGTAGTCCTTCAAAATCGAAGAAACCTTTCAATAAGAAAATCAATATGCCAAGTCCTGCGGAAATAAAGAAGCTAAGCTTTAAGGCTTTTAGCTTTTCCGTTCTATCTATAGTTGATTTAAATAGTTCTCGTATTCCCAAAATACCGAGTACAGGTAAGCACAATTCCAAAACCACTTGTATGGAGGATACGGCCCTGAACTTATTGTACATCGGGAAGTAATCAATCATGAAATTAGTGAGGAGCGGAAAATTCTTTCCCCAAGAAAGCAAGAGTGATAAAATCGCACCCGACAACAACCACCATTTCTTTTTTCCATCAACCAAAAATATGCCCAATATAAACAAGAAGAAAACAATAGCGCCCACATATGCAGGGGCCGCCACAATGGGCTGGTCTCCCCAATATAAAGGCAAACTGCTTGAAAATTCAATGGCCTTGGTCGGTGTTAACCCCTGATTGGTCAAATACTCATACGCTTTGGAGCCTTTTCCTAAATCTTCTCCGCCAGAACCTCCGAACAAACGTGGCGCGAACAGGTTCAACGATTCGGCGATTCCATAGCTGTATTGGGTAATGTAATCATAGTCCAAACCCTTGGAAACCGCTTTATCACTTCCATCTGGGTTTACGGTGAGTTCCGATGTTCCTCGGGTGCTCCAATCAGCATACTCCTTGGTTGCCATCAAACTGGTAGCATTCGTAAAAATGGACAACACCACGGCCAATACCAAAATACCCACCGAGGCAAAAAAGTGTTTTAGTTCTTTTTCTTTGATAGCATAAATCAGGTACACCAACCCAATTACCAATACCAAAAGCATGAAATAATAGGTCATTTGGTAGTGATTGGCATTGATTTCCAGCGCCATCGCCAATGCGGTCAGTATAAAACCTAAAATGTATTTTCTTCGAAAAACGAGTACTATCCCCCCCAAAACCATGGGAATATAGCCTAACGCATGTGCTTTGGCATTGTGTCCCACACCAAGAATAATAATCAGATAAGTTGAAAAACCAAAAGCAAGAGCCCCCAATGCGGCAAGCCGAAAATCAACCTTAAGACATAATAACAGAATGTAAAATCCTATTAAATAGAGAAAAAGATAATCGGCTGGTCTGGGCAAAAACCGAATCAAACGGTCCAATTCCTTAACATAATTATGCGGATAGTTTGCTCCTAATTGATAGGTGGGCATTCCGCCAAAAGCACTGTTGGTCCAATACGATTCTTCTCCTGTAACATCCTTGTAAGCATCCCGTTCCTGGGCCATTCCCTTGTACTGGGCAATGTCCGACTGATAAATGGCTTTGCCCTGCAATACCGGATAAAAGTAGACCAACGAAGCAAGGATAAACAAACCGATAACACTAATATGGGTGATAATGGCTTTTGGAGAAAGATTCATGGATAGGTTTTGATACGGCAAATATTAATCAATTTCCTCAAAATCTATGTATTCTCCAACTTTTTTTGAGGGATTGGATTTTCGGAACGGTTTTTTGGAAATGGTGGTCTCCCCTTCCTTCTTTTGAGCGTTATCAAAATCTTGAGGGTTTCCGAACTGTTGCCCAAAACGCTCGCTCGTCTTTTTAACCGCATAATTCAAGAGCTTCGGAGCCAACCACTTTAAAAGTAATTTAAGTCCGTAGTATACTAATATGACAATTAAAATCGTTTGTAATAAAACCATATAACCTTAGTTATTGTATCAAATTTACACTGTTAGTCTCGTAAACCCATCAAACGTATCTTAAAATAGTATTAAAACCCAGTTATATGGATATTTCCATGATCAAAAAGTTATTATTTCTTTTCGTTCTAACCCCAACTTTTATTTTCGCCCAATATACCGATGTCATCAACTCCAATAGACCTGGGCGTGCAGCTAGTGCTTATGCCATTGGTAAAAATGTGGTACAGGCTGAAATTGGAATGTTGTACGAACAGCAAGATAATGCCGATTTAAATTCGGACTCCAACATTTTTGGGGCCGATTATGCCTTTAGGTACGGTTTACTTTTTGAAGAACTGGAAGTTATTGCCGAAGGCTCCTTTATTACACAAAATATCACCTATCCCGATTTGGGTATCGAGGGCAAGCTGACCAATTTTTCCAGAAACCGTGTTGGGTTAAAATATTTGGTTTTTGATCCCTATAAAGATCCTCAACGAAGCAAACCCAATTTATACAGTTGGAGGGCCAACAATCTGTTTCAATGGAAGAACTTGATTCCTGCCGTGTCGGTGTATGGAGGAGCAAATTTTGTACTGGGAGATAATCCGTTTTATCCGGGCGAACCCACTGTTTCCTACCGAGGGGGTATTCAAACCCAAAGTAGACTTTCTCCTAGATTTGTGTTGATTTCCAACATTGCCTACGACCGTATTACTACCGATTTCCCGGAATGGCGCTACGCCCTATCGTTATCCCATGCCTTTCGCGACCCCCGATGGAGTGTTTTCTTTGAGGGGCAAGGTATCTCGGGAGACAGATATTCAGATATTATTTTAAGAACCGGTGTGGCCCGTTTGATCAATCCCAATTTTCAGGCGGATTTTCATTTAGGGTCGGGGTTTAAAAATGACCCATCCCGTATTTTTGTGGTACTTGGATTCTCCTACCGTTTGGATTTCCATAAAGATGAACTCATTCCCATCAACGAGCAGCAATCGGGCATGAATGGAAAAATTAAGAAGAACGCCAACAAAAAATCAAAAAAGCGCAATAAAAAGAACTAACCGATCTTAGTTTTTTACGTTTTCCACGAACTTCATTTTTCTACTGCAAGTAATATTCATAATATTGAGCATTAATTTGCAACTATGGTTTCCGTTAAACAGGTTCAGTCCAAATCAGACCTAAAGCGTTTTGTAAAATTTCCTTTTTCACTCTATAAAGATTCTCCGTATTGGGTTCCTCCTATTATCAAGGACGAAATGGAATCTTTTGACAAGGATAAAAACCCTGTTTTTAAAACGGCGGAGGCTAAATTCTTTTTAGCCTACAAGGACAACAAAATTGTGGGTCGCATAGCGGCCATCATTAATTGGTTGGAAGTAAAGGAACAAGGTCTCAAAAAAATGAGATTTGGTTGGTTCGATTTTGTGGATGATCTTGAAGTTTCCAAAGCCTTATTGGACAAAGTACGTGAAATAGGTACGGAAAACCAGCTGGAATATATGGAGGGTCCCGTTGGCTTCTCCAATTTGGACAAGGTGGGTGTGCTTACCGAGGGTTTTGATCATATTGGAAATATGATAACGTGGTACAACCACCCCTACTACCCATCGCATTATGAGCAACAGGGTTTTACCACGGAAAAAAAATATAGCGAAAGTAAGTTTTTAGCCGCCAATGCAGACCCAAAATTATTTGCCAAGGCCAACTTGCTGATAAAAAAGCGCTATGGCCTTCGGGAAATGAACTTTGAAAAGAGCGCTGACATAATGCCCTGGGTGGATAAAATGTTCGACCTTTTTAATGAGACCTACGCCAAACTATCTTCTTTTGTGAAAATTACGGATATCCAAAAGGAGTATTTTAAGAAAAAATACATCAGCTTTATTAATCCGGAGTATATCAAATTTGTGGTGGATGCGGAGGATAATTTGGTGGCTTTTGCCATTGTAATGCCATCATTTTCCGAAGCCTTACAAAAAGCGAACGGTAAATTGTTTCCTTTCGGGATTTTCCATCTGCTCAACGCGAGAAAAAACAGTAAGGATGCCATTTTCTACTTGATCGGCATACACCCCAAATACCAGAACAAAGGGGTGACCTCCATTATTTTTAACGAGTTCCACCATACCTTTAAAAAAAGAGGGGTAGTTAATTGTATTAGAACTCCCGAACTAGAGGACAATTTAGCTATTCAGCAATTGTGGAAGCATTTTGACCCCAAAGTGATCAAGCGCAGACGCACTTATGTGAGGGACCTTTAATAGCTTTCTTTTGTTGCCACTGTACCAACGAACGGTATCTTTAAGAAAGATTCAAATTGATTTTGTAATTTGACCACTGCTATCGTTTTCTATCGATAGTGACTTAGCGCAGAATCCCCGTTACATCTTAAAACTATCTGAATGAAGACTGTTACATTGGTTCGGGGAGAACACATGGGGGAAGAAGTTATGGTTGTCGACTTTGATTTCGATAAAACCATTGAAGATCATCTTATTGGTTTTCCAAATCTCAAAAGAAACAGCTCGAGCGGTAAATTTTATTTGAAAAACACCGCGAAAAATTTAGGACTGTTGTTCCATCATTTGCGAAAAATCAGGTGTTATGTGGACTATTCCGAGTTGTCTAAAAAGCAAATAGAAACTCCGGTAAATCGAAAGCGGCTTTTTTTACCTCCTACTGATTCCTTTCATAAAGAGAATTTAATGCGGTTCCGACGGTGGTTGGAAGAAAAGAGATTGAGTCCGCATACAGTAAACACTTATGTGGAGGTAACCCATTTTTTTGTCAGGTATTCCATTCTCAAGAAAGCGAAAAGCTATAGCAGGCATTTGGTGGAATCCTTTAACTACGATTTTATTGTTCGTGAAGGTAAATCGGTCTCGTACCAGAATCAATGCATCAACGGCATTAAAAAATACTTTCGGTTCAAGAACATGGACATTGATACGTTGGATTTAATCAGACCCAAGAAGGAGAAAAAACTTCCAGTGGTATTAAGCATGGAAGAGGTACGGTTGATAATAGATGAAACCCTCAACCTAAAACACAAAACGCTATTAAGCTTGGTGTATTCGGGTGGTTTACGTATTGGAGAGGCCATCAACCTAAAGGTTGACGATATTGATAGTAAACGAATGTTAATCCATATAAAAGGTGCAAAAGGAAAAAAGGACAGATACACCCTATTGTCGAACAATTTTTTAGAAACTCTGCGGAGCTATTATAGGCAGTATAAGCCCAAGTATTATTTATTCGAAGGGCAAAACTCACCCACCTATAGTACAAGTAGCGCACAATGGATATTAAAAAACGCAGTTATAAAATCTGGGATTCGAAAAAAAGTGACATTACACACCCTTAGGCATAGTTTTGCCACACATTTATTGGAAAATGGGACTGATATAAGATATATCCAGGAACTCTTAGGGCACAGTAGTCCAAAAACCACTATGATCTACACCCACGTTACCGAGAATAGTATCAAAAACATCAGCAATCCATTCGATGATATGTAAATATGTTTATATTGCATTGTAAGAAAATAAAACATAATGGATATACTGAAGGGGAAATCACAAAACGTGGGCATAGCCCTCCAAGTTGGTCGTATATGCACAAGAAAGTTCAGTATATAAACAAGTTGTAGCCAATATGAGAAAATATTTCCAAATATTAATATTGTTAATTCCGACAGTCTCTTTTGCGCAAAAGAAAGATAGTTGGAACGAATTTACTATTATGACCTTGGACTCCATAAAATCTGAATTATCAACTGAACAAATTGAGTATTTTAATTTGTTAATTGCAAAAAGAGAGAACTACCAAACTCAAAAAAGAATTGACACAACAAACTCAACTATTTTGATAGTTGAGGGATATAATTTCGCTGACAACGGATATGGACTAATTGAAGAATATTTATTTGAAAACAATCATATATATTCTTACGAAAACAATGAAAAAGTAAATGGAGTAAGCTTTAATGACTATGAAGATTTTATCAAGCCAACTTTAATTAAACACACTTTGGATTCGATTAGACCGCGGAAATATACCGCAATCTTTGGATGCTCCCCTAACAATCGAACGATTCGTAAATCTCGAAAAATTGAACTAAAGGCTAAAAAAGAGGGAATTGTATCAGAAAAGTATGTGAAAATCGAGACCTTAATTGATAATAGAACTGGAGAAATAAAAGTCTCTTTTTTGATTCCTAAATCTGGAAATAGAGAAGTTAGAATTTCTTATGGACCTTTCTATGCAGATACGGAATTGGAATATTGGCTGAAACAAAACTAAATACTGGCTACAACACTGGCTATAATTCATTGTTCCCTCCTACCTTGAACTAAATTCCCTACTTTTAAAAAAACTAATAATAACTGGAATGCTTTCGTAACGCGGCTATGGCTCGCCGGAAAATCGCACCGGCCCGCGCCGTCGCTCACCAGCCGCCAGCCACAACGAAATCATAGCCGAGAACCGTTGGCAATAATTATGTATCAAACTAAGTATTTACTTACTATCCTAATTTTCTGGTCTTGTAATATTATCCTT
>JAVJRL010000008.1:0-626511 GCA_040285615.1 Allomuricauda sp.
GACGTGTGCTCTTCCGATCTGTGGAAGATGGTATTGCTTATGGTGATGTTTTGGAGCACGTGAATTTTGGGTATGCTAAAAAACTTACAGCTGTAAATGCCATAAACTTGGCATCAATCGCTTGGGCTCCACCAGCCCCAGAAACTGTTGAAATTGGTGGAATTGTGGAACCAAGCGCAAAACTGCGTTGGAGCAAGGTAGATGGTGCGGTGGGCTACAAAATTTATTGGAGAGATACCACTTCCCCTACTTGGGACAATTATAAATACGTAGGTGATGTCAGCGAACATACCTTAGAAGGTATTGTCATTGACAATTTCTTTTTTGGTGTAGCTGCCGTTGGAAAAGATGGGCATGAAAGCCCGGTGGTTTTCCCAAACAAGGTTTTTAGATAATTACAAGTTTACACATGAAACAAAGTTTCTTTCTTATTGCTCTATTATTGGGGGCATGGGCCATCAATGCTCAAAATTTTACTAGACAGGATACCCTAAGGGGCAGCATAACACCAGAAAGGGAATGGTGGGACTTAAACTATTATGACCTAAATGTAAAAGTGGAGCCCTCCAAAAAGTTTATTTCAGGTTATAATATCGTTCGGTATAAAGTGCTAGAGCAGGCAAAAATGCTTCAAATTGACCTTCAAGAGCCTATGAAGATTGAATCTGTAGTTCAAGATGACAAAAAACTGAAGTTTACATCTGAAGGAAATGCACATTTCATCAAACTGAAGAAAAAACAAATACCTGGAGCGTTCAATGAATTGAAAATTGAATATTCAGGCTACCCAAGAGAAGCAGTTAGAGCTCCATGGGATGGGGGTTTTTCTTGGAAAGAAGACGAAAACGGAAATCCATTTGTTGCCACCTCTTGCCAAGGTTTGGGTGCCAGTGTTTGGTGGCCCAACAAAGACCACATGTACGACGAGGTAGACAGCATGCGCATTAGCGTGACTGTTCCCAAAGATCTTATGGATGTTTCGAACGGACAATTGGAAAATGTTGAGGATGATGGTAATTTGAAAACTTATAATTGGGTAGTGGAAAACCCCATCAATAACTACGGTGTTAATGTAAACATTGGGAATTACACGCATTTTGGAGAAATGTATAAAGGTGAGAAGGGGCCTTTGAAGCTGGATTATTACGTTTTGCCCGAAAACTTGGAAAAAGCCAAAAAACAATTTGCGCAAACCCCTATGATGATGCGGGCCTTTGAATATTGGTTTGGCCCCTACCCTTTCTACGAAGATGGGTTCAAATTAGTGGAAGTTCCCTATTTGGGTATGGAACATCAAAGTTCTGTCACCTACGGGAATAAATATGAAAATGGGTATTTAGGACGTGATTTATCTGGTACCGGTTGGGGTTTACAGTTTGATTTCATCATTATTCATGAAGCAGGACATGAATGGTTTGCCAACAACATCACCTATAAAGATATTGCAGATATGTGGGTGCACGAAGGATTTACAGCCTATTCGGAAAACCTATACCTTGATTATCATTTTGGGAAAAAGGCATCTTCAGAATATGTTATTGGCACCCGTGCCAATATTCAAAACGACAGGCCTATTATTGGTCCTTATGGGGTAAACAAAGGAGGTTCTGGCGATATGTACTACAAAGGGGCCAACATGTTGCACACCCTTCGCCAATTGGTGGAAGATGATGATAAATGGCGTCAAATGTTACGAGGCCTCAATAAAGAATTCTATCATCAAACGGTTACTACAGCACAAATCGAAGACTATTTAAGTGAGAAATCAGGAAAGGATTTAACAGCTTTCTTCAACCAATACTTGCGTACAACCATGATTCCTAAATTGGAATACAAAATGGAAGATGGTTCCATTACTTATAGATACGTTGATATTGTTGAAGATTTTGATATGCCCATCAGAGTCTTTGTGGATGGTCTGGAAAAATGGCTCTTCCCTTCTGCTGAATGGAAAACAGAAGCATTGGAAGGAGCCCAAGTTGATTTTGACAAAAACTTCTACATAGAGACTCAAAAAATTTAGTTTGAAAAAGCATCCTGAGCATTATTTTAAAAATGATAAAGAGTGGCGCGAGTGGCTTCATGAAAACCATCAAATACAAACTGGTGTCCAACTGATTTTTTACAAGGTGGAACACCACAAAGAAAGTATGCGATGGGAAGAAGCCGTAAAAGTTGCCCTGTGTTATGGATGGATAGATAGTACTGTGAAAAGTCTCGGTGATGGAAAGCGCAAACAATACTTCTGCCCCAGAAAACCCAAAAGCACTTGGAGCAGAGTGAATAAGAATCATATAAAGGAATTAAAGGCCGATGGATTGATGCACAAAAGTGGTTTAAATGTCATTGAAGTGGCCAAGAAAAACGGTTCTTGGACCGAACTGGACGATGTGGAAAATGGTGTGGTTCCGGAAGATTTACAAAAAGCTTTTGACAAACATCAAACCGCTCATGAAAACTTCAAAAATTTTACCCATAGCCAAAGAAAACCCTATCTCTATTGGCTAAAACAGGCCAAACGGGAAGAAACCCGAAAAAAAAGAATCAAGGAAATTATATCACTTTCAGAAAAAAACATCAAATACAGAAACCAATAAGGTCACTCCTTACCATATTTTCTGTGATAGATAAACGCAGCCACTCCTCCAATAAAGGCAAACACACTCAGCATCCAAAATACATTTTGATGTCCCAGCTCCTCACCCGGATGTGCATCCAAAAGCATTCCGTAAGCCGGACCAGCAAATACATCGGGCGTGTAGCCAATTAATGAAATGAGACCCACGGCAGTCCCCGTCAAGGTCAACGGTATTTTACCGACATGCATTACCCCAAAATACAAAGCCCTAGTGGCATAAACCCCAGCAGCAATTACTACAACGGACATAAAGAACAAAAGCGTGGTTGTTGGCGCTATCAGCCCACTGGCAAATAGCAAGCCTCCGATTAATGTCAAAATAAAGCTCACCACCAATAACCAGGTGATTTTTAGCCTATCTGCTATCAAACCAAAAAGGATGCCTGTGGCGGGTCGAAGAAATTGCAGCAGGGTTCCTACTTTAGCCGCATCAACTTGGTTGTACAGCATGACTTCTTCTGCATATTGCGAAATAATATCAGTGATTTTATACCCCACATAGCCACATAGTATAATAATCATCAATAGCCATACAGAGGGTAATTTTAGAACTTGTTTGATATCGGTCCAAGAAATACGCCCAAGAACCACCTTGTCATCGGTATCACTGGTTTTCATGAAAAACCACACTAAAACGCCTACCAAGATGATGATTGCGGATGAGAAATACAGCACATACGTAAATGCATTCTTTCTGTCTTGAAGAGTAGCTATTTCAGGAGTTTCCAATAAAAAAAGAGAAAAGACCACAACCCCCATCAAACCGAACAAGGCTCCAGTTAGTCCACGACCTCCATCGAGAAAACCGAACGCTTTTCCCTGTGAATCGGCGCCGCCCCAAATTCTTGTTGCTTTGATCATGGGTGCCCAAAAAAGAAAAATTGTGGTAAAGCCCCACCAACCATAGAGGACTTGAAGGACCCAAAGATCAGGATACTGAGCAAATAAAAAGCCTCCCAATGCGGTCATCCATAAGGCAATTGCAATCAATTTTCGCGGTTGGTATTTATCGGCCAAAGGCCCGCCCAGGACATAGGAGACCATCGCAACTAAACCGTATACCGAAAAGCATAGTCCTAGCTGTACATTATCCAATTCCAAGACATCCAAAACGGTAGGTCTAAAAACACGGGGTAACACAAAAGGAAGGATAAAAATGGCCTCACCCGACAGAATCAACAATAACAAATAGAACCAACTTGGTTTAGTTTCCTTCAAAACTTGTATTTGGTTAAAAATCACTAAAAAAAGTGGAAAAACCCAAAACCGCATACAATAAAAATTCAGGTATCTTTAAGGCATTATAAATTCCGCTCATGAACCGACTACTATTTTTATCTCTTTTACTAACAATCTTTAGCTGTAAAAATGATACCATTAACAACTATGATTTGGCAATTACCAATGCCAATGTGGTTCATCTGGAAACAGGTGAAATCGAAGTTCAAGACATCTATATTTCCGATGGAAAAATCCAAGCTGTCGAAGCAGCAAGTTCAAGCAATTTTAAAGTTGATTCCACTATCGATGCTTCTGGAAAATATGTATTACCCGGTTTTTGGGACAATCACATCCATTTACGTGGAGGCGACTCTTTGATTGCCAACAACAAGAACTTTTTAAAACTTTTCATTGCCAACGGGATTACTACGGTTCGCGATGCGGGGGGCGACCTTACCCATTCCGTGATGGACTGGAAAAATCAAATTGCTGCAGAAAATTTGATAGGCCCTACCATTTTTACAGCAGGACCAAAAATCGATGGCCCAGGTGCGACTTGGGCAGGGTCTTTGGAAGTGGAAACCGAAGAAGATATTATGGAGGCCTTGGATTCCTTGGAATCCTTGAATGTTGATTTTGTTAAGATTTATGATAGCAGGATTTCACCTGAAAACTATCTCAAAACCATCGAAGAAACCAAGAAAAGAGGATTCACAGTATCGGGGCACATGCCTTTTACGGTTACTCTGGAAGAAACCATAGATGCTGGAATGGACGGCATTGAACACCTTTACTACATCATGAAAGGATGCGCGAGCAACGAAATTGAGGTTACGGATAAATTAAACAAGGGCGAAATGGGTTTTTGGGGTGCCATGCCCGCACTTATGGGCGCCTACTCAGACAGCACAGCACAGACTACTTTTACTAATTTAAAAGAGAACGATGTTTTTGTGGTTCCCACGCTTCATATTGGAAAAACCTTGAGTTACTTGGATGAAGTAGATCATTCTAAAGATCTTTATTTAAAATATATGGGGAAAGGAATTATTCAGACCTATCAGGGCAGAATCCGATCATCCTTAAATTCCTCCGAAGAAGCCCGAGAAAACCGTAAACAATTGGATGCATTTTTTGGAGCATTGGCCAAATCACTAAACGATGCAGGCGTTCAGTTATTGGCGGGTTCCGATAGTGGTGCTTTTAACTCTTATACTTACCCTGGCATATCCTTGCACAAAGAATTACAGGTTATGGTGGAAAACGGAATATCGCCACTGGATGCGCTTCGCACTTCAACCGCGAATGGCGCCAAATTTTTAAACCAAACCGATGATTACGGGCGTATTTCCAAAGGAAAAATTTCAGACTTGGTCATTTTGGACGCCAACCCTTTGAAAAACATTGAGAACACTCAAAAAATTTATACTGTAATCAAGGGCACCCAAGTGTTTTCAAAAAGTCAATTACAAGAATTATTGAACAATTCCATGATGGATTAATTCGTAACCAAAAACCTCAGCATGCAACCAAAACACTATTATTTAGTCCTTCTAATATTATGCCTGAACAGTCTACAATCACAAACGCTATTAATACCTGAACGGGTTTTTGATGGTACAGCAATGCATGATGATTGGGTGGTCGCCGTAGAAGGAAATCAAATTACCTACGCTGGTCCAATGGACGGTCTAAAAACAATTAGTGCCTACACCAAGAAAGAGTTGAATGGTATGACCTTGATGCCAGGTATTATTGAAGGACACTCTCATTTATTGTTGCATCCGTATAACGAAACCGAATGGAATGATCAGGTTTTGAAAGAATCTCCTGCTGAAAGGGCTATACGAGGAGTTGTCCATGCCGAAAAATCTTTGATGTCAGGAGTAACCTCCATGCGGGACCTTGGTTCGGAAGGAGCGGGATATACCGATGTGTACCTTAAAAAAACGATTGATGACAACATTGTGCTTGGTCCTCGCACTTTAATGGCTGGTCCGGCCATTGTGGCGACAGGGGCCTATGGTCCAAAAGGATTCCATAATGGGGTGACGGTTCCATTGGGTGCCGTTCCGGTTAGCGGTAGGGATGAAGCAATTAAAGAAGTTCGCACCCAATTGGGAAACGGAGCGAATCTAATTAAGATTTATGCTGATTATCGCTGGGGCAAGGACGAACCCTCCCAACCCACATTTTTACAGGAAGAAATAGACGCCATGGTTTCCGCAGCCACTACTGCCGGACGCTATGTGGTAGCTCATGCGAGCACCCCTGAAGGAATGCGACGTGCCATTTTGGGCGGTGTGGAAACTATTGAACATGGCGACGGAGGTACTTTGGAGATATTTAATTTGATGAAAGAAAATGGAGTGGCCTTGTGCCCAACGCTAGCTGCTGGCGATGCGATTGAGCAATACAAAGGCTGGAAAAAGGGAACAGAACCTGACCCCGAAAGGGTTGCCAAAAAGAAAAAATCGTTTCAACTGGCTTTGGCATCAGGAGTCGATATTGTTTTTGGTGGAGATGTAGGTGTATTTACGCACGGAGAAAATTATCGAGAACTGGAACTAATGGTTGCCTATGGCATGGAACCAATAAAAGCATTGCAATCTGCAACCTCGGTTAATGCTAAGGCACTTCACTTCTCAGGATTGGGAGTGATTCACGAAGGATACTTGGCCGACATTATCGCCGTAGAAGGCAATCCTGTTAATGACATCACACAGATGAAGCATGTCAAATTTGTGATGAAAGATGGTATTGTTTATAAAAACGAATAAAACCCCATATTCCAGCAAGTTTTCATTAACATCCTTTTAAGAAATGAGGCAGGGGTTTTTGGTATCTTTAGGCGACTTAAAAAACAGACCATACCTCTTCAAAGTATGTCTTCTATTAGGTCGTAACTAAACTCAAAACAACAAACCCAACTAATGAAAAAATCAATTTTCTTCTTTCTATTTTTGATTGCAGCAAGTATTACGGCACAAGAATTTAACATGGATCTGGTTCAGGATATGAAACCAAGAAACATTGGACCCGCCGGAATGAGCGGCCGTGTTACTTCCATTGATGTTGTGCACTCCAACCCAGATGTTATGTTCGTGGGAACCGCATCAGGTGGGTTATGGAAATCTACTTCTGGCGGAATCAAATGGGAACCTGTATTCGATGACCAAGTAACCGCATCAATCGGTGCCGTGGCCATTCAACAATCCAATCCGTCCGTGATTTGGGTAGGCACAGGAGAAGGTAATCCAAGAAACAGCTTAAATGGTGGATACGGTATCTATAAATCCTTGGATGGTGGGAAAACCTGGAAATCTATGGGGCTGGAGAAAACACGGCACATCCATAGAGTTATTATCGACCCAACAGACCCAGATATAGTGTATGTCGGAGCTATTGGTTCCCCTTGGGGCGAACACCCGGAACGAGGTGTTTTTAAAACTACCGATGGTGGCAAAACCTGGGAAAAAGTATTGTTTGTAAACAATAAAACAGGTGTTGCAGATTTGGTAATGGACCCAAAAAACCCAAACAAACTGATTGCTGCCATGTGGGAGCACAAAAGAGAACCATGGTTCTTTAACTCGGGAGGTGAAGGCAGTGGATTGCACATTACGCATGACGGGGGCGAAACTTGGAAAAAAGTCACGGCCGATGATGGCCTGCCCAAAGGAAATTTGGGAAGAATTGGTGTGGCCATAGCCAGTAACAAACCCAATATTATTTATGCCTTGGTGGAAGCCAAAAAGAATGCATTGTACAAGTCCACTGATGGTGGCTTCAAGTGGAAAAAAATAAATGATAAGAGCGATATTGGTAACCGTCCGTTCTACTATTCGGAAATTTATGTAGACCCTCAAAATGAAAATCGGGTGTACTCTGTTTTCACATACATTAATGTTTCTGAAGATGGAGGAAAAAATTTCACCCAATTGATGCCTGCTTATGGGGTCGATAACGGTGTGCACCCTGACCACCATGCGTGGTGGATTCATCCAAAAAATGGACAATTTATGATGGATGGAAACGATGGTGGACTCAATATCACCAAAAATGGAGGTAAAACATGGCGCTTTATAGGCAATTTACCTGCTGCGCAATTCTACCACATAAGTACTGACAACGAATATCCTTATAATGTATACGGAGGCATGCAGGACAACGGTTCTTGGAGAGGGCCCGCTTATGTTTGGAAAGCTCAGGGGATTAGAAACAGTTATTGGCAAGAAATCGCATTTGGCGACGGGTTCGACGTGGTTCCGGACAGGGATAATAGTCAATATGGCTATGCCATGAGCCAGCAAGGATATGTCAGCCGTTACGATTGGAAAACGGGAGATAGTTATATTGTACGCCCTACTCCACCCGATGCTGACACCATGCTTCGATTCAACTGGAATGCTGCCATTGGCCAAGACCCCTTTAATAACAGTACAGTATATTTCGGAAGTCAGTTTGTACACAAATCCACAGATAAAGGGTTGACCTGGGAAGTGATTTCCCCAGATTTGACCACCAATGATAAAGAGAAACAAAAACAGAGCGAAAGTGGCGGATTGACCATGGATGCCACTGGAGCTGAAAACCATTGCACCATTATAGTAATTGAACCCTCACCCGTGGAAAAAGATATGCTTTGGGTGGGAACGGATGATGGCCGCGTGCATTACACCCTAAACGGAGGACAAACTTGGATAGATGTAACCAAAAACATCAAAGGGCTGCCAGCAGGAAGCTGGATCCCACAAATCAAAGCCTCAAACAACAACAAAGGTGAAGCCCTTTTGGTTGCCAACGACTATAGAAGGTTCAACTATACGCCTTATGCTTATCGAACCAAGGATTATGGCAAAACTTGGACTCGAATTGTAGATGAAAATGATGTCCAAAGCTACACACTGTCCATAATTGAAGACCCAGAAAATCCAAACCTCATGTTCTTAGGTACGGATGATGGCCTTTATATTTCTTTAGATGCAGGAAGTAATTGGAAAAAATGGAATAAAGGTTTCCCAACAGTTTCCACTAAAGATTTGGCAATTCACCCAAGAGAGCAAGATTTAGTGCTAGGAACTTTTGGAAGGGCCGCTTGGGTATTGGATGATATCCGTCCATTGAGAAAATTGGCCGGTAACACGTCCATCTTACAGAAAGAAGTTAGTTTGTTCGATAGTCCAGACGCTTACTTAGCGGCTTATCAACAACCTACCGGAAGCCGTTTTGGAGGTGATGCCATTTATAGTGGAGAAAACAGAGAATCTGGCGCCATGATTACCTACTACCTTAAAGAAGGAAGTAAAAAGTCCAAAGAAGAGAAAAAGGATGAAAAGGAAAGCGAGGAAAAAGAAGCTGACGAAGAAAAGTCCAAAGAAAAAACCAAGGATTCCATCTTCTTTGAGTTTTATGATGGCGATAGACTCATCAGAACATTGAAATACAAAACTCCTGAAAAAGCAGGTTTCCATAGGATTTATTGGAATTTGGATGAAAAAGGACCGGACAGACCTGCAAGAACCATCAGAAAAAACAATCGTGAACGTGGTGGTGTAGATGTAAAACCAGGCACTTACAAAGTAAAAGTAGTCTATGGCGAAACGTCTGATTCAACCTCGGTAACTGTGAAAACAGATCCAAGATTGGATGTTAACATGGCCTCTATTAACGAAGTGTACAATACCGGCAAGAAACTGGAAGGCTATACCCAAACTGCCGCAGATGCGGTAAAACAATTGGTGGAAAGCAAAGATTTGGCAAACAAATTCAAAAAAGAGCTTAAAGAATTGGACAAGGATAAGTTCAAAGAACAAATTAAAGCCTCGGAAGAAATCGTAAAACAAATTGACTCCGTTGTAGCCCTTTATCTGGGCAAGGATGATAAACGCCAGGGTATCGTTAGAAATCCCAAACCTAATGTAATGTCTAGATTGGGCAATGCATCCTACTATGTAGGTTCTAGAAAATCCGGGATTACGGCAACTGAAAGAAGAATGATTAAGTTCGCCGAAGAAGAACTAAAGGCTGCATTGGACCAAACCAATGCCTTCTTTAATGAAAAATGGAAATCGTACCGAACTTCCATTGAATCATTGGACCTTTCTCCTTTTAAGGAGACAGAAAGCTTTAACCTAAAGTAAAAAACCATGAGAAAAATATTGGCCATTGCCCTAATTACAAGTATTTGGGCTTGCAAAGAAGAGAAAAAGGAACCTTCCATCGCCGACACGATGAAGACCTATACCATTTCCCAAATGATGGACAACGAATCCATCGGTGGAGGCAGTTTTTCACCGGACAAATCCAAACTATTGGTTTCGAGTAACCGTTCGGGCATATACAATATGTTCACCATTCCAACTTCGGGTGGTGACATGGTGCCTGTTACACAATCGGACAGTTCTTCTGTTTTCGCCATCTCCTATTTTCCAAAAGACGAACGAATGCTGTTCCGCATGGATAATAATGGTGATGAAATCTATCACATTTTTGTTCGTGACACTGATGGCAGTCATGAAGACCTGACACCAGAAGAAGGGGCACGATCTATTTTTTATCAATGGTCAGAGGACAAAACCGCATTCTTTTACGGTTCCAATAAAAGGGAAAGTCGGTTTATGGATTTGTACAAGATGGATTTAGAGACCTTAACTTCGGAATTGGTGTACCAAAATGATGACGGGTATGATGTTGGTACAGTCTCCCCGGATGAAAAATATGTGGCATTAAGTAAATCCATCAACACGAATGATAGTGATTTGTTTTTGTACGACTTAGAGTCTGATGAATCGATAAAAATCAATAAAAACCAAAGTGGAAACGCTCCACAGGATTTTTCTCCTGATGGTAAGGCACTTTATTACACCGCCGATGATGGTAGCGAGTTTTCCTATTTGATGAAATATGCAATCGCCGATGAGTCCTACGAAAAGGCCATGGAGCGTGATTGGGATATTTCAGGAAGCTATTTTACCCAAAATGGAACCTATCAAGTAACCTACATTAACGAGGATGCAAAAAATACCATTGAAGTAATGGATGTGGCTACTGGGGAAAATATAGACTTGCCCACTGTGGAAAACATGGAGGTCACAAGTGTTAGTTTTTCTGATGACGAAACTATGATGCGTTTTTACGCAGGGGGTTCGCACACACCCTCTAACCTCTACGTATACAATCTGGAAACCAAAGAACAGAAAAAGTTGACCGATGTATTGAATCCAGAAATTCAGGGTCAGGACTTGGTAAAAGCAGAAGTGGTGCGTTACAAATCTTTTGATGGACTGGAAATTCCTGCCATTTACTATGCACCCCATCAGGCAACCGCGGAAAATCCGGTTCCGGCCTTGGTTTGGGTACACGGAGGACCGGGTGGTCAATCCCGCCAAAACTTTAGCTCGTTCATTCAATATTTGGTGAACCATGGCTATGCCGTTTTAGCGGTGAACAACCGGGGAAGCAGTGGATATGGAAAGACCTTCTACCAAATGGACGATTTAAACCATGGAGATAAAGACCTTAAGGATTGTGTAGAAGGAAAGAATTGGTTGGCTCAACAACCCGAAATTGATGGTGAGAAAATTGGAATCATCGGAGGATCCTACGGTGGTTACATGACAATGGCCGCCTTGACCTACACCCCAGAAGAATTTGATGTAGGTGTCAACCTTTTCGGGGTCACCAACTGGATGAGAACCCTTAAAAGCATACCACCATGGTGGGAATCCTTTAAAGATGCCCTTTACAAAGAGTTAGGCGACCCATATAGTGCAGATTCGGTTCGTTTAAAGCAGATTTCCCCTCTTTTCCATACGGATAAGGTCACCAAACCATTGATTGTTCTGCAGGGTTCCCAAGACCCAAGAGTATTACAAGCAGAATCTGATGAAATCGTAGCAGGAGTTCGTAAAAACGGAGTTCCCGTGGAATATGTGCTTTTTGAAGATGAAGGGCACGGTTTTGTAAAGAAAGAAAATCAAATCACGGCATACAGTAAAATTTTAGAGTTTTTGGACGAGTACTTAAAAGAAGAACAAAGTACACCTATAAAAGAAGAGAGTAAATGATCAGAAAAATAGCAGGCCTATTTATCCTACTTGGATTATTGACCGTAAATGCCCAACGACCCGGCGAGGATGAAACGGGTGCATGGTATATGTATTTTGGGACCAACAAGATTTCGGAACGCTTCAGTGTTCATACAGAAGCCCAGTTTCGATTTTATGAGACCATAAGCAACTTCAACCAAATGTTATTGAGAACGGGGCTTAACTATCATATTAATCCCAATGCCATAGCTACTGGAGGGTATGCATTTATTGATACGGACGGTACATTTTATGAGTTTGAGGGTGAGGTCAATGCAAAAGAACATCGGATTTTTGAACAGTTTATTCTAAAGAATAAAGTTTGGGAACTCTTGTTTGAGCATCGCTACCGTATGGAGCAGCGTTTCTTGGACTTTGGTAGAACTACCGATACACAGCATAGGGCACGATATCGCATTCAGATGACATTACCGCTGACGAATACCTTTTTCCTAAACTTTTATGATGAATTGTTCATCAATCTTCAAGATGATCTGTTCGGACAAAATAGGCTTTATGGAGCTATTGGCGTAAACATTACCGAAAACAGTAGTGTACAATTGGGATACTTGAGAAATCAGTTTGCGAATGCCGTTTATGATCGATTACAGTTCGCGGTTTTCTACAATCCAGATTTAAGTGGATTGTTCAATAAGAAAAAACCATAGAAATTCAATGGCCTGCAACTTGACTTGGGTATATATAATCCCTAACTTATAAGCTAATCATAAAAAGTTCATTTTAATGAAAAAAGTACAAATAACAGCCCTAGCGCTACTATTTATAACAGCTTTAAGTTGTAAACAAGCAAAAAAAGAAGCCGAAGAAACAACCGAAGAGGTTGAGGAGACCATTGAGCAAGTTGCAGAGCAAATTGACCCTGAAGTCATTACGTTCACAATGGAACCCAAAAGCGATAGTAATGTAAGCGGTGAAGTTGTTTTCACCCAAAATGAAGGGGAAGTAATCATGAGAGCTACCTTTTTAGGACTCGATCAAGGTGAACATGCTATCCACCTACACGAAAAAGCCGACTGTTCTTCACCCGATGGAAAATCTACCGGAGGACATTGGAACCCCACCCATGAACCCCATGGAAAATGGGGCTCCGAGGATGGCTATCACAAAGGTGACATCGGTAATTTCACAGCGGACGCCGATGGGAATGCCACAGTAGAATTTTCTACGGACGAATGGTGCATTGGCTGCGGTGATGAGAAAAAAGATATTTTAGGAAAAGCGGTTATTGTGCATCAAGGAACAGATGATTACACATCGCAACCTTCTGGCGCCGCTGGCACAAGAATTGCCTGTACAGGTATTATTCAATAAACTAGTAAGCAACAAACTAAAAAGCTGCCCATATGGGCGGCTTTTTTTATTGACAGCCCTTTGAATAATGACTAACTTAGACCTAAAATTAAAACATTCGAAATGAAAAAAATTCAAATTGCCGTATTGGGACTATTATTGGTAGCCGCCTTTAGCTGCAAGCAAACAAAAAAGGAGGAAGAAAAAACAGAAGAAACCGCTACTGCTACTTATAGTATCGTAGAAGACTCCACTGATGTTCGTTTTACCGCTTACAAAACCACGGACAAGGTACCAGTTGGCGGAACATTTCAAGAAGTTGAGCTTAGCTACTCTGCAGGGGAAACCCCAATGGAAACCTTGGATGGGCTTGAGTTTTCAATACCTGTCAGCAGTCTATTTACAAACGACCCGACTAATACAAGAGACCCAAAAATCATTGAATTCTTTTTTGAAAAAATGGTAGAGACCCAATCCATAACAGGTACCTTTACTTTTAAGGATGATAAAAGTTGTGCTGTACAGTTGAGCATGAACGGGGTGTCTACAGAACTTCCTATGGAATATGAAATTACCGATGACAATCATGTAAATTTCTCAGGCGTTATGGACTTGAAGCAATGGAATGCTTTGGATGCCCTGGCTTCTTTGAACGAAGCATGCAAGATATTGCACACTGGTTCCGATGGGGTAAGTAAAACTTGGGAAGATGTTGCTATCGAAGGTTCTGTTTTATTAGAGCAGAAATAAGCAATAGCTTTTCAACAAAGATTTATGAAGAGGGCTGCCAATAGCAGCTCTTTTTTTATATATTTAGCCAACTTCAATGGATCTGGACAACCTCATACAACAATTTCAGAAAAAGGATACGGTCGCTTTTGAGATCCTGTACAACATGTACGCTGAAAATATTTGTGGGGCAATCAATGTAATTGTCAAGGATTCGGAACGCTCCCAAGAGATTTGCCAAGATGTTTTTGTGAAAATTTGGGAAAAATCGGACCAATACGACGCTTCTAAGGGTCGTTTTTTTACGTGGATATTGAACATTGCGAGGAACGCTGCTATCGATGAAGTGCGTTCCAAAACCCATAAAAACCAAAAAAAGAACCTTCCTGTTGATTCTCTCGTAGGTATTTTTGAAAACGGTGAAGATCTAAACAGCAAAATGGACACCATTGGCCTTCAGTCCTTATTAAAAGGCCTTAAGGAAAAGTGCATTTTATTAATAGATATGCTTTACTTTAAAGGATATACACAAAAGGAAGCTGCCAAGGAACTAAATACCCCTATTGGCACGATAAAAACAAGGATTAGAAGCTGTATTTCCAACATAAGAAAAAATATGGCATGAGCATAGATGTGAAAGAGTACATAGCGTCTGGAATATTGGAACTCTACGTTGCTGGAGAACTGTCACCTGAAGAAAATCTTGAGGTACAGCACTATGCTATACAGTATCCGGAAATCAGGAAAGAAATTGAGGAAATCGAAAAAGCCATTCTTGAACTTACAAAAGCTACTTCCCCAAAAATGCCGCAAGATGGCTTTGCCAAGATAAAAGCAGAAATCGGTGATGTGATTCCGTTCACGCCCGAAGCTTCTTCTGGCCAAGGAACTCCATGGGGCAGTTATTTGGGTTGGGCAGCATCTGTTTTATTGGCGATAGGCTTGTTCTGGATGTATACCGAAAACTCCGAACTCAAGTCCGAGATAGAGCTTACAAATCAAGAAAAGCAAAGCTTAGAAGATATCCTGTCCGACACCCAAGAAGAAATAACCGGCAAAGAAACCCTATTACAAGAGATTAGGGATAAAAATGTAACCGTAATCGCCCTTGGCGGACAAACGGTATCCCCCTCCTCTTACGCAAAAGCC
Organism: Allomuricauda sp.; assembly: GCA_040285615.1. Taxonomy (GTDB): domain Bacteria; phylum Bacteroidota; class Bacteroidia; order Flavobacteriales; family Flavobacteriaceae; genus Flagellimonas. Next base: position 15,139 of record JAVJRL010000008.1, read on the forward strand.
TATTGGAACAAAGAAGAACGTAAGGTCATTATTGATGCACAAGGTCTTCCCGAACCGCCAGATGGATTCACGTATCAAGTTTGGTCCTTGAAATTGGACCCGCTCACACCTACCAGTATCGGATTGTTGGATGATTTTGCATCGCAGGACACCAAGCTCTTTACTTTGGAAAACGCAAACGAATCTGAAGCGTTTGGCATTACTTTAGAACCCGAAGGTGGTAGCGAATCTCCAACATTAGAACAATTGTATACCCTAGGGGCAGTTGGTTCCTAAAAAAATGGACAAAAAAAAGAAGGCAGCTAGGATAAACCAAACTGCCTTCAAAACTTAGATTACCTAAAAAAACAATCGAATATTAAAGTTTAATACCTACACCGAATCCAAATACCCATGGGTCGATGTCCACATCAGCATCCACAGTAGCTCCTAAAGCGGTAGTCGCATCAACAGTGGCGGTAGTGTTCAAAAATAATTTTTTAACATCAAAGTTCAAGAACCATTTATCGTTTAACATGAAGTCGAACCCACCCTGAAGGGCAAAACCAACAGCAGTATCATATTCAATATCATCGGCCACAGGGCCTTCATCAACCCCATAGAATAGGGTTAGATTGGGACCAGCACCCAAATAAGGAACAAAATCACCACCGGTAAAATGATACTGGGCAGTAAGCGTAGGTGGCAATAACCACACATTTCCCAAATCAATATCACCTGCAGCAGTACCCACGGCCTCAACATCATGTTTAGTGGTCGCCAAGATTAGCTCCAAAGACCAATTATCATCAAAAAAGTAGGTAATGTCGAACTCGGGAACAATAGAAGTGGAAATATCAACATCTCCGCCAATGGCTTCAATATCGGCACTCTCGTCCGGAGAAACCACAATTCCTCTCAACCTAAATTGCCACTTGCTTCCATTGTCCGCGGGGGCATCTTGTGCAATTGCCAAATTGCTCAATCCCATTAAAGCCATTACTGCTACTAGTATTTTTTTTCTCATCATGTGTTAATTTTAAAATGATGAGACAAATCTACCGAGCGACAATTGCCAAGAATATGATGTTTATCATTGGATAAAAACGGGTATTACCTTATCCAACCAGTTTATGAGGAAAATAAAACTGTTAAAACCATTTTTTACGTTTAAAAATGATAACGGAAATTATGGTAACTATAAACATTACCCCTAATAGTATAAAATATCCATAGGGTGATTTTAGTTCAGGCATGTTTTCAAAATTCATACCGTAAATGCCGGCCAAAAATGTGAGTGGAATAAAGACTACCGAAAAAATGGTCAAGGTTTTCATTACCTCGTTCAAGCGATGGCCCTGTACACTAAAAAATAAGTTTATCTGACTTTCCAATTCCATGATATCAGAATCGATGTCCATGATCAAACCGTTGATTTGTTCCCGAAGTTCACTGAAGTATTTGGTCTGAAACCCTTTGACCTCAACCCTTTCTAACTTTACAATGATATCTCTAAGTCCATGTGATGCCTTTTTAAAATCGTGAATCATGGCCTTTTTTTGCTCTACTTCAAACATAAACTCTGGTGTGGGCTCTCGTTTAACAATAGCATCCAGAGCATTTTCCATTAACACACTTTCTTCATATTTATCTTTATAGTTGGTTATCAAGGTTTCCAAAATAAAAAAGAGAAGATAGTCCGCACGCTTTTTTCGTATAATTCCCTTGTTTTCAAATATTCGTTGTCGAATCCAATCAAAATGATCACCCCTCTTTTCTTGAATGCACCAAACAAAATCCTTGGAAATCACGAAATACATTTGCTCAGATTCCATGCTGTGGTGTTCTGTTTTTAAGATACGGGCCGCTACAAATAATTGGTCTTCCAGTTCTATTACCTTGTTCCCCATTTTCTGGTTCAGCAATAACCTTAGTAGAAAATCATCCAGATTGTTACCGTTTACCATTTGACGGAATTCCTCCATATAATCCAACCCATAGGTGTTAATCCAGGTAATGGATTTATCTTCCTTGGACAGCTGCAAGTCTTCCTCTAATGAGAATTTTCGATTATAATAATTGTCCGGTGAATAATTTATCACCCATGAATTTTCTTCAAAATCTGTTTGCATGCCTTAAAATATGAAAAGGTTTATTCGTAGTTTAGAACGATAAGTTAAACCAAATTTACTAAGAACCATCATGTTTAGCACCTTGACCTTTAAATCAGAGATATTATTCACCATTATTCTTTTGGCCGTTATCATTGCCCTCAATTCATTGAGTAAAAGAGGGATTAGACGGTTTGGTAAAATCAGTTCCATTGATATGAATAGTAGGAAAATTATTTTCTATTTAAGCAACCTATTATTTTACTTGGTCGCATTCATTGGAATATCGTTGATATGGGGGGTTAATTTGAAGGATTTTTCCGTATTCATATCCTCCATTTTGGCCATATTGGGTGTTGGTTTTGTGGCCCAATGGTCCATTTTGTCCAATTTAACGGCCAGTGTGATTCTTTTTTTCAACCATCCATTGCGTTTGGGTGATAGAATACGGGTTATGGACAAAGATTTTGATTGGACGGGAAAGGTCGAGGATATCAGCGGGTTTTATCTTTTTATGCGAACCGATGATGGCAAGCAGATTACCATTCCTACCAATTTGGTCATTCAAAAAGGAATTGAAATTTTAAAAGAGAAAAAACCAGATATCGAGGAGGTGATTTCCAACGAATAAAAAAACGCCATGGTTTTACACCATGGCGTACCTAAAAACAACAACCAAGCTGAGATCGCTACGATCTCCTACCTAGATTCTTTGAGGGAGAAATTAAAGACTGGCTATTTGTGCCTCTTTTACGGGACCAAGTTCGTATGCTGCCCCCATTAACTCTTGCTTTAACTCGCTTACTTTTTCTTTTTCACCATTAGCCTTGTATATTTCTGCTACTTGCTGAAGAATTGCTGGCTCATAAGTGACACCCATTACATGTTGCTCAATAACTTCCATGGCTTTCTGTTTTTCGCCCAAATGGAGCAGACTGTAGGCCAACCAACTATAGGACTCAGGTGTAGGCCGATTGCCGACCTCTTCTTGCGCTAACTCAAATGCTTTTCTTTCCACATCCATACTCAAATAAAAATCAACGTTGTATGCATTGTACATGTTTCCGTAATTCTTGTTGTTTTGAACGATCTTGTAATAATCATCTAAAGCTTGTACCCTAAGCATATCATCTTTTAAAAAGGCTGCCACTTCCGCTTTTAAAAGGTGATATTCAGGAGATTTATTCTTTTCCATAATAGAATCTAAAATCCTAAGGGCTTCTTTGCCATTTCTCTCGTGGGAATAAACTATCCAAGCAATGCCCTTTTTGGCATAAGCATTTTGTGGGTCAATATGCAATGCCTTTAAATATAGATGGTAAGAATCCTCTATTCTGCCAGCATGCCCGTAAAAATCTGCTAGATTGGTATAGGACCAAAGCAATAGCCCTCTATTTTTGGATGACTCAGCCTTATCCGTAGCCTTCTCCATAAACGTAATGGCCGTATCCAAATCACCTTTATGGTCATTCCATTTTGCAACGCGAATCAAATACCCAAAATCGGACATATTCTGAATACTGTCCAAGTACTTGTTGGCCAAATTATAATTGCCTAATTCCATATGGAGGTCAAACAATAAACTTTGGGTTTCTTTAACCCCGCTTCCAAAAGTCCTCGCTTCTTCTGCCAGCTCCAAAGCTTCTTTAAACCGGTGTTGGGAAATATAATTTCTGGACAAGGCCCTTAAGTATCCCGATTTACTCACAGCGGCAATTTCTACCGCTTTTTTGAGGGACTGTTCCGCATCTTTCAAATATTTGATATCTCCGGTTCCTTTAAAAAAACGGCTGTATTCTCGAGCTACATTGCCCAAACTCAGCAATTGCATGCTATCCGATTTTATTTTGCTGTCCCAAAGTTTGAAATATTTGGATGTCGCCTTTACTGGTTTTGATGCCAAAAACTGATCATAATCCTTTTTATCTGTCTTGAAATCATTTCCTTCCTCCTGACACGATACCAAAAAAAATATGGCAAGTGGCAGAAATATATAATGTATTGTGGTTTTCATCTTGTTGTTGTTTTTAATTAAATAAGGGGGAAGGAAAGTTTCCTTCCCCCTATCTTTTTCATAGCAATTACTCAGGTGCTCCCAAATATGGGAACGTAGTTGAAATATCAGCCGTAAGTCCAACACCATCGGATGTTAGTCTTGGTAAATCGGCCATACCATCATCATCAAGGTCTTGACCGCTAAATCGGTCCCCTTCCATACCTCCAAAGAACAAAATCAGAGATACATCAATAATATCATCATTGGGGTGCCTTCCGGTAAGAGCCACTTCATCTCCATCTGGAACCAAAATATTGCCATCATTGTCCAGGTCTGTACCTGGATTGAAATATGTTGTTGGTAAATCTGGGGCTACTTCCAGAACATCTGCTGCCAATACCGTGGTCAAGGTTGCCGCATCCAATCCCAAGATGTTGTTTTCGTAATTAACATCTGCAGGGTCCAATCCTAATTTAAAGGCATATACGTCGTGGTATTGTTCTAATCTTGCTTGGAATCCCATTTGGAAAGCTGCACTCATTTCCGAAGGAATGGTGGTGTTGTGCGCATCTTTAACGCTTGCCTCCCCTTCCATATCGTAACTCAATGTGGTGTTGATACCTGGGCGACCCAAATGGTCCACCTGTGCAAATGTTCCGGTAAAATCAACGCCCATCATGTCATCGCCCATCATGTCATCGTCCATCATATCATCATCCATCATCATATCGTCGTCCATGTAGGTTCCGTTGTCATCACTGCTACAGCCAACTGCTAGGCCAAAGCTCAGCACAAGAGCAGTTATATATATTGATTGTCTAAGTTTCATAATATCGATTTAAAAGTTTCTTATTGTTTTCTGTTTGTAGTTACCCAAGTTTTATAAACTGATAGTCCAAGGGCGTTTGTAGCTGTTGGAGCACCCAACATACTGTTTGGAATTTCCACTACTATGGATAGTGTATTGGCACCATCAAAAGTGTCCGTAGCTTCTTCCTGAGGTAAAAATCCACCAGGAGCAGAATCCGTTTCCGGAGAAATCACCGCGTTGAACTGGAAAAAGTCAAAAAAGAATGGATCTTGTCTTGGTCCCGCAAATAAGGATACACCATCCGAAGTCGTTTCCACTACAGCCGTAGCACCAGAGATTTCCACATCGCCCAAAGCAGCATCGGTATTAACCTCACTGCTCAACCCTGTTTGTGAGGGAGCGATTGGTCCAAAAAAGTACATTCTACCATCTCTTGGGATAGCTTGAATCACTTGATCTTCTACCAAATCACCATCCAAATCAATATTGATTTCGGTAAGTACATCCTCGTCAAAAGCTCCATAAGCCAGTTCTGGCAATACGTTGGATTGCAGGTCTACCACAAAAACAGTGTTGTCCGAACCCTCACTAGGTTCAAAAGCATAAAAATCGGCAATGTCCGCAGTAGTTCCAGCCGAAGAAGGCGCATCAATGTGGTCTGCCGATACCAAAACGGTAGCTGCAATTACCAAGGCCCCTAAGCCAAATAGATATTTCGTTGTTTTTTTCATGTTACTTGTTTTTAAAGTTTCGTTCACCCCTACCTACGGAACCTTTTATGGGAGGGTTTGGTCTTTATATGTTAAAATTATCTTAACATAAATTTGTTGCGGTGATTCAACTTGGGCAAAACAAAGTCGAAGAAATTGTTTTACTTTGGAGCGTTAATACATTTAAATGAACCCTTCTTCCTCTGGATGGATCAACAAGTTTGGTCACCTTGTAGATCAGGAGTCTTCACCGTTTGAAGACTTTGATAGCTTATACAGGGAACTCAAAAAAAGTGGGTTCATATATGGTGTGCACCTAAACATACCATCCTTTATAGAGGTGGAACACACCTTGAGCGAAGATGAAATAGCTAAAATCAATTTACTGACCGCTCTGTACTTTACCTATACCTTTGAAGTTGGCAAGACTGATTTTAATGCGTTCGTTAACAAGGTCTTTGAGTATTACCAATCTTTGGATGTTAGTCGAGTGTCCTTTTTGAACAAAATATTGACTGCATCCAAAACAGAGTCTCAATTGGAAAAATTAATCGACTCGAGAATTTATTTGAGCGATAATACCTTTAGTAGGGCGCTAGGAAATAGTTTGACAAATTCCCTACTTTATGTTGACATTCTAATCTTCATGATTTATCTCCGAGGGTATAAAAATATGATGCAGCATGCCCAACTTTTGGAGTACGTTACGATCAACATTGTTTATCATGCGCTCAACTCCAAAGAGACCCATGAATTAGATGCGAAATTGATTCAATTACTGGGATCATCTTTAACTTATATTAATCTGGACGAAGCAAAATACGAGGGTAATTATTCGGATTTGTTGACTCAAAATTTCACCAAAAACGAGAAAGATTATTTTTTGGATATGGCCTGCTTGACCATATGGGAAGATAAGGCTTTGGACTACACCGAAACGGACTATATTTTTGGATTGGGAAAAGACCTCGGTAAGTCCAAAAAAGAGGTGGAATTTGAACTGGATTTCGTTGAGAATTTCTTTGAAGAAAACAAGGACAAAATTGCCTATTTGAGCAACAAAAATTTGGCCGTTCAATTCTATGATGGAATGTCCAAAAATGTGAGCAAACTTATTTTAAGAAACAGTAAAAGGCTAAAAAAAGAGCTTACCGAAAGTAGAGAGCTAGTAGCCCTTTTGTCTAAATCGACCATCAAGGATTTGAGTGCCGATGAAAAGAAAAAAGTACAAAATCAGTTGCTCGATATTTTTAAGAGTATTCCTTCCTTGGCCATTTTTATGTTGCCCGGGGGAGCCATTCTTCTTCCAATTTTTATTAAATTAATCCCTAAATTGCTCCCCTCAGCATTCGACGACAATCGAGTTGAAGAAAATCAGTGATTTTAGACTAATAAACCTACTATAAGAAATATTTATAATAGGTTTTATTTAATTTTTAAAGTTTGGTAATCAGAATTTTAAATTAATTTATTCCAACCATAACTTAAAGTCCCTTACACGTTCTCGACTTACTATTACTTCGTGCTCATCAAAGTGATTTAACTTGATTTGAAGCCTTGAATTCGTATATGAAATGATGTCTTTTATGTGATTTATGTTCACATAGAACTTTCGGCTTATCCTAAAAAAAGTTTGTGGCTCCAACTCCTCCTCCAACTGTTCCAAGGTAGTGTCCAACAAATAATTCCTACCATCTGAAGTTGCGGCATAGGTCCCTTTGTTCTCACTATAAAAACATTCAACCTCATCGGCATTTATAATTTTTAAATGTTGCCCGACCTTGGCTGTAAATCGTTTTTTGTATTCACGTTCCAAAGGGTTTACCAAAAGGTTTTTTATGTCATTAAAATCGATTGGTATTTTTTGATTTTCAGGCTTAAAATTTCGGTACTTTTTTACAGCACTTTCAAGCTCTTCTTCGTCTATTGGTTTAAGCAAATAATCAATGCTATTTAACTTGAAAGCTTGGAGCGCATATTCATCATAAGCGGTGGTGAAAATGATGGCGCTTTTTACTTCGACTACATCAAAAATTTCAAAGGAAAGCCCATCGGATAATTGGATGTCCAAAAAGATTAAATCTGGCTGCGAATTATTTTGAAACCAAACAATGGAATCTTCCACGGAATGTAACATGGTAGAGACCTCAATTTCTAATTTTGAGAGCAATCTGGACAACCGTCTTGCTGCTGGTTTTTCATCTTCAATGATCAGTACATTCATGTAATTATGGCTTGGTGTTTTGGTTTTGTATTTATGCTTATTTATGCGCTTCGCCTCCATCCTCATCCATGTATTTTTGGATTTGGCGTTGCTCCCACTTTTTAACAAAAGTAAATTTATCCCGAAATAAGATCAGCGTGTGTACTACTAAAATAAGGGCCCAAATGATAACATTAGCGTTTATCCAATCGTAGTAATAAGATTCTTTTGGGAATGCTTCGGGCAACAAGGAAGTTAAAACACCAGTCTTTAAAAGGTACAGGATGCCATTTACGATCACAAAAATGAAGATATGGCGGTAGTACCCCTTGAGTTCTTGAACTCGCTTTTTAGCGGTTTCCCTGGCAATATTTTTATCGTTCATCATTCCTATTTGTACTTGTTCATTTCCTCTTTGTCCTCGTCCATATACTTTTCGATCTGGCGCTCTTCCCATTCTTTTCCCAAAAAGGGGTTGAGTCCAAAGGTTTTGGAGGCATGGAAAAACAACCCGATTCCCCAGGCTACTAGTGTAATAAAATGCTCCCATTGCCAAAAACTCTCTGACCTAAGGTAGATATTAATCAAAATAAAGGTGTTTATCACTACATAAATGGACGAATGGATATAGAACCCCTTGAGTTCATCCACTCGCTTTTTGGCTCTGTTATACTTTTCTTTATTAAAATTTTCCATGATTACTTCCATTTATTGTTTTGTTCATCGTCCCGTATAAACTCTTCCAACTTGCGCTTTTCCCATTGTTTACCGAAAAATGGATTCAGGTTAAAGGTTTTAATGGCATGAAAAACAATACCGATACCCCAACCAAAAGCGGCCCACAAAAACCAGGCATAAGCGAAGTGGTTCGTAAAATAGTTGATTAGTGCCAATCCTGAGATTACCAGGACATAGGAGGTAAGGTTACCATAAAACTTTTTGAGTTCTTCTACACGTTCCCTGGCCCTTATATATTTATTCTCTTTATCTGAAGTTTCCATTGTATTATTATTTGACGTGATGTTATAGCTAAAAATACTCATTCTTAAAATTCCGCGTCGTTCATAAATTCCTGAATCTTACGTTCTTCCCATTCTTTTCCAAAAAATGGGTTTTGTCCGTAGGCCGTCATCCAGTGACCTACCAATCCAAGACCCCAGCCAATAGCTGGAAATATGGACCACGGGAACTCGGTTGTTCTAAAATTAAGGTAAACCAAGAATGGGATTACCAAGCAATATGCGAATAGATTAGAGTAAAAAGATTTGATATGCTTTATTCTTTCTTTTGCTCTGGCGTAGCGATGTTCGTTTGAATTTTCCATGATTGTTCGTTTTTACTATTGATTACAGGTCAAATATCCACATACTTAAGTGCATAAAGAAAAGTGAATGCCTGAACTGTATTTTCAGTGGGATGAATTGTGGTTGGTGGGGGTGAAGGGTGAAAATCTGATTCTCAATCTACAATGATCAATAGGTAATGGAAAATTATCTTGAATCTGAAATTTGGGTTCAACCAACCTTTATGTTCTCGATTGCACTCGAACCGACATCAGACATCCAAGATCTAAACTCTAGAAATCGTCCTTTTCCATAAGCTCCCTTATTTTGCGTTCTTCCCAGCGTTTGCCCCATAATGGATTGTAACCAAAAGCGGCCATTCCGTGCGCAGTCAGCCCAAAGCCCCAGCCAATGGTTGGAAAAAACGCCCATAAAAAGTCCGTAGTGCGGAAGTTGAGCCACCACAGAAAAGGTATTACAATGCAATAGGCCATAAGGTTGCTATAAAACTCTTTAATGTTTTTTACGCGCTCTTTAGCGTTTGCATATCGTTTCTCCTCAATATAACTCTCTTGACTTTCCAAAACGGTATATTCTTGGGTGAGCATAGGAAGGGAGACACTAAAACTCTTTTCAGTTTTTTCGATGACCATTTCGCGGTCCGTTAAAATATTGTACCGTTGTTTTATGTTCTGCAGCCCTACCCCACTGCTCTTTTTCACCACTTGTTTTTCCTGAAGATTATTGCTCACGACCAACATTCCATTTTGTTCGAAAACCTTAATGTGCAATGGTCTTGATGAAGTGACCACATTATGTTTTACTGCATTTTCCAATAATAGTTGAAGGGAAAGTGGTACTATTTTGGCTTCAGGTTTAGAGCAGTTATCCGGAATATCGAAAATGATACTATCCTCGAAACGCATTTTTAAAAGCCTCACGTAGGTTCTAGCAAATTTCAACTCTTCATCCACGGTGACCAAATCCTTGTTTTTCTGCTCCAATACATATCGATATACTTTGGACAAAGATGTTGTGAAGTTTTGGGCTTGGTGAGGGTCTTCATCAATTAAGCTTGTCAACACATTAAGGCTATTAAACAAAAAATGGGGGTCCAACTGGTTTTTTAGCGCATCGAACCTGGCCGATGCCGAACCCGCAATTATTTTTTGTTCTTTTACTTGCTTCTCTTTGTAAAATTTGTAATAGTAGGCTGCATAGAACAGAATCGCCACCACCATCGCAATTAAAAAAGAGATGTAATACTCCCGCGGAGTTTCATCGGAAAGAAAAGTACCAAAGCTAACTTTGTAGATCAATACCTTTAGAACCAAACGGGCCAAAAAGATACCGATAATGGATGCCACAATATTTCCAACGATTCCGTAACCAATGTATTTGCGGGTAAACAGCTCCTTATCATACTTTCGCATGAGCATAATAAAAGAAGCAGCATTGCAGAGGTAGATAATCGTGGAAAATATGATAGTTTCCCAAAAATCTTTGGCCAATTCCTGAAAGGTGAATTCCCAACCATTAACAAAGTAGATAATTAGGGATACTATAAAAATAGCTACCCCTATTACCAATGCCCTAAAAACTTCTCTTATTAGGAGTTTCATCTTTTTTTTATTTACCGCAACTTTCCAATATCTCTATTGCCCGCTCTTTTCCCCAAGATGGATAAAATGGTGTTTCGGATTTAAAGGTAGCAAAAAGTTCCAACGCCCTTTCCACATCTTCACAATACGGTGTAGTATCCTTTCCAAAATAACGTGCTGATCCCATATCCCATTCTGCCTTTGAGAATACTACACGAGGATTGTTTGGGGCAAGCTCCATTGCCTTCTGATAAAGTTGTGCATTTTTTTGGGATAGGGTCATTCCGTAGGTAGCCCCATCAAAAGCAATCCATGCCGTATTGATGAGTGCTTCCTGTACCAAAAGTTCTGGATTATTTGGAGATATGGCTTTGGCAACATCCAAAAACTCCTTAGCTCTTTCCAACTGTTTACTCAATTTTTCCTCATCTTTTTCTCCAAAAGATATTACCGTGTTTATTTGGGAAACATAATAATAGGGCAACCATTTATCGGGTTCCGCAGTGGCTATACGTTCAAACATATTGGATGCCTCCATTACTTTTTGGTTCTGCCATAACTCAAAAGCCTTTTCCATTCCTTTGGAATAGCGGTCTTGTGCATTGACCAATGTAGCTCCTAGTAGTACAATTGATAAAATCAGTTTTTTCATGACTGTTGTTTTTATTCCTGAATTCTATTCAAGATGGATTATTGATGTCGCAAAGATGAATTGAGAGCCGTGTTTTTAAAAAGAAGGTTTACCCAACTGTAAATATCTAGGGATGGATTGTAGTGTATATCCAGAATACCCTTAAAATAGGTAAGAAGAAAACTTGATTGAAGATTGATATGAGTATTTATTCCCAGCAAATATCAACCAGAAGGTTTATGTAAATCCCATTTTCGCAATCTTACTATTACAACAATGGAAGTACAACACTTGATTCCGTAGGAAAATCATCTCGATTTGGGCTCTTTCCCAAAATAACATTCATTTTTAAGTTACTCATTTACAGATTTTTATTATATTTATAATAGCTGGTATATCAAAAATAATCCCGCTTACATTCTGGCATTTATTCCAATTAAAAAGACCTATACTTGCGACTGAATTTTGTGTTTGAGGATTAATAGAGCAAGTTGTATTCCCAAATTACCTGACAATTTTTTTAAGCCAACTATCTTAATTATCAACCCAAGTACCTATTACCTTGGTATCAAGTATTCCTACGCATTAATTTCGGTCATTCATTGATCGAGGTTTTATTATAAATAATTAACCATAATCCAAGAAACAATGAAAAAAATCATTCTCCTCTGTACCACAGCAGTACTTGCATTAAGTGCTTGCCAACAAAGTCCTGTAAGATATACGCAGGACTCACCAGAAATCGATACGGTTAAAAAATTGATATCGAATTACAACAGTAAATCATTCGATACAAGTATGTATGCCGATACTTCAAAAACGTATTACAATACCAGTAAAAATCCCATGTCCGCCAACGAGACAATGGAGTACCACAAACAAACAGATGTTAACTATGCATCCAGGGGCTTTCAAAATGAAAACCAAGAATATGAAATGGTATTGACCGATGATGGCGAAACTTGGGTAAACTGTTGGCTAGGTTGGAAAGGCACCTTGGCTGCCAACAATAAAGCAGTGGATATTCCTGTGCACCTGACCTATCAATTTGTTGATGGAAAAATAGTTAGGGAATATGGTTATTGGGACCCTTCTGAAATTGTTATGGAACTTCAAAAAATTGAAGCGGAGGCAAAAATGGCCGAAAAAGAAATGGAACCGATGGAATGAGTTTATCCTTACCAAACTTTCAATCACTAAAATGGGCCCTAATCTGGGCCTTTTTTTATGTTCGAGGTGTTTTTGATCGATAACCATTACGATCATATGGAATCATATTTATTACCTTTAAACTTTTTCTGTTTTTAAGGATAACCATTTCCATTAACATGTACATTCCACCTCACTATAGCAACCAAGATATTGAAGAAGTCAAGGACTTTTTACGGCAAAACAGTTTTGGTATACTGATCAACATTGTGGACCATAAACCGTGGGGCACCCATATTCCTTTGGAATTGGAAACCGATGAGAACGGTAAGGATGTTTTAGTTGGACATATAGCCAAAGCTAACCCGCAATGGAAAAATTTTACTGATAAAGGTGAAGTCCTCTGTATTTTTAATGGCCCGCATGCCTATGTTTCATCTTCATGGTACAAAGAGGAAGAGGTACCTACTTGGAACTATATTGCTGTACATGTGTATGGCACTTTAAGGGTTTTGACCGAGCAAGAAACCATGGAATCCATGCATAGATTAGTGGACAAATATGAAAAGAATTCTAAAAAACCCATTTCCCTTAAAAAATTGTCAACCAAAACCTTACGTCAAGTTAGGGGTGTGGTTGGGTTTCAAGTACAGGTGTCGGATATACAGGCTACCTACAAACTATCTCAAACCCAAGTAGACGACCACCATAAAATAATTTCAGAGCTTGAAGAACGCCCAGATTCAGGCAGTCAAAGTGTTGCTCAGCACATGAAAAAATAATGCCCTAACTATTCAATATCTTGAAAAATGGCATCTGCCCAATTGGAGTACCTTGGATTTTCAACATGCATAATCCAAATTTCATCTTGGTATTTCCCCTTCATTCGGGATTTATAAGCAGCATATGCCTTATCATTCTCTTCATATTTGGCCAAATAAACATAGTTGAGGCCATTGTCCGGATTCTTGAAATATTGTGCATCCAACCCTTGACTTTTTAGCTCCTGCATAAAGTTTTTAAGGTAAATCTCATTTTTGAACACATTGGCCACAATATAGTGTCCTTGTCCAACACCTTCTAGATTGATAAACTTTTCTATTGGTTTGAAATCGCCACCATTAAAAGTTCCCCCACTCTTCGTCTCCGTTTGTTTATTTACCGGTTTGGTGTTTTGGGCCAAAGCTGCAGTGGTCGAAGCCTCAATTGCATTATAAACCGAGTCCAAATCCTTATTGTCCGCCAAGTACAATTTTTGGGCATTCTTCTCAATATCGGGAATCTTGTTTCCGTTGTGCCTTTTCACGATTCGCATAACCATCTCAAAGCGTTTTTCCATTTCCTGCTCTCTGCTTTGCTTCATGGAATCCATTTTGTAAAGCAGATCATCAATTACAGCATAACTGTCTTCTTGTTGCTCCTGTAATTGCGTTATACGTTCCTCCCAATAGGCTCTATCCTCCTTGTTGTAGGGTCGCAATGTAGTTTCTACATCCAACTTACTTTTTTGCTTCGTTTTCCCAGATTCATTACTTGCATCGGCAACAGCTGAATTCTCAATCTTCCTTTTCTCCTCCTCCTCATTAGAAACGAATGTATTTTTGGAAAGATTGGGAACAAAAGAATAGGCAATGGATATTTCGTGGGTAACCCCTAGATTGGCTATACTATTGCTCAAGCTTTTTTCAAAATTATATCCAAAGGACAGCCTTTGGTTCAAGTTAAACCCAGTACCTGCAGATGCTCCATAAAATTGATCGTAGCCACCTTGTATCCAACCTAGTTTAGGAAGATCCAAAATGATACCTCCTCCAAAAACAGGGTCTTCATTTCCTTCAAAACGAGCACGTGCCAAAGGCATCAACCTGCCATCTTCAAAAATACCTCTTCCATTTTCGAACTCGTGTGCAAACTGAATGTGACCAGAAAAAGTCTTTTGATTGAGATTGGTCAAGGATTTTCCTGATTTTATATTATAATCCACCAAATTTTGGGCAAAGACACCAAAATCGAACTTTCCAATACTTAAATTAAGTCCAGGTTGAAACGAAATCACGGAACTTTCCTCGGCTTCTCTTAAAAAGGGATCTTCTTCCTGGGTAACCGCTCTACTAGGGTCGTAGCTACTTACATAATAAGGAATATTTACTCCAAAAGTTAGGCTGCTCTCCTCCCCCAACTGAATACCGTGGGAGTAATTGGCCATTACCCCTAAATTAGAGATTACTCCTGCTTGTTGGTTGTAAAGGCTAAACCCGAGCCCCACTCTATCGCTCAACCTACCGCTGTAACTTAAAAAGTAGTTTTGGCGATTATTGTCGAAATCAGCACTTTGACTTCTGTGGAAAAAGTTTACGTACGATTTATCTTCTCGAATGGAAGAAAAGGTAGGGTTGATTAAAAACCTGTTGAATTTCAGCAAGTTTTGAAATGGGACGTCGTAACTAACATAGGGATTTCCTTCTTGTGCAAACAGCGGGCGGTTGCCAAGAAAAACAATAAGCACTAGTGCATAAATGCAACGCTCAATTTGGGGCGGAAATATAAATTGGGGAAACGGGGGTAGTTTTATCTCCATAGCCGATTGGGATTTGTAGGTTAGTACTCCTGATTAAATCAGGTTGATATGTTTTTAATAGTCTCATCAGCAAGATTTGGGAACTTGTAAGAATTTTATGACTAATAATAATGTAAATCTACATATTTAATCGCCCAACTGGTAATTTTTTCGTTGAACGGTTCCACAAATTGACGGATAAGTAGTTACAATCCATAGAAATTAGGTTTCAGTTTATACAATGTTCCGGGATTCGATTTATTTTTGACAATGAATCCTTGAAAATTTCCCTGAATGAACAAACCATTTACCATTGTCCCCTATTCTGAAGCTTTTAAAGATGCATTTAGGTCACTGAACGAGGAATGGATTACCAAATATTTCAAAATGGAAGAAATGGATCGTATTACGCTGTACCATCCTAAAGAATACATTTTGGATAAAGGAGGTTATATAGCCGTTGCGCTGCTAGATGGAAATCCGGTGGGTGTATGCGCTCTTATTCCCTGCCAGTATGATGGTTTTGATTTTGAACTTTCAAAAATGGGAGTCTCGCCCAAAGCACAGGGTAAAGGTGTAGGCAAATTGTTGGGGCAACACATTATTGATCGAGCAAAGCAGTTGGGGGCAAAGAAAATCTTTTTGGAAAGTAACAGAAAGTTAGCTCCCGCCCTCTCCTTGTACAAAAAACTGGGATTTAAGGAAATAACCAAAATTGCTTCGCCCTATGCACGCAGTGACATTCAAATGGAGTTGACCCTTACCGACTCTTAAGGTTCATTTATACATAATATTATACCAATCCTACGGTTTTTATAGGTTTAACAACACTTTTATTTCATAAGAAACTAAAAATGAGTATCTTATATATGAAATCTTAAACTTCATCGCCATGGGTTCAATTAAAAATCTCAATAAATGGGCCAATGCCCATACATACCTTTTTTTGGATTTGATACGAATTATGCTTGGCGTGGTACTTTTTGTCAAAGGAATTGAGTTTATGTCCAATCATCTGGAAATGGAGAAAATGGCACGTCCGTTTCAAAACATACCTGGAGGTATGCTAATTCTACACTATATTGTTCCCGCACATTTTGTTGGAGGTATTCTAATAGTGGTAGGTCTTCTTACCAGATGGGCTGCCATTGCCCAACTACCTATTCTTTTCGGAGCAATACTCACTAATTTTTTAGGGAGCATGAACACCAACAACCTAATTTTGGCCATTGTTGTTTTAATTTTATGCCTTTTTTTTATTGTTTACGGCTCGGGCAAGCACTCTGTAGATTACTATCTCAAAATGCAGCAATAGACTATAAATTATCCAATTGATTACTTTTCCTATCAGAGCTAATCGTCCAGAAAAATCCAACGAAGAAAAAACTATCCGCTGGTGGTGTAATTGCCCTTCTATCATATACCCCATCTCCATTTGGAGTATTTGAGTATTGATAATCACTCACGTTATGGATACCCAAAAGATTGCTTACGGAGAAATATAAAATCTTTTGTTGATCGATAAGATAGGCCCAGTTGAAGCTAAGGTTGTTGTAAGATTTTGTTCTTTCCTGTATAAAACCCAATGCATTAGGGTTGTGATATGGTCTACCAGAGCCATAAGAATAAGAGAGACCCACTTGCGACCTTAGCTTGTCCACCCAATATTTGGTGACCAAAGAAACATTGTGCTTTGGGGCAAAATTTGGAGTTGCTTTTTGTGGAAAGTTTTGATAGTCACGTTCCGTATCCAAAAAGGAATAGGAAAACCAGTAATCCAGATTTTCGATGCTCTTGCTATCTCTCCAAAATAGATCAATGCCTTTGGCGAACCCACCTCCAAAGTTGTTATAGTCAGCATTGAACTGCGGTACCTCTGTGTTGTATTTCACCAAACGGTCATAATCCTTATAATAAAGTTCTGTCCTAAAGGTTTTCCCATTGTTGATATATTGATAGTTGAGAATATAGTGCGATGCTTTTTCCATTTGTAAATCTTGGTCAAACTTAACCACTTCGGTTAGTGGTCGCTGAAAAAAATCTCCATATGCCAATGAAAACTGTCCGTCCTCTCCCGGTTTATAGGCCAATGACACTCTTGGCGATACTTTAAATTCATCCAAAAGGCTACTTTGGGTTCCCCGAACACCCAACTTCATCGCAAACTTGTTGCTCAAGAAAATATCGGATTCCGCAAAAGCGGCCCACAGACCATCATTATATCCACTGTAAAATTCATCATTGTTTAAATCCGTGTAGGTTTCATCATACTTGGTATTAAAATATTCGGCGCCGAAGCTTAAATCGAATCGATTACTAAAGTTTTTTCTTGCCTTTACCTTTATATGTGATGATGTTTCTTTGGCATCCACCCTATTTTCTTGAATACCTATATCATTGGTATCCCAAGCAATGGAAGCTCCAGAGGTAAGACTCCAATCATTTTCAAAATAGTATTTGTAAGACGAGTTGAAGTACAGATTATTGTTTTTCAAACGGAATCGGACATAATCATCAAAATTGATGTCCTCTTGATCAATATCTAAATTGGCATGGTTAAAACCTGTGTAGAGTTTAAACATGCTCTTCTCTCCTTTACTTCTAAAAACAGCTTCGCCCGAAATGGATTCATAGGGACTGTTCCAACGAACGCCTTGGGTCGAAGGTATCAAAGCTTCGTATGGGGCAAGATTCATATAAGAGGTATTGATACTCAACGATCGGTCTCCCCAAATCTCTGTATGGCCCAATCCACCACCTACCGACATTATGGAAATATCCGTTTTCTCCTGAAGGGGAACATCCGTAGTGTTCAATAAAAGTACGCTGGACAGAGCTTGGCCGTATTCCGCCGAATACCCTCCTGTACTAAAGGAAATACCCTTGAAAAGAAATGGTGAAAACCTTCCACGTGTCGGCGTATTGTTGGCGGTGGCATTAAAAGGCTGAAAAACCCGCAGCCCGTCTATAAAAACCTGTGTTTCACCTGCCGTACCTCCTCGTACAAATAACCGTCCATCCTCGTTTACGGTTGTAGTTCCCGGCAACGTTTGCAAGGCAGCCACAAAATCACCCGCAGCACCGGCCGTGGTAACAATGTCCAAAGGTTTCAATACCGATACTTTGGAGTTATCGCCAGCTTCAAAAGTTCCCGCGGTTAAAGTAACCCCTGTTAACGAGTTGACCGATTCCACCAACTTTATGTGCAAATCCGTAAAATAGGAAACGTCGCCAGCTTCATAATGCGACTCATAGGACAACATAGAAACGACCAATGTCTGAAGTCCTTCCTCGATTGTTTCAAAACTAAAACTACCGTGGGCATCCGAAGATGCCCCATCGTAGGTTCCCTCTAAATATATGTTGGCACCTTCAATGGGGTTGTTCTTAGCGTCGGTAACAGTTCCGGAAATCGTCTGCTGTGCAAATATGTATCCAGAACTTAATACCAGTATAATGAGATTGATGATGACTTTCATGACTTTCCTTTTTTTTGATTGATGACACAAAATTGCGTCTACTTGCTTTGCCATGCCAAAAGGAAATACCCAATTGTGGTTTTTCAAAGATGAATTGAAACCCCATTTTCACTAGTACAATTCACACCCAAAAATCAACATTTGAGTAAGTTGTAATTTTTAAAAAGAGGCTCCTGTCTGAAATTTGGGGCATACAAAACATCAAAAACAAACATTATGAAAACTGTAACACTAGCCTTAAGCTTCTTCTTTGTGAGTCTAATAGCAATGGCACAACAAAAAACCGGCGTCGACATTACAATTACTATCGACAACATAACCAGTAATGAAGGAAAAGTGCTCGCGGGACTGCACACCGCCGAAACCTTTATGAAAGGACCTGGCATTCAAAATCTTCAGAGTACCATTGAAGATGGAAAAGTTATACTGAAGTTTACCGAAGTAGCACCAGGAGATTATGCCATTATGGCCTTGCACGATGCGAACGAAAACAACCGAATGGATTATGAAGCCAATGGAATGCCCAAAGAAAGTTATGGAATGTCCGGAAACGACATGACCATGGGTCCTCCAAGTTTTGACAGTGCCCAATTTCAAGTAAAAGGGGAAGACTTGGAAATCACCATCAGGTTTTAACCAAAAAAAATTCATCAATCATCAAATAGCCTGCATTGAGCAGGCTATTTATTTTAATACGTGCTGCACATAGAGGATTCTGTTCTTTCTATAGATTTACCTGATAGTTTTTTATACATTTATGCCCTAAACTTATGCTTGAATGACTATTACCCAACTACAATACGTATTGGCCGTAGCGGAGCACAAAAACTTTACCCTAGCCGCAGAGAAGAGTTTTGTTACACAACCTACCTTGAGCATGCAGGTTCAGAAATTAGAAGATGAACTGGACGTTCTCATTTTTGACCGCAGTAAAAAACCCATTACTATTACAGAAGTGGGAGAAAAAATTGTGGCACAGGCAAAAAACATTGTTGCCGAAGCAGAACGAATCAAAGATATTGTAGACCAAGACAAAGGGTATATCGGAGGAGACTATACCTTAGGAATCATACCAACGGTAATGCCTACACTACTTCCGATGTTCCTAAATGCTTTTATAAAGAAATATCCCAAGGTAAATCTGATTATAAAGGAACAGTCCACACAAACCATGATCAAGAACGTTATGGATGGTCATTTGGATGCGGGAATTGCCGCTACACCACTTGAAATTGAATTTATAAAAGAACGTCCATTGTATTATGAACCTTTTGTTGGTTACGTCCCCAAGAACCATCGATTGGCTTCGGAGGAACTTTTGAGCACAGACCATCTAGATGTCAGCGATATTCTTTTATTACAGGACGGACATTGTTTCCGAGAAGGCGTCATCAACCTTTGTAAGGCGTCACAAAACCTTCGTGGAGAACATTTTAAAATAGAAAGTGGAAGCTTTGAAACTTTGGTAAGCTTAGCCGATGAGGGAATGGGCATGACCTTATTGCCCTACTTGAACACTTTGCATTTGGAAGAAAATAAAAAGATTAATCTTAAGTCCTTCCAAAAGCCTACCCCGGCTAGGGAAATAAGTTTAATTTATCATAAAAGTGAGCTAAAAATACAAATCACCGATGCGTTGCGAGAGGTCATTTCCAGCATCGTACGTGGAGCCATTGCATTTCAGGATGTAAAAATAATCAGCCCTTTGAGTAAAAATTAAAAGAGCCGCCTTTCAGCGACTCTAGTTAGTGTTTATGCTTTTAATAACAATAATGTTGGTTGTAACTCTGGTTTGTCCACAATAAAAAATTGCAACCAGATTCTAAGTTCTTGCACTTCACTTGGCAATAATCTCGAAATAGCTTTTCGAAGTTCCCTAGCGAAGAGTTTAACATCAAAACTCACCTTTTGGAGGATTGTTTTGGTGTAATCTAACATAGCTCTAGGCATATTAATTAAATTAAATTGGGTAATAGGTTGTCCTCTAAATTAATAAAAAAGGCGTTTATAAAGCTCAATTTCCAGTTAAAAATTGAATAACTTGCTGTTAAAATCGATGAACTGCACAAATGCACAGATTGCCAAGAAAATCATTTAACACATTGATTATCAATGTTTTTATGTTTATTTTTTTATTGACTGGTTGTAATTCAATAAAAAAAACACTGAACTCCCAATTAAGAAACAAGCTATTGGAAAATTCCTTTCATGGTCTTGTAATCATTGATGCCGATACCAAGAAAGAAATCTACAGTCATAATGGCGGCAAATATTTTACACCTGCCAGTAATACGAAGATCGCAACCTTTTATACAGGGTTAAAACTTCTTCCTAAAAAGATTCCCACCTTAAAATATGTTGTGGCAAACGATACCTTGTTTATTGAAGGTACAGGTGACCCATCTTGGCTTCATCCCTATTTTAATGATAGTACGGCAATACATTGGTTGAGAAATCAGGTTACCATTGCGCTTTATACCAAAAACCATACTGAGAATCGCTATGGGCCAGGTTGGGCCTGGGAAGATTATGATACCTATTTTTCACCTGAAAAGTCCGCCATACCCTTATACGGTAATGTGGTAACCATTTCCAATAATGAAAGACTGGAAATTTCTCCCAAAGCGTTTTTCAATCAGACCCAAATAAAAGATACAACTATAAAACGGGAGGAGTTCCACAACCAATTTTATATCTCACCCACCGAAAAAGACACTTTGGAAATTCCATTTGTGAGCAGCGATAGTTTAACCCAACAATTATTGGAATCAGCCCTCGGTAAAAAAATCATTTTATCAGATCATTTCCCAGAGGGAGATATACATACGGTCTATGGAATAGAGACTGATTCTATTTTCAAGAGAATGCTTTTTAAGAGTGATAACTTCTTGGCCGAACAATTATTACTAACAGCTTCGATCACCGTTTCCGATACATTGAGCACAAAAAGAGTCATTAATTTTATGTTGCAGAATCACTTGAAAGATTTAGAACATCAACCTCGGTGGGTCGATGGTTCAGGACTGTCCCGATATAATTTGTTTACTCCACGCTCCTTTGTACAAATCCTTCAGAAATTACATAATGAAGTCCCTGAAGAGCGCCTTTTTGAGATATTTCCAATGTGGGGACCCGACAGTACGGTCGAAACATGGGAAGACCCGACCACAGAACCGTTCCTTTTTGCCAAATCTGGTTCCGTAGGCAACAATTATAATTTAAGTGGGTATGTGCAGACAAAATCGGGCAAACTGCTCATCTTTAGTTTTATGAACAATCATTTCCGTATTCCATCTTCTGAAATAAGAGAAACCATGTACACCACCCTAAAAAATATTTACGAAAATTACTGATTGAAAATTCCCAGGACTTGGGCATATTGCAACAACATGATGGTCTTGGCATCTTTGATCTCACCCGTTTTCATCATCTCAAGTGCTTTTTTAAAATCGAGCTCCAACACTTCAATGTTCTCCGTTTCATCCTCTGCACCGCCACCTTCGCTTACTTTCATGGCATCTTCATACTGTCCAATAAAAAAATAAAGTATCTCGGTAACTGAACCAGGAGACATGTATGCTTCGAACACCTTTTTTACTTTATCAATTTTATACCCTGTCTCCTCCTCTACCTCCATTTTAATAGTCTCTTCTGCATTGCCCTTTTCCAAAAGTCCAGCGCAAGCTTCAATCATCATTCCATCCCTGTTACCATTTAAATACGTAGGCATTCTAAACTGCTTGGTCAATACCACCTTCCCTTTTTCCACATTATAAAGGAGTATGGCAGCCCCGTTCCCACGGTCGTATGCTTCCCGGATTTGTTTTTCCCAAACACCATCGTCCCGTAAATATTCAAAAGTTATTTTTTCAAGGGTATACCAATTATCTGAAAGCAACTCACGTTGCATGTTTCTGATTCTATCGCTAGCCAAAATGAATAAGTTTTTTCTAAATATAACTCTTATCCATTTATCATTCTGAATCACCTCTTCCTTTTGACACCACCCCAATAATGTCGATATTTATGCTTTTGATTACAACCACCAAACCTAATAACATGCGTAGACCTGTACTTCTTCTTTTATTTTTTGTCATTTTGATAAGTTGCAGAAAGAACACCGAAAAAGAACTTCCAAGAATTGCCATAGCCGGACTGGGTATAGAATCCAGCACATTTTCTCCAGCGCTCACCCATGAAGAAGCATTTCACCCTAAAATTGGAGATTCCATATTTACCCGTTATCCATTCATGGAAGCTGATTCTTCTTTGAGACAACGGGCCGAGTGGGTTCCCACTTTAGTGGGAAAATCGTTGCCAGGTGGAACGGTTACTAGAGAAGCCTATGAGTCCTTGGTAAGCAAAACCCTGACCATGTTAGAAGAAAACATGCCTTATGACGGCCTTTTCTTTGACATTCACGGTGCGATGAGCGTGGTCGGACTGGATGACCCCGAGGGCGACCTCATCAAAAGAATCCGTGAAGTAGTAGGCACCGATGTATTGATTTCCACTTCCATGGACTTGCACGGAAATGTTTCCAAACGATTGGCGCAACACTCCGATTTGATCACTTGTTATCGTATGGCTCCGCACGAAGACGCGATTGAGTCCAAAATGCGAGCTGTTGAAAATCTGGTATCTCGATTGGAAAACGGAAAAGGAAAACCAACCTATAAAGCTTGGGTACCTGTGCCCATATTACTGCCTGGTGAAAAAACCAGCACCCGAGTGGAACCTGGAAAAAGTTTGTATGCCAAAGTCCCCGAAGTGGAGCAACAAGAGGGTGTTATCGATGCCGCTATTTGGATTGGCTACGCTTGGGCCGATGAACCACGAAACCATGCAGTAGTGATGGTAACTGGTGATGACAAAGAACAAGTTACCGAAGGAGCGGAAAAATTGGCCAATAGTTTTTGGGATGTCCGCGAAGAATTTGAATTCGTTGCCCCTACAAAACCCTACGAGGAGGCATTGGAACTTGCCCTCGCCAGTGACAAAAAACCTTTTATGTTGAGTGATATGGGCGATAACCCTACGGCTGGCGGGGCTGGTGATGTGACTTGGACCTTGATGGAGCTCTTAAAACGGGAAGAATTCCATGCAGCAGATGGAAAATCTTTGATCTATGCATCCATTCCAGGTCCCAAATTGATAGAGGAAGCCATAAAAGTGGGTGTTGGCGGACAAGTAAGTGCGCCTGTTGGGGCCGAAATCGATGACCGATATGCCCCTCCCTTAGAATTGACCGGAGAAGTAACAGCCATAAAACATGGCGATGTTCATGCAGAGACCGAGGTAGTCGTAAAAGTGGATAATGCTCATATCATCGTTACTAAAAAAAGGAAACCGTATCACAGAAAGTCGGATTTTACCAACTTGGCACTTACTCCTAGTGAAACGGACATCATCGTGGTTAAAATTGGCTATTTAGTGCCCGAACTTTACAACATGAGAGGAGACTGGATCATGGCCTTGACCCCTGGAGGCGTAGACCAGGATTTGGAACGCTTGGGCCACAAAAGAATCATTAGGCCTATGTTCCCTTATGATAAGGATATGGAACGTCCAGACCTGTCAGCACGATTGATCAAGGCTTCGGATGAGCTGGATTAAACGCTAACTGCTTGGTTCAAATACTGACGAAAGGGTAACATTTCCTTGTAAACTTCAACGATTTTTTCCTTGAAATCATTGCTGAGTACATCCTCTTTGGTCAAACCATATTCCACCGCAAAAGTTTTGTTGTGCAACAATTCAATGTGCGGATGGTCATTGGAAAATCCTTTGGGTGATGACACCAGTTTTTCGTCTTCATATAAACCACCGAACATTTTCTTGAATGAAGGTTTATCCAGTATCTTCTGGAGCTCCTCTCCATTATAATCAATGGCATCGCGGATGCTACGAAGGGTTTTAGAATCGGGCCGCCAACGACCGCCTGCCAACAAACAATGTTTTAGACCGATTTCAATATAAAAATCTGCAGAATTGGGAGCTTTGTCCAACCCTGCACCAAAATGATCTTTATAAATGGGCTTGTTCGGGTGGAACATCAGATTATTGTTGATGCGATTGATGCCCTTTTTGCCCGGAGTTGGATAATAATCGTCATGGAGCTGGGCCATGGTCATGTCCAGATCATCCAACCAAACGATAAAATCATTGCGGAGGGATTTATACCATTTGCGATTGGTATCCATCCATTCTTTAGTATTGTTTTGTTGCAGTTCTTCCAGAAAGTGGAACAGGTCGTTGAAATTCATAGACACAAAAGAAGTGATTTTTTCAGACTTCGAACTTCAGATTTCTGATTTCAGACTTCCGACTTCTGACTTCTGACTTCTGACTTCTGACTTCTAAAAACTAAAACCTATTATCTCCGTCCAGAAGGTTTCCAAGACCACCCAAAATACTGCCTTCGCCTTTGTCCTTTCCGCCACCTCTTGGTGCAGCGGCCCAAACACGGCTGGCCAATCTGCTAAACGGCAAGGATTGAATGTAAACAGTTCCAGGGCCTCTAAGTGTAGCAAAGAAAAGCCCCTCTCCACCGAAAACGGAATTTCGGATGCCCCCAATAAATTCAATGTCGTAATCTACGGTATGGGAGAAACCAACAATACAACCTGTATCTACTTTTAAAATCTCTCCGGGAGCCAATGTTTTTTTGGCCATGGTTCCACCAGCGTGTACAAAGGCCATTCCATCGCCTTCCAGTTTTTGCATAATAAAGCCTTCGCCACCAAAGAAACCACGTCCCAAGCGTTTGGAGAATTCAATGCCCACAGAAACACCTTTGGCAGCACATAGGAATGCATCTTTTTGACAGATGAACTTCCCTCCTTTTTCGGAAAGGTCGATAGGAACAATTTTACCGGGATAGGGCGAAGCAAAGCTCACCAGCTTTTTTCCTTGGCCAACGTTCAAGAAAGCGGTCATAAAAAGGCTTTCCCCTGTGAGCAATCGCTTACCTGCAGAGAATACTTTGCCCAAAACACTGGTATCTTGGTTGGAACCGTCGCCAAAGATGGTATCCATTTTAATATCCTGGTCCATCATCATAAAAGTACCGGCTTCGGCAACAACGGCCTCTTGTGGATCCAGTTCTATTTCCACATATTGCATTTCTTCGCCGTAAATATGGAAGTCTATTTCGTGTGCGTTCATGTTTTATTGATGTTTTTTGATTTCTGTTTATATGTTGGGATTACTAAAGGTTTGTTACAGTTTTGGTAGAAGCAATTTGTATTTTACGTCCAACTTTAAACTTAAACCATTCACCCTTTACCCAAATCACCCCTTCACCTTCACCGTCCACTCAAAATGAAAGGTGGAGACCTCTACCCCATCCTGGTTGACCCCTACGGATTTCATCCAGCAAGTTTGTCCTTCGCCTGTTTCTACGGTCTTTTTAATGGCATCAGCAATTGATTCGCCATCCTCACAAGTAAAGTTGATTCTACCTGTTGCCTTTTTGGTAAAGGTGGCCTTGTTGTTGGCCACGAGCATGGACACTTTTTTGCCGCTTTTCTGGATTTCGTTCATCACCAAAGCTCCCGTACTGAGCTCGGCAGCCATCCCCTGAACGGCCCAAAACATGGATTTAAATGGATTTTGATTCATCCATTTATGCTTTACCGTGGTGATTGCTTTTTTTTCATCAATATACTTGAGCCGTACCCCGCACCACCAGGCCGAAGGGAGCTTTAAAAACGTAAATGTGTTGATTTTACTGGGTGTCAATGCCATAACTTAGGTTTGTTTGGCCTAAAAATAGGTAAAAAGAAGATATCTATAATTGTTAATTTTATGTTAAATTATAGTACTTTGTTTTGCATAGTACTGTCTTTTGGATATATATTTGCATGGTAAGCTAATAGGTTAACCCTTTTACAATCAAAAAACATCAATCAAAAATGGCAACTACAATCACCAAACACGAACGAAATTTATCCGCGATCATCCATGCGTCCATGTTCTCGAAGTATTTTATCCCTTTCGGGAATTTTATACTTCCATTGATATTATGGACGGCCAATAAAAAGCAGCATGAGTTTGTGGATTATAATGGTAAACAGGCACTAAATTTTCAAATTAGTATGTTGCTCTATTCCATTGTAGCAGGTTTGATCACCATTCCTTTTTTTATTGGATTTTGGCCAGACCTGTTCGATTGGAATTTTTTCGGGTTTCACGACCTGAGCGATTTGAACAACCTAAACATTCATATAGATAGTGATGATTTTAGGCTTGGACGACTGATTTGGCCCGTAGGAATATCGGGCTTTATGCAGGTTGCCCTAGGTGTTGTGAACATTGTTTTTACCATTTTGGCCACAATCAGAACTAACGAAGGGGAATATTTTAAATATCCTTTTACCATTAAATTCATCAAGTAACATATATAAAGGAGCTTAATCACCTCCACAGCAATCATCAATCAAAAAAAACGGAGTTTAACCATCAATCAAAAAACGAAAAAACATCAAATCATCAATCAAAGAACCGTTTCCACTCCCCTGCCCAATTCAGGGGAATGGAGTGGAAATGTTACCAAACAAAGTTTGGCAGAACAAAAACGAACAGTTAATTTAATAGAACCATGAAATTATGAACATAGAAAACACAAAAGCACAGATGCGCAAGGGGGTTCTAGAGTATTGCATCCTGTCCATCCTAAAGGATGACGACAAGTATGCCTCAGAAATTCTGGGAGCCTTAAAGGACGCAAAGATGTTAGTAGTGGAAGGTACCATATATCCTTTGCTCACCAGGCTAAAGAATGCCGGATTGCTCAACTATCGTTGGGAAGAATCCACATCGGGACCACCCCGCAAATATTACGCCCTTACAGAAACAGGCCAATTGTTCCTTAACGAACTCAATGGTACCTGGGATGAACTAAGAAATGCAGTCAATCTGGTAACCAACACAAAATAGAATCAAAAAATGAACAAGACAGTAAATATAAATTTAGCAAATACGCTCTTCCACATAGACGACGACGCGTATAACAAGCTGAGACGGTATCTGGAGTCCATAAGACGGTCGTTTTCAGGTACCAAGGGAAGCGACGAGATCATTGCCGATATCGAGGCAAGGATTGCCGAACTCTTTTTGGAGAAAATGGAGAACGAGCGACAGGTAATCACCCATAAAGAGGTAGATCAAGTAATCGAGGTAATGGGGCAACCCGAAGATTACATGGTGGATGAGGATATTTTTGAGGACGAACCCAAAAAATCCCATACAGAACCTATCGGTAGAGCCAAAAAGCTATATAGGGACGTAGACCATAAATATATTGGTGGTGTTTGTGCGGGTCTGGAACATTATTTGGGCATTGACTCCCTATGGATAAGGCTCATATTTATCCTTTTGGCCATATTCACCAGTGGTTTTGGATTAATCGCCTATATCCTTCTTTGGATTTTGGTACCCGAAGCTGCTACAACCTCGGAAAAATTAGATATGAGGGGGGAGCCCGTCAACATCAGCAATATAGAACGCAAAGTTAAAGAGGGGTTTGATGATGTTGCCGAAAAAGTAAAAAGTGTTGACTACGATAAAGTAGGCGACAAGGTCAAAAGCAGCTCCAAGACCTTTTTTGATACCGTAGGGGACATTATTCTGTTCCTTTTTAAAGTGTTCGGTAAGTTCATAGGAATCCTATTGATCATCATCGGTGCATCTACCTTAGTAGGACTGTTCTTCGGTCTGTTCACTGTAGGCATGTTCGATGCGGTTCATGTTCCGGGTGTTGATTTTTATGAGATTGTGAACACCTCCGGAGCACCAGTTTGGGTTGTATCCATCTTATTATTCTTTGCTGTGGGTATCCCGTTCTTTTTCATACTTTATTTAGGATTGAAAATCTTGGTGAACAACCTAAAATCCATCGGGAACATTGCCAAGTTCGCTCTTTTGGGGCTATGGTTGATATCTGTAGGTACTTTGATTGTGCTTGGAATACGTCAAGCTGCTGAATTCTCTTATACCGGAAGTGTAAACGATAGAAGTGAACTGGTCATGGAAGTTCCATCCGATACCCTGATGATTAAAATGAAGGGTATTGACATGGATTATAGCAGAGATGATATTCATTTTGGCAGAATGACCTTCGGCTATGATGAAAACGACAAGCGTGTATTGATGTCGGACGAAGTTGATATCAAAATCAGAAAATCGGATGATGATACTATGAGTGTTACCGTGAGAAAAGATGCTGATGGAAGTTCGACCCCAGCAGCCCGTGATCGTGCCAAAAATATTGAATACGAATACGAAGTTGATGGTAACGTAATAGTGTTGGACAAATATTTGACTACGGATACATCCAACAAGGCCAGGAACCAAGAAGTAACAGTGACCATTTATGTACCGGAATCCATGACCGTATATTTTGATGATTCCACAAGCAGGTTTATTGGACGTGGTATAAAAAATGACCAAGGTTATTACAGAAGTGGTTTGGTCGGACACCACTGGTTAATGGGCGAGGATGGGGAATTAAATTGTTTGGACTGCCCTATTTCGGATAAAGATGATGAAGATTCAGATGGAAAAGGGAAGATCATTATCAATGAAGATGGTATTGACATCGACATTAAGGACAATGAAGATTCCTTTGAAATGAAGATCAATGAAGATGGTATAAAAGTTAAAGCAGGGGAAAAAAGTAACAATTGAGGCACCTAAATCGTCAATTGGGTAACTCAAAGTTTATAAAACACATAGTAAAACAGACATTTACACTGAATTCATTTTCAGTATTGAACAAATTATTTATCAAAATCAATCAATAGATGCCCAGTCAAACTGAGCGTAAAAAACAACAATCATGACAACACTAGCAAGATTAGCAATCGCAGCACTCCTATCCTTATTTGCATCCTCATGCATGATGGATGTGAATTTTGGAAACGGAAAAACGGGTAATGGAGAAGTAGTAGAAGAAACCCGTAACATTACAGAAGAATTTGACGTTGTGTTGGCTTCGGAAGGTATTGATGTATTCGTAACCCAGGGCTCGGAATTTAAAATTTCGGTAGAAGCCGACGAGAACATTATTGACCTTATCGGAACCGATGTCAAGGATGGAAGACTTAAAATCCATGCCATAGAGAACATTGGAAGAGCTACCAAAAATGTTTATGTGACCCTTCCAGAGATTACGGCATTGGAAAGTTCCAGTGGAGCCGACCTTATTGCCCAAAATGTGATCAAGGCGGAAAATATCGAGCTTGATTCCAGCAGTGGTGCCGACCTGCATGTTGAACTAGTGGCAGGCGAAGTTTCTGCAGATGCCAGTAGTGGTGCCGATATCAAGATTTCCGGTCAAGCAGACGCCCTTTTTGCAGATGCCAGCAGCGGTTCGGATATTAAGGCGCAAGACCTGATAGTAAAAAGATGTAACGCAGATGCTAGTAGTGGTGCCGATATCTCCGTAAATGTTTCGGAGTCCTTGGTGGCCGATGCCAGCAGCGGAGCAGATATTAAATATACTGGGGAGGCTAGTGTCCAAACCAAAAAGTCTGTTTCCGGAAGCGTTCGCAAATATTAATCCATTTCCCTTTAAATATGCAAAGGCCTACTGATTTTTCAGTGGGCTTTTGTCTTTAATATATTTGCCCGAAACCCTATCTTAGCATGACACAATTCAATATAACACATGCAGATAACGCTCAAAAAGTATACGCTTCAACTAGCCCACACCTTTACCATTTCCAGAGAATCCAGAGACGAACAGGATACATTGATTGTTTGTTTGTCTCTTACTGGAGAAACAGGTTATGGCGAAGCCACTTCCAACCCATACTATAAAATTACCATCGAAGGGATGATGGCAGAAATTGAAGCCGTGAGGGACCAGATTGAAGGATATGATTTTGATACCCCTGAAAACTTTTATGAGCATTTAGAATCTTTAAAGCTGCACAAATTCACACTTTGTGCTCTGGATTTGGCCGCAAACGACCTTTATGGCAAACTCAAAGGCAAACCGCTTTACGAAATCTGGGGTACCAGCACAGAAAAGTACCCCATGACCAACTATACCATAGGTATAGATACCATAGAAAAAATGGTGTCTAAACTTCAGGAAAAACCATGGCCGCTATACAAAATCAAATTGGGAACCCCCGACGATGTTGCCATTGTAAGAGAGCTCAGAAAACATACAGATAGTATTTTTCGAATTGATGCCAACACGGCTTGGACAGCTGAGGAAACCATTAAAAATGCACCTTTGTTAAAAGAGCTTGGAGTAGAATTTTTGGAACAGCCCTTAAAATCTGATGATTGGGAGGGTATGGCATTGGTAAAGAAACAATCCGTGCTTCCCGTTATCGCTGATGAAAGCTGCATTGTAGAAAGTGATGTGGAGCAATGTGGACCCTATTTTCATGGTATCAATATTAAATTGACCAAGTGCGGAGGGCTGACACCGGCCAGGCGCATGATCAAAAGAGGTAGGGAGTTGGGACTTCAACTCATGGTAGGTTGTATGACGGAATCTACTGTGGGAATCTCTGCCATAGCACAATTATTGCCACAACTCGATTATGTGGATATGGATGGCGCTATGCTATTAAAAGGAGACATTGCAACTGGGGTGAAAATTCAGGAAAATGGCAAAGTGATTTTTCCAAAGTTGAATGGTAGTGGAATAGCGTTGCTATAATGGCACATTCAATATATCGCATTCCGGACAGGCAAATTTTAATCGATGGCGAACCCCATTTATATTTTGGGGGAACTGCCTATTTAGGGCTGCAAGCCTACTTTCCTTTTCAGGATTTATATCTTAAAAATGTATTGAAATATGGAATGCATTATGGAGCATCACGAAAATCAAATGTATCGCTCGAAATATATGGCAAGGCCGAAAACTATTTGGCAGAATGGGTAGGCAGTGAAGATTGTCTTACGATGTCCTCGGGGTATTTGGCGGCACAATTGGTGGTTCAGACCCTATTGGAAAAAGGGCATACAATCCTTGCCGCTCCAAATGCTCACAAAGCTCTTTGCACCAATGGGGTCATCGTAACTTCCAGTTTTGAAGAACTGGAAAAATTAGTATCCAAAGAACTTACCCAAAACAATCTAATGCCCGTTGTCCTTTTTGATACTATTGAGTTCTCCGGTCAGCAATATCCTGATTTTAAAAGCCTTGTTAAACTTCCCCTGGATAAAGTGATTTTAATCGGTGATGATTCCCATGGCATGGGCATTGTTGGTGAAAATGGCAGTGGTTGTTATCGGATGCTTAAATCCTTAAAACCAGCTAAATTGATGGTCTGTTGTTCTTTGGGCAAGGCATTGGCCATACAGGCAGGAGCCATTTTCGGGGACAAGGATGCTATTCAAAAACTGGAATCCACAGCATTTTATGGTGGGGCAAGTCCTGCATCGCCTTCATTTATCGGGACACTATTGGATGCCAAAGCGTTGTTTTCCGAACGATTGCAAACGCTCAAAACCAACTACCGTTATTTTAAATCCCAATTAAAAAATCCATCATTTTTCAACCATATGGAAGGACATCCATCTTTTGAATTCCAAAATATTCAAATAGCAACATCTTTAAAAAATGATGGTTTTATCTTCACCAACTTCAACTACCCTGATGACAATGGGCCTATAGTTAGTCGAATAGTTCTCAGTGCCTATCATGAAAAAGATGATATCCGAAGATTGGCCAAGAGTCTAAATAGTCATTTAAAATAACAAGATGGACTTTATTGCCCATAGTTAAACGATTTTCGACTAAATGGAAATACCTGTATTATCAAATTCGCAAAAACTACAATCAAAAAATGAATTAGAGTCAGTTTTTTAAACCTAACAATTTAATAATGTTAAAATTTATTCTTACCTTTTAAATATTCTAACAGTAATAAAGGTAGGGCATTATGAAAAAATCAGTTTTACTTTTCACTCTTGTTTTTGTTTTCTTGATTGCAGGAAGCTTTAAAGGACACGAAACAATCAAACCAAGCATTGAAGGTACTTGGGAGTTACAAAGTTTTTACAACTATGACGGAGAAAACGTTATTGATACCATTAAAAAATCAGATGGATACAGACAGGTTAAAATGTATTCCAAAGAAAAAATTATGTGGACCCGATATGTGCCGGATGAACCCAATGGAAGATTTGGTTATGGTTCTTATAGGGTAACGGGCGACTCTTTAATTGAGGTGATTGAATATGGTGACGACGATATGATGAAAGCATTGGATACCATGCGAAACTTTACTTTCGAGCTTATTCTAAAACAAGACACATTCAGTCAAATTACAGTTGACTCGGATGGAAATAGAACATTTTCAGAGAATTACAAGCGGATCGATTGAGTTACAATCAACAAAAAAGGCACTGAAAATCAGTGCCTTTTTTGTTTTCTAATGTAATGACTTTTATGATGCCAACATTTCCTTGCTCTCAACAGCGGCCAAATATCTTTCTGCATCTAATGCGGCCATACATCCCGTACCTGCAGCAGTAACTGCCTGTCGGTATATTTTATCCTGTGCATCTCCACTTGCAAAAACACCAGGCTTGTTTGTTTTAGTGGATTTTGGTTGGGTCGTAATGTAACCTGTTTCATCCATATCCAATTGTCCTTTAAATACATCAGTATTGGGTTTATGCCCAATAGCAATAAACAATCCCGTTACTGGAATTTCTTCTTTCTCTCCTGTTTGGTTGTTCACCATCCTAATACCTTCTACCACTTGATCTCCCAATACTTCGTCCACTTCGGTATTATACCGGATTTCAATATTATCAATACTGTTTACCCGATGCTGCATAGCTTTTGAAGCTCGCATATGGTCTTTACGCACCAACATGGTTACCTTTGAACAAATATTTGCCAAGTAAGATGCTTCTTCAGCAGCGGTATCCCCTGCTCCAACAATAGCTACATCCTGACCCTTGTAGAAAAATCCGTCACAAACGGCACAGGCAGATACACCACCACCTCTTAATCGCTGCTCACTTGGTATATTCAAGTATTTGGCAGAAGCTCCGGTTGAGATAATAACGGTCTCTGCTTCCAATTGCGTAGAATCATCTACGGTAATTTTATGAATACCTCCTATCTCATCGCTTAATTCTACTGCGGTCACCATACCGATTCTTACTTCGGTACCAAACCTTTCGGCTTGCTGCTGCAACTGCATCATCATGGCTGGTCCATCAATTCCCTCTGGATAGCCTGGAAAGTTGTCCACTTCTGTAGTCGTGGTCAACTGACCGCCAGGTTCCATACCCGTATATAATACTGGTTTTAAATCTGCCCTAGAGGCATAAATTGCCGCAGTATACCCTGCTGGCCCTGATCCTATAATCAATGTTTTGATTCTTTCCACTTGTTCTGACATAAATCTTCTTCCTGAAATGTTACTTTACAAAAGTAGGTTTTTTGTCCAAAAACTTACACCCAAGATTTTTTTGGTTTTCTTAAAAGATGTGAACAATTGTGAATGATATTACCTTTTGGTACTATTTGAAGCTTCTGCAAATAAAAAAGAGCCGTAAAAAACGGCTCTTTTCCGAAAAAGTAGGTCAAATTTATGGGAACATATTTTTGATCTTAATAAAACCGTTACAACCAAGGGGCTCAACCTCAAAAACCCCTTGGAGCAACGTAAACCTTATAATAAATAAGACATTAGGTAAAGAACACTAAGTACCCTATAATCACCCCATCCTATTAAAGGTTTTAACTTAAGCTGTAAAGCTTTGCGTTAACTGAGACAAACATACTACTGTCTTTTGATTCGGAAAGGGTGCAATTAACCAATGGGGCTTCTCCGTTAACGGATGCCCGTTTTGAATTTATATTCGGATTTTTAGAGTGTCACGTAAGAAAATACACCCAAAAACAGGTAGTGCTTTGAATTTCAATCAATTGAAATACACAGATGGATTTATTGCTTGTATTTCAATTTTTTCTCGATGGTCTCAATCATGACATTGGCAATATCCTTCCCTGTGGTATTTTCGATGCCCTGAAGTCCTGGTGAAGAGTTTACTTCCAACAACAAAGGTCCTTTGTTGGAACGGATAAGGTCTACCCCAGCAACATCTAAATTGAACACTTTTGCAGATTTAATGGCCAACTTTCGTTCCTCGGGAGTTATCTTAACTTTTGCAGCAGCTCCCCCTTGGTGAATGTTCGCCCTAAACTCACCTTTTTGGGCCGTTCGCTGCATGGAGGCCACTACTTTTCCATTCACTACAAAGCAACGGATGTCATGCCCATTGGCTTCTTTAATAAACTCTTGCACCAAAATGTTGGTCTGTACACTTTTAAAAGCGTTGATAACACTTTCTGCAGCTTTATTGGTTTCCGCCAGCACCACGCCTTTACCTTGGGTACTCTCCAGCAATTTAATAATCAATGGAGCACCGCTTACCATACGGATAAGGTCTTTGGTATCCATTGGTGACTTGGCAAAACCTGTTGTGGGTATATGAATATCGTTTTTGGAGAATAATTGTGAGGCAAAAAGTTTATCCCTAGATCTACCAATGGAATCGGCAGAATTTAAACAATAGACACCCAAAGTATCAAACTGTCGCAGCAAAGCACAACCGTAAAAAGTAACAGCTGGTTTAATTCTTGGAATGACAGCATCGAACTTATCTAAAATGTTTCCCCCACGGTACCTAATCTCAGGGGTTGCGGCATCCAATTTCATATAAACGTGTTCCACATTCAGAAAAACCACTTTGTGACCGCGCATCTCACCAGCTTCAATAATTCTTTTGTTGCTATACAAGTTTGGATTGCTCGCCAAAAGTCCCAAGC
This sequence comes from Allomuricauda sp., assembly GCA_040285615.1. Taxonomy (GTDB): domain Bacteria; phylum Bacteroidota; class Bacteroidia; order Flavobacteriales; family Flavobacteriaceae; genus Flagellimonas. The sequence continues at coordinate 50,471 of JAVJRL010000008.1, forward strand.
GAAGTCCCTTCTTCTCAGTTGTAAAAGGTTTATACTTCTCTTGCAATTGCTCCTCGGTAATATCTCCTTGAATAAAACTTTGGGACGGGTCTACCAAATACCTTCCATTAATGGCTTCACGCCCCAATAGCATGCGGTACTCCATGGTATCCCTATTGGCCAATGTCAATTCAATTTCAAAAGCATCGCCATCAATATTTACCGTAGTCTTTATTACAGGACGCTCTTCCGCAATACCTTGTGAACTTTTTACATTACGTACATCGACCAACTTGGCCTCGCATAAGATAGAAATGCTCCTGTTGTCTTGAACGGGGCTTACCTCGAACCGTACCCACTCTTCCAGTCCTTTATTAAAAATTTTAATCTTACTGGCCTGTATGGATGATGTTTTTGCTCCGGAATCTACCCTCGCCTTGATGGCCGGAATTCTCAAATCATCAAACTGGCACCATTCTTCGCTACCCAATATTTTAAAATCGCTCAAAACTAATATGTATTTAATTGATTAATCGCATAATGAACAAGTCCACGACTTCGACCAAGATCAAAATAATAATAATCCACTCGAGCCTACTACTTTCCCTATGGTCCATAATATTCATGAACAGACTCAGGTTTTCCTTAATTACAACACCTTGTTCCTTTATATTTCGGTACCGTTCCTTTAAATCAAAGATTTGTTTTAAACCTTTGTCCAATCGGTCCAGTTCCTGATCTTCCCAAACTACTTCGTGGGAATCAAAAATATAGAGGTTTTCAGAAATTTGGTTGTTAATGTTCAACACCTTGGCAATATGCCTTTTCAACTTCTTTCCGCCCAAGTCCAACTTTCCATTTTGTTCCAGATATGTGGTGTGCTGTCGGGTTTCCTTCATCGCCTGTTCCGAGAGCCCTGCATAATGATCCAACGCCACGGATTGCGATAAATGCAACAATGCCAAACGAATACCTTCCACATTGGATTTTGGCAATATCACCTTGTCATGGTCTATCACTGCCTTTTCACCATCGGACAACAATTCCATTTCCATGGTCTCCGTAATGTCGGATTGTCTCCACTCGTCACAAAAGGGCTTGATTTCCATTAAAAGTTGTGATATTTCCCCTTCGGTATACCCAAAAAAGGAAACCACACCATATCTAAAAACATAAAGGTAACGTGATGCATCGGAATAAAAAAGTTCATCCCTGTCACCATAAACCAATTCTTTGTTCAAAGCTGTCCTGCATGCAGGAATATTAATACTCGCCGCCAAGTGCAGGGCCATTGCTTTTGATACCATTTTGGTAAGTTGTTTTATAATTTATTCTTCTTCCGAAGCCTCTAGTTCTTCGGTGTTCAAAGATGTTTCATCATCCTCGCTTTCAGATTCTTCGTAATCCTCCATGGCCATTACCAAACGCTTACTTACTTTAATCAGGTAAGCAGTGTCCTCGGTGCGAACCTCAACGCATTCCACTACTTCATTACTAGCATTTCTGTAAGTAACAATGTCGTCATCATCGTATCCATCAGGAAACTTTTCCACAAGAAGGTTCAGCATGGTATTGTCCAACTTTTTATAATCGACAATTACTCTTTTTAAAACAGTTGTTTGTGTTTTTCTCATGGTTACATATCTAAGAGGTAAGCAAAAATCAAAGGTGCCACGATGGTCGCATCTGATTCAACAATAAATTTTGGGGTATCAATATCCAACTTGCCCCAAGTGATTTTCTCGTTGGGTACTGCTCCGGAATAAGACCCGTAGCTTGTGGTGGAATCGCTGATTTGGCAAAAGTAGCTCCAAAACGGGGTTTCTGTCTGCTCCAAATCCTGATAGAGCATCGGTACGACACAAATAGGAAAATCCCCTGCAATACCTCCACCAATCTGGAAGAATCCGATACCATTTTCCGAGTTTTTCATATACCAATCAGCCAAAAAGGTCATATACTCAATACCTGATTTTACCGTGTCCGCTTTTAGCTCTCCTTTAATTACGTAGCTGGCGAAAATATTCCCCATAGTGCTATCTTCCCAACCAGGAACCACAATGGGCAAGTTTTTTTCTGCTGCCGCATACATCCAAGAATCCTTGATGTCTATTTCGTAGTATTGCTCCAAAACACCGGAAAGCAATAGTTTGTACATAAACTCATGCGGAAAATAACGCTCTCCATTTGCTTCGGCTTCTTTCCAAATGTCGTAGATGTGTTTCTGCAACCTTCTAAAAGCCTCTTCTTCGGGAATACAGGTGTCTGTAACTCGGTTAAGACCTTTCTCCAAAAGGTCCCACTCTTCCTGAGGGGTCAAATCCCTATAGTTGGGAACTCTTTTGTAGTGACTATGCGCCACCAAGTTCATTAAATCCTCTTCGAGGTTAGCTCCAGTGCAGGATATAATATGAACTTTATCGGTACGGATAATCTCCGCGAATATTTTGCCGAGTTCGGCAGTACTCATTGCCCCTGCCAAGGAAACCAACATTTTGGAACCTTTGTTCAATTGGTCTTCGTAGCCTTTGGCCGCATCCACCAAAGCGGCGGAGTTAAAGTGCAAAAAGTACTTTTGTATGAATTGTGATATTTCTCCTTTGTTACCCATTATAATTAATATGTTTTTGGAAATTTTTGAAGCTTTTGTATTCTCTTCAAATCTTTACTCCGTGAAATCGTTGTTGTCTAAAAATTTATAGCTCAACATTTTGTAGTAGAGCTTTGCTGCCAAGAAGTCTGATGATCTGTCGATATCATTCGGACATAATTCAACAATATCAAAACCAACCACATTCTTTTCTCTAAAAACCCTTCGCAAAAAATCAAGGGTTTCGTACCAAAGTAGCCCGCCTGGTTCCGGTGTTCCGGTTGATGGCATAATGGATGGGTCAAATGCATCCAAGTCAAAAGTGATGTAGACATTGTCCGTCATCAAATCTAAGGCTGAATCCATCCAGAAATCGTCGGAAACCATTTCATGGGCAAAAAACACTCTATCACGATCCATTACCAATGTTTCGGCATGATCCATACTACGAATACCCACTTGCACCAAATTCGTGGTCTCGTTGGCCTCATAAAGTGCACAAGCGTGATTGTACTTTGTGCCTTCGTACTCTTTGCGCAAATCGGCATGCGCATCGATCTGAAGCACGGTAAGGTCTTCAAAACATTCATTAAAAGCTCTTATTGCCCCTATCGAAATGGAATGCTCTCCTCCCACCATAGTTACCAATTTGTTACGGTTGATGTATTCCTTCACAGTTTTGTGCACTGCTTCAACCATAGCATCGGGAGAGGCAAAATCGTTTATGGCTTCTGCCAAGTAAACACCTTGTTTGTAAACCTCGCTATCTGTTTCAATATCGTACACCTCCATATTTTCGGAGGCTTCCAAAAAGGCTTCCGGACCCTTGTCTGCTCCTTTTCCCCAAGTACTGGTACCATCGTAAGGAACTGGCAACAATACTACTTTTGCCTTTTCGGGCGAGCCGTATTCCCTTGGAATACCGGCGTATGTTCTTTCTGTTTTCATTTTTTTATTGATAAATCCTTTTTCAATTGTTGCTGGGTACTTGCAAATCATTGGCCTCCACCAATACATCGGCGGGCTTTTTGCTCCCATATCCCAAAATCGATAGAAACTCGCCAGCGGTTTGCTGCTCAGCAAACACTGATGTTTTTATATTCCCTTCCTCATCTTTGTTAATGAGAATATGTTTGGGATTGGGAATCAAGCAATGCTGTAATCCTCCAAACCCTCCAATGGTTTCTTGGTAAGCCCCCGTATTGAAGAATCCAATATACAAGGGCTTGTCCTTTTTGTATTTGGGAAGGTAAATGGCATTCATGTGCTGCTCTGAGTTGTAGTAATCGTCGCTATCACAAGTAAGTCCACCCAAGAGTACACGTTCGTACTCCTCGTTCCACCGGTTTATGGCCAGCATAATAAACCTTTTACTAATGGCCCAAGAATCCGGCATGGTAGTGATAAAAGATGAATTGATCATGTTCCATTTTTCACGGTCGTTCTGTTGTTTTTGGTAAAGTACTTCGTAAATGTTTCCGCTACTTTCCCCAACAGTGAAACTTCCAAACTCGGTGAAAATATTAGGCACGTCCACTCCTGCCTCATCACAGGCCTGACCAATTTGATGAATGATTTCATCCACCATATATTCATAATCATATTCAAAGGCCAAGGAATTTTTGATAGGGAACCCACCTCCAATATTAAGGCTGTCCAAAGTTGGACATACTTTTTTTAGGTTGATGTATACCCTCAAGCACTTTACAAGTTCATTCCAATAATAGGCCGTATCCCTGATGCCCGTATTGATGAAGAAATGAAGCATCTTCAACTCCACTTGATTGTTAGATTTTATGGATTGATTGAAGAAAGGCACGATGTTCTTATAACCAATACCCAATCTAGAGGTATAAAACTCAAACTTGGGTTCTTCTTCGGATGCAATTCGGATGCCGATTTGGAATTTTCCCTCGATGGCTTCTCCCAACAAGTTTATCTCCTCGTAGTTGTCTATTATAGGGATACAGTTGCGATGTCCCCCGTTAATCAGTCCAGCAATATTTTGAATGTATTGATCTCGCTTAAAACCATTACAGATTACATAGGTATCTCTAGAGATTTTGCCTGCACTCTTTAAATGCTCAACAATATTGATGTCAAAGGCCGAGGAAGTCTCAATATGAATATCGTTTTTAAGGGCTTCATTCAACACATGCTCAAAATGGGAGCTTTTGGTGCAATAGCAGTAGTTATATTTACCCGCATATCCATGCTTTTTAATAGCTTGGTTGAACCAACCTTTTGCCCTTTGGATATTATCCGATATTTTGGGCAAATAGGTAAACTTTAATGGCGCTCCATAATGCTTCACCAAATCATTGAGGTCTATTCCGTGAAACTGTAATTTGTTATCATTCAACTGGAACTCCTCTTGAGGGAAATCATAGGTCTGCTCGATTAAATCGATATATTTTGTTTTCATTTGAATTTCGTAATAATGTAATTATAGATGGATAGAAAATAAGTCCGAAAAAAGTATGTTTCTCAGATACGAAATTCAAAAACTGTATAGGGTACAAAATAAGGAGTACGTGAAAAATCACGGTTAAAATGGTGTAGTTCTTCGAAAGTCAGCCCGTGTATTCGGTGTCTTAAACGTAAGACGGCTTTTTGGGTAGACTTTCTTATCCCCAAAAGCCCGAACATGAAAAAAGTCTTCAAAGCTTATAGGCAATGCGTCCAAAAATAATGGACTCATTTATGGGGCAAACATAGATAAAAAATTGATATTACAATTTTTTTTATGAAAAAATTTATCACACTCAACTATTTGAATATCAAAATATTACATACTAAAAATCAAAAATAAGATTATCATATATGAAAACTGGCCAGCAGAAAACATCTACTGACCAGTTGCTATTTACATTTTTAAATAGATATGATTTAGCCCACTAATGGCGGCTTATCATTTATAAATGGTTGTTTGTAATAACGTCTTCCCGTTGCCTTGTACAAAGCATTGGATAATGCTCCAATGGCCGGTGGCAGTGAAGGTTCACCTAAACCAGTCGGGTCTATGCCATTATCCACAAAATGCACTTCTATATTTTTGGGTGCTTCGGAATGACGCATGAGACGATATCTATCAAAATTGGATTGCTCTGGTCTACCATCCTCAAAGGTCATGGCGCTAAAGGTTGAATGGCCAATACCATCGATCATCCCTCCTTCTATCTGGTTTTTGGCGGCCAATGGATTAATCACAATACCACAATCCACGGCACAGGTTATTTTATCAACCCTTGGCATATCGCCACCGTCTTCCAGTTCCAACACCTGAGCTACATAGGAATTGTGACAGTAGTATGCTGCAACACCTCGCGCTTTACCTGTTTCGGAGCCCCAATTGGCTTTTTCCTTAACAAGTTTCAGCACTCCGGCATATCGTTCTGGATCGTAATCGTTTTTTTCCGGGTCGCCTACAGGATTGTTGATAGCTCTATCAAATAGCTCCAAACGGAACTCCAATGGATCTTTTTCGGCAGCTTCCGCCACCTCATCCATGAATGCCTGTTCTGCACCTGCGATAAAGTTAGACCTTGGTGCCCTCCATGCTCCGGTAGTCACATTGGTTTGCAAACTATGCTTTTCCGCAAGATAATTGTCCACAGCACCTGCTGGGAAGCGATTTTCAAAAATCAAATCGTCATTGGTGCCTGCTCCACGCACATGCCAAGCGATAAGATTTCCATTTTCATCTAGTCCAGCTTTGTATTTTACTTTGTAAGATGGACGGTATGTACCTTGTGTCATATCATCTTCCCTGGAATACACCAACTTAACTGGAGCATTCATTTTTTGGGAGATCGCAGCTGCTTCTACAGCAAAAGTCCCATACAAGCGACGGCCAAAACCACCTCCCATACGGGTCATCATAATATCTATTTTTTCGGCTGGCATTCCCAATCTGGATACCAATGTTTGCTCCAAAAACTCAGGGGTTTGTATTGGACCGAGCAGCTCGGCCTTTTCGGGCGTAACATGCGCAAAAAAGTTCATGGGCTCCATAGTATTGTGGGCCAAATAGGGAGCTGAATATGTGCTTTCAACGATTTTTGCTGCTTTTGCAAAAGCTGCGTTCACATCCCCATCTTTTCTTGCTGGCTCTTCTTGTGGTTTTTCCAAAAGTGATGCAAGGGCTTCATCATGGTAAGAAGTACTTTCCAATTTGGACACCTCTTCCCATTCTACATCCAAAGCTTTTTTAGCCTGCATACATTCCCATGTACTGTCGCCGACAATTGCTACCAATTCTGGAATAGCACCTCCATCCGACCATGTTTTTTTCGTATCTTCAGGATACGCCTCAAAATGGAATACATCTTTTATTCCAGGCATTGATTTTACCGATTTGGCATTCATGCTCTTGAATTTCATTCCAAAAGCTGGAGGATGAACGATCATGGCAGTAAGCATCCCTTCTTTATAAACGTCTAATCCATACAAGGGCTTACCGGTAACAATCTTTTTACCATCCACGTTTTTCTTGTCCGTACCAATAATGGAGAAGTCTCCATTATCTTTCAGCTGAACTTCTTCGGGTACTTCAATTGCGGTTGCAGCAGAGGCCATTTCTCCATAGCCTGCCGAATTTCCACTTCCTTCATGGGTGAGTACACCATCTTTGGTGGTAATTTCATCTACTGAAACGCCCCAAGCCTGCGCCGCGGCTTCTTTCAACATATGCCTTGCGGTGGCTCCCGCCATTCGCAAACTTTCCCATCCTTGTCGAATGGATTGGCTACCACCTGCCAATTGTCTGGTAAAAATATCTGTGTTCAGTGGTGCTTGTTCCACTAATACATTTTTCCATGCAACGTCAAGCTCTTCGGCTACGATCATAGGCATGGATGTTTTTACGTTTTGACCAATTTCAGGGTTAGGTGACATGATGGTTACCATGCCATTATCCCCGACTTTAAGGAAACCGTTGAGATCAAACCACTCATCTGGTAGGCTATTTACCTGCTCTGGAGTCATTTTACAAGAAGCTAACCAGCTAAACCCGATAACAAGTCCACCACTAGCCAGTCCTGTATTCCTAATAAAGGCACGTCGTCCTATTTTTGTCTTTACAAGTGTCATGATACTAGTTTTATGGGTTACGATTTAGCCGCTAGTTTCACGGCCTTTTTTATTCTGGTATAGGTTCCACAACGGCAGATGTTGCCGTTCATGGCCATTTCAATTTCTTCGTCTGATGGGTTGGGATTTTTATCCAAAAGTGCTGAAGCGGTCATAATTTGACCGGCTTGACAATACCCACACTGGGGTACATCCACCTCTAACCAGGCTTTTTGCACTGGGTGGTCACCTTCTTCAGACAATCCTTCTATCGTGGTGATTTCTGAGTTTCCCACAGATGAAACGGTAAGCATACAGGCTCTTGTCGCTGTTCCGTTCAAATGAATGGTACAGGCGCCGCATTGTGCAATCCCGCATCCATATTTTGTTCCTACTAAATTTAAGTGGTCCCGCAGAACCCAGAGGACCGGAGTGGATGGATCCACGTCAACCTCTTGTTCTTTTCCGTTGATGTTTAATTTAAATGTCGCCATAATGTTGATTAATTCCCTTTGAAGTTAAAGATTTCTTACAACATATTGTGCCGTAACTTCAAACATCACTATAAAATTAACATTGTTTTTAGTTTTTTTGAGACTACTTAAAACCAGTATAAATAAATGGGCTGAAAGAAAGTAAATGTTCAGGGTTTAAACTCAAACAAATCAGTATTTCAATCGGGCAAAAACAGGAAGGTGATCCGAAGGATATCTGCATTCTTTGGAATCGCTCAAAATGGCACTTTTTAGTACCTTGAAATCGTCGGAAATGAAAATATAATCGATTCTTCGCTCCACAGGTTTATTAAATTCGAAACCATTAAATGTTCCCTTGGCGCCAAAAGCATTTTTACCGGCGGCTATATGGGTGTCCGTCATATCACCCAAAATCACCTGTACCCCTGGGCTATCACTTTCTAAATTGAAATCGCCCGTTAAAACCACTGGATAGTTCTCCGTGTTCAACTCTTTTATTTTCTTGAGGATAAGCTTAGAACTTTCTTCGCGTGCTTTCACTCCAACATGATCAAAGTGGGTGTTGAAGACCATAAACTTGGTCCCATCCGCTTTATTTTCAAACATCCCAAAAGTACAAGTCCTTGGCAGGGCGGCATCCCATCCTTTGGATGGTTTGTCTGGAGTTTTTGACAACCAAAATGTTGATTGTTGTAGAAGCTCGATTCTTTTTTTGTTATAGAAAACAGCCGTATGCTCTCCTCTTTCATCACCGTAATCACGTCCCACACCAAAATAAGTATGGTCTTGCAATCCATTATCAATTTCCCTTACCTGATGAATCAACCCTTCCTGAATTCCAAATACATCGGGATTATAAAAATTGAGTTGGGAGATTAGAAACTCCTTTCGATTGTCCCAATTATTTGGGGCATCATCTGGGTTGTCATATCGAATATTATACGAAATAATATCGATGGTCTGTCCTTGAACACAAAATAATGTCCCGATGGCAAAAACAATAATTAAAATGTTTTTCATGGTATTCAATTTCCCTATAGTTTTTATAGGCTTGAAAATGAATGGCAAACTATTCAATTTTTCGAGCATCTAAGTTATGATACTATTATATTATCATCCCCAACCATTTCTTTTCACATAAAAACAACAACCAAAAACATGACAACCCTCATAAACCCATGATAGGGATTTGGGTTTTATTAACTCAAATTAACCATTCCACAATCCTTTTACCTTTTTCCTAATCATTATTGGCAATTCCTTAGTCCCAGACCTTATTGGCCAACCCTATTTTAGCCGCACAATCAATAAAAGAATAACTAATTGACCATCAATTAATCCATACTTATTTTATGATTTTAAAAAAACAACTTTGTCTATTTCATTTGAAAAAGGTAGGGTGGGCATCGGCACTATTTTTAATGCTGATGTTTTTTGTTCCGATGGAATCTATCCATTCACAAACACCTTCCGATGCTCTTATGATGCCTTCCAAAAACATTTGTGTGCTCTTCTCTTACGATATGGGCACTTTTGATAGATATTGGGAGGGATCTTATTTAAGGTCCAATGAGACCATTGCCACTATTGACCGAAACACGGTACTTCCGATGGCGGCAATTGGTATTTTGGACGACCTCAATTTTTATATTAGCCTGCCTCATGTTAATACTGAATCTTCGGAACCTAATGGAGGGAAATTTACCGGTGCCAGGGGTTTTCAAGATATTGGTTTTGCCATAAAATACAGACCCATTCGAAAAGAATTGGGACCTGGCCGAATTTCATTTTTGGGAACGGCAGGATTTTCCACCCCGTTCACCAATTACCTTTCCGACTACAGACCATATAGTATTGGCGCTGGAGCTCCTGAGTTTTCCTTGCGTGCCATTGGTCAGTATGAGTTGAATAACCAATTCTACTTTAGGGCATCCGTTGCACATCTTTGGCGAGGTTATACAGAGGCCGAACGAGACTATTACTACAATAATGGTAGTTATTATACTGCTTGGATGGACGTTCCCAATGCATGGACTTACGAAGCCATTCTTGGTAAATGGCTCTTCAACACCTCTTTGAAACTGGAACTGAGCTATACCAATCTTAACTCAACCAGTGGGGATGATATACGAGCTTACAATGCTGCACAGCCTACCAACAAAGTTGAATTTGAAAGGATAGGGTTCTCCGCACAGTACTACTTTAAATCCATTAAAGGCTTAGGAGTTGTTGCCTACCATAACAGGGTAGTTAACGGAAGAAACGTACCCAAGTTCAGCAATACAGGATTTGGACTGACTTATCAATTCAATGTAATTAAAAAACAAACTGAAATTACCGATGAGCAATAAAATACACACACTGTTTGTGGCCTTAGGCCTTATACTTTTGACTTCTTGTGAGAAAGATACACCACAGTACATACCTTACGAGGGGTATGCATACTCCGAGCTTAATGAAGATGGCGGAAATTGGGTTCCTGTACTTGAAGAGTCCGGTGCCTCCATTGAAATACCGGTTCCTGAAGACATCAATTCCGAAAGCTATCAAAATGAACTAGAGGAAGTAAAAACTGCCATGACCAATATTACTTCTGACCAAAGAAAGGCTATCAAATATTGGACGAACAATCCTGCGATCCGGTGGAACGAGATTGCCTTGGAACTCATTGCCAAATACAACCTAATTCCTGGACCAAATGATGATGGGACCTATACGTTGCCCAATCCATCCAATCCAGATGGGCCACCTGCATTTCCATTTGCACACCCTCCATATGCATGCAGGGCATTGGCCTATATGTCCGTAGCGCAATTTGATGGGCTCATCTCCGCGTGGCACCATAAATACGAATATAATAGAGCCGCTCCTTTTGCTGTGGATGAAAATATCGAGTATGCATATGAAGAAAACGATATTCCTTCTTATCCTTCGGATGGGGCTGTAGTGGCCCGAGCATCCAAAAATATACTGATGGCCATGTTCCCACTTGAAGCAGAGTACCTTCAGCAAATGGAAGATGAGCATTTGGAAAGCCTATTGCTTTCGGGAGGTAATGTCATGAGCGATATTACCGCTGGGGCAGTAATTGGAGATGTTGTTTCCGAAACCGCATTAGCTAGAGCTGCCAACGATGGAATGAAGGATGCACAAACACCCAAGGCTGTTTCCGACTCCATAAAACAGGCCGCTTATGACCGCTTTGGTTGGGCATGGGACAATTTGGAAATTCCTGAACGCCCTGTCGGGCTAACACCCTTATTTAGTCAAGTGACCATGTGGAGCATTGGCGATGTAGAGAGTGTACGTCCAATTTCTCCGCCTGAGCTGGACTCCCAAGAGTTTTTGGACGATGTGGAACTTTTAAAAGACTATGCCAAAAACATGACGGACGAAAAGCGAAGGATTGCCAATTTTTGGCAAGATGGACTGGGCACTTACACCCCTCCCGGCCATTGGAACCGAATTGCCAATGAAATGATGGTAGAGAAAAAATTGAACCCGCTACAAACATCCCGAACCTTGGCGTATATGAACATGGCGATCATGGATTCTGGGATTAGTTGTTGGGATGCCAAATATTACTACCATTATCCCCGTCCTATACAATTGATTGAAGGGTTTGAAACCATTGCAGGAACACCGAATTTTCCAAGCTATACCTCAGGGCATAGCGTCTTCTCTGCAGCTGCATCGGAAGTACTGGCCTATATATTCCCAGAAGAAGCCACAAAAGTAAGAGCATGGGCTGAGGAAGCGGCTATCTCCCGTGTATATGGTGGTATCCATTGGAGCTTTGATGCCACAGTGGGCACAGACCAAGGACGAGAAGTTGCTCAATATACCATTGATAGAGCAAAGGCAGACGGAGCAGACCAATAACTAAACACTGACCATTGTTCTAAAAGTGAGGTTAATTCTTGGTGATTTAACTCTCTTTGTAGGTGGTAAACGGTGTAGCCAAAATGTTTGGGTTACACCGTTCATCACTATAAGGCTACCATGGTCCAGCATCAATTCCAGCTTTTCCTTGGTGTCCTTATGTTTGAATACAAACTTTCGTTCCGCTCCAAAGCTCAAAGAAGCTATAGCTCCGTTCCGTTTTAACTCTTTTTCATCATCACTGTGCCAGCCCATTCCCTCTTCACCTGAATGATACAAATTAAGCAAACACGAATTATAGGTTTCTCCAGTAAGGGTTTCGGTGAGTTTTTTTAATTCCAACAGCTCTTGTGTCCAAGGCAAAGCCTTTTTTGTACTGTTGGAATAGGTATATTCAAAACGTTGGTCTCCATACCAAGCCACCTTGCGTTTGGTTTCGATACGCTTACCGAACATATGGATTACATCATGCTCCCAAGGTATCGTATTCCTAAGTTGTTGAAAGTAATGGTTGGCTTTAGACGTGTCCAAAATGGGGCCAAAATAATTTACTGTACCATCCCTGGGCAATAAATTCTGTTTTGGGTCTATTTGGCTTGTGAACAAATCCATTTTCTATTCAAAATTCTAGTTGGAGAGCTTTTCTTGACTCTTCTTCAATATTTCTATCACCCTATCTTTTAAAACATCCGGTTCAATAATCTTAGCGTAGTCTCCAAACATTAAATACCAACGGGCAAAACCATTTTTCCAATCGGTGGTCATAAAGGTCATTTCCACTTCCTTTCCTTTGATTTCTTCAGAAATTAATCCGTAATACTTACTCTGACCACGAATATATTTGGCCACAGACTTTTCTACTAAAATCTTCACCTTGGTTTTACTGACTTCTTCCCTTTTCTGCCGATGCTCGTCAATGGTGCCGTGTTCCAGTAAAAAATCAAGCGATGTTCGTGCAATTCGGTGGATTCTATCTGTTCTAAAATGTCTGTAATCTGCCCGTAGGTGGCAATACCCTAAAATGTACCAAAATCCGTTTTCATGAAAGAGACCAACGGGTTCTATCCGTCGTTCCGATGGAGTCTCTTCACGTAATGATTCATACCGCAAAAACACTTGTTTACGTTCCGCGATGCTTTCAAATAATATCTCAAGGGCATTGGGTACTTCAGCATTGAACAAAACTTGACCAGGTACTATGGATACTTGGGATTCCAAAGCTTCCACCCAATCTTTCTCGCTGCCGCGTAGCACTGATTTTAACTTGAACATGGCCGATTCGTAATAAGCTCCCAATGATTTATCGGTGAATCGTTGCATGAGTTTTTCCGCCGCTACAAAACTTCCTGCCTCTTCGCGGGTAAACATCACGGGGGGCAAACGATAGCCTTCCATAATGGAATAGCCCACGCCCGCTTCGCTCACAATGGCCACGCCTGAGGCTTCCAAGGTCCTAATGTCCCTGTAAATAGTTCGCAAGCTCACCTCAAATCGGTCTGCAAGTTCCTGTGCCTTTACAATTCGCTTGGTTTGTAGCTGTATTAAAATAGCCACTATCCTATCAAAACGTTTTACCGTATCCATTCCCATAATTGCTTGAGCTATCTCCCAAAGATAGGATTTCAATCCGTGGATGGAAGTTCTTTTCAAGCTCATGTTTAATCATTTATTCATTGACAAAGCTATGCTTGCCTTATGACAACAGCTTGTCAACAACTTTTTTTTGATTTCAACTTTCACTACTGACATGGGGCTGTCACACCTCCCTCCTAATTTTGAATCCAGAAACAATAAACCTTTAAATCACAATTTCATGGAAAACACCATTAATGAACAGACAACAGCGCAAGTTATGACCCCTAAACAGTTATTGGAACATTACCAAGGGCATAGAAGACTCACAAGAAAAGTAATTGAAGCCTTCCCGGAAAAAGAGTTTTTTAACTATAGCATAGGAGGAATGCGTCCTTTTGCCGAGATGGTAAAGGAGCTTTTGGCCATTGCCGTTCCAGGGCTTACCGAAATCGTATCGGGTAAAACCGGTGAATTTGACGAAAACAGGAACTATGGAAACACCAAAGCCGAATTTTTAATAAAATGGGATCAAGACACAGAAGAAATCAATAAACTATGGGAGCAACTCGGCATTGAGCGTTTTCAGGAAAACATTAAGCTTTTTGGCCAATATGAAGGTTCCGTGCTATCCAATATTCAATATTTTGTGGATAACGAAATTCACCATCGAGGTCAAGGTTATGTGTATTTACGTGCTTTGGATATTGAGCCGCCATTTTTTTATGATCGGGCTTAAGTTTTTGAGATGAAGATGATTTATGTATTTAAAACTTCTGTGAAACGGCAGGGTGAGGTAAAAAAGCTTCGCCCTTCGTTAAACAAGTTGGTCGACAATAATGGTCATTGGAATTTTGACTTGGAGGATTGTGACAATATTCTCCGTGTTGAAACCCAAAGCCTCAACGCTCCGATGATTACTTTGCTATTAAAAAACAAAGGGTTTCATTGTGAAGAGCTGCATTAAAAAAGCCCCTTTTAAAGGGGCTTTAAAATATTATAGATTAGCCTTTTGCTTAAGCTCGTTGAACTGGGTCAGCAATGCTTGGTATTGGTCTTTTTCCTCTTGACCAGGCTCTTTGTCGGCACCACTTACAATATAATACAGATAAGAAATCTGTGACACCATTACCACTTCAGGATAGGCTCCATCAGCATTTTTGAGTTCCTTTAAAATATCTTCATAATGCTTGATTTTGGCCTCCCCAACTTTTGATTTTTCAAGTTCCTTGATTTTATCCTCTACTTTGTCCTGAAGCATTCTGGCTTCGGACAACAAATCAATCACTTTAAACTGAAGTTCCTGTTGTTCCTTCATATCGGATAAGGAAACTTCATCTCCCTCAAGTTTTGGGTCCATAAGTACTTCAAAGGATTTCTCGAAAGATTTATCCCCAACGGTTAGTTTAGCGGTGTATTTACCTGGCAAAACCATTGGACCGTTTCTAAATCGTCTCTTCTCGTTCTTTGCCCAGGCTCCTTTTTGCTGCAAGTTCCACTCAAAACGATTCAAGCCTTTTTTGGTCTCCAATTTTTCGTCCATGTAAACAAAGGTCATGCTAAGACTCATATCCTCTACCTTTTCGGTGGTGGATTTCAATTTTGTAGAATCACTGACAACTGTTGCCACCTCTTTACCTTGAGCATCCATAATCTGAAGACTTACCCCGTCTTTTACGTCGGATGGCAGGTAATAATCAATAATCACGCTAGTGGATGGGTATTCTGGAAAATCCCCTCCACCCCATGGTGTTTGGTATCTGTACGTATTATCGGGTGTAAACAAAACTGGAGCATCTCCCAATTGTGTGATTTTTTCATCTTGAAGGGTCGTGACTTTGTCCAAAATCCAGAATCCACGTCCCATGGTACTTAAGACTAGATCACCTCTGAATAAGGTAATATCTGTAATTGGTGTCACAGGAAGATTTTGTTGAAACTCTTTCCAAGTACCGCCATCATCAAACGATACGAACATTCCAAATTCGGTACCAGCATATAACAAGCCTTCACGAACCGGATCTTCTCGTAAAACCCTAGTGGTATAATCTGATGGGATTCCGTTGGAATCTGTACTGATCAATTCCCAGCTCTTACCATAATCATCTGTTTTGTATAAATATGGTGTTGTATCTCCCAACAAATGACGATCCACTGCAATATAAGCCTTGGCAGGATCAAATTGTGATGGTTCAATGGATTCTACCCTACCACCTTTTGGCAACTTTTTAGGAGTGACATTACTCCAAGTTTTGCCACCATCTTTGGTAAGAGAAATAACACCATCATTGGAGCCCGTCCATATCAAGCCTTTACTGATCTTTGATTCTCTAATGGAATACAGCGTACTATAATATTCCTCCCCTGTTATATCGCGAGTAATTGGGTTACCTGAAATGACCTGCTTGTCAGGTTCATTGGCCGTTAGATCTGGAGAAATAATTTCCCAGTTTTTACCACCATTGCTGGTTTTGTGCAAGAACTGAGAGCCCATATATACCACTTCTGGGTCATAGGGAGAAACGTGGATGGGCGCTACACGCTGAAATCTATATTTTAAATCCTTTGGATTGTGTCCGTAAATATTGGATGCGCCAATGGAATATTCTCGGCTTTGACCTGTTTTTTTGCTGTATACGCTAAAGCGTCCTTTACAGTTGTTGTAAACAATATAATGGTTACCTGGCATTGGAATTACCGGTCCGGTTTCACAACCACCAACACTCATCATCACACTTCCGTTTGCAGGAGATGATGCTTTAGGCGCCACACTTGGAATGGCAATGGTGGTATTATCTTGTTGTGCGCCATATACCCAATAAGGGTATTGGTCGTCCACCGCAACTTGATAGATTTCCGCCGTTGGCTGATTATATTGGGTAGACCAAGTTTTTCCACCGTTGTGGGATACATTGGCACCACCATCATTACTTTGGATCAACAGATCAGGGTTGTTTGGATTTAACCAAATATCGTGGTTATCACCGTGTGGCACACTCATACGCTTCCATGTTTTTCCGCCATCCGTGGATTTAATCAATGGGTTGGCATTGGAATAAACGATATCCGGATTGGTAGGGTCCAATTCAATATTAGTGTAATAAAAAGGTCTGTTTACCAACCTAACATCATCAGAAACATGGGTGAACGATTTACCCTGATCTTCGGATTTGTATAGTCCTCTATCTTCAGTTGGAGCTTCAATAACCGCATATAATATTCTGGAATCCACTGGAGAGACTGCCAAATCAATTTTACCAATCAATCCTTTTGGTAGTCCTTCTTCTAGTTTTTCCCAGTCTTTTCCTCCGTTTACGGATTTATAGATGCCTCCTTCGCTATTCTCACCACCGGAATCAATGGTCCAGGGAGTACGACGAGCTTTCCATGCTGCTGCATAAACTACATTTGGGTTTCCTGGAAGTAATTCCAAGTCGGCAAATCCTGTTTCATTGGAAACATATAAAACCTTTTCCCATGTTTTACCTCCATCCACAGTTTTAAATATGCCACGTTCCTCATTGGATTTAAAAGCATTTCCTATGGCAGCGACCCAAACAATATTGCTATTTGTCGGGTCAATTTCAACCGCGCCGATTTGACCTACATTTTCCAATCCGATATGTTCCCATGTTTTTCCGGCATCTATTGATTTGTACATCCCCTTACCTTCAATGATGTTACTACGGATTCCATCGGAACCTGTACCTACGTAAACAATATTGGGATCGTTGGAGGCTACTTCAATGGCTCCTATGGAAGGTGTTTTAAAAAATCCATCGGAAACATTGTGCCAAGAAGTTCCGTAGTCCTCTGTTTTCCATACACCGGCACCTGTAGCACCAAAATAAAAGGTTCCTGGTTGCAGAGGTGTTCCAGTGACGGTCGTTACCCTACCCCCTCGAGCAGGCCCTATGGTGCGGTATTGCAGGGCTTCAAAATCTTGCGCAAAGGTTGCACAAGTCAATAAAAATGTAAAAAGAAAATAAAATGAGTGTTGTTTTAGGGTCATGAGTCAGCTAGATAGTTTGGTTTATTCCCAAATCTACTAAATACCTAGCCAATCTGAAATGCTTACTGTTGGGAATTACGGGCTTTTCTGTTAAAACCAGTATTAATTGTAAAATTCATAAAGACCAAAAAACAAATTTTCACACACCTCAAGGTCACTTGAAGCAGTATTTCATCAATTAGCCAACAAGGGGTGGCTTGTCAGCAATAAAGGGCTGATTGTACAACCGTCTTCCTTCTGCTTTATATAATGCATTGGCCAAAGCTCCCATCACTGGTGGAAAAGGTGGTTCTCCCAAACCGGTAGGGTCAATTTCATTCTGCACAAAATGTACCTCAATGTTTTTAGGTGCTTCACTATGCCTTATAATGCGATACTTGTCAAAATTATCTTGTTGGGTAGTCCCATCTCTAAAAGTAAGCCCACCATACATAGCATTGCCAATACCATCCACGATACCCCCTTCGCACATATTTGCAGCGGCATCCGGATTGACCACAATTCCACAATCCATGGCACAAACCGCATTTTCAACTCGAGGGGTTCCATTACTGCCCTTGACCACATCGATGACGTGAGCCGCGTAAGTATTATGGCAGAAATATGCCGCTACACCACGGAATACGCCTTGTTTTTCGGTTCCCCAATCGGATTTATCCCTTACCAGTTTTAATACACCGGCCAACCTATCCGCTTCGTAATCGTTGTTTTCTCCTACCGGGTTGTTCATTGTCTTGTCCAGAAGTTCCAATCTAAATTCGATGGGGTCTTTGCCGGCCAATTCAGCCACCTCATCCAAGAATGCCTGTTCCACACCGGCCATAAAATTTGACCTTGGGGCACGGAAAGCACCTATGGTAATATTGGAGTTATGCTCCCATTGCTCAGCCATATAATGGTCTACTGCTCCTGCCGGAAATCTATCTGCAAAAATGGGTGTTTCAGGTATTCCACCTGCCTTCACGTGGAAAGCAACCAAATTATTGTTTTCGTCCAAAGCGGCTCTGTATGTGGCTTGGTAAGATGGTCTGTAAATACCGAAGGTCATATCGTCTTCACGAGAATAGACCAATTTTACCGGAGCTTTTACCTTTTTGGAAATCAGCCCTGCCTCTATGGCGTAGTGTGAATATGCCCTTCTTCCAAAACCACCTCCCATTCGGGTCATTTCAATATCCACCTTTTCCGGAGGAAGGCCAAGACTTGCTGCAATGGCCCCTTCAATTAGAAATGGTGCCTGCAAAGGTCCCGCCAATTTCGCACCATCATCCGTAACATGAGCAAAGAAGTTCATGGGTTCCATGCAGTTATGCGCCAAAAATGGACAAGTATAACTTCTTTCAATAACTTTTGCCGCGTTTTTAAATGCACCATCAGGATCACCATCTTTTCTGACCACTTGTCCCGGTTTTGCCGCCATTTCTTCCATTTTGGCATAATGTGCATCTGTACTTTCGAGACCACTGGGAACTTTTACCTGTGATTTATTGCCAAACCTATCTGCGGTGTATTCATAATCGGAAAAAGGCTCCCATTCTATATCCAGTTTCTTTTTGGCGTTCATCACCTCCCATGTGGTTTTCCCGACCACTACGACCAATTCCGTAAAGGCATTGGTATCGAAAAAGTTTCGTTCATAATCTTCAGCATAGGTTTTTATTTGAAAAACATCGACAATTCCAGGCATGGATTTGACCTGCGTGGCATCAAAGGACTTTAATTTTAATCCGAATGCAGGTGGATGGGCTGCCATGGCCACCAATGCACCTTCATACTGATAATCTACCCCGAACATGGGTTTACCGGTCACAATTTTTTTGCCTTCGACATTCTTTTTAGAGGTACTAATGATCTTGAATTCTTTTGGCGATTTCAATGTAACCTCTTCCGGTACGGCAACGTCCGTAGCCGCAGCGGCCACTTCTCCATACTCCAATGTGTTTCCTGTTGGGTCATGGGTCAATACCCCATCGGCAGTCGAGATTTCCGAAATAGGCACACCCCATTGTTTCGCAGCGGCTTCTTTAAGCATCTGTTTGGCCGAAGCGCCTGCTGTTCTGAGTCCTTCCCATCTTGTACGTATCCCTTGACTGCCCCCTGTAAATTGTGTGCCATAGATTTCTGCATCATAAGGTGCCATCTCTACCATTACCTTTTCCCAAGCAATGTCCAGTTCTTCTGCCACCAACATGGGCATGGAAGTCATCACCCCTTGTCCAAATTCAGGGTTTGGACAATAAATGGTGGCTACCCCATTTTCTCCGATTTTCAAATACGCATTGATTTCAAACCACTCCTCGGGCATTTCCATGACCGCTGCTTCCGTAACCTGTTTGGGTTTACAGGAATTCAGCCAGCTAAAGCCCAAGATCAGTCCGCCTCCTGCCAAACTGGAGTTGCGCAAAAAGGCTCTACGTCCAAGAGTATTGATATTTTTTTGTTGTGACATGTTGTGGTAGTTTTTAGATGATTAAATCAGTTCTTATTTAGAACTGGCGGCCAATTTCACTGCTTTTTTGATGCGTGTATAAGTCCCGCAACGACAGATATTACCATTCATGGCCATCTCAATTTCGTTGTCGGTAGGGTCCGGGTTTTTGTCCAGCAAAGCTGCAGCGGTCATTATTTGGCCCGCCTGACAATATCCGCATTGAGGCACATCCACCTCCAACCATGCTTTTTGTAACGGATGATCGCCTTCTTCGGACAGACCTTCAATAGTTGTGATCTGTTGATTTCCCACAGAGGCTACCGTAAGCATACAGGCACGGGTGGCCGTACCTTCCAAATGGATGGTACAGGCGCCACATTGTGCGATACCGCATCCATATTTTGTTCCCACAAGGTTTAAATGGTCACGAAGTACCCATAGCATGGGAGTTGATGGATCAGCTTCAACCTCATGACTTTTACCATTGATATTGAGTGTATATTTTGCCATTATTTTAGTATTTGTTTCAAATTACAAATAGAATTTCATTTAATATGTTAAATACCAAATGTTTACCATATCGAACGCTATAAATTTAACCAGTACGTCAATTTTAAGTTAATTGATCTAAATCGAGGGCCGAAATCCCCTGTGAAATAATTATCGTTGTATACAAGGAATAAATCGGAAAGCTGCGCAAATCGCCATTGTAACCTGGAATTTATACCAAGGTTTTCTTGGCGATCACTATACTGTGCCAAGGTTGACCAAAAAAGCTTTTTGCTAAAGGAAACTTCCGCTCGGAAAGTCGTGAAAAATATATCTGCCTCGGCATAAGGACCAGGTAACGTAATATTGTTATAATCAAAACCTAAACTGAATTGTGCTTTGGGCTGTATACGTATACCGACCTCTCCCCGTACTGCTGTAATATCACCATTAAAAAAACGTCCCAAAGTTGTTTCTGCATTATAGGTAAATACATTTGTCGCGTTTGATTCGTAAGTAAGGGTGAACTGATTAAAATAATATCCAGTGTCTGCCGGTAAGGGTGCAGCTCCGGGCGTTCTAGTAGGGTCAAAAGGATCTAACAAATAGATGTAATTATTGGAGAACCTTGCCTCTACCCTTGCTTGATTTCTAAAGAATGTTTCCCAACCAAAACGATACATATGGTCGGTTTTTTTGTAGTCTAGACTTGGCCTCCAATAAGTAATCCCCAAAAAACCGGGAGAATGGGTGTTGAATACCTTTGAATTGTCATAAATTATATAGTTGATCCCACTGCCCCACTTTAATCTGTCGGTACGTGGCACAAAACCAAGATCAGCCGTAAAGTCTTCATCAATGTATACCAAATCTTGTGTTATGTCCCAATGGCGGGGATTATAGGTTACCGTAGCTTGGGAAGAAAAATTCCCTACACGGTCGTTGGGCTGAAATGATTTGTGGAGGTAGAATCGCCCGTTCCAAATATTATCGGCTGAGGCCAAATTGTAATCTACCCCAAAAACCCTGTTAAACTCTTCATCAGGCTCAAGAAAAGAATCATTTCCCATAGCCTGTCGGTTGACCCAGAAAGCACCAATATTTGAACGCTTGCCTATTTTTCTTTGCAAGGTCACCATCATATTGTTATTGGAAGGAATTTCGTTGATTTCGTCTTTAGCAGTTTGGATATTTAAAAAACCTAAACGCCAATTATTATCCAATTTTCCGCTCAAGCGGGCACCGGCTATAATATCATTTTGGATAAGGTTGCCCAATGTATCGCGGGCCAATCCTATTCTTCGTGAAAAAAATGGTCTAGCCTCATTAAAAGTATTGCCGAAATTTTCGAAAAGGTCACTATTATCAATAAAAAACTGTCGCTTTTCAGGCAAGCGAACTTCAAATCGAGTAAGATTGGTAAAAATATCATCCACTTCAACATTTGAAAAATCAGGATTCAAAGTCAAATCCAGGTTCATACCGTTACCAATGGCTATTTTGGCATCGCCACCTGTTTTAAACTTAGTTTTGGCATCATCGACTGCATAGTCTTTTTCCGCCAGTGCATTTACATATGGAATTAGGGCAAACGGGGTCCTTGAGCGGCCCAAAGGTTTTTCAAAGTGCAGTTCCCCCATATCGGCCAAACTGGATAAGTTTTGATTTTGGGGCACCTTCACCCAGGTATCCTGTTGATTTGCCTGATTATTCCATCGGTAAGGACGAAAACGCCAGCTTGTGGATCCCTCGACAAATTTCAATGAAGTAAAGGGTATGGCGATCTCTATAACAAAGTGGTCATCAAAACGAGTAGCTTCTGCTTGCCATTTAATATCCCAAGTGTTATTAAAGTCATTCCCTCCATCGGAAACCAACCCTTCACGAAGCACACCATAAGGGGTCACGCCAAAAAAATAGGCCGTAGTACCATCACTGAACGTATCGAACAATAATGAAATATTGTCATTGGAAAGCGCTCCAAAATCCCTCCTTAAAGTTGACACCACATAATCCCCATGTGGTTTTTCCGCATAAATACCAACATATAAATGGGTGTCGGAATAGAGGATACGAATTTCCGTGGGATATTCAGCTGCAACTTGATCTGATGGGAAAAATTGCTGAAAATCCCCAGCTACTTCCGTTGTTTGCCAAATAGGTTCGTCCAGTACGCCATCCAAAGTAATTTCTTGATTGATGTATTTTGCCGTAACAGTTTTAGGGGAATCTTGCCCCCAGGATTTACCCCAAAAAACAACAACAAAAATGGCGAGCACCCATTTCACATTCTTATTCATCCTACTTGACTTTGATTGTTTAGAAAGTTATGTCCTACAAAAATAATAGGCGGAACTGCTATCCCCTGTACCCAAGTTACGGATGTTCCTACCATTATTACAGATTAGATAACATCAATTTGATAAAATGACTATCAACACCTCATAGCTACCTTGAAATTTAAGTCCTTATGCCGGACATCCTAAACATAGAAAAAACATCTGATTATGTAATTCTGCCGAAAAACGATGTACCCCAGCTCATGGCGGTAATATTGAACTATACCAAAATCGAAAGGGAAATTATTCCAATAAGGACTTAAATAAAATCGGCACTTCTCGCGATTGTTCAAAAGCAAAGAAGCAATTTAAAGCAAAAAAAATAGCAGAGTATAATACTCTGCTATTCATCAGATAGATCACATTATGACTGCTTTAATGTAATGTGTTATTTCAAAGATTGTTTAAACTCCTTTGTGGTATACACATGGCTTGCCACAAAACGATAATTGATTTCTGCGGCCACGTTGCCATCATATCCCGGCGCAACTGCCGAAGCTGTGGCATCGACCACTACAGCGACCTCGAAACCATCTTCAAGAAGTTCCCTGAGGTGTGACTCCACACATAAGTTACCGGACATTCCAGCCAAAACAATCTTGTCAATCTTTTGTTTTCGCAATTGAAGACTCAGATCGTTCTGTTCCGGACCATAAATCTTGTGGGGGCCGACCACGGTTACAAAATCCTTTTCGATGTACTTTTTGTACCTGGGTAGCCAATCGGCTCCTGACCCCTCGAATCCTTCTTTGTTCAATTGGTCGCCCCGGTCAAACATGCCGATATTATGCATCAGTTTTTCCAAGGCACCCTCGAACTTCCATTTATGATCATGCTCGTAATAGTAATGAGGAGAAATAAACACCTTTATGCCTTTGGCCTCAGCTATTTGAAACAATGTTTCAAGGTTTTCAACGGTTTTGTTTTTGATTACACTTTCGCCGATAACCCCCCAGGTGACACCATCAGGACTTAAAAAATCGTTTTGTGGATCTGTAATGACAATTGCGGTCGAATTATCCACGGTAAAACCGGGGTCCGGTATTTGAGCATATAAACTAGGTGAACATGCAGTAAGCAATACCATTAAGATGGTTGAATTGAATAAAATTGATTTCATGATGTTAAAAAATTAAGTGATTAGAATACTATTGAATTGTGAGTTTTAGAAGTAATTTGATTGGTAACAATGGCCTTTTAGTGAAGGGTTGTCCAGAAAAAAGTTGTTGGTTTTTACTAAATAAACAGGCCCCTATCATCACTACTAAAATCCAAATGCTCAGGTGCTTTATCAGAATTGACATTCTTTTTGACAAAACCCGGTTTAGTTTCCTTACTGGCTTTTTGCCGTGCGAAAGCAATCAGTTTTAAGACTTCGATTACTGTTATTGTCTTTTTCACTGTGATAGTAGGTTGGTCCAGTTTTAATTAAGGCTGATCATGCCGTTCTGAAATGTCTTTCGAAATTTTAGGGGAGGAATTCCAAAATTGGATTTGAAAAGTTGGGAAAAGTGACTGGGATTTTCACATCCTACGCCCAAACCAACCTGAATGACACTTTCATCTGTGCTTATCAACAACTTTTTAGCTTCTTCCAGTTTCAGTCTCATTACAAATTGATGAGGTGTTTCACCCATGGTTCTTTTAAATACCCTAATAAAGTAGTGTATGCTCAATTCAACTACTTTGGCCAGTTCGGAGGTGAGGACTGGACGGTCGATATGTTTTTTTACATAACGATGTATTTTATGGATTTGAAAGGGGGTCAAGCCCATTTTCAATTTACAGTTCAATTCCGATTGCATATTTTCCCGCTTCACTAAATAGTCTCCCAAGGTGATGATCATGTTTTCCAAATGATACTGGTCTCCCTTTTGGCTAATCAACAGTTCTTGAATAAGATAAAGTGCAAGTTGATTGCTAAGTGGTGTTTCGAGTATGGATTTTTGAACGAACCCATTAGTTTGCATATTCAAATCCATTGTACCAAAAGCCCCATTGTACATACCTATTATCAAAGGTGTTGAAGGGTTGAAGTCAGGAGTCGGGTTAAGGGAATAAATAAATTCATACTTATCTTCTGATGTTGTTTTTTCCATTAAACTATCCTTATCTCTTATTAGAAATAGGATGATTTGAGATTTCCGTCCGGCTTCTTTAACCTGTTCTCTATCTAAATGAGATTCGTTAATCTGGTTTATATATCTCATGACTTTTCTTTTAAAGGGTTAGTTAATAGGGATTTTTTCAAAGTGATGTTAAACATGCTTGGATAAACCTCCCATTAAAATCACTAGGTTCTATGTTGATGATTTAAAGACCTGCAGGATCGTCCATCAGTTACAAGCCAAAAGTAATGACGGACTTTTCTCATTCCCAGTTAGAGTTTCTTAATGGGTACAGTTTTCTTACGAGTGCGCCCGTTTTGGCCATTTTAATGGATATATATGCCTTTTATTAATTGTTACAAACGGAATATTCTTCTAAACGTGACGGTTCGGCTTCTTATCGTTTCAGTTAATCACATAGAAATGAGTAAATTGTAGTCCAATACGCACCCAATGGATCGGATAAGAATTAAAGATGTAGACTTTAGGTTGAATTTGCAGCCAAACATGTGCCTCATTGAAGAGAGTATCTCCACTGAAGTACAGACCGCATTGTTGAGGAGGTTATCCAAGACAACATTTTTAAAAAATGCTTCCATTAAGGAAATACAGTCCTTAAACAATAAAGAGGTTGTTTACCGAATACCTATTCCAAGCAAAAGTTTTCCAGTAACCCCAAAAACCGATACCGAATTTGTTGATTTTCTGA
Organism: Allomuricauda sp.; assembly: GCA_040285615.1. Lineage (GTDB taxonomy): Bacteria > Bacteroidota > Bacteroidia > Flavobacteriales > Flavobacteriaceae > Flagellimonas. The sequence continues at coordinate 76,128 of JAVJRL010000008.1, forward strand.
ACCGTGCCATTGTATTGACCAAAGCTATTTTGGGAGTACATGAAGCTGGTCATTGTTTTGGTGTGTTGCAAAGTGATCGTTTTATGGTGGATGATCAAGGAGGCCTAATTATCATGGGGCTTGGATTATTTCAAAAGGAGTATGCCAAAAGGGACTTGGCTCATTATCAAGACGGCGATTTTTATTTCGTTGCTCCAGAATTTAGCAAGCGAAGTAATCAAAAGCCCGATCAACGTGCCGATATTTATGGTCTGGGGGCATTATTACATTATTGGCTCACAGGAGAGCACTTTATTAAGGCAACCGATAAACAGGAAGTACTCCATAAACATTTAACGGAACCCTATAATGAAGTTTCCATGAATACTCAATGGAAACATACAGGCATCTATCAAATAATCAATGGCCTTCTGGAGAAGAAGCCAGAAAAAAGATACCAATCCATTCATGGTATCTTGAAAGATCTGTTAGAGTTGAAATCCCAATCCCACATGGGTGAATTTAGTGGTTTCCCCGTAAAGAGTATAGACTATACCCCTGGTGTGATCAATATGTCCGACACTTTACTTGAAAGGGAGGAAGCCCTTCAAAAATTGATGGATATTTATCATGGGGTACGTAAAGGGGATTTTATAGTCTCGTTCCTGGAAGGTACAGGAGGTATAGGAAAAACCTCCTTGGGAAAGGCCTTCGAGTCCGCTATTTCTGAGCCGGATGTCCTCTTTTCCATGGGGGCATTTGATAAATCACAACCAACACCGTATAGAGCCTTCCAAGAAGGCTTTAAAAATATAGCTCAACGGATTTTGCTAAAATCGGGTAAAAGCCATGCCGAAATCAGGGATATTTTCGTATCAGGATTGGGGGCCGATTTCTCGGCACTTTTTAAGGTAGTCCCCGACTTAAAGGATATCACGGGAAACCTTCCCGAACCAGAAACTTTGGATCCTTTAGAAACCGGCGATCGCTTTGTAAACCTTTTTGCCAGATACTGCCGCACCCTGGACAGTATTGGACTGAAAAGAGTGCTGTTCATCGACGATGCACAATGGTGCGATATTTCTTCCCTTAAAGTGATCGAACATTTGGTCCATTCGTCTATATCCCGGGTGATGTTCGTTTTGTCCTATAATCCGGATGGCATGTCGGAAGAACATCCCTTACGCCAGTTCCAACGGTCCCTATCGAAAGGGAAAAAGTATGCTCCGGTCATTCACCTTAAACCCTTGAGTGAAGGCGCTACCGTACAAATGGTGTCGGATGCCCTGTCCGAAGAAAAAAATAAAGTTTGTAATCTAGCCAGTCTGGTCCACAAAAAAACCAATGGAAATCCTTACTACATAAAACATTTTCTTCATGCGATGCATGAAGATAAGGTACTTTCCTATGATAGTCATGCCCATAAATGGCAATTTAGCCTTGAGCAGGTAAAAAGACAAGAAGTGGCGGATAATGTACTGGCCATATATGAAAAAAAATTATTGTTGCAGTCCTATCAAGCGCAAGTGCTACTTAAAGTAGCAGCTTATGATAATGGCAATTTCAACATACCATTGTTGGCCTTTGTTTGTGACTATCCCGATAAAATTGTAACACTTCTTTTGGAGCTATTGAGCGAAGCGGGCCAAATATCAAAACTGGATTCAACCGATGCTTCCTATGTGTTCAATCATAACCAGATCAAACAAGCGGCTTTAAAGCTTAACATTCCTGGCTTTGAAGTTTCCCCTGAGGCTATACGTTATAAGATAGCACAGTTTCGGTTGAAAAGCGGTAACATGCATGGTTCTATAGAGTTCAATCAACTTGTTGAACACTTGATTGATTCCCGCGAACTCATCGATGAGGAAATGGTCGATCAAGCTCTTTTCCATACCTTGCAAGCAGGGCGACTGGCCAACAATTCAAACTCCCCATCCATTGCCCTTCAGTACTTAACTTTCGCTCTTGAATTACAGGATAAGTTTAAAACGGAAGCCTATAAATACGAAGTTTTATTTGATTTGGCCAAGGCATCTTACCTTTTAAGGAATGTAAATGAAGGTAAGTCATTTGCTAAAAAGGCATTAACGTATACCACCAATATAAAGGAACGTTGTGAAGTATACCTTCTGAACATGAAGTTCTTTGAGGCATATTCGCTTTTTGAAGAAAATACCGATGAAGGGAAGGTGGCCCTAGAAAATTTAGGAGTTCCTTTAAAATTTTCAGGCAAAGTGGAGCAAATCCAACAGAAATATGAGAAATTCTGTTCATCCCTGCCTAACAACCTGAAAAAAGTAAACAGAAAAAAGAGTACGCTATCGGAATTAGATCGTTATACGGTGGATATCATGGTAAATATGTGCACCTCTGCCCATCGCACAGATGAAAATCTACATGCGCACATTCTCCTCAAATTGGGACGGTTAATGTTTCAAAACGGGTTTACGGATTCATCTCCTTTTGTACTGGTTCATTTGGCTTCCCTTCTCTGCAATAAGTTTAATGCCTTCAAAACGGGAGGTGAATTGGCTTCTTTGGGACTTGAGTTATTGGATTCCAGTGAATCGGATAAATATTACTCCAAGACCTTATCAGTTTACCATATTTCGATGGGTCCCTTAAAGGATAGCTACAAAGCATTGGAAAGCCAACTAGATCAAGGCATTGCCTATTGCATTGAGAGAGGTGACGCCATGGGTGCCGGTAATTTATTATATGCAAAGATCCGGAATCAACTGATTTCAGGGAAAGAATTGTCTGGGCTTCTTCGATTTTGTATTCAAACCCTGGAGCCCGGCCAAGTCCATAACAATAGCGTTTTAGAAGCACAAGTGAATTTGCTGAAATCCATTGTGCACAGGCTAGCAGGTGAGAATACCGTAGAAATTGACCTAATTGATCAAGAGGCCTTGCATCTATTGGAGGAAAGCAATTGTAAGGCTTCGAAAGCAAGCTATCATATACTAATTGGATGGGTCTATTGTATCCAAGGGAAATACGCTAAGGTATTGAAATACTTCGGACAACATCAACATGACCTGCAATATTCCAATTCGGAACCACAATATTTTAGGTTCCAGATTATAAAGTCCGTTTGTGACCTTATGGTTCAGGAGGGTCCTCAAGATGAGGTTTTCGAACGCGTGATGGCCAGACAGGAACAAATTAAAGATTGGACAGAAATTGCACCTCAAAATTTCAAAGCGGAATATGAGATGGTAGAATTGTTACTTGCTTGCAAAGCACAAAATTTTGAAAATGTTGCGGATAAAGTTGAAAAGGTGCTTGGATGGACAGAAAAAGGGAAGCCAGTTGCCGTTAGAGCTATGGTTGCTGATGTAATACAAAAAACTTTGCCCAAAGAAAGTTTTGGATTTTTAAAACAGGCACTTGAACATGAAGCTAGTAAAACTTATGCATCATGGGGAGTGAATAGCAATGGCAAAGTTTCGAACGTGAAATTTGAAGATGCCTCTGCAAGTTATACCAACAAGGTTAAAGGTTTTGACTTCCAAAGCCTTATAAAAGCAACACAAACCATATCCGCCGAAGTTAATCGCGATCGTCTCGTTGAAAACTTGTTACAGATTGTAATGGAAAATGCTGGAGCTGATAAAGGGGCACTTATTTTATTGAATGATTCGGAATTGAATGTGACGGCATTAATTGACCTGACCAATCCCTCTAAAGAGCAATTTACGGAGCGTAAGTTGAATGAATGCTCCATATTGCCTGTAAGCCTTATTGAACATGTGGCTGCAAGTAAAAAGGAATTATGCATCGATAATTTAACAGAATATTGCGCCAATCTGGAAAATTCGCCCTCAGAAACTTCGGGGTCCTTGCTACTGATGCCCCTGGTCAAACAAGGGGGCCTTGTTGGGGTCCTGTATGTCGCGAACAGCCAAATGACCGGTATGTTTACCGAAGGGGGATTGGAGGTCTTTCGTATTATAGCATCGCAGGCAGCCATTTCCATTACAAATTCCACACTATACGAACAGGCGATTACCTTGAACAATGAGCTGGCAACCTCCCAGAAAGAGCTTGCAAAACTTAATCAGGCACTTGAAGAAAAGATCAAAGACCGAACACAACACCTGCGACATGAAATTGAAATGCGAAAAGAGGCGGAAAGAGATTTGATCTTTGCCAAAAATGATGCAGATAATGCCAACAAGGCAAAATCCCAATTTTTGGCAAACATGAGCCATGAGATTCGCACCCCTCTAAATGCGATAGTTGGTTTTTCACAGATTCTTACCAACCAAAGTAAAGCTCTTAATCTTACAAATTCCTTCCGTAGATATTTGAACAACATCTATCAAAGTGCAGAATCCCTTTCTGAAATTATCAGGGATATTTTGGACTTGTCCAAGATAGAAGCCGGAAAAACGGCACTTGTGGTCGAAGATATGGATTTAAGACAATTATTCTTTTCAGTATATAGGATTCAGAATAGCCTTGCAAAGGCCAAAGAAGTTAAGTTAATATATGGCCTGTCCCCAGGTACACCACGATATGTGCGTTCAGACCGTGGAAAAATCAAACAAATTCTAATGAACATTGTTGGAAATGCCGTGAAATTTACGCCCGAATCACATAGTGTTCATTTAGATCTGTGCGAAAACGAGGGCTATTTGGTTTTTAAAATTTCGGATGAGGGAATCGGTATCCCGTCTGCCGATCTTGAACGAATTTTTGAACCTTTTACTCAGTCCGATGCGGGAATGGACAGAAAATATGGAGGAACTGGTCTTGGATTGGCAATTACTAAAAGTTTAGTGGATATCTTAAAAGGAAAGCTAACAATTGAAAGTGAGGAGGGTAAAGGAACACGTTTTACCATACAAATACCCTACGAATCGGCAGCTCCTTTGCAATCGGACAATCCAGAAGCTATGTTGGCCAACTATCGAATACCAAAGCACAGTAAAATCTTGGTGGTTGAAGACCACCCGATGAACCAAGAAATGATTAGGGCCTTGTTTTCAGAATTGGGCGCCGAAATTCTATTGGCAGGTAATGGTAGGGAAGGTGTTTCATTAGCAAAGCGTTACAACCCCGACATCATTTTTATGGATATTCATATGCCAGAGATAGACGGCTTCGAAACACTTAAATTGATTCGAAAGTTTAATCTAGAAGTACCGGTTATAGGGTTATCGGCAGATGCCTTCAAGGAGCACCAAGAAGCTGCAATAAAAGCTGGATTTTCGGCATACCTCACCAAGCCGGTCCAAGTGCCCAAGCTAGTTGGGCTATTGAAACAGTTCCTGCCAGACACATCCGTACAAATGGTAAAAACAGAAAACACTCTTAATGATCAACAATTAAATCAAAGAGCACGTGCCCTTGAGACCATTCAAAAACTACCAATTTTTGAAACGGAGAAATTGGCGGAGGTTGCAGCGACACTTAGTGAAATTTTACCTTCTGCTGCTTTAAATAAATTGGAGGATGCCATTTATACAGGGGATGAAGTGGCTTTACAAGAATTTCTAACGGATACACTGAATGTATAAAGACACTTCTATACTTGTCGTAGATGACAATCGACAGGTTCTGGAACTGGTTAACCATGTTTTGGCCGAGGTCGGTTATCATATTTCATTTATTCCAAAAGGTCAATTTCTCTTTCAACGATTGTCGAGCGAAAAATTTGATTTGGTCCTATTGGACATCAACCTTCCCGGAATAAGTGGCTTTGAATTGCTCAAACAGATAAAATCCGACCCTAACTTTAAAGCACTTCCTGTAATCATAATCAGTGCGGAGGAAGAGGATGAAACATTGGCCAAATGTTTTGATCTTGGTGCAAGCGATTATATAAAAAAGCCAATACATCATGAAATCTTAAAGGCCAGGGTTCAATCTGTGATATCTGCTTCTCGATTTCACCAAAATGAAATACATCAGCAAAAGCAACAAGCCCTTAGGGCAAGGATGAAAATGTTGTCTTCACAAATGAACCCTCATTTTATTTTCAATTCCCTTTCATCCATCCAGGAATTTGTTTTGGCAAACGAAACAGAAAAAGTACTGAATTACCTTTCTGAGTTTGCTGGCCTCATGAGACAGAATTTAGAGAATTCAATGCTTCCCCATATTACGCTATCCAAAGAACTCCAGTTTTTGGATACCTATTTAAAACTTGAAAGAACACGTTTTAACAATGTGTTCGAGTATGAAATTCGCACTAATATAGATACCCCCGAAAATATAATGATTCCGCCCATGCTCATGCAGCCATATCTGGAAAACGCCATTATTCATGGGCTTCGAAAGTCTACTAGATCGGGCCGGCTTGTATTAAAGGTATGGGAAACAGAGAAATCCATTTATTGCTCCATAAAAGACAATGGTATTGGAAGGGCACTTGCATCGGCTATTTCTGAGAGCCACCACCATTCTATTGCCATGTCAAATATTGAAGCACGACTTGAGTTATTGAACATGGAGTTCGGCGTGGATGTGTTCAGTGTTACAGTTGAGGATTTGGAGGAAGAAAATGAACCTTCTGGCACACAGGTAACACTTTGTTTTCCCAACGATTTACACTAATTTTTTTAATAGCGCTTCTTTTTTTCTGACAGATACATCCACATGCGACCCGTCCTTAAGTACTAGATATCCGCCTTTGCCCTTGACATATTTTTCAACATGATTAAGGTTCACCATGTGTGATTTGTGTACCCGGAAAAAATTAAACGATTCCAATAAGGGTTCAAAGTCGCCCAAAGGTTTTGATACCATAATCATTTTGCCGTTATCAAGATAAAAGTTAGAATACACATGATTGGCCTCCACGCGAAGCAGACGATTGGCCTCCACAAAATCGATTCCTTCAGAAGACCTCAACGCAATTTTGGTATAATTTCGATCTTGTAATTTGGTGTTCTCTCGTAAAACCTGATATTCTTCTTCTCTTGACGGTGCCAACTTCTCCAATATTTTTCCCGCACGTGCTACGGCATTTTTAAGTTCTTGAATATTGATGGGTTTTAATAGATAATCCAAAGCAGCATATTTAATGGCATTGATTGCATAAAGGTCATGTGCTGTAGTAAAAATCACTTCAAAAGTAGGTTCCTCAAAATGGTCAAATAGTGTAAACCCATTACCCTCGGGCATTTCAATATCCAAAAAAACCAATTCTGGTTGTTCTGATTGGATCAAGGCAACGGCTTCATCCACGGAAAAAGCATCCCCGACAAGCTCAATATTGGGGCAAAATGTTTCAAGCATTTTTCCAAGAATATCGTGATGTCTCTGTTCGTCATCCACAATTATCGAACGGATCTGGCGGGTCATGATGGGCAATGTTAGAATTAACCCTTTAAATATAGAGTAATTTGAAGAATTATTTCTATTTTGCCTTCATAATCAAGTGTTTGTAAATGATTTTAGGGATTGGAAGTTTGGCTCCCGATTTTGAGGCCGTTACAACGGAGGGTGAAATCGGATTTCATGAATGGCTCGGAGACGCATGGGGATTACTTTTTTCCCACCCGGAGGATTACACCCCTGTTTGCACTACAGAACTGGGCATGGTTGCGCAATTGGAAAAGGAATTTGTAAAGCGTAACATGAAAGCCATTGCCCTGAGCATAGATAGTTTGGATTCCCATATGGATTGGAAATCGGATATTGAAAAATCCATGAATGTGACCGTACGCTTCCCGATTATCGCAGACGAAAAAGGATTGATCGCGCAGCAATATGGCATGATTCAAAAAGGGGCTTCTGACAAAAAAACGGTTCGTTCAGTATTCATAATCGATCCTAATAAATACATACAACTGCATCTTACCTATCCCATGTCCATAGGACGTAATTTTGATGAAATATTAAGGGCAATAGATGCACTTCAAATGCATGCGAACCATCAAGTACTCACACCTGCAAACTGGAAACCAAAAGATGATATTATTGTAGACCCAAAGATGCCACAAGATCAAATCCAAGCTCGTTTCCCAGACCGCAAAATACAAGGTGCGCCATATCTTCAATTTTCAAGTGACCCAACCAAGAAAAAATAGAAGGAATCAATCGATTTTTGTAATTATTCTTGGATACACTGGTCAATAATAAAATCCCAAACAATTAATCAGTATTCAACAATTTAAACGGTATTCCTATTTAGTATATCCTCCTATTCTCGACATCAGTATCTTTTCCATCACATTTATCTGGGTTATCTGAACAAATCTCTCGAAATAAACCCTACCAAGTTCCATGTGCCACCCAAGAATTGTTTTCAGTTGACCAAATTGATTTAAGGATAATCTGCAATCTTTCTATTTGGTCATGGCAAAAAACCGCAAAATGAAAACATTTTAGCAAATTTCAGATAAAATGAGTCCATGCTTATTGTGAGTTTTACAATGTTATTACGCAGTAAATCAACATTTAAACAAAAGCAACATGGAAACTATGAATTCTACTGAAAAAGCGAATCAAGGTAAAAAAGAGGCGCAACTCCCCATATCCGGTTTTGAAATAGATCGACACACAGCAATTGTAATCGTAGACCCCCAAAATGATTTTTTGAGTCCAGAAGGAGTGGCTTGGGGAGCAGTGGGGCAAAGTGTCATGGAAAATAATACTGTGGACAACATAGAATCGCTATTTCGTCTTGGGGCTGAGAATGGTATTCATGTCTTTGTTTCACCTCACTACTATTACAAACATGATCACGGATGGCAGTTTGAAGGAACCTTGGAGAGATTAATGCACAATATAAATATGTTCGATAGAGGTGATCAACTGAATGTTGATGGTTTTGAGGGGTCCGGTGCCGATTGGCTACCCGCTTATAAGCCATATATCATGGATGAGGAAAAAGTAACCATTTGTGGCCCACATAAGGTGTTTGGTCCGGAGAACAATGATTTAGTACTCCAGCTTAGGAAACAAAAAATTGATAAAGTTATCCTCGGTGGAATGTCCGGTAATCTATGCGTAGAGTCACATATGAGGGAGCTGTTGGAATGTGGTTTTGAGATTGCCGTAATAGGAGATGCAACGGCTTCGGCCAAACTACCCAATCTTGACGGGGATCAGGCAGCGCAAACAAATTATGTAATGATGGCAAGTGTGGTCTACACTACAAGCCAATTGGAAGAAGTGCTGGAATCGCGAAAGATTCTTGCAGAAGAATAGTGGGCTGCCATTGGAATTAAAAAGGACATATAAACTTTAAGATAAGTTCTGGTTAGTGTTTGTTTAGTTGAAATGGATAGGAGGTATATCTCATATCTCCTATCCTTAAACCAATTGATTTTAAGGTGAATACCAATCTTAGATTTTCTACCACGAGTTAAATACCAACAATATTATGTTTTACAATACCAATATAAATCGATTGCCATTGGTCTTTAAAAGCAATGAGGGCAAGAACTATTTTCAATTCCATATAAACGGTCAGTTGGCCTCCCTGGAGTACGATATAGTTAAAGACCATTGTATAAACCTAAAGCGTTTGGAGATAAGCAAATACCTAAACCGGATAGAGGTTGGAAATGCGCTGATAGAGCGAGTGATGGAATATTCCATTCGAGGGGAGTTTAAAATAATCCCAGCTAACCCGCAGATAATAAAGTTTCTAAAAAAACGACCTGAGTACCAAAAGTTGATTGCCTCAGAAATTGAATCGATCAATGGTCGATAAATTCTAATACACATATCAAAAAATCGTAATTAAACCAATAACTGATACTATGAAAACTACAATTAAAAATAAAGTACAACTCCATCCCGAATTATGGTCCGTTCGTTACAAGAGCTATCTTTTTGCAATGGCCATGAAAAAACTTCCAGAAGATGTAGTGGAAGATATCTTACAAGAGACCTATTTGGCCGCTTTGCGTTCGGCACCTCGATTCCGGGGTGATTCCACTGAACGTTCTTGGCTTACCTCGATTTTGAACCATAAAATTATGGATTATTATCGCAAGGCCTATTCTCGTCAAGGCAAGGTGATGCACAATGCACTGCGCGTCTCCGATTATCCAACTTGGCATGATTGGGAAAACCTAAACAACAAGCCTGATAATGCCGAAATAACAGAATTCCAGAATGCTGATGACCTATCCAAGGTATTTAACTCTGGTCTTGAACTTTTGGGTCTTAGAGAAAAGCAGGTGTTGCGCCTAAAAATTAAGGGATATAGTACCGAAGCTATCTGTGACACGCTGGAAATTAACGAAGTGAATACCTGGGTAGCATTGAGCCGAGCACGTAAAAAGATGAAACACTATTTGAATGATCATTGGTTGAATTAAACAATGATGTATGATGCAAAACTTTTGGTTCAATCTACAACTGGTTCTCTGCCGCTTTGGTATAGCGTGCTTAACCTTATACCATAAATACAGGTATCCCAAACAAAAGGAACATAAATCTTAATATGATGACTGAAAAGAAAATACCGTTGCCTCCTTTTACCCTGGAGACCGCAAAAGAGAAAATACAACTTGCCGAGGATGCTTGGAACAGCCAGGATCCACAAAAAATTTCCATGGCATATTCCTTGAATAGTGAATGGCGCAATCGTTCCACTTTTATCAATGGACGCGAGGAAATCCAAAAATTCCTCAAAAACAAATGGGAAAACGAACTGGATTATAAACTCAAGAAAGAATATTGGGCCCATACCGATAACAGGATTGCCGTTAGGTTCGAGTATGAGTATCGCAATAGATCGGGGCAGTGGTATAGAGCCTATGGAAACGAGAATTGGGAGTTTAACAAACACGGACTTATGCAAAAAAGATATGCTAGTATCAATGATTATCCAATTAAAGAACACGAACGCAATTTATAAGCTCAGGAAAATGTCAAACAGAATTCCCTTATCTGCAATTTGACTTTTAGTTAAGAGCAATTTTCAGATAGCACCACAAGCTTACCACAGTTTGCCCCTTACAGAGTTCTTAATTTGAACGAAAAATAAAAAACTTTAAAACTATTTATTATGAAAACAACGATTTCAATCAAAGCTCGGAAGTGTCTAATAGGTTCCATCTGTGTCCTATTATTTGGAATGGGCACAATGTTGGCGCAATTACATAGTTACAGTACGGACGATAGTATGATTGCCCTGGAGGGGTATAGTGCCGTGTCCTATGTTGATAAAGGAAAAGCTGAACCGGGTAAAAAGGCTTATAAAGCAAGTTATGATGGGTTGACCTATTATTTTGTAAATCAAAAACAGTTGAAACTGTTCCAAAACAATCCCAAGAAGTACCAACCCCAATATGGTGGGTGGTGTGCCTTCGCTGTTTCCCTAGGAGGTAAATATCGTCCGAATCCCGAAAGTTTTCGGATTGTTGATGGAAAACTTTATCTGTTTACGGTAAACCCCGAGGGTGATTTTGTTAAAGTATGGGAAAAAGAGGGCAAGAGTAAGCATATTGCCCAGGCCAACAAGAACTGGCAAACTATGAAAAAGTTTAAGACCTTCACCCCTTAATGATTCTCATTTTAGTTTGATTTACTAAGAAAACCGCTATACCGACATTCCATACTCCTCTACCACAGGTCGGCTATAGCGGTTTTTATGTATGATTCCTAGTTTTCATTATAAGCCAAATAGACCAATAGCCTTGTTTTGACCTTGCAAGAACTTCAGATTGGGGAATACCAACACCTACCTACATAAGATAAACCCTTTAAAGTATTTACTAGTCGACCCAGACCGTATAAATCAAGAAACCTTGTATTTACTTCCATTTAATACTGCATCCAACACTTGGATATTGAACCTTGGCAACCTCTTTGTTGTCCAACAGTGCATCCAATGCATTGGTTAGTTCTCTTCCGGAAGCAACTCCCATATTTGGCCTCGATTCATCAAAACGACCTCTATAGGCCAGTTTCAAATCTTTATCAAATACAAAGAAATCAGGGGTGCATTCTGCTTTATAGTCCTTCGCTACTGTTTGGGTTTCATCGTATAGATAAGGAAACGAATAGCTCAAGCTCTTGGCGACACGAGTCATTAGTTCTGGCCCATCTTCTGGAAAGTACTCCACATCGTTGCTACTAATGGCAATAAACTGGATGCCCTGGGCCTGATACTCATGGGCTACTTCCACTAATTTATGGTTGATATGGTGAACAAAAGGACAGTGGTTGCATATAAAAACAACCACAGTTGCTACGTTTGACTTCAGTTGTGATAGGGACAATGATTTTTGTGATATAGTATCAAAGAGTGTGAAATCGGGAGCTTTGGTCCCTAATTCCATCATGTTGGATTGTGCTAATGCCATGATATTTGTGTTTTTTGTAAATGGAAAACCTGTGGAGCCCAACTGGGTTTCACAGGTTTGTCCTCAGATGTTATTAATAATTTATGGTTCGTTGGAATCTATACTTATATCTCTCGACACTTTTGGGAGGTACAGAAATGCTCTCTTGCCTATTAAAATTCCCAGTCGGTATATCCTTTTGGACCAGGGGAATAAAGTAAATTTGGATCCAACTGAGCAAGTTCTTCTTTATTCTTTAATTTTTCGATCAAGTTTGGATTGGCAATAAACGGCCTTCCAATATAAACCAGATCATACCCGTCATTCAAAAGTTCTTCCGCTTTTTCTGCAGTGTTTACATCACCTCCCCCTAACATCAGACCATTAAAATTTTCACCTATGGTTTTCCAAATTTGTGTGGCGAATTCTGGAGCTGCCATGGCGGTGCGTTGATCGGCTATATGAATATAGGCGATGTTAAGTTTGGACAACTCTTGGGCCAAATAAGTATATAGCTGGACGATATCCTTGTAATCACCGGACATACCATTGACTACGCCGTAAGGGGAGAAACGTATGCCCACTTTGTCCGAACCTATGGCCTGGACCACTTTTTGTGTAGTTTCCACAACAAATCGGGCCCTGTTTTTATAGTCACCACCATATTGATCACTTCTTAGATTTGTTTTTGGATCCAAAAATTGTTCCAATAGATAGCCATTGGCACCGTGCACCTCAATCCCATCGATTCCAGCTTCTATCAGTTTAATGGAGGCCGTAACATACTCCTGTTGTACTTGTTTGATGTCATCGGTGGTCATTTCCCTAGGGATATCATGAGGCTGCATTCCCTCTTCATCCGTATACATCTCCATTTCCCTCAAGGGCACGACCGATGGAGCTATGGTCTCAGCACCCTTGGGAAGATTCAATAATGCCGAAACTCGGCCTGTATGGAAAAGCTGAACGAAAAATTTACCGCCCTTGTCGTGTATCCCATCAGCTACATTTTTCCATCCTTTAATCTGCTCATCCGTATAGGCCCCTGGAATTCTGGGGTATCCAGTACCATTGGGCGATACGGCAGTAGCTTCGGACAAAATGAGACCTGCTCCCGAGCGTTGTGAATAATATTCCTTCATCAGGTTGTTTGGAATGTTGTCAATGGCCCTGCTCCTTGTCATGGGGGCCATTACGATTCTGTTTTTCAATTCAAGTCCCGCCAATGTTGTTGCTTCAAATACTTTCATCTTACTTTGTCTAAATTGTTAATATGTTTACTTCATGGATAATACTATGACGTCTTTACACTATAAATCTCGGATAAGACGAATCATTTGATGGGTGAACCCCCATTCATTATCGTACCAGGCCATTACTTTTAATAGGTCGCCATCGACAACCCTGGTCATGTTCAAATCTGCAATGGATGCATAGGGACTTCCAATGATATCGGAGGAAACCAAAGGTTCACGAGTAGTGGAAAGTACGTCGCTATATCGTTCCGTATTTGCTTCCTCTTCCAAGATTTCGTTGATTTCCTCCGGAGTTACTTTCCGCTTTGTGACAAAGGTCATATCCGATATGGAACCTACTTTCGCAGGAACACGTATGGCAACGCCATCGAATTTATCCACAAATTCCGGTAATGCCTTGGTCGTGGCAATTGCCGCCCCTGTACTGGTGGGAACTAAGTTGTCTGCCGCGGCTCTTCCCATTCGGTAGTTTTTTGGAGAAGCTGCATCCATTAAACTTTGAGATGCCGTATAGGCATGAACGGTGGTCATAATTGCTTTATGGATTCCAACCCTACGACTGAGGATTTCAACAATGGGGCTAATGTTATTTGTGGTACAACTGGCACAGGAGAAAATCGAGGTTTTACCTAACGAAGAACTTACACCATGAACCACGGTTGGAACGTCTTGACTTTTGGTCGGGGCAGAAATTACAACGGTCTTCGCCCCTGCATTCAAATGCTTGGCAGCATCTTCACTTTGGGTAAAAATCCCGGTACTTTCGATAACAACGTCAACACCAAGGTCTTTCCATGGAAGGTCCTCAGGATTCCTTTGCTGAAAATAGGGAATCTCTATACCGTCCACCAATAAATTGTCCCCGGAGACCGAGACATTGCCATGGTATGGTCCATAGGTGCTATCATACCTGAGGAGGTATGCTAAATTTTCTAAAGGTAAAATATCGTTGATGGCCACAATGGACAATTCTTCGGTTTCAAGGATCACTTTAAGGGATGCCCGACCAATTCGTCCCATCCCGTTGATTGCTATTCTTTTCATTTTAATTTATTTAATTCGTTTTCCAATTCATTTATACGTTCTTTTAGGGGCATTACTATTTGGTCTAACTCCTCCAAGGTGTAACGCTGGACGATATGCTGCGGGCAGTTTACATCAACTGCCTTGATTTTGAATATGATGGCACGCTCAACATTGGCTGAGTAGCCGCCCACTGCCAATGATTCCATCAAGGCTGTATCCTTAAATTCCACATGGGCCTCGCCCCATATTTTTACTCGGGTCCTTGAGGGATAGTCCATCAAGAACATAAATGCCCTCGAATTTTCGGAAAGGTTACCCACACTTATGTATTGTTGGTTGCCGGAAAAATCCGCAAAGGCCAAGGTTTTAGGGTCCATGACCTTTAAAAAACCAGGTGCACCCCCTCGATGTTGGATGTAGGGCTGTCCCTCTTGATTTGAGGTTCCCATATAGAAGGAATCCCGTTTTTCCACAAAATCGATTATAGGGGGTGAAAGCTCGTTTGCCCATCCTCTTTTGCTTTCCATCCGAGCATATGCCTTTCTTGACCCATAGTGCTCTTGAAGCGCTTTGATTGTGGAGGTGAAGGCAATGTCAGAAGTGACAATTTTTTGCTGCTTTTTCATTCTTGGTCTTTTATTGGGTATAATTTTTTACCCTATACCCTTAGTATTGATTTTGAGCAAGACCTAACATGGAAAACACTTTTTGTTATTTACGTCAAGAGTTTAGCGGCAATAATTCGAAAGAATCAACAAAAGAAGAACCATTATGAGAAAGCATCTCATGTAAATCATAAACTACACATTTAGGAGCACCTTGTTAAGAGATACTGATTGAAAAACCTAATTGTACATTCGAAAGAGAGGGTGAAAAAGCCTAATTTATGATGATTTTATAATGAATCTTTTACCTAAAGCATCAAAGACTTGTTCACTTTTATTGGTTGGTTGATACCTGAACAATCTTTTTCGTGGAATACATTCTTCCGTCTTCTGAAATACCCTCAATAAACAAGAATATTTCTTTAATGCCCGTATCCCAAATCTTGAATTTCCCTACACCATTTTCGTTTATTGAAAGCGTGGGCAACCAATGTATAGTGCCAAAATGTTGGAAAGATTCATTCATCATACTTTTATACTTTGGCGTGTAGTAGCTTTTTTTGGGCGTAAAACCATTTTTGACAATATGTGTAAAAAACTTATCATCGGGTTTATCCGTATTCGGGCTTGCAGCTCCCACCTCTCCTTCTTTCCTGGTATAAACCCTTATTACGCCACCAGCTCCACCAGCTTCACCATCCCCAGAACGATTTATGTAATATCGTTCAATCCTTTTGGTTGAAAAATCCATTAGAATATTAAAATCCGAATAACGAACGTCATCAACGTATAAAATAGGTGATGGCGGTGTCAATGACATTGCCGATGGCCTTTTCGATGTTATTCTGATTCTGTCATAACCTGTATTCGGGGCTTCCCATATATTAAATCCGCTGGATCGTATCAAATCCAGCAATCTCGGATAAAGTCTTTCCGTTTCAGCTGTGACCTTTTTTAGTTTATAATCAAATACAAATGCCGACCTACTGGTTGTTGCTTTTACTTTATCCCTTACCACTACTTCATCCAGATTTATGACATTTTCAGGAAACACAAAATCCTCTAGATCGTTTTTTTCGACCCCACCTAAATTGGCCAATTCCTCAACAATATTAAATGGTTCAAGATTATAGACCTTGTCAGTCGTTTCTCCAGTGTTTATTCGTAAAAAAAGGTTCGGCTGGGTTAAATTTCCCCTTTTGTTCAAGAGGGTAAGCTTTAATTTTTCGCCTTTCTCAAAATAATAATTGTTGATTCTGAAATTAGTGGACTCTTCATTTACATAGATAATAGTTGGATTACTGTTTTTACCGGCATAACACAACAAATCGGTATTTTTCGGGACTTTCGAATTAATCCGTCCGAATACATCCACACCCGTCCTAAAATCATACTTTTCTTGTGGAGGTTTATTGAAAATGTTTTCCCAACTGAACTTTGACCAGCCCTGTGTCAGCAACAAAATATCCAAATCCGCTAGTCGTGATGGATTGGAAGGGTCAAAATAGTAAGGGGAGTTTTCCACAAAACCACGTATGTAAGGCTTTAGCAAAAATGAGCTTTGAATATTGGTATTATGTCTATATGCCTTGGTTTCTTTAGGCAAAACAGAAACACTTAGAGAGGGTGGTTTTTCACCTCCAAAACCCGAGATTGAAATTGTCAACGAGTCTTTTTCCTCTTTTTCAATAGACTCGGTCAATTTCAGCACATCTTTTGCACTTTCATTAAAATAAAGGCGTTCCGCAATAGGGTCCCCAGTAGCATTGACTAAGGTTATAATGTTCATTCCACTGTGAAACTCACTCTTTTCTAGTATATGGGACACGTAAAGCTTCTCTTTTTCGAAGACTACATCCAAACTTTTCAATAGTCCATCCCTATGGATTAGAATACTGTGCGGTTTATTTCCAATTTGTTTTTTTGTTTCGGCATTGGTACCGATCAAGATCATTGTCCTTTCATTTTTTAATCTTCTCACGGAAAGTGAAAGACCCAATGTGTCGACCTTAGGCAAAGGAACTTTTTTGATTTTATTATTTTCCAGATTTACAAAGGCCCAATATCGCTCGCCATGGGATGGAACCATTATAACCTTCGACAAGCCAAATCTGTTGGTTCTAAAACGTGTTACCTCTTCACCTTTTTGATTTCTGATTATACCTTCTAGACCGGGTATGGACTTTCCTTTTTCATCCAGAGCCTTAATTCCCAAAACTCCCTGGACGTCTTTCACCCAATGACCTCCTTCGGGTAAAAACTGAATGTCGTAGCCCTTTTGCCCCGATTCTTCAATGGTGGTAATTTCTTCACCCAATACAGCAAATTGCTGAACAAAAGAATCGTCCTCCTCAAAATTACGCATCCAACTCGTAGTGGCCTTTAGGTAATATAGACCATGTTCCCATGAAGGATCGATTTCTATTTGCCCTTCGGCATATCCTTCTTCACAGATAAAAAGGTGTTTGGCCAATTGATTCCCATTGCTATCGTAAAGACCAACATATAAGTTTACAGTTTCCTTTAAGGGGGCGCCCTTTAACCTATTGTACAGATATCCTTTGAACCAAATATGCTCCCCTTTGATATATGCACTCTTGTTCATGTGCAAAAAAACGGATACTCTTGGTTGCCCAAAATATTCCTTAAAAGCCGGTTTTATCTTTTTGACCACTGCCAGATTCTGACCAAACAGCGGTACTGATAATAGGAATACAAGAAGAAAACAATTGATGAATTTTTTAATGTGCATGGATTGTGAAATAAAGAGTATGGAGTTTCCTTAAAGATACCACTTTGTTGGTAAGCTTCACAAATCCCAAAAGTTAATATCGAGATGTTTGGACCGGAACTATGGTCAATTTTTTTTATTGATTATTCTTGAAAGCAATAATTCTTTATATGTATCTCCAATAGGAACAATATTATCATTTATGACAATCCTATTCCCTTCGATTCTTTCAATTTTTGATATTGGGACAATGAAAGATCTATGCACACGATAAAAATGGAACGGTTCCAATTTTGTTTGCCAATTGGACAAACTGTCAAGCACTAAATAATTTTTCTTTGAAGTAATGATTTTCACATAATCCACCTCTGCTTTGATAAAAAGAATGTCATCAATATCGACATTGTGATAGATTTTATCCGAGTAAATAAAAAGGCTTCTCACAGGTTTCCCATCAGCTTCCTTTTTAATTTTTATTGTCCGGTTTACCGCTTTTAAAAAGCGGTCATAGGGAAAAGGTTTTAACAGATAATCCGAGACCTGATAATCAAATGCCTCAACGGCGTAATTTTGAAAAGCTGTAGTGATGATAACTTTTGGAGGGTTGTTCAATGTTCCTAAATATGATAGACCATTAAATCCTGGAAGCTGAATATCCAGAAACAAGACCTGCGTTTTAAGCATTAAATTTCGGGGAACATCCAAACCGCTTTCAAATACACCAACGCATTCCAGAAACGGCGTTTTTTGAATATACCCTAGTAGCATGTCTTGGGCTTCCTTTTCATCCTCTATGATCAAGCAAGTTGTCATATAATGTTATGGTTAAATCCACAATGAAGTTATCCAAATTGTTTTGGATTATAAGTTTGTGCCGATTGGGGTACATTGATTCCAATCTTCTTTCGGTATTCGAAATACCAATCCCACTACTTTGCCATTGATGGTCCATACCTTCTGTATTAATATCACCAAATGGGTTAGAACAATAAAAATTGAATTGTCCTTGTTTCAAAGAAACTTTTATAATGATTTTATGACCCTTGCCTCGCAAAGAACTGGAATATTTGAATGCGTTCTCCACAAAGGGCATCATCAAAAGCGGCGCAATTGCCTTGCCATTGTCTTCTATATCAAAGGTCATTACCGTTTCCAACTTATCGGCCATCCGTACCGATTGCAATGAAACATAGTCTTTCATATGATCGATTTCATTTTTAAGCGGAACATAATCCTCTCGCCCGGCCAGGAGTATATACCTAAAATTATCCGACAATTTCATGATCAAATCCGGCGTTCTATCATCCTTTTTCAATGCATTGGAATAAATGGCGTTCAACGTATTAAAGAGGAAATGGGGGTTGATCTGTGCTTTTAAACTCCTAAGTTCGGCCATTTTTTTCTCTCTGTTGGCTACTTCCAACGCTCTTTGTTTTATATAAATTTCCTTGACTGAAAAAAGGGAGTAAGCAAACAGGAAAAGTAAGCCATAGGTAGAAGCGTAGCTAAAAATGTATATGATGAATGCTTCCCCATGTGTTCCATGAAACAACCAATCATGAATCTTAAAATCTGCATACGCCAATAAACAAAATGACCCAACCAATAATAGCATTTGTAAAGAGCCCCTCTTTGATGGTAAGAAAACCAAATAGGAAATATAAAATACGGCCATGCCAAAGAAAAGGTCGTTCAATTGGCTATACACATTAAAAGGGTAATTGCCTGGCCCTAATGATTTTAATATGGGAAACACGAAATAAATCGACCAAAACAGCGCATGAACCAAAGGTTCATTCTTGATCAGCCTGATCAATATGCCACTTTGCTCTTTGCTTTTACCCATTTGTAACATATTACTCAATTGGAGCTTCATTATAGTTTCTAGCCTTTCTGTTTCTGTTCTTCTGGTTGTTTTCAAACAGCTTGTAATTGGCACTTATCAGAAAATTCCTGGTCTGCATTTGGATATCCCAAGTTGTTTTTTGCATTAAATTGGATGTCCTGCTATAGCGCTCCAAAATATTTTGATTGAAGATATCCATGGCCCTTAAATTTAAGGATAATCGATTTTGCATTAACCTAACTCTTGCCGCTATATCAAATCTGCTCCTGGGTTGGATATAATTAAAGGGGTTTTGTTGTTTCGGATTATGGAAATAGGTAATATCCAAATTAATTTTTTTTGACAAGTTTATGGTGTTCTTTAACTGAAATCTTGTGGCAAAGGTTCTGTCCCAGGTTACCGATTCCGATTGATCAATATGGGTAATATAATGGTTTAAACTAACCCTTGTGTCCCAAAAAGGAAAGAACTTATAATCAATAAAGGCCTCCAGACCGTAGGAATTAAAGTCTCCCGAGTTTTCATATCGAAAAACCTGTTGGTCCGTTGTGGATTGTTCTGTCCAAAGAATTACATTTTGTCTTTTCCTGTAAAATGTGGTCAATCCCCATCCCATATTTTCCAACCTTTTTAGATAATTGAATTCAATATTATGACTGTATTCCGGTGTGATATTTGGGTTGAACTCCCAAACATATAACGGGTTAACTATCTGGAAGGCATTGATGTGATGGAAATTAGGTCTTGAAATACGCTTATTATACCCCATCGATAAACTTCCATTTGTGAGGGGATACGAAAGGTGTACTGAAGGAAAAATATTCGAATAATCCCGGTTTACGACAAAGTTTGTTTCGGCATTGATGGATTCAGACTTAAATTGCTCCCAGCGTAAACCAGTCTGAAGTTGAAATTTTCCCAAGGCCATTCTCAAAGAACTGTAAATACCCCATAAGGTTTCATCGTAAGTAAAACGGTCTGGTATTGTTTCAGGTGCCTGCAATCTTTTACTATCAAGCTTTTGGGTATTTCTGCTAAAACCGGTTTCAAGGGATAGTTTGTCACTTATGGGCAGGTTGTGGTCCAAAGCCAAAGATTGCAAATCAAAATTTTCAGTCAATGACTGATCGTTCACCAAAATACCATCCTCAAAATCGGCCAAGGGGTAATCATTGTTGCTGGAATTAAGGTTGTAGTCAAGTTCAATATAATGGTCACCCTTGTCAAAGTTCAATCTATAATTGGCATTGAGCACATTGATAAAGTGGAAATGGTCACTTACACGTAAAAATTCATAATCATCTCTATCGGTGACCGCTGTATACAAAGACTCATTAAAATAATTATGTGAATTGTCAGTGTGATCCATGGTAATGGAAAACTCATGCCTATCCTTCAAGAAGACATCAAATCCGCCACTTATTCTATAAATATCCCCGTCGAATATGTTAGGTGTATAAATGGTTTCCTTATTGCCATTACTGAAATTTCGATCTACAGTTTGGTTATTGATGGTTTTTAGATTGGACCTGGAGGCGTTGAGCCTAAAGTTTATGAAGGATAGGTTATAATTTGCATCCACCCCGAAAGAGTACCTTCGTGTTCCCGCTGTTGAATTTAAATTTAAGTTAAGTCCCCGGTCCATTTTCTCTTTGAGAATAATATTGATAAGACCGGAAAGACCATCAGCTCTATATTTTGATGACGGGGCGGTAATGATCTCCACACGATCGATCTGCGATGCAGGAATTTGCTGTAAAAGTTCCGTCGCCAATTGGGACGTCAATTTTCCATTCACCAAAATCCGTATATTATCACTGCCCCTGAGAGCAACGGTTCCATTGGCCATATCCACCTGTACTTCAGGAATCTGGTCAAACGACTCCAAGGCATTTACACCGGCCTGTTGAAGATCACTGCCAAGATTGATGATTTTTCGATCTAGTTTTTGTTGGGTAGTGGTCCGCTCCGTTTTTAGTACCACTTCATCAAGGGTTTCTACTTGAGGGATTAGTCCAATACGGAGCTTTGTGTTAAAATCAATGTCGCTTGATGGTATGACTGACACCATATATCCCAATGAACTTATTTCTAAATGGCTGAAAACTTTCGGAATCGTGATTTCAAACTCCCCATTTTCATTTGTCACTCTTCCTTCAATCAGTTCATCTCCATTGAAAATCACAACAGTAGCAAATGGCAAAGGCTCTTGGCCCTGGTTTTCATATACTGTCCCTTTTAATCTTTTTTCTTGAGCTATTCCCAATTGACTGGCTATAAAAAGCAGTAAAAAGAAAAAATGTTTTGGATTCATTTATACATCTTTTTAAAATTTTGGTCAAAGATGAATTCTGATCCTGCTCTATTAAATTTTTATCTGTGAACCCCTTATTTTGGTCTGTTAATAATTCTTTCTTATGAATTCTATGGTTGAAAATGGTTAATTGTGCTTTGAATAGAGGTATTCTGCCGCCGCAGCGCTCATTTTCTTGTACTCATGCCCAACACCGGGGACCACATGGAGCCTCCATTGGAAATCGGTTTGAAGGGAATCGGCAAGTTTTTTGGAATAATTGTAAAAATAATGTCCTCGTTCCAATCGGTGATTTCCTTGCAAGTTCGCAGTAGGAGATAGTAGTAAAGTGCCTCCTGTTTCTGAAGCATTGTCTTGCTCCCCAAGAAAAACCACCAGTTTATTCTTAAAGGATTTTTTTAGACTCTTTGTATCAATAGGGGTTTCGCCTATCCCAAAAAATAATGGATGCTCCAAATCTGGCAGGGTATAGAATCCTGAATTTCCGGCAATAATTCTATTTGCTTTTGATTCTGGATGGAAAATGGCAAATCGATGAAGGATTTGTCCCCCAGCGGAATGTCCAAATACATCATAAGTTTTGGCATGGGAGCCTGTCGCTTTAATTGCTATATTAAATATATGATCCATATCATCGAAAATCCATAGTTCACTATCGGTGACCGTTTTAAATTGAAGTAATGACTCATCAAAGCGAACTTGGTTAGTGCCTTTTACGGGTGTAGCAATTTCCATAATGTTCAAGTCGGTCAATACTCCTCCAAGATGGTATTGGTCAAATCCGAAGGTAGGCTCTGGATATATTGGAGCTAGAACCAATACATTGTGTTTTTCAGAAGCTCTTATCCAAGCATCACGGTAATCGTCACCATTGCGGCCCGAACCTGGAATCACAATCAGGACTTTGGATTCTGGGTCAAAATTTTTGGGCATGTGATAGAATACGTAAATGTCTTTCGGACCATTCCCTGTTTTCACCTGCATAGGAAATGACCCAGATCCTTGGTGCAATGTTAATTTGTCTATGGAAAAGTCTTTATCCGCCATTGGAACCAAGGCCATATTGCAATGAGGGCATTTCCCTCCTTGATCGAAAACTTCTTCATCACAACTCAAATTGCATGGGACACACCGGTACTGGGAAATATCCGTTGTTTGCTCTGTTTCTTTACAGTACCAAAATGATGCGATCAAAAGACCGAGAAATAGCAAATATGTTTTCATAACGTTTGTTTTTCTTTAAATTTTAATGAAAATGTTTTAGGAAAGGTTTCATTGCTGTATGATGATTCCAGAGTCCCGGTCCCAACAGCGATACTCCATATATTCCAAAACCGATTGAACCACGTCTTTCCCCATCCATTTTTCGACCAGGTACAATGCTCCGTCAATACCGGCCGAAACACCTGCCGTGGAGAAAATCCTACCGTCGTCCACAAATCTTGCATTATCCAGAACCTTTGCATTACTGACTTTTTTCCTGAGTTGTGGCACTGCATCATGAAAAGTTGTTACAGTTTTACCATCCAACAGACCCGATTCGGCCAAGAAAAAGGCTCCAGTGCAAATTGAAACAAATTGTTCTGTTTCCGGGGATATTTTCTTTATCCAATCTGTAATTTTTGCGTTTTCAGATGCTCTTCTCCCATTTCCTCCAAGGAATACCACAATGTCGGCTTTCGGAGCATTTTCTATGGTGTAGGTAGGTGTTAGGGTAAGTACTCCTTGACTGGTTACTGGATGGTTGGTGATTCCTACTGTAAATACGTTCATTCCGGCAATGGTAAATATTTCCAACGGTGCAGCAAGATCTAGTATCTCAATCCCTTCATGTAGAAATACCGCGACTCGTAGTTGCTTTTTTTGGGTGGGGTTCATTTTTAAATTTCTTATTTGACAGATTGATGTTGATTGTATTGGGGAGTACATCGTATCTGATTCACCTCCCTTGGCTTCCAATTGAGGAATCATGGCAACCATTAATAAAACAACGATACTTTTTAACCTGTTTGACATTACTCTAGACTTCATACTTAAATCATGTAAATTGATTACGGGTACAAATAACTTTAAAAGCTAATGTCAAGAAAAGGACACAATGCCTTGGTATTAGGACAGAATGTCCGAAGGGAGTTGATTTCGATGTTTTTTGAGTAAATTTCTTAAGTGCTCTTCACTTTTAAGACCGCATTGCCGGGTTACCGAAGAAAAGGCCAAGCCCTTTTTTAGTAGTTGATAGGCATGTTCCACTCTAAGACGGTCAATATAGGTGCCTATGGTTATGCCCGTGACCTTTTTGAACCTACGGGTAAGGTTTCTAGCACTCGTAATTGCAATTTCGGCCAATTCCGAAATTCGCAACGAAGTATCCAAATTTTCTGAAATATATTGTTGCACGTAGTGAATCCTATCATCGATATGATTTCGATAATCCATAAACACCGATAATTGGGGGGCGGATGGTCCACGTCGAAGATAGAGGACACATTCCCGGGCCACCTCCGCAGCCAAGGCACTATCACATCGGTTTTCTACAAGATGCAAGGATAAATCTATCCCAGAACTGATTCCCGCACTGGTAATCAGGTTACCGTTTGAAACAAAAAAACGGTCCGTTTGCAGATTGCCATAAGGAAAGGCCTTTCGAAAATAATCGTGATAACGCCAGTGTGTTGTATATGCTGAATCGTTCAACAATCCTGCAACACCCAAAAAATAAGCTCCGGTGCAAATAGAACATAAGCTCACCTTTTTGCGATATTGAAGCACCAACCAATCATAGAAATCGGAATATGTGGTTCGCTTGTACTTCTGCATCTGCTCCATTTGCGCACCTGGTAAAACAATGATATCATTCGCCCTTAGGGGGGTATCTTGCCAAGAAACTAATCCTCCGAATTTTAGCCCTGCACTGGAATTTTCTGATTCCCCACCCTCAATTGATGCATATGCCAGTTCAAAGCCAGCTCCAAGAGTTTTGGCTTCATAAAACACCTGGGCAGGGCCAGTTAAATCCAAAGGATGGACTCCGTTTGGGACAATAAAAAGAATAGTTGTTTCCAATGCTTTAAGGTATAATCAAATCGTTTCAGGAATATTAAATTTTACACGAACCAATACCATAATGAATCAATCCTTTGGATAACTTAATAAAATCAAAGTTTATAGAGAACTTTTGAGAGACAAATTTTATTACGGTTATCCCCTGTAGTTTTAACCATTTTTGCAACCCATAATCTACCAATAAAACCAAACTGTTCAAAGTAGCACAATAATAACTTTCTAAGTTTTTTTTGGATGTTTTAACTTCCAGAAGTGTTAATTCTGTGAAAGTCTAAATACGATTAAAATGTTTTAAGAAGTCATCTAAAATTACAACATAAAGTGAATAGTCCGCCCCCGATAAGAACACCCTGTATATGATTTTAGATGATAAGCCCTAAACACAAAACACTGAAAATCATAAGATCAACAGTGTTTTCATTTTCCTTGATAAGGTTATGTCGGGATGACTGGAAGAAAGTATCTTTCACACATTCAATCCGTTACCAATCAGCAAAAATCTGAATTTGGTCTATAATCTTTCTTGAAACGCCATTGTCCATTTCATTCCTGTCCATTCTTTGTATCTTACACTGGGATTTTACTATTGCGCAGCGTTGATATCTGGAATTGAAATAACTACAGGTTATTTCAAAATATCCTAAGTTATAGTTTAATCTCTGGACTCTCAACTCAATAATAAACTCATTCCCAAACATTAAAGGTCTGAAAATTTCAATATCGCTTCTTTGTTCATTAAGACAAATCTTCAGTTTATTAAGTTTTAGTCTGGAATATCCCAACTCGTTCAGAAAATTATAAATATGGCGTAAGGAATATGCATAGTACGCATGGGTCTCCATCACCATGAAATCATTAACATCATCACCCGAAACCCTATACTCGATTTTACACATGAATACTTGCTTTTTCTAACCAAAAATCTGCGGTTTTGAGTTAACGTCTATTTTTTTCGTCCACCTGTTTGAAATGCTCTTGATATATTAAATCCAAAGTGGATGTCTCCATCAAAAAAACCTCCTGTTGTCTCCGTAATAAAACCCTTTTCTATCATGGTAATGGAATTGGAAAGAATCAACTGAAATACATGCCCTCCAGTTTCAATATCAATCCCAAATGCCAAGGAATTTTTAGTGTTCAGAGATTCCAGTGGATTAAAGGTGTAATAATATTCTGCATTGAGGGTGACCCTATTGCTGAGTTTTATCCTATTTCCGAACCCGAGTGCAAAAATATCATGTGGGTCATCGTTGGTCCTAACCGTATTATTGTGGATATAGGTAGGACTTAGTTGAACGGAAATCCCAGGGGAAAGTTTGCTGCCGATCAACACCTGTGAAGTATAGTACAAACGATCGTTAAAATCCGGTTTATCATTTGGATCGTAATCCTTTATTGTTTTATAGGCGGTGCTCCCGAATAAAGAAATGGTAGCAGGAAAGCTACTTTTCCCGGTACTTTGTTGTATGAGTTTGTATTTGAAAAATCCATCATAGGTTTTTTCAAAACTGCTCCTTCCTACCCCTAACATAAAATTATCGGTAAGTGCATGCTCAAAAGCAAATCTAATGTTGGATTGATCCAGACCGAATAATTCGTCGACCCCTAAATTGACCCTTCCAAATCGGTGTGAGATAATGAATTCCAAGGTTCCCTTTTTTCGGTTTTCCACAGAATGTCCATTTAGGATACGGGTTCCCTTAAAAGTGGATGAAACATAGTTTTTTGTTTCCGGAGCTTCGTCTTCCAAAATCCCCAATAGATCTTGGGCGTATGTAGTGGAAACCGAGCTCATTAATGCTATAAGTATGAGTGTTTTTTTCATTTGATTCAATTGTAAGGTTGATGAACAAGTTCGAAGGATACTTTGATGGTCTTTGCTATGTTATTGGCCACAATGGATGGTATCTTGATATTGTAATCCTTGACTTCTACAAAGAAGTCCCCATTAAGAACAATTCCATCTTCCATCTTTTTGATCTCTGCGGTAGTTTCGATGGGTTTTGTTATGCCTCGAATGGTCAACTCCCCATCAATGTTTACCGTTTGATCGTTCTCTGTTAGATTCCCAAAATCTTGGATTTTTCCTCTGAAAATAGCTTTGGGATATTTGTGCGACTCCATGTAGTTTTCGTTGAAATGCTCTTGCATCAACGATTTTTCAAAAATGAAGGATTGTATGAGCAAAGACACTGCAATTTCTCCATTGGTTGTGTCTACAATGCTTAAAACCTGATTGTTGTCTGCCTTAATGTCCTCTACAGGAGAATGGGAATAAAAAGAGATATATCCCTGTTTTGTTATATACTTTTCTTGTCCATGTACAAAGCCTATAAATAGGCCGAACAATAATGTGAGTTGTATTTTTTTCATGTTTAATTAATTGACTAAAACGCAGTTAATGAGTATTACATCCATGAGAAAGCCGGTGCATATACCCTTTACGATTATTTCTTGGCCCTCACGAAGTGAGACTACTTTTTTATTTTCTTTTTCTGATAAATGACAGATAACACTTCCAAGAGAGTTTTCCCCGGTGAGTGTGATAATACCATTGCCGTTTGCAGTGCCCAGTTTCTGTACCTTACCTGTTACTTGTACAATCTGTTCCAAATATTTTGCATTAGCACTTATTTCGTCGTTCTCAAAGTCGTCCAGTAATGTGTTAGAGAACAAAACAATATCAGGATCAGCTTCTGCCACGTCCACATGCGGCTTGTTGTAAAGACTTATGGCCAAATAACCCCCAAGGATTATTAGGACGGCCAAAAGAATCAATATGATTTTTTTCTTGTTCATAACTTCTTCTTTTAATTATTTGGTGTGCCATTGTCTACCCAACAAGTAATCAAATCGATTTCATCATTGGTCAACGACCCACCGATGGGCATGGTCCTGTTCACAACTTGGGTTTTAACAGTTCCAGCGTTGGTACTGACCCCTTGGTATGTTCTTAAATCTGGAAATTGTGTCCCGCTATGGCAGCTTAGGCAATTGTTTGCTATTATGGGTTCAATATCGTCTGCGTATGAAGGAGCACATGGTTCCTCCTCCATACCCATCATGTCTTCGATGATTGTTTCTTCTTCAACATTGGTTTCACAGGAGAAAAACAAAATGAGCAGACCTGTAAAAAGCATGGTTATGCCTATTCTTTTTTTAATTTTCATGTGTTGTTTTTTATTGGGAATAAATCATTCCCTATTTGGTTATGGTGTAATTATTAAGGAAAAATGGAAGGTGTCGTGAAGACATAGTCCCTGTTCTTTACGGGCAGGTGACACTCAATGCAACTCTGGGTGAATGATTTATTCTGGCCAAAGGGTTCTAGTTCAGTACCCAGCCATCTGGCCCATCCCCATCCATGAGTGCTTTCATACTTTTTAGAATCCTTGAACATGAACTCGGCATGGACAAAAGAAGATGGTACTATGGCAGCTTCCCAATTCTCATCATTCCTTTGTTCCCAGACCACTTTCCCCAAAATGGTCCCATCTGGCCAAGGATTCGTCTCATTGTTGTCAATGGCCCTAATGGCCACATCGTTCCCTAAAATAACTCTGAGCGTATGGTGGTCCAACCTGTAAGAACTACTGACAACCTTCCATTTCCTATAATCTTTGGGAAAGGAAATCCCGTTAGGCGATTTTTTTATCTTCTTTTCTTTTTCTTTATTTTCTTCCCAATTTTGATATGCTTCTTCGTAGCTATTTTTGTCATCCATATTATTGGAATGACTGGTAATGTCATCAAGGCCTTTTATATAGATTTCCAATTCCTCTTTTTGGCTGTCCGTTAATTTTGAATTGGGATGCACAAACAGATAATCCTCGGGAGGCATAATGTTCTTCTTTACCTTGGTCAACATGTTAAAAAGGATGGTGATCTGTTCCTTTTCT
The DNA here is from genome assembly GCA_040285615.1 of Allomuricauda sp. Taxonomy (GTDB): domain Bacteria; phylum Bacteroidota; class Bacteroidia; order Flavobacteriales; family Flavobacteriaceae; genus Flagellimonas. Next base: position 105,110 of record JAVJRL010000008.1, read on the forward strand.
GAATATTTGTCCCATTCTGAAAAGTTTATTTTCTCCCTTCCTTTCTCAATGTCCTCTTTTACCCAGTTGGATATTAGGGGTAGCCTATTGAACCATTTTAGTTTTGTTTCATTGGAGTGACAATCGTAGCATGAATTGCGCACAATTCTTTTGATGGTTTCTGGAGTACTGCCAAAATCACTGGTTATTGGCGGGTTTACAACAATGTTTCTAAATTGTGAAACAAGAATCAATAATCCAATAAGAAAAGTAAGAAGTAAAATATATATTGATGTTCTTTTATTCATTTTTACAAACTTTAAATGGTATAAACCCGCACTTCAAATAACCAACCAAGAAACTTATTTGTCCATGCTATGTTTTAATTGTCAAGGTGCTGTGGGTGTGTCTACATTGGCAATGGGCCATACTCCTGGGTTAGGAAAACTCACCCCTTTGTTATCACCTCGTTCAGCATCTTGTCCAAAGTAGTAGAGTGGCCATCCTCTATATGTCAATTGAGTTCTGCCATGTACATCGATGGTGCCAAAATCGGCGCTGTCGAGAATGCTTGGAATCTGGTCCAATGTAATTTCGGCAATCGGCCATACTCCATTGTTGGAAAAATCTGGAGCCGTGAAGTTGTTTTGTCCATTGGTGTCGTTTGCAAATGTGTAAAGTGTCCTGCCGTCAATATCCACGATGTAGCTTGTCTCACCCTCTCCAACAGTGTAATTGCTGAGGTAGTTGTTTCCATCATGTCCTACCAATTGCTCTCTTGCATACATTAGCGAATAATCTGGCTTGGCCACATACCAAACATTGTTCACGTCATCACCATTGGTGTCACCAGGAGCATTGTCACTCATGAAGTAGTACAATGGCCATCCCTTATAGGTGGTCTGCTTGGCGCCGTCTTCTCTGGTAATCTCTCCAAAGTCAGAAGCGGAAAGCCCTTCATCTAAAATCAAATCTTCCACATAGATTACTGGCCATGTATCGATACAGCCCCCTGCTTCCCCACATGCAGATTGTCCATCTTGATCTTTGGAGAAGAAATAAAGAGAATTCCCCTCTGTATCGGTCAAGATTTTACCATGGGTTTCATTATCAGCTAGTTTTACGGTGGATTCAGCCTCGGCTACGGGAGCAACAGGAGTGTCCACATTGGCAACGGGCCATACCCCTGGAGCGGGGAAGCTTACCCCTTTGTTATCTCCTCGTACGGCATCCTGTCCAAAGTAGTAGAGTGGCCACCCCCTAAAGGTCAACTGGGTTCTTCCGTATACATTGATGGTGCCAAAGTCGGCGTTGTCGAGAATGCTTGGAATCTGGTCCAATGTAATTTCAGCAATGGGCCATACTCCATTGTTTGAGAAGTCAGGAGCGGTAAAGTTATTCTGATCTTTGGTGTCGTTGATGAAAGTATATAGGGTTCTACCGTTGATATCCACGATGTAGCTTGTTTCTCCATCTCCAACAGTATAGTCGCCGAGATAGTTGTTTCCATCATGGCCTACCAATTGCTCCCTTGCATACATTAGGGAATAATCTGGTTTGGCTACATACCAAATGTTGTTAACGTCATCACCATTAGTGTCACCAGGGGCATTGTCGCTCATAAAGTAATACAATGGCCATCCTTGGTAGGTGGTCTGTTTGTAGCCATCTTCTCGGGTAATTTCACCAAAGTCAGAAGCTGAAAGACCTTCGCCAAGAGTTAAATCTTCAGCATAGAAGAGGGGCCATATGCTAATACAGTCACCAGCTTCCCCACATGCGGATTGTCCATCTTGATCTTTGGAGAAGAAGTAAAGTGAATTGCCATCACCATCGGTTAAAATTTGGCCGTGTATGGCATTGCTTACCAATTGCACACTTACCGTTGGTTCTGGTGTGCCATCTGGTTCGGGGTCTGGGGTTGTTCCACCACCATTGTCATCACTGCTACAACTGTGCAGCAAAAACATTGATGTAACGAACAGGAAAAATGTTTTTTTCATGATTAATTTCATTTAGAGATTTACTTCCGCAAATGAACCAGAATCAACCACTTACCTCAAAAGAAAACTTGGTGACAGGGAAAAAATGGCACTGAAAGGGAAAAAATGAGCTTGAAAAAATGGCCATATCGTGAAAGAATTCTTTTGTGACCTTAGTGGCCTTTTTTCTCAAAGTGTATTCCTATTTTTAGCTTCAAATTGCACAGCACATGAAAAAGGACAAACTCTATTTTTTCACTTTTTTATCCTTGTTAGTCATTGTATTTGCGGCAGCCTATTTTAGTATGAACTATTTGGTTGGCCTTAGTACCGAGCAATTCCTCAAGATCCAGTTGGAATCCAGTAAAAGAGAAGCCGAAGAGTTGGCCAAGATGATAACCCATCAAGTTGAAAATGATGTGAACAAGGAAACCATCATCCAAAACTTTCAAAGCAGTATTGAGAACACTTCCACACAAGCTGGTTTTGTTTGCATGTTTGATTGGTCCGGTATGGAAATTTGTCATCCAAACCCAGATAAAATAGGTAGAATAACCGGCCCCGATGAGTCGTATGTCATGGGAATCAATGAAGAAGTGGATTCCAAGGATTTTTACAGTTACCTACGTGAGAAGCAAAAAGGTGGAGGGGTAAGAAATTTTACGGACTCCGACAGGGAATCTGAAATTATTTACTTGTTTCCTGTAAACAATACGGATTGGATTGTTGCGGCCCATGCAAACATGGCTAAGATCAATGAGGAGGTAAAAAGTGTAAAGGTCAATTTCCTTATGGTACATATAGTTACCGGCTTTGTGATTGTGTTTTTGTCCCTTATGATGGTCCGATTTATTGGCAGCAATTATGAGCGGAAATTGGAACAGAAAAATGAACAACTTTCTGAAGAGGTTCTGAATCTCTCAAAATTGAACCATGATTTGGCAACATACAAGAAAAAAATGGACAATTCGGACCAAAAGGTTAACGAATCCCATGGACCCTCAAATAAAAAGAGAATACTAACCTACTTAAAGAACGAACTGGTTTCTGTCGGGATGGAAGAAATCGCTTATATATACACGGAAAACACCATAACCTATGTTCGTCGAATGGATGGAAAGCTGACTACCAGCAACAATAGTTTGGATGAACTCTTTAACGATGTGAACAATTCTTTGTTCTTTAGAGCGAATCGTCAATTTATACTATCCATCAATTCCATTGATAAGATATTGAGATATGGCAACAATCAGTTGAAAATTGAAGTGATGCCAAAATCGGAAATCAACATCATTGTCAGTAAGAACAAGGCATCGGAATTTAGAAAATGGTTGAATTCATAAAATTTGATACTCTTTCCTCCCTTTCTCTTTCAAGTAAGGATAAATGACCTGTGTTATAACATTGGAATAGTATCGAATGTGCTTTTTGGACATTCGCGTATTCATTACCTCAGCAGAGGATATCCAAAAATCCCCGATTATTTGAAAACGATCGTATAGATACTTGTACTCATGGGGCAATTCCTCTTCCCAAAGGATACCATTGCCGAAAAGCCCATTGAACAGTTGCATAATCTTTTCTTTACGCATGGCACTTAATTTCAGCAAAAGTTGGAATAAAAAAACCGGTAAAACTTTGTTTTACCGGTTTGTCGGGATGACTGGATTCGAACCAGCGACCACGCGCACCCCATGCGCGTACGCTACCAGACTGCGCCACATCCCGAAAAGGGACTGCAAAAATATAAATTTTGGCAACAATTGAACATAGACTGTATAAAACTTTTATTGTTTTTCAACTCTTTGATTTATTCACATGCCTTAAAGCTAATTATACTGATAGGCAGAATGTCCCAAAAAACATTTAAGTCACTACCATAGAGCACCGTATCCATCCTTTAGATGATGATTCTCGTCATTGTTTTAGCCAATGAAACTTCATAGTTTCCATATCCTATAAAAAGTTCTAAGTAAAGAACAATGTTCACAAAAGAAATAAACATTAATGTAAAAGATACTACTTTGGAAGGCAACCTTACCATACCAGCCAATCCAAAGGGTTTGGTCATTTTTTCCCATGGAAGTGGTAGTAGTCGATTTAGTCCAAGAAATAACTTTGTGGCCAATATTCTTCAAACCAAGGGAATAGCCACCTTGCTTTTTGACCTATTGACCGAGCAAGAGGATAGGGTTTATCAAAACAGGTTTGATATCAACAAACTCACCAAGAGACTTATCGAAACCACCCAATGGGTTTATCACAACGAAGATATTCTAAGGCAGCCCATAGGATATTTCGGAGCTAGTACGGGAGCTGCTTCTGCTCTTCGGGCCGCAGCTTTTTTTGGAAACTCCATAAGTGCAGTAGTCTCCCGTGGGGGAAGGCCCGACCTTGCACTTGATGAACTTGATAAGGTAAAGGCTCCAACCTTATTGCTGGTGGGGGGTTATGACAAGGAAGTCATCTGGCTCAACCAAAAAGCTTATGAACAACTTGAATGTCAAAAGAAGATGGAAATTGTTCCCGGTGCGAGTCACTTGTTCGAAGAGCCGGGAAAACTTGAATCCGTTGCTGACTTGGCAGCTGAATGGTTTGATAAATGGTTCAAAAAAACAAAAGAAGATGTTTCAGAATAGAATGGATGCCGGCCTAAAATTGGCGGATAATTTACAGCAGTTTAAAGATAAGAATGTTGTGGTCCTTGCCATTCCAAGGGGTGGATTGCCCTTAGGTGCCATTGTTGCACAATCCCTCCATGCGCCATTGGATGTTGCTCTCTCTAAAAAAATAGGTCACCCCTACAACAAGGAGTATGCTATTGGAGCAGTAAGTTTGGACGATATAATTCTAAGTGATTTACCCCATATAGATAAAACATATATTTCTCGGGAAACGGAAATAATAAGACAAAAATTGAGAAAAAGGTTTGACCAATACTACCGAAATAGTTCGCCCTTGGATTTAATGGGAAAAAGCGTAATTATCGTAGATGATGGGGTAGCCACCGGAAACACCATTAAAATAACAGCTCAAATAGTGCATAAAAAACGCCCTGAAAAAGTTATTGTGGCCATTCCCGTAGCTCCAACGAGAGCCGTTGAAAACATGAAATCATCCAACTATATTGATGAAGTAATCTGTTTGGAAACTCCATATAATTTCCATGCGGTTGGGCAGTTTTACCAAGAGTTTAGAGAGGTTTCCGATGATGAGGCCATACAATTGCTGGAACAAACACGAAGATTATTTGCTTCAAAAAAGTAATCAAAAAAATGTTGATTTATGGAACAAAAGAAATATGGTCCAAACAGAATGTTGTTTGGACCATACCTTTTTTGATAGTAAAAGTCCTAATCACCAACAATACCGAACGTAACTTTGGCATTGACACGGTATTCAGAAATTTTGCCTTCCTTAACGCTAACCTGCATATCTTGTACGTATACAGATTTAATGTTTCTTACAGATTTTGATGCCTCATCAATAATATTCTGAATAGCATCTTCAAAACTCTCGGTGGAGTTGCCTAAAATTTCAATAACTTTTAATACTGACATGGTAACGAATTTTACGATTCATAAATTGATCATCCACAATTTATTTTCTAAAGAAAATCACCATTTTCATCCACCTTTATCCTCAAAACCTTATCACCATTTTCCAATTTCAATTTGTATTTTTTAGTAACACCTTTATTATCATAATAATGGGTAATATAGGTATCCTTGGTAATGGTCCATTCAGGGAATCTGTCCAAAACAGCTGTCTTTACAGAATTGGGAAGGTTAACGTTTTTGAATCTTTCAGCAGTACGGATTATTTTTCCGTCCTTGTCATACGCAGCTAAAATCTTACCCTCTGGGATATAGAAATTAATATTGTAAACGTCATAATCATCTTGATAAAATTCTGAACTCTTTACATCGAAAGCTGCTACTTTTCGTCTTAGCATTTCTACTGGTATGGAAGCTTCTTCCTGAGTATCAATGCTATTGAGGTACTTATAATTTGTGGCATACACCACTACCTCTGATAATTCTTCTGTCTTAATGATTTGGGATTGCATTGGTACTATGAATCCCATCACAAAAAGAACCAATAATAGCTTTTTCATGATCCTAATGTTTTTAAGTTAATAACCTTACGAAAGGAATTCTGGAGCTCCATTATCCACAAACACTCGAATATACCCTACTGTTATCTGATTTACAATGATTTAAATCAGTTATGTTACTTTTTATTGAGGCTACATTAGAGGATGATGACGCAAGAAGAATCAAGTTGCACTGGCTATAGAAAAATCAAAGGATTTGCCCTGAATTTTACTTATCGATATAGGGTGAAATGTCCCACGAACTGTTGCTTTTCATTATCGTTTGCATTTACCACATACCAATAATCACCAGTAGGCAAAGGTTTGCCCTCGTAGGTTCCATCCCACTTTTTAACTTGGTCCAAACGGGCTACAACCCTTCCGTATCTGTCGTAAATAATTACATCGATAAATGGGAAATACTCACGGTTTTCCGGGTACCAATAGTCGTTTAGGCTATCTCCATCCGGAGTGAAGAAATTAGGCATCTCCGGCATTCCTTCAAAATTGAAAGGCATAACCAAAGTAGCCTCACAACCGTTTTGATCACGGACCATGATATTGATATTGGAATCCACATTGATGTTAAAGGTATTGACCTCGCCATAAGATTCTCCTTGGAAGAAATACTCATAACCACCAAATCCACCAGTTGCCATTGCAGTAACCTCATTGGGACCAGATTTTATGGCTTCCAAGGTCAGTGGTTCGTATGCTTCAATCTCGAATTCCACAAAGGTCACACAACCATTGGCATGATAAATATAAACGGTGTGTTCGCCTGCGGGCAAATCTCCAAACGTTCGCTGATTGGTAGCCATCTGAATATCATCGACATCCAAAGAGAACAACAAATCGGATAGTTGAGAGTCGTCTTCAATATTTACTGTGGCAGTACTATTGGGGAATATGCCCTCGCAACCATATTCCACCACAGGCTCAGCAACAATATCTATTCCTATGCCTATTTCCGCTATCACATTGGTTTGACAACCATTGGCATCCCTTACAAAAACAACATAGGTTTCGCCTCCTTGAAGGTTGTCGAAGAAAAGACTGTCGTTTTGAACAAAATCGGCATCTTCGGCTGAATTTACACTTGTGAAATATGGAGCTGTTCCACCTGTAACTTCTAGCATCATGCTTCCATCTCCGTCTCCCATACAGGTTTCTGGAGTGGTTTCCACTACTCCCGCCACCAACTCCATGGGTTGGGTAATCTCTACTGTTCTTGTTATGGTACAACCTAAATCATCTTGAATAATGATATCATATGTTCTAGGTGCTAAGTCGTTAAAGGTTTTTCTATTGGGATTAACAGGATCGTCGCCTTCAAAAAATTCGCTCAATGTATCGGAAATGGAATATCTGATCTGACCTGTTCCACCGCTCGCTTCAATAATAATTTGTCCGTTCATATCTCCAGCACAAACCACTGGGACGGCTTCCAAATAATCCAAAACCAATGGATCTTTGGGTTCAATCACAATTGGATCCGATATAGCCTCACAACCTCCACTCTGAGCATATACATAATAGGTGCCCGGGTTCAATTCCCTAAATATTCCTGAACTTTGCGCTGGACGTATTATGGTTGCTGCAGATGGCGGCAATGTATTAGAATTAACCAAGGTGTACACATAGTTTCCGATTCCTCCAAAAGCTTCAGATCGGATAATTCCTGTTGCCTCTCCGGCACAATTTATTGTTGCGTTGGTCAAATCCAAGGCAATCACCAAAGGTGCCGCTGGATCTAACGAAATTTGATTGGATTTTTCAAAAGGACATCCATTTGAATTTTGCACATCGTACTGGAAAGGTCCCGGGTCTATGGTAATGTCTTCCGAAATTTCAACGCTGGTCATTCCTGCTCCAAATGGCATAAACGGATCTGTTGTTCCAGACCTGCGGTAAAAATAGTCCACTCCTGGCTCCGGATTGGTTACTGTAAGTTCCATTCTACCCAAATCCCCGCAACCCGGTGGTTGTAACTCAACCAATTCAGCCACTACTATCTCTGGATCCTGAATCTCGATTGGCATAGTGGTGAAGCTACAGTTCCACCCATCAAAAATGGTAATGGTATATTCTCCTGCGGATAGATTCGCAAAAGTTGCCGTAGTTTGAAGACCACTGTTGGTACCGTCCGTAATTCTGTTTAGCTGATATAGGTAGTTTCTAGCACCTTGTCCCCCAGTTACATTGAAAGCCTCTATAACTGCATCATTGTCGTTATTACAGGCCAATGGACTCACTACTTGAATGTCTGCTGTTATTGGTACGGGCAATGGTAAGTTAATATCCACAGTAGATTCACATCCTCTCAAATCCCTAACATTCACGGTATAGGTATCTGTTGATAGATTTTCAAAAACTGGGTTGGTATTGGGGTAATCTACCAAAATGGTACCATCCGAAGCCACCAATTGATATTCATAAGTTCCCCAACCTCCATCGCCTGTAGCGGTAATTTCCCCAAAACCAGGCACGTTACAGGTAACGGGGGATGTTTGGAGCGCATCTACTGTTAAAGGTCTATCCGGTGAGCGAACGGTAGTAACATTACTAACGGCATCGCAATATGGGGAATCCAATGCTTCAATATGTACCACCAAATTTCCGGCTGGTACATTTTGAATGATCTCAGGAGTGTTTATCGGAGCATTGGTATCAAAAGTACCTGTTACACCAGTGGATGATTCCACCCCCGCATTATCACGGGTAAACACCTCATAATTATAAACCCCACTGTAATTATTGATTTCCAGACTTATCGAACCATCATTTCCATTAAAGCAGGTTACGGGATCCACTTCGGCGATAACCGCTTCAATGGTATTGTACTCAGGCATATTGATGGTAGTCGTTAAATACGTACAACCGCCACTGCCAACATCGGTTACGGCAAAAATGTAATCACCAGGTGTGGCAATATCCCAAGTAACCCTATCGGAACCACCTGAACTTCGAGCAGGTTCGGAGCCCAATGGAAGAATTTCAACTTCGTAATTTCCCGGACCTTCGTTTACAATAATATCAATGGAACCTGGGCTAACACCAGTTCCTGAGGTATCACAAGTAATTTGATTTACGTTATAGCTAAATGTAATATCGGTAGGCGTATTGATAGTTACGGTTGCAGTTTCCTCACAACCATTTTGGTCTCTTGCTGTCAAAATTATGGTTTGGTCCGTACCATTGTCAATTACTTCAAAAATATTGCTGGTCTGGAAATTGGTACCGTCAAATTGGGGGGTACCATCATTCATACTATATGTGTATGACCCAGAACCTGTTAGGTTCCCCGTTCCGTCTCCATTGTCATCTGTATAAATGGTGATCGTTGCCGTACTGAACTGATTGCTCGATGGATTACAGCTAAAGTCTGTATTAACGGCATTTACCATCAATTCGGTTGGCTCATCTATGATGATGTCCCCTGAACGGTCGGTACAGCCCCTATCGGAAACTACCTCAACTTGATAAGTATCGGGCAGCAAATCATCAAACACAGGAGATCCTTGTGGCCCCGCAATAATAGTTGAAGTTGAACCTTGATAGAGCACATAATTTATTGGCGTGTCCGTATCACTTCCTGGTTGAAGTTCTACGGAAATGGTTCCATTATCAGCACCATAACATGTTACGTCGCTACTCGGTGTGGCCGTAATTACCGGTGTATTTACAGTGGAAACGTTTACAATGGCTTCATCTGAACACAATGGAGCTGTATTGGAATCCAAGTCGGTAACCAAAATATTATAATCGCCAGGTAGAACATTGACAAAAACATTCGTGGATTGAGCAGGCCCAATATTTGCCAAGGTGCCAGCATCTCTCAGTTGATATTCAAAATTACCACTACCTCCCGTAGTGTTTACTGTAATTTCTCCATCCCCGGCGTTACAGGTCGGGTAAGACGTGGCATCAGCAGAAATGGCAAAGAAATCAAACACTTCAGCTGTTACCGTATTGGTACACCCATTGCCATCCCTAACCGTGATGACGTAGCTTCCTGGATTTGGCACGATAAAAGTGGTTCCGGATTGAAAGCCACTTCCAATATCATACTGAAACGTTTCTTCTGGCAATCCAGAACCTGTTGATAATGGTGAAACAATATCAATTTGATAACCACTTGTAGCGGTACATTGGTTTACTACATCAATTACTGGATTTGGAACCCCTGCTTCTTGTGTCACCGTTAAAGTTGTTAAAGCGGTACATCCATTGGCATCTTGCACATAAAAATCGTAGTCGGCCGGATAGGGCCCTGCTATCTCAAAAGTAGTTTCGGATGTAAATGTCGATGGTGCTGGGTCTCCTGTTGGCACATAAGCATAGTTATAAGGACCTGTGCTACCAAAACCTCTTACGGTCACCAAGGCTCCCACATTACAGGTAGCCTCTACAAAATTGTCGATAGCGATGGAAACGGAACTAATATCTATAAAGGCCAAAGTACTTCCACTACAACCATTGGTGTCGTCGGTAACAATAATTTGGTAGTTTCCTGGCGCCAATCCTGTAAATGTTCCATTATAAGGAATGGTTTCACCAGTGAATGATGTTGGCCCTGAAACCGTTGCGCCAGTATCTGTATTTTGTAATGTTAGAGTAAAATCACCTGGCGCTGATATACCTGAAACTTCATAATCAATAGCACCACTGCCTGCCACATTACATGAGGCTGCCAAGGATGTTGCTGCTACGGCTACAGGATTAATGGGGCCAATCGGGTCAATTTCTTCAATATAGGTACACCCCAAGGCATCCCTTACCTCAACAAAATAAGTTACACCAGGCACAACCAACCCTGTTACATCAAAAATATCGTTGTTTGTTCCTGTCCCCAATTGAAATGTTGGGTCTCCCACCAGTCTAAACTCGTATGGTCCCGTTCCTCCTGTTGCTTGGACTCGATATGGAAATGAGGTATCCGAACAAATAGCTGGGTCTGCGTCCAAAGGAATCAAATCCAACTGGTTTTGGTCAATGACCACTTGGTCGCGGTCTTCACAACCTTGTGCATCTGTAGTAATCACCGTATAGTTTCCCAAAGGTAAGTTGGGGAAATTCACAGTTGTACTTGCAGTTCCTGTTGATGATGCCACTACACCTCCAAATTCATCCACCAAAACATAGTCAAATGGTGCAACACCATTGTTTATGGTAGCCGAAATAGAACCATTTACAGAACCTATGGAACAAACCGCATCCGTGGGTGTTGCAGTTGCATCCAAAGGGTCACTTGCTCCTATGGTAACAGAATACGCTGGGCTCACACACCCTCTACTATCTCTAATAATGAACCCACCATGAGTTCCAGGTCCATAGCCTGAAAATATATTTTGAGTACTAAAGGTCGTTCCATTATCATTACTGAATTCATATGGAGGAACACCTTGTGTTGTATCTGGAATCAACTCTACCACTCCGCTGGTATTATCCCCACATTGGGTATCGGTAGCTACTGCAGTACCCGCAATAGTCTCTGGTGGGGAAATAGTTACGGTATTGGTTTCTGTTGTACATCCCCTTGCATCGGTAATCTGAAACTGAAAGGTTGTATCCGAAATTATGGAACCATCATTCGGAACACTGTACACAAAAGAGTTTCCTGTAATGTTGTTATTATCCGAAGTATATGGAGCCCCATTTATGCTCACTTCATAGATATCATAATCTCCCGAAGAGGTATAGCCATTGTTGATGTTCACCTGAATCTGACCGGGAGGGCCTGCACAATCCAATTCCTGGATAGTGGTTGCATTTGCGATTACTTGAGGTTCAATGGTTGCGGTTACGGAATCTCTACAATCGTTCGAATCTATAACCTCAATAGTGTAGGTTCCTGGAGTGAGTCCGGTAAAAGTATTGCTAGCCCCTAATGCCCCTCCATTTATTCTATACTGATAGGGTGCCAAACCACCTGCAGCGTTCACCACCAAGGTTGCTGCGGTAAAATTATCGTAGCAAAAATCAGAAGCTCCATTATCCAAGGTCAAGGTCGGTGCATCCAATCGGGTCAATGTAAAGCTATCGGTAACGGTACACCCATTGGCATCGGTAACACTTACTTGATAAGGTCCATCTTGTGATAAGTTGGAGAATGTACTACCATTTTTCGGACCCCTAGTGGAACCATCGGGCTGTGTCAAGGTATATCGATTACCTCCCCAGCCTCCAACAGTATTGATACGAACAGCTCCAATATTACCATTTTGACAGCTCATATCCGTAACATCTAAACTGGAAATCGCAAAAGCAGTTGAAGGTTCTTCTATAACCAAAGTAGCCGTGTCGGTACAGTTGGTTTCCTCATCAGTTACAGAAATTACATAACTTCCTGCCGACAATCCAGTCAAAGGAATTATACTGCTGTTTTGCCCTGTGGAGACGGGGCCTCCATCTATACTATAACTGTAAGTAGTATTAAATCCGTCTACCAAAAATCGTCCCTCACCATCGGAATCCCCAACACATGTAACTACTCTGGTCTGTTGTGCCTGAACACCAATGGAACTAATATCGGTAATGGCATAATTTTCATCGTAAGAGCAGCCTTCATCATCGGTCACCCTAAAGGTATAAGTTCCCAATCCCAACCCTGTAAATGTACTGTTGCTTCCATTGTTTACCGCACTGGCAGCAGGTGCGATAATTTCATAGGTATAGGTTCCTGAACCTCCCGTAACCGTCAAATCCAAAGATGCAGTTGTTGTGATACAGTCTAAGCTTGAAATACTAAAATCCAAATCCGTCGGCTTGTTCAACGAATTGAAAACAATATCTGGAAGTGCCTGTACACAACCGTTGGCATCACGAATCATTGGAATATAGGTGCCAACTCCCAAACTTGGAAATACTGGATTGGTACTGAAGCCGGCTCCTACACTGTACTCGTACGGTGCTGTTCCCCCGGAAACTCCTGAAATTGTAATCTGACCACCGTTTTCATCCAAGCAAGTAGGTACACTATCAGGTGTAGCTATTGCTGTAATGGTTGAGGGTGTACCTATTGTAGCTGTTTGAGGTGTGGTGGTACAGGTAAAAGAATCTTGCTCATACCTAAGAACCACATCATAATTTCCTGGAGCCAAGTTGGAAAATACATTACTGATCTGGAAAGTTGAACCATTATCAACACTGTATAGTATTTCGTAACCAAATCCACTGGTCACATTTACAGTGATCCTACCATCGTTGGCACCACCACAATTGGCATCTTCTTCGACAAAATTGAATATTGGCGGTGGTATGTTCTCTACATCCACGGCCGCTGTCCGCTGGCAACCATTGGCATCCTCGACCAAAATATTATAAGTCCCTGCTGTAGATACTGAAAATGTAGCGTTGCTTGTATAGGTCGAACCAAATGGGCCTCCATCAACACTAAATCGATAAGGCGCAGTTCCTCCATTGGTAGTTACATTAACATCCACGGAAGTGGCACCACAACCAAAACTATCCGAAGCAGTTGCAGAAACCGCTAACGGGCTTATCCCTCCTCCGATTACAATAGGGTCACCATCAATATCAGTCGTTACTGTTTCCGAACAATTATTGGTTTCGACACGTATATTGTATGTACCTGGACTTACGTTGGCAAAAGTATATGTATCTGCACCATTGGGTCCGAATGTATCAACGGTAACACCATTTTTAACCAATCTATACGTATAAAAGCCGGGTACTCCAGATACTGCAACATCAATACTACCCAACTCACCACTACATAAAATATCATTTGCGGTGACATCCACATTAATGTCCAAGTCATCAACAGTGACTAAATTGGATGGGAACACACAAGCTGTAGCGGAAACATTCTTCAATCTCACATAAACCCTATAATCTCCTGAGGCAGTAATATCAAAAAATGGGTCATCCTGATAAGGTCCCGCGGAACTGTTCAAACTATACTCATATCCGGCAGGTACATTGGTGACCTCTACCCTACCTGGATTACCACATATAATATCGTCTTTGATTAATTGTGGATCTAAAGGGTTAAGGGTTGCTTTGAAATAATAGTATTGACCTGAATCAACACGCACCCTAAACTCACCTGATGTTGATAAATTAAATGTTGATCCTGTCCCGACGGTATTCCATGTACAGGCATTATTTATAGTAGGACAATCGTCCACGACCGTTGGCGCACAAGAATTAGGATCTAGCTGTTGCCATTGGTAAGAACTTCCGGACTGGTTTAGGGTAAGTGTTCTAATATCGCTTGTACCGCATAAAAAGAACTTGGCCAAGGTACTTCCATCATTTGGGCATACCACTTCCTCGTTCGCCCCATTTATAATGGTAGCAAACATAGTGGTTGTTGCAAACAGTTCGCTTTCTTCGGAAGATACGACCTCTGGAGTTGTATCTGGAGTTTCTTTTTGGGTCTCGGACTCTGTTTTACTTAATACAATATTTGCAAGTATCTTAGTAACATGAGTTTTTGCTAATACCGTGGAACCGAAGATTGATATGAACACCAACAACACGACATATAGCAGATGCCTTGTTTTCTGTGGGAGCATAGGGTTAAGTCTTGTTTGGAAGAATACTCAGATTTGGGACCTTAATATTCTAAATAGTAATTTTCTGTTCTTATATAATTCTCTTTATCTTAATCACACCCGGCTTCAAAAAATTGCCGTTCATCTATAAAATCTGTTATTTTAACGTAAAAATATGCAAAAAAGTCTCTTATTACCTTATTTTTTCGTTGTACTGCTCAGTACATCTTGTGCCCAAAAATCAGACAAGGGCATAAATCTTCCCGAAACCCTTGATTTTACTACAGAACTCGTAGTTGGAGACATTCAAAACCCTTGGGGTATGGTTTTCCTGCAAAACAATACAATTTTAATCTCCGAAAAGTCTGGAAAACTGTTACTTAGCACATCTGGAAAGACGATAGAAATTGAAAATTTACCGAAAGTTTACAATAGAGGACAGGGTGGTTTAATGGATATTGAGCTACATCCTGATTATGAAAACAGTGGTTGGGTATATTTCTCTTATGCTTCCACTGAAGGTGAAGGAAAAGGAGGCAATACCACTATAATGAGGGCCAAATTGTTAGGCAACAAACTTGTGGACAAACAAATTTTATATAAAGCCTCACCGAACTCCACGCGAGGACAACATTTTGGGTCCAGAATAGAATTTGATAAAGACGGGTATTTATTCTTTTCCATTGGAGAAAGAGGGAATAGAGATGTGAATCCGCAGGATATCACGCGCGACGGTGGAAAAATATATCGTTTAAATGACGATGGCAGCGTTCCCAAAGACAATCCATTTGTTGACGAATCTGGTGCAAAGGAAGCCATTTACAGTTATGGACACCGGAATCCGCAGGGTCTTGCCCTTCATCCAGAAACTGGAGTTCTATGGGAACATGAACACGGACCCAGGGGTGGGGATGAAATCAATATTATTCAAAAAGGAAAAAACTATGGTTGGCCAATTGTTACTTACGGCATTAATTACAGTGGCACAGAAATTACCGATGAAACCTCCAGACCCGGAATGGAACAGCCACTTTACCAATGGACACCTTCTATTGCACCATCTGGGATGACGTTTGTTACTTCCGATAAATACCCCAAATGGAAGGACAATTTATTAGTTGGCTCACTAGCTTTTCAATATTTGGAACGATTAGAGTTATACGACAATGAAGTAGTCTACCGAGAAAAATTACTGGATGGTATGGGGCGTGTTCGGAATGTACGCCAAGGCCCCGATGGATTTATTTATGTTGGAATTGAAGGCAAAGGCATTTACCGTTTGGTTCCTAAGTAAACCAACTCCAATTATTTTAAGGCATCTATCGCCAATTTTACCGAGCCATATTTTTTCAGCACCTTTTCGGCTTCATCGTAACTCAATCCAAGTTCCTCCATGATATAGCGCGTGCCTCTATCCACCAATTTAGTGTTGCTCAATTGCATATTTACCATTTTGTTCCCCTTGACCCGACCCACTCGAATCATCAAAGCAGTGGAAATCATGTTGAGTACTAATTTTTGACTCGTTCCACTTTTCATTCGGGTACTTCCCGTTAAAAACTCCGGCCCCACATTAACTTCAATTGGAATATCGGCAGCTTGAGCCAATGGAGAACCTGGATTATTGGTGATTCCAACTGTAAGTATGCCATTGTTTTTTGCATCGGCAATACCTCCCAAAACATAAGGTGTGGTGCCAGAAGCTGCAATGCCCACCAATACATCGTTACTATTAATTTCGTATTCTTGAAGGTCTTTCCAAGCTTGTGCCGTATCGTCTTCTGCAAATTCCACCGCTTTTCTTATAGCATGATCTCCACCAGCTATGAGTCCGATTACTCTATCATAAGGCATTCCAAAAGTTGGTGGTATCTCGGAGGCATCCAATATACCCAATCTACCACTGGTACCGGCACCTATATAAAATAATCTACCTCCTTTTTCAAAGCGTGTGGCTGTTTCATCCACTACTTTGACAACCTGAGGTAACACCAATTCTACAGCATCAGCTATTTTTTTATCTTCATTATTGATGTTAGCCACAATCTCCAAAGTATCCATTTCATCCAACCCATTATAGTTGGATGGTTCCTCAGTAATCTTAATGTGTTTTTCTACCACTATATTATAATATTTGTATGTTCAAATTCTTAAATGCATCCAACTTTACGTCCCAAGGCTCCAATTCCGTAATCATAACATCGACTTCTTCGACCCCACATATTTTATAACGTTGTAATGATCCTATTTTTTCTGATATACAAGGGGAGACCACTTTCCTTGAACTATGAATCATAGCCTTTTTCATTTGGACGATTTCCCAATCAAATTCCGTTAATCCTTCGATGGGATGAATGGAATTGGTTCCCAAAAAGCAAATGTCCACCTTTATTTCCGAAAGCATGTTGATGGCACTGCCACCAACAGTAATTTGAGAATCCTTGGACAATCGACCCCCAATAAAAATCACTTCAATGTTATCCTTTCCCAAAAGCTGCACAGCAATTGGAAGACTAGGGGTAAAACAAGTAAGCCTCATTTTTGGGGGCAACTTTCTGGCTATTTCCAAATTAGTTGTACCTCCACTCAATAAAATCACCTGCCCATCTTTAATAAGCCCAAGAGCCTTTTCTGCAATTTGCGATTTATTTTCTAAGGAATAAATTTTTTTCCCTGTAGGGTTGTAATTGTTGAACCCCAAAGAAACCGCTCCACCATGCACTTTTTTTAATTGCTTGGCACTATGAAGTTCTTTGATATCTCTACGTATGGTATCTACCGAAACATTTAGCTGATCTGCAATATCCGTCAATAGAATCCTATTGTGGATTCCAACTTCATTAAGTATAAACTGATGTCTCTCTTCTTTTAACATAGGTTGGGCCAAAGTTAAATAAATCCTAAAAACGTCACTAATAACTGCAAAATACTGCAAATATTTGCAACTTTTAATGTTATTTGTTTAAAAATTGCATTTTATTGCAATAAATGCAGTTTTTTGCATACATTTGGAATTAACTTTTCAGCATTTTGCTAGAACATTATATTTTTTCTTATGTACCAGCCTTATCAAGAAGAATTAAGATTTGAGAAAATCCACACAATTATCCACGGGGATTCCGATGTAGCTTCGTTGTCAGTTGCCAACGAAATTGCGAGCTTGATCAAACAGAAGCAAGAACAGGGAACAAAAACCGTTTTAGGTTTAGCCACAGGTTCTACTCCTGTAAAAGTGTATGAATACTTAGTACAGTTTCACAAAGAGGGACGCTTAAGTTTCAAAAATGTAATCACCTTTAACTTGGATGAATACTTCCCAATGGAACCCGATTCCATCCATAGTTATGTAAGGTTTATGAACGAACACCTATTCGATCATATTGATATTGAACCGCACAACATTCATATTCCAGATGGAAATCTTTCCATGGATGAAGTGAGGAAGTATTGTGAAGACTATGAAGAAAAAATAAAGAATGTAGGCGGCATAGATATCCAAGTCCTGGGAATTGGACGAACAGGACACATTGGTTTCAACGAACCAGGCTCCACATTGAACAGTAAAACACGTTTAATTCGCTTAGATAGAGTTACCAGACTTGATGCTGCCAGTGATTTTTTTGGAGAGGAAAATGTACCCAAGAGAGCCATAACCATGGGGGTGGGCACAATAATGAATGCCCGGAAGGTAATCCTAATGGCGTGGGGGGAAGGAAAATCCAGTATTATTCAACAAGCCGTTGAAGGAGAGATAAAAGAATCTGTTCCGGCAACTTTCCTACAACATCATGAAAATTGTGATTTTGTTCTGGATGAGGCGGCCGCTTCCTCCTTAACAAGGATTAAAACACCTTGGCTAGCCACAGAATGTGATTGGGATGATCAATTAATCAAAACTGCCACCATATGGCTCTCAGAAAAACTTGGCAAGGCTATTCTTAAGTTGACCAATGAAGATTATAATGAATATGGAATGGGGAACCTTATTGCAGAAATCGGTTCCGCAGAACAAATAAACCTAAAGGTCTTTAATCAACTACAACATACCATAACCGGTTGGCCGGGCGGAAAACCTAATGCAGATGACAGCCAAAGACCTGAAAGAGCTGAACCTCACCCAAAAACATCATTGATTTTTAGCCCTCACCCCGATGACGATGTAATCTCGATGGGAGGTACTTTGCTCCGATTGGTTGATCAGGGTCACAATGTGCATGTGGCTTATCAAACTTCAGGGAACATTGCTGTTTTTGATGACGAGGTAATACGTTTCTTGGACTTCGCTACGGATATACAAAAAGATAACAAAGAACTTAAAAAGAAATTCAAAGAGGTTCGCGAGTTTTTGGCGAATAAAAAACCCGGAGAGCTGGACAGCCCAGAAGTACAAGAGTTTAAAGGTCTCATTAGAAAAGGAGAAGCTCTAGCGGCTTGCAGGTATTGCGGGGTACTCGAAGAAAATGCCCATTTCCAAAACTTACCTTTCTATGAAACGGGTGCAGTAAGAAAAAAGCCTCTTTCCGATGAAGATGTTCAGATAACCTACGACCTCCTCAACAAGCTCAAACCGCATCAGATTTTTGCTGCTGGCGATTTATCCGATCCTCACGGGACACACAGGGTGTGTCTTCAAATCATATTCAAAGCACTCGAGAAATTGAAGGAAGACAGAGTGGATTGGATAAGAAATTGCTACGTATGGTTGTACCGGGGCGCTTGGCAGGAATGGGATATTGCCGATATGGAAATGGCCGTGCCTATTGGACCCAAAGACATGTCCAGAAAAATTAATGCCATATTTAAGCACCAATCCCAAAAGGACAGTGCCATGTTTCCAGGAAACGATGAACGTGAATTTTGGCAACGTGCGGAGCAGAGAAATAAAGAAACAGCAAACAGATACAATGAACTTGGAATGGCAGAATATGAGGCCATGGAGGGCTTTGTACGATACCACTTTTAACAAAAACAAACTACTTGTTTAAACTAAACTCAATTAAACTACTCATTTTTATGCGAAAACTTCATGATTATTTAGGATTGAAGTTCCGATTGGTGCTATTCGCGCTGATGGTATCGACGCTATCAGCGTTTGGCCAAAGCCAGTACACCTTTACAGGAACTGTTACGGAAACCGGCACCAACCTCCCATTGGCAGGTGCATCGGTATTTATTGAAAACACATCATTCGGTACCGTTACCGACTTTGATGGAAACTACAGCTTTACAGCTACTCTAGAATCCGGAGCACACACCTTAGTGTTTAGTTCCCTTGGTTTTACAACCCAAAAAATGTCTATTGATGCTGGTGGAAATTTAACCATCTCCACGGACACCTCACTTGCCGAAGACCTTTTGAGTCTGGATGAGGTAGTAGTAACCGGTAGTGGAGCCGGAGTAAACAAAAGAACCTTAGGTAATGCCATTTCATCGGTGAAGGCCGAACAATTGACAGAAAATGGTGCTACTCAAATTGATCAAGCGATTGCTGGTAAGATTACAGGGGCCTTGGTTCAACAAAACTCTGGAGACCCGGCAGGTGGAATTAGTATCCGCTTAAGAGGACCGAGTACCATTGCAGGTAGTTCCGACCCTTTGTATATCGTAGATGGTATAATCATCAGTAATTCAAGTAATGAATTGGTCGACCTTGGAGGTAATACCCAAAACAGATTGGCGGACATAAACCCGAACGACATTGAAAAAATCGAGGTAATCAAAGGAGCTGCTGCTGCTGCAATCTATGGTTCTCGAGCAAGTAATGGTGTGGTTCAAATCTTTACAAAACAAGGTAGTAGTGGTGAGCCAAAATTCACCTTTACGACCAATGCTAGGATAAATGAACTTAGAAAGGAAATTGACTACAACACAGTCCAGTTAGCATGGGAAGTTCCTACGGACAGAGCGAATTTAGCAACCTACGAGACCGAACGTTACAATTTGCAAGATGAAATATTCGATACAGGTTTTGGTATTGAAAACTATCTGTCCATGACCGGAGGTTCTGAAAAAACTTCCTACTACTTATCCGCATCCCATTTGGATAATGAAGGAATTGTTAAAAACACCAATTTTAAGAGGTACGGCTTTAAAGCCAACATCACACAAAAAGCTTTTGATTGGTTGGATATTACAGGAGGGTTCAACTATGTAAGAAGTGTAAGTAAGGATGTACCAAATGGTGGTATCAACAATGCATATGGCGCTATTACCGGCTATGTGTTCAGCGACAACTCTGTAGATCCTTCACCTGATGAATCTGGTGTTTATCCCGTTACATCTTTATTAGTACCGAGAACAAACCCTGCCGAAGCAGTGGCGCGTTTTGATTTTGGGCAAAAGACCAACCGTTTTATCACAAGCCTTGCCTTGAATGCCAAATTTAACGATCACTTGAGTGCCAAATATACCTTTGGTATGGACTATTACAATCAATCAGCTACCGCATACATACCTATCAACAATACCTCTCCCAATGGAGATGGATATTCAAGAAGAGCTGATCTGAATAATTTTCAGTATAACTCGGACCTTAATGTAACCTACAGGACTGACTTAACCGATGTTATCAGTTCTACCTCAACCATTGGTGGGTCTTGGCAGTATGAAGAACGTCAAAGTGTAGGAATAAATGCTACTGGACTTCCCCCACTGGTACAAACAGCAACCGGCGGAAGTATTTTGGAACAAGGAGAAAGTCGTTCACAAATTTCTTATTGGGGAGCCTTTTTCCAGCAATCATTCGCATTTAACGATAAAATTTATGTGAACGGAGCTATTCGAATGGACGGAGCCTCAACTTTTGGAGAGGATGAGCGTAACCAGGTATACTTTAAAGCAAGTGGTTCCTACGTAATGTCCGATGAGGATTTTTGGAAAGATACCTTCGGAGATACTTTCAATATTTTTAAACTAAGGGCCTCATGGGGGCAAGCTGGTAACCTAACGGCCCTAGGTGCTTACGCAAGGTTCACAAATTATAATCCTTCGGCCTTGACCGGTGCCGTAAGCCTTATTCCAAGCACACTTCAAGGTAATGCCGATTTAAAACCAGAACGACAAGACGAATTTGAACTTGGTTTTGATTCAGGATTCTTAGAAAATAGAGTGGGTATTGAATTTACCTACTACAAACAAAAAGTGACCGACCTACTCTTGCAAAGAGTATTAGGTCCATCCAGTGGGTTCGGTTCCAGATTTGAAAACGTGGGGAATCTAGAGAATACAGGTGTAGAAGTTTTATTGAGAGGAACCCCTATCAAATCACAAGATTTCAATTGGGATGTTACAGCTACATTTTCAAAAAACAAAAACGAAGTAACCAATGTTGCAGGTGGTGGTAGAATAGCCATTGGCGGTAGTTTTGCAACAAACTACGTAATTGAAGGAGAGCCGCTGGGTGTCTTTTATCGTCAATTCTATGCCAGAAATGAAGATGGATCCATAGCTCTTGACGAGAACGGATATCCTTTTAGAGGAACTACCGAAGATGGAGAAGCATCCAAGGTGATCGGAGATCCAAATCCAGATTGGTTCGGTTCGTTCATCAACGAATTCTCTTATAAAGATTTTGGACTTAGGGTTCAATTTGATGCCATCCAAGGTTATGATGTATTCAACTGGAACCGAAGACTGTTAGACAATGTAATCTTTGGTGGAGGTGCACAAGTTGGTGAAGAGTTGTTGGGCAATCTTCCTAAAGGATATGGTAGTGCACAAGCCAACATCTTCGAAGAGTTTGTAGAAGACGGTTCCTTTGTAAAACTCAGAGAGATAGCATTGAGCTATACCTTGAAACCAAAATGGGATTATATAGACAATGTTAAGTTTAGTCTAGTAGGACGTAACCTAATCTCATGGGACGATTACTCTGGCTGGGATCCAGAAGTAAGTGCTGCCGGTCAAAGTAACGGTGTGCGAGGATTCGATTTTGCTACGGTGCCAATACCGAGAACATATCAGTTGGGTGTTAACGTAAGCTTCTAATCTTAAAAAAATTGACAATGAAATTTTACAGATATTCTACATACAAGCTGATGTTTTTGCTAACAACCGTATTGGCAACTACATCGTGCGAAACAGATTTTGAAAATCCAAATGCCGCCGCTAGTGACCAAGTTTTCACTTCAAGGGAAGGAATATTGGCCACTACCATTGGAATGCAGGAATTGTATTCTACATCCGGGCTACGGTATATAATTGAAACTCCCGCCATTACCACAAGGGAAGCGGGTATTACCACCACTTTTCAAAACATGATAGATTTGGAAGATGGTGGAGACATTCCAAATACCAATTCAAATGTTGTTGGACTATGGACTACAATGCTTAGAGTAGTAGGAATCGCGGAGGACATTTCAGCCAATGCAACCACTCTTGATATTGATGCAGGAACCCAAAGCGGTTTAATTGCAAATGCAAAACTATATCAAGCCATGAGTATTGGAGCCATGGCTCAAAATTATGAGCAAGTAATTGTGGTGACTTCCGAGGATAATCCTCCCTTTGTTTCTAGGACAGAAGGGTTCAATACAGCCATCTCTTTATTGAACGAAGCAAAAAGTGCCCTAGCCGCCAATCCTATTTCAGCGGAGTTTGAAGCTGAAGTTTTGAGAGGTGATGTCGATTTGGAAAACACCATAAATGCTATGTTGGCAAGGTTCAATCTATATGCCGGAAACTATGATGCTGCTTTAAGCGCGGCTTCGGAGGTTGATCAAACCTCCGGTTCGGTTTTCACTTACGATTCACAGAACTTAAACCCTATTTGGAGTCGAGTGTACCAAAACAGTGCACCAAATTTTAAACCGCGTGACAATTTTGGACTTCCGGATAGTTTTGTTTTTGAGGATGGTGACGGAAGATTCGATTTCTATTTGATTCCTTTGGATGAATTAAACCAAAATCAATTACCCATAGAGGATTTGGCCGGTTTCTTTAATGCCGACACAGGCACTATCCCGATTTACCTTCCAGACGAGATGAACCTTATTATTGCCGAAGCCAATCTTAGAAAATCGTCTCCTGATACAGGAGCAGCAATTGCAGCTTTGAATTTGGTATTGACCGATTCCGATGACATTTTTGGAGTAAATGCGAATGTTTCAGCATATGCCGGCGATACTACCGTAGATGCTTTGTTGGATGAAGTATACAAAAACAGAAGAGCTGAATTGTTCTTGACGGGATCTAGCTTGGAGGATAGTAGAAGGTTTGCAAGACCAGAACCAACTCCCACTGTCCAAAATTTTGATGAAGAACGGAACAGAAACTTCTATCCTTACCCTAACACGGAAAGAGATAACAATACCAATACACCAGATGACCCAGCTATCTGATACGATTTTGTTTTTAAGTTGTTAGTTGTTTAATTTAATCTTGTAAAAAGGCCTACATTTAGTGCATACGTAGGCCTTTTTTTTCGCTTATATGCAACGATTTTTATACATAATTCCCATACTTTTTTTACTGTCCTGTGCAACAACAAAAGCACCAAAAGAAGAGTTTAGAGGCGTTTGGATTGCCACAGTTGCCAATATCGACTGGCCTAAACACCCTAGTGACAATACCAAAAAAAAGAAAGAGGACTTTATTGATATCCTTGATTTTTATCAAAAGATGAATTTCAATGCTGCTATTGTTCAGGTAAGAACCGCGGGTGATGCCCTCTACCTCACCGATTTGGCCCCTTGGTCCAGGTATCTAACTGGAACTGAAGGAGAAGCTCCTAAAGGATTCGAAAAGCCACTTGAGTGGATGATAGCGGAAACCCACAAGCGGGGCATGGAATTCCATGCATGGCTTAATCCGTATCGAGCTACCGTTAGCCTTGATACTTCCTTACTCTCTAAAACACATGATTATTACCAACATCCTGATTGGATCATCAAATACGGTAAAAAGAATTATTATAACCCTGGGCTTCCTGAAGTCCGTGAAAAATTCAATAACATCATTGAAGAGCTGGTCACCAAATATGAAGTAGACGCCATTCACTTTGATGACTACTTCTATCCCTACAAAGTAGAAGGTGAAACTTTCAATGATGAAGAGACTTTTAAAAAATATGGATTGCAACACCAAACTTTGGAAGATTGGCGGCGAAGCAATGTGGATTCACTAGTAAAGAATGTCCACGAAACCATCAAAACAAATAAACCTTGGGTACATTTTGGGATTAGCCCTTTTGGTGTTTGGAAAAACAGAAGCACCGACCCAAGAGGTTCTGATACCAAAGCAGGACAAACCACTTATGAAGACCTTTACGCCGACCCCCTACTTTGGGTGAAGGAAGGCTGGCTGGACTATCTGGCACCCCAAGTATATTGGAGTATGGAGTATGCAGTTGCATCTCACAAAGTAATCACAACTTGGTGGGCCAACAACACCCCAAACACCAATCTTTATGTAGGAAACGGCACCTACAAAATCAAAAATAACGCCGACAAAGCGTGGAAAAAAAAGAACGAAATCCCAAAACAGTTGGATTTTGCAAGGGATTTGGAAAACATTGACGGTAATATATTTTTCAGCGCCAAATCATTGATTGGACAACACAAAAAAGTTAACAAAAAGCTTCAAAAGAAGTTTTATAGCCTTCCTGCAGAAAACCCCGGTCCTTTAAACAAAGTTGTGCGGGAGATACAATTACCTGCAATCAGTTCAGTTCATCTTAACAATCAAGTATTGGACATCTGCATTAGCCACACAGATGATATCCCTCGATTTTTGAATCTTTACATATCAAAAAGAGGAAAAACACAACTCGTTGGAAAAGAATATCTTTCAGAAAGTGATAGAGACGGATGTTATCAATTGAATTTGACCGAAAAACAACAGCGAAGCAATTTGCAAATCAATATAAGTGATGCGTTTGGCAATCAAAGCGCCATGCAGCCGATTAATATAAAATAAACTTGTAATGCAGGACATGCTAGTTCGACTTTTGGATCTACCCGACATCTCTGATGAGGAAAAAAACCTTTTCGAGAAAGAAGGTATTAGTTTCAAAAGGCCCATCACACCAGAAAAAAGCATTGTTGTAGATTGGGTGGCCAAGCATTTTAGTAAAAATTGGGCGGATGAAACCGAAGCTGCCTTTACTTCCCTACCCGTAAACTGTTTCATTGCCCAGCGAAATCAAGAAATCTTGGGTTTTGCCTGTTTTGAATGCACTGCAAAGAATTTTTTTGGCCCCACGGGAGTCCTTCAGACCGAAAGAGGAAAAGGCATTGGTAAACTTTTATTGACAAAAGCATTGCTTGCCCTGAAGGAAATGGGGTATACATACGCCATTATTGGAGGAGTTGGTCCTGCTTCCTACTATGAGAAAGTTGTGGATGCCAGAATCATTGAAAAGTCCGAAAAAAGTATTTATCTGAACCTATTAAAACATCCCAAATGAATGTAGCTCCAAAAGACAAAAACGCTTGGCTGTGGATTCCCTTTTTATACTTTACCCAAGGAATTCCCTACATTCTTGTTGTAACTGTTTCCGTAATCATGTACAAAAGGTTGGGTATTGGCAATGCCGAAATAGGATTGTACACGAGTTGGCTATACCTCCCTTGGGTTATAAAACCTTTGTGGAGCCCCATTGTTGACCTAAATGGCACGAAAAGAAAATGGTTTTTGGGTATGCAATTGGTCATTTCCCTGGCATTTTTTGGCATAGGCCTCTTTTTGCCATCAAACTCCTTTTTCATTATCACTTTGGCTTTCTTTTGGATGGCTGCCTTTGCCTCCGCAACCAACGATATTGCTTCTGATGGTTATTACATGATTGGACTTACCCAAAAAAAACAATCATTTTTTATTGGCCTTCGCAGTACATTTTACAGATTGGCCATGGTGACAGGTCAAGGGCTACTGGTTATTTTTGCAGGCTTCTTGGAGAACCAATACGGAGACAACACCAAAGCGTGGTCTATTACAATGATAAGTGCCGCTGTTTTAATGGCTGCTTTGACCATTTCCAACTTTTTTACTGCACCAAAGTTTGAAGAACCAGCATCAGAATCCAAAGAAAAGCCAGCAGGTTTTATTGAGGTGTTCACCACATTTTTCAAAAAGCATCAAATCGGTGTGGCCCTTATGTTTGTATTGACGTATCGTTTGGGAGAATCACAATTAGTTAAAATGGCCTCTCCTTTCTTGCTTGATGAATTGGAAGTAGGCGGATTGGCCTACTCCACAGAAGCCGTGGGAACTATTTATGGCACGGTAGGTATCATTATGTTGTCTCTCGGAGGAATCTTGGGGGGAATTTTGATTTCTAGAGATGGGCTTAAAAAATGGATGCTACCCATGTTGCTTGCGCTAAACCTGCCCAATGCACTGTATGCTATACTTGCGGTAACACAAACCACCAGTATTTATGCCGTGGTCGGCACTGTGATATTGGAACAATTTGGGTATGGTTTCGGGTTTGCCGCATTTATGATGTACCTCATTTATGTGGCCGAAGGCGCCTCCAAAACATCCCACTATGCCATTGCCACAGGATTTATGGCATTAGGTATGATGCTACCAGGTATGCTGAGCGGATACATTCAGGAATGGTTGGGCTACGACGGTTTCTTTATTTGGGTGGTTATTGCCGCATTACCCGCATTTTTGGTACTTCGCTATTTAAAATACCCGCCAGATTACGGTAAAAAAACAGTTGAATCCAATGACTAATACCCATCAAACATATACCCTTTCGAAAGAAACACTGACACTAAAACAAAAAGTGGGGCAATTATTTATGCCTGCAGTATTCATCAATGATACCGAAGAAGAGGTTCAGAAAATGGAAAAGCTTATCAAAGAACAGTACGTGGGTTCCATCTGTTTTTTTCATAGCAGAGCTAGTGCCGCCACCAACTTTGAAGGGAAGAAAAAAATTGTGCTCAACGAGAAAAGCTATGACCGATTGTTGGAGCTTATTGCTCGGTATCAAAAAGCTGCTAGCACACCTTTACTTGTAGCCATCGATGCCGAATGGGGACTCGCCATGCGTATTGAAAACACGCCACAATACCCTTATGCCATAACATTGGGTGCATTGAAAAACAACGATGACCTTATTTTTAAAGTGGGTGAAGCCATCGGGAACGACTGCAGACAAGCTGGAATACAATGGAATTTGGCTCCTGTGGTAGATATCAACAACAATCCAGAGAATCCTGTTATTGGATATCGTTCTTTTGGAGATGATAGAAAAAGTGTTTTTGACAAGGCAAAAGCCTTCATTAACGGAATGGCCAAAAGCGGAACCCTAAACTCTATCAAGCATTTTCCGGGGCATGGCGATACAGCAACGGACTCCCATTTGGGACTACCCATAATCGATAAATCGATGGATGCGCTCATGGAAAATGAACTATATCCGTTCAAGAAAATAATTGAATCCGGTGTGGACTCTGTTATGGTAGGCCATTTGCTACTACCCCAGTTAGATGAGCAGAATCCATCTACTACCTCTCATAAAATCATTTCAAGACTACTCCGAAAGCAATTGGGTTTTGATGGAGTGATAATTTCGGATGCTTTGAACATGCGCGCCGTTTCCAAAAAATTCCCTCAAAAAGGAGTCTTGGAAAAAGCTGCTTTTGATGCAGGTATGGATGTACTCTGTTTTAGTGAAAATGTGAAGGAAGGGACTGAAAAGATTTTAGCGACAACCTCGGAAAAACGAATTCAAGAGAGTTTCGACAGAATTTGGGCCCTAAAACACAAAGTATTTTCAGAACAGATTAAATCAAAAGAACTTGATGCTGATTTGCATTCCAAAATAAACCGTGAAATTGCTGTGCAGAGTATTACAGAATTATACGGCAATGCATCAACGGTTAAAAAGCTTAAATCCTTAGATTTTTTGAATGTTGCCCTGAATTCTGGTAAAGAAAATAAGTTTTCAGAACAGATTTCAAACCAATTCGGGTCAGAAGTAGTTGATTTAAATACTGCCTTGAAATCCAACGACCAAAATCTTGTCCTAAGTATATTCCCTCCTGCGGTAAAACCCAAGGACCAATTTGGGTTTGATGAAAGAACATTGGCATCCCTACACAAATTGATTGAAGAAAAAAATACCCTGATCTACCTTTTTGGAAATCCGTACGTGCTGGATATCTTAAAAATGAAGCCATCATGCAATGTAGTATTGGTGTATCAAGACTTTTCGGAGTTTCAAGAAGTTGCTTTTGAACATTTTTCAGGTAAAATTGAAGCTAATGGCAATCTTCCCATCCAACTAAAAACATTTCAACTATGAACGAGGAAATCATTACATCATGGAAAAAGAATGCTGAGGAGTGGATAAAAGTCATTCAAGATAATAGCATTCCCTCTAGAAAGTTCACCAACAAAGCTATACTTGATGCCATTTTGGAATTGAATGGCAAAAAAATAGTTGATATTGGCTGTGGGGAAGGTTGGTTGACCAGAGCAATGGAAAGCTTAGGATGGACAGCAATAGGTTTGGACGCCACTCCAAGTTTAATAGAAGAGGCAAAGAAAAGAAGCAGTCAAACTTTTGAAGTATTCACTTTTGGGGACATCATTGACGGGAAAGGTATTCCAAGTGCCCCTTTTGACGGAGCCGTATTCAATTTTTGTTTGTACCAGAAAGATGAATTGAAAGAACTATTATCAAACACGCTACAGCAATTATCAAAGGATGGAATACTCCTAATTCAAACCTTGCACCCCTATTTTCTAATTCAAAGCGATTTACCATATAAAAGCCAATGGTTGTCCGATTCTTGGAAGGGACTACCTGGTAACTTTACAAACGGGCACTCTTGGTATGCACGCACTATGGAAGATTGGATTTATGAATTGAATCAGATTGAAAACAGCAGTTTTAGTATAAAGGAAGTCTTGAATGATCAAGAAAAACCGATTTCCTTGATTTTAAAAATCAACAGGGTATGAGAGTATATAAAGTCTTGGGGCTCATGTCCGGCACTTCTTTAGATGGTCTGGATATAGCCTATTGTCATATATGGGAACAAAAAGATAAATGGAATTTTTCCATCAAAAAAACCGCCGAAATTGATTATTCGGATGAAATGCGGGAATATCTCAAAAACGCAATCCATCTTTCGGACGAAGACCATGCACAATTGCACAAAGACTATGGTATTTGGTTGGGACAACAATGCAGATCATTTATCGCTGAATTGGACGAAGAGGTAGATTTTATTGCCAGTCACGGCCATACTTCGCACCACCGACCAGAAGATGGCGTCACTTTTCAATTAGGTGATGGGCAACTCTTGGCAAATACCTCTGGTATGCAAGTGGTGTGTGATTTCCGGACCAAGGATGTGTCCCTTAAGGGTCAGGGAGCCCCTTTGGTTCCCATTGGTGACAAACTGTTGTTCCATGAATATGATTTTTGCTTGAATCTTGGAGGAATCAGTAATATCTCGTTTGAAAAAGACGGTGAACGAATCGCTTACGATATCGGCTTGGCCAACATGCCACTGAATTACATTACGCATAAAATGGGGCTTGCTTATGATGAAGATGGAAAGCTTGCACGTACTGGAAAATTGGACACTGATCTGCTCCAAAAACTCAATAATTTGGAATACTATCGGTTACCTTACCCCAAATCGACGGGATATGAGTGGTTCACTTCCGAGATTGTCCCGTTGATTGAGGCTTCCAAGATTTCCAATGAAGATCTTTTGCACACCTTTATCCATCATAACTGTGAGCAGATTGCATTGGCAGCTCACAAGCATAAAAACAACGGTAAATCCATAAGTAAACTACTGGCCACCGGGGGCGGTGCCTTAAATCAGTTTTTTATGGATACCCTTCAAAACAAATTGGGAGACAATGTTGAGGTTGTAGTGCCCAGTAAAACTTTGATTGCATATAAAGAAGCTTTAGTATTTGCATTAATGGGGGTACTTCGATTGGAAGGGAAAACCAACGTTTTAAAATCAGTTACCGGTGCCACCACGGACTCTTGTAGTGGTGAAGTATTTTTTCCAAAGGAAATTTAAGTAGTAACCACACGATTTCTTTTGGGCTTGTTTACCAAGAGAAAAATAGCAAGTGCACAAAGTCCGCAAATGGCCAAACCTGCAAATAGAGGCCAAACTGTATCTTTTACAAATTCTCCAATAAAGGTTGCGATGGGTATGGAAAGTAATGTGGACACAAACCCGTTGATGGCTGCACCGATTCCTGCAATATGGCCAATCGGCTCCATGGCAATGGAACGGAAATTTCCCCACATAAACCCAAGGCAGAAAAACTGAACGGATAGAAATCCGACCAATACATAAATACTGGGATTTGGAGAATTCAAAAACAGAATAGAGTACGCAATGGCAACCACACAAAATACGATGGTAGCCATTAACGAAAGCTTTCTCATCCCAAAACGCATTACCAAGGTACCGTTCAAAAAGGTGGAAAGCCCTATGGAAACGGCAAGTCCTGCAAAAATGTAAGGAAACATTTCCTTTAAGGCATATTGGTCTTCAAAAATATGCTGGGCAGAACTTAAGTACACTAAAAATGCTCCGGTCACCAATCCCGAAGTCAAGGTAAAGGCCACAGTCTCTTTGTACTTCACAAATTCCTTTACCCCATCAATAAATACATGTCCTGTAAACGGAATTTTATATTCTGGATGCAATGTTTCCCTTTGTCGTTTCCAAAACCAAATTGCAACTGCAAGTACAAATACCATTTGCACATAAAAGATGGATTTCCAACCTGCAGCATCCAATATCAGCTTTCCTATGGCGGGTGCCACTACGGGAACCAAAATAAAAAACGCCACTACGAACGACATTATCTTAGCCATATAATCTCCCTCATAAGTATCACGAATAATCGATATTGAAATAGTTCGGGGAGCCGAAAGTCCGATACCTTGCAAAATCCTTCCTATGACCATAATCTCCAAAGATGGTGCATACAAGCAAATCACACTTGCCAGCAAAAAGATAACAAAACCAATATAAACGACAGGCTTTCTTCCAAAGCTATCGGATATGGGCCCGAAAAACAGTTGCCCCACTCCTAGCCCCAAGAAAATCATGGTGACCAACAATTGGTTATCCGTAGGATCAGTACTATTTATGGCTGTCCCAATGTTAGAAATTGCTGGAAGTATGGCATCTATAGCCAAGGCTACGATGGACATCAAAGCAGCCATCATGGCCACAAACTCGAAATTGGGTTTTTGATTTACCTTTTGCATCCGGCAAAATTAGGCATACCCACCGAATCGGTAAAGCTTTTAAGAAAGGTTTAATGTTATGGAAACACATCCATCGTTGTAGTTTAAGATTATGTAAGATATGGGTATTGTTTCAATCGCATTAAAATTTAAGATAATCCTATCTTTAAGGGTAAAAGCAAAAGTCATGGCCAGTTTAAAAGTTTTGGTGGTCGGATGCGGCAATATGGGTACTTCACATGCACGCGCCTATCACAAGTTAGATAGATTTGAAATAGTAGGGTTAGTCAGCCGCGGGGCCAAAAGTCGGGAACGACTTTCAGAAGAATTGGATGGAGCACCTACTTTCTCCGATTATTCCGAAGCTCTAGATATGACCCAACCGGATGTTGTTTCCATTAATACTTATCCTGACACGCATTATGGTTACGTAAAAACTGCTTTGGAAGCCAATGCCCATGTTTTTGTAGAAAAACCATTGGCATTGACTGTAAAGGAAGCTCAAGCCTTAGTGGATCTAGCCCATAAACAACAACGTAAAATGGTGGTGGGTTACATACTGAGAGTTCACCCTACATGGGCAAAATTCACCGAAATGGCCCAAACTTTGGGAAAACCCTTGGTTATGCGAATGAATCTGAACCAGCAGAGCTCTGGAGAGCATTGGTATACCCATAAACAGCTAATGAACTCCATGTCGCCCATTGTAGACTGTGGGGTACATTATGTGGATGTGATGTGCTCCATGACACGTTCCAAACCCATTAGTGTTTCTGCCATCGGAGCCCATTTATCGGATGAAATTGCCACTGACATGTACAATTATGGACAATTACAGGTCCGGTTCGAAGATAGCTCAGTTGGGTGGTACGAAGCTGGTTGGGGGCCCATGATGAGCGAAACAGCATTTTTTATTAAAGACGTAATCGGACCAAAAGGCTGTATATCCATTAGTGATCAGGACAAAGGAGCATCGGACGATGTTGAAGGGCACTCCAAAACAGGAAGTCTAAAATTGCACCATAGCGAATTGGATGCTGATGGCCATTTCAGCAAAAAAGATGAAATTATAAGCACCGCCGATGAACCCGACCATGATGGACTTTGCTTACTGGAACAAGAATATTTATTAGACGCCATTGTTAACGACCGTGATCTTACCCATCATTTAAATGATGTCGTCAATAGCTTAAAAATTGTGCTTGCCGCAGATGAATCCGTTAAAACAGGTAAAACTGTGATGTTGTAGGCAATGTGTCAGGTCAAGCGCAGTCGAGACCCCATTAAAAATACTTCACTATGTTTGGTGTCAGGTCGAGCGCAGTCGAGACCCGCCAAATCATGAACCTATACTTTGTTTACATATTAAAATGTTCTGATGGACTAACTTATACCGGCATCACAGATAACGTGAAACGCAGGCTCTCCGAACATCAAAATGGAACAAACCAAACGGCCTTCATCTACCGAAGAAGACCCGTCCAGCTTATCTTTCAACAAGAATTCAATGATGTTTTGCAAGCTATTTATTTTGAAAAGAGAATAAAGAAATGGAGCGCCAGAAAGAAATTTGCTCTTGCTTCGGGCGACATGGACCTATTAAAAATTTTATCTGAGTGCAGAAATGCCTCTCACCATAAGTTTAATCCAAACCAAGATTGAGGTCTCGACTGCGCTCGACCTGACAGGCATGTTAGATTAAACTTTTGATGATTAAAATCAGCCCCCATAAAATGGTAAATATGATTAAACCCTAAGTGCTAACCAATTCACCCCAAGACGCCAGACCATGGTCCTTCATTCCAAAAGATTCTTTCTTTTCCAAACGATATATCCACCAAAATACACCAAGAATAATCATAACAAGACCTGATATCATTGGGTAATCATTTAGTATGGAAACCAACAAGTCTTTAATTCTATCCAAAATTTCAAGTTTTATTACAACGGAATATTACCGTGTTTCTTCCAAGGGGTCTGTACTTCTTTTTTCTCCAACATGGCAAATGTCTTCAACAATTTGCTACGGGTGTCTTTGGGCAGAATTACCTCATCGATAAAACCGCGTTTGGCAGCTCGGTATGGATTGGCAAACTTATCCGCATACTCGACTTCTTTCTCTTTCAATTTGGCTTCTGGGTCATCGGCAGCAGCAATTTCTCTTCTAAAGATAATCTCACTGGCACCTTTTGCACCCATTACAGCGATTTCCGCACTCGGCCATGCGAAGTTGAAGTCAGCCCCTATGTGCTTTGAGTTCATCACATCGTAAGCTCCACCATAAGCTTTACGGGTAATTACGGTAACTCTTGGTACGGTAGCTTCACTCAAAGCATACAACAATTTTGCTCCATGCATAATAATCCCGCTCCATTCCTGGTCGGTTCCGGGCAAGAATCCAGGGACATCCACCAAAACCAATAATGGAATATTGAAAGAATCGCAAAAACGGGTGAAACGGGCCGCCTTGGTGGAACTATTTACATCCAAGACCCCTGCCAAAAACATCGGTTGATTGGCAATGATACCGATACTTCTTCCACCCAAGCGAGCAAAACCAGTAATGATGTTTTCCGCATAATCCTTATGGATTTCATAAAACGAATCCCCGTCTATAATGCCATTGATCACATCGTGCATATCGTACGGCTTATTAGGGTTGTCGGGTACAATACCGGAAAGTGCTTCCCGTGTCTCATCACCAAGCTCACAAGGTAATAATGGGGTGGTTTCTTTATTGTTTTGGGGCAGATAGTCCAACAAATTTCGAATATCATTCAAGCAAGTAGCGTCATTATTAGAAGTCTTATGGGCTACTCCTGATTTTACTGCGTGCGTACTCGCCCCTCCCAACTCTTCCGAAGTCACAGTTTCGTTGGTGACCGTTTTTACCACATTGGGTCCGGTAACGAACATATAACTGGTTTCTTCCACCATAACTATAAAATCGGTCATGGCAGGAGAATATACTGCACCTCCCGCACAAGGCCCCATTATGGCAGAAATTTGTGGAATGACTCCAGATGCCTGCACATTACGGTAAAAAATATCGGCATATCCTCCAAGAGATTTCACCCCTTCCTGAATACGGGCTCCTCCAGAATCGTTTAGGCCGATTATAGGAGCTCCGACCTTCATGGCCAAATCCATTACCTTGCAAATTTTCTCGGCATGGGTCTCGGAAAGCGCACCTCCGAAAACTGTAAAATCTTGCGCAAATACATACACCAATCTTCCATTTACGGTTCCATAACCGGTCACCACCCCATCACCGTAATACATTTCCTTGTCCATACCAAAATCGGTGGTTCGGTGGGTCACCAAAATACCCATTTCCTCAAAGGAGCCTTCATCCAAAAAATAAAGAACTCTTTCGCGGGCCGTTAGTTTTTTCTTTTGATGTTGTTTTTCAATGCGTTTTTCGCCTCCACCTAAATGGGCTTCTGCTATTTTTTCTTGTAGTGCTTTTATTTTGGGATCCATAGGATTCAATTTGAAGGTAATCGTACTATTTTTTTGTCTTCCAGAAATTGATAAAGGGCAATCATTGCGGCAACTTCTGCTTTATTGGCCGTCTGCTCCTTGATTTTGTCTGGAGAATAATAATTCTTTACGAAATGGGTATCAAAATTTCCCGACCGGAAAGCTTCATGCGCAAACACAAAACTTCCAAAAGGCAAAGTGGTCTGTACCCCTTTCACTTTATAATTTTGAATGGCATCGAGCATCAACTCAATGGCTTCCTCGCGGGTTTTACCATAGGTAACAAGCTTGGATAACATGGGGTCGTAGTAAATGGGGATATCCATTCCTTCCTTAAAACCATTATCCACCCTTATTCCTTCTCCAACTGGCAATTGATATGTCTCTAAATTCCCGACACTGGGCAAGAAATCGTTCAAGGGGTCTTCGGCATACACTCGAAGCTCTAAGGCGTGACCATTGATTGTAAGGTCTTCCTGTCTCATAGGAAGTTCTTCGCCCCGTGCCACATTTATCTGCAATTCCACCAAGTCCACTCCCGTAATCAATTCGGTAACAGGATGTTCCACTTGCAGACGGGTGTTCATTTCCAAAAAGTAGAAATTGTGGTCGGCGTCCATCAAAAATTCAACCGTACCGGCACCAATATAATCACAAGACTTGGCCACTTTGCAAGCTGCAACTCCCATTTCTTCACGCAATTCTGGCGTTAAAATAGACGAAGGCGCCTCTTCCACCACTTTTTGATGACGTCTTTGCACGCTGCATTCCCTTTCAAAAAAATGGAGCACATTGCCGTGCGTATCGGCCATTACCTGTACCTCGATGTGCCTTGGCGAGGTTACATATTTTTCAACAAAAACGGAACCATCTCCAAAAGCTGAGGTAGCTTCGCTTATGGCACGCTTCATTCCGGATTCAAGATCTTCTTCTTTCTCTACAATCCGCATTCCTTTACCTCCACCACCTGCAGAAGCCTTGATCAATACAGGGTAGCCGACTTCATTGGCTATTTCATGGGCCTTGGCCACATCGGTAATGGCTTCATCAATACCGGGAACCATAGGAATATCATAGGCTTTCACAGCTTCTTTGGCTGCCAACTTGCTCCCCATAATTCGAATGGCCTTCGATTTTGGACCAATAAAGGTAATACCGCTCTTTTCAACAGCTTCAGCAAAATCGGCGTTTTCACTTAAAAATCCATATCCTGGGTGAATTCCATCAACATGGAGTTCTTTGGCCACCTCTATAATTTTATCCCCTCGTAAATACGATTGGTTGGAAGGTGCTTCACCAATACAAACAGCTTCATCAGCAAATTGTACATGAGGAGCATTTCTATCCGCCTCCGAAAAAACGGCAACGGTTTTAATACCCATCTTTCTTACGGTTTTCATTACCCGAACCGCAATTTCGCCACGATTGGCAATCAATATTTTTTTCATGATGTTTTATTGAAATTCAATCAACAATTGTTTCTTGTCAACGGCATCACCTTGCGACACACCTATTTTCTTGATCACACCGTTTCTTGGGGAAGTAATAATGTTCTCCATCTTCATGGCTTCCAGAATAACTAATTGGTCTTCTTCGTTTACTTCTTGTCCTTCTTCCACCAAAATATCCAAAATCAATCCCGGCATGGGTGCAGCAATAGAATCTATATTTTTACTGCCATTGGTGGCGAAGCCCATTTTTTCAATAAGTTCGCTCAAGGGAGTTTGGATGGAAGCCCGGTGTTCACTCCCATCAATACTGATCGTGTAGATTCCTTTGTTAAAATCAGAATCCAAAATTTTTACATGGTAGGATTTCCCGTCCTTCAACAAATGAAAGGTTCCATCACCAGTTTTGATTAAATCCAACGAAGAAATAGAGTCATTGGAAAGTTTAAAGTCAAAGTCATCCCCTACCTTGACAGAATAAGAATTATCCATAAAAGAAGTTTCCATTGGTTAGCTTGATAAATATAAAGGTTAATGCATTAAAAACCATACAAAGCTATACCTAATGAGCAGGAATAATTATGACCATAATCATTAATTTCTTTATTTGTAATCATTAATTATGTTGTATCCAAGATAGGCAGGAGATATAATCATTTGCGTATTTTTGATGCCAAAATTTGAATTATGCTGATCTTAGGGATTGCTGGAGGTACAGGGTGCGGAAAAACAACAGTGGTAAACCAGATTGTGGAGCAATTGCCCACGGACGAAGTAGGTGTAATATCGCAAGATTCCTACTATAATGATCTTTCTCATATGAGCAAAGAGGAAAGGGCCTTAGTGAATTTTGACCACCCGAATTCCATTGATTTTGACCTGTTGATCTACCACATTGAACTTTTAAAACAGGGAAAAACCATCGACACACCAATATATTCATTCGTAGAAGAAACACGAATGGACGAAACCATACCTACACCACCCCGTAAAGTAATGATTGTGGAGGGAATTTTGGTATTGAGCAACCCTAAATTAAGGGATATGTTCGATATAAAGATATACGTACATGCCGATTCGGACGAGCGTTTAATAAGAAGGTTGCAACGAGATACAAGAGAACGAGGTCATGATTTGGATAAGGTGCTCACAAGATATCAAACCGCCGTAAAACCGATGCATCTTCAATTTATTGAGCCCTCAAAAGAGTTTGCGGATATTATTATTCCGAACAACCGTTACAACACTGTTGCGGTAGATGTTGTTAGGACCATTATCAACAATAAACTTTCGTAACATGAGCCTTAAGGAGTGGAGAAAAAAGAAATGGTTCAAAATCATGACCAACACGTATATATTGGTGTTAACCATTTTTGTGATTTGGATGGCGTTTTTTGACACGAACTCCCTAATGATCCATTTGGAACTGGAGAACGAAATTGATAAGCTGGAAAAGGAAAAAGATTTTCTGAAAAATGAAATCGCCAAGGACAAGGAAATATTGGAAAGGATGTCCGATGAAAAAGAATTGGAAAAACTTGCCCGCGAAAAATATTACATGAAAAAGGACAATGAAGAAATATTCCTTATTGAATATGCAGATAGTCTAAAGAACAAACACAATGAATAACACTGGCCTTTTTAACGAATTTCCTGAAGTTTCCGCCAAACAATGGAAACAAAAAATTCAGATGGACCTCAAAGGTGCCGATTACAATGAAACCTTGGTTTGGGAATCTTTGGAAGGCATCAATGTCAAACCCTTTTATCATCAAGAAGACCTAAAGAACATTCCAACTTATTCCTTACCTAAAGACCACGATTGGTCTGTAGGGCAATCCATTTATGTCGGTGATAGCCAAAAAGCCAATAAGAAAGTCTTGGAAATCCTGGAAAAAGGCGTAGAAAGCTTGGTTTTCACCATTCCGAATGAGAAAACCGATTTTGAAGCATTGTTCAAGGGCATCAACCTGGAAGGACTGGAACTCTACTTCGATTTTGAGTTCTTGGCCTTTGAACCCATCAAAAAGTTGGTTTCTCTCCTCAAAGATAAAAAGGCAAAGGCTCATTTAAGTGTAGATATTATTGAGCACTTGGTAAAAGATGGCAACTGGTACCATAATATGGAAAAGGACCACGAGCTATTGACCGAATTGGTTTCACTTGGCACTTCGGATATATCAATTATTGGAGTTGATCTGTCCCTTTATCAAAATTCGGGCGCTAATATGGTGCAACAATTGGCTTATGGTTTGGCACATGCCAATGAATATTTGAATTATCTTAATTCTTCGACTGGAATAAAGAAGTCTTTCAACATAACATTCAAAGTCGCCGTAGGAAGCAATTATTTCTTTGAAATAGCAAAAATCAAAGCTCTTCGTTGGTTATGGAACAGTCTGGCAGCGGAATATGGAATCAAAAACAATTGTACAATTTTGGCCTTACCCTCCAAACGCAATAAAACATTGTACGACTACAATGTGAATATGCTCAGAACCACATCAGAAAGCATGTCCGGAGTTTTGGGAGGAGCGGATACTGTCTGTAATTTGCCCTATGATGCCATTTACCACAAAGACAACGAATTTGGTGAGCGCATTGCGCGCAATCAACTATTACTTTTAAAAGAGGAAGGATACTTTACCGAAGCTTCACAATTTACTGACGGCGCTTATTATATTGAATCACTCACAAATCAACTAGCGGAAAAAGCCTTGGTGCTTTTTAAGCAGGTTGAAAAAGCTGGAGGTTTTTTGGACAGTTTGATAAAAGGCATGGTTCAACGAAAAATAAAGGAAAGCGCCGAAAAGGAACAGCAACTTTTTGATGAAGGAAAGATAGTTTCACTCGGCACCAACAAATATCTGAATCCGCAAGATCGCATGAAGGATGATTTGGAACTCTACCCCTTTGTAAAAACCAAAGCACGGAAAACCATTATTGAGCCTATTATCGAAAAAAGATTGGCCGAAGCATCCGAACAAAAAAGATTAAACGATGAGTAGAAAAGACCTTCAACATATGGAATTGGCCGCAAGGTCCAACGCTTCCGATAACAATCGGGACGAGACCCAAAACTACGGACACGAAAATTTTGCTGCAGGTATTTCTCCATTTTTACGTGGCCCCTACTCCACTATGTATGTGCGTAGACCTTGGACCATCCGTCAATATGCAGGGTTTTCGACTGCCCAGGAAAGCAATGCGTTTTACCGAAGAAATTTGGAAGCAGGTCAAAGAGGGCTTTCCGTTGCTTTTGACCTTCCCACCCATCGAGGTTACGACTCAGACAATGACCGTGTAGTCGGTGATGTGGGCAAGGCTGGAGTTGCCATAGATTCCATTGAGGACATGAAAATCTTGTTCAATGACATTCCTTTGGACAAAATGTCCGTTTCCATGACCATGAACGGGGCTGTAATTCCAATTATGGCTTTTTATATTGTTGCCGGTCTGGAGCAGGGTGTTTCCATGGAACAACTTTCGGGAACCATCCAGAACGATATTTTAAAAGAGTTCATGGTGCGGAACACTTACATTTATCCACCTACTCCATCTATGCAGATTGTGGCGGATATTTTTGAGTTTACCAGTAAAAACATGCCACGTTTCAACAGCATCAGTATTTCCGGATACCATATGCACGAAGCAGGAGCCCCTGCATCCATGGAATTGGCCTATACTTTGGCCGATGGTATTGAATACATTCGAACTGGAATAAAAGCAGGTTTAAAAATTGATGAATTCGCTCCAAGACTTTCATTTTTCTGGGGTATTGGAATGAATCATTTTGCTGAGATTGCAAAAATGCGAGCAGGACGGATGCTTTGGGCCAAATTGGTAGATCAATTCAATCCTTCAAACCCAAAATCATCAATGCTGCGCACCCATTGTCAAACCAGTGGATGGAGCTTAACGGAGCAGGACCCTTTTAACAATGTAGCCAGAACAACCATCGAAGCCATGGCAGCGGCATTTGGAGGTACACAAAGTCTTCATACCAACGCTTTGGATGAGGCTATTGCATTGCCTACCGATTTTTCCGCTAGAATAGCACGGAACACACAAATCTATCTGCAACAGGAAACTAATATCACCAAAACCGTAGATCCATGGGCAGGTAGCCACAAAGTGGAACAATTGACCCAAGAAATCGCAGAAAATGCATGGGAATTGATTCAAGAAGTTGAAAAGTTAGGGGGAATGACCAAGGCCATTGAAAAAGGCATACCGAAAATGCGCATTGAAGAAGCGGCTGCCAAGAAGCAAGCTCGTATAGATAGTGGCCAGGATATTATCGTTGGGGTAAACAAATATAGGCTGGAGAACGAAGACGACCTTCAGATTTTGGAGGTGGACAATGCCAAGGTTCGAAAGCAGCAAATGGCCCGACTAGATCAAATCCGAAGCTCCAGGGATACTAAAGCCGTGGAAAAATCCCTTGAGGAAATACGTGTTGCGTCCAAAAAGGCCATGAAAAATAACTCTGACCGTGGAAATTTATTAGCTTTAGCAGTAGAAGCGGCCAAACAACGTGCTACCCTTGGTGAAATCAGTGATGCCATGGAAAGCGCCTTTGGACGCTATAAAGCAAAAATTCAATCCTTTACCGGAGTGTATTCCAAAGAAATAAAAAACGACAAGAGCTTTGAAAATGCCCGCAAATTGGCAGACAAGTTTGCAGAGCAAGAAGGACGCAGGCCTCGTATCATGGTGGCCAAAATGGGCCAAGATGGCCACGACCGTGGTGCCAAAGTAGTAGCTACTGGTTATGCCGACCTAGGTTTTGATGTGGATATTGGACCATTGTTCCAAACACCTGCCGAAGTTGCCAAACAGGCCGTGGAAAACGATGTGCATGTTTTGGGGATTTCTTCACTTGCTGGCGGACATAAAACTCTGGTTCCTGAAGTGATTCAAGAGTTGAAAAAATACGGTCGGGAAGACATTATGGTGATTGTGGGCGGAGTAATTCCAAAGCAAGATTACAAGTATTTGTTGGACAACGGAGCGGTTGCAGTTTTTGGGCCGGGTACCAAAATTGCAGATGCCGCCACTGAAATACTCAACATTTTATTGGACTGATCCGCATAACAACCTCGTAAATAAAACTTTAACTTTCTTTAACGCAGAATGCAGGGGTTATTCACCCCCTGTTAACAAATTACATTTTATCGCATCTTAAATAATCGTATTTTTAGCACCTAACTTACTATGAAATGGGCAAGATTATTGCAATTGCAAACCAAAAGGGCGGTGTAGGTAAAACTACTACTACGGTTAACCTAGCTGCTTCCTTAGGTGTATTGGAAAAAAAGGTGTTATTGATTGATGCCGACCCCCAAGCCAATGCAACATCGGGTTTGGGTATTGATGTTGACTCAATCGAAAAAGGCACGTACCAACTCTTGGAACACACGATGAGTGTGGACGAAGTAATCATTACTACGGATTCCCCCAATGTGGATTTGGTACCTGCGCACATTGACTTGGTTGCCATCGAGATTGAATTGGTGGACAAGGACAACAGAGAATA
Organism: Allomuricauda sp.; assembly: GCA_040285615.1. GTDB lineage: Bacteria > Bacteroidota > Bacteroidia > Flavobacteriales > Flavobacteriaceae > Flagellimonas. The sequence continues at coordinate 147,356 of JAVJRL010000008.1, forward strand.
TATGATGAAAGAAGCCCTTAAAAATTTGGGGGACAAGTATGATTTTGTGTTGATAGATTGTGCTCCATCTTTGGGATTACTCACCTTGAACGCACTTACCGCTGCCGATTCCGTAATGATACCCATCCAATGCGAGTATTTTGCCTTGGAAGGTCTTGGCAAATTATTGAACACTGTAAAAAGTGTACAAAAAATACATAACAACGATTTGGACATCGAAGGAATGTTATTGACCATGTACGATTCCAGATTACGTCTTTCCAACCAAGTTGTTGAAGAAGTGAAGAAACACTTTGCGGATATGGTTTTTGACACCATAATCCAACGAAACGTTAGGCTGAGCGAAGCACCGAGTTATGGCGAGAGTATCATAAAATATGATGCAAGCAGTAAAGGTGCCTCCAATTATCTTAACTTAGCCAACGAAATTTTGAAGAAAAACAAGGAGAAAGTTTAGATGGCGAAAGCAACAAAAAAACAGGCACTGGGAAGAGGCCTGTCCGCTCTTTTAAATGATCCAGAAAACGATATTAAGTCGGTTTCTGATAAAAATGCGGATAAGGTAATAGGTAATGTGGTGGAATTGGATATCAATTCCATTGAAGTCAACCCTTTTCAGCCACGTTCCAATTTTAACGACGAGACCCTTGAGGAACTGGCCAGTTCCATTCGTGAATTGGGTATCATACAGCCGATAACGGTCAGGAAGCTGGATTTCAATAAATTCCAATTGGTTTCTGGTGAACGTAGGTTCCGTGCCTCCAAATTGGTCGGATTGGAAACCATTCCAGCCTATATCCGTATCGCAAACGATCAAGAATCCTTGGAAATGGCTTTGGTGGAGAACATCCAAAGGCAAGACCTTGATCCAATCGAAATAGCACTTTCCTATCAACGACTTATTGACGAAATCGAAATTACCCAAGAAAAATTAAGTGACCGTGTGGGGAAAAAACGCTCCACTATCACCAATTATTTACGCTTGTTGAAATTGGACCCTATTATCCAAACTGGAATGCGAGATGGTTTCATCAGTATGGGACACGGTAGGGCACTTATCAACATCGATAAGAAAAAGGAACAGATTGCCATATATGAGAAAGTGGTTTCAGATGGTCTATCCGTTAGAGCTACAGAGCAATTGGTAAAAACTCTGAAAGAACCTCAAACTTCTGGTTCAGATCAGAAAAAAAGCACATCGGATGTTCCCGAGTTTGTTTCCAAAAGTTTGGATTCCATCAAGGAACGCCTCGCCACCAAAGTGGATATCACCACTTCCAAAAACGGTAAAGGAAAAATTGTGATACCCTTCCATTCTGAGGAAGATTTTAAGCGTATCAAAAAATTGTTGACAGGTGAATAAAAACCTTCTTTTATTGCTCTTTGCCTTTTTGTTGTTCCACTCAGGATTTTCCCAAGAAGAAGAGGAAAACAATAAAAAAGATAATCCTCGGCAAACCAAAGAGGTAGATTCCATTGCTCAAAATATGGAAGGCGAAGGTGTAACTTTTGAGGAAGTCACCAAAAAACAGAGTATCAATCCACTGGCACCAAGTAAGGCTGCATTTTATTCTGCTATCCTCCCTGGTCTGGGTCAGATTTACAATAAACGTTATTGGAAAGCCCCTATAGTCTGGGGAGCCTTGGGAACCGGCATTTATGTGTATTCCTACAACAACACAGAATATCGTAGAGCGAGAAATGCTTTTAAGAGAAGACTGGCAGGTTTTACCGATGACGAATTTTATGACCTAAATGGTGACGGAAGTGGGCCCGATGTTTCTTCTGATGCCCTCCAGGAAGCCCAAGAAAATACCCAAAGAGACAGAGATTTGGCCTTGGTCATATCCATTGCACTTTACGCTTTAAATATTATTGATGCCAACGTAGACTCGCATTTAAAACAATACAATGTAGATGATGATTTGGCCATTGATTTCAATCCTTTTATAGACATAAACCCATTCACCAATCAGCCTAACTATGGAATGGCCCTGGTTGTAAAATTTTAGCATATGAATATTGGTCTTTTTGGATATGGGAAAATGGGGAAAATGATTGAGCAAATCGCTCAAGATAGAGGTCATACAATCGTAGCAAAGATCGATGATCCATCACAAGATATTGATTATTCCCGAATGGATGTCGCCATAGATTTTAGTACACCCGAAGCTGCTTTTGACAATATTACCACCTGTTTTAAAAATAACATTCCCGTAATCAGTGGTACAACGGGTTGGCTGGACAAATTTTCGGAGGCCATAAACATTTGCAAAGAGAACAAAAGTGCGTTTATATATGCCTCTAATTTTAGTTTGGGTGTCAATATTTTCTTTGAACTTAATAATCATCTTGCCAAAATGATGGCTGAATTGGAACAATACAAAGTTTCGATGGAAGAAATCCATCATATTCAAAAGTTGGATGCACCCAGTGGAACTGCCATAACCCTTGCTGAAGGAATTATTGAGAATACCCCTTACGAAAGCTGGGCGTTGGATAAATCAAAAGACAACACCATTGCTATAAAATCCATTAGGGAAGGTGTGGTGCCAGGTACACACAGTATTTTCTATAAGAGTACAGTGGATACCATTGAAATAAAACACGAAGCGCACAACAGAGAAGGTTTTGCTCTGGGAGCGGTTATCGCATCAGAATGGATACACGGAAAAACTGGTGTTTTTTCCATGAAAGATGTGTTAAACCTTAGCTAAAAAACGTAACAAGAATTTAGACCTTTAGTCTAACAAAGAAATTTTACAATATGGACGGTACACAGTGGATCATTTTTATCCTCATCATCCAAGTCATCCATTTTTTGGGAACATGGAAACTCTACGTTAAGGCAGGAAGAAAACCTTGGGAAGCTGCCATTCCAATATACAACGGTATTGTTTTAATGAAAATAATCAATAGACCATGGTGGTGGGTACTGTTACTGTTTATCCCCATTATCAATTTATTGATGTTCCCTGTAGTTTGGGTGGAAACCATACGAAGTTTTGGTAAAAATTCACTGGTAGATACTTGGTTGGTCATCCTTACGCTTGGTTTTTACATCTACTACATTAACTACGCTGAAGATGTACAGTATATTGAAGACCGCAGTCTAAAACCAAAAACAGGATTGGGTGAATGGGTCAGTTCCATTGTATTTGCCATTGTCGCAGCAACCTTTGTTCACACCTATTTCATTCAACCTTATGTGATTCCGACAGGATCTCTAGAGCGCACCTTAAGAGTAGGTGATTTCTTGTTTGTCAGCAAATTCCACTACGGTGCACGGGTACCTATGACCACGTTGGCCGCACCTATGGTTCACGATACCCTTCCTGTACTAAAAACAAGGTCATATTTAGCAGATGTCAACCCTGAGACCCACAAGACATCTTGGATAAACAAGCTGCAATTACCTTATATGCGTTTGCCCGGTTTTGAGAAGGTAGAAAAAAATGATATTGTTGTCTTTAGTTTGCCCGCTGATACTTTATATCAATTCTTTAAGGCCCAAAAAGCGGTGATAAAACCAATTGATAAAAAATCCAACTACGTTAAGCGCTGTGTTGGCACCCCAGGGGATTCCCTTGCAGTTATTGATGGGTTTGTTTATATCAACGGGGAACAACTCCAACTATCGGATAGGGCAAAACCCATGTATGTTTATGATATTTATGCTCAAAATGGCGTTTCCAGTAAGTACCTAGAAGATGTTGATGCTTCAGACTACGTTCGAAAATATATTGCCACCAACATCAACGAATCCCAGTATAACGCCCTGGCACCTTTTATTTCTGGTGGTAGACCAACGGACGATGGCAAGATTGAGCTCTACACGCAGGAAAACGGCATTCCAACGGACGTTATTCGTCAATTAAGGCTTTCACTAACAGAGGAAAAACCACGTTCCCGTATGGCGAATTTAACGGATGAAATGGTTACAGCCCTCAAGAACAATCCTGCTATTGATTCTGTTGTAAAAACCATTGAACCCAAAGGCATGTATGGTGGGAACATATTCCCGCAGAAACCCAACCTTTACCCTTGGAACAATGACAACTTTGGTCCAATTTATATTCCAAAGGCGGGAACGACTGTGAAAATCAACTCGAAGACCATTCCTTTTTATAAAAAAATAATTCGTGATTACGAATACAACGATGTAAAGGTTACAGGGAATAAAGTGCTCATCAATGGTCAAGAAGCAAACTCCTACACCTTTAAGCAAGACTATTACTGGATGATGGGTGACAACCGCGACCACTCTGAAGATAGTAGGACTTGGGGATACGTTCCAGCCGATCATATTGTTGGTAAACCCGTATTCCTTTGGATGAGCTTTGACAACTTTAGACAGGGAATCGCCAATTGGAGGGTTCGTTGGGATCGCGTATTTACCACTGTTGGAGGAAGCGGAGAACCTGTTTCCTACTTCTGGTATTTTATAGCAGTTTTAGCAGGGTGGTTTATTTTTGATTTCTTCCGCAAGAAAAAGAAGAAAAAAACTTAATCTGTTGTTTTTTGAAAGTACTGCTCCATCCAACCTATTTTCCAAGTATAGCCACTTTTGCAGCCATCGTGCAAAATGAAGTGGTTTGGGAAGTACATGATAACTTTCAAAAACAGACCTACAGAAATCGCTGTTATATTTCAACAGATAAGGGCAAGCATATGCTCAATATCCCAATAAAACATGTGGGTGGCAAAGAAGGACGTCAAAAATATGCCGACGTATCTACCGAAAACAGTTACAATTGGAAAAAAGAGCATTGGCGTACCTTGGAAACCGCTTACAGAACTTCACCCTTTTTTGAATTTTACGAGGACGAATTACGACCGCTTTATGAAGGTTCGGACCATAATCTACTTGATTTCAACTTAACGACAATGAAGACCATTGCAGACTGTATAGGAATACAAATTCCTACGGAACAAACGAACCGTTACGAAGTAGCTCCTGATAGCCTTTTAGATGCTCGGTTTTTGGTCAATGCAAAAAAAGAAAAAAATTGGAAGATGAATTCATATCCTCAAGTCTTTGAAGAACGCCATGGATTCATACCCAATTTAAGTGTGTTAGACCTTCTATTCAATGAGGGAACCAATGCACTGACCTATCTGAAAAATCTATCTTTAGATTTAAAACATGCTTAGGCACCTACTCCATTACGGCATACATTTTCTGATTCCCATCCTAATTGCATTCTTGTTTTTTAAAGACAATAGAATCAAAGTGGCTTTGATTTTACTCGCAGGAATTGTCATTGATATAGATCATCTCTGGGCCACTCCTCTTTACGACCCCAATAGGTGCAGTGTTGGGTTTCATGCATTACACAGTTATTGGGCTGTTTTGGTGTACAGCATATTACCTTTTTTTAAGCTGACCAGAATCATCGGCTTAGCATTAATAATCCACATTTTTGCAGATATGGTGGATTGCTTATTGATGTGAATTCAAGCGCAAAGTGGCCATGACTGGATAATGATCTGACAATCGAATATCAAAATTTTGATGGGAAAGGACTTCAAACTCGGGGTCGGCTAAGATATAATCTATTCGTAAGGGAAATTTTAAAAGGCCATAAGTACGACCAAAGCCCCTACCTTTTTCAAAATAAGAATCATTCATATCACCCTTAATCACCTGATATACATTGGAGTATTGTGTGTTATTAAAATCACCAACTACAATTTTCTTATAATTGGTATCATCCATATCTTCACGAATCAAACTTGCCTGCTCATATTGTTTTAGCATTACGCTACGTGATCTTTCAAAAAGCTTTGAGGACTCTCCATTCTGGATAGTATTCAAACCAGGTACTATTCTGAACGACTGCAGGTGTAAGTTATAGATTCTTATAGTATCCTTCTTAAACAAAATATCCGCGTAAATAGCATTGTTAAAACTATTGGGGAATGTAATAGAATCGATATTTATAATCGGGTATTTAGAGTAAATTGATTGAATAACTTTTCCGCGATGTTTACCATATATAAAATCAACAAATTTGTATTTATATTGATTAAGGGCATCATTCACTTTCATAGCATATAAAGTCTCTTGAAAGCAAACAAAATCCGGGTTCTGTTGGGATACAAATTCATAAATCCGGCCTTCGATGTCATCATCTTCCAATTGCTTTAACTCATTGAAACTTCGCGCATTGAAAGACATTATGGAAAAAGACTTTTCATCATCAATATCCGAATCATCATTCCCATTAGAAAATTGATAAAATGGCCCTAACAATAAATACCACAGCAACAGTAAAGTTCCTGATAGCAAAAAGCTTCGTTTCTTTTTCAACAACCAATAAAAAACAAAAATTAAATTAATAATTACTGTGAAAGGAACTATTAAACTAACCACTGAGAGTGAAGATATAAGCTTTGTAGACACATATGGCACAAGTAGAGAAACTGCTAACACCAAAGCCGATAAGGTGTTCAGAAAAAAGATTATTTTATCGAAAAATGAAAGTTTTTTCACAGTTTAGTCTTCCTTACCAGCCTTAAACAAAAAGTCCTTTTCCTCCTTGGACAAACTCTCATAACCCGACTTACTGATTTTATCCAATATGGTATCAATTTTCTTTTGCTTGGCCTGTTTATCGTAATCTTTCTTGCTTGCTGATGATGCTTTTTTCTTGTAGACCGTCTTTAACGGAGTCTTCTTCTCCTTGGGTTTAAAAAACTGAACGACGTAATCTCTAAATTTTGTAAAGCCCGCTCCAATATCGTGACCTTTAAACAACTGACGAGCATACATATACCCTAAAAAAGCACCACCCAAATGTGCCATACCACCGCCTATATTGTCACCCAACCCAATCAAGACCAAATCCTTGATGACCAAAGCCGCTCCTATATACCACAGTTTAATATTGAAGAAAATTACACGAACCTCCTGATTTGGCAAATAGGCACAAACAAAAATCAAAACAGCGTTCACACCTGCTGACGCTCCAATCAATGCCGTGTTGGAATTGACCAAGGTCGGAAAAACGTTATAACTGAGAAGAAATACCAATCCCCCCAACATCAAACCTAGAAAATATACGTTGATGAATCTTTGAGCGTCAAAAAGGTTTAAGAATATGCGGCTTGCAAAGTAAAGCACAATCATATTCCAAAAAATATGACCAAACCCAGCATGGAAAAACGAATAGGTAACCAACGACCATGGTTGTGCCAAAAACTCAAAAAAATCCTTGGGTAAATGGAACCATTGCGAAAAAGAATGCCCCAACAATGCTCCCGAGAGTCCATCGAGTAAAAAAATGAGCACATTTACAGCAATCAGTTTCTCTGCAATATTTAGTCTAGCAAATTGATATTGTAGTCCCCCACTCATCATACTCTAATTCCAACGTTTATTGTTAAACTGGTTCTTTTTCCAGTACCACATCATCACAAAACCAATCAAAGCACCACCAATGTGCGCAAAATGTGCCACACCTGTATTAACATTGCCTATACCAAAAATAAGGTCAACAGCAATTAGAATTGGCACAAAATACTTTGCTTTTATCGGTACCGGTAAAAAGATAAGCATCAGTTTAGCCTCTGAATACATAAAGGCAAAAGCCACCAAAATTCCATAAATTGCTCCTGATGCTCCAACAGCTGGAGTGTTAAAAGCCGTCAACATACTATCCACAGTACTTTTTCCAGCAATATCGTACCAACCAGGGCTATACTGACCATTCGCCAAAATATCCAAAATCTGTGTACGGGCAATACCTGCACCTTCCAAAGCACTCATTCCTTCGTTGAAAAGAAAATAATTTACCCCCGTGTGCAATGCAGCGGAACCCAAACCTGCCGAAAAATAGAAAAACAAAAACTTATTCTTGCCCCAAATACGTTCCAAAGGAGTACCAAAAGCCCAAAGTGCATACATGTTGAACAGAATATGCATAAGATTACCATGCATAAACATGTGGGTAACTACCTGCCACCATTCAAAATTGGAGTTTTTGGGAAACCAAAGTGACATCCATTGAAACATTTGGTCTCCATATAGTTGTGTGGCAAAAAACATGATCACATTAATGATCAATATATGCTTTACTGCCTCTGTCATTCTACCCATCTAGTTGAATTTTTTATCAATATCCCCCTCGGAGATAATAGTATATGTTATTTTTTGAAATGGACTTAATGTAGGCTCCTTGCATGCAAAAAGGTTGTTTACCAACATTAATTGCGATTCTTGGTCCAAAACATCCCCTGTTCTTACGGCTAAATTTCTACTGAGTGCCTTGGCCAACATTTCGGCCTGCGAAATGGAACCGTTGGCGTAACCCTCCATATAATCTGCGATCAAACGATCCAATACCGTGCCAATTCCACTTTCAGGGACCATCATGGGAACGCCTGTCACTTTTACAGTTTCTTCCTCCAAACTCTGGAAAGCAAATCCAATGTTTGTCAGACTATCTTTGATTTCATTGAGTATGGCCAGCTCTTGTTTGTTGAAGGTCAATTCCAAAGGAAAGAGCAATTGTTGGCTCACCCCTTCTTTTACTGTAATCTCACCCAAAAACTTTTCAAAAAGTATTCGTTCGTGTGCCCTATTTTGATGAATGACCAACATCCCTGATCTAACCGTGCTCACCACATATTTTCTCCGCAATTGAAATGTACCGGCCATATGCTCCTCTGCATCTTCGCCCGTATATAGTGTGCCTTGTTCCTCGCTCTCGGACTCAATAACCACACTACTGAATTCGTGGTTTTCATCTTGGTTTCCAAGACCTTCATACAAATCTTCCCAGCCTTTGGTGCTTTGTTTACGGAAACCACTTCCAGTACTTTTCTTAGCTGATGTTTCTTGAAAAGGATTAAAAGTAGCATCAACGGTTACCTTGGGTATTACTGCTCCTTTTTCTTTATAGGAATAAGGTGTATCCAAGTTAGGGTCATGGTCAAAATCCAATACGGGAGACACATTGAACTGCCCCAAGCTATGCTTGATAGTGGACCTTAAAATGGCATACAAGGTATTCTCATCGTCAAACTTCACCTCGGTTTTAGTGGGATGAATGTTAATATCGATAGAGGATGGATCCACATCCAAAAACAAAAAATATCCGGGATATGTGTCGGATTTTATCAGCCCTTCAAAAGCGGCCACCACGGCATGATGTAGGTACGGGCTTTTAATGAATCGATTATTGGCAAAAAAGAATTGCTCTCCCCTGCTCTTTTTGGCAAACTCAGGTTTACAAATAAACCCAAAAACTTTTACGACCTCGGTCTCTTCGTTAACAGGCACCAATCGATGCTCCATTTTACCCCCAAAAACGTGAACAATGCGCTGACGGTGTTTTGTACTCGGAAGGTTGAAAATTTCTGAACCATTGTTGTAAAAATGAAACTCAACATCAGGATGAACCATAGCCACCCGATGGAATTCGTCTGTAATGTGACGAAGTTCCACTTGGTTTGATTTTAAGAAGTTTCTCCTGGCAGGAATATTGAAAAATAGATTCTTTACGGAAATGGATGTGCCTTTTGGTGTAGCTACCACATCTTGGGAAACAATCTTGCTGCCTTCAATTTTAAGATGGGTTCCCACTTCATTATCAGCGGTTCGCGTCTGCATATCCACATGGGCGATCGCAGCAATAGATGCCAAAGCCTCTCCCCGAAATCCTTTGGTTTCCAAATTGAATAAATCTTGTGCGGACGATATTTTGGAAGTAGCATGGCGCTCAAAAGATAAACGAGCGTCGGTTTCGCTCATTCCCACTCCGTTGTCAACCACTTGGATAAGTGTTTTTCCACCATCCTTTATAATCAACTTAATGGAAGTAGAACCAGCATCAATGGCATTTTCCATGAGCTCCTTTACTACGGAAGCAGGTCGTTGGACCACTTCCCCTGCTGCTATTTGGTTAGCGACATGGTCCGGTAAAAGTTTAATGATGTCCGCCATTATGGATTTACGAATATTGATAAATCAAAATCGATGATAAAAAGGAACAGCAGCAACAGAATGGCAACAATAATCCAAAATCGAAGCTTCAAATTTTTATCTCCTTCGGTTTGTAAATCATCCATTGCAGAGGTGAACTTGTTCTTGAGCCCCTTTGTGGAGTGCGCCGTAGTTCGAAATTTATCCAGTTTGTGCTCAATTTTATAAGGATTCCCCTCACCCTTGTAATATCTAGGGGTGTAATCATAGCTCCTATTTTTCCTAAGTTTTAAAGGGTTTCGCATGGTATCCTTATCGCTGTAGCCTCAAAGGTACTCAAAATAGAAAAAAAGGGTTGGACGATCCTCCCAAAAAATGTTAACAAACATAGGATGGCTGGATAACTAAATAATTGGATAGTTCGAAGTTTTGAGCTTGGAACTGTTCTTTACACTTGAACTTTACTTACCCAGGACAGCCATTTGAATGGCTGCAATGGCGGCCTCGGTTCCTTTGTTGCCATGTTTTCCACCACTCCTGGCCCTGGACTGCTCAATGTGGTCATCCGTCAAAACACAAAAAATAACGGGAACATCATAGGCCACGTTCAAATCTTTGATACCCTGGGCAGTTGCGCTGCAAACAAAGTCAAAATGACTGGTTTCTCCTCGGATAACGCTACCAATGGCTACAATGGCGTCAACTTTTTCCGTTTGAATCATTTTTTTGCATCCGAAAGTAAGCTCAAAACTCCCCGGCACGTTCCAACGAATCACATTTTCAGATAATGCTCCACAGTCCAAAAGGGTATCTTCAGCACCTTTGGAAAGGGCTTCTGTAATTTCATCGTTCCATTCAGAAACAACAATCCCAAACCGAAGATTCTTCGCGTTTGGGATTTTGTTTTTATCGTAAACGGATAAGTTTTTATTCTCTGTGGCCATGTTTTAGTTTTGCGCCAATCCTATAAGAGCGTCAACACCATTGGCTTCTTGTGCATTGGGATATTCTTCTTTGATTCTTTCAAAGTACTCCAAAGCTTTACTTTTTTCACCCAACTCCAAGGCAACTACACCGGCTTTGTACAAAAATCTTGGTGCCGTAAATTCATTATCACTATGTGCAATGGCCTTTTCATAATAATCCAAAGCGTCTTCTTGCTGATTCAATTGTGAAAAAGCATCTCCTATTCCCCCTTTGGCCATAGCTCCCATAATGTCGTCTTCAGAAGAAAAATCTTCCAAATGAGCAACAGCCTGGTCATACTGTTTCAGATTCAAATAGGTCATGCCTGCAGAATACTGGGCCAAGTTAGCTGCTTTGGTACCGCTATATTCCTCGATAATATCCAAGAAACCATATTTACCTTGAGCACCATTCAATGCCAAAGTAAACAAAGAATCCTTCTCTGTTTCACTTGCCAAAGCCTGGTCAAAATATTGTTGCGGGTAAAAAAGTTCGTTTGCTGCAGAAGCTTCTTTTGGATTCTGGATAAATTGGTGATAGCCCAAGTAGGCCAAAACACCTACGGCAATTACTCCAATAACGCCCAAAATATAGTTTTGGTTCTTCTGAACCCACTCTTCGGTCTTGGAAGCACTCTCGTCCAAAGTATTGAAAACTTCAGCTGTTGTACTGTCGTGTTCTTGTAACTGAGCTTCCTCCTCCTTATTTTTTGGCTTAAAGCCTCTCTTCTTGTATGTTGCCATCCGTCATTTAATTGGTCGCGCAAAAATAAAGTTTTTATCCAAAACCAAAAGGTAATTTATTCGTTATTTTTGGAATCCCTTTTTGGAGGGGCTACCTTTTAATTCCAAATTGTTTCGCTATCATTTTATGTTTTTAAGACATTTATCTTTAGTCAATTACAAGAATTTTGATTCCAAGACGCTTGAATTCGACCCTGTAATCAACTGTTTGGTGGGCGACAACGGAGTAGGAAAGACCAATGTTTTGGACGCTATTTACCATTTATGCTTTGGCAAAAGCTACTTTAATCCTGTTTCTACGCAAAATATAAAACACGGTACGGAATTTTTCGTGGTCGAGGGTGAATTTGAGAAGCTCAACAGAACGGAAAAAATACTTTGCTCCTTTAAAAAAGGAACCAAAAAAGTGATAAAACGCAATGACAAACCCTATGAAAAGTTTTCCGAACACATTGGTTTTTTGCCTTTGGTGATTATTTCACCATCAGACCGCGACCTTATTTTGGAAGGAAGCGAAACGAGAAGGAAGTTTATGGATGGGGTAATATCCCAATCGGACAAGGTGTATCTGCAGAACCTCATCAAATACAACAAGGTAGTGTCTCAGCGAAATTCGCTGCTCAAATACTTTGCCGCTAACCGTACCTTTGACCGTGACACCCTGAGTATTTACAATGAGCAGATGAGCGCCTTGGGAACGGCCATTCATCAAAAAAGAGTTGAATTTATTGAATCCTTTCTACCCATTTTTAAGGAGCAGTATCAAAATATCTCCGAGAAAGACGAGCAAATCAACCTTTCTTACGAAAGTCAATTGAGCGATGATAGCCTTTTAAACCTCTTGGAAAAGAATATTGAAAAAGACAGAGCGTTGCAATACACCTCCGTGGGCGTGCATAAAGATGACCTTAGCTTTACCATTGCTGGGCATCCCATCAAAAAATTCGGGAGTCAGGGGCAACAAAAATCTTTTTTGATAGCCCTGAAACTGGCGCAATTTCATTTTATCAAGCAATTGGCGGACACCACCCCTATTCTTCTGTTGGATGATATTTTTGACAAACTTGATGAAAACAGGGTTTCGCATATCGTCGGGTTGGTGAAGGATGATAATTTTGGACAGATTTTTATCAGCGACACCCACGCTGACAGAACCGAAGATGTGGTAAAAAACATTCATCAGAGCTATAAAATATTTAACTTGTAGCATCATGAGACGAATCCTTCCTTTTTTATTGATTTTGATGCTTTGGGGATGCAATGATGCATCTGTAAACCAAGATGATTTACATTATTTGAATGGCTATTGGGAAATAGCCGAAGTAGAATTTCCTGATGGGTCCATCAAGGAATATGGTATGAACCCAAGCGTCGATTTTATTAAGCTGAAAGGTGAAAAAGGATTTCGAAAAAAAATGAAGCCCAAATTTGATGGTACTTATGACACTTCGAAAGATGTCGAAGGTTTTACCGTATCCAACGCAAATGAAACCATAATTCTTCGCTATTCAACCGAATTGAGTGAATGGGAGGAAAAACTGATACAATTGGATTCAGTTTCATTTTCAGTAACCAACCAAGAGGGTGTTACCTACAAGTACAAACGTTTTGGACCCATCAAAATACCACAGTAATGGCAAAGAGACATAGTTCCCACATACCATTAAGCGAAGCTTTGAGCGAGTTTATCCAAGAGAACAAGCTCCAAAAAGGTATGGACAGGGTGGATGCCAGAGAAGCTTGGGTAAAACTTATGGGCAATGGAGTAAACAACTATACAACAGGCGTTGAACTAAGAAATGAAACGCTCTTTATCTCCCTCTCATCCTCTGTACTACGGGAAGAATTGAGTTTGGGCAAGACCAAAATTATCAAGATGATCAATGAGGAGCTCGGGAAAGACTTAGTGAAGAAGTTGGTTTTAAGGTAACCAACCGATATACTGAAATTGTTTCAGTATTTCATCTCCTATTTTATGGGATTCCACAAATTGTAAGGCATAAAAAAAGCCACCTAAATGGGTGGCTTTTTATAATTTATTGTATTTCGATTAGTACATTTCTCTTCCTGAAAAGTGGAAAGCACCTTCGATGGCTGCGTTTTCATCACTATCAGAACCGTGTACTGCGTTTTCACCAATACTGGCAGCATACAATTTTCTGATGGTTCCTTCAGCAGCTTCCTCTGGGTTGGTAGCACCGATCAATGCACGGAAATCATCCACAGCATTATCTTTTTCCAAAATAGCGGCCACGATAGGTCCTCTTGTCATAAACTCCACCAATTCGCCAAAAAATGGACGCTCTTTGTGGATGGCATAGAATATTTCGGCATCCCTCTTGCTCAATTGTGTGTACTTCATGGCCACAATCTTAAAACCAGCAGCCGTAATTTTATCCAAAATTGCCCCGATGTATCCGTTTTCAACAGCATCAGGCTTAATCATGGTAAATGTTCTATTTCCAGTCATTTTTTAAATTTTGCGCAAACTTAAGCTTTTTCAACCAAGCTACAAGGTTCAATAGGTTTGTTTTAACTGTTGTAGCACCGCACCATTATCTCCCTTCATCTTCATATCGACCTCTTTTTTTTCGAAATCAAAGGTAATTACACCATAACTTTTCTCTGAAACCACCTCCCCTATTCTATATTGGTTGGGTTCACCACTAAAACTAAAATAGGAATGGGTAAGTCCGCTGCTGGTAAAATCCACCAAAGGATAGGAAAGGCCATCAATATTGGTCCTAGAGAATTCAGAAATATGTCTGTCTCCCGATAAAATAATCACACCCTTGGCTCCTGATTGGGCAATTATGTTTTCCAGTTTTTCAACTTCCAACGGAAAATTTCCCCAAGTTTCAAAACCATGCTCACCAGAGAGTACCTGAATACTGGACATAATCAAATTGAAATCGGCATCAGATTGGTTGAGTTCGTTCTCCAACCATTGCCATTGTGCTTTACCAAGGACAGTGGCAGTGGAATCCGTTGTAGGTTTATATCTTTTTTTGGATTCCTCATCTTTAATGAGATCACTTCTGAAGTAGCGGGTATCTAAAACAATGACCTTTACTTTTCCTGCTGGAACCTCATACTCGTGGGATGCATACACTCCTTCTTGGTTTCTTCTTTCGCTATCCCCTGGAACATCCATAAAATCCAAAAACACTTGTTGGCTCTCTTCTTTAATGGAAAAGTCGGAGCCACCGTCATTCAAACCAAAATCATGATCGTCCCATGTTCCGATAATGGGTACTTCGGCCCTCAGTTTGGCATATTCGGCAACAGTATCCTGCATAGCATAAATAGCCCTCAATTTTTCAACATCGTCTGTATCTGCATAGACAATATCACCACCCCAAATCCAAACATCCGGGTCTTCAGCTAAAATATCGTCCCAAAAAGGATTTGGTTCTTGAGCCATATTGCACGACCCAAAGGCCACTACAAAATCTGGAGTAGGTTTCTCAGGCGCCACCTCAGTTTTTTCTATCTTCTTTTTACAGGCGGAAAACAGAATCAAGGCTGCTAGAAATATGTAACATTGCTTCATCTTGTGTGATTATTGCATCAAAAATACGGATAAACCGAGTTACCTCTATATTATATTATTGTATATTTGGCCGCATGAATTCAGCGGATATCACGACAGTAAAGTCGATACTTTCCCAACCTCAGAAGATAGCAATTATACCCCACAGAAATCCCGATGGTGATGCTATGGGTTCCTGTTTGGCACTCTATGGATTTTTGAAAGCGAAGGGGCATACGGTGCAGGTTGTTGCACCCAACGACTATCCTAAATTCCTGAAATGGATGCCATGGAACAATACCGTTATTAATTTTGAGAGGGAAAACCCAAAGGCCAAAGAAGTTATTAATGAAGCTACGTTAATTTTTACCTTGGACTTCAACCACCTCTCCCGTGTTGGACAAATGGAATCCTCATTGCAAGAAGCAACAGCCGATTTCATCATGATAGACCATCACCAACAACCAGATGATTATGCGAAGGTGACCTATTCGGACGTCACCATGAGTTCTACCTGTGAAATGGTGTACAACTTCATCGCCTTTTTAGAGGAAACAGATCTTATTGATGCCGATATCGCCACGAATCTATACACAGGTATTTTGACGGATACAGGTTCTTTCAAGTACCGTTCAACATCGAGTAAAACACATCGTGTGGTGGCCGAGCTTATGGATAAGGGTGCGAACAATATGGAAATCCACCAAAATGTTTTCGACACCAATTCACCATCCCGCCTACATTTGCTAGGTGTTGCCCTGAGCAATATGGTGATTTTGCCCGAGTATAAAACCGCGTACATTACCCTAAGCCAGGATGAGTTGGACCAATACGATTTTAAAAAAGGTGATACTGAAGGCTTTGTGAACTATGGGCTAACTTTGGAGGGCATTATATTCGCACTAATTTTTATTGAAAACCGCGAAGAAGGCATTATCAAAATTTCGCTTCGCTCCGTTGGGGATTTTTCTGTAAACGAATTTGCAAGAGAACATTTTAATGGTGGTGGACATACCAATGCCGCTGGTGGAAGAAGTGAAGTTAGTATGGAAGATACCATTTCCAAATTCAATGATATTTTGAAAACCTATAAAAGTAAATTGAACCCATGAGATTTTTTCTAGCTGTACTTTTGACCGCAATCGTTATGAGTTGCGGAGGTCCAGAACCGAGAAAACCCGTGGAGGTTAAATCGGGCAGTTTTTACAAGGAATCCATAGAGCGAACCAAAAAATTATTGGCCGCGGAGGAAAAAGCAATTCAGGAAATCATTTCCAAGGATACGGTTCACAAATACATATCCAGTCCAGATGGATTTTGGTACTACTACGAGGCCAAAAATGATACAGCCATCTATCAACTAAAAACGGGCGATCAAATTTTGTTCTCCTATAATTTGATGAGCCTTAACAACGACACTATTTATACTGCGGAAGAAATTGGCCCAATATCGCATGTAATTGATAAACAACAATTGTTCCCCGGGCTTCAAAATGCAGTGAAACTCTTAAAAATAAACGAGAAAGTTACATTTTTGTTCCCATCCCCACTAGCCTATGGCTATCAAGGAGACAACAAGGCTATCGGTCCCAAAACACCGCTTAAATCATCAGTAGAATTACATACGATCATAATAGATAACGACAGTTTAAATTAAATTCATAAACAATGAAAAAATTATTTTACATCATACCATTATTTCTCCTAGTGATAATAGGATGCAAGTCGAGCAAGTATGCCGATTTGGGCGATGGTATCTTTGCCGATATACAAACCACTAAAGGGGATATCATCATACAATTGGAATACAAAAAGACCCCGGTTACCGTGGCCAACTTTGTATCCTTGGCCGAAGGGAAAAACCCATTCGTTAATGATGAGTACAAGAACAAAAAATTCTACGATGGAATCGTTTTTCACAGGGTCATAAAGGATTTTATGATTCAGGGGGGGGACCCAACGGGTTCCGGAAGCGGAAATATCGGGTACACCTTTAAAGACGAGTTCAACGATTCGTTGAGACACTCCAAAAAAGGAATTCTTTCTATGGCCAACAGAGGTCCCAAGACCAACAGTAGCCAATTTTTCATTACCCACAAGGCCACGCCATGGTTAGATGACAAACACACCGTTTTTGGTGAAGTCGTCGCTGGAATGGATATAGTGGATACGATTGCCAATGTAAAAACTGGTGCTGGTGATAGACCAATTTCTGAAATTGCCATGGATCATGTGGAAATTGTGCGCAATGGCAAGGAAGCACGTCAGTTTGATGCCGTTCAGATTATGAGCGATTATTTTGAGGAGGCCAAAGCGGAAGAAGAGGCATTCATTAAAATGAAAGAAGATTTGACCGCCCAATTTAACGAACAAATCAACGAAGCTGAGGAAACCAATAGCGGTCTCCGTATTTTAAAATTGAAAGAAGGTAATGGAGAACAACCAAAGATTGGACAAAAAGTAATGGTCAACTATGCAGGATGGCTTTTTAATGGTGATTTGTTTGATAGTAACATTCAAGAAATTGCAGAACAATTCAACCAATTGAACCCAGGAAGAAGAGATCAGGGCGGATACACTCCGTTCCCAATGTCCTATAGCCCAGACGCCCAATTGGCAGCAGGTTTCCGTGAAGGATTGTTGACCATGAAAGTTGGAGACAAAGTACGTTTGTTCATTCCTCCACATTTGGGATATGGAGACAACGATTACGGTCCAATTCCCGGTGGTTCCACCTTGGTTTTTGATATAGAAATTGTTGGAATCCAATAGTAATGTTCCAATAAAATAACTTAAAAAAAAAAGAGCCGTACTTTTCCATGCGGCTTTTTTATTTGCAAAAACACATTGCTTTCATTTTTGATGGGACAAAAAACCAAGACATTCATTGCCATTACGTTGCCAATCCAAGTATTATTGGTAAAGTGGATGGGCAACTACCCCAACTTTGTTGAGGAGTATTACAGCAATGGCATCTACCCATATATTTCTCAATTTTCAAGAATCCTTTTCGGTTGGATTCCTTTTTCCTTCGGGGATTTGGTTTATACTGCACTGGTAATTTTAGTCATTAGGTACATTTACAAACATTGGAAAAACATTAAGCGGAAACCACTGTTATTTTTAAAGGATATTGCCTTAGTCTTGTCTATCGTTTATTTTGCCTTTCATCTGCTTTGGGGCATGAATTACCATCGCCAACCCATCACATGGAAACTGGGAATTGAACGTGAGTATACCGTTGAAGAACTGGTGGAATTGACACAGTATATTGCTGATAAGACCAACCAATATCAGTTTGAATTAACAGGAGATACCGTTTTACCCGTGCACATCCCCTATTCCAAAAAGGAAATTTTCTCAAAAACGGAAGAAGCCTATGCAAACTTTGCAAAGGAATTCCCCGATTTTGAATACCAACATCGGAGTCTTAAATCGTCGATATACAGCGTACCTCTAACTTTTATGGGGTATGGTGGCTATCTCAACCCATTTACCAACGAGGCCCAAGTAAACGGCATTACTCCAAAATTTAGACTGCCCACTGTAAGCGGACACGAGGTTGGACATCAATTAGGATATTCCGCCGAGGGGGCTACCAACTTTATAGGCTTTTTGGTCACCTCACAAAGTACAGACCCGTATTTCAAGTATTCTGCTTACAATCATGCCTTGGGTTATTGCCTTTCTGACCTTTTTTATAAAGATGAGAAAAAGTACAATGAAATCGTGGCTACTATCAACCCAGGAGTGAAGGAAAATTTTAATGAATTGCGTAATTTTTGGTTAAAATATGAAAACCCCTTGGAACCAGTTTTTAAATCCGTGTTCAACACTTTTTTAAAGGTGAACAACCAAAAGGACGGTATAAAGAGTTACAATGCAGTGGTAGGGCTTATCATCAACTACAGGAAACAGCAATTTCCCCATAATTGAAACTTGCGGAGTCCTTTCACAAAGGTTATCTTTAAACCGACTAATTCAATTCAAACTATATGAAACTTAAACTTTTAGCACTGTTTCTCTTTATGGGCAGTGTTTCTTTGTTTGCACAGGATTATTTTCCAGAAAATGACGGTGTAAAGGCAAAGAAGAACAACAATTACATGGCATTCACGAATGCCAAGATCTATGTGACCCCCACACAAGTTATCAATAACGGTACACTGCTAATCCAAAACGGCAAAGTGGTACAAGTGGGAAAATCCGTAAGCATACCCAAAAATGCTGTGGTAGAAAATTTGGATGGAAAATCCATCTACCCATCTTTTATAGATGTTTTCTCAGGATTTGGGGTAGAACTTCCCAAGAAAGCTAGCGGCGGCGGAAGGTCGGCACAGTATGGCCCATCAAGGGAAGGGTTTTACTGGAACGACCACATAATGCCAGAAAAAGACGCCATCAACAGTTTTACATATGATGCCAAAGAAGCCAAAGAATTGAGAAATGCTGGTTTTGGAACTATCAACGCGCATATGGAGGACGGTATCGCTAGAGGAACTGGGCTTTTGGTTGCCTTGAACGATGAAGCTTCGGAAGCACAAAGAATACTTTCAGATAAGTCTGCACAATACTTTTCCTTTGAGAAGAGCAGGGCATCTAGACAATCCTATCCAGGTTCCTTGATGGGGGCCATGGCTTTGATGCGCCAAGTGTATTATGACATGGATTGGTACAGTAAAGGCAATGTGGATACCAAGGATCGTTCTTTGGAAGCACTTATCGCCAACAAGGGATTGACACAAATCTATGCTGCCGGCGACAACGGAAATGTTTTACGTGCCGATAAAATCGGTGACCTTTTCGGTGTTCAATACACCATATTGGCCGGAGGAGATGAATATGAGCGTATTGATCAAATAAAAGCTACAAACGCCAAATTGATTCTTCCGCTTGATTTTCCCGATGCATTTGATGTTTCCAACCCTTACGAAGCCAAATACATTGCTTTGAAAGATATGAGGCATTGGAACTTGGCTCCATCCAACCCAAAAGTTTTGGCTGATAATGGTGTGGATTTCTCAATCACTTTGCACGGACTTAAATCCCCAAAAGAGTTGAAGGCCAAAATCATGAAAGCCATAACTTATGGACTTTCAAAAACTAAAGCATTGGAAGCTTTGACCACTGTTCCTGCCGAGATTTTGGGCAAATCCAACGAAATAGGTTCATTGCAAGTTGGAAGCCAAGCTAACTTCCTGATTACTTCGGGCGATATTTTTGACAAAGGAACCACACTTTACGAAAACTGGGTTCAAGGAAACAAGAACGTTATCGAAAGTATGGATGTCATCGATATACGTGGTGATTATAATCTAACCGTTAACGGAAGTACCTATACAGTTTCATTGACAGGAGATGCCGATAAACCAAAAGCAGAAATCAAAAAAGGTGACAAAACAGTAGATTCCAAAGTTGATTATTCAGCAGATTGGTTGAATATTTCTTTCAGCGAGGACAATATTGGCTCTTATCGCATGGTTGCCCATGTTTTGCCAGATGCTAAAACCATTAAAGGAAGTATAGTGCTTCCAAATGGTGACGAAACTTCGGCCACAATGACCAAGACTTCATCTTTTGAAGAAAAATCCAAAGACAACGAAGACACTGAGAAACCAGCATTAATGGCCTTGACTTATCCAAATGTTGGATATGGTTTCAAAGAAAAGCCAGAGCAAGAAAGCATCCTGTTTAAAAATGCAACAGTTTGGACAGGCGAAAGCATATTGGAAAATACAGATGTACTTATCAAAAATGGTAAAATCTCTAAAGTTGGCAAAGACCTTCGTGCTGGTGGTGCTACCACGGTAGACGCCACAGGAAAGCACCTTACTGCTGGAATAATCGATGAGCATACCCATATTGCCGCATTGGCCATAAACGAAGGAGGACACAATTCTTCTGCCGAAGTACGCATGGAAGATGTTGTCGACCCCAAAGATGTTGCCATATACAGAGATTTAGCTGGTGGTGTTACAACAGCTCAATTGCTCCACGGTTCTGCCAACCCAATTGGTGGGCAGTCTGCCATTTTAAGATTAAAGTGGGGAGAAAGTGCCGAGGACATGATATTTGACAATTCCCCTAAATTCATCAAGTTTGCTTTGGGAGAAAACGTAAAGCAGTCCAACTGGGGTAGTTATTCCCGCTTTCCACAGACAAGAATGGGTGTTGAGCAAGTATATACCGATTACTTCCAACGCGCCAAGGAATATGATGCCAAGAAAAAAAGCGGTGAACCTTACCGACACGATGAGGAAATGGAAACATTGGCCGAAATCTTGAACGGAGAGCGCTTTATTTCTTGTCACTCATATGTGCAGAGCGAAATCAACATGATGATGAAAGTTGCAGAGAAATTTGATTTCCGAGTAAACACCTTTACCCACATTTTGGAAGGTTATAAAGTAGCTGATAAAATGGCCGAGCACGGTGTTGGCGGAGGTACCTTTAGCGACTGGTGGGCGTATAAATACGAAGTAAACGATGCCATACCTTACAACGCTGCCATCATGGCAAGTCAGGGTGTAACCGTGGCAATCAACAGTGATGATGCCGAAATGTCCAGAAGATTGAACCAAGAAGCTGGTAAAACCGTAAAATACGGAGGAATGTCAGAAATTGAAGCTTGGAAAACGGTAACATTGAATCCTGCCAAATTGCTTCACTTGGATAACCGTGTAGGAAGTATCGAAGAAGGCAAAGATGCCGATGTTGTGCTGTGGAGCGACCACCCACTATCCGTTTATGCTAAGGCTGAAAAAACCTTGATTGAAGGAAAAGTATATTTTGACTTGGAAAAAGACAAAAAGCTTAGAGAATCCATCAAAAAGGAAAGAAACCTGCTGATTGGAATGATGTTGAACGAAAAGAAAAAAGGAGAGAAAACACGTACTCCCGTTCAGAGCAAGAAACAAGAGTTTAACTGTGACACCCTTTAAAAATTAACCATGAAAAAAATATTTTTAATCATAGCAATTGTTTTTGGGGTTTCATTGAATGCACAGCAAACCCCTGCCCCACCTCAATCCGAACAAGTTGCCATAATTGGTGCTACGGCCCATATCGGAAATGGGGAGGTGATAGAGAACTGTACCATCATTTTTAAAGATGGAAAAATTACGGCCATTGGCGCCAATCTTATGGCTCCAACTATCGGTACTATGATCAATGCCGAAGGCAAACATGTGTACCCAGGCTTTATCGCGCCGTCCAAATCGCTTGGTTTGGTAGAAGTGGATGCTGTTAGAGCAAGTGATGACCAAGATGAAATCGGTGAAATGATTCCTCATGTTCGCAGTTTGATTGCCTACAACGCAGAATCCAAAGTTGTGGAAAGTATGCGCCCAAATGGTGTCCTTATTGGGCAAGCCACTCCTGTGGGAGGTACCATCTCCGGCACTTCAAGCATTGTTCAGTTTGATGCTTGGAACTGGGAGGACGCTGCCTTAAAAACTGATGATGGTATCCACATGAACTGGCCCAACCTCTTTAGAAGAGGCCGTTGGTGGATGGGAGAAGAGAGAGGATATATCCCCAACAAGAATTATGGAAAGGAAATGAACGACATTAAAATGTTCTTCCAAAACTCCTTAGCCTACGGAAAAGCAAGTGAAAAGGAGAAAAACCTACCATTTGCCGCCATGCAAGGTCTTTTTGATGGGTCTCAGCGTTTATACATCCATGCTGATGGTGAAAAAGAAATGACCGATGGTGTGACCATGGCCAAAGAAATAGGTGTTAAGCACGTAGTAATCGTTGGAGGGTATAGGGCCAATAAAATATCGGATTTTTTAAAACAGCATGATGTTGCAGTATTAGTGGAACGTACCCATGCCTTGCCAAGTTTTGAGGATGATGATTATGACATTACTTATAAATTACCAAAATTATTGTTGGACGCTGGCCTTTTGGTAGGCCTTCAAAACGAGGATGCTGCCAATTTCCAAGCGAGGAACCTTGCTTTTTATGCAGGACAAACGGTAGCTCAAGGACTTGACAAGGAAACCGCCTTACAGCTACTTACCGGCAACACAGCTAAAATTTTAGGTATCGATGATATGTACGGAACTTTAGAGGAGGGCAAAAGTGCCACACTTTTTATTTCCGAAGGTGATGCGTTGGACATGCGTACCAATAAACTTACCAAAGCCTATATTGACGGTAGAGACATTTCGTTGGAAACCCATCAAACCGAACTTTGGAAACGGTACATGGGCAAATACGAAAGAGAAAAAGAAGGACAATAAAAAAATAGTTCTGTAAAAGGCGCCCTGAATGGGCGCTTTTTTTCTGAAGCCATCTTTAAAAAATTTAAACTTCACCCAAAAACAGGCGGCAAATACTTCAAAGTATCTATCCAAATGCTGTATGCAACTGTGGTAGCCTATTTGTTTCAGACAAAATAAGACCTCCTATAAAAGGCTAGCAGAAATTCACACTATTAAAGGAAATGGAAAAAGAACAAAAACAAAAACAAAATCTCTGGGTTTCGAAATTGAGAGATGAACGCAAAGTAGAACATATCATTACCAAAGGAATTTCGTAAGGTTAAATAAGTCACACAGCCTTTCGAAAACTAATTGGTAAATGACTGCGGGGAGGTACCCGTTCTATCGAGGAAAAAACTCCAAGAACAAAAGGTCAAAGTTTTTTATTTACAGTTTTGGTTAATTCACTCCTTATCGATAAAAAAATGATTTTAACTAAAATCTACACAAAAAAAGATTCAAGTGCTTATTTTCAAAATATTTAAAAAACCATTCTTCAATTAACCTTGTTAAAAATGATAATACTTGGATTGAATTATTATTTCCATGACTCTACAGCATGCATTGTCAAGGATGGGGAGCTTATCGTAGCCATCGAGGAAGAACGACTAAATAGAGACAAACATACACAGGCATTCCCACAATTGGCCATTGAAAGATGTTTAAAGATAGCTGATATATCCTATAATGACATTGATCATATTGCAGTTTCAATAAAACCTTCCACCCATTGGTTTAAAAAGCTTATTTATATCTTAAAGAGACCTAAATCATTTCTTCCATTTTTTGGACACCATGTTGTGAACGCCTATGCAAAGCAAAGAAGATTTTGGCTTTGGTACAAAAACCATTGGAAATCAGATCAAGAAAAACCTGAGGTGCATTTTATTGAACACCATTTGACGCATGTGGGAGGTTCTTTTTTTGTTTCACCATATAAGGAAGCTGCCTTGTTGGGAATCGATGGTTCCGGTGAATGGGCAACGACGTGGATGGGCTATGGAAAAGACAATTCAATTAAGAGGTTTCAAGAATCATTTTTTCCTAATTCTTTTGGTTCATTTTACGAAACCATAACCCAATTTTGTGGATTTAGACCCAATTATGATGAAGGTAAAACGATGGGGTTAGCTCCAATGGGCGACCCTAATATTTTTAAAAGTGAAGTTGAAAAGATTTTAAAAATCAATAGGAAAGGAAAGGTAAAGATAGACCTAAGCTATTTTAACTTTCAATACCTTGTTAAAAACACATATTCAAATAAATTCATAGATGTTTTTGGGAAACCAAGAGATAGAAATGGTCCATTTGAGGATAGGCATAAAAATGCCGCTGCAGCGTTTCAAAAAGTGTTGGAGGATCGTGTTCTAGAGATATGCAACATATTATATAAAAAAACAAAGGCAGACTATTTGGTGATTTCTGGTGGAGTTTCTTTGAATAGTGTTATGAATGGAAGAATTGTGCGGGAAAGTAAATTTAAGGATGTATACGTAATGCCTGCAGCCGGGGATAACGGAACTGCAATAGGAGCAGCCTATTACCTATACAACGGAATCTTTAAAAAAGAAAGAAATTCTATACACAATAATGCATATATAGGAACATCCTACGATAATGTGGAAATAGAAAAAGCGATAAAAGGAGCAAAACTAAAGGCCACCTATGTGGAGAACATTTGCGGAAAAGCTGCGTCGCTTCTTTCTGAAGGAAAAATCATTGGTTGGTTTCAAGGTAAAATGGAAATCGGACCAAGAGCCTTGGGCAGCAGAAGTATTCTTGCAAACCCTGCTTATCCGAACATGAAGGACAAAATCAATGCAGAAGTCAAGTTTAGGGAGGCCTATAGACCTTTTGCTCCTTCTGCCTTGGTGGAAAAATACAAAGACTTTTTTGATCTGGAAGTTGAAGCTCCTTTTATGCTCAAAGTTTGCAATGTACTAACAGACAAACAGGATGTAATTCCTGCAGTCACCCATGTAGATGGGAGCGCCAGATTGCAAACCGTAAATAAAGAGTTGCATTCCCGGTATCATCAACTTATTTCCGAATTTGAAAAAAAAACAGGTGTACCTGTAGTATTAAATACAAGTTTCAATATCCAGGGAGAACCCGTTGTTGAATCCCCCCAGGATGCATTGCGTTGTTTTTATTCAACAGGTTTGGATGCGCTCTGTATTGGCAATTGGGTTTTGGAAAAATAGAAAAGAAAGGCGGTATTTAAAAAAAATAAACATGTCATTCTTAATTAATTTTGACCGGTACGCGCTCACCTGTTTCAGGTTTTGAATAAAATTCTTTTGATTTGGAGGTCGCACTCAGATTAACTTCTTCAAAATTTACCGTACTGGCAGGCTCCATGATTTTTCTTCCCTCATACTTGTGCCATGTAATGGATTTAGGAAGTATAACCCCATTAATTTCTTGCCAATCATTATAATTTATCCATCTAACATTGTCTGAGCTTTTCCCGGAACGATACGTAACGGTATAACCCAACCAAGCCATTTGACGGGTTTCTGGATCAAAATGGATATAGTACTCATCTTTAGATGAGGCACCTACACCTGTTTGATAGGCAATTTGTATTCCCGGGTAGCTTTTTCCATCATATTCCAAGTCTTCGGCTTCAGAATAGATAATTCCATCGTCAGCCAATACAAAAGGCATGGCGTAGAAATAGAACATCAAATTATGATAAAAACCAACATCGCCTTTATAGGTTTTGTCAGTATCCAAAAGCCACGCTTGCTTGCCATCAAAGCCCATTGAAAATTGTTCGGTGTCAATTCTATCCATTCTAGACCAAAGGTCAACAGTATGTGTTTCGGGCAAATTTGGTTTAGGAAGCACGAAGGATAATGTACGTTGGGCTCTCCATTCTTCCAATCCGCCATGGGCTTCAAAAACCTGGACCATGGCATCTGGATATTGAGGTTTGGATTCAGACACTTCTTCCTGGACAGGTTCATCAGTATTTACAGGTTTTGAATTTTGTTTACAGGCCGAAACGACCAAAAAAAGTAACAGGATGGTTAATTTGTTCATGGTATGTATTTTACCAGTTGGTCGAAAAGCCCTTTTTTTAATTACAGGAATCTCTATTTTTACCATCTCTATGGAAACCAAACTGATCAGTAGTACCCAAAATCCCTTGGTGAAAAACATTCTTCAACTGAAAGAGAAATCCCGCGAACGAAAAAAAACGGGGCTTTTTGTTGTAGAGGGACAACGGGAAATTGAATTGGCCCAAAAAGGTGGATATGCTTTGCAAACCCTTCTTTTTTGTCCAGAAATTATGGGTTCTGATTCTGTTACACCATTTACAAAGGCTTCAAGCCCTGAAATCATCCAAGTTTCTGAAAGCGTTTATGGCAAAGTTGCTCATCGCAGTACCACAGAGGGTATTCTTGGGTTAATGGAATCCAAGAACCATGAGTTGGAGAATATCATCTTTAAAAACAAAACACCTTTGGTGCTTGTTGCCGAAGCTCCGGAAAAACCGGGAAATATCGGCGCGCTTTTGCGAACTGCCGATGCCGCAGCCGTAGATGCTGTTTTAATAGCAAACCCCAAATCTGACCTATATAGTCCAAACATTATCCGTTCCAGCGTAGGTTGCCTTTTTACCAACCAGATAGGCGTAGGAACCACGGATGAAATCATTGACTTTTTACAAACCAACCAAATCAAAATTTACTGTGCTGCCCTGACTGCTTCAAAAAATTATGTGGATTGTGATTTTAAAGCCGCTTCGGCCCTAGTGATGGGTACGGAAGCTACTGGATTGACCGGTACTTGGCTTCAAAATTCCGACCAAAACATAATTATACCGATGCAAGGAGAAATAGACTCCATGAATGTTTCGGTATCCGCTGCAATACTTATATTTGAAGCGAAGCGCCAGCGCGGATTTTAAGCTATGGAAAAAAATACTCTCTTTTATGTCATCCTGGCCATCCTTGTGGTCCAATATCTGGTCCACCAGTATTTGGAATACTTGAATGCCAAGCGTTTCAAATCTACACTACCTCCGGAACTATCGGATGTTTTTGATGAAGATGAATATCAAAAATCGCAACTGTACAAACAGACCAACTATAAATTTGGGGTTATTTCCGATGGTTTCTCTTTAGTGCTGACCATATGTTTTTTGTCTTTTGGAGGTTTTGAATGGGTGGATCAACTCACCCGCTCCATTACTGACAAACCTATTCCAATGGCTTTGATTTTCTTTGGAATCATTATGTTGGGAAGTTCCATTTTGGGATTACCATTCTCCTATTATAGAACTTTTGTGATTGAGGAGAAGTACGGATTCAATAAGACCACGAAGTCCATTTTTTTATTGGACAAAATAAAAGGGGCTATACTCACCATCATTTTAGGAGGTGGCATTCTGACCCTTTTTATGTTGTTTCATCAATCTACGGGACCCAATTTTTGGGTCTATGCTTGGATTATGGTAGGTGTGGTCATCTTATTCATCAATTTGTTTTATAGCCGTTTGATTGTTCCCCTATTCAACAAACAAACACCATTGCAAGATGGAAGTTTAAAAAGCGCCATTGAAAATTATGCCCAAAAAGTGGGGTTTGAGCTTCAAAACATATTTGTAATTGATGGTTCCAAGCGTTCCACAAAGGCAAATGCTTATTTTTCGGGCTTTGGAAAAGAGAAAAGAATCACTTTGTTCGATACGTTGATCAATGATTTGAGCGAAGAGGAAATTGTAGCTGTATTGGCGCACGAAGTAGGTCATTACAAACGCAAACACATCATTGTCAATCTTATTATTTCACTCTCAACTACAGGTCTGACATTGTTCATACTTTCATTATTCATCAACCATCCTGAGATTTCATTGGCCATTGGCGTGTCCACACCAAGTTTCCATGCCGCATTGGTTGGATTTGCGCTGTTATACAGCCCAATCTCGGAAATAACGGGTTTGATCATGAATTACTTATCGAGGAAATTTGAGTTTCAGGCCGATGATTTTGCGAAGACCACTTTTGCCGCACCACCATTGGTTTCTTCCTTAAAAAAGTTGTCCAAAAAAAGCTTGAGCAACTTAACACCACATCCTGCCTATGTTTTTGTACACTACTCCCACCCGCCACTGGTGGAACGTATCCGAAACCTAAAGGCATAGATTTTGTTGGTTAGATTATAAGATTGTAGTAAATTTAAAATACTATGACAGAGGCTGCTATTGAAAAAGAAAACAAGGAGATTGCGAAGCAGTACAAGGAATTACTTCGCATAAGCTACCAAACCCTGACGGACGAGGACAAGAAGTTGATTCGTTCTGCCTTTGATGTGGCTGTGGATGCCCACAAAGACCAGCGTCGTAAGTCCGGGGAAGCTTATATTTTTCACCCTATCGCCGTAGCCAAGATTGTAGCTTCGGAAATAGGTCTTGATGCCGTTTCCATTGCCTCTGCCCTACTCCACGATGTGGTTGAGGATACACCCTATACCCTAGATGATATTGAACGGATGTTCGGGGAGACGGTTGCTCGAATTGTGGACGGCTTAACTAAAATTGCCCACCTTAAAAAGGACAAGGACATTAGTCAGCAAGCAGAGAATTTTAGAAAAATGCTGCTGACCCTTCATGATGATGTTCGTGTAATCATTATTAAGATTGCGGACCGTTATCATAATATGCTCACCATGGATTCCATGCCAGAGCACAAACAGGTGAAAATTGCATCCGAAACGCTTTACATTTATGCCCCATTAGCTCACAGAATAGGGTTGTACAATATAAAGACCCATCTAGAAGACCTTTCATTAAAATACACGGAACCCGAAGTCTATCATGATATTCAGGCCAAAATTGAGGATACCGAGGAAGAGAGTTTGGCCTATATCGAGGATTTTGCCAATGTCATTAGGACTTCTTTGGATAAAGAGGGCTTGAATTACTACATCAAAGGGAGGATGAAATCTATTTTCTCCATCCGTAAAAAGATGAAGACCCAGAATGTAACCTTTGATGAGGTCTATGATAAATTTGCTATTCGGATTATATACAAATCGGACCGTAAGAATGAGAAGTTCCTCGCTTGGAAGATATATTCCATAGTTACGGATCACTTCACCCCCAACCCCATTCGATTGCGTGATTGGATTACCTCGCCTAAATCCACTGGTTATGAAGCACTCCACATTACGGTAATGGGACCAAAGGGTAAATGGGTTGAAGTTCAGATACGAAGTGAGCGCATGCACGAAATTGCCGAAAAAGGCTATGCCGCACACTTTAAATACAAGCATGGAACCCAAAAAGAACAGGGCATAGAAGAATGGCTGAACAAGCTACAGGAAGCCCTGGAAAGTGCTAATGGGAATGCCGTTGATTTTGTTGAGGAATTCAAACTAAACCTATATTCCAAGGAAATATTTGTCTTTACCCCTAAAGGGGATTTAAAATCAATGCCCAAAGGTGCAACCGCTCTGGATTTTGCTTTTAATATTCATACAGAGGTTGGCATGAAGACCCGTGGTGCTAAAGTTAACGGAAAACTCGTACCCTTGGGTACCGTGCTTCGAAGCGGCGATCAGGTTGAGATCATAACTTCGGAAAGTGCCAAACCGACCCAAACCTGGTTGGATTACGCACAAACGGCACGGGCTCGTTCCAAGATTAAATCATCGCTCGGTGAAGAGAAGAAAGAGGTCGCTGCAGAAGGGAAGGAAATATTGCGACGAAAACTTAAAGCGCAAAAAATAAATCTAAACGAGGATACGGTAAACAAGCTGGTGACCTTCTTCAAGTTGAAGACCAGTTTGGATCTTTTCTATCGCGTGGGCATCGGGGTTATTGATAATGAAAAACTCAAAGATTTTGCCTCCTCGTACCATAATGCATTTATTAATTTCTTTAAGAACAGAATCCGCAAGACCCCTGCTCCTAAAGATGTCGACAAAAATGAAATTACCACCAAATACGATTTACTTGTTTTTGGTAAGGAAGAAGAGCGATTAAACTATAAGTTATCTCAATGTTGCAATCCCATTCCAGGGGACGAAGTTTTTGGCTTTGTAAGTGTGACTGATGGTATCAAAGTTCATAAAAAGAACTGCCCCAATGCCATTTCATTACAATCAAACTACGCCTATAGAATCATTAGTGCCAAATGGATAGATTCTTCGCAGGAAGAATTTTCTGTGGATATTCAAATCACCGGAATCGATAACATGGGATTGGTAAAGGATATCACCAAAATTATATCCGAAAACATGCACGTTAATATGCGAAACCTTAACTTTAGTGCGGATGGAGGTACCTTCAAGGGAAAAATCACCCTTGTTGTAAAAAACAACAATATCCTTAAAAAATTGATGAACAGTTTAAAGCAGGTCGAAGGGATAGATAAAGTGACAAGAATTTAATTTTTAACTGTACCTTTGTGCATTAGCTATGCAGAAAGACATGGGAAACAATAAAAATCAGGAAATTGTAAAAAACGTGTTCACCTCGTTCCTTGAGGAAAAAGGACATCGCAAAACCCCTGAACGCTTCGCCATTTTACAAGAAATTTACGATAGTGACGATCATTTTGATGTGGAATCTCTCTATATTAAAATGAAGACAAAAAACTACAGGGTAAGCCGAGCCACACTCTACAATACCATTGAACTTTTGTTAGAGAGCAAATTGGTCCGTAAGCACCAATTCGGTAAAAATCAAGCTCAGTATGAGAAATCATATTTCGACCGGCAGCATGATCATGTGATTTTAACGGATACCGGTGAAGTAGTAGAATTTTGCGACCCAAGAATTCAATCCATCAAAAAAACAATTGAAGAGGTTTTTGATATTAAAATCAACAACCACTCACTATATTTCTACGGAACTCGAAACAAAGAAGAACAAAACCTAACCGAATAACCCACACATTACATGGTAGATTTATTGCTTGGACTCCAATGGGGAGACGAAGGAAAAGGAAAAATTGTTGATGTACTGACCAAGGAATACGATATTATCGCCCGATTTCAAGGAGGTCCTAACGCAGGACACACTTTGGAATTTGATGGTATTAAACACGTTTTACATACTATTCCCTCAGGAATTTTTCACAAAAACGCCATCAATGTTGTTGGAAACGGAGTGGTAATAGACCCTGTAATCTTCAAAAAAGAACTGGACAACTTGGAGCAATTCAATATCGATATTGAATCCAAGCTTTTAATATCCCGAAAAGCCCATTTAATTCTGCCGACCCACCGTTTGTTGGATGCGGCATCCGAGGCTTCCAAAGGAAAGGCCAAAATCGGTTCTACCCTTAAGGGTATAGGTCCAACTTATATGGACAAAACTGGACGAAACGGAATGCGTGTAGGGGATTTGGAGTTCGAGGATTGGAAAACAAAATACCGTGCCCTCGCCGATAAGCACGAGGCCATGATTGATTTTTACGATGTTGATATACAGTACAACCTCGATGAATTGGAGGAAGAGTTCCACGAAGGAGTGGAAACCCTTAAAAAATTGACCTTCATTGACAGTGAGGAATACATTTTTAAAGCACAAGCCGAAGGCAAAAAGATTTTGGCCGAAGGTGCACAGGGCTCCTTATTGGATATTGATTTTGGAACCTATCCCTTTGTAACTTCTTCCAATACCACAGCGGCCGGCGCTTGTACCGGACTGGGTGTAGCTCCCAATAAAATTGAAAGAGTTCTGGGAATATTTAAGGCCTATACAACGCGAGTTGGCAGTGGACCATTCCCTACTGAACTTTTTGATGAGGATGGTGCAAGAATGGCAAAAGTCGGTAACGAGTTTGGTGCCACCACAGGAAGACCAAGACGTTGCGGTTGGTTGGATCTGGTTGCCTTAAAATATGCCGTTCAAATTAACGGGGTAACCGAATTGATGATGATGAAAGCCGATGTTCTAAGCGGTTTTGACAACATTAAAGTATGTACTGCATACAAATATAAAGGCGAAGAAATTCAGCATTTGCCTTACAATATTGAAGAAGAGTATGTAACTCCTTTATATACCGAAATGAAAGGATGGTCCAAGGATCTTACAAAACTTTCCAAAGCAGAAGAATTGCCAGCTACCTTGAACGACTATATTGCGTTTTTGGAAGAGCAATTAAATGTACCCATTAAAATAGTATCCGTAGGTCCTGACAGGACCCAGACTATTCATAGGTAAACTTCGGTTTTTTGTTCATTTTTCAGTAACTTCAATGTCCTATTTTTTTAATCTGGGACTTATTTTACTACACATATAATTGACTAAAAATCAATAACATGAACAAAGGACTGACCTTTCTATTTTTATTGGGAATACTTATTTCCTGTACTAAAGAACCTGCACAATTATCGGTAACATCTCCCAACGGGACCAATTCCATAGATTTTCACCTTTCAGAAGATGGCACACCCTACTATTTTGTGAATCATAACGATAAGATTGTTGTTGATTCCTCTTCCATGAGTTTTGATTTTAAGGACCAGGAATCTTTGAAGAGAAACCTAACCATCATAAATTCAACTACAAATACCATTGATGAAATTTGGGAAATGCCTTGGGGAGAACAAAAAGAGGTTGTTAACAACTACAACGAATTGGTTGTAGAGCTTGAGGAGACGCAAGCACCCAATCGTAAATTCAATATCTATTTTAGGGCTTATGACGATGGAATAGGGTTTCGCTATGAGTTTTTGCCACAACAAGATATTGACAGCATCATCATAATGGATGAAAACACCGAGTTTCAGTTAACGGAAGACTATACTACGTGGTGGATTCCCGGTGATTGGGACATTTATGAGCATTTGTACAATACCACCAAAATTTCCGAAATAGATGCTATATCCAAACGAAACAATGCCGATTTGGCTCAGACCTACATTCCCGAAAATGCAGTAAATACTCCAGTGACCATGCGTGGCGCAGATGGTTTGCACCTTAGCTTTCACGAGGCCAATCTTACCGATTACGCTGGAATGACTTTAAAAGTGGACAATGAATCCTTACTTCTTACCAGTGAATTGGTAGGTTCGGGTAGGTCAGGTTATAAAGTAAAAAGAGAACTCCCTTTCAAGACACCATGGCGTAGCATACAAATTGCCGACAAAGCAGGAGACCTCATTGAATCCAAGTTGATCGTAAACCTTAACGAGCCCAACAAACTTGGTGACATCAGCTGGTTTAAACCTAAAAAATATGTAGGTATTTGGTGGGAAATGCACGTAGGCAAATCCACTTGGGACTATGCAGGTTCCCAAGACATGAATACCTTTACCAAAGACTTAAAGCCTACGGGCAAACATGGTG
This sequence comes from Allomuricauda sp., assembly GCA_040285615.1. GTDB lineage: Bacteria > Bacteroidota > Bacteroidia > Flavobacteriales > Flavobacteriaceae > Flagellimonas. The sequence goes on from JAVJRL010000008.1 coordinate 181,107, forward strand.
CTACCACAGAAAACACCAAACGCTATATCGACTTTGCAGCCAAAAACAATATTACCGGTGTTTTGGTAGAGGGTTGGAATACAGGCTGGGAACACTGGATCGGTTTTGAGGATCGCGAAGGGGTTTTCGATTTCGTAACTCCCTACCCCGATTACGACCTGGAGGAGTTGAATCGATATGCTAAGGAAAAAGGAGTCGAGATAATTATGCACCACGAAACTTCAGCTGCACCAAGAACCTACGAACAACAATTGGATACCGCATACCAATTAATGAACCAATTGGGCATCCATTCCGTTAAAACGGGTTATGTTGGCAAAATTATTCCCGAAGGAGAATACCACCATGGACAATGGATGGTAAATCACTATAGAAAAGTTGTGGAGACCGGTGCCAAATATAATGTGGCCATCAATGCTCATGAACCTATTAAAGCCACAGGAATTCGAAGGACTTACCCGAATGCCATTGCACGCGAAGGACTTCGCGGCCAGGAATTCAATGCCTGGTCGGCCGATGGTGGAAACCCTCCCGAGCATTTGCCCATTGTAGCCTTTACCCGAATGTTAGCTGGTCCCATCGATTTTACACCTGGCGTTTTTGATATCGAAATCCCAAGTAAGGAGAATAACCGCGTGAGTACTACCCTTGCGCAACAACTGGCTTTGTATGTTGTTATTTACGGACCCGTACAAATGGCATGCGACCTACCCGAAAATTATGAAGGGCAACCTGCGCTTCAATTTATCAGGGACGTTGGCGTAGACTGGGACGAATCCAAGGTCTTAAATGGTGAGGTTGGTGATTATGTCACTATCGCCCGAAAAGAAAGAGAAACGGGCAATTGGTTTGTCGGCGGCATCACTGATGAAAACGCAAGGGAGGTCACCATCGATTTTGATTTTCTGGATGATGGTGTGGAATATGAAGCTATCATCTACAAAGATGCAGAAGACGCCAACTATGAAAACAATCCCACCGCGATAACCATTGAGGATATTAATATTGGCAAAGATTCTTCTTTAACAGTTCAAATGGTCGAAGGTGGTGGGTTTGCCATTAGTTTATTAAAGAAAAACGGGTAATGTACCTCTGTTTTATGTGACCTATATCACTGTGCAAATAGAACGCAAAAACTACCTTTGAACAAAATCAAAATATACCGTTATGACAAATAAACTCAATCAAATAGGACTGGATAAACAGGCATCCAGCAGCTTGGCCGATAAGCTAAACGAATTGCTGGCCAACTATCAACTATTTTATATGAATGCCCGAGGATTCCACTGGAACATTAAAGGCGAAAAATTTTTTGAGCTTCACCTTAAGTTCGAAGAATTGTACAATGATTCATTGATAAAAATTGATGAAATTGCAGAACGAATTTTGACATTGGGCTTCGTTCCTCTTCATACCTATGGGGATTACACAGAGCTATCAAAAATAAAGGCCGCTAAAAATGTATCGAGTGGCAACAAGGCCATACAAGAAATTTTAAACGGTTACGAAGTGTTATTGCCATTGGAAAGAGAGCTCTTGGAAATGTCAGGGGAATCTAATGATGAAGGCACCAATGCACTTATGAGCGATTATATCCGTGAACAGGAAAAACTGATTTGGATGTATTCGGCATATCTAAACCAATAATTTTTATGACGAAAAGCATTCTTAAGGATTTAATCGCACAAAACAGAAAAACATGCGATTTTACTTTCAACGAGATTACCCAAGAAAATAGCACCCTAAAATTGAATAATGATACTGCTTCCATCGGATTCATATACCGTCACATTGGGGAAATTATGCATCTGCTCACGCAATTTTTTGGCATTCCTACTGAAGTTAAAAACACCACAATGGGTGAAAAGGATACTGGTGAGACATACAATAGGGATGAAAGCCAAAAACTAGTAGAAGATGGTTACAAAATACTGGATGATCTTGTTGAAAGTCTATCCGAAAAAGAATGGGCAGAAACTATCGAAACCCCATTTTTTGGTTCCATTTCCAGAGCCAAGTTATTGGGTCACGTGCTATATCACAATACCTATCACTGCGGACAAATCACACTTACCCTAAAACGCGGAAAGTAAAAAACAGGCACAATCATGTGAAAGCGAAATCCCAAAGCTTTCTAAACGATGTATGCCACTTCCGTTAAAAATCCTACTTTTGGGCAAAATTTCATGAATTTGAAAAGCATTTCATTTTTCATTCTATTTCTCGTCACTTTTAGCACGTTTGCCCAAGAGCAGCAGCCCGAAGGCGGTAGGCAAATAAACATTGTATACGGAGCTAACTTTACTAAAGATGAGGCCCAATTCCCCGGTGCTTCCATTTTTAGCAAGGATGATGAGCGCCAGGTTCAGTTTGAGCACCAAGGAGCCGACCTTTGGTGCGATGTCGCTATTTTTTATACAGAAGAAAACCGACTCAAAGCTATTGGCAACATTCGACTTCAACAAGGAGATTCAATAGAGATGAATAGCGGTAAAATGGATTACGACGGCAATACAAAGCTGGCCAAGGCCTGGGAGGAGGTGGATTTGACCAATGGCCAGATGACCTTGACCACCGACACCCTTTATTTTGATCGAGAAAATCAACAAGCTTATTATAACGCTGGTGGTAAAGTGGTAGATTCCGCCAATGTGCTTACCAGTAAAGTGGGAACCTATTTTATGACCCCGAAAAAGTATCAGTTTCAGCGCAATGTGCATATTGATAACCCGGATTATATCATCGATTCCGAGCAGTTGGATTACTACACCGCCTCCAAAAATGTCTATATGTACGGTCCATCGACCATAACAGGGGAAGAGTACAAAATTTATTGCGAGCGCGGATTTTACGACACCAAAATAGAACAGGGCTACGGCATTAAGAATACCCGAATAGATTACGACAACAAAATCATCGAAGGAGATAGCCTCTATTTTGATAAGGCTACGGAGTTTGCTTCTGCTACGAACAACATCCAGATAACAGATACTATCAACAATGGGGTAATTAGAGCGCATTATGCCGAGGTACACAAAGCCAAAGACTCCGTTTTTGCCACTAAAAGGGCGGTTTCCATCAGCCTAGTACAAAAAGATTCGCTCTACATGCACGGAGACACCTTAATGGTGACAGGGAAAGAGGAAGAACGTATTCTTCGGGCATTTCGTAACGCCAAATTTTATAAAACCGACTTAAGCGGTAAATGCGATTCCATCCATTTTGATGAAAAAACGGGAATCACCCAACTGATCACCGACCCTATTTTATGGAATGTGGACAATCAAATCACAGGGGATAGCATCCATTTATTGTCTGATTTGGAGACGGATAAACTGGATTCCCTAAAAGTGATAGAAAACGCCTTCATTATTTCACTGGACACCATTAGCGGAACCGGTTACAATCAAGCGAAGGGCAAAAACCTCTTCGGTAAATTCATAGAAAACGAATTGAAGATCATTGACTTGGTCCAAAATACCGAAGTTATTTACTATGTCTACAACGATGAAGAGGAGCTTGTTGGCATAGATAAAACCATTTGCAGTAAGATTAGGTTGCTCATGGCCAATAACGATATTGAAGACATCACCTTTTTTGTGAATCCTGATGGAGATATATTCCCCGAAACCGATTTGCCTGTGGAGAGCCGCAAATTGAAAGGTTTTATTTGGCGTGGTGACGAACGAATCAGATCCAAGGAAGAAATATTTGATGAAGACGACAATAGTATTGAACTGGTTAAAATTAGGGGCATAGACAACCCTATTGATATTGATGCAGAGGAAAACGAGCGGCAGAAGAACCAGAACGACCCTATAAATACGGTAAATACAAAAGCGGTAAAACCCAAAAAGCCTGTTCTTAAAAAGAAAGCGCAGACCCCATAATGTCCAAAAACGATTTCTTCACATACCAAGCACAAACCTCCCCACATCCATTGGCTATGGAAGTTTCGCATGCCAAAGGGAGCTACATATACGACCAAGATGGTAATGCCCATTTGGATTTTGTGGCAGGGGTATCAGCTTGCAGTTTGGGACATTGTCACCCCAAAGTGGTAAACGCTATCAAAACACAGATAGACAAATACATGCACGTAATGGTCTATGGCGAATACGTTCAACAGCCCGCGGTGGAATTCTCCAAATTATTGGCATCGTTACTTCCAGAAGGTTTAAACACAACATATTTGGTCAACTCTGGCACTGAGGCGATGGAAGGCGCCCTCAAATTGGCTCGCCGGCATACAGGTCGTTCACAAATTATTGCTGCAAAAAATGCCTACCATGGGAATACTATGGGTAGTTTGAGTCTTATGGGATTGGAAGAACGTAAAAGTGCCTTCCGTCCATTGATTCCCGATATTCGATTTATTCAGTTTAATGCTCAGGAAGAACTGGAGAACATCACAGAAAAAAGCGCTGCTGTGGTTTTGGAAACCATTCAAGGTGGTGCTGGATTCATTGTGCCAGAAAACGATTATTTGGAAAACGTCAGAAAGCGCTGCGACGAAGTCGGTGCCTTATTGATATTGGACGAAATACAACCAGGCTTTGGCCGAACAGGTAAATTATTCGCATTCGAGCACTTTAACTGTCCACCCGATATCTTGGTGATTGGAAAAGGAATGGCCTCCGGATTACCTGTGGGCGCTTTTGTGGCATCGAATGAACTAATGGGAGATTTAAAAGACAACCCAAAATTCGGCCACATTACTACTTTTGGCGGAAATCCGGTAATCGCAGCGGCGAGTTTGGCCACTTTAAAGGAAATCACGGAAACGGACCTTATCCCACAAACACTCGAAAAAGAAAAACTGTTCAGAAAACTATTGCAACATCCCTTAATTAAGGAAATACGGGGCAAAGGATTAATGCTTGCCCCCATTATGGAAAACAAGAAAATAGCCGATTATTTGGTTCTTGAAGCCGCTAAAAAAGGATTGATACTATTTTGGCTTTTGTTTGAGTCCAAGGCAGTGAGAATATCACCTCCATTAACTATTTCGATGAAAGAAATTGAGTCGGGTTGCGACCAAATTCTCAGCATTTTAAATAGCTACCAACCCGATACTGTTAACTAATTTGTTGATAACATACCCCGAATTCGGACTTAAACAGAACCACAAAGGGTTAATTTTAAGTCCATAGTTCAACCAAAAACGTTCCTATGGCGTTAGAATCTAACGAATATCCTGACAAATCCATAAACAAATTTGAGTCTATGCTCAAGACGGATGACGTCTACTTCTTTGATGCGGAGGACTTTGAGGAAATTATCCACTACTACCTGAACAACGGTAAAATCTCTTTGGGCAAAAAAGCCATTCAAATTGGTTTGCAACAGCACCCAAACTCAATGGAATTAAAATTATTACAGGTAGAAGTATTGGCTTTCGAGGACAAATTTGATGCTGCTGAAACACTTCTGGATGAAATTCAGAACATCAATGTAACAAACGAAGAAATCTATATCCAAAGAGCCAATATCCGTTCCAAGCAGGACAAACACCAAGAAGCAGTGAACTTATTGCTGGAGGCGCTGGACGTTACGGATCACTCTTTCGACATTCATTCCCTTTTGGGAATGGAATACCTATTTATGGACAATTATGAGCAAGCAAAGCTCAGCTTCATGAGATGTGTGGAGATTGACGATAGAGACTATTCATCGCTATACAATGTAGTATATTGCTTTGAGTTTTTGGAAGATTTTGATGGAGGCATCTATTTCTTAAACGACTATTTGGACCGAAACCCTTATTGCGAGGTAGCGTGGCACCAATTGGGAAAAATGTATTTGTCCAAAAAATTATATATCGAGGCTTTGACCGCATTTGATTTTGCCGTTATTTCGGATGATTCCTTTATCGGCGCCTATTTTGAAAAAGGCAAAGTGTTGGAAAAATTAGGAAGGTATAACGAGGCCATCGAAAATTATGAATCCACCATATCGATGGAAGATCCGACTTCCTACGCTTTTCTTCGACTTGGGAAATGCCATGAAAAATTGGGCAACTTCGATTTGGCAAAATACTATTACTACCACACTGTTCACGAAGATCCTTTATTGGACAAAGGCTGGTTGGCCATCACAGATTTCCATTTTGGACAAAAAAACTACGAAAAAGCCCTATACTATATCAATAAGGCCATAAATATTGATGGGGAAAATCCAAAATATTGGAAAAAAGCCGGAAAGATATATTTTGCCATGAACAATCTGGATGAAGCCGATTTCGCATACAAGCAAACGGTGGACTTAGGCAATTATGAGCTGGATACCTGGAAGAACTGGGCAGAAGTGCTCAATAAAATAGGTGATTACAATTCGGTAATCCAAGTTCTGATCCAGGGTTTGGATTTTTACCCCGATAACTCGGACCTCACTTATAAATTGGCGGGCATTCATTTAAAAAATAATGATCTGGATGAAGCAAAAACTATCTTATCCAAGGCTATGAAATTGGATATTGGTAAATTGCCGCAATTTGAAAAAGAATTCCCGGAATTCATAGAAGTTGATTGGGTGAAAGCGTTAGTTTTAAAAATTAGAAAAACAGCAAAGTAACCCCACATTATTCCCAAATCCATGCAAGCACGTCGTATACTGGACTATGTATTTGTCACCCTTAAAGGAATGGCCATGGGCGCCGCAGATGTAGTCCCAGGAGTATCAGGAGGAACCATTGCCTTTATCTCTGGCATTTATGAAGAACTTATCACCTCCATCAACAATATAGACCTTTCCTTAGTCAAAATATTTAGACAGGATGGTATCAAGGCCGTATGGCAAAAAGTAAACGGGAACTTTCTCTTGGCCCTTTTTTTGGGGATATTTATTAGCGTGCTCTCCTTGGCAAAGTTCCTGAGCTGGCTTTTGGAAAACGAGCCAATCCTGTTATGGTCCTTTTTCTTCGGACTTGTGGTGGCTTCCATCTTTTTTGTGGGAAAAGAAATTTCCAAATGGAATTTGGGAACAGTGGTTGTGTTGATTTTAGGTGCCGCTTTGGCATTCTTTATAACTGAGCTTCCAGCGAGCGATAATACCGATAGTCTGCCCTATTTGTTTTTATCTGGTGCACTTGCAATTTGCGCCATGATTCTGCCTGGGATATCAGGAGCTTTTATTTTAGTGCTACTAGGTTCTTATAAAACCATATTGGATGCCGTTCACGAAAGGGACATTAAAGTAATTTTAACCGTGGGCATAGGCGCCGTTTTTGGACTATTGAGTTTTGCCCGATTGCTCAAATGGATGTTCAATCACTATAAAAATATCACCTTGGCGCTTTTAACAGGGTTCATTCTAGGATCTTTGAACAAAATTTGGCCTTGGAAAAAAGTCTTGGAAACCAAGACTTTTGGCGAAAAGATCATTGTAGTGGATGATATGAACGTGCTTCCTGGCGCATTTGAGGGCGATAGCAAATTAATGCTCGCTATTATTCTAACCATCCTAGGTTTTTCACTTATTTTTATCCTGGAAAGACTAGCTTCCAAAAAATAAGGATAATCAATTAGGTACATGCATCAACCTAGAACATTTCTGGACAATTTCTTTTTGGTCATAAAAGGGCTTTGCATGGGTGCTGCCAACAAAGTCCCGGGGGTTTCGGGAGGTATTGTTGCTTTCGTGGCCGGTTTTTACGAAGAATTCATCTATTCCCTTCAGAAACTGAACTCCAAAGCCGTAAAATTATTCTTTAATGGGCGATTCAAAAGTTTTTTTCGGTATACCAACGCTAAATTTCTAGGTCTGTTGATTTTTGGAATGCTGGTGAGCTATTTCAGCGTATCCAGAATATTGGACTATTTCTTGGCACATAACGAGCTTTTTGTTTGGGCCACCTTCTTCGGAATGGTCATTGGCTCCATTTATCACATAGGTAAAGATTTTTCTCCTTGGAACAAAAGCACTGTTCCAGCCGCGATTATTGGATTGATTATCGGTGTTTCCATCAGTTTTTTAAGTCCTGCGCGTGAAAACGACAACCTACTCTTCATCTTTTTCTGTGGCATCATTAGTGTTTCCGGAATGACACTCCCTGGTCTCTCTGGTTCCTTTATATTGATTTTATTGGGGAATTATGTATTGCTTCTGGTAGATTCGGTCAATGCACTCTATGATACTTTCTCAGAAATTTTTTCAGGAGATTTTAGCTTCTACAAAAATGAGGGGCGTATGCAAATCCTAAAAATATTAGGTGTTTTCACCTTAGGGTCCATTACTGGATTGGTTACATTTTCGCATTTGCTCAGTTATTTGCTTAAACACTTTAAGGCCATTACCACAGCCGTTCTATTAGGGTTTATCACGGGATCATTGGGCGTTCTTTGGCCTTGGAAAAGAACCGTTTTTAAGCTGGATGAGGCCGGAAACCCATTATTGGACACTAACGGGGACAGAATAATTCTTAACTACACACGTAATTTTCCGAATATGGCAGAGGCGGAAACCTGGTGGGCCATACTTTTTATTTTAATTGGGATTTTGATATTATTGATTTTGGATTGGTATGGGAACAACAGACAAAAAAATGAACAGGTTCGGGCTTCTCGGTAAAAACATTTCGTATTCTTTTTCGCAGGGATATTTCACCCAAAAATTCAAGGATTTAGGGTTTACCGACCATAGCTACGAGAATTTTGACCTTCAAAATATAGAGGAACTGAAAAATGTTCTCGCCCAAGACAACCTTAAAGGACTTAACGTAACCATACCCTATAAGCAAGACGTCATCCCCTATTTGGATGAATTGGACACGAAAGCCGAAAAAATCGGTGCGGTAAATACCATTCAGTTTACAAAAAATGGACTAAAAGGCTTTAATACCGATGCCTATGGGTTTCAAAAATCCTTGGAACCTTTCCTTGAACCACATCATAGCAATGCATTGATTTTGGGTACCGGAGGAGCATCCAAAGCTGTTCGTTTTGTTTTGGATGAATTGGGAATTGCCAACATCTATGTTTCCCGTAGCAAAAAGCAAGGTCAGTACACCTATGAGGAACTGGACAAAGACATCATAGAAAAAAACACGCTGATCATTAACTGTACCCCTTTGGGAACATACCCCAATGTTGAGGACAAACCTCAGATTCCATATCAGTATATTGGTGCCAACCACTTATTGTACGATCTTATATACAATCCTGAAAAGACTACTTTTTTAGCTCTAGGTGAGACTAAAGGAGCAGCTATCTGCAACGGATTAAAAATGCTTGAATACCAGGCCGAAAAAGCGTGGGAAATCTGGAACAGAGCTTAAAAAGCGTAATCGATATAAGTATTACGCCAATCCGTACATCTCCAAACTTCATCAAAAGAAGAATCAATACTTTTGCTATTAGACAATTAAGTTGTTAAATTGGCTATAATTTTCATCAATCAAATAGGTAAATAAGCTACTAATGCAGGAAAACGATGGTAAACTTCAGCAACAAGCTGAAGGTGGTATAGAAGAAACGTCAGAAAACACAAAAGGACAATTGGAAGAAGGCACCCAAGCAGAACCCAAAGTGTCCCAAGAGGTTACGTCTGAAAATAAAGAAGAAAAAAAGCTTGAGAAGGAAACTGTTTCCGAAGCCAAGAACGATGAAAAAAGTACCGAAAAGAACGATTCCGATGAGCATATAGACGAAATTGACGAATCCAATGCAGAGGATGCAGAGGATGTCGAAAACGAAAAGCGTCACACCATCCCCATGTTGGACTACCACTCCATGTCCATGGAAAACCTTGTCGGGGAATTGCAGCGCCTGGTGAAAAATGAAAAAGTACAGGCCATTAACAAGCATGTTAGTGCCATTAAATACGAGTTCGATCAAAAATTCCAAGAATTCCTAGATGAAAAAAAGGAAGAATTTGTATCCAAAGGTGGCAACGAAATAGATTTTAGGTACAATTCGGTTGCCAAAAGACAATTCAATGAGGTCTATTCTGATTTTCGTGAAAAACGTGATCAGTACTATAAGCAATTGGATCAATCTTTGAAAGCTAATCTTCAAAAGCGATTGGACATCATTGAAGAACTTAAAGGGCTTATAGATATTGAGGAGGACATCAACACCACCTATAATAACTTTAAAGACCTTCAGAATCGCTGGAAAAATGCCGGACCGATTCCTCGTACCAATTATAATGATGTGTGGCGTACCTATCACCACCACATGGAAATCTTTTATGATTTTCTGCACCTAAATCGTGAGCTGCGCGATCTGGATTTTAAACACAATCTGGAAGAAAAACAGAAGTTGGTGGAACGTGCAGAAGCTTTAGGCGATGAGCCGGACCTAGGCAAGGCGTTCAGGGAACTGCAAACGCTCCACAAGATTTGGAAGGAAGACATTGGCCCCGTAGCCAAAGAACATCGCGAAGAAATTTGGGAAAAATTCAGCAATGCCACCAAGGCAATGCACCATCGTAGACAAGAACATTTCCAAGAATTGGAAAAGGTTTACGAGAAAAATTTGGAGAAAAAGCAAGAGATTATTGCTGCTATCGCTAAAATAGCAGAGAGCGTTGCAGATAATCACAGGGGCATCCAACAACAAATAAAAGAGGTTGAAGCGCTTAGAGAATCATTCTTTAAGGCTGGTAGGGTACCACAAAAGGTGAACGAAGATACTTGGAGTCAATTCAAAGAAACCGTTCGCAAGTTCAACAGAACCAAGAATGCCTTCTATAAAAATCAAAAGAAAGAGCAACAACAGAATCTTGAAAAGAAAAAAGAGCTTTTGGAGTTGGCTGTTTCATTGAAAGATAGTGAAGACTGGGATGAGGTTACCCCACAAATGAAAGGCATACAAAGGGACTGGAAAAAAATTGGCCATGTTCCAAGGAAATATTCCGATAAAATTTGGAAAGAATTCAAAGATGCCTGCAACCATTATTTTGATCGCTTGCATTCTGAAAAGAACGAAGCGCACAAAGAAGAGTTCGAAAACTTTAAAAATAAAAGTGAATGCTTGGACCGTTTAAAGAAATTCCAATTGAGCGGTGACAAGAAAAAGGATATTGAAGACGTCAAAGCCTTTTTGGTCGAATGGAAAAAATACGGTCGTATCCCATATAACAAAAAACACATCAACAGCAAGTTCAACAAAATTGTCGATGCGCTTTTCAAAAAGCTTGGGGTTGGCAAGCAACAGTCCGAACTGCTCAAATATGGAAACAAGGTACAGGAACTTGCTAAAACAGAGGACAACTACGCCATTGGCAACGAGCGTGTATTTGTTAAGCGAAAAATAGATGAAGTAAAATCCGATATTCGACAATTGGAGAATAATCTTCAGTTTTTCTCTGGTGACTCCGAGGACAACCCCCTAGTAAAAGAGGTCGTAAATAAATTGGACAAGCAAAAAGAAGCGCTCCAAACCTGGAAGGAAAAGATGAAGAAGCTCAATATTCTTGAGCACAAGTTAAACAAAGAAACCGAGGAAGAGGAAAATAGCAACGAAGAAGAATAGCTCTATAAGTTATGCTATCCTATTTAACTAAACCCCTTCAATAACAGGATTAAAAAATACTTTTCAAAAAGTATCTTATCAAATCCGTAGTGGTTACAATCCCCTTAAGTTTGCCATCGTCTACAACGGGTAAAGCGTGAAATTCGCGTTTCGACAAAATTTCAGCTACATCTTTAATAGTAGTATCGGATTTTACACTAACTACATCATGTACCATTACTTGGGGAATCGTAAACATATTATATACAATGGTGTCCACAACTTCCTCATGTTCATCAATGGCATCTGCAAAACTGATGCGCATCAAGTCCGTATGGCTCAGGATACCTTTAATATTTTTGCCCTCAACCACGGGTATATGTCTTATATGATGTTTTTTAAAAAGTCGTTCAGCAGTCACCAAATCATCTTTGGTGCTCAATGTGACCAAGTTTTTGGTCATTATCTTCGAAACAGGTACACCAATTTTCATCGTTCCAGTAGTTTAAAATTCCTTGAATGAAGTTACCCTGATTCTAATTGGCAAAGTATGATAATTGTCAGTTCAGCTTGTTATCAAAAAACGATATACAAGATAATTTTAGACATATAAGTTACTTTTTTCGACCTTACATCGCATTTTTTTGCATTTCTTTCGGTTAAATAGCCATTTTTACCTTTCAAAGTGGAATTAAAAACACCCCCAACCAAATGAAAACTTTTTTAGCACTGTCCCTTACATTACTAACATCGATCTTTGGGTTCTCTCAAACATATTACGAAACCAGCTGGATCAGTGGTGAAATCAAATACACTGCACTGGTAATATTTTATGAGGATAGTAAAGCTTTGGTAAGAGTAAAGTATTACAACAACGGGTTGGACAAATTGGCAAACTTTGGATGTTCTTATAAAAACTTCACAAAATCTGATGGTACCACAGACAGATACTTGGATGGAACCAATGCATCCATTATAAGAGGATCATCAGAGTCGAGCTACTCGGCGGACAATTTTTACCTTAAAGAAATTGGGAACGGCAATTACCAAGGGTACACGGTAGATGATAATGGATTTACCGGTGGAGACATTACGCAATATATGAAACCTATGCTGTATTGGGTGAAATTGAATCCCGATGCACTGACAAAAGGATATTTAGATGATTATTTTGGAGAGGAGGAAACTATATTCCAATTTCTGGTATTTTTAAACAAAGGGGAATTATCGTTTCCAATTAAGGACAATGCAGTAACCGTATTGGCAAATGGCGTTGATCAAAAATCCGTCTGGGCGGCCGTAATGGATAAAAATAGTAGCCTTAACTATTCCGAGCAGAGGATAAAAGAATCCAACAGCTATCCCAGTGATTGGATCAAGAATCAATGGGATCAAGGTTTTTACATCACCTCAATGGATTTTGATGACAATAAAAATACTTTTGCTGTACTCATGAGCAAAGGGTATGGACTTGGACCGCAATCGTGGAAAAAGTCGAGCACCTTTCCCAAGGATTGGATCACTGAAAAATGGAATGATAATTACAACATAACCTCCATGACCTATGGGGCGGGTAATTGGTATGTAGTTATGAACAAAAATACAGGCTTTGAGACCCAAAGGTGGAAAACGAGTTATGATATTCCCCGTGATTGGATCATTGACAATTGGAACGAAAACTATGCAATTACTTCAGCAACCTATGGGAATGGTCTATGGGCATTATCCATGAGCAAGGGCTCTAAACTTGGAGCTCAATCATGGAAAACCCAGGTTGAATATCCTTTTGAATGGATTCAAGAAAGGGCAGATAAAGGTTACTCCATAACGTCCATCACCTATGGAGATGGCAAGTGGCTCGTAGTTATGTCCAAGAATCCCTCAAACACTACCAACAGATCTAGTACAAGTTATCAAGATATTCCTGTTGATTGGATTATGAAAAACGCCCAATACTAACAGGTGTAATATTACTTGGCAACATTTACTGAGCGTGTTTCCCGAATTACAGTAACTTTTACCTGACCGGGATAGGTCATGTCAGTTTGAATTTTTTGTGAGATTTCGAAAGAAAGTTCAGCTGCTTTGTCATCGTTAACTTTTTCGCTTTCGACAATAACTCGCAACTCCCTGCCTGCCTGAATAGCATAAGCTTTTTGCACTCCGTTGAAACCAAAGGCAATATCCTCCAAATCCTTCAAACGTTGAATGTAGGAATCCAAGACCTGTCTTCTTGCACCGGGACGTGCTCCGCTAATGGCATCACAAACCTGTACTATCGGAGAAATCAAAGTGGTCATTTCCACTTCATCGTGGTGAGCCCCAATTGCATTACAAACCTCATCTTTTTCACCATATTTCTGTGCCCATTGCATACCTAAAATAGCGTGGGGTGTCTCCACCTCCACTTCTGCCATTGGAACCTTTCCAATATCATGGAGCAATCCAGCTCGCTTGGCAATTTTTGGGTTAAGTCCCAATTCTGCAGCCATTACACCGCAAAGTTTGGCTACTTCCCTAGAGTGCTGTAATAGGTTCTGTCCGTAAGAAGAACGATATTTCATTCGTCCTACCGCCTTGATCAATTCAGGGTGCAATCCATGGATACCCAAATCGATTACGGTACGTTTTCCTATCTCCGCAATTTCTTCGTTGATTTGTTTTTCGGTCTTTTTGACAACCTCTTCAATACGGGCTGGATGAATTCTCCCATCGGTTACCAACCGGTGCAAGGATAAACGGGCCACTTCTCTCCTAACCGAATCAAAACATGACAGTATAATAGCTTCCGGGGTATCATCAACAATAATCTCCACTCCCGTCGCAGATTCCAAAGCACGAATGTTTCTACCCTCACGGCCAATAATACGTCCTTTGACATCATCGGACTCTAAATTGAAAACGGAAACACAATTTTCCACAGCTTCCTCGGTACCAATACGTTGAATGGTATTCACAACAATTTTACGAGCCTCCTGTTGTGCGGTAAGCTTAGCTTCCTCCAATGTGTTTTGAAGATAGGCCATGGCATCGCTCTTGGCGGTTTCCTTTAGTGATTCCAGAAGTTGTGCCTTGGCATCCTCAGCGGAAAGACCTGAAATGACCTCCAACTGCTGTACTTGACTCTTATGAAGTTTTTCTACTTCGGATTGCTTTTTCTCGAGAATATCACTTTTGTACGCAACCTCTTTGATTTTTTCTTGTAGCTGATCGTTAAGCTTTTTGTTCTTGGCAAGCTCACTGCTTACTTGAGATTCCTTGTCTCTGGTTCTCTTCTCCGCTTCACCAATTTTTTTGTCTTTATTAATAATGACCTTTTCATGCTCGGCCTTCAACTCCAAGAACTTTTCTTTGGCCTGAAAAATCTTGTCCTTCTTTACGCTCTCCCCTTCCTTTTTGGCTTCTTTAATGATATCGGCCGCATCTTTCTTAGCATTGGCAATGGTCCTGGATGCTTTGCCCTTCTCCATCATCTTGGCAATTGCGAACCCTATTGCCAGCCCTACAACAGCTGCGACAACAATAACTATGATATTATCCATGTTTGCTTATGTTTAGTTAAAAAAAAAGCCCACATTGGCCGAAGTTTTGTACAAACTCCTAAATACAGGTTTAGGGCTAACAGATTGATCAAGGATCCCTATACAGGTAGGGCCTGCTTTTACAACCTAAACTCACCCTTTCTAATTATAATAGTGTTGAGTTTGTCAAAAATAAATTACCAATGTGGGCAGTAACAATATTTTATTTAAAAGAACTTATTCCCCTAGTTTGGAATGAACCAATTCATCCAATGCTCTGAGGCGCTGCATGGCGGCCTCCGCGTTTTCTGAACGATCTATTCCGCCTTGCTCAATTTTTGAAGCAAATTGTAAGGCACACATGGCCAAAACATCTTGCTTATCCCGAACGGCATAGTTTTGCTCAAACTTTTTTGCCAAATTTTCTATGTTCTTGGCCGCTTTTCGCAACCCTTCCTCTTGCTTTGGGTCAATCGTTAAGGGATATACCCTATCTGCAATGGAAAGCTTTATTTTGAGCTTCTCGTCCATAATCTCGGTACCTATCAATCCGCTAATTTGGCTATACAAACGTCAAGTTCGCGAATCAATGTATTTATCTTGAGCTTAGCTTCTGTTTTACTTGTATTACTACCCAGCATTGTGTTTGCCATTTTCAAGGAGTCATACTTTTCCTCCCATTCGTTTAGAGCGTTTTGCTTAAGTTGGTTTTCCTCCTCTAAAAGAACCAATTCCTGTTTTAATTTGGCATTGACTTGGTGCAACAGCTCCATTTTGTGCAGCAGCTTGCTCACCTTGTTCTCTAAAGAATCCACAATCTCAACAAGTTCGCTCATATATGCAAACAACAATACGTATTACACAAAGTTAACCAACCTAGGACAACCTCGCAATACTTTTAAGATTTATTCTTAAAGCTTTGCTTGAAGCCCATTGAGACAACTTAAATCCTTTTCTCAAATCAAAACATTGGTTACTTTCGTAAAGAATTATTGATTTTTATATGCGCTGCAACCTTTTTTTATTCCTTTTTTTGATTGCATTACATCTACCTGCACAGAAAAAATACCCTCAAGATACATTTCGCCCCCCTTTGGAGATTCCTTTGGTTTTGGCCGGGACTTTCGGTGAACTGCGTTCAAATCATTTTCATTCGGGGATGGACATCAAAACCCAACAAAGGGAAGGGTTGCCCGTTTTTGCCATTGGCGACGGCACGGTGACACGCATCAAAGTCTCTCATTGGGGTTATGGAAAAGCTTTGTACATAGCTCACCCAAACGGCTACACATCAGTGTATGCGCACCTTAAAAAATTTGGGCCAGAAATAGAAGAGTACGTAAAAAAAGTGCAATATGAGAAGCAATCCTATGAAGTGGAAATATTTCCGGATTATGGAGAGCTTAAAGTAATCCAAGGCAGTACAATTGCCTACTCGGGCAATACTGGGAGCTCTGCGGGGCCCCATCTTCATTTTGAAATACGAAACAGCGTTAGTGGAAAGCCCACAAATCCCTTGCTCTATGGTTATGAGGTAAGAGATGCCACCAACCCAACGGTGTTGGGACTCTATGGGTATCCACTGTCCAAAGGTGCTTTAATCAATCAGAGTGCAGACAAAATTCAGCTGAATTATACAAGACAGTCCGATGGTTCGTATTTGGCAGATAAGGTTACCGCAATTGGCACTATTGGTTTTGGAATCAACAGTTTTGACCGTTTGGACATGGCAGCCAACAAAAATGGCGTCTATGCTATAAAACAAACCGTTAATGGCAGGGTGTATTCTGAATTTGATTTTGATTCCTTTTCTTTTGGGGAAACACGATATATCAATACGCTTATTGACTACGCCTATTTTTACGACCACAGGCAAAGAATCCAGAAATGTTTTAAGGAACCCTATAACCATTTGAGCATATATGAATCGCTTTACAACGATGGTAAAATCAAAGTAGAAGAAGGGGCTTCCTACAATGTTGAATTATTGATTTCCGACGTAGCCGGAAACACCACAAAGCTCATCATCCCTATAGACGGAAAAAAACAAGAGGAAAAAATTGCCAAAGACGATGAGACTACCGAAAATTTCGTGATCTCCAGCAAGCCCAATAATTTTGACCTTGGTGCGGCCAAAGTATATTTTCCAGCAAGCACATTCTACGAGGATTTCTTTATCAATTTGGAAAAGGGAAGCGACACCGTCACCATACATGACAATAGTGTGGCAGCACACCGAAATTTCACCATTAGTTTTGACCCTTCCAAATATTCCGAAGAAGATAGAAAGCAAATGTTTATTGCTCATTTGGACAGCAAAATGAGGCCCTCCTACTCAAAAACCTACAAACGGGACGGTTCATTTACCGCAAGAACCCGAACGTTGGGCACATATACCCTTGTAAAGGATAGTATTGCCCCCGAAGTAAAACCAAAAAATTTCAAAAAAAAGCAATGGCTAAGCAACTATAGTTATTTAAGCCTTACCATTTCGGACGACCTGAGCGGTGTTGACTCCTACTCCGCCACCCTGAACGGCAAATGGATTTTGATGGAATACGAACCAAAAACAAATACCATAACCTACGATTTTGAGGACAACATCTCAAACGAAACAGAATGTGAATTAAAAGTCACTGTTACCGACAATGTGGGCAACTCCACAACCTTTGTGAGCAGTTTTTTCAGGAAATAGACTTATTTTTGCAAACAAAAAATATACTTTCCCAGTTTATATTTTTTTAAGATTAAACCTAAAAGTAAAATCAACCAATACTTTTTGCAACCTGAAGCCAAAAACCAGAGGTGTTGAATTAAAAATTGATTAATGAAAAAAATTGTCTTCGTTTTTATTCTTTTGACCACAGCCATGGCATCGGCACAAAAGAACATTTATGAAAACATTAGGTTTGATGAGCTTACGGACAATCATGAGGTTTTGGCCATTGTTCCCTTTATTGCGCATTTGGAATTAAAAAAGGCAGTGGATAGGGATGAGTTAAAGGTTTTGGCCAAAAATGAAGGCTACGCCGTACAAAATGCATTGGAAACCTATTTTTCCAAACGGAAAAAACGGAAAAAATTCAATGTAGATTTCCAGAACATCAATAATACCAACGCTATTCTAGCTCAAAATAATATCGACTACAATAATATAGACACCTACACTACCCAAGAATTGTGTAAAATATTGGAGGTTGATGGAATCATCAGTGGCAACCTAAATCTTAATATTTTGCTTTCCGAAGGTGTACCCACCGATTTTAGTATTTTAGATTATTTTAGTGGAAATGCAAATTATGGTAGGATCGGAGTTAAAGTAAGTGATGGTGAAACGGGAAAACTACTTTGGAAGTACGAAAACGAAATCTCCAAGAAAACGGGTAAAAATACTACGGAACTCATCGATAAAATGATGAAAACCGCATCTAGGAAATTTCCGTATGACAGAGAGAAAAGAAGGGACCGTAACTAGTTCCAACCAACTACTAACTGTTCGCAAACTCCTTTAAGACTTCCACGGTATAATCCAATTCCTCCTTGGTATTGTACATGGAAAAAGAAAAGCGTAAACTTGGCTTTTCCAATTCCTCACCTGACAAGATCTCGTTCAGCACATGTGAACCTTGATTGCTTCCGGATTGACACGCACTCCCTTTAGAACAGGCAATTCCTTTCATATCCAAGTGGAACAACAACATCAAACCTTTCTGTTTATCAAATGGCAATCGAATATTGGTCAACGTATAAGTACTTTTTTCCAAATCGCCGGAAAGTCCATTGCAAACTGCGTCAGGAAGTTCTTGCTCAACTTTTTCCACAAAATATTTTTTGAGCTCTTTTACAGCTTGAGTCTCTTCTTCCAAGTGTTCATAAGCTTTCACAAAAGCCTCTTCCAAACCAACAATATTATGAAAAGGCTCGGTTCCTGCCCTAAAACCTCTTTCTTGTGCGCCACCAACAATCAGTGGTTTCAATCCCGAGTTCTTTCTGATAAAAGCAAACCCGATTCCTTTGGGTCCATGGAATTTATGAGCTGCTGCTGTCATAAAATCAATATTGATACCCTTAACATCCCAAGGATAGTGCCCAATGGACTGAACGGTATCGGAATGAAAAAGTGCGTTGTTTTCTTTACAAAGCTCACCAACAGCAGCGATATCGGTGATATTGCCAATCTCATTGTTCACATGCATTAGGCTCACCAATTTTTTGGAATCGTCCTTTTTGAGCAATTGTTCCAAATGTGCAAGGCTTGGATTGCCAAGCTCATCCAAATCCACATACAGCACATTGATGTTGTACTCTCTTTCCAGTTCCTCGACCGTATGCAAAACAGCGTGGTGTTCAATTTTGGATGTAATGATAGTCTCCACTCCCAAATCTCTAACAGCACACCTTAAAATCATATTGTCCGCTTCTGTACCTCCCGAAGTAAAAATAATTTCGGATGGTTGTGCATTTAAGGTTTTGGCAATGGTTTTCCTTGCTTGTTCTACAGCCGTTTTTGCCGACCTTCCAAAACTATGGGTAGAAGATGGATTGCCATAATGTTGGGCAAGCGCCTCTTGCATTCGCTCAATTACCTCTTTCCTTACCTGCGTTGTTGCAGCGTTATCCAGATAGACTTTTTGCATTGTTAAATTCACTTTTAAACAGGTGTAAAAGTACGTGAAATAAAGTTAATTTCTTTTAAAGTACATCTTGGAATTGGGGTATTAAAATGGAATTACATTAAATTTGGTGCATGAGAAAATTCATCCTTTTAGTTCTTTGTTTGGGCATACTCTTTTCTTGTAGTGATGGTGACCTTGAAATTGAGACCATCAATTTTGATAGTGTTAACCTGCAATTTTGCAGTTCGCCCAATCCAACATCCACTAATTTATTGTTCAAAATAAATGATAGTGAAGCCCTAATCTTAGAACTTCAAAGCGACGTTCTAAATAATGGTGTTGTAGGAGAGACCATTACCACCGAAAGCAATGTGCCCAGTCAATCGCAAGTTACTTATCGTATTTTTTCGGACACCGTGGATAATGGGTACTTTTGTGATGGCATTCCTCCTGCAGAACCTATCGTTATCGATGAAGTTGAAGCAGAAGATGGTCAAGTAATTATCGAAACAGTTGTTGACCCAGACGATAATACCATGTTTGTTCACACTATAAGTTTAAGCGGTATTTCCTTTGTTACCGAAAGCGGGGAGCGAATCACGAACCTGGCAATAAACGAATTTGGTGAAGTAACCACCAATGTTCCCAACTAACTGTTCTGGTAAATGTAAACCTCGGTAGCCCCAAGACCGTATTTCTGGTAATCGGCATCGTAGAATTTTACGTTATCGTACCTATTAAACAAATAGTGCAGCTCTTCTTTTAAGACACCTTCGCCCACTCCGTGGATAAATACTACTTTTTGGATGCGTTTTCTAATGGCGAAATCCAATTGTCTTTTCGCGGTCTCCAATTGAATATTGAGTATGTCGTAATTACTCATTCCCTTACTTGATTTCACTAATTGGTGGATATGAAGGTCAACTTCCATTTTGGGGGTATTCCGTTCTTTTGGTTTTACGACAGGAGCTTTTCTTTTCCTTGGTAGTTCCTTTTCTTTTTTTACTTGGGCTACCTCAAAATTGGTGACGGAAATATCTCCTTCAATCCTTACAAGGTCATTGGCAGCATAATGCATGGGAAAACCATCATCTGTCATTAAGGTCACACAATCACCATCCACTTTTTGTATGATTCCTGATATTGCCTCATCCAGTACCTCAGCCCTATCCCCGATCGAAAATTTTCCCATAATTAATTTCTGTGGTAAAAAATGATGTAAAAATTAAACCTTAATACAAAAATAATAGTATTTTTCGGCTACTACAGACTAAGATGAACCTAATACCAGCCATATACGCCATCAGTTTAGAAGACTATATGTTGCCCTGCCTCAATAAACAACTCCTTGGAGTGGATTGTCCAGGGTGTGGCATGCAACGCTCGGTAGACTTATTGTTACATGGTCAATTCTTGGCCGCATTTCAAATGTATCCGGCCATTTATACCATATTGCCACTTTTTGCCTTGGTCATTGGCAACAAAATATTCAATTTAAAAGTTGATAACCGTTTGATTACCGGTTTGGGCATAGCCACTGTAGCTTTAATTTTAATAAATTATATTTTCAAATTTATACACTAAACATTTTTAACCATGGAACAAAAAAATCTTCCTAATGTAACTATCGCCATGATACTGGCAATTTTATCATTCCTCTGCTGTTGTTTTGGAGGGGCACCTGGTCTTATTCTCGGTGGAATCGCCTTCTTCTTGGTCAAAAAAGATGAAAAAGCATATGCGGAAAATCCAGATTTGTATAAAAACTACAGCACACTAAAGACCGTGAAAATTTTAGCCATCATAGGTATGGTCATTGGAGCTCTTTATTTACTGTATACATTCTGGTCCATCAACCAAATGGGGGGCTGGGAAGGCTATATGGAAAAAGTCAATGAAATGATGGAACAATATCAATAAAACAATACTATGAGCCAACAACCCTTGCCTGGGGCAAGCACCGTGCTGACAATGGGGATACTCTCCATTGTCGGCACCTTATTTTGTTGTGGTCCATTTGGTGCTATATTCAGTATCATCGGATTGGTCAAGGCAAAGACAGCCAGCCAATTGTACCAACAAAATCCAGAAAATTATACAGATTATAGCAATGTGAAGACCGGCAAAATATTATCCTATATAGGATTGGGACTAGGCTTGGTTTATTTGGTTCTATTGATCCTTTACTTTGGATTGATAATAGCAGTAATTACAACAGGAGAATTGAGTGGCGAATTCTAATTCGCCACTTCACTTATAAATTTTAGGCGGTACAAACGGAGTTCTTCATCCTCATAATCCCCCTCGAATTCATCAATAGCGGCAGTAATGGAATCAGAATCCGCTTCCAAAAAGTAATCGTGGATTTCTTCTTGCTGGTCCTCATCCAATATTTCATCTATCCAGTAACCAATGTTCAACTTGGTACCGCTGAACACAATCTGTTCCATCTCTTTGATTAAATCGGTCAATTCCAATCCTTTGGCAGAGGCAATATCATCCAAAGCCAATTTTCTGTCCACACTTTGAATCACATAGAGTTTTAAGCCAGAATTGGCCCCTGTACTTTTAACCACAAGGTCATCCGGTCTAATAATATCATTTTCCTCCACATATTTGGAAATAAGCTCCACGAAAGGTTTTCCGTACTTTTTTGCCTTACCCTCACCAACACCTTGAATATTGATAAGCTCTTGCATGGTAACAGGGTATTTAAGGGACATATCTTCCAAAGACGGGTCTTGAAAGACCACAAAAGGAGGCACTTCCCTTTTTTGTGCCTCTTTTTTTCGAAGGTCCCGAAGTAATTTCAGTAATTGATCATCCGCAACAGCCCCGCCAGATTTTTCAGGAGTAACAATATTACCTGTATCATCCTTAGAATAAACATGGTCCTTTGTCATCATAAATGACCTAGGGTTTTCAAGAAACTTTTTACCCAATTCGGTCAAATGTAATATACCGTATCGTTCAATTTCCTTTTTAAGCAGACCAGCAACCAACACCTGTCTTGTCAAGGCCATCCAAAATTCCTTGTCTTTATCCTTCCCTATCCCAAAAAAGCTTTTTTCATCTGTTTTATGGGAAGTTATCATGGCATTGGTCTTACCTACCAACACCCTAACGATTTCTTTGGTCTTGAATTTTTCTTTGGTATCCCTGACCACACTCAAAAGTTTTACCACATCTTCTTGGGCCTCTACTTTGGGTTTGGGGTTTCTGGCATTATCGTCCATATCAGCTCCCTCTCCGTTTACCTCATCG
Organism: Allomuricauda sp.; assembly: GCA_040285615.1. Taxonomy (GTDB): domain Bacteria; phylum Bacteroidota; class Bacteroidia; order Flavobacteriales; family Flavobacteriaceae; genus Flagellimonas. The sequence goes on from JAVJRL010000008.1 coordinate 203,961, forward strand.
AAATCCTCACCAAAATAATGCAGAATAAATTTTCTTCGTGACATGGATGTTTCCGCATAGGCCACTATTTCCTGTAACAAAGCATTCCCAATTTCTTGTTCCGCAACAGGTTTACCGGACATAAATTTTTCCAGCTTCTCGACATCTTTATAAGCGTAATAGGCCAAGCAATGCCCCTCACCTCCATCCCTGCCGGCACGACCGGTTTCTTGGTAGTAACTTTCAATACTTTTAGGAATATCATGGTGAATCACAAAACGAACATCAGGTTTATCGATGCCCATTCCAAAGGCAATGGTTGCCACAACCACATCTACCTCCTCCATCAAGAACATGTCTTGGTATTTGGAGCGGGTCTTGGCATCAAATCCTGCATGATAAGGAACCGCACTCACACCGTTTACCTGAAGCACTTGGGCCAATTCCTCTACTCTTTTTCTGCTCAAGCAATAGATAATTCCTGATTTACCCTGATTTTGTTTCACAAAACGGATGATGTCGGCATCCACATTTTTAGTCTTTGGGCGTACTTCATAAAACAAATTAGGTCGGTTAAACGATGCCTTGAATACTTTGGCATCCGTCATTCCCAAATTTTTTATAATATCTTCCTGGACCTTGGGTGTGGCCGTAGCGGTAAGGCCAATAATTGGAATATTATCGCCCAACCTATCAATAATCCCCCGAAGGTTTCTGTATTCCGGTCTAAAATCGTGCCCCCATTCCGAGATACAATGGGCCTCATCCACCGCAACAAAGGAAAGCTCTACATTTCTAAGAAAATCTACATTTTCCTCCTTCGTCAAAGATTCCGGTGCCACATAAAGTAATTTGGTTACTCCATTGGTAATATCCTCTTTAACCTGCTTCACCTCTGTTTTGGTCAAGGAAGAGTTCAATACATGTGCAATTCCGTGCTGCTCAGATATTCCCCGTATGGCATCAACTTGGTTTTTCATCAAAGCAATCAAAGGGGAAACAACAATCGCCGTTCCTTCTTTCATTAGCGCGGGTAATTGATAGCAAAGGGATTTACCACCTCCTGTGGGCATAATCACAAAAGTATCGTTACCACTAAGAATGTTCTGAATTACATCTTCCTGCAATCCTTTAAACTTTGAGAAACCAAAATATTTTTTGAGCGAGGAATGCAAATCGGTGTTCGTTAGGCTCATTTCCGCATTTTCAATTTATTACAAGCAACCTAAAAGGCAGTTGAAACTATTATTTTAACTATTCAATTACAGAATAATCTATTCTCACTTCCATAATAGTCTGTAAAAGATAGTTTGATTAGTTTTGTAATCTTAAATATAAGACATTCTTTTAGGAATACAATCAGTTAATCGGTTAATTACTTTGAACGACAATAAGTCAATTTTATCCATAGCAAAAAGGACCCTTGAAATAGAAAGCAAGGCCATAGCTAATTTAATTGGTCTGTTAGATGACCAATTTGCACAAGCTGTGCAGTGTATTTTAGAATCGGACGGAAGGGTTATTGTTTCGGGTGTGGGCAAAAGTGCCATAATTGCTTCTAAAATTGTGGCTACTTTAAACTCGACAGGAACACCGGCCATTTTTATGCATGCTGCGGATGCCATCCATGGCGATTTGGGGACCATCCAACAGAATGATGTGGTCATCTGCTTGTCCAAGAGCGGAAACACTCCAGAAATCAAAGCTTTGCTTCCCTTAATTAAAATTGCGAACCACAAGCTTATTGGTATTACGGGCAACATGGAATCCGTATTGGCAAAACAAGCGGATTTTGCACTCAACACATATGTAGAAAAAGAGGCTTGCCCAAACAATTTAGCACCCACAACAAGTACTTCGGCCCAAATGGCTATGGGAGATGCACTCGCCATATGCTTATTGGAGTTGAAAGGATTCAGCAGTTCCGATTTTGCCAAATACCATCCGGGTGGAGCTTTGGGAAAAAAATTATATTTACGTGTTGCCGACATTGTGGTGAACAACCAAAAACCACAAGTGGACATCAATGCCAAAGTAAAAGACGTAATCATAGAAATATCCGAAAAAATGCTGGGCGTTACCGCGGTAATGGATAAAGAAAAAGTAGTCGGAATTGTTACTGATGGTGATGTTCGAAGAATGTTGAGCAAATATGATAATATTAGCGGACTGACCGCAAGGGACATCATGACCTCCAGCCCCAAGGCAATAGACGTGGATACATTGGCAATCAAGGCCCTAAAACTATTGCAGGAAAAGAGCATATCTCAATTATTGGCATTTGATGGCGACACCTATGCAGGAGTGGTCCATATCCATAACCTTATAAACGAGGGAATCCTATAATGGCTAAAAAAGAAAGAAAAAGTCCAGATGAAATGTCCTTTTTGGACCATTTGGAAGAATTACGTTGGCACTTGGTGCGTTCCACCTTAGCGGTTGTTATTATTGCCTGCATGGCTTTTGTATTCAGGGGCTTTATTTTTGATACGATATTGTTTGGCCCAAAAAACATGGACTTTCCCACCTATCAGTTTTTTTGCAACATTGGGAAATTCTTCGGAATAGACTCCGAATTCTGTGGCGATACAATTCCGTTTACCATTCAAAGTAGGTTGATGGCCGGACAGTTCTCCGCACACATCTGGACATCGATTTGGGCAGGTGTAATTCTTGGCTTCCCTTATATTTTATATGAATTATGGAAATTCATCAGCCCTGGACTTTACGAGAACGAAAGGAAACATTCTAAGGGATTCATCATTACGGCCTCGGGATTATTTTTTCTTGGGGTACTGTTTGGATATTACATTGTAGCTCCATTGTCCATCAACTTTTTGGGATCGTACCAAGTCAGTAAAGAAGTATTGAACGAAATTGATCTCGGCTCATATATTGGAACCGTAAGGGCGTCAGTAATTGCCTGCGGAATCATGTTTGAATTGCCCATTGTTATTTTCTTCTTGACCAAAGTTGGATTGGTAACTCCCGAAATCCTGAAGAAATACAGAAAAATAGCCTTGGTAATCATTTTGATACTATCCGCAATCATTACACCTCCGGATATAACTAGTCAAATTATTGTATGTATACCCGTCCTTATTCTTTACCAAGTAAGTATATTTATTTCCAGAATGGTTGTCAAAAAAGAAGAAAGAAAAGAGAAAGCAAGAAATAATGCCAAATAAAGTAGAAGAGTTCAATGCTTATCGTGCCAAGATGAACGATAAGCTCCTTGCCGAGAACAATAAGCTTATAAAACGTATATTCAATTTAGACACCAATGCCTTTATGGAGGGTGCATTGGATGTAAAAACCAAAGAACTATTGGGCTTGGTAGCATCCGCAGTACTCCGTTGCGACGATTGTGTAAAATACCATTTAGAAAGCTCAAAGGAAGCGGGTGCAAACAAAAAAGAAGTGATGGAAACCCTTGGTATTGCAACTTTAGTGGGCGGAACCATAGTAATTCCCCATTTGCGCCGTGCCTTCGAGTATTGGGAAGATTTGGAGGAAAGCGAAGCTTAAAAAAAACCAAAAGACCATACCGCAGAAAAAGAATATGTTTAGTTTTGGCAAATTCCTATGAAGCTACGCGCAGAAAATATAATGAAGGCCTACCGTGGCCGAAAAGTTGTTAAGGGTATATCCCTAGAGGTAAACCAGGGTGAAATTGTTGGACTTTTGGGTCCCAATGGAGCAGGTAAAACCACTTCGTTCTACATGATTGTCGGTTTGATAAAACCCAATGGCGGGAATATTTATCTGGATGATATGAACATTACCAGCTTCCCTATGTACAAAAGGGCACAAAACGGTATTGGCTATTTAGCACAAGAAGCTTCAGTATTTCGAAAACTTAGTATTGAAAAAAATATTCTCAGTGTGTTGCAGCTCACCAACTTAAGCAAAAAAGAGCAACATATGAAAATGGAATCCTTGATTGATGAATTTGGTCTGGGACATATCCGTAAAAACCGAGGAGACCTGCTCTCGGGTGGTGAACGTCGCCGCACCGAGATTGCACGGGCATTGGCCACCGACCCTAAATTTATTTTGCTGGACGAACCTTTTGCCGGGGTAGACCCCGTCGCCGTTGAAGATATTCAGCGTATTGTTGCCCAGTTGAAAAACAAAAACATCGGAATTTTGATCACCGACCACAACGTTCAGGAAACTCTGGCCATTACCGAACGCTCTTACCTAATGTTCGAAGGTGGTATCCTTAAAGCTGGTATTCCCGAGGAACTTGCCGTAGATGAAATGGTAAGAAAAGTATATCTGGGGCAAAACTTTGAGCTGCGAAAAAAGAAATTGGATTTCTAAATCTACTTTTCAGGAGGCACCAATAAAGAAGCTAAAACATAAAACAGGACTATCACAGGTATAGCCAAAAAGCGTAACGTTAACAGTAGCACCAAACTTCCGATTATAAACAAGTAGCGAATCCCGTTGTCCTTAAAACTCCAGTTTTTAAACTTCAAAGCAAATAGTTTGATGGGAGAATTCAACAAATACGAACTCAGAACCGTCAAAATCACCAAAAACCAAGGATTTAGGATAATGTTGTTCAGAACCTCATTGTTATGATACAGAAGAATCATGGGCAACGATAGAATCAAAAGAGCATTTGCTGGTGTAGGCAGCCCTACAAAAGACGATACTTGATCCTCATCCACATTAAACTTGGCCAAACGGTAGGCAGAAGCCAATGTTATTGCGAAGCCAACGAAAGGCAACAAGGTGAGTTCTGAATCGTGGCCAATAAATCCAAGGTTCCAACCACCACGTTCTGCCATACTCAACAATTGAAACATGACTACACCTGGCACAAGGCCACTGGTAATAACATCGGCCAATGAATCCAGCTGCACGCCCACCTCACTTTGTACATTTAGGGCTCGGGCAGCCAAACCATCAAAAAAGTCAAAGAAAATCCCAATAAACACAAAAAGTGCTGCCCATTCCAAATGATTCAGTACCGCGAACACCGTGGCAATGCAACCGCTTAATACATTCAGCAAGGTTAAAAAGTTGGGAATATAGGACTTCATGAAATAAGATTTTCGTAAAAATAAGAGAAAAAATAAACTGTTAGCTACAGTTGGTCGACCGAGACGTTTTTATTCTGATATTTGTTTCGATAAAAATCAGAATGAAAAAGAAGTTCCATTTTATATTTTTTTTCTTCATCATCGGGAAAGCCCTTTTTTCCCAAGCACCCCAACTCAACGAAAGTTCAAAAGTAAGCTTGCTTACCTGCGCGACCGGCGACGAACTATACTCTGCTTTCGGTCACACTGCTTTCCGGGTACAAGATCCTGCCTTGGGAATTGATGTAGTTTATAATTACGGTACTTTCGATTTCAATCAACCTAATTTCTACTTGAATTTTACCAAGGGAAAAATGATTTATTCCCTGTCTCGCAGAAACTTTGAGTCCTTCCTCTACGAATACGAACTGGAAAAAAGATGGGTAAAAGAACAGATTCTGGATCTTAGTTTGAATCAACGCAACCAGCTTTTAGCCTTTTTTGAAGAAAATTATCTCCCCGAAAACAGAGATTATCTTTACGACCCGCTACTCAACAATTGTTCCAGTATCACGGGTGATATTTTAAAAGATCAGTTTGGTGATGCCATTGTTTTTGATGGGTCCTATCTTGAGAAACGATATACTTTTCGTCAATTGGTTCGTCAATTTATGGATGTGAACACTTGGTCCATGTTTGGGATTGACCTGGCCTTTGGATCTCCAGTAGATAGGCAGGCAACCGTGCAAGAGCATATGTTTTTACCATACTATACCATGGAGCAACTACGACATACAACTTTGAACGGAAAACCATTGGTAAAGCGGGAACGTACAATTTTGGATTACAACGAACACATCCAAAACAATTTTTTCCCACTTTCGCCTTTATTTTGGTTCATACTGCTGATGGCATTCACTGGAATCATCACCTATTTTGACCATAAACACAAAGCACGTAGTCGCTGGTTGGACTTTTCACTATTATTTGTAACCGGATTGGCAGGAACCTTCCTGTTCTTGCTATGGGTGGCGGCCGACCACACCTCTACCCCATACAACTATAATATATTATGGGCATTTCCTTTGAATATGATAGTTTCATTTGCCGTGGTATTTCAAGATAGGGTTCCACAATGGGTGCCAAAATATTTATGGTCCGCCCTAGCGTTGATTTCCATTGCGCTATTGCTTTGGATAATTAAGGTACAGATTTTTTCTCCTGTGCTTATTCCACTACTTTTGACCCTGGCCATCCGATATGTCTACATAATCAAGTATTCTAAATTATAGGCTGGTCCGTAAACAACACCCATGAACTTATTAACGGTCGAAAACATATCAAAATCGTATGGAGAGTTGGTGCTCTTCTCCGATATTTCCTTTGGAATCAATAAAGACCAAAAAATTGCACTAATCGCCAAGAACGGAAGTGGAAAAACATCAATCCTCAATATTATGTCGGGGAAAGATACCTCCGAGACTGGTCAAGTAACCACCCGAAAAGGAATCAAAATTTCATTTTTGGAACAAGAACCCGACTTGGACCCAAATTTGACCGTTGAGGAAACCATTTTCACCACAGACAATGAAATCCTGAAGGTGATTTCAGCCTATGAAAAAGCCGTGGACCACCCTGAGGACATAGATCAATACCAAAAGGCTTTTGAGGCCATGGAGCGTCTCAATGCTTGGGATTTTGAAACACAATACAAACAAATACTTTTTCAATTACAGCTTTCCCAACTAGACGCGAAGGTCAGCACACTTTCGGGCGGACAAAAAAAGCGTTTGGCACTGGCCAATGCCTTGCTCAACAAACCCGATTTATTGATTTTGGATGAGCCTACCAACCATTTGGACCTTGAAATGATCGAGTGGCTGGAAGCTTATTTTGCCAAAGAAAGCATCACTTTGTTCATGGTAACGCACGACCGTTACTTTTTGGATAGGGTATGCAACGAAATTGTGGAGTTGGACAACAACCAACTATATACCTATAAAGGTAACTATTCATATTACTTGAGTGAAAAGGATGCTCGAATGGAACGTGAGGCAGTGGAGCAGCAAAAATCCAAAATGCTCTACAAAAAGGAGTTGGATTGGATGCGTAGACAACCCAAGGCCCGTACCACTAAATCCAAATCGCGTATTGACGATTTTGCCGAAATAAAACAACGTGCTCACCAACGTCGTCAAGAACACGAGGTGCAACTTGAACTGAATATGGAACGCTTGGGAAGCAAGATTCTGGAGCTTCACAATATTTCTAAATCTTATGGGGACAAAACCATTTTAGACAAGTTTGATTACAACTTCACCAAAGGTGAACGCGTAGGTATTATTGGGAAAAACGGAACAGGAAAATCAACTTTCTTGAATATCCTCACGCAACAAGAGGATGTTGAAGGCGGTAAAGTGGTAGTCGGCGACACCGTAAAATTTGGATACTACACCCAAAAGGGAATTCCAGTTAAAGAGGGACAAAAGGTAATTGATGTTATCCGCGAGTTTGGCGATTACATTCCTTTAAAAAAAGGACGCCAAATCTCAGCCCAACAGTTATTGGAGCGCTTTCTATTTGACAGAAAAAAGCAATATGACTTTGTCGAAAAACTGAGCGGTGGTGAACGCAAGCGTTTGTATCTATGTACCGTGCTTATCCAAAACCCCAATTTTCTCATTCTGGATGAGCCCACCAACGACTTGGACATTGTTACCCTAAACGTACTGGAAAGCTTCCTGTTGGATTTTCCTGGATGTTTGATCGTGGTCTCTCACGATCGTTATTTTATGGATAAAATTGTGGACCATTTGTTTGTGTTCCGAGGTGAAGGCGTTGTAGAGGACTTTCCCGGCAATTATTCCGATTACCGAATCTATGAGAGCAGTAAAGTAATCGAAGAGCGTGAAAATAAGACCACTTCTACAGAAAAAACGGAAAATAATTGGAGGGATACCAGCGGAGGCAAATTATCTTATTCGGAGCAAAAGGAATACAAGCAACTGGAAAAGGAGATTCAAAAATTGGAAGAGAAAAAAGTAAGGCTCCAAAACAAATTTACCGACCCAGAATTGGATGGTGACGAAATTGCCAATCTATCCATTGAGCTAAAAGAGATCACGGATACTATAGAGGGAAAAACGGAACGCTGGTTCGAACTTTCTTCCATTATTGAGGGCTAAATAATGTGGTTTCGATTTGTTTCATATCTAAAGTTTCTAGCTAAGTCCACTAATCAACATGGTGTGCACTCCCCGTTTGTGTTCAAGTATGTGACGCAATGCCTCTATTCTGGAAAAAGACTCCACAGGGATAAAAGCATCAATGTATTGCTCAAGTCCATAGCATATTTCAATTTTGACAGTATTTCCATAAATCATCAACCTACAATAAAAGAATTGGTTCAACTGAATTTCCCGAAGATTCGGTTTGATGAAAATATGGTTGACCTTCTTTTTGTGAACCAATTGACCGTTCCCTCTTTTCAAAAATTACTTTCCGAAGGAAAGTTGCATTACCACAGTCTTATTTTGGTCAGTTCCATTTATGATAATCATCAAAATTTGGAACAATGGAACCAATTGATTACCCTACCAGAGATTACGGTAAGCATTGACATGTATCATTGTGGCTTAATTTCCATACGAAGGGAACAGGTAAAGGAACATTTCACGATTCGAATTTAAAACGGTAATTTTAGCTTATGGAAAATATTGCATCAGATAACACCATTTGGTATGTATTGGCCGTGTTGGGGCTCATTTATTTGATTATTTTGTTCCGAAACAAAAAAGGGACAAAACGCAGGAAGTCCCGTAAGTTTATGGAGGGAAAACGCCAACATGACAAGAACAATAAACAATGAGCAATTTACAATAGCCAATAGTTACGGATACTGACTACTGAGAAATAATGAAGATATATACTAAAACGGGAGATAAGGGTACCACATCGTTATTTACAGGCACCCGCGTACCCAAACACCACGCGCGCATAGAGAGTTATGGCACTATTGATGAGCTCAACTCTCACTTGGGACTTTTGCGCGATCAAGATATAAACGGAGATTCCAAAAAAACGCTGACCCTGATCCAAGAGAAGCTTTTTACGGTAGGTTCCATATTGGCGACAGAGCCAGAAAAAGATAGAAGGCTTAAAATTCCACGTATTAGTTCAAAGGATATTGAATTTTTGGAGCTAGAAATGGACAAGATGAACGAAGATCTTCCAGAAATGACACATTTTATCCTTCCTGGCGGACATACAACCGTGTCATACTGTCATATTGCAAGAACAGTCTGTCGCCGCGGGGAACGCATGATTTCATATCTACATGAAAATGAGCCCGTGCCAGACAATGTACTTTCATACATTAACCGACTTTCGGATTATCTGTTTGTTTTAGCTCGCAAATTATCAAAAGATTTGAATGCCGATGAAATTAAATGGATTCCAGAGAAGCTGGACTGATAAAATCGCTTTTTTATCCCAAATGTTTTGTCAACAATAAAATAATTTTTAAATATTTCTGTTTTTACTTGGCAAATTGAGTTTAAAAATTATTTTTGCAAAAAATTTAAAATCAAACCGTTACTATGTACTGGACTTTAGAATTAGCTTCATATTTAAGTGATGCGCCTTGGCCAGCGACCAAAGACGAACTGATAGATTACGCCATTCGAACAGGAGCGCCGTTGGAAGTTGTAGAGAATTTACAATCGATGGAAGAAGAAGGAGGCGAGATTTACGAGTCCATCGAAGAAATTTGGCCAGATTATCCCACCGAAGAGGATTACCTCTGGAATGAGGATGAATATTAAAACTGAAAACATAAACCACGTTAAAAAGTCTCATTTGAGGCTTTTTTTTATGTAATTTTGACAGCCTAGCAAAAGAATTCCATCGTAATCCCATCAATGGAACAGCTTTTGACAATCAAAAGAAAAAACATTTCATGAGTTTTATTAATTCCGTACTTAAGGTATTTGTAGGAGATAAATCGGAAAAGGATGTAAAATCGTTAAAACCTTTGGTGAATGAGATAAAATCCTTTGAACAGCAATTAGAAGGATTATCACATGATGAACTAAGAGAAAAGACTACTGCTTTTAAAGCAAGAATAGCTGAAGACTGCAAAGAAATCAATGATAAGATTGCCGAGCTACAAGAGGAAGTAGAAAATTCCAACGATATAGATCGTAACGAAGAAATCTACTCCGAAATCGATAAGCTCAACGAAGAGGCATATACAATCTCCGAAAAAACATTAGAAGACATCCTTCCCGAAGCATTTGCCGTGGTCAAGGAAACCGCCAAGCGATTTGCAGCCAACGAAACCCTTACCGTTACGGCAAGTGAGTTTGATAGGGTACTTTCTGGTGATAAGGATTACGTTTCTTTGGAAGGTGACAAGGCTGTTTGGCAAAACTCATGGGATGCTGCAGGCAAAGAAGTAACCTGGGATATGGTGCATTACGATGTGCAGCTCATTGGTGGTATTGCCCTTCACCAAGGTAAAATTGCCGAGATGCAAACGGGTGAAGGTAAAACATTAGTGGCCACCCTCCCACTCTACCTAAATGCTTTGGTAGGTAAAGGAGCGCACTTGGTAACCGTTAACGATTATTTGGCCAAAAGGGATAGTGCATGGATGGCACCCATATTTGAATTCCATGGTCTCACTGTGGATTGTATCGATAAGCACAGGCCTAACTCCGATGGCAGAAGAGCAGCATACAATGCCGATATCACCTACGGAACCAACAACGAATTTGGTTTTGATTACTTGCGCGACAACATGGCGCATACACCAGATGATTTAGTACAGCGTCCGCACCATTACGCTATTGTGGATGAGGTGGATTCCGTACTTATCGATGATGCCCGAACACCATTGATCATATCTGGTCCCGTTCCCGAAGGTGACCGCCACGAGTTCAATGAGCTCAAACCGCAAGTGTCCGACATTGTTCAGAAACAACGCCAACACTTAACCGGCGTATTGGCAGAGGCCAAAAAACTCATTAAAGAAGGAAATACAAAAGAAGGTGGTTTCTTGTTGTTGCGTGTTCATCGCGGACTTCCAAAAAACAAAGCACTTATCAAGTTTTTAAGTGAAGAGGGCGTCAAGCAATTGCTTCAGAAGACCGAAAACTTCTACATGCAGGACAATAATAGAGAAATGCCCAAAGTTGATGAGGACCTATTGTTTGTAATTGATGAAAAGAACAACCAGATTGAACTTACCGACCAAGGGGTTGATTATATCTCAACTGACCAGGACAAAGAGTTTTTTGTGATGCCCGATATTGGTAGCGAAATTGCCAAAATCGAGAACCAAGATCTGGAAATTGAAAAAGAAGCAGAGCTCAAAGAAGAACTCTTCAAGGATTTTGCCATAAAGAGCGAGCGTATCCATACCATGACCCAATTGTTAAAAGCCTACACTCTTTTCGAGAAAGATGTGGAATATGTGGTAATGGATAACAAGGTAATGATCGTGGATGAGCAGACTGGCCGTATCATGGACGGGCGTAGATACTCGGACGGACTCCACCAAGCCATCGAGGCGAAGGAGAACGTAAAAATCGAAGCCATGACCCAGACTTTTGCAACAGTTACGCTCCAGAATTACTTTAGAATGTACAGTAAACTGTCGGGTATGACAGGTACAGCAGTTACAGAAGCAGGTGAATTTTGGGAGATTTATGAGTTGGACGTAATGGAAATCCCAACCAATAGGCCCATTGCCCGTGACGATAGACACGATTTGATTTATAAAACTAAACGTGAAAAATATAACGCCATCATAGATGAGGTCACCAAACTTTCGCAAGCAGGAAGACCCGTATTGATTGGTACCACATCCGTTGAAATTTCGGAGTTGTTATCCAAATTATTGAGCGTACGTAAAGTTCCTCACAACGTGTTGAACGCAAAACTCCATAAAAAAGAGGCCGATATTGTTGCCGAAGCTGGTAAAGGCGGTGTTGTAACCATTGCAACCAACATGGCAGGTAGGGGGACGGATATTAAATTGTCCCCAGACGTTAAGGAAGCTGGCGGTTTAGCCATTATAGGTACGGAACGCCACGATTCCAGACGTGTAGACAGACAGTTGAGAGGTCGTTCTGGACGACAAGGAGATCCAGGTAGCTCACAATTCTATGTTTCTTTGGAAGACAACTTGATGCGTTTGTTCGGATCGGACCGTGTGGCCAAAATGATGGACCGTATGGGCTTGGAAGATGGTGAAGTAATCCAACATTCCATGATGACCAAATCCATTGAGCGTGCCCAGAAAAAGGTTGAGGAAAACAACTTTGGTATCCGTAAGCGTTTGTTGGAGTATGATGATGTAATGAATGCCCAACGCGAGGTAATATATAAAAGAAGAAGACATGCCTTGGAAGGTGAACGCTTAAAAGTGGACATCGCTAACATGATCTACGATACTTGTGAAGCTATTGCGGAGTCCAATAAAATGGCGGATGATTACAAGAACTTTGAGTTCGAGCTCATCAAATACTTCTCCATTACCTCACCGATAAGCGAAGAGGAATTCAAAAAACTTAGCTTTCAGCAGATTGCCAATAAAATAAATGATGAGGCCTACAGTTTCTACAAGCAGAAAATGGAACGTAGTGCCACCGTTGCATTCCAGGTTATCAAAAAGGTGTATGAGGATGAAGCCAACAAGTTTGAGCGCATCGTAGTTCCTTTTACCGATGGTATCAAATCATTGAATGTTGTAACCAACTTAGAAAAGGCCTACAATAGTAATGGAAAGCAGTTGATCACGGATTTTGAGAAGAACATTACCTTGGCCATCATTGATGATGCTTGGAAAACACACTTGCGTAAAATGGACGAGTTGAAACAATCCGTGCAGTTGGCCGTCCACGAACAAAAAGACCCATTATTGATTTATAAGTTCGAGGCTTTTGAGCTTTTCAAGGAAATGATCGACAAAGTAAACCGAGAAGTAATATCCTTTCTTTTCAAAGGAGAGTTGCCTTCCGAGAACACCGCTCAAATCCAAGAAGCCAGAAATGTTCGCAGACCAAAGGAAAATATTCAGACTTCAAAAGAAGAAATTCCGAACAGCGACGAATTGGCCGCACAGAACAGAGCAGCGGGTCAAACGCAAGGTCAACGCCCTCAGGTAACCGAAACCATTGTTCGTGAAAAACCAAAAATTGGCAGAAACGAAAGAGTCACCATTAAAAATGTAATGTCAGGAGAGAGTAAAACTGTCAAATATAAACAAGCGGAGCCCCTGATAGACAAAGGAGAATGGGTTTTGATAAACGACTAAAATCATTCAAAGAACACACTTAAAGTGGTAGTTATTAAAGCTACCACTTTTTTTATATCAAAAACATAGTTAGATTTACAGCTTAAAACACCCCATTAAGCTACTCTACCGCACGTCATCAACTTTTTTGTGGTAGGAGAATATTCACGTGCAGCATATGAAAGTTCCTGGTAAGGATACATATAGGATTCAAGACAAGATTGATTTGATACTTAAGGTAAATTACAATTCATCCTTTTTTGCTGCCATTTTTGGGTTAGTGTGTTTTTTCTTTTTGGATATAAAAGGAATCATTACCTACACCTTTTTAGGGTATGCATTCATCAACTTATTAAACACATTACTATATCAAAAGCACAATAACTTAACACTCACCTACAACCTGACCTCCATCCTATCCATGATAGGTGCAATTATTATAACCATATACAGCGGTGGTATAGAAAGCCCTTTTATTTTTGTATTGGCCATTATTGTTTTTGCAGGATATGTAACCACCAAGGTTTTTGGTCAGTTATACCTCATCATCAATTTAGCAGTATTGACCCTACTTTTCCTTTATGATACAGGTGATTTTAGGATTTCAGAGAATATGGTCCCTTTGGAGTCTAGAAGCTGGTTTGCCTATTTGAGTGCTGTATTTGCGGTGTATCTTCTTGGAGGCGTTTTTGGTAAAAACCTCCTGAGTGCACACCATAGACTTTATAAATCTCGTAACGAGATACAAGAACGCATAGAGGAAAAAGAAACACTTCTTAAAGAAGTACATCACCGAGTAAAAAATAACCTACAGACGGTTTCAAGCCTTCTGAGCCTACAATCCCGGGCAATCGATGACAGCAAAATTAGTAGTATCATTAAAAGCAGTCAAAACCGTGTGGTATCCATGGCCATGGTTCATGAGATGTTGTACAAAAGGGATGATTACCTTTCAAAAATAGAGCTTGAACCCTATGTACAAGAGCTTTGTGATTATCTGGTGCGGTCGGTCAAGGGTAGTGGCAATAATGTGAAGGTCAACTTGGATATAAAAAATTATAAGCTCAGCATCGATACAGTAATTCCATTGGGATTGATCATCAATGAAACTATAACCAATGCTTTAAAGTATGGAATTGCCGAGGTCCGCGATGGCGAAATTCACGTATCAGTAGAAAGAATTGCGGATAACAGGTATAAAATGTACCTAGGGGACAATGGTATTGGATACTCGGAGGAAATAAACCCTAAAACATCTAATTCCCTGGGTTTAAAACTTATTTATAACCTGGCCCGTCAACTTCGGGGATCTATTACTAGAGACTACACTAAAAAAGGCACCCACTACACGATAGAATTTGAAGAGGTTGTTGAACAATTCAACTCGGTGGACCAATAAGAGTATATCCGATATAAAAAACAGTGGTCGTTATCAAACGACCTAAATTATTCCAAAAAAACTTAACCTTTTAAGATTTTCTTTCCCTAAAAGAAAAGGCGATGGTTGCCAGAACAAACGAAACACTAAGGAACAGCGCAAAAGGAATTATAAACCCTAACATTATTAATTAAGCCAATTTAGCTTTATTCTTCTTGGTTTTAAAAGAAAGCTCTTTTTTAATACGAGAGTTTTTAAACTTGTACAATCTTACCATCTTTCTGTCTTTTCTGATGTTTTGATTGATTTCTACATTCAACTCAACACCTTCAGTAAGAACCTCCACTTTAACTTCGTTTGAAATATTTTGAGCAGAAGCCATTGTTCCGAAAAAAGTTATTGCGATGATGGTGAAAATTGTTTTCATGATTCCGATTGTTTTACGATGTAAAATTACTTTCGCATGCACCGCTGTGAAGATTTCCATCGCCCAACAACCCTTTTTTTTAGGTGTATGAATTTTTTTCGGGTAAAGTGTTTTTTATCGTCGATGAACGTTTTTGATCCTAAAAACAACATACCGAAAGCATGTGCATTTCATCGATCATTCGACATTTCAAGTCTTTGTAACTGACTGAACATCAATTATTTATTTGTAGGAAAAGGATTATATTTTTGTAATTCATGTAGGAAAAAACTACTGAAATTGACAAATATCAATTTGAACCTTCAGATACATTTTGAGCACCTAAAACGGATGGTTAACATTTTTTAACGACCATGAAAGTAATTGTTGGTATCTTATTGCAACTAAATAAGAAACTAAAATGAACACCGTGAAAACTCCATTTTTAATTCTACTCTTATTGGCATCCATAAGTTGCCAACCCAAAAACAAATCCGATAAACAAGAAGTTGCCCAAATTGAGGAATCAAAAAGCCATATAGCAACTAAACTGAGTGCAGAACAACTTCAAGAATATGAGACGGCCTATTTTGCCAGCGGATGTTTTTGGTGTGTCGAGGCCATTTTTGAAAGTGTAAAGGGTGTTAAAGAAGTTTATTCTGGATATTCGGGTGGTTCGGAGAAAAACCCCACCTACGAAGATGTTTCTTATGGAAGAACCCATCATGCAGAAGCAGTGGAGGTATATTACGACCCAAACGTAATTTCTTTCACACAACTGGTTCAGGTTTTCTTTGGCTCACATGACCCAACTACTTTAAACAGGCAAGGACCTGACCGGGGTGCACAATACCGTTCCATTGCTTTTTATAAGAACGACAAAGAGAAGAAAATTATTCAGGGTTATATAAACAAACTGAAAACTGAGAATGTATATGGCAATCGTACCATAGTTACAGAGGTAGAACCATTTGAAAAGTTTTACATCGCGGAAGGATACCATCAGGATTATGAGAGACGTAATCCGAACAATAGTTATATTAGAAATGTTTCCATTCCTAGATTAAATCGTTTCAAAGAAAACTTTCAGTCTTACTTAAAGGAAGATGCTCATTAATAAAGTGGAGGTAGGCTGCCGTTATAGCTGAAGGTTTAATTGACCCTTAGGCAATGGTTACCTGCAAGGTAATAAACGGGCTAAAAATAAATGTTAGGTGTAGATGGGTAAAACTAAAGCCTTAATACCATTTCTATCATGTGCAATAAGTAGTAAAAGCACAATTTTCAAAATGTACTGACGACAATGATTTTAGTGAATTTAAATCGTCACTTTGTACCATTGAAAAAGCCCCTCTGAATTATCTATATGTATGTAATCGTTGGAAAAACAATAGTATTTTTAATGACAAGAACAAAACAAAAGATTTAAAACTAAGGTCGGTGCTAAACCAAAAGGTTTACGAGTAAAAACTGAATATTACCCATACACTAAAAAAGCTGGTGGCAATCAAAACAAATATAACATTGAAAACACATCTAACTAAATTCTCAGTACTATTATTAATAGTATTTATAAACGCATGCAAGACGGAGAAATCAAATGGAAAAGATATTGGTTCTTTAACCGTAGGAAATCTTTACCTTGGCCAAGAACCACCAGGTTTAATTCCTGAAATATTTGGACCTGGCATAGTTTCAATAAATGGAAGATATGAACACGGTATTTCGTTTTCACCTGATTTAGAAGAATTATATTTTGGAGCTAATTATGAAGATCAAGATCCAAGTATTTATTTCTCAAAACTCGAAGGTGAAAAATGGACATATCCTAAAAAGGCAAATTTCACAAAAGGGAAAAAAGCGGGAGAAATGCACCCATTTGTGAACCCTAGTGGTACAATGATTCATTTTGCAGCTCATGACCCTTTTACATTACCTCACCATAAATCATCGGTAAAAAGCTGGTATGTGGAGCGTTCCGAAAATTCTTGGAGCGATGCAAAACAACTGGATTCACCTGTAAATGATGATCTTGTATTTTATTCAAATGAAGCAAAAAACGGAGATCTTTTTTATACCAATGTGTCAAAACGAAAAATGTATTATGCTCCCAAAAAAAATGACAAATACTATGAGGTGCACGAACTTGGTATCGAAGGTTTTCATGGTTTTATTTCTCCGTCTCAAGATTATTTAGTGGTAAACGCCAGAAACAAAGAAGACAATCAAAGAAAAAGTGACATATATGTCTATTTTAAAAAGAAAAATGGGGGATGGTCTAAAGCCATTAACCTAGGTAGCGAAGTAAATTCTAATTACGCTGAAACATGCCCGAGTATCACTCCTGATGGTAAATATTTGTTTTTTGGTAGATATAACGAAGAACGGGAGTTGTCAAACCTATATTGGGTGAGCACAGAAATTATAAAAAAACTAAGACCAAAACAATAAAATTCAACCGCTACGACACGCTGTATAAGAAATAGCGGTACAAGTAATAAAAACAAAGTGTAGACATAAAACTGAGGATAGTTCAAAACCGGAAGGTTCAGGAGTAAATTTGCTGCGACTCATACCCTAGCCCGTCATTTCCAAGACTGGCAAAACAAGATCAGTCCTTAAGAACCACCTCGCTGAATTTGGAGTTGATTTTGATGGTTTTCCCATCATTTTTACTGATGTTATAACCTGTATGTAAATTTCCACCATATTTTTTTGTCGATGTCAACTTCAATGTCTTCGGGTATTGAAAACCTGAACTGGTTTCATTCACCGAAATCACATAAGGTGTTTCGGGTAGTTTACAATTGAGTTCCCCATTCTCCATGGAAATGTCGATGGTATTGAAACCATTGGAAACTTCTTCAACACTCAATGCCCCAAAACTATTGGTGACCATCGCCTTGCTGGCCAATCTACCAATAACAACATTGGATGAAACAGAATTTAATTTCAATTCCTTCACCTCTTTTAAATTGACCTTATCCGAATAATCTGTTCTAAGGCTACCGTAGTTCCAGTTTTGCACCACTACAGGGGAATACGATACTCGGATATCGGTATTGGCCCCATCAATAGTTGAGGCAAGCAAGCTTGCGTAGGACAAGCTTGCATTGATGTTTTTGGTGTTTTCCGCCAATTTTACCTCACCGTGGCGCACATTCAGGTTTAATTTAATGTACTTCGGCATTTTGATGATGATTCGTTTTTTGACCTTGTACTCTTTATGTTTTCCATCAGAAGAAAAATAAAACACATTGGGACTTCCATGAATAGATCTTGCCTTCTCCCGTAGTTCTTTTCTAAGTTCGGCTTGCTCCTCCCTAAGCTCGGCTTGCTGGGCACGGAGTTCCTCTCGCTGCTCTTTCATTCGTTCCTGCATCTCTTTGCGCATTTCTTCACGTTCTTCACGGAGTTGTTCTCTTTCTTCCCTCAACTCCTCTCTTCTGGCTTCGCGCTCCTCTGCCATTTCTTCCATCCGTTTGCCCCATTCCTCAAAACGTTCCTTATATTCTTCATCAAACGTTTTATCGAATTCCTTCTTCCATTCCTTCATATACTTATCCCCATCCTTTTTATAAGCATCGTAATCAAACTCTATTGGCGGTAACGGTGGCATTGGGGGCATGTTTGGCATAAATGATATCTCAGGAATTACAATCTCTGTTATTTCTGGGATCTCCACGTTCGCAATAATCTCGGCAACCGATGGCATTTCGGGAATATCGATATCAAATCCTTGAAAATCGAAAGCATAATTAGGTCCAGCACCTTCAGTGCTCACTTCAATTTCTTGGCTATTGCCCATAATTTTGACCAAATCCCGATCAAAATAAGAATCGGCTTCCTCTTGGTCCACACCTTCCAGCTCGATTACTGCTGTAATCTCCACTTGATCTTTATTCCAAGTTTCAAACTCAATATCGGCATAACTGGTGTTGATGTTCAACTCCGTGTCTTTATTGACATCGAAGGTTTCCTTGTATGTTTTGGACTTCTCCTGCGCTTGGCTGGTAAACCCAACCAAGGCAAGAAGCAATCCGCTAAACAATATTTGATGATTCCTGTTCATTTTTTGATGATTTTAATTGATTCAACTTTGATTTTAATTTTTGCAACAACTGCAACCTTAGCTGTAGATTATTGATTAAGGCGTTTATAGTTTGATCATTGGGGCCCAAGTCATTCAACTCTTGGTTCAGCCGGTGATACTCTTTGTTCAATTCCGACAACCTGTCCATGTAGCTATCTACAAGCTCTTTATTCACGGGGTCGTCAGCTAATTCAGACAATTGCAAGTTGATATTGGTGGTATAATAGGTCTCTATCTTTTTTAGGTCTGGGGATAAATCTCCCAATGAAATACCCTGAACTCCACTATTCGGGTTATCCCTATCCACAACTGTGACTTTCTCATCGGGGTCAACTACACCCTCATTACTGTTGAAGTAATAAAAGGACAGTCCCACAGCCACTATAACGGATGCAGCAATCTGCATCCAAAGGGAAAACACCTTTTTCTTGGGAGGATTATTTGGCATCTCCTTGTCCAACTTAGCAAAAAAGCGGTCTTCATGCCCTTCCCCCATCTCGAAGCGTTTTTCTTCTCTTTCCTTTTCAAACAATTTTCTAAGATCACGTGCCATAAGCCAAATCTTTTAATTTTTCTTTTAACTGTGCTTTTCCTCTTAACAATCGGGTTCTGGATGCCGTTTCCGTAATGCCCAAAATTCCAGCTATCTCGGAATGATCATAACCTTCCACCAAAAACAATTGCACAACATACCTATATTTTTGAGCTAGTTCCTCGATGGCTCCCTTTACCTTATCTATGGAAATCCCTTCTTCGACCGACCAATCATCCTCTTCCGCCACTTGCAAGTAACTTTCATTTAATTCCACCGTCCGTTGATGCTTCGACTTTAAAAAATCGATACTACCATTAACAACTATTCTTTTCAACCAAGCCCCAAATGTTACATCGCCCTTAAACTGCTCTATGCGCTGAAATGCCTTTATAAAAGAATCCTGCAATACATCTTCTGCATCGTCCGAATTTTTAAGAAAGCGCATCGCCACACAAAACATACCATCGCAATACTGACGGTACAGTTTCATTTGTGCCTGGCGGTCGTTCACCTTGCACTTTTCTACAAGCTCAATATGGAGCACACTCGGTTCTATGTTTGGTTTTTTAGTTGTTCTGCAATAAAGACGATGCAAAAAATGCAACGTTGCAAATTAGGTTCTTTTTTACTCATTTTTAACAAAAAAGCCCCGCTGAATGCAATCAACAGGGCTCATTATTAAAAAGTTACGTGATTTATTCGTCCAGCAACAAATTTAAGTGTACGGTAATATTATCTCGCGTAGCCTTGCTATAGGGACACATTTCATGAGCTCCTTTAATGATGGTTTCTCCCATTTCCTTATCTACTGTAGGTAAATAAGTATCCAAGGTTACTTCCAAAAAGAAGCCTTCCTCCTCCTTATTAAATGCCACTATCGCAGTTACGTTGAAATCTCCAAGGTCATCCACATTGTGATTTTTGGCAACAGCTTCTACCGCACCAGCATAGCAAGTGGAGTATGCAGCAGCAAAAAGTTCTTCAGGATTGGTGGATTTTGGATCTAGTTTTCCCTTGGAATTTGGCATACTGATATCAAAATCCAAAACACCATCCTCACTCGTCACGTGTCCAGCTCTTCCTCCTGTATTAGTGGCCTTGGCCTCAAAAATAGTCTTCATCTTTTAAATGTTTATAGGTTCATAAAAACCAGTACCTAAACGGTAGCCGGTTATTCAAGGAAAAGGTACCAATTTGTAGGCGGAAGTTCGCTTAAACGGGTATTAAATTTTTGTGAAATGGATAAAGGAAAAAGTTTGCCGTATTCTTATTCAGTTTGACTTAAACCCATAAAATCTTTATAAATTCGTGATAAACAGATGAACAGCACCTTGGCAGACGATAACAAAAAACCTTCGGGCACCATTTCCAAAATCAAGGCACTCAGAAAACAAGAGCTTTCTGCAGATACTTTGGCCCAAGGTATTTTTGATGGCAACAAAGCTATGCTTGCCAAGGCCATCACCTTATTGGAAAGTACCAAACCTGCCCATTTTGAAAAGGCCAATGCGGTTATAGAAAAATGCCTGGCGAAATCTAATAAAAGTACCCGTGTGGGGATTACAGGTGTGCCCGGGGTGGGTAAAAGCTCTTTTATTGAAACCTTGGGCAAAACTTTAACGGAACAAGGCAACAAAGTAGCTGTTTTGGCCGTGGACCCCACCAGTTCGTTGAGCAAGGGAAGTATTTTGGGCGATAAAACCCGGATGGAGACCTTGGCTAAAGACCCGAATGCCTTTATCCGCCCCTCTCCTTCTGGGAAATCTTTGGGTGGTGTAGCACAAAAAACACGAGAAAGTATCATTCTCTGTGAAGCATCAGGATACAATGTGATATTGGTAGAAACAGTAGGTGTGGGCCAAAGTGAAATTGCCGTGCACAGTATGGTAGATTTTTTCCTGTTGTTGAAATTATCGGGGGCCGGCGACGAGCTCCAAGGCATAAAAAGAGGGATTATGGAAATGGCCGATGCCATCGCCATCAATAAAGCAGATGGCAGCAATTTGGAACATGCCAAGCTTGCAGTTTCCGAATTTTCGAGGGCCTTGCACCTTTATCCACCTAAAGCCAATGGATGGACGCCTAAAGTGATGAAGTGTTCCGCGGTAGAAAATACAGGTATCGAAGAAATCTGGGAAATGGTACAGCAATTTGTGGAGCACAATAAAGAAAACGGCTTTTTTGAAAAGAACCGACAACAGCAGAACAAAAACTGGTTCCTTCAGACCGTGGATGAATACATCAAACAATTTTTCCATCAAAAAGAGATCTTTAAAACAGAACAGGCCAAGTTATTGACAGCGATTGAAGAACATAAAATCTCTCCATTCTATGCCGCAAAAATCCTATTGGACAAGATTACCAATGAACTTTAAATAAAAGCAATAAATTTGCACAGATTTTATACTGAATGAGCACCGTCACCGATTCCCTTTTATCCATAGTGGTTCCTTTGTACAACGAGGAGGACAATGTGGTTCTTTTGACCGAAAAAATCAACGAAAGCCTTGAAGGGTACAACTATCAAATTGTGTATGTGGATGATTTTTCCACCGATAAAACCCGAATCAAGGTCAAGGAAATGGACGATAAAAAGGTCCACCTCATTGAACTGAAAAAGAATTACGGGCAAAGTTTAGCTCTGGCTGCCGGTATTGACTATGCCGAAGGCGAATATATCATTACCATGGATGGAGACTTGCAAAACGATCCTTCGGACATTCCTCACATGCTGGAATATGCGATTAGTGAAGAATATGATGTGGTGACTGGTATCCGACAGAAGAGAAAAGACTCCTTAGCTAAAAAAATACCCTCCAAAATCGCCAACTTTTTGGTGCGTCGAGTTACCAAGTTGGATATTAAAGACAATGGTTGTGCGCTCAAGGTTTTCACCAAGGATATTGCAAAAAGCCTGAATTTGTACGGCGAAATGCACCGTTTTATCACACTTTTGGCCCATTTAGAAGGTGCACAGATAAAACAGGTTCCCGTTAAGCATCATGCCAGACATGCAGGGGTTTCCAAATACGGTTTGGAACGGGTTTTTAAGGTAGTGGCCGATATGATGCTGTTACTTTTCATTAGAAAATACTTCCAACGTCCCATCCACTTGTTCGGGATTTTTGGGGTGCTACTAGTTATCTTGGGAATATTAATCAATGTGTATTTATTGATCGTAAAACTTGGATTCGGACAAGATATCGGGACCCGACCCTTACTAATCTTTGGAATGATGTTCATTGTTGGGGGAATCCAATTATTTACCATCGGGATTGTAATGGAACTCCTGATTCGCACCTACTACGAATCGCAACAGAAAAGACCGTATCGCATCAAAAAAATAAGCATAGGTGACGGAAAAGCTGCGTAAAAAGCTCATCACTGCCCTAAAAATCATTGTTAGTGCGGTCTTGATTTACTTTATTTTCACCAAAATAGAGTTTAAAGATGTACTCCAAACCCTAAAAAAGAGTGATCCTTTATATTTATTCTTGGCATTGTTATTTTTTGTGTTTTCGAAAGTCTTATCGGCTTTTAGAACCAATTTGTATTTCCACCAAATCGGGGCGAAGGTTTCCCAGTTAAGTAATTTGAAATTATACTTATTGGGTATGTTCTACAACCTCTTTTTACCAGGAGGTATTGGGGGTGATGCTTACAAAGGCTATGTCATCCAAAAAGAATATCAGACAGGCACCAAAAAGGTGGTATCTAGTTTATTGCTCGATCGTTTAAGCGGAATGTTGCTGCTTTTTGTGTACGCCTGTATCTTGGCACTGCTCTCCAAAAATGAGTTCTTCCTAAGTTTTTATTGGTTAATTATCCTGGCCATTCCATTAAGTGTTATGGTATTTTGGTTTGTGAACAAAATCTTTTTCACCACTACCCTTCCCGTATTTTGGAAGTCTGCTGGGTTTTCTGCATTGGTACAGTTGGCACAGTTGGTCAGTGTACTTTTTATTTTGAAGTCTTTATCAGTTAGCCTGGACATTATTGAATACCTGTTTGTGTTTTTGGTTTCGTCCATTGTCTCGGTTATTCCTTTGACTATTGGCGGAATAGGAAGTCGAGAGGTTACTTTTTTATACGGAGCAAAATGGTTGGGACTGGATGAAAGCACCTCCATTGGTATCAGCTTTACCTTCTTTTTGATTACGGCCCTTACTTCGCTCTTCGGTGTAATCTACCACTTTAAAAAACCGAAACTGGAATCTGAGGATTAATTCAAATGCACTAAGTGCATTTTATTCAATTTTTCTTGCCGGGTGTTGGGATTGAGAAACTTGATTTGTAATCTGGTAATTCGAAATTGGTCCACAGTGATTTGATTGTCCCAATCAATTCCTATTTTCTGTAATTGCTGCAATTCTTTATCCGTAGCGTACACCCAAACATCTTTCATATTCTTCAAATCCGATGCTGAAACAATGTTGATAGGATTTTGATTATAGAAATCCAAGGCCCAGGTATGTCTTTCATTTATTTTATAAATGTCATCCACGGGAATGTTTTTTTCCTTAACCCTTTCTGCCATGTTTGACCCACCTTGGTATTCAAGCAATTTCGGATAAAAATGGGCATTCATATAACCATTCAATAAAACGGAACTAAAAATGGCAATGGTAACAATCTTGGCATAAGTGGATTCTTTTTTGAAAATGAAATATGTCACCAGAACCAATGCCATCAACAAGAATAAATACCCGTACCAATGTTCGAATTCGAAAACAGAAAAGCTTATCAAAAGCACAAAGACCACTACAAGACCCAATATAAAATATTGGATTCCTAGAATCACCTTGGCCATTTTCAATTTTTCATGTTGATGCAAAACGTACAAAAATCCCGCTGATAAAATCGCGTACAAGGGCATAAGGACGTTCATATAATGTGGCAGTTTAAACTGTGCAAAACTGATAATCAGAAACAAAATGGATATTCCCCCCACAGTCAAAAATTCCAAATTGGGTCCGTAGGAGAACTTGGCTTCCCAAAAGGATTTTACTTTAGTCCAATAACCAATCAAAGCAAGGACCGTCCAAGGCAAGAACACCCATAAAAAAGTGTGAAAGAAAAAGAAAAAGTCGCTACTGTTCTTCCCAACGCCTTCGCCACTCATCCGCTCAAAACTTTGTTCCCAAAAAATAAAGAATATGCCACTACGGTTATCCTTACCACGAATTACCTTCTCGGGGTGCAAATCAAATTGATGGTAGTAGGCATACAGCATCGGTGCAATGGTCAACCCAAAGACCAAGATGGCCACCACTACTCTCCAGTTCAGTAATTGTAGCCATTTTCGGGTATAGGCCAAATGACAAAGTATGGAGATTCCAATCACCACCAAAGCAATCTGACCCTTGGTCGAAAATGCGATTCCCGCTCCAAAAGCACCCAAGGCAATGCTCTTTAGCGTTCCTTTTTCAATATAAGTGGCCAACTGCCAAATGGAGAATATCGTAAATCCTGTTAAAACGGCATCGGTACGGACATCAATGTTGGCCAAAACCATGGTTTGTGCTGTCATAAAAATCAATGAAGCAAAACGACCTACATCCTTATTGTAAAGTAATTTTCCGAGACCGTAACAACTGTAGGCGCCGAGCAAAGTGGACAAAATGCCGGGAATTCGGTAGGCCCAATCGTGAATACCAAAAATTTTATAAGAGAGTGCGGCCAACCAGTAGTGCATATGTGGTTTATCCAAATACTCTTCAGGGCCTTTGAACAAGCTTAGAAAATCATTTTCCTGCACCATTCGCATCGCCATAACCGCAAATTGGGCCGAATCGTTCTCGAACAGGGTGGCAAACATTCCTATAATGTACACCAACACAATCAGCGCAATGTAAAACCAGTATCTGGCAGTCGAGATCATACCCCTGTTTTTTGGAAAGCAAATATAGCCAACTTGGCCCATAACCAGCCGAACAGCGAACCTATCAAGGCCCCTGTTAGTACATCCAAGGGATAGTGCACTCCGATATAAATTCGGCTATAGGCCACAATGCATGCCCAAAGCAGCAATACCCAAACAATGTATCTTACTTTGTTCCTGAACATCACCGTAAAGAAAACGGCTGGACCAAAAGAGTTGGCCGCATGGGCTGAAAAATATCCGAATTGTCCACCACAGTAGCTTTTCACCAAGCGCATCATACTGCTCACTTCGGGCTCGTGACAGGGACGTAAACGACCTACGCCATATTTAAAAAAGTTGGACAATTGATCGGTACAGGTAATCAACAAGGTGATGGACACCAAGATTATTCCAGTTCCCTTCCAACCAAAGTTTCGATAGGATAGATAAAGTAATAACAGATAAAGTGGCGCGGAATTTCTGGTGGTTGTCATAAATATCCAGAAGCCGTCCCAAGTTTCGGTTCCCAATCCATTGAGGAACAAAAACAGTTCTTTATCGGCTTGCAGCAATTGTTCCAGCATTATTGATCGTATCTGGAGACTTCTCGATCATAAAAAGCAGTGGCAGCCTCAACCAGGTTTTCGGTTTCGTCCATCAAGTCTTCCTCATCTTGTTTAGAGAATTCTTCCATCCATTCCACTTCATCATTTTCCAAGTTGATGATAAATCGTGGATATTCGGTATGGACGATAAAAATGGCCTCGGGATGATCTGTATTGTCGGCCAACAAAAATTTAGGTAGTTCCATAAGCTCTTATTTTGATTCCAATGTTGGAAATCATCTTATTCTGTAATCAATTTCTTGGTCAAAAAGTTGAATCGAAGATACAACATTACAGCCGATGCCGTAAGCCCCGACAACAATCCTATCCAAATTCCTGTGCTCTCCAAACTTGTGTGAAGGCCGAGGTAATAACTGATAGGAAAACCTATCAACCAATAGGCTACAAAAGTGATAAGCGTAGGTATCTTCACATCCTGCAAACCACGCAGAGCTCCCAAAACCACCACCTGAAGCCCATCAGAAATCTGAAAAAAGGCGGCAACCAGTAACAGTTTAGCTGCAATAATAATTACTTCCGTGTTATCCGCTTGGTTGACGATATCATCTACATCCAAATAAATTGTAGGGAACCAATGCCTTCCTAAAAGGAAAATGGCAGCAAAGGCAATTTCCAAAATCAAGGTCAAGAAAAATATGGATTCGGCAATACGCTTCAACTCCCTATGATTACGGAGACCTTTTTGGTTTCCAACACGGACCATGGCCGCTACGCTGAGCCCCATACCCACCATAAAGGTCATGCTGCTTAGGTTCAAGGCAATTTGGTTTGCTGCTTGGGCATTTTTACCCAATACACCGCTCAACCAAATGGCCGCAGTAAAAATGGCCACTTCAAAAAACATCTGTAAAGCCGATGGAAAACCAAGACTAATGATTTTGTTCATCACCCTTTTTTCAATCTTTCTAAAATTGAAATGGGTCACAAAAAATTCAAATTTCTTTTTGCGCTTGAGCAAATACCAAATAAAGGCTACCATAATAACCCGTGAAGCCAAGGTACCGACCGCGGCACCAACAATTCCAAGTTTTGGAAACCCAAAAGAACCAAAAATGAACAAGTAGTTGAGCTTTATGTTCACCACGTTGGCCAAAATTGTGGCATACATAGGGTATTTGGTTTGGGAAAGTCCCTCAGAGAACTGTTTAAAAGCTTGAAAAATAATCAAAGGAACCAACGAAAAAGCCACTAAATCCAAATAGGGTAAAGCAAGCTCCACTACTTCTGGAGGTTGTTTCATGTAGTGAATCAGGGGCTTGGAAATCTGAATGAGACCAAAAAGTGATAAGCCTAAAATAGTGCAGAGCACCAATCCATGTTTTAAAGCACTTTTTCCAGCAGCTTGGTCCTTAGCACCATCAGCTTCGGCCACCAATGGTGTAATAGCAGTAGAAAAACCAATCCCAAGTGACATTGCTATAAACACAAAGCTATTTCCAAGTGAAACAGCGGCCAATTCCGCAGTACCCAATTGCCCCACCATAATGTTATCCGCAAAGGCAACAAAAGTATGCCCCAACATTCCCAAAATAACGGGATAGGATAACTTTAGGTTATAGGCAAACTCTTTGGTGTAGTTCTGAAACACAATGGATACTTAAAAAGGATGGCAAATATAGCTAGATTGACGATAATTATGATCTCACCTTACGTTAGCTTAATAATAATTTTTAAAGCTTTTTGGCCTCTTCCCAAAACACGTCCATTTCCGCTAAAGTCATATCTTTCATCGTCTTACCCGCTTCTTTGGCTTTTTCCTCCAAATATTGAAAGCGTTTGATGAATTTTTTATTGGTGCGCTCCAAGGCATTTTCCGGATTGATCTTTAAAAATCGAGCGTAATTCACCATGGAAAAAAGCACGTCTCCAAATTCGGACTCCATTTTATCGGCATTGTTGGCTTCCACTTCTTCTTGAAGCTCTCCAAGTTCCTCTTTTAACTTCTCAAAAACTTGTTCTGGCTTTTCCCAATCAAATCCCACACCGGCCACTTTATCTTGTATTCGGTTGGCCTTGACCAGAGATGGCAAACCATTGGGAACTCCTTCGAGTACACTCTTATTACCTTCTTTTAGTTTGATATTTTCCCAGTTCTGCTTGACGTCCTCTTCATTTTCCACTTTTACATCACCATAAATATGCGGATGCCTGTTGATGAGTTTCTCACAAATACCATTGGCCACATCGGCAATATCAAAATCTTGTGACTCGGAGCCTATTTTGGCATAAAAAACAATGTGCAATAAAATATCGCCCAGTTCCTTTTTTACTTCCTCCAGATCGTTGTCCAGAATGGCATCTCCCAATTCGTAGGTTTCCTCAATAGTCAAGTGACGAAGCGTCTCCATGGTTTGCTTTTTGTCCCATGGGCATTGATCGCGTAATTCGTCCATTATGGTCAAAAGACGGTCAAAGGCTGCCAACTGTTCCGATCTTGTATTCATCTTCTTTATTTTGACCAAAAATACAAAGTCCTTCTATTAGGGCATCATCGAATTTTAGCTTATTTTTATAGGTCTATTTATCAGCTTTTTAACACGGACCACAATATGAAAACTAAACAATCTCTTTTACCGATTTTTCTGCTCATTTTATTACTAACCAACCACACTATCATGGCCCAAAGCACAACCATTGAACAAAAAGTGGATTCTTTGTTATCACTAATGACCTTGGAAGAAAAAGTAGGTCAGATGAACCAATATAATGGCTTTTGGGACGTTACCGGGCCCGTTCCCGAAGAAGGCAATGCCGCCATAAAATATGAACATCTAAAAAAAGGGTGGGTCGGTTCTATGCTGAATGTAACCGGAACCGAAGAAGTACGGAAATTACAAAAATTGGTTGTGGAAGAATCTCGTTTGGGCATTCCTTTGATTTTTGGGTTCGATGTTATTCACGGATTTAAAACATTGGCACCAATACCTCTAGCAGAAGCTGCTAGTTGGGATATGGAAGCCATAGAGAATTCCGCAAAGATTGCTGCCGACGAAGCTGCTGCGGTTGGTATAAACTGGACATTTGCCCCAATGGTAGATATTTCCCGTGATGCACGCTGGGGCCGGGTGATGGAAGGCGCCGGGGAAGACACTTTTTTGGGTTCTAAAATTGCCCAGGCACGAATAAAGGGATTTCAGGGAAATAACTTATCCCAACCCAATACCATTGCCGCTTGTGCAAAGCATTTTGCCGCATATGGTTTTGCCGAAGCTGGTAGAGATTACAATACCACTGACATCGGAACATCTACATTGTATAACGTGGTTCTTCCCCCATTTCATGCAGCAATTGAGGCCGACGTAAAAACTTTCATGAACGGATTTAACCTCCTTAACGGGGTTCCGGTTACCGCAGATAAAAACTTGCAGCGTAACATCTTAAAAGGCAAATGGGGTTTTGACGGATTTATTGTTTCCGATTGGGCTTCGATAGGAGAATTGGTTCCCCATGGTTATGCCAAAGATTTGAACCATGCTGCGGAGTTGGCTGCCAATGCAGGTTCCGATATGGACATGGAATCCACTGCTTATATCACCCATCTAGTCAATAATGTAAGAGAAGGCAAGGTTAGTGAAGAGGCCATAGATGATGCCGTTAAGAGAATACTTAAAGTAAAGTATGAACTTGGACTTTTTGATGACCCTTATCGTTATTGTGATGAATCAAGACAAGAAGCAAGGTTGTACCATGAAGAGCATCAAGCCGGTGTATTGGACATGGCGAAAAAATCCATAGTTCTCTTAAAAAATGAAGGAAACCTACTCCCCATTCAAAAGGACCAGAAAAAAATCGCTGTAATTGGTGAGTTGGCGAATGATAAAAATAGCCCTTTGGGAAGTTGGAGGCCTGGCTCCGATGACAATACAGCAATATCAGTTTTGGAAGGGTTGAAAAAATATTCTCAAAACATAACCTATTCCAAGGGACCGAAAGTATTCAATAGTGATGCAAATTTTATAACTGATGTTACCATAAACGAAACGGATATGGATGGCATTAGCGAAGCAGTAGCATTGGCCAAAGAATCCGATGTGGTACTCATGGTTTTGGGAGAACATGGTTTTCAAAGCGGTGAAGGGCGAAGTAGAACACAATTAGGTCTACCTGGCCTTCAACTGCAATTATTGAAAGAAGTCTATGCCGTCAATAAGAATGTGATTTTGATCTTAATGAACGGCCGACCGTTGACCATACCTTGGGAGGTAGAAAATATTCCTTCTATTTTGGAAACATGGCAATTAGGCACTCAAACAGGAAATGCCATAGCCGATGTGGTCTTTGGAGCATATAATCCGAGCGGCAAATTGCCCATGACTTTCCCCCGTAGCGTTGGACAGGTGCCCATTTACTACAATCATTTTAGTACTGGCAGGCCCAACGCTCAACCAACGGTGTTTTGGTCTCATTACAGCGATGAAAAAAATGAACCGCTTTTTCCTTTTGGTTATGGATTGAGTTATACCACTTTTGATTATTCCGATTTGGAAATTGACACTTCAAACCAAGAAAATATTGAAGTTTCTGTTACGGTCACCAATACAGGGGAAATTGAAGGTGAAGAAGTAGTTCAACTTTACATTCATGATAAGGTTGCCAGTGTAACACGCCCAGTAAAAGAATTAAAAGGGTTTCAAAAAATCAGCTTGGCTCCAAATAATTCTAAAAAAGTTATTTTTACCCTTACCGATAAAGAATTGGGATTTTATAACAACAATTATGAGTTTGTAGTGGAACCCGGTGAATTTGATATTATGGTCGGTACCAACTCACAGGAAGGTCTTCAAGACAGCTTCATTAAAAACTAAACATACAGAATGCGATATATATTAGTGCTCTTTTTTTCAATTAGCATAACGGCTCAAGCGCAATTGCCTTTTGAAGAAGAAGTAAAACAAATTCAACAACACAACGATTCCCTTTGGGACTCTTCCCGGCCAACCATTGTTTTTACAGGAAGTTCAAGTATTCGGTTTTGGAACGACGTACAGGAACGTTTTCCCCAACAGCAAGTACTCAACACAGGGTTTGGAGGTTCCCAATTTTCCGATTTGGAGCATTATTTGGAGGAGCTGATCTTAAACTACAACCCGATAAAAGTCTTTATTTATGAAGGCGATAACGATATTTTTGCCAAGAAAAGACCGCGAAAAATAGTAAAAAGAGCGGATAACATTCTTAGCACCCTTCAACAAAGAAATCCCAACATGGAGATTGTTTTGATCTCTGCAAAACCGAGCATTTCCCGATGGAAATATCGAGGTAGGTACCGCCGTTTGAACCGAAAACTGAATAGACTGGCATCCGAAACAAAGGGAATTGATTTCGTAGATGTATGGTATCCTATGTTGGACAAAAGAAAAGTAAAAAAAGATATCTTTATTGAAGATGGTCTTCATATGAATGATAAAGGTTACGACATCTGGTACGATGTTATCAAAGATTACATAGACTAAAACTAAACAAGCGTGATTTACAGATCAATTTTGCTGTTCGTTGCAGTTATCTGCATGGCAGCTTGCCAAACTGAAAAAAAGGAAATCAATTTTCCAAAAACCGACCTAGCCAATGCCCCGTTGATTCCAAAACCCATTAAAACGATTCCAACAGGAAGTGCTTTTGGGTTGGATGCAGGGACTGCGATTTACACCTCTACTACTGACCCAGAGTTTGAGAAAGTGGGTCAGTTTTTATCCAAAAGCATTAAGGAAAAAATAGGTCTAGATGTGACAGTAAATGTATCAACCGAAGAAAAATTGGAACGATTGATTTATATCAACCAATCGGACAGTTTGGATTTAGAAAGCCCGGAATCGTATCAACTTTATATTAAAAAAGACTCGATTTTATTGAATGCCAAAACCGCAGCAGGTGCGTTTAGAGGAGTGCAAACACTTCGTCAACTTATTCCCGAGACCAGTAATGATACCTTAACGGACCAACCCATGTGGGTAATTCCCTCAGGAAAGATCATGGATGCTCCTAAATATGGATATCGGGGTTCCATGTTGGATGTAGCTCGACACTTTTTCACTGTGGAAGAAGTTAAAAAATATATTGATGCCTTAGCTTATTACAAGTTCAACACCCTACACCTTCACCTTACGGATGATCAAGGATGGCGAATTGAGATAAAATCTTGGCCAAAACTTACCGAGGTGGGCAGTGCAAGCGAAGTTGGAGGTGGCGAAGGTGGTTTTTACACCCAAGAAGAATATATGGATTTAGTTACCTATGCAGCAGATAGACACATTACTATTGTTCCAGAAATTGATATGCCAGGACACACCAATGCAGCTTCATTGAGTTATCCTTTTTTACACTATTCAGGAGCAGAGACTCCGAGAGTGCGAACCGATATGAAAGTAGGCTATAGTTCTTTCGATGCAAGAAAAGACACTGTTTACAGCTTTTTGGATGATGTAATTGGTGAAATTGCAGGGATGACTCCTGGCCCTTACTTTCATATTGGTGGTGATGAAAGCCACGTGACAAAGAAGAGTGACTACATTTACTTTGTGGAAAAAGTGGAGGAAATTGTTCAAAAGCATAACAAAAGAATGATTGGTTGGAACGAAATTGCTCAAGCCGAAATTAGTTCCAACTCCATTGCACAACTTTGGAACGAACCAGAAAACGCCTTGAAAGCGGCTGAAAATGGTTCTAAAATTATAATATCCCCTGCCAAAAAGGCCTACTTGGATATGCAGTACGATTCCATCTCCGAATACGGATTGCATTGGGCCGGTTACATCCCTGTTGATGTTGGCTACAAATGGGACCCCGAAACTTATGTAGAAGGAATCTCCAAAGAAAGTATTTTGGGAATTGAAGCCCCACTTTGGTCCGAGACCATTAGCAACAGCGCTGAACTGGAATATTTGGCTTTTCCACGAATTATTGGCTATGCCGAATTGGGATGGTCTATAAGTGAGCACCTAAATTGGGAGGACTACAAAGAACGATTGGCCGCACAGATTCCTTATTTGGAAGCTATGCAAATTAATTATTACCCAACAAAATTGGTGGATTGGGAAAAAGAATAGTGTTTACTCCTCCTCCCCCGAGGCAGATACAGTAGGTTCTTCAGCATCCTTTTCGTCCTCAACAAAATCAACAATGTTGTTGTCGAGAAGGATGTTGTACCATTGTATAATTTTCTTTATGTCACTAGCGTATACTCGGTCCTCATCATAATTGGGAAGCACTCCAAAGAAATACTCTTCCAATTCAATTTTATCAGCCTTATGGCTAATTGAGGTTTTTTTGCCATCTTCCTTTTCCTTGATTTTTTGGAGCACTTCCTTCAAAGGAAGCTCTTCTTCCAAGGTGTAAATGGCAATTTCGGACAATACGCTAACATTGCTTCTTAAACCAACGGTTACACGTTTGCCGTCCAAAAGGGATTCGGCAACAAAGCCACCCCTGGTTTGGGTCAATAATTTGTAAAGTCCTGGTTTACCTCCAATAGATAAAATCTTGTCTAATGCCATTCAAATAATAATTTATGGGCGCAAAAATATGTTTTTATCGCAAATAGCGGTTTTTTTAACGTCCTTTTTTGATGTTGGGAAATCTCATTCTGTAGTCCACGCTGATCTTTCCTTTGGAAATCTTGTCCAAACGACTTTTTAAAAGACGTTTTCTTAAGGAAGATAATTTATCGGTGAATAATATGCCTTCAATATGGTCGTATTCGTGCTGAATTACCCTGGCCAAGAGACCATCAAACGTTTCTGTATGCGGTTTAAAATCCTCATCCAAATAACTGATGGTGATTTCGGGCTTTCGTTTTACATCTTCACGGATATCTGGAATGCTTAAACACCCTTCGTTAAAGTCCCACTCCTTGCCGTTTTCCTCTTCAATCTTGGGATTGATAAAGACTTTTTTAAAACCATCGAGCTGCTCTCGCTCTTCTTTGCTCAACTCCTCGTCATCGGCAAAAGGTGTTGTATCCACCATAAACATTCTAATGGGAAGTCCCACTTGTGGAGCGGCCAAGCCAACGCCATGGGCATTGTACATGGTCTCCCACATGTTTGTCGTTAACTCATCAAGTTTTGGATATTCTGATGTAATATCCTTCGCCTTTTTTCGCAAAACGGGATCTCCGTAGGCGACTATCGGTAAAATCATAAATCAAAATCTATTTAAATAGGCCTGCAAAATGAGCGTGGCACTTATTTCATCGACTAGGGCCTTATCTCTTCTTTTCTTCTTTTTCATTCCGCTATCCAACATGGATTGAAATGCCATTTTAGAGGTGAATCGCTCGTCCTGGCGTTCCACAGGAATGGAAGGAAACTTGGCGTTTAGCTTATTTAAAAATCCTTGTATAAGAACTTCTGATTGGGATGCTGTATTGTCCATTTGTTTGGGCAGCCCCACCACAAAACGCTCCACGGATTCCTTTTGGGTGTACTGTTCCAAAAAGGCAAGCAAATCTTTGGTTTCAATAGTGGTCAATCCAGAAGCAATCAACTGAAGTTCATCGGTAACTGCTATTCCAGTTCTTACTTTTCCAAAATCCAAAGCCAAAATTCTAGCCAAAATAATTTTTTGGCAAAAATAACCTTAAAAATGTTATGTGCTTAAAAATGGGAACCATAATTCTGTTATGGGGCTTATCTTTGTCAAAACTTTAAGAAAAATGACAGGATTAAAAACGCTGATCGAAAAAGCGTGGGACAATAGAGCGTTGTTGGAAGATGAAAGAACTCAAGTCGCCATACGTGAAGTAATAGATCTAATCGACATAGGTGAATTGCGATGTGCAGAACCAACGGAAGATGGTTGGCAAATCAACGAATGGGTAAAAAAAGCTGTGGTGCTTTATTTCCCTATCCAAAAAATGGAGGTACTGGAAGCCGGTATTTTTGAATATCATGATAAAATTCCATTGAAAAAAGGCTATAAGGAAAAAGGTGTTCGAGTGGTTCCCCATGCCGTTGCCAGGCACGGAGCCTACATTTCCAAAGGGACCATTTTGATGCCCAGTTATGTAAACATCGGTGCCTATGTTGATGAAGGTTCCATGGTGGACACATGGGCAACCGTTGGTAGTTGCGCACAAATTGGGAAAAACGTCCACTTAAGTGGAGGTGTCGGTATCGGCGGCGTACTGGAACCTTTACAAGCGGCCCCTGTTATTATTGAAGATAATGCCTTTATTGGTTCTAGGTGTATTGTTGTAGAAGGGGTCCGTGTTGAGAAAGAAGCCGTTTTGGGAGCCAATGTGGTTTTAACGGCATCTACCAAAATAATTGACGTAACTGGAGATGAACCTGTGGAACTGAAAGGTCGTGTGCCTGCAAGATCTGTTGTGATTCCGGGCAGTTATACCAAAAAATTTCCGGCCGGGGATTATCAAGTACCCTGTGCATTGATCATTGGCAAAAGAAAAGAGAGTACGGATAAGAAAACTTCTTTGAACAATGCGTTACGTGAGCACAATGTAGCAGTATAGACAAGGAAAAACACTAAATTAATTGTGAGGATAATCCTTACAGAGTAGGGTTGCTTTTTTTTAAAGAAAAATGAAGCAACCCTATTACTTTTTCCGACTCTACTATATACCTATCAAGGGTAGAATTTAAGATTTTAACAGAAAAGGAGTAGGGAAATTAATTAGTTGATTGTTGTAAGAAAAATAAACGGTCGAACAATTTTTACGCTGTTTTTTTGTTATAGATTTGTAAAATACCAAACACTACACCAATAAATTATGGCTGGATTGAGCACCCCAAAGCAAAAACTATCAGCACTTATCATCACCTACAACGAAATAGGATATATTGAAAAATGTCTGGATTCCGTTTCTTTTGCCGATGAAATTATAGTGGTTGATTCCTATAGTACTGATGGTACATACGAGTATCTTTTAAACCACCCAAAAGTTAATGTAATTCAAAATCCTTTTGAGAATTTTACAGCACAAAAATCGTTCACACTTAAGCAATCCACTAATGATTGGGTATTGTTTTTGGATGCAGATGAAGTAGTCACCAAAAGTCTTCAGAAAGAAATCGTTAACACCATAAACAACCCAAATAACCATGAGGCATATTGGTTCTACAGAAGGTTTATGTTCCAAAATAAACCTCTAAATTTCAGTGGTTGGCAGACCGATAAGAACCATAGACTTTTCAGAAAGAGTAAAGCCCACTTTACGGATAGAAAAATTGTACACGAAACCTTGGTTGTCGATGGCAAATCGGGAATCCTTAAGGAAAAATTGACCCACTACTGCTACAAAAACTACGAGGATTACAAGAGCAAAATGCTCAAATATGGGCAATTAAAAGCCAAAGAAGACTTTTATAAAGAAAATCACTTTAATTACCTTTTAATGGTGGTAAAACCCTTTTGGAAATTCTTTAACCATTACATCATCCGTTTAGGGTTTTTAGACGGTAAAAAGGGGTGGACTATTTGCTACCTTAATGCTCTAGGTGTTTTGGAAAGATTCCGAGAATTGAAAAGATTGGAAAAAAAGAATGAGCTCGCCTACTATTTGGTAATGCCGTAGTGCGTCCAAACTAATTTATTAGATCTTGTCTCCTTGCGTATCGCTTGGTTTTTTGCGATAGATTCCGGTGTTTTATATCCTCGCTTATGATCTAAGTGCACACATACTGCACTATAGCGCAATTGTTTGGATTTTATACCAAAATTGAATAAACGCTCACCCAATTCACGGTCTTGTCCACCGTACTGCATGCGCTCATCAAAACCATTTACATTTAAGATATCCTTTTTCCAACCCGAGGAGTTATGACCATTCCAACTAGCATTGGTAGGCGTAAACATATTCAGCAACTTGGAAACAATGCCATTTGCCGTCAACTTATTGTTCTTAAATGTTTTAGGAATACCCTGTTCTTTAAGCCAATGGATACTAAAACAATTCTGTTTTTCGATATCCTCCAGCGTAATCATTTTGGAAATGTTCATGGGAAGCATATAGTATCCACCAGAAATAAAAAAACCAGGTTCTTTGTTAATGTAGTGCACTTCCACAAAGTCCTCACGAGGAATACAGTCACCATCCGTCATTATGATATACTCTGCATTGCAAGCTTCCACCGCTTTGTTCAGGATTCTTGATTTTTGAAAACCATCATCCTCTTGCCAAACATGGACGATATTGTAAAAGACCTTTTTGGACATCTCCTCCAATAATTCCTTGGTTTTCGGCCCCGAACCATCATCGGCAATAACTACCTCAAAATCCTTAAAAATCTGACAATTAAACCCCCATAACACTTTTTTTAGCCAGTCTTCGGCATTATAAGTGCTTACAATTACTGATATTTTTGGTCTTTCCTTTTCCTCTAGGTTCATCTTGGCAAAAATAGTAAAGTCTACCATTTAATAGATAACTTTGTAAAAAAGTACAGTTATTTCAAAAATACTTTAATGGAGAAAGTAGCGCTTATCGAGTTTAACCCTTATCACGATGAATGTCTGTACTCACAAGTAAAATTTCTCGATTCCGCCGGATATTCTCTAACCTTGGTCGTAAGCAGTCAAATTAAAGATAGGGCTTCTGAATATTTAGATATCCCTGAAGATGTTATAATATTCTCACGTTCTGATCAAAAAAATTTATTTAGTCGTATTTCCTTCATAATAAAACTTAAAAAACATTTAAAAAAGAGAGGTGTAAAAGCAGTCATATTCAATACCGCAAGCTCCAGACTAGAAGTTATTTTGTTAAGTTTTCTGCTGAAAAAGAGAACAGCTTTATTTGGCTTACTCCATAACCTGAAAAAAGTAAACCATAGCTTTTCGCAAAAACTCATCAATAAGTCCATAAAAAACTATTTTGTACTCAATGATTTTTTAGAGAACTCCATCGAACTAGAGGAAAAATCGATACAATTACAGAGTTTTTACCCCATTTTTTTTCCAACCTACAAAGAAACCACGATCAAAAAACCACAGGAAGAGATTTGGATCAGTATACCAGGAAAACTTGACTTTGGTAGAAGAGATTATTCTTTGGTTGCCGAAGCACTTCAACAAGTAAACACCAAAACCAATCTGAAATTCCTGATTTTAGGAAACAGTAATTCTGAAAACCAAAAAAACCGAGAGTTTCTAGATTTTATCAAAGCTCATAATCTACAACAGCAATTTGTGACTTTCAATTACTTTTTGGACAACAATACTTTCCATGATTATTTAAAAAAATCAGATTTTATTCTTATTCCACTGGATTCCGTTGGAAATAATTATTCAAAATACAAGATAATGGGATGCTATAACCAAGCCTTTGGATACAAGAAAACACTTATCAGTCCAATTGGGCTTGACCATATTCCAGATCTTAAAAAACACTCCATTTTTTATGAAGATGTCGAGAGTTTGGCACAAGCATTCAATGAGATTGGTGAGAATGGAGGTGAAAAAAAAGAATATTCGGGTACCAAATGGAGTTTCGAAGCACAAAAAAACAACTACATCAGTTTTCTTGAAAAAAATCAAAAAGAAATAAAATGATTGAGGAAATCAACAATTGCAATAAAGTACTGCAAGAAGGTGGGCTTATTCTCTACCCTACCGACACGATTTGGGGCATAGGCTGCGACGCCACCAATCCGGAGGCAGTAAAAAAAGTCTATGCACTCAAAAATCGGGAAGACAGCAAGGCACTTATCTGTCTGGTATCCAGTCAAGCTATGTTGGAACGTCATGTAAAAGAAGTTCCCGATGTGGCCTACGACATTATGGACCTGGCCACAAAACCCACTACCATTGTCTTTGACGAACCTATAGGAATTGCCAGCAACCTAGTAGCAGAAGATAATACATTAGCTATTCGGGTGGCTTCGGATAAATTCTGCCAATACCTCATCAATAAATTCAGAAAACCAATTGTATCCACATCGGCCAATGTTTCGGGCAATCCAACCCCAAAACAATTCAAGGATATTGATGAAGAAATTTTAAAAGGAGTGGACTATGTGGTAAATTTGCAAGACGAAAACAAAAACCCTTCTCCCTCTTCTATCATTAAATTAAGTAACGACGGAACGGTGAAGGTTATCCGGGAATAATAATGGTGAAGGAATTCCATACAGCAGCAATACAACATCCTATTTTTAAACTTATTGGTGAAGCTTCAGATGAGCTCGGTGTCGACGCTTATGTAATCGGCGGTTTTGTTCGTGATTTCTTTCTTAAACGAAACACCCCAAAGGATATTGATATTGTCGCTATAGGCAGTGGAATTGAATTAGCCAAAAAAGTGGCTTCCAAACTAAAAGGGAAACCAGAGATTTCAGTATTCAAGAACTTTGGTACGGCCATGATCAAACACAAGGACCTCGAGCTTGAATTTGTGGGCGCCCGAAAAGAGAGTTACAATCGCGACAGTAGAAAACCCATTGTAGAGGACGGCACCTTGGAAGATGACCAAAATCGTCGCGACTTTACCATAAATGCCATGGCTTTGGCATTGAACGAATCTAATTTCGGGGAGCTTTTAGATCCTTTTGACGGTTTGGCCGATTTGGACAGACAAATTATTCGAACCCCATTGGAGCCCGGCATCACCTATTCGGATGACCCCTTACGAATGATGCGTGCTATTCGTTTTGCAACACAATTACATTTTACCATTGAACTGAAATCATTGCAGGCAATTACGGAAAATAAAGACCGTATTAAAATTGTTTCCAAGGAACGTATAGTGGATGAACTTCACAAAATTTTGATGAGTGCCAAACCATCTGTTGGTTTTAACTTATTGCACCAAACAGGATTGTTGCCCTTGATTTTACCCGAATTGACGGCACTGCAAGGTATCGAAGAAATTGAAGGTCAACGCCACAAGGACAATTTTTGGCACACCTTGGAAGTAGTGGACAATATCTCAGAAACCACAAACAACCTTTGGTTGCGCTGGGCGGCATTGTTACATGATATTGGCAAAGCACCTACAAAAAAATTTCACAAAAAGATTGGCTGGACCTTCCATGCGCACGAATTTGTAGGAGCAAAAATGGTGTATAAACTTTTCAAAAGGCTGCGAATGCCTTTGAACGAGAAAATGAAATTCGTTCAGAAAATGGTATTAATGAGCTCTAGGCCCATCATTCTATCTGAAGACCATGTGACCGATTCCGCTGTAAGACGATTGGTTTTTGATGCCGGTGATTTTGTGGAGGACCTTATGACCTTGTGCGAAGCCGATATCACCACCAAGAATCCCCGCAAACAGAAAAAATACAAGAACAATTTTAAAATAGTTCGTCAAAAAATAGTGGAGGTCGAAGAACGGGACCATATTCGTAATTTCCAACCGCCCGTTTCTGGTGAAGAAATCATGAAGACCTTCAACCTAAAACCTTCCAAGGAAATAGGCATCATCAAAGACGCCATAAAAGAAGCCATTTTAGAAGGGGAAATCCCAAATGAATATGAAGCTGCCTACCATTTTATGTTGGAAAAAGGCAAAAAAATGAATTTAAAAGTCCACTCCGAATGAAAAAGAACAAATATGTAGTGTATTGGTTGCTAACCGGATGTTTTCTCATTTTTGTTATGGTTTTGGTAGGGGGCATAACGCGTCTTACCCACTCCGGACTTTCCATTTCCGACTATAAATTGATACACGGCACGATTCCCCCAATGAACGAGCAGGAATGGCAGGAAGCGTTTGAATTGTACAAGCAATATCCCGAATACCAAAAACTCAATAACCATTTTGGAATCGAAGAGTTTAAAGATATTTATTTCTGGGAATGGCTACATAGGGTTATTGGGCGATTTATTGGCGTTGTTTTCATGATTCCGTTTTTCTATTTTTTGGTGACTAAAAAATTAGACAAACCCACCATAAAAAAATGCCTGATCTTACTCTTTATGGGAGGATTTCAAGGGTTTTTGGGCTGGTACATGGTAAAAAGTGGCCTTGTCGACCGTCCCGATGTATCGCACTTTAGGTTGGCGGCACACCTGACCACTGCATTTCTAACCTTTGCCTATAGCTTATGGGTGGCGTTGGACCTTATTTATCCGGAGCGAAAAGAAATCAACAAAAAAATAAGAAACCTGATTCGAGTTGGGCTCTTGGTATTGCTGGTCCAAATTATATGGGGAGCTTTTGTAGCAGGATTGGATGCAGGTTTCATTCACAATCATTGGCCTTTAATGAGCGAAGGAAAGCTGATTCACGAAACTGTTTATATTGAGCAACAACCCGTAATCAAAAACTTTTTTGAAGGAAAGAGCGGCGTACAGTTTGTACACCGATACTTGGCGTACATTGTTGTTGGGTTTATCGCATTGATTTGGTTCAAAACCCGAAAAATAACGACCACGCCACTGCAGGAGAAAGGATTGAAAGTTCTATTAGCCCTTGTTTTTGTGCAATTTTTGTTGGGAGTACTGACGCTAATTTACGCTGTTCCTCTTTGGTTAGGAATCGCGCATCAAATTGGTGCATTTTTCCTTTTGGCGGCCATGACTTTTGCACTACACAGGTTCGCCAAATAAGGTCTAATATTGTACCTTTGTGCCCACTCTAAAATTTTATGGATGATTTATAAAATCAGGATAATACTTGATGCTGAGGAGGATATCTTTCGTGATATCGAAATTGAGGACCAAAGTAATTTGGAGGATTTCCACAATGCCATAACCCAAGCTTTTGGTTTTGATGGGAGTGAAATGGCCTCGTTCTATACTTGTGACGAAGAATGGAACCAAGACGAGGAAATCGCCCTTTTTGACATGAGCGAGAACGGTTCTTCTGATATCCGTTTGATGAACGAAACCGCTTTGGACGATGTAATGACCGAGGACAACCCAAAATTGATTTATGTGTACGACTTTTTTAGCATGTGGACCTTTTTTGTGGAACTAGCAGATATTGTTGACAAGGAAGATGGCCGAGTTTACCCCAACCTACTGTTCAC
The DNA here is from genome assembly GCA_040285615.1 of Allomuricauda sp. Classification (GTDB taxonomy): domain Bacteria; phylum Bacteroidota; class Bacteroidia; order Flavobacteriales; family Flavobacteriaceae; genus Flagellimonas. Next base: position 246,099 of record JAVJRL010000008.1, read on the forward strand.
TTTTGGAGAACTACCGGATGCCCCACCGGAAAAAAAGTTTGAGGCAAAGCCAAGTGATGACGAAGGAAACTTTGACGACCTCTTAGATCGTTATGATGATATGGACTTTGACGAAAACTGGAATTAAAAGAACGCTTGACCTAAGTTTTAACCATTAATACCTTACCAAAGAATGCTAAACCTATATTCTGCCCAAATTGAAAGTATATCGCTGCACCGTGTTGGCAATAAAAGTAAAAATGAATCCGCTTTTTTATCTGCAGAGCCTTTCTCGCTCAACGATGAAATGTCGGGTCTTTTAAAAGAGTATTTCTTCAAACCTTTCAGGGAAAAAGAAGAAAACTATTATAAGTTTAGCCACGAGGTTGATTTGGAATTCAACGAGATTTGTAACTCGGTTTCCGAAATATTTGATAATCCATCCGACAACCATAGACTTTCCAAAAAAATAACTACACACCTTTTTGAACAATCCAATCATCCACATATTAAAAGTGGTGAGGTTTATGTGGTTCACTTTTCAGATATGGTAATCGATAACCAAAAAACAGATGCCGTTGGTATTTTTAAAAGTGAATTGAAACACGATTTCCTTCAATTTGAAGAAAATGAACAGAACTTGGAGATTTTGATTCGTCAAGGAATCAATATCAACAAACTGGATAAAGGTTGTATTGTTTTCAACACCAGTAAAGAAGAAGGGTACAAAGTACTTTCTGTGGACAGCAACCGATACGATGCCAAATATTGGTTGGAAAACTTCTTGGGCGTTGCTCCATTAACGGATGAAAATTTTTACACCAAGAATTATCTTAAATTCTGCCAGAACTTCGCTAAAGATGTTGTTCTACCTGCAGAGGACAAGCAACAAGAAGTAATGTTCATGAACCGAGCAGTGAACCACTTTGCGAAAAATGACAATTTTGAGGAAACCTCATTTTTGAACGAGGTGATGGAAAATCCAGAATTGATTCCTGAGTTTAAGCACTACAAAGTTGAAAAAGGTCCAAAATACAGTATCGAGGATGTTTCCAATTTTGATATCGCCAACAAAGCGGTGAGTGATGCCCGTAAGAAAATTAAAAACGTCATCAACCTCGATACCAACATTCAAATTAAAATGGATTTCATCAACCCGGAATCTGCTGAAAAGTTTGTGGAAAAAGGTTGGGATGAGGAAAGACAGATGTACTACTACCTTGTGTATTTCAACAAGGAACAGAAAAGCTAGAACTTCTTCTCAATGATCTGTTTCATGCTCACATCTTCATAGTTTCGTTTTACAAAATCAAGGGCGTGGGTCAATATTTCCCCCATATTATTACTATCCCTAAAGTTAATGTCACCTGTGAGCTCTTGTAGTTGAGTTTTTAGCATCTCTATATTTTCAGGGGGCGCTATGGTGTCTTTTTTGCAGGCATCCAAAAGTCTTTTTAGTCTGAGTCCCCAGCTTAATATTCGTTTTGCAATAATCGAACGCTCCTCCACGATATATTGGTTTACCGAATCTATGGTTAACTTACTCTGGACCAAGTCGACCATAATCTTGTTCTCCTTAAAAAACTGAGGGCGATATACTTTTATTTTTCCTTCATAGGACTGCTGATCAAAATCGATGGCCCTTATTTTATGAACAACACTATCAAAATCATGGGTGGGAACAATTACATAATTATAGGAACGCATATCGCCCAATAGACGGATCATGCACCTTTCATTAAACTTCACAAACTCTTTGGCTATTTGTGCTTTTTCGAATTCCGTACATTCTGGGAGGTTTTTCTTCATGAAAACATCTCCAGGAATACCAACAATATGTTCTTCGATGAGTGTATTCTCATAAATCACAAAGTTTAAATTGTAAGGGGAAAGCATGTGTTCCAACTCCAAACCATAAACTCGGGAAGCATCTGTTTTTTTTACATATAACAAGGTATAATTGTCATTCAAAATATTTCGAACCTTGATTCTAAACGGCTTTGAATTACCAAAGGTGCAATAGTCCACATAATCCACATTCAGATATGGGAAAATGGAATCGCTACCATCCGAAACGAAATTGGAGTACACCCGCTTTAAGGCCAGATCAATTTCATCGCGGTCAAACTCAGGATAAAAAACCCTTACCCAAAGGGTATCTTCATCGTTCGCATCGTAAACAGCCACACTTCCTGAAAACCGAAGAAGGTCTTCATAATGAATGGGAATCTCGATTTTTCGGTTATAATAATCCAAATATTTGTCCAGCTCCTTACTTACAGGATAGGCAGGTTTCTTTTTCGACATTAATCTTTCTTCCGACATTGTATTTGATTATTTTGTAACAATTTGCGAATAATATCGTCAAGTTAATATAAACCATTCAAAAAACGATAGCATCTCTTGGAAACAATACTGACCGTAAACCATCTTACAAAAAAATTTGGTTACCTCACTGCCGTAAAAGACCTTTCCTTTACTATAGAAAAAGGAAACGTTTATGGCATCTTGGGACCCAATGGCAGTGGCAAGTCCACTACATTAGGGATTATTCTGAACGTTGTTAACCGAACTTCTGGCGATTTCAGTTGGTTCGAAGGCAATACATCTACCCATGACGCCCTTAAAAAGGTAGGCGCCATTATTGAGCGCCCAAATTTTTATCCTTACATGAACGCCATTCAAAATTTAAGGTTGGTCTGCAAAATTAAGGATGTACCTGAAGCCAAAATTCAAGAGAAACTGGAATTGGTAGGATTGTGGGATCGCCGAAATAGCAAGTTTAAAACCTATTCGTTGGGTATGAAACAGCGTATGGCCATAGCTTCTGCCCTACTCAACGACCCAGAGATCCTGATTTTGGACGAACCTACCAATGGTTTAGATCCCCAAGGTATTCACCAAATACGAGAAATCATCAAAAAAATTGCAAGTCAGGGTACCACAATATTGTTGGCTTCCCATTTATTGGACGAGGTTGAAAAGGTATGTTCCCATGTTATTATTCTAAGAAAAGGTGAAAATTTATATTCCGGTCCTGTGGACAGTATGCTGGCCAGTCATGGCTTTTTTGAATTAAGGACAGAAAACATGGACCAGCTTCAAGAGCTATTGGAAAAAAATGCCAGTTTTGGTAAAGTGGAAATATTCAACGGAACTCTTACTGCCTATTTAAAGGAAGAAATGGATGCCGAAAGTTTGAACAAAATGCTGTTCGAAAAAGGTATTGTACTATCCCATCTTGTCAAAAGAAAAGAGAGCCTTGAAGAACAATTTTTAACCTTGACCAAAAACAACTAATCAAAAAACGAATGTTACGTCTCCTACAAATAGAATTTATAAAACTTTGGAACAATAGGGCCAGCAAGGTGCTTATTATCTCCTATTTCGTGCTGTTGACCTCAATAGCACTGATTGCAGCCATAAAATTTGATATTGGCCCGGTCCAATTTCACTTAGCTGACCAAGGAATTTTCAATTTTCCGTACATATGGCACTTCAACACTTTTATTACGGCCCTGTTCAAGCTCTTTTTGGCTATAGTAATCGTCTCCATGATGTCCAACGAGTACAGCAACAAAACCATCAAACAAAACCTGATTGATGGTTTATCCAAAAAGGAATTTATCCTTTCAAAAGTACTCACGGTTATTTCATTTGCATTGATATCCACCATTTTTGTATTTGTGGTATCCATTATTCTAGGATTGGTTTATTCTGACTACAATGAGGTCTCCATTATATTTTCCGATATGGAGTTTTTACCTGCATTCTTCTTCAAGTTGGTAGGGTTCTTCTCATTTTGTCTTTTTCTGGGCATCTTGGTAAAACGCTCTGCCTTTGCCCTTGGGTTTCTAATTCTTTGGACAATTTTGGAACAGGTTGTTTTTGGACTGCTAGGCTGGAAAGTAATGAGCTGGGAAGCTGCCAAGGCCGTGAAACGGTTCTTTCCATTGGAATCTATGTCCAACCTAATCAAGGAGCCCTTTACAAGACTTTCTGCTGTTCAGAACATAGGACAGCAAATTGGCGAGGACATGAAATTTGATTACCATGTGTATTGGTATGAGTTCCTGATCGTAATCATTTGGACAGCCATTTTCATCTATTTATCCTACGCATTATTGAAGAAACGTGATTTGTAGTAGACCCAAGTAAGAATATCCAAGGTTTGCTTCTATTTGGCTTCTACCTTTAGTATTTTTATCGAATGAAATTTCAGGTAGTTTCTGACTTTAAGCCCACGGGCGATCAACCAGAGGCCATAAAACAGTTAGTGGAGGGCATCGAATCAAATGCTCGCCATCAAACACTGCTTGGTGTCACAGGTTCCGGTAAAACATTCACGGTCGCCAATGTAGTGGAATCCGTTCAACGGCCAACACTTGTTTTGGCGCACAACAAGACCTTGGCAGCACAGCTGTATTCCGAGTTCAAACAATTTTTCCCAAATAATGCGGTGGAATACTTTGTATCCTACTACGATTACTACCAACCCGAAGCCTATATTCCAACAAGTGGGCTTTATATTGAGAAAGACCTTTCCATAAACGAGGATATTGAAAAACTCAGACTGAGCACTACCTCTTCCCTCCTATCCGGAAGACGAGATGTGCTTGTAGTAGCCTCTGTTTCCTGTTTGTATGGTATTGGAAACCCCGTTGAGTTTCAAAAAAACGTGATCACCATCCACCGTGACCAAGTTATATCCCGCACCAAATTTTTAAAACAGCTGGTACAGAGCTTGTATGCCCGTACCACCGCAGATTTCAGGAATGGAAACTTTAGGGTAAAAGGTGATGTGGTCGATGTGTTCCCGGGTTATGCCGACCATGCTTTCCGTATTCATTTTTTTGGTGATGAAATTGAAGAGATAGAGGCATTGGACCCCTACAATAATAAAGTCATCGAGATTTATGAAACCTTGAACATATACCCTGCAAACATGTTTGTTACCTCTCCAGATGTGCTTCAAAATGCAATCAAAGACATTCAAGACGATTTAGTGAAGCAGATAGATTATTTCAAGGAAATTGGTAGGCCGCTTGAAGCAAAACGCTTGGAAGAGCGCACCAATTTTGATTTAGAAATGATTCGGGAGCTTGGCTATTGTTCAGGAATCGAAAATTATTCAAGGTATTTAGACGGGAGAAAACCAGGTACCAGACCATTCTGTTTGTTGGATTATTTTCCAGATGACTATCTTATGGTTATTGATGAAAGTCACGTGACCATCCCTCAAGTACATGCCATGTACGGAGGCGACCGTTCCAGAAAAGAAAATTTAGTGGAATATGGTTTTCGATTGCCCGCAGCCATGGACAACCGCCCTTTAAAATTTGAAGAGTTTGAAGTACTTCAAAACCAAGTGCTTTACGTAAGCGCCACTCCCGCGGATTACGAATTGGAACTAAGCGAAGGTGTCTATGTGGAACAAATCATCCGACCAACAGGCTTATTGGACCCGGTCATTGAGGTACGACCCAGTGAAAATCAGATTGATGATCTTGTGGAAGAAATTCAACAACGGGTAGAACTCGACGAACGCACCTTGGTGACCACATTGACCAAACGTATGGCGGAGGAGCTCACTAAATACTTATCCCGCATTGATGTTCGTTGTCGTTATATTCACAGTGATGTCGACACCTTGGAACGAGTAGAAATTATGCAAGACCTGCGCAAAGGCCTGTTTGATGTTCTTATCGGGGTCAATTTATTGCGAGAGGGATTGGATTTGCCCGAAGTTTCGCTTGTAGCCATTTTAGATGCAGATAAAGAAGGTTTTTTGCGCAGCAACCGTTCATTGACCCAAACAGTAGGCCGTGCGGCAAGAAACCTGAATGGAAAGGCCATCATGTATGCGGACAAAATTACCGATAGCATGCAAAAAACGATTGATGAGACCAATTATCGCAGAGATAAGCAAATGTCCTATAATAAGGAACATAATATTACACCTACTGCTTTAAAGAAAAACTTGGACAGTGCCCTAGCCAAAAATTCGGTATCTACGTATCATTTCCAAAAAGAAGAGCTTCGTGCTGCCGAACCGGACCTTGACTACCTGACACAAGATCAGAAAGAGAAAATGATAAGGGATAAAAGAAAGGCTATGGAAAAAGCGGCCAAAGAACTCGATTTTATGGAAGCTGCCAAATTACGGGATGAAATAAAAATGCTTCAGGAAAAGGAATAAAAAATGCGCCCCTGCAAAGCGGGGGCGCACCTCAAACTAACCAACTAATCCAACCATCATGAAACACCTATAGTTGGTGTTCTAATGTCTTAGGCGATTTCAATCAATCTTTTTGGCTTTGGCAATGCCTCTTGTTTTTTGGGCAATGTCAATTTCAATATTCCATCTTCGTACTTGGCATCGATTTTAGACCCATCTACAGTTTCGGGTAATGTAAAAGCTCTTTTAAAAGAAGTAAAGGAAAACTCTTTTCTTGTGTAATTTTCTTTATTTTCCTCATTCACAGTTTCAACTTCACTGGAAATAGTCAACACATCATTATCTATTTCAACGGTGAAATCATCTTTTTTCATACCAGGAACAGCTAGTTCCAATTCAAAACTTTCGGTATTGTCCTTTATATTGACAGCGGGGACAGAAGTATTCCACTTTTCTGTTCCACCGAACCAATCAGGATTCATAACATCGTTCATCAAGGATGGAAAAAACAGGTTGTGTCTTTTTATTGTACTCATGGCGATTCAATTTTAGTTAAACATTTAAATCACCCTGTGTAAGTCAAAACCTATACCAACACAAAAATCATGTCGTTATGACATGTTGTTGATAAAAAACAATGTCATTTTGACACTAGTTATAATATGCTTTGAAGATATTGATAAGCACATCAGGAGGAACAATATTATCTGGATAACGGTGCATTACCTCAAGCACCTGACTAATAGCCGCAGGAGGCAAACCCATTTTAAGACCTATATTGTAAAGTGTATTTATCTCCTTCCTATGTTGCTCATGATCTATGTTCATGAGCAATATAAGCCTATGGAATTGAACAATTCGCTCAGCTTGAGTTTTAAGACGCACTTTGGGGGATTTTTCCTTTAACAGCCCATCAAAGGTATCTTTAGGAACCCCTAAATTACGGGCGACCTTCAGTAAAAATTCATATTCCGACCGTTTCAAGGAATGGTCGACCCTTGCAAAGCCGATCATCTCTGAAAGAATGCTCAATTTTTCCTGATAGGTACCCATAACAAATAGTTTTGGTTCTAATTATTAGGTAGATAACTCCAAAACAACTGGTTTTAGTACATAAAAAAGCCCTGAAATTCAGGGCTTTTTCTAACTAACTCAAACAATTCCCGTTTATTAAGCGGTAATTCTTACTGGAATTTCGTAAACTCTACCTGGCGCAACGTTTTCCAATTGCACTTTTCTGTAGTTTAAGCGACTTTTTACGAAGCCTTCCAAAATTTCATCTTTCGTTTCTACGGAAAGTACTACCAATTCACCTTTTTCATTTACAATGAAGCGAACTTCGGCAGTCATTTCTTGGTTCTCTACGTTGAATTGATTTTCTTTCAACATTTCGTAAATCTGTCCGGAAAGATTAGTCTCTTTCGTTGCTTTTTTACCTTTTGTTGCAAATGCACTCATTGTTGCAAATAATGCCAACGCTACTGTAACAGTTTTGAATTTTCTCATGATTTTTGTTTTTTGATTAAAATTGATGATTAATGATTTGTCAAAAACTAGACCTGATTAAGATCCTTTTTTAACGACACCTCAAAAATAAGACGATCAAAAAACAAAATTGTTACACTTTATGGCTATTTAACAAATGTTTAATGTCCTTAACCTTGGGCTAATACTTCTGTTCAAACAATAAAAAGCTACCTGATTATTTGGTTCATCCGAGAAAACACTGAAAACGAAAGTGGTATAATTAGTGGCTTGATTTATCTAGGGGAAAATCAGCAGTTTTAAACGTTTGAAAAATAAAAAAGGGCAATGCTTTTTAAGCATTGCCCTTATAAAATATACTTACATTGAGACTAGCTCAAAACTTCTTCTACTTTATCAGCAGCTTCTTTAAATTGAACTGCGGAGTGCACAGCCAAGCCAGAATTATCAATTATTTCTTTGGCCAACTCTGCGTTGGTACCTTGTAACCTTACAATAATTGGCACCTGAATGGCATCTCCCATATTTTTGTATGCATCAACTACACCTTGCGCAACACGATCACAACGAACAATACCACCGAAGATATTGATCAGGATTGCCTTAACATTTGGATCTTTAAGAATAATTCGGAAAGCTTCCTCTACCCTTTTGGCATCTGCAGTACCTCCAACATCCAAGAAGTTTGCTGGTTCACCACCCGCCATTTTAATCAAATCCATAGTAGCCATGGCCAATCCAGCACCATTTACCATACATCCAACGTTACCATCCAAATCAACATAGTTCAAGCCAACCTCACGAGCTTCCACTTCAATTGGATTTTCCTCTCTAAGGTCGCGCATCTCAGCATACGCCTTTCTTCTATAAAGAGCATTGTCATCTATAGTAACCTTGGCATCAACTGCCATGATTTTATCATCGGAAGTCTTTAGAACCGGGTTGATCTCAAAAAGACTGGAATCACTTTCCACATATGCCTTATATAATGACATAACAAACTTCACCATTTCTTTGAACGCCGTACCGGACAACCCTAGGTTAAAGGCTATTCTTCTGGCTTGGAATGGTAAAAGTCCCAATCCTGGATCAACCTCCTCTGTAAAAATTAAATGTGGTGTTTTCTCGGCAACCTCTTCAATATCCATACCTCCTTCTGTAGAGTACATGATCATATTCTTACCAGTCCCCCTATTCAAAAGAACAGACATATAAAACTCGCTGGTCTCACTATCGCCCGGATAATACACATCCTCAGCCACTAATACTTGGTGCACTTTTTTACCTTCTGCAGATGTCTGTGGGGTAACAAGGTTCATCCCTATAATATTACCGGCCAACTCTTCTACCTCTTTCAAGTTTTTAGCCAATTTTACTCCACCACCTTTACCACGGCCACCTGCATGCACTTGTGCTTTTATAACGTGCCATCCGGTTCCGGTTTCTTGGGTAAGTTGTTTTGCGGCATCTACCGCTTCCTTGGGGTTGTGAGCAACAATTCCTCTTTGGATTCTAACTCCAAAACTGGCTAAAATCTCTTTTCCTTGATATTCGTGAAGATTCATCTGTGAATTTACTTTTGTTTGCTGACAAAAATAGAAAACAACACTGACAAATTGAAGATGTTAAATGAATAATTACAGGTTAGATGTCAATTATAACCCTTTTATTCAGGTCCATGGACTTTATAACTTAAAATCTTGAAAATCCAAAGGGTCAAAATTCTTAAAATGTCCATTCATCTCGATAACATCTTTGGTTCGATTCAATTCGGTCAAAATATTTGTTGTTGTCTGCAAATGGCTTTTTATGAAATTTAACCGATCTGTTTCTCTCGTCATGAGCAACAACTCATATTCTTGTTCAAAAGAAAGTCCCATTTTATGAGCGAGAGAATAGCTATTGAATTGCTTGGGAGATGTTTTGGTAAAAGGCACATCCATAATATCGTACAATTCCTCCACTTTTTGGAGCACTTCTTCTCTTAAACTTTCATCGGCGTCGTTTTCAACCTCCAAAAACTCGACTTCTCCACCGGCATAGAGTTTACCTTCTATTTGTTTTTGGAAACTTAGCACCTTAAATACCTGACGGGCGACACACACCACATCCATTTCGCCAGATTCATAGGAGTTCACAACCTCAACCAATTGCACCTCTGTCCCATAGGAAATAGCGTTGTTGATATAAACTGGAATGCCAAAGGTAAGCGCCTCCTTTCTGCAATCGTCGATCAATTGTTTATATCGATCTTCAAAAATATGCAAGGGCACCGTTTCACCAGGATAAAAGACAGATTTTAGTGGAAATAGAGGTAGCTTCATTGTTGCAATTTGTTTAAAAATACATATCAATAATTTAAAGTACAACACTGGATACGGCCTGGTTGTTGTAAAAAAAACAAAATGTTATATTTTGATAATAAAATTTAGAATTTTTGTGTTTAAAGTATACAAAACCTAGTTTTGTTCAAAATATAAGTTTAAAATGAACTCTAAGGATTTACTTCAGCTTACAGAACAATTTGGCGCACCATTATATGTGTATGATGCCGATAAGATCACTTCTCAATATAAAAAGCTTACCAATGCTTTCAAAGGTGTTCCAAATCTTAAGTTGAACTATGCGGCCAAAGCACTGTCCAATATTAGTATCCTAAGATTGTTGAACAGTTTAGGGAGTGGTTTGGATACCGTGTCCATTCAAGAAGTGAAATTGGGTCTTTTGGCCGGGTTTAAGCCAGAGTCCATCATTTTTACACCCAATGGGGTTTCTTTGGAAGAGATTGAAGAAGCTGCCGCACTTGGCGTACAGGTCAATATTGACAACCTCTCCATTTTGGAGCAGTTTGGAAGCAAGCATCCCGATATTCCTGTTTGTATTCGAATCAACCCCCATGTGATGGCAGGAGGAAATTCCAACATTTCAGTGGGACATATCGATTCCAAGTTTGGTATCAGTATACATCAAATCCCTCATTTATTGCGTATTGTGGAGTTGACCAATATGAACATCAATGGAATCCACATGCATACAGGTAGTGATATTTTGGATATTGATGTTTTCCTCTATGCTTCGGAAATTCTATTTGAAACCGCAAGCAATTTTAAAAATTTAGAGTTTATAGATTTTGGAAGCGGTTTTAAAGTACCCTATAAAGAAGGTGACATCCAGACCAACGTGGATGAATTGGGCAAAAAATTGACCAAAAGATTTAACGAATTCTGTAAAGAATATGGAAAGGAGCTAACCCTTGCCTTTGAGCCTGGTAAATTTTTGGTGAGCGAAGCAGGTTTCTTTTTAGCAAAAGTGAATGTGGTAAAGCAGACTACTTCAACTGTTTTTGCAAGTATAGATTCTGGTTTCAACCATTTGATTAGGCCTATGTTATATGGTTCCAACCATCAGATTGTAAATATATCCAACCCAAAAGGAAAAGAGCGGTATTACTCGGTTGTCGGATACATTTGTGAAACGGATACCTTTGGCAGTAACCGTAGAATCAATGAAATATCTGAAGGCGACATGCTTTGCTTTAAAAATGCCGGTGCCTATTGCTTTACCATGGCAAGCAACTACAATTCAAGGTACAGGCCTGCCGAAGTCTTATGGTACAACGGAAAAGGTCATTTAATAAGAAAAAGGGAAACTTTTGATGATATCCTTCACAACCAAGTGGATAACAAGGAACTTTTTGAAGTTCCGAAGAAACAGTCCGTAAAGTAGGATATACCCTTATCAGACTGTTAAAGCTCATACTTTTTTGGCACAATTTTCGTTAGTTTTGTATTGATATGACGACAATTAGGTCAAAAACTAAGACTATGCGCACAATTTTTACCCAAATCAACTTACTTTTTCTAATATTTATGGGCTTTAATGCCCAAGCTCAAGATATTAATTGGATATCATGGGAGGAGGCCGTTCAACTTTCACAAACGGATGCACAACCCAAAAAGATTTTTGTTGACGTCTACACAGATTGGTGCGGATGGTGCAAAAAGATGGATAAAAACACCTTTCAAAATCCTGAAGTATCCAAATATATGCAGGACAACTTCTATATGGTAAAAATGGATGCAGAAGGTAAAGACCCTATTAAATACCAAGGCAAAGAATTCAAATTTGTACCCTCTGGAAGAAGAGGCTACCACGAATTGGCTGCTGCTTTGCTGCAAGGACGTATGAGCTACCCTACCGTAGTTTTCTTGGATGAGCAGTTAAACATGTTATCTCCTGTACCTGGATATCAGCAGGTAGAGCCTTTTATGCAAATCGCCAAGTACTTTGGTGAAAACATCTACAAGGACAAAGATTGGGAAAGCTACGCTGGGAAATAAATTCCCCAATGCCTTCCTTACTTTATTTTATCTACTATAATTCGGACTTTCTTTGGTAATGGTCACATTGTGTGGGTGACTTTCGTGTATTCCGCTCGCAGTAATTTTCACAAATCGGGCATTGTTCTTCAATGCTTCGATATTCCCTGCACCACAATAACCCATACCTGCACGTAAACCACCAATAAATTGGTGCATACTTTCCACCAGTTCACCTTTATAAGGCACACGGCCCACAATTCCTTCGGGAACCAATTTCTTGATATCATCCTCTACATCTTGGAAATACCGGTCCTTACTACCTTTTTTCATGGCCTCAACGGAGCCCATTCCACGATAAGACTTAAACTTTCTACCTTCATAAATAATGGTCTCTCCCGGAGATTCTTTGGTACCGGCCAACAAAGACCCCAACATTACGGTATCAGCTCCTGCTGCAATTGCTTTAGGTATATCGCCCGTATATCGTATTCCACCATCAGCAATTACAGGAACTCCCGTTCCTTTTAGTGCCGCTGACACTTCCAAAACAGCGGAGAACTGTGGAAAACCAACACCAGCCACAACACGCGTTGTACAAATGGAACCTGGTCCAATCCCCACTTTAACGGCATCAGCACCTGCCTCTACCAAATATTTTGCTGCTTCGGCCGTAGCAATGTTACCTACCACTACCTCCAATTCTGGAAAAGATTTCTTCACATCTTTTAAAATGCCAACCACACCTTTGGTGTGACCGTGCGCTGTGTCAATAATAATGGCATCAACACCCGCTTTCACCAAAGCACCTGCACGATCAACAGCGTCGGCGGTAACTCCAATGGCGGCAGCTACGCGCAAACGCCCGTACTGATCTTTGTTGGCAATTGGTTTTTGGGTAAGTTTCGTAATATCCCTGAACGTAATCAAACCAACAAGTTCGTCCTTATCGTTGATTACCGGAAGTTTTTCAATCTTATTTTCTTGTAGAATGACCTCAGCTTGCTGCAAAGAAGTACCTTCTCCAACCGTCACTAAATTTTCCGATGTCATTACATCTGCAATCGGTCTATCATCGTTCTTTTCAAAACGAAGGTCACGATTGGTAACTATCCCAATCAACTTGTTCTTGTCATCAACAATGGGAATCCCCCCGATACTGTGCTCCCTCATGCTAGCCTTGGCATCACGCACTACAGACTCTAATGGAAGGGTAACGGGATCCATGATCATGCCACTTTCTGCTCGTTTTACCTTTCTAACCTTAAGGGCTTGTTGCTCAATCGTCATGTTTTTGTGAAGTACACCAATACCGCCTTCCCTTGCCATGGCAATAGCCATACGGGATTCGGTTACCGTATCCATGGCCGCAGAAACAATGGGCACATTAATGGTAATGTTTTTCGTGAATTTTGATTGAATATTTACTTCTCGGGGAAGTACTTCGGAGTATGCCGGCACGAGGAGAACGTCATCATAAGTAAGTCCTTCTCCAACAATTTTGTTTAGGTGAGCTTCCATTGCAATTACGGATTAATTGCGTGCAAATATACCATATTTTAATCAATGTAGAACAAAGGCAGGACTTTAACCATATTTTAGTTTTTTTCAAGAACGAATTTTGATTAACCGACCCATTGACAATCAATAAACTCCAAAATATTATATTTATTTATTCTAAATAATATTTGATTTAAGTAATCCATACCGTAAATTCGCAGCCAAATAATTTATTATTTATAATAAGTCTTAATTAATACAATGAATCGGATATCATTAATTACTTTATTATTTAGCAGCCTTTTTCTATCTGCACAACAAAGCCAAATTAACAATGATTCTTCTTTAATCAAGTTGAATGAAGTTGTCCTTTCTGCCAAGGTAATTTTTGGGAGTAAATTTGTAGCAAAGAACAGAACTGGATCCTCCTACTACCTTTCCCCTGAGGAAATCAAGAAATTTAACTATACAGATATTAATCGAGTGCTTCGTACGGTACCTGGCGTAAATGTTTATGAAGAAGATGGATTTGGCCTAAGACCAAACATCAGTTTAAGAGGAACTTCCCCAGAAAGAAGTTCCAAAATCACCTTGATGGAAGATGGGGTCCTCATCGCACCTGCTCCTTACAGTGCTCCATCGGCCTATTATTTTCCAACTATTGCACGGATGCAGGCCGTTGAAATATTAAAAGGTAGTAGCCAAGTACAATTTGGACCATACACAACCGGGGGTGCCATAAACATGATTTCTACGGAAATACCCGATAATTTTAGAATCTTTTTGAACAGTAGCTATGGAAGCTTCCAAAGTGGTCGTATCCATACTCAACTGGGCGATAGCCGTAAAAACTTCGGTTATTCCGTGGAATACCTCAACTACAATTCCAATGGATTCAAAAACTTGGAAAATGGTGATAATACAGGTTTTGATAAAAATGACCTAGTTGCGAAATTTAAGGTCAACACCAATCCAGAAGCAAAAATTGAACAGGAGTTTGAAGTAAAGTTCCAGTATTCGGACGAAACGTCAAACGAAACCTATTTGGGCCTAACACAAGAAGATTTTGACTCAGACCCCTTCCGTCGCTATGCTGGGTCTCAAAATGATCAAATGAATGCCGAGCACTTTCAATTGATGGGAACCCATGCTTTCAAATTCAACGATCAATTCAGGATTACCACAATTGGTTATTACAACGATTTTAGTAGGAATTGGTACAAGGTAGATTATGTCACGATTGATGGAGAACGTCAAGGCATCGGCAATATTTTTAGTGACCCAATCGGTAATGAATCCTACTTAAACCTAGTAAAAGGCACCACCAACAGTGGAGCAAATGATTTCCTTAATGCCAGAAACAACAATAGGGACTACCTATCTACTGGAGTTCAAACAAAATTGGATTACCATTGGAGTGGCGAAAACACGTATCATGATCTGGAAATTGGACTGCGTTACCATTATGACGAAGAAGACCGTTTTCAATGGATAGATGATTATGCCATGGTGAACGGAGACATGCAATTGGTCAATGCAGGCATTCCTGGAACCAATGCCAACCGAGTGAGCAGTGCAAAAGCTTTTGCTTCGTATGCAATGTACAAGCTTAAAATCAATGATTTAACATTGACTCCCGGCCTTCGCTATGAAAACATTTCCTTGGAAAGATTGGATTATGGAACCAACGATATACAGCGCAGTGGTACTGACCTTTCCGAAAGACAGAACAATGTAGATGTGTTTATACCTGGAATTGGTTTCAACTATAATTTTAATACCCTTTCCATTTTTGGAGGGGTGCATAAAGGTTTCTCGCCTCCTAGCAACCAACCTGGTGAAAATCCAGAGGAAAGTGTGAATTATGAGCTTGGCAGCCGTTTCTCATTTGCAGGCATTTCAGGCGAGCTAGTCGGTTTTTACAACGATTACAGTAACCTATTGGGTAGTGACCTTGCCGCAACAGGTGGAACCGGCTCCCTAGACCAATTCAATGCCGGTGAAGTACATGTGCAAGGAGTGGAGTTGTTGTTGAACTATAACTTTATGGAAAACAACGAAAGTCTTCAACTACCCCTTACTTTTGGCTATACACTAACCGATACAGAGTTCTTGAACAATTTCGGCAGTAGCAACGATATTTGGGGAGAAGTTACAGCAGGTGATGAGCTACCCTATATCTCCAAGCATCAGTTCAATGCCGCCCTATCGTTAGAGCATGAAAATTTTGAAATAAATCTTAGCGGCAGGTACAATGGCGCTTTTAGAACTAGGGCAGGAAGTGGGCCAATACCCGCCAGTGAAAAAGTAAGTTCCAACTTCATTCTCGACCTTGGTGGAAGATACAGATTCAACGATCACTTGGCGGTCACCGCCAATGCCATCAATTTATTGGACGAAAAATATGCCGTTGCAAGGGTCCCTGCAGGCTTACGACCTGGCCATCCATTTGGTATCTACGCTGGAATTGAACTTAGATATTGATTTTTGATTCCGACGAAACAAAATAAAGGCACTCTTTTTGGGGTGCCTTTTTTAATGATAAACTGAGAACAGTTCGGTAGCCTTATTGAATGCCGCCTCAAAAACCAACCAATTGACTCCAGTATCCGCTTTTTCTGTAGTAAAATAGGAAAGCATTTTCTCGGTGGGCATATTTCCGGTTAGTTCGTCCTTGGCCATAGGGCAACCACCAAAACCTTGCACGGCACCATCAAAACGGCGACAACCTGCCTTATAGGCAGCATCCACTTTTTCATGCCATTTAGATGGAGTTGTATGCAAATGAGCACCAAATTCAATTTCGGGATACTTTGGAATAAGGTTGGAGAACAAATACGCTATTACTTCTGGGGTGGAGCTTCCAATAGTATCTGAAAGCGATAAAATTCTAGTTCCCATTTCGGCCAACTTTTCGGTCCACTCTCCTACGATTTCCACATCCCAAGGGTCTCCATAAGGATTTCCAAATCCCATGGAAATGTATGTGACCACTTCCTTGCCATGCGCATCGGCCAATTCCAAAATACCCTTGAGGGTCTCTACGGATTGATCAATGGTCTTATGTGTGTTCCGCATTTGAAAGTTTTCGGAAATGGAAAAAGGAAAACCCAAATAATCGATCGCCTCGTACTTGCAGGCATCTTGTGCGCCGCGAACATTGGCCACAATGGCCAAAAGTTTACTTTGGGTTCGGGATAAATCCAAACGCGCCAAAACCTCCGCTGTATCTTGCATCTGGGGAATGGCCTTTGGCGATACAAAACTACCAAAGTCAATCGTATCAAAACCACAACCCAACAAGGCTTGGATATATTTTACCTTTTCAGCGGTCGGGATAAAAGTTTTTATCCCTTGCATGGCGTCCCTAGGACATTCTATGAGTTTTACTTTTGACATTGGCGTTCGTAAAAATAGTACTTATTTATCCGATAGAAATAGATAAACGGCAATCCCTACAAAAACAACAATTTGCACCCATTTTAAATAAACTCCTGCTTTTTTATGACTGGTCAGATATTTGGAAATCTTTCCGGCAAGTAGTGCAATTGCCCCAAAAACGATAAGGGCGGAAAGCATAAAAAGTAAGCCTAAAATGTAGAATTGAATTACGGTATTGAGTTCCTCACTGAACAAAAAACCGGGGAAAAAAGCCAAAAAGAAGATCGTGACCTTGGGGTTGAGCACATTCATGGTAAAGCCCGTCCAAAAAAGCCTCTTTGGTGTTTTTGTCGGTTTGTTCTCCTTATCCAAAAGTATCGAAGCATCACTACGATATACCTGATACGCCAAATATAAAAGATACATGGCTCCAAAAAGCTTGATCGCAAAAAATAACGTGTCGCTCCGCTTGATTATTTCCGAAACCCCAAATGCGAGCAGGGTTGTATGTACCAAACAGCCAGAAACCAAACCAAAAACTGTGGCCAAACCATATTTTGTACCATTGCTGATACTTTGTGTAAGTACAAAAATATTATCAGGACCCGGCGAAATCGCCAGGGCAAGTGAGGATATAAAAAAACCAATCAAAATGGGATAATTGACGGTTTCCAAAAATAAGAGCAGACTGTGCATATGATTAGTCCATTTTTTCCAAAATGGCCTGGTTGATTTTTTTAATAAGTCCAGGGCCCTCATAAATAAACCCGGTGTAGAGTTGTACCAAATCCGCTCCCGCATCTAATTTTTCCAGAGCATCCTCAGGTGAATGAATTCCACCAACCCCAATAATCGGAAAGGCCTTTTTACTATTTTCAGCTAAAAAGCGAATTACCTCGGTACTTCTGTTCGTTAACGGTTTTCCGCTGAGACCACCTTTCTCTTCAGATAAAATCAAATGTGACTTTAGGCCTTTTCTTTCTATGGTGGTATTGGTTGCGATTACTCCATCAATATTCGTATCAGCAACAATCTCAATAATATCCAGCAATTGATCATCTGTTAAATCAGGAGCTATTTTCAACAAAATAGGCTTCTCCTTCCCTTTTGAATTCTTGGACAGTTTTTTATTCTGACTTTTCAACTTTTTCAGCAATTTGGTCAAAGGTTCCTTATCCTGAAGTTCTCGAAGTCCCGGTGTATTGGGTGAACTCACATTTACTACAAAATAATCCACATACTCAAAGAGTGCCTCAAAACAAATCAGATAATCCTTGATGGCATCCTTGTTAGGCGTCACCTTGTTCTTACCAATATTCCCCCCGATAATAACACGATGTTTTTTCTTTAACTGTTCAACAGCCTCAAAAACACCTTTGTTATTAAAACCCATCCGGTTTATAATACCCTTGTCCTGCTTTAATCGGAACAGTCGTTTTTTGGGATTTCCCGGTTGGGGCTTTGGTGTTACCGTACCTATTTCCACAAAACCGAAACCAAAATCCGAGAATTCGTTGTAAAGCTTGGCATCTTTATCAAAACCTGCGGCAAGTCCAACAGGATTTTTGAACTTCACACCAAAAACCTCTCGCTCCAGTTTTGGATTGTTCACCGTGAATACTCCCCTAAAAAGACCGCTTAATCCCAATCTTGAAAAAAACTTAATGGCCCAAAAAGAAAAGTGGTGCACGGCTTCTGGATCAAATAAGAAAAGTACCGGGCGAATGAGTATTTTATACATTCAAAATGAATTTTTGACAAAAATAACAACTCTGAAAACAGTTCTTAACAAATCGTTTAATTTTCGTCAACAGACTTATTAATGTGGATAGGACGCAAGGCCAATTGATTACACAATTTTATATATCGTTCATATTGGGCTTTTTTGAAACTTGCAAGCAATCGTTTGTCAATCATTCGTACATTTTGTTTCATACTATCCATTATGGAACCATACTCTTTAGAAACAGCCAGCAATTCCTCTGGCGAACTTTCTTCGTTCCTTTTCATTAGATATTTTGCCTGATCTTTTAAAATATCGTTTCGAATTTTGAGTTCGGCACTCCAATTTTTCAGGTTTTCCTGCTGCTGCTCGGTCAATTCAAAAACCTTGATGATGGTTTCATTGTCTCGTCCACCCACCCCCAAAATACAATCCATTTGGGCAAACCCATAAAACCCGGATATCAAAAAAAAATAAAAAACTACCGCTTTCAATTAAGGTTGATGTTAATCGTTTACGAAAGATACTTATTAATGCCTTTGATTTGCAAAATTACGATTGAATAAGCATTATTTTTGATAAAACTCTACACCGACCATGGAAAAATTACTGCCCCGATTTTTGGAATATGTGACAACCGATACGCAAAGCGACCCTTATTCCAAAACGACGCCGAGTACAGAAAAGCAATGGGACCTTGCCAAAAAATTGGTGATGGAACTTCACCAGATTGGAATGCAAGAAGTATCTATTGATGAGAATGCCTACATAATGGCGACCTTGCCAAGCAATTTGGACAAAAAAATGCCCACCATTGGTTTTGTTTCCCATTTTGACACGTCTCCCGATTTTTCCGGTAAAAATGTGAAGCCTCGAATTATTGAGAATTACGATGGGAAGGATATTGTGTTGAACAAGCTGAAAAACATAGTGCTTTCTCCCGATTATTTTGAAGATTTAAAAGCATACGAAGGGCAAACTTTGATTACTACGGATGGCACCACCTTGTTGGGTGCGGATGATAAGGCCGGTATTGCAGAAATTATCACCGCGATGGAATACCTCATCGACCACCCAGAGATCAAGCATGGTAAAATACGGATTGCCTTTACACCGGATGAAGAAATAGGTCGCGGCGCACATAAGTTTGATGTGGAAAAGTTTGGCGCGGAATGGGCCTACACCATGGATGGTAGCCAAGTGGGCGAACTGGAATATGAAAACTTCAATGCGGCCAAGGCCACAATCACCATTACCGGAAAAAGTGTACATCCAGGCTATGCCAAAAACAAAATGGTCAACGCAATAGGCATTGCGAACGATTTTATGACCCACCTACCCCCTAGCGAAGTTCCTGAGCATACGGCTGGAAGGGAAGGCTTTTTCCATGTACACAAAATAAAGGGCGAAATTGAAAAAGCGGAGATAGAACTCATTATTCGTGACCACGATGCAGTCCATTTTCAGGCCAGAAAAGATTTATTGAGCGACATCAAGGAAAAACTGAACAAAAAACATGGAGAATACGTCAGCTTGACCATTGAGGACCAATATAAAAACATGCGGGAGAAGGTTGAACCCATGTACCATATAGTGGAGATTGCCGAAGAGGCCATGAAATCACTACAGATTGAACCTATTATAAAGCCGATTAGAGGAGGAACGGATGGCTCCCAATTAAGTTTTATGGGCCTACCCTGTCCCAATATTTTTGCCGGAGGCCACAACTTTCATGGCAAATACGAGTATGTTCCTTTGGAAAGTATGGAGAAAGCGGTAAAGGTAATCGTAAAAATTTGCGAACTTACAGCTAGTCAAATCAAGTAGTTGTGGAAAAATCTGAAAAATTAGAGGCTTATTATGAAAAGGAGCATCCGTTTATGGAGGGAATTTCTCGCCTAAGGGAAATTGCCCTAAAAACCGAAGCCAAAGAGGATTTTAAATGGAGTATTCCCGTATATACTTTAAATAACAAAAATGTTTTTGGGATCTGCAAGTTCAAAAGCCATTTTGGGGTTTGGTTTTTTAACGGCGTGTTTTTAAAAGATCCGAAAAAAATGCTCGAGAATGCCCAAGAGGGCAAAACCAAAGGGATGCGGCATTGGAAGTTCCAAAATTTAAGCGAGGTGGACGAAAAAGTTGTATTGGCCTACATGAAAGAAGCCTTGGAAAACCAAAAAAAGGGATTGGAGGTTAAAGCCGAGAAAACCAAAAAGGTCACTATTCCCGAATTACTTCAATCTGAATTGAAAAAAGATTCCCAATTAAAGGCTGCTTTTGAAAAGTTTACCCCTTACAAACAAAAAGAGTTCAGCGAGTACATTGCCGAGGCCAAACAGGACAAAACCAAATTGCGTAGGCTCGAGAAAATCCTCCCCATGATCAAGCAGGGTGTTGGTTTGAATGATGCCTATCGGTAGGTTCAAGAATCCGTTAATTTATAAGCAGCATTCATCAATTAACAGTGGAATTTCCAATTTTTAATCTTTAACTTCACTTATCGGTCGATATAATTCATTAAAACGAATCATATCTATAACGATAAGTGCAATCCCAAAAACCACCTTTCTTTTCTTTGGAAACACAACCTACCCCATCTTCGGGAACTCCCATCCATTGTGATATTCCTTCGCCAATAAGGCATCTGCATCCGAGTGGTTAAATTTGCTGTTTTCTGCATCCCAGAACAGGCGTTCCCCTGTTTTGTAGGCAATATTGCCAAGGTGGCTTACCATCGCGGCATCGTAACCTACTTTGATTGGTGCTTTGAGCATGGATTTATCCCTTGCTTTTACTGCTTCCAAGAAATTCTTAGTGTGTAATCCCAAACCTTGTCCCACTCCTTCTTGTAAGGGTACAGCCTCAATTTTAGGTCCCAAATCTTGGCTCCAATGCGGACGGTCGTGCTCAGGTATTACTTCCCAACCACCACGATCCAGCACCAAGGTTCCGTTGTTACCAATAAAGGCAATACCATGGTTTCTTCCATAATTACCACCGTCAATTCCCGTGGCATGTTCCCATAAGAGAGAAAACTCACCAAAATCGTAAATAGTTTGCAAAGTGTCCGGGGTTTCGGCAGCATCAATGGGATAAGCAAATTTACCGCCCATTGCCATCACAGATTTAGGGGATGAAGCTTTCATTCCAAACAAAGCATAATCAATCAAATGAACGCCCCAGTCTGTCATCAATCCTCCAGCATAATCCCAAAACCATCTGAAATTAAAATGAAACCTATTTTTATTGAATGGTCTTTGCTCGGCTGGGCCCAGCCACATATCATAATTCACTCCTGCTGGTACAGGACTATTAGGAACAACGGGGACAGATTGCATCCATCCTTGGTAAGCCCATGCTTTTACCAAACGGATCTGTCCCAATTTGCCGGAATGCACATAATTGATGGCATCCACAAAATGAGGTTCGCTGCGCTGCCACTGTCCAATCTGCACCATTCTATCGCTTCCATTTACTTTGGAGAGCATAGCATCGCTCTCAGCCACAGAATTAGCAATGGGTTTTTCGCAATAGACATCTTTACCTGCATCAATGGCATCCGTTAGTTGAAGGCAGTGCCAATGGTCTGGCGTCCCTATAATGGCAATATCAATATCCTTATCCTCCAGAAGCTTTCGGTAATCCGAATACCACTTTGGTTTTTTGATGCCTCCTTTTTCCAGCTCGGCTGTCTTTTGTCGAAGCACATTTTCGTCTACATCACAGAGTGCAACCACTTCTACCTCACTGTTTTGAAGCATGGAACTCAAATCGGAGAACCCCATTCCATTACATCCAATTAGACCAACTTGTATTTTATCGTTGGGGCTGGTGGTTTTCCGTATCGATGCCAACAACTCCGTGGGAAACATAAATGATGTCCCCAAGCCGGCCACATATAATCCTCCACGTTTTACAAACTGTCTTCTTGTTCCCATATCTATTCAAATTTTGAATAAGATACAAAAAAACGTCCCTTGGAAGTTGGATTCCAAGGGACGTTTTCATTATACTCTATGTTATTTTCGCTTACTTCTTTTCAGCGGGGGCATTCATCTTTTTGCTCATTTCCATTGAAATGGCAGAGCGGTCAAACTTTAAACGACCGGCCATGGTTTCAATGACACAGGAGAAATCCTTGTCGTTCAATTCCACGATCTTTCCGTGAAGACCACTCTTGGTGATGATTTTATCACCCTTTTTTAATTCTGAAGCGAATTTTTTCTCATCCTTCTGACGTTTGACTTGCGGGCGAATCATAAAAAAATAGGCCACGGCAAAAATCAATATCAGTGGTAAAAACTGTCCTAGGTTTTCCATTTAGGTTTTTTAATTATTTAACAGGACCTGCTGGTACTGTTCCCGGTGCTTGAACAAATGCTTTGATTCTCAAAATTTCGGAACCCTTGGCAGTATTTGCGTTTACGGTAATCGTTTTTGTTACTTGGTTTTGTCCAGACCCATTAAATTTTACCAACAACTCTCCGGTTTCTCCTGGTGCAATAGGATCTTTGGGAGGGTTTGGCACAGTACAACCACAGCTGCTTTTTGCGTTGGTGATGATCAAAGGTGCATTACCTGTATTCGTAAATGTAAATACAGTTTCTTGTGGGGTTCCTCTTTGGATAGTACCAAAATCGTGTTCAACTTTATCGAAAGCCATTACAGGAACCATTTTGTCTGCTTCGTCTCTGTCTACAGCAGTTTCAACATTGTCAGCAACTATTTTTTTTGATGCTTTGTCCTTGCATGATACGCTGGTTAGGGCAACCACCATGATCAAACTAAAAATTGTTGTTATTCTTTTCATGATTAAAATTTGTTTTTCCAAAATTAAGCAAATATTGTTTATTGCAAACCTCTACCCATTTTTTGAAGCCTTCCATCCGACTTATACTCCTTTGCCAACTTGTCCAAAACCCCATTTATAAAGATGCTGCTTTTGGGTGTTGAATACTCTTTGGCAATCTCCAAATATTCGTTCAAGGTTACTTTTTCTGGTATGGAAGGGAAATTAAGCAACTCGCAAATGGCCATTTTTAAGACGATGGAATCTATCTCTGCGATACGGTCGTTGTCCCAATTGGGTGTTTTTCCCTCAATTTCTTTCTCCCATTTGGCATCATTGAGCAAAGTCTTGGTCAAAAGTTCGTTGGCAAAATCCATATCCTCCTGATCTTTCAGGAGGGATGGCAAAAAGAAACGGTCTCCAGAATCGGGTTTGGCTTTCTTCAATCTCTTTACCAAGAATGTATTTACAATAGGGAAATCATCTACCCATGTAAGCTTATCGTCTTCAAAGTAATCGTATATTTTTTCGTTGGGCGCTATAATTTCCTTGAAAAGTTGAATGATTACGTTGCGGTCGTTCGTGTAACTGTCTTCTCCATTGGACATATACGCTTTATAAATATCACTGGAAATAACGGCCTTATGAATAATCTTCACATATTCGTCATTCATGTACCAATTATCGAGCTTTCTCTTGGAGAGTTCGTTTTTTAAGACTTCGTTGTTCACCAATTGTAGCAACAATCGATTTTTTACAAACTTTTCAGGATTGGGGTAATTGTCTTCTTCGGTGGCCACATATTTTTTGGAAGCATGGCTCACATGTTTTTCCGCCAAACGATGCAGTTCGGCCAAGAGGCTTAAAATCAAAAGGTATAGAACATACATGTTTTCTATACTGACTCGCAGGAACTTTTCTTGTTTTTGCAAAGAATCGTCCTTGGATTGCACTAATGCATAAATACACTGCATTACTTTTACTCTGATGTGCCTTCGGGTAAGCATGTTTAAAGAACTTTTAAAGTCATTGTTTGGCTTTCACTCCGCAAAAGTAATCTTATATTTGAATCTTACCTACCAAACTTGCTTTCTTATCAGTTTTATAACATTTACTTTGTGTGGTATGGTATATATTTGCGGGATTGTCCACGGACAACGTCACTAAAAAAACCGCCTTTCCCCAGTATGAAGGAACTAAAACACCTAAATAAATACTTTAAAAAATATTGGCTTAAACTGCTATTGGGGATCATCATCACCATTATTGCACGTGTTTTTTCCTTAGTGATGCCTTCGTATGTGAACAAATCCATACAGGCGGTAGAGGATTTCACATCAGATGTGATTACCCTTTCGGACGCAAAAGGATTATTGCTTCAATACATTCTAATTATTGTTGGAGCGGCGATACTTTCTGGCCTCTTTACTTTTTTAATGCGTCAGACCATCATTAACGTATCTCGGTACATCGAGTACGATTTAAAAAATGAGGTGTTCGACCACTACCAATTGCTCAGCCTTAATTTTTACAAAAAAAACAGGATCGGTGATTTAATGAATCGAATCAGTGAGGATGTGAACCAAGTACGTTTGTATGGCGGTCCTGCTATAATGTACGGTATCCAAACTTTGACCCTTTTTGTGTGCTTGATTCCGTTGATGTTTATAAAAGCACCGACACTGGCCGCATATACCTTACTACCTCTACCCATTTTATCCGTTTTGATTTATCAAATAAGTAAGATTATTCACCGTAGGAGCACCAAGGTACAGGAATATTTGTCCACCCTTTCCACATTTACACAAGAGTCCTTTTCTGGAATTTCGGTTATCAAAGCTTACAGCATCGAACCAAGGGTAAATTCTGAGTTACGGGATTTAGCACAAGAAGGAAAAGATACGAGCATGGCCTTGGCCAAAGTGAATGCATGGTTTTTTCCATTAATGATTTTATTGATCGGTATCAGTAATGTTTTTGTGATTTACATTGGCGGAAAGCAATACATCAATGGGGAAATTGAGACCATTGGGATTATTGCGGAATTCATTCTTTATGTAAACATGCTTACATGGCCTGTTGCCGTTGTGGGCTGGCTTACCTCGATCGTACAACGAGCGGAGGCTTCGCAAAAGCGTATCAATGAATTTTTGAAGGAAGAACCATCCATCCAAAACAAGATCAAAACGCCTACTCCTATTGAGGGCGGTATTGAGTTTAAAAATGTGACATTCACCTATGAAGATACTGATATAACCGCTTTAAAAGATGTTTCCTTTACCATAAAGGCTGGACAGACTGTCGCCATTTTAGGTAAGACCGGATCTGGGAAATCCACCATATTGGATTTAGTGGCCCGATTATACGATGCCACCTCTGGTGAGGTTTTAATTGATGGTGTTCCCGTTCAACAACTAAACCTTGATAGCTTAAGGAGCTCCATTGGTGCGGTACCTCAGGATGCTTTCCTATTTTCGGATACTATCGAAAACAATATCCGGTTTGGCAACGAAAATGCCACGCATGATGAGATTGTGGAAGTGGCCAAAAAAGCGGTGGTCCATAAAAATATTGAAGGCTTTGCCAAAAAGTACGATACCGTTTTGGGAGAACGTGGCATTACCCTAAGTGGAGGTCAAAAACAAAGAGTTTCCATTGCCAGAGCGCTATTAAAAGATCCAAAAATCTATCTTTTTGATGATTGCCTATCTGCCGTGGATACGGAAACGGAAGAAGAAATACTCAACAATTTAAAAAGGGTTTCCGAAAGCAAAACTACACTCATAGTGAGCCATAGAGTATCATCTGCCAAGAATGCGGACAAAATCATTGTTCTCGACAACGGAAAAATCATCCAAGAAGGTACCCACGAAGAATTGAACAACACGGATGGCTATTATAAAGAGCTCTACATCGACCAGCTCTCTGGTAAAGAATCATAAAAAAGTTGCTGAATTAGCTTTTTTTTTACATTTTTGGTAACATAATTCAACATAGTACTAAATACACTATACCATATGGGCCAGAAAGATACCATGGATCAGGAAGAGATTTATTCGAAAGTCTTAAGAGCAGGGAGAAGAACCTACTTTTTTGATGTAAGAAGCACCAAGGCCGGAGATTACTACTTAACCATCACAGAAAGTAAAAAATTTACTCATGATGATGGTTCTTTCCATTACAAAAAGCACAAAATCTACCTTTATAAAGAAGATTTTAGTGCTTTCCGTGAGATTATGGAAGAGATGATGGATTACATTATTGACGAAAAAGGAACCGAAGTTATCTCCGAACGCCACCAAAAAGATTTTAAAAAGGAAGAGGGAGACTTTAGTGAAAATGGAAGCACTTCCGACAATAACTTTACCGATGTAAGTTTCGACGACATCTAATAAAGTTAAACCCTTTAAAAAGTTAAACGGCCTGTATTTTACAGGTCGTTTTTTATTTTTGTTATTTACTTAGCAACAGTAATCCTGATAAATTAAATATCCATGGCAAGGACCCCTAGTAATATGCTCCCTTTGGGCACTAAAGCACCAGACTTTGAACTGTTGGATACCGTTTCCGACGAAAAAGTCGCGTTGGACGATATAAAAGGAGAAAAAGGTACGGTAATCATGTTTATTTGTAATCATTGCCCCTTTGTGATCCATGTAAATCCACAAATTGCAAAGTTGGCGAAGGAGTATCAAGAAAAAGGCATTGCCTTCGTAGCCATTTCCAGTAACGATGTGGAAAACTATCCACAAGATGCCCCGCATTTAATGAAAGAAAAGGCCTTGGAAGAAGACTACACCTTCCCCTACCTGTATGACGAAACCCAAGAAGTGGCCAAAGCCTATGATGCTGCCTGCACCCCCGATTTCTACCTTTTTAACAGTGAGATGGCCTTGGTGTACCGAGGCCAACTGGACGATTCCAGACCAGGAAATGGGTTACCACTCTCAGGAACCGACTTGAAAAATGCCATAGATACAGTTCTCGATGGCAAGGAAGTTGATCCCGACCAAAAACCAAGTCTGGGCTGCAACATTAAATGGATAAACAACTAGCGAACCAAATAATGAACCCTGCTATTCTAAACAACACCCTAATACTGATACCCGTTACCGAAAAAAACCTTGAAAAGTACGTGGACGTTGGTGTAAAATCGTACTGTGAACATTATCTGCACTTATGGGAGAATGAAGACCCAACACCCTACATTTCCCATGGACTTACCGCAGAGGTTGTGGAACGTGAACTAAAGGACCCAAATGCAGTTAATTACCTGATTAACTTGAACGAGAAAACGGTCGGTATTCTTAAACTGGTGAAAAACTGTGGTATTGATGAAATCTCGGATACCGATGCATTAAAAGCGGAAAAAATCTATTTGCTCAAGGAACATTCAGGTAAAGGTATTGGCAAACAATTGCTTGAATTTATTGAAGAGACGGCAAGGGGTTTAAACAAGAAAGTTGTTTGGTTGGATGCCATGCAAAAAGGGAAACCCGTGCATTTCTATCAAAAAAATGGTTATGTCATCAAAAGGGAGAGCGAAGTGGTGCTACCCAATGCCAAACCTTCCGAAAAACCCATGTGGATTTTGACCAAAACGCTTTAGGTTACCAGCCTTTTCGCTGGATCAAATTTTCAATATGGGCATAATGATGGTTACTGTGCCAAGCATAGCGACCAATATTTTCCTTCAACGTCGTTTCCTGATTCCCATCAGGATGAACAAAGCTTCGTTGTAAATCTTCATCTGAAAGTCCTTTCAACAAATAAACCAACTTGGTATGTATAGCACTTAAATGGTCCAATGACATTTGAATCGGTGCCGTTCGGGTATCGAACAATTCGGCCCAGGCCTTTTCATTATAAGCTTTTATGGTTGGTATGTCCTCCGTTAAGGCCCATTTAAAGCGGATATAACTGTTATGGTGACTATCCGAAATATGATGCACCACTTGACGAACCGTCCACCCATCTGGGCGATATGGAGTTTCCAATTGTTGGTCGGTGAGCGGCGTTACCAAATCGCTCAAACGTTGCGGCAAATTTTCTAAAATAGCAATCCATTCCTGTAAATCTTCTTTTGTAATGGATTCGGGTATATTAAATTTACCGATAGGGTAACGTAGTTGTTCAAAAGCTTCCTTTTCCATTCTTCAAAAATAACAACTTTGCACGATACTTTTCCCTATTGAAAAGAGACGTATTTTAATACAGTTTTAACTGATTTATAATGTTACACCCAAATAATCTAGTAATTTTGTAGAGTACTAATTTTTTAAATCTAAAAATCAAGGATATATGGCAACTTTAAGATTGGGAGATACCGCCCCGGATTTTACAGCGGTTACTTCCGAAGGAACACTCAATTTTTATGAATACCTTGGCGATAGCTGGGGAATCTTATTCTCACACCCTGCGGATTTCACGCCTGTTTGTACCACTGAGTTGGGTACGGCCGCCAAATTTAAGGATGAGTTCGATAAAAGAAACGTGAAGATGATGGCACTTAGTGTGGATGGCGCTGCATCTCACATGGAATGGATCAAGGATATTAACGAAACCCAGAATACCGAGGTAAATTTTCCCATTATTGCAGATGTGGAAAGAAAGGTTTCCGACCTTTATGATATGATACACCCCAATGCGGACGATACCCTTACCGTACGCTCCGTATTTGTTATTGGGCCTGACAAAAAAATCAAACTTACGTTGACGTATCCGGCTTCTACTGGGCGTAATTTTTACGAATTACTGCGGGTTATTGATTCTTTGCAATTAACAGCCGATCACAAAGTGGCCACTCCCGCCAACTGGAAACATGGGGAAAAAGTTGTGGTAAGTCCATCTATACCTACGGAAGAGGCCAAAGGAATCTTTACAAAAGGTGTGGAAGAAGTGAAGCCATATCTGCGTTTAACCCCCGACCCATCGGTTTAATTTTATATTTTAAAATAAAAAAACTGATTATCAATAAATTAAACGTACCTTTGCAACTCAATTAATTATTATTTCAATTTATATTATGAGTAAAGGAACAGTAAAATTCTTCAATGATTCTAAGGGCTATGGCTTTATCACTGAAGATGGTTCAAACACAGATCACTTCGTACACATTTCAGGTTTAATCGATGAAATTAGAGAAGGTGACGTTGTAGAATTCGAACTACAACAAGGTAAAAAAGGATTAAACGCCGTTAATGTACAAGTTGCGGATTAAGTTATAGTTTTTTTTTTATATAAAGCCCGAGCGTTGCTCGGGCTTTTTTTTTGTTCATTTTTTTAGTGTGTCCACGCAACCATTTCACTCTTTATTATCTAAATAAAAAACAAACGCAGTTCCCCATAATCATTAAACCCATATAAATGAACACCTTTTTTGGAGTACTCTCGTTTCTTTTAATCGTTAATGCCTTGCTACTGGTTTGGAGTGTAAACGGTTCCAAAAAGTAAATTAATAGTTGTGCTGGGGCAATAGGTAGGGTTTTAAAACGTTGGATTGTTACCTATTAAACACTTGCACCATGACCACTTTTTTTAGCGTTCTAATCGTTTTGCTTGCCGTTAACCTTGGTTTACTCCTTTTGAGTGTAAACAGGGCCAAATAAAAAAGCCTCCATTTCTGGAAGCTTTTTAAATTCGTATGGTGAATTTTTCTATTTCACGTTCATCAATTCCACATCAAAAATCAATGTTGCGTTAGGAGGAATAACCCCTCCAGCTCCCGCGCTGCCATAGGCCAAATGCGATGGAATCACAAAACGGGCCTTATCGCCCACTTGCAGAAGGCCTATTCCTTCGTCCCATCCTGGGATCACTTGCCCAACGCCCAATGCAAAATCTATGGGTTGGTTTCTTTTGTAGGATGAATCAAAAACTTGTCCGTTGGCCAATGCACCTTCGTAATGCACCGAAACCGTTTTACCTTTTTCAGCTTTGGCACCGCTTCCTTTTTGAATGATCTTATAACGCAGTCCACTATCCGTCTTGTCAAAACCAGCTGCCAATTTTTCCATTTCGGCCTCTGCCTGGGCTTTTTGTTCAGCAATACGCTTTTCCCTTGCACCTTCGAACGTACGGAAAGCCTCTATGGCATTCCAGTTTTTTGCCTCTTCGCCTACCCTTACAATTTCCAAGGTCTCAATGGCGTCGCCCTGGGCAATGGCATCCACTATATCCTGACCTTCCACAACATTGCCAAAAACGGTATGTTTGTTATCCAACCATGGCGTGGCTACGTGAGTGATAAAAAACTGACTCCCATTGGTTCCCGGTCCTGCGTTGGCCATGGACAACACTCCGGGGCCATCGTGCACCAAATCGGGGTGGAACTCATCATCAAATTTATAGCCCGGGTCTCCGGTTCCAGTACCTGTAGGGCACCCTCCTTGGACCATAAAATCGGCAATTACCCTGTGGAATTTCAACCCATCGTAATATGGTTTTCCTTGTGGTTTTACACTATTTTCCATGTCGCCCTCGGCCAGCGCAACAAAGTTGCCCACCGTCCCCGGGGTTTTATCGTGGGTAAGTTTTACCAGTATCTCACCTTTGGTGGTATTGAATTTTGCGTAGATTCCGTCTTGCATTGTATGTTGATTAATAGATTATTAGAAAACTAAATTCTCGTATTTTTATAAAGCTGCAAAGATACGGGTTTATGCTTAAGGTTAAAAGCTGTGACCATGGTGTACACGGGTAATCAACTATAAATCTTCAAGGGGACTTCTTACCTGACCAATCACATTATTGGAAACCTTAGTATAGAGCAAGGTTGTTCCAATATTATTGTGGCCCAGTAGTTTTTGAATAATCCTAACATCTGTTCCCTTCTCCAATAAATGAGTAGCGAAACTATGCCTTAATGTATGGAGGGTTGCATGTTTTATAATACCTGCTCGCTGTTTTGACATGGCAAATACTTTGTTTAAACCAGCACTGGAATACATTCCTCCGTTTCGTCCTTCAAATAAATACTCTATTGGGCGATAACATTTAAAATACTCCCGAAGCAATTGCAGTAATTTTGGTGGCAACATAACCATACGGTCCTTTTTTCCTTTAGAAGCTATTATGGATACCAACATTCTATCACTATCAATATGTGAAATTTTTAACCTTAAAAGCTCTCCAGACCTAAGTCCCAATGCATAGATGGTAGTCAACATAGTTCTATGCTTTAAGTTGGTTACACTTTTGAGAAGCAACCTGATTTCGGATTGTGAAAGTATATTGGGTAGCGAATGTGGTTTTTGAGTGGGATAAATAGAATGAAAGTCCATCTTTTTTCTAAAGACTTCCATAAAGAACAGCCTTAATGCGGAAATAATCTGTTTTTGTGATGTATACCCATACTTACGAGCGTTTATATGGGCGATCATCATAGGAATTATTTCCTTTTCCGATACGTCCTCTAATTTGTGACTGTTTAAATGGTTGGATTCGAAAAATGTCTTTAGCAACCCTATATAAGTAGCGATGGTATTGGAGCTGTAACGTTTAAGCTCCATTATGGTCTTGAAATTGTTCAGGTACTCCATAACAATAGATATAAGTAGAAAATAACTAAGTAAATTTGGGTTATTACAAGTTACAATAAAAAGTATATCATATACCTTGGTTACATAGGGTTATAAAAAATAAAATCCACTATTTTAGTTGAACAACTGTTGTGTGCAATTTCAACAAAAACCCGAATTAGATGAAAATAAGTGAACATTTTGGACTAAATAAATCTCAAGCGGAACTAGATTTTGTTGATATTGATTTTACAACTGACACACCTCTTTTTTTAGACCCTTTCTTTTTGAGTAAAAAGACTGATAATTGGTCAAATCAAGCAACTTTAACTTTACGTAATTTTTTCCAAAGAGTTATTGACTTAATAAGAGCAGGAAATGAAAATGAGGCAAAAGAATTATTTGACCATTTACACGAACCAAACACAACTTGTTTAGGACTGTCAAGAGGTAATCCTCAAGGTAAAGGAGTTGGAGCTGGAGATACAGACAAAATCTATGACAGCTTATTAAGAAGTAGAGCAATACAAACAGGACTAATCCAAGATATAGAAGACAATATTTTATTTGTTGACAATTTCGGAAAAGACAAACTTTCGGATATGACAACTAATATAATTACAAAGCACTTAATTGAATACACTCAAAATCAATGTAGGCTTCATAACATTCCTCTTTCAGCTGGCGTAAATTCAGGTTTCTTTTGGAATAGTCGACAAGCAGAATGGGAATCTGAACATACAGAAATGCTCGTCATAAATGGACGTAAACTATTACTAGTTCCAAAAGGAATAGTTTCTTTCAGTAAAGCTTATGTTCCTGATAGATATTACAATCAATTTGTTCTTGATTTTTTACAAAATGAAAACATTAGAATGAATACAGCTTTAGTGCAAAGACGCAAAAGTGGAACTAGATATGTAACAAAGAAAAGCCTTAAAGAAATAAATCCACCATCAAAAGATTTCTTAAGAAGATTCACTAGACAACATCCTGAAATTCTACAGCAGTTCAAAGATGAATTAGAAGTTAACTCTTTAGCGAATATTGAGTTTACGGAATTTAATTTCAGAGCGGTAGCTACATCATTAATTACGAGATTAAATGCAATTCCAACAGGAACAGCTTCAGCGAATGATTTTCATAATATTATTATTGGCATTTTAGAGTTAATATTTTATCCACACCTCATAAATCCAATAAAAGAAAGAGAAATTCACGATGGTAGAAAAAGAATTGATTTAGTATTTGATAATGCATCACAAGATGGAATTTTTAGAAGACTTTCAGAACATCATAATATTCCTTGTCCATATATTTTCGTAGAATGTAAAAACTATACTAAAGACGTTGCAAATCCAGAACTTGACCAATTAGGTGGAAGATTCTCTGTAAATAGAGGTCAAGTTGGTTTTCTAGTTTGTAGAAGTATTGATAATATGCCTCTTTTTATTCAAAGGTGCAAAGATACTTATACAGATGGAAGAGGTTTAATAGTTCCATTAGTCGACGAAGATTTGATAGCTTTGTTAAACGCTTATAATGACTGGAATTGGGAACCGATTGAACAATTTTTATCGGACAGAATAAGGGAAATAACAATTTAAAAAAACTGCACACAACAATGGCTATAAGTAATTGCTGGTTCTCGCCTATTTCTGAAAATCCTCGCGGATTTTCAGTTTGGTGTGTACTTGCAAAGTTTAGTGCTAACCCACGCAACTACTCATAGCCGAGACCGTTAGCACTTATTTGAGAAAAAAAATGAAACGATTAATAAAATTCATAGAAAATAATATTTCAGGCAAAAAGGTTTTAGGACTTTTTATCTTGACCAATCTTGTTTACACCTTTATGCTGACTGTTACAATTCCCAAAACAATGGAATTCTCTAACGGAATGAAATTATTGGATATGATGCCCACAGGATATGATTTGAATTATGTAAGTGAATTATTCACTTCGCTTGGAGAAAATGGACGTTTGACATATCTAACCAACCAAATACCTGTTGATATGATTTATCCACTGCTATTCGGACTTTCTTATTGCCTGCTTTTGGGATATTTTTTGAAAAAATTGAACAAATTAAATTCCCCATATATTTATCTCTGCCTAATACCGATAATTGCCGGAATTGCAGATTATTTGGAAAATATCGGAATTATCACAATGCTTAAAAACTATCCCGAATTGAAAGGGACCGCAGTTTATACAACTAATATATTTTCAGTTATAAAAAGCATTTCAACAAGTATATTTTTTATTGCATTAATAGTAATCTTAATAACACTTGGAATTAAAGTATTAAACAAAAAAACAAGTGCTAACACCGTATAAAATTAATTGCTTGTATTAGCCTACTTACGAAAATCCTCGCGGACTTTCTATCTGTGATTTATTTGCTCAATCCGGTGCTTAAATGCGCAATAAAGAATTAAAACAAAAATCGACATATGAAAACTACGCACGCTCTCCTTACAATAATTTGCGCTCTACTAATTAACTTTTCCTCATTAGCCCAAGGTAGCGAAGAGATATCTCCAACGCTTCAAAAAGAAATGATAGAAGAATTAAGTCGCCTAATAAAAAAAGAATATGTTCTTGAGGACATTGGATTTAAAATGGCCACTAAACTGGACGTCTTAAAAAATGAATCAATGGAAGCAATTGCTTCTGATGAATTCATTAAGACGATTAATCAAGAACTTTGGTCTATCTATATGGATAAGCATCTTGCAGTTGTCAACCCTGATAAATTCAAGCAATTTCAAGAAATGTTTGGATTGGACGAGGGAAGTCATCAAAACAAAAAGGAAAGGACTCATGACAAACGTGAAGAGTCGGATAGCAACAACCAACATGAAAACAGTCATGATGCACACAAAGTACAAGGTAAAAGTGAGGCAAGTGCATTAACCGGAAGCCGAGTTATTAACAGAGATGGGCGAACAAATATCGGCCTCATTAAATTAAATCGCTTTAATGGATCAGAAAAAGGTCTAGAAAATATGCACCAATTGCTTACCTCATTTATTGGGGTAGATGTTGTAATTATTGATTTAAGAAACTGTAAAGGTGGAGATGCCGATATGGTTAAAGCACTAAGTGGATACTTCTTTAATAAAGCAACATATTTAGTATCTACAATAGGCAGAAAAGACGAAAAAGGAAACAGAGAGGAAAGAGAAAGGTGGTCAATTCGGAATGAATTAAGTGAGGAATTTAGCAACACTCCCATATACATCATGACGAGTTCACGCACTTTTTCGGCAGCTGAGTCTTTCTCATTTGGTTTACAAGTAACAGATAGAGCAACTATCGTTGGTGAAAATACTGGAGGCGGTGGTCATATGAATACGTTTTTTGCACTTCCTGGAGGTTATGGAGCATCAATATCAGTGGGTAGAACTTTTGATAACAAAACAGGCAAAGGTTTTCAAGGAACAGGTGTTGAAGCTGATATTCAAGTAGAAGCTGACCATGCATTTGCTAAAACGTTAGAATTAATACAAGAAACTAGAACAGTTGAACTAGCTTATGACGAATCTAAAGAAAAAGTTCACCAAACGCTTCAACAACTTTCTGAAGCTTGGTACAAAGGAGACATTCAAAAAGCTGAGTCATTAATTTACCATAAGAGTAAAACCTACCTGAAAACAGATAATGCCAATGTAGTCAAGGAATTAAACTTGTTGAAATTAATCGAAACCGGAACCGGTTCAAAAACCCCAAGAGAAGTTAGAAATAGAGAAATATCCATCTATGAAGTGAGGGATGATAAGACTGCAATTGCCAGACTTATGTTCCGAGATCAAATTCATTATTTACATCTTATAAACGATAATGGATCTTGGAAAATAATTTCGGACCTAATTACCAAAAAGCGAATGCATTGTTAATAGAATTTGCAAACTATTAAGTGCATAACACCATGTATAAGTAATGGCTGGGAAAGTCAAATATCAAGGTTTGTAGCTTGCACAAACTGCTTAGCGGATTGACAGGAAACTACCACGCAATCTGCCACTATTCATACATAAAACGTTGAGTGTCATTAAAAAAATCATTTCAAGAGAATAGTAAAGTGATGAAAAAATTAGATTATGTTGCATTAATATCTTATTTGCTTTTATGGATATTAATTGATGGTCCTAGAAATTCTAACCCTATAATCTTTGGCTCAGTTTTTTTCTACCATTTTATTGCCCTTCTTATAGCGCTTTTAGTCCACATTCAGATTGTAAAAAAACGTTTTAAATTTTCAATATTTTATTTAGGTTATTTGGTCGTACTAGCAATTGCAACCTGTGTTCTAAAAATTTTAATTGAAAGATTATTATGGAAATTCTGTGCGTCTTCGTTTGATTATTCATTAACAGTAATAACGTATGAAGGAAGCGATTTTTTCAAACAATATTCTTCTCTATTCAAGAGTTACTTAATTTTCTTTCTTTTTCATGAGTTAATAAACAAAGTATCCATTCAGGAATCTAAATCTTCAAAGAAGGAATTAGATAAAAAAGTATTGTTCATCAAATCGAATAAAGAAATTATTCAAATTCCAATTATTGATATATTTTATTTTGAAGGACTTAAAGATTACGTAAAAGTGTATTCCAAAAAGGGGGTGCATATTACTAAAAGAACTCTAATTAGCCTAGAAGGTGAATTAGATAATGAAATGTTTTTAAGGGTTCAAAAATCGTACATTGTTAATAGGATGTATATAGAAAAGTTAAAAGGGAATAGAATAGAAATTAACGGAAATGATATTCCTATTGGTGCTGCTTACAAAGAATCAATAAAAAAAATATTCTCTATTTAGTCGATTATTGTTCTATTTGGTCTACTTGAAGGTCGGTTTGGTCTATTTTTATTTTCAGTTTCTTCTCTACTGCGTTTCTTACTGACAAATAATATAAACATCGTGAGAAAAGTATTAATAGCCTTAACATTATTTTCAATTAGCAAATTTTCATTTTCACAAAAAGAAGGCTCTATTGCAAGAATAGTAGAAGCTTACAATTCTACAAGTATTGTAGCTTTTGGTGAAAGGCACGACCAAATTGAACTTACAGAATACTACAAAACCTTAATCAATGATATCTCCTTTCAGGAAAAAGTAGATGATATTGTGCTAGAATTAGGTAACTCATTCTATCAAGAAGTACTTGATAGATATGTTAGTGGACTAAATGTCCCTTTTGAGGAAGTTCGAAATGTATGGTTTAGTGCTACGAACTCTCTCTTGCAAATTGGAAATTCTACTTCTATAGAAATTCTCATAAAACATATTCGTGAAGTGAATTTAAACTTACCAAAAGACAAGCAATTTAGGGTTATAGCAGCAGACCCTCCTGTTAATTGGAATGCCATAAAAACACCATCAGATTTTTGGCCATTTTTAGGTAGAAGAGATTTACATTTTGCTAAAACAATCTGGAACGAAGTAATTGACAAAAAAAGAAATGCTTTTATTATAATGGGAAGAAGACATTTGTTACGTCACGACCCAAAACCTCTTAATTATGTAAGTCTAGTAGATATCTTAGAATCGAGACTTGATAAGAAAATATTTATTATAAGAGTAGAAATAGATAACACAATAGGAGAAGTACCAGTAATAAAGAATGTAGGTAATACTAATTTAAGCGAAAAGCTTGTTTTAAAAAATTTTGAACTAAAATATAAAGAAAGTATTGATGCAGTAATCTATTTCAAAACTCTAAACCCATTGCTCATTGAGCCCTTTACAGACGAAGAAGATATTGAAAAGTTAGATAAGAGAAGCCTTGCTGTAAATAAATCAAAATTTCAATTTAATAGCTATGATTATCTCCATTATCTTATCAATAAAAAAGGAGTAGAAGGGGTAGAAATATTTGAAAAATTAGTTGCAAAAAATAATAGCCTTATTGATTATAATGAACAATTAGTAAAAATACTTTCTAATGATATTGATAATATAATTATCAAAAATAAAATACTTCAAATGGTAAAAGAATTGAAAAAAATGAAAAAATAAACGCCAGAAAACAACATGTATAATTCATTGCTAGTACAAGCTTGCTTACAAAAATCCATGAGGATTTTCTATTTGGCTTGTATTTGCTGATTTAGTTGCTGAAACACGCAACGAAATCATAGCCGAGACCATTCTGCATAATATGAAAAAACTAATTTCTATAATATTATTTCTGACTTTAAGTTCCTGCCATTTTGGTGAAAACGGAATAATTGTTGAAATCAAAAACACATCTGATAAAACCATCCATAACGTAACTTTCTTATCTGACAGAAAAACGAATCGGATTTGGGCATCCCTTTTTATTTGATGCGATTCGTAAGATTCACGAAAACCCAAAAATCAAAACCTCGGATTTGGCTCGATCAAAGGGTATATCGACTTACAGTTTAAATTTTTGACAGGTTATAAAAATTACAGAATAAACAAAGAAAAAGGAGACTCGTTGATTAGAATCGAAGATAAAACAATAAAAATCCTTGAGTATAAAGAGAATTATATTGTATTGAAAGGCGATAAAGAGCTTTTGCAAAAATTGGAGTACAGTAATTTAACCAACAATAATTTTCATATCGTCACTGCCAAAGATGAAATGGAAATGGATTTAAATTTGTTAGAGACAAATGGTAATGCTGAAGTTGGTTCTTTATCCTACTCGTCACCATCAAGTAAAACGGTTTTGCCATCACAGTTTTTTGACGTTAAAATCAAGGATATGCCGTTTAACGAATATAAATTGTTCTTTAATAAGAACAGAAAGGCTTTTGAGGATCAAGAGTATATGTGCCTAATTAAATTCAAGACCAAAATCATAAACCTATATCTCCATTTACCCACCTACGAAAAAACGCTAACAAAAAAAATCCATATTGACAGCAAAATTATTACAAGATAACTATGGTCTTACAGCCAGCAGAGCTGTACATTATACTAAAGATTAATGGAGTTGAGTTTATCCTGCATTTTGAAACAAGCTTTAATCTTGGATTTGGTTTGTTGAAACATAGGATAAAACCAAAGCTTTTGTTGGATGTATAGCAAAATAGTAACTTAAAACGCGTAATCTGAAGTTAAAGGTGACCATAAATGGCAATTAAATGAACCAAAGTAGTCTTGACAATTTATTTTAAATCAGAAGAACGAATGGAAAAGAACAAAATTACAATAGATAATTACTTAGACCCCCATTACATCCACCGGAGCAATTGGCTAAGAGCGGCCGTTCTTGGTGCCAACGACGGTATTATCTCAATTTCGAGTCTTGCAATTGGAGTAGCCGCTGCAAGTACAACAAAAGAACCCATAGTTCTTGCAACTGTGGCAGGACTTGTGGCAGGAGCATTATCAATGGCTGCCGGTGAATATGTTTCTGTTAGTTCTCAAACCGATATTGAAAAGGCCGATATTGAACGAGAAAAGAAAGAACTGGAAGAAATGCCAGAGGAAGAATTAAATATTCTGACGCAAATCTATGAGCAAAGAGGACTAAAACATGAAACCGCTATACAGGTAGCCAAGGAATTAACCGCTGCCGATGCCTTGGGGACCCACATGCGAGATGAGCTGGGCATTAATGAAATGAGTAAAGCAAATCCGATTCAAGCAGCCTTGGCATCCGGAGCAGCATTCACCGTAGGTGGACTACTACCGTTATTGGTTGTGCTTTTTACCCCAGTAAAAGGAATGGAATATTGGCTCTATGGATTTACCATACTTTTTCTAATTATTTTAGGTGCAACCTCTGCAAAGACGGGTGGCTCAAATATTGGAAAAGCTATTATCCGAATAACCATTTGGGGAACAATTGCAATGGGATTATCTGCACTCGTGGGCTATCTTTTCGGAGTTAATGTGTAATATCTTTCCGAATAGTGTTGAGGGTAATTTGATGCAATAAAATTTTAAACTAAATGACAGGACCTAATAAAGACGAAAAATTCCCATTGGAACATTACAACAGACTCTGTTTCCTTAAAAACATCGTTAAAAACCCCAACATTATTGTCGGGGATTACACATACTATGATGATTTTGACAATGTTGAAAATTTTGAAAAGAACGTAAAATACCTTTTCGACTTTGTTGGTGACAAACTGGTTATAGGCAAGTTTTGTATGATTGCCTCCGACGTTAAGTTTATTATGAACGGTGCCAACCACCTGACGGATAGCTTATCCACCTATCCGTTCTCCATATTTGAAAACGGCTGGGAAAAAGCAATGGAGGGAAAAACCTATCCCCAAAAAGGCAACATTACCATAGGTAACGATGTTTGGATTGGCTACAATGCAACCATTATGGCCGGTGTTACCATTGGGGACGGCGCCATTATCGCAACAAACTCCACTGTTATAAAAGATGTGGCGCCCTACTCTATTGTAGGAGGCAATCCCGCAAAGGAAATCAAAAAACGTTTTCCGGATGAAACCATAGCAAAACTTTTAGAGCTGCAATGGTGGAACTGGGATATTGAAAAAATAACAGCCAATGTTCAACAGCTTACCTGCAATAATATTGATGATTTAATGGTTTGAAAAGGTAATTAGTGCACAATAGCAATCTCTTTATTATTTTTATGTAGCGCTTATCCATTAAAACCATGAAAATAAAATACAGAAATCGACAATTGAACATTAACCTAGCCTTGGGATTAATGTGGATGGTATGGTTCCTTGTTGTCTACTTCACATCGGAAGAAATCCGCAGGTCCGATTATGGTTTGGGATTATTTTCCTTAATATATTTTGCTTTTTATGTGTACCAGAGAAACAATAAATATTTGACCATTGCCGATGGATGGATTAAGGTAAATTCGCCTTTCGGGAAGAAACTAAAACTGGACGAAGTGCAGCGCATCAGAAAATTTGCAGGGGACTATATTCTAAAAACGGACAAAAAAGAATTAGTCATCAACACCAAGATTATTGATTCAGAATCGCTCAAAGATTTGGATACTGAGCTACAAAAATTGGATGTGACCTGGTATTAAAATCATCATCCCGCAACACTCCATTCTGTGAAAATCCATCTTTTCCTCATATCAATAGTATTGCTTCAAACTGCAAATCTGGATCCTGAAAACAATTATGGCAATCCTTCGCTTTGTGAAAAACTTCAAGCAATGGCAATCTCCGACCAAAAGTATAGAGGTCCCATTGAAAAACCCTCGGAAGTATACCCGTTGGTTTTGGATTCTTTGATAAAGGCCAAAGGATATACCAAGCAAACTTTTGAACTTCTTCCCGAACTGGAACAGGGCAACCTGAAGAATTTGGCCTTTAAACTATTGTCCCGACACCTTACACCTAAAATGGTAGAGAATAAATCCTTTGCCAAAAAACAAAAACGAATTGATGCCGCCAACACCAAGGAACTCATTAATATTGTAAAAGAATAAGGATGGGTCACTAGAAAAAGTTTGGGATGTGATGAAAAATTCCGAACAGTACTGATATTGCGTCATGCGCCGAAAAATTATTGGAAGCAAGTACGAGAGCTTATCGAAAAGGAGAAAAAAGCAAAACGAATATCGGGATACGAATATTATGTAATCGATAATCATTTAAAAGGTAGACCCCCACTAACAAAAAAGTATTCGGATTTTTCCAATTAAAAAGTGAAAAGAAAACGATGGTGAAGGTCATTTTTTTTCTTAAACATTTTCAACACAGCCATTTATAGAGTAATTTAGTTGTATAAATATATTTTACCATGACCATCAGTAAAAGACAAGTTATAATTGTATCCTCTATATTGGTATTGCTTTCGATTCCATTTACGGCCATGCAATTCTCATCTGAAGTAAACTGGTCTTTATTTGATTTTCTGGTAGCCGGAGGATTATTATTGGCTCTGGGTTTTTCCATTGATTTTGCAGCTCGAAAAGCAAAATCTTTCAATAATAAAATTATTGCAATCGTAGCCATAGTGATTTTGTTTCTTCTTGTTTGGGCCGAATTGGCCGTTGGTGTTTTCGGAACTGCTTTAGCAGGAAGTTGATCAGGGTTTGGGAAGTTCCGATAACCGCCCAGCTTTCACATTCTAAAATTTATGTTAAATACGAACATGCTCTTAAAATTCAAGAGTAAATGCCTAGTACCCTTCCATAAATTTTAATGATCTTTAGGATTTTTAACAGGCAGGAATGGGCAAAAGGAAGAAGCAGGCCAAAGTATTACGCATATTTCGAAAAGTACACAGAACCACAGGGGCATTATTATTTATATTTTTCTTTTTCATATCCGTATCCGGTCTCATTCTAGGCTGGAAAAAGAACTCTAATGGATATATTCTCCCAAAAACACAGCAGGGAACCACAGCTGAGTTAAAAGAGTGGCTTCCTATCGATAGTCTTCATACGATTGCCTGTAACACCCTGCACAATAAAGTATCTCCTGAACTCTCCCTCGAGATTGACCGAATCGACCTAAGAAAAGAAAAAGGGTCCGTTAAGTTTATTTTCGTGGATTCCTTTTATGAAGTGCAACTGGACGGTGCAACTGGTGGGGTGCTCTCCATTGGCCAAAGAAGATCGGATTTTCTGGAAAATGTGCACGATGGATCTATCGTCGATGATTATTTTGGAACTGATGGCTCTATTAAACTAATCTATACCACAATAATGGGTGTTTCCCTTTTGATTTTTACCATTACAGGGTTTTGGCTCTGGTATGGTCCTAAGCGAATGAGAAAAGCAAGCAAGGCTTAATTTTATTTTGATGCGCCTTATTTACCCTTTAATTTTTTTGGTCGGGATGGTTCCATACTTATCAATAAGATAGACCAAACTTGCCATGGTGGCCGCTCCCAACTCCAGTTCCCTTTTGTTCACATGCTCAAAAGTATCGTTTTCAGCATGGTGATGATCAAAATAACGTTGTGTATCAGGTCGCAATCCGGCCAATACCATCCCATCTTCTTTCAATGGACCAATATCGGCTCCACTTCCACCTTCGTAAAACATATGAATCAAATAAGGCTCAAATAAATCACGCCATCCTTGAATCTGTTTTACATTTTCTGTACTAGCATCAATAGAGAAACCGCGAGGGGTAAATCCTCCTGAATCACTTTCCAAAGCAAATACATGCTCTTCATTCTTATTTCTAGCGACCTCGGCATACTTATTACCACCTCTCATTCCGTTTTCTTCATTCATAAACAGAACCACTCGTAAGGTGCGCTTTGGCTTATATCCTGTTTCTTTAAGCAACCTTAAAACATCCATGCTCTGCACACAACCAGCTCCATCATCATGGGAACCATCTCCCAAATCCCAGGAATCCAAGTGTCCGCCCACAACCATGATTTCGTTGGGATAGGTGCTTCCTGTAATTTCTCCGATTACATTGTAGGACTGCACATCTTCCAACTGTTTGCAGTTTTGTTTGAAGTAAAACTTGGCATCAGGGTTTAATTTAAGGGTAGTACTAAGCAGCTCAGCTCCATTTGTGCTAATGGCAGCGGCTGGTATCCTTTGGTTTACAGGTGTATCTCCATATCCCATGGAGCCAGTATGGGGATAATCATCCAAGCGAAGGTTCATGGAACGTACAATAACACCCAAGGCGCCATATTTTGCCGCTTCGGCAGCACCGGAATAACGCTGGTCCACACAACCTGAGTACGCTGAAAAAGTATTGATCAATGTTGGGTCCATGGGTCGATTGTAAAAAACAATTTTGCCTGCAATTTTATCCCTTCCCAATTTTTCAAGGTCTTCAATTCCTTTAACTTCAACAACATTGGTTTTTAATCCACCATCAGGAGTTGCCACAGAACCTCCAAGAGCACAGATAGGCACATTGGTTGTTAACCCGGGTTTGGTCTCAAAATAGGCGAATTCCGGTATACCCCTAACCCATTTAGGCACCATAACCGGCTGAAGCCAAACCTTGTCCAATCCCAAAGAATCCAGTTGTGCCTTAGTATACTCAACGGCTTGTTGCGCTTGCACAGACCCCGAGAGACGTCCTCCAATTTGATTGGACAGATAATTAAGCCAATCATAGGCTTTGCCATTAGTTAAGGCTTCATCATAAATCGCTTTAATCTGTTTTTCATCCTCGGTCTGAGAAAAAAAAGGGGTGCTGACCAACAAAAAGGCCAAAAGTAGGACGGTTCTCATGTGGTTTCTTTTTCCAGTTCTTGTTTAAAGGTTTCTAAATTAGCTTTTATTTCGTCGTCCAGCTCAGGTTCCTCTATATCTTTGTACTTTTTTAACGCTTCCATCATTATGGATGCCACAATGACCCTTGCCGCCTTTTTGTTGTCCGCTGGAATCACAAACCAGGGTGCGTGGTCTTTGGAGGTCTTTTTCAGAGCTTCTTCGTAACAGGCTTCGTATTTATGCCAAAGCTTTCTTTCCTCCAAGTCTCCAGGAGAAAACTTCCAATTCTTCTGCCTCAACCTAATTCTCCGAAGTAAACGCTGTCGCTGTTCCTCCTTGGAAAGATGTAGGAAAAATTTAAATATTATGGTACCGTTTTCGGCAATGTGTTTTTCAAAATCATTGATTTGTTGGTATCGTTTTTCCCAAAACTCATTATCAATATCATTTACATTTTCTACTTGAGGAATATTTTCCGCCAAAATATATTCGGGATGTACTTTGGTAACCAAAACGTTTTCATAATGTGTCCTATTGAACACTGAAAACTTTCCTCTTTCAGGTAAAGCAATATAATGACGCCAAAGGTAATCGTGCTTTTTTTCCTTGGTCGATGGCACCTTGAAACTATGCACCACCACTCCCCTAACATTAAAATCTTTAAAAACTTCCCGGATTAAACTATCCTTTCCTGCGGTATCAATTCCTTGTAAACAAACCAATACTCCGTACTTTCCATGGGCATAGAGCGTATCTTGGAATTCCCCCAGGTCCTTCCGAATATTTTTAAGTTCCTTTTTGAGTTCTTTATTAGATGCACCAAAGTCCTCATGTGTATCCACTTTGGATAGCTGGACATTACCTGTTACCCTATAATCTTCTGTTTTGACATTTTTCATGGGAATGAATATAATTCTTTTTGATTACTACTT
Organism: Allomuricauda sp.; assembly: GCA_040285615.1. GTDB lineage: Bacteria > Bacteroidota > Bacteroidia > Flavobacteriales > Flavobacteriaceae > Flagellimonas. Next base: position 291,041 of record JAVJRL010000008.1, read on the forward strand.
CAACTAGGTTTTTAAAAGTGTATTTCATCGATACTTTGACCGCTTGTACCCAAAGATGGTTATTTAATCGATCTATTTGTTTAGGGAAACAGTGAAAATGTAACTTTATGGAAATCAGTGACGCAGCGTCCCAAATCTAAAAAGCGTTATGAAAAGCAGACAGATTATCCTACTAATAGTCTTGGCTATTGGCTTGATTGGCCTATTGCTCATGACTTCCTTTACTACTCCAGCCAATGCTTGCCAATATGCAAGCTCAAATTTAGAATATATTAAGAGTAAAATCCAAGAAGCTGTTCTGGCCAAAGATTTGAACATGTCCAAATATCATGCTTACAAGGCATTGAATGGTATTGAGAAGACTCGGGAGAATTTTTTGGACTGTGGTTGCGAAGGTGCAATCGAAAGTTTGGAAAATACCCTTTCACACTTAAAATCGGCAACTACATCCAGTGCTTTTAAAAAATCCAAAATAGATCTACATAAAGCATTGGAGACTACAATTATAGGCATTAATGTCCTTAAAGAATTTGAACAGCAAACATCCAGCGAATATGGGAGTAACGTTTTGGTCCTTAACACAACAGATGTTGTGGATTTTAAGGATGGCATGTTATTGACGCATGGTTCTACCGTTAAAAAGCAGGTACACCAATGCTTATTGGGTTTTGAATCTTCATTGGACAAAGTGGTTTCGGATGTAGATTGTAAAGATGCACGTAGATTTATCGCAAATATTTATGAAGAATCTCGTTTGATATTGTTGAATACCGAACTTTCACAACATAAAAAGGAATATCACCAACGTGTAAAAACCCTTACCGAAGAAGCACTTCAGAATCTAAAGGATTGCAATTAACCTACTTACTGGCAAATAACTTCACATCCTCTTCAGATACTTCCTTGCTGCCCAATATAATCAAACGCTCCACCACATTACGGAGTTCACGGACATTTCCTGTCCAATCGTAGCTTTTGAGCAATTCGATAGCTTTTTTGGAAAAACTTTTTTGTCCGGTTCCTTGTTCCGATGCTATTTTTTTTGAGAAATATTCTATCAGTAAGGGAATATCATCGCGTCTATCATTGAGCGCTGGAACCTTTATTAAAATTACAGCTAAGCGATGATAGAGGTCTTCCCGGAATTTACCTTCTTCTATTTCCTTTTTTAAATCCTTATTGGTCGCGGCAAGCACGCGAACATCCACCTTAATATCTTTATCGGAACCAACCCGGCTAATCTTGTTCTCCTGCAAAGCGCGCAAAACCTTGGCTTGGGCGGACAAGCTCATATCCCCTATCTCATCCAAAAATATGGTTCCTTTGTTGGCCGCCTCAAACTTACCTGCTCTATCCTTTACGGCCGATGTAAATGCACCTTTTACATGTCCAAACAATTCACTTTCTATCAATTCTGAAGGGATAGCCGCACAATTCACCTCAACAAATGGCGATGAGGAACGAGGGCTTTTTTGATGCACCCAGTGAGCCACAAGCTCTTTTCCTGTGCCATTGGAGCCAGTTATCAACACTCTGGCATCTGTAGGCGCCACTTTTTCGATCATATCCTTTATGGCTCCAATTTCCTTGCTTTCCCCGATCATTTCATAATTCTTGGAGATTTTTTTCTTGAGCACCTTATTCTCAACGACAAGCTCCTTTCGGTCCAAAGCATTACGAACGGTGGTAAGCAATCGATTTAAATCCGGTGGTTTGGAAATATAATCGTACGCCCCTAACCTCATGGTATTGACGGCGGTATCCAAATCACCATGACCGGAAATCATAATAAAGGGGATTTCTGGTTTTATTGTCTTGGCAGCCTCCAAAACTTCCACCCCATCCATTTTGGGCATTTTTATATCGCATAGCACTAGGTCAAAATCTTCTTTTTTAATAGCATTAATCCCGGCGAGACCATCCTCGGCCTCTACCACATTATAACTATCGTTTTCTTCAGCGAGTATTTTGACCAATACTCTTCTAATTGCCGATTCATCTTCGATTACCAAAATTTTAGACATATGCTACTTTTTAAAAAATTCCAATTTTGAAACCTGTTCTAATATAAAGATTTGACTCATCATTCAACAAATAAACCTTCCCCTGATCATCATTTCTTAATATTCCCTCTTGGACTACGGTTCTGCCCACCATCGCAAAAAGCGACATCCGTTTAGAGATATTGTATTGATATACCAAAGTACCCAACAAGGATGTCAACGATATCTTTGAAGCCACTTGACCATCTTCCAATAGAATATCGTTTTGAAGATTTATAAAATATCCGTCCAATAATAGTGCCATTTCCAACGAATGCTTTTCGGTAAAGTAATACCGCAAACTAGATTTTGGTATCCCAAATGTAAATGACCAATTAGGGTGAAACTTCCGGTAATAATTAACCAATGGCAAAGGTACCGGCAGTCCAGTAGTACTGTTATAGGTCAATCCGATTACAATACGGTATGGTTTATCTGCATCCGGTCGCTCTTTCCATAGGGTGGCAGTGGCATTCATAAAAAAATCATCGGCAACCGAGCCATTTATAAAGTTAGATGCCATTCGTGGCGTAAGGATGGTCACCAAATTCCAATTTTCGTTCCATTTGGTAATAAGCCCTACATTTAAATCTATTACATGAAACCGAATCAGCTCGCTTTTATCAAAAGGTAGATTGGCCGAATACCCCATATCGAACCGATTATATTCCATTCCGGTTATTAGATAGTCTTGTTTTTCATTGAGTTTTATAGGCAGGTTTAAAAGCGCTTTATAGCGTTGTGTTTTGATTCCCGTATCATTTTCGGGAATATTGAGGTATTCCACCCTAAAAATATCCGTGCTCTGTGCCCATAAGTTGGAGCCGCAAAGTATTACAATGAAGGTGAGCCACTTTCGAATTGCAATATGGTGAACTGAAGTTTTTATGTCTTTCTATTGTTTTGGCTGAATAATATGTATATCGCGTTGTGGGAACGGGATAGTAACATTGTTCTCCTTGAACTTCGCGTTGATTTTATATCGCATTTCGCTTTTTATCCGAGGATCCCTAAAGGTATCATTAGTGAAAAAATAAATGGAAAAGGTTAAAGCAGAGTCTCCAAAATCCTCAAACAACACAAATGGCTTGGGGTTTTTCAGTACTAGTCTTTGTCCATGAGCAATTTCCTCTAAAATTTTCGTAACCAGATCAACATCACTTCCATAAGCAACACCCACACTCACTTTTTCCCTTGTAGTTCTATGGTTTTGGGTATAATTATAAACAATGTCGCTTATAAATTTATGATTGGGAAGAATGAGGACTTTATCATCGCGGGTCAGGGCCCTAGTTGTACGTAGTTTGATTTCAAACACCTTACCTACTTTACCATCTACCTCTACTACATCGCCAACTTGGAGCGATTTATCCACAATAATAAAAATTCCTCCAAGAACATCCTTGAACAACTCTTGCAACGCCAGACCTAAACCAACGAACAGCGCTGCGGAAGCTGTAATTACCAAAGTAATGTCTACCCCGGCAGCACTCAAGGTTACCAAAACTGCAATCAGGTAAATCACATAATTTAGAAACTTAAATACGCTGGTAAACTTCTGTTTGTCTTCCTGCTGCATTTTCCGAGTAAGAATATGACGCGACCATTTAAGGATAAATTTTGTTGCCACAAGGGTAATTGTTAAAAGCAACAATAAACCTATGGTGAGGTGAATCGATTTTTCACCTTCCCCGATATGGAACCCAAGATCCAAAAAACCCTTTATGGACCCCCAAACATCTTCTTTTATAATCTCTTTTATGTCTTCTGATTCTTCTTGCATACTATTCTAATATCTCAACCATTTGATCAATTCTTTGTATGTAGGCTTTTTACCATACATCAAGATACCGGTTCTATAAATTTTAGCTGCCAGCGATACAATACCTAAAAAGGTAACCATCAAAAGGAAAATGGACAACAAAAATTGCCATAAGGGCACTCCTCCTTCGCCAACACCGCTTGGTAAACGCATCAACATAACAATCGGCGAGGTCAACGGAAACAAAGAAAAACCGACTGCAATGGGACCATGTGGATTACTAAATACTGAAAAGAACCCCACATAAATAGCCAACATTAAAGGTAAGATAATAGGGAAAATAAATTGCTGTGTATCGGTCTCATTATCCACTGCAGCTCCAATTGCTGCGTAAATAGAACTATAAATAAGATATCCGAGAATAAAATAAATGAAGAAAGAAACAATCAGCAAAACCCAAGGTATATCATAAATCTCCTTTGCATACACCATCATTTCACTGTCCATGGACCCCAATTGGGACATCCCTCCCATTGGACCTGGGGGCATAGCAGAATCGTTGGAAAGTGCGGTCAGGTCTATTCCAAAAATCAAAACGGCCAAAAACAATAATGCAGATGCAGAAACAATCCAAATGGAAAATTGCGTGATTCCCGCCAAGGAGTTACCAATAATCTTTCCTAGCATCAATTGAAATGGTTTCACCGACGATATGATCACTTCTATAATTCTACTGGTTTTTTCTTCGATAACACTGCGCATAACAAAGCCACCATAAATTATAATGAACATCATGATCGCATATCCAAACCCTCCTCCAATGATAGCTTTGATTTCGTTGACACCTTTCATACTTTTTTCTCCTTGAAAAGTTGAAAGATTGATTTCAAAAGGTTTTTCAATATTGGAAAATTGTTGCGGTGACACCCCTAACTTATGCAAACGATCCTGTCTCAACTTTTTTTGGAATAAACTTTCAAGTTCTTGGGTTACCGAAGTGTTCGGGTTGTCCTTTGTAAAAAGGTAAGCAGCATTCGCCACCTCTTCCAACGTTTTTCCATTTGGTATATAGAGCAATCCATAATACTCCAAAGAATTTGTTGAATCTTTGGCTTGCTCTAGAGTTAAATCATCAAAATGCACGTAGGATATATTCTTGGACGGATTGAATTCAGTTTGAAAGAAGGTACTTTCATTCAAAACCGACACAACCCTTGTCTCATCATCATTAACCTTGGCCAAATAAGCAATAAGTACAATCATGCCCACAATCAAAAGTGGACTTAAAATAGTCATGACAATAAAGGAACGGTTGCGAACCTTGGCCAAATATTCCCTTTTTATGATCAACCCAAGTTTACTCGCCATTGTCCTTGCTATTTACGGTTTGTATAAAAATATCATTGGCCGAAGGTATAGTTTCCTCGAACCGGTTGATGTTTGCCATTTTAGAAAGATCGGCTAAAATACCACCCGTTTGCGATGTTGGCAACTGTACTTTAAAATTCAGTTGATGTTCCATCTCATCCATTTCCGAAGAAAGAATATTGAATTTTTGCTCTAAGGATTTTATTAAGTTCTGAGCATCTTCCCCTACTTGAAGCCCGACATTAAAAATATTGTTCTTATATGCTTTTTTGATTTCTGATAGTTTACCATCCAGTATTTTTTCCGACTTATGGATCAAGGCTATATATTCACAAAGTTCTTCCACAGACTCCATACGGTGCGTGGAAAAAATAATGGATGTGCCGTTTTCCTTCAACCGAAGAATCTCGTCCTTGATTATATTGGCATTTATAGGATCAAAACCACTGAATGGCTCATCAAAAATCAGCAATTTTGGTTCATGAAGCACAGTAACGATAAATTGAATCTTCTGCGCCATTCCTTTAGAAAGCTCTTGAATTTTCTTGTCCCACCAATCACCAATATCAAGGCGATCAAACCAATATTTGAGCCGGGTTTTGGCTTCTATTTTGGACAATCCCTTTAATTGTGCCAAATACAATGCTTGCTCACCCACCTTCATACTTTTGTAAAGCCCCCTTTCCTCCGGTAAATATCCTATTGAGGCAATATGTTTCGGAGCCAAAGGCTCTCCATTGAGCAAAATTTCGCCTGAGTCTTGGTGGGTAATTTGGTTGATGATTCTGATAAATGAGGTTTTACCTGCTCCATTGGGACCCAAAAGTCCGTAAATGCAATTCTTTGGAATTTGAAGCGATATGTTGCTCAGCGCTGTGTAGTCCCCATAGGTTTTGGTCACATTCTTGGCAACAAGGATATAATCCATGTAAACTGTTTTTTCAAAGATATGTATTTGCAGAATACCTGCATTTTCTATAAAAACAAAAACCCACCCTTAAAAAATTCAAGGATGGGAAAAAAATTGCTATGAAAAAGAAAATTAGATATCGGTCACCCAACATCAGTTTCAAATATACGTTTTTTATTTAAACAGAAGGTTTTAATTCTTAAGAGAACATGTCTTTTACCTTCTCAAAAAAGGATTTATCCGATTTTTCGGGACGAGGAACAAAGTTCTCATCGTCCTGCATACGCTCAAAAAACTCTTTCTGCTCTTTGTTGATATTCTTGGGTGTCCATACATTCACATGCACCAATAAATCTCCCGCACCATAACCGTTAAGGCTATTGATTCCTTTACCTCGAAGTCTCAAAATCTTCCCGGACTGAAGACCTGGTTCCAGTTTTATACGGACTTTTCCTCCAATGGCATCAATTTCTTTGGAGCTGCCCAAAACAGCCTCGGGCATACTTATGTATAAATCATAATGTAAATTATCCCCCTCACGCTTTAAGGTATCATGTTCAAGGGTTTCAATGGCCACCAGCAAATCTCCTGCAATACCATTACCAGGGGCATCATTACCTTTGCTTGTTACTTTTAGCTGCATACCATCTTCTACACCTGGCGGTATTTTTATGGTCACGGTCTCCTCTTCGACCTTAAGCCCTTGAGCATCGGCACCAGCAGGTTTTTTATCTATGGCCTGTCCTGCTCCTCCACAAGTTGTGCAGGTAGTTGCGGTTTGCATCCTACCTAAAATAGTGTTGGTGATTTTTGTGATTTGCCCGGTGCCGTTACATGTAGGACAAGTTTTATAAGTAACTCCATCGGCTTGCAGCTTACGTCTTACCTTGACCTTCTTTTCAACACCATTCGCTACTTCTTCCAGCGTTAGCTTAACACGGATGCGAAGATTGCTTCCTTTGGCCCTGCGCTGTCCGCCGCCAAATCCGCCAAATCCACTGAATCCACCGCCGCCGCCAAAGGCACCACCAAAAATATCACCGAATTGACTGAAGATATCGTCCATGTTCATACCTCCACCGCCAAAACCACCACTTCCATCGAAAGCTGCGTGGCCAAATTGGTCATATTTTGCTTTTTTGTCGGGATTTCCCAACACCTCGTAGGCCTCGGCAGATTTTTTGAACATCTCCTCTGCCTTAGCATCACCGGGGTTTTTATCCGGATGGAATTCGATGGCCTTTTTTCTATAAGCCTTTTTTATTTCTGCGGCTGAAGCTCCTTTAGAGACTCCCAATATTTCGTAATAATCCTCCTTCATACAGTTTTAGTTTCCGACAACAACTTTTGGATGTCTTATAATGCGGTCTCCAAGTTTGAATCCTTTTTCTACCACATCAATAATTTTCCCTTTCATTTTTTTGTCCGGAGCAGGTATCTGGGTAATCGCATCGTGTACCTCGGCATCAAATGTATCACCTGGTTCAACCTCAACTTGTTCCAAACCTTTGTTCTTCAAGGTTTCCTTGAACTTGTTACTGATAAGCTCTACGCCCTTGAACATTTCCTTATCCTCAGATTTGGAAAGCTCTTTTAACGCACGATCAAAATCATCCATAACCGGAAGTAATGACACCATGACTTCTTGTCCTGCGGTTTTGAACAAATCCATGCGTTCTTTTGAAGTCCTGCGCTTATAGTTTTCAAACTCAGCAAAGAGTCTAAGAAACTTTTCTTTTTCCTTTGCTAAATCTTCACGAAGCTTCTGTTCTTCAGAGATATCTTCCCCGCTTTCTTTTTCGTCGTTAGCTTCTATATTTTCATCGTTCAGCTCAGTACTCTCTTCTGTTTGCCCCTTTTTGGGCTCATCTTCCATTTCCTCAACCTTACTTTTATTGCTCATGTTCTAATGTTTTATTCCGATTTGAAATGGCAAAAGTACTGCCAATTGTCTAAAAATGTCAAAATGTCACCGCAAAACATAAAAAAACCGCCTAAGCGGTCCTCATTGATTAAAAACGTCATGAAAATCTAATTTCCTAAGCTTCAACAGATGCAGGCACACCCTCTTCCTTAAGGGCATACAAATTTTTGAGTGCCTGGCAAATATTCACATATTGAAAAGAAAAACCTTCTTCTTCAATTTTTTTACTGCTCACCCTTTGGCTTGCCAAAACAAGGGTGGACATTTTACCCAAAAAAGTTTTCAGAAGAAAAGCGGGTACATTGGGCAACCATAAAGGCCTTTCCATAATTTTTGCAAGTTCCTTGGTCATCTTTGTATTGGTTACTGGATTTGGAGCTACTCCATTATAGATACCCTTTAGATTGTTCTCTACGGCAAAAACAAAAATTTGTGCCAAATCATCTATATGAATCCAAGATTGCCATTGCTCTCCACTACCAAGTGGGGCGCCAACAAAGTTTTTAATCGGCATAGCCATTCTTGGTAAAGCTCCACCTTCTTTGGACAATACCAATCCAATTCTGATTTTAGCTACATCAATGTTCAATTTTTCAAAAGTATCGGCTTCGGATTCCCATTTTTGAACTACTTCACCCAAGAAACCATCATCGGCTTTTGTCTCGTTTTCATCATAATATTCACTAATGGAATTCGGATATATCCCTATGGCAGATGCAGAAATAAGACATTCGACCTCCTTGTTTTTGGATTGCTCCAATCCTTTTTTCAAGGTTTGCAAACTATTGATTCTACTGGAAAGCACTTTTCTTCTATGTTCTGGCGTCCAGCGTTTTGCGATATTGGTCCCAGCCAAATTTATAACAGCCTGAACATTATCAAAACAATCCAAGTCTATCTCATCTTTAGAAGGATTCCAATAAAAACCTCGAAAATCTTCTGTGGAAGTAATCTTTTCTTTGCTCGTGGTCAAATAATTTACGGGAATGCCTTTTTGATGCAATACCTTTACTATGGCTTGCCCAACCAATCCCGTAGCGCCCGTTATCAACACCTTCATACTATCATTTTATACAAAGTTATAGGTTTAATCGACTGTTGATCAGACCTTAATTTAGGTTTAACATATTTGTTTAAACTTTAAAACAATTTATGACCTCAAAAGAACTGAATCTTAACAGAATCTTAGCAGTTCCTAGTTTTTTATGGCCCTCAGCATTTCTCTTTTCCCAGGGGGTCCCGGCAATCGTTCCACCGCAAAACCAACGGCTTGCATGGCCCTGCGCACACTACCTTTAGCCGCATAAGTCACCAACACACCATTCCTTTTGAGTGCTTGGTACATTTTAAAAAATATCTCTTCGGTCCAAAGCTCAGGTTGCACCCGTGCGCCAAAAGCGTCAAAATAAATAAGGTTGAACAAGTTTTCTTCGTCAATCTCCTTAAAGTCCTTTTTTTGTTTCAAAAGTGAAAAATCAGGGGTGATTGATAGCGTTTCTTCCCAAGGGGAACTATGCATTCTCTGAAAAACTTCTTGTTGATCATTGGCATCCAACTGTTGACAATAATCCAATGCATCCACTTCTTGCTTAGAAACCGGAAATGCCTCAACACCCACGTAATCAACACTCAATTGTTGCCTTGGGGCCTCCAATAACGTGATCAGTGCATTCAATCCAGTACCAAAACCTATCTCCAAAAGGTTTATGCTTTCATTTTTAAACAAACGAAGACCATGTTCAACAAATACATGATAAGCTTCTTGGACAGCACCGTGTTTGGAATGGTATTGTTCATCCCAATCCTCTATTTGGATGGTCTTGGAACCATCTCCAGTTGTAATTATTCTTCGCTTCAAGGTTGGCTGGCGATCAAAACTCCGTCTGCTTCGAACCTTAAGGTTTTTTTCGGAGCGGTGATTTGGGCCAATTCATCTTCCGAAGCTCCTTCATCCTCGGCATAATGCCTTTGGTCATCAACCGACATTTCCTCAAAAAACGCAGCTCCGTTCATTACCACTTTTTTACCTGCAGCATCTTTGGGAACAAAGAATCCATAATCCTTAAAACGAACAAAAACCTCATCGTTGGATTCCAATTGTACCTTCATCCAGCAACCTTTGGACTGACAAACTTCCTTGATTTCACCCACAATTTGGGTCTGCAAAGAATCCTTGCCGGAAATTTGGTCAAAAGGGGCGGATGTTTTTGAAGCTTTTCCAGAAACTTCAAATTCTTCTCCAAAATAATCGCCTTGAATAGTTTCTTGTTTGCAGGAAACAATCAGAATACCCAGTAAAAAAACAGCAGTAAAAGTGTTAAAAATTCTCATTTTTGATAACATTTAAATGATTGTAGATTAAGTATAACATTTAGGTTGACGAAACATCCAAAACTAACAATAAATGGCTAATTTTAACACTATAAATGTAAGTGATATGGAAACAATGGCTAACAAAATAGCTGTGGAGAAAGCTAAATCCTCCAAAATCGAAGATGTGGATTTTGATAATCTTTCCTTTGGAAGTGTTTATTCTGACCATATGCTGGTCTGTGATTATAAAAATGGTGAATGGTCCACTCCAAAAGTGGTTCCTTACCAGTCCATTACGCTAGATCCTTCTGCAAAGATTTTCCACTACGGGCAATCTATTTTTGAAGGTATGAAAGCCTACAAGGATGAGAATGGAAAAGTATGGCTCTTTAGACCCTTGGAGAATTTTAAACGATTCAACAGATCGGCGCAAAGGCTTGCCATTCCAGAAATACCAGAATCCTATTTTATGGAAGGTCTCAATACACTTATTCAATTGGAAAGTGATTGGATTCCTCAAAATCCAGGCAGCTCCCTATATATTAGACCATTTGCATTTGCCTCCGGAAACGGGTTTCATGCCTCTCCTGCGGACGAATATAAATTTATAATCGCCTGTGCGCCTTCTGGGACTTACTTCTCTGGAAAGGTAAAAGTATTGATAGAAGAAACCTATTCCAGAGCTGCAAACGGAGGTGTTGGATATGCGAAAGCCGGTGGTAACTACGCTGGACAATTTTATCCTACGCAACTTGCAGCTGAAAAAGGATACCAACAGGTCATTTGGACAGATGACAACACCCACGAATTTATTGAAGAGGCCGGCGCCATGAATGTATTTGTTCGAATCAACGATACTTTAATGACAGCGCCAACAAGTGACCGAATACTAGATGGGATTACACGAAAAAGTATTTTGGATATTGCCAAAGATGAAGGCATCAAAACGGAAGTCCGCAAAATATCGGTTCATGAATTGGTAGAAGCTGCCGAGAACGGTTCTTTGAAAGAAATGTTTGGAGCAGGGACCGCTGCAGTGGTTTCTCCGATTTCAGGTTTTGGTTACCATGGCAAGGATTACGATCTGCCAGATTTGGAAGAAAGCTATGCTTCATTATTAAAGAAAAGAATCACGGATATTCAATATAACCGGACAGAGGATAAATTTGGGTGGCGACACGAGGTCATCTAGCAAAACCAGAAAAGGCGCCAGTTGGCGCCTTTTTTATTTATCTATAATGTTTTGTATGTCCGGTTTAAAATAATTTGGTCCCTTCAGTACTTTTCCATCTTCACGGTAAATGGGTTTTCCATCAGCGCCAAGTTTACTCATATTGCTACGCTGAATTTCTTCAAAAACTTCTTCAATCTTATATTGCATGCCGTGCTCAAGTATGGTTCCGCACAAAATATAAAGCATATCTCCCAGGGCATCGGCCACCTCCACCAAATCATTATTATTGGCTGCTTCCAAATACTCACGGTTCTCCTCGTCCATTAAATTAAAACGAAGATTGTTTTTATCCTCTCCAAGATTGGCTTTGGGCTCATGAGAAACTCCCAACCCAAAAGAATTGTGGAAGAGCTCCACGGCTTTTATTTTACGTTCCATTACACTTATTTGATTTAGCTTTGCATAAAAATATGAAATATGTTCAGTACAGGACAGATAATTTTTGCAGCCTTGTTCTTCATTGTTTTTGTGGTAATTATTTCATTTTCTTATCGGAAAGATAAAAAACTGCATCGTAAAAATTATAAAGGTGTTATTTGGATTTTGATTTCCTTCGTAACTTTTATAATTATTCTATTTCTAATTAAACACTTCCTCAAAAATTAACGATTAAATTGTGGTTACCACAAAAATCGCTCTTTTCACAACAATAGAAGGCCTTCAATTTCGTTCTTATAGGAAAAAACGTACTTTTGTTTAACATTAATTTAGTACCTAACCTAGATGACTGTATTTTTTAGTATTCTTTTTATTTTACTTGTCATTAATGCCATTCTATTGATTTTCAGTGTCAATGGAGCAAAGGAAAGATTTACAAAACCTATTCGACGGATTTCCGAAACCTCAACTACAAAACTTTTACCCCGAGAGGTTGTAAAAACCGAATACAAAGAAGCGGTTTAGTTTGTACCTTTAGGGCATGAAACAGGCCTTTCTTGTTTTTTTAGGCGGAGGATTGGGAAGCGTTCTACGCTTTATGATTTCCAAACCACTTAACCCACTTTTCCAAAATTTTTTCTTAGGCACTTTTTTTGTCAACATGGTTGGTTGTCTTTTAATCGGTCTTTTTTTAGGCCTTTCCGCAAAAGGTAATATACTTTCCTATAATAACACACTCTTCCTTGCTACAGGGTTTTGCGGTGGGTTTACCACATTTTCTGCATTTGCTTTTGAGAAGCACTCTTTTTTAAAGAATGGTGATTTACTCAATTTGGCTATTTACATGCTTTCCAGTGTCGGCATCGGTATTCTGGCCGTTATTTTTGGATTGTGGATTGCCAAACACATTTAATAGTTACAAATTGCGTTTTTAAAGTTAAAATTTGTTAAAAATTAAACATTTACATTAATTTTTGCACTTTTTATTGATAAAAATTAACCTTAACCCATTCAATCTTAATATTAAATCAACAAATAACCAACAAAACTTAATATAAAATTAAATACCCCTAAAATTGTAGGGGTATTTTTCTTATACCCATAAAAATACCCCAACTACCCTCCTATTTTTTATAGTCTCGATTGAATTCATATATATTTGACTCATCAATTAACTACTTAATTATGAAAAAAGTCGAGGCAATTATTAGAAAATCCAAATTTGATGAGGTCAAAAAAGCGCTGCATCAAATTGAGGTAAACTTCTTTAGTTACTGGGATGTAACTGGAGTTGGTAATGAGAAACAAGGACATGTTTATCGTGGCATATCATATAGCACAAGCGATATACAGCGAAGGTATTTGGTTATCGTAGTTAGCGATGACTTTCTGGAAAAAACCGTGAATGTTTTATTGGACACAGCCAGTACAGGCAATGTAGGTGATGGAAAAATTTTCGTCTCCGATATGATCGAAGCCTACAGGATCAGGACCAAGGAAAGTGGAAGCGCCGGAATCAACTAACATTTATAGCCAAAAAACTTAAAAACTTAGATTATGATTGTACAAGAACAAGAAGCGATAGATAAAGCCGTGGAAGCCATTACGGGTGACATGGGCGCATTGTGGATTACCCTGGCAGCCATTTTGGTATTCTTTATGCAGGCAGGATTTACCTTATTGGAAATAGGTTTTACCCGTAGCAAGAACAGTGGTAATATAATTATGAAAAACGTAATGGACTTAGCCGTTGGTTCGGTTATGTTCTGGGCAGTAGGTTATGCCATCATGTATGGTAGCGATCTTGTAGGCGGAGGATTTTTTAGATCAAGTCCATCAGATCAAGGATATTTCTTTTTTAGTGCAGACGATTGGTACAACCTGTTTTTCCAAACAGTATTTTGTGCTACGGCCGCAACTATTGTATCCGGAGCCATTGCAGGAAGGACCAAATTTTCAACATATTTGATTTTCTCTGCTGTCCTTACCACATTAATTTACCCGATTTCAGGTAGCTGGTACTGGCCATTTGATGATGATGCATGGTTAAACACTGCTGGATTTGTAGATTTTGCAGGTTCTTCTGTAGTACACGCCGTAGGTGGTGCCGCTGCATTGGTTGCCGCCATTTTGGTGGGACCAAGAATTGGTAAATATGTGGATGGAAAAGCGCAAGCAATACCAGGTCACAACATGGCCTTTGGAGCACTGGGCGTATTCATCCTTTGGTTAGGATGGTTCGGATTTAACGGTGGTTCCCAATTGGCTTGGGGTGGTGACGATACCATCGCGGCCACAAGTGTTATCATTAACACTAACCTAGCCGCTGCCATTGGTGCCATTGGCGCCCTATTCTTTACCTGGGCTAGATATGGTAGAGCGGATATTTCCATGACATTGAACGGTGCTTTGGCCGGTTTGGTGGGTATTACCGCCGGATGTGGTGCTGTTAACGCTTGGGGAGCCCTTGCTATTGGTTTGCTATGCGGTATCGTAGTGGTAATCTCCATTGAATTTATCGATAAAAAACTTAAGATTGACGACCCAGTAGGTGCCATTTCCGTTCACGGAGTTTGTGGATTCCTAGGAACCGTACTTATCGGCCTTTTTGCACTGGACGGCGGATTGTTCTACGGTGGTGGTGGAAAATTACTTTGGGTACAGACCTATGGATCGCTGGCTTACATTGTTTGGGCAGCTGTAGCATCCTTTGTAGTACTCTTCATCCTGAAGAAAACTATCGGACTTCGTGTATCGGAGCAAGAAGAGGTTGAAGGTTTGGATATGCACGAACATGGTGTGGAAGCCTACCCAGAACACATTTCCCAAGACAAATAAGTCTTTCAAACTCACAACAAGATTGTAAAAAAGGAACGGAGCGTTCTGCCAAACGCTCCGTTTAATAACCTTTTCAATCAAACTCACAATTAAACAACTGTCCATATAAAAAGGACAACTTAAACGATTATGATATGAAAACGATTATAAATACAAATTTCGGAAAAATTTTGGCTATCGCCATGATTTCAATGGTAACTTTCTCAGTCTCTGCACAGGAGGAAGAAGAGACTTCTAAATTCAGCCTTAGTGGTTCTATAGATGCTTATTATAGAACAACCTTCCATGATGCAGGAGATGCCACAACCGCTTCCTATACTTCCTTTGCAAACCAAACTGGTTTTGCTTTGGGTATGGCCAACTTAGTAGGTACCTATGACATGGGAGATACAGGTGTCGTGGTCGACTTGGTTTTTGGACCTAGAGGTACTGAGGCTACTTTTGAGAATGATGTCCTCAATGGCATCATTAATCAGGCATATGTATATTGGAATGTATCCGAAGGTACTACTTTGACCATGGGGCGTTTCAATACATTTTTGGGATATGAAGTAATCGCTCCACAAGCAAACTTCAACTATAGTGTTTCTTATTTATTTTCAAATGGACCATTTTCACATTTGGGGATAAAAGCAGATTTTGCCTTATCTGATGATGTAAGCTTAATGCTTGCAGTAATGAATCCCTGGGATACCAATGACATAAGTGGTTCTGGCGAATATTCCTTAGGTGGTCAACTGGGTGCTTATGGTCAATTCTTGAACCTTTACTACGATAGTGGAAAAAGCGGTGGTCTTGGTTTTGAAATTGATTACACTGGCGGATTTGATGTGACCGAGGATTTTTTCTTTGGAATTAATGCAGCTTACAATGATAACTCGGAGACTGGCACTGGCTTTTATGGAGCAGCTATTTACCCACAATTGACAACATCTGAAAGTTTTGCGATTGGACTACGTGGAGAGTATATGACCTTTACGGACGATGCCTTTGATGACGATTCTCCTGTTCTTGGGTTAACACTGACCGGAAGCTTCACAAAAGACAACCTTATCATCAAACCTGAAGTACGTTTGGACACTTGGGGGAATGACGTAGAGCCATACCTTGATAGTGACGGAGCCTTCACTAGCAATCAGTCTTCCATTTTGATTGCCGCAATATACTCCTTCTAAACAACATAGATATGACACAAAAAAAGCCTTACTCCATTTAGGATTAAGGCTTTTTTTAGTCCTTGTTAAAATTTTTCACTCCTGCTCTCACCATAGTTCTCAAATAGTTTTGCCTTGGCACTAGAGGGCAGGAGTACTTTTTGTTATAAACGCAATAAGGATTGTATGCTTTATTAAAATCAATCACCAAGGTATCACCTTCGGGGATGGTTAAATCTATATACCGACCCCCACCATACGTTTCTTCTCCATTGGTATTGTCCAAAAATGGTAAAAACAAATAATCCTCATATTCTTCATCCTCCAACAACTCTAAACTTTGGTACACTTCCAATTGATGCTCTGTACCGTTCAGGTTAAAATATGCAATTCCGTAAACAACCTCTTGACTTTCCCTATCTGTAGTAGTAGGCATAAAAAACGGTTCCGCATTCGGGGTTCTTTCAAAACGCGCTTTTACGATATACGAAGTATCTGGCTTAAAAAAATCCAGCTCCTCAAAATCTTTGCGGTACTTATCAGGTAATGGGGACGAATTGGGATCCTTGAAACTTTCATTTTGTTCTTTCTGGTAATTCAGAATATCTGCGATCAAATCTGATTCTACTGCTACCGTTTTTTCTTTATCATGGTACTTTTTCCCTTGGCCACAGGCCATTAAGAACAATACTGAAAGTAAGATGGCATATTTCATTTAGAAAGTATTTATGCAAAAATACAGTTCTAAACTAAATCAGAGATTCAAAATCTACCGGTCAAATTAATTTTCATCCACCTTGATATCGTACCGTGCATCTTCCAAATATTTTGATACAACTTCATTAAACTCCGGTGTTATGCGAAAGAGAGCAGTATTTTCCAGACCATAGAGCTTTTCCTTATCCTTAAAACCTTTTTTTAATAGTTCTTCCAAATAGAATAATGAGGTTCCAAAATCATCATTTTTAGCACTCAGGGAAATGGTTTTAAAATAAAACTCGTAATTATCCGGCTCTAAAATAGTTTTCAGCATATATAAAAATGCGAGAGCATCTTCATCAACCACTTCTTCCGATAATACAATTTTTATGTTATCCTCTGCCAAGACGTTCACAAATCCCTTTAATCGATGCCCCATTTGCTTTTCAAAAGGTTTTGAACTGGAAATAAATTTGTCTATCACTCCCATTTGATGGTTCCACCAACCCAAATTATTGAAATTATAGGTGTACACATCCTCTTCCATATAATATTGATAATCCTCTTTAAGCATGGATTCCTGTAAAAAAGCTGCATTTTCAGCCCTTTTCAATACCTTGAATGCCTTGTTCCTTCTTAGGTCTCTCTGGACCGACCTAAGAGAATCCATATTCTTAAAAGCCCCATACATAGACATCATTTCAGTTATGTATTGCTCCGACCACAACAAATCACCAATACTTTTTAGTTGATTCACTTTCGCCAGGTCCTCTTGATATGCACTTTCTATATAGGTGGAATCCCTCGGAATCCATTGTCTTCCCATGGCATCCAAAGTAAAGAGCTGCATTCCCTTTTCTATGTACGAAACTCCTGGCCATTCGCCATTCCCATCATAAAGTAAAACCTGATTAGGGAATTTATATCGGTCCAAAAGTTTGGCATCCGTTAGCATAAAGGGGTAATTATAATTCTCTTTGCTCACGATACCCACAAAATGAAAAGACTCCTTCATATTAATAAGTTCTCTATTGGCCAAAGAAGCACCTATCGACATAGCTCCATTGACACCTTTAATTAGAATAGGTACTAAGCTTGCGAATTGACCTCCCGTGTCCTCGCCCGCTGCATAAATTCTATCTCCTTGTATCGGCAACAAATTTGTTACTCTTTCAATTGTCTTACTGGTTAAAACCATGTTCTTGCTTAAGGAAACACTATCCGCCAATTTTGGCGCAGCTAAAACATAACCTTCGTTTTCGGCCGCTATTACAAACATGGAAAGAGCACTTTTGTCCTTCCCGTCAGTATCAAAAACCATGAGCAAAGGCCACTTTTTGTCCATGGAAAATTTCTTTGGAATATAAATGGAGTAGGTGTTTTCGGTTGAATCAGTTACCGAAAGATTTTCAATTATCTCTCCCTTTTTCAAAACCATTTGTTGCGAGAAGACAGAAAGTGTGCAAAAAATAGTCAGAAGTGGAAACAAACATGTTTTTTTCATAATTCAATTTAATCAAAAATCTAGCCAAAGTATGTTTCGGAATCATCAATTTATTCCAACAACTATTTACCCGCCTTGTTTTTTTTGATGGGTGCATTACCTACAACATTGGAAAGCACGATATGGGTCCTACATTCACCATAAACAATAAGTTCATCGATAAATTTTTCCAAATGGGACTGATCGCGAAGCACTACCTCCATGATGATATTCTCGTTACCTGTAATTCGGTAGCAATTTACCACCTCTTGAAAAGTTTTGACCTTGTCCAAAAAAGGCTTGAGCTTCCCCATAAAAGCTCGTAACATTATAATGGCTTTTAACTGATATCCGGCCTCCACATAGGAAATATTAGCACCGTAATGCTCAATAACCCCAAGGTCCTCCATCTTTTTAACGCGTTCCGCTACGGCAGGTGGTGTCAACCCAATTTTCCTTCCAATATTGGCAAAGGATTCCCTTGCATTTTGTTGCAGATGATTTAATATTTGCCAATTCAGGTCATCTATCTTCATATCAAAAGTAATTTACTATTATTTTTTTACTTTCTAAAGCAAAATCGAATAAATGCTTTACTAACAAAAGTAAATAAATTTAATTCGTGCGTAATTTTATGAGTCAAAATTGCTGTTAGAAATGGAGAGAAATTCTCTTAACTCCTTAGGTGTTTATCGTAAATCTTTGGCACTACGCGACATGAGCGAAGCTGTTGCGGCTTATTTTACCCAAAATAGAGAAATACTATCATTACGTAAAATCGATTCCTTCCGGGATGATATTTCCAAATCCCTTCTGGCGGATGCCGATTTAATCACCAAAGAAGTAGAGCAAGCAGCATTGAGCAATTGTCCATCGGTACGGATGAGGAGCCTTTCCTATGTAAACATTATGACCCGTAACATTTTGGCATATTGCAATGGCTTGGAACGTGACGGTGTTAAAGAAAAAGAATACCTAAATCTACTTAGAAAAGAGATTCGAATATTCAGGGTCTCCTTTAAAAAATGGAGAAAGTCCTTGATTAACAAAAACGATTAATCCCTTTTACATATTTCTCCGGTATTGCCCACCTACTTGAAAGAGCGCTTCAGTA
Source organism: Allomuricauda sp. (assembly GCA_040285615.1). Taxonomy (GTDB): domain Bacteria; phylum Bacteroidota; class Bacteroidia; order Flavobacteriales; family Flavobacteriaceae; genus Flagellimonas. The sequence continues at coordinate 310,260 of JAVJRL010000008.1, forward strand.
ATCTGACCTAAGGAACAGTATTTTGCGGCTTCCATTAATTTCTCAAAAATGTTTTCATTGTTAATGGCAACTTGTTGCAATTCATTCAACTGTTTTTCCGCCTCGGTCTCTTCCCTTGCATGAAGGTTTCGCAAGGTTTTTATTTGATTTTTCTTTTCGGTTTCCGTAGCGCGAATCACCTCTGCGGGGAGAATAGTCGGCGAACCTTTGGAACTCAAGAAAGTATTTACCCCAATTATGGGATACTCCCCAGAGTGTTTCAAAGTTTCATAATGAAGGCTTTCTTCTTGAATTTTGGAACGCTGATACATCGTCTCCATAGCGCCGAGCACGCCGCCGCGTTCCGTAATCCTATCAAACTCCATCAAAACGGCTTCCTCCACTAATTCAGTCAACTCTTCAATAATGAACGAACCCTGTATTGGATTTTCGTTTTTGGCCAATCCTAACTCTTTGTTGATAATCAACTGGATGGCCATCGCTCTTCGAACAGATTCCTCGGTCGGCGTGGTAATGGCTTCATCATAAGCATTGGTATGTAAAGAATTACAGTTATCATAAATCGCATACAATGCCTGAAGCGTAGTACGGATATCGTTAAAATCAATTTCCTGAGCGTGCAAGCTTCTTCCAGAGGTTTGGATATGATATTTTAACATCTGCGCCCTTGGATTGGCTCCATATTTTTCCTTCAAGGCTTTGGACCAAATGCGTCGAGCCACACGACCGATAACGGCATACTCCGGGTCCACACCATTGGAAAAGAAGAACGAGAGGTTCGGACCAAACTTGTTAATATCCATTCCACGGCTCAAATAGTATTCCACATAAGTGAATCCGTTGGATAAAGTAAAGGCCAGCTGTGTGATGGGGTTGGCACCCGCTTCGGCAATATGATAACCCGAAATGGAAACCGAATAAAAGTTACGAACCTGTTGTTCAATAAAATATTCCTGCACATCCCCCATTAACCTTAAAGCAAACTCGGTCGAGAAAATACAGGTGTTCTGTGCCTGGTCTTCTTTTAAAATATCGGCCTGCACCGTACCGCGAACCTGGTTTAAAGTTTTAATCTTTATCTCCTCATAAACCGATTTTGGCAGTACTTGGTCTCCCGTTACTCCCAAAAGCATCAGTCCGAGACCATTGTTCCCTTCGGGAAGTTTCCCATAATATGTGGGCTGTGCTATCCCTTTCTCTTTAAAGATCGTTTTGATTTTGTCAATGACTTTTTTCTCCAAGCCATTTTCTTTGATGTACTTCTCGCAGTTCTGATCAATAGCAGCATTCATAAAAAAGGCCAAAAGCATCGGCGCAGGACCATTTATGGTCATACTCACCGAAGTCATCGGGCTACTCAAGTCAAATCCCGAGTACAGTTTTTTAGCATCGTCCAAACAACAAATGGACACCCCAGCATTACCTATTTTCCCATAAATATCTGGGCGATGGTCTGGATCGTTCCCATACAAGGTTACAGAGTCAAAAGCGGTGGATAAGCGTTTGGCGGGCATATCCATACTCACATAGTGAAAGCGTCGGTTTGTCCGTTCAGGACCTCCTTCACCTGCAAACATTCGGGTCGGGTCCTCCCCTTCTCTTTTAAATGGATACAGACCTGAAGTATATGGAAATTCCCCAGGCACATTTTCTTGTAAAATCCATTGTAGAATGTCGCCCCAAGCTTTGTATTTGGGCAAAGACACTTTTGGAATTTGACTGTGCGAAAGGGATTCGGTATGTGTTTTTATCTTGACTTCTTTGTCTCGAACTTTAAAGGAATAGATTTCGGCTTTGTAGCGATTTACTTTTTCTTTCCATTTTAAAATAGCCTCCCAATGATGAGGATTCAAATGCATTTTTACTCGATCAAACTCCTTAATGAGTAGGTTCACCAATTCCTTGGACTCCTTATTTTTGATATGAGATTCGATTTCTTCTTCGCTCAATCCAGACTTATCCAAAAACAGCTCTGCGGCTTTCTCATCATCTACTTCCAAAGCAGAGGACAATGTCAAAAAGATACCATAAAGCTTTTGGGCTATTTTGGCTTCCTCCTTCACCTTAGCATCGTAACTTCTATTGTTTTCGGCTATTTCTGATAAATATCGGGTGCGCGCTGGCGGAATCACATAGATTTTCTCGGCCATTTCCTGTGTCACCTGAATAGTGGAATTTAATTTGGAGCCTGCTTTTTCCACCAAGGTATCCATCACAATTTTGTAGAGACTATTCATCCCTGGGTCATTAAATTGCGAAGCAATGGTTCCAAAAATGGGAAGTTCGTCTTCGTTGGTATGCCACAATCCGTGATTACGGGCATATTGCTTTTTCACATCGCGAATGGCATCGAGCGCACCCCTTTTATCAAACTTATTGATAGCCACAACATCTGCAAAGTCGAGCATATCAATCTTCTCCAACTGTGTTGCAGCACCAAATTCGGGCGTCATCACATAAAGTGAAACATCACTGTGTTCCAATATTTCAGTATCGGACTGACCAATTCCAGAAGTTTCCAGGATAATTAGGTCGTATTTCGCAGCCTTTAGTACCTGAACAGCTTCGGAAACATATTTGGACAAGGCCAAATTGGACTGACGCGTAGCCAAAGAACGCATATACACCCTATCGTTGTTGATAGCGTTCATTCGGATTCTGTCACCCAAAAGTGCTCCTCCTGTTTTTCGTTTGGAAGGATCAACAGAAATGATTCCAATGTTTTTATCAGGAAAATCAATCAAAAACCTTCGCACCAGTTCGTCCACTAAACTGGATTTCCCTGCTCCGCCAGTACCCGTAATTCCCAAAACAGGAACACTGCCTCGCTCTTTTTCAATTATCGGCAGAAACTTTTCAAACTCTTCATGACGATTCTCTGCCAAAGAAATCAAACGAGCCATGGTATTCGGGTGCTTCTTTTCCAATTCGCTTTCCAAAGATTTTCCTTTGGGAAGTTCTAAATCGGGAACGGCAGTATCACATCGTTTCACCAAATCATTGATCATACCCTGAAGTCCCATCTCACGACCATCGTCTGGAGAGTAGATTCTTTCTATGCCATAATCCATCAGCTCTTTTATTTCTTCAGGAAGGATGACACCGCCACCTCCACCAAAGATTTTGATATGCCCTGCACCTCTTTCTTTCAGTAAATCGAACATATACCTAAAATACTCGTTGTGCCCTCCTTGATAGGAGGTCATTGCTATGGCATTAGCATCTTCTTGAATCGCACAGTCCACTACTTCGGCCACACTCCTATCGTGACCCAAATGAATCACCTCAACCCCTGTGGCTTGGATAATTCTTCTCATAATATTAATCGCTGCATCGTGTCCATCAAACAAAGAGGCTGCGGTTACGATTCTGATTTTATGTTTAGGCTTGTAGGTTTTAATTTGTTCCATCTGCAATAAAAGGTGAAATTTTGCTTTGCAATTTACGGAAAATGCAATTGAAAATTGATTTTGATTAAGATTGTACAAAAAATAATAAAAGTTTGGGCTTCCTTTTTTGAATATCATAATTTTACCCACTCAAAAGTATCCCATGAAGCTGACCGTTCTTATTAATTGCCCGGACCAATCGGGAATTATTCGTTCCGTAACCACTTTTATTCATCAGCAAAAAGGAAACGTGGTTTATCTTGACCAACATGTGGACAAACAGGCCGGTGTATTTTTTATGCGTTTGAAAAGTGAGTTTGTTCAAGAAATAAACCTTGACGCCTTCAAAGAAGATTTTGAACAGAAGTTGGCAAAAGCTTTTAATATGGAGTGGGATGCTTACACCGATGAGTACAAACCAAAAATGGCGATTTTTGTTTCCAAATACAATCATTGCCTGTACGATTTGTTGAGCCGCCATAATTCTGGGGAACTTTCGGTTGAAATTCCTTTTATTTTGAGCAACCATACGGATTTGGAATATGTGGCGAAGCAATTCAACATACCTTATTTCCACATTCCCGTGACTAAAGAAAACAAAGCTGGGGCCGAGGATAAGCAACTTGAATTATTGAAAAAACACGATGTGGATTTCATTGTACTGGCGAGGTACATGCAGATAGTATCACCAAAGGTGATTGATGTTTATCCCCAGAAAATCATTAATATCCACCATTCTTTTTTACCCGCTTTTGCAGGAGCAAAACCCTACCATGCCGCTTTCGAACGAGGTGTAAAAATTATCGGTGCAACCAGCCACTATGTTACAGAAGATTTGGATGCAGGACCAATTATAGAACAAGATGTTACCACAGTTTCCCATACGCATTCTGTTAAAGATTTTATTGCAAAAGGAAGAGATTTGGAGCGGATTGTCCTATCCCGCGCTGTTCAGCTTCATGTAGCGCGAAAAACCATGGTTTACAATAATAAAACCGTGATTTTTTCTTAAAACAAGAGCAAAAGAATAGGGGCACAAGGCCCCCATCCCAACTAAACAAACAGACCATTTTAAGGATTGGTCCTGAACTCAAAAATTTCTGATGTGGAAGTGTTTCCTGCACTATCCGCGGTAACTACTCGCCAATAATAAATGGTATCGCCATTTATAGTGGTTTCGTAGCTATTTGTATCCGATTCACCTAAAACAGTGACAGGAGGGCTAACCGTATCCAAATAAAGCGTGTAAGACAATACATCTCCGTCCAAATCAGCCCCTTCCCATCCTAAGATGATATTCCCTGGGTTTACGCTAATCCCCATCTGCGGATAGGGTTGGTATGCAGGGAAAGGAGCATAGTTCTCGATAACAGCTCCCGCATTGTAAAAACGCCAAGTATTGCTCGTAGCGGTTTCGTTGGTCCCATCGGCACTGGAAACAACAGTCCAAGCGTATGCCGTCCCCCTGTTTAAGGTGACTTGCAGCTCTGTGTTGGATGTAGTGGATGATGTTGCTCCCCCAGTTTCCAAATTTTGAATAGTAAGGGTATAGTCATCCGTATTTTCCGAAGCAGTCCATTCAAAAGTAACCTGACTTTCCGTTTCGGACACCAAAATTCCTTCCGTACATTCTTCATTGTTATCCGGAAAAATTAAAGTGGCCGACAAGGGAGCAGGTACTTCTGGTTGAGGTTCCGGTGTAGGATCATCCCCTCCTCCACAAGAAAATAGGGTCAACAATACAAATGGCACTATGTATTTATAAGCTATTTTCATTGTTTTATGATTTTAAATTCGTTTGAAGTTTCCTTTCCCGATACTTTAATAAGGTACATTCCATTCGCATAGCCCGAAAGGTCAATATCCAGTTTTCCATATTCTGCTTCGATGACAGTTGCCAAATGCAATTTCCCATTTAGGTCAAAAACTTGAACGCTCATCTTCTCATTGGTATCAAAACCAAGATCTACTGATACTGTATTGACATCTACTATGGGATTTGGATAAGCTGACGCCCTGTCTGTCAGCAAAAAGGTTTCCTCAAACAATCCTTGGCAATCAATATTGGTGGTCACTTTTACCTTGTTGACCGATTGGTTCAATTTAAGATCAAAGGAGTTTTTTGAAACGAGATACACCTCATCATTAATTTGAATATTATAAAAGTCCGCACCCTTGAGCTCCAAGGAAAGTATATTGTCATTCTTGTTCAATTCTGAATATACTTCCAAGGACTCGGGTTCTGTAATGGTCAATGCATAGCATTGCTGATAGTCTGATTGTCCGGAAACCGTGATACACATCTCATAGTTTCCTGCTGATAAATTTTCGAAAGCTGCGGTAGTGTCAAAACTGATTGAAGCCTCTGTTGTTCCCGATAATGTAGCTGTATAGGCAAGTGTCTCCAAAGCCGTAACAGTAATACTTCCATTATCACTGCCCCTGCAGGTTTCGCTACTGGTCATGACGCTAAAATTGTCCTCCGGAAGCGAAAAAACCTCACAACCATCTACGTTCACAGTTGCTCCCAAAGTGGTGCCTGGACAAAGGTCATTGGCATCCACAACTCCGTCAGAATCTTCATCAGGTGGGTTGTCATTTGGAAAAAGACTGGTGGGGTTGTTACCAAATATCCGATACTCTCCTGGCGCCAGAACCATAGGCTCATTTACATTAACAACAACATGTTTAAGGTTATTTTCCAAAAACTCGTACCAAACACCGATTTCTTGAAATTGTGGATCGATTTCCTGTTCTACTACTCCAAAGTTCCCTATGATTGTCACATAACCAATTTCATCTACTCCTGCGGATGAATTGGTCAGGTGAATCGTTTTTAATCCATTGGAATCACCTACATCCATCACAAAATCCGAGGTTTCGAAAATGGGTTCTTCAACGGCCAACAGATTTAAGTTCGACCAAGTATCGTACACAGCTTTTCTATCGGGGTTGTCGTAGTAATCCCATCGAATAGGTTTGTTTCCGATTCTTCCATTGTAGTCGATGGAGTAATCGTAGCCCAATTCACCAAATTGCCAAATCATTTTTGGTCCAGGAACGGTAAAAAAGAAAGCTCCCGCCAACTTTACCCTATCCAAAGCTGTTGCCAAGTCCTGGGTATTATAATCTCCTGAGGCATTACCAAAATTTAGGTTTCGGTACATCATCCGCTCCTCATCGTGACTTTCCATATAGGAAACGTTTGATGGAACAGTCCAATTACGGTTTACATAGGATATCCATGAAAAATCGGAATTGGCATTCCACCCCATGGCCGCTTCACTATACGGACCATTAAGGTTTCCCCAAAGCATGATGCCCTTACCTTCATCCAAGCGGTACTCAGCCCATTCAGTTTCTTCTTCGTTAGTGCCCAAATGCTCGAAAATCACCAGAAAATCTTCATTTACTTCCCATTGGTAATCTGCGTATTCCTTTAAAACAGCCACTCTATCTGCCTGATAACTCCCTGTACAACCTTCATCGGATTCAGAACAGTTTTGGGTAAAACCTTTGGTTAAATCCCATCGATAGCCATCAATGTTGTATTCATCAATCCAATACTGTGTTATGCGCTTTACGTAATCTTGGGTCGCTTGTTGACTGTGATTGAAGTCATTGAATACATTATAGGAGTGTGTAGGAGTTGCGTTAAAAAACGGACTATCGTTGCTTGCAACACCACCATAACCTCCATTATCGGTATTCCAGAGTCGGTAATAAGGGTTTTGGCCCGTAGCGTGATTAAAAACGACATCCAAAATTACGGCCATTCCCCTACCATGGCATTCATCCACTAATTGTTTGAAGGCTTCGGCATTACCATAATATTTATCCAACGCCATATGGAAAGATGGGTTATACCCCCAACTTTCGTTTCCATCAAATTCGGAAACAGGCATCAACTCAATGGCATTTACACCCAATCCCTGTAAATAATCCAATCTGGATCTTACAGCATCGAAGCTGTGCAATTCATCAAAATCCCTGATTAAAAGTTCGTAAACTACCATGTCGGTTTTACTTGGTAGTGCAACACCATTATTTTGCCAACTATATGCCGGGTCTCCAGTTCTAAGTACCGTAACTGCATGTTCAGTTTGTCCACTAGGGTAGGCGGATAAGTTGGGGTAAGTTGTATTGTTGATGTAGGGATCATTGTCCTCGTCCAAAATAAGCGTTGAATATGGATCGGCAACGGTGATGTCTCCATCCACTACATATTGGTACATGTGGTTGGTCTGTGGTGTCAATCCCGTTAACCCAATCCAAAACCTATCTTGACCATTATCTTTTTTCAACAAATAATCATTACTGATGGTCCAATTATTAAAGTCCCCAATCAAATGGACCACTTCTTTCCCAGGAGCATATAAAACCAGCGTTGCCCGAGTATCATCCAATGGGTCCAAATTGATACCATCAAGCATATTTGCAGGAACTGCTTCTTCCACTACATCAACAACCACCATAAAATTTTCGGTTCGGGTTTCACCCCCGCTTTGAGCTTCTAAAGTGTATTGTGAGTTCTCCGTAATGCTGACATGATCATAGCTATAATCTGTTCCATTGGAGGTATCCACAATATTTCCATTAATGATAAGCGTAAAGTCTGCTGCCACAGAACTGGTGGCAGATATAGAAAGATTATCTCCAGGGTTCAAGAGGGTCAAATTTTCTATAGGGTTATTCAACTGAAGTTGAAAACTGCCTACATCAAAAAAGAAATCGTTACAACCGTTGTCCTTAAATTCTTGATCACCCAAAGCATTACGGAATACCATTCCCATTTTAGTGGCCGCATTAGCTTGTTCTATGGTTAAACCATAATAATTCTGGGGTATGAAAGAAATACTCCATGTTCCATCTTCATTATCGGTCATTTCGCCTATTCCATCGTCCTGTCCCCAGTTACCAACTACTGTTGTCCAAGGGTCTGCATCCGTACCTATTCCCGAATGTAGATACACTTTACTCAGATTAGAAAATCCATTACAGTCCGTTTCATTACTATTGGCATCTACGGTAATGGTTACTTCTTCATCTACCGCAAATGGAAAAGGCTCAATAGTAACTTGAGACCATGATGTAATGGAAATGATAAGAAAAGAAAAAAGAAAAAGTTTCTTCATATGGTTTGTTTATAAATAAAGGGAAACGGTAAAACCATTTCCCTTTATCTTTTAATTCAAGAAAAGGGCTTTTAACCTATCTTGTAATAAGTGAATAGCTAGATGAACCGCCTTCTGATAGATCCAATCTAATCATATAGATTCCTGCTGTAACCACGATGTTATCACCACCAGCATCTAAGGTACCATCTGCTCCGGTATCACCATAATCCGAATTCCAAGCTTCATTTACCCTGAATTTAATTTCACCGTCGAGCAATTCTACATTGTCGGCCACCCAAATACCCGGGTTTACTTCAGTAAGCATATAGTCATCACCTGCATTTCCCCAATCGTTATATCCAGATCCAACTACTCCAAGAAGATCTGCCTCTACCATCGTGTAAGTTCCAGCGTTCAAGTCCATAGTAATCATATAGTATCCAGCAGTAACTACTAGGTTGTCACCACCAGCGTCCAAGGTACCGTCAGCTCCGGTGTCTCCGAAATCGGTTATCCATTCATTGTTCATTCTAAACTTGATTTCGCCATCTATTAACTCCACTCCTACTTTAAATGTATCCGTAGTATAGTCATAGAAGAATTTGGCATCGGGTCCATCATTGCCCCAATCGTTATATCCTGACCCAACAACTCCCCATGAATATTCTTCAATGCTATAAGTGTTGTCGTTCAAGTTCATGGTGATTTTATAATCTCCAGCGGTTACCACAATATTATCACCGCCAGCATCCAATGTACCATCAGCACCGGTATCACCATAGTTATTGTCCCATAGACCATTTTCACGGAACTTGATTTCACCATCGATTAGGTTGGCATAAGCAATGTACACTCCATCAGTATCAGTAGTATAGAAAGGGGCATCATCACCTGCATTACCCCAATCATTATATCCTGACCCAACAATTCCCCAACTTGAAATTTGGATACCAGAACCACTATCGGTTGACTTTTCAACCACTGTAATGCTCAACGACACCACTTCTGAAACCGTAGAAACGGCATCTACTCCTTCTCCACTTCCTACAAATGCTGAAACTTTGAAATAAACAGTTCCCACATTGTTAGGATTTCCTTCTTCATCTGTTGTAGCAGGGTCATCATCCAATCCAAGGCCTTCGGCCATGGTCAACAACTGCCCAACAGTTACACTTGCATTCATAGTGGTCAAAGTTCCAGAATCGTATTGATACGCTCCATCGGCATCAAAGCTTTCGGAAATTGAACCTTCCAACTGGTATGAAACCTCCGTTGGCACACCAAAATCCACTTGGTTCCAAACAAAACGTTCAGCAATGTTATCTGGTGTCTCATCAGACAACAGGTACTCTGCCAAGAATTCGTTCTGAAACGCTACATCTTCCGAAGAGGCCTGAAGCGTAAATTCCGGTACGTGATCGTCGTTTTCACATGCTGTGAAAAGTGCTAGGGCCGTTACCACCCCTAAAACTTGTGCTATAAATGATTTAATATTTTTCATGTGTGTTTAGTTATTTAGAATCCTGGATTTTGTGTTAGATTTTCATTGGCCTCCAATGCAGTCAATGGTATTGGGAACAGTCTATACGTTTCGGGAATAGAGGTACCGTTCAACGTATTACCTTTCCATGGCCATACATAACCGCTTCCCGTGAATTTACCAAAGCGAATTAGGTCACTTCTTCTATGCCCTTCAAAGTTGAGTTCCCTAGCTCTTTCGTCCAAAATGAAGTCAAGGGTTAAACTGGATTGGCCAATAGAACTTGCATTGGAGCGGTTACGCACCGCATTCACATAGCTTAGTCCTGTTGCCATATCGGCACCAGAAGCCCCACGAACGGCCAATTCCGCATATATTAAATACGCATCTGCCAAACGGAACAATGGAAAGTCCGTACTTGAAAAACTTGTTGGGTTGGAATCACTGAAATAAAAGGTATTTCTGAATTTAACAGCAGGATACCCATCGGTCCATGCTCTATAATCCGTCATTTCGTAATTATGTCCTTCTGTCCAGAACAAGGCTGCCCTATCGTCAATACTATTTTCCAAGTCTCCATTGTTGAAGAGTCCATACCATGCTTTGGTTGCCCTATGGCCACTCCAACCCTCTTCAGCTCCAAAATCGCTCAGGGTCATGGTTTCAGTTCCCAAGCTACCATTAACTATATAGGTAGTATTTCCATAGCTTTGGCTGATATCCGCATCGGCAATCAGTGGGAAAATTATCTCATTGGACAAATAGTTATCCCCAGAAAAAATACTTACGAAATTGTCATCCAAGGAATAACCGCCTTCATTAATTACTTGAGAAACATAGGGAACTGCTTCATCAAACATTGTTGTTCCCGTATAAACACCAGCATTCATATAAAGTTTTGCCAAAAGCATACGTGCCACACTTTTATTGGCCCTTCCATACTCATTGGTTTCTGGTAAAAGGTCTATGACCGCCAACAACTCATTTTCCACATAAGTGAAAAGTTCAAGACGATCTACTTCTGGTAATGGATCGGATGTACCATAGTTTTCTTCGGTAGCCAAAACTCCTTTACCAAAGCAATCAATCAAATAATAATAGGCCAATGCCCGTATAAACCTAACTTCACCTTCTATCTGCTCTTGGCCTTCGAAATCAACCGCACTTAACACCAAAAGCAAATTATTCGCTTGTGGAACCGTGTAGTAGATACGGTTGTACAGATAACGGAAAAACTTATTGTTCTCATCCCAGTCAGACGTTGTGGTCAATTGGTCCAAACCATCATCTCCCCAACGGTTTTTCATGGCATCCGCCGTAAAGTCTTGAAGGTTTACAATCCCTCTAAGGAAAGGGGACTCACCCGCGTCATCATCTATATCGGAACTTCCGGCACCATCAGGTCCTGAAAGTGCAAAAGAAGCATATAATCGAGATAGAATACCACTAACGGCATCCGGATCTTGGTTCAAAAGCTCTTCCAATGTAAGCTCTACCTCTGGTTCGGTATCCAAATCTTTGGTGCATCCCTGAACCATCAGTACCAATGGAATTACAAAAAATAGTATTGTTGTTATTTTTTTCATGTCTGCTATATCTTAAAAGTCCACATTTACCCCAACTGTAAACGAGCGAGGTCTTGGATAGAAGTTATTGTCTATTGCATTAAAATTCTCTGGATCCTGTCCATCATATTTCGTAATGATAAACGGGTTGTTCAAAGCTCCATAAAAACGCATGTTCACATTTGGCAAGGCGTCATCCAAACGGTAGCCCAATACTATGTTCTCACACCTAAGGAAAGTTGCATCTTCCAAATAATAATCGGAGAATGGAACATTTCCGCGGATATCAACAAAGTTGAAGTCGGCCGCTCCATTATAAAAGTCCAAACCATTAGACAGGCTATTGGAGTTATTCGGGATTGCGCTCTCTACCCAACCAGAAGTAAGTCTTCTTGAGTTGTATACTTGACCACCGAACTGTCCCCTGAAGCTAGAGCTCAAATCAAACTTGCCATAGTTAAAGTTGAATCCAAAACCAAAGGTCCAATTAGGACGAAGTGATTTATAGTATCTGTCATCGTTATCCACAGTTCCATCACCATTAAAATCGGCAAACGCACCATGGATTGGGTTACCTACTTCATCGTATAACTGACGGAATACCCAGGCTGAATAGGGTTGATAACCCACAGCGTGATAGGCGATGTTAACCCCTGTTCCGGTTGGTATTCCAGATTCACTTGCTGTAATTCGGGAAACATCCTCGAGATTGGTAACTTCAGCTCTATTGTATGATGTGTTTCCGTAAAATTCCAAGGACATGTTCTCATTTTGCAAGGCCCTTACATTAAAATTGACCTCAAAACCTTTGCTTTCGGTTTCACCAACATTCTTAACAAAGGAAGAAGTCAATGCTTGTCCTGGAGCAACGGGTACGGTTGCCAACAAATCCTTAGTAGTACGATAGAATACATCGAAAGAACCACTTAGCACATTGTTAGGGAAGAATCCAAAATCAAGACCAGCATTTAAGGTCTCTGCCTTTTCCCAGGTCAAATCGGAATTATACGGTCTAGCAGAGTACAATGCATAACCTGCCAAATATTGACTGGTTACAGAACCTGCTTCGAATAATGGTAGTGATGGATAAAATCCAACAGCCCCAGTAATATCTTGCTGTCCTGTTCTACCCCATCCAAGTCTCAATTTCAGGTTGTTTACAAAGTTTACGTTCTCCATAAAGCCTTCTTCATAGACTTTCCACGCAAAGGCAGCAGCAGGGAAGTAACCCCATCTGTTTTCTTTTGCGAAAAGCGAAGAAGCATCTGCTCTAAAGGAAAGGGTCAACAAATATTTATTATAAAGGTTAATGTTACCTCTACCGAAATAAGATTGCAAATTAAGTTCGTTGAAATATCTATTGGTCGGGTTTTGTGGATCCTCCACTAAAAACCTTTCCCCTGTGGAAGTATTATAGTTATACTCCTCTTTGTTACCATCGTTCTTAAAGTTCTGGTATGAATAACCAGCTTGAATATCAAAATTGGTAATGGCCCCGTCCAAATCCTTTTCATAGGCCAAATATGCCTCGAGAGTCTGGTTGATGATATCTTGATTTTCCCTGTAATTTACCCCAGGGTTAAAACGATAGTTATTGGCAATTTCCGTAGCTGTATCATCTTGTCTATACGTAGCCAAAGAATTGTCGGTATATACTTCTTTTACTTTTGCTTTTGAAGCTTCAATACCCACATTGGCCACAGCACGGAGTTCTGGCATAAAATGCATTTTGTAATCGAGCTCCATGTTTGCCAAAACTTTGCTTACGCGCTCTGGACGGTAACGTTGCATCAATATAGCAACAGGGTTCCATTGCCCATCCAAGCTTACAAAATCCCCATCGAGAACTGTGTTTTGATAATATCCTCCAAAACGATTATCCGCGGAATCATCATAAATTGGCTTTGTGGGGTCCATATTAACGGCTCCACCAAGTGCACCGCCTTCATCAATAGCGTTCTTTTTGGACATGATTCCCTTTGCGTTGAAATCTACTTTTAAATGGTCATCAAAGAAACGCGGTGTAAGTTTTACCGAACTAGTGATACGCTCGTAGTCACTTGTTTTCACCAAACCTTGAGTTTCGGTATATCCTAGCGACACACGAATAGGTACAGACTGAAAAATGCTTCCTCTTGCACTGAAATTATGATCAAAAGAAATTGCGGTACGATAAATAGCATCTTGCCAATCGGTATCTGAAAGGATTCTACCTTCAATAATATCGGTAGTAGCAAGGTTATCCTCAACATCCGTATTTGGATCATCAATCCCCAAGTAATTTGTATACTCAGGATGATATTCCTGAATGAACCTTGTGAAGGTATTGGAATCCATCATATCTATTTCCTTGCCTACCTTACTCACCGTGGTGTTGGAGGAAAAATTGAATTTAAACTCTCCCGTCAAACCTTTTTTGGTAGTAATGATAATAACCCCGTTGGAAGCCCTAGAACCATAGATGGCTGTAGCAGAAGCATCCTTAAGTATGGAAAAGCTTTCCACATCGTTCGGGTTGATCAGCGTCAATGGGTTGCTAACACCGGCAGGGTTGGTGTTATCCACCGGAATTCCATCAATAACGATCAACGGGTTGTTGTTTGCGGTTAGGGATGATCCACCACGAATACGGATATTCGGAGCAGAATCGGGCTGCCCACCACTATTTGTAATACGCACACCCGCAGTTTTACCCGTAAGGAGTTGGTCTGTAGAAACTATGGCCCCCTTATTAAAATCCTCAGTGGTTACCGAAGATACAGAACCGGTAGCGTCTTCTACCGTAGTAGTACCATAACCGATTACCACAACTTCATCCAAGGCGGTGGTGTCCTCATCAAGCGTTACATTCAGCGTGCTTCCAGAAACCACCACTTCTTTAGGTTGAAAACCAATATAAGAAAACACTAAAGTGTCGCCCATATTGGCTTCCAAAATGTAATTTCCGTCAAAATCAGTTGCTGTTCCCTGAGTTGTTCCTTTTATAATGATACTCACTCCAGGTAAAGGATCCTGAGTAGCGGTATCCGTAACTACCCCTTGCACAGTAATTTGGGCATACTGTACAAAAGGAACCAAGAACATGCACCATAAGAGGTACATTCGTTTAATTCTCATATTGAAGTTTGTTAAAGTTAATTTTTAAGAATATGCTATATTTCACTTCCCAAAGGCGAAAATATGTAATTAAGACCCCCATTTTTTTGACAATTGTCATGTTTTGGTACTTACAACGTTTTCTGGTTAACAAAAAATTATCTTCTGATTCTTAATCCGAGTATATTTGATAAATAATTGGATTTTTCCCCTGAGTCCGATGAAAGATTATGCAGAATGAAGCCTAAAATGACGCTCAAAAAGATTGCCTCCGAGTTGGGGCTTTCAATTTCAACCGTTTCAAAAGCTCTTAAGAACAATAAGGATATCAGTAAGGAAAATAGAGAAAAAGTACAGGCTTTCGCTAAATACTACAACTATCGCCCAAACAGTGTCGCACTAAGTCTCAAAAACAGAAAAACCTCAACCATTGGCGTAATAATTCCTGAAATAGTCCATCATTATTTTGCAAAAGTCATTTCGGGAATAGAGGAGGTAGCCAATTCAAAAGAATACAACGTTATTATAGGAGTGACCAATGAGTCTTTCAACAAAGAGATTATAAACATGGAGATGCTGATCGATGGTAGCATTGATGGTTTTATCATATCACTTTCTAAAGAAACCTTGCAAAAAAAGGATTATAAGCACATCCGCGAGACTATTAACCAAAACATACCCGTGGTAATGTTCGACAGGGTCGTTGATGAGATTCCATGTGACAAAATCATTATAGATGATCGTGAGGCAGGGCGTATGGCCATTCAAAAATTGATTGACGAAGGACGCAAAAAAATCCTGTTACTTACCACAAAAGATTACTTGAACATAGGGCGTTTAAGAACCGAAGGTTATCGAGATGCATTAGCCGTCAATGGCATTCCCTACAACGAAGACCTAATCTTACGTATCGGAGAACTAGGAGATTCTGAAGAAGATCAGAGAAACTTGGAGCAACGTATTAACAGGGTGTTTGAAATGCACCCAGATATTGATGGAATCTTTGGAGTCAATGAAATTTATGCCGTTACCGCTCTAAATGTGGCCAGACTACGTGGCCTTGATGTGCCCGAAGAGCTTTCTGTTATTGGTTTTTCGGATGGCATCCTCTCCAAATATGCGCGTCCACACCTTACCACGGTTAGTCAGCATGGCTTTCATATGGGAGAACTGGCAGCGGAAACACTTATTTATAGGTTAGAGAAAATGAACAAAGACCAGATAACTCCGTATAGCACTCAAGTGGTAAAAACAAACCTTATTATTAGGGATTCCACCAGAAACAACACATCAATTGGGTTATAACTGTAAAAATCAAAAAGAGGTACATTATTATAAAAAGACATATCTTTGCCCCCATCAACGCTTATAGTTTACTTCCCAAAGTAATTTAAGTGAGCAGTCAACACTGTTCCAATTGTGGATTAAATACCAATCACAATGTTTAAAAAGCGTAGATTAAGTTTCTGGGAGATCTGGAACCTCAGTTTTGGTTTTCTTGGAATTCAGATGGGTTTCGCCCTCCAAAATGCCAATGCAAGTAGAATTCTCCAAAGTTTTGGTGCCGATGTCCATGAGCTCTCTTGGTTCTGGATTGTTGCTCCACTAACCGGACTTATTGTACAACCCATTGTTGGACATTACAGTGATAAGACCTGGACTCGTTTAGGAAGGAGACGACCATACTTTCTTACCGGTGCCCTATTGGCTTCTTTGGGACTTATTTTTATGCCCAATGCGGACATGTTTACTGCCATCTTACCTTCATTATGGGTTGGAGCAGGCATGTTAATGGTGATGGACGCCTCCTTCAATATTGCAATGGAACCTTTTAGAGCCTTAATTGCAGATATGTTACCGTCCGATCAGCGTACATTGGGATACAGTGTTCAAACTGTTCTCATAGGAATTGGGGCAGTCATTGGGTCTTGGTTGCCCTATGCACTTACCAATTGGGTGGGCATTAACAATATTGCTGCCGAAGGGGAGGTCCCGCTAAACCTTTTGCTTTCATTTATTATCGGTGCGGTAGTACTTGTGGGCAGTGTTGCTGTCACAGTGTTCACAACAAAAGAATATACCCCGGAAGAAATGGCTCTTCTTAATCAAAATGAAGAGGTCGCTAAAGCGAAAAACACCACGAGTGGCCTACTAGACATCTTTACCGACTTTGCCATGATGCCACTGACTATGCGGCAACTGAGTTGGGTTCAATTTTTTTCTTGGTTTGGGCTATTTGGACTATGGGTTTTTGCCACTCCTGCCATAGCGGAACATGTTTATGGATTGGACCCCAACAATAGCCAAAGTTCAGCTTATCAAAATGCTGGGGACTGGGTAGGTATCCTTTTTGGAGTATACAATGGTGTTTCTGCTATTTTCGCCTTTTTTCTACCGGCCATAGCAAAAAAAGTTGGTCGAAAAAGGACACATACAATTTCTTTGATCATAGGCGCTTTAGGCTTTCTATCCATTTATATTATGCCCGATGAAAATTGGCTGATACTTTCAATGATTGGTATTGGCGTGGCATGGGCCAGTATTTTGGCAATGCCCTACGCTATATTGGCAGGTGCTATTCCACCTCAAAAAATGGGAGTTTACATGGGTATTTTCAACTTTTTTATAGTTATCCCACAAATAGTCAATGCCTTTATAGGCGGCCCCATGGTGCAGTATATATACAATGGGCAACCCATTTATGCGCTTATGACAAGCGGTGTGGCGTTCTTGATTGCCGCACTATTGGTAACCAGAGTAAAAGATATTGATGATGAAGGGCCCTCAATTTAATTGAAATCCCTATTTTCAATTTAAGCTAACAAAAAAAACATAACAATAGAATATAATCTTACATATTACAAAGAACTAGTAACACATCAATCACCTCTAAAATGAATCAAGACTATATACAATCAAATCCATGGAGCATCATTGAAGAAGGTTTCGACAAGGAACGCGTTAAATCCTCCGAAAGCCTTTTTAGTATAGGTAATGGAGCCATGGGACAGCGCGCTAATTTTGAAGAATCCTATTCAGGGCCAACTTTTCAAGGAAGCTATATTGCCGGAGTTTATTATCCAGACAAAACCCGTGTGGGATGGTGGAAAAATGGCTATCCGGAATATTTTGCCAAAGTATTGAATGCCCCTAATTGGATTGGTATCGATGTGAGCATCAACGGAGAAATTTTGGATTTGGCCAATTGCACCAATATCAAAAATTTTAAGAGAGAACTTAATATGAAAGAAGGGTGGTACCGAAGAAACTTTATAGCCACTACACCCAACAATATTGAAATTGAGGTTGTTGCAACACGATTTTTGAGTCTTTCGCATGATGAAGTTGGCGCTATAAAATACGAAGTAACCCTTCTCAATACTGATGCCGAAATACTTTTCAAACCTTATATCGATGCTGGCATTACCAATGAAGATAGCAACTGGGATGATAAATTTTGGAATACTACCAAGGTTGACTCCAATAAAAATAGAGCTTTTATAGAGTCGCATACCATGAAGACACATTTCAACGTGTGTACTTATATGCAAGCCCATTTAGTTTACGGTGACACCTTAAAAGAGACCCCCGATTCCCTGAACAAAGAAGAGTTGGCCATAGGGTTCGAATTTTCCCAAAAAGCGAAGAAAGGAGAAAAGGTCAGCTTAATCAAATACGGTGGGTATACGGTTGACCGTAATCATGATGAAAACAAACTTACCGAAGCAGCTAACACTGCACTAAATAAAGTATCCAATCTAGGCTTCGATGGCCTTTTGGAAGAGCAGAAAAAAGCTTGGGCACAAATTTGGGAAATGAGCGATATAGCAATCGACGGTGATGTAAAGGCACAACAAGGTATTCGTTTCAACATCTTCCAATTGAACCAAACCTATACAGGAACAGATTCCCGTTTGAATATTGGACCAAAAGGATTCACAGGAGAAAAATATGGTGGGAGTACTTATTGGGATACGGAGGCCTATTGTCTTCCATTTTATATGGCTACCAAAAACCAAGAAGTGGCCCGAAAACTGCTCAAGTACCGATACAATCATCTGGAGAAAGCCATTGAAAATGCCGAAAAATTAGGTTTTACAAATGGCGCAGCACTCTACCCAATGGTTACCATGAACGGTGAGGAGTGCCACAACGAATGGGAAATCACTTTTGAAGAAATCCACAGAAACGGGGCCATAGCCTATGCCATTTTCAACTATACAAGGTACACCCAGGACTATAGTTATATTCCCGAAATGGGATTGGAAGTCCTAATAGGAATAGCTCGATTTTGGCAACAACGAGTCAATTGGTCTGCACACCGCAACAAATATGTAATGCTCGGAGTAACCGGTCCGAACGAGTACGAGAACAATGCAAACAACAATTGGTATACAAATTACTTGGCCAAATGGTGTTTAGAATATACGTTGGAACAATTGGAATATGTTCAGCAAGAACATCCAAATGATTACAAAAGGATTTTGAAAAAAACCCAATTGGGGAATGATGAAACCGGTTTATGGAAAAAAGTAGCTGCCCATATGTACTTCCCCTATTCGGAAGAACATGGGGTTTATCTGCAACAAGATGGATTCTTGGACAAAGATTTGATTCGTGTGGCGGACCTCGATAAAAAAGAACGTCCCATTAACCAACATTGGAGCTGGGATAGAATTTTGCGTTCACCATACATTAAACAGGCGGACACCCTGCAAGGTTTTTATTTCTTCGAAGACCACTTTACCAGCAAAGAATTGGAAAAGCATTTCGATTTCTACGAATCTTTCACAGTGCACGAATCCTCGCTATCCCCTTGTGTGCATGCGATACAGGCAGCAAAGTTGGGCCGCATGGAACAGGCCTACACTTTCTATCTCAGAACCTCACGATTGGATTTGGATGATTACAACAAAGAAGTGGAAGAGGGACTTCATATTACCTCCATGGCAGGTACCTGGATGAGCATTGTTGAAGGTTTTGGTGGTATGCGCGTCAAAGACGGAAAACTATGTTTTATTCCTCAAATTCCCGAGCAATGGGACATGTATTCCTTCAAACTTAATTTCAGGGATAGGGTTATTAAAGTAACCGTTACACAGGAGGGAGCCGAATTTGATATTGATGAAGGAGAAACCTTGGAGATTCTTGTTAACGACAAACCCATGAAACTATCCTAACTCACCCTTATTGAATCATAAAAATCATTCATGAAAAATATTACAACTTTTATTTTCATGATCATTTGCTGCAGTGCATATGGTCAAGTAGAGAGAATTGAACCTCCCAATTGGTGGGCAGGCATGCAAAATACTGAATTGGAACTTTTGGTTTATGGAGAGAACATCAATCAACTGCAACCCGAGTTTTCCGATGATATCACCATCAAAAAAGTGGTGAAAGTGGAAAACCCCAACTATTTGTTCATTACAGTTGACACAAAAGATATAATACCCGGAACCACAAAATTATCCTTCAAAAAAGGACATAGAACAGTAGGTTCGTTTGATTACGAGTTCAAATCAAGAAGAAAAAACTCAAATCAACGAGAAGGTTTCAGCTCCTCCGATGTCATATATCTGTTGATGCCAGACCGTTTTGCAAATGGAAACCCTTCCAACGATAGTACCCCTGAGACCATTGAAAAAGCCAACCGAGATCACCAAGGCGGAAGACATGGCGGTGATATTCAGGGAATAATTGACCATTTAGATTATATCCACGAACTGGGCGCCACCACACTGTGGAGCACTCCTCTAACTTTGGACAATGAAAAGGCTTATTCGTACCATGGCTATGCCAGTAGCGATCTTTATAAAATTGACCCGCGTTATGGTTCCAATGAAGATTTCGCAAAGCTTTCCACAGAACTTCATAAAAGGGATATGAAACATATTATGGACTTTGTGCCTAACCATTGGGGATTGAGCCATTGGTTGATCCAAGACCCTCCCGACAAAAACTGGGTTCACTATTGGGAAGGCGGAGAAAATGGTTTTAAACGAAGTAATTACATCCAAACGAGTCAATTTGACCCCTATGCCTCTGAATCTGATGCCAAGGGATGCATGGATGGGTGGTTTGATTATACCATGCCAGATATGAACGAAAGCAATCCCATGGTAATCAACTATCTGGTTCAAAACGCCATTTGGTGGATAGAAAGTTGTGATTTGGATGGAATGCGTGTGGACACCTACCCCTATAATGATAAAATGGGAATTACCGAATGGGTCACTAGAGTTATGGAGGAATATCCCAACTTGAACATTGTCGGTGAGATTTTTATGCACGAAACAGCGCATATCGCCTATTGGCAAAAGGACAGTAAAATTGGGGCCATCCAAGGCTTTAATTCCAATTTACCAAGTGTTATGGATTTTCCATTGCACGACATACTACCCCAAGTATTCAACGAAGATGAGCAAAATTGGGGTGATGGAGTTTACAAGGTGTACGATCATTTGACCAAGGATTTCCTATATCCGAACATCAATAATGTTTTGATAAAGATGGGAAATCACGATGTCAACCGAATCAATCAAGAGTTTGATGGTGATATTGAAAAATACAAATTGGCCCTTACCTTAATTATGACCCTTCGTGGTATTCCGCAAATATATTATGGTGATGAAATTGGCATGTTGGGGGACAAAGGTAAAGGAGATGGTGATATTCGACGTGATTTTCCCGGTGGATGGGAAGGAGATAGCCAAAATGCATTCACCTCCAATGGGAGAACCGATGGCCAAAACGAATATTTTGATTTTACCAAAAAGCTACTGAACTGGCGTAAAGAAAAAGAAGTGGTCCATATTGGAAAAACACTTCATTTTTCTCCGACCAATAACGTGTATGTCTATTTTAGATATCTACCTAACAACCCGCAAGAAACGGTAATGGTTGTTCTGAACAACTCAACCAAAAATCAAACAATCGACCTCGACCGATTTTCCGAAGGCATAAAGGGCCGCAAAGAAGGGTTGGACATTATTACCGGGAAAATCCATTCTATGAATCAAGCTTTGGAAGTTAGAGCCAAGTCAGGAATTGCATTAGAATTAAAATAAAACGGAAGTTCACCTAAATTTTTGAGAAATTGGGCATTATTTATGTAGTTTGCTCCATATTATCACTGCCAAATAAAATACATTAACCATGAAAAGATTACTGCTATGCATTTTAGTATTTCAACTAGTAGGATGTGCTGAACTTCAACAAGTTGTAAATCAATTGCCCCAAGGACCTACTGGTATTGGAAATGACCAAATAGCTCAGGGATTGCGTGAGGCCCTGAACATGGGCATTGAAAAGCAAGTGAACAAACTGGCTTTAGAAAACGGCTTTTTTAGGAATGAGCTTGTAAAGATTTTGCTTCCGGAAGAACTACAAAAGGTGGATAAAACCCTACGCGACATCGGTTTGTCCAATTTGGCAGATGAAGGTCTTAGAATAATTAACCGTGCAGCTGAAGATGCCGTTGGAGAGGCGACACCTATATTTGTTGACGCGGTCAAAGGAATTACTTTCAACGATGCCAAACAGATTCTTTTGGGAAATAACAATGCTGCTACCCAGTATTTACAGCAGGCCACTAAAACTCAATTATATAATAAGTTCAATCCTATTATAAAGAACTCATTTCAAAAGGTAGGTGCCGATCAAATCTGGAGCAGTATCATTACAAAGTACAACAACCTACCCTTGACCAATGATGTAAATCCTGATTTAACCGATTATACGACCAATGAAGCCTTGGAAGGCGTATACACGATGATTGCTTTGGAAGAAAAAGAAATTAGGACAAAAGTTTCGTCAAGAACAACAGATTTGTTAAAAAAGGTCTTTGCTCTTCAAGATTAATCACAATTTTTTATCAATAATGCAATAACTTAAAAAATAATACGTTATAAGCTCAATAATAAAGAATAATTATAACAAAATCCTAAAGTTAAATTAACCTAGACCTGAAGGTTAAACTTGAATTTTGTAAAAGTTATCTGAGTTAGCATTTTTTTGAGTTAGTTAGTTTAAAAACCGGTGTTCTTCACCGGTTTTTTGTTTTATCCAACTTTTTATAAAGTCCATCAAAAGAGATGGAAACGTTACCCTCTTGTCCCAGGATCTCCCAAAGTTGCCTAACAGTTCCATCTTCATTTTTAGTCCAAGTAATACGGTTCCTATATTTTTTACCATCAGCTTTTGTAAATTCATCCGACGTTAAAATCATTTGATTGCCAACCCGGTGTCCTTTCAATTTCAAAGAAGCCCCTGCATTGTCTACCCACAACTGTTCCCATTCATTGGTTTGGGTATTGAAGAAATTGAGACTGGTTCCTGTATACCCAGCTTTGGCACTGGTCCAGTTTTCTCGAATCACACAACCATCTTCTTCCCTTCGGATTACACTAGAACCTGCAGGAGAACCACCTTGGGAATTGACCACTTCCCATTCCCCTATCCAAAAATCAAAGGCTTTGTGGTTTTCGGAGCAGCAATTACAATTATTAGAAGTTTGTGCATACAATACCGCTTGAAACAACAATGAGAAAATGAATAAAATCTTTCGCATAAAAACAACATTTTCTTGTTGGGCAACCCATTTAAAGGTACGTTAATTTATTTTTAAGGGAACGTAAGTGTTTTAACAAAACTGGAAGATATACGTTAAATTTTAGATAAATTACCTGATTTCTAGATGTATACCAACATTTATCATAGTCCACCAGCCTGTTTTGAACGTATCTTTGTTATTAACAAATCTTGAAAGCTATGAATAATCAGTATTGCAAAGTTGGAGCGGTTACACCAATTACCAGTGTAAGTCAGGCAGCATCAGTTTTGGAAGTAATGTACAACCACTTCATGGAAAAAGCAGCCAATGTTTCTGGTAAGGATAACCAATTGGGAGAATTCTTCAAAAGAAAAGCGCAGAGCCTAAAAAAGGTTTTGGACAACTTGTAAGTTTAAACTTTATTCAGTTTAGCCAGTTCAATTGCCATTTCCTTCTGGATTTCCTGTGCCTTTTTCGCAGCAATTTCAGCAAAATCCGCACCCGTTGACGCATACAAAATACCTCGTGAGGAATTCACCAATAGACCGACATCTTTCGTAATTCCGTAGTTACAGACTTCTTGTAAACTTCCGCCTTGCGCACCTACACCGGGTACCAATAAAAAGCTTTCCGGAACAATTTTTCTGACATCTTCAAGATAAGTAGCCTTTGTGGCTCCGACCACATACATTAATCTTTCAGCACCTTTATACGTTTTGGAGACGGACAATACTTCTTTATACAATTCTTGTCCATTCACGTTTTTGGTCTGAAAATCAAAAGCACCTTGATTGGAGGTGAGTGCCAACAAAATGGTATGTCTATCCCTGAATTCCAAAAAAGGTTCTACTGAATCCTTACCCATATAGGGGGCAATAGTAATGGAATCAAAATCCATAGTCTCAAAAAATGCTTTGGCATAGCGCGTGGAGGTATTGCCAATATCACCCCGCTTGGCATCGGCAATGGTAAACATTTCCGGATGCTTGGCATTCAAATACTCCATGGTACGTTCCAAGGATTTCCATCCTTGCAAACCATACGCTTCATAAAAAGCAATATTCGGTTTGTAGGCCACACAATAAGGGTGTGTGGTATCAATAATAGCCTTGTTGAAAGCGAAAATGGGGTCCTCTTCTTTTAAAAGATGTTCCGGAATTTTATCTAAATCCGTGTCTAGTCCAACACAGAGAAATGATTTCTTTTGATGTATTTGGGCAATTAAATCTTCTATCTTCATTGTGAAAGGTTCTCGACCGTGCTCAATTGAGAATTAACAGCTTAAAATATCTCAGAAGCTTCCTTGAGTTTCTCGGTGTTTTCTACCAACATCAACTCATCAATTATTTTTTGAATATCCCCATTCATAATATTCTGCAAATCGTAAAGCGTTAGACCAATTCGGTGATCGGTCACCCTACCTTGTGGATAATTATACGTTCGGATTTTTGCCGAACGGTCACCACTACTAACTTGCGAATTACGTTTGGCAGCATCCTCGGCCTGTTTTTTGGCCAATTCCATATCGTACAAACGGGAACGAAGCACCTTAAATGCTTTATCCTTGTTCTTGTGCTGGGATTTTTCATCTTGACACTGGGCAACAATACCTGTTGGTTCGTGGGTTAAACGCACCGCAGAATATGTGGTATTTACCGATTGCCCTCCTGGTCCTGAGGAACAGAAATAATCTATCCGAACATCCTTGGGGTCAATTTGAACATCAAATTCTTCTGCTTCGGGAATCACCATTACAGTAGCTGCACTGGTGTGGACCCTACCTTGGGTTTCGGTCTGCGGAACACGTTGTACACGGTGCACCCCAGCTTCAAACTTAAGAGTTCCGTAAACATCTTCGCCGTTCACCTCAAAATGGATTTCCTTGTATCCACCGCTGGTCCCTTCGCTCAAATCGATTACATTGGTCTTCCATCCTTTAGATTCGCAGTATTTGGTGTACATTCGGAATAAATCTCCTGCAAAAATACTGGCTTCATCCCCACCGGTTCCTGCCCTGATTTCCATCACCACGTTCTTTTCATCTTCGGGGTCTTTTGGAATCAACAAGTATTTAATTTCTTCTTCCAACTTGGGCAGAGCACTCTTGGCCTCATCCAATTGCATTTTGGCCATTTCCAACATTTCCGTATCACTACCATCGGCAATAATCTCTTCGGCCTCCTCAATATTGTTGGTCAAGGCTATATATTCGTCACGTTTATCACTGAGCAACTTTAAATCTTTGTACTCCTTGTTCAGCTTTACATAGCGCTTTTGGTCCGAAATAATATCGGGCTGTATGATCAGGTCCGAAACCTCATCAAAACGCTGTTTTACGATGTTGAGTTTGTCTAGCATAAATCAATCCTCCTATAGGAATGCGAATTTACGATTAATTTGTACATTTAATAAATACCATGGTTCCATTATTCCGTCTTAAAACGTACCTACTGGTTTTTCTGTTCTACAAAACCATTCTCGTGGCATCCACATTGATAGCAATTATGCTTATGTTTTTTAAAGCATCCTTTTCATCAATAATAGCCCTAAAACTGGTTTTTATTGGATTGTTCATCCTAAGGTTTACTGATTCAAGATATTCAAAAGATTTGGTTTTATATCAAAACTTTGGAATTTCAAAGGTTTGCTTATTGTCACTCTCTTTTACGTTTGACCTACTGGTATCCCTAATCATTTATATTATCTTTTTCCTTTGATTCTGGAAATCGATAACATAGAACTCTCCTTTGACAACAAAAACATTTTGAGAGGGGTGTATTTGAAGTTCGAAAGTGGAAAAGTTACAGGGATTTTAGGAAGGAACGGTTCGGGAAAAACATCCTTACTTAATACTCTATTCGGAAGTTTAAAATCAAAATATAAATCAATCCGGATTGATGGAAAGTTAATAAAGGAGCCTTTGTTTCTAAGCAATAATGTGGCCTATCTACCTCAACATAAACTACTTTCCAAAAAAATTAAAGTTGGCACTTGTTTTAAACTGTTCAATATTGATTGGAATATCTTCGTAAATGATTTTGAACATTTCAGATTCTTTAAAAACCATTATACCTCTGAGCTTTCTGGAGGCGAACTCAGATTATTGGAAACTTACCTTATACTGAACAGTGATAAAAGCATCATCCTTCTTGATGAGCCCTTTTCCAATTTAGCTCCTCTATATATTTCCAAAATCAAAGACAACATTGAGCATAAAAAATTGGATAAAATCATCTTGCTGACAGATCACCTGTATGAAGAAATAGTATCGTTAAGTGATGATTTATATTTCCTTAAAAATGGATGTTCAAAATTAATCCATAATATGGAAGACCTGCAAAACGAAGGGTATTTAACCACTAATTCCCAACAAAAGTAGTCCCAAGAGTGACGATGAAGGCATTGAGGCCATCACTCCTATCGTATTGGCCAAAGCGTAGGTTGATTGTCTTCAACCCAAAATTAAGGACTCTGGCACTTGTAAAAATATCCTTGTACTGTAACCCCACCCCATATTGATGGGCATCGTAATTGGATAAATCGTAGTCCGAAGTATAGAAATCATAGGTTGATAATGCCTGTTCCTTTGGGTAAAAATAATCTGCTGCGGTTTGGGTATAGTATCGGTAACTCGGATATATTGTAAATTTCTCTGTAAGTTTAAAAGGAGCCTCCAAACTTGCGGTGTGGGAACTAATGCCCCAATCGTCCCAATAAAAACGGTAATACGAACGCAACACTACCAAATCGTTCAAATAATAATTCAAACGACCACCTACAGGTATTTTAAATCGGCTATCGGGCAATTGCTCCACGTTATCCGCTAATTGGAAGTCATCAATATAAAAATCTTCAAAATCCGAAAAATAAACGCGTTGGAACGGCGTGCTCAACAAACCGTTTTGGGAAACCACGTCCATAAATAGGGCTCCCTGTAACTTTTGGCTCAAAATCTGGGAAAAACTCAAAGACAAGGAATATGAATTCCTGTTCTCACTTTCAAACTCAGAAAAAATAGGCGTGTACGTGCCATTTCCTGAAATACGGTCATCAAAAAAACCATCACGTAGTTCAATGGGATAAATTGCATTCCATTTGTCCAAAAATACTTTCCCGCTTAGGGTGATTTCGGTGTTTTTTTCGTTGAACAATCTGGTGTAACTGCCACCAAAACCAATGGAAAAATAATCGTACTCTGATGAAAAATAGGCATTGGCGCTCCAAATTGAATTTCGGTCATCGGAACTATGCGAATATGTTGGGTTGATATAAGCCAACAAATCCTTTCTAGACTCTCCGGATGAAGCATCAAAAGGAGTTGCATTAAGACCACCATCCAAAGGATTCACGTTACTTGAGGATGCTGAAGTATAAGCAGACAGACCAACATCCACCGTTAAAATATCATCTTCGTTCATGGGCATTCGTAGCACTATACTGGAAGTGGCATCGGTCAATTCTTCCGTGCCCTCGCCCCCTGTAACTGCTGCATTTTCCCCATCTTGATTGTAGTAACTGAAAAGCAAGTCGACCTCACTTGCCTCCAAGACCCTCCTCTTATAGGAAGTATCATTCTGTTGCGACCAACCCACGGACACCGTCAAAAAGAATACTATTACAAAAAATAGTTTTGTCGTGGAAGGTATCTGTCTCATATGGTCTTAAATAGCTAGTATCAAATTAATTACATCCACATCCACCCCCTGTTTTACCACCGTTGGCACCAGAGGAAGCCTCCCTATAAATATGAAAATTAGTCTCGAAACGTTCGCACGGTCGGGCACTCAACTGCATTTCCTCATCGTTCACATAAACCTTGTCGTACTCACGAACAGCAACACAGGAACTTGCAACAATCAAAAGCATCAATAAAAAAAAGAGTCTTCCCATATCTTAAATGTACTAATTCGTATCGAACATGATACCTGAACTTTTATACAACTTGTTTTCAGCATCCACCACTACAGCCTCTACCCCATCAATCTGATTGACCATATGAAGGCCAACATCCCTGCCCATAATAAAAACTGCAGTGGCCATGGCATCGCACAATTCTGCTTGTTTTGCGAATATCGATACACTGTTAATCCCACGAGTGGGGTACCCTGTTCGCGGGTCGATAATGTGTGAATACTTTTTCCCGTCAAGCACAATATATTTTTCATAATTCCCCGATGTGGCCACAGAGGACTCTATTATTGGCAACCAACTAAATACTTTGTCCTTGCTCAAAGGATTGGCAATACCCACCAACCATTTTTCACCGGTTACTTTAGTTCCCCAAGTAGTAAGATCTCCCGAAGCGTTAATAATTCCACCTTTTACATCTTTGGAAACCAAAAGGTCTTTGGCCCTATCTGCTGCATATCCTTTTCCAATAGCGCCAAATCCAATACACATTCCTTTTTCAGGCAAGAAAACGGTCTGGTTTTCTTGGTCCAATTGGATTTTTTGATATCCGACTTTGGAAACGGACTTTGCAATCCTTTCTTTGGAGGGAACTTTATCCATAGTTCCATCGAACCTCCAAATCTCATCCATGGAGGCATAAGTGATGTCAAAAGCGCCATCCGTTATTTCCGATATTTTGATGGAACGCTCGATTAAATTAATAAGTTCTCGACTTACCCTGACTGGTTTAATACCCGCATTTTTATTGACCAATGAGGTTTCGGAATCCTTGTCCCATGACGAGATTATCTTTTCTATACGTTCAATTTCTGAAACTGCTTCATCAATATTGATATAACCTATTTCCTCGTTTGGTGCCACCACGGTAATCTCGAACCGGGTCCCCATCAATTTCAAGGTCTTTTTTACGGTAACATCCGTTTGCCGTGACTGCCCAAACGACAGCAGACAAAAAAGGCTGCAGGTTAAGGCAATCAAGGTTTTCATTTCAGGAATTTGTTTAATGTCTTGATGTATTTTTCGGGACTTGTACGAGCGACAAAACCTGTGGTGCCCAAAACATTTTGGTTTTTGTCCATTACCACGACCAAAGGGAAATACCCCCTTGGATTATATTTTTCAGCAAGCGACTTATTGATGTTTAACTTTTCTTGGGATAATTGATTTTTCTTTTTACGGGGAAAATCAGCATCATACATTACATAATGTGCTGCTGCGTAGGTTTTGAATTCATCACTATCAAAAACATGCCGCTTTAAACGAATGCACGGGGCACACCAATCGGAACCAGAAAAAACCAGAACAATAGGCTTGTCTTCGCCAGCAGCCTTGGTAAGGGCATCATCAAAACTATCTTGCCATTGTTGGGCCTGAAGTATGCCGGAAAAGGTAAATATTATTAGGTAAATTATATGTTTCATACGATTTGGGAATTAAAACTATTCATACACCCTTAAAATGGAACCGTTGAGTTCGGTATTATAAACCTTTAACACCTTGGCAGGGGTTCCATCCACTTGATTTAGAGGAGTTCCGTCCTGGTCAAAACGAGACCCATGTACATCGCAATAAAAAATACCGCCATTCTGGTCCACAAATCGCACTTGATCATAGGATTGATGGCTACAAACTTGGCTTGCCGCCACATATTCGCCTTGCAGGTTTCTAGCAATTACCACCAAGTTTTTTAATATAAAACCACCGTTTTCTGAAAGATTTGATGCTTCTGCAGAAGTAAGGTCAACCGTAAAGTCCACTCCAGTAGGTTCTTCTACCAAATTACCATCTATTTCGTCCTTGGAACATCCTTGTAAACAAGGGAATGTGAGGGCAAAGGCTGCGCCTGCCCCCAAACTTCTTAGAAACTCTTTTCTTTCCATAGCATGAGGTTTATAAATAAGAACGCTATTTCAAGGTAAATCGTATGCTAATATTCAAACTTGCCGTACTGGCTCTGGATGGTCAACTTTTTGTTTTCCGAGGATTCTACGCGACCAACAATCTGGGCATCAACATCAAAGCTTTTGGAAATAGACATAATTTCATCGGCAACTTGCTCATCAACATATAGTTCCATACGATGACCACAATTAAAAACTTGATACATTTCTTTCCAATCAGTTGCAGACTCTTCCTGAATCAATTTGAACAATGGCGGAATGGAAAACATATTATCCTTGATGATGTGAAGATTATCCACAAAGTGAAGAATTTTGGTCTGTGCACCTCCACTGCAATGCACCATACCATGTATTTCGTTGGAAGAATATTGTTCCAATACTTTTTTAATGATGGGCGCATAGGTTCGCGTAGGCGACAATACCAATTTACCAGCATCAAGTGGAGAGTTGGGCACCTCATCTGTCAATTTTGTATTTCCGGAATACACCAATTCTTCCGGAACTGAAGCGTCGAAACTTTCCGGATATTTTTCCGCAAGGTATTTGGAGAACACATCGTGTCTGGCCGACGTCAACCCATTACTGCCCATACCACCATTGTATTCGGTCTCGTAACTTGCTTTTCCAAAAGAAGCCAAGCCAACGATTACATCCCCTGCCTTAATATTGGCATTGTCGATTACATTTTTTCGCTCCATTCGAGCGGTAACCGTAGAATCCACGATAATGGTTCGAACCAAATCACCAACATCTGCGGTTTCGCCCCCTGTGGAACGGATGGTAATACCGTGTTTTTCCAAATCGGAAGTAAGTTCCTCGGTTCCATTGATAATGGCCGAAATCACTTCTCCAGGAATCAAGTTTTTGTTTCGTCCAATGGTTGATGATAACATAATGTTATCGGTGGCCCCTACGCAGATCAGGTCATCTACATTCATAATAAGTGCATCTTGGGCTATACCTTTCCAAACCGAAATATCCCCGGTTTCCTTCCAATACATGTATGCTAAAGAGGACTTGGTTCCAGCACCATCAGCATGCATCACCAAACAATGATCCTTGCTACCCGTTAAATAATCAGGAACAATTTTGCAGAACGCCTTTGGAAAAAGGCCTTTATCTATATTCTTGATGGCATTGTGCACATCTTCTTTGGAAGCAGAAACACCTCGTTGGGCATATCTTTTACTGGTATCCGATGACATATGAATGGTTTGGGCAAAAATAACGGAAAGCCATCAAAGTATTGATATGCTTTCCGTCTTTTCCTTTTAGAGTGTTTTTCTATTTAGAAAACAACATTTCCCTGTATTTGGTAAATGGCCAAAATTCATCGGCAATCAATTTTTCCAATTTATCGGAATGCTCCCGAATCTTGTCAAAATAAGGCCTCACATTATTACAATAGGCCTGAGCTTTTTTATCCACTACTGACATGCCATTGGCGCGTCTTCTGGCATCCGCCATTTCATCAGTAAGCTTTTTGATTTCCACAATATGTTCTCCTATTTGCTCCAGGATATTCAATTGGCCTTCGGCTACTTTTTTATGTGCAGCTCCATAGACTTCTTTTAATCCTTGAATATTTTCCAATAATAGATTTTGATATTTGACCGCCGCAGGGATTATATGGTTGTAGACCATTTCTCCCAACACACGACCTTCTATCTGAATATGGAAAATATAGGCGCCAAGTTCCACTTCTTGATGGGCCTTGAGTTCCACCTCGTTCATCACATCCATCTGCTTGAAAAGTTCCAGGCTTTGCTTTGATGTAATTACTTGGAGTGCTTCTGGTGTATTTTTATTGAAGCTCAGTTTTCGTCTTCTGGCCTCTTCCTGCCACTCAATGCCATAGCCATCTCCTTCAAAACGGATGCGCTTGGAGGTTTTGATGTATTCCCGAAGCACATTGAAAACTGCCTCGTCCTTTTTTAGACTTTTCTTGTCAATTAATGCATCGACCTCTTTTTTAAAGTCAGTCAACTGTTTGGCCACAATCGTATTGAGCATGGTCATAGGCTTGGCACAGTTCATCTTGGACCCCACACCTCGCATCTCAAACTTGTTTCCCGTGAACGCAAAAGGTGATGTCCGATTTCTGTCCGTATTGTCCAACAGTATTTCTGGAATCTTGCCCACAACGTTGAGTTTAAGCTCTGTTTTTTCCTGTGGCGACAATTTTCCTTTGGAAACACCTTCCAGTTCATCCAGCACATCACTTAATTGTTGACCTATAAAGATGGAAATAATCGGTGGTGGTGCTTCATTGGCCCCCAATCTGTGATCATTACTGGCCGAGGCGATGGATGCCCTCAACAATTCTTCATAAGTATCCACTGCTTTGATGGTATTCACGAAAAATGTCAAAAACTGAAGATTCTTCATGGGCGTTGTGCCCGGACTTAACAGGTTAACGCCTGTATCGGTGCCCAAAGACCAGTTGTTATGTTTACCAGAACCGTTAATTCCCGAGAATGGTTTTTCATGGAACAGTACCGAAAAATTATACTTATCGGCAATCTCCTCCATCACATCCATCAACAATAAATTATGATCTACGGAAAGGTTTGCCTCTTCAAAAACGGGTGCAAGTTCAAATTGGTTCGGCGCCACTTCATTATGCCTTGTCTTGACAGGAATTCCAAGTTTGGTACATTCCTTTTCGAGTTCACTCATGAAACCCAACACCCTTGCCGGAATTACTCCAAAATAGTGATCGTCCAATTGCTGTCCTTTAGCAGAAAAATTTCCCACCAAAGTTCGTCCTGTTACGGAAAGGTCCAAGCGGGAGTTGGCCAATGACTTATCAATCAAAAAATACTCCTGCTCCCAACCAAGCGTGGCATGTACCTTTTTTACATTTTTATCAAAATATTGCGCTACCCCTGTCGCCGCTTGATCGACAGCATGCAATGCCCTGAGCAATGGTGCTTTGTTATCCAAGGCTTCTCCCGTGTAAGCTACAAATATGGTAGGTATACAGAGTGTTGTTTTATAAACAAATGCCGGAGAAGTAGGGTCCCAGGCCGTGTATCCCCTTGCTTCAAAAGTATTTCTGATTCCACCGCTTGGAAAGCTGGAGGCATCGGGCTCTTGCTGCACTAATTGTGCCCCTCCAAATTTCTCCATCGCTCTTCCATTAGGGAGAATATCAAAGAAGGCGTCGTGCTTTTCCGCTGTGGCCCCAGTTAATGGCTGAAACCAGTGCGTATAATGGGTAGCTCCCATGGAAAGCGCCCACGCTTTCATTCCTTCAGCAACTTGGTCAGCGATTTTCCGATCTATTTTAGTGCCTTGAAAAATGGCAGATTTTACTTTGTCAAGAGCTTCCTCAGTAAGAAATTGAAGCATCTTATCTTCATTAAAAACGTTCTTACCAAAAAGGTCAGACCGTTTACCGGTTTCGTTGATATTGGCATGCTCCCTATTACGGCTTTCGGCCAAGGCTTGGAATCTTGTTTTCGGCATTTTTAACAATCTTTAATTTTCAAATCTACAATTAAGAATTTAATAATAAATACTTCAAAAATTACTTTTTTTTCAGTCAACCCTTCTTAAAACAGGGGTAATATAAATAATAAACACAAGTTTGTGATTTTAACCCCATAAAACATTAATAATTAAATGAAAAAACTATTTTTGTTAATCATAAAATTGAGAACGATTAACTACCAGAATTATGAGCAAATCTAAATTAGAGTATCTATGGTTGGATGGTTATGAACCAACAGCCAACATTAGAAGTAAGACTAGAATAGAAGAAGATTTTAGTGGTAAACTGGAAGATTGCCCAATGTGGTCTTTCGATGGTTCATCTACAAAACAAGCCGAAGGAGGTTCCTCTGACTGCCTGTTGAAGCCAGTTGCCATTTATCCAGACCCCGCAAGAAGAGATGGTTATTTGGTAATGACCGAGGTATTGAATGCTGATGGAACTCCTCACGAAAGCAATTCCAGAGCTACCATTGATGATGAAGATGCTGATTTCTGGTTTGGATTTGAGCAGGAGTACTTTATTATGGATACTGCAACCGGACTACCATTAGGATTCCCTGTGGGTGGTTATCCTGGACCTCAAGGCCTATACTACTGTTCCGTTGGCGGAAGAAACACTTGGGGAAGAGACCTAGTTGAAGAACATGCTGATCTTTGTTTGGATGCCGGACTTCAATTTGAAGGTATCAACCAAGAGGTTGCTGCTGGACAGTGGGAATTTCAATTGTTTGCCAAAGGTGCCAAAAAAGCTGGTGATGAAATCTGGGTTGCCCGTTACTTATTGCAAAGATTGACCGAGAGCTACGGATACTATATTGAGTATCACCCAAAACCTATTAAAGGTGACTGGAATGGTTCTGGTATGCACGCCAACTTCTCCAACACTTTGTTGAGAACTTGTGGCTCCAAAGAAACCTACGAAAAAGTTTGTGAAGCTTTCCGTCCTGTAACCAAAGAGCATATCGCAGTTTATGGTGAGTACAACGATGAACGATTGACTGGTAAGCACGAAACTGCTTCCATCACAGATTTCAGCTATGGAGTTTCCGATAGAGGTGCCTCCATCAGAATTCCAATTATGACCGTAGAGAAAGGCTGGAAAGGATGGTTGGAAGACAGAAGACCTGCTTCAAACGCCGATCCATACAAAGTTGCAGCCGTAATCGTTAAGACGGTTAAATCCGCAGACGTATAAACACGTATATAAATTAGTTGTTGATTATAGATGAAAACCGTCCCGCTTTATGGGGCGGTTTTTATTTTATGGTCATATATATGAAAATACCATAAAAGGCCAAGAGCACTAACCCATCTCTCCATCCCAATCGCAATCCTTTTGGAAAGAACACCAAAGGAAAGATAAGAAAGGAAATACCGAGCATCCAAAAGATATCTTTGGACAACAATCCTTCATCCATTACGGTTATTGGTGTGATTATAGAAGTTATACCCAACACGGCCAGCAAGTTGAAAATATTGGAACCAATCAAGTTTCCCAACGAAATCGCTTTCTCCTTTTTAAGCACAGCTATAACGGACGCTGCCAACTCGGGTATACTTGTTCCTACGGATACAATAGTAATCCCGATTACACGATCACCAACCCCAAATGTGGAGGCCATGCCCACCGCGCCATCAATAAGCAATTCCGAGCCACCCCACAATGCGGTTCCACCGATTCCCAAAAAGAGTACAATCTTATATAATGGTAACGGAACGTCATCTTCTGGCATTTCATCAACAACTGCTGTTTTTTGAAACCTTAGCAGATACACTAGAAAGACGAATAGAAATGAAACAAGGATAATTCCTTCGTATTGCTGAAGTTCTCCATCAAAATAAATGAAGCCACAGAACATTAGAGAAGCCACAATCATTACTGGCCAGTCGGTAGTATAAAAACTCTTCCTAACATCAATACTTCCCATTATTACCGTAATGGCCAAAACCAAACCCAAATTGGCAATGTTGGAACCCACTACATTTCCTAAAGAAAGGTCAGGAAAACCTTCCAATGCAGCTTTTATACTTACAATAAGCTCTGGGGCCGAGGTGGCAAAAGACACCACCGTCATACCAATAACAATTTTGGGGATGTACAATCGCAAGGATAAAGCAACTGCGGACTTCAACAGCCAATTCCCTCCTGCAATCAGCAAAACCAATCCTAAAACAATAAAAAGTAGATTTCCCAAAAAAGTAAATTTTCGTGCAAAGATAATGGAAGATCCACTCACTAAAGAAGGTTCTCCTAAAAAGAAAAACTATAAAAATAGTTAACAAACTATAAAAATAGTTGTTTAACTATAAGATTAGTATTATGTTTGGGCAAATAATGAGAAATTCATGCAAAAATTGACCAATAAAGAAGAGGAAATCATGAAAATCCTCTGGGCGCTCAAAAAGGCTTTTGTTAAAGAAATACTTGAGGAAATACGGGGTGAAAAACCACATTACAACACCTTATCAACCATTGTGAGAAACTTACAGGAAAAAGGGTTTGTGGATTATGAAGCCTTTGGGAATACCCACCGTTATTTCCCTTTGGTGAGCAAAGAAGAATACCGGAAGAAATATGTGAACTCCGCTATTGCCGATTACTATAATGACTCGTTCAAAAGCTTGGTGTCACATTTTGCCGAGGAAGAAAAAATATCCGTTAAGGACCTAAAGGAAATCATTGATTTAATTGAAAAGAAAAAATGATGGAACCGATATTGATGTACTTTTTACAATCTGCACTTATCGCTGGCGGATTTTTGGCGGTGTACCACATTTTTTTAAAACAAGACACCCTTTTTACCGAGAACAGATTATTCCTTTTGTCCGGATTGATACTTGCTTTTACATTTCCATTGATTAAAATCCAAAGAACAATTATGGTGTCCAAGCCTGTTCTTGTTCAAACAGGGGAAAATACCATTCAAACAACCACAAATACCATCAACAATAGTATTTATAGCCTGGAGAATCTATTTTTTACGCTATATATAGGGGTGTGCGTGTTTTTGTTGGTCAAATTTATCATTAGACTTATAGCATTGAAAAAGTTATCCCAAACTGCTCATGTACGAATAGAAACTCCCTTTTTGCACATGGTTACAGAAAAACGGATATCTCCCTTTTCTTTTTTCAACTACATATTTTATAATCCAAGACTTTTTGAACCCAACGAATTGAATACAGTTTTGGAACACGAAAAGGTACATGCCCGCCAATACCACACATTGGATATCTTACTGCTGGAAATTTTAAAAATTCTTTTCTGGTTCAATCCAATATTGTGGCTGTACAAAAATGCCATAAAACAAAATTTGGAATATTTGGCCGACCATTATGCCATAGCAGAATCGGAAAACAAAAAATCCTACCAGTATCTTATGCTTAAACAGGCAGTAGACAAACAAGAATATAGTCTAGTAAATTCATTTTATAATTCATTAATCAAAAAACGAATAGTCATGTTAAATCAAAATCAATCGAAAAAAATCAATGTTCTAAAAACACTAATGGTGGCTCCATTATTGGGATTGTTCCTTGTAAGTTTCAATATTGAAGAAACTTACCTATACCAAGATTCCGACAGTGTGGAAAGTGTAATGGACGACAAAACAGTTGAACTGACCATTGATAAAAACACATCAGATTCCGAGCTGGATAAAATCAAAAAGGATTTGGCCAAGGACGATATTGATTTCAGTTATACCACCGTAAGAAATGATGCCAAAGAGATTATTTCAATCTCCCTGGATCTAAGTGGTAAAAACTCCAAGGGAGAAACCTTTAGCGGCAATTACAACTCCAATTCCGACGGCCCTATTGATCCCATAATGGTTTTATATGATGACGAGGCCAACTTGGTTTCCTTTGGCAATGCCAAGCACAAAAAATTTCGTTTACATAAAGTGAGCGAAGGCGATGTTACCTGGAGTACTTCAGATGAAAAAGAAATCATTATTAAAGAAGTTGATGGAACCAAGATAATAACCATAAATGGCGAGGAAGTAGATGAAGATAAGCTTCACACCATGGATATACAACTTGATAGCAAGGATGGAGAAGAAAGTGTTTTCATTGTAAAGCGTGAGGATAACAACAAACATGTAAAGATTGAAAAACTTGGGGGCCAAAAAGATGGAGTACATGTTATGACAATTATAGACTCTGACGGCGATAAGGATGTGGAAATAAAGAAAAGTACCAATGTGATGATCATCAAAGATTCGGATGATGATGAAGACATTGAAGTCATCAGCAGTGACGATGCAGGTTTCTTTTTTATAGATAACGATGGCAAGGGTGAGCCGCTATACATCGTGGACGGTAAAAAAGCTAAATCCAAGGACATTAAAAAAATCTCTCCGAGTGATATTGAAAGCGTGAATGTTTTTAAGGGTGATAAAGCAATCGAGAAGTATGGAAAAAAAGCTAAAAATGGGGTTGTTGAGATAACTACCAAAAAAAATAAATAAATACTGAAAAATCATTTTTTGAATAGTCCATAGAACCGCCTGAAAAGGCGGTTCTTTTTTTATGCCACCAAACGTAAAGGCCAAAATTGGCCCTTTTTCAAACGAATCCTCCCTTGGTTTTTAAAAAAGACCTCAAAAGCGCCCTACAATTCTAACATTTTTATACACTTAAAACGATTTTATATTACATTCTGTTACTTCTTACAAGGAGCGTGGTTACAGTTACAGAAGCTAACTGTTTATAAGAATACAATCTCGTATGCAATTACATAGATTTTCATATAATCACTTGGAACCATGACTTTTATCATTATATATTCGAAAATATAACAGTAGCATAATTACTTTTTTTAAGCTTTAAACCAGTCAAATAATGATAGCAATCGTAAAATTTTTTATCGCAATCCTTGTTCAACTCCTAACCCTGATTTTTATTTAAAAGGAAATGGGATTGTGGCAGTAATACAAATCAAAATAGTGTGTAAACTGCTTTAATTATATTTGCCATAACCAATACATTTATATGTTTTATAAGATTTTGGCAAAAATCAACAAAGCCCTACTCCCCTCTTATACCAAAAAAGGATTGGATCTCTCTCAGGCATCCAAATTACAACTAGCTATAATTGGTTGGAGATATTTTGTCACCAAAAAAGCATTGGACTAGTATTGAAGAAGTACCCCCTTATCGTAGCCATTGATTTTTTCGGCACCTTTTAAAAAAGTAAGTTCAATCAAAAAGTTGCATTGAACCACTTCGCCCCCCAGTTTTTCTACCAATTTACAAACTGCTTGAGCTGTACCCCCGGTGGCCAAAACATCATCGTGTATTAGAACCTTGTCTCCTTTTTCGATAGCATCCGAATGGATTTCAAGAGTTCCTGTGCCATACTCCAAATCATAGGATTCAGAAACTGTATGGAAGGGCAGTTTTCCAGATTTACGAACGGTTATAAAACCGGCTCCTAATTTTTCGGCCAACATGGGGGCGAAAATAAAGCCCCTACTATCTACCCCTACAACTTTGTCAATTTTCATATTAGCAGTTAAACCCAACAATGCTTGGCCTGCTTTTTGGAAGGCTTTTGGGTCTTTTAACAAAGGGGTAATGTCTTTAAAAACAACGCCTGGCTTGGGGAAGTCCTCAATATCACGAATGTAGGGTGCAAAATCCATTTTTTTATATGCTAGGGTTTTGTGGTAAAGTTAAAAAGAAATATATTTGCAGCCCTTAAAT
Organism: Allomuricauda sp.; assembly: GCA_040285615.1. Classification (GTDB taxonomy): domain Bacteria; phylum Bacteroidota; class Bacteroidia; order Flavobacteriales; family Flavobacteriaceae; genus Flagellimonas. Next base: position 349,480 of record JAVJRL010000008.1, read on the forward strand.
AAGGCCGCGTGGCGCAACTGAATAGCGCATCTGATTACGGCTCAGAAGGTTGCAGGTTTGAATCCTGCCGCGGTCACGAATAAACAGTTCAATAAGAAAAAACGCCAAGCTTGCTTGAGCGTTTTTTTGTTTGTGTTATTTTCAAAGCAGAGCTTTGTAAGGAAGGACAAAGTCAATCCTGCCGTGGTCGCTGAGCAGCAATGCCAAAATAATGGAAACCCATGCATATCTCATGCGAGGGTTTTTGCTTTTAGAAACCTATTGTTTTTGATTGGCAATAGTCCAGTTTTATAATCTCCAAGAAAGTTTAAAATCAATTTTGTAGAGGAATATTATTTATTTGATATATCAATTATATTTGTATCAAATTTTTTTTATGAAAATCCCTGCAAAAACGGTTTTCTACCATATTGAGTGTACCATCAAAACGTATAGGAAATTCTCCAGACAGAATTTTTTAAAAGTAGTGGACAACATCACCATAGATCAAAAATTGATACTACAGTACTTGAACGACCACCCTGAGTTAAGTCAGAATGAAATTGCAGAATTGGTTTTTAAAGACAATGCATCCTTAACACGAATGATTGACCTGATGGTCCAAAAAGGATTCCTTCAACGGTCCATTAACCCAGAGGATCGCAGGAGATTTAAAATTGAGCTAACGCGCAAAGGAAAGGAAGTCTTGGAAAAATTGACTCCAATAATAGTCGAAAATAGAAAAAAAGCATTTGAAGGAATATCCGAAGAAGAGCTTACACAACTGAAGCAAACACTCAATAAAATAGTATCCAACTTAAACAAAAATTGAAATGCGAAAAAAGTTATGGATTATCTGTTCTTTGGCCTGCTTATTATCAAGCTGTCAGAGTGAAGCACAAACCTATCCCGAAGAAACGTGGTCTAGAGCAGAAAATCCTGAAGTGATGGGCTGGTCAGATGCCAATCGTTCAAATTTCACAAGATTTATTATCGACAGTACTAACATTACCGGTTTGGTCCTTGTTCATAAAGGACAAATTGTATTGGAATATGGAAACATTAATGAAAACAGCTACATAGTATCTTGTAGAAAAAGCATTCTTGCCATGTTGTACGGCAAATATGTAGAAAATGGCACCATTGATTTAGACCAAACGTTGGATGAGCTAAATATTAACGATGTAACCGAACTCCTTCCCGAAGAAAAAAAGGCCACCGTCAAAGATTTGATTTCCGCTCGTTCCGGAGTATACTTAAGAGGGTCAAATGGCGGTGATTTTCGAAGATTTGCCCCTGAAAGAGGCTCAGTTGCACCAGGAAGTCATTGGCTGTACAATAATTGGGATTTTAATGTGGCCGGACACATCTTTGAACAAGAGACCCAAAGTAATATCTACGACGAAATCCAATCCCAATTGGTCATTCCCTTACAAATGCAAGATTGGGACAGAACGCTCCAACAGAAAAGTGGTGATACTAATATCTCCAAGTTTCCCGCATACCATATGTGGTTTTCCACTAGGGATATGGCCCGCGTTGGACTGTTAATGCTCCGAAATGGAAAATGGAAAAACACCCAAGTAATTTCCGAGGACTGGGTCCGCGAGATAACCAAACCGCGGACTTCTTATTTAGAGGCACAGAAAAGCGTACCCTTACTTAAGGAAGATGGACTGGATTTGGGATATGGCTATATGTGGTGGCTCATAGAAAACACCAAAGATCATAGACTCCAAAATGCTTATTCCGCTCAAGGAGCCTTAGGTCAGAACATTACAGTTTATCCAAATATAGATGTTGTTTTAGCCTTTAAGACCAACAGTGTTTACCGAAGAAGAAACTCCATTCAAACCCAAATGAAGCTTATCGAAAAAGCTATTGAAATATATGAGGTCCAATAAAACAACCCGCAAACGCATCAAATCTATACCGATGAGATTTAGAACAGGGCTTTTCTTAGTAACAATTATTATAACAGCCTGTATCAGGAAAGGTGAAACAAAAAAACAAGGTGAAACAGTAATAGCCCATAAAATTGACCTGGTTGCCGTGTTGGATACCATCTGGCAAACCGAACAAGTACCGATCAGGAAGCGGGATTCGGCATTCCGGGAATATGGTGATAAATCGGATGCGTATAAAAAATATCAATCCATTTATAAAAAGAACCATATCGTTAACGAAAAAAAAATAGCAGAAATTTTAAAAGATGGCTGGCCAAGAATAGTAGAGATTGGAGAGCAAGGCAATATAACAATTTGCAATGTTTTGCAGCACAGTAGTCCCGAAATACGCCTAAAGTACCTTCCACTAATGCGGCAAGCCACTAAAAACAAACAACTGAGCCCTTGGTTATTGGCAAGGACCGAGGACAGAATCGCAACGGATCGCGGGGAGCTTCAAATTTATGGAGGGCAAATCAAGTATTATCCCGAAACAAAAACCTTTGATGTCTGGCCCATTGTTGACCCTGAAAATGTAGATCAAAGACGTGCTGAAATTGGACTGGAGCCAATGGCTCAGTATTTAAAAAACAGAAGGTTTCCTTTGGAATGGAACTTAGAAAATCAAATAAGAAGAACCGCTATATTTGAAAGCGAAAAAACCAAAAACCAATGAACAAAGACCTTTTTCTGAGAGAATTTATGGAGGAAATCTGGAACAAAAAGAATCTAGAAAAAGTTGAACAGTATCTCCATGAAGATTACACTATCTACCTAGACCCAGCTGACCCATGGGAGGGGAAAACACTGACTCATTCGGAGTTTATACATCGAATGCAATCAGGATCATTTGGCCCATTTCCGGATATGAACTTTGAAATAACCTCAACCATCGAGGACGAGCATCATGTTGCGGCCACATGGATTTTAACAGGAACAAATCTTGGAAACATTGGAAATATTCCACCAACAAATAAAACAATCGAAACAAGAGGGATGACAATCTATCATTTTAAAGATGATTTGATCAATGGTCACACTCAAATTTTCGACAGGACAACAGTAATGAAACAATTAGGATTTATTTAAAATGAAAACCAAAAAAGAACTTAAGGACGAGTACAAGCAAATGAAATTTCCAATGGGAGTTTTTCAAGTTAAAAACATATGCACTAATAAAGCTCTAGTTGATAACAGCCTGGATATGGAGTCTAAATGGAACAGACATCAAATGGAACTAAAGTTTGGCAATCATAGAAACAGAGATTTTCAAAAGGACTGGAACCAATACGGAGCAGAAAATTTTGTTTTTGAAGTTTTAGCGGAATTGAAGAATGATGAAGGGGAAAATAAGGTTAACTATAATTTAGAATTAAAAACTCTGCAGAACATGGTCCTTCAGGAATTTGAAGTTAAAAATCTTTATTAATGTGCTGAAAGCTAGATTAGTTTTGGTTTAAGCTTATTTAGCAATCGCTTAATTTAAAAGAAAGCCCTGCAACAATTGCTGCAGGGCTTTTACTTTTGAAATATTTTGTTGTGCTTAAACCCAATGACCTACTTAATACGTCAAGGTGTTATACCCCTTGGCCTGAAGCTGAAGTATTCGTACCGACCAAGTTGGTATTGGCTCCAATCCGTCGAACAGTTCTTCTTTCGATACGCCTAATTTTTCCATGGCCACACTACAGATACTCACACGAACCTTGCCTTTGTATTTTTGAAAAAATGTTTCGAGTTCGGAACCCTCGACCAAGTTCGCTACTATCTTACCTTTAACAACAACTTCGTAATCCTCTATTCCAACTCCATTTTCCACAAGAAAATCATACATGCTCAACGCTCCTTTGAATTGACGTTCATCACTAACCCCTATTGCATATTGACCGGTCTTTTGTAAATCGGCAACCGTTTGTTCGTCAAGCTTACGTTGCCCGTACATGCCAGACATAGTCAACGTGGTTAAGATGCTTAGGATAATAAAAGCTCGGAATATTTTCATGGTCGTTTAGTTTTTATTTCAGCAAAATTGCTTGTATAAAAATACAATTATTGACTCTCTTCTTTTACAATAATGGTTTTATAAACCGAAATTGGCTTACCGTAAGTGGTAAATCCATCCAAAACCACTTCAAATTCCCCGGTAAGGTCAGATGTATAAAACTCAAAGTGCAAATCAGTCCCCTCTACTTCTAGGTGAGGTTCCCAAAACAAAATTCTTCTATAATCAGAAATACGTTGATTATTTCCCCCTTCCAAAGTATACCTTTGCTTAAAATAGTTCTTTTTGGTTATAGTTTTTTTAATGGGAATATTAATACCTTGTTCGGGAGTATAGTTTTCGAAAAAATCTCCATCTATTGTCTTTACCACCATCATTCCCTGATAATCCTTGCCCGCTAGTCTAAACTGATCTCTTACCAAACTAATGGACTCTATTTGAGTTGCATCGAAGTCCTTGATTTTTTCATGGTCGGGAATATACACACCATCGAACAAAACAATGGCAGGGAAATCATTGGCCTGCTCATTGAACGTCTCAAAATCTTGGGCAATTCGAATATAATCGCTCCCATTCGGATTGTTTCGATATCCGGCGTAATTGAGCACTTCCACCAGTGTTTCCTGAAAAGTGGGAAAACGTGTAAAATCATCCAAATTTATGGTTTCTGGCATACCTCCATCAAAGGGGTCGATGGGCGTTCCCAAAAGGATGGAATCGGGTTTTACAGAGAAAAACTGATTCTCCAACTGATTATGAACACTACGCAATTCTATTTCATCCGAGTATTGTGGCTTTAAATGGAATTGACCAAAGGTCAATCCAGTAGCATCAAGGTTTGGTAATGAGCCGAGAGACACTTGAACATCTTGGGCATTTTCCGCTACCTGCATAATGGCCCTGCCCTGTTTGTAATCTTGTCTCAGATAAGTATAAAAATTCCCATTACTGTCGGTAGTGGCAAATTTGAGCAGGAACTCTTCACCTGGGATGGATACTACCATTTTGGCATCAGATACTGGATCTCCGTTATCATCGGAAACTTTGCCAAACAAGAGTTCGCCCCGCTGTTCTGGTAAAAAGAGACTATCGCCCACGGTTTTGTCCAATTGTCCCTTTACGTCCAAATAATCATTAGCGTAGTTTATGGCATTTTCAGCAGGTCGGACGGCCATACCATCCTTCTTCTGGACTTTTAAGGTATAATTTCCCTGCCCCAACTGTGCTTTGTAATTTTTAATGGACAGGGTCACTTTTTCCCTAGTGCCAAATGACTCCCCGTCGACTTTTATCTGTACAATCGACGAATCCATTGGTTGATTGAAGGACCCGCCTTGATCAGCTATTATTTCATCTGATGAACCTGGCAAAAGTTGAGACTGATCTACTTGGTATGGATTAATGATGACCAAATCATCCTTGAACACCTGCTCCAAGCCATTGTTTTTCATCCACTGGGTGTACCCGAGTAGTTTGTAGTTTCCAGAGGGCACATCGGTATTTATAAAGAAGTCGCCTTGGGACTTGCCTTTCTCCAAACGGATTTTTTGTTCCAGCACATATTCCCCTTGTTGGTTTACCAAGGCCACATACCCCACAAAGCTTATAGTGCTGGCACGGTTATTCTGCGCATTGAAGCAATAAAAAGCATAATACAAATATTCTCCCGCGAACACAATGGGACCCGTATGATGTACGTAAACCTTTTCCTGGGGTAGACTTTTCAAGTTTTGCAACTCGTTCACACTTCTTATTACATATTGAGCCTGGGCCTGAAAAGCCAAAGCTGCTATAATCAAAAATACTGTCCATTGTTTTTTCATAAGCTGTGTTTTAATCGATCCAGAAATCGGGTTTGACGTTTGACCCCACCACATTACAATCTGCACATATGGTAGGCACCACCAAATAAGGCCCTTCGCATTCGCCAGGTGGATCACTATTATCTAGGTAGAATTCCACTAATCCTTGTTTGATTGGGTCCATTAAATTGGAGCATAGGTTTTCTTCCGGAGGAGTGGGACCATCCCTTTCCGGATTTCCGAGAATTGGAGCAATTGGATTTTCGCAATTGATAGTTCCAAAATATGGTGGAAGTGGTTCATCTGGAAACAAATCCTCAAAATTGAAGTACAGCCGATGACTTACCTCTGAACTCACATCAAAAAAACCAATAACAGGGACATCACCATCAATATTATATACATTTCCTTCCAAACTGCCAGGCTGCACTTGACTAAATAGTGATTGACTCTGAGAAAATGCGACCAGCTTTTCATAAAAATCGAATGCTGCTCTGGAAACGCCTCTTTGTTTCACCAAAATACTGTATCTATGGGATATGATGGGGTTATCATTGGCTATAAAACGAACCATGGTTCTTTCCGCACTATTTCCATTAAGTACGTTCCCATTCAACAAAACATCTCCGGCAGAAAAATCCGTCCTGTAGCACACGCGCTCTTCCCTTGCCCTAGGAACCAATTGCACATCCGGATATAAAGTTTCCACCACATTCCCCAAATCGTCGTAAATGAATTCAGTTTGGTCACGTATAATTTCGAATTCATATGGCGTCCAATAAGGCGCTATAATTTTATAGGTTTCTTCGTAGGCATATCTGAACAATTTGTTTCCATCTGGCGAAAAGGAAGCATCCACAAAAATACCTACACCCTCAAGTCCCGTATCACTGACCACCCTTTCTGCATACATATTATCAATGTTGGAAGTCTGGGGAAGTACCATGGAATCAGATGTATATTCTTCCCCATTTGAAGTTTTTACAAACAATTGATATGAGGTATTTGGCACAGCTCTAAATGGAGTTATGGACTCGTACGTTCCATCTTCGGCTTCTTCAAATGGATATACCATACCATTATCCGCTCTAATTTCAACATCCGCTCCTTTTTCAGATTCAGGTTCAAGTCCACGCTTGATTATAAAGGGGGTATGCAAGTTAAATAGCCTTTCACGCTCCACATTAACAGTACTATCACTTTCCACGCGTTGCATTCGACTTAAGAAAACTTTCTGAATAGCTTCCACATCTGTTATATTGGCCTCCACCACCAAAGCTCCAACCATGCTGGTATCGGAAAATATATCCGAAGTTGCATCAAAAGGTTCTACACAGCCATATGACGAGAAAATAAGAGCCAAACCATATATGTATGTTCTGCAACTCATCCTTCTATCCAAAATTCTGGTGTTTCCTTCTGCCCCAAAAGGCAATCACCGCAAATCCTAGGCACCACTATATATGGGCCCGGACAGGTAGCAGTAGGGACTGCGCCCTCACTGTAGTATGCATAAAAACTTATAACACCTTGATCTACACTCTCAATTATTGAAATAGGACATGGATTAGGTCCTGTTGGTCCTGAAAAACAATACGATATATGGGATTCTGGTGCGCTTGACAAATTACAGTTAAAAGGAAAAGGAGGCAATTCCTCATCGGGGAAAAAATCCTCGTAATTAAAAAAGAGTCTTTGGTCGGAGACGCCTACGGCTTCCACATACCCCAAAACATTTTCAGTAGTTCCATCTTTTCTGTGCACATTGGCGTACAATGCCCCTGGTTGAATCTGGGAAAATATATTATCGGACTGGGAAAAACTATTTAGGGTCTCATAAAAAGAATAGGCGTCAGCAGACTGTACTTGCTGCTGTACCAAAATGCTATACCGATGGGAAATAATAAAATTGTCCTTCCCTATGAATCTTACCATTTGCCCGGATACATTGGAGTTTGTTCCACCCAAAGCACTTCCTTGTACAATTTGATTGGATGCAACGGTATTAAAACATACGCTTTCCTCAGTTTTTTCAACCACTTCCAAATTATATGTGGGTTCTGGTAGGGCACAGGGGTCATAATCAGTTAAAACGAACTCAAATCCACTGGTAAATGGAGGTATTATTTTATAAGTTTCCTCATAAACGTACTTGAAAAATTGACTCGCTCCTTCCATTGGTTCGCTATCCACATAAATGGCCACCCCTTCCTCACCACTATCATTAATAGCCTTTTCAGCATAAATATTGGTAAGTTGGGAATTTCCTTGGACACTTAATGGATCCGATATGTATTCCACGCCATTTCTTGTCGTTATATCCAAGGTATACCCAACACCCATCTCCAAAGCAAATGGTTGATTGGAAAGATAGACGCCTTCGTCACCTTCCATAAATTGGTGCTCGGCACCATTGTCCCCCAACACCCTTATGGTCGCTCCTCCTTCCATATCCACGGAATCCAACGGGCGACTTCCCAGAGGAACAAAAGGGTTATAAACCGTATCGGTCTCCAGGTCCAAACGAAGACTGCTCCGACTTAAATACACCTTCTGGGTTATCATCTCATTTGTAAGTACGGCCTCTACAACCAAGGCGGCGGATTGTTCATCTTGGTTAAGCGTTTCGATTTCGAACTCATCCAAACATGCGCCAACTAAAAAAATTAGGACTACAAAAAATATGTACTTCAATATCCTCATTCCATCCAAAATTCTGGTTCAACATTGCTTCCCAAGGTGGTACAGTCCCCACATATTTGAGATACAAACACATATGGCCCGGGACAACTTGCTGTGGGAACCAAGTCGTTGTCATATTCCGCATAATAAGTGACCAGCCCCTGATCAACCTGCTCTATAATCGATGGGGGACAACCATCACCTTGTGGACCAGGAGAACAATAAGACACATGGCTTTCATTTGATGTAAACAAGTCGCAGCTAAACCCAAAAGCATAGGGTGGCAACTCTTCGTCGGGAAAAAAATCCTCATAATTGAAAAATAGCCGTTGGTCCGAGACCCCCACAGCCTCCATATAGCCCAAGACATTTTCTACACTCCCGTCCTTTCTATGCACATTGGCATAGATGGCACCGGGTTGTACTTGAGAAAAAACATTATCCGATTGCGAAAAGCTTTTAAGTGTCCCATAAAAGGAATAGGCATCGGCCGATTGAACTTGCTGCTGTACTAAAATGCTATAGCGGTGGGAGATGATAAAATTATCCTTTCCAATAAAACGTATCATATGCCTAGAAACCTTGTCCTCTGAATTCCCTGCTGTACTCAACTGGTCTATGGTGCTCGAAGAAACTGTATTGTAACATACTTTATTTTGAACTTCTCTAGGCACAATTTCCAAATTATAGGTAGGCACCGGTAGTGCGCAAGGATCGTAATCCGTTAGCACAAATTGTTGGTCATCCCATAATGGCGCCACTATTTTATAGGTTTCTGCATATGTATATCTGTAGAACCTTGGATTGCCTTGTTGAGGTTCACTGTCCACATAAATAGCGATGCCTTCTTCCCCATTCTGGTTGAAGGCCTTCTCCGCATATACATTTGTCAATTGAGACTTTCCTTTTATAGACAAAGGGTCTGATTCATACTCAAGACCATTGCTGGTGGTCACTTCCAAGGTATAGTCAACTCCCATTTCCAAAGCGAATTGCTGATTCGAAAGATAGACGCCTTCATCGCCTTCGGTAAATGTGTGCTCAGTGCCGTTATCGCCCAATAGACGAACGTTAGCTCCTCCTTCCATGTCCACAGAATCCTTGGGGCGTATTCCCAAAGGGATAAAAGGGTTATAAACCGTATCGGTCTCCAGGTCCAATCGAAGACTACTTCGACTCAGATACACTTTTTGCGTAATCATTTCATCGGTCAAGATCGCTTCAACGACCAAGGCCGCAGATTGCTCATCTTGGTTAAGCGTTTCAATATCAAGCTCATCCAAGCATGCCGTAAAAGTTGTAAGCAACATCAGGCCTAAAACAATTCGATATAAACTGTTTTTACAACCCATTAAAACTTGAAATTATAGGTTATGGAAGGGATAGGTACGCCAAAAATGGAACTCTGCAATGCTTTTACTTCTCCATCTTCCGTTACAAAAAAGACAGAGTAGGGATTGTTTCTTCCCAGCACATTGTACACTTGAATGGTGATAAAACTATGCGCCAGTTTGTTTTTTTTATGGTTCCCCTCAATATTGATTCCGAGGTCCAAACGGTAATAATCGGGTATCCTGAATTTATTTCGGTCACTAAAAGTGACATAATCCGCATTATTGAACCTGAAGGTTCCCACAGGATAGGTAATCGGTCTTCCTGTTTGATAAGCAAAGTTCATGGATACACTATAGCGTCTGGTGAACTTATAATTGGCAATAACGCTAAGGTCATGAGGCTTATCAAAATTAGATGGGAAAAACTCCCCATTATTGATACGCTCCTCACTGGTAGCACCATCGAATCTATATTTAGAGCGAGAATAGGTATAGCTCACCCAGCCGTTCAAGTCGCCCCTGTTCTTCTTCAATAAGAATTCAACGCCATAGGCTTTACCTTCTCCTTGAAGTACTTCGGTCTCCACATTTTCATTGAGCAAGAGGTCCGCACCTGTTTTAAAATCAAGTACATCATCCATTCGTTTATAATATCCTTCCAAACTCAACTCATACATATTGTCATTGAGGTTTTTGAAAAAACCGAAAGTGGCCTGATATCCTTTTTGGGGCCTAATGTTCAAATCCGATAGTTTCCAAGTATCTATAGGCGACACCGTAGTATTGTTGGAAAGTGTATGGATAAATTGATATGAGTTATTGAAGCTAGCTTTGACCGAGAAATCAGGGGTAAATAAATATCTGGCTGCCACTCTTCCCTCCAGACCTCCATAGGTCTTAATAAATTCACCGCTGTCGTAACTTATAGTATCTTGGACAGTGGATTCACTCCGCGGCGCACCCTCTTGATAGGTGTTTTGCGTTGCCTCTCCCATGACCGCATAAAAAGCATATCGTGCCCCAACATTTAAGAGCAACTTATCCGATACTTTAAATTCATCACCGATAAAAAGAGCTCCCTCCAACGCCTGTTCCTGATCAATGGAAACGCGCTCCACATTGGAGTTAGGACCTTTGGGCTCAACATTTCCCGGTTCCACTGCGTAATACTTTGCCGATAGACCGTAATCCAAGGAGTGGCTCTCATTTAATCGAGTGTTCAATTTATATCGTAACTCCGATTCATTTATAGTGTAATCCAGTTCAAAATTACTGTTGCCCTCACCCTCATAGTCAATACCGAAATTGTAGTTACTGTTGCTCGCCGTAAGTACTCCAGTACTCTTCTCGCTAAGCTTGTGCGCCCAACGTACAGAGCCCAAACGGTTACTATAATTATAAAGCGAGTCGGAAGTTATACTGAAATTATCCTTGCTGTAATAGGCAGTTCCCCTAATTTCACTGTTTTCACTGAACTTATGATGGTATTTTATGATACCATCAAAAAAGGAAGCTTCGCTATTGTTCAATGACTCTTCATCCAGTGCTTTTAAGATCCAATCGGCATAAGCGCCACGGGCACCTATCATTAAGGAAGATGTATCTTTTTTAATGGGAAATTCCAAAGCTAAATTACCCGTAACCGGTCCTATTGAACCTTCTCCGGATATTTTATCCGTATCCCCATTTTTGGTTTCGATATCAAGTACCGATGAAAGTCGACCACCAAATTCCATGGGCGGTGCTCCTTTATAAATGTTCACCTTTTCCGTGGTAAACGGGTTCAAGGCTTGAAAAATCCCAAAGAAGTGCGTTGGGTTGTAGATAACCGCATCATCCAACAACACTAAATTTTGGTCTGTTTTACCTCCGCGGACATTGAGACCTGTTGCCCCTTCCCCAGCCGATGAAATTCCCGGTAAGGCTTTGGCCACTTCCAAAATGTTACGTTCCCCGAGCACTAAAGGGATATCCTTGGATTCTTCAGAGGTTATTTCTTCACTGCCCGACAAGGCTTCTTCCACATTGCTGATCGCATCTGCCTCAACCACTACTTCTTGTAACTGCTCTAGACTCTCCTGTAATTGCAGATTCAAGCTTCCATCGTTATACATGATTACTTCCCTCTCAGAATCACGAATTCCCATGGCACTGGTCGAGATAAGGTTATACCCTGCAGGCAACTCCATTTCATACTCACCCTGTTCGTTGGTCACCGCAATACGACCACTATCACGAACCCTTATCGCCAAATCTGGAATCGGACTGCCTGTTTGGGCATTTATAATTTTTCCTAACAGTTGATATGTAGGTTTTAAATTTTGCTCATCAGCCTTTCCTATCCTAATTAAAGGAAGCCTTTGTGCCGTTTGCGACACTTCTTCAGTATAAAATGTGGGAGGAGGTAAACTACCGCGTTTTTCCACAACCGCAATATTACCAGTGGTGTCCTCTGTTTGATAGAAACTGGGAGGGAGCTCATCATACACTACCGTGTTTTGTAATAAAAACACCCGTTTCTCTTCCTCTAGGATATAAAAATTCAATGGTGTATCCGATAAAACGGCTTCTAAAATTTCTGAAACCGTAGCATCCTCGAAGTTCTTATCTACCTCCATTTTTTCAATCCAATCATCGAGGTAGAAAAATGAATAACCGGATTTTTCCTCTAAATCCTTAAAAAAATCAGAGGAGGTTCTTGATTCGCCCGAAATAGTAATTGGCTCATTTTGTGAGAAAGTCAATTGCGCGAATAAAAATATGGCGATAAAACTTCCTTTCTTTAAGAATAAAGAATGAGATCTAATAAAAAGTGTCAATGGTTTGTTGAATTAGCTTAGTTCAATTTAACAAAATTTCAATAGGTTACTTAAATTAGCACATTAAATCTTTAATCTTTCAATCAAAATTCAAAAATCATTAAATTTTCAATAATGTGAATGTAAGATTGTCAAGAGGATTTATCTTAAGCTAAAAAAACCAACTAAACCATTTATATGAAGACTCAAAAAACCAAAATTTTACTACTTGCTTGTGTCCTATTTGGATTCTATTCCAACGCTCAAATAGAAAAAGCTCCTCCAAGAGCTGAAGGCGAGGGTCCATGGTCACAACTGATTATACGTGGTGTTACTGTAATCGATGGCACCCTATCTCCTCCTATTGGCCCCGTTGATATTGTGGTAGAAAACAACCGGATTGCCTCCGTGCAGGTGGTCGGTTTCCCGGGAATGGACATTAATCCTGATAGAAGGCCCAAACTGAAACCCGGGGGCAAAGAATTAAATGCCGAAGGAATGTATCTACTCCCAGGATTTGTCGACACCCATGCCCATATAGGTGGTACTTCGCAAGGAACTCCTGCTGAATATGTTTACAAATTATGGATGGCACACGGTATTACTACGATTTGCGACCCCGGTGCCGGAAACGGAATTGATTGGGTACTGGACCAAAAACAAAAAAGTGCCAAAAACGAAATCACCGCTCCCAGAATCCAAGCATATAACTGGTTTGGCAACAGTTTGAACGGTGAACGCCGACGTGCAGACATTACTACTCCTGAAGCTGCTAGGGAATGGGTACGTGCCAACGCCAAAAAAGGTGCGGATGGTATTAAATTTGGAGGCGGACTGCCAGAAGTAATGACTGCCGCTTTGGATGAGAACAAAAAATTAGGGCTTCGCTCCAAAACCCATCACGCCCAATTGTACGTAGGCAGATGGAACGTATTGAACAGCGCCAGAGCTGGCCTCACCTCCATGGAACACTGGTATGGGTTGCCAGAGGCTATGTTTAATGATAGAACGGTTCAAAACTACTCTTTGGACTACAATTACCAAAACGAACAAGACCGCTTTGGTGAGGCTGGACAATTATGGAAACAAGCTGCAAAACCATTTTCTGAAAAATGGAATGCAGTTATGGATGAACTTATTTCCCTGGATTTCTCCCTCTCACCAACGATGGTTATTTACGAAGCCAACAGAGACTTGCAAAGAGCGAGGCGGGCAGAATGGCACGAAGAATACACGCTCCCTTCCCTTTGGGAATTTTATGCTCCCAGCAGACAATCGCACGGGTCATATTGGCACTACTGGGGCACCGAGCAAGAAATTGATTGGAAAGAAAACTACCAGCTTTGGATGACCTTTTTGAACGAATACAAAAACAGGGGTGGTAGAGTTACCATTGGTACCGATGCAGGATTTATTTATCAATTATATGGTTTTGCTTATCCAAGAGAACTGGAATTGATGCGTGAAGCTGGATTTCACCCGCTGGAAGTAATCAAAGCTGCTACCTTAAATGGAGCAGAAGCTCTTGGATTGGATGATGAAATCGGAACTGTTCAGGTGGGAAAGCTAGCAGATTTTGTTATCATCGAAGAAAATCCGTTGGAAAACTTAAAGGCTTTATATGGAACAGGTGCCATTCAATTGCAAGAAGACAATACCATTGAACGTGTTGGTGGGGTAAAGTACACCATTAAGGACGGTATTATTTACGATGCCAAGCAACTATTGGAAGATGTAAAGAAAATTGTAGAAGAAGCCAAAGCGGAATCCAATTATGAAATAGCACAGCCGGGGATGAAGCCATAACAATAAACATATTATCAATGAATCAAAATAGGGCGGTAACTTTAAAGTTGCCGCTTTTTTTAACCTCTTATTTTTCCAAGGAATCCAATATTCGTTGTGCTTCTTTTAATTCTAATTGGAGTCTCTCATTTTCCAAAATATATTGCTCCCTTAATTGGTTCATTTTCCGTTCAAACTCATCGGAAGGCACATATTCGGGTTCCAAAAGGGTTTCTTTAAAAATACTGATCACTGTAAACAGAAAGCTTATCGCGACTGCGGAAATTAATCCAACAAGAAAGAGTTTCTCACGTTTTAAAGTGGATGTTCTATTTTTAATCCGATTCTTTTCATCTTTGGAAGGTTTTGGGTTGCTCGATAATTGCCCCAAAAAAGTGTCCCATTTTTCTTCTTCCTTAACATAGAGATTCATAAACCCTCCTTCTTCCAAAAAACCCTCAGTATGCGGTGTTGAGGCCACCATAAATATATCCATCCCGTTGCCTCCCATAACATCCAATAAATCCGGATCATAGTCTTGAATCTCTTTCACCAATTTTTGAACATATTCCAGACTATAGTTAGGTCTTAAAAATTCATCGTAAAGGGTTTGGATTTGAAAATAATCATTGCGTTCCAATGCATATTCCAAAAAACGATCTTTCAGTTCAGCCTTAAAAAATTCGCTCATTTTTTAGAATGGGTGGTTAGCTTTTTTTATTCTTGTTTGTTGAGGTTAAATTTAGCGAATTGGGACAGTTGGCTATTATGAATCAAGATAAAGAATTCATGAACTTTTTGGGTAAAACCCATTTCTTAATTTCAGTAAATAATTACAAATGCTTGCCCTAAACAATTTCAGCACTTAGACCGGCCTGCAAAAGTTTGCTGCATTTTGGTTTCAAAAAAGAATACTCACCTGTTTTGACCGTGCACTTTCCATTATAATGGACAATCAGGGAGCATTGCTCAGCCTGTTCCGGTGTATGCTCACAAACTTTGATTAAGGTTTCTATGACGTGATCAAAGGTATTAACATCATCATTAAAAAGCACTATTTCGTGCTCATTTACCGTCTCTTCTTCCAGAAGGACATCTTCCAGCTCTTTTTCTTTGGTGCCCATATTACTTGGAGTTTCCGTCTTTCTAATTTACATATTTTGCTGAAACCCAGTTATTCTTCTCCAGATTTTTTTCAAATTCCAAACCATAGGCGGTACATTTTGAAGAAATTGCATCTAAATCCTCCAAATAGAACCCACTTAAAAATAGGATACCTCCTTTTTTAAGACAATTGGCATAAATAGGGATATCTCCTAAAAGAATATTACGATTGATATTGGCCAATATAACATCATATTTTTTCCCTTCCAACAAGCTACTATCCCCTTGATAAGCTTTGATATCTGGACATTGATTCCGGACGACATTTTCTTGGGTATTCAAAAAGCACCATTCATCAATATCAACGGCTTCCACCTCACCAGCACCTCGTTTTTTTGCCAAAATAGCCAATACCCCAGTTCCACACCCCATATCCAAGACTGATTTACCTTCAAAATCATTATCCAAAATATGTTGTAGCATCATGTGCGTGGTTTCGTGATGACCCGTTCCAAAGCTCATTTTGGGTTCTATGACGATATCATAATCTACCTCAGCAGCTTCGTGAAAAGGTGCTCGGACCATGCATTTTTCACCCACCAAAATAGGGTGGAAATTCTTTTCCCATTCCGCATTCCAATTTTGCTGTTCAATCTCTTTGCTAGTCCAATTAATTTCAAAATTTGGATTTTGAAACACGAATAGGTCAGTTAATAGGTTATCTCGCCATTCAGATTTAAGAATATACGCCAAAAGACCTGTTTCGTTTTCCACAAAACTTTCGAAACCCAACTCCCCCAACTCCGCAATCAAAATGTCGGTTGCGGGTTGGAGCGGGGCAATCTTAAAATCGTATTCGAGATAGACCAAAGACATTATTTAAATTGCCTTGATGATATCAGTAAAATCTGAAGCTACCAAAGAAGCTCCACCAATCAAGCCACCATCAACATCTGGCTTAGAAAAAATTTCAGCTGCGTTGGCAGGCTTCACACTTCCTCCATAAAGTATGGAAACATCATCGGCAATTGAAGAATTGAATCCATCGGAAATGGTTTTTCTAATGAATGCGTGCATTTCCTGAGCTTGTTCTGGACTAGCTGTTTCTCCTGTACCAATAGCCCAAACAGGCTCATAAGCAAGTACTATTTTACTCCAGGCACTGGCTTCCAGATCAAAAAGTGCATTTTTCAATTGGCTTTCTACTACAGCAAAATGATTGCCTGATTTCCTATCTTCCAATTCTTCACCAAAACAGAAAATCACCTTTAAACCTTTTTCGATTGCGGTTTTTACTTTTTTGGCCAATAATTCATCGCCTTCACCAAAATAAGCGCGTCTTTCGGAATGTCCAAGAATTACAACATCCACGTCCAAACTAAGTAACATATCTGCTGAAATTTCTCCAGTATATGCTCCGCTTTCTGCAAAGTGCATGTTCTGAGCAGCAACTTGTATTGTTGAATCTTGAAGTGCAGTTTTAGCTGCTTGAAGATTAACAAACGTAGGCGCTACGATCACATCGGCATCGGTATCTGGCAGTTTGGCGGAAAGCTCGGCCAATAACTCCTCTGTTTCCTTGAGGTTCTTGTTCATTTTCCAGTTTCCCGCCACAATCTTTGTTCTCATGTTATTAGGTTTTTTTAGTGTTATGTTTAGAAAGTAAGTTCGTCAAAATCGTTATAATGCACCTTTTGTTTAATAGTTCCCTTGCTGAGCACCAAAATAGCTGGATTGGAACGAACTATGGTTTTTAACGTGGTTTCGTCAGTAAAATAAAATTCAAAATCCAGTCCGTAGGTATTTATCAACTTATTGGCCATATCGCTACTCGAGGCAGACATTCCAATTACTTTGTACCCTTTTTGTTTTGCTTCGGCAGTAACTTTGGCAACTTCCTCAAAAGCTTCGTAGTTGCTTTTTGCCATATCGTAAGCGATTACCATTACCAATTTATCTTCTTCCAATAACTCGGCAGCATAATCTTGCCCTTGTTGCTCAATGGTAAAATCGTGGATGGGAGGCTCGTATCCTGCTTGGATTTCGGTTGTCTCCACATCAACAAACTCTCCATCGACCGAAGGATAATCACCCTCAGTGATATAAATTTTGTCCTCCCCGTTTACCTTAAAACGCCAAGCATATTCATAAATGGGTTGTGCCGCATCTTCGGGAACAGACATTCCTTCTTGAATATTCGCACCAATTTTATAGGGCCTGAAATCCACAGTGGGTAAATGGTTCAGCACATGATTGGCGAACCAAATACAGACCAAAAGCGCCACTCCCCCAACAATCCAATTGGTTTTGGAGTTAAACAATGAGGTGATATATTTTTTGCCAAAGAACAGTATCAAAATAAATACCAACAGAATCACATCTTTGGTGAAGGATTCCCATGGGGTTAGCTTGATGGCATCGCCAAAACAGCCACAATCCGTTACTTTATTAAAGTAGGCTGAATAAAATGTTAGAAAGGTGAAGAAGACAATCATGAGTAAAAGGCTCCAAACGGTAAATTTTGGTTTAAAGCCTACGAGCAACAACACGCCCAAAATCACCTCAGCAATTACGACAAAAATGGAAATCCCCAGTGCCAATGGCGTTAAAAAGGATAAATCAAGAACGCTGGGGCTAAAATATTCTTCCAATTTGAAAGAAAAACCCATGGGGTCGTTCAATTTTATCAATCCACTAATGATGAAAAGTAACCCTACTATAATTCTTGATACCCAAACAATGTATTTCATTCTTCTTTACTTAAATGAATCAGTGCGAAAACCGCATAATTAACCATATCCTGATAGTTGGCATCCACGCCTTCGCTCACCAAGGTAGCGCCCTGGTTATCCTCAATCTGTTTTACGCGCAACAACTTTTGCAGAATCAAATCTGTCAGTGAACTAACCCGCATATCTCGCCAAGCCTCACCATAATCATGATTTTTGTCCTCCATCAATTTTTTGGTGATAGCGACTTCCTCATCATAAAGTGCAATCGCCTCATCGGCGGTCAGGTCCGGCTGCTCTACTACTCCTTTTTTTATTTGAATCAGCGCCATGATGGAATAGTTGATGATTCCAATAAACTCAGAACGTTCATCTTCATCCACTTTTCTTACCTCATTCTGCTGAAGACTTCGAATGCGCTGTGCCTTTATAAAAATTTGGTCTGTTAACGATGGTAACCTTAGGATTCGCCAAGCGGTGCCATAATCCTTTGCTTTTTTTAAAAACAATTCCCGGCAAGTCTGTATCACCGCATCGTATTGTTGGGAAGTATGCTGCATGTATTGTTGCTAATTTGCGTAAATTTCGTCCAACTTGTTTGTGCCCGAAAGCACTTTGCCAAAGATAATGAAACCCAACAAAGCAGATATTTTTTATGACCATAAACTGCAAAGGTAAACTCGTAGACCTAACATCCCCCAAAGTAATGGGCATTCTCAACCTTACCCCCGACTCTTTTTTTGATGGCGGAAAGTATAAAGATGAGATTTCCATATTGAAGCAAGTTGAATATATGCTCGAGCATGGCGCTACTTTTATTGATATGGGCGCCTACAGTTCAAGGCCCGGTGCAGACCATGTTCCAGAGGATGAAGAATTGCAAAGAATGACTCCTGTAATTGACCTGATCTTGAAAAATTTTCCAGACACCTTGATTTCCATCGATACATTCCGAAGTAATGTTGCTGCTGAAAGTATTGAACATGGCGCGGCCATTATCAACGATATTGCTGCAGGGAATTTGGATGAAAATATGTTTGCCACCATTGCGAAACATCAAGTCCCTTATATTATGATGCATATGAAAGGTACACCACAATCCATGCAAAAAGAGGCAGTTTATGATAACTTGATCAATGACCTGAGATTCTATTTTTCAGAAAAAATTCAAGAAACCACTTCCAAAAAAATAAACGACGTCATTATTGATCCAGGTTTTGGTTTTGCCAAGACTACGGCTCAGAATTACGCTCTTTTGAACCATTTGGACATGTTTCAAACCTTCGGTTTACCTATTTTAATAGGTTTGAGCAGAAAATCAATGATTTACAAAGTATTGGGTTCATCACCACAGGAAGCATTGAACGGAACAACCGCGCTCCATACAGTCGCCCTTTTAAAGGGCGCCAACATTATTCGGGCCCACGATGTAAAAGAAGCCTCGGAATGTATTAAACTTGTGGAAGCTTTGAAAGAGAATACACTCTAATTTGAGGTTCTTCTATTTTTGCTAATTTTACAAAAACGCTGCGGTTGGATTTTTTAAACTTTCTCGAATTCAAGATTACCGATATTATCGATATAGTCCTCGTGGCCGCATTGCTCTATTATATTTACAAACTGGTCAAAGGCACAGTGGCCATCAACATTTTTATTGGAATTGTGATTGTTTGGGCTTTATGGAAGCTTACCGAACTCCTTCAAATGAAAATGATCAGTAGTATGGTCGGTGGTTTCATGAATATAGGTCTGATTGCTTTGATCATTGTGTTCCAACAAGAAATCCGAAAGTTTTTGTTGATGATAGGCTCTACCAACTTCGCTTCCAAGCGTAACATATTCAAACATTTCAAATTCCTTAAGCAGGAAGTTATTTCAACGAAAACCGATGTTGATGCTATAATTGGGGCCTGCGAACGTATGGGTACTACTAAAACGGGAGCACTGATCGTAATTGAACGCAATAATTCTTTAGATTTTATAAAATCTACGGGGGATACCATGAACATAGCGATAACGCAGCCCATATTGGAAAGTATTTTCTTTAAGAACAGTCCACTACATGATGGTGCTATTGTGATTCAAGACAACTTCATCACTGCGACTCGAGTGATTTTACCAGTTTCCAACGATCGGAACATCCCACTCCGTTTTGGACTACGTCATAGGGCGGCAGTTGGTATCACCGAAAAGACTGATGCGTTATGTTTGGTGGTAAGCGAAGAAACAGGGTCTATATCCTACATTAAAAATAGTGAGTTCATTCCTTTTAAAGGAAGAGAGGAACTGATCAAGCGCATTAAAAAGGATTTGGAGCAATGACCTGTAAAAATTGCGACACTAGGTTAAGAACAGATTTCCTCTACTGTCCAGCTTGTGGCGCGAAAGTGATTCGCAACCGAATTACCGTTAAGAATCTATGGGTTGATTTCTTAGAGAGATATTTTAATCTTGACAACACTTTCATTAGAACCTTTGTCCATTTGTTCACCAAGCCCGAAGTGGTCATTGAGGGTTATTTGCAAGGCATTCGCAGAAAATACCTTAACCCCATTAGCTATATTGGAATTGCATTGACCCTATCAGGACTTATTGTCTTTATGATGGCCAGATCTTTGAATATTATGGAATTCGATGCTTTTGAAACAGGGGCCTCAACAGTATATCAAGAAAAACTTATGGGCTTTATCTTAGATTATCAAGCCTTGATTTTCCTAATTTACATCCCATTTATGGCCATTTCTGGCTGGTTGTGTTTTGATAAAAAGAAATACAATTTCGCAGAGCGAATGATAATATTTATGTACACTCTTGCCCATTATAGCCTTTTTATATTTATTCCTTCAATATTATTACTGCTTTTTACTCCAGAGCACTATATCACATTTTCTTTGATTGCTTCTTTGAGCGTGATAGTGTATTCTACCTATGTAATAACAAGAATCTCCGGCTCAAAAGGCATCGCACTTATAGGTAGGCTTCTTTTGTTCTATATGATTTTGTTAATTCTCTATTTAGCAAGTTCAATATTGATTCCTATTATTATGATTCTGTTAGGGGAAATAAGCCCACAAGATTTACTTCCAACTCCTCCAAAATAATTAAGCCACTTCCTCTGCCAAGAACTGGGCATTGTACAGATCGTTGTAATATCCTCCTTTTTCAAGTAGTTCCTTATGAGTGCCGATTTCAATGATCTTACCAGCATCCATTACAATTATTTTATCCGCTTTTTTAATGGTGGCCAAACGGTGCGCGATAATAATGGAAGTCCTTCCTTCGGTAATCTTGTCCGTGGCCTGTTGTATCAATTGTTCGGAATACGTATCCACAGACGATGTAGCCTCATCCAAAATTAGAATACTAGGATTGCTCACATAGGCTCGCAAAAAGGCAATCAACTGCCGCTGGCCACTGGAAAGCATGGTTCCGCGCTCTTTTACATTATACTGATAACCTCCAGGCAAACTTGATATAAATTCATGCACGCCGATTTGTTTGGCCGCTGCTTCGATTTGCTCTGTTGTAATGGATTCATCACGAAGTGAAATGTTGTGAGCAATGGTATCTGCAAACAGGAAAACATCCTGTAAAACTATCGCAATATGGGAGCGAAGAGATTTTAAAGTATAATCATCTAAACACACGTCATCCACCAAAATTTTACCAGAATTTATTTCATAAAAACGATTGAGCAGATTGATGATGGTAGACTTTCCAGCACCCGTAGCGCCCACGATGGCCACAGTTTCTCCCGCATTTACATTAAATGAGATTCCATGCAGTACTTCCTCATCCGGCACATAACCAAAATGAACATTCTTAAACTCGATATCGCCTTTTACGTCTTTCTTCTCAACGGTTCCGTTATCATCTATATGGCTATCGGTATCCAAAATTTTGAAGACTCTATTGGCGGCCACCATACCCATTTGTAGCGTGTTGAACTTGTCTGCAATTTGACGAAGCGGACGGAAAAGCAAATCCATCAGGAAAAAGAAGGCCACTATGGCCCCTTTGTTGTCCATCCCAACATTTTCTATATTCTGAATCACACCAAAATACACCACCAAACCAACACCAATGGAGTTGGAGATTTCTGCTATGGGGAAAAATATGGAGTTGTACCAAACTGTTTTTAACCAAGCATTCTGATGTTTTTCGTTGATGGCTCGAAATTTTTCTTTTTCAATTTCCTCGCGATTGAACAACTGAACAATCTTCATTCCCGCAATGCGCTCCTGGACAAAGGAATTCAGATTGGATACTTGGGCACGCACCTCGATGAAAGCAACCTTCATTGCTTGTTGAAATAGTCGTGTAGCAATCAAAATAATGGGAAGAATAGCAAATACTATCAATGCCAATTTCCAATTGATGACCACCATAATGATAGCTGCTGATAGCATTTTAAGGGCATCGGCCACAATCATAAAAAATCCTTGACTGAAAATCTCCCCGATTCGCTGCATATCTGCAACTGCTCTTGTAACCAACACTCCTATTGAGGAATTGTCGAAATAGGTCATTTTAAAGCTGGTCATTTTTTCAAAAAGATTGATTCTGATATCCTTGATAACCGATTCCCCCAATAAGTTGGCGAAGTAATTGAACAACAACTGGGTGGTTACCTGACCTAACAAAAAAACCAACATAAACAAGACATTGTTCAGCAATTGCCCTGCATCCTTGTTCTCTAAAGATTGATTGATAATGGTTTTCACCAACAATGGAATCCCGATGGCAAATGCAGCAGACAAGATGGCCACGATGGCCACCAACCAAAAAATGCCCCTGTAGGGCCTGGTTCGTGAAAAAACCCGCTTGAACAATCGAAAATCAAACGCTTTTCCTACATCATCCTTTTTGCTCATCAAAAATTTCTTTTGGATATGAAACCTTGGTCAAATATAATCCTTTTGCGGGGACAGAGACACCTGCCTCTCCCCTATCTTTACTTGCTATAATGTTATGAATGTCCTCTGCGTGCATTTTACCCATCCCCACATCCAACAATGTACCCACTACGGCACGTACCATATTCCGTAAAAATCGGTCGGCTGTGATATTAAATACCCATTTGTCTTCATCAATTTTCCAATAGGCTTTGCGGATATCACAATTGTACGTCTTTACATCCGTATTGGATTTGGAAAAACATTCAAAATCTGTGTATTGCAACAGTATTTTGGCTGCTTGATTCATTGCATCTACATCCAAAGGATGTTTAACGAAATGGGCATGATCAAAAAGAAATGGGTCTTTTTCCTTAACCAACCAATATTCATAGGTCCGTTCTATCGCATCAAAACGGGTGTGGGCGTCATCAGCAACTTGATGGATTCCTTGAACTGCTATATCATCTGGTAAAAAAGCATTCAACCGATACACCAAATCTTCGATATCAGGGATGGGATCAAAATCAAAATGAGCGAACATTTGCCTCGCATGCACTCCAGCATCGGTTCTTCCGGCTCCTACAACATCAATTCTTTCACGCAGCAATGTGGACAAGGCTTTTTCCAAAACCTCTTGTACAGTTATGGCATTGGGTTGGTTCTGCCATCCGTGGTATGCTTTTCCGAAATAAGAAAATTGGATAAAATATCTCAATGGAATCCCTTACTTTTAAGTCGATAAAGATAATCCAATCCTTTTCAACATAAATCCGCCCCTCAGTTTTTAGCATATTTTTAGCGTTATGACCAAGATTTTATTGCTTTCCGATACTCACGGCCATATGGACAAAACCATTTTAAAATATGCGGCACAGGCCGATGAAATTTGGCATGCAGGCGATATTGGAAGCCTATCCGTTACCGACCAGTTGGAAGATGTAAAACCTGTTCGAGGAGTTCACGGAAACATTGATGACCATGTGATTCAAAAAGAATTTCCAGAAAATAACCGGTTTATGTGCGAAGGGGTTGATGTTTGGATTACGCACATTGGGGGCTATCCCAACAGATACAATGTTCGGGTAAGGGAAGAAATCCGAAACAATCCGCCCAAACTTTTTATTTGCGGACATTCCCACATTCTAAAAGTGATGCACGACAAAAAACTAAACCTTTTACATATGAACCCAGGCGCTTGTGGCAAACATGGTTTTCATCAGGTGCGGACTATGCTTCGATTTGTAATCAATGGGGATAAGATTAGTGATCTAGAAGTAATTGAACTTGGAAAAAGATAAAAATGAAAAAGTATTTGTTCATATTGGCAATCTTATTGGGAGCTTGTAACAACAAAGCTTCAAAAAAAGATGATGTTCCGTCCCAACCTGAACAAAATTCGGTTTCACTTTATATTTTAGGTACTGTTCAAGATGGGGGCAGTCCACATATAGGATGCCAAAAATCTTGTTGTTCCGAACTGTTCAATAAACCTGACCATACTCGTAAAGTTGTTTCCTTGGGCGTTGTGGACCATAAAACTGATAAGAGCTACCTTTTTGAGGCAACTCCGGATATGCCATCACAGTTGAAACTTTTAAAGGAACATGCAAAAAGCAACCAAGAAACTCCCGATGGGATTTTTATGACCCATGCGCATATTGGGCACTATACTGGTTTGATGTATTTGGGCAGGGAAGCCTTAGGTGGCGAAAACATACCTGTTTATGCCATGCCTCGAATGAAAATGTTCTTGGAAACCAATGGGCCATGGGAGCAGCTTACAAAATTGAACAACATTGATATCCGTACCATTAAAAATGAAGAGGAAATCCGGCTCACGGACAACCTAGCTGTTATTCCATTTGCCGTTCCGCATCGTGATGAGTACTCAGAAACCGTTGGCTACAAAATCATTGGGCCCAACAAAACTGCACTGTTCATTCCTGATATTGATAAATGGTCTAAATGGGATAAGAATATTGTAAAGGAAATACAGCGAGTGGACTTCGCATTCTTGGATGCCACTTTTTTTGATGGTCCGGAAATCAACACACGAAACATTGCAGAAATCCCTCATCCTTTTGTGTTAGAAAGCATGGAACTGTTTCAAAACCTGCCTCAAAGTGAAAAATCCAAAGTGCATTTTATCCACTTTAACCACACTAACGCCCTTTTAAATCAAAATAGTGAGTCTTATAAAGAAGTTTTAGAAGCTGGTTTCAATGTCTCGGCTTTTAACCAACGATTCGATTTGTAGTTCACTAAACATAAAAACCCCGGCCGAAGCCAGGGTTTTTTCGCACTAATACTACTAAGATGTTAGGTTCAACGTAAGCGATCAACAGATTTTACAAGATCTTCATCCTTTTTGATAGCCCTGTTGGCCAGGACAAGAAAAACGATAGAAAATACAGGAATCAGCATCCCAATACCCTTCTCAGAAACGACAGTTTCTCCGGATAAGCTTAGCGATCGATAAACGAAAAATCCTAGTAAAAAAAGGTTCAGTATCATATTCAATCTGTTTACTACAAATTGATTTTGTCTTTTCTTGTACATTACAATCGATACTACGGCCAAAACGGTTACCACATAAAAAACAAGGCTCACAATAACCTGGTCTTGGGCAAATACTTCTTTACCGCCCACTTCTACCCATAGATTCAAAAAAAACGGTAGTACGCCCGAAATAAGGCCTACTATCAGTAAAAAAAACGTTTGTATCCGCTGAATCATTGTGCAAATCGATTTCAAAACGCAAAAATAGGCGTCTTTTTGATAAATAAGGCCTTATTCTTGAAAAATTATTTGTAATATTGTCTCGTTATTAGCAAGCACCTACCTCGGAATTCTTTTCTCCAGTAGCATTCAAAAATAACCTTACTTCATAATAAGAATCACACAAGTTTAACTTATTTCTTTACTTAATGTTCGAGATTTCAGATCTAAAAGCTAAAAAGCTTCCTGAGTTGCAAGAAATTGCAAAGGGTCTTAATGTTCCCAAATTCAAATCATTGAAAAAATTGGACCTAGTATATCAAATACTGGACCTTCAAGCATCCAACCCTAAGGCTGTTGCGGAAACTGTTACAGCAACCACAAACGAAAAGCCCACACCAAAACCTAGAAAAGCTAGAGCTCCGCGCCCTAAAGCTACGGAGGCAAAAAGCACGGAAGGTGACGCTCCTAAAAAAGCGCCTCAAAAAAGAGAGCCTAGGAGCAAAAATGATGACTCTAAACCACAAGAAAAACCTCAAAAAAGAGAGCATAAGCCACGCGACAACAAACCTCAAGACAACAAGTCTCAAGGCAACACCCCCCAAAAGAACCAAAACAACAGGAGAAGCAACCAACACAACAAGCCTCACCACGACAAAAAGAACAGTAATTTCGACAAAGACTTAAGAAATAGGTACAAAGAGCCTGAATTTGAGTTCGATAGCATTATTGAGAGTGAAGGTGTGTTGGATATTATGCAGGATGGTTATGGATTTCTAAGATCTTCCGATTACAACTATCTGTCTTCTCCCGACGATATTTATGTATCCCAATCACAAATCAGATTGTTCGGACTTAAGTCCGGAGATACGGTGCTTGGAAACATTAGGCCACCCAAAGAAGGTGAAAAATATTTCCCTTTGATCAAGGTGAACAAAATTAATGGATTGGACCCACAAGTGGTTCGTGACAGGGTAGCTTTTGAGCACCTTACCCCATTGTTCCCTAAGGAAAAGTTCAAATTGGCGGAAAAGCAAAGCACTATTTCCACAAGAATCATGGATTTGTTCTCCCCAATCGGGAAAGGACAAAGGGGAATGATCGTATCCCAGCCCAAAACGGGTAAAACCATGTTGTTGAAAGATATTGCCAATGCCATCGCAGCCAACCACCCAGAGGTGTACCAAATCATTCTTTTGATTGATGAGCGCCCTGAAGAGGTTACCGATATGCAACGCAACGTACGTGGTGAAGTAGTGGCTTCTACTTTTGACAAGGAAGCGACTGAACACGTAAGAGTAGCAAACATTGTACTTGATAAAGCGAAACGCTTGGTAGAATGTGGTCATGATGTAGTAATTCTTTTGGATTCCATTACCCGTTTGGCCCGTGCCTACAATACCGTGCAACCCGCTTCTGGCAAAGTATTGAGTGGTGGTGTGGATGCCAATGCACTGCACAAGCCAAAACGTTTCTTTGGAGCCGCCCGAAATATTGAGAATGGTGGGTCACTTTCCATAATTGCTACGGCATTAACGGAAACAGGTTCCAAAATGGATGAGGTTATCTTTGAGGAATTCAAGGGTACCGGTAACATGGAGCTTCAATTGGACAGAAGAATATCCAACAGAAGGATTTTCCCTGCCATCGACCTTATCTCTTCCTCTACACGAAGAGACGATTTGTTATTGGACGAAAATACCATTCAACGTATGTGGATCATGCGCAAATATCTTGCAGATATGAATCCTGTGGAAGCCATGGAATTTATGGATCAACGCATAAAGCAAACAAAAAACAACGAGGAATTTTTACTTACCATGAGTCAGTAAAAAAATACAACTCCTTAAACCATAAGATTACGAGCCCTTCATTTTTTTGAAGGGCTTTTTGTTGAGTCAATTTATAGAAAAGACATATCTTTATTTCAGTTTCCTCAAAACTGAACTTTAAACACTTAACTATGAAAAACTACAAAAAGGCCTTTCTTGCGCTTTTAGGATTCACATTTTTAGTACTGGGAGCTTGTCAGCAAGGTCCTAAAAAAGAAGAACCAACCGAACCGAAACAGGAAAATATTTTACCACCTGAAGGCATTATTTCTTTGGAAGAATCCAAATCCCTGTATGATAACTACACCAGAAACAGGGTAGATATGATACAGCAATTTGAAGATGAACGAGAACCCGAAGGCAAATTTATACCTGCACGTTTCACTTCCTTCACCTATGCCGAAATGAAACAATATATGACCTATGTTGAACAAGAAGCCGAAGCCGCAGGTGTCAAGGTTGCTTCCCTTAGACTGTATTTTGCGAATTATCCGAACAAACCGGATTTTCCAGACGGAAAAAAAGTGGTCCACCCAAGGCAAAATTCCATTTTTATAGTGCCAACTACTATGATCGATGGAGAGGAACATGGATTCTACATAGATGCCGATGGAAATGCAAAACCTATTAAAGGAGTTGTTAGTAGCTCAAAAACAGGTGAAAAAGGAGAACCAAACACCTCACAAGCAAGTTTTGCCCCTAGTCTTTTTCAAGATGGAAGTACAAGCTTAAACCTAAACCATGGAGGCTCAGGGCCCCCACCCTACACCGATTTCTAAGAACTATGGCTCAAGAGCTCTTCAAATATCTGACCGAGCATTTTTACTTGCCACTTTATCTGATAACTTGGGTTATAGCTGTGATTAGATATCGCCGGTATTTCGACACACCGTTGAAATATTTCCCTATGATAATCATTTACACTTTTTTCACGGAGCTCTTAGGCGTACTTATAAAGTATAATAACAATTTTCAGTTTTTTTCGGATGGCAGATATGATTGGCACAATGTGATTATTTACAATGTATACCAACTTGTGTTTTTTATATTTTTCTTTGAAGTATATAAAAAAGTGGTGCAAAGCGCAAAAATCAAAAAACAAATTAGATACTTAAGTGTTGTTTGTGCCATATCGTACGTTGTCAATGCCATAGTATATAATCCCCTGCATTATCAAATGACCTACGCCCATATTCTTGGTTCATTTATAATGATTTATATTTTGGTTTTCTATTTTAGGGAAAAGTACTTAGATGAAAAAGGGCATCCCTTAAAATTTAATCTGATGTTTTGGTTAAGTTCTGGATTAATGATATTCTACACTTTTTTTCCTATAATATCGATTATTTATCTGCTTAAACTTAACATTGGAATTCAAATTTATTTTAGACCGGTATTATTAACCTCGATAGCATTAATGTACAGCCTTATCATTATTGGTTTGATTATAGGAAAGAGAAAAGCTTTTAGATAAAGTCTAACATTTATACAAACAACTACGCCTCCATTTATGGAGGCTTTTTATTTCCTATTTTAGCCCATCAACAAAAACACAGCTAATTAAAGGATTACCCAACCATAATGGATGTCATTTATACATTTATCACAGAGCAATATATTCTTCCCTTTTACCTTATTGTTTGGTTGGTTTCCATGGCACGTTACCGTACTTATTATGACACCCCATTAAAATATTATCCCATGTATCTCATGTACACCCTTTTAACCGAAGTATTGGGATATTTTATAAAATTCCACGAGGAATTCCAGATTTTAAGTGACAGCAGGTATGATTGGTACAATGTGATCATATATAATATCTACTCAGTAATTGCCTTTATGTTTTTCTATCATATTTATTGGCAAGTACTTAAAAATGTCAAACATAAAAAATGGATAATGATCGGTGCTGGGATAAGTTTGTTAAGCTATATCATCAGCTTGTTCTTTCAAGATCCGTTCTACTCCAATCTTTATTACGCCGACCTTGTAGCCTCAATGGTATTGTTATTTAATATATGGCTGTATTATAAGGAGAAGAAGATTGAATTCAGCCCCTACCCCAAGAGATACAATTTGATGTTCTGGACCAGTTTAGGCTTAACTGTTTTTCACATATTTTTCCCTTTTCTGATTATTATTGGCTACGAAGCCCCAAAAATTTGGGTCAAATATAATCTTAGGGATATACTATGGATTTTTATCTTGTTCATGTATGGAACATTTATGATTGGGGTATTGGTGCATAAAAGAAAAGCATTCAGATAGGTTGGGATTAAACCCAAATAAAAACGCCCCCAAATTGGAGGCGCTTATTATATAATGTATTGACAAAATTTACATTGCTGCAACCTTGGTCGTCAATTTACTCTTAAGGTTTGCCGCCTTATTGTTATGAATGATGTTGCGCTTGGCCAATTTATCAATCATACCAACTACAGTAGGCAACAAAGCTTCAGCAGCTTTTTTGTCTTCCTCGTTACGTAATTTTTTAATGGCATTACGCACAGTTTTGTGCTGATACCTGTTACGCAAACGTACTGCTTCGTTTCTTCTGATTCTCTTTAATGCTGACTTATGGTTTGCCATTGCTTAAATTTAATGCTTTCTAAATCCTTTTTGTAGCCCGTAGGGGAATCGAACCCCTGTTACCAGGATGAAAACCTGGCGTCCTAACCCCTAGACGAACGGGCCATTAAATTTCAAAAACTTAGGGCTAAGCCCAAATTTTAAAAGTTTCAATAACCTTTTGTAGCCCGTAGGGGAATCGAACCCCTGTTACCAGGATGAAAACCTGGCGTCCTAACCCCTAGACGAACGGGCCATTATGCTTACATAATTGCGGATGCAAAAATACAACTATTTTTAAGTCTTGCAACAGTAATTTTTATTTTTTGCATCCTCCCTAATAGGCCTTTGCAAACAACACCCTTTGAACGGATGGTTTTCCCGTTACCATACACTTACCCTCTTCCTTTTCCATATTCAACGGAATACAGCGTATTGTGGCCTTGGTCTCTTCTTTTATCCTGTCCTCGGTTTCGGTTGTTCCATCCCAATGGGCAGAAACAAAACCACCCTTTTCCTCAATAACTTTTTTAAACTCATCATAAGAGTCCACTTCGGTTACATGGTTTTTCCTATAATCCAGCGCTTTATTAAATATATTTTCCTGAATCTCATCCATCAACGACACTACTTTATCCACAACTTCCTCGGCCTTTACGATTTCCTTGGTCAAAGTATCTCTTCGCGCTACTTCAAAAGTTCCGTTGGCTAAATCGCGTTGACCTACCGCCAAACGTACAGGCACACCTTTCAATTCATACTCATTGAACTTAAAGCCAGGTTTATGGGTGTCCCTGGTATCGTATTTCACAGTAATACCTCTATCACGCAACTCTTTTACCAATGGGTCCACTTTTTCTGAAATGGCATCCAATTGGTCCAAACCTTTATAAATAGGAACGATTACTACTTGTATAGGTGCCAATTTAGGAGGAAGTACCAAACCATTGTCATCGCTATGGGTCATTACCAAAGCACCCATCAATCTGGTAGAAACACCCCAAGATGTAGCCCAAACATATTCTTGTTTACCTTCTTTGCTCGCAAACTTCACATCAAAGGCCTTTGCAAAATTCTGGCCCAAAAAGTGTGAAGTACCTGCCTGCAATGCCTTACCGTCCTGCATCAAAGCTTCAATACAGTAGGTCTCCTCCGCACCAGCAAATCGTTCACTCTCTGTTTTGGTTCCTTTAATTACAGGAACTCCCATATATTTTTCAGCAAACTCGGCATACACATTCATCATAAGTTCCGCTTCTTCCACGGCTTCCTCTCGTGTGGTATGCGCAGTATGACCTTCTTGCCACAAAAATTCTGCAGTCCTAAGAAAAAGACGCGTCCTCATCTCCCAGCGCACCACATTCGCCCACTGATTAATTTTGAGCGGTAAATCCCTATAAGATTGCACCCATTTTCTGAACGTATCCCAAATAATGGTTTCAGAGGTTGGTCGAACAATAAGTTCTTCTTCCAATTTTGCATCTTCATCCACAACAATACCACTACCGTCCTCGGCATTCTTCAATCGGTAATGCGTTACAACGGCACACTCCTTGGCAAAACCTTCGACATGACTTGCTTCCTTGCTCAAATAGGATTTTGGAATAAATAATGGGAAGTAAGCATTCTCATGACCAGTTTCCTTGAACATTTTATCCAATTGACCCTGCATTTTTTCCCATATGGCATACCCGTAGGGTTTAATTACCATACATCCTCTAACCCCTGAGTTTTCAGCCAAATCTGACTTTACAACTAGTTCGTTATACCATTTGGAATAATCTTCCGCTCTGCTCGTTAAATTTTTACCCATGTATTGTAGTTTGGCACAAAACTTGTGACTTAAGTGATGTAATGATTGGGTAAAACTAATTATTTTTAGTATGTTCAACAATAAAAATTGCGCCATGTTAAAGTCTTTACTCCATAATAAATTTAGAACCTCCACCATATTGATGGTTGCCGCCCTCTTTATGGCCTCCTGTGGTTCCTACCAACAAGCTTCCTATTACGATGACGGCATTTACTCTACAAACGATCGAGTCGTTAGGGTCGAAAAGAAGAATGCCCAAGCAGTAAGGATTGAAGAACAGGAAAATAATATCTACGGGGATTATTTTGGCGAAAAGGCAAATGAATATGGTGAAATTTTGGATAGCGAAGTGTTTACGGACATCGATAGCTACTCTAGCCAAATGCCCAACGACACCATTCCTTATGGTGAGCAAACCGATTACTACTCCTACAATAATAATTATAACGGAAATCCAGGCTGGGGAGATAACCCTACAAGCGTTTCCATAAATGTATATGATAATAGTTGGGGATGGGGAGGCTATTACGGCTGGAACAACCCTTACTTTGCTTGGGGATGGAACTATCCTTACTTCAATTCGTGGGGATGGGGATGGAACAACCCATGGAGATATAACCGTTGGGGCTGGGGTGGAAACTTTGGCTGGGGTTGGGCCGGAAACTGGGGTTGGGGATACCCATACAACAGTTGGGGCTGGGCTGGATATTATGGATGGGGAGGCTATTATGGTAGTTATTGGAACCATCCATATTACAACAGAGGGTATTATGGAAGAAATTATGCTTACATGTCCGGTAGAAGAGGTTATGCTTCGCGTATTCCAGGAACAACTCTATCATCCAGAACAAATGGATACACCAGCAGAACACGAAATAACAGCGGACGTTCCAATGCGGCCTTATCTCGCAGCAACAATAATATAGCAAGAAGAAGTACCCAAGGTTACAGCAACAGATCAAATGTAAGAAGGTCGGTAAGTACCGATGCAGTTGCTAGAAATAGAAATTATAGAACAAGTAGAAGTACTCGAACTTCTCCAAATTACAATAGAAGTTCAAGGACGTACCGTTCATATGGAACATCGCCTTCTACAAGAAGTAGTAGAAGTTACAACAGAGGTAGTTCACCTTCAACAAGAAGTTACAGAAGTTCTGGTGGAAGCACAAGAAGCTACCAATCCAGAAGCTCTGCGCCAAGCAGAAATTATAATCGCTCTTCTAGCAGGCCTAGCTCTAGAAGTTACCGCAGCAGTGGTTCTTCCAGGAGTAGTAGATCAAGTGGAAGCTATAGAAGCTCTGGGAGCAGCTCTAGAAGCTCAGGTGTAAGCAGGTCTTCTGGATCATCTAGATCTTCAGGAGCGTCACGTTCTTCCGGCAGTAGAGGTGGAAGAGGCGGCAGACCATAATTCCCATAAACTGTATTGATTAATCTAAATCATCATAAGAAATGAAACGAATTTCAACTTTCATAATGGTATTGGCATGCACCTTCGCTAGTGCACAGACCATTGATGATGTATTGCGCTACAGCAGCGAAAACCTTCAGGGAACTGCTAGGTTTCAGGCTATGGGCGGTGCATTTGGAGCATTGGGTGGCGATTTATCTGCCCTGAATATCAACCCTGCAGGGTCAGCTGTCTTTAATTTCAGTGAGATAGGCATTACCGTTTCCAATTACCATACGAGCAATGATGCCCTTTTTGGCAACACCCTTACCAACACCACCTCCAATTCTCTGGATTTCAATCAAGTGGGTGGTGTATTTGTATTCAATTCATCCAACGATGGCCCATGGAAAAAAATTGCATTGGCTTTTAATTATGATATGGTACAAAATTTCGATAATGAATTTATAGCGT
The DNA here is from genome assembly GCA_040285615.1 of Allomuricauda sp. Classification (GTDB taxonomy): domain Bacteria; phylum Bacteroidota; class Bacteroidia; order Flavobacteriales; family Flavobacteriaceae; genus Flagellimonas. The sequence continues at coordinate 383,331 of JAVJRL010000008.1, forward strand.
CGGGTAATACATCCATAGGTGTAGACAATTATTTCCTGAATTTTGCGCAAGGAGAACCCTTAGGTCCCCTTCGCACTCAAGAGGGAGAGTTTATCGAAGATGCCTATTTGGATATCGGTGCCAATCTAGGTTACTCGGCCCAACAAGCTTTTCTTGGTTTCCAAGCTGGGATAATAGAGCCTGTTGACGACAATGACCAAAACACTTCCTATTTTTCGAATGCACAATATGCAAACGTCAACCAAAGATATTTACAAAACACTTCTGGATATAACAGTAAGTTCACATTGAATCTTGCAAGTCAATATGAAGACAATCTTTACTTGGGAGCAACAGTAAACTTCCACAATGTTTTGTATGATAGGATTTCCTATTTAGATGAAGATGGCTATGATGCCGAATCTCCCGTGCAGTTTACTTCATTCGACAACTTTTTACATACAGAGGGGTATGGTTTCTCTTTTAGCTTAGGAGCGATTGCCAAATTGAATCAATCCATTCGGGTAGGTGGTAGTTACCAATCACCCACATGGTATACGCTGACAGATGATACATCGCAACGCATCAATTCCAATTTAGCGGTACCCGATATTGATTTCATTAATTTTGGTATTGTAAACCTCTATGATGAATATAGAATAAAAACTCCTGAAAAATTTACCGGCAGTGTCGCACTTGTATTTGGACAAGACGGACTTATAAGTTTGGATTATTCTTATCAAGATATGTCCAAAGCTGAGCTGAGGCCAACTTCTGACCCAAGTTTTACTGCAGAAAACGATTTTATTGCAAGTACTTTGGGCGCTGTTAACTCCTATCGCTTAGGAGGTGAATATAGAATTGAAGAAGTTAGCCTAAGAGCAGGGTACCGATTTGAGGAAAGCCCTTATGCAGATAGTGATTTTGTTGGAGACCTTAGTGGTTTCTCCGCAGGTATTGGTTATAACTTTGGAGCCAGCCGTTTGGATTTGGCCTATAGCAGAACAGAACAAGATGTAAACTCCTATTTCTTTGATGGAGGTATTGACAGTGCTGCGCTGATCAACAGAATAAACACCAATATTGCTTTGGGTTACACACTGAAATTCTAAAAAGAGAAAAATAAACTAATATTAAGGCTGGAAGAAATTCCGGCCTTTTTTTATCGTACTAAAGAAAAGTGTCTCCGTACTTGTGTGGCAACCACTATTCCATTGTCATCACGTTCATAATCCAACCTAAACCAATAATCGGAAGAAGGCATATCCCTTCCATTGAATGTTCCATCCCAACCAAAACTGGTATCCAGCTGCTTTAATAATTTACCATAGCGATCAAAAATATATACCACTGGATTGCTAAGTTCCTCCACACCGAATACGTTCCAAGTATCATAAAATGTATCTCCATTGGGAGTGAAAAATTTAGGGTACCCTACCACAAGAAATTCAATAGGTTCTGTAATACCACAACCATTCTTATCGTTGATCACCACCGTATTTACACCAGGGGGAACATCGTAGAACAAAGGATCATCTTGAAATTCACCGTCATTTATGGCATATTCATAATTTCCATCTCCCACAGGGACAATCTCAATATTATACGGGTCTGTTTGGTCACTGTTCACTAGATCGTCAATTACTCGGACCTCATCCAGTTCGGGAGTTCCATAAAAAGTAATCAATATATCATCCGTTATTGTAGTCCCAAATGTTGATTCTATAGTTACACGGTAACGCCCAGAATTTGGACTGGAGACCGTTAACTCGGTCTGTCCCGCACCTGTGGCAAGAACAGTCTCATAAGTACCATCATCATCCGCATCCAATTCCCATACTATATTGGAAATACTGGGCCCTACGGGTGAGTTCAATGCACTCAAAACAATATCGGGATCGCCTTCGCAGGCAACAATATCAAACCCTAAAAATTGATCACGGAGCGTACAGTCCAAAGCATTATCCTGATCTTCATCTACCGAACTACCAGTAAACGTTAGGATAAAGTCCTCCGGTTCATCATCAAAATTGGTGTTGTAGTTGTTGATGTACAAATAATAAACCTCTCCTGCAGTAACGTTCAACCATTCATCGTAAGTATTCTGACTCCCTTTAACGAAAGGCGCCCCTTCCCTACCATCAATTGGGTTAACCCCTATTCCAGTGAAATTGGTCTCATTGTATTCGTAATTACAACGAATGGGCTGTGCACTACCATCTCCAATAATAGTGCAAAAATTTTCATTGGAAGTTTCATCAAAAGGACCGTATAAGGCAAAATCCCACTCTGCGGTAATCGGGCTACCGGGATTTACCGGCAATGACTCAATATCAAAACCAATTTGGCCATTGGTACCGGCCCTAAACACAAACCAGCCAGTATTGTTCTCAATATTTGCAGAACTCACACTGCCTTTTTCCAGACACCCCGTTTGGGTAATTACCTCAGGGTCAAAATCATCAATATCGCCACCACCATCGGTGGTTCCCAAAATAGGTGCATCTGCACAAACAGGTATTGCCGTTCTGCAATCTGGGGAGTTTTGCGCGCTTACCACTTGGAATAGAAAGAAACAACAGATAGCGCTTAATAGAGCTCTCATAGAATTTTGGGGCTAAAGGTTATTCTATTTATAACCTGTATAACTCCTTAATTCACTGTTTTAGTATGTTTTTATCCGAGAAATTTGCAGTTAATCGATAAACGGATAAATCTGTATTATCGCCTCAAAGAAAAATGGCTTTGCAGATATTTGGCATAGGTTCTGTTACCATCATCATCCACATAGGACAATTTGAACCAATAATCCGTGGAAGGCAGGGGCTTGCCCTTAAAACTTCCATCCCACCCAGAGTCAAACTCCGTCATTTGCTTGATGAGCTTGCCGTAGCGATCGTAAATGGTTACAATTGGAGCATTTAAGGTGGAAAGTCCTTCAACTTGCCATGTTTCGTTCAACACATCGCCATTGGGGGAAAAAATGGCCAAGAAACCAACCACAACTATCTCTTCCTCGACTTCACCACAACCAAAAGGGTCTCGTATGCTTACTGTATGTACTCCTGGAGCAACACCTTCAAAAACATTACTGCTCTGAAAATCATTTCCATCCATACTAAATTCATATTCCCCATAGGTTTCCGTATTGATGGTAACCGTATTGTTCACGCTCATATCCTCAATATCAATACTGGAAATAACCGGTATATTGGATATTGCAACAGACACTGTTCGTGAGGCTTCACAAATAGTTCCATTGGATTGATTGGTAACTATCAAGGTATATTCCCCCGCTTCCGAAACCATAATGGATGGGGTTTGCTCACCTGTATTCCATTGATAGGAATAGTTGGGGTTCGGCTGAGTCTCCCCAATCTCCAAACTTCCGACTGCTTCGCATATAACCGCTTGCGCATCAAAACTTAAAAGTGGCGTTTCAACAGCGTTCAAAGCAAAGCTTTGGGATGCATCGTAACAATCGGGATTTGCCAAAGAGGTAGTCCTTACATAAATGGTTTCGTCACCTCCGGTCAATACATATTGTTTCTCCATAGGATTTACGCCAACATCAGCGTCAACTTGTGAACTATGGTAACTTACCACAAAATCATCGGCATCCATCCCGTCAAGCGCTTCTTCATTCTTATCATTTAAATCGAAGGTCAAACCTGCTTCGTAACAAAAGGTTTCATCAACAAGCATTCCAGTAATAGGCACTTCATTAAAGCCTACTTGCACGTCACTTACAATACTTTCGCTAGATGTATTCACCACAACACGGTACTGTCCGGAATTTTGAACATTATATGTTGCCCCATTGGCTCCAGTAATTAACTGATAACCGCCCCCTGTATCGCTATACCATTCATAGTTAATGGCTCCTGAGGTTGTGCCATCCAAAACCACGCTATCTCCTTCGCATGCGGCAATAGGCGGACCCAATAAATTACTCACAATAGAGCAATCCAAAGCATTATTTGGATAATCCACCCAAATATCTCCAGTAAACTGAATAGAAAACCCAGAATTTAAGTTGCTGAAATTATTGATAAAAAGATAGTAATCCTCTCCCGCTTCCACTTGGACCCAATCCTCATAGTGTACCGAATCCTCATCACCCATAGGGTCTACCCCTACCCCAATAAAGCTGGTTCCTTCTCTATTATCAAAAAAATTGCAGCGAACAGGATCTCCTAAATTACTGCAATCACTGGCACGATACAGGGCAAAATCCCAATCTTCACTAGCATTATGACCTATATTAAACCCCAACTGACCAGCTTCGGCAGTCCTAAATCGGTACCATGCCGAATTGGATTCTATGGCTCCTATAGTAGTCTGTTCTAAGCAACCGCTAGAGGCCGCTCCATTAAAGTCATCGAGACCAAAACCATTGGTACCACCATTTATGGGCGTATTACTGCATATGGGAATTGCATCGGCACAATCTTGGACAACCTGCGCTTGTGCAGTCTGCCAAAACATCAGCAATAATAAGGTCTTTAAAAAAGGTTTAAACATAAAAGACTGTAGGTTTGGGCATTATAAAAGTACCTTGGTATCTGCCTTAACAATAATTTATGTTGTCAAACCCGCCATACCAGATGTTAAATCGGTCATTAATGTATATCTTTGCTCTCCTTAAGCAATAGCTATGAAACTAGAGCAGGCATTGGAAGAACAATATGAAGAAAGAGGAAACGACCACGTTGGTTCCTCAACGGATACCCCGATGAGGGAAGATGCTTTTGTATTGAGCGATGAAGAAAAAATCGAAAGAATACAAAAAAGTGTAAGGGAAATTATGCTCACCCTCGGTCTCGATTTGGATGATGACAGTTTAAAAGGCACTCCAAAACGTGTAGCCAAAATGTATGTACAGGAAATCTTTGGTGGGTTGCATCCAGACAGAAAACCAAAATCATCAACTTTTGACAATAAGTACAAGTACGGTGAAATGTTGGTGGAAAAAAACATAGTGCTTTACTCTACATGTGAACACCATTTATTGCCGATTATCGGACGAGCACATATCGCCTACATCTCTAACGGAACTGTAGTAGGGCTTTCCAAAATGAACCGTGTGGTGGATTATTTTGCAAAGCGACCACAGGTTCAGGAACGTTTGAACATCCAAATTGTAAAAGAACTTCAAAAAGTATTGGGCACAGAAGATGTTGCTTGTGTTATAGACGCCAAACACCTTTGCGTAAATTCGAGGGGAATACGAGATATCGACAGCAGTACAGTAACTGCGGAGTATGGTGGGAAATTTAAAGATGAAGCCATACGAAGGGAGTTTTTGGACTACATCAACCTAGATACCGAATTTTAAACATCAACCGTTTAAATGCAACTTTACAAAGACCAATCTTTACGAATCCATAATTCACTTACTGGAAAAAAAGATTTATTTGAACCCATAAACGAAGGCCACGTGGGCATGTACGTTTGTGGACCTACAGTATATAGTAATGTACACTTAGGTAATTGCCGAACCTTTATGTCTTTTGACATGATTTTTAGGTACTTCAAACATTTGGGCTACAAAGTTAGATATGTCCGTAATATTACAGATGCTGGGCATTTGGAGAACGATGCAGATGATGGGGAGGACAAAATAGCCAAAAAGGCCAAACTGGAGCAAATTGAACCCATGGAAGTGGTACAGCGCTATACTGTGGATTTCCACAATACCTTGCAGCAATTTAACCTTTTGCCCCCAAGTATTGAACCCACGGCTACTGGTCACATTATAGAGCAAATAGAAATTATAAAGGAAATTCTTGAAAAAGGATTGGCCTACGAAGTAAATGGTTCTGTTTATTTTGACGTGGTCAAGTTCAACGAAAACCATGATTACGGGAAGTTGAGTGGTAGAAAGTTGGAAGACATGATTACCCATACCCGCGAACTTACCGCTCAGGATGATAAAAGAAACCCACAGGATTTTGCACTTTGGAAAAAAGCAGAACCCCAACACATCATGCGATGGCCATCACCATGGGGAGACGGTTTCCCTGGATGGCACTTGGAATGCACAGCTATGAGTACCAAGTATTTGGGCGAAACTTTTGATATTCATGGAGGCGGAATGGATCTTAAATTCCCTCACCACGAATGTGAGATAGCCCAAGCCGAGGCCAGTACTGGGAAATCGCCAGTAAACTATTGGATGCATGCCAATATGTTGACCCTGAACGGCAGAAAAATGTCCAAATCCACGGACAACAATATTTACCCTGCCGAGATTTTTAGTGGTGACAATAATATCTTGAGTAAGCCGTACACTCCTTCAGTTGTGCGCTTTTTTATGATGCAGGCCCACTATACCAGTATTTTGGATCTTAGCGATGAAGCTTTGCTAGCATCCGAAAAAGGATACAGCCGTTTGATGGACGCCTTGGAGAATGTTGAAAACCTAAAAACGGGTGACAAATCCGATTTTGATGTTGCCGCATGGAAACAGAAGTGTTATGACGCCATGAACGACGATTTCAACACACCAATTCTAATCGCACAGCTGTTTGAAGCCGTTAAGCATATTAATCTTATAAAGGAGGACCAAGAAACCATTTCCGAGGAAGACAAGGCGTTATTGGAAAGCACACTAAAAGCTTTTGTTTACGACGTGCTTGGAATTGAAAACCAATCAATGGCAAAAGATGATTCCAATGCTTTAAATGGTGTTATGGAATTATTGATTGATATTAGAAACGAAGCGCGTGCCAATAAAGATTTCGGTACCTCCGATAAAATCAGGGACGAACTTGTGGCTTTGGGTATTCAACTAAAAGATGGCAAGGACGGAACTACTTTTAGTGTAAACTAAGAATGTTTTACAAATTTTGATTGGTACTCACCAGGTGAAACATGTATTTTTCGTTTGAACAGCCGATTAAAATAGGAACGGTTCTCAAAACCGCATTCCAAATAAATCTCCTTTATTTTCCTATCAGAATCTTTCAAGAGATTGACGGCCATTTTTATACGCTCACTATTGATGTAATCTATCGGTGTAACCCCCAACTCCTCTTTAAAGGTCTTATGGAAATGAGATTCACTCATACAAGCCTTTTTACTCAAATCGCTTACAGATAGTGGTTCATGTAAGTGTTGTAATATATATTCAATTACATAGGCCAACCTATTATTTGAGCCCAATTTTGAAGCATTCTGTGTATACTTTTCCCGTGTATTGCCCTGCAAAATCCGTATAATCAGTTCCTGGAGCATATTGTCCACAAAATAATCCTTGGATGGATGGTTCTCTGTAAACAAATACAACAATCGTTGGATAATACCATAAATACTCGCATCGTTGGTAAAGTGGTAATTGTAATCCATTAAGGCCCATTCGGAGCCATCGTGCTTGGGCATCACCTCGTTCATCAAGCCAATCACTTTGTTGATTTTCTCATCAGATATGGACATGGCCAAACAACGAGTAGGATTCTCCTCGTTCGCTTCGGGAAAGTCGATACACATCACCTCATTGGAAGGAAGTATCAAGGATTCTCCGGGAAGAAAATTAAAAGACTTTTTATCTCGTAGGTGCATCACCTTTTTTCCAATCAACATCGATGCAAGAACAGGTTGATCAAATTGTAGGAGTACTTTTTCTGCTTGCAAATGTGTCTCAAAAACATGCATCGAAGCATTGTTCAGCGTGTACGATGTTTGGTTCTCAACTAAATTCTCGAGTTTTCTTTCCTTAAAAAATTTATCCGGCAACTGCATGTAAAATACCTACTCCTTAAAATATTATATAAATACTTAATAAATATAAAAAATATGATGCGGTATTCTGTTAAAAATATAAAAACAAAGAGGATTGGTCATGTCATTAATAGAATACGTCAGATATACAGGGTTCAAAATCAATACTTTTAGAATCAGTCACTTGAGCAAAGTGTGAACGAACATAAAAATTAACTTTAACAATAGTATTATGAGCAATGTACAAACTACTGAACGTAATGTTTTGGAAAAACCAAAGTTTAAAGATCAGTATGAGAATTACATCGGTGGAAAATGGACCCCGCCGACCAAAGGAGAATATTTTGACAATGTATCCCCCGTAGATGGGGCTGCTTTCACCAAAATTGCACGGTCAACTGCAGAAGATGTTGACAAAGCAATTGATGCCGCCTGGGCGGCCGCACCGGAATGGAACAATTCATCCGCAACATACCGTAGCAACCTACTATTGAAGATTGCCGATGTTATGGAGAACAACCTCGAGGTTTTGGCCCGTGCCGAAACTTGGGACAACGGAAAAGCTTTGCGCGAAACACGAGCAGCCGATATGCCATTGGCCGTGGACCACTTCAGATATTTTGCTGGAGTTATAAGGGCAGAAGAAGGCTCTGTGAGCGAGCTGGACTCCAATACTGTTTCCATGAACATTATGGAGCCACTTGGCGTCGTAGGACAAATTATACCATGGAACTTCCCCATTTTAATGGCAGCTTGGAAAATTGCGCCAGCATTGGCCGCCGGAAACTGCGTGGTACTAAAACCTGCAGAGCAAACCCCGGTTGGCATCTTGATTCTTATGGAATTGATTGAGGAGATTCTACCTGCAGGAGTGCTCAACATTGTAAATGGATTTGGCCTTGAAGCAGGAAAACCCCTAGCTTCCAGCCCAAGAATCAAAAAAATTGCCTTTACGGGAGAAACCACCACCGGGCAGTTGATCATGCAGTACGCTTCCAAAAATATTATCCCAGTTACTTTGGAATTGGGCGGTAAATCTCCCAATGTTTTCTTTGAAAGTATCATGGAGGCAGATGATGAATTCTTTGATAAATGTTTGGAAGGTGCCGTAATGTTCGCCTTGAACCAAGGAGAAGTTTGCACCTGTCCTTCAAGAATCCTGGTACAGGAAAGCATTTATGATAAATTTATGGAACGAGTGGTAGAACGTACCAAGGCCATCAAACTTGGGCACCCATTAGATCCAAACACGATGATGGGCGCACAGGCATCCAATGATCAGTACGAGAAAATCCTCAACTACATCCAAATTGGCAAAGAAGAAGGATGTGAGGTACTTGCTGGAGGCGAAGCTGCCTACAACGAAGGACTGGAGGGCGGATACTACATTCAGCCTACAATCTTAAAAGGAAATAACAAAATGCGTGTATTCCAAGAAGAAATTTTTGGGCCAGTGGTCTGCGTCACCACCTTTAAAGATGAGGCAGAAGCTCTGGAAATCGCCAACGATACCCTTTACGGTTTGGGTGCTGGGGTTTGGACACGAGATATGCACCAAGCCTATAAAATTTCCAGACAGATACAGGCTGGTAGGGTTTGGGTAAATTGTTATCATAACTACCCCGCCCACGCACCATTTGGAGGGTACAAAAAGTCAGGTATCGGACGAGAAAATCACAAAATGATGCTTAGCCATTATACCCAGACCAAAAACATGCTGATCTCTTACGATAAAAACAAATTGGGCTTTTTCTAGGATGGAAAATTTGATAAAACGAGTATTGGTTTCGGACAATGCCAAAAAAATCATTGACCAACTTAGGGAGCGCCATGGCGAACTTATGTTTCACCAAAGCGGAGGATGTTGCGATGGCTCATCGCCCATGTGTTTCCCAAAAGGCGAGTTGATGGTAAATGAAAACGATGTGAAATTGGGCACCATCCATGGGTGTGATTTCTTTATGAGCAAAGATCAGTTCGAATATTGGAAACACACACAACTTACAGTGGACATAACCACTGGCCGTGGCGCCAGTTTTAGTCTGGAAATACCAATGGGAATACGTTTTGTTATTAAGTCACGACTATATACGGACGATGAGCGGGAACATTTAGAACCCCTGCAATCAACTTCCGAAGAAGTTTAAATTAGGCCCCGACTTTGTCGGGGCTTTTTGCTACCTTGTATTTTCTTTTAGGAATGGATAACATGAAGAAAATATTGATAGCGCCATTTGTTGTTTTGGTGAGATTTTACCAGCTTTTTATCTCCCCAATGCTACCTTCAACTTGTCGCTATTCCCCCACCTGCTCCCAATATACCTTAGAAGCATTAAAAAAACATGGACTCTTTAAAGGGGGATGGCTTGCCATAAAACGTATCGTAAGTTGTAATCCCTGGGGAGGAAGCGGTTATGACCCCGTTCCATAAAAATTGAAGTTTAAATAAAACCGTGCAACCGTTCAAAGTCGTTATATTAGTCCCAAAATTTAGATAATGTATTTCCTTGGATTTAATTGGAACCCCGAAGGAACCCTTTTTAAACTGGGTTTTTTACAGATAAAATATTACAATCTTCTGTGGATCGCAGCCTTTATTGTTGGCTGGTTCATCATGAAAAAAATCTTCCTGAACGAAAAGAAATCCATGGAAAAATTGGATTCCCTTTTCATTTATACTGTAGTCTCCATTATGCTGGGAGCCCGTTTGGGTCACGTATTTTTTTATGATTGGGACTATTACAAAGAGCATTTGGCAGAAATCCTTTTGCCTATTCGAGAAAGTACGAACGGTTCCTTATTTGGCATTATAAACGGTTACGAATTTACTGGGTTTACAGGCTTGGCAAGTCATGGCGCTACCATTGCAGCAATTATCGGTATTTGGTTATACACCAGAAAATGGAAGGATATCAAAATGCTTTGGTTATTGGACAGACTGGTAGTTCCATCGGCCATTGGTGCCGCTTTTGTACGGTTTGGTAATTTCTTCAATTCCGAAATCAATGGAAAAGTAGTGGACAAATCTTATTTTTTGGCTACACGTTTTATCCGTGATTCGGACGATATGCCAGCGTATCAGGCCATGGCACTTACTAAGGAACAAACTCCAAACGCAGCTTACAAGGCCATTCAACATAATCCGGAATTTACGGAAGTTTTACAGTCCATACCATATCGTCATCCAGCACAGTTGTATGAAGCTATTTGTTACATTTTCGTGTTTATCGCTTTATATCTTTTGTATTGGAAAACCGATTGGAAGAACAAACCTGGTTTTCTCTTTGGGTTGTTCATGGTACTTTTATTTGTAGTTCGATTCTTCGTGGAGTTCTACAAAAAGAGTCAAGGTGGTTTTGAGGATACTCTGGGCATGCTCTCTACAGGCCAATGGCTCAGTATACCGATGATACTCATCGGCGTCTACTTCATGGTTAAACCTGCACCCATAGAACTATAACAGTATGGTGAAATTTGGCAAAGTAATTCTTTTGGTTTTTGCAATTGTTTTGGTTTCATGCAAAACCGAATCTAAACAAGCACTTAAAACAGAGACTATTTCCTTTACCAAAGAGGGAGAGCTTACTGTGTTGTCCACTGAAACGGATTCCAAAAAGGCAAATTTTGATATCGAGATTGCCGAGACGGAATATGAAACCCAAACAGGGCTCATGTATAGAAAATCCATGAAAGAGGATAGAGGAATGTTGTTTATTCAGCCTTCCGAGTCCTTGCAGTACTTTTACATGAAGAATACAGAAATCCCTTTGGATATCATCTACATCAATACGGGAATGAAGATTGTTAGTTTTCAAAAAAATGCAGAGCCGTTTAATGAAAACACGCTCCCCTCCAATGCCCCTGCCAAATATGTGTTGGAAATCAATGCAGGACTTTCGGACCAATTTGGATTGCAAGTAGGTGACAGTATCTCATTTTCTCGGAATTAAATGTCAAAATATCTCTTAGAAAATCAAGAGACTGAACGATTGGCCTTTCGCAAATTGGAAGAGTCGGATTTTGAGGATTGGCTGCCTTTTTACCACAATCCAAAATCGACCCAATTTTGGGAAGGACTGCCCGTTGATCCTGTTGAAGCCTGCAGAACACAATTCGATAGGGTTTTTGAACGCTATGAAACCGATTTGGGTGGCATGAACGCACTCATTTCAAAAGAATCGGGAGCGTTGGTTGGCATTTGTGGCCTGCTTGTTCAAATAGTGGATGACCAAGAAGAATTGGAAATTGGCTATTCCGTGCTTCCCAAGTTTTGGTTAAAAGGCTACGCTTTTGAAGCCGCCCAAAAATGTAAGGAGTTTGCCTTTGAGCATAACTTTTTCGAATCTGTGATTTCCATTATTCATGTGGATAATGTGCCATCTCAAAAAGTGGCTCAAAAAAATGGAATGTATTTGGACAGAACCACGACCTACAAGAATAATCCAGTTCATATTTTTCGGGTGAATCAAGGATAATCGTAATTTTGGGTCAATACCTCCTTTAAAGCATGAAATCACCCAAAAGCTTCGCCATCCTTACCCAAAACAACTCCAATACCAAGCAACTGGTTGAAAATTTGCTAAAAAATCGCCTTGTTAACGGTTTGAATGAACTGCAGCCTTTGAACGGACTGCTTTTCTCACGTTCAGAAATCCATCGTTACATGGATGAAGAGGAGCGCCATGACATCAAAATTTTAACCAGGGAAAGTGACCAACCTTTAAAGACCATGAGCAGTGGGGAACAAAAAAAGGCATTGCTCAACCATTTATTACAACAGAACCCCGATTTTATGGTGCTGGTGAATCCTTTTGACAACTTGGACGTGACCACACAAGCCAAATTGAAGGAACAACTTTTGGATATCGCTTCCAACAAAATTCTGGTTCAACTAGTCAGTCGATTGGATGATATTTTGCCTGTAACCACCAACTTTTTTAAACTGGATGGAGACAGTCTTCATCAGTACGATTCTCCGGATACTTTTTGGAACAAAAACAAAACTAAAACCCTCAATTTTAATGGTACCATTCCATTGCCGTTATCTCCAGTTGAGGTGGAAGGTATCGAATTGATCAGTTTTAAAAATGTATCCGTAAGTTTTGATGGTCGTCAAGTTTTAAACCAAATCAATTGGACTATCCGCAAAGGGGAATTTTGGCAAATAATTGGACCCAATGGCAGTGGAAAATCCACCCTCCTATCCATGATTACGGGAGATAGCCATAAAGGATATGGACAAGACCTGACGATTTTTGGACAAAAGAAAGGGAGTGGTGAAAGCGTTTGGGAGCTCAAACAAAAAATAGGATATTATACTCCGGCAATTACCAATAAGTTCAGAGGCTATCACAGTCTGGAAAATATGATTATTTCAGGGCTCCACGATTCCATTGGGCTTTACGTGCAACCTACGGACAGCGAAAAGCACTTAGCCCACGAATGGCTGAACCTTTTAAACTTAAAAGACAGAAAAGAAGACCACTTTCGCGATTTGACTGTTGGAGAAAAGCGATTGGTAATGGTAGCGAGAGCCATGGTAAAACATCCCCCACTTCTTATTCTAGATGAGCCCACAGCTGGCCTGGATGATGCCAGCGCCAATCTTTTTGTTGCTCTGGTGAATAAAATCGCCAAGGAAAGTGATACGGCCATTGTTTTTGTTTCTCACCGGAAAGAGCCGCAACTAAATCCAGAATATATTTATGAGCTACATCCATCGGAAACAGGTTCAAAAGGAATCAAATTAAGTTTATAAACACCTCATAAACAAACATTTAACCAACTCATCTGTTTTTTTGCTATCTTATAGGGTATTCAATCGTTAACTATTCCCTTACATGCAAAAAATTAATGTTAAGCCAGGCGCCAAACTTGTGGATTACAAGGCGTATGGCTCCCTCTACTCTTCTGTTCTGGATTTTACCGAACAGGCCAAAGAACCTATTGAATCCCTAAAAGGGCAAACCATTTGGATGATTAATTCCACCGCTATCGGTGGCGGTGTGGCCGAAATGCTGCCCAGCCAAATGCGGATATTGCGAGAACTCGGGGTATCCATCGAATGGCTTGTGATCGAAGCTAAAAAGGATGCGTTTTTTGATTTGACCAAACGTATCCACAATGCCATTCACGGAAGTGGTAACGGAGTTTTTACGGAGGATGACCGCAAGGTTTACGAGGAGGTTAATCGCAACAACCTAGCCAAAGCTTTAGAATTGATCAACGATGGTGATATTGTGGTGGTCCATGATCCACAACCGATGCCCTTGGCTGCCATGATCAAAAAAGAAAAGAACGTTTCCATTATTTGGAGGTGCCACATTGGTCTGGAAGATGACACAGAGGTAACCGATGCTGTATGGAAGTTTTTAGAACCCTACACGAACGATTATGATCACTTTGTATTTAGCCTTCCCTCCTATGTTCCAAAGCCTTTAAAGAATAGAACATCCATTATTCCTCCGGCTATTGACCCATTGAGCCACAAAAACCGAGAGCTCCAATTGCACAAATGTATCGGTATTTTATATCAATCCGGAATTTTGGACGACCACAAGGCCATATTGTACAATCGATACGAGCATTTGGTAAGAAAAGTAATGCCAGATGGTTCTTTTGATGTTTTGGATGCAGGTCAAAACCTTGATTTGATTTATCGCCCTATCATCACAGAGATTTCAAGATGGGATCGGCTCAAAGGTTTTAAGGAATTGATGGAGGCTTTCATTCAAATGAAATTGGATAACCGGAAAAATGGAGATCCAAAAAGTCTGGAATATAAACGCATTGAAATGACCCTTTTGGTGATGGGTGGTCCCGACCCTGCTTTTGTCTCGGATGACCCAGAAGGCAAAGAAGTACTACAGGAACTAACTGAAACCTATAAAAAAGTGGACAGTAGTATGCAAAATGATATCGCCATCCTATTGTTGCCATTAGACAATCCCAAGCAAAATGCCTTAATTGTAAATGCACTTCAGCGAACATCAAGCATTATTGTTCAGAATTCAATTCAAGAGGGGTTTGGACTTACGGCGACAGAGGCCATGTGGAAAAGAAAACCTGTATTGGTCTCGAATGCTGCAGGACTTAAATTTCAAGTAGTTCATAATAAAACAGGGCAAATTAATCCTGACCCAACAGATATTGAAAGTTTATCCAAGACCATGGCCTATATGCTCAACCATCCTAAAGAAAGAGATAAATGGGGCTTTAACGGCCAGCTCAGGGTAATCCAAAACTTCACCTTGTTTAGCCAATTATTATCCTGGCTAGAAACATTATCAAAAAACAAAGCGTAGCTATAAAAACCAAAGGCCCTCAAAATTGAGGGCCTTTGTTATAAAGTGTAATATAAAAAAACGAAAAACTATGCTCCTGTAGCAGCAGCAATTTTCTTCTTTAATGAATCGAACATTACAGGCGTTGCGATAAATACGGATGAATAAGTACCTACAACTACACCTACAATCATTGCGAACATAAATCCTCTTAAGCTTTCACCTCCAAAAATGAAGATGGCCAACAACACGATCAACGTGGTAAGCGAGGTGTTCAACGTACGGCTCAAAGTACTGTTCAATGCTTGGTTAATATTTTTTCCTCGGTCCCAGCCTTTAAGACCCGTAATTTCACGGATACGGTCGAATACTACCACCGTATCGTTCAGGGAATACCCTATTACAGTCAGTATGGCTGCGATAAAAGCTTGATCGATTTCCATATTGAAAGGCATAATGTCTCCTGTTAAGGAGAAGATACCCAATACGATCATAACATCGTGGAATACCGCAACTACGGCACCCAAAGAGAACTGCCACTTTCTAAATCGCAATAGGATGTAAAGGAAAACAACGGCCAACGACCCGATAATGGCCAATACGGCACTCTTTTTAATATCATCGGCAATAGTCGGTCCCACCTTTCGGTATTTCAACACGCCCAATTCTTCTGCGGTACCTCCTGGCTTAAAGTCATCATAAGTGGTGCCATCGGGGAAGTATTTTTGAAGATGTGTGAACATCTCGTTCAAAATCTCCGTATCCACCTCTGGTCCATTTTCTTCAAACCTATAATTGGTTGTGATTATAATTTGATTGTCAGCTCCAAACGTTTTTGCACTGGTTCCACTTCCGAATACCGAGTTCAAATCACCGGCAATCTCCGAAGGGTTTACTGCATGTTCAAATCGGATTTGATACGAACGGCCTCCCACAAAATCCACACCCGGCTGAAGACTTTTGGTTGCCAACGAGAAAATACTCACTGCTAATAAAATTCCAGAAACGATGTAAGCTACTTTCCGCTTGGACAAGAAATCAATGCTCAAGTTTTGGAACAGGTTCTTGGTAATTCCAGTACTGAAATCCAATCGACGTCCTTTCTTGTTGGTATATGCATTGATCATCAATCGAGTCACAAAAATGGCCGTGAACAGCGAAGTAACAATACCAATCATCAAAGTTGTGGCAAAACCTTTAATCGGTCCTGATCCAAATATAAATAAGATAATCGCGGTAAGTCCCGTGGTAATGTTGGCATCCAAAATGGAAGACAAAGCATTTCCAAAACCATCGGCAATGGCTTGAGCTTTTCCTTTTCCTCGATTCAATTCTTCTTTTATTCTTTCAAAAATAAGTACGTTGGCATCCACCGACATACCTATGGTCAATACAACACCCGCGATACCTGGCAACGTCAGTACAGCTCCTAGGCTGGTCAACACCCCAAAAATCAATAGAATGTTGAACAATAGGGCGATATCGGCAAATACCCCTGCTCTACCGTAGTAGAAAATCATCCATACCAATACAAATAGCATCGCTATTGCAAAGGACATAAATCCACTATCGATAGCTTCTTGACCCAATGATGGTCCTACCACGAACGAGTCGATGATTTCAGCTGAGGCAGGTAATTTACCTGCGCGCAATACGTTGGCGATATCTTTTGTTTCGTTTACAGTAAATGTACCCGTAATTTCCGAACGTCCTCCAGAAATAGGCCCTGAAGAAACACCAGGAGCAGTATACACCTTGTTATCCAAAACAATGGCAATACCTGTTTGATTGTTATAAGCATCACCGGTCAACTCTTCCCACTCCTTGGCGCCACGAGTATTCATCGTCATGCTAACGGCAGGTTTGTTGAACTGGTCAAAAGTATCCTGTGCATCGGAAACCACATCTCCACTTATTCTTGGAGTGCCGTCCCTGTTTGATTTTAAAGCATACAGATCAACTACCTCAACATCCTTGGAAGGTCTCTCCCAAAGAAACTTGGTAAATTGAATATCGTTAGGCAACAACCTTTTTATCTCTGGCATTCTCAAATAACCACCGATTTCAGCTGTATCAGATACCATGGCTCGTGCAATGGCGTGGCTACCTGGGTTGGCAGGAATCAATTTACCCAATATTGGATTGACATCTTGGGTCATATCCAAGGAATCTTGAGCCACATCAGAAAGTAATGAATCAATTTCAGATTCAGGTTTTGAAACCTCTTCTTCCGTAGCTTCTGGTTCCAAGATATCTTTTAGACGCTCGTTGGCGTTGACTAAAAAATTTCCAAGACTTTGATTGCTCTGTGGATAGGTTTCCCAGAATTCCAATTGTGCCGTACTGGATAGCAACTCTTGGGCACGTGCAATATCTTTTGCTCCTGGAAGCTCCACTACAATTCTTCCAGAGTTTCCTTCTCTTTGAATGTTTGGCTGGGTTACCCCAAATCCATCGATACGTTCACGAAGTACTTCAAATGCAGAAACGATGGATTCATCAATTTTTCTCCTGATGATCGGCTTCACCTCATCATCCATCATTTGAAAATTAATGTCATCGCTAAGCCCCTTGTTTGCAAAAATATCTGGGGATGCCAATTTGGTCTCACCTTTAATATTATCAAAGGCATCAAAGAATAGCTCCAAATAAGTATCATCACTATTTGTTGATGCTTCATCCGCATCGGCCAAAGCTTTGTTGAAAACTGGGTTTTTGGTATTGTTGGCCAAGCCTTTCAAGATATCCTTAACCGAGATTTGCAAGGTAACATTGATACCTCCTTTAAGGTCCAATCCCTTGTTCAACTCTTTCGTCTTGGCATCCTCATAGCTCGTAAAGCCCAAAACAGTATTCTTACTAATGGAATCCAAATACGATGCCTCTAAAGCTTCACGCTTTGCAACATAATCTTCCTCAGCTTCCGAAATTTGGCTAACTGCGTATGCTTCAGCATCATTCTCCAACTTGTTAGTGATGAAAGTATAGGATAACTGATAGATGCTCACCAAGCCAAAAAGGATCGCGAAAAGCCTTATAAGTCCTTTATTCTGCATTGATTGTTAATTTTTTAGAAGTTTTCTTAAACAGCGTGCAAATATATCATTTCCGATAAGATTTGACAATAGAAATTGATGTAATTGCAATTACACTTGACGGTTATGCTGTTAAAATGAAATTGTCATTTCAGACAAACCCTGAAATTTCCACATAAATTGATGCTCAATCTCTTAATGGGCGACGTCCGAAATGACAATTTAGTTGGTTATAGTTGATGAGGATTAAACCTCTAAAAGTCCGTTGGTTTTTTTAACGCCAGCTGCACTTTCTTGCATTTTGGCTTTTTCGGCATCGGACAATTGGATCTCAACGATTTTTTCAATTCCGTTTTTACCCAGTATTACGGGCACTCCGATGCAGATATCATCCAAATCGTACTCACCCTCCAAAAGCGTGGAACAGGGGAACATTTTCTTTTGGTCGCATGCAATCGCCTGTACCAATCCAGATACAGCTGCTCCTGGAGCATACCATGCACTGGTCCCCAACAAGCCTGTTAAGGTAGCACCACCTACTTTGGTTTCTTCCACTACCCAATTCATTTTATCATCTGACAAGAATTCAGAAACCTTTACGCTATTTCTGGTAGCGTGTCCAATCAACGGAACCATTCCTTTATCGCTGTGACCGCCAATCACCATACCGTCTACATCAGATATTGGCGCTTCCAAAGCTTGGGCCAATCTATACTTAAAACGGGCGCTATCCAATGCACCGCCCATTCCGATAATTTTATTCTTTGGCAATCCAGTGGCCTTATGTACCAAATAGGTCATTGTATCCATTGGATTACTCACTACTATAATGGTTACGTCCGGCGAATGCTCAATAAGACTTGTTGCCACAGTTTTAACAATTCCAGCGTTGATTCCGATCAATTCCTCACGCGTCATACCCGGTTTACGCGGTATACCAGAGGTAATTACTGCAATATTACTACCTGCAGTTTTGCTGTAATCACTGGTACTTCCCGTAATTTTAGTATCAAATCCGTTCAAGGAGGCCGTCTGCATCAAATCCATGGCTTTTCCTTCAGCATATCCTTCTTTGATATCCAATAAAACAACTTCTGCCGCAAAATTTTTCATTGCTATGTATTCAGCACAGCTTGCTCCTACTGCACCTGCTCCAACTACGGTAACTTTCATTTGTATAGATTTAAATTTTAGTCATCAAAAATAATGCATTTAAGGCAGAAAAAAGCTGAATTTCACCAGTTTTAGCGGCCTAATTCTTTCAAAACGTCAAAGTTGCTGCTCTTTTAATGATAGAGATAAAGCAAGCTTCCACAAGACTAGGAGCATCAATGCAAATATTTTATCTTTTTAATGCAATAGATTCCTACAAACCTACGTTCTAATAGTCCCAAATTTAACGTAACCTACTTGACCTATGAAAAAGCTCTTTTCATTGTTGTCCATTATTGGCATTATTGCCATAAGCAACTGTACTCGTGTACCTGACAACCACGACCCCATTTTGGGCATCTGGGCAAAAACTGAATCTTTCAGCCTTGAAGGAAAAAGCGCAAATACTACACGTGAAGAATGGATTTTTAACGATGTTTACCTAGGTAGGTACCAGAGATATTCCAACTCCGAGTTAATTTTTTACACCGATTTTAAATGGTCCCAAGAGAATGGAAGCTATTCCATTATTTATGGTGACCCTCAGGTAACGGATATTACCGTTAGCCTGGAAAAAGCAAAAGAACCTGAAGTATTGACCTTGGATAATGGCTCGGTCTTCGCCACCAGGGAATGACGTGAAGACTACATATATGAAAATAGGAGGCCCCATAAATGGGGCCTTCTTTATTATTGGTTGGTTGATTTGATTTTCTATCTGAATCCGAAGTTTACACCAAAGGTGAAAGTGCTAAATTCGGAGATATTATATTCTGCATTGAGTCGAAAGAAGCCCAATTTGATTTTTGTACCTAGATTGGCAGAAACACCACTTGCTTTCTTGGAAACAGAGAATGGGTCCACAACGGTTTCAGAGAAGAAAGGTCCATTGGCCTCATAGGTACCCAATAAATCAATATCCGATTTACCTGTGATATACCCAACACCACCGTAAAAATTGATTACAGGTATATTCCTCGTGGAAACAACGGCACTGAAGTTCCATGTTTTAAAAGATGCATCCAATCGTTGATTGCTCCCATTAATGGTTGATGATTCCGTGAAATCGTATTCCCCATTCAAGTTGGTATACCCGATAACAGCAGATATAGCTACAGGCAACAATTTATCCGCTGGCAACATCTTTGTAAAGTCATATTGCAATCCAGCTCCAAACAATCCGATTTTGGCATCATCATCAAATTTGATTTTAGGTAAAAAACGAGCTTTTACTTCCAATCCTTTAACCAGACCTACACTACCTTG
The DNA here is from genome assembly GCA_040285615.1 of Allomuricauda sp. Lineage (GTDB taxonomy): Bacteria > Bacteroidota > Bacteroidia > Flavobacteriales > Flavobacteriaceae > Flagellimonas. Next base: position 403,768 of record JAVJRL010000008.1, read on the forward strand.
CAGGTATCCTGATGGGATAAAATTGAGGTTTTCAGCGGATAAACCAGTTGGAAGTTCAAATTCTTCCCGGAATAAACCACTTTCATCCTCAACAAAAACATTTACTCCTTCAATATCACCTAAACCGGTCGCTACCATTCTAGCCTGACCTGGATTATCTACAAAATCCAAGTTTTCGTACTCAGCGGGATTTAGCAGGAAGGCTTTTTTATCATCTTTATTTTTGAACCCGGTCATGTTCCCAATAATGGAAATTTCGAATCCACCCAAAGGTTTGGCATCGGCAGTATTGTACCACCCATTGGAAATACTATAAATAGATGCTTCGGATACAGGTGACAAATAGGCATTGGCAAATCTTTCGGCATCAGCAACTCCCGAAACAAAAATATCGTTCAGGTCTTGGGCTTTACCCAAGGTTACAAAAACTAGGGCTAGCACTAAAATAATTCTTTTCATGATGTTGAAGTTTTTCCCAAAACTAAAAAACTCGCCTTGGAGGGGCGAGTTTTTGTTGTGAAATGCCTATTATCTATACATCTATGTTAGCATAAACGGCATTTTTCTCTATAAATTCACGTCGTGGCGGCACCTCATCCCCCATTAACATGGAGAATATACGGTCAGATTCGGTCGCGTTATCAATATTCACTTGACGTAATGTTCTAAATTCTGGATTCATGGTGGTATCCCAAAGCTGCTCGGCGTTCATTTCCCCAAGACCTTTGTATCGTTGTACACTTGCACCACCGTTCATTTCTGCATTGATTGCCTCTCGTTCCTTTTCATTCCAGGCATACCTCTTTTTGGAACCCTTTTTCAACAAATATAGTGGTGGTGTGGCAATATATACATGACCACCTTCTATCAACTCACGCATGTAACGGAAGAAGAAGGTCAGAATCAAGGTTTCAATGTGACTACCATCAACATCCGCATCACACATAATCACTACTTTATGGTATCGTAGTTTATCCAAGTTCAATGCCTTACTGTCTTCTTCTGTTCCAATCGTAACTCCAAGAGCAGTATAAATATTCTTGATTTCTTCGTTTTCAAAAACCTTGTGCTGCATAGCTTTTTCCACGTTAAGGATTTTACCCCTCAATGGAAGAATAGCTTGGAAGTTTCTATCCCTACCTTGTTTGGCCGTTCCACCTGCGGAATCACCCTCTACCAAGAATACCTCACATTTTGTGGGATCTTGCTCGGAACAGTCGGAAAGTTTCCCTGGCAATCCACCTACACTCATCGGGTTCTTACGCTGAACCATTTCACGAGCTTTTGCAGCGGCATGCCTTGCTTGTGCAGCAAGTTTCACTTTTTCCACAATTTGCTTGGCATCATCTGGATTTTCCTCCAAATAATTGGTCAGCATTTCGGATACGGCCTGACTTACAGCACTGGTTACCTCGCGGTTACCCAATTTGGTTTTAGTCTGACCTTCGAATTGCGGCTCGGCAACTTTTACGGAAACGATGGCAGTAAGTCCTTCTCGAAAATCATCTCCTGATATCTCAAATTTCAACTTGTCCAACATACCCGAATTGTCGGCATATTTCTTTAGAGTAGAAGTCAGTCCCCTTCTAAATCCTGAAAGGTGCGTACCCCCTTCATGGGTATTAATGTTATTCACATAGGAATGAAGGTTCTCCGTATAGCCTGTATTATAGACCATAGCCACTTCTACAGGAATGCCATTCTTTTCCCCTTCCATGGAGATTACATTCTGAATCAAAGGCTCTCGGGTACCATCCAAAAACTTGATAAATTCCTTAAGACCTTCTTCGGAGTGGAAAACCTCCGAAATAAACTCTCCTTTTTCGTCCTTGTTTCGTTTATCTGTGAGAGTTATAGTAATGCCCTTGTTCAAATAGGACAGCTCGCGCATTCTATTGGAAAGGGTTTCATAATTATATTCTGTGGTTTGGGTAAATATGGTTTTGTCAGGAACAAAGGTTACAATAGTACCTGTCTCTGTACTCTCACCAACACTCTTTACAGGATATAGCGTCTTACCTCTTTCATATTCCTGTTCCCAAATTTTACCATCCCTATATACTGTGGCTTTCAAATGGGAGGACAAAGCGTTCACACAGGATACACCTACCCCGTGAAGTCCACCGGAAACCTTATAGGAATCCTTATCGAATTTACCACCGGCACCAATTTTGGTCATTACAACCTCTAGGGCAGAAACTCCTTCCTTTTTGTGCAAATCAACTGGAATACCCCTACCATTATCTTGGGTGGTTATGGAGTTGTCCTCATTGATGATTACATCAATCTTATCACAATGACCAGCCATGGCCTCATCTATGGAGTTATCCACTACTTCGTAAACCAAATGGTGCAATCCACGGACCCCTACATCTCCAATATACATGGAAGGTCTCATACGTACGTGCTCCATTCCCTCAAGGGCCTGGATACTATCTGCCGAGTATTGTTTCTTGTTAGCTTCTTCGCTCATATATTTTTAAGTATTTGCCTCAAAATTTCAAATCTTACAAATATAATCAATACCCTGTGCAAATGGTCTCTAGGAGCCTATTGAACCGCTTAAGTTATCAACAAATCCTGTGGAAAACAGTCCACTTTCAACAGCTTGCGAGCATACTACCTAAAACAACTAAAAAGCCCCTTGGATAAGGGGCTTTTCGGACTAATTAAAAAATGAAACTAGTTTAGAATTTACTGCTTCATATCGTTTGGTTGGTTTAAACAGGGGTTATTTCACATACGCATCAGTATGAACCTTGGCCACAGCTCTTCCCGATGGGTCGTTCATATTCTTAAAAGCTTCATCCCACTCCAAGGCTATCTTGGTACTACAGGCTACAGATGGCTCCTGCGGAACACTCAATGCGGCCGCATCCGATGGGAAATGACTTTCAAAAATTGAACGATAATAATATTCTTCTTTGGATGTTGGTGTCTGAATTGGAAACTTGAAATGGGCATTTTCCAACTGCTCATCACTAATTTCTTCCTCTACCATAGTTTTCAAAGTATCTATCCAGCTATATCCTACACCATCCGAAAATTGTTCTTTCTGTCTCCAAGCCACACTTTCCGGCAAATAATCCTCGAAAGCCTTACGCACGACCCATTTCTCCATACGCTCGCCGTTGATCATTTTATCTTTAGGGTTAATGCTCATGGCTACATCCATAAATTCTTTATCCAAGAAAGGAACTCGCCCTTCAATACCCCATGCAGCTAAGGATTTGTTGGCCCTTAAGCAATCATACATATGAAGTTTGTCCAGCTTTCTTACGGTCTCCTCATGAAAATCCTTTGGGCTTGGCGCCTTGTGGAAATACAGGTATCCGCCGAATAATTCATCGGCTCCTTCACCCGAAAGGACCATCTTAATCCCCATGGATTTGATTACCCTGGCCATTAAATACATTGGAGTTGAGGCTCGAATGGTAGTAATATCGTAGGTTTCCAAGTTGTAGATGACATCCTTGATGGCATCCAAACCTTCTTGAATGGTGAATTTTATCTCGTGGTGCACCGTACCAATATGATCAGCCACCTTTTGGGCAGCAGCCAAGTCGGGCGAACCCTCCAATCCCACAGAAAAAGAGTGCAATTGTGGCCACCAAGCATCGGCGGTATCACCAGATTCCACTCGTTTTTGAGAATATTTTTTGGCAATGGCCGATGTCACGGAAGAATCCAATCCTCCAGAAAGCAACACGCCATAAGGTACATCGGACATTAACTGACGGTGCACGGCAGCTTCCAAAGCATCCTTAATTTTTTGGATACTGGTTTCGTTTTCCTTCACAGCATCATACTCCATCCAGTCACGTTTGTACCATTTCACAAACTCACCATCAGTACTGTGCATATAGTGCCCAGGAGGAAACAGTTGGATTTTTGAACAAGTACCCTCCAAAGCCTTCAACTCTGAAGCCACATAAAAGGTTCCGTTTTTATCCCAACCTATGTACAATGGAATAATACCCATATGGTCACGAGCAATGAAATATTCATCCTTCTCCGAATCATAAATGGCAAAACCGAAAATACCGTTCATTTCATCCACAAAATCAGGTCCTTTCTCCTGATATAGGGATAAAATCACTTCACAGTCAGACTGCGTTTGGAAATCATATTTCCCATCAAACTGCTTTCTTAGCTGCTGATGGTTATATATCTCGCCATTGGCAGCCAAAATCAATTTACCATCCGCACTTAACAATGGTTGTTTTCCTGAAGCTGGATCCACAATGGCCAATCTTTCGTGAGCCAAAATGGCTTTATCATTGGAGTAAATACCACTCCAATCCGGCCCGCGGTGCCTTACTTTCTTCGACATCTCCAACAATTGGGGCCTAAGTACTTCCGTACTTTCTTTTACATCAAATGCGCAAACAATACCACACATAATAAAATATTTAATAACAATTTTGAAACAAAAATCAAGTTTATAATTATAAAATAAAAGTCTTATTTAATTTTAAATAACATTTATTAACTTTTACTAATAAAAAAATACCTATTTGTAATTTATACTTCCTTTTTAACTTTTAATCCGAACGTTTTGTAAGGTTGCTTAATTTTCTCGTCTGTATATTTGAACAACATTTAATTAAATAATTTTACAAGGAACTTAAATCACAATCATGAAGAAATTAACATTACTACTTTTAGTGCTTTGTACTAGTTTGGTTTTTACTACTGATGCCACGGCACAGAAGTTTAGCGGACTTGACAAAAGTCCAGCGGACATTGCGTATTATCCAGCCAGCTCTAAGGAAACTGCCAAAGCTGCCCGTGTTATTTATAGCCGTCCACAATTAAAAGGACGTAGCTTGGCGGAACTTGCTCCCGTAGGAAAAGTTTGGAGAACTGGTGCGAACGAAGCAACAGAAGTTACTTTCTACAAAGACGCCAAAGTTGGTGGAAAAACCATTAAAGCAGGTTCTTACTCTCTATTTACCATTCCAGGGGAAGATGAGTGGACCGTAATCCTGAACAGCAACTTGCACCAATGGGGCGCATATTCTTATGACAGTGATGCCGATGTTGTGCGCGCCACTGCTACTGCTTCTACCGATAGTGAAGAATTGGAAGCATTTGCCATTGCTTTTGATGATGATGGAAATATGGTTATGGGATGGGGAACTACAAGGGTTACCTTGCCTATAAGCTACTAGAGAAATTTAGTTTTTACAGTATAAAAGCCCCATTTTGGGGCTTTTTTGTTGTTTATAGTTTTAAGAAACAAAGATTAAAATAGATTCTTCACTTCCTACCAGTTCGGTAAGCAAATGTTCAGAATGACAAAAACCTATTATTTCTTCTGAACGCCTCCCAAGAAAACGTGCTCGGCAGTTACATTGGGGATTTCTTCTGATGGAATCGTCATAATATCATCGCTCAAAATCACAAAGTCAGCAAACTTGCCAGGTTCAATACTTCCTTTCTCATCCTCCTCAAAATTGGAATAGGCCGCCCAAATGGTCATACCCATCAAGGTTTCTTCCCTATTCAAGGCATTCTCCATTTGAAAACCACCTTCGGGATATTGTTCCACATCCTGACGGGCTACAGCCGCATAAAAGGTCAAGAATGGATTTACTTGCTCCACAGGGAAATCGGTTCCCAACGCGACCAATCCAGCTTTATCCAACAAATCCTTGTAGGCATAGGCCCCCTTGACACGTTCTGCACCCAAACGATCTTCTGCCCAATACATATCACTGGTAGCATGGGTAGGCTGAACAGATGGGATAATACCATTTTCAAAATAATCAAAATCTGATTGCGAGATTACCTGTGCGTGCTCCACTTTCCATCTACGGTCGGTTTTACCTTCCAAAGCTTTTTTATACGCCCTTAACACAACAATATTGGCAGAATCCCCAATGGCATGTGTGTTCATCTGGTAGTCGGTCGTGGCAATTCGCTGTGCCAAGGCTTCAATTTGATCCACAGGGGTTACCATAGCACCAAAATGACCTGGCTTATCGGAATAGGGTGCTCTTAACGCCGCTCCTCTTGAGCCCAAAGCCCCATCGCCATACACTTTTACGGAACGAACATTCAATCCATCTGTTTTTATAATGCCCTTACTCAAAAAGTAATCCAGATTTTCTGGATAATTGGACACCATGGCATATACTCGAATAGACAATTCATTGGCTTGCTGCAAACTATCTATCAATTCTATGATTTCCCTGTCCAAACCAGCATCGTTCACAGTAGTCAATCCATAACTCAAAGAAATCCCTTCAGCATCTTTCAGGGCCTGAATTTGTTGTTCTTTGGTCAATGGAGGCACAATAGGATCGATAAGTCCCATTGGATTATCCACTAAAACACCCGTTAGCTTACCGTTTTTCTTTACGATTTCACCCCCCTCGGTTTCAGTATCTACCGTAATTCCAGCCAAATCCAAAGCTTTTTGATTGACCAAAAGGGCATGTCCATCAATTCTACGCAAAGCAACGGGCGTATCTGGAAACAATTCATCCAATTTCTCTTTGGTCGGGAATTCCTTTACTTTCCAATCGTTTTGATCCCATCCTCTACCCAATATAAAATCTGAAGGACGTTCTTTTTGAAAAGCACTCACTTTGTCCAACACTTCATCAAAACTTTGTGTACCGACCAAATCCACTACTTGTTGATTCTGTCCCAAGCCATAAAAATGACAATGGGCATCAATTAAACCCGGCACCATGGTCTTTCCCTTGGCATCAAATTGTTCTGAAGCACTATATTTTTCGGAGATTTCTTCGGAATCTCCAACAGCGACAAATTTCCCATCCTTTACAGCTAGGCTGGAAGCTTTGGAAAAATTAGTATCTACCGTATAGATTTCGGCATTGGTAACAATAAGGTCTACCTCTTCTTTGGTGTTGCAAGAAAAAATCAGAAAGGCAGTAGCAATTAAAAGAATCCTTTTCATTTCTGTTGGTTTCCATCAAAAATAGAAAAAGCGTTGATAATTTACGGGTTTTCGTCTTCAAACTTCGTCATCACAAATTCCACTCTGCGATTCTTTCTTCGGGCCTCTTCGGTTAGTGTGGTATCCAACGGTTCACTATCTCCGAAACCTTTGGATGTAATCCTGTTTTTATCCAATCCCAAATTGATTAAATACTGCGCCACAGAACTAGCTCTTTCACGAGAAAGCACATCGTTGTATTCATCGGAACCCAAATCGTCGGTATGCCCATTAATGGCAACCTTTAGGTTGGGGTTTTTCTTGAGGTGCTCATAAACATCGCGAAGACTTTGCTCTGCTTTGGACTGAAGGTCAAAACGATCAAAATTAAAATTGACGTGGTCCAGCACATAAACTTCATCAGTTTTGTATTCGGGGCCCAGATAGGTCAAAGAAATATCATCCAAATAGTAATAGGAATAACCTTCCTCCCTTTTTGAAGTCTTTATAGTCTTCAAATAATTAGTACCTGCATTGCTTTTGAAATTTCCAAGAATGAGGTAATTTTCAAAACCTTTGGACACAATGTCAAAACTCAATTCCATCCAATTTTGCTTATCCTGATAATACCCAGAAACCGGAAATTGTTTGATATGTGATGTTTGGGCAGAGGCGGTATAAAGTTGATTTTGTGAAAGTTCGCGCTTGGTATGCACAGAAAGTGGTTTCTCGGCGAAAACAGCCCCCATATCCATTACGGCGCCATCCGATTTCTCGGAAAGACTCAAAAATAAAGTCAATCGGTATCGGCTTCCCTTTTCCAAAGTTTCCTTTAACGGAACTTGAATATACTCACGGTAATCACGAGGTGCGAAGAGGTAAAGTCCAGCATAAGCTGCACCTTCGTAAGGTTCTTGCTTTCCCTTGAAATTCATGGGGACACCCAGCTTGGTCCGGCTGCATTCGTTAAAATAATCGGTTGTACCCAAGGTGGGGGCACTCCAATACGCTGCATCTTTATTTAGATTGCTCATTTTAACCGGGCAGGAAACAAAATCCTCAAAGCCACCGTTTTGGACCAAATTCTGGCTAAAACCCGAAGAAACAATCAGCAAAAATAATATGTACTGAAATCTTACTTTCATGCCTTCCAATTAATTTGGAACTGACAATCATCAGAAAATCAATGAATTGACAGAAAGTAATGAACGGTATTTTTAACAATTTATTGCGTATTCTCCTACAGATTAGAAATCAAACTTATAAGAAACGCCCGCCAAAGCTTGGAATCCTTGCACCCTGAAATTGGCCCAACGTTGGTAATTGTTGTTGGCAATATTGGATGCTTTTACAAAAATGGAGAGTTGTTCGTTGAACCTATAACCCACATGTGCATTGGCATCAAAAAAACCGTCCAAAGTGGCCGGTGTGTACACTACAGGCGGGTCTACTATATTTATCGGACTGATTGTTGACAATAAATCATCCCTTTCCCCTACGTAGAACAGATTGGCACCCATATACCATTGATCGGTAATTTGGTAGTCCATAAACACGGAACCTTTAATGGAAGGCAGGTTCCACGCTGGATTGTCGGTCTCGGTATCATAATCATAAAATTCCCCGTTGATTCCCAACGAAAAATTACGGTTCACATCCACATTGATTTCACCGAACACACCCAAGGTTTTCACATCATCATAAAACACCTGAAAAGAGTTGCCATAGTAATAACTTTTTTCATCATCCCTCGATGTATTGATGGTATTATGAAAGAACAAGGGCTTCCTGTTCTCTGCCATATACGAACCTTTGATATTGTATCCCACATTGGAGGTCAACTGACCTTTTAGTCCCAAATATCCTTCATATTGCTGGTCGGTGGGGACAATGTCCAAAGTTGGTGACACATAAGGGTTTTCATCCACAAAATCGTGATAGGAGTTTTGCTTCAATTCCCCTTCTATTCCTCCGTAGGCAATCACATTGTCTTCCATAACACGGTACGAAGCCGTTATAGCGGGATAAATATAAAAGTTGTTCTCACTGTTTTCCATATCCAACCCATAAACAAAGTTGGCTCCCAAGTTAATGGTCAGGTCATCACGTAAAATCAAAAGACTTGGGGTTACCCCAGCCTGTAGATTACTGTAATTTTTCTCCCCCTCATTTACCACATCGGAAATAGAGCCATTTTGAAAACTACCACCTACATAATCCACCTTGGCAGAAATCGTAATCAGTTCTTCGGTAATAGGGAGTTCAAAAGTTGGGTTGATCAGCGCTCGGTTCTCCGCTGATTCGGTAGCGTCCCAAAAGCGCCTCAACAACACATTCCCACTCTTAAAATAGGAATCCTCCATGTTGAAATTTACTTTGGCCTCCGCATTAAAATAGTTTTGCGTCTCATCCATGGAATTGATTTCATCCTCGCTGAAGAATTCACTCTGGATTCCGTACCAATTGTAAAGCTGATGCTGCAGACCTACACTGGCGCCCCAATCCATATAGCGGTCCTTTTTGGCATAGGAAGCGTTCAATTGGGTATCATAAAAATCGGTTTCCAAGGGTGTGGAGTCCAAATCACCACGGGAAGAGTTGTGGGTTAGACCAAAATCCAAAAGATCCTCCCCTCTATTAAATTCGCGGCTTGTATAAAAATCGACCAAGGCATTGTTGTAATTGCCCAACCCTACCGATGCATAGGAATTGTACAAAGTAGGCGGCGGTGTTTTCTCCACTCCTGAAGCTTTTCCCTTTGCAGGTGTAAAAGTCGATGCCACTGGCACGGAAAATATGCTATAATTGATTTTCTTTTTCTGAAGCACGATGGAATCGTTCAAACTGGGCGACGATTTAATTTTAAAGGCATCCGAAACGGTAGGGGAATACGGTTTAACCACCGTTACCGTTTCCGTACCAATGTTATCCTCTTCCTGGGCGATAACCACTCCACAAAGGCTCAAAAATAGTAATGAAAATATATAGGTTCTCTTTTGCATGCTGTGTCTCGTTTAATTTTGATTGGGGTCTACAGATGAATTGCTCTCGGCTTCTTTGGCTTTGATAGTGGCCAACTCACTTTCCGCATCAGAAACGATGTCGTCAAATTCGGAAAAGTTGGAAATCACACTTTCCAAAATGTAGGTCGCTTGAAAAGCATCTCCCAAATTGTAGAAGTTCTTCGCCATAATCACCAAACCTTTCCCTGCCCATTCCTTGTAAGCTGCATAATCCTTGGCCAATTTTTGAATGGACTCGTTGGATGCTTCAAAAGCCTGTTCCTTATTTTTAAAATAAGCATCGTAGTACCACGCTTCGGCAGCAAGCTCTCCTGAAGCAATTTTCCTTACATCTTGATAGGCTGTTTTTGCCAAACTTTCATTATTGGTGGCAATAGAGGAACGCGCTATCATAATCTGCGCATCACTTTTGATGCGGTCATCAATTTTTGGAGCGTTCAACACCTTTTCGGCATAATCAATAGTTTGGGAATAGTCCTTCTGCCCATAAAAACCTTTCATCAAATTGGATTGTGCAAAGGTTTTGTTCTCGGAAATATCGGCGGTACTCTCCAATCTTTTCAAATATGGAATAGCACTGTTGTAGTCTTGTTTTTCTACGTAGATTTGGCAAACACGGGTCAGTGCCTGTTCGGTATATTCACCATTCCCACTATCTGCGACAGCCTTATACTTTGGTAGGGCCTTATCTTTTTCTCCGTTCGCAAAATAGAGCTGTGCCAAAGCAAAATTGACATTTTGGGCGTGCAATCCGTTCGGGAATTCTTTTATATAATCCTCGTACCCGCGAATGGCTGCAGGGATTTTACCTTCAATCTGTTTTCTTTCGGCAGATTCAAAACTGGCATTGTCCAACTCGGTGTCGGTAACCTCCACAAAATCCAAGTTTCTGGCCCAAGCTGCATATTCGCTTACCCGACCTTCGTCCACATAAACCAATTTGGCCGTGGCCACCGCTTGCTTAGCCTCTTGCGTATTGGGATATTTTTGAACCACCTCTTTTAGCTTGTCCAACGCTTGATCGTTACGACTGGAATTGTAATACACCAATCCGGAACGCAACAATCCTCTTGGAGCAAATTTGCTACGGGAGAATTCGTCAACAATACGATCGTAGGTTTGCAGTCCTAAACTTTCTTGATTGTTTTTGATATAGGAGTTCCCCAGTTCAAATAAGGCATCATCTCGTAATGATGAACTTGGGTACATGGTCAAAAACTCGTTGAGACCATCAATCTTTGCTGAATTATTGCCCAAGAAGCCCTCGCAAAGTGTTTTTTGGAAGGCAGCATAATCCCGCTCTGGTCCATTCATCTTTGAAGAAGTATTATAGGCCTTCTTCGCCAATTGATACTTGCTGTTCACAAAATAACTATCGCCCAAACGCAAGTAACCATCATTCTTTCTTTGGTCATCAATGGCATTTGAAGCCACCACATTTTGAAAATAGGATATGGCGTTGTTATAATCCTTTAGTTTGAAATAAGAATACCCCAAATTGTAATCCAACTGGTCATATTCCGAAAGCGACTTTGCTACTGGCGAGTTCTGGAACTTAACAAAATCGACCAAGGCTTCCTCAAAACGGTTCAATCTATAGGCTGATTCTCCTTTCCAATACAAAGCACGTGCTTCAAAACTTGGGTTTTCTGGACTTTTCAGAGATTTATCGAATCTTTCCCAAGCACCCTCGTAATCACCATCAATAAAAAGTTCAACACCACGGTAGTAGGCCACTTTTTGGTAGGTCTCTTTGCTAGCGTAATTTTTATTCTCTTCCAAAAGTTGCATGGCCCCCTCAAAATTCCGGGAAGTAATGTAGGAATCCACCAATAGCTCCTGTATTTCCATTTGATGCTCATCCTTTGGATATGTTTCCAAATAAGTGGTCAAAACCTGAGGTACGGGTTCATAGGCATTACCAATTTCGTAACTCAAACGGGCATAGTTCAACCAAGCATCTTTTTGGATTTCGGGACTAAATTCCATTTGTGAAGCATTACGAAAAGCATTCAATGCCTCCGATTTTTTATCCAACTTCAAATAACATTCGGCCAAGTGATAGTATGCATTCTGGGAAACCGCATTGCTTCCCCCTATAATTTTGTTGAATTGTTGTATGGCTTTTTGGTAATCGCCCAATTTGTAGTGACTATACCCCAATAAGTAGTAATCGGTATTGTTCCATTTACCCCGTTTACCTCGATATTCCTCCAAATACGGAATAGCCTCCGCATATTGTTCTAGATTGAAATAGCTTTCCCCAATAATCTTATTGAGTTCCGAAACTTCTTGACGATTGCTTTTTGGCAATTGCTTTTTGGCCATCGCAATAGCTTCTTCAAATTTTCCCAGCTTAAAATTCAGGTCTGCCTGATAGTATGATAGTTTTTCGTCAAGTAATTCAGGGTCCTGGATTTGATCGAAACGGGCACTTGCTGAATTGTAATCGTCCTGTTCATAAGCAATGTATCCCAAATAATATTTGGCCTGTGAACCATATTTTTGAGAGGTGGTGACTTTATTCAAATAACGTTCAGCCTCTTTCGGGCGTTTGGATGCGTACAAGGCATAGCCATTGTTAAAATTAAAGCGATCTCTTTCCGAATAAGGCATCGAATTTTCATCCACCTTTTTATACCATTTTAAGGCGTATGGATATTTTCCTGTCTCAAAATAATAATCAGCTACATCCAAGAAAGCGGAATTTCTTTTGGTCGATGTTGGATATCGTTCTACAAAATCTTCCATCATTTTATCCGCTCCACGCTGGTTCAGCCGAATGGCTGCATTTGCTGCATAATATGCACTATTGGCTTCGGTCTCGCCATCTTTAGTAGATGCCTTTACGGATTCAAAAATGTGTTGTGCCGCTTGGTATTGCTCATTGTTATAGAGCGACAAGGCATCTTGATAGGCTTTGTTTACGTGGGTATATATTTTGGTTTCCTGTGCAGAAAGCACAAAAAAAGTTCCCATTAAAATGGGAATACAAAGAAGGTTTTTTCGATTCATAGTGTTCTACGCTGTTCTCGATTGACTTTATTCATAACGTCAAAATTAAGGCCAAAGTATGTCAACACCTAAAGTTGTAACATTTGGTCGTGCAATATTGATGAATAATTTTAGAACTTAGTACCTTTATTCCATAAAGCAATACTATGCCCGAGACCATTGTAAAGTTACAAGACGTAGCCGTGTTCCAGAACGAGAATTTAGTCCTTAACCATATTGACCTTGAGGTTAAAAAAGGAGAATTCGTTTATGTAATTGGTAAAACCGGTAGCGGGAAAAGTAGTTTCATGAAAACGCTTTACGCCGACCTACCCTTACAACAAGGAGCTGGAGAGGTAGTGGATTTTGATTTAAAAACCTTGAAAGAAAAAGACATTCCATTTCTACGCAGAAAACTGGGCATTGTTTTTCAAGATTTTAAATTGCTTCCCGATCGTAACATTAACAACAACCTTAAGTTTGTGCTTAAAGCAACAGGATGGACCGACCCGAAAAAAATGGACAATAAAATCGAAGAAGTTTTGAACAAGGTCGGTATGAAAACCAAAGGTTTCAAGTTTCCGCACGAGCTTTCCGGGGGGGAGCAACAACGCATTGCCATTGCCCGTGCACTGTTGAACGACCCTGAACTAATTTTAGCGGACGAGCCTACAGGAAACCTTGACCCACAGACCAGTGTAGAGGTTATGAAAGTGTTGCAGGATATCAATCAAAATGGGAGAACTATTATTATGGCCACGCACGATTATGCCCTTATCTTGAAATATCCACACAAAACATTGAAATGTGATGCCAGTAAAGTTTTTGAAGTGATTCAAAAAGCAATATAATCACCATGAAAAATGTATAGCTCGCTGATTTTCAATATAATTACTTGATCAGCAAAAGTTTTTGTTACTTTGTCTAAACTAATTTCGCTTCCGATATATGGAAATTCTTGGTATTGATATAGGCGGATCGGGCATTAAAGGTGCCCTTGTAAACGCCGAAACTGGGGAAATGTTGACAGAACGCTTCCGAATTCCAACTCCAAAATCAAAAAAACCAAAAGACATGGCCAAAGTGGTGGCCCAAATTGTGGATCACTTTAATTATAAAGGCCCTGTAGGCTGTGGATTTCCGTCCATCGTAAAAAATGGGGTCTGTATGTCTTCGGGAAATCTTCATAAAAGTTGGGTAGGTGTGAATATCGATGAGCTGTTCACCAAATATACTGGTCAAGAATTTACTGTACTCAACGATGCCGATGCTGCGGGATATGCCTCTATGAACTATGGAATTGGAAAGGGAAAGAATGGACTGGTGGTTATGATTACCATTGGGACCGGTCTTGGAAGCGGTGCTTTCTTTAATGGCGTTTTGATCCCGAATTTTGAATTGGGTCAAATTCCTTATAAAAAATACAAGAAAATAGAAAAATGGGCCGCTGCCTCCGCAAAAGAAAGGGAAAATCTCAGCTTTGAAAAATGGGGCAAACGATTTAACAAGTTCTTAAAATATGTAGAGCTTATCATTTCTCCAGATTTGATTATTGTGGGCGGTGGAACTTCTAAAAAATGGGAGGAATTTAGCCACCATATCAATATTGAAACAAAAGTTGTCAAGGCTGAACTAATGAATCATGCTGGGATCATAGGAGCTGCAGTAGCTTGTTTGCGTGAGCAGCATCACGGACATATACACTAGTTTTTTTTGATGCAAGACCAAGTAGTCAAGAATTAAGGCTATTTGTATAATTGATTAAAAAATAAAAGCGAATGTGGTATGGTACTCCATTCGCTTTTTTATTCAATAACTGTCTTTTACTTAAACGACCTTGTTTCTTTTTCTGTCCACTTCTTTTAAATAGATTTTTCTAATCCTCAAGTGATTTGGAGTCACCTCAACGTATTCATCTTTTTGGATGTACTCCAAAGCTTCTTCCAAAGAAAATTTGATGGCCGGCACAATCTTGGCCTTATCATCAGCTCCTGAAGAACGAACGTTGGACAGTTTCTTCGTCTTTGTTACGTTAACTGTCATATCATCTTGACGAGAGTTCTCACCAATTACCTGACCTTCGTAAATATCTTCTCCTGGATCAACAAAGAATTTACCTCTATCCTGAAGTTTATCAATAGAATAAGGAATCGCAGTTCCGTTTTCCATAGATACCAAAGAACCGTTCAATCGCTGAGCGATATCTCCTTTTAAGGGTTGATACTCAAAAAATCTGTGCGCCATAATGGCCTCACCAGCAGTAGCAGTCAACAATTGGTTTCTAAGACCAATGATTCCCCTAGATGGAATAATGAATTCACACACCATTCTGGAACCTCTTGCTTCCATACTGGTCATTTCTCCTTTACGAATGGATACCATTTCCACTGCCTTACCAGATACTTCTTCCGGCAAATCAATGGTCAAATGCTCAACCGGCTCACATTTAACTCCATCAATCTCCCTGATGATTACCTGTGGCTGACCAATTTGAAGTTCGTAACCTTCTCTTCTCATCGTCTCGATCAAAACAGAAAGGTGCAAAACGCCTCGACCATATACCAAAAACTTATCGGCACTATCGGTTTCCTTAACGCGAAGTGCCAAGTTTTTCTCCAGTTCTTTTTCCAAACGCTCTTTAATGTGTCTGGAAGTAACAAACTTTCCATCCTTACCAAAAAACGGACTATCATTAATGGTGAAAAGCATACTCATAGTCGGTTCATCAATGGCGATGGTCTTTAGTTTTTCTGGGCTTTCAATATCGGCAACGGTATCACCAATTTCAAAACCTTCCATTCCAACGATAGCACAAATATCTCCTGCAACAACTTCTTCCACTTTTAAACGTCCCAGACCTTCAAAAGTATAAAGCTCTTTGATTCTGGTTTTTACAATGGAACCATCTCTTTTTACCAAAGAAACTTGCTGTCCTTCACGAAGCTTTCCTCTTTGCAATCTACCAATAGCGATTCGTCCGGTAAACGAAGAAAAATCCAATGAAGTAATCAACATCTGGGTTGTTCCTTCTTGGGGTTTAAATTCAGGAACGTGTTCAATGACCATATCCAATAATGGCTCAATGTTTTCGGTAGGCTCTTTCCAATCCTCACCCATCCAGTTGTTCTTTGCAGAACCATAAACGGTTGGGAAATCCAGCTGCCATTCTTCTGCACCCAATTCGAACATAAGGTCGAACACTTTTTCGTGCACTTCCTCCGGGGTACAGTTCTCTTTATCCACTTTGTTGATAACCACACATGGTTTTAAACCAAGGTCAATGGCTTTTTGAAGCACAAAACGGGTCTGTGGCATTGGACCTTCAAAGGCATCAACCAGCAACAAAACTCCATCGGCCATATTCAAAACACGCTCAACTTCACCACCGAAATCGGCGTGACCAGGGGTATCTATAATATTAATTTTAGTGTCTTTGTAAACAACAGAAACGTTTTTGGAAACGATAGTGATTCCACGTTCCCTTTCCAGGTCGTTGTTGTCCAATATCAGGTCGCCTTTATTCTCGTTATCTCGGAACAACTGGCAATGGTACATAATTTTATCGACCAATGTAGTCTTACCGTGGTCTACGTGTGCAATGATTGCAATGTTTTTAATTTTGGACATAACCTAAATTTTAAGCCCGCAAAGATACTGCTATTTTTTTCTTGTTTGCACACCTAAATGTTATTTTTATCTTATTGATTTAGTGGAAGTTCCAAATCTACAGACCTACACACCAACGCTTTTCGCTGATAATCCATCCAATACTGAGGTTGACCACGGGTTGAATAGTGCCTTTAAAGGGTCCCACATAATAGCCAGCACCTGCATCGATGGAGAAGCTAAAGCCGGAATCATAACTACGCTGTACCCCATAAACAAGCCCGCCATAACCATGAATTCCATCTACCAATCTACCCTCAACAACACGACTGCCTGGAGAGAAAACTGCCACCGACGGTGCAACATAGTTCCCAGAATTTCCGTAAATGGACCTTCTACGCCTTTCCCGACTATTCAAGTTGTGATAATATCGGTTTTGTACCGTAATAGCAGGAAAAAAATCGAAATCTTCCAACGGTTGGGAACTAGCTGGTTCTAAAGCTACTTGGTACGCCACTCGAATATCCAGAGTGCTGTTTACGCCAAGAGCCATTTCGTACTCAATTCCAGGATTAAAAGCATTGAGCTTAAACTGGCGGACCTCGCAATTGGTCCCATATTGGGCGTGCATAAAATGTCCTGCTGACAGGAATGCCAAAAGTAGTAAGCGACGCATTGTAGGTTAATTTGGTAGTATTATAACCCCAACTTCGTCAAAATAGTATGTTTTGATACGTTTATTTAATCCAAGTATGGGTCTTTCTTCTTTCGTTTGGTGGCCACCCAACCAAATGTAAAGTTGATCAACGGCCCATATCCGTTGGGGACACCATCTCCTCGGTAATATCCTGCACCAACTTCCAAATTAAAGTTGAAGCCTTTTTCATAGGTCCGTTGTATGCCATAGACCATTCCATAAAATCCCAAATTAAAATCATCCGGACCTTCAACATTTGTGGAAATCCGTAACTGTGAAAAGAAGATAGCTTGTGCCGCGGCGATATAGTTTCCCGAATTACCGGAAGTGTTCTTTCCCAACCTATCCCTTCTATTAAAATTATGGTAATATCGGTAACGGTTGTTGGTTGCCAACCCAAAAACATAACCCTCCTCGTAGGTTGCAGTGGCCAAACCTACATCAATTGAAACACTTTGGTTTTTAAATAGTCCCAGTTCATAGGAAAACCCAGGGCTCAATAAATTCAATTTGAACTGATGACGCTCTAAATGAGCCAAATCAAACGTACCTCCCCGTTCCTGCCATTGGGCATTGGAAAATAGTGGAATCAAGGAGAGGGTCAACAAAATTATACTGTACTTCATAGTTGATGGTTTATATGTTTAAATCTAAAAAGGATACCATCGTTTAATACTATATTTGTGCAAACTTTAAGAAATGGACATCACTAAAATTCCACAGATAAAACATACGGACAGCAATAACTTTTTCTTGTTGGCAGGTCCCTGCGCCATTGAAGGGGAAGATATGGCCATGCGAATCGCTGAAAAGGTCGTAGCCATTACGGATAAGCTCAATATTCCATATGTCTTTAAAGGAAGTTTTAAAAAAGCTAACCGTAGCCGTATTGATTCCTTTACCGGAATTGGTGATGAAAAGGCCCTAAAAATTTTAAAGAAGGTCTCCGAGACCTTTGGAGTTCCAACCATTACAGATATTCATGAAATTTCTGATGCAGCCATGGCAGCGGAATATGTGGATGTACTTCAAATTCCTGCGTTTTTGGTGAGACAGACCGACTTGGTCGTTGCAGCAGCAGAAACAGGAAAAGTCGTTAACCTTAAGAAAGGGCAATTTATGAGCCCTGAAAGCATGCAACATGCTGTAAAAAAGGTAACCGATTCCGGCAACGAGCAAGTTTGGATTACTGATCGCGGAACCATGTTCGGATATCAGGATATGATTGTGGATTTTCGCGGTGTTCCTACAATGAAACAATACGCTCCCGTGATACTCGATGTTACCCATTCGCTTCAACAGCCAAATCAATCTTCAGGAGTTACGGGCGGTAGGCCGGCTTTGATCGGCACAATGGCACGTGCCGGAATCGCAGCAGGTGTGGACGGACTTTTTATGGAGACCCATTTTGATCCCGCCAATGCCAAAAGTGATGGTGCCAACATGTTGGATTTAAGTTTATTGGAAAAACTACTTACCGATTTAACCGCTATCCGAAACACAATCAATTCTCTTTAAGCAGCCCTAAACTGTTAAAATTTTCATCACAACATCCTGTTTAACAGGTAGATAAATTTTGTTTAAATTCTTTATTTATAATTAGTCTAAATATATTTTGGATAAACAATCAATGGCTCATACATTTGCTACAAAATTTATTTAGACTAATTTTAAATAGTAAAATGAAACATATACTACTCATGCTAAGCTTGGCTTTTTATTCCTTGGCTCAAGCTCAATCAGGCAACATCTCAGGAAAAATAATAGACCAAAGAAACAATCCTTTGGCCAATGTTAATATCACAGTTTCCAATACTAGTTTGGGCACAAACACAAATTATTCCGGTAACTATGAAATATCCAACCTTGCCCCTGGCTCCTACACTTTGACTTTTTCAATGGTAGGTTTTGGCACTCAGAACAAAACCGTAACCGTTTATGCCAATCAGACCACGAACGTACAAACCATCACATTGGTAGAACGTCAAGAGCAATTGAATGAAGTTGTGGTTCAAGGAAACCAAGTGAACAAGTTCTCGCGCAAAGCAAGTGTTTATGTGTCCAAAATGCCCTTAAAGGACATTGAAAACCCACAAGTATACAATTCCATTTCGACCGAATTATTACAAGATCAAGTGGTCACCAATTTTGATGACGCCCTTAAAAATGCGCCCGGAATCGATAAACTATGGGAATCCACAGGTAGAGGTAACGACGGGGCAGGTTATTTCTCCCTTCGTGGTTTTGCCGTTCAACCCACAATGATAAACGGCTTGCCCGGCTTGACCAACGGTAGTCCAGACCCAGCAAATATTGAATCCATCGAAGTAATCAAAGGTCCATCGGGAACACTTTATGGTAGTAGTTTAATTTCTTATGGTGGTTTGATTAACATCAATACCAAAAAACCTTACTATGGATTTGGGGGAAACATCTCCTACACTTCTGGCAGTTATGGATTGAATAGAGTAAGCGCCGATCTAAATACGACCTTAGGCGACCAGAACAATATTGCACTTAGAGTGAATACCGCCTATCACACCCAAAACAGCTATCAAGATGCTGGATTTAGAAAGTCGTTTTTCTTTGCGCCATCTTTGGCGTTTCAGGCAAGTGATAGACTTTCATTCAACATCAATACCGAATTTTATAACGGCCGAAGTACAAACCAAACCATGTTGTTCGTGGACCGTAGTTCGCCACTTCGAGTGACCAATTTGGATGAATTGGGGTACGATTTCAAACGTTCGTACACTAGTAACGATTTGTATATAGACACTCCAACCTACAGCCTTCAAGGTCAAATGAACTATATTTTGAGCGATTCTTGGACCTCTCAGACCGTGATTTCTAGGTCCAATGCAAAATCTGATGGCTACTACTCCTACTTGTACGAGATATCCTCAACGGTAGAAGGCCTTTCTGGTGAACCACTCGAAGATGGCATTATCTTGGCTCGCTACACTAGCAACCAAAATTCCGAAACCTTGGGAACCGATATCCAACAAAACTTTATCGGTGATTTCAATATCGGAAACATGCGAAATCGCATGGTAATTGGATTAGATTACCTTAAAACTAGAGTTATCAATAATAGCACCGGCTACGGAAACCAAGGCTTTATCTATGTTGGAAGAAACCCTAACGAATTCCAAGCTGTTGCTCCTGCCCTACACGATTACTTTGGAACTCCAATGGGAACCGGACTTTATGACTCCGGTGTTTTGACACAAGCTGGTGCTGATGCCGGAATCGCTACCTTGGCCAATCCTGGAGCACAATTCAGCGAAGCTGAACAAGAGATTTTCAGTGCCTATGCATCCAACGTCATTAATCTATTACCTGAATTGTCCGCAATGGCCAGTTTGCGTGTGGACCGTTTCTCCAACGACGGATACAATCAGACTGCATTTTCACCAAAATTTGGTCTGGTATACCAACCTATTTTGAACAAAGTATCGGTGTTTGCCAACTACATGAACGGATTCAGCAATGTCGCTCCCGTGACCGAACTATCTGATGGAAACACTTCCGTACGAGCTTTGAATCCAGAGCACGCTAATCAGTTCGAGGTTGGTACCAAATTGAACTTGTTCAACGACAAACTTTCTGCGACTTTGAGCTACTACAACATTACTGTAAGCGATATGGCACAGCGAATCGATACCGATGCCAACAATTATTTCTACACCCAAGATGGGGAACAGAAAAGCAAGGGTTTTGAAGCGAGCATAATCGCTTCGCCAATCGACGGATTGAACATTATTGCCGGATATAGCTATAACGACAGTGAGTTAATCGAAGGAGCTGCCAGCTTTACAGGGTTTAGACCCGAAAGTGCAGGCCCAATGAACTTGGCCAACGTTTGGGCAAGCTACCGATTTACTCAAGGTACATTGGAAAACTTTGGACTTGGATTTGGAGGTAACTATGCCAGCGAAAACAAAATCTTTAATAGATCCAATGGTACGTTTACCATTGATGAGTATACCATTCTTAATGCATCTGCCTTCTACGATGCCCGTGATTTCAGAATCACTTTGAAGTTGGACAATATTGCTAACAAAGACTACTACAAAGGCTGGTCAACCATCAGCCCACAGAACTTGAGAAGTCTTTCTGCCAATTTCACTTATAAATTCTAAGACGACAAAATGAAAAAACTCATAGCAACATTATTGCTCATTACCCTACCTGTACTGTCGGCCTCGGCTCACTATCTATGGATAGAGACCCGCGGTACAGGGGCCATGGGCCAGGTACAGGAAGTCCGAGTTCATTATGGAGAATACACCTATGGCGTCATTGAAAAAGTAAAGGGCGAAGATTTTCCACTGGTTTCCAAGTTTACCCTTTGGGTAATTGCTCCCGATGGCACAAAGACCGAATTGAGCACAGAACCCAAAGAAGACCATTATTTGGCCAGCTTTACCCCATCTCAGAAAGGGGTGTATACCATCGCTTTGAACAACAACGAGATTGATGTGATCGATTATACCCAATATGACTTTGGGATTTTCAAGACACATTATCATTCCACTTCAAAAGTTCAGGTGGGAACCGATGGCGATACGAAAACTGCCAATCCTGATGGAATTGTGGTAAAGCAGTTGGAAAACGACGGAGAGGAAATCAAACTTCAAGTATTGTACAAAGGCGAGCCCATCGCCAAAAACGAGCTTAATGTCTATGTTTCCGACCTATGGTCCAAAACCTTGTACACCGACGACAATGGAGAGGTTTCCTTTGCATTGCCTTGGGACACCAAGTACATCGTGGAAACCACCACCAAGGAAGAAATTTCCGGCACCTACAATGGTGAGGATTATGAATTTATTTGGCATTGTGCCACCTATTGCATAAAACGATAAGCTATGGTGACCCTAATTTCATTCCTCACTTTTATCGCCTTTTATCTGCTTTACGGCACCTCCAAAAAGATGGCCACCGTTGGCAAGCTGGGTACCGAGAAATGGACGGGCAAACACAAAAAAATCGTACAATTAGCCAGTTTGGCCCTGATGATTTTTTCATTGGGGCTTAGCTGCTTTTACTGGGGACTAGGTTCAGGTGTGTTCACTTTTTTTATCCTTTTGATGGCGGTTGCCAGTTTAGTGATTCTCTTGGCTCCCTTACGTTTGTTGAACTACCGCTTTTTAGGCATTCTTTTTTTATGCTCCATCCTTTTTGAAACCCTATTGTTCTAACCTATGCCTGCCAACAAAAAATATCTGACCCCTTCGCCTTCACAACGATTTGCCAAAATTACCGCTGCCATTTTGGGCGGTCTTATTGTGGCCGTAATGTTTCACATGGCCTTGTCCAGTTGGTTCAATCACGTAGCTGTAATCATAACCAGTACTTTTTCAGCATTTATCCTTTGGGCCGTTTTGATGGTAGTTGCCTTTTTGGGCAAAAACGGATGGAAAGTATGGGGCATTTATCTATTAATAAGTCTTGTGCTGTTTGTTATATTCTATCTTGGAAACCAAACCAACCCTCTTGTTTAAACCATGGGAAACCGTATCTACAACATATTGTTCCACATACATACCGTAAGCGGTATTGTAATCAGCGTAGCGCTCTACGTTATTTTCTTTACAGGGTCCTTCTCTTTTTTCAGGGATGAAATCGCCAATTGGCAACGGGGACATTCCGTTAGTCAAGAAGATGCCTTACCCGGTAGTGTGGATGCCCATCTCAACGACCTTTCCAAAGAATACAATTTGTTCGGACGGGATGTGGAATTAAGGCATTATTACAACGAAAGAAGCATTTCCGTCAACTTGGGGCCTTCAAAAGATTCATTGGCAAAGGAGGAGGACAAAACTCCCGTATTTTTCTATTTAGACCCCGAGGCCAAGACCAAGACCGATAGCTATGCAAGTAATTATCATTTGGGTGAATTCTTGTACCGCCTCCACTTTTTAGATCAAATCCCCTACCCTTATGGCAGAACCTTGGCGGGATTTGTGGCGTTCTTTTTCCTGTTTGCCATCATTACCGGGCTCTTGGTGCATTGGAACAAGATCGTTTCCAACTTTTACACCTTCAGGCCATGGACAAAACTCAAAACCATGTGGACGGATGCCCATACCGCCCTTGGTGTGATAGGATTTCCATTTCAGTTTGTATATGCCGTAACGGGAGCTTTCTTTTTACTGAAAGGCATTTTGGTGCTTCCCATGGTGATGGGATTGTATGATGGTGACCAAAACCAATTGTACGAAGATTTAGAATACAACCATCCCGTGTACGAATTCCAAAATCAAAAATTGGAGAACACCATCAACTTGGGCAAATATGTCCAGGAAATGAAAGAGGAATGGGGCGACTTTAGGGTAACCGAAACGCACATATTCAACTATGGCGATCAAAACATGCACGCCGCCATCAGTGGATATCTTGGTTACGATACCAAACTAAATGGTTTGGGCTACCGTATTTATAAAGTTGCCGATGGTTCCATTGCGCAGGAAAAAGTACCGATTGTCCCAACTTCCTATTTGGATGGTGTAAAAAACATGATGTTCCGTCTTCATTTTGGCGATTACGCCGGCTATGGGTTACGCGTAATTTCCTTTATCCTCGGACTGGTTTCCTGTTTTGTGATCCTCTCCGGAATAATGATTTGGCTCGTAGCTCGTGATAAAAAGAATATTACTGAAAAACGCCGAAAGTTCAACCAACAAGTGGCCAATTGGTATATGGCCATCTGTCTTTCCCTGTTGCCTGTTACCGCTTTGGAATTTATTATTGTACAGTTGACACCAACTGTAAATATGGGCTTTCTCTACCAAACGTATTTTTCGATTTGGTTGGTGGCCACTGTATTCTTTTTCCTTAAAAAGGACATTGCCTTTACCAATAAATGGACATTAATTTCTGGTGGAATTTTAGGATTATTGGTTCCCGTAGCAAATGGAGTTTCCACAGGGAATTGGTTGTGGGTAGCCTATCAGAAAGGATACCAACATATTCTTTTGGTGGATTTGCTCTGGTTGATTTTGGGCTTGATATCGTTATGGATTGCGTTCTTTAAACTGAATACTTCAAGAAAAGATTTTGCGCCTTCCTAAATCTATTTTTTGTAAAACCCCTTGTGCTTTAAGGAGTAACATTCCTGCAACACATCCACCAACACATCTTGATCAATTTCTTCCAAAGTAAAATAGCGTAGGGATTTAACCACTTTTCGGTTTTCACTCACCATTTTATCCAAATGCAATGTCAGATGGGCGGAATTCCAAAAGGCAATGTCTACATACTTCTTTTTTTGGGACACATTTAAATAACAGATGGGCTGTTTACCTGCATAAAAGCAAGGGATTCCCCATTTGTATTTCATATCTACCTCAGGAACAATAGACTCGATTACGGCTTTTAGATGCAATAAGATGCTTCTAAAAGGTTCTTTTTGGTTGATGATATAATCTTCAGCTGGATTCATTTAAGCTGAATTAGAAAATTAATTTAAGAGCATTTAGTTACGCTTGAACAGCTTTTTGACCAACTTCATTAACAGAAGTGCTACAAAACCAATGACCAACCCAAAAATAAAGTCTTTAAGCAAGGCTGGCAGGCTTGGGAACAAATGATGAAAAAATTCAATATTATGATTAAAGATTCCTCCAGACACCAACAATAAGGCCAGCGTTCCTACAATAGACAATCCTTTGATAATTTTGGGAAGTGCTTTCACCAAAACTTTACCAACTTTGTCAGAGAAGCTGTCCGTTTGTTCATTTAGATTGATAAGGCGGTATCCGTAATCGTCCATTCGCACAATCAAGGCAACAATGCCATATACACCCACCGTGGCCAACAACGCCACCACCGAAACCGTCGCTATCTGAATGGTCAAAGACTCATTCACTACCGCACTCAATGCAATAATGACAATCTCGATGGACAGGATAAAATCCGTGATTATAGCCTGTTTTATCTTTTGCTTCTCAAGTTCTGGGAGTTCTTCTTCCGGAATATCAATTGGGTCTATCGAATGCTCTTCCTCCTTTCGGTGAAAAATATATTCGTACACTTTCTCCGCACCTTCGTAGGCCAAATACACCCCTCCCAAAATCAAAATAATCGTAATGGCAACAGGCAAATAAGCACTCAACAAAAATGCAATCGGAAGAATAATCAATTTGTTTAAAAAAGAGCCTTTGGTAATGGCCCACAGTACAGGAATTTCCCTGCTGGACAAAAATCCAGTAGCTTTTTCGGCATTTACGGCCAAGTCATCACCTAAAATACCAGCTGTTTTTTTGGTTGCAACTTTGCTCATGGTTGCCACATCGTCCATCAATGCGGAAATATCGTCCAAAACAGCAAAAAAACCGGAAGCCATAGAAATCTTTTAGGTTAGTGATCAAGGAAGCAAAATAAACAAATCCAACCTTAACATTGGTAAAAATTGAAAAAACTATGCGGCTAAACCCCTTCCATTGACATTAAAGTGGCTACCCAAATAATGACTGAAGAAAAGAAAATACCGATGGTATTGGCTGCCAAGGCCTTTCGTTTTTTCATTTTAAAAAGGTAGGCGGCAATGCTTCCTGCGTAGACTCCCGTACCCGGAAGAGGAATCATTACAAAGAGAACAATACCCAAAAACCCGAAGCGCTGTATTTTTTTACCTGACCCTTTTTTGGCTCTTTGGCCTACGTACACAGCAGACTTTTTATAGAATCGCCATTTAACCAAATGCCGATTGATATATTCCAGAAAGAACATCATCATTGGAAATACCAACACATTGGCACCAAAGCACACCGCAAAAACCAGATATTCGTTCACTCCTTGGTACATCCCATAAGGAATGCCCACTTTAGCCTCTCCAAATGGCGAAAGGCTCCAAAGTGCCGCTATAATTAAATCGATGTGCAAAGTACCGAGGTTTTAAGCTCGCAAACCTAGCAAGGAATTTGCGTTTGACAGCGTTTTAAACCCTTAAATATTTATTAATTGTGATTCCGTTTTCTGTCAATTTTCTAACTAAAACAACCTAACTAGTTTACCGTCAGGTTAACAGTTTGTAAAATGTGACGCCAAGGATTGAAACACAATCAAAGGTTTCATAGTTTTGATAAAACCATCGTCATGAAATTCCAACCATTATTCATTGCATTTTTTGCAGTTTCGTTTCTCGTTGCCCAAGAGCATTCTCACCAAAGTTCCAAGGTACTTGAGTTTCCAAATATTCCGGGGTACACCACATTAAAAACAGATTTGCACCAACACACCGTTTTTTCCGATGGGAATGTATGGCCGAACATTCGGGTGATGGAAGCGTTAAGAGATAATTTAGATGTAATTTCCCTTACCGAACACATTGAGTACCAACCACACAAAGAGGATATTCCACATCCTGATAGAAACCGTTCATATGAGATTGCACTAAAAGAAGCCAAAGACCACAAACTTATTCTGGTTCACGGTTCCGAGATTACCCGACAAGCACCAATTGGACATAACAATGCCATATTTATTAAGGATGCCAATGAACTATTGGTAGAGGATGCTGAGAATTCCTTTGCTGAAGCAAAAAAACAAGGAGCTTTTGTTTTTTGGAACCACCCTGCCTGGTATGCGCAATCGTCAAAAGGAAATCCAATATTGAGTGATTTTCAAAAAGGGCGAATCAATAACGGGGAATTGCATGGTATCGAAGTGATCAATACCGGGGATTATTCGGAAGAATCGCTGGCACTTGCCCTTGAAAATAACCTGACCATAATGGGAACAAGTGACATACACGGCCTTATTGATTGGGATTACGTGGAAAAAGGATACACGCGCCCAATTACACTTGTCTTTGCCAAAGAAAGAACAGTTGAGTCCCTTAAGGAGGCATTGTTTGCCGGGAGAACGGTGGCAGTCTTCAATTCATTATTAGTGGGAAAAAAGGAAAATTTGGTACCATTGCTCAATGCTTCCGTAAAATTTGAAAAAGCGAAATACATTGACAATACCACAATTCTGGAGGTTACTTTACGCAACATTACCAGTAGTGATCTAATCTTTGAAAATCAAATGCCCTACACCTTCTATTCCAGTTCTCCTGTTTTCACGATACCCGCTGGTGGCACTAAAACACTTCAAATCAAAACCCTTGAAAAAACAATGGACCTGCCCATTAAATTAAAGGCATTGGGTGCCTATATTGCTCCAAAGGAGCATCCGATTGTAACCTGGAACCTGAGATTGGAAGAATAGCCTTTTAGGCAACCGAGGAAAATGAGGTGCCGTTGATAGCCTGATCAAAGTCGGGCAATATTTTTCGAATATATTTTTTTGGGGTCTTGTTCGAGATAGTCACCCACTTTTTATCTACATTGACGTCAAAGTGAAAAGAGGAAAAGTCGGTATCTACATCCAATCGGGACAACAAGTATCGCATGATCCTTGGCCTTAAACTGTATTCCATATCGATACAGGTTCGTTGTATAGCTGGATTGTCATCTCCAGAAAACACCCAATTGAACTTCACTGGCTTTTGAGAATTAGGACATACAATATACTAAAAAACAACCCATTACCAACTTTTTACGATTGTTTTTGGGTGGATGGTCATTCTTTGCCGTCTATATAGTCCTGAAGGTAAGCGTACCGTTTGGTCAATGTACCATTTTGGGTCATTCGGGCCCTATCGAGCACACCATCTTTATCGTTGTTAAAGAAGGATGGAATCACATGTTTGGAAAAGGCCTCCCCAAAACCAACGCTAGCATCTCTGGGCAATTCACAAGGCAGATTGTCCACAGCCATCACTGCAATGGCATTTTCTGCTTTATAATCGGCTTCCTTTTCGGATACTGGATCATATCCATAAATAGGGTCAGCAATGGTAGATGGTCTAATTGTGGTAGCGACAGGACCATCGATATCGCAACTGATATCGGCCACCACTTTTATTTTGAAGTCAGGTTGCTTGGCATCTTCTCGAGTATAGAGGTAAGGTGCACCATCACCATAAAAATGTCCTGCAATGTATAAGTCGGTCACTCTGGCAAAACGGAAAAAGTCGGACTTATAGGCCTCGGGATTCTGAAAAAAATCGGCTTTATTTCCACGCACGCCATCCTTGCGTTTATTGTATTCCGAAGCATCTATCTGACAATATACCGGGTAATTGAAATCTTCTTTTAAGTACTCTGCGACTCCAACTTGTTCCAATCCCATGGCATCCAGCATTTCCTTGGCTCCATTACCTACTCTCCCTTTTCCGGTAAGCAATATTTTAATATTGGGCAGTTG
This sequence comes from Allomuricauda sp., assembly GCA_040285615.1. Classification (GTDB taxonomy): domain Bacteria; phylum Bacteroidota; class Bacteroidia; order Flavobacteriales; family Flavobacteriaceae; genus Flagellimonas. Next base: position 432,260 of record JAVJRL010000008.1, read on the forward strand.
TATTTTTTTAAGTTCGGCAATGAGTGCTTGCTGATCCAAAAGTGACTCAGCCTTGGGTATTTGATACAATCCATACTTTAACCCATAGGCTCTGAACCCATTGTAGGCGCCAACAATCCCCGCATAACGTCCAAAAGCAACCAAACGGGCACCCTTGGCATTTGTAATGACCTCGTGATCGTACAATTCTATATTCTTGTCCAAAATTGCATGAAGCAGCTCCCGATTATAGGGTTGCTTTTTTATGGTGTGGGAAAAGAAAAAATACTTTTTATTGGGAATCAATGCATCAATGGGAACTTCCTTTACCCCGAGCAGCACTTCGCAAGCTTCCATCTCCTCAACCACTTTCAGACCCTTATCAACATACTCCTGGTCAGCAAAAACACGAATAGGTGATGATTCCACCAATATTTCGGCTTTTGGAAATTTGGATAGGACATTTTGACATTCCTCTGGTGATAGTACCACTCTGCGATCGGGTGGATTTTTGCGTTCCCTGATGATTCCGAACTTCATAGATTATTTTGGTATAATTGTTGACCAAAATAAGGGTAATAGGCAGGGTAAGCAAACTTTTTATTGTTTGATGGATATGCGTTACCTTTGCCGACCGCGTTAGGGATAGAGGCAGGTACCGTGTACGGCCGATAGCCCTACCTAAATGTTGCAAAGCAATATTTAGGTAACGCCCAAACTTTGACTGCGCTCAGTGCAGGCTAAGTTCTTTGATAAAAAAGTGAGAGATTCCTGCCTACGCAGGAATGACATCTCATTACGGGGCCGACCGGTTTTGACAGCAAGACCAATGGCGATGTAAGCATGCCGAGCGCTGGGATACAGCTCGTAAATCTCATGTTTCACACTTTTAATTGGCGAAAATAATTACGCTCTTGCCGCATAATCTGAATTATAGTAGGATTTGCCTCGTCCCTACAAGGTAGGGAAGCGAGATGTTCCTGAATAGCCCTTGTTGACGGCGATTCGTTTAGGAGCACCAAAAAAGTCAACACAAGGGTGTCCGTTCGCTTTGGCGACACCTCTAAAACCTAAAGAAGATAAGTGTATATTAGGCCGTATCTGGTCAGGTATGCAACGAAAATTAAGCAGATACTAAGCATGTAGAAAGCATGGTTATTGCTTGTTTGGACGAGGGTTCGAATCCCTCCGGCTCCACTAAAAGACCATCAAAACACAACAATAAACCTGTAAATTATTGATTTACAGGTTTTTTTGTTTAATCCAGTTTTTTATACATCCCATCAAGGAAAAAACAAACCGATATAAATCGCTCGCCATATTCTTTTTGACAGCCCTTGGTTTTAACCTCATTTTTCTACTTCCGCCATGTTGGAGAGGTTTTTTACAATAAGTCTCTTTAATGACTATGACACGGCTTACATGTATTTTAACTATATTACTGTAAAACAGTTGCTTATGTAACTTAAGTTACAAAGCAAATAGCTGAAAACTGACATTTGTCATATTTGTGAATTTAACCTTTGCCTACTTTTACCGTAGTAAATCACTCAATCTAAAAATCATGAAAAATTTAGTCATATTAGGAGCGGGAACAGCCGGAACAATGATGTCTAACCATCTTGTATCCAAGCTTCCAAAAAATGAATGGCAGATTACAGTGGTGGATCAATACAAAACCCACTACTATCAACCTGGTTTTTTGTTTCTCCCTTTTGATATTTATACTACCAAACAAGTAAAGAAAAAAGGAGCCAAGTTTATTCCAAAAGGAGTCAATTATATCAATGAAAAAATTGAGCTTATCCAGCCTGACCAAAACAAGGTTCAGTTGGAAAACGGAAAAGAACTCCCCTATGACATCTTGATAATTGCTACCGGGACTAAAATTGCCCCTGAAGAAGTAGAGGGCATGAAAGGCCCTGAATGGCACAAGAGCATATTTGACTTTTATACCTATGAAGGTTCCAAAGCATTACGCGACAAGTTCCGCGAATGGGAAGGTGGTAAATTGGTGGTACACATCACCGAAATGCCCATCAAATGTCCGGTTGCTCCTTTAGAATTCGCTTTCTTGGCAGATTCCTTTTTTAAGCACAAAGGAATACGTGACAAAGTGGATATTACATTTGTAACTCCATTAGGCGGTGCTTTTACAAAGCCAAAAGCTACGAAAGCACTGCATCACTTGTTAACGGATAAAGGAATCAAGGAAGTCACCGATTTCAATATTGAACGTGTCGATTACGAAAACAACAAGATTATCGATTATGCAGAAACCGAAGTGCCTTACGACATCTTGGTAACTATACCCACAAATATGGGGGATGCCTTAATCGAACGTTCAGGAATGGGTGATGATTTAAATTATGTGCCCACAAATAAGGCAACGCTGCAAACTGAAGATCACGAAAATATTTTTGCAATTGGTGATGCTACCAACTTACCTGCTTCCAAAGCTGGTTCCGTAGCCCACTTTGAAGCTGAAATATTGACCGAGAACATCTTGAGGTACATTAAAGGGGAACCTTTGAAAGAAGAGTTCGACGGACACGCCAACTGCTTTATTGAAACTGGCGGCGGCAAAGCTCTTTTAATTGACTTTAACTACACTCATGAACCTGTAGAAGGAACGTTCCCATTCCCTGGAGTTGGACCATTGAACCTTCTTAAGGAGAGTAGAACAAACCACATGGGCAAAATGGCATTCAGATGGATTTACTGGAACATGTTGATCAAAGGAATCCATATTCCGTTTGTGTCAGCTACAATGAGTGAAAAAGGAAAACATTTTGAAGAAACAGAAGCATAATTATTAAACCTAAATACTAAAAAAATGGACAAGACAATAGGACAAGCAACAATTTCAGTGGACCAAGAAGGATATCTAACCGATCTTTCTCAATGGAACAAAGAAATTGCCACAGAGATCGCTAAAGAGCAAGGTATAGAAATGACCGATAAGCACTGGGAAATCATCGATTACATCCAGGAGAAATATAAAAATGAAGAGCCACTATCCATTAGAGGTATCAAAAAAAGTGGTGTCATCAACATTAAGGAGTTCTACGCACTTTTCCCTGGTGGACCATTGAAAAAAGCGACCATGATTGCAGGAATTCCAAAACCAAAAAGCTGTATTTAATTACAGATATAGGTTCGATTAATCTGATTTAATAACAAGATTAAACTTAAGATAATGAGCGATACAAAAGTTAAAAAAATGCTTTTTATACTATCCAAAGCCACACTCGAAAATGTGTATGCAGCATTTGTGATGGCCAATGGAGCCCGAATGGAAGGCATAGAATCTGAAATATTTTTTACATTCTTTGGATTGGAAGCCATTCAAAAGAAAAAACTAGAGCACTTGCACGTTGCAACCGTCGGTAACCCGGCCATGCATATGCCCACCATGTTGGGTGGACTACCAGGTGTTGAAGCCATGGCTTCTAAAATGATGAAGAAAGAAATGGACAAATTGGACATGCCGCCGGTAGGCGAGTTCTTGGAAATCCTATCGGACTCCGGATGTAAGCTCTGGGCTTGTAAATTGGCAGTCGATATGTTCCATTTGGAAGAGAAAGACCTTATCGATGATTTGGATGGTGTCCTTACCATTGGAGATTTCTACAGCAGGGCGGACCAAGATGGAACCCAACTGCTGTTCATATAAAAATATAGAAAAACAATACTTTTTTATATTTAACGGGAACTGGCCAAAAGGTGCAATACTGTTTTAAACAAACAGAAACACTTTTTGGCCAGTTCTTTTTATAAGTCTATGGATTATTTAAAACGTTCCGTAACAATGTTGAAACCTTCGTAATCGATTCCATCCTTCCTCAGGGTTTCAAAATCTTTTAAAATTATGGTCTTGTAACTTTCATTCTGATCATTCACTTTTTTAGAAAGTTTCTCATAAAGTTCCATGGCCTTTTCCATATCCTCCTGCAAAAGATAGCTATGTGCCAAATTACAGCTTAAAGAAAGTAGTGGACTTTCAAGAATCGGTGCATCAAGTATTGTTTGTTCCGCCTTATCATATTCTTTAAGCCTTAATTGAAGCCAGCTCATGTTCACATGGGCAAGGGCAAGTTCAAATTTGAGACGATCGTTGTTGGGGTATTTATTGAGATTGTCTTTGAGTAGATTCATAATTTCCTGTTGAAAGACCATTTTTTCTTCGGGATAAATGGTTTCATCTATCTGCTCTTTAAGATTATTGACCTTTCTTAAAACATGGTGCAAGGACAAATGTTCCTCATTGATTGCAGTAAAGTAGTCCAAATAATGCTGGCTATCGTTTTTCATGTTTTTAATGACCGGCAAGTTGTCTCCATATTTTTGCAATCGTGCTTCCACCTCAGATAATAGCTCCAAAGCTTGAGTTTTAAAGGTGAAATCAACCTTGCTTTCCAACTGGGATTGATAAAGTTCAACCATATTTAAGGCGGTGGCGCAATAATCAGCATCAAAATCATTGGGTTGATTTGCCGCTAATTTCCTTCGCATTTCGAGGGCCTGACCAAAATAGTCCATGGCCCTATCATTGTTCCTCAATTCAAAATAAAACAAGCCCAAATTATGTAAACCAGTGGCCAAATAATGTGTGAACTCCTGAGGTCTTGCATCAGTCAGTTCGTTGTACCTATCTACAGCTTGGCTTATGTTTTGAATGGCCTGGTCGAAATTCTTCATTTCAGAATGCACAATGCCCAAGCTGTTAAAGGTAGAAGCAACATAAGGCTGAAAAATATCGAAATTGAGATCGGACAATTCCTGATAAGCTTTCAGGGCCAAACCATAATATTGCAAAGACTTTTCTTGTTCCTCCATCGAATTGAATGTCACCGCCAAATTATTAAGGACCGCTGCTAAATAAGGTTTCAAGGCATCATCCCCTTCAGTTATCAAGTTTTCAAAAAGATTCTGTGCCTTTATATAATGAACCTTGGCATCGAACAAGTTAAATTCATCTGTATAAATATTGCCCAGTTGATAGTGCGCACTGGCCCTTAATCTCAAATAATCATGATCTTTCAGACTTTCATAAATTTTGATTGCTTTCTTGTAATATTTTTTGGCGAAGTAGTAATCTTTCTTTTTAGCATAAACCTCTGCCAGGGCAAATTGAGTATTTGCCAAATGTGGACTATAATCCGATTCCCCGTCTTCAACCATTTCAGTATAAATGGTAAGGGCCTTTTTGTAATGGTCTATAGCCTTTGCTTTATCTGTTTCCGATTGTATGGCCGCAATATTGTTTAAAATGGATGCCCTATCAATCGGAGTTCCGAGTTGGTCGTCCCCATCCATTAGAGTCAACGCATTTTCAAAAGCCTCAATGGCTTTGTTCGGATTTTTTGTTCTTTGATACAACCTACCCAGAATACTGTTCAAGTGAAGTTGCTGCTCGGGAGTTGAGGCCAATCGCAATGCCTCTTCGTAATTTTCAATGGACTTCTCAACCTCATTCTCGTGCAAAAGCACATTGGCGTTCTGTATCTGTTCTGCAAAGGAAAGTCTCATAGTTGTTCAATTTTTAGTTAAAATTCAGTGGGGACATCCTTGTATTGCAAAGCATTTTCCTTACAAATGTCCACATATTCCAATCTGGACATCTCGTCATAATCGATATCAGGATGGAAAAAGGTTTGCTTCTGCATGTCCAACAACCTATAATTTTGATTCTTTAATTTATTAATCAAGTACAATACGGCAAGCTTATCGGCCCCATCAACTGTAGAAAACAAATATTCACCGAAAAACAGTTTTCCAATAGCCACCCCAAACAATCCTCCGACTAATTTCCCATCTTTCCAAACCTCTACGGAATGGGCTTTTCCCATGGAGTGCAATTCGGTGAACATGCGAACCATGCGTTCCGACAACCATCGGTTATCCATCTGACCTTCAATATTGTATGCTTCTTTACAGCCCCACAAGACTTGTTCAAAATCGGTACCGACTGTCACCGTGAATTCTTTATTTAAAGATTCCCATAGTGATTCTGGTATTTCAAAACCTTCCGGTTTCACCACGATTCTAGGGTCGGGCGACCACCATTTAATATGTTTTAGGGGGTAATGCCAATAAAAAATTCCGCTGTCGTATGCCAAAAGTAAACGCTCAACGGACATATTGCCTCCAACAGCCAATAGTCCTTCTATATCTGCAAAATAAGCAGGCGGGAAAGTGGTATCTCCCTTTTTAAGTTCAAAGTATGGCACCTTAGTATAATTAACCGGAACTTTCCGGTAGTTGATTCAAATCGTCCAATTCTCCCAATTGGGAAAGCACTTCAAATGTTTTATTCGCCTCTTCTTCGTCCACAACACTTATGGCAGCACCAACGTGCACCATAACATAATCGTCCACTTTTGCTTCTGGAACCAATGCAAGGCTCACGTCTTTCTTCACTCCTCCAAAAGAGACTTTTCCCATCCGGAAGGTTTCATCCAGTGCAGCGGTTATTTCCAATAATTTTCCGGGTATGGCCAAACACATAACTTCTTGTTTTTATTAATTTTCCGGAATGAGTTTAACATTTTTCACCAACCAATCATACCATTGCTCCATACCGGTTCCTTTAGTAGCAGAAACTTCGAAGAAGACCAAATTTGGATTCACCTGAAGAGCATTCTTTTTCAACTCTCCAATATTGGTATCCAAGTAAGGTGCTAGGTCAATTTTATTTATGATACAGATATCGGATGTATGGAACATATCCGGATACTTGATGGGTTTGTCATCGCCCTCCGTAGTGCTCACGATTACCACTCGTTTGTGTTCACCCAAGTTGAACATGGATGGACATACGAGATTACCCACATTTTCAATCATCAAAACCGAATCGTTTTTAATATTTAATTTTTTAACGGCATCTTGGATCATATCACTTTCCAAATGGCATCCCTTACCCGTATTTATCTGAATCACTGGAACATCCAAAACCGCAATTCGATTGGCATCATTTAAGGTTTGTTGATCACCCTCGATTACATAAAATGGAATTTTATCTTTTAAATCTTTCAATGTACGTTCCAAAAGCGAGGTCTTTCCCGAGCCGGGCGAGCTTACCAGATTGAGGGCGAAAATATCCTTGGCATCAAAATAGCCTCTGTTTCTTGCCGCCATGATTTCATTTTGTTGCAAAATGTCACGTTCCACTTCGAGCACCGTTTTTTGACTGTGGTCATGATTATGGTCGTGAGTATGGGAATGATCGTGATGATGATCGTGGTCGTGACCATGGTGATGATGGTCGTGATGGTGATGTCCATGGTCATGACTATGGTTTTCTTTGCCAATTGTCGGGGTCAATATTTTTGGCCCATTTTCTTCGCTTCCACATCCGCAGGTTCCGCACATAATTGTATGTTTTTAATTTAAACTACCTCAAGGGCCTTGACCCTTAATTCCTTACCTTGAATTATTCCTTTTAAATTACTACCGCATTTTGGGCATGAATCATAAAAATGCTGAACTTCAAAAACCGTATCACAATCTGCACATTTGCCCAAACCTTCCTTTACATCAATTTTTCTTTCGGCATTTTCAAGTACTGTATTTTTAACAGCGGCTGGCCAAACAAAGTCCAATGATTCGAACTCAACACCTGCAAGTTTTCCAATCTCAAGTTCAATCAATGTAACCTTCTTCGCCTCGGCTTTTTTGGTTTCGTCCTCAGCGATTTTTACGATTCCCATTGCTACAGATAATTCATGCATCTGTTTCTTTTTTAGCTTTTGATTATAAGCAACATAAGACACAATATTATTGAAAATCAATTTTCAATAACATGACATTTGTCATTCCCAAGGCATTGATTATTAGGTACTTTTAGTGCTAAACCCTTTAAAATGAAAATTTAGGTTTAAATAATTGGGCCATGGCAACAGAAAAATCAGTAAAAGAAACCTATTACGAAAGCATTATAAAACAGGGATATAGCAGAAGGGACTTTATGAAGTTTGCCACCTATATCGCTGCTTATATGGGCTTAGAGACTTCTATGATCGGCCAGGTGGCCAAATCATTGGAGAACACGTACCGAATTCCTGTTATCTGGGAACATTACCAAGAATGCACTTGCTGCAGTGAATCTTTCATTAGGTCGGACCACCCGATTGTTTCAGATATAATTCTTGATAAAATTTCTTTGGATTACACATTGACCTTAATGGCTGCCTCGGGACATCAGGCCGAAGCCGCCAAGCAGGCTACAATGGATAAATATAAAGGGGAATATATCCTTTGTGTAGAGGGTTCCGTACCCTTGGGTGATGATGGTAATTATTGTTGTATTGCCGGTAGATCAGCAAAAGATTTATTAGTCGAGGCTGCAGAAGGAGCCAAGGCTATTATTGCATGGGGCAGTTGCGCATCCAACGGATGTGTTCAAGCAGCGTACCCCAACCCAACAGAAGCGACCCCAATACACAAAATCATTAAGAACAAACCCATTATCAGGGTTCCCGGTTGTCCTCCAATCGGTGAGGTCATGGCAGGTATCATAGTACACATGATCACCTTTGGCCGTTTGCCCGAATTGGACGGATTGGGCAGACCAAAAGCATTCTATTCCAAAAGAGTACACGATTCTTGCTACAGAAGACCTTATTATGATGCCGGTCTTTTTGCAGAAACCTTTGATGACCAAAATGCCAAGGATGGGTACTGCTTGTACAAAGTAGGTTGCCGCGGTCCAATGACCTATAATTCCTGTGGTACCATTAAATGGAACAATGGGGTAAGTTATCCCATTCAGTCAGGTCATGGATGCATTGGTTGTAGTGAAGAAAATTTCTGGGACAACGGACCTTTCTATGAGCGTTTGACAGGCTTGGCCGGATTCGGCATCGAAAGTACTGCAGATACCATAGGTAAAGTAGCCGCAGGTGTGGTTGCTGGTGGACTGGCAGTACACGCCGTTGCCGCCAATATTTCTAAAAGAAAAGAACTCCATAGCCGCACTACTCGTGGCAAGCAAAATGAAAAGAAACTAGATTCTTAATAAAAGTATCATGGCAAATAGAATAGTAGTAGATCCCATTACCAGGATTGAAGGGCATTTAAGAATAGAAGTAGAGGTCAAAGATGGTAAAATAACCGATGCTTATAGCTCTAGCCCCATGGTTCGGGGTCTTGAAAACATTGTCAAAGGAAGAGACCCAAGAGACGTTTGGGCATTTGTACAGCGTGCCTGTGGAGTGTGTACAACCATTCATGCACTGGCATCCGTACGATCAGTTGAAGATTCTTTGGGGATTGAGGTACCTCCAAATGCAGAAATGGTGCGGAACATTATGGAAGGGGCACTTTATATGCACGACCATACCGTACACTTTTACCATCTCCATGCACTGGATTGGGTGGATGTGGTGAATGCTTTAAAAGCAGACCCTGCGGAAACCTCCAAACTGGCCCAAAGTATATCGAACTGGCCAAAAAGCTCGCCTGGCTATTTTTCCGATATCAAAAAAAGAATCACAAAGTTTGTTGAAAGTGGGCAACTGGGAATATTTGCAAACGGTTATTGGGGCCATCCCCAAATGAAATTGCCCCCAGAAGTTAACCTTTTGGCGGTTGCCCACTATCTAGAAGCATTGGAATGGCAAAAGGAAATTGTTAAGGTCCATACCATTTTCGGTGGTAAAAACCCCCACCCCAACTACTTGGTTGGCGGTATGGCCTGCGCAATCAATACCGAAAGCCCAGGTGGAATAAATGCCGAACGTTTGGCCTATGTGGGACGATTGCTCAAAGAAGGAAAACAGTTTATAGAACAGGTCTATATCCCAGATTTATTGGCCATTGCCTCATTTTATAAAGATTGGGGTGCCATTGGGAAAGGATTTGGCAACTATATGTCCTACGGAGATTTCCCGACCAACGGTTATGGTGATATATCCAATTTCAAATTTCCGCAAGGTATTATTTTGGATAGGGATTTATCCAAAGTTTATGATGTGGACCATAGAAATGATGACATCGCAGAATTCATCAACAACTCTTGGTATGATGAATATTCTGAAGGAAAAGACCATGGAAAACACCCTTGGGATGGTGAGACCAAGATTAACTATTCAGGTCCAAAACCACCATACGAGCAATTGGATGTGAATCAAAAATATAGCTTCATCAAAACACCTCGTTGGAGGGGCAAACCTATGGAAGTTGGGCCACTTTCCAGATTATTGGTGGGCTACGCACGTGGTAATAAAGAAATACAAGATGCGGTGAATGGTGCTTTAGGACATTTGGATGTTCCGGTAGATGCACTGTTCTCCACTTTGGGAAGAACAGCGGCAAGGGGTATTGAAACACAGTTGGTCGCCAATTGGACCATGGAATTTTACGATACCTTGTTACAGAATATCAAAAATGGGGATACCCGAATGGCCAATATGGACAAATGGGAACCTGAATCATGGCCCGCTGAATCAAAAGGAGTTGGCTTTGCCGAAGCTCCTAGAGGTGCCCTTGGTCACTGGATACAAATAAAGGATGGTAAAACTGAAAATTACCAACTTGTTGTTCCGTCAACTTGGAACGCATCACCGCGGGATCCAAAAGGACAACGTTCCGCTTATGAATCCACCTTGTTGGGCACCCCGGTTGCCGATCCAGAATTACCCTTGGAAATTATTAGAACCATACACTCGTTTGACCCCTGTATAGCTTGTGCTGTCCATTTGTACGATGAGCATGGCAAGCATATTTCTCAAGTACAAAACGTTTCAAGCTGCGAAATCTAGAAAATGATAGGCCATGGAAACACGAAAATTTAGACGGGTATATGTTTGGGAACTTCCAGTTCGATTTTTCCACTGGATCAATGCACTATCCATTATTATTTTAGCCGTAACCGGGTTTATCATTGCAGATCCACCAGCGATACTATCCAACAAAGAGGCCAGTGATTTTTACTGGTTTGGTACCGTTCGCTTTATTCACTTTACCACGGCCTATGTTTTCTTTTTCAATATGATTCTTCGAATCTATTGGTCTTTTGTAGGAAACAGGTTTTCAAGTTGGCGCGCCTTTTGGCCCTTCAGCAAGAAAATGTGGCGTAACTTTTTGCATGTTATCAAAGTGGATGTATTCCTGGCCAACGAAAAAAAACCGGATATTCGAGATATCAGTATAGGTCATAACAGTGTGGCCGCTTTCTCTTATGTTATTCTATTTTTATTAGGTCTGGTACAAGTATTTACCGGTTTTGGACTTTATTCATCCACGGCTAGTTGGTGGTTGCCAAAAATGTTCAGTTGGGTAGTACCATTTTTAGGGGGAGATTTCATTGTCAGAACCATACATCATACCACAACATGGCTCTTTATCTTGTTCACATTGATTCATGTTTACTTGGTCTTCTATCATGATTGGCTCGAAGGTAGAGGTGAAGTTTCTTCCATGTTCGGAGGTTATAAGTTTGTCTGTGACGAGCGCCTAAAAAAATTGGAGGAAGAAGAAATAGAGGAGCCAGTTGATGAGGAGGAATTGGAAATCATAGAATAACACCCATAAAATGGCGCAATCAACGCAAACCAAATCAGATTTGGATAAAAAACCTATTGCTATTAGCAGTGATGCCTTTTTCTTTGAAAAAGACAAATCGAAGAGTATTTTGGTTTTAGGGGTGGGCAACTTCTTAATGGGAGACGAAGGTGTTGGGGTACATTTAATCCAAGAGATGGATAAAATTGAGTTGCCCACCCATGTTGACATTTTAGATGGTGGTACTGGAGGATTTTTATTACTGAACTGTTTTGAGAGTTACAACAAAATAATCTTTGTTGATGCCACCATGGATGGTAAAAAAGAAGGTGCCATCTCTCTTATCCGACCAAAATTTGCCAGTGACTTTCCCTCGGCGCTAAGCGTCCACGATGTGGGGTTGAAAGATATGATCGAAGCAGTTTACCTTATGGAAAACACACCTGATCTTTATCTTTACACCATATCGATAGAAAAAGTAATTCCCATGACCACTCAATTGGCACCAAAAGTTGAAAAGGCCATTCCAGAGGCAATCGAACAGATTTTGTCACTGGCAGAAACCTTGCACGATCAAATTTCATAAGGTGTCCAAAACCTATAAAATATCAGTGGCCGGTCGAGTTCAGGGGGTTGGTTTTAGACCCCACGTCTTCAAATTAGCAAACTCTTTTCAATTAAAAGGTACAGTTTCCAATAATGAGAAAGGGGTTATCATTTACCTTACCGGTGATGAAGATGTGGTTCATTCCTTTTACCGATTATTAATCGAACGTCCCCCCGTTGCATCCAAGATCAGGAAACACCAAATTACCGAAACAAACCACAAAACATTTCAGGGATTTTCAATTGTTCCTTCCAAAAAAACAGGAAAACTAAATTTACAATTGACCCCTGATTTTGCCATTTGCAATGACTGTAAAACTGAAATCACCGATAAAAACAATAGGCGCTACCGCTACCCCTTTACCACATGTGTAAATTGTGGGCCTCGATGGTCCATCACCAATACTTTCCCTTTTGAACGGGACCATACAAATTTGGCAACATATGAAATGTGTCCCACCTGTTCCAAAGAATATAGTGATCCTTCGGACAGACGTTTTCATTCCCAAACCAATACATGTTCCGATTGCGGCATCCAGCTTCAATTATCAAAAGCTGATGGAACGATTATTTCTGTAGAATATCCTCTCGAAAATACCGCGAACTTAATAAAGGAAGGTAACATCGTAGCGATAAAAAACACTAGCGGCTATCTGTTATGCTGCGATGCCAACAATGCAGAAGCAATCAAAAAATTACGTAAAAGAAAAAATAGGCCCACAAAACCATTTGCCATCCTTTACCCTTCCCTGAATCTTTTAAAACAACATTTGAAAATAAATGCTGTTCAGGAGGAAACACTGACCTCTCCTGAAAGTCCCATTGTCATTGTTCAGAAAAAGGATTTCAAAGGTCAACTGGCACTTGGGGAACTTGCTCCAAACCTCTATCAACTGGGAATTATGCTCCCCTACTCTGGCATTTTGCATTTGTTGGCTACGGAACTGGAAATACCCATCGTGGCAACGAGTGGTAATATTCATGCTTCTCCCATCATCAGTGATGAAAACATGGCTCACAGGGAGCTATGTGAAGTAGCGGATTATTTTCTGGATCATGAGCTAAAAATCTCCAATCCCCAAGACGATTCCGTAGTCAAGTTCAGTTCGCGATACAACGAGAAAATCATTTTTAGACGATCAAGGGGGTTAGCTCCCAACTTTGATGCTAAAATCAAAAAAGACAAAAAGATCATGGCCATGGGCGGACATTTAAAAAGTACCATTGCCTTTCTACCCAACGATTATCTCTACATCAGTCAGTATTTGGGGAACTTAGATCATTTTGACGTATTTGATCGCTATATACAAACCGCAGAAAAATTTGTGGGGCTGTTTGAAGAAAATCCCGAAGTTGTTTTAGTGGACAAACATCCAAGTTACAACAGTACACGACATGGTATTGAACTAGCTAAAAACCTGAATGCTGACCTTCATCAAATTCAACACCACAAAGCCCATTTTGCATCTGTTTTGGGAGAACATGAACTTTTTGAGAAAAAATCATCCATTCTTGGTGTGGTTTGGGATGGAACAGGATACGGGGACGATGCTCAAATTTGGGGCGGGGAGTTTTTCAGTTACCAAAATGGAGCAATGGAACATGTGGGACAATTTGGGTATTATGATTGGTTGGCCGGGGACAAAATGGCCAAAGAACCGAGAATATCCTTTTTCTCTTTGGCCAATGATGCAATGCAAGATGAAATAAGTCCAAAGTTCTCCAATCAAGAAATTGCGGTTTACCATCATTTAAAGAAGAAGGAATCCCTGAAAACCTCATCCGTTGGTCGACTTTTTGATGCCGTGGCTTCCCTTTTGGGCATTTGCGACTTCAACACCTATGAAGGTGAAGCCGCTATTATGCTGGAAAATCAAATCAAGGATTATAACCTTTCACATTGCAAATGCTATGCGCCAGAATTGGTAAATGGTATTGTTCCCACAAGAGAACTGTTCAACAATCTTTATGTTGATTTTAAAACTGGAGAAAAGAAAGAGCAAATCATCGCAAACTTTCTGTTCACATTAGCAATCAGCGTCATTAAAATAGCAGAGCAATCCAAAATAAAGAAGATTTGCTTGAGCGGAGGGGTATTTCAAAATTCCACCTTGGTGGATATGCTAAAAGAGTTGGCTGGTACGGAACACAAGCTATATTTTAATCGTAACTTGAGTCCTAACGATGAAAACATTTCTTTCGGACAGTTGATGTACCACCAACACATAAAAAATTGAACGATGAAGTATTTGAGTGAATATCGAAATCTGGAGGCCACAAAAAAATATTTGGACCTGATTGAGAAGACTGCTACCAAAACGTGGAACATTATGGAAATATGTGGTGGTCAGACCCATGGTTTGGTAAAAAATGGCATCATTAACCTGCTACCTGAAAATGTCCGAATGATTCATGGGCCAGGATGTCCGGTCTGCGTCACCCCTCTTAACTTGATAGACAAGGCCATTGAATTGTTGGAAAACGGGGTGATCGTATGTTCGTTCGGCGATATGGTTCGTGTGCCGGGTAGCAAAAAAAGTCTGTTGGAGGCAAAGGCAAACGGAGGCGATCTTCGTATCCTCTATTCTCCACTAGAGGCCGTGAACATTGCCAAACAAAATCCTGATAAAGAAGTAGTGTTTTTTGCTGTGGGATTTGAAACCACAGCACCTGCCAATGCACTTTCTGTTTTACACGCAAAAAAGGAAAACGTAACCAATTATTCCATTTTGGTCTCGCATGTACTTGTGCCACCAGCTATGGAAGGGATTTTGGATGATGAACTTTGTACCATAGATGCATTTTTGGGAGCAGGACATGTTTGTGCCATAATGGGAATGAAGGAATATTACCCATTGGTCGAAAAATATAAAATACCCATTGTTATAACAGGTTTTGAACCCCTAGATTTGGTCCAAGGAATCTATATGTCCGTTTTGCAACTGGAAAAAGGGGAATACAAATTGGAAAACCAATATTCACGCGTTGTGAAGGAAGAAGGTAA
Organism: Allomuricauda sp.; assembly: GCA_040285615.1. GTDB lineage: Bacteria > Bacteroidota > Bacteroidia > Flavobacteriales > Flavobacteriaceae > Flagellimonas. Next base: position 447,354 of record JAVJRL010000008.1, read on the forward strand.
TGTGGAAGCCAAAAAAATGATGCAGTCCGTCTTTGAAATTTCGGATAGGGAATGGCGGGGCATCGGAACTATACTTGATAGTGGATATAATCTTAAAAAAGAATTTCTTTCTTATGATGCCGAGACCAAATTTGGAATCAGTTCCATTACAACCCCAGAAAATTCAGCTTGCATAGCGGGTCAAATTTTAAAGGGCATTAAAAAACCGCATCAATGTGAACAATTTGGCAAGACTTGCACACCCGCCAACCCCCTTGGGGCTCCGATGGTATCCTCGGAAGGTGCCTGTGCAGCATATTACCATTTTTCAAATAACTTAATTACTTCTTGAACCATGAGCAGCAAGGATCTTGGATTCGACACCATAAACTTAGGACACGGAAGCGGAGGTTTAATGACCCGTGACCTATTAGACAGTATCATTTTTGAAACGTTCAGCAACCCCTACCTCAACCAAAAGCATGATGGTTCCATCATAAAAGTAGATGGCGAAATGGCTATCTCCACTGACAGTTTTGTGGTTTCCCCTATTTTTTTCAAAGGGGGAAACATTGGCGAATTGGCCGTGAACGGCACAGTGAACGACGTGGCCATGTGTGGTGCCGACCCCAAATTCCTTTCGTTAGCTTTTGTGGTAGAAGAAGGCTTGCCCATGGATGATTTTGTAAAAATTGTGGAATCCATCAAAAAAGCGGCAGATACGTCAGGGGTTCAGATTATAACCGGAGACACTAAGGTTGTGGAGCGAGGCAAGGGAGATAAAATCTTCATCAATACCACAGGATTTGGTAAGGTGCACCCCAAGGCACATATTTCTCCTGACAAAATAAAATCCGAGGATAAAATCATCATCAGCGGGCCCGTGGCGCAACACGGTATGGCCATCATGTCCCAAAGGGACGGTCTCGAATTTGAATCGACCATTGAAAGTGACACCACTAATCTGAATTTTTTGGTGAACGATCTTTTAGATGCTTTTGGTGACAAAATACATCTGTTCCGTGATCCCACAAGAGGTGGTGTGGCCAGTGTGCTTTCAGAATTGGCAGATGACACCAATTTGGGAATAACACTGGTTGAAACTGAAATTCCACTGGACGATCAAGTAGCCGCTGCTTGCGAAATTCTGGGTCTTGACCCTCTTTTTGTGGCCAATGAAGGTATTTTCATCACTGCGGTAAGTGCAGAAATAGCAGATGAAGTGGTGAACCTTATGAAAAAACACGAAAAAAGCCCAAGGGCTGCCTGTATCGGAGAATTCACTTCAGAACATCCTAAAAAAGTGGTGATGAACAGTGTTATTGGTGGTAAACGTATGGTAACCCCTTTATTGGGCGAACAATTACCGAGAATCTGTTAAGTGCTGAAAATCCAATAAATCCCGATGATAATGGCAAAGAGTCCGCCTGCCATTCGGATTCCATTAAAAAACATATCGCTATAACCATTTTTGGCTATGGAGGACACCTTGCCGATGACAAAGGCAAATGTGATCATAGCCACGAGTATTCCTATCCCAAAACCAATAATGTAGGCAATTGAATCCGATTGTGTTTCAAAACCCAAAACAGGAAGGAACAATAAAAAATGGGAAATGCCTGCCAAACCATGTAAAATGCCGATGGAAAAGGAAGCAAAGTTGTTCTGCTTCAGCTTTTCACTATGTACATGGTGATGCGACCCTGTATGGTCGTGATGGTGTTCATGTGTATGGATTACTGGGGAATTCTCGGCATGTACATGCAAATGTTTGTGCTTTTTTCTTTTTCTGAAGATTCGGTACAGTGCCCAAAAACCAATACCGACCAAAACAAAACCAACCAATTGCTCACTGTATTGCGATATCTCATCAACCGGAATGATTTCTTTGAAAAGCGCAAAAAGTAAACCGATGGCAATCATACCCACCAAATGTCCGATACCCCAAAAAAGTCCGATTTTCCAAGCTTTTCTTTTCGATTCAATGGCAAAGGGTGCCACTGCCGCCAAATGATCGGGACCAGCAATAACATGAAGAATAGAAGCAATAAGTCCGGCTGTTAACGGAAAGGTTGTATCCATCATTAGTCTTGGAATAGCTATAGTAAATCTACAAATTTTGCAGGTTCCCATTGCTCCCCTAATGGAACTTTATTACAGATTGTCACATCCAAACAGGATGCTTACAAGAATCGGAAATTTCAAATTCAAAAATCATCTATCCAGTCAAACTTATTCTTGATTATTTCTTCCTTTTTTTCTTCCAGATAATTCAAAAAGGCGACTGCAACTGGCGAGAGATTTTTTGACTTTAACCAGATTAGGTTCCAAGTAGTAGTTATTGGTAAACCTTTTACTGGGACAATCTTTAAATCTTTGTTCAACAATTCATTTTTTATACCTATTAGCGGCATTATTGAACAACCGAGTCCGGAAACTACAGCTTGCTTAACAGCTTCATTGGAGGTCAACTCCATCTTCTTGTTTACCTTCAAATTGTTTTGTTCTATAAATCCCTCCATTGCATTTCGTGTAGCGGAGCCCGGTTCCCTGTAAATCAAGGGGATTTGTTCGAACAATTTTTTTTTGGTCGGGCTTTTCGACAATTCCCTATTGTAATTGCACACATAAATTAATTTATTGGGCATTAATTCTACTCCCTGAACATTCAATTTATCGGGTAGGACGGAAACCAAGGCAAAATCAACTTCGTTACGCTCCAAACTTCTTACCACCTTGGCTTTATTGGTCACATCCATTACTAGATCCACTCCACTATTCTCTTTCATAAAACCTGACATGAAATATGGCATAACATATTTTCCTGTTGATACCACTGATATTTTCAGGCGACCTGATAGTTTGCCCTGATAGGCCATTGTCCTATAGTTGATTTCTTGAACCTGATTTATGATTTTTTCGGCGGCTTGAGCAATTTCCTTACCAAAATCAGTGATAAAAAGTCGCCTGCCGACCACTTCGGTTAGTGGAATTGGAAACTGATCTTGAAAATTTTTAAGCTGTATAGATACGGCTGGTTGTGTTAGATGAAGCTCTTCCGAAGCCTTCGTAATACTCTGTAATTCAGTTATTTTAAGGAATATTTGAAGTTGATGCAATGTATAATTCATAAATATTTTTAATGTTTATTATTATAAATATAAATAAAAATTAATGATAAATATCTATAACCTTTGCAATCGAAATCATTGTTAAAACCAAAACATGGAAACAAAAGAATTAGCTGAAATCTTAATCGACAAACAAAAAATTCAATTAGTAGACGGAAAATTTACCCCAACCGAAGCTTCCGATGTCATTACCTCACTAATTGATGAAAAAATCAACTTCCACAAGATTCAAAGATTAAAGATTTGGGAAGGAAATCATCATGGCAAGACCAATTTATTGGACAACCGCATACAAGAGTTGGAGCTCGAAAAACAAACTGCTCGAGACATTGTAAACCAAGCAAGGACCAAAGGCAAAAATGTAACAATAAACGGCATATTAGAAATTACGCTGGAAGATTGATAAATGACCATCCTGGAATAAACTTCCTGATGAATAAGCTATATTAAACCAAAACACAAATTCAATTTAATCTCTATGCAATCATCAAAAAAAACAACAATAACTCTTTTAGGTGTGCTATTGATAGTATCCTTTATTGCGCTCTCTTATTGGAACGAATCCCTATTCTTAGATCGTATTTTATTGTGCAGCTTTATTCTAGCCGTTGCTCTTTTGGCGAATATGCGAAGTGGGGTTCGAAGAATAATTCCAGAAGAAGAAAAAAAGAATAGATAATTCTTTAAAACCACCGAGATAATGACACCAATAACGAGTACCATCAAAATCTCTTCCAAAAAAACTGATATTACCGGGAAAATCCCGGTTTTATTTTGGGCAATCTTTTTGGTCAATTTGATTTTTACCATCTCTTTTTACCCAAATATCCCTGAGTGGCAATGGGAAAATCTTTTTAGAATAAACGGGTTTACCTCATTGTTATGGACCACCGTAACGTTTTTTAGTGCAATAATCGGTAGCTATGCAAACTCGTATTTCAAGGACAGTGATCAAAAATCCAAGTTTATGTTATTGTCCCTTGGATTCACCCTGGGGGTAATGCTTTTTGTAGTATCCGAGCACCTTGTTTTACTGCTGCTGAGTTGGTTGATCATGGGCACCATCATGTCTGGATTGATAGGTCTGGATTCCAATTGGGGAGATGCGCGGGAAGCCAAACGCTTTACGCGGCAATACTTCATCATCGGCAGTGTTTTTTTAAGTATAGGCCTGCTGTTACCGGCGTCCTATAATAATACAGTTACGATAAGCGAATGGGTTGCTTCCATAACGCAAACACCGAGCTCTATTAAAGTGATTTCGGCCTTATGCATCATTATGGCAGCACTGATACAATCCGCCATATTTCCGTTTCATAAATGGTTGCTCTCTGCCATGACTGCACCCACGCCTGCTTCTGCACTAATGCATGCAGGTTTTGTAAATGGTTCCGGGATATTACTGACCATGTTTGCCCCTTTACTGATTGCTTCCAATACATTGGAAATACTTCTCATTATCGGCGGACTTACAGCGATACTGGCTCAATTCACCAAATTGATTCAAGTCAACGTTAAGCAACGTTTGGCGTGTTCCACCATTGCCCAGATGGGTTTTATGATTATGCAATGTGGATTGGGATTTTTCAATGCAGCGATCGCCCATTTGATTCTTCATGGATTTTACAAAGCCTATCTTTTTCTTTCATCTGGTGAAGAAATTGAACAATCAAGACCCAACGAACCACCAGTAATCCGAATAAAATGGCTGCAGGCCCTTGTTGTGTTATTGTTCAGCACATTGGGCGCATACCTCTTTGTCCTGTTCACTGGCAAGGGAATGCATTTGGATAGCGGTATCTTCCTTACACTCATCGTATCGATTACAGTAGGACAGGCCACTTATAATATCCTAAAGCATAATCCGCTTTCAGGAATTCAGAGAATCATACTTCCACCTGTTCTTTTTATTTCAGGTATTGGTGTGTATTCGTTGATCTATAATGGTGTTACTGAACTTATGGTAGACATGCCTTTAGTGGCTTCGCCCACTCAGCTATCAATAACACAAATTGTTTTTGGTATTGTGTTCTTGGTTGGTTTCTTTATGATGAAACTTGGCATATATCGTAGAATTCCATGGTTATATGTCAAATTGCTCAACCTGTCACAGCCCAATCATCGAACTGTTTTAATGTACAAATCCAAATTTCAATGAAGCCAATAAACCTGAAACATAGTATTGAAGAAGCCTCCAAGATCATTGGAAACACTTGGCCCCTATATTCCTTTGTAACATCCAATCCGCTTAGTGGTTACGAACAGTTACCATTTTCAGAAGCTGTTAGTCAAGCTAAACAAATATTGAATGCCAAGGTATATCCGGACGCATCAATTTATCGTAAGGCTTGGGAAAGTGAAGAGATAGAAAAAGTTGAACTCGTTAACATATTGAAAGAAAATGGATTCGAAGCAACACCGGAATCCTATTTGAAACAAATGGAATCCGAGAGGCCGATTCAAATCCTAAACCAAAACCATGATTTAGACAGAATCATGGTAAAATGGTTATCCGCCTTTATGGATGAGGGTCTTGCTGAATGGGAAATGCCACATAAAAATTCAGGTTTTTATAAGGCGTGGAGGCAATTGGCTCCCTATGATGCTGAAATTGGGAAAATACACCGTAAGGATATTCCCAAAACCAGTGATGATGCGCTTTCTGAAATGTTATCAGGATATTCAGAACAGGTAGTCCTAACTATATTTACCCATCAATTGGCCGCATTGCCTGGTTGGACGGGTTACATTAAACATAGAAGCACACAAGCGTGGCAAGAGGCCTACCCAATTGAGCTAAAAGACTACCTAGCGGTCAGACTATTGACCGCCAAGCAATTGAAAATGGAAATTTTGCCCGAGGTAATTGAAAACAAGGGCGATTCGGAAATAGTGAAGCTACAATATCTTTGGCTTATGGCATGGGAGCAAAGTTGGCAAAAGCGACTTATGTCCCATCTTGAAAAAGAATCCATCTCTACGCAAAAAAATCAGCTTTCTAATCATACACCCCATGCCCAATTTGCCTTTTGTATCGACACCAGATCGGAACTCATTCGAAGGCATGTGGAATCCATCGGAGATTATGAAACTTTTGGTTATGCCGGTTTTTTTGGTATTCCCATGGATTATGAAAGCTCAAAAGACGGTATTTCGCACAAGTCGTGCCCTCCTATTGTAGATTCTTGTTATTCCGTTTCAGAAATTGCGCAAAACAATAAAAGTGAAGAGAAGAAAGTCCTGGATAGGAAAAATGAAGTGCGAAAATTTTGGAACTATTTTCTAAAGCGAATGAAGAATATGTTGCCCTCTACATTTGGTTTTGTGGAAGGTTCAGGCTTTTTCTATGGAATACAATTATTGTTTAGGACAATAGCACCTGCACTACTTTACCGCTTTTCCCAACGAAACAACTCCAGATATGAGTCTGTTTGCGAACCTCAACTGCACCAATCCAATGGGGGCAACCTGCAAGACCTCAATATTCCCGCAGAAGAAAAAGCAACGATTGTTAAGTCGGCTTTTGAATTAATGGGATGGAAACAGTTTGCCCCACTAATCTTATTCGTAGGTCATGGAAGTCATTCAGCCAATAACCCTTTTGGTTCCAGTTTGGATTGCGGTGCGTGTGCTGCAAGTCCAGGTAGGCATAATGCGCGAATGTTGGCCAAATTAGCCAACGACCCCGAGGTAAGACGGATTGTAAAAGAAAAGTTCCAAATGGAAATTCCAGAAACCACTTTTTTCCTAGGTGCAGAACACAACACAACAACAGACGAAATAGTGCTTTTTGATTCCAGTTTACCCAAATCGCATCAAAAACAAGTGGAAGCATTGAAAAAGAATCTACAAACAGTACAAGAAACAGCTACACAAGAAAGGTTGGGAGCCACCAGAAACAGTATTTCGCATGCCCAAACCAATGCCAGTAACTGGGGCGAAACAAGACCGGAATGGGGATTGGCAAAAAATGCAAGTTTCATCATCGCACCAAGAAAAACAACCCAAAACCTAGCACTGGATGGGCGTTCCTTTCTGCACTCCTATGATTGGAAAACCGATAAAGAAGGACATATCCTAGAAACCATTATGCAAGGTCCCATGGTAGTTACACAATGGATAAACAACCATTACTACTTCTCCACGGTAGACAATGACAAATTTGGTGGAGGAACCAAGGTAACCCATAATATCACGGGGAAATTTGGAGTGGTCCAAGGAAACGGGGGCGACCTTAAAACTGGTCTTCCTTGGGAATCGCTTTACACTTCCAAGGACGCACCCTACCACCCACCCCTGCGCCTTTCGGTGGTTATTCAAGCGCCTTTGGACCAAGTCAAATCCATATTGGCCAAAAATGACAATTTAAAAGCATTGGCTGACAATGAATGGATTTATCTAATAGTGATGGACCCATTAGAAGGAGAAACTTTTCATCGCTATCAAAAGAGGATAGGTTGGGTACCAAATTCTGATGAAAAGGCTGCCCCAAAGAAAATGAAAACCACTCTTAGAAAAAACATACCGGCAGTAGTTCCGGTATAACCGATTGTTCTGAATAAGTAGGAACAAGTTTGATTTGAACGTGGAACCTGTAAATGAAAATTTACAGGTTTTTTTGATTATCAAAACACGTAACACCTTGATAATAAAATAAATACTTCCACGTTGTAGAGTATGAAAAAACCATCCATATTTTGCAATGGCACGTTTATTGTGTTTTACCATCTCCCAAAACCTTACAATTATGAAAAACTTTAACCTTTTATTGCTTTCTGTAATTACTGGTAGTTTGGTCTCCTGTGCCAGCTCAGGGTTCGTTTATTTGAACTATCCGCAGGAACCAGAGCTGGTTTTACCCCAAGAAATAGAAAAAGTTGCCGTAGTCAACCGTTCATTAACCAAAGAAGAGGATAAAGACAATAAAACTTTGGAATCCATAGCCACTGGTGAGATTGCAGGATCGGACAAATTGGCTTCTGATGAGGCTGTTAAAGGTATTTTTGATGGACTACAAAACAGCAATCACCTAAAAGCCGTAATACCGCCAAAAGTTCGGATTTATGGGACAGGCACTAGAAAGACCCCAGAAATCTTGAGCTGGGACCAAGTAAGCGAAATTTGTGAATCCGCCAATGCCGATGTGCTTTTGGTTTTGGAAAACTTTGACTCCAATTCAGATTTTGTAATTGCCAATGCTGTAAATCAGGTTACTTCCGTTTTGGAAACAGGACGCACAAATACCCGATTTCCAAGACGTGCAAGGGTCAATGTTAGAAGCTTTTGGAGACTATATGATCCCTATTCCAAAACAATAATGGATCAATATCAACAGACCTATTTTATGGATTTTGACCTTTTTAGCGGGGCCGCACCGTTATCGGCACTTCCAGAAACGGCCTATGCCGCTGGTATGGACTATACCCATCGATTTTTTGCCAGTTATTACAGGGTAAGGCGCGATATGTACAAAAAAGGAAAAGGCAGGGACAAAAATCAATTTGCCGCTGGCTGGAGAAGCAGTGAAGTGGCCAACTGGGACAATGCGATTGAAATCTGGACCAATGTGGCCAATAATCGAGGTAAATCGGCAGGAAGAGCCGCGCACAATCTCGCCGTGGCTTACGAAGTCAAGGGTGAAACCGATTTGGCATTGGAATGGGCCCAACGCGCCTATCAAGAGTTCGGGGATAGAATGGCACGTGACTACGCCAAGGTTCTATTAAGAAGAAAAAAATGGGAGCTATAGTATTATTTTAGATTCCATACACTCCTCACAACTCCCTAATCTTTATATTCCGGAACCATGTTTCAAAATACCAATATTGCAATGCTATTTTGCCCTGGGTTGTTTTGCCAAACTCAGGGTATTTAGAAAAATGGGTCTCGGTAATCATTTTTTCCCATTCAGGAGAGCTAAAATCTTGTTCTGCGGTGAGAACCCCATTTAAATAAAATTCTATTTTACCGTCCATTTGTTTTATCCGGGTTTTATTCCACTCCCCTTGCTTTACCTCGACCTTATTCTGCTGAGGAAGAAAAACATATAGACATCCTGGGCGTTTTTCCGGAACATCGTAATCCATATGGTCCGCACCCAATATTTGATATTCAGGTCCGCTTTGCCACGCCGTTGGCACTTCGGGCATTTCTTGGACATTGATAAAAACCCCGCTATTCCCATTTCCAGAAATCTTCCATTCTAGCAATAATTCATAATTGGAATAGGACCTATCCGTTACCAAATCTCCCGCCGTTAAGGATTCATCATTGGCATTACTGTGTAGCTCACCATCAACCACCTCCCAAACAGAATCGGCATTCGGGTCATTATATAAATGCCATCCTTCCATGGTTTCACCATCAAAAAGCAACTCCCAGCCTTGCTCCTTTTCCACATCCAACAATTGGTTATGAGTGGCGTTTTCCACGGCTGCTTTTTTGGTTCGCCAAATTTCGGTTTCTTCCTTTTTCTTCTCGTTCTTGCAAGAGACCAATACCAATAGCGCGATAATAAATCCAGGGATTTTTGTTTGCATGTGCGAAGTAGTTTGTTTAGTTGTGCAGCCATTAAAGATAGAAAAAGAATTCGAGCCAACTCCACCTAAGATATTCTTTGAAAATTGCTCGAAGGGAAGGTGACATAAGTCACTGTATAAAAAAGAGGGTTTTTATAAATTGCAATATTTAATTTTAGAACGATGAAAGGAAGTTTTAAAGCTTTAATCAACAATGAACAATTGACGCTTATTGACTTTTCTGCAGAGTGGTGCGGTCCCTGTAAAATGTTGGCTCCCATTTTAAAGCAGGTAAAGGATGAAATGGGCGATTCTTTAAAAATCGTAAAAATAGATGTCGATAAGAACCAAAGCCTGGCCAATACTTACCAGGTTAGAGGTGTGCCCACCATGATATTCTTTAAAAATGGGGAACAGCTCTGGAGAAAATCCGGAGTACTACAAAAAGGGGAAATTGTGCAATTGGCAAAATCGTTTTTGTAAAAACTCCTATTCAAATAAATGTATTACCAAAAATGGCACTTTGGAGTTAAAGGTCACTTTTTTGATAACAGGTTCCCTTGTGAGTCTTTCAAAAAATGAATGGTCTTGATTGATCATTACTACCATATCTATGGATCTGTCCATTTCAACCATTTTATGGATGGTGTGGTTGACCGAATCATCCTTTTCTACCTCAACAAATTCAAAGTTTATAGATTTCAGACGTTTTTCCAATGAAATTTTGGAGGCTTTTTGGGCAGAAGTCAACTCTTCCAAATTTCCCACATGCGTAATCCACAGCTTAGCATTGAAATGCTCTGCAAAGTTCAAAACTGGTTTTAGCTCATAGGTTTCAAAAAGATGCTCATAACCTGTCGCCAATAATATGGAGTCTATTTTCCTATCTGTTTTGTAGTCGTCCGGAACTGCTATGACTGGGCAAAAATCTATCTCCTTGATTACTTTGTAGGTATTGCTTCCCATAAAAACCTCCTGTAATCCGGATGCTCCCTTGGTCCCCATTATAATATAATCAATTTCCTCATTATACACTGTTTTTCCAATGGAATTGACCAGTGTATCAGCCAACGACCTTGTAGTAAATGTATGCTTTGGATTTTTGTCCAACTTCTTTATTTTCTCTAACTCCATTTTTAAATCACGCTCGGATTGCTCCTTGATTAGATTATATAAACGTGTATTGTTGGCCCCGGCCATTTTGGTTGACAATCCTGAGGCACCGACCTGATAAGAATTCAGGATAAAGAAATCACAGGGGACATCTTTAAAGACCATCAAAGCGTAGACAATGGCATTCCATGAATTCTTGGAGAAATCCGTTGGCAATATGATCCGTTTCTTTTCCATTGTTCACCGATTTAAGTTTTGCATCACCATAAATGGTATTTTAATCTTCAAACCAAGTAAATCTACAGTTGACCTATAGAGCATATCCTCAAAAAAAGAGTGTCTAGAGTTCATCATTACAAGCATTCCCGCTTCTTTCTTCTCTACTTGTTCGACTATAACCTCTGCTTTATTTTTGACAGGGGTTGTCTCAAAAAATAGATATGACTTGGTAAGGGTCTCTTCCAAAAACAATCTGTTATCCTCTTGTCTTGGACTGAGTTCATCAAAATCGGTAATGTACAAACAATGCACCTTTGACTTAAATTTACCGGCCAAGTCGCCCAAAAGCCTTAGTTCCCTGCGCTTGTAGGGAAGCAGATAATCTGTTGGAAAAAGGATGGCTTTGGGCTGCTTATATTCAAAATCTTCGGGTACTGCCAATACAGGGCACTTTACATATTTAAAGATTTCGATGGTATAACTACCAAATGTGGTTTTATGGTTACTGGTCTCCCCTTTAGTACCCATAATCACCAAATCGATGTTCATTTCGTCCACAAAGTTGTTTACTCCATCAACAAGATTATCAAAACATGCCACGGCCTCAAAATTATGCAAGGGGTTAGGTGGTTCACCAATAACAGTATCCCATAATTGGTCCAGTTTTTTCTCCGTCTCCTCCTTCTTATCTTGCTTTAGTTTTTCTATATCTTCCTTTTCTGCTGTTTTATATTGTCCATAAACTTCTTCCGCGTAAGCATGTAACACAAAAAAACAAGCCCGTTCACATTTGAAAAGTTCTTGTGCGTATTCCAATGCGTGCAAGGCATTCTTAGAAAAATCTGTAGGAATCAATATGGTTTTCATGACTGTCTCGCTTTTCTCAAAGATATATCCCTAGAAGCTGGTAAAAAATGATATTGGTCAATCCAACTTTTTAAATAAAACCCTTAAGGTCCTATCGATAAAAAAAATGCCCCTTAAAAGGGGCATTACTTTTATCACATTTTTTAATCGTATCATTTACCATTGAACCATATCATCACATAGATGACGATGGCAATGATGACGAGCGAAATAACAATATCCTTCCAATTGTAACTGCTCTTGTTCTTCTTTCTTTCTTCATCAGAAATGGTAGCATAAGTAAGATTCTTCAGTTTTTCGTCTGAAGGTGGTGCGGTAGCATAGCTCACAACTAATATCAGAATAATACAGAAAAGGAAGAACCATGCCGCAAAGGACAAAAAATTCATATCGCCCAAAAGGAACCAGAAACTTTCTGGATCTAAGGAATCTTTGACCAATTCAAGAATTATTCTCAAAGCACCAACAATAAATCCAACGACCATGGTCACGAACGCACCTTGGGAATTGATTCGTTTATGGAAAATACCCAGCAAGAATACCGCAGTTATTGGAGGAGCAATGTATGATTGGACACTTTGTAGGTATTCATAGAGTACCCCAGAAATATTGGCCATTATAGGAATCCAAACAATACCTATAATCACAACGATTACCGTTGCTATTTGGCCAGTTCTTACCAGTTTTTTCTCTGGTGTGTTGGGCCTTAATTTTTTGTAGATATCTACTGTGAACAAAGTAGAACATGAATTAAATACAGAGGCCAAAGAACTCATCAAGGCTGCCAATAGACCTGCTGCAACCAACCCTCTGAGACCCGATGGCAATAAATTGCTCATCAAAACAGGGAATGCCTGATCTGGACTATCCCAATCTAATTCCCCTCTCATTTTTAATGTAAGCGCAATTACACCCGGAATCAAAAATAAAAATACGGGCAACAATTTCAACAAAGCACCAAAAATGGTACCTCTCCTACCTTCTTTTATGTTCTTGGCGGTCAATGCCCGTTGTACAATGTACTGGTCCGTACACCAATACCAGATACCTGTAATGGTACTGGCAATCAAAAGTGATGGCCAAGGAAAATCGGGGTCAGAAGCCGACCTCCACATGTTTAGGTACTCTGGGGTTACCGTTTGTTTCATACTTTCCCATCCACCTACATGATCTAGGCCAATAAAGGTCAGGGCCGCAGCTCCAATCACCAGAATAATGGCCTGCAAGGTTTCGGTATAAACCACTGCACGCATACCGCCAAGAACGGTATAAATTCCTGTCAGTACAACGGTTGCAATGGCTCCTGTCCAAAAATCGATTCCGAGAAGTGCGGAAACCACTACCCCTCCTGCATAAATGGTTACTGATATTTTGGTAAGCACGTAGGCTACAATGGAGAATACCGACAAAATCCATCTAGCCCTGGCATCAAAACGCTTTTCCAAGAACTCGGGCATGGTAAAAACTCCCGCCCTCGCATAAAAGGGTAGAAATACCCATCCCAAAATCAAAACCACCCAAGCCTGTATTTCATAGATGAGCATGGGCAAACGGTCTCCAGCCCCAGCTCCTGCCAGTCCCACAACGTGCTCCGAACCAATATTGGATGCAAAAATGGAGGCACCAACAACAAACCACCCTACGTTTCTACCGGCCAAAAAATAGTCTTCGGTATTGTTTTCCTTTTTCCGAATTACCCATAATGCAATTCCAAGAAGGACCAAAAAGTATAGGGATATGGCAATCCAATCAAAAGTATCCAGTGTCTGCATAATAGTTTTTTATTTGGTTGATAATTTGAACATCGTCCTCGAAGAATAGATCTCTCCCGGATTCAATGTTACAGAAGGAAAATTCGGTTGGTTTGGGCTATCTGGGAAATGTTGTGTTTCCAAGCAGAATCCAGAACGTTTTACATAGGCGCCTCCTCCTTTTGCGGTCAAGGTACCGTCCAAAAAATTTCCGCTGTAAAATTGCATTCCTGGTTCATTGGTGTAAACTTCCATAAAGCGGCCTGTTTCTCCATGATATGCCGAGGCTACCATCCCAAAACCTTCTTCTCCTTTATTGAGCACCCAGCAATGATCATATCCCTTACCAAGTTTCAGTTGTTCGTTATCCGATTCTATTTCTTTACCAATTAATTTTGACACTTTAAAATCGAAAGGGGTTCCCGCTACTTCCCGGAATTCCCCGGTTGGAATCAAGCCTCCATCGACTGGAAGATATGTGTTGGCATTCAAATAAATTTCATGGTCCAAAACTGGCTTGGAAAGTTGTCCCGAGAGATTAAAATAACTATGTTGCGTTAAGTTCACCACGGTTGGTTTATCGGTAACGGCTTCGTATTGGATATCCAGCTCGTTTTTATCCGAAAGGGTATAGGTAACTTTTACATCCAATTTTCCAGGGTATCCTTCTTCCCCGTCTTGGCTAGTATAGGTCAACTCCAAGACCGAGCCTTTTGCTGTGTTTTTGGCCTTACCATTCCAAATCACTTTGTCAAAACCTTTATCCCCACCATGAAGATGATTATCTCCATCGTTAGTGGCCAAACTATACGTTTTTCCATCCAGAGAAAACTCGCCCTTGGCAATGCGGTTTCCGTATCTTCCAATAAGTGCACCAAAGTATGGGCTACCTTCCAAATATTGCTCTAGGTTATCAAAACCCAATACAACGTCGTCATATAAACCATTCTTATCGGGGGCGGTCCAACGGGTTATAATACCACCGTAAGTGATAACATCGACTTCCATCCCTGCTTCATTCTTAAGCGTGAATTTCTTCACTTTGGTTCCATCTGGCATTTCCCCAAAAATGGTTTCCTCGATAGGGTGTTGTTTACTCTCGGTCTTAACAGTTTCCATTTCTGACTGGCTTTCTTTTTTTTCTTGTTTACAGCCTAAATTTACGATGGCCACAAGAATAACAAAATAAGTAAGAGACGATTTTATTGTCTTCATTATATTGGTTTGTTCGTTAATCTTTATTTGCTTGATCTACATTCCATGTTGAAACAAATGATAATAAGCTTCGTTGGCATGAACTTGATCTTTAAATGCTCTAAGTTTGGTGTCCGAATCTATTATTAAAAGTTCTATTCCGAAAATATCGGCAAAATCTTCCATGTATTCGGTTGTCAATGCTTGTGTATAAACAGTATGGTGTGCACCTCCAGCATGAATCCATGCGGTTGCGGCAACATCCAAGTTTGGTTTTGCATCCCAAAGTACGCGCGCCACAGGCAATTTTGGCAAATCGGCCATTGGTTCCACAGCTTCCACTTCGTTGACAATCAAACGAAATCTGTTACCCATATCTATCAATGAAGCATTCAGCGCCTCTCCTGCTGGGGAATCAAAAACCAAACGTACGGGGTCTTCTTTACCCCCAATACCCAAAGGATGCACTTCGCAAGATGGTTTTGCACTCGCAATGGACGGACAAATCTCCAACATGTGGGAACCTAAAACATAATCCTTTTGCGGTGTGAAGTGGTAGGTATAATCCTCCATAAACGAAGTTCCGCCTTCCAATCCTTCGGCCATTACTTTCATTGTTCTAGTTAAAGCAGCTGTTTTCCAATCGCCTTCGGCTCCAAAACCATATCCATCAGCCATTAAACGCTGTACTGCAAGACCGGGAAGTTGCTTTAAAACGCCGAGATTTTCAAAAGTATCTGTAAAAGCCTTAAAGCCTCCATCATCCAAAAAAGTTCTAAGTCCCAACTCAATTTTGGCCGAATCAATCAAAGATTGACGTTGTGACCCATTTTTCTGAAGAGATTTCGATAAGTTATAACTGGTTTCGTATTCTTCCAGCAACTGGTCAATGGCCTTTTGTTCAACGGAATCAACAATTTTAGTAATATCTGATGAATCATAACCGTTAACAGCCACACCAAAACGCATTTGAGCGGCAACCTTATCACCTTCGGTAACGGCCACCTCACGCATATTGTCACCAAACCTGGCCACTTTCATGTGCTTCAATTCGTCAGCTCCTAGCGCTACACGTGACCAAACGGACAATTTATTTTGAACGCGTTCATCTTTCCAATGCCCCACTATTACTTTACGGTTCTTGCGCATTCTGGACATCATGAATCCAAACTCACGATCCCCATGTGCGGACTGGTTCAGGTTCATAAAATCCATATCAATGCTATCCCACGGAATTTCAGCATTAAACTGTGTATGTAAATGGCACATGGGTTTGCTTAAAATCTTAAGACCAGCTATCCACATTTTTGCTGGGGAAAAGGTATGCATCCATGCAACAACACCTATACAGGATGGATTGTTACTTGCTTCACGACAAAAGGCGGTAATCTCTTGTGGGGTAGTAACTATAGGTTTAAAAATCAAGGAAACCGGCAACTTACCTGCTGCATTCAAACCATCAACCATACTTTTTGAGTTGCTGGCCACTTGTCTTAAAGTCTCTGGTCCGTACAAATGTTGACTTCCTGTTACAAACCAGATTTCTTTTTTAGATATTTTCATTTACTGTGGTTTATTTATTGACCGTAATAGGCATTTTTACCGTGCTTACGCTCATAATGTTTTTTTATTAGTGAATCTTTTAGTCTAGGTGCTTTTGGATTTATCTGCAAAGTCAAGTAGGCCATTTGCGCTACTGTCTCCAAAACTTTGGTATTGTAAACTGCTTTTGCAGCGTTTTTTCCCCATGCAAATGGGCCATGATTTCCAATTAGCACCATTTCAACCTCCTTGTAGTCCAAATTTCTTTCTTTGAAGCAATCCAAAATCTGAATTCCCGTGTTATGCTCATAGTTTCCTTCAATAAGCTCATCGGCCATTGGCGGAGCACAAGGAATGTCTTGTGTTAGATGATCGGCATGTGTTGTTCCAAAAATTGGAATATCCTTTTGTGCCTGTGCCCAAGAAACGGAGTACATTGCATGCGTGTGAGCCACCCCTCCAATATTCTCCCACTTTTTATAGAGATAGCTATGGGTTTTGGTGTCCGATGATGGCCTAAGGCTTCCTTCCACCACATTGTTATCGTAATCCATTATTACGATATCTTCAGGCTTTAGTGTTTCATAGGGTACACCACTGGGTTTTATAGCAAAAACAGCATTGTTCCTGTCCACGGCACTTACATTACCAAAGCTGTATATTACCAGTCCCAATGCATTGAGTTCCATATTTGCCTCATAACATTCTTCTTTGAGCGATTTATATTTTGAACTCATGCTTATTTATTTTTATTGGTTTGTTCTTCCACAAATCCTCCAAGTTCTTTATATTCTTCCAATAATTTGGCATACACTTCCACTTGGGAAGATTGCGGGAAATATTCTGCTTCAAAGTCACTTCCCATTACTTTACTGGCCTCAATCACATTTTCGTAGATTCCCGATGCCACAGCCGCATATATTGCCGCACCCAAAGCAGGAGCTTGGTCTGATTCGGCTACTTTAATGGGCATGTTCAGTACATTGGCTAAAGTCTGCATAATGAATGGTGATTTCCTGGCTACTCCACCGATACCGATTACAGTTTCAATTTTTACACCTTCTTCCTCAAAACGATCTACGATCATTTTGGAGCCAAAGCAAATGGCATTTACCAACGATTTAAAAATATGAGGTGCCTTGGTACCCAACGAGATTCCTGAAATAGCACTTTTTAATTCTTGATTGGCATCTGGTGTTCTTCTTCCGTTTACCCAATCCAAGGCTATCGGCACGGATTCAGCAAGGGGTATACCCTCTGCTTGTTCGGCCAAAGCTCTAATAAATTTGGATTCCACTTCAGCTTTAAGTTCTTCTTTTTGAGCTTCCGAAAGGACCTTCGAATTTAAAACTAGGTTATCTATTGGCCATTGCAATACACTTTTAAACCATGCCAATACATCTCCAAAAGCGGATTGACCAGCTTCAAGGCCAACCATGCCAGGGATTACAGAACCATCAACCTGGCCACAAATTCCCTTAACGGTTTTATCTCCAACAGCTTCATTCGAGGATACCATGATATCGCAAGTGGAGGTTCCCATTACCCTTACCAAGGCATGATGGTCCACTTTTGCACCAACGGCACCTGCATGGGCATCAAAAGTACCTACGGCAATCACCGTATTGGTGGTTAGACCCAATTTGTCTGCCCACTCTTCATTTAAATGACCTGCTATTTCGTTGGATGTAAACGTTTCTTCATACAAATCGTCACGAAGCAATGCCAAGTATGGGTCTAGCTTTGATAAAAACTCCTTGTCCGGGAGTCCGCCCCAGCTCACATGCCACATGGCTTTGTGACCTGCTGCACATCTGCTTCTTTTAAATGCTTTTAAGTCTTTTTCGTCCGCAAGAAGATAGGTAATAAAATCGCAGTGTTCCATCCATGTGTGCGTGGCATCGACTACATTTTTATCCTCTCGGGCCACATGAAGTATTTTGGCCCAGAACCACTCTGATGAGTAAATTCCACCTTCAAACATGGTATAATCAACCCCTCCCCAGCTTCTTGCCAATTCATTGATTTCATTGGCTTCTTTTACTGCGGTATGGTCTTTCCAAAGCACCATCATGGCATTGGGATTTTCTTCAAAACCCTCCACACAGGCCAGTGCAATACCATCTTTGGTTACTGGCATTGGAGAAGAACCCGTAGTATCTATACAAATCCCCTTTACGGTCTCTGGGGATACACCGCTTTGCTCCATTACAGAACTAATTGTGTGTTCCAACCCCTCAATATGATCTAAGGGATGCTGACGAAACTGGTTGATGGCTGGCTTACAATATTTTTGTGCTTTCCATCTGGGATACCAGAACACCTCTGATGCCAATTCTGCTCCATTTTGGGCATCAATCATCACCGCTCTTACCGAGTCGGAACCATAATCGAGTCCTATTACATATTTCTTCATTAATCCTGTGCTATCTTCAATTCATTATCTATTTCGCAGGCAAAACGTGGCGTTTCCCTAAATCTTTACTTTGTAAATACTGAAAGCCTGAGCTGGAATGGTAACCTCCAATATATTTCCCTCCATAGTTGCAGAGCTTCCATTTGGACTAATTTTCATAGGGTCCTCAAATGAGTTTTCAGCTTGTAAATCATCCATGGCCATGGTCAACACTTCAACATTTTCTTGTGTACTGCCACCCTCTACCAAAATGGAAAGGTTTTGTACAGCATCTAATGTATTTACCACTTTGATGATTAATTCGTTGGTATTGTTATCTTTTACTGCACTAGCATAAAGCCCTCCTTCTCCAATGATTTTTTCACCATCTTCTGTAATCTTCAAAAGGCTCGTGCCTGCGTTAGTAGCATACATTTTCTGTACTTGGTAGTTTGGTGTTCCGTAGGATTCCAAATTGTTGAACCAAATCATATCCGGCGTCCATTGCCAACCATCTGCATGCGCCATCAAAGGTGCATAGGATGTAAGGTGAACCACCTCTGCGTTCCTTTCTAAACCGGTCATAAAGGCTGCTTCGGAAAGTGCCGCATTCCAATTGTTCTTGTTATCAGGGCTTGCTATAGCCACGGTTTGCGCTGCATATTCTCCTGCAAAAACTTTGGGTCCATTGCGGTCGTAACTGTCGTATCTATCTGCATTCTCACGGAACCATTTTGGTGGTTTATAGTAGTGCTCATCTACAATCTCGGCATTCATTTGCTTCAATTGTTCCCAGCCATATTCAAAATAATCTCCTTCTGGAAAGGGTCCGCTTCCTGAAACAATAATAATTTCTGGATACTTGGATTTAATGGCTTCTTCGAATACTTTATATCTTTCAATGTATGCCGGTCCCCATTGCTCGTTTCCGATTCCAATGTATTTCATATTGAAGGGCTCCGGATGTCCCATATCGGCACGAACCTGACCCCAAGCGGTGTTGGTATCACCATTAGCAAATTCAATTAAATCCAAGGCATCCTGCACATAAGGATCTAATTCATCCATCGGCACCAACTCGCCTGTATTGAACTGGCAAGCAATTCCACACCCCAAAATTGGAAGGGGTTCTGCCCCCATATCTTCCGATAATTGGAAGTATTCGAAGAATCCCAGTCCGAAACTTTGATAGTAATCCGGTGTTGGGCGATGAGCAAATTCTGTGTTCCAGCGGTTCACCAATATTTCTCTATCCTCGATATCCCCGACGGTTTTTTTCCATTGGTATCTTCTGGCCAAGGTTCTTCCTTCTACAATGCATCCACCTGGAAAACGAAGAAACCCAGGGTTCATATCGTCAAGTAACTGAACCAAATCCTTACGAAGCCCTTTCTTCCTCCCTCTCCAAGTGTCTTGAGGAAAGAGGGAAATCATATCCATGTCAATTTCACCTTCTCCCTCAAAAGTGATTTTCACCTTTGCTTTCATTTCTGATTTATTGGTAGTAAATGTGGATTCGTAGGTTTTCCAGGAGTCGCTATCAGGAGTTATTGATGTCTCCCCCAAAACATTATCCAATGAATCTATTACTTGTAATTTGATTTTCTGAATATTACCAGAACGCTTCGCAGCTTTTAGAGAGAAGTCATATTGTGCGCCTTCCTTTACCCCCATGCCTCGAAAGCCTTCATTGATGATTACATAACCAGTATCATTTTTGACTTGAACACGGGCAAAATTATGATTGGCACCCTTTTCACTGTACTTGATTACGGTAAGGATTCCGGACTCGTTGTTATAGGAATGTCTGTCGCTATTAGGTTCAACCCATCCTGTTTTAGGCAGAGTGAACTCAAAAGAACGGTTTTTTATCATTTCGGCATACAAACCTCCATCTGCAGCAAAGTTGATGTCCTCAAAAAAGATTCCATACATGGTAGGCTGAATTTTTATACCCGTATCTTCCAAGCTAACCACCAGTTCCCTATCAGTTCCGGCCATAGCACCTTCACTCTCGGTTTTGGTTTCTTCTTGATCCTTACAGCTATAAAAACTAGGCACCAAAACCAGTGCTAAAAAGAATGTTCTTATTAATTTTTTCATGTTGTTCGGTTTGTGCATTTTTATTTTTCTTCCGCCGGTAACCATACCTTCATTTTGCCAATGCCACGATTGGACCAAGTGTAATATGGAATAGCAGTTAATTTTTGGTTTGATATGATATTGACCCCACCCAATAATTCGGGTTGTATCTCCACTTTGAATTGATCATTTGGTGCAAGTTGTATATCATCAAAAGTGCCTTTGTTGTCAATCTCCTCCACGGCATATACCAAGGGACCATATTCTAAAGACATTTTCCCTAGGTCTTCTTCCACCAACCCATTAGCTTCCACCTTTCTCACAGTCATTGGGAAATCCAAGGTAATTTCATTGGAAATTTTCCAGTTTCTGGTGATGGAATAATAGCCATCTTCAACAGTGAGGTTTATTTTTTCACCATTTACCGTGATAGTATTCACGTCATCAGTTTGAGAAGTATAACTATAGAGGTCTCCAGGCAGCACTTCGTTCCTAGCCCATCCCGGTACTCTTAATCTGATGGTAAATTCCCCCGCTTCCTCAGGGTTTACGTTCACTTTTACTTTTCCATCCCAAGGGTATGAAGTGTTTTGTGACACCAAAACGTTATGGTCCTGTAATTCTACCATAGCCTCGTTCGCCGCATATAGATTTACATACAGATTATTGCCCGATTTGGAGTAAATAAGTCCTGGCATGGCAGGAATAAATCGAATTACATTGGTAGGACAACAAGAGCAATCGAACCAATCTTTTCGGGTACAGGCACCTTGATTAAATTTGTAAACCCCATCTGATTCCAGAGCATTGGGGTAAAAGAATTGCTGACCGTCCAAGGACAATCCAGAAATCAACCCGTTATATAGGGTTCTCTCAATAACATCAAAATATTTTACATCACCTGTGAGGCTATGTAATCTGTGGTTCCAATACACATCACCAATCGATGCACAAGTTTCGTTATAGGCCGTTAAATTGGGAAGCTCATAGTTTTCACCAAACGCTTCACCGTCATGTTTGGCACCAATACCTCCAGTAACATACATTTTCTTGTTCACCATGTTCTCCCAAAGTGCATTCACAGCATCTAGATAAGCGGTGTCCTTTTGGATAGCGGCAATGTCCGTCATGGCCGCATACATATAAACTGCCCTTACTGCGTGCCCCACTACTTCGTCTTGCTCCACTACTGGAAGGTGGTCTTGGGAATAAGGACCGAACAATTCATGATTTTCCGGATTTCCCCTATTGTCCAAAAAGTATTTGGATAGTTTTAGATAATCTTCTTTACCGGTTATTTGATATAGTTTGATAAGGCCTGTCTCTATTATTTGATGTCCTGGTACTGCCTCAATTTTATTTTCTCCTTCTCCAAAAGTTTCAACCATTAAATCGGCATTCTTGATAGCGATATCCAGAAAGTTTCTCTTTCCTGTTGCTTTGTAATGCACCGCGGCAGCTTCATACAAATGGCCGGCATTATACAATTCGTGACTCATAAAAAGTCCATCCCAACGTTTTCCTTCTTTTACTTCTACCCAAGGTGCTGGTGGTTTTGCAGGGTTTATGGTTCTCCATGTGGTCAAATATCCATCTACTTCTTGCCCTACCTTGATGATTGCTACTAAAGAGTCTACCAAGGTTTCCAATTTTGGGTTAGGCGCACTGATCAAAGAATTGGAGGCACCTTCAATAATTTTGTAGACATCAGTATCATCAAAGGGCATAGCGCCCTTTACCTCACCTTCCATTTCGCCACCGGCAATCAAGAAATTATCGAATCTACCTTCTTCCTTACATTTTGCAAGTGCATATTCGATAGTTTTTTCTTGAACCCTTTTAATAATGGGCAACCAAAATTCATCGGTCACCTTCACATTTTGAATATCTACGGGTTGGATTTTATAACCGGTTTGTGGCTCTTCCACATCGGCCGACACTAGTTCTTTATTTTTACAATTGACAAATAGCAGTGCCAGTGCGATTATCCATGTGCTTTTTGTTATACTCATCATTGACATAAATAAAATTTGACTCTTGCCATCTCAATTCATTGGTTCTACTGTAGGCCAACCATTAACCCAAGTAACTTCTTTTACAACAAGCTTTGGGGCACCATTATCATTGGCATCGTAAGCATGACTGAAATAGTAGTCCTTGTCATCAAAAGTATAGACACTATTGTGACCTACTCCATACCAGTTTTCATTCCCTTCAATCAACAGCGTACCACCTCCTTGATTCAATGGTTTTCCGTCGACATCAACAAATGGACCTGTTGCAGATTCTGAGCGACCTACCACTACTTTGTAGGTACTGTTTTCTCCTCGGCAACAAAGATCCCAAGACAAGAACAGGTAGTAATATCCCCCTTTTTTAAAGATGAAAGGTGCTTCTAAAGCAGCATCTCCCGGGTCCTCATCTTCTAAACCGAAGCTTCGTTGACGTTTTGCGATAGTTTTCCACTCTTCGGGTTGGGCAATTGACTTTAAATTATCGCTCAGCTTTACCATTTTTAACCCGTTCCAAAACGAACCAAAAGACATCCAAGGAGCTCCATTTTCATCAAAAATAATGTTCGGGTCGATGGCATTCCACATATCTCTATTGGGCACAGATTGAACTACGATACCTTGATCTTCCCATTTATAATTTTCATCACCCGGATTTAAGGTGGTATTGGTAACCAATCCTATTGCGGAGGTATTTTTACCAAAGGCAGAAATGGAGTAATACAAATAATAAGTACCGTTGTGCAATGTAATGTCGGGCGCCCAAATATGATTTTTAAAATCAGGCACCACCTCATCCGTCCACAATGGTTTTTCGATAAAAACGGGATCTAGTTTCTTCCAATTTTTCGTATCTGTTGACACAAAATGGGATATACCATGGCCAGTACAGAAAAGATGATACGAACCACCCGCTTTAATGGCCACTGGGTCATGGACAATAATATCCGTTTGCGCGAACGCGCTGCCCACTATCCAAAAAAATAGAAACGAAAAACGTAAACCCTTGGCAGAAAATGAAAAATGCATCTTACAATTTGTTTATTTAGTTTTATTTTCCCGTTACCACCAAAACAGAAAATGGCGGTACTTCCACTTCCAAAATCCCTTTGCGGAACTTTACTTTATTTAGCTCTTTTGGTGTGATTTTTTCAGGTTCATCGAAAGTATTATGGTCTTGCAAATCATCTGACATCAAAATGGATCCAGAAAAATCCTTCACATCCAAATCACCAAGGTTTAGTTCCACGGTATGCGATTTGTGTGCATCGATATTTACTAAGGAAAAATTCACTTGGCCATTATCGGATTTAGAAGCAGATATAGAAATGGCAGGCAATTCCTCTCCTTCAAAATTGTATGTTGGAGAATCAAATTCCACAGGAAGCAATTTGGCATCTTGATGTACATTGTACATCTTCATGACATGGTAAGTTGGTGTCAACAACATTTTCTCATCTTCCGTCAAAACCACAGCTTGCAATACATTTACTGTTTGAGCCAAGTTGGCCATCTTTACCCTTCTTGCGTGATTGTTGAAAATATTTAGGCTTATACCTGCAATCATGGCATCGCGCATGGTGTTCTGTTGATAAAGGAACCCAGGATTGGTTCCTTCCATTACATCGTACCATCCACCCCATTCGTCAACAACCAAGGCAATGGTGTTGTTTGGATCATATTTGTCCATGATGGCGGAATGCTTCGTAACCAAAGTATCCATTTTCAAGGCGGTCTTCATGGTGGAAAAGTATTGTTCTTCACTATAATCGATAGAAGAGCCTTTTTCATTCCATTCTACAAAGGAATAGGAATGCAATGCCACTCCTTCTATCAAATGTTTAGGAATATCGCGCATCAATACTTCGGTCCAGTGATAATCATCCACATTAGCACCGGATGCAATACGGAACAAACCATCGCTGTTGGTCCAATCCGTCATAAAGGTTGCATATTGACGATAAATATCCGCATAATGTTCCGGGGTCATATTTCCACCGCATCCCCACATTTCATTTCCTACACCCCAATATTTCACATCCCAAGGTTCTTCCCTACCATTTTCCTTACGCCAATCGGCCATAGGGCTACCTCCTTGGTGAAGTACATACTCCACATATTCTGTAAATTCCTTTACGGTACTACTCCCAACATTAGCGGCCAAATAGGGCTCTGCATTCAGGGTTTCACACAGATTTAGAAAGTCGTGCGTACCAAAGCTATTATCTTCGGTCACCCCACCCCACCATCTATTGACCATGGTTGGTCGTTCATCTTTTGGGCCTACACCATCTTTCCAGTGATAAGTGTCGGCAAAACAACCACCTGGCCATCTTAGATTTGGAATTTTAAGCTCTTTTAAAGCTTGAATTATATCATTTCTTACCCCGGCCGTATTGGGAACCATACTTTCCTCTCCAACGTAGAGTCCATCATAGATACATCTCCCTAGGTGTTCGGAAAAATGTCCATAAATGTGTTTACTGATCATGGGGGCTTCCGCGTCTTCCGTCACAGTGACTTGAACAGATTCTTGTGCAGAAATCGCAATAGAACACAAAAAGACCAATACGACCGTTGAATGTTTAAAAATTTTCATGTGCATTTGTTTAAAAAAGACCACGACCAAAATCGTGGTCTTAAAGAATAACTAAACTTAAACTAACTCAAATAAGATCAACTTTACGCTACGTAAAAACCTTATAAGTGTTTTTTTTACATTTATAAAATAACGAAAGTTTTCCCGTTAAAACAAAAAAATATTTACTCAAATTATCCGGCGGTAACACATAATTATTATATTGTTGATTTTCAGTTAATTATGAATTATTTTTTATACCTAATCTACTTTTTTACCCCAAATTGCCGTGCCGTTGTTATCCAATCCACTGAATAAAATGGTGGATTCGACCTTGTTTTCCCAATCGCGGCCACGTTCAACATAAAGTTTATAATTAGTTGCTCCATTATTGAGACTTATGGTCAACCATGGAGCCTCATAAGTCCATGTATTTAGGGCTTCTCCGTTAATGGTTCCATCTGCCATTAATTCCAAATTCACAGAATATTGAAAATCTGGCGAGATTTGTTCGTTAGCGTAGCCCGGAACCACTCGATACCCAAATTCAATTTGTTCGTAACTACCCACCAAATCAGATTCTAAAACTTCAGTTTGAACCACATTGGCATATCGCTCTGGTGAAACTATAGGCCAACCATTTTCAGTCCAATGAATTTTACGAATGTGGAGCACCATAAAAAAGCTATTTTCACCTGGCCTTCCCTGATGTGCCATATAATATTGGCCTTCATCATTCTTAAAAACTCCCGGATGAGATACCCCTTGCCAACCTGAGTGGTCGTTGAATTTATAGGGTGCTAAAATCATTGGGGCATTATCTGCTTCAGTATTAATGTCAAGTCCATTTATGTCCAAAAAAGGCCCCTCGGGATCTGCACTCCTTCCAACCCTAACATTATACTTGGTTTCCAACCAATCGTAGGCAATGAACATATAGTACATGCCCTGGGTTTCATTGTAAATTACTTCCGGTGCTTCGATATTTCCGTTTACAGTTCCGTTGGTAAATCCCCTTTGCGCAATCCTAACACCTTTATCTCCGTTTACCATGGCCAAACCTGTAGCTAGATCTAATCTTAATTTATAGATACCATCATAGGCCGATCCATAATAAAACCAATGTTCACCATTTGGGGTCACGACGACAGAGGGATCGATTGCGTTGGTTTGAACGGTACCGTCGGCAGCTGAAGTAACCACCAAATCTTTTTCAATCCATGGACCTTCTGGTGAACTAGAGGTCGCCAAACCAATAGCACTCAGTCTTCCTACTCTTGAAGAGAGTGAATAGTACAAACGGAATTCATCGCCAACTTGCATTACAAATGGAGCCCATAAGGAATTAAAAGGTTCCGCACCTTGACTCTGTACGTAAGAACTACCTTTTGAGGGTAGACCATTGAAAGCCCATCCTAAAAACTCCCAATTGATTAAATCCTGGGATTTTCTCATTTGGATTCCCGGACGAACATCTGAACCAAATGAAACATCGGTATTATAGCAATAATAGGTATTCCCAACTTTTAATACTGATGGATCATGCACATTATAAGGTCCCCACTGCGAAGCATTTTCCTCACCGGCGACCCCAAAATAGGTGTCCGTAATATTATCCACGGTGTACACAGGGGCCGGATTGGGTTCAGGTTCAGGTTCAGGATTTGGATTAGGCTCAGGGTTTGGCTCACTTACTTCGGGCGGAGTATCTCCAAGATTTTCACTTGAACAAGAAACCGTCGCCACTAAAAAAGATGCCATGGTTATTGCTAAAATTTTATATCTAAGCATTTTTATTCGAAATAGAACTTGTGTTTTTAACATTGCCAACTGTTTTGTAAAATCTTAAAACATTCCTGATGCCAGTAATTCTAATTTTTATTAGGAATTTCGGTCCGGACCAACTTTCTGGTCACATCAAAAAATTTAATGGAATCGACCGCCCTTGTAACAACGATACTATTGGAAGTCTGGGAGAGGTACCCTGCCCCCATCAAATTTTCTTCTTTTCTTTTCTTTCCATTGTTTAAAAAAACTTCGGCTGTGCTTTCTCCATTTTGGAAATCAAATTTTTTCTGTTTTTCGGAGTCCGCAATAATAAAATTATCCAGTGAACCATTATTTTTTCCAACAAGTACAAGAGACTGTCCGTTATAACTATCCAAACGGACCATGCTTTTTGAGTCCCCCAATGCTTTAAAACCGGACAAAGTAGGATCGACAACTTCAAAAGATGTTCCTCCTTTGTTCAATAATACGGTGCCAATTGAGGCGTCGTACCTCCCATAGACCACTTCTGTGTTATATGAGTTTCCTACCAGGATAAAATCTAATAATCCATCAAAATTCAAGTCTTCCGCCAATATTCCATAGACTGGTGCAAACTGAGCTTCAATGGGCAATGGGATAACAGAAAAACCTTTATCCCCATTGTTTTGGATAAGTGAAGACTGCATCATTTTACTCTCCAAAGTGCTATGCCCTTGAGACCCCAAAAAGTCCATAATATCCTTTGTTGTGGATTTGGCAAAGCTTCTATAATGCAATATATGTTTCTTTAACTGTGGTAATTGTTTGGTTAATTCATCCAAGGAAGTCAAAGGGTAGTATTCCCCCTCTTCATACTCAGAAAATATAGGGTCGACAAAACCATTCTCATCAAAATCGGCATAGTCCAATCTTAACGGATGCTCCGTAGTTCCTTTAAGTGCTGAATTGAGCCCGATATTACCCACAACAAAATCGATGTCACCATCATTATCAAAATCTTCTGCAACAACGCTGTTCCATAAACCGTTGGTTTCGGCAAGTGAGGTTTGACCGGTTATGTTTTTTAATTTTATACCATCCCCTTTAAAAATGGTTATGGGCATAAACTCGCCCACCAACACCAAATCCAAGTGTGAATCGTCATCAAAATCTGTCCACACTGCCGATGAAACCATTCCAATATTTTTGATTGAAGGTGCCACCTCTTGGGTCACATCCACAAATTGCCCGTTTCTATTCTCCAACAGATAACTTGTTGGTGCTTTCGGATAATGTCCTGGAACAACCCTACCTCCGATAAACAGGTCAATATCCCCATCACTATCAAAGTCGCCTCCGGCAATAGTCGAAGTACTTTCATTTATTATCGGTAAAACTCCTTGAACAAATGTTCCAGCATTATTAGGGTCGTTCAGGTACAATCTGTCTTGGTAGGCGTGATGACCTTTATAGCGTTCGGACCCACCACTAACAACATATAAGTCTTGAAGGCCATCTCCGTCGGCATCAAAAATCAATGCCCCCAAATCCTCGTATAATTGGCTATCAGGAATTTCTTTTTTCTCAAATCCTCCTGACTTCAGCTGAACAAAAATTTTTGAATTGAAACCATATGAACCTCCCACAAATATGTCTTGTAGGCCATCGGCATTAATATCGCCCACGGCAAGCCCAGGTCCTTGATTTGAAAATCCATGGTTTAACAGTGTCTGTATGTTAAAATCACTAAATACTCGCTCCGAGTGCACAAAATCAATGATGGAATCAATCTTGAAAATCGGCGTCTTTTTTTCGCGTTCCGTTATTGGGCTCAATTTTGCCTCATCATAATTGATTTGAATGCGCCGATTAACCGATGTATCTGTTTGCCAAGTTATTTTACCATCTGGCCATATTACTTCAATACTATCTATTTGACTGGTTGAGCCCAAACCAAAATGAAGGTCTCTCTCTACACTGCTTTGAAAACCCCGGGACGGCTGAAGGACTTTTGTTTGACTTTTTCCATCGTGATACAGGGAAACTTTGGCACCTATTGCCTGTAGATTAAGGTTATTGCCCACAAGTGAAATATGTAGGTAATTCGAATTTTCATCCAATTCCCTTGTGTTGTTCTTATAGATAAAAGCCGGCTGATCTATATTGTTAACCACAAGTTCCAAATCACCATCTAAATCCAAATCTGCGTAACAAGCCCCATTGGAAATGGATTTTTGGTGCAGCCCCCAATCATTGGCCTTTTTTTGAAAATTTAATTGTCCCTTATTCTCAAAAATGTAGTTGCTCATCTCTATCGTTGGCCTCACAACCAGACAGTCGAGAACAGATTTTCGAATTTCCTCAGGGTCAGAAAATGTTTTAGCCCCACTTTGCCTAAACTTTACAAAATCTAGATCGGTTATATCCTTGCCATAGCCATTTGTGATGAAAATATCGTTATTTCCATCGTTGTTGAAATCAGTTATTAGCGGGGCCCAACTCCAGTCTGTTCTATCGATTCCCATCAGTTGCCCAATTTCGCTAAAGGTGCCATTGCCATTATTGTAATGCACCATATTGCGCATATACTGATGGCCATAGCCAAACTTCTTTGCCATTTGGAACATATCATAAGAATGTGAGCCCGACATAAGCTTTCTTCTTTTATGCTGCTCGGGCAACATATCCAATGTGATGACATCCATCAAACCATCGTTATTTATATCGGCTACATCATTGCCCATGGAAAAATGACTTGTGTGCCCAAAATATGTCAATCCTTCTTCCGAGAAGGATCCATCTTTATTATTGACGTACAATAAATCCCTTGATAAATAATCATTGGAGACATATATATCAGGCCACGTATCATTATTTGCATCAATTACGGAAACACCCAGACCAAATCCTTCAAAATTTATACCTGCTTCTCTTGATACGTTGGTGTAAACGGGATGACCGAGGGCCCCGTTAAAATCATTTCTATAAAGTCGATCCGTGTTTCTGTAGGTTCCGTTGGTAACCATTGGTCTCACCATTATGGCCGAATTTTCAAACCCACCACCGGTAAGCAAATACATATCGAGGTCACCATCTCGGTCATAATCAAAAAAAATGGATTGGATGGATTCACCCTTATCTGCAAGACCGTATTCTTTCGCAGATTCTACGAAGGTTAAATCCCCCTGATTTATGTAAAGTAAATTTGGGGAGCTATCCTTGTTTCCCATACCTCCCACGGAAATATAAATATCATCCAGGCCATCACCATTGATATCGATAACACTGACCCCTGTACACCAATTGTTAGCAGTATTGATATTTGATGTGTGAGTAATGTCCTCAAACCGTAAGTTCCCCTTGTTTAAATAAATTTTACTTTCTTCCATGTTGGAAGTAAATATTAAATCGGGCAAACTGTCTTTGTTGAAATGGCCCACACCAACTCCCCCACCGTTGTAAAGGTACTCATAGGTAAGTAGATTCACACTGTCGCTTGTTGTTATTCTATTTATGAAGTCAATTCCGGTCTTTTTTGACGGCAACAGTTGGAATAAGGTGTTCTTATCGGAAGATTTGCTACAAGAAAGTATCAATACCAATAGAAATAGACAGCTATAAGTTCTTATTTGCTCCATGATATTGATTTAATTCTAAAAAAAATCCCTTGGATCGATGCCCAAGAAGAACAGCGACCAAGGGATATTGCACAATTGAGGCTAATCGTTTGCCGAGTTCCCTACTAAATTTGGATTACGATCCAATTCAGTTTGAGGGAAAGGTTGATAATTCCTATTTGAAGCATATGTGCTAAAATCTGGATCATTTGCTTCAAGCTCATTCAATTTTGCAGGATCATCTAACCATCCCCACCTTTTTATATCGTACCATCTTAATCCTTCTATTGCCAATTCAGTAACACGTTCGTGTGCTAGCTGATCCATAAACTGATTTAGGTTATAACCAGCAAACTCCGCCTCTCTATCAGGAAGGTTTACCCTATCCCTAACACGCTGAACATGAGTTGCCGCCGAAGGAATGTCCCCGGTATTTGCCAAACATTCCGCATACATAAGTAAGACATCTGCAAAACGTATGACATGGTAGTTAATACCACAAACAAAAGGATCTCCTCCAGTATTTGCCAAAGTATATTTGGCAATATAATTTTCATTTTGATCTAAGAAATATGGTTGACCATAAGATTGTGTTAGTCCTTCATCTGGAAGATAAGACAAAATCGTAGCAGGGTATCTGGGGTCTATTTCATCGTTTATGGTTCTTTCTTGTTTTAATTCATCAACAAGGAATTGAGTAGGGATAAAGTCGTAAAAATCGGCACCCGAATATGTTGGAGCGATTGCCGAAAATTGTCTCCAATTAACTGTGGGGTCGCCTCCCCAATTAAAATCTACATTCGCACTCTGTGTAAATTCAGCCCAAAATATTCTACCGGGATTTGCATTTTCGATTGCAGGATCCTGAGAAAATAAATCCCCATAGTTGGGAGCTAAATCATATTTCCCAGAATTGACAACAGCTTGAAAATACGGTAAAGCTCCGCCATAATCACCTTGATATAATTTGAGTTTCCCCATTAATGAATTGGCTGCTCCAACAGTAGCACGTGCTGCTTGACCCATATCTGGTCCAGAAACGTTATCATAGCTCACAGGAAGTCTGGTTATCGCCTCATTTAAATCTGATTCTATCTGTGCATATATATCCGCTTGGGTAGTTTCTTGATTAGAAGGGAAAAAAGTTTCAGCTCCAGTTTGCACTTCTAAAACCAAAGGGACATTATCGTAAACATTTGTAGCATTGAAATATGCCAATGCCCTTAAAAAATAAGCCTGACCAATAAGGCGGTCTCTAAGCTCTGGTTCAATATCCTCTATTTGACCAATAGCTTCTAAAGCTTGATTAGCCCTATTGATTACCGTGAAATAACCCAAATAGGCTATTTCGAGTGCTCCATCTGTAGAAGGCACGGTAAAATTAGCAGTTTGAGCTAAAAATATCCAAGGACTCCTTGATCGTGCTTCATCTCCTCTTGCATCACCCATAATTGGAGTCATTCTCTGATAATTACCATCTATAATAAGCCCATTGTAAATGGCATCCACTGCAGCTTGTGCTTCTTCTTGACTTTGATAATATTCTTCTGTAGCAAGCCTGTTTGTGTTTTTAATGTCTAGTTCACTATCACACGAAATAAGTGATGTAGTAACAACTGCAAGTAAAAATACTTTTGTGAAATATGTTTTCATTTTTCTTAGCTTTTAAAATTTTAGTTGAAGGCCTAACATACTAGTCATCGGTCTTGGATATGTTCCAAAATCAAAACCAGGGTTCAAGACTCCAGCCTGAAAATCTGGATTATACCCCTTGTATTTTGAAAAAACAGCTACATTTTGGAATGTAACATAAAATCTCGCCATGGACATATGCATCTTCTCGAGAATGTTGTTAGGCAATGAATACCCCAACGATATGGTGTTTATCCTAAAATAATCTCCGTCTTGTAACCATCCTGGTCTATCGGAATCACGCTGATTGTTGTTTGGATCTCCGAAAACCACACGTGGCACATCTGTATTTGTATTGGAAGGTGTCCAACGATCTAAAATATCCTCATGCCAGTTGGTATATCCAGTAGTTGGCATTAAACCACGATACAAATTACTGTTGATCAAGTTTCCTCCACTACCTTGTCCGAAAATAGTGAAATCAATATTCTTATATTTTGCAGTTATATTCAAACCATAGTAATAGGTTGGCAATCCTTGACCTAAGAAAGTACGGTCATCATCATTAACAACACCATCTGGAGTTCCATCAGGACCACTTATATCCGCAAATTTAATATCTCCCGGAGCCGTTCCCGGTGCTTGAAAAGGTGAGTTGCTTACTTCCTCGGCCGTTTGGAATATACCATCATAAACCCAACCATAATGCTCACCTAATGAACGGCCTACAATATTTCTACTTCCAGTACCAGTAATAAAATCTTGACCACCAATTTCCAGTATCTCGTTATTTACCGTGTAAAAATTCGGGGCAATTTCAAATGAGAAATCATCACCAATAGGCTGTCTGTAGACAGCAGATACTTCTATACCTGAATTTCTTATTGAGCCTGCATTGGATAATATTTCAGAGTTAAATGCCCCTACCGTGTTTGACAACGGAATGGGAATATTAACTAGAACGTCCTCGGATGTATTTCTATAATATTCCGCAGTAAAATCCAGTCCTCCATTGAACAAGACAGCATCAATACCAACACTACTCGTTCTTCGTGTTTCCCACTTGATATCCTCATCAATAAGCTGGGTTACAGCCGCACCCACAACAGTCGGCCCTCCAGAGAATTGGTAAGGAATACCCCTGTTTACGGTTCTTTGGTAAAGATAATTTCCGATTTCTTGGTTACCAACTTCACCCCAACCACCTCTTAATTTAAGGCTTCTTATAAAGTCTGGTAAATCAAATTCGTTGTGTATTTTCCAAGCCGCGGAGACTGATGGAAAAACTTCGTACCGAACATCAGGATTGAACCTAGATGAACCGTCATATCTAAGGTTACCTGTAATGAAATATTTATCGTTAAAAGAATAGTTTACACGACCTAAAAAGGAATATAATGCCGATTCTTGGATGTTATCGAAAACACTATATTCGGTGGCATTTTCTAAGTTTAAGATATAAGGCTCTGTCAAACCTCCACCCACGGTCGTAATAGCTCTAAAATTATCTTTTTGGTACGTTTGTCCAACTAATACGGATAGATTATGCTTGTCAAACTCTTTGGTATAATTGGCCGTGTTCTCAATCAAAAATCGGTCAATACTAGTATTTACTACACGTAACTGGGCCAAAGGATTCGGAAAAAAGTAACCCAAATCATATTCTGGAACAAATAGTTGACCCTCAATATTAGTAGTATTGTATGATGCACTGGATTTTAAAACCAGTCCGTCAATTGGCTCGTAACTTAAGTACAGGTTAGCATTTAATCTGTTTACTTTTGATTGGTTATCAATCAAGGTATTTATACCAGGTACATTAAGTGTTATTGATTGATGTATTACAGAATTTGCACCACCAAATCCACCTAAGCGATTTGGGTCGTTTACTGGAATAGTTGGTGCAGCTTGAAGCAAGTCATTCACCAATGTCGGTCTTCCACCAGGTAAATTAATCGTAGCCGTGTCAAATAAGGGATTCTCATCCGAACGTACAAAAAAGAGATTTTCACCTACTGTGAATTTACCAAATTCTGCTTCCGAATTAACCCTAAAAGAATAACGCTCATAATTTGGACCTTGCCCTACCAGCGTACCTTCATTCTCCAAATAATCCAGGGACATAAAATATTTGGTGCTCTCAGTACCACCGGTTACATTAAAGTTATGATTTTGGATGAAACCTGTAACATAACCTTCTTCCTGCCAATCCGTATCAATATCATCAATAAAATCGGGCGAGTCAGGATCATTCCCTGTAGGTATTGGAACTGTATTTCCACCGTTATTTATCAACTCTCTATTAATGGTTTGATAACCCACTCTATCCAGAAGTGGAAGTTTCTGTGTTATGTTTTGTATTCCAAAATATGATGAAAGACTAAAACTCACCTTTTGAGACCTTTTACCAGATTTTGTAGTGATAATGATTACCCCATTACCTGCTCTGTTACCATAAATAGCACCGGCAGATGCATCTTTCAGTACTTGAACAGACTCAATATCATTAGGGTTAATATCTCTAATTCCATCAATGGGAACACCATCAACTACATATAAGGGCTCTGCGCTGGCTCCTATACCAAAAGTAGCTACACCTCGAATACGCACGCTTGGCGCTGCACCTGGTTGACCATCGGAAGTAATAGATACCCCTGCAACACGCCCTTGCATCATTTGGGTAACATCATTTGTGGCTTGTTTGGTCATTTCTTCGGGATCGACCAAACTTACCGCGCCTGTAAGGTCTTCCTTCCTTTGGGAACCATATCCGACCACCACGACCTCATCTAGTGTGGATACGTCTTCAATCATGGCGAGGTTGATTGTGGTGCGTTCGCCCACTTCAATTTCTTGAGATCTGAATCCTACGTAACTAAATACCAATATGTCATTAGAAGATGCCTCGATAGTGTAGTTACCATCAAAATCAGTCACCGTACCATTTGTGGTTCCTTTAACGATAACATTGGCACCGGGAATTGGTGTTCCAGTACCAGAATCGGATACTGTACCAGAAACAGTTTTCACATCTTGAGCATTTATTTGCAGCCCAAGGAAGAGAGAGAACATAAAAAGCATCCAAGGTTTTTTAGGAAACCACAGCCTCTCCGCCTGTAATTGTTTGTTTTTCAGCATTTTGTTTAGTTTATTTTGTTTTAAGTGTGCATTTTACACATATAAAGAAATAAAACAAATACTGGATTTGCAAACTTTTCGTTAAAAAAATGTATTTTTAACACTTATAAATATTTCTCAGGGATGCTCTATTAGATAATTGTTTATATTTTTGTTTTAGGATTTTATATACTTATTAAAATGTTGGAAGAAGACTTGAAGGTGTCAGAAAACCCTAATATGCATCTTAATTATTATCAAAAGGAAGATCAGGTTTTACTGGCTGTCGACTGTATCATCTTTGGCTTCGACAAAGAAAACCTCAAGATCTTATTGATCAAAAGAAATTTTGAACCAGAAAAAGGCAAATGGTCCCTTATTGGTGGATTCCTTAAGAAAAATGAAGACTTGGACGAAGCAGCCGTACGTGTCTTGGAAACATTGACCGGGTTGAACGATATTTATCTGGAACAACTTCATACCTATAGTGAAATTGACAGGGACCCTGGCCAGCGAACTATCTCCGTTGCTTATTATGCATTAATTGATGTGGACAGCCACCGTTTTGATGGGATACAAATAGACTCGGCCCACTGGTTTGATATTAAAGATGCACCTGACCTGATTTTTGACCACAATGAAATGGTGCGAAAGGCAAAAGCCCGATTAAGAAGAAGAGCGTTGACCAAACCAATTGGTTTTGAACTGTTACCTGAAAAGTTTACTATGAGGCAGCTTCAGAACTTATACGAATCTATTTTGGACAAAAAGTTAGACAAACGAAACTTCATCAACAAAATCAACTCTTTGGATGTTCTTGTCAAACTTGATGAAAAAGACATGAGTGTTTCCCGAAAAGGAGCCTATCTCTACATTTTTGACAAAGAGAAGTATGAGAAAAAAGTTGAGGAAGACGGGTTTATCTTTAAACTATAAACCCGCTGTTCAATTTCCTCTACTTCGGTTTAGGTTTTGGCGGAACTACCTTAATTAAACTCGGTGGAAAACTTCCACTTGGTCTTATAGTTTTTATTTAGGGGAAGGTCTTGTAACAATGCGCGCAACATTTCTATGGGCATTCGCCCCTCGTGCATTACTCTGTCGTGGAACTGTTTTTCTGTCCATCCCTTGTCTAACATCTCATGCCTTAGCGCATAAAATTGTAACCCTCCCATCATATAGGCCAATTGGTACAGGGGTGGATAATTCGTAGTAAAAGACCTCCTGACCTCGGCTTCGGCATTGGCATACTCATGCCCTACTTCATCAACCAATAAATCGATACATTCTTGTGGTGTCATTTCGCCCAAATGAAACTTTAATGAGAAAATAATTCGAGCGCACCGATGTATTCTCCAAAATAACATTCCTAATTTTTGCTCCGGGGTTTGAGGAAATTCCTTGTTCCAAAGAATAATTTCCCAGTATAGTGACCAACCCTCTGTCCAAAAAGGAGTATAAAAAGCATTTCGGTAAGGTTTGTGCCTGCTAGTCATAAAATATTGCAAATTGTGACCAGGCAAAAGCTCATGATGAACCGTCGCCCTAGAGAAATTGGGATTATTTCCGCGCATACTCATCATTTTATCGTCGTGGTCCATTTCTTGGGTAGGATACGATATAATGATGTCCCTACCTCCCAAGAAAAAAGGACTGACCTTTTGTCGCTCGGCGCTCATCATCTCCATGCCCCAGGTTTCCTTGGCCAGCTCGGGAAGAGTAATCAAATCACGTTCCTCAATAAAATCCACCGATTGGGTGTATAGATCCATAATGGCCTCCGGTTGCTCGCCTGCAGGCACGTAGGTATTCTTTACATGTTCCAGTGCAGCTTTCCAATCATCACCATAACCCAACTCACGGGAAGCTTTGATCATTTCACTTTTGCACCATGCAAATTGCTCTTCAGCTACTTTTATAAGGTCCTGGGGGGTATATGGAATAAATTCCATGGCCAAACTTTCCAGTAAAGCTTCCTTTCCTATAGGTTTCCCAACAATACCACTACCATCATCCTTTATACTATTCTGCGAATAATTCTCCTTTAGAAACTCGGCATATTCGGTCATTTTTTTATCAAGAGCCTTGTACGGTTGGTCTACCCACCAAGTAAAATCCGGATCATAACTATAATAAAACTCATATGCGTTCTTTAATCCCTTTTGAAATGAAAGTACAATAGACGAAGCTTTATCGGCCGTTTGCCAATCCTTGAATGGTTCCTCTTTTCTTGTTGTCATCTGTTCGTCAAGAACTTTTGAAGCATTCTGCATCCTTTGGGCCAACATTTTAGCATCAGGTTTTTTACCTCTTCGCCTTTGCTGGATAAATGGCAACATTGTTTTTGCAAAATTGGCAACATCCGAAACCTCCTTAAACTTTTCAAAATCCTGATTTAAAAAGTAATCTCCCTTTGCAACTGAATTCTTTAACAGTATATAATCCACTTTCTCCTGCTGAGAAAGAGAATTAAAATCCATAGCGTCCAATTTATTCATCCAACTATCATAGAATGTAGAAAAACGCTGATAGTATTCTTCCGACTCCTCCATAATGTAAATGTGTCGCAGCCCTCTGGTATCTGCTCTAAATTCATCTATTACATCAGCCATCTTGCTGGTCTGGGCAGTAGCCATGGCACCAACTAATAGTATAATAATAATCCCAATTCTTTTCAACGCTATTTTGCTCATATTAAGTTGTTTTTGAAACTACCCAAAGGCAGTGAATGGTTTTGTATTTTTCTGGTTTGATAGCACCTATTTTACTCAAGGCTTACATCCAGATACACCGAATGGCGCCCATAGGTTTCGTAGAATGGTTTAAAAACTACACCATCTATAGTAAATTGCAATGTTTCAGGGTCACCTTTGATTGTTTTTCCGATATCCTCGGCGTCCAAGGTTACTTTGCGCCATCCGTTTCGCACCTCGGACTCCTGCGCCACTAACAATACAGGACCATAAAAAAGGCTTGCGATATTCTGTTGGTCCATCACGGGATCCAAATGGAACTGGAAGGGCATTTCCAAATCAATCACATCACCATCTTTCCATTTACGGTCTAAAGTAAGATAGGTACCAGGTACAGCTTCCACTTTTTCTGGTTTACCGTTCACTCTCACAAAAAAACCTTTGGTCGCCCATTGCGGTACCCTAATGTTCAAATCAAATTCCCCCATTCCCTTAACAATCAATTGAGTATTGTCTGCTTTCGGAAAAGCAGTTTTTTGCTCTACAGTAATGTTCTTCTCGGTCCATTTTAACGTTGAGGGCACAAAAAGGTTAACATAAAGTGCCTTGTCATCCTTGCTTTTGAAATAAATGGAGTTTTGAAACTTGGTATTACTCTCCAGAGCGGTGCCATTGCAGCAGGTAAAGCCGCTCATATCGGCATTTCCAAATCGCTTAACAGAACCTGGCCTCAATGGTACGTGATAGGTGTTTGCAGGACTTTCCTCAGCTACTGAAGCAAGAATATGGTTATACAAGCCACGCTCGTAATAATCCATCAATTCGGTGCGTTGATCAAAAAGAAACAAGTTTTTGGTGAGTTTTAGCATGTTGTATGTGGCGCAGGTCTCATTTTGTCCTCCTGATGAAAACCCATTTTCGTACAACGTAGCGGGCTGACCAATAAAACATTCTGCATTTTTTGGATTTCTTGCCCCGGCTACTCCTCCAATACTGTACATATAATCATTCTTGGCCTTATACCAGAAGTTATCGGCCACTTGATAATATTCTGGCAATTCCGAATCACGATATATTTCAAGCGCACCCATAATCTGTGGTATGTGCTGGTTGGCATGCAAACCACGGAAGGAATCAACATTCTTGGCCAATCCATGGGAGTGTTCCGCATCTCCAAAAAACATTTTGATGTTATCGAACAATTGTGCCACTTTAAGGTATCTTGGTTCGTCTGTAATTCGGTCCAAACGGGCCATGGCTTCATTCATACCACCAAATTCTCCTGCAATGTAGGTGTTCCACATACTGATCAAGGTATCAGTGGGCACTTGGCTCAATCGGGCATACACCCAATCACCCATTCCCTTGGCTATTTCCAAAGCTTTTTTGTTTCCACTGACCTCGTAAATGTCCATTAGCCCAGCCAAAATTTTGTGCAAAGTATAATAGGGCGCCCAAATTTGGGTGGGCTGTGTTCCATAAACTGCCCCTTTTTCCAACATGATAAATTGGTCTGGCGGGTAGGCACTTATAAAGCCTTTACCCCAGTTCCAATAATCGGTTCGGATTCCTTTTTCACTCAAATCGGAATCGTAGGTTGACTTGCCTGGACCAAAAGGGACTGCTGTCGGGTCAGCTTCATAATCACTACCAGTGTTCGCAGAACGTCCAGACATTTGGGAAAGCCCATACAGCACTTCCACCATATAATCCATTTTATTGGCAAAGTTGGCCTGCAAAGCCTTATTATAAGAGGTACTGGCATAGGCTTGGGCAATGGCAGTTAAATAATGACCCGTAGCATGCCCCCGTAGTTTGGTTTCTTGACTGTCCCATACGCCCAATGGTTTTGCTCCCTCGGGCTGTTCCTGGCCAAAGGCATTTCGGAACATGTATAAAAAGGAGTCAGGATTGGTATTAGCTAGTGTATTTATAAACTTGTCTCTATTTTGGATGAATTTTGTTTGCTCCCCATCTGCATCGTTATCGAGCGAAACTTGGTCCAAACCAAATACGTCAAGTATAAGGCTGGGAGTATTCGATTTCCTATTTGATATTACCGTTACTTTCGCTTTGGGTTGAAAGTTGGTACCTGCAACCTGACCTGTTACCACATAGTTTCCAGCTTTTGATACTTCGGAATTATCTATTGGTGAAGGCCAAATTACCCTTACTTTTGGGCCTTTTACACCATTCCTATACTCTCCTTCAACAAAACGTGGCAATCGTGGCAAATCCCCCAATGCAGTTTCGACTTCAATATCGGCAACATTGATCAGGTACTTGTTGTAGAGCTGAGGAATATGAGGGTCAAAAGTGGGAAGATCTTCTTCTGTTTTTTCCTTTTGTACCACCTCTTCCTCCTCACTTTGTGCCTGAACCATGTTTGTGAAGCAAACGAGTAAAAATAGTGTCGCAATAATTACTTTAATTGGTTTCATACTAATTATCTCAAGAGTACAGCATCAATTACAATCCCATACTTTTTTTATTGATTGCTACAACACCTGAAAACCATGGGCATAAGGGTCG
The DNA here is from genome assembly GCA_040285615.1 of Allomuricauda sp. Lineage (GTDB taxonomy): Bacteria > Bacteroidota > Bacteroidia > Flavobacteriales > Flavobacteriaceae > Flagellimonas. Next base: position 488,075 of record JAVJRL010000008.1, read on the forward strand.
TCGTCATCAATTATAATATTATTATAGCCCGTTATTTGTGCCCACCCTTGAATACTTGGAATAATGGCTTGCTTTCCATCCAAAATGGTTTCTTCCTCTACTTTACCCACGAACTTGCTACCGATAATACTTTCGTACACATAGGGTTCGTTTTTCTTTAATCTTCCTTTTGCATATAATTGGGCCATCCGCGCAGAAGTCCCAGTACCGCAGGGGGAACGGTCTATGGCCTTCTTCCCATAAAAAACGGCATTTCTCCCAGACGAAGAATCATCCAAGGGTTCACCTGTCCACATTATATGGCTTACATCCCTTATGGTCGAATTTTCCGGGTGAACAAACATATCGGGGTACTTTTCATTTATTTTTTTTCGGACCACTTGTGAATATTGAATAATTTGACCTGCCGAATAGTCTTGCAATCCGGTAAAATTCTTTTGGGGATCTACAATGGCGTAATAATTTCCACCATAGGCCACATCAAAAGTGATTTCTCCCAATTCCTGACATTCCACCCTTAAGTTTTCTGCTGCCAAATAAGATTTCACATTGATCAATTTTACCCAATCCACTTTTTTACCGGTTAATTGATATTCGATTTCAACTAGACCAGCAGGAGTTTCCATTCTAATCTTTCCTGGAGTTTTCGGTACAATAAGCCCTTCTTCAATGGCCACTGTAATAGTACCAATGGTTCCATGACCACACATGGGCAAACAACCTGAGGTTTCAATAAAAAGTATGGCAAAATCATTTTCGGAATCATGTGGTGCCAGCAAAATGCTTCCGCTCATCATATCATGACCACGAGGTTCGAACATCAATCCCCGGCGAATCCAATCATACTCTTTTAAAAAGTGCTGACGTTTTTCGCTCATGTTCTCACCAACCAAATTAGGTCCTCCACCAGCAACTACCCTTACTGGATTTCCACAGGTATGGGCATCTACACAAAAAAATGTTTTTCTGGCCACTCGCTATTTTTTTAAATGATCCGGCAATAATTCCTTGGGGAACGATTGATAACTTATTGGTCTTACCCAACGTTTTATGGAATGAATTCCCACTGCTGTAAATCTCGAATCCGTAGATGCCGGGTAAGGTCCACCATGTTGCATTGATGGACATACCTCCACACCTGTAGGCACTCCATTATAAATAATCCTTCCTACTCTATTCTGAAGAGATTCCACAATCTCTGCCAGATCTAAATCATCATCCGTTTCGGCAATGAGAGTTCCTGTCAATTGCCCTTCCAATCCATCAATAATCTGGATGAGCTCTGCTTCATCCTTACATTGAACCACCATTGAAAAAGGTCCAAAAACTTCTTGGTGCATTTTAGGGTTTTTCAAAAATGCTTCGCCTGACACGCTAGCAATAATTGAAGCTGCATCATTTGGTTCCAAATCACCTTTGTATTCGCCAACTACCTCAACGCCATCTTGCGAAATGACATCCTCGCCTTTTTTCTGATATCCTTTCTTTATGTTCGGGTGAAGCATAGTCTGCGGGGCAATGGCGATGGTTTCTTTGGCCAATTCTTGAATAAAAACCTCTGTATCATCAGTTTTCACTGTTAACAAGAGTCCTGGATTTGTACAGAATTGACCTGTACCCAAAGTAATGGAACCGGCATAGGTTTTTGCCAGTTCACTTCCTCGTTTAGAAATGGCATTTGCCGTCATAATCACCGGGTTTATACTTCCCATTTCCGCAAAAACAGGTATAGGTTCATCTCGCTTGGCAGCCAAATCAAAGAGTGCTCTTCCTCCACCAATACTGCCTGTAAAACCAACAGCCTTAACTTTTGGATGGTTCACCAAATCCACTCCAGCCTTTACATTCCCGTTAATACTGGAAAAAACGCCTTTTGGCATTCCTGTTTTTTCGGCCGCCTTTACAATGGCCGAAGCCACCAACTCATTAGTTCCTGCATGCATGGGATGTCCCTTTACGATCACTGGGCAGCCCGCAGCTAAGGCACTTGCGGTATCCCCCCCTGCCGTAGAATAGGCCAACGGAAAATTACTGGCGCCAAAAACGGCCACGGGGCCCAACGGAATCATTGTTTTTCTCAAATCATCCTTTGGCATTGGTTTTCTATCGGGTTGAGCGGCATCAAAAGTATTTTCACGCCAATCGTCATTGGAAACAAGTTCGGCAAAGGAACGTAATTGAAAAACCGTCCTTCCTCTTTCCCCAACGGCTCGCCCTTCCGGCAATCCGGATTCCAGCATATACATGTCCACAAGCTCCTTGTCCAAAGCCAATATTTCATCGGCAATGGTATTCAAAAAATCTGCTCTTTGTTTACCTGGGATTTTTCGGAATATTTTAAATGCTGTCCAAGCAAGCTCAGCAGCTGTGTCAATTTCATCTTTTGTGGCCTCTAGGAACACTGTTGGATTCTCTACGCTCTCCTTTGGATTTATCGTTCTGAACTCAATTGACCCATCGGACTTAAATTGTCCTCCAATACAGTTTTTACCTGTAATCATACTACACTATTTATATTTTTATAATCCGGAAGTTCCGGTCTGTTTTTCATTGCAGTCTCAATCACCTTTAATACTCTCTCCCGTTCTGCACCCTGCAAAGGTAACCGAGGAGCTCGTACATTTTCGGTTCCGATTCCTGTAGCGACCTCAGCCAATTTTATATTTTGAACCAATTGTGGGCTGATGTCCAACTCCAACAGTGGCATAAACCATCTATAAATCTTGAGAGCCTCTTCTATTCTTCCTGCTTTTACCAACTCATAAATGGCAACGGTCTCTGCAGGATAAGCACAAACCAGACCAGCTACCCAGCCAACTGCTCCAATGACCAAGCTTTCCAATCCGAGCGTATCCACTCCCGTAAAAACTTTTATTCTGTCACCGAATTTGTTCTGAATTCTAATAACATTGGTAATATCTCGAGTAGATTCCTTTATGGCTTGAATGTTATCACACTCAAGTAATTCTTCCATCATGTCCAAGGTAACCTCAATCTTGTAATCTACAGGGTTGTTGTACAGCATAATGGGCAATGATGTGCTGTTTGCTACGGCTTTAAAATAAGCAACGGTTTCGTAATCTGTTGATTTGTAACGCATGGGGGGGAGCAACATTAACCCTTGTGCACCAAATTTTTCGGCCTGTTGAGCCGCTTCAATCGCTCCTTTGGTGCTTTGTTCCGCCACATTCATTATTACCGGAATCTTACCATCTGTTAATTCCAAGGACTTTTTTATCAAAGTCTCTTTCTCATCTCGCTCCAAGGTACTGGCCTCTCCCAAAGTACCTCCTAGGATTATACCGTGTACCCCGGCATCAATTTGTGCCTTGATGTTCTTTTCGAACATTGCAAGGTCCAATGTATCGTCACTCGTAAACTTAGTTGTTACAGCAGGCATTACGCCCTCCCATTTTATCATAATCTTGTTAAATTATTTCTACCTAAAATTACGAAGAGCACCACACTATCTTTTATACAATTATTAGCCTATTATAATACTATATTACCTTAATTTAGCTATATAATTATTTTTCCAAATAATTTAGAATCATATATGAAGATACTCCCCTTTAAAATACCCAAACCCAAAAATGAGGCTCTCGTATATCAAATAGATCGGGAACAGGTATTTTATGACCAATTGCACCAACATGGGGAGATCCAAATAAGCTATGTGGAAAAGGGGGCTGGCTCCCTTATTGTTGGAGACAGTATCAATGAGTACAAAGCAGGAGATATTCTGGTGATTGGAAGTTTTATTCCCCACGTGTTCCGAAGTGACACTCGAATTAAAGAAGAATCTTTGATGCACACCCTATTTTTTGACCAGGATTCCTTTGGCAAGGATTTTTTCCGGCTCACCGACCTATCATCTATCCAAAATTTCTTTGATAAATCAGAATTCGGCATGTTGATTCATTCTAGGAAAAGAAATATAATCCCTTTGTTCCATGCACTGTCCCATCAAAACAAAGTAGAGCAAATTGCATCGCTGTTGATGATCATCAATCAAATCAACAAATCCAAAACCACCCCACTTTCTTCCTTTGTTTATCGAAAAAGTTATACGGATGATGAGGGAAAGCGAATGAGCAAAGTCTATGATTATGTAATGGAACACTATCAAGACCCCATCACTTTGGATGAAATAGCAGAAAAGGCCAATATGAGCAAAAATGCTTTTTGTAGATACTTTAAAAAACGAACAAACAAGACCTTTTTTCAATTTTTGATTGAAATACGCATCGAAAACGCCTGTAAACTTATTATTAAAAACCCAGAATTGGCCATTGCCGTTATTGCTGAGCAATGTGGTTTTAACAACATTGCCAATTTCAACCGAAAGTTTAAAGCGTTCAAACATTGTACCCCAACGCAATATCGCAATCAATTTTAATTCAAATGGAGCAAAGCTTTTGGATGCTGAAAACTTTATCCATAATTTCAATCGCTATTCTTAATTCACAGTTTGTACACCATAATTGACATAGAAACCACAGGTAACGGAATCAAAGGAAACAAGATTACCGAAATCTCCATTTTTAAATATGATGGGGGTCAAATTGTGGACGAATTCACATCCTTGGTGAATCCACAAAGTCCCATCCCCTACTTTATTACGGGGCTCACGGGGATTGACGATCAAATGGTACAAAATGCTCCTGTATTTCATGAGATAGCCGATACCATACAAAGCATTACCGAAGGCTGCATTTTTGTGGCCCATTCCGTTAATTTTGATTATGGTGTCATTAAAGAAGAGTTTCGGCAAATTGGAATTGATTTTACCCGAAAAAAACTCTGTACGGTGCGCTTATCACGTCAATTAATACCCGGTCTCCGCTCCTACAGTTTGGGGAAATTATGTTCTGCGGTTCAAATTCCATTGGTGGACCGTCACCGCGCTAGAGGAGATGCACATGCCACTGTGCTTTTATTTGAACAACTTTTGAACAAACCTGAATCAGAGGACGTATTCAAAAAGTTTTTGAATGCCCGAAGCCAAGAAGCCACTCTTCCGCCCCATTTGCCAAAATCCGTATTTGACAACATTCCCCAAAAACCAGGCATCTATTATTTTATGAACCAAAAAGGGGAGATTATTTATGTAGGGAAAGCTATCAACCTTAAAAAAAGGGTGCTTGGCCATTTTTATGACAAGAGTCGAAAAGAAATACAAATGTGCAGTGAAACAGCCAATATTGATTTTAAGTTAGCTGGCAGTGAATTGATAGCCTTACTAATGGAATCCGCTGAAATAAAAAGATTGTTCCCCCCCTATAACCGCGCCCAAAAAAGAACAGGAAGACAATACGCTATTTTTGCCTACGAAGACAGAAATGGAATTATGCACCTAGCGTATAACACGATTAAAGGAGTTCCCAATCCATTAAAAATTATCCACAATCAAACGGAATGCCGAGCATATCTGGAAGAAGTGTGCAAAAGTTTTTCGCTCTGTCCACGATATTGCCATTTACAACAAACCAACACAGCTTGCTCCCATCATGAAATAAACACATGTGAAGGAATTTGTAGAGGAAAAGAAGCCGTGGAAGATTACAACCAAAAAGTTGAAGAGGCGATTACCCATATGAAGCTGTTGGCTTCTGAGGTTCGTATCATCAAGGAAAAAGGTAGAGACGCGAATGAAAGTGCGGTGGTATTAATAGCGGATGGAATCTACAAAGGTTTTGGTTTTATTGATACCGATATTGAAATATCCAGCCTAGAGGATGTAGAAGCTTTTATCACACCACAAAAACATACAGTTGAAACCGAAAGTATTTTAACTCAGTATCTTTTGAAGCATAACAAAATTCAAGTCCTTACTCCTTAAATTCGGGCAAAGTTATGCTTCTGACTTCAAGACTACTTTAAATTGTGCCGATCTATCCAATTGCTGAAATCCTTGATACAAATCCTTTTGTTTAACGGCATAAGGATAAAACGAAATTGGTTCAATACAGACCATGTTCCGCACCTCGGTCCAACACATAAAATTTCCAAATCCTTCGGTCTCTATGGTGATTTCCTTTTCATCTTTTAATGTGATGGAAGTACAATCCAACACTTGAAGTGCTCGACTCCCAACGGCCAAAACCTCATCCAGAGCAATCTCTTTGTCCTTAGTCACGAGTATTGGTGATTTTGAGTGCAGTTTAAATGCAGGGTGATATCCCAACATAAATGGCATTCCTTGTTCACCAGTGATTTTAAAATTGATTTCCAAAACATCTTCCTTGAGTAAAAAGGACTTTTCAAACCTAAAATCATAAGGCCATGTAAGTGCTTCTTCAGTGGATTTTTCTGGAAATTTTGAATTGATAATTTCAGTTCCTGATTGGTATTGCTTTGCAAAAATCGCAGAAGTATCGGTTTGAGACTCCAACTGATATTCCATTTGGCGCAAATGTCCGTGCTGATCTTGTACAGCATCTCCTTTTGGGGTTTTAACCCTAAACCCAGCCTCATTGACCGGCCCAATAATGGGAAACATTTCAGTATCGGCACTTCCCCATCCCGGGCTTCCCTTTTGGTGGATAAACTCATGACCATTGACCACAAAGCTCACTAACTCACCTGCATCAATCCTTACTTTTGCATTTTCACTTTTAAGTGTAACCATTATTTTGTGTTTATCAATCGGTAAATCAAGATTGCTGTACGCTTGGTCAATTCTTCGATGGTATTCAGGTTGACTGTTTCTTGTGGCGTATGGGCGTTGGAACCCATGGTGCCCAATCCATCCAACCCATCCACATATTCGGCAACAAAGGAAACATCGGCCGCTCCTCTTCTTCCAGGATCGTATGCCAAAACTTCACCTTGCTTCAAATCCAGGCTTACCTCATTCAAAGTACTCAACAGTTCAAGATTGCCTTCTGTAGGTTGCATGGCCGGGTAGCTATCCGTAAAACTTACAGTTGCTGAAGTTTTAGGAAGATTATTGGCAACTATTTCCCTCATTTTGGTTCTGGCTCGTTCTTTTTGCTCTTCGGATATAAATCGAAGCCCACCTTTAACCATCGCTTTTTGAGCAACAACATTGGTTTTTCCGAAGGCATCCCCCTTGCTGGTCATTTCATCATAATTTACAAAGGTACCGCCAAGCAATACACCGGGGTTGAAAGTCAACAAATCCTCACCTTTAACATCGGTATAAAACTCGTAAAGAATTCTTGACATCTCAAAAATGGCTCCCGCTCCAGTTCCTTCGCTAAAAATTCCGGAAGAGTGGGCACGTTTTCCCTCAACTTCCACTGCCCATCCAGAAGCACCCCTTCTGGCAACAGTGGCATAGTTAAACCCTGTGGAGGTTTCAAAGCCAAGGGCAATATCACTTCTTTTGGCAGCATCAATCAAATCCTTTCTACTTATGGACAAGGGTTTACCTGTACTCTCTTCATCACCGGTAAATGCCACAATAATCTGTGCATTATCCAACAGGCCATTATCCGATAATGCTTTAAGGGCATATAGCACAATTACATCACCACCTTTCATATCGTTACCTCCTGGGGCATGGGCGATGCTGTCGTTTACCATTTCAAAAGTTTGGAAAGGGCTGTCTTCTTCAAAAACGGTATCCAAATGACCAATGAGCAACAGTTTTTTGCCTTTTGTTCCAGAAGTCTCTGCAAATAGATGACCGGAACGGTTCATTTCAGCCGGCATTTCTATCCATGTCGTTTCAAAATCGATATCATCAAAGGCATCTTTAAAAACCATACCCACTTTTTTAACACCTTCGGCATTTAGGGTACCGCTGTTAATGTTCACTACCTTTTCCAGAAAGCCGATGGCTTCGGCATTGTTTTTTTCAATGGTGGAAACAATCTTTTTTTCGGTTCGTGAAAGTTTCTGTGCTGATATGGATGCAGTAAGAATTAAAGCAACTAAGGTTGAGTAATATTTAAATGTCATGGTGGGTTATTTTGTGTCCCAAGTTATCAATTTTAGATTGATAAACCCAGCACGACCAGCAAGTTCTACTCAAACTGAATGGCTTTTACCGGGGTGATTTTCGTAATGATGTACGATGGAATCAAAAGCATTAACAAGCACAGTAACATTACCCCCATATTTAAAAGTAAGATGGTGGGCAAATCCATGTGGACAGGAATATAATCGATATAGTATTCTTCGGGATTCGGAAACTTGAACATTCTGTATCTATCCTGAAGAAATATAACCCCAAGTCCTATTAAGTTGCCCCAAAAGAGCCCAATGGCAATAAGGTAGGCCGCATTGTACAAAAAAACCTTTCGAATGCTCCAATTGGCAGAACCCAGTGCTTTTAAAATTCCTATCATTTGGGTTCGCTCTAAAATAAGTACGAGCAGAGCCGTAATCATATTGATGCCTCCAACTATGATCATAATGCCGATGATCAAGGCAATATTAAAATCAAAAAGACCGATCCATTCAAAAATACGGTAGTACTTGCTTTTGATGTTTTGGGTATCTAAAATGGACAAAGTACTATTATAAATCTCATTGCTTTTTTGGTCAATTTGGTCAAAATCATCCAAAAAAACTTCAAAATTTCCTATCTGGTTTTCTTCCCATTTGTTCATACGTTGGATGTGGCGGATATCTACAAATACATAGGTTTCGTCAAACTCTTCAAAACCACTGTCGTAAATACCTACGATTTTGAACTTGCGGTTATTGGGTGGTTTGGAGGCATCCCCGTCCTTTAGAAAAAAAGAAAAGAAAGAATCTCCCACTTTTAACTGCAACCGATTGGCCATCAAACTAGAAACCAACACCTCCTCGTTTAGTTTTCCGCTGTAGTCAGGCAACCTACCATCAACCAGATACTCTTTAAAAGTACTCCAATCGTAATCCGTTCCTACGCCTTTGGCGAGCATCCCTTCAAATGTATCTGCTGTTCGGATAATCCCACCTTTGGTGGCTACCGCTTGTACGTGTTTCACCCCTTCCACATCCTGAAATTCGGGGTAAAAATCCTGATTAATGGAAACGGGCATCAAGGAAACCTCAGAGTTATTGTTGTCGAAATTTGAGATTTGGATATGACCGTTAAAGGCAGCGACCTTTTCGCGTATTTTGTTTTTTAGGCCAACTCCCGTTGCAATGGCAATGAGCATCATAACAACACCTATCGCAATCGCGGCGATGGCAATTTTTATTATCGGGGCGGAAATACTAATTTTATGTTCCTTCCCTGTAACAAGGCGTTTGGCAATAAATAATTCTAAATTCAACGAATGCCCATTTTATCTATTTTCAAAAGTACAGTTTTATTGTTGTTTTTGGTGTTTACCTCGTGCAAGGGACAGCAAAAAGAAACCTTTTCTACTTCAGAACCCACAATCGAGGCACCTGCTCCCATTAAAGTGGCAGCAAACCGAACCGAAATTTACCTACCTCTTTTAAAAGAAAAAAAAGTAGGTGTTGTAGCCAACCCTACAAGTGTTATTTTTAAAGAAAATGGACATACACATTTGGTGGATTCCTTACTTTCTGAAGGTATGGATGTAATGCAAGTTTTTGCTCCAGAACATGGGTTTCGAGGCACCGCAGATGCTGGAGAACACGTAAAAGATGGCGTGGATACCCAAACAGGATTGCCTATTATTTCTCTTTATGGTAAAAACCGAAAACCTTCCAAAGATCAGCTGAGTGGGTTGGATGTTATTGTTTTTGATATTCAAGATGTGGGAGTAAGATTCTATACTTTTATTGCTACGCTACAATTAGTGATGGAAGCCTGCGCTGAAAACAATGTTTCCCTTGTTGTTTTGGATAGGCCAAACCCCAACGGACATTATGTGGATGGCCCCACCATGATGGAAGAACATACCAGTTATTTGGGCATGAACACGATTCCCCTTGTTTATGGCATGACCATGGGTGAATATGCAAAAATGCTCAATGGCGAGGGATGGTTGGAAAATGACAGCAAAGCGAATTTAACCGTTATAGAATTGGAAAACTATACCCACGATTCTGAATATCATTTACCTATTCGACCCTCTCCCAACCTACCGAACGACACATCAATCACCCTATACCCTAGTTTAGGATTGTTTGAAGGCACCAATGTAAATGCTGGGCGTGGAACCGAGTTTCAGTTTCAACGCTACGGGGCATCGTTTATGGATAGCACCCAATATGATTTTAGCTACGTGCCCGAGCCCAATTTTGGCTCCAAATATCCAAAAGAGGAGGGCAAAACTTGCTATGGCCGTGATCTGTCCAAAACCCCAAGAATGCATGAGGTGACCATGAAATGGGTCATTGATGCCTATTATAACACCTTGGACAAGTCTAAATTCTTTTTGACGAGTGGATTTACCAAACACGCGGGCACTCCCCTGCTTCAAAAACAAATTGAACAGGGTATGACCAACGAAGAAATCAAAGCCACGTGGCACGATGACCTGGAAAGCTTTAAAAAAATACGGACAAAGTATTTAATCTATGATTAACCCTCAGTAGTAGGCCTTCGATATTTATGGAAAGGTTGTTTTAGCAAGCCTTTGATGCTGCTGTTCTCCTTTTCATCGGGAAACGTATCCACACCATAGACAATATCTTTGGGGTCCATGAACATATAGGTGCCGAATAATCTGTCCCAAATAGAGAAAATATTCCCGTAGTTGGAATCGGTATAGGGCAATTGATAATGATGGTGTACTTTATGCATATCCGGACTCACAATGAACCAACTAATGGCATTGTCCACCTTTTTGGGCAAACGAATATTAGCATGGTTAAACTGAGAAAATACGACCGACAAACTCTGATAAAGCATGATGATTCCAATGGGCGCCCCAACAATAATAACACCTGCCAAAGTAAATACATATCTGATCAAACTTTCCAAAGGGTGGTGTCTATTGGCGGTGGTTGTATCGACATTATGGTCGGAATGGTGCACTAAATGAACCATCCACAGAGGTTTTACTTTATGCTCCACCCAATGAGCTGCGTAGGCACCAATCAAATCCAGAAGCATTACCCCAAGAACCACATAGAGCCATAACGGCATTTCTGGTAACCAGTTAATTATCCCAAACTGGTTTTCCACGGCCCAATCGGAAGATTTCAGCAGTAAAAAGGCTAACGGAAAATTTACTATGATCGTTGTTAATGTTAAAAAGAAATTGGGAATGGAATGTCTCCATTTTTTGTACGGTACGTTAAACAAGGGTACGACACCTTCCAAAATCCAAAAAAAAGTAATTCCCCCTATCAAAATCAAGCTTCGATGCCAAGAGGGAATGGTCTCAAAATAAGAAATGATCTGCTCCATTCCTTCAAATATAGCAAATCATTAAAATTTAATCGATTTTTTCATTTCTTCAACAATGTTGAATGCCGCTGGGCAAATAGCTACATTTTTTAAGGTAAGGTTGGTGATTTGTTGGAACTTTTTTCGGTCCGTATGCGGGAATTCACGACAGGCCTTGGGTCGGACATTATAAATGGAACAATAATTATCATCCCCTAAAAATGTGCAAGGAACCGATTGCAGCACATAATCATTTTCTTCATCAACCCTTAAATATGCATCGATAAATTGGGAGGGCTTCATTTTAAAATGTTTGGCTATTCGTTCAATATCGGCGTTGGTGAACAAAGGTCCCGTAGTTTTGCAACAATTGGCGCAATTAAGGCAATCAGTCCTATCAAACTCTGCATCGTGCAACTCCTGCATCGTATAATCTAGGTCTTTTGGAGGACGTTTTTTTAGCTTCGTAAAAAACTTTTTGTTCTCGGAATGTCTCTCCCTGGCCTTTTGTGGTAAATCCTTGAGTATTTCATCCATAGAACACAAACTTATCTATTTTAAACCTTTCTATGCAATTAAAGTCCCACCTTTGCACAAACAATCCCTTACTATGGCAGATGTTTTTGGATTGGCCATAAAAGATTATCAAAATGGCCAATATACAGAGGACATAAAAACCTATTCATCTTTAGATGAAGAAGACATTATCCCTGTTCCCTATTTGTTCCGAAAGTTTGATGAAATGCCCAAAATAGAACAAGAAGCGCTCCAATTGGCGCGCGGAAAAGTTTTGGACATTGGTGCCGGGGCAGGAAGTCATGCGTTGTACCTTCAAAAAAAAGGGATTGAGGTCACGGCCTTGGATAATTCTGAAGGATGTATTGCCGTTTGTAAAAAAAGAGGAGTGAAATCGACCATTTTAAGTGATATTCTGGACTATTCAGGAGAAAAATACGACACCTTACTTTTACTGATGAATGGTATTGGATTGGCGGGAAAATTGAACAACTTAAGTCGTTTTTTACAACATTTGTCCTCATTATTACAGTCAAATGGTCAAATTTTATTGGATTCCAGTGATATCATTTATATGTTTGAACAAGACGAAGATGGCGGATACTGGATTCCAAACGATGGAACCTATTACGGCGAAGTAGCTTTTACCATGGAATACAAAGGCAAAAAAAGTAAACCTTTTGATTGGATTTATGTAGATTTCAACACTTTGCAAAACGCCTGTGAATCCAATGGTTTTAATTGCGAACGTGTAATGTCGGGTGAGCATTACGACTATTTAGCCAAGCTTACGTTAAAAGAATAATACTTTCGGATCTGGAACGTTCTATTACTTATTACATTGCTATGAAAAAAATTGCTCTTTACGCTTTATGTGGTTTTATATTATTGATGAGTTGTTCCAAAGATTCGGACCTTACTTCTTCATCCGATTCCAACGCTAACCTTAGGGCCGGAAATCTATTGGCCACCGGTGCATCGGCTAGAGATTTGTTATCCAACGATAATTATGATAAGCTTTTGATTGAAATTGATTATGTAACAGGATTTGCTCCCACGGCAGGAGCCGTAGCTAATTTTGAAGATTTTTTAATAGCAAGAACCTATAAACAAAATATAGAATTTAAATATTCCGCTCTCTCTTCACCCAATGAAGATAGTTTGACGCTTCAGGAAGTGGTCGATCTTGAAAATGAGAATAGAGACGAATATAATGACGGTTCAACTTTGGCTATTCACATTTATTTTGCCGATGCACCATCCGAAGGTGATGAAGAAAGCAGTGAACTGGTAACCTTGGGAGCAGTATACCGCAACACCTCTATGGTTATTTATGAGTCCACTGTTAAGGATATGGCCAGTAGAAGTACCGCTATTACAACAGAAGAAATTGAAACTGCCACATTATTGCACGAATTTGGACATTTGTTCGGGTTAGTTAACTTGGCAACCGAATCTGTGAACGATCATGAAGATGTGGATGCAGAAAACCATTGTAATATAGATGGTTGTTTAATGCGTGCCGAAATAGAATTCGGGGCATCCCTGCTCAAACAAATGCAGCAAAACGCCTCCAAAGGTTTAGAGTCCATTCCCGAAATTGGCCCAGAATGCCTATTGGACCTTCAAAAATATGGGGGGCGTTAACCAACAGCTTAAGGAATATTCAAATATTTATGGGTCTGTAGGGAAACCTTCCATTTCGGATGTTTCATCACATAATCCACAATTTGTGGAACCATTTTGTCGCGTACACTCCATTCGGGTTGTAAATAAAGAATGCAATCCTCCCCCACCTGAGCGGCTTGTTCCTCAGCAAAAATAAAGTCGTGCTTATTGTAAACGATAACCTTTAATTCTTGGGCTTTTTTATAGATATCGCTCACAGGAAGTTTATTCTTCTTTGGAGATAGACAAATCCAATCCCACACCCCGGTCAATGGATAAGCTCCCGAAGTTTCTATATGAATTGTCATGCCCTTTTCCTTGAGGCCTTGGGTCAACGGCCCCATGTCCCAAGTAAGTGGTTCGCCTCCAGTAATCACAATAGTATCAGAGTATTTTTCGGCATTTGCCACAATACTATCAATGGATGTAGGCGGATGCGTTTCCGCATTCCAACTTTCTTTTACATCGCACCAATGGCAACCCACATCACATCCGCCCACTCTTATAAAATAAGCAGCCGTACCCTTGTGGTAACCTTCCCCTTGAATGGTATAAAATTCTTCCATGAGGGGTAGCATCAAGCCCTTTTCCACCAAATCCATTACATTTTCTTCTACCATGGTGCAAAGATAATCCTCTTCTATGGTTTCACCTATTTTACGGCAATAACATCAATTTCTATGCTGCCATTGGCTGCAAGCCCCTTCGCTGCAAAGGTGGTCCGAGCTGGTTTTTTGGTGAAATATTGGGTATAAACTTCATTAAAGGCCGCAAAATCTTCAATATCAGCCAAGATTACAGTGCATTTCACCACATTGTCCAAGGTCATTCCATGTTGGGCCAACACATCCATAATGTTTTTTATGGCTTGATCTGTTTCTGCCTGAATCCCTCCTTCAACAAGTGTTCGAGTGGTATGGTCCATCCCTATCTGCCCGGCCAAAAAGTACATATTACCCGCCTGTACCACATCACTAAAAGGAGCACTTTGCTTTTTTGGTTCGTGTGATTTATGGAAAATAATCTCCGTACTTTCTTGTGCATAGGAAGTGGTCATAACCCCACACATCAAAATTGACAACAGTGCATAGTGAAAAGGTTTCATAATCTCGTTTTTAGTTTTGCTTAAAATTACCCTATTTTTATCGCAAATTGAACGTGATGGGCAACAAAGAAAAATTCTTTGAGCATATAGAGCAAGGGTATGCCATGAAAGGTGATTTCATTACAGTGGGTGCCGGAATGTTGGATGGTGAGACCATGACCAACGCCTACATTAAAATTCCCCTAAAAACAATGAATCGCCACGGGCTTATCGCCGGTGCAACGGGAACGGGAAAAACCAAAACCCTTCAGGTATTGGCCGAAAACCTATCCGACAAGGGAATCCCTGTGCTGCTCATGGACCTAAAAGGTGACCTTAGCGGTATTGCCCAACCCAGTCCTGGACACCCAAAAATTGATGAACGTCAAGAAAAAATAGGCCTCGCTTTTGAGGCAAAGGGCTTTCCTGTGGAAATTATGTCCCTCTCGGAACAAGAAGGAGTTCGTTTGCGGGCTACCGTTTCTGAGTTTGGCCCTGTTTTACTTTCCAGAATCTTGGACCTTAGTGTTACCCAAGAAGGTATTGTTGCGGTAGTTTTTAAATATTGTGACGACAACAAACTTCCGCTTCTTGACCTAAATGATTTTAAAAAGGTATTACAATACGCCACTGGCGAAGGAAAAGAGGAGTTCCGAAAAGAATATGGCCGTATCTCTACAAGTTCTACCGGCACCATTTTGAGGAAGATTATTGAACTGGAGCAGCAAGGTGCAGATATATTCTTCGGTGAAAAATCTTTTGATGTAGATGATTTGGTTCGGATTGATGAAAATGGACGTGGTTACGTGAACATTATTCGTTTGACGGATATTCAAGACCGTCCAAAATTGTTCTCCACATTTATGCTAAGCCTTTTGGCCGAAATTTATTCCACTTTTCCCGAACAAGGGGATAGCGACAGGCCAGAATTAGTGTTGTTTATAGATGAGGCCCACCTTATTTTTGATAATGCCAGCAAAGCGTTATTAGATCAAATTGAAAGCATTGTAAAGTTGATACGCTCCAAGGGAATCGGAATTTATTTTGTGACCCAAAATCCTACCGATGTGCCGGACGACGTTTTGGCGCAATTGGGATTGAAAATACAGCACGCCCTCCGCGCCTTTACAGCCAAGGACAGAAAAGCAATTAAGCTTACCGCGCAGAACTATCCTATTTCTGAGTTCTATGATACTGCCGAAGTACTCACTTCCTTGGGGACCGGTGAAGCGCTGATATCCGCCTTGGACGAAAAAGGACGTCCAACACCATTGGCAGCCACTATGATGCGGGCACCCATGAGCCGCATGGATATTTTAAGTGATTCCGAAATCAAGGATGTGTTGGACAGTTCCAAATTGATAAAAAAATATAATGAGGAAATCGATCGTGAGAGCGCTTACGAAATCCTTACCGAAAAAATTGAAAAGGCCGAAAAAGAGGCCAAGAAAGAAAAAGAAGAAAAATCAACAAGCCGAAGGTCATCAAGCCGAAGGAGCACCCGAATGAACCCCGTTGTCAAGGTTTTAACGAGCGCCACATTTATCAGGGGAGTGTTAGGGGTATTAAAAAAAGTGATTCGATAATTTTATGAAAAAGACAAGCAGAGTAATTGCCTTATTTTTTGGTATTGTATTAATCCACTCCTGCCAAAAAGATACTACATTCTTAATTACGGAAACGAGCGTTGGCCCGTTGACCCAAACCACCGCTGTAAAGGAAATGGAATCCACCTTTGTAAAAGATTCCGTTGTTGGAGACACTGCTCAAATCAATTTAGGTGCTTCCCCTAAAAAAATTGAGGTTTTTGAAAAAGGAGGCAAACACCTTTTAACGCTTACCGCTAACTCCGACAGTATCCCCACTATTCAGAATGTCCGAGTTATGGACCCTAGATATGTTACAAAAAACGGCATAGGGTTAAAAAGCACCTTTAAGGATATCCAAAGTAAATACGATATCAAAAAAATTGTGACCACTTTGAACAGTATTGTGGTTTTCCCAAAGGAAAGCAACCTCTATTTTACTATTGACAAGGAGGAACTTCCTGAAAATTTACGTTTTTCAACTTCGGACATTGATGCGGTTCAAATACCAGACGGGGCCAAGATCAAATATTTGATGTTGGGTTGGGAATAGCCTGTTAATTAAATGCCAAATATCTGGTAATCTGATACTTATTTGGATAAATTCAGCAAAAACCTATCCAAATGAAAAAATTACTGTACTTGCTCTTCATTTTTCCGGCATTTACATTCGCCCAATTCAATTTCGAACCTTCATTGGAGCACCCATATGGTCTGCCCAATCCAGATGCACCTTCTGAACTTATGGATTTCGCCCCATTGATAGGGGAATGCCAGTGTAAATCTGAGCTTCGCAAAGCAGACGGAACTTGGGCCGAGCCTGTGAACATGATCTGGCGTTTCAAATATATCATGAACGGAATGGCCATTCAAGATGAAACGCTAAAAGAAGATGGCACCTATTCAGGTAGCATACGTCAATTTATTCCAGATAGCACACGTTGGTATGTACACTATTATTCTACTCCAAGCACAGTTACCAAATTGCCTACTTGGGAAGGCAAAAAATTGGAGGATGGAAAAATAGTGCTGTATAGGGAACAAAAAGCTCCAAATGGTACAGACGGATTTTACAAAATTTCGTTCTATAATATTAACGAGAGTGGTTTTAAATGGATTGGGGAATGGGTAGATAAAACAGAATCTGTGATTTATCCTACCTGGAAAATAGATTGTTCCAATGGTAAAACCTCTATACATCAACCCGATGATGAAGCAAAAATCATAGCCGCCACCAAAGTCTTTTCAAAGGCATATATGGAAGGTGACTTTGAAACCATAGCCAATAGCTATACCGAAGATGCCAAAATTTTTCCAAATAATGCCGACATTATTGCCGGAAGGGAAGCTATTAAAAAAAGATGGATGCTAGGATCAGGAACCAAAATTTTGCACCACGAAATCAACCCTGAAGAAATTACTTTTTTAGGTGACCATGCACATGACTATGGCTATTTCAAAGGAAAATCTGAAAACAAGGACGGTTCTGTATCCAATTGGAGGGGGAAATATGTCGTAGTCTGGAAGAAAGAGGATGGAAATTGGAAAATGTATTTGGACATTTGGAACCGTATTAGGAACTAGGACAAACCATACTTTTCACGATTGTCCATAACCTTTGGGCTGTTATCGTGCATCCATTCTGTAAGTTCCAGTAATTTTTCCACATAAGATTGTCCAAATTCAGTAAGGCTATATTCCACCCGAATCGGCACCTCGGGATAGGCTTTACGTTTAATGTAACCATCCGCTTCTAAAACCTTTAAGCGTTGGCTCAGTACTTTATTGGATATTCCGTAGACGTATTTTTTGAGTTTATTGAACCGAAGTACAGGAAAATAGCCTAACCAAAGTAGAATCAAAACACTCCATTGATCAGAAGCCACCGACATTACATCTCGAACGGGACACAGTTCGGGAGGACTCTTGTAATCAATGTGTCCAAACATTTTTTCAATTTTTTTTACCGTTCTAACTTTCTGATTTTCAGTAATAGTTTCCATTTACACACCTAGTTTACAATCAATCACTTCTTTTCTTTTCTAAAATGAATATGTACTTTTAGTTTCCAATTTAGAGTAAGTTACAAAAAGTAACCTCATGAAAAAACTACTTAATAAAATAATTCCATTGGCCTATGGGCAATACTATAATGCCTATACGTTAATTGCCCCAAAAAAGGCAGCCGAGAACGCTTTTCATGTATTTTGTACAGTAAGAAAAGGACGTGTTCGACCGGAACAGGCCGAATATTTGGACGGTTCCAAGCTCAACATAGAGAATATAGCCGGCCACAGGGTACAATCCTATCACTGGCCCGGAAATAAAGAAACCGTTTTGTTGGTACATGGATGGGAGAGCAACACCTTTCGGTGGCGCAACCTCATCAAGAAACTTAGGAAAGCGGATTTTAACATCATTGCGTTTGATGCTCCTTCTCATGGGTATTCCTCTGGAAAACACCTCTACGTGCCTTTATACGAGGAAGCGGTAAATTATATGGTAAAAAAATACAATCCAAAACATCTCATTGGACATTCCGTAGGTGGGATGACCATTATCTACAACCAATACAAAAACCCAAGTGATGAGGTTGAAAAAATGGTCACAATCGGATCTCCATCCGAATTCCATGAAATCATGGAACACTTTCAGGACTTGTTAAAGTTCAATAATCGAGTAATGAAACATTTGGATAAGTACATTTTGGATAGGTTTGGATTTAAAATAGATGAGTTTTCAACGTCCAAGTTTGCACAATCCATAAGCAAAAAAGGGTTGTTATTTCATGATAAGCACGATAACATTACTCCATACCATGCTTCTGTAGCAGTAAATAAAAACTGGAAAGATAGTACCTTGGTGAGCACTGAGGGACTTGGTCATTCCATGCATCAGGATGATGTGAACAATCAAATCGTCTCTTTTTTGGAAGCTTGATAAAGTTGTCCTAATTTTCAAGAAAAATAGACCATGCAAAAAATAAGCCCCTTCCATGTTGCCGTTCCTGTGCATAATTTAGATGAATGTAGAACTTTTTACCGCGATGTACTCGGGTGTGAAGAAGGTAGAAGTGCGGAGCAATGGGTAGATTTCAACTTTTTCGGACACCAATTTGTGATTCATTATAAGCCTAAATCCAAAGAAGAAACACATACCAACCCTGTTGATGGCAAAAACGTTCCTGTACCTCATTACGGTGTTGTTTTACCATGGGATACCTTTCAAACATTTTCCAAAGAATTGATCGATAAGGGAATTGATTTTGTAATTGAACCTTATATCCGATTTAAAGGGGAACCGGGGGAACAGGCGACCATGTTTTTTTTAGATCCTGCTGGAAATGCTTTGGAGTTCAAGGCATTTAAAGATATGGGGCAGTTATTTGCCAAGTAGTTCAGACCAGGTTCAATCCTTTTTTTCGCACCCATAAATGGGCGAAAACCATATTGGGCACCCAACAAAGCCAAGCCACGATTTTGTAGGCCATAAGAAACTCGCCAAAAACAATGGTAAGTACAGGCAGCCAAATACGTAGGGTAACTGCTGCAAAACAAGCCGCGTAACTGTATATCATCATTCCTTGATGCAGAGAAAGGTCTCTGTTTTTCACTGCGGTATAAGCTCTTAGTGTAGTAAACAGCCAAATCGTTCCAAGGCTTATAAAACCAATGGAAGAAACGATTCCTCCTGTGGCAAAAAAACCGAGATATACACCGCACAGTCCACTTATCAAAGCTGAGACCACATATATTTTTCCAAGGTTTTGATGTAGCTTCAATCGTTTAGATCTCAGCTTTTTTATAAACTGGGACCAACCGACCAGCAGTGCCATTCCCCCAAAACTGATATGACCATAAAAGGCCATCTTCCAAACTGTGCTCGTCAATAGTTCATTGGATTTATTCATTAAAAGTCCAAAATTGTCCGAAGCAAATAAATAAACCAATGGGTAAAGGCCAATTCCAATGGCCAGAAAGACGAATACTACCCAGGCTACTTTGTTCCTTGCTGTTTGAGCCATAATTTCAGATTTAGGTAAATGTAAGTTATCGATATTTTGGATACAAAGACAAGAATTTTGATGGTAATTCGTTATAAATGTATTGATTAGGCTCTCGAGCCTTGCCCAAATCCTACTATTATGAAGACAATTTTACTCTTGATTACCCTTATTTTTTCTGCCATGGCAGTATCCAGCTGCACCAATGATGAAGGTGAAACAGATTTTGAAATCCTGACTCCTGAAGAAGAGCAACAAGCCGCGCTAAAGTTAGAACAGGAAAAAGTAAATTAGGTTTTAGGCATTGTGACGCTCTCGTGCCAATAAGGTATTCTTGAGCAACATGGCAATGGTCATAGGCCCTACTCCTCCGGGAACCGGCGTAATATATGACGCTTTTTTACTAACATTTTCAAAATCCACATCCCCAGTGATGTAGTATCCTTTTTCGCGGGTCTCATCGGGAACACGGGTGATACCTACGTCAATAATAGTAACCCCATCTTTGACCATATCTGCCTTCAGAAATTTTGGAACCCCTAAAGCAGATATCACAATATCCGCCTGAAGGGTCAATTCCTTCAGATTTTTGGTTCTACTATGTGCAAGAGTGACCGTAGAGTTTCCGGGATTGCCCTTTTGACTCATTAAAATACTTATGGGCCTACCTACAATGTGGCTTCTACCAATTACAACAGTATGTTTTCCTTCGGTTTCCACCTTATAGCGCTTCAATAGTTCCATGATTCCAAATGGAGTTGCAGAAATGAATGTCTCCATATCCAAAGCCATTTTTCCAAAATTGGTCGGGTGAAAACCATCTACATCCTTATCTGGATCTACGGCCATGAGCACTTTTTCCTCATCAATATGTTTGGGCAATGGAAGTTGAACAATATAACCATCTATGTCGGGGTCGTTGTTCAATTGGTGTACCTGCTTGAGCAATTCCCCTTCGGTGGTTTCTTCGGGAAGATGGATCAACGTGGATTCGAAGCCGATTTTTTTACAAGAACGCACCTTGCTGCCAACATAAGTGAGGCTGGCACCATCGTTACCAACCAATACGGCCGCCAAATGGGGGACTTTTTCGCCCCGTTCTTTCATTTGAGCCACCTCAACGGTGATTTCTTCTTTTATCTGGTTCGATATTTTCTTTCCGTCAAGGATTTCCATAGGTTGTATTGGTTTTTACTTCTGAATAAGGTTATCGCATGTTTTGCATCATCTGCATCATCTTCTTGCCTCCGCCACCTTGCATCATCTTCATCATCTTGCTCATTTGATTGAATTGCTTGAGCAACTGATTCACTTCTTGGATAGAGGTTCCGCTACCTGAAGCGATTCGTTTTTTACGGCTGGCATTTAGCATGGACGGTGTAGATCTTTCTTCTGGGGTCATGGAATGAATGATAGCTTCAATATGTTTGAAGGCGTCATCATCAATATCCAATCCTTTCAAAGCTTTTCCTGCACCTGGAATCATTCCCATGAGGTCCTTCATGTTCCCCATTTTCTTGATTTGCTGAATCTGGCTCAAGAAATCATCAAACCCAAACTTATTCTTGGCAATTTTCTTTTGAATCTTACGTGCCTCTTCCTCATCGAACTGTTCCTGGGCACGTTCCACCAAGGAAACAACGTCTCCCATTCCAAGGATACGATCGGCCATACGTGACGGATGGAACACATCAATGGCTTCCATTTTCTCACCAGTACCAATAAATTTTATGGGTTTGTCCACCACAGATTTAATGGAAATGGCAGCACCACCGCGAGTATCACCATCTAACTTGGTTAGGATTACCCCGTCAAAATTCAAAACATCGTTAAATGTTTTCGCAGTATTAACGGCATCTTGACCGGTCATGGAATCCACCACAAACAAGGTTTCCTGAGGTTCTATGGCTTTATGAATGTTTGAAATTTCATTCATCATCTGCTCATCCACGGCCAAACGACCTGCGGTATCGATGATCACCACATTGCATCCTACACTTTTTGCATGGGCAATACCTGCTTTGGCAATGGCAACGGGATCGTTGTTATCCCGATCCGAATATACCTCCACCCCTATTTGATCACCTACTACATGCAACTGATCTATTGCCGCGGGACGATACACATCACAGGCTACCAATAATGGTTTCTTTGTTTTTTTGTTTTTTAGATAATTGGCAAGTTTACCCGAGAATGTGGTTTTACCCGAACCTTGAAGACCTGACATCAAAATTACGGAAGGATTGCCAGAAAGGTCTATTTCTTCTGCTTCCCCACCCATTAACTCGGTTAGTTCGTCCTTCACCAACTTGACCATGAGCTGACCCGGCTGAAGTGTGGTCAACACATTTTGACCCAATGCCTTTTCCTTAACCGTATTGGTAAATTTCTTGGCTATTTTAAAGTTAACATCCGCATCCAACAAAGCTCTTCGAACTTCCTTAAGAGTCTCCGCCACATTGATTTCAGTAATCTGCCCGTGCCCTTTGAGTACGTGGAATGCCTTATCTAATTTTTCGCTTAAATTATCGAACATATGTTCTTTGTTTTAAAGAGCAACAAATTTAAGAATAATATAAAAGAAAAAGGACGGCTTTGGGGAGAGCCGTCCTTCTTTTGGAAAAAAGATTGGGGAAAAATTTATCAATTCTTTTCGAAAACCAATTTATCGGTTCCTCCATTACCTCCACTGACATCGATGAGCTCGATTCTAACCGAGGTGAATTCCACTATATCCCAATCATCGGTTAGGTCCGCAAAATCTGCTGGGGAAGAGAAAGCAATATTAAAATCCACATCGCTGTCATCATCCGAGCTGTCATCATCTGAACTATCGTCGTCATCGGAATCGGTAATGGACCATGTTCCGTTTATTTCGACATCGCCATTAGTAGCGACCAAAGATCCATCAGCATTGAAGTCGAAGGTGTATCCACTAAAATGATCCGTTTCTTCCTTATCGGTATCAAAATAGTAAGCGATGGTCCAAGTACCACTAGCTGCGATACTTGTAAGTTCAGCAACTTGGGCCGGTGATAAATTGTTCAGCATGTCATCATCGTTGTTTTTATCACAACTCATCGCAACCAGTGCCAAAAGAATCGCTGTTATTTTATAAATTGAGGTTTTCATAGTTTTTATAAATTAATATAGTGTTCCCGTTTGTTCAGTTTACGATCAAAGTTTCTCAAAAACAAGTGTTTCCACAGTTCCATCGCCACTTTCATCATAAAGTTCGATTCGGGTGGAGGTGATGGAAACCAGTTTCCAGTCTTCGGTCAATTCACCTAATTCATCGTTTGAATCAAAATTGATATAGAACTTTAGTCCTTCTTCAGAATCTCGAAGTACTCTCCAAAGACCACTGGCAATAGGGTCTGCATTCACCGACACTTCAATTTGGTTCATTTCGGCAAAATTGAAATCCATTCCCAAATAATCGCTGGTCATGTCCATTTCTCCCTCTTTGTAGAGAGCTACGTTCCATGTTCCGTCCATGGCAATACTTCTAATTTCGGTCACATCGCCATCGTTAGCACTGTCGTCGCATACTCTAAGCAAAACCATCTCGTGGTCGGTTTCCTCAATTGCAAATCGTAGTCGGCTCTCCAACATATCCTTTATGGGCCATTCAAAGCTAACACCTGGTTCATCTCCTATGGAAATCATTAAAGAAAGCTGTAATTGACTATTGAGACCTGTTTCCCAAGTACCTTCCTGAGTGTTGACACCATTGGTCAATGTAACCGTACCACCGGCAGCGAATTGAAATTTGTAACCAAGTAGTCTTTTGATCTCCTCACCTTGGTTCTCAACTTTCTTAATTACCCACTCACATTCTTGGATCAGATTAATAAATACTTCCCTGTCGATATCCACTGAATTGTCTTCACAAAATCTTTTGAGTACAATTCTATTGCCTCCATCTTTATATAGTTTGATAACTCCCTCTTCCAATTCATATACATACCATTCCGAAGAGAAATCTGTGAAGTTTTCAAATTCAAGGCTCAAAACGACCCCATTATCGGACATACTGGTGCTCCAAGTTCCTACGATCTCATCTGCAGTAAAAGTGGAGAAGTAAACAGTACCATCTTCTTTAAAGGTCAACAAACGCTCAATATATTGTTCTGTATTGTCGACTTCGTTCCGAATCACCTGTCTTACCTGTAATGGACAGTCCACCAATAAATCATCCAGTTCTTGTTCGGTGAAATCATCATCGTTGTAATCATCGTCATCATCCTCATCACATTGATTTTTGGCCATTTCCAAGGCAGCAGCCAATTCGGCATTATTCTGCACAGTTATTTGGGTTCCATCAAACTTTTTAAGGGTAATCGGAAAATCGATGCTGATCAACTCATTATCCTCAAGTTCGTCAAAAAATCTTCGCATCTCTCTGTCGCCATTGACCTGAAATTCACCGGTCAACTGATTCTGCACATCAAATGTGAACAAGGTGATAGGGTAAACAAAATCGATACATTCAATATCATCATCGTCACCTCCTTCAAGGCAATCTTCCGCCAACTCCTCCAACTGATCCATGTTTTCGATGGATATTTCACCAAAGTCGGCTAGGATAATGGTAATCGGAAATACGATATCCAAGATATCATCGTCATCGTCAAGTTCGTCAAAGATTTCTTCGACCACTTCCAAATCACTTTCGGAATCTATGGTCACTTCAACACCATTTACATTAACGGTATAGGGAAATTGAATAGCAACACAACTTGCTCCATCGACGATATTATCATAAGATCCGTCATTGGAAGAAGTGTTTTCAATTAAAGTCGCTGTCGAAGAATTAGCAGCAATAGTTTCACTCTGAGGATCATCTCCGATTACTTCAAATTCTTCTTGACAAGCGGACAAACTAAAAACAAGTACAACAAGTGCTGCGCGCATTATGTTGTTAATCAACTTTTTCATAATAATCCAATTTTTGGGGTTACAATTCAACTTTAAAACAACTCTCAAAGAAAAAACCCTACTTTTTCTAAAAAATTTTCAAATATATTTGAGTCGATAAACAAACTCCGGCACATGAGCAACGTATGTGAAGACCATATTTTCAGTAAAGTTTTTAAAACCCACTCCAAAACTGTCTTCAATTTTATTTTTTACAAATTCGGAAATGAGGAGAAGGCGCACGATGCCGTGCAAGAAGCTTTCGTAAAGCTGTGGCAGAACTGTGCCAAAGTTAGTCCCGAAAAAGCAAAGTCTTATGTTTACACAGTGGCCAACAACCTTTATTTAAATGTAATAAAGGCCGAAAAGGTCAGGTTGAAGCATGCCGATAGCCTAAGCAACGACCGCACCAATGAGTCTCCAGAGTTTTTAATGGAGGAAAAAGAATACAAGGAAAAACTGGACAATGCCCTGAACGCTTTGCCAGAAAACCAAAGAACCACTTTTTTGCTCAATAGAATCGACGGAAAAAAGTACGCAGAAATTGCAGAAATTGAGGGTGTGAGTGTTAAAGCTATTG
The DNA here is from genome assembly GCA_040285615.1 of Allomuricauda sp. Classification (GTDB taxonomy): domain Bacteria; phylum Bacteroidota; class Bacteroidia; order Flavobacteriales; family Flavobacteriaceae; genus Flagellimonas. Next base: position 513,701 of record JAVJRL010000008.1, read on the forward strand.
AAAAAAGGATGCATTTGGCCCTGAAGAGTTTACGGGAACAGATTGATGGAATTTAAAAATTTCAGTTTATAAAAAATTTTAAGGTAGGGTATTTTTAAAGGTAGTTGTTATTATAACGTAAAGCATAGAACCCATGCAAGAAAATTATTTAGCAAAATGGTTGAGCGATGAGCTTTCAGAGGAAGAGCTTCAGGATTTTCAAAATTCCGAAGAGTATGCCTCATACCAAAAGCTCAAGGAAGCTACAAGCAGTTTGAGGGCACCCGATTTTGATTCGGAAAAAGCCTTGCAACGCTTGAAAGACGAGCACATTGAAAATGCACCAAAGGTAATTTCCCTGAATCCTTTCAAGAAATTCCTTAGGGTTGCTGCCGTTATTGCCATACTGCTCGCTGGTTCATACTTTTACGTAAACACCTTGAACGAAAAAGTGACTACAGAATTTGCCGAATATTCCGAAGTAATGCTTCCCGATGATTCCGAAATATTTTTGAATGCAGATTCGCAAATATCCTACAGCAAAAAGAATTGGGACAATAAAAGAAATGTTGATTTAAAGGGTGAGGCCTTCTTTAAAGTGGCCAAAGGAAAAAAATTCACGGTTTCGACAGATCACGGAACAGTTGCCGTTTTAGGAACACAGTTTAATGTGGAAAACAGAAAAGGCTTTTTTGAGGTAACTTGTTATGAAGGCTTGGTGAGCGTTACCCATAACAATAAGGAATCCAAATTACCTGCGGGAACTTCTTTCTTGGTAATCAACGGAAAGATTGTCAGTACAGGAACACCTGATGGCTCTTTGCCCTCTTGGATGAACAATGAAAGTAGTTTTGAAAGTATTCCTTTAAAATATGTATTTGCCGAACTTGAAAGACAATTCAATGTAAAGGTATCTTCAGAAAATATTGACACAAACCTCTTATTTACAGGGTCTTTTAACAACACAGACCTAAATATGGCGTTAAAAAGTATAAGTACCCCCTCTCAAACACATTACAAAATAGACGGAGACAACGTACTTTTTTATGCTGGGAACACACTACAATAAGCATTTAGGCCTAATTCTTGGTTTTTTGTTTTTCGTGCTATGCAATACCAACGCGCAGGAAAAACAGCAGTCTCCCCCTACACTTATTTCATATTTAAAAACATTGGAAGACCGTTTCGATGTCAAGTTTTCATATCTAGATGAAGATTTAGAAGGGCTTACGATAACGATACCAGGAAACCTAAGCTCATTGGAAGATATTCTGCAATACGTTGAGGAATCCCTTCAAATTGAAACTGAGAAACTCAACGACAGATACTACACACTTTCCAAAGACAATCGAGTAAATATCTGTGGAGTTGTTTTGGACAATTTTGCCGAGAACACGGTAATGGGCGCCACCGTGGAAGTATTGGGAACCGATATTGCCAAAATAACGGACGATAATGGTACCTTCTCACTACAAAACATTCCCCGTGATGCATCCCTTCAAATTAGATACTTAGGTTATGTAACCAAATATGTAAAAGTTGAAACACTTTTACAGCAAGGAGGTTGCACTAAAATTCTATTGGCACAATATTATGAGCAATTGGATGAAGTGTTCGTTTACAAATACCTTACTTCGGGAATCATAAAGGAAAAAGATGCGAGTATCACCCTGAACACCGCAGAGTTTGGAATACTCCCAGGACTTATTGAGCCAGACATTCTACAAACCGTACAGGCTTTGCCAGGTATTAAAAGTATTGACGAAACCGTATCGGATATTAATGTGCGAGGTGGCACCAACGACCAGAACCTAATCCTATGGAATGGTATCAAAATGTACCAATCCGGTCACTTTTTTGGGTTAATATCCGCTTTTAACCCTTACCAAACGGATAAAGTAACCATCTACAAAAACGGAACCCCTGCAAATTTTGGTGATGGGGTCAGCAGTGTTATTCAAATGGAAACGGGCAATTCCATTCCAGACGTGTTCAAAGGTGGTGGCGGGTTTAATTTAATAAGTGGTGATGTTTTTGGAGAAATCCCAATTACCAATAAACTGGGAGTTCAATTTTCCGCAAGGCGGTCGGCAACCGACTTTTTGAGCACCCCCACCTACAAACAGTTTATCAACAGGGCGTTTCAAGACAGTGAGATTACACTTCAAAACAATAGTACTGTTGATGATGAATTTATTAGGGACGAGGATTTTTTCTTTTATGATTTTTCAGGAAAAATCTTGTACAACCTCAACGAAGACCACAAAATCCGATTAAGTGCCATCCACATCAAAAACAATTTAAAATTTGAAGAGACCAATGTCTCCGCCAACGAAACCAATATTAGCTTGTTAAAACAGGATAACATTTCTGTGGGTGGTCAATTGCAGAGCAGTTGGACAGATAAATTTTCTTCGCACCTCAACATATATTACTCCAGATATAACCTAGATGCGCAGAATGTTTTTGCTAACCAAGTACAGCAACTGTTCCAGAACAACCAAGTGACAGAAAATGCCCTGAAACTGAGCACTAATTACATTTTAAACGATGAGTTCAGTTGGAGCAATGGGTATCAATATATTGAAACGGGAATAAAAAACTTTACCGAAATCAATCAACCTGACTTCTTCAGCAAAGTTATAGAGGTTGCCCGAATCCATGCCCCATACACAGAATTTGGGTATAGTTCTTTTGAGAACAAGTTCATTGGAAAAATCGGTGCCCGCTTTAACTTTATCGAGAACCTGGACACCTTCAAAAAATTGTTGATCGAACCAAGAATCAACCTAAATTTCAAATTGGCCAACTACTTAAGAGCTGAAGTGTTGGGAGAGTTCAAAAGTCAAACCACCAACCAAATCATAGATTTGGAGCAAAACTTTTTGGGCATAGAAAAACGCAGATGGATTCTATCCAACGACAATACGCTTCCAGTGACCAAAAGCAAGCAAGGCTCATTTGGCATCAATTATGAGAAAAACAATTTTTATGTGGGTATCGAAGGCTTCTACAAAAATGTGGATGGTATCAGTACGAGCACCCAAGGATTTCAAAACCCTTATCAATTTTCGGGAGAAATAGGGAGTTACGATGTTCAAGGGATTGAATTGCTTATCAATAAAAAAGGGGACAACTACAGCACTTGGTTGAGCTATGCCTACAACAAAAATGATTACACTTTCGATTCGATTGTACCGCAATCTTTCCCCAACAATCTGGACATTAGGCACACGGTTACCTTTGCCAGCACCTACACCTACAAGGACCTGAAATTGAGTATTGGCTTGAACTACAGGACCGGTAAGCCGTTTACAGAGCCTGTTGAGGGAGACGAAGGGTTGGACCAAGGCTATTATCCACCAAGAATCAATTACCAACCCCCGAACAGCAGTAGATTACCTGAATATTTCCGGGCCGATGCCTCTGCTATTTACAATTTCCAAATCAGCAGGACCATACGAGCCAATGCGGGACTGTCCATTTTAAATTTCACGGACAGAAAAAATACGCTCAACAAATATTATCGGGTCAACGAGGATGATGAAATTGAAACTATAGAAAACATTTCATTGGGCATTACTCCGAATGTGAGTTTTAGAATTTCATTCCTTTAGTATTATTCTTGAATTATTTGATTGGAAGTTGTTCATCAGGTGGAGTTGGCAAAGTTCCACCCCCACCACCTCCTCCTGTATTGCCACATGCAGGGTCTAAGTTAGGATTAGGGGTCAATGAGCCTATTTTACCATAAGTTCCATAAAATGATGAGATTTCATCTCCCCAATTACTGCAAAACCATGAAGTATTACAGTGAGAAATATTACTCACAGTTCCAGGCTCCTCGTAAAAACTCCTGAACTTCACTGCACCTAAATTTGAATAAGAACCTTCAATATTATAGGTACCATATTGACGGTAATCCAGAATGATTTTCTTTCCTTCATAATTTATATGTTCATAAAGAACTAGATAACAATTTTTTAATTTTAAAGAGCTAATTTTATCATTGAAACTAAACCCAAAGTATTCACAAGTTTTTAAATTAGGGTTTTGAGATGAATATGATTCTGCATTTGAAGAACCACCATTGAGATGAGAAACAAAACTCCTGCCTCCAAATAGCTCATGTTCATAAATAGTAAAATTGGATTCCCAAAAGTAATCATACGGGTTACTTAGAGATTGTTCACCCTTAGATTTAGCTTTAATTAAATAATTATCATTCTTCTGTTCTTTAATTATATACTCATGAAAAGAAATATCATCTTCAAAAATAACCGGAAAATCATTTTTAGGGTTTATATAAACCACCGAGTTGTCTGATGATAGAACCTCATTAATTATTGAAAAATTTTTATTTTGAACATATTCGGGCTCATTGCCTTTCAAATCAACTGTAATTGACAATTTCTCCCCGTTATGGATGAATGAAATTTCTCTTTCAAGATTTAATTCCTGTCCCTGATTTGAAGCACTATCATCGGAACAACCAAAAATGAATAAAGTAATAGAGCATAAAAAAGTAAGATATTTCATAGTGATAATGGTTAGTTAACCTTCTCAAGGTAATATTTTTTCTACAAAAAAAAGAATCCATCCCCTATTTTTTAACACTCTTAGGTTTTAAATACTATAGATTTATTCTTCAAGATATTCGAATAACGCACTATAAATATAATATAACAGAATCCTAAATGGCACCTTGTCTTATATCACATCCTCTCAGGAACATCGATACCCAACAAACGGAACGCAGACTGAATCACCTCGCCGACTTTTTGCGATAACTGTACCCTAAAATTTTTCTTCTGTTCATCCGTTTCACCCAAAATGGATACTTGCTGATAAAAGGAATTGAATTCCTTTACCAAATCGTAGGTATAGTTGGCAATCAAGGCAGGACTATAGTTTTCCGCTGCCAACTGAACCGTTTCCGGGAACAATTGAATTTGCTTCAACAACTCTTTCTCCTTTTCGTGCAGGTCCAAAGAGGTCTCAATTGCCTTTGACCCAACATTGTCTGCCTTGCGAAGAATGGATTGAATCCTAGCGTAGGTATATTGAATAAAGGGTCCCGTATTCCCCTGAAAATCGACAGACTCCTCCGGATTAAAAAGGATACGTTTCTTCGGGTCTACTTTTAAGATGTAATATTTAAGTGCACCCAAACCTATGGTATGGTACAATTGTTTTTTCTCCTCTTCGGAATACCCATCCAATTTGCCCAATTCTTGGGAAATGGATCGAGCGGTATCTTCCATATTCTGGATTAGGTCGTCAGCATCTACCACGGTACCTTCCCTACTTTTCATTTTACCGCTAGGCAGGTCCACCATGCCATAACTCAGGTGATATAATTGCTCCGCCCAAGAATAACCCAATTTCTTCAAGATCAGGAACAACACCTTAAAATGGTAATCCTGTTCGTTCCCTACCGTGTACACCATTCCATTGATATCCGGATGATCAGTTACCCGTTGGATTGCGGTACCAATATCCTGGGTCATGTACACCGCAGTACCATCGGAACGCAATACGATTTTTTCATCCAAGCCTTCATCGGTAAGATCGATCCAAACACTGCCATCCTCTTTTTTAAAGAAAACACCGCGTTCCAATCCATCCTTTACGACATCTCGGCCTAATAAATACGTGTCACTTTCGTAGTACAAGGTATCAAAATCAACGCCCAAGTTTTTGTATGTGATATCAAACCCTTCATATACCCAACCATTCATTTTCTTCCAAAGAGACACCACTTCATCATCACCGGCCTCCCATTTTCTAAGCATATCTTGCGCTTCCAATAAAATGGGAGCTTCTTTTTCAGCTTTTTCTTTGTCAGTACCGGCTTCTACCAATTCGGCAATTTGTTCCTTGTACGCTTTATCGAAGGCCACATAGTATTTCCCTACCAAATGATCCCCTTTTAAACCTGAAGTCTCAGGAGTTTCTCCCGCGCCAAATTTCTGCCAGGCCAACATGCTTTTACAAATGTGGATACCACGATCATTTATGATCTGCGTTTTGTAGACTTTCTTGCCCGATGCCTTCAAAATTTCGGCCACGGAATACCCCAAAAGGTTGTTTCGAATATGCCCCAAGTGTAAAGGTTTGTTGGTGTTGGGGGAAGAATATTCCACCATTACTGCATCATCGGATTGGGATTTTACATAACCAAAATCACTTTCATTAAAAATGTTGTTGAAAAAGTTAAGGTAATACCCATCCTCAATAACAATGTTTAAAAAGCCCTGTACCACATTGCATTTGGACACCTCATCAACGTTTGCAACCAGATACTCTCCAATCTGGGTTCCTATCTGAACAGGATTTCCCTTTACATGGCGCAACATAGGAAACACCACCACGGTAATATCACCCTCAAAATCCTTTCGGGTAGGTTGAAATTCCACCGTAGGCAGGTCAACTTGGTACAGTTGTTTTACTGCTTCGATCACTTTTTGGGTCAAATCGTTTTGCAAACTCATCTAAAAGGCTTTTCAGGGCGCAAAACTACACATTTTTTGGGCTTTTACCACACCATAACCAAATGGTCCGCTGTAATTTGATTAATTTTAGATATGCTATTGAACGTCTCCTACAACGATAAAAAAGTTACCAAAAAAATTGATGAAGCCGTTGGGAAACCCTTGTCCATAAAGGAGCGTTTTGCAATGGGTGGTATCGGTTCACCCAAACTACATATTACCGAAGCAAGTATCGACATATACAACCTGCTCGTTTTGGATAACAGCACCAATACCTGCAATGTTGAAATCCGTCCCAATGGCATTATTGTTCGGTTCCGTTCCCGTTTGGAGACCTATAGTCTGATCATCCCTTACTACAAATTGAATGTGTATAAAGGAGATATTGGCATTTATTCCATTTATATGGACCATTATTTCATTAAAGTACGTTCGGACACCAAGGCCATCCAACGGTTTTTTCGGAAATTATTGGACTACCGCGCGGACCACCTTCCCACCAATCTTGAAGATTTATGAAAATATTACTGACAGGAGCCAATGGCTACATCGGGATGCGTTTGCTGCCCAAACTTTTGGATATGGGGCATACCGTGGTTTGTGCAGTTCGTGATGAAAAACGGCTTTCGGTCGATGCCAAGACCCGTTCCAAAATTGATGTTGTGGAAATTGATTTTTTGGATGACCCGGAAAAGCAAAAAGTTCCAACAGATATTGATGCTGCTTACTACTTGATACATTCTATGACCTCTTCTGTTACAGATTTTGATGAAAAGGAGGCACAAGCAGCCAAAAACTTCAACACTATATTAGAGAACACCCAATGCAAACAGGTAATTTACCTCAGTGGTATTGTTAATGATACAGAACTGTCCAAGCACCTAAGCTCCAGAAAAAATGTAGAAGAGATTCTTTACAAAGGCTCTTTTGATCTTACGGTGCTCCGTGCTGGAATAATCGTTGGATCTGGTAGTTCCTCTTTTGAGATTATTCGCGACCTCTGCGAAAAATTGCCCGTGATGATTACGCCAAAATGGGTGCTCACCAAAACGCAACCCATAGCCATTCGGGATGTGATTCAGTTTCTTACCCAAGTATTGGGCAACAAAGACACTTACGACCAATCTTTTGATATTGGTGGCCCAGATATTCTCACCTACAAGGATATGCTGCATCGTTATGCGAAGGTCCGTGGCTTTAAAAACTGGATTTTAACCGTTCCTGTGATGACCCCCAAACTATCTTCCTACTGGCTTTATTTTGTGACATCAACCTCCTACAAATTGGCCATGAACCTAGTGGACAGTATGAAAATGGAAGTGGTGGCCAACGACAATCGGTTACAGGAAATGCTAGGCATTGAAACGCGTACCTACGAAGAAGCCATCGATTTAGCTTTCAAAAAAATTGAACAAAATTTGGTAATCAGCAGTTGGAAAGACAGCATTGCTAGCGGACAAATCAAAGAAGATCTTGAAAATTATATTCAAGTGCCTAAGTATGGGGTGCTTCAGGATAAAAAATCCATTCCTATTGAAAATGAAAATGCAGTTTTGGAGAATATTTGGCGTATTGGTGGCGAAACCGGGTGGTACTATGGCAATTGGCTGTGGAAAATCCGTGGGTTTTTGGATAAATTGGTCGGAGGTCCAGGACTCCGACGCGGACGCACGCATCCCTATAAAATATTCCCAGGCGATGCGTTAGATTTTTGGCGTGTGCTATTGGCAGATAAAAAGAGTAAACGTTTATTACTATTTGCAGAAATGCGAACCCCTGGAGAAGCTTGGCTGGAATTTAAAATTGTAGATGGTGTACTCTATCAAACCGCCACATTCCGTCCAAAGGGATTATTGGGAAGATTGTACTGGTATTCCGTGCTTCCGTTTCACCTTTTTATTTTTGGGAATATGATTAAAAACATTGCCAAAGCATAAGATTTCTCGACTGCGCTCGTAATGACATTCATCCCAACTCCCAACTCCTTCGTTGTTAAAATTCTATTAAGCACCATAGCCGATAACGTTTTTCTTTGCACTTTGTCACAAATTCCTCCCGAGTTCGTCTAAACCATAGACAACCTTTATTCCCAAAAAGGTGTCTTATTAATGAAACCATATATTCAACTATGTCCGTTAAACAGACTATTCTCTTTACTACTTTCTCCCTTTTAATGAGCATTACTCTTGTTGCCCAAACCGTAAGTTCTCGTCTGGTGGATGCCAAGACACAAAAGGGCATTCCCTATGCTACTATTCAATATGGGGAACACCAAGGAGTAATAACCAATGAAGAAGGCCGTTTCAGTTTTGTGCTAGAAGAAGGCAACTCCCTACCCGATTCCATTTATGTAACCTCCATGGGTTACGAAAAAAAAGGATTCATCCTAGAGCAAATGCAGGACAGTTTGATTCCCTTGAATGCCAAAGCGATAGAACTGAGTGGCGTTTATGTTTTTGACAAGGAATTGGAAGTAGACGATATCATTGAAAAAATGATAGAGAACATTCCACAAAACGTAAACAAAAGCCCTATAAAACAACGCTTTTTCCTTCGGAAAGCGGAACTGGCCAATATGCAAAAAGTGGATTTTGGGTTCGAAAAATCATCTATTAAAGAGTTGAACAAGGAACTCATGGACAGCATCTCGAAGTCCATCCCAAAAAATGCAGCCCACTATACCGAAAGCTTTGGCGATCTCTATAAAAACGATACGAAATACAAACTCAACATCATAAAAGCGGCTGACCTTTATGATAAAAAGGAAGTAGGTTCTTTTGAAGATTTGGCAGAGCATATGGAGGAGATCTTTAAACAGAATGTAAAACCTGGCTCTTACCTTAAGATTAAATCAGGCATTTTTAGTGAAAAAATTCAGGTTGATTCTATTTTGGACACTATGGATGATGAACGGATAGATCAAGTGAAAAAGGTTAAGGCCCAAGTGGAAAAAGATAGTGTTTCCGGCTTGGTTGACAGTCAACGTTGGCAGTTTAAGGAAATGTTGAGTCAATTGTATTACAAGGAGGACACCAAACTGGACTTTGTGGACAAAACCCGACGTTACGAGTTTAAACTGGCAGGTTACGCCGATATTGGCGACGCAGGTGTTTATGTAATCGACTTTTGGCCCAAGAGAAGCAGTGCCGAATTTAAAGGGCGCCTCTATATAAATATAGAGGACTTTGCCGTAATGCGACTCGATTTCGCGAACACTCAGCGCCTGCGAAATTTTAGACTATTGGGCATTACCTATAGTGAAACGGTGTACAAGGGTACCATGCGTTTTGCCAAATTACCCAATGGCAAGTACGACCTTCAGTTTATGGATTTGTCCGATGGCAAATATTTTGGTGTGGACCGACCACTGAAAGTGGTGGAAAAGAACAAACATGTAAAAGGCCGTCGCAAGCAGAACGAACTAAAGCTCAACATTGACTTCCGTATGAACATGACCGCCAAATGGGAACTGGTGGTATTTAACCAAGACGAAATTGCAGAGAACGAGTTTAAAACCTACACGGAAGACAAAACGGTTCGAGCCACCTATATGCCCAGATACAACCCAGAGTTCTGGAAAGGGTACACCATTATGGAACCTAACCAAGCTATTCGAGGGTTCACGGTTGAAGAGGAATAGATTTTAGATTGCAGAGGCAATTTGATTTGACTTAGAATAGTTTATAAGTTGTCATCCTTTGTGATTGTTGGATTGCCACCCTGAGCGCAGTCGAAGGAGTGGTCGAATTAAAGCGCTGAACTTCAATTATATAGATGGGATACTGAAACAAGTTCAGCATGACAGGGCGTCATTTCGAAATGAGATGCAAAGCATCGATTGAGAAATCCAGAAATAGTTTGGATTTCTCACCTTCTCCTTCGACTGCGCTCAGGATGACAGCTCGATATGATACCTTGCTGCTTCGAGAAAATTCGTGCAATTTGTGTCAACCACAAAACATTTCTCGACTACGCTCGAAATGACAAAGTGATTATCATTTATTACCAATTGTTCATTGTTTCGGCCTTAGTAGTTTTCCTAAAAAGAAAAGCGCAACCATAATCAAAAGCATTAGCAGGAACACAAAAAGGACATTCAACAAGGTTGGTCCGAAACCAAGTTCATCCACATTTAAAAATGGGTAGGGATAAAATCCTGAGAACTGTCCCCGAATCATCATAAAAACCAAATACCCTAAAGGGTATAGTAACCACTTAGAGAGTTGTTTCCAACTAACGACAGTCTTAGAACAAAACATGAGCCAGTACACATACATAAACATAGGGATAATAGTATGCAAAAGTTCATCCACCACCATTTGTAGTCCGGTCGGGTCCCAAATTTTACGTAGTACGAATTGGTATACCAATCCCACCACAACAATAAAAGCGGTTAGGGCCATGGGCGTCGCATTTCTATGGAAAAGGGGCAATAGTTTGTGGTCTGTACCAAACACCCGAGTGGTAAAGAATAAAGCTACCAACGAATTGGTCAGTATAGTAAAGTAGCTTACAAATCGCAACAAGCTCTCTGCAATGCCTGCTTCTCGGTTTTGAAGCATCAAGTAAAGTTGGGCAAGTACAGCAAACCAGCCTATGCAAAGCCCCAAGATTTCAAAATTTCTGCGCATGGTCGAAATTGTTCGATTTACAATTAATACTTATCCATGATAATGCGTTCAAATGTCATTTCGAAATGAGAGGCAAAAGCATCGACTGAGAAATCCAGAAATAGTTTGGATTTCTCACCTTCTCCTTCGACTGCGCTCAGGATGACAGTTCGAAATGACAAAAAATTATGCTTTTGGCAAAAACACTTCGGCCATCATGCAGCGAGCACTTCCGCCCCCACAGGTCTCAATAGTATCCAAAGGACTATGGATAATAGCACAATGCTTTTCGATAGCTTTGATTTGTTCTTCGGCAAGGCTATTGTAGGCTTGGGTACTCATCACCATATAACGCTGGTCGTTGGCGCCTAAAACCTGCAACATGTTCCCTGCAAAATGGCACATTTGCTCTTCGGTAATTCGGATAACTTCCTTGCCGTCCATCTTAATATGCTCGACAACATTCTTCCTTTCCTTTTTATCGTCAATGGAGTCCAGGCAAATCACAGCGAAAGTCTCTGCCATGGCCATCATTACATTGGTATGGTAAATGGGCAATCGTTTACCATCCACGGTTTGGTTGGCATGAAAAATCACGGGAAAGCAATCAAAATCTTCACAAAACTCAATAAAAAGGTCTTCGTGTGCTCGCTCGGAAAGGGCACAATACGCTTTTTGGTTCACTCTATCCTTTAAGATACTTCCGGTACCTTCCAGAAAAACCCCTTCATCTTCGGCGGCCGTATAGTCCATGATGTTATTGATCACAAAACCATTCTCCTCCAACAGTTCAAAAACATCTTCCCTACGTTCCTTTCTTCTGTTTTCAGCAAACATCGGGTACACACAAACGGTGCCGCTCTCGTGAAAAGAAACCCAGTTATTCGGAAAAATCGAATCGGGGGTGTCCTGCTCCATATTATCGCTAATGGTAATCACATTAACGCCGTGTTCCCGTAAAACGGTTACAAATTGGTCAAACTCTTGCTGTGCCTTTTTATTGACTTCGGCATTTTTTAGATGCGGGTCTTCCTGAAAGTAGTTATTGACCGCAGTTTGCTCGTTCATCCTAAAGTTTACTGGACGCACCATAAGAATGGTGTTGGTAATCTGTTTTCTCAATACTTTGACTGTTTAGATCAAACCTGTGGCAGCAGGAAGTTGGGTTAAAAAATTATGCTCTGATCAAAGGCATGGTGCTACACCGTAGCAGGCCTTCTTGTTTGGCTATTTCGGCATAGGGAATCTCCTCCACAGTGAATCCCTGGTCCCGAAGCCAATTGTTCAATCTGGTAAAACTTTTTTCCGAAACCACCACTTCGGGGGAAATGGAAAAAACATTACTGAACATTTGGTACATTTCTTCTTTATTGATCTCAAAAATATTTTCTGGCCCGAAGAAATTCACTAAGTATTGGTATTCCTCCTCTACCAAAAATCCATTTTTGTGTAAAATTGCCTTGTCTCTACCTACAGGTTGAAAACAACAATCCAAATGCAATGCATTCTCCTTTGGTTCGGTGTTGGATTTTCGCAACTCGAAAGACTTAACGGTTTTATGCGGAAACATTTCCCGAATAAATTCCACGGCTTCGATATTGGTCCTTGCGGTAATGTAACTAGCATAATCATCACCGGTGTAGGTTCCGATAAAGATATGGTCGTTCCATGGCATTACATCTCCACCTTCAATGTGAACTTCCTCTGGTGGACGAATTATCTTCTTAGGGTCAATTTTGTCCAATACTTCATGAATAGCTTCAAACTCACGTTCCCGATCGGGCAAAATATTAGCGTGGAACAATTTGTCCTCTATTACAAAAGCTATATCTCTTGCGAATATCTGGTTACAATCTTCCAGCACTTCCGGTCGGTACACTTTTACTCCATATTTCTGAAAAACTTTGGCAAAAGCTTCCATTTCCTTGATCATGTCCACTTCTTTGGGATACGTGCCTGCCTTTATATGTTCTATAGATTTAGGGTCATAGGCTTCATCAATTGTAGGAACCGGTCCATTACTTTGGGCTATTCCCAATATAACAGCTTTTAATGTGCTGGTCTCATCAACAACGTTCAATTCAATCATAAAGATGTATTAGGGGTCAAAAAATACTGACCTTCGAAAACAATAAGGAAAATCCTTAGAAATTCTGTGGCAAATCTAGTGTTTTAGTTCAATTTATTAGCCAATCAAAATGATAAAATCACCCACCTTATTTCGGGAATCACTCTTTAAAACAAGGGGATTTTATATTCAGTCAAGAAGTTGTTCGTCAAACAGTTAAAATCAGTGTCAAAACCTAAAAAAATTGACAAATGTCAGGTTGTTGATTTGTTTTAATGATTACATTTGTATTAAGATTTTTCCTACTTATGAAAAAAATTATAATTACATCAATTTTATTAGCGACTGTATTTATCGTTTTGGGAGGTATAGATGCTTTCCAAAGAATGGAGCGAATCAGTTTTGTATCCAAAGTAGATTCAAATATACAGGTTGATACCATTTATGCGGTTAAATACGATGACTGTATCAAGGAGAGTGATTTTCCAAATGGATATCCTTTATATTCCAAACAACTGAAGAATGAAAATGTTGATTGGTATTTTACCAAGGTCAACGAATCGGCGAAAAAATATGGGAGATCCTTGGATTCCACTTTAAAGAATTTGAGCACTGTGGATGCCCATGATTTTATCCACCAAGCTTTTCAAAAGGCCAAAAATACTATTGGCAACAAAGATATTTCTGATATCCAGAAACACTACCATTTTGAAATTATGCGAATTTGCTATGATAGCGACAAATCTTTGAACCAAAATACTGCTGGCAGACTTTAGTTTAAAGATGAAGTTTATATCAAAAAAAGGGGCGAATATCGCCCCTTTTATTTTTAAATACCTCAAATCTTATCTTTTTTCCAAAGGAACAAAGCTTCGGTGGTTTTCACCGATATAAATTTGTCTTGGTCTTCCTATCGGCTCTTTTCTAAGTCTCATTTCTCTCCATTGTGCTATCCATCCGGGTAATCTACCAAGGGCAAACATTACAGTGAACATTTCCGTTGGTATGCCTAATGCACGGTAAATGATTCCAGAATAAAAATCTACGTTCGGATACAATTTTCTATCCACAAAATAGCTGTCCTCCAAGGCTTCTTTTTCCAACCCTTTGGCAATGTCCAAAATAGGATCTTCAATACCTAAGTTGCCCAACACTTCGTCCGCTGATTTTTTAATGATTTTTGCTCTTGGATCAAAGTTTTTGTACACACGGTGTCCAAAGCCCATTAATCTGAAAGGGTCATTTTTATCCTTGGCCTTAGCCATGTATTTTTTGGTATCACCTCCATCGGCCTCGATTGCTTCAAGCATCTCTAGAACGGCTTGGTTGGCACCACCGTGCAATGGCCCCCAAAGTGCGGAAATACCGGCAGAAAGGGAGGCAAAAAGTCCTGCATGAGAAGATCCAACAATACGAACTGTAGATGTAGAGCAGTTTTGTTCGTGATCTGCGTGCAAAATCAACAGTTTATCCAAAGCATCAATAGCGATAGGATCCCTTTTATATTCTTGATTTGGTCTTTTGAACATCATTTTATGAATGTTCTCCACATACCCTAAGGTATCGTCCCCATAATCCAATGGAAGACCTTTTTTCTTGCGCATTGCCCAAGCGACCAAAACAGGGAACTTAGCCAAGATGCGCACAATAGAACTATACATAGCGGACTCCGAAGACACATCCACACATGATGGGTTAAAAGCGACCAAGGCGCTGGTCAACGAAGAAAGTACACCCATTGGGTGTGCTGATTTTGGAAAACCATCCAAAATTTTCTTCATTTCCTCATCCACTTGGGACTCTTCCTTAATATCATTATGGAATTTTTCTAGCTGCTCTTTATTTGGTAATTCCCCAAAAATCAAAAGGTAGGCTACTTCTAAGAAGTCGGCTTTCTCTGCTAAGTCCTCAATTGAATACCCACGATACCTTAATATTCCTTGCTCACCATTTAGAAAGGTAATTGCACTCTCACACGATCCCGTATTTTTATATCCAGGGTCGATGGTCACCATTCCTGTTGCGGCTCTTAAGGTTTTGATATCTATGGCCAATTCATCTTCAGTACCTTTGATAACGGGGAATTCATACCTTTCTCCCCCGTATTCTAGTATAGCTTTATCCGACATTTTATATTTTAATAGATTAGTAAAAATTGAATGTTAAAATTACGAAAAAGCACAGCCATTAACAATTTACAGCTTCGATTTGTGCTGATATTAACGCTAAAATGATTTTGAGAAATTGGTTCAATCCAATTTATAGAGCAGTTTATAATATTCGTCCACGGATTTCTTCCAAGTGAAGCGCTTTTTTCTTGCCGCAGCTTGTATTTTTTTCCAGGTCGGCTTATCATTTTCGAACACATCCAAAGCAATATCCAAAGCTTCCAACATGTTTTTTATTTTTTCATCATAACTATCCCCATCAAAAGCAAAACCAGTCTTCATATGATCTACGGTATCTTTCAATCCACCGGTATGATGCACTAAACAGGGGTTGCCGTTTCTCATGGCCAACATTTGACTGATTCCACAGGGTTCAAAAAGGCTGGGCATAAAATATAGGTCGGATTCCAAATACATGGAATCAATCAACTTTTCTGATTGACCATTGGTGAATACAAAATTCTTGTGCTCGTAGCTTAACTTTCGAAAAAGCTCTTCATACTCCGGGGCACCAGTACCCAACAACATAAAAATACCATCAATCTTTTCCAGTTTTTTTAATATTTCCACAAAAGCTTCCGGTGAACGCATGAAGAAATAGAACTTTTGTTCCGTTAATCGTGCCACACTGGATGCAATAAACTTGGGTCTATCATCCACAAATGCCATAATTTTCTCCCCGGTATGGGCCAAAAAATCAGCTTTGTATTTTTTGTCTTCTTGCTGTAGCCATCCGAACAATGCCTTGACAGTATTTCGATAAATATTCCCCTTTTTTTCCTTATTGATATTTTTATAATTGCACCCGTTCAAAATACCGAACAAACGCCCTTCTTCGTCTGCCTTTTGTAAGTCTTTTTCCAGTCCTTCACCTCCAATAAATTCCGGTGGGGAACTAGGCAATAGTACATCATCCTTATATGATGGTGAAACAGTATGCACAGCGTCCGCGAACCGTATTCCCACTGCCATTAGGTTGATGCAATCTTGGTACCTATAATCCATCAATTTTTGATAATCCAAAGGCACATTGGGGAACCAATTTTTTAGTGATGAATAGTTTCCATCAAACGGTCGTATTCCTTGAATGGCCAAGTTATGAATACTATAAACTATCCTAATGTCTTTCAGATTGGTATATTCCGGATGATATTCCCTCAAAAACAACAACAAACTAGAATGCCAGTCATGCAAGTGCACCATATCCACCTCTCCAAACGCTCCATGCTTTATGGCTTCTGCCACGGCGGTACAAAATATAAAATATTTAATGGCATCGGTATAAAATGGTTCTTCGGGATCATTATGATAGATATGTGCAATGTCTCCGGCCTCGATTTCTGGATGATGCAATACATAATGGAAAATGTTCGGAAACTCTTTTTTTGGCTTTACCTCGTACAATTCGGCTGTATAAGTAATACCGCGTAATGAAAAATTTAAGGTCGTCCTGGGCAGTCCTCCATGATGAAGTCTGGAATACGCTGGCACAACAACGTGCACTCTATCGCCTCGTTCGGATATCTGCCGTGGCACATCGCGAACCACATCGCCCATACCACCTGCTTTACAGTTTTCCAAAGCATCGTTTTCGGCGGCGACAAAAAGAAAGTTATTCATGCGGGAGAATTTGAATGGTAGTTTAGTGAACGCTTAATTTAACCAAAGTTTGTTTGTGAAACAAAAAAAAGCCTTTCCCATTTGGAAAAGGCTCTTGTTATGCTAAAAAAACATTAAGCTTATTTTATCTTGAAGGCTTTTTCCTGAGGATAGTAAGCAATATCACCTAACTCCTCCTCAATTCTTAGCAACTGATTGTATTTAGCCATACGGTCACTACGGGAAGCAGAACCTGTTTTAATCTGACCCGTGTTCAATGCTACTGCCAAATCAGCGATGGTATTATCTTCTGTTTCACCAGATCTATGAGACATTACAGAAGTATAGCCAGCATTCTTGGCCATATTTACGGCAGCGATGGTCTCAGTCAAAGTTCCAATTTGGTTCACTTTGATCAAGATAGAGTTGGCAATACCGTTTTCAATTCCACGGGATAAACGTTCCACATTGGTCACAAACAAATCATCACCGACCAATTGTACTTTGTTACCGATTTTTTCAGTCAGCACTTTCCAACCGTCCCAATCGTTTTCGTCCATACCATCTTCAATTGAAATAATCGGATATTTATCACAAAGGTCGGCAAGGTATTGTGCTTGTTCTTCAGAAGTTCTTACAACCCCTTTACTACCTTCGAACTTTGTATAATCGTAAGCACCGTCAACATAAAACTCTGCTGAAGCACAGTCCAATGCGATCATTACATCGTCACCCAATTTATAACCGGCTTTTTCAACGGCTTTTGCTATTGTATCCAAAGCATCTTCTGTACCACCTTCCAAGGTTGGGGCAAATCCACCTTCATCACCTACTGCAGTGCTCAAGTTACGGTCGTGCAATACTTTTTTAAGGTTATGGAAAATTTCTGTTCCCATTTGCATGGCGTGGCTAAAGTCTTTTGCCTTAACGGGCATCACCATAAACTCTTGGAATGCAATCGGAGCATCGGAGTGTGAACCTCCGTTGATAATGTTCATCATTGGAACTGGAAGCGTATTGGCGCTAACACCACCTACATAGCGGTATAATGGCATTCCCAATTCGTTGGCGGCTGCTTTTGCTGCGGCCAAGGACACTCCTAAAATGGCATTAGCTCCCAATTTTGATTTGTTTGGGGTACCATCCAATTCAATCATGGTTTGGTCGATATAATTCTGCTCAAAAACAGAAGTTCCGATCAATTCCTCTGCTATAATGGTATTTACGTTGTTCACGGCTTTACCAACTCCCTTACCCATAAAGGAATCGCCACCATCACGCAACTCAACGGCTTCATGCTCTCCAGTAGAGGCTCCAGAAGGCACTGCTGCCCTTCCCATAATTCCATTTTCGGTTACTACATCTACTTCTACTGTTGGATTTCCTCTGGAATCCAATATCTGTCTTGCATGAATGTTGATAATGATGCTCATTTTAATTCAATGTTTTTAGTTGTGATTATTGGGCTAAGATACAAAAGGTGGCGTTTTTAACTCCATGATATTACTCACAAAACGCACTTAATTGCTTAAAAACAAAACTATAACGTTTTAGTTTTTCCTTGCCTTGATCAAATCAAAGAACTGATCGAACAGATAATCTGCATCGTGTGGCCCCGGACTCGCTTCTGGGTGGTATTGTACCGAGAATACATCCTTGTTTTTCATTTTTATACCTGCAACCGTTTGATCATTCAGATGCGTGTGGGTAATTTCCAACTCAGCATTTGCTTCGGTTTGCTCCTTATTTACTGCAAAGCCATGGTTTTGTGAGGTAATTTCTCCTTTTCCTGTTATTAAATTTAGGATGGGGTGATTGATACCTCTGTGCCCGTTGTGCATTTTATAAGTGGAAACGCCATTGGCCAAGGCCAATACTTGGTGTCCCAAACAGATTCCGAACAATGGTTTGTCGGAAGCAATCATTTTTTTGGTGGCTGCCACAGCATCCGTTAAAGGTTCTGGATCACCAGGACCATTGGATATAAAATACCCATCCGGGTTCCATTCCTTCATTTCATCATAAGGTGCATTGTATGGGAATACTTTGATGTAGGCTCCTCTTTTCGCCAAGTTTCTCAAGATGTTCTTTTTGATTCCAATATCCAAAGCGGAGATTTTTACATCAGAATTTTCATCCCCGTAGTAATATGGCTCTTTTGTGGAAACCTTGGATGAAAGCTCCAAACCTTCCATACTTGGCACTTGTTTCAGTTCTTCTTTTAAAGCATCAATATCGTCCACTTTTGTGGATATCAATGCATTCATGGCTCCATTGTCTCTTATGTAGCTCACCAAAGCACGGGTGTCCACATCGGAAATGGCCAATAGGCTGTTTTTGTCCAAGAACTCCAATAGGCTCATTTTGGCATCTGGCCGTGAATACTCGTAACTGAAGTTTTTACAGATAAGGCCTGCTATCTTTACGGAATCGGATTCCACTTCATCTTCATGGGCACCGTAATTACCTATGTGTGCATTGGTGGTCACCATTAACTGTCCGTAGTAAGATGGGTCGGTGAAAATTTCCTGGTACCCTGTCATCCCGGTATTGAAACAAACTTCTCCTACTGCGGTACCTTCTCTTCCTCCAACGGCCTTACCATAAAAAATGGTTCCGTCCGCCAACAAAATCAATGCTTTTTTCTTTGTGTGATACTTCATTTCGTGCTCTAGTTTCGGTTAAGACAAAAAAACATAAAAAAAGGATAAGTTTTCACTTATCCTTTTTCCTAAAATACAATAGTTAATAACATTCTTCTTATTCTTCAGAATCGTCAGTTTTTGTTTCGGCTGCTGGAGCTGTCGCTTCAGCTTGTTTGGCGCCTCCGCCTCCTCTTCTACTTCTTCTGGTTGATTTCTTCTTAGGCTTACCTGCATTGTAAAGCTCGTTGAAATCCACCAATTCAATCATCGCCATATCCGCGTTATCTCCCAAACGATTACCCAATTTAATAATTCTTGTGTAACCTCCAGGTCTGTCACCAACTTTTTCGGCAACTGTGCTGAACAATTCTGTTACGGCCTCTTTACTTCTCAAGTTACTGAAAACTACCCTTCTGTTATGTGTACCTTTTTCGGTAGTCTGGTTGTTCTCAATCTTTGCTTTAGTGATCAAAGGCTCGATAAACTTTTTCAACGCCTTGGCTTTTGCAACCGTGGTGTTGATTCTTTTATGCTCTATTAGGGAACTACCCATATTGGCCAACATAGCCTTTCTGTGGGCGGCTGTTCTACCTAAGTGATTAAACTTCTTTCCGTGTCTCATTTTTATAGGTTATCATCTTGCTACCAAATCCCAATTTAAAGAGAGAGCAAAATATGATTATTAATCTTTATCTAATTTGTATTTGGAAAGGTCCATACCAAATTGCAGGCCTTTATTGATGACCAATTCTTCCAATTCGGTCAAAGATTTTTTACCGAAGTTTCTGAACTTCATCAAATCGTTTTTGTTGAAGGAAACCAAATCTCCCAAAGAATCCACTTCGGCAGCTTTGAGACAGTTCAATGCTCTTACGGACAAATCCATGTCTACCAATTTGGTTTTCAACAATTGACGCATATGCAATGATTCCTCATCGTAAGTCTCGGTTTGAGCAATTTCGTCAGCTTCCAACGTAATGCGCTCATCAGAGAACAACATAAAGTGGTGAATCAGAACTTTAGCGGCCTCGGTCAAGGCATCTTTTGGGTGAATTGAACCATCAGTGATGATTTCGAAAACCAATTTCTCGTAATCGGTTTTTTGCTCTACCCTGAAGTTTTCGATGCTGTATTTTACATTCTTTACGGGAGTGTAAACAGAATCAACCGCAATACTACCTAATGGTGCATTGGATTTTTTGTTTTCCTCTGCAGGAACATAGCCACGACCTTTTTCGATAACGATTTCCATGTTGATGCTCACTTTGGGATCCATGTTGCAGATTACCAAATCTGGGTTCAACACTTGGTATCCTGAAATGAACTTTTGGAAATCACCAGCGGTCATTTGTTCTTTTCCGCTTACTGAAATAGATACAGTTTCGCTCTCAACATCATCAATCTGTCTTTTGAACCTAACTTGTTTTAGGTTCAGAATAATTTCCGTTACGTCTTCAACAACGCCAGGAATAACAGAAAATTCATGTTCAACTCCATCTATGCGCACAGAAGTGATGGCAAAACCTTCCAAAGAGGAAAGTAATACCCTTCTCAGCGCATTCCCAACTGTTAATCCATAACCAGGTTCCAAAGGGCGAAATTCAAATTTCCCTTCGAAATCTGTTGAATCGATCATTATAACTTTATCGGGCTTCTGAAAATTAAGTAATGCCATAATTGGATTAATGTTGAATTCTTATTTAGAGTATAATTCGACGATCAGCTGCTCCTTGATATTCTCAGGGATCTGAAGTCTTTCTGGAACGGCAACAAATGTACCTTCTTTCTTTTCAGAGTTCCATGTGATCCATTCGTAAACGCTGCTATTGTTAGCCAAAGAGTCTTCAATGGATTGTACGGATTTTGATTTTTCCCTAACACCAACTACATCGCCTGCTTTTAGTGAGTAGGATGGAATGTTTACTACCTCTCCGTTTACGGTTATGTGACGGTGCGATACTAATTGGCGCGCTCCTCTTCTTGAAGGAGAAATTCCCATTCTATAAACAACATTGTCCAAACGGGATTCACACAATTGAAGCAAGATTTCACCGGCAACACCTTCTTTTCTTTTGGCTTGAGCAAAAAGGTTACGGAATTGCTTTTCTAATATACCATAAGTATATTTTGCTTTCTGCTTCTCCATCAACTGGATTGCATATTCAGACTTTTTACCACGGCGTCTGTTATTACCGTGTTGTCCTGGAGGGTAATTTTTCTTTTCGAATGACTTGTCGTCTCCGAAAATCGCTTCTCCAAACTTTCTAGCGATTTTTGATTTTGGTCCTGTATATCTTGCCATCTTCTATTAGTTTGAAAGTGCGATTATGAATTAAGGCTTATCCTTCGATAATCTAACTGCACTTTCGAGTGAAGACCCTTTTGGGGGCCGTTATTAATTAAATGATAATTAAACTCTTCTTCTTTTTGGTGGTCTACAACCGTTGTGCGGAAGTGGAGTAACGTCAATTATTTCTGTTACCTCGATTCCAGAGTTGTGAATGGAACGGATAGCAGATTCTCTACCGTTACCTGGTCCTTTTACATAAACCTTCACTTTTCTCAATCCTGCTTCGTGAGCAACTTTAGCACAATCCTCCGCTGCAACCTGAGCTGCATAAGGAGTGTTCTTTTTTGAGCCTCGGAATCCCATTTTTCCTGCGGAAGACCATGAAATAACATCACCTTTCTTATTAGTAAGGGAAATAATAATGTTGTTGAAAGATGCAACAACGTGCGCCTCTCCGGTAGATTCTACGACTACTTTGCGCTTTTTAGCTGATTTAGTACTTGCCTTTGCCATACTACCTACTTATTATTTAGTTGCTTTTTTCTTGTTGGCAACTGTTTTTCTTTTTCCTTTTCTGGTCCTAGAGTTATTCTTGGTACGTTGACCTCTTAACGGCAATCCAGATCTGTGACGAATTCCACGGTAACAACCAATGTCCATCAAACGCTTGATGTTCATTGAAGTTTCAGAGCGAAGCTCACCTTCGATCGTATAAGCTCCAACGGCTTCCCTGATCTTTCCGATTTCATCATCGGTCCAATCAGAAACCTTTGTATCTTCACTTACTTGGGCTGCTGCCAAAATTTCTTGCGCCCTACTTTTACCTATACCGAAGATGTAGGTAAGCGAAATAACGCCACGCTTTTGTTTAGGTATATCTACCCCTGCAATTCTTGCCATAATTACCCTTGTCTTTGTTTAAATCTAGGATTCTTTTTGTTGATTACGTACAATCTGCCCTTTCTGCGAACAATCTTGCAGTCGGCACTTCTCTTCTTTATTGATGCTCTTACTTTCATGTAACTAGTATCTATAAGTAATTCTTGCTTTTGTTAAATCGTATGGGCTCATCTCCAACTTTACTTTATCTCCAGGAAGCAACTTAATGTAGTGCATACGCATTTTCCCGGAAATGTGCGCCGTGACCACGTGCCCATTTTCTAATTCCACTCTGAACATTGCATTAGACAATGCTTCAATAATAGTCCCGTCTTGTTCTATTGCTGGTTGCTTTGCCATAAACTATGCTACTTTTCTGTTTTTACCGGTTTTCATTAAGCCATCATAATGCCTGTTCAACAAATAAGAATTTACTTGCTGTACAGTATCAATTGCTACACCAACCATAATCAATAGCGATGTACCTCCATAAAACAATGCCCAACCGGCCTGTACATCCATCAATTTAACCACTACTGCAGGCAATACGGCCAACAGCGCTAAAAAGACAGATCCAGGTAATGTAATCAAGGACATTATCTTGTCCAAATAGTTTCCTGTTTCCTTGCCTGGACGTATACCAGGGATAAAACCACCACTCCTCTTCAAATCATCGGCCATTTTGTTGGTAGGCACGGTGATCGCTGTATAGAAGTAAGTGAATATTATAATCAACACTGCAAATAGAAGGTTGTAAGCCAATCCAAAAATATCGGCGAATTGTACTTCCATCCACTGACCTGCAGCTGTATCGTTAAATGTTCTACCAATCAAACTTGGTGCGAACATAATTGCTTGAGCAAAAATAATGGGCATTACACCAGATGCATTCAACTTAAGTGGAATGTACTGACGTGCTCCCATCACGTTCTTTTCATATCCGCCAGAAGCTGTTCTTCTTGCGTACTGAACTGGAATCTGTCTTACGGCCATGGTCAAGTACACACTGGCCAAAATAACCAAGAACCATACTATCACCTCAATCAACATGAACATGATACCACCAGTATTGTTGGCTGTCCTTGAAACAAATTCTTGTGCAAATGCCTGTGGTAATGTTGCGATGATACCCACCATGATCAATAAAGAAATACCGTTTCCAATACCCTTATCGGTGATTTTTTCACCCAACCACATCGCAAATACACATCCTGTAACCAATATGATAACAGCTGGAACAATAAAATCCAAACCTTTGCCCAAAACAAACGCACTATCTGGTACTCCTAGGGCACCAAGGCCGTACAAATAGGCAGGTGCCTGCACGATACAGATACCGATAGTTAACCAACGAGTTATTTGATTGATGGTCTTTCTACCACTCTCTCCTTCTTTTTGCAGTTTTTGTAGATAAGGAATCGCAATTCCCATCAACTGTACCACAATGGAAGCGGAAATGTAGGGCATAATACCCAAAGCGAATACCGAAGCATTCGCAAAAGCACCACCCGTAAAAGCATTAAGAATACCCAGAATACCGTTTTCGGTGTTCGAGGATAATTGGGCCAATTGGGCGGTATCAATACCAGGAAGAACAATTTGGGCTCCAAATCGGTATACCAACAGCAGTCCCAATGTAAGGATGATACGTTGTCTCAACTCATCAATCTTCCAGATATTTGATATGGTCTCAATAAATTTCTTCATGCTATATTTCTTATAAACTTATTGCCTCACCTCCAGCTGACTCGATGGCAGCTTTAGCGGAAGCAGTAAATTTATGTACAGATACTTTTAGAGAAGCTTTCAATTCACCGTCTCCCAATATCTTTACCAAATCATTTTTGTGGGCCAAACCATTTTCAATAAGTGTTTCCAAGGTTACCTCTTTCTTAATGGTTCCTTTGTCCACTAATTCTTGAAGTTTGCCCAAGTTGATTCCCGTGTACTCTTTCCTATTGATGTTTGTGAAACCAAACTTAGGTACACGTCTTTGCAATGGCATCTGACCACCTTCGAAACCAATCTTTTTGGAATATCCAGATCTGGACTTGGCTCCTTTGTGTCCACGGGTAGAAGTTCCTCCTTTACCGGAGCCTTCTCCACGTCCTACACGTTTTCCTTCTCTGTGCACAGCGCCATCCGCTGGTTTTAGATTATTCAAATCCATGTGCCTTTATATTTTAAGCTTCCTCTGTGGAAACCAAGTGTTTTACCTTATTTACCATTCCAAGGATACTAGGCGTTGCTTCGTGTTCAACTACCTGTCCGATCTTATGCAATCCAAGAGCCTCCAAAGTTCTTTTTTGGTTCTGTGGCTTTTTGATGCCGCTCTTTACTTGTTTAACTTTAATCTTTGACATAATATCCTCTATTTATCCTTTAAAGACTTTTTCCAAAGAAACTCCTCTTTGCTTTGCAACAGTATCAGCACTTCTCAACTGCAACAAGGCATCGAAAGTAGCTTTTACAACGTTGTGCGGGTTGGAAGATCCTTGTGATTTAGACAGTACATCCTGCACACCTACAGCTTCCAATACGGCCCTTACAGCTCCACCGGCAATTACCCCGGTACCGTGTGATGCAGGTTTGATATAAACGCGTGCTCCACCATATTTTCCTTTTTGCTCGTGAGGAAGTGTTCCTTTGTTCAATGGAATTCGAACCAAGTTTTTCTTGGCATCCTCAATAGCTTTAGCAATAGCTGTGGCAACATCTTTGGATTTTCCCAAACCATGTCCAACAACTTCGTTTTCATCACCAACAACAACTATAGCTGAAAAACCAAAAGCTCTACCACCTTTAGTTACCTTAGTAACACGTTGTACTCCAACCAAACGGTCTTTCAACTCCAGTCCACCTGGCTTTACTGTTTCTACGTTTTTGTATTTCTGGTACATAGTTTATTAGAATTTTAGTCCTGCTTCCCTAGCTCCTTCAGCCAATGATTTTATTCTTCCGTGATATAGGTTTCCTCCCCTATCAAAAGCTACAGCTTCAACACCAAGCTTAAGAGCTTTTTCAGCTATGGCCTTACCCACATTGGTTGCAATCTCGGACTTAGATCCTTTAGAGTCTACATCCTTATCTCTGGATGAAGCCGCCGCCAAAGTTACACCTTTATCGTCGTCAATCAACTGTGCGTATATTTCTTTATTGCTTCTGAATACAGACAACCTTGGTCTTGCCTCAGTTCCGAAGGATACCTTTCGTATTCTTCTTCGGATGCGTAATTTTCTTTCAGTCTTAGATAATCCCATAGTCTTAATTATTAAGCTGATTTACCTGCTTTTCTTCTTAATTGCTCACCTACAAACTTCACACCTTTTCCTTTGTAAGGTTCTGGCTTACGGAAACCTCTGATTTTAGCGGCTACCTGACCCACCAATTGCTTGTCGTGAGATGTTAGTTTTACGATAGGGTTTTTCCCTTTTTCCGAAATAGTCTCAATTTTAACCTCTGGTGCGATGTCCAGAACAATGTTGTGAGAAAATCCGAGGGCCAAATCCAATTTTTGTCCTTGGTTGCTGGCTCTGTAACCAACTCCTACAAGTTCCAATTCCTTGGTCCAACCATTAGTTACACCTTCTACCATATTATTGATAAGAGCGCGGTATAAACCATGTTTTGATTTGTGTTTATTGTCATCGGAAGGTCTTTCCAAAACAACGCTTCCGTCCTCAACTTTTATGTCAATTCCCGAAAACTCTTGGGTAAGTTCTCCCAATTTACCTTTTACAGTAACAATGGAATCCTTCACTTCGATAGTGACTCCATCAGGAATTTTAACTGGACTGTTACCTATTCTTGACATTTTTCTTCTCTTTTCTCAATTAATATACGTAGCACAATACCTCGCCACCTACGTTCTCATGCTGGGCTTGCTTACTTGTCATTACTCCGTGAGAAGTAGACACGATAGCGATTCCCAAGCCATTCAATACTCTAGGCAAATCGTTAGAGTTTGAATACTTGCGCAGACCGGGCTTACTTACCCTCTGCAATTTTTTAATGATAGGCTCCTTGGTAAATTTATCGTACTTAAGGGCTATTTTAATGTTGCCCTGTACTTTATCTTCCTCGAATTTATAGCTCAAAATATATCCTTGATCGAACAATATTTTGGTAATCTGTCTTTTTAGATTGGAACCAGGGATATCTACAACCCTATGACCTGCCATGTTGGCATTTCTCAATCTGGTCAAATAATCTGAAATTGGATCTGTAAGCATTTCTTTTCTTTATCTAAATTACCAACTTGCCTTTTTAACTCCAGG
The DNA here is from genome assembly GCA_040285615.1 of Allomuricauda sp. Lineage (GTDB taxonomy): Bacteria > Bacteroidota > Bacteroidia > Flavobacteriales > Flavobacteriaceae > Flagellimonas. Next base: position 540,710 of record JAVJRL010000008.1, read on the forward strand.
AATCAACCCTTTATTGGCCATTTCTCTGAACATTACTCTGGATAAACCGAAAGTTCTCATGTAACCACGAGGTCTACCTGTCAATTTACAACGGTTTCTCATGCGAACAGGAGAAGCGTTCTTTGGCAACTTCTGCAAAGCCTCATAATCTCCCGCCTCCTTAAGAGCCTTTCTTTTTTCGGCGTATTTTTCTACCATTTTAGCCCTTTTTCTTTCACGGGCTTTCATTGATTCCTTGGCCATACTAGTTCTTTTTAAAGGGTACTCCCAGTTCGGTTAACAATGATTTTGCTTCTTTATCAGTTTCAGCAGAAGTAACAAACGTGATGTCCATTCCGTTGATTCTGTTGATTCTGTCTATATTAATTTCTGGAAAGATGATTTGTTCGGTAACTCCCAAATTGTAGTTACCTCTACCGTCGAAACCTGTAGCTTTAACACCAGAGAAATCACGAACCCTGGGAAGGGCACTTGTAATCAATCTATCCAAAAATTCGTACATGCGTTCTCCTCTAAGGGTCACTTTTGCCCCAATTGGCATTCCTTTTCTCAATTTGAACGTAGCAACGTCTTTCTTGGAAAGGGTGGCGACCGCTTTTTGACCTGTAATGTTGGTCAATTCATCTACAGCATGATCAATCAACTTTTTATCGGAAACAGCAGCACCAACTCCGCGGCTAACTACTATTTTCTGCAACTTAGGAACTTGCATTACGTTTTTGTAACCAAATTCTTCCGTTAGCGCCTTGATCACGCGCTCCTTATATTCTTGCTTTAATCTTGGAATGTAACTCATGACTAAATTACTTCATTGGATTTTTTAGAAAACCTTACTTTCTTCCCATCCCTTACCTCGTATCCAACTCTAGTGGTATCACCAGATTTTGGATCAATCAAGGAAAGATTGGAAATGTGTATTGGAGCTTCCTTTTTTGTTATGCCTCCTTGAGGGTTGTTTGCACTAGGCTTTTCGTGCTTGGACACCTCATTGATGCCTTCCACGATAGCTTTGTTCTTTTCACGGTCTACTTGAAGTACCTTACCTTCGCTGCCTTTGTGGTCTCCCGCAATGACTTTTACCGTATCCCCTGTTTTTATTTTCAACTTCATCTTTCTGATATTTCTTTTATAGCACTTCAGGCGCCAATGAAACAATCTTCATGAATTGTCTGTCCCTCAACTCTCTGGCAACAGGACCAAATACACGTGTTCCTCTCATCTCCCCAGTTGGGTTCAACAACACACATGCGTTGTCGTCGAAACGGATATAAGAACCATCTGGTCTTCTCACTTCTTTCTTAGTTCTAACAACAACTGCTGTAGAAACAGAACCTTTCTTTACAGTACCGTTTGGGGTAGCTTCTTTTACGGTAACAACGATTTTGTCACCCAAGGAAGCATATCTCCTCTTTGTTCCTCCTAGTACGCGGATGGTCAAAACCTCTTTTGCACCGGTATTGTCCGCAACTCTTAATCTTGATTCTTGCTGTACCATAATTATTTAGCTCTTTCTAGGATTTCTACCAACCTCCAGCATTTTGTCTTACTGAGTGGTCTAGTTTCCATTATTTTAACGGTATCACCTTCGTTGCAATCGTTCTTCTCGTCGTGGGCAACATATTTCTTGGTCTTTAGAACGAATTTCCCGTACATAGGGTGCTTCACTCTTTTTACCTCAGAAACCACTATCGATTTCTCCATTTTGTTGCTGGTAACAACGCCTATTCTTTCTTTTCTTAAATTTCTGTTTTCCATAAGGCAGAACCGATTATTGTAATTCCCTTTTAGTTAATTCAGTTGCAAGTCTTGCTACCGTCCTTCTTGTCTTTCTGATCTGTAAAGGATTTTCCAAAGGAGTAACAGCGTGTGCCATTTTAAGATCAGCGTGTTGTTTTTTCAACTCGGCCAATCTCTCCTTTAGCTCTTCAATTGAAAGTTCTTTTATTTCTGATTGTCTCATCTTTCTTCTCAATTAAAAATTAGGCGGAATAATCCCTAGCCACAATAAACTTGGTTTTAACCGGCAGTTTTTGCGCTGCTAGCCTCAAGGCTTCCTTAGCAACATCCATTGGTACACCACCGACCTCGAACATGATTCTTCCAGGCTTAACTACGGCTACCCAATATTCTGGAGCACCTTTACCTTTACCCATACGAACCTCAAGAGGCTTTTTGGTGATAGGCTTGTCCGGGAATATTTTGATCCACAACTGACCTTGTCTTTTCATGTATCTTGTCGCAGCGATACGTGCAGCCTCTATCTGACGGGAAGTAATGAAGTGCGAATCCATGGACTTGATACCGAACATTCCATTGGAAAGCTGGTGTCCTCTCTGGGAGATACCCTTCATACGCCCTTTCTGGGCCTTACGAAATTTTGTTCTTTTTGGCTGTAACATTTTACCTTACTTTATCTTAATTACTTTCTACGACGGGATTTCTTGTTATCCTTGCCGCCTTTTCCTTGACTCTTGCTCAATCCTACCAATGGGGAAAGTTCTCTTTTACCATAAACCTCTCCCTTCATGATCCATACCTTTACCCCCAATCTACCGTAAGTAGTGTGAGCTTCGTGCAAGGCATAGTCCACATCTGCACGGAAAGTAGATAATGGAATTCTTCCTTCTTTGTAAGATTCAGAACGTGCCATTTCAGCACCGTTCAAACGTCCGGAAATCTGAATCTTGATACCTTCTGCATTCATACGCATTGCTGCTGCAATGGCCATTTTAATAGCTCTTCTGTATGATATCCTGCTTTCAATCTGTCTTGCGACACTTGCAGCTACCAAGTTTGCATCAAGTTCAGGTCTCTTAATCTCGTGAATATTGATCTGAACCTCCTTGTTGGTAATTTTCTTAAGCTCTTCCTTAAGTTTATCTACCTCTTGCCCACCTTTACCAATAATAATACCAGGCCTAGACGTGGTAATGGTAATGGTAATCAACTTTAAGGTTCTCTCTATAATAACCCTAGATACACTAGCTTTCGCCAAACGCGCATAAAGGTATTTTCTGATTTTATCGTCTTCAGCCAGTTTATCGCCGTAATCATTTCCTCCGTACCAGTTGGATTCCCATCCCCTGATAATTCCTAAGCGATTTCCTATTGGATTGGTCTTCTGTCCCATATTATTCTTCTAGCTTTGAACGTTGTTATTGGCCTCCAAAATCATGGTAACATGATTGGAACGCTTTCTGATTCTATGTGCTCTACCTTGTGGAGCTGGTCTCAACCTCTTCAACATAGTTCCTCCGTCCACACGGATTTCTTTGATAAAAAGATCAGCGGCTTCGATATCAGCGCCCTCATTTTTAGCTTCCCAGTTAGCAATTGCAGAAAGTAAAAGTTTTTCTAGCTTTCTGGACGCTTCTTTAGGGTTGAACCTTAGGGTAGCCAATGCCATTTCAATTTGCTTGCCTCTTATCAAGTCAGCGACCAAGCGCATTTTTCTTGGAGAAGTTGGGCAATTGTTAAGCTTTGCAATAGCAAGTTGCTTTTTCTCTTCTTTTAACCTTTCGGCCATTTCTCTTTTACGAACTCCCATAGCTTACTTACTTTTTACCTTTGTTTTTAGCTCCTGCATGACCTCTAAAAGATCTTGTAGGTGAAAATTCCCCTAGTTTGTGACCTACCATGTTTTCAGTAACAAAAACAGGGACAAATTGCCTACCGTTATGCACTGCGATGGTTTGCCCAACAAAGTCTGGCGTTATCATAGAGGCCCTAGACCATGTTTTGATAACTGATTTTTTACCTGATTCTATATTGGCCTGGACTTTTTTCTCCAGACTAAAATGAACGTATGGTCCTTTTTTTAACGAACGTGCCATTTAACTTTTCTTTTATTTCTTTCTACGTTCTATGATATATCTATTGGTGTCCTTAGTCTTGGAACGAGTTCTAAATCCTTTAGCAGGAATACCGTTCTTAGATCTTGGATGACCTCCTGAAGCTCTACCTTCACCACCACCCATTGGGTGATCGACAGGGTTCATAGCTACAGGTCTAGTTCTTGGTCTTCTACCCAACCATCTGCTTCGACCCGCTTTACCAGATACTAGCAATTGATGGTCAGAGTTGGAAACCGCCCCAATCGTGGCCAAACATGTAGCCAAAATCATTCTTGTTTCTCCAGAAGGCAATTTCAAGGTCACGAACTTACCATCCTTCGCCATCAACTGGGCAAAAGTTCCAGCACTTCGTGCCATAATCGCTCCTTGACCAGGTCTCAATTCTATACAAGATACAATAGTACCCAATGGAATTTCACTCAATGGAAGAGCATTTCCAATCTCGGGAGTAGCACCAGATCCAGACTTAACTGTCTGACCTACCTGCATTCCATTTTGAGCAACCACATATCTTTTTTCTCCATCCTTGTACTCCACCAAGGCGATAAATGCAGTTCTGTTAGGATCGTACTGGATAGAAACTACAGTAGCCTCCACACCTTGTTTATCCCTTTTGAAATCGATGATTCGATATCTTCTTTTATGACCACCACCTCTGTGACGCATGGTCATTTTTCCTTGACTGTTCCTACCACCTGACTTTTTTAACGGAGCAAGCAAGCTTTTTTCCGGCTTATCAGTAGTAATCGCGTCAAATCCGTTTACTACTCTAAAACGCTGTCCAGGGGTTATCGGTTTTAATTTTCTAACTGACATTTCTCGTCTTTATAGATTACTGTAAAAATCAATAATATCACCTTCAGCTACATCAACAATTGCTTTTTTGATAGCATTTGTCTTACCATGCTGAATTCCGGTTTTTGTATAACGACTCTTACGCATTGGACCATAATTCATGGTTCTTACCTTTTCAACAGAAACACCATAAGTAGCCTCTACCGCTTCCTTGATTTCCAACTTGTTAGCAGTTGGTTTTACAAAGAATCCATAGCGATTGAAAAGCTCGCTATCAGCGGTCATTTTTTCCGTAATGATCGGTTTTATCAACACACTCATGATACTTTTATTTCTTTAGGTTCGATTCAATTCCTTCCAAAGCGCTTTCGGTCAATACTAAACTTGTTGCGTTAACAATTTTGTAAGTATTTAATTCTGAGCCTGTTACAACTACGGAACGTTCCAAATTACGCGACGACAAATATACGTTATTATTTGAATCGCCCAACACAATAAGGGACTTTTTATTTTCTATCCCCAAGGAAGACAAGAAATTAACGAAGTCCTTGGTCTTTGGAGCCTCAAAATTAAAGTCTTCCACAACCACTAAAGATTTTTCTTTGGACTTTAAACTCAAGGCAGATTTTCTAGCCAATCGCTTCATATTCTTGTTCAACTTTTGGGTATAGTCTTTTGGTCTTGGACCAAAAATTCTACCACCACCTCTAAATACAGGTGATTTGATACTACCTGCTCTCGCAGTACCAGTACCTTTTTGTTTTTTGATCTTTCTGGTACTACCAGCGATCTCTGCTCTTTCTTTGGCTTTGTGCGTTCCTTGTCTCTGATGGGCCAAGTACTGCTTTACATCCAAATAAATAGCGTGCTCGTTAGGCTCTATGGCGAAAACATCGTCAGAAAGGTCTACCTTTCTACCTGTTTCTTTTCCTTTGATATCTAAAACTGCAACCTTCATTACTTCTCAATTGTTACGTAAGCATTCTTATGACCTGGAACACATCCTTTAACTACTAAAAGATTTTTCTCAGGAACCACTTTCAATACTCTCAAGTTTTGAACTGTCACTCTATCACCACCCATTCTACCGGCCATACGCATACCTTTCACAACTTTGGAAGGGTAAGATGCAGCACCGATGGAACCGGGAGCTCTCAATCTATTGTGCTGACCGTGGGTCGCTTGTCCAACCCCAGCAAAACCATGGCGTTTTACAACACCTTGGAATCCTTTTCCTTTTGATGTACCAATTACATCAACAAACTCTCCTTCTACAAATAGATCAACACCTACGGTATCACCCAATTTGTATTCTCCTTCAAACCCTTGGAACTCAATGACTTTCTTTTTAGGAGAAGCACCTGCTTTTTTGTAGTGACCTGTTTCGGCCTTGTTAGCACGTTTTTCTGCCTTGTCATCGAAACCTAGTTGAAGGGCACTGTACCCGTCCACCTCTTCGGTTCTGACTTGGGTAACCACGCATGGCCCAGCTTCCAATACGGTACATGGAACGTTCTTTCCATTCTCGTCGAAAATGCTGGTCATACCGATTTTCTTACCTATTAACCCAGACATATTTAATTAATTAACAATTATTTACATTTTATAACTCAAGCCAATTTCTTGGCAAAAAAATTGGGTCAAGAAAAACATTCTGTTCTGACCCAGATTTTTTCTTTCTCCGTTTTTCCCGAACCATCGTTCAGGACATGTTGCTCCCGCCTAGGGCAGAAACATTATCAGACTTTGATCTCAACCTCAACACCACTTGGAAGCTCAAGCTTCATAAGAGCATCGATGGTTTTTGATGAAGAGCTGTATATATCCAATAATCTCTTGTAAGAGCTCAATTGGAACTGCTCTCTAGATTTTTTGTTCACGTGAGGTGAACGTAAAACCGTAAATATTTTTTTGCGTGTTGGCAAAGGAATTGGTCCAGTTACCACAGCACCTGTTGTTTTTACTGTCTTCACGATCTTCTCAGCAGATTTGTCCACCAAATTGTGATCGTAAGATTTCAATTTTATTCTAATTTTTTGACTCATCTTGCTGAAAAATTAAGCGGTTACTCCTTTAGCTGCTTTAATAACTTCCTCGGCAATAGCGGAAGGAGTATCTGCATAGTGTGAAAATTCCATTGTGGATGTCGCTCTACCTGAAGACAAAGTCCTCAAGGAAGTAACATAACCAAACATCTCTGATAACGGCACTTCAGCCTTAACAACCTTCGCACCTGCTCTGTCCGACATATTGCTCACCTGACCTCTTCTTCGGTTCAAGTCACCAACTATATCCCCCATGTTTTCTTCTGGAGTAAGAACCTCCAACTTCATAATTGGCTCCATAATTACCGCTTTCGCTTTCTTAGCAGCAACCTTGTATCCAAGTTTTGCAGCAAGTTCGAAAGAAAGTTGGTCAGAATCCACAGGGTGGAATGAACCATCTTTAAGGGTGATTTTCATGGAATCCATTTCGAATCCGGCCAAAGGACCATTTTTCATAGCCTCTTTGAATCCTTTCTCAACAGACGGGATAAATTCTTTAGGAATGTTACCACCCTTGATCACATTTACAAACTCAAGTCCAGATACACCTTCATCGGCAGGTTCCATAGTAAATACGATATCCGCAAATTTACCACGACCACCTGTCTGTTTCTTATATGTTTCTCTATGATCAGCTATTCCGGTAATAGCTTCCTTATACTCTACCTGAGGTTGACCTTGGTTAACATCTACCTTAAACTCACGCTTAAGACGATCACAGATAATATCCAAGTGAAGCTCACCCATACCAGAAATAATAGTCTGGCCAGATGCTTCATCTGTTTTTACCTGGAACGTTGGATCTTCTTCGGCCAATTTAGCCAAAGCCATACCCAATTTATCAACATCAGCCTTAGTTTTAGGCTCAACTGCAATACCAATAACGGGATCAGGGAAGTCCATACTCTCCAATATGATCGGAGCCTTTTCATCAGACATTGTATCCCCTGTCTTGATATCTTTGAATCCTACAGCCGCGCCAATATCTCCAGCCTCGATATAATCGATTGAATTTTGCTTATTGGAGTGCATTTGGTAGATACGTGAAATACGTTCTTTCTTACCTGAACGGTTATTCAAAATGTATGAACCTGCATCCAAACGACCAGAATAAGCTCTAAAGAATGCCAAGCGACCAACAAACGGATCGGTTGCAATCTTAAATGCAAGTGCTGCAAATGGCTCTTTTGGATCTGGTTTTCTTGTAATAGCCTCACCGGTATCAGGGTGGGTTCCAACGATATCATCTTTATCCAACGGTGATGGCAAGTAGCGGCAAACCGCATCCAACAAGAATTGAACTCCTTTGTTTTTAAAGGAAGAACCACAAATCATTGGAATAATGGCCCTATCCATAACAGCAGCGCGCAAAGCAGCGTGTACCTCATCTTCAGTAATGGAATCTTCATCTTCGAAGAATTTCTCCATTAACTCCTCATCATATTCCGCAACAGCTTCAATCAAGGCAGCTCTATACTCCCTAACCTCATCCTTCATTTCTTCAGGAATGTCCACAACATCAAATGTTGAACCGAAGTTATCCTCGTGCCACACAACAGCTCTGTTTTTTGCCAAGTCGACAATACCTCTAAAGTCAGCCTCGTCTCCAATTGGCAATACAATCGGCACCGCATTGGAACCTAACATTTCACGAACCTGCTTACACACGTTCAAGAAGTTGGAACCTTGACGGTCCATTTTGTTAACAAACCCGATTCTTGGCACTTTATAATTATCGGCCAATCTCCAGTTGGTTTCGGATTGTGGCTCCACACCGTCAACGGCACTGAACAAAAACACCAATCCATCCAACACACGAAGGGAACGGTTTACCTCAACGGTAAAGTCAACGTGCCCGGGAGTGTCAATAATATTAAAGTGGTAATCTTTAGTATCAGGCAAGTCTTTCGCATTCTCCATTGGGAACTTCCACGTACAAGTGGTAGCAGCAGAGGTAATGGTAATACCACGCTCTTGCTCTTGCTCCATCCAGTCCATGGTTGCGGCACCATCGTGCACTTCACCAATTTTATGACTCACACCTGTATAAAAAAGAATACGTTCTGTAGTAGTTGTCTTTCCAGCATCAATGTGAGCTGCAATACCTATATTCCTTGTATATTTTAAATCTCTTCCCATTGTATTGATTAGAATCTAAAGTGTGAGAATGCTTTATTGGCCTCGGCCATTTTATGTGTATCTACTCTTTTCTTAACCGCCGCACCTTCTTCCTTGGCCGCTGCTAAAATCTCAGCTGCCAATTTTTGCGCCATGGATTTCTCGTTACGCTTTCTTGAAAAGCTGATCAACCATTTCATGGCAGTGGAAATTTTTCTATCTGGGCGAATCTGCATTGGAATCTGAAATGTAGCACCACCCACTCTTCTACTACGAACCTCTACGTGTGGCATTACATTGGAAAGAGCATCTTTCCACAATTCCAATCCTGTTTTTTCTTCGTCAGTGTTCTTTTCATCAACGATTTCAATCGCATCATAAAAAATCTTAAATGCAACTGATTTTTTACCGTCCCACATCATCATGTTCACGAAACGTGTAACAAGTTGATCGTTAAATTTTGGGTCCGGTAATAAAGGTCTCTTTTTTGCCTGCTTTTTTCTCATCGCTTCTTCTTAAAAATGATTAATTTTTAGGACGTTTTGCACCATACTTAGATCGTCGTTGCGTTCTTCCCGCAACACCTGCGGTATCCAATGCGCCACGAACGATGTGATATCGCACACCAGGCAAATCCTTTACTCTCCCGCCTCTAACCAATACTATCGAGTGCTCCTGGAGGTTGTGACCTTCACCGGGGATATATGCGTTCACTTCTTTACCGTTGGTCAACCTAACCCTTGCAACTTTACGCATTGCAGAGTTTGGTTTCTTTGGCGTTGTAGTGTAAACACGCGTACAAACCCCTCTTCTTTGAGGACACGAATCCAAAGCAGCCGATTTACTCTTCTTGGTAATTGTGGCCCTTCCTTTTCGTACTAATTGTGAAATTGTTGGCATTAAATTTCTTTTAAAAACTAAATAACCCTCTTTTTGAGGGCTGCAAATGTAGTGATAATTCCCAATAATTCAAATCCAAGACGATTAAATTTAGGGCCAGGCCAAAAAAAGTTTGAATGCCCACCAAAAATCCAACATTCAAATCAATAAAACACCCCACCATTTAAAGACAAAACACACAAAAAAGCTTATAAAGACTAATACCTATATATTAAGGTATAAAACCCGCACCTCTTCAACAGCTCTGAATAGATCAGATTTAAAAGAGAAAAAAACAGTAATTGAAAATAAAAAGCTTAGTTGAAAAACGCCCGCCCCCCACGGCTGACAGGGCAATAAGAAAAACTATTTGCATTAAGAACAATTCTACCCCCTTCAAATTACATACTTCATAATGAATTTTAATGATTTTGCGGTTATTTCATTTAAGAGGTCATTCTTAAAGATTTTATAAAATTAGTTTGGATTATTAACATGAAATTATGATTTTAGCGATCAGCTAATTCAAATAATTTAACAATGAGAACAAAACTTAATGGATTGTTAACGCTATTATTGGCGTTTGTTGTGCATATATCCTATGCGCAAGACAAGACGATTACAGGTACTGTTACGGACGCCGATGGGCTGCCGTTACCTGGGGTCAACATTGTCGTTGAAGGGACCACATCGGGTACCCAAACAGATTTTGATGGAAATTACGCCATCAGCGCAAGTGAGGGGCAAACCTTGCTTTTCACCTACATCGGCCAAAAACCGGCCACAAGAGTAGTCGGCGCTAGCAGCGTAATCAATGTTCAGATGACAGAAGATGCTCAAGCTCTTGAAGAAGTGGTGGTAACCGCTCAAGGTATTAAGAGGGAGAAAAAAGCATTAGGTTACGCCGTAACCTCTGTTGGCTCCGAAGCTTTGGAAGATAGAGCGGAAGGTGATGTCGCCAGGGTGCTTTCGGGTAAAGCAGCTGGTGTAAACATTACTTCTGCAGGGGGTGCTTCTGGGTCCGCTACCAACGTAGTAATTCGAGGCTTGAACTCATTTGGTGGCAATAACCAGGCTTTATTTATTGTTGACGGTGTTCCTTTTAGTAACGATACTAACCAGCAAGGAGACTTTATAGCTGGTAATACCGGTAGTTCAAGATTCTTGGACCTTGACCCTAACAATATTGCAAATATTGAAGTATTGAAAGGTCTTTCTGCTGCAACATTATATGGTACGCAAGGAAGGAATGGTGTAATTTTAATTACTACCAAATCTGGCTCTTCAAGTACTGGACCTAAAAAGACTGAAATTACCGTTTCACAATCTTTCTTTGCGAATGAAATTGCTTCTATGCCAAATTATCAACAGCAATACGGTAACGGTTTTGACCAATCTTTTGGTTGGTTCTTTAGTAACTGGGGGCCAAGCTTTGATAGAGGTGGTACTGCAGGTTGGGGTGCACAAGCAGCAATTGATGACAATGGTACTTTAGCACACCCTTACTCGACAGCTTCTTCTGCGACAGGTATTCCACAGGCTTTCCCAGAATTTGAAGGTGCTCGTTATGAGTGGAAACCATACGATTCAGTGGAAGATTTCTTTAGAACTGGTAGAACGTTAAATACAAACATTAACATCTCCGGTTCAAGTGAAGACGGCAAAACCGCTTTTAATGCAAACGTTGGTTATTATAATGACATTGGTTTTACTCCAGGGAATAAATTTGATAGGGTAAACATCTCCTTGGGTGGTGTTACTGAATTGAGTAACAAATTCACCATCCGTGGTACAATGAACTATGCTAGATCAAATGTATTTACCCCACCAATTGCATCAAGTAGAGGTAACGGTACTGATGGTCTTTCTGTATATGGTAACGTGTTTTTCACACCGCTAAGTGTTGACCTAATGGGCTTGCCATTTGAAAACCCAATTGACGGTTCTAGTGTGTACTATCGTCAGAACAACAGTATTATCAACCCTAGATGGACTGCGAAAAATGTTGTGTACAATCAATTTACCAACCGTTTTTTCTGGAATTTATCCGCTAACTATGCCTTAACGGAAAATTTAGATTTAAACTGGAGAACTGGTTTGGATTTTTACAACGAACGCAACAACAATAGTTCCAATAAAGGTGGTGTTGCATTTAACTCTGCCATTTTTGGATTCCTAGATACTTATGATAACAATAATACTATTTGGGACCACTTTGTTTCCATAAATGGTAATTATGACATTTCTGAAAAACTTGGACTTAGTTTTACTGCTGGGGCAACGGCCCGATCGGATTCTTATGATAGAAGTGGTGTTTCAAGTACAGGTCAAATTGTATTCGGTGTCAAAAGGCATTTTAATTACCAGAACCAATTGCCATTCCAATTCTCAAGAAAAAGAAACATTGTTGGTCTTTTAGGTCAAGCGACCTTGGATTACGATGATTATTTATTCTTGAATGTAAGCGCACGTAAAGACTGGGTATCCAATTTCCAAAGTGCCAACAATAGTATAACTTATCCAGGAGCAAGTTTGTCGTTCTTACCTACAAACGCATTCCCTGAACTTAAGTCAGAAAATGGGTTGAACTTTTTAAAGATTAGAGCAAGTTATGGTACTTCCGCTAACTTTGATACTGATTCTGCATACCCAACTGTTGGTTTTACAGAGCAAAACACACAAGTATTTAACGATGGACTTACTGGAGCATCCATAACAACGAATCAGGTTGCAAACTTTAGAGCAAATCCTGATTTGAAACCAGAGCTTTTAGAAGAAATGGAGCTTGGATTTGAATCTAAGTTTTGGAAAAACAGAGTTTCTTTGGACTTTACGTATTTCTTTAAAACAACCAACGACTTGATCGTTCCAGAACCATTAGCGCCTGCAACAGGATTTACTTTAACTCAAAGTAATATTGGTGCTATTGAAAATAAAGGTATTGAAGCTGATTTAGGAATTGACATTATTAGTAGTGAGAACTTTTCTTGGAATTCCAGAGTTAATTTCTTTACAAATGATGTTATTGTTACCGAGCAAGATCAAGATCAAATTTTCTATTCTGGTTCTATCCCCGCAGGAGGTGGATTGTTTAGAGGTGGTAACGTAGCACAAAAAGGAAAATCACTTGGTTCTATCTACGGAACAGCCATTCAACGTGATGAAAACGGTGATTTCTTAGTGAACAGTGCCGGTAGTTACCAAGTAGCGGAACAAGATGAAAATGGATTGGCTCCTATTGTTGGGGATGCCATCGCAGATTACTCTATGAACTTCATCAATACTATTCGCTACAAAAGCCTGAGTTTAAACTTTCAGATAAACCATACTAAAGGTGGTGACATTCTCTCCAGTACTATTGCAACTTTATTGGGTAGAGGTCTTATTGAAGAAACAAAAGACAGATTAGGTACTTATATATTACCAGGTGTTACCGCAGATGGATCACCTAACAATACGCAGATCAATAACTCTACGTATTACTTTACCAACTTGTTATTTGGACCTACCGAAACTAGAATTTATGATGCTTCGGTTCTTCGCTTGCAAGAAGTTTCTTTAGCATATAGTCTACCTTCTAAATTTCTAGAGAAAACTCCATTTGGACAATTAACTTTTACTGTACAAGGATTTAACTTGTGGTATGATGCTTACAATACTCCAGATGGCGCTAATTTTGACCCCAACGTTCAAGGTGTTGGTGTTGGTAATGGACAAGGATTTGATTTCTTAAATGGTCCAAGTGCGAAGAGATATGGATTTAGCGTTAAAGCATCCTTCTAATAAAAATTGTTAATACGATTAAAGATTATGAAAAATATATTTAAACCTATTACATTAGTCTTACTAGCGGGCATAAGTTTTATGGCCTGTGAAACGACTGATTTGGACTTAACAATAAGCCCAAACGAACTTTCTCCGACTCAGTCGGATCCCAATTTGCTACTCAATGCAATACAATTGGCTTATGCTTCCAACCAAGATGATTTTGGTGACGTTGCCGCCCAATTAACCCGTATTGAGTACTTCAACGGAAGAAACTATTTCAATGCGCTTTCTGGTACTACGTTAAATGCGCCATGGGCAAGAACCTACAGTTCTGATTTTACCATACCAGGTAACGGTAATGTTGACGTAGGTATTTTGACGAACCTTCAAGCTCTTGAGGTTATTGATGCAGAAAGTGATGTAGATTTTTCTTTCCATATCGCCTTAGGAAAAATAATGTATGCTCATTCACTATTTCAATTAGTTGATATGCTCGGTGTTGCAGCGGTTTCACAAGCTGGTAATCCAGCCGAATTTCCTGCTCCAATTCTTGATAGTGGTGAAGAGGTATATGCTGCAGCATTTGCACTTTTAAATGAGGCTGAGGCGCTACTTGCTGCTGATCCAAACCCTCAAGGAGCCATAGATATGTTTTATGGTGGAGATACATCTAAATGGATAAAAGCCCTTAATTCTATTAAATTACGTTCCTATAAAAACACTGGAAACAAAGCGGCTTTTGATGCCATAATTGCCGGTGGAGATTATATTACTTCAGCTGAAGATGACTTTCAATTTAAGTATGGCGTGAGTGAACTACAACCTAGTGACCGTCACCCTGATTACGAAGCAAGTTATACTCCAACCGGTGTAGGGCCATATAGGTCCAACTGGCTAATGAATTTGATGCTTCAGAATGATGATCCTAGAATTAGATATTACTTCTATCGCCAAGCTAATGGTACTCCAGGAGCTATCGATGTTGATGGAGCTGCCGTTCCACCGAACGAAGAAACTATCTCTTGTTCTTTTTTCACTCCTCCGCCACATTACGACGGATTTGTTTACTGCAGTGTAGACAATGGGTACTGGGGTAGATCTCATGGTAATGATGAAGGTGGACCACCAGATGGATTCTTAAAAGCTGCTCCAGGTGTTTACCCAGCGGCTGGACGTTTTGATGATAGCCAATTTGAAGACGTAGACGCAACTACCGGTGTACTTTTGGCACCTGGTGTTGGTCTTGGCCAAGGTGGTGGTGGTGCAGGTATAGAACCAATTATTCTATCTTCATATGTAGAGTTTTGGATTGGTGAAATGGCCACTTCTGATACTGATAAAGCAGATGCACTTCAGGCTGGTTTAGAAAAATCCATTGCAAAAGTTCAAAGCTTTGGCGCCTTGGACGGTTCTGCCGATTTATCTTTTGAGCCAACTGAGACTGAAGTTGATGAATATATTGATGATATTGTTACCGCTTTCAACAACGCAACTGGTGATGACAAAGAAAATATTTTTGCTGAACAATATTTTACAACTTTGTACGGTGGTGGTTTTGAATCTTTTAACTATTATAGAAAAACTGGATTTCCTACAACCGTATCCCCTAACTGGGAACCAGATCCGGGACCGTTTCCTAGATCGCTTTTATTACCACAAAATGAGGTGTTGAACAATCCTAATCTACAACAGAGGTCGGATTTGACTACTCAAGTGTTTTGGGATAACAATCCAGCTAGTCCAACATTTCCACCAGCTAACTAAAATTTTTTAGAAAAATGAAGAAAATTAATTTTATAAATAAAGTCTTTTTAGCTGGTATGGTAGGAATACTGTTCGCAGCTTGTGAAGAAGGGGACAAAGTAATTGACCAAATAGTTGAAGCAGAAACTAGAGGGTCTATACTTAGAACCATTGAAATAACCGAGAATACAATCGAGTATGACGTTCCAACCAGCACTCTGTTAAGTGGAGGGTTTGGTGCCACTGTTGAAGTTCAAGACCAGGAAAATGGAGAATTACTCCAATCTCTTGATGTATATTTAGGTTATAGTGATAACACCTCTGATAAAGGTACTTCAACCATTGGAGATACCGAGATTTTGGTACAGTCCTATTCTTTGAGTGATGGAACGATCGGACCAAATGGATTGCCAAGGTTCACTTATACAGCAACTGCTGATGAAATGCAGTCCGCATTAGGATTAACCGGTGATGACATGTTTGGTGGTGATGCATTCACTATTAGATTTGAAATCGTAAGAACAGATGGAGCGGTTTATTCCGCTGCTGATAATTCAGGAACATTGACAGGTTCTTACTTTAACTCACCTTTTGAGTATACTGCAGTTATGGTATGCGGCCCTAAACCAACTCAAGCAGGAACCTGGACCGTGGACATGCAAGATGCATTCGGCGATGGTTGGCAGCCAACATCAGCAGATGGAGGTGGTCCTGGTATCATCATTACATTAAGCGATGGCACTGTATATGAAATAGGACTTTGCTCAGATTATGATGATTTTGGATTTGGTTGCACCCCTGGTGCTAGTGAAGGAAGTACAACCTTCGACGTTCCAGCCGGCCAAACAGCAGCAGCTACAATCGATTTCCAAGGTGATTTTTGGGGAGAGATGTCCTTCCAACTCTATACACCCGCAGGTAACTTAGTTGCAGATGTAGGTGCTGGCACCGATGCTGGTCTTATTGAAATAGACTATTGCGCAGACTAATCACAAATAAGGATTAGTTTATCTTAATCGATAATTAACAATTAATTGTCGAATATAAAGTAAAGGGGTTGCAATGCAACCCCTTTTTTTTACAATATCACGGTTAAAAAATAATAATTAATACTCCTCCGTTAATTATGAATTTCTTAAAAGGAACAACAATACTATCATTGGTTTGTATTCTCACATCCGCATGTGAAGACAAAAAAAGCAATGATTCAAATGTCATATTAAATCAACCTATTTTCGAAAAAATTGATACCGAGTTCAGTGGTATCCATTTCCAAAACACCATACAAGAAAATATAGAGACCAAAGAAAATCTTTTTAACTACGACTATTTTTATAATGGTGCTGGTGTCGGAATTATAGACTTCAATAACGATGGGCTCCAAGATATTTTCTTCTGTGGGAATCAAGTTGAAAATAAGCTTTATAAAAACCTTGGGGATTTCAAGTTTGAAGACGTCTCAAGCTCAGCAAATATCAATACCAACAAAAACTGGAGTAATGGCGTGAGTGTTGTTGACATCAATAATGACGGTTGGCAGGACATTTATATTTCTCAAGGGGGACCCTATCAACGAGAAAAACGCAGCAACCTTCTTTACATAAATCAAAAAAATGGAACATTTCTCGAACAAGCTGAAGAAGTCGGTCTGGCAGATCAGGGGATAAGCACCCAAACCGTATTTTTTGATTTTGATAACGACAATGACCTTGACTGCTTTGTCTTGAACGAGAATGAGTTCTACGGTGTTGACCCCATCAACCTATTCAAGCTAGTCTCAGAAAGTGAAGAGGCAAAATATTTTAACAGTTGCCATTTTTATGAAAATGACAACGGGAAATTTAAAGACATTACCAAAGCGGCTGGATTGGAACGCCCTTTATTTGGCTTAGGTATAACGGTAACAGACATCAACAATGACAATCTTTTGGATTTTTATGTGGCTAGTGATTATTATATACCGGATGCTCTTTTTATAAATAATGGTAACGGCACTTTCTCCGACCAAATAAAATCGTATACCCAACAAATATCCTACTATGGCATGGGTATGGATATTGCAGATGTCAATAACGATGGACTACAAGATATCTTTGTTTTAGATATGGCTGCCAATGACCATGTAAGGTCCAAAACCTTAATGGCATCCATGAATACAGCGAGGTTCGACTATTTAACAAACAAAGCTGGTTTTCACTACCAATATATGTACAATTCGTTACAATTAAATTTGGGAAACAATAAGTTTTCAAACGTAGTCCAGCAAACCCATATGGCGAATACCGATTGGAGCTGGTCTGTACTTATGGCTGACTATGACCTAGATTCTGATAAGGATATTTTTGTTACGAATGGATATAGAAGATATGCCCTCGATAACGATCTTCAACAAGAGGTCTATAAAGCCAAAGTTAAGTATAAAGGCGATGTACCATTAGAAATTAAAAAACGCTTGTATGAATCAATGCCATCGGAAAAACTTCCAAACATCCTTTTTGAAAACAATGGTGGACTAAGTTTTGAAGACAAAGCCAAAGATTGGGGGTTGGCAGATTATTCGTTTAGCAATGGTGCGGCAATTGCGGACTTTGATAACGATGGTGATTTGGATGCTGTGGTAAATAACATGGACGAAGTTGCCTTTCTCTATAAGAACACTTCAGTAGATAATCAAAAAGGCAATTTTCTAATTGTAGACGCAAAAAGCGAATTGAGTGAGGCCTATCCGAAGATTGAAATTTTTTATGATGGTGATAATTCACAAATCGTTGAATCGAGAACGGTTCGGGGTTACCGTTCTTCTCACCAAAATATAGCCCATTTTGGTCTGGGAAACACTTCAAAAATAGATTCTGTTTACATTTCTTGGCCCAATGGCAAGCACCATGTCTCCTATAATGTCGATGTCAATAAAAAACTTGTGGTCAATGAATCTGATGTAAATAATATACCTGTTCCTGATTTAAAAAAACCGACCTTATTTGAGACCATTAATCCAAATGCAGTCGGTTTGGACTATTCCCATCAGGAAAACCTTTACGATGACTTTGAGAAAGAAATTTTACTTCCCTACAAACAATCTACACAAGGTCCTTTTATTGAAAAAGCAGATGTTAACGATGATGGTTATACCGATATTATTGTTGGTGGCGCTTCGGGTCAACCAACGACCTTATTTATTCAATCTCAACAAGGAAAATTTACTGAAAAGAAAATTCCAGCTTTTGCAAACGATAAGGATTATGAAGATACCGCGGTATTATTTATAGATATCGAAAATGATGGAGATCAAGATTTGTTCATAGTTAGTGGCGGTAATGAATTTTTGGAGCATTCATCGTTTTACAGAGATAGGTTATATTTAAATGACGGGCAAGGTAATTTTACAAGAAACCAGCAAGAAGCCTTAAATAGTTTTCCAAAATCAGGAAAAACAATCGCCAGTTTAGATTTTAATCAAGATGGTTATTTGGATATAATTGTTGGCAATCGGATTAAACCTCAAAACTACCCTCGCTTTTCGCCCTCCATAGTCTATCAAAATAATAAAGGAACGCTAAAGGATGTTACCAATGAAATCATTCCAGACTTTGAAAGTTTTGGTATGGTCAATGATCTTTTGGTTACTGATTTTAATGGTGATGACAAAGAAGACTTGATTGCCGTTGGAGAATGGACCAATATTGGTTTTTTTAAAAACGAAGGAGGAACCTTTTCCCTTTTGAAGGATTATGTCTTTGACAACGAAAAAGGTTGGTGGTACACGGTAAAAGAAACTGATGTAAACAATGATGGCAAACCTGATTACTTGGTAGGGAACGTAGGGCAGAACTTAAAGTTCCATGCAAGTAAAGAGAAACCGTTCAAAATTTATGCTAATGATTTTGATGACAATGGCACACCCGATATTGTTCTAAGTAAAAAATACAAAGGGGAATTTGTACCTGTCAGAGGCAGAGAATGCTCCTCTCAACAAATGCCTTTTATAAAAGAAAAATTTGAAACCTATGACGAATTTGCCAATGCAAAACTAATCGATGTTTATGGTGAAAAATTGGACACTGCCTATGAAAATGAAGTAACTAATTTTAATTCCATTTTGCTTTTAAACAAAGGAAATGGTGATTTTGAAATAAAAGACTTGCCGACATTAGCACAATCTTTCCCACTATTGACAGCTGTATTCAAAGATTTAAATGACGATGGCTTTGAAGATTGTATTCTTGCAGGTAATATTTATCAAACTGAAGTTGAAACTCCCCGGTTGGATTTTATTTCGGGCGTTGTATTGATTTCAAATCAAAAAGATGGCTATAATACAATGAGCAGAAGCAACTCCGGACTTTATCTTGAAGGTAATGTTAAAGATTTAGTTTGGCTGAAAAGTGCCACCAACAAAGAATTATTATTAACTGCCACCAATAATAGTAGTTTAATTATCAACTCTTTAAATAATTGATATGAAGGCGTTGCAAATAATAATTTTCACAGTATTTAACATTATTTAACATTTTCATATTATATCTTATAAACATAATTTATAGATTTCCTTAAACTATTAAATACACATGAGAAAATACTTTTTTACTTATTTAGCCTTTGCTTGTATGTCAGGTACAATTGCACAAACTTTTGGAACTGTCAATGCAAGTCAAGTTTCCGGTACTTCCAGCAATAGCGCAGCAATTTCATACTTATTGGGAGATGTTGATTCCCAGAAGGAGAAAAGAAAAGAAATAGATTTGGAGGACATACAAGGTTCTGCCTATACTTCCAATGTTTTTGAGCCTGGTAAACTTTATTATAAAGATAATTTTGAATCAGACGTTTTTTACAGATACAATGCATATATGGAAGAAATCGAAATAAAAAACGATAACATACCAAGCTCACCTGTAAGTGGATTAAGAAGAGATAAGAATATCAATTTAAGGAATTCAGATGGTAACCTTGTAAGTTTTAAAACCTTCATTGATAACTCCGGTTTAACACAAAACGGTTATTTAACATTACTATCTGATGGTGAATACAAATTTTACAAACGTGTTGATGTAAAGTTTACCGAAGGCCAGAAAGCGCAAAACTCTTTTGTTAAAGCCATTCCTCCGAGATTCTCTCAATTCACAGAATATTATTTGGAAGTTCCGGGACGTGATAGAATTGACGAATTGGTAATTAACAACAGGAAATTACTAAAATTGTTACCTGCTGATAAGCAGAAAACCGTAAAGACCTATTTGAAAGAAAAGAAAATAAAGGTTAAAGACGAAGCAGATGTAATTGCGGTTCTAAAATGGCTTGAACAACATTAAGCCCTTAACTGAAAAATTTGAAAAGCACTCATAAAGAGTGCTTTTTTTATGTCTAAATTTGCGACATGAAAAACGAAAACATCATTTATGGCTTAAGGGCCGTTATAGAGGCCATAAATGCCAACCAGCCCATCAACAAAATATTTATACAGAAAGGGCTTAAAGGGGAGCTTCACAAAGAACTGGAATCTTCTGCACGTAAAAATGGTATCAGCCTATCTTACGTTCCCATAGAAAAGCTTAACCGCTTTACAAGAAACAACCACCAAGGTGTGGTAGCACAAATATCGCCGGTAGAATTCCACAACTTTGAAGAATTAGTAGAAAAAGTGCTCTCCAAGGAAGAACATCCGTTGTTCCTGCTACTGGACGGAGTTTCCGATGTTAGAAATTTTGGCGCCATAATCCGTACTGCCGAATGTTCTGGCGTGCACGGAATCATCATCCCTAAAAATGGGGCCGCTCCCATTACGGACGATACCGTAAAAACGTCCGCAGGTGCAGCTTTCAATGTACCCATTGCCAAGGTAGATCATCTGAAAGACGCGGTTTTCTACCTTCAATCTTCAGGAATAGTAATAACTGGTGCTACTGAAAAAGCAGAAAATGACATTTACGAAGTGGATTTTAATCAACCTACGGCCATAATTATGGGGTCCGAAGAAAAAGGCATCTCCCCTTCTACCCTCAGCAGTATCGACCACCAAGCTAAATTACCGCTTATGGGCAAGATCGGTTCCTTAAATGTTTCTGTGGCCTGTGGTGTATTCCTTTATGAAGTAGTTAGGCAAAGGAAGAAATAGGTGTTAGTCTTTTTTGGATTCTTTGTAGTGATATTTAATTTGAACGTTTTGCTCGAACCGCTCTTCTTCGGAAATTTCTATGAAGTTGCCGTCTTCATCAAAGTGTTTTAGGAAAAGATCTTCATCCTCATTATAATCTTCCCGTTCCCAATCGTACTTGCGAACCTCAGGAACACGCACCCTAGTTACAAATGCCAGAGCAAGTCCAGTTATGAACCCAGCGAGATGCCCTTCCCAGGAAATACCATCCTTGACCGGAAAAATATACCAGATCATACTCCCATAAATAAAAACAACCACCAAAGAAAGTGCTACCAAGCGATAATTTTTAGCCAAAATTCCTTTAAAGAAAATAAAACTGGCCAGTAAATAAATGACCCCGCTCGCACCAATATGGTATGATGGACGCGCAATGGCCCAAGTAAGCAAACCGGAAGCGAGCGTCCCTAACAATAATACTCTAAGTGCGGCACTTTGATAAAAGTAGAAAAGGAACGCCGTCAATACTGCCAAAGGAATTGTGTTGTTGTACAAATGTGCTATGGAACCATGAATAAACGGACTAAACAACACTCCTTTCAACCCAGATACTCTTCGAGGGTACACGCCATAATCATTAAGGTTGATTCCAAACTGAACCTCAACCCAAAAAACAATCCAAATAGATAGCACGGCCACCAATGGTGCCAATATTACCGCGTTGGAGAATTTAAATGAATCCTTACTCATATGTTCATAAAATCAAACATCCCGCCACAACCTTAAATTTATACAAATTGTCAGGTTATCTACAAAATCCTTTCACTAACTAGAACAACGGACCATCAAATTTATTTTATTTTTACCCCATGAATGAACCTTTGGCAGAACGCATACGCCCAAAAACCTTAGAGGATTACATTAGTCAGCCACATTTGGTAGGAAAGCAAGGAGCATTGACCAACCAGATTAAAAATGGTGTTATTCCCTCATTGATTTTTTGGGGACCGCCAGGAACGGGAAAAACTACCTTGGCCAATATTATAGCTTCGGAAAGCCAAAGACCCTTTTACACCTTGAGCGCCATTAGCAGTGGAGTCAAAGATGTAAGGGAAGTAATCAGCAAAGCCAAACAAAGTGGTGGATTGTTCACCGCTAAAAACCCAATTCTATTTATTGACGAGATTCACCGTTTTAGTAAATCACAACAAGATTCACTTCTTGGTGCCGTCGAAAAAGGTTGGGTAACGCTTATTGGTGCAACCACGGAAAATCCAAGTTTTGAAGTAATACCCGCGCTTTTATCCAGATGTCAAGTATATACTTTGAACCCATTTGGTAAAGATGATCTTATAGCACTTTTGGAACGAGCCATCAAAACAGATTCCAACCTTTCCAAAAAACAGATTGAACTTAAAGAAACGGAAGCACTATTGCGTTTATCCGGAGGAGATGGACGAAAATTGCTTAATATTTTTGAGTTAATCATCAATTCAGAGGCCAGCGACAAAATTACCATAACCAATGATTTGGTACTCAACAAGGTTCAGAAAAACACGGTATTGTACGACAAAACCGGAGAACAACATTACGATATAATTTCGGCCTTCATAAAAAGTATTCGAGGCAGTGACCCAAATGCTGCTGTGTACTGGTTGGCCCGTATGATCGAAGGCGGTGAAGATGTAAAATTTATAGCCCGGAGAATGATCATATCTGCATCCGAAGATATTGGAAATGCCAACCCAACGGCGTTGGTACTTGCCAATACTACATTCCAATCGGTCACTACTATTGGATATCCTGAAGCAAGAATAATTTTGAGCCAATGCGCAACTTATTTGGCAAGTTCACCTAAGAGCAATGCCAGCTACATGGCAATCAAAGAAGCTCAACAGAACGTACGTCAAACTGGGGATTTATCCGTACCTATTCCCTTAAGAAATGCTCCCACCAAATTAATGAAGGATCTAGGGTATGGCCAAGGGTATGCTTACGCACATGATTACGAAAACAATTTTGTGGATTTTGAATTTCTTCCTGATGAAATTAGAGGAACTACATTTTATAAACCAGGGAACAACCCTAGGGAAAATTCCATGAAGGAGTTTCTAAAGAAGAGATGGAAAAATAAATATGACTTCTAGAACTTGATATTCAGTTCTTTCTGGACTTTTTCCCCGTTCTCGGAATACTCCAATAACCACTTGCCATCCTTTTGGAAGACCACGGCATTATTACCATTAAAATCGGTCATGAATACGTTGTCCATGGAAGTTTCTTCAAGTTTTAGCACAATTTTGGGAGTGCTATCCACAAGTTGATAACCGTTTTCAATAGGCTGAGCATATAAAATGCCAGTAGGAGCCGGCACTATTTTTTCCTCACTAACGGCATTCACAATATCGGTAGGTTTAGGTTCTACGGATTTATATACTTGCTCCTCCATGGTGGCCTTTTGTTCCTCCACATGCTCTTTTGTTTCTTTAACCGATTTTACATCGTCTTTAAAACTTACCGTTACAGCAGCTCCTTCCTTTGAATCCTGCTTATCCATGGGCTCATATTCATAATTCATACCAGCAAAGGAAACAAATGCTCTTTGTAAAGCTTCCCTGTAAGACTCGTCATATGCTTTGATCTTGCTGACACCTTTAATAGATTTAAATATCTCAACATTATTACAGTCTTTAAGTGTGATGGTGATTTTTGTTGTAAACATTGTTGAACCATCAATCAGGTTGGCCGTAAGCCCCAAACATCTTTCATTGGCCAATTCAACGGGTATAGCATCATCATAAACGACCTCAAATCCATTTTCCTCAAAAAAATACTTGGTCAAAGTACTGGTTTGATATTGGTTTATATATTTAAAATCCTCAAACTTCTTTGGGACAATAATATATTTATAATTGTTGAGTTGTGCGTTTACAGCACCACTTAATCCCATTGCAAAAAGTAATATGTACAATATTTTAGATCTCATATAAAAGGATAATCAATTACCGTTCCAAGATATGATATTAAATCCGAACTGTAAAGAAGCGTAATGACTGTCCGCAATATTTGAGTAACTTAAAAGGTTATCCGCTAGAACATAAAAATTAACGGGACCCAATTGAAGATTGGCGCCCAATCCAATATTGTTAAAAGAATATTTATCAATGGTATAAGTGGTTTTCAAGGAAACCACCCTACCAAACCGCCTTTGATAAAAACCGGTCAATGCAGCCTGTACCCCCAATGGTCTTTTCATCATAAACAATTGGCCTCCAATACTGTTTCTGTAATAGTCTTGGTTGCTTCCACCTCCAGTATTCACGGCGCAACCACAATTTTCAGATAAGGGGCTCCCCCCTTCACCAAAATCATATCTTATGGAACCATAAAGTTTTACAGGCCTCCACGAAATATAGCTTGATTCATTTTCGCCATGTGGTAGAGCTTCATCAATATCATCTATGAGCTCTTGCCATAAATCGTTGTTTACATTATCAATGTCCTCTGGCAGGAATACGGAAATTCCATCTGTAGTAGTGCTTCCGCTAAAGGTATAGTTCCAAATATCTTTGGAGTTATTAATAAAACCAAGATCTAAAACACTTCCTGTTATAGTAGTTTGCGGATTTAGTTCGTAGCTGAACCCAACATCAAGACCCAACCCAAGGTTTCCTCCCAATAAAACACGTTCCGTGAACAAGCTTGTCACATCCTTTTGGGTTGTGCCACTATCTTCCTCTAAAATATCATAAAACCCTTTAACTCCTGCTGTTTGTAGTTCCATATCGGCATTAATGGAGCTTTCATAGATATTGTTTTGACCCGGCGTGGTAACAAATGAGCCTGAATTATTAATGGACTGAAATTGAAAGATACTCGAATATATTTTGGCCCTTGCGCCTATTGTAAGTGCTGTACTCACTTTTCTATTGATGCCAAAGTGAAATACATTGATCATTTCCCCGCGAAGATTTAAGTCTCCAAGATCAAAGCTTCGACCAATATTGTTGCCCCCATTACCTTCAAAAGCTAAAATAGCCAAATCCTTTGGCCAATAGGAAATAATATCCATTTCCCCATACATCCCGAAGGAGTAATAGTCATCTGGCCTATTCCTACCCCTAAAACCAATGTTAAATCCTTCTATTTGACTTGTAGAACTAAAATCGTCCTTATTTCCCATCACATCAAGTAGTCGTTCTTGGACTTTTGTAGTAAAATCAACACCATCATTAGCAAAAAGGTCATTTACGGTAACTCCACTGGTAGCTCCCTGAAATGAAAGTCCAGATATTACTGGGATACCTGCATGCCATTTTTGTGATGTCTTCACCCCTGGATTTACCATCAAGGATTGCGGGATTTCATAGAAATCATACAATAACTCCTTGTTTTGAGCAAAAACACTTGCATTACAAAATAGGATGGCCAGTATAAGTTTAAGCGTTATTTTCATTGTAGTTCAAATAGGAATTCTGCTCCGGACCTCAAAATTATTTTAGGGTCCTCTGCTGAAGAAACGCTGGTGCCATCACCTAAATTATTGGCCAAGACTCTAAGACTGGAGGTGTTGGCCAGAATATCTATTGATTTGCCACCAGGACCGTAGGGCACATCCCGCACCACAGTTTCTGAAGGGTCTGCTTCTATGGTAAATACTTCCGTGTCCAATGGTCTTCCCGCTTCGTCCAAAAACTCAATGATCAATCGTAATTCCTTACTGGTGGTGTTGTCAATCTCATAGGTAATTACACCCTCCAAAAGACGTTCTGCCACATACTGTTCGTTAAAAGCGTCAAAGTTGATTTCTTGGAAGTAAAAAGAATTAAGTGCTCCTGCCTCATTTATTGTAGCCTCATCAGCTTCCAAATAAAAAATGCCTGAAGTCAAAGTTGGTGTAACGCTCAAGTCGTCTATCTGACCAAAATCTTGTTCTTCTACACAGGATATGGTTAAAAATAAAAAGCCCACTGACAAGAGGGCGAAGTAGAATAATCGCTTCATAGCCAAAAACATTTTCAATAGTCAACAGATAGGGTATACTGCTTTGTTTATAACTCTATAAAATGTTTTTTATTTCAATAAGGTCGTTAATCATTGTGCATACGCCATGCTCGGAATCATTATGGAAATTGTAATGCAACACTTGCATTCCCATTGCCTTCGCCCCCAGGATATCGGCTTCGAGGTTATCGCCAATCATTAATGAGTTTTGTGCACGTACTTGCGCCATATCCAAAGCCAGTTCAAAAATATAAGGGTCGGGTTTCTTTACCCCCGCCATTTCAGAATCGATAATTTTTTGGAAATAATGATGAATACTACTGCCTTTTAGCTTTCTTTCCTGTACTTCTTGAAAACCATTGGTAATGATATGTAATTTGTATTTTGGAAAGAGATATTCCAAAGTTTGAACGGTATTGGGCAACAAATGGGTGAAGGAAGACAGATGCGCTATATAATCGTGCGCCAAGCTGTCAATTACATCATCCGAAACATACACATGCATGGCATCAAAAGTTTGTTTTAAACGTTGATATCTTAGTGCTGACTTACTAATTTCATTTTCACGGTACAATGCCCACATCTGGAAATTTATAGGAGAATAAACCTCTAAAAAATCGTCCAAATCAACCTGTAGTTTATGGTTTTCCAAAATTTTGGCAAAGGTTAGGGCCGAGTTCTTTTCAAAGTCCCAAAGTGTATGGTCAAGATCAAAAAAGATATCGGTTACTTTGTAATCAAACATAGTAGCGTTTTAATATAAATTGATAGAGCTCCATCCAGTTCAACTGTTGCTTACGGCCCAAGAGTTCATTGGAAAAAACCAAGATAAGGTCTCCTTTTACCTGTTTTACCAAACGATATACCCTATCCATTTTTTCAAAAACCTCATCTTTGGTTTTATAATTTACCAAGGCGTAATCGTGCATGGCAAAAGGGTGTATTTTTATAGGTTGCCTTACTTCGGTATTGATATCATAAAAATAAAATGGCGTGCATGTCCCCGCCCTAAAACCAATTTCGTGCGTGTATCCCATAGAAAAATCATCAGTAAACTCGGTCTCCACCAAGTCCCGATAGGTAGCAGGAACATTAACCTTGTTGTACCTGAGCCTTGCGTAATTTATAGGCCTATTAATGAGATTTCCAAGCTGCTTTTTTTCTTCCCGAAGCACATTTTTGTCCAAAGTGGACACAAATGAAGTACTTAAAGACACTACACTGTAATCAGCAACGGATTTAATTAGATTACGGAACCTGTTATTATTTGTTGATACATTCTTATCATGAGCAGAATGCTTCGCAAATTGAAAAAAGAACATGGTTTTGATAGGAAATTTTTTATGAATGTCCACCAGCTCAAAAAAATTATCATACGGGTCTTTTTTGAGCCGCAACATTACGGAAAAACGTTCCCAAACATTTCGGAATTTAAAATTTCCCAAATCCAACAAAAATCCACCGATGGTTCTTGCAATCCCTCGCATGGCATAAGCATGAGAAGTGGTTACATTAATAATGGGTGTAAAACGATAATTCTTCTCCCTGCTTTCCAAGTCTGGGAAACGTAGCTTTAAAACTTCCAATAATTTATAGGCCCAAAGGTCCACCACGGGAAGTTCCAAAAAGTTATTTTGATAGGCAATGCTTTCTTTTACAGGAAATCTCCCCACACTATCCTTTACATGTGGCAAATACTCTTCGTACCGACTTAATAGAAAAAAACTTGCGGAAAAAATATCAAAAGGAATCATGCTTTTATCCCCTGATGAGAAAAAACAGGGAATACCATCCCAATCCGAGATTTTGACCTCTAAATCGTTGATACCCTGCTCAAACAACAAATCGTTGCTCCTAATAAAAAATTCGTTCTGAAGGGGCTGCTTGGAATAGGTCATTTTTGGCCCACTATGTTTAATAAAATCCTCAACCTTTGTGGTAAAACCTATCTCCACTCCCAAGATTTTCTCAAAAATCTGTTTGGCAGTGTAAGTTAATCGGTTGGTTACCTTATGGGTAAATATCAATAACATAGGCTAGAGTATTCCTTTATCCGCAAAACTTAAATATTGATGACGGGCCAAAATCAAATGGTCCAGAATTTTTATATCCAAAGCTTCTGAAGCCACTTTCAATTTTTGTGTTATTTGTTTATCGGCAGCACTTGGCCGCAATGTTCCCGATGGATGATTGTGTGCAAGAATAATCCCTACGGCCCCCAGTTCCAAAGCTTGTTTCAACACCAATCTAACATCTACTAAAGTACCTGTAATACCCCCTTTGCTCAACTGTGCCTTATGGACAACCTTGTTGGAATTATTCAGGTAAACAATCCAAAACTCTTCATGCTGTAGCTCACCTATCAAAGGATAAAGCAATTCAAAAGCATCGTGGCTACTTTTTATTTTGGTAATTTTTGAGGTATCCTCCATCCTTCTGCGCCTACCCATTTCCAGAGCAGCCGCAATGGTTACAGCTTTTGCCTCTCCAATTCCTTTGAATCGCATCAACTGATTGACAGAGAGACTGCCAAGTTCATTCAAATTATGGTTAACCGAGGCCAATATGCGCTTGGAAAGTTCCACGGCACTCTCATTCCTACTTCCTGAACCTATCAAAATGGCAATAAGCTCGGCATCGGACAGTACAAAGCTGCCTTTTTGCACCAGTTTTTCCCTTGGCCTATCATCATCGGCCCAGTTTTTAATGGAAAAGGAAGCTAGTTTTTCTTGCATGGTTTAAAGATAAAAGAATAATTTTATGTAATTTTCTTTATAAATCCTACATTATGAAATCCCTTTTCAACAGCCAAGCACATGGAGAAATATTAAATCGTATCGAGAATCTTTCGGAATCTTCTGAAAGGCAATGGGGCAAAATGCAAGCGGCACAAATGCTACACCATTGCCAATATCCTTTAAAAATTTCATTGGGAAAATACAATCCTAACAACAAGCCTAATCTTATGCTGAAATTAATGGGAAAGTTATTTAAAAAGAGTCTGTACAACGACAAACCATGGCGACAGAATCTGCCAACGGCCAAAGGTTTAAAAGTGTTGGAGGATAAAAATTTTGTTGAGGAAAAAGATAGATTGATCGGGTTAATCAATGATTTCCATAAAGAAAAAGATAGAAAAGAATGGGACCCGCACCCGGCATTTGGAACGTTCACTCCCGAACAATGGGGGCAAATGCAATACAAGCATCTGGACCATCATTTAAGGCAATTCAATGTATAACCTTGTTAGGGTTTTAAATCAGAGTTGATCATCTTTATCCTCGACCTCGTGTTGTTCCAGATTTTTTCTTGAATCATTTATCATTCTGTCCTCTTGTAGAAATACATTGGAAATTCCCAGCATAAAGGCCAGAAATAAAACCGAAATCAATCGCTTGAGTCTAAAAAAGCAAAAATATAGGAGTCTTTTCACTCAGATTATCAAGCAATTACCGTTCCCTGGATGAATCACTGACAAATTTACATTTAGCCAATTTCTGTTTTATAGTTTGACCCTATTTAAAAGTAGCCATTGCCTCGTAAAACTCCACTTCGTCCACACCCATTTGCTGACATATCCATTTGGCTCCCGCCATATTTCTTAAATCTGTGACTTCTGAAATTTCCAAAGGCATTTCACCATCGGGTGTATCCAAAAACACTTCTCCATTATCTTCCTGATATTCCGGAGTGATATAAGGGAACTTTCTGATTGGATTTTCTGATGATTCTACGAGTTTCTTCACTTCTGCGTCCTCATTGTTATAGGTAATACTACCTCCCTTTACAATACTATCCACAAAAACACCGTATTGCTCTATATAGCTTTCAATATTTGAATAATTTCCATTCTCAGTAAACTCAACATCACTTAACAAAGCTATGTTTGGATGATACAATTGAAACTGTGGAGTACTATCAATTACTGATGAAACATTGTCTTGCCCCTCAATAACAACAAAGTCATTATGCTCTGTCAGATAAATTCCGTTCGGGGTTGACAATGCATAATCCACATCAACATCATTGTACTCCAAAACATGCAAAATCATAGAGGCAATAATCCTTTTACCTTGGCTACCGGCAATCACTACCCGTGTTTTGTATTGGGTTTGCTCGTACAGGAATTCAGGATAGGAAAAAATGGTCAATCCCAATTCTTGGGCCCTTATCAACTCTGGATTATCTTTTCTTATTTTTAATCCTACTACCACGGCATCCAATTGCGAATGGATTTTATTGGAAAACCATCCTTCTCCATCAGATAATAATCCCTGTTGCTGGATCATTGTTTTGAGTGATTCATCAAATACATCATCACTACCGGTAACAGTATCCAGCTTTTTGTGCAGCGCAATCGCCAAGTTGCACATATTAACTTCTCCCAAACCTATGAAATGTACCTGCATCAGTTCAATTTAGGGTTCAAAAATAGCTAAAGCCGTTACCATTCCAAACCCAAAGCTTTATATTAATTTCTATCTTGGTGCTAAATTTGAGAACTATGAATCTATCGGAGATCAAATCAAAGGAAATAATGCCCGGTTACCATGGAAAATTGGTACATGGCGAACGTATGAGCTGGGTTTTTTGGGATGTGGACCAAGATGCAGAAGTACCGGAACACCAACACGACCACGAACAGATCATGCATGTAGTGGAGGGCACTTTTGAATTCACCCTAAATGGTAAAAAAGACACTTATAAACCGGGAGATGTTGTAATAATCCCATCCAATGCTCCACATAGCGGCAAGGCCTTGACCCCTTGTAAATTGATGGATATTTTTAGTCCCACAAGAGACGAATACCGTTAATCCATGGAAATATCACTAAAAGGAAAAAACGCCCTGGTTGGTGGCAGTAGTAAAGGAATCGGCAAGGCCATTGCACAACAACTGGCCAAAAGTGGCGCCAATGTCACCATAATGGCCAGAAGCGAAGGGCGCATGAAAGACTTGATAAATGAAATGGACATTTCCAATGGTCAAAAACACCAATATTTGGCCGTTGACTTTTCCAATTTTGATGCTTACAAAGCAAAAATATCCGAGTTCTTCCAAACGAACACCGTGGATATTTTGGTGAACAATACGCAGGGACCCGAAGGTGGTGGAGCGTTGGAGAAAAATGTGGAAGATTATCAACAAGCCTTCGACCTGTTATTTAAATCAGTTGTTTTTACTACCGAGCTTGCCTTAAAACATATGCAAGAAAACAAATGGGGTCGAATTATCAATATCGCTTCTATTTCCGTGAAGGAGCCCTTGAATTACTTGGCGCTCTCCAATACCATAAGGGCTGCAGTAGTTACCTGGGCCAAAAGTTTGGCTTACGATGTGGCCAAAGATGGTATTACCGTGAACAGCACCCTGACAGGTTATTTTGACACAGACCGTATTGCTCAATTAAATTCAAAAAAAGCAGAAAAATTAGGCATTTCTCCAAGTGAAGTACGTTCCAATATGGAAGAACAAGTTCCCGTAAAACGAATAGGCGACCCGAAGGAATATGGGTATTTGGTGACATTTTTGGCTTCGGAACAAGCGGCTTTTATCACGGGAACCAATATTCCGATTGATGGCGGCTTGTTGAAATCGCTTTAAAAAACTGATTCCCAATAAATTAAAACTCTTAAAAAATTACCACATATTTAATTTTTGAATACATTTATTGTATAATCATTAAAATAATACCTTATGAATTCAAAAGTTTTTATGGTGGCTCGTATCCTTTTAGGGCTTTTTGTCCTAATATTTGGACTAAACAAGTTTTTAAATTTTATCCCAGCGGGAGGTGAAATGTCGGAGTCAGCGATGACATACTTTGGTGCACTTTCATCTACAAAGACAATTCAACTTGTAGCGATTGTTGAGATTTTGGCCGGACTCGCCTTTATCTTTAATAAATATGGCGCTTTGCTAGCACTAATTTTGATGAGTGTTTCCGTCAACGCAGTTTTATTTCACGCTACATTGGATGCCGCAAATATAGGACCAGCTTTAGCTATGCTTATTTTGAACATTGTGGTCTTGATTGGGTACAAGGATAGGTACAAAGATATATTGCGTGCATAGAACAAAAAGGTAGCTTTCTGTCAATTCGAGCGGAGTCGAAAATACATTGGTCGTCTTTGATCGTCCGTAGGTTTCGACTGCGCTCAACCTGACAAGACTCGGATTTTATTACTTTTTAGACCTTTTCTTTTTATAAACTCATACGGTCCTTGAAAATATAGGATTGTCTTCGGGAAACCTCAACTTCTTCCCCGTTTTTCATGGTAAGCTTTAGTTTACCATTGAACCAAGGCACCACATTTTCAATATAGTTGGTATTGATAATTTGTTGACGGTTGGCTCTAAAAAAAGATTCCTCGGGCAATTTTTCCTCCACTTGGTTGAGCGATTTATACAGCATGGGTTTCTTGTCCTCAAAGAATACACGGGTATAATTACCCACAATTTCGAACAAAGAAATATCACTAATCTTAACCAACCAACAGGATTCACCATCTTTTATAAATATCTGGCTGCTGTCCGTTAATTTTTTTGCAGTCGATGAGCTTTCTTCCTTCAACGCCATTTTGGAGCGCACCTTTTGCAAGGCCATATCAAAGCGTTTATTGCTTACGGGTTTAAGCAGATAGTCCAATGCGTTGTACTCGAACGATTTTATAGCATACTCATCGTAAGCCGTAGTAAAGACCGTAATGGGGACATCGTCCAACATTTCCAACAGATCAAAGCCATCTTTTTCGGGCATATTGATGTCGAGCAATAACAAATCAGGAGATTCGGATTGAATCAATTCAACCCCATCGTCCACATTTCCTGCTTCGCCCACCAGCTCCAAATCATCATGAAGTTTGATGAGCTCCTTGAGCTCATTCCGCGCTAATCTGGAATCTTCGACTATCACCGCTCTGATTTTCATGCCAAAGGAATTTTTATTTGTGCCATTACCTCATCGGATATTTCCTCCAATTTAAAAGATGCGCGGTCAGCATACAACAATTTCAGCCTTTGTTCAATATTTTTTAATCCTAGCTGCGTGGAATCCTTGGAAATCTTCAACTTTCCGGTATTCTTAACTTCGATATAAAGGTCATCACCTTTTTTGAAAATGGCCAAAAGAATCCGTCCTCCATTTTTAAGATTGGAAATACCGTGCTTGGCGGCATTTTCGATTAGTAATTGGATAATCATAGGTGGAATTCTTAAATCCAATGTATCATCCTCCACTTGTTTTACAAACTCCAAACGATCCTCAAATTGAATCTTTGATAAGTCGATATAGTTATCCACCACTTCCAATTCTTCGCGAACCGGAATATCGTTGATGTTGTTTTTGGTCAGGGAATATCGAATAATTTCGGAGAGTTTGGTGAGCATCTCTCTCGATTTATCCACATCTTCCAGCATTAGTCCACGAATATTGTTAAGGCTATTGAACATAAAATGTGGGTTTATCTGTCCCTTTAATGTATTCAATTGAGCTTGTTTCAAGGTAGTGTTCAGTTCCAGTCTTTCTATTCTGTTCTGATTCAGTTTCAAAAGCAGTTTAATCACCAAATAGGTAATCGTCCAAGCTCCGACCAAAAAGACCGAATTAAGTACTTGGACCATGATTTTGTCATAGCCTTCGAACATATGAATTTCTGTTTCTGTCAGTTCGGGACCAAATTCGATATAGATGTATCCAAAAAAGACATTTAGAAGTCCAAATATTGAAGAGGCCACAAGTGTGGACAAAATAATTTTAATGATCTCTCTGCCTCCAAAGGAATCAAAATGAACATTCCTTTTTAGGTACCAACGTAAAATAGAGGTTGAAAAAACCCCAATAAAAGTCCCAACAATAATCGAAAATACGATCATCTCGAAACTTATGTTTTGGGGGATTAAAGTTCCTATGGAGTTAATAAAAACCCATCCTAGCAATTGAAGCACCCAAAACGCAATATTTCTTTTTCTTGTACTTAACTCCATTCGGTTGAGCATGAACTGCCCAAATTTACATTAATCTTGCTCAGTATGTGATATACTAAGATTTTTGTGCTGCTTTTCTTTTGAAGGGATTGCGGCAAGATTTTCGCTGTGGCAAAAAGACAATCCACATTAGGGTAGAGCCCGTATAAAAAAATGGAAAGTACCCCATATATTCCCATGAATCGAATTTCCCAAATATTCCTATCAGTACACCTAGGACACCCATAGCAAAAACTACTTTTTGTTTTGTGTTCAGTTTTCTCATATTGATGAATTTTGTGACCGCTTTAGCGGATTATAAAATAATACTTACTAAAAGCGTAATAATAAATTTGGCTAGTGCTATCATGAATTCTCGGATTTAGATTTTAATTCTGAAGCTAAAGTAATCGACAACCTCGGTCTAATGAAGTGATTTATGACAAGTGGTAATTTTGCCTCACCGAACGGTAAAGCCATCGTGTTTTAGCACCAAAAACGACGTAACAAGTTGGTTTTGAATACTATTTTACTTTTGGAGGGAATTTGGAGAACACCTTTTTCACTATCGCCCTGAGCTTATCCTCCCGGACACTTGGAGATGCATTGTCCCTCAACCCACTTTCGGCAACCGCCTTCCAAACAAGGGCATCCCGTTGCGCATCCACCAAATCAAACTGGATACTGCGCTGCAAGTTGGAACCTCCTAAGGGCAATCCTACGGAAATACCCCCACCAACATTACGTCCACCGCCCCCAATACCAACACCAACGTTATTTCTTGGAGCGCTTCTGTACTCATTACTTATAATATTGACAAAGAGTTCTGGTTCTTCGGCTAATCGGTACCCACGAGATTTCAACGTTGAATCCAAAGCACGCAGTAAACGTCTTTCATCCAATTGGTTTAATCCAGATTGCATGTCCGAATAATAATTGTAGGTAGAATAATTTGAAAAGTCCACTGCCTTATCGTAGTCATAATTTACCTTGACGGAACTACAAGACGTTAGGGTAAAAACCAACACTATGGAAAGTAAATAGCGCATGATTGATATTTGGGTTCACCTAAATTTAATCAATATATTGATTGTGTGGGCAGAAGAATACCCATTATTCGTTCAACAACTGCCAAAGTCTATCTTTAAGTTGCTGTATTCCCAACCCGCTCACCGATGATATAAAGGTATAAGGAACATCCTTGAAATCCTCTTTCATATCCGCATCCATTTCATCTATAAGCTCTTGGTCCAACATATCACATTTAGAGATAGCTACAAGTCTCGCCTTGTCCAACAGCTCTGGGTTGTATCGTCTCAGCTCATCCAACAGGATTTGGTATTCCTGACTGATATCCTTACTATCGGCGGGAATCAAAAATAAGAGCGTAGCATTTCGTTCTATGTGACGTAGAAAATAATGCCCCAGACCCTTACCTTCCGCAGCACCCTCAATAATTCCGGGAATATCGGCCATCACAAAACTTTGAAAGTCTCGATATTCCACTATGCCCAAATTGGGCTTTAGAGTAGTAAACTCATAATTGGCAATTTTTGGCTTAGCCGAGGTCATTACCGAAAGTAAAGTGGATTTTCCTGCATTTGGAAAACCTACAAGGCCAACATCGGCCAAGACCTTCAGCTCCAAGGTTAGGTCTCCCTCTTGCCCCTTTATTCCCGGCTGTGCATACCTTGGGGTTTGGTTCGTGGAGCTTTTAAAATGCCAATTTCCAAGACCTCCCATTCCACCTTCCAATACAATTTTTTCTTCACCATCTTCAGTGATTTCAAAAAGTATCTCATTGGTTTCGGTATCTCTTATCACAGTACCTAATGGCACTTCCATATAAACATCTTCGCCATCCGCCCCTGTGCTACGGCTTTTACTTCCGTGCTCTCCGTGACCAGCTTTAAAGTGCTTTTTAAATTTGAAATGGACTAGCGTCCATAAATTTTTGTTCCCCTTCACAATAACATGACCTCCTCGACCACCATCACCACCATCAGGGCCACCTTTGGCCACATATTTCTCGCGACGTAAATGCGCAGACCCTTTACCCCCGTTTCCAGAAGAAATGTGCACCTTTACATAATCGACAAAATTTCCCTCGGTCATATTCTAATTTAAAAAAGTATGTATTGAGAATCGATTATAGAGATTCTATTACCTTGCTCAAACGCTCGGTAATCTCTTCAATCTCCCCTATTCCATTTACAGAATGGAATTTGTCTTGCTTTTCGTAGTAGGCTTTTAAAGGAGCTGTTTTTTGATTGTATTCATCAAAACGATTACGGATCTTGCTTTCATCTTGATCATCGGAACGACCACTACTTTTACCTCTTTCCAATAGACGGGCCACTAAAATATCATCTTCAGCTTCAAGCGCAATGGTAGCATTTATCTTCATATCCTTGGATTCCAAGAAATTGTCCAATGCTTCAGCTTGTGCCGCAGTTCTTGGAAATCCATCAAAAATGAATCCTGCTGCATCTGGATTTTTTTCCACTTCAGCCTTCAGCATGTGAATGGTCACCTCATCGGGAACCAAATCACCTTTATCAATATAGGATTTGGCCAAGTTTCCAAGCTCGGTTCCATTTTTAATGTTGTAACGGAAAACATCTCCCGTGGAAATGTGTTTCAAATTATACTTTTCCTTTAGGAACCCTGCTTGGGTACCTTTTCCTGCTCCTGGCTTTCCAAAAAGCACTAGGTTGATCATATCTGTTTGATTTAATTCGTAAACTTCTCTAAGATTTCGGCCGAGCTCGTTATAATCCAGCCCATAGCCCACAATAAAATGGTCGGGAATCTCCAGACCTACATAATCAATGGGATATTCACCGTTGTACACATCGGATTTATAAAAAAGTGTTCCGATCTTAAATTCTTTTACATTAGTATTGGAGAATAAATGCACCAACTGCTTCAAGGTACGACCTGTATCCACCACATCTTCCAAAATAATGACACTCTTGCCTTCGATATCTTCAGGTACATCCAAAAGCGTCTCAACAATACCTGTTGAAGTCAAACCTTGATAAGAGCTCAATCTCACAAAAGAAACCTCACACGGATGCTGGTATGCTTTTAAAAAATCCGCCACGAACATAAAAGCACCATTGAGCACACCTACAAACAAGGGTGTTTCATCCTTGTAATCCTCAGCAATCTCCCTGGCCATTTTATCTATGGCCGCAAGGATTTCCTCTTCCTTTAAATATGGTTTAAAAATCTTGTCGTGGAGCTTAATCAATGTGTTCAAGTTATG
The DNA here is from genome assembly GCA_040285615.1 of Allomuricauda sp. Lineage (GTDB taxonomy): Bacteria > Bacteroidota > Bacteroidia > Flavobacteriales > Flavobacteriaceae > Flagellimonas. The sequence continues at coordinate 578,247 of JAVJRL010000008.1, forward strand.
GTCAGGTTGGCAAAGATAATATTTTTAAAGCTGCTAAGCCCTCACATCTTTTATACCCTCGTGGATTTCATGTATTTTTGCTCACATTCAATTTAAAAATCAATGGAATTTTTTTCTTCCGACTTTAAACTGGGAATTTTAGGTGGTGGACAATTGGGCAAAATGATGCTCTATGAAACCAGGAAATGGGATATCCAAACCAAGGTAATGGATGCTTCGGAAGAAGCTCCATGTAAAATAGCATGCAACGAGTTTGTTCAAGGTAGTTTAATGGATTTTGATACCGTTTATAATTTCGGAAAGGATGTGGACGTTCTCACCATTGAAATTGAAAATGTGAACGTGGATGCCCTTGAAAAATTGGAACATGAGGGAGTTCAAGTACACCCCCCAACCAAAACCTTGCGAACCATCCAAAATAAAGGGGTCCAGAAATTATTTTATACCGACCACGATATTCCAACGGCTCCATTTACACGATTTGCCTATACTTCCGAAATTAAAGATAGTATAAGTAACGGAGGGCTTTCACTGCCTTTTGTTTGGAAGAGCGCCCAATTTGGCTACGATGGACAAGGTGTTAAGGTGGTCCGAAACATAAAGGACCTTAAAGACCTGCCCAACGTGGAGTGCATTGCGGAAAAAATGATTGGTTTTAAAAATGAATTGGCCGTAGTGGTAGCCAGGAACACCAAAGGCGAAGTAAAAACGTATCCTGTGGTGGAGATGGAGTTCCATCCGGAGGCTAATCAGGTAGAATATGTAATCTGTCCCGCAAGAATTGATGATGCCGTGGCTAAAAAGGCCCAAGAAATTGCCTTGAAAGTTTCAGAACATATGAAGCATGTAGGATTACTGGCCGTAGAAATGTTCCAGACCAAAGATGACCAAATTTTGGTGAACGAATCTGCCCCTAGACCACACAATAGTGGACATTACAGTATTGAAGCAGCCTACACCAACCAGTTTGAGCAACACATCCGTGCCATTTTAGGCTTGCCCCTTGGCAAAACCGATAGCAAAGTAGCTGGAATTATGGTTAACTTGGTGGGGGCCGAAGGCCATACTGGAGAAGTAGTTTATGAAAATATCGAAAAAATACTGGGAATGGATGGTGTTACCCCGCACATTTACGGTAAAAAACAAACAAGACCTTTCCGAAAAATGGGCCATGTAACCATTATTGACGAAAATATGGACAGGGCCAGAGAAGTGGCACAGCAAGTAAAAGAAACCATAAAAGTGATAAGCAAATAAGATATGAGCAAAGTAGCCGTAATCATGGGAAGCACAAGCGACCTTCCTATAATGCAAGACGCCATAGATATATTGAAAGAATTGGGGGTTGACGTGGACGTGGATATTGTTTCAGCCCACAGAACACCTGAAAAATTGTTCAGCTTTAGCAAGAGTGCCCACACCAATGGCTATTCCGTAATTGTTGCAGGAGCAGGTGGGGCGGCACATTTGCCAGGCATGGTGGCATCGCTATCTCCCCTACCCGTTATCGGAGTTCCTGTTAAGAGCAGTAATTCTATTGATGGTTGGGATTCAGTATTGTCCATTTTACAAATGCCCGGTGGGGTTCCCGTTGCTACCGTAGCATTGAACGGAGCCAAAAATGCCGGCATACTGGCTGCACAAATAATAGGAAGCTCCAATCCTGAAATTATGGACAACATTATTTCCTACAAAGAAGGGCTAAAGGAAAAAGTCATCAAAGGGGCTGAAGAGGTAAAGAAAAACTTTTAGAAAAAATCTTGTTTGATTATGGATTATAATCAAATCGGCATATTGTTAGGCATTTGTGCCATTGCCTTTTTTGGTTTCACACTTAAAAAAGTGGGCAATCCCTATTTAAAAGGACTCTGGAAAAGTGGTCTTTTGGTGTTTACCATTTATGCTGCCCTTTTAATTTTTATTGAAATTCGTTGGCAATTCATTTCGGATTATGCCAGCAAATATGACTTAAACGGAAACGGTTTTGTAGATCTTAACGAATATTCCGATGAGGCCATTGCCGCCATGAACAAAAAAACCTACGGTTCGACCGTTCGAGGATATGCCCCTTTGACAATGGCCGTGATTTCATCCATCATAGGTTTTGCTTATTTATTGAGTGATTGGGCCGTGATTCGGTTAAAAAACAAAGAATAGAAGTAACAATTATGAACAATCCATTATTGGAGCCTTTTAACCAAGCTCCATTTTCAAAAATAAAGAACGAACATTTTAAGCCTGCCTTTCTTCGGGCTATTGAGGACACCAAAAAGGAAATTGATGCTATTGTGGATAACCCGGAGCTACCGACTTTTAAAAATACGTTGGAAGCCTTGGATTTTTCTGGCCAGCAATTGGACCGTATCTCCAGTGTGTTTTTCAACTTGAATTCTGCAGAAACCAATGAGGAAATTCAGAAAATCGCCCAAGAAGTATCCCCTTTGTTGTCGGAGTTCAGCAATGACATCACTTTAAACGAAGGGCTTTTTGGACGCATCAAAACTGTTTATGAACAGCGAGATTCATTGGATCTAACAAAAGAACAGCGGACCCTTCTGGAAAAGAAATACAAGAACTTTAGCAGAAATGGGGCCAATCTTAATGAAAAGGACAAAAAACGTCTTCGTGAAATAGATGCAGAGCTGTCCAAATTAAAATTGACATTTGGAGAAAATGTTCTGGCCGAAACCAACAAATATGAAATGTTGCTATCGGACGAAAAAGACATACAAGGTCTTCCCGAAGGAGCTAAAGAAGCTGCAGCCCAATTGGCTGAATCCAAAGGCAAGGAAGGCTGGTTGATTACTTTGGATTACCCGAGTTATATTCCTTTTATGAAATATGCGCAGAACAGGGAATTGCGCAAAGAACTTTCTTTGGCTTTTGGCAGCAAAGGATTCCACAATGATGAGTTGGACAACCAAGAAAATGTAAAGCACATTGTGAATCTTCGCTTTGAACGAGCCAATCTTTTGGGTTATAAGACACATGCAGATTTTGTACTCGAAGAACGTATGGCCGAAACTCCAGAAAAAGTATTGGATTTTTTAAACGAACTTTTGGAAAAAGCAAAACCGGCTGCGGAAAGAGAGTTTGCGGAACTGGAAAGCTTTGCCAAAGAACTCGACGGGATTGATCACTTGGAGAAATGGGACAGTGCCTATTATTCTGAAAAATTGAAGCAAAAGCTGTTCAATTTAGACGATGAAAAGTTGAAGCCCTACTTCAAACTTGAAAATGTGATAAAAGGAGTCTTTAAAGTTGCAGAAAAGCTCTTTGGGCTAACTTTTAAAGAAGTCGACAATGTCGACAAATACCACGAAGAGGTAAAAACCTTTGAAGTGTATGAAAATGATAACTTCATATCCTTGTTTTATGCTGATTTCCACCCTAGACCCGGAAAACGTGGTGGCGCTTGGATGACCTCCTTCAAGCCACAATACACCTTGGGAGGAAAAAACAGTAGACCCCACATTTCCAACGTGTGCAATTTTACAAAACCCACCAGCTCAAAACCATCCTTATTAACGTTTAATGAGGTAACCACCCTATTCCACGAATTTGGGCATGCCTTGCACGGGATGTTAGCCAACACTACCTATCCAAGTTTATCTGGCACCTCTGTATATTGGGATTTTGTGGAGCTTCCAAGTCAAGTGATGGAGAACTGGTGCTATGAAAAGGAGGCCTTGGAACTTTTTGCCCACCATTACGAAACTAGCGAGTTGATCCCTATGGAATTAGTAGAAAAAATAAAGGAGTCCGCTACTTTTCAAGAAGGTATGGCTACTGTCCGCCAATTAAGTTTTGGACTATTGGACATGGCATGGCATGGTAAAGACCCATCAAACATTAAAGATGTAAAATCCTATGAGACCAAGGCTTTTGAGAGTACCAATCTATTCCCAGAAACACCAGAAACTTGCATGAGCACATCTTTCGCCCATATTTTTCAAGGAGGGTATTCTTCCGGATACTACAGTTATAAATGGGCCGAAGTTTTGGATGCAGATGCCTTTGCGCATTTCAAGGAAAATGGAATTTTCAGTAAAATGGTTGCCGACAAATTTAAGGAGCATGTGCTATCTAAAGGCGGCACCGAAAACCCGATGGAACTGTACAAACGCTTTAGAGGTGCGGAGCCGAATATTGATGCCTTGTTAGAACGAGCAGGACTTGTGGAGACCAACAATTAAATTCCGTAATATCCTAAAAAACAGTTAATACAGTAAGTTTACTGTTAGCATAGTATCAGGGATGCGTCTAACACATTTCCAACCATGGAATTATATGTCCAAAAACCATTACATTTGGTAATTCGAAAGGAATATGGCCAAACACAAACTTCAACCAGATAATTGGGTAGACCAGTATGCGGATTACCTGTTCAACTATGCAGTTTCTCGTGTAAGCGATGCCGAAATTGCAAAAGACTTGGTGCAGGAAACCTTTTTTGCAGGTCTCAACTCAGCCAAAAACTATAAAGGTGATGCTGCCGAGCGCACTTGGTTGGTGTCTATACTTAAACGAAAAGTAATAGACCATTACCGAAAAATAAACTCCAAAAAAGGAAAAGCAGAAGTACGCATGAACTACAGTTCTGACTCGGAAGCTGAAGGTGATTGGTTGGAACAGCAAGTGGCCGACCCCTATAGCAGGGATGGTGACAATGTTCTTGAAAATGAGGAATTGGGGTCTGCCATTCAAGACTGTATTACAAAATTACCTCAAAAACAGGCTTTGGTTTTCAAGTTGAAAACAATTCAAGGCATGAGCACTGAAGATGTTTGTAATGAACTGGATATAAATCCGTCCAATCTGTGGGTAATGATCCATAGAGCAAGAACGGCACTCATGGGTTGTTTAAACGAAAATTGGTTTTAGGTATGAAGATTTCATGTAAAGAGGCATCGGGCATTTGTGACAAGTCCCAATATAAGGAGGCTAGTTTGTGGGACATCATTAAACTTCGCATCCACCTAACATATTGCAAGGTTTGCCGTGCGTACTCCAAAGAGAATAGCGAACTAACTTCACTATGCGATAGAGCTGGACTTACCATGCTATCCGAAGATGACAAGAAAAAAATGAAAAGAGATCTGGAAGATAAAATCTAAAAATAATTTTCAGTCCACCAAAATAGAAGAAACCATAAAATCGGTATTGCCTCCACCCAAAACATTACAAAATATCTTGACTGCAATCGCTTTCCCGAACAAAGTACAAGAACAAGGACTGCTGACAAAACTAACCGAAGTACAATTTCAAGCTGATGTAGTTCATCCTTCAAGAAAGTCAACAGGAAAAACAATAGGGTAATACCAATTCCCAATCGCTTCGTATTTTTAATTCCAAGTACTTGAGGTAAAGTCCTGAGGCTTTTATGGTCCCATTGCATATCCCTAATCTCAAAAGGTAAAATAAGCACTAAAACCAATAGCATCCTTTGAATAAAAGTTACCGAAAAGTCCCAATTTAAAGACATTTTGGCATCCAAAACGGGCAATAAAACCGAGAAACCGGCCCAAACAAAGGCTACAATATAAATTTTCAACCCTGCCAAATTCCGTAAGTTCTTGGCTCTTGGCAATAATGGAACCGCGTACAGGGCAGAAAGTACACCCAAAACAATGGTAGCCACCCAAATTTCCTCATCCAATTGAATCAAAAAGTAAATGGCAAAGGCAAAGGATATAAAACTGAATATTTGAATGACTTTGTGATAGGCGTTGGACACAATTAGGTATTTGTAGGCTTCCACTCCATACTTGATAAAATTGTAACAAACAATCACACTAAAAAAAATAAAACCCAAAAGATGAATATCCGACGAACTCCCCAAAAGATGAAAGGTAACCCCGGTCATAGAAATCACCGCTACAGCCACATGAATGCTTGCATCCAGATAAAAATCAAAAATAGCCTTCAGGGTTCGCATGGAGTAAAATATTGTGCATTTTGCCAAAGGTTAACTTGTGGTTAACAACTTTGGTTCAGAGTCTTTCAAAATTGACCATTTTCATCGAATTAATCCCTAATTTTGTGCACTTTATTGGATTGAACATGAACACAGAGGTTTTTGCCGCCAGACACATTGGCATCACAGAAAGAGACTTACCCCACATGCTCGAAACCATTGGGGTGGAAAATGTGGAACAGCTCATTAATGAGACCATTCCCGATGACATTAAATTAAAAAAACCACTAAATCTTCCCAAAGGTATTAGCGAACATGAGTTCCTAAACCACCTGCAAGATTTGGCTAAAAAGAACAAGGTTTTTAAAACCTATATTGGTTTAGGGTACCATGAGTCCCTAACGCCATCGATCATCAAAAGAAATATTTTGGAAAATCCAGGGTGGTATACCGCATACACCCCTTACCAAGCAGAGATTGCCCAAGGTAGATTGGAAGCTCTTTTAAACTTCCAAACTATGGTAAGCGATCTTACCGGTATGGAACTCGCCAATGCTTCTCTTTTGGACGAAAGTACGGCTGCAGCAGAAGCCATGAGCATGTTGTTCGAGGTGCGTAGCCGTCAACAAAAAAAGGGAGGCGTTGTAAAATTCTTTGTCTCTGAAGAAATACTTCCCCAAACCATGAGTTTGCTGGAAACAAGAGCAATACCTTTAGGTATAGAGTTGGTTGTGGGAGACCATGAAGCATTTGATTTTTCCGATGAATTCTTTGGTGCATTATTGCAATACCCAGGAAAACATGGTCAGGTAAATGATTACGCATCCTTTGTGGAAAAAGCCAAGGCCAAAGAAATTAAAGTAGCCGTTGCTGCAGATATCTTGAGTTTGGTAATGCTGACTCCTCCGGGAGAATGGGGAGTAGATGCAGTAGTGGGAACCACACAACGTTTTGGGATTCCATTGGGCTATGGTGGCCCACACGCCGCATTTTTTGCCACTAAAGAAGCATACAAAAGAAATATTCCCGGCAGAATAATCGGAATTACCAGAGATACCGATGGCAATCAGGCCCTTCGTATGGCACTTCAGACTAGGGAACAACATATAAAGAGGGACAAAGCAACTTCCAACATCTGTACCGCTCAAGTACTTTTGGCCGTTATGGCTGGAATGTACGCGGTATATCACGGACCGGAAGGATTAAAATACATCGCCAAAAAAGTGCATAGACAGGCTTGCACCATTGCCTCGGCAGTTGAGAAATTTGGTTTAAAGCAATTGAACACTTCCTTTTTCGACACGTTGAAGATTGAAGTGGGAAATGCTTCCAAAATCAAGCAGATGGCCGAATTGTCCAGCATTAACTTTAATTATGTTGATGACAAGACCATTTCGATTTCCTTGAACGAAGCCACCTCTGACGAAGACGTAATCAAGTTGATAAAATTGTTTGGTCTCTTTACAGAACATAAGGAGGATATATTCATCGAAAATGGAATTGATGATTCCAAAATCCAATCAACTCTAAAAAGACAAGCTCCGTTCATGCAGCACGAAGTGTTCAATTCCTATCATTCCGAAACAGAATTGATGCGCTACATCAAAAAATTGGAGCGTAAGGATTTGGCACTGAACCAATCCATGATTTCTTTGGGAAGCTGCACCATGAAACTGAACGCTGCTTCGGAAATGCTGCCCTTAAGTTGGGCGGAATGGGGCAACATTCACCCTTTTGTTCCTATAAACCAAGCCGAAGGGTATCAAGAAGTACTGAAATCGCTGGAAGAACAATTGAACGTAATTACCGGGTTTTCTGCCACATCGCTTCAACCCAATTCTGGAGCACAAGGAGAATATGCAGGACTTATGGTCATCCGTGCCTATCACAAATCAAGAGGTGAAGAACACAGAAACATTTGTTTAATTCCAGCCTCTGCTCATGGAACCAATCCCGCATCGGCTGTAATGGCGGGCATGAAAGTAGTCGTTACCAAAACTGATGAAAAAGGTAACATCGATATGGGCGACTTGGCTGAAAAAGTAGAGCAACATGCCGACAACTTAGCTGCATTAATGGTTACCTACCCCTCCACTCACGGTGTTTTTGAATCATCCATCAAACAGATTACAAAACTCATCCATGATAACGGTGGGCAAGTATATATGGATGGTGCCAATATGAATGCACAGGTAGGATTGACCAATCCTGCAACTATAGGGGCCGACGTTTGTCATTTGAACTTGCACAAGACCTTTGCCATCCCACATGGTGGTGGAGGCCCTGGAGTTGGACCCATTTGTGTTGCCGAGCAATTAAAACCTTTCCTTCCTTCCAACCCAGTAATTGAAACTGGCGGAGAAAACGCGATAACTGCAATTTCCGCTGCACCTTGGGGAAGTTCATTGGTTTGTTTGATTTCTTATGGATACATTAAAATGTTAGGTTCTGAAGGGCTTACCAAAGCTACAGAAGCTGCCATTTTAAATGCTAATTATATTAAAGACCGTTTAAAGGGCAAGTTCGATGTTCTTTATACAGGTGAACGTGGACGTGCGGCCCACGAAATGATCATTGACTGTAGACCTTTCAAAACCAATGGTATTGAAGTAACTGATATTGCCAAACGCCTTATCGATTACGGATTCCATGCTCCTACGGTTTCTTTCCCCGTCGCAGGAACCTTAATGATCGAACCAACGGAAAGTGAAAGCCGGGCTGAATTGGACAGATTCTGTGATGCATTACTAGCTATCAGAGAAGAAATTGATGAAACTTCTGCAGATGAAACTGATAATGTCCTGAAAAATGCCCCGCACACACTGGGAATGTTAACAAGTGACTCATGGAGTCATCCGTATAGTAGGGAAAAGGCCGCTTTTCCATTACCATATGTAGCTGAGAATAAATTTTGGCCAAGTATTAGAAGAACAGATGAAGCGTTTGGGGATCGTAATTTAATGTGCACCTGTACGCCGATTGAAGAGTATATGGAAGCCTAAAAACCATTGTAAACATTGATAAAAGCCTTGATTCTTAAATTAGAGCAAGGCTTTTTTTATATACCGCAATATAAAGGCTATCTTTTGAACATTGTAACAACTCTTATGCACGCATAGTACTACTAGTTTTAATGCTTTAACTTGTTATGATTAAAAACCCCTTTAAAAATGAAAATTGGCATTACAGGTACCGGAAGTTATATCCCTTCCATTATAACCAAAAACGAAGATTTTTTGAATCATGAGTTTATGGAAACCGATGGGTCGGCCTTTGAACACCAGAACAACGTGATAATTGAAAAATTCGAGGCTATAACAGGTATAGCCAACCGACGGTACGCCAAACCCGATTTAAAAACTTCTGATATTGGTTTTTTGGCAGCAGAAGAAGCCATTTCAAACGCGGGAATTGATAAAGAAGAACTGGACTACATCATATTTGCGCATAATTTTGGGGACCTCACTCCCGGAAAAATCCAAGGGGATACCCTACCCAGCCTTGCCTCCCGAGTAAAACATTTGTTACGTATCCAAAATCCAAAATGTGTTGCATACGATGTGATTTTTGGTTGCCCAGGATGGATTGAAGGCGTGATACAAGCTACCGCATTCATTAAAAGCGGAATGGCCAAGAAATGCTTGGTCATTGGAGGAGAAACGCTTTCAAGGGTAGTAGACCATCATGATAGGGACAGTATGATCTTTTCCGATGGAGCTGGAGCCACCATTTTGGAATCCAACACCTCCAATGGTGAAATATTATCGCATGCATCGGTAACCTATGCCAATGAGGAAGCCTATTATCTGTATTTTGACAAGTCCAATAGCCCTTCTGCTTGTAAGGATACTCGATATATTAAAATGCAAGGGAGAAAAATTTATGAATTTGCCTGCCTTAATGTGCCAAAAGCCATGGCTTCATGCTTGGATGATAGCGGAGTGAACATTGACGATGTCAAGAAGATTTTCATCCATCAGGCCAATGAAAAAATGGATGAGGCGATTATTAAAAGGTTTTATAAAATCTATGGAAAAACGATGCCCAAAAATATTATGCCCATGAGCATTCAGGATTTGGGGAATAGCTCCGTAGCCACAGTTCCCACCCTGTACGATATGGTTCTTAAGGGTAAACTACCAGAACATGAAGTAAAAAAGGGAGATGTTGTTATCTTTGCAAGCGTTGGTGCCGGAATGAACATCAATGCCATTGTCTATAGATACTAAATGTACGAAAACAACTTTCCCAACAAACGCTATAAGCATACTTTAGCGTTTCTACAGAAACATATTGATACTTCCGAGTCCATTTTGGACCTCGGGGTCGAAAATCCTTTTTCAGAAATAATGAAATCCAAGGGGTACAATGTAAAAAACACCTTGGGTGAAGATTTGGATATAAACTTTCAAAATGCTGCTCAAGCTGATTCTGATGTGGTGACAGCCTTTGAAATATTTGAACATTTGGTGGCCCCTTTTAATGTGCTCAAAGAAATAAAAGCAGAGAAATTAGTGGCCAGTATTCCCATGCGACTATGGTTTTCACCAGCTTACCAAAGTAAAACGGATTCATGGGATCGTCACTACCACGAATTTGAAGATTGGCAATTTGATTGGCTTTTGGAAAAGGCTGGTTGGACAATCAAGGATACCGCCAAATGGACAAATCCAACCAAAAAAATTGGGATACGACCCATTCTAAGATACTTCACAAACAGGTATTATATTGTTTATGCTGAAAGGACCCAAAAGTAATTTGGGATAAATGCCCGAATTTTAAGACTTTTAGCAAATGCGAATCAGTATCGTTATCCCGGCGCACAATGAGGCATCTTATTTAAAAGACTGCTTGGATTCTTTTGTGGCACAAACCTATTTGCCCAATGAGGTAATTGTAGTGGACGATAATTCTTCAGATGATACGTTCAAAATTGCCCAAGAATATACCCAAAAAAACGACTGGATAAAAGTACTTCAGCGTAAATCCACGGATGAGCATATACCTGGAAAAAAAGTGGTAGATACCTTTAATTTTGGTTTGGAACACACATCGGAATACGACCTGGTCGGAAAGTTTGATGCCGATATTCTGTTACCTCAAAATTATTTTGAACTTATAGTAAATCAATTTCAAGCCAATTGGAAACTGGGAATGTGCTCAGGACTTCTCTTCATCAAAAAGGGAAACGAATGGGTCTATGAGAACATTGCGGACAAAAACCATATTCGAGGTCCTTTAAAACTGTATCATAAAGCTTGCTTTAACAAAATAGGTGGTTTACGGCCCGGGGTCGGTTGGGATACAGTGGACACCCTTCTGGCCCAATACCATTATTTTGACATCTTGACACTTCCAGAGCTCAAGGTAAAACACCTCCGTCCTACAGGACATGGGTATAGTTCCAAAAACTATCAAACCAAAGGTGCGGCCATGTACAAAATGCGGTATGGAATCGTTCTCACCAAAATAGCCTCCTTAAAAATGGCATGGCAAGCCAAAAGCCCAAGTTTATTTTTTCAAGCAGTTTATGGTTTCCTCAAGGCTTTCTTCCAGCAACAAGCAAAATATGTCTCCAAAGAAGAGGGGGAATTTATTCGGGCCTATCGTTGGAAAGGGATTTGGTCAAAAATTTAGATTCTTTCATCAAAACACTGATAATCAACTTTTTAATACTCACTTGATTATTAAATAAAGCGAATATCCTTACAGGCATCGCGTTGCAAAACTACAACTGTACAACCAAATGGTTTTTCATCAATTGAAATGGGTCATCCATCAATTTCCCTGCTTTCTAAACCAAGTTATCTATAACTTTAATATAAAGCTCATTATCAGCATACCTCACATAATTATCGTCAATTAATCCCCCGATGTAAAGCCCAGCATCAAAAAGGATTCATAAAACATTAGCATATGAAACCTTGGCAAACTTTACGCTCCATCCTATTTTTTGTTCCTATTTTTTTATTGGGGACTAACTCAACGATTGCCCAAATTCCCGGGCAAAGTTATTTTGATGGCACAGGATATATCGAATATATAGCTGGCGATTATCCCTTGATAATTTCTGTACCCCATGGAGGATATGAAGTACCCAATGACATTGCCGATAGGAACTGTAATGGTTGCGTCTATTCCCGTGATTCATTCACCCAAGAAATTGGAAGAAGTATTACCCAATATTTTTTTAATGTAACAGGTCATCACCCCCATGTAATCATCAATCTTTTGGATAGAACTAAATTGGATACCAACCGTCCTATTGGAGAAGGAGCTGATGGAGACCCCAAAGGAGAACAAGCGTGGACCAACTATCAAAATTATTTAGAAACTGCAAAAACAAAGATCATCCAAGATTTTGGAAGAGGGCTTTTGATTGACCTACATGGGCATGGACATCCCATAAAACGTATTGAATTAGGGTACATTCTAACACATAGTGATCTTAACACGACAGATGAAGAGCTGAACACCGAATTTCATATCAATAGAAACAGTACCAAAAATTTAGTCAATGACAATGTTTTAAATCTTTCACATTCCGAATTGGTAAGAGGCCCTTTAAGTTTTGGTGCGCTTTTGCAGAATAAGGGGTACCCCACGGTTCCTAGCCCAGACGACCCTTATCCGGAGTTTGGCGACCCCTATTTTAATGGAGGGTACATTGTGTATGAGAACGGAGCTCATTTCAATAATAATTTTGACGCCTTTCAAATTGAGGCTGATCAAGATATTCGAATAAATGGCGGAGAATCCGCTAGAGAACAATTTTCAGAATTATGTGCATTCGCTATCAAAGAGTATCTGAGCCTTCATTATGGAGTTGGGATTATTGATTTTGATGAAGACGGAGCCATGTCGGATGTTGACTGTGATGATTTTAATGCTGAAATCAATCCAAATGCAAATGAGATACCTTATAATGGTATCGATGATGACTGTGACCCTGCCACTCTGGACGATGACCTGGACCAAGATGGGTTCAACAATGTAGACGATTGCGATGACACCAATCCGAACATCAACCCGGATGCAGTGGAAATTCCATACAACGGCGTAGACGATGATTGTGACCCTGCAACTTTGGACGATGACCTCGACCAGGACGGGTTCAACAATGCGGATGATTGTAATGATAATGACCCGAACATCAACCCGGATGCAAATGAGATTCCCTACAACGGCGTAGACGATGATTGTGATCCGGCCACTCTGGACGACGATCTTGACCAGGATGGGTTCAACAATGCAGGCGATTGCGATGATTCAAATGCAAACATCAACCCGGATGCAAATGAGATTCCCTACAACGGCGTAGACGACGACTGTGACCCTGCAACTCTGGACGATGACCTCGACCAAGATGGATTTAACCAAGTGGATGATTGTGATGACACCGATCCGAACATCAACCCAAATGCAAATGAGATTCCATACAACGGCATAGACGATGATTGTGACCCTGCAACTCTGGACGACGACCTGGACCAAGATGGGTTCAACAATGCAGATGATTGTGAAGACACTAATCCCAATATCAATCCAAGTGCGGAAGAAATCTTAGATAATCAAGTAGACGAAAATTGCGACGGCATCATGGAAGTTACAGCTTCATCCGAACTTGAGCTTGAGCCTGAACAAAAAACAGAAGATTATTTAATCATATATCCAAATCCAGCGAATCAGGTTATTCACATTGAAAAAGCCGACAAAAATGACTTCAAAGTTGAAATTTTTGATGTAAACAACCGGCTTGTCTTAAGCGACCATGATCGAACTACTTTAAACGTATCACACCTATCCAGCGGAATGTATTTTTTAATTTACCATGACTTGGAAACCGGTAAAAAGACCGTTAAAAAATGGATTGTCCTAAAAAAATAGCTTACTCAAACTCCAAAACCTCTCCTATCGGCTGTCCCGTAGCTCCATTCGGAAAAGCAATGCCCAATAAAGCTGCAATGGTCGGGGCAATATCAGGAATTTCGGTACGGTTAACCGTACTTCCTTGCTTAATTCCATTTCCGTAAAGTAATAGTGGCACGTGGGTGTCATAAATTTGGGGAGAGCCGTGAGTAGAACCTGTTCTGCTGTACGATATATATCCTGTACTAGGCACCAAAAGCACATCTCCCGAACGTTTTTGGTTATACCCGTTCTGCAAAATATACGGTATACCTTCGGTATAATCATTATGCCACATTTGGTCTGCCGTATAGACTTGACTTATACCTTCGTAAGACAATAATTCCCTTGCAATATCCTCTTGGGCATCGTCCAAATCAATATCTAAATTGGCCAAAATCTTGTGGTCCAAAAACAATTGATAGTTGGAAAGGTCTCTAACCACATCTGTTGTGCCATATTTATACTGAAGGAACTCTGCAAACCTTGCTTGCATACCCTCCATATCCAAGTAACCCGCAGGAATTTTAGAATCCATCAAATAGGAAGGTACGTTAATGGCAGCATGGTCTGCAGTTAAGAAAACCGTGTATTCCCCTTTACCAACTTTTTCATCCAAAGCAGAAAAAATGCGGGCTAAATCTTGGTCCAACCTAATATACGTATCTTCAACTTCTTTGGAATTGACTCCATAAAAATGTCCCACATAATCGGTACTGGAAAAACTGATAGCCAAGAAATCGGTAATGGTATCTGTCCCTAAATCTTCACCTTCGAGTGCCGCCAAAGCAAAGTCAGCTGTAATGCTGTTGCCATAAGGGCTTCGTCTCAATAAATCAAATTGTCCATTTTGCTCCCAAAGTGCGGGAAAATCGTGCGGGAATGTATTAGTCGTTTCGCCTTTTTGCAAACCTTCGTAATTATTGGCGTCCAAACCGCTTTCCATATAGGTTTCAATAGGTTTTAGGGTATTCCATGGCTTCTTATAATTTTCTACTGTGTTGGATGCATTAAAATCCGCCACCCACTGTGGCAATTCATCCATATAATAAGAACTTGTAATCCAGTTACCTGTTTCTCCACCTTCAAACCAGTAGGCTGCATTGGCGGCATGACCAGCAGGCAAAATGGCACCCCTGTCCTTCAAGGCCACGCCAATTACTTTTCCCCTTTTTTGTGTATGCAAACGCAACTGATCCGTAATGGTAGTGGTAAGCATTCTATGCGGTGACATTTGTCCGGCATCGGACGTAGTTCCTACCGAAGCATAACTATCATCACCTGCGCAATACACATCTTCCCCTGATTCTTTGTCAAACCAATCATTACCAATAATACCGTGCATGGATGGTGTAGTACCCGTATAAACCGAGGTATGGCCAGGTCCTGTACTGGTAGGTGCATAGTTAAAATGGTTATTCTTGCAGTTAAAACCTTCGTTTACCATTCTTTTAAAACCTCCATCGCCATATTGATCCCAAAAACGGGTCAAATAATCATAGCGCATTTGATCCACAACGATACCTACGACCAATTTGGGTGTTTGGGCAATAAACTCTTGTTGTGGCTCCTCTATATCCTTTTTTCTACGCTGACCATATGAAATACTGATCATGCACAATGCTAAAATTGAAACTATAAGATTGGTTGTTCTCATGCTTAGGTTTTAATCAAATAACAACAAAACTATTGAATTCTCCTGTTTAAAAATTTAAATGAAGGTTAAATGCTTAACAATATTCTTATTTTTATCACCTCAAGTCCATAAAACGCATGAAATACCTAGAAGCGATTGGAAAATACTTCATCATGATTTGGGAAGTATTTAAAAAACCTACCAAGTGGCGCATTATGAAAACCTTGATTCTCAAGGAAATCGATGAGCTAATTTTTGGAGCGATGGGCATCATTATTTTTATCTCCTTTTTTATCGGAGGTGTAGTTACGATTCAAACAGCACTCAACCTAAACAATCCTCTTCTACCTAAAAGTTTAATTGGATTTGCCACGAGACAATCGGTAATTTTGGAATTCGCCCCTACTTTCACTTCAATAATAATGGCAGGCAAGGTGGGGTCCTATATTACATCGAGTATAGGAACAATGCGGGTAACAGAGCAAATCGATGCCTTGGAGGTTATGGGCATCAACTCACTAAATTACCTTGTTTTTCCAAAAATTATTGCCACCATGATGTATCCATTTGCTGTTGCCATTTCTATGTTTGTAGGCATTTTAGGAGGATGGGTAGCAGCCGTATTTGGCGGTTTTGCACCCAGCGGTGATTTTATACAGGGGCTGCAAATGGATTTTGATTCGTACCATGTAACCTATGCCTTTATTAAATCGATTGTGTTCGCCTTTGTTATTGCAACCGTGCCTTCCTACCATGGGTTCTATATGACAGGTGGTGCTTTAGAAGTAGGAAAGGCTAGCACAACATCCTTTGTATGGACCAGTGTGGTTATTATTATTATGAACTATGTATTAACTCAATTGTTGCTGGGCTGATGATAGAAGTAGAAAATATTCATAAATCATTTGGGGACAATCACGTTCTAAAAGGTATTTCCACAGTATTCGAAAAGGGAAAGACGAACCTGATTATTGGGCAAAGTGGCTCGGGTAAAACGGTTTTTATCAAATGTCTGCTTGGCCTTTTTGAGCCCGACGAAGGACAAATTTGTTACAACGGCCAATACTACTCAAAGCTTTCGACCAAAGAACGAAGGAACCTGAGACAAGAAATGGGTATGGTGTTCCAAGGAAGCGCCCTGTTCGATTCCATGACGGTTGAGGGTAATGTAATGTTCCCTTTGGATATGTTCACCAACCAGTCACAATCGGAAAAGCAAGATCGTGTCGATTTTGTTTTAAAACGGGTTAACCTGATTGATGCCCATAAAAGGTATCCTGCAGAAATTTCTGGGGGAATGCAAAAGAGGGTGGCCATTGCTAGAGCCATCGTAATGAACCCTAAATACTTGTTCTGTGATGAGCCAAACTCTGGACTTGACCCAAAAACAGCTATTTTAATTGACAACCTGATACAAGAGATTACCCAGGAATATGATATTACAACAGTAATTAACACCCACGACATGAACTCCGTAATGGAAATCGGGGAAAAAATTATATTCCTTAAAAATGGATTTAAAGAGTGGGAAGGAACAAACAAAGAAATTTTTAAAACGGATAATAAAGCTGTAACCGATTTTGTTTATTCCTCTGAGCTTTTTAAAAAAGTACGGCAAATGTATATCGAGGAACGGAATTGATCTTATTGATTCACTTCCTTGATTACCAATGTTGAATCTTGTAGTCGTAATTTTAACCAAGCCAACATTTTTTTAGTATCCGCTTCTTTTTGACCGGAACTTACACCGTTTTTCCAATCCACTTCAAAAACAGGAACAGTGTCCAGTTTCTTATAATCGGTCCTTACCTGATAGGAGAAACCGAGTGCGTCAATATTTTCGTAATTGGCCTTCGCCTCTGCACTAATGGCTTGGAAAGGAATCTGCTTGCCTGCGTTTTTGGTCAAAGTGGACAATTCTTCTTCTAGGAGTCTAATTTGTTCATCTTTGTTCAACAATTCCGCTTTGTTTTTTTCATAAAGTTCACTAACGTAATTGAACTTTTCTTCAGAATCATCCTTTCCACCTTGGATAATGTGCAGTTCAGCATCTTTAAGCCTATTGTATTCATTCTTTTGCGTTCTCCAAGTGTTTATAATGTTGTCCGGAACCAATTCATCACCCATAAAAACCACTTCTATCATTGATGTTCCATCATCCGCGTAATCCAGTTTAGTAAGATTATCAACATATCTTCCTGCGCCATCAAACTGATAAACTTCAACGGTTTCCTGCAAAAACTCCTGCGCTTGTTTCTTAAAAAGCGATTCTTGAAATACCTTATAAAAAGTGAATCCAGCAGGAATCATTACCAAAATACCGGTTATGGATGCCAAACGGGCAATTAGCCTTCTACGTTGAGAATTCGCATAGCGCACCATAGGAAACCTCAAAAACTTGATCACCAAAAAAGTGGCCAGACCAATAAAAATAGTATTGATAATAAAAAGGTACATGGCACCCGCAGCATACCAAGGTTTTCCTATGGCCAATCCAAAGCCTACCGTACAAAGTGGTGGCATCAAAGCTGTTGCTATGGCGACCCCAAAAATAACACTGGCAATGGTCCCTTTTTTGGCCCTGGCGATAACAAGGGCAAGTCCACCAAAAAAAGCAATCAGCACATCTCGAATGTCCGGTTTGGTTCGAGCTAAAAGCTCGGAGGATTCATCCCGAAGGGGGAAAAGATAGAAGAAAAGAAATGCTGTAATAACACTCAAAACTACCATCACGGCAAAGTTTTTAAGAGATCTTCTCAAAGTATCGATGTCGTTAATGGCCAAGGACATGCCCATACCCAAAATGGGACCCATTAAAGGGGAAATCAACATCGCTCCAATAACTACCGCAGTGGAATTTGCATTTAACCCAATAGATGCTATAAAAATGGAACATACCAAAATCCACGAAGTATGCCCCTTAAATGGAATATCCGCGATAATGGATTCCTTGGTAGCTACAGCATCGGTATTGGAACGAATTTCCAATAAATCCGAGAGGAACTTGCGTATACTTCCCAACAGCCCCTTAAAATCCTTTTTTACCTCATCCCCGCTATCTTGGCCAAGAGAAGTATCTATATCTTTTTGGTCTTCACTCATGTATTATGCAAACTGATCACCGAATTTTTCCTTTACTCGGTTCAATACTTTTTTAATATCCTGCTGTTTATCTTTCGGATAAATCAAGAGTACCTCTTCTTTATCCACAATAATATAATCTTCCAAACCATCAACTACAACAACTTTACCTTTGGGAGAACGAATCATATTGCCTTTGGCGTCTTCTAAAAGCACTTGAGCATTCACTACTGCATTCTCATCTTGGTCTTTGTCCAATTTATCGTACAAAGCTCCCCACGTTCCCAAGTCGTTCCAATCAAAAGTTGCCGGTAAAGTGTAAATGGATTTGGATTGCTCCAAGATAGCATAATCGATGGATATGTTTTCTGCCTTGGCGTAATTTTCTTGGATAAAACCTCTTTCTTCAGACGTATTATAGCAAGATATTCCTCCTCCAAACAAATCATATTGACTTGGTTGATATTTTTTAAAGGATTCAACTATGGTTTCCACACTCCACATAAATATTCCAGCGTTCCAAAGAAAATTGCCTTGCGCCAAAAATTCCTTTGCAGTTTCATAATCTGGTTTTTCCCTGAACTGAGACACCTTTTTAAGATTTTCGTCACTTCCTTTTTCAAATTCGATGTAACCAAAGCCGGTATTGGGAAATGTAGGTTGAATACCCAAGGTGCAGAGCGCATTTTCCTTTTCACATTTGTCGAAACAGGCTATCACATCCTTTTCAAACGCGGCTTCATCTTCAATCCAGTGATCACTTGGCGCTACAATCATCAAGGCATTAGGATTCATTTTTTGAATCTTTAAAGAAGCATACAAAATACAAGGTGCCGTGTTTCGCATGGCAGGTTCCAAAACAACCTGATCTTGTTTCACCTTGGGTAATTGTTCCAAAACCAAATCATTGTAGCTTTCATTGGTAAGAATCAAAATGTTTTCAGTGGGGATAAACTTGTTTAAACGATCAAATGTTTTTTGAATCAAAGTTTTGCCTGTCCCTAACATATCATGAAATTGTTTGGGATTAGAGGATGTACTCACAGGCCAAAATCTGGAACCTACCCCTCCTGCCATTAAAACTGCGTAATAATTCTTGTTCATTTTCCTCTTTTCTTATTAATGGAATGTTACCCAGGCATCTCTTGTACCAACTCAACTTCTGCATTGGGTTGGAACAAATATAATCTCCCGGTGGATAACTCCACACATTCGTACCGTTTTACTTTCTTGTTTCCTTTTTTGAACAATTTACCATTGTACAATCTAAAAATACTGCCCTGGGGCAATTCAAACACATAACTGTTATTTCTTTCTTCCTTATCAAAAGCTTTAAGCGCAATGGATAACCTGGTATCCGTGCTACTACTCGCTTTTGGGTTTTTAAAATGGTTGGCGATAATGGGCAACAATTGAGAGGGAAACACTTCTGGACGAATAAATGGCACCATTAAATGCTGAAAGGTTCGCTTCCATTCTGTTCCATGTGGTTTTATTCGGCGACCATACTTTTCAAAAGCCACTAGATGTGCAATTTCGTGGACTAGTGTAATTAGAAACCGATACTTGTTCAATGAAGCATTCACCGTAATCTGATGCAATCCATTGTGCAACCTTCGGTAATCCCCATGCCTTGTGACTCTATGGCTCACAATCTTTAAATGTACACCATTGGTTTTGATGAGCTCAAAACAAGGAGCTACTGCAAGCTCGGGAAGATATTTTTGGAGGGTGTTGTTCACTGGGGTAAAGTTACAAGTTTATCCATACAATACTCCCTAAATTACGCTAAGGGGTACTATTACTCACTTGCAATAACTTGCCGTTATATAATTTTTGTCCTGTTAAGGCAAAATCTTTGATGTAAGTAGCCATTTCCAAGGCTGTTACTGGTGCTTTGTACCCTGGAAAAGCCTCTTCTAGCATTTCTGTTTGCACCGCACCCAATGCCAAGACATTAAAACTAGGGCCAGTTTCTTTATATTCTTCTGCCAAGAGTTCAGTAAGGGTTATTACAGCCCCTTTGCTTGAGCTATATGCCGACAGCCCAGGAAACTTCATACTGCCTTGTACACCACCCATTGAACTTACAGTGACCACATGACCTTCCTTGCCCATCATGGGAAGTACAGTCTTGGTCATTTCGGCCACACCAAACACGTTTACTTTGTAAACATTTTCAAAATCTTCGGCCGCTGTTTCCGAAAAAGGCTTGTTCAACAATCGTCCTGCATTGTTGATGAGCACATCTACCACATGCCATTGTTCAAGGAAATCGTTCACTTTCTTATAATCAGATGGGTTGCCTAAATCAAATGGAAAAGCACGAACATTGGACAATCCCAAACTTTCGACAGGTTTGGTATTTCGAGACAGTGCCAAGACCTCATGCCCTTCTTGGGCAAAAAGTTTAACCAATTCAAAACCTATTCCCCTACTTGTTCCCGTTATAATAATGTTTGCCATAATAAATCGAATTATTTGTCATTTCCGCGCAGGCAGAAATCTATATTCCTTCTAACTTTAAAAGGGATTTGTAACGCCCTTTTACTCGTTTAACTTGATTTCTTGAGAAGGAGCATTGGCTATACCCTCAATTACAGGAATGGTCTTATTCACTAAAGTGGCCATATGGCCAAAATCCATCAGGTCGGGTTCGTCCCCCACTTTGTGGTAATGATTAAAATTAGTGAAATCAAAAGTGCAAAAGGTGTGGGAGGGTACTCCGAACTCACCATGGAATGGATAGTTGTCCGAGCGCTGGTAAAGATTAAATTCTTTTGCCGTTGGTAAAAAGCCTACCAAATTCTCTTTTGCATATTTATTACTGACTGCTGCCAAATTGGACATATCATATCCGGTGATGTACATAAAATAATCCTTTCCCTTTAAGGGAACGCCTGTCATTTCAAAATTGAGCATGGTATACAGATTCAAACCCTGCTCCTTTAATTTTTTGGCCAAATGTTTAGACCCCAACAAACCTTTTTCTTCTGCGCTGAACAAAGCAAATATTAAGCTGCGCTTGTTAGTCTTTTGGGTTCCAAAGTAACGGGCCAATTCCAAAACCGTAGAAGTTCCCGAAGCATTATCGTTGGCCCCATTGGCTATAAAGTCACCATTTTCCGGTTTAATAGTACCAATATGATCATAATGTGCCCCTATTAAAATGAACTCATCTTTTAATTCAGGATCATTTCCTTCAATTATACCGACTATGTTATACGAAGGCTTCTTGAAATTTGACAAGGTATCCCGATAGGTTTCAAAATAGGGTTGAAGTCTGTAGGACCTGAAATAATTCTCAATATATTTTGCTGCCATTTCTATGCCTTCACTCCCGGAGTCTCTTCCTTTAAGGTCATTTGAGGCCAAATAATTCATCATCTCGCCTATTCTTTCTGAATTGGTAAACATATCCCCAGAATCCGGTAAAGCGGGCGATTCGATTATCGTAGTTTCCGAAACTTGTGCAGAACCACAGTTCACCATAAGAAGAGCTGCCAAGACATAGATTAGTGTCTTCATAATCATTGCTTTTTGAATTCTTTAAAGATAAAAAAAGCATCCTTAAAAGGATGCTTTTTGATTTGTGTATTCTCGACTGCGCTCGAATTGACAGTTTAAGCCAACATGGTCACTGGGTTTTCCAAGTATGCCCTTAATGTTTGAAGAAACTGCGCCCCTGTGGCACCATCAACTGTTCTGTGATCGCAGGCCAATGTAATCTTCATCGTGCTTCCTGGTACAATTTCACCATTTTTAACTACTGGCTTTTCAACAATAGCACCTACAGATAAAATTGCTGAATTGGGCTGATTGATGATGGAGGTGAATTCCAATATACCGAACATCCCTAAATTGGATACGGTAAAAGTACTCCCTTCCATTTCATCTGGCTTGATTTTCTTATTTCTTGCTCTTCCTGCCAAATCTTTGACCGCAGTACCTAGTTGAGTCAAACTTAACTGATCTGCGAACTTGATTACCGGAACGACAAGACCTTCATCAACAGCAACAGCCACACCCATATGCACATGGTGCTTGTAAACTGTGGTATCTCCATTCCAAGAGGTGTTTACCTGTGGATGCTTTTTAAGTGCCATCGCACAACCTTTCAATACCATGTCGTTGAAAGACACTTTGGTGTCAGGTAAATTATTTATCTGCGAACGAGACGCCTTTGCATTGTCCATATCCACCTCAATGGTCAGATAATAGTGCGGAGCAGAGAATTTGGATTCTCCCAAACGCTTGGCAATTACTTTGCGCATGGTGGAATTTTTAACCTCTTCAATACTTTCCTCACCTACTGGCAAACTTACCGGTGCAACTGCAGCAGTTGCAGCCTCGGCTGATTTTTCAGCGGCTGGAGCTGCCTGGGACGGTTTAAAGTTCTCGATATCTTTTTTGACAATTCTTCCATTGTCACCTGTTCCTTTTACATCTGCAAGGTTGATGCCTTTTTCTTCAGCAATCTTTTTGGCCAACGGCGAAACAAATATACGTTGTCCATCTTGCACAGCCGGTGCTGCTGCTTCTTGTTTGGAGGAATCCTCTACTGCTTTTGGAGCTGCATCTTTGGAAGCTTCCTTCTTGGGAGCACTCTTTGCAGCACCTCCGGAAGCTTGTGCCTTTAAAATGGCATCAACATCGGTTCCTTCTGGGCCAATAATGGCCAATAGGGAATCAACTGGAGCTCCTTCGCCCTCTTGAATACCAATGTGCAATAATGTTCCGGAATAGAAAGATTCAAATTCCATTGTGGCTTTATCGGTCTCAATCTCTGCCAAGATATCTCCTTCTTCGACTTCGTCACCGACACTTTTTAACCAGCTGGCCACGGTTCCTTCTTCCATCGTATCACTTAATCGAGGCATGGTCACAATCTCTACCCCTTCTGGAATATCTGCCGGTGCACTTACCGAAGCTGCACTTTCTTCTGCTTCTGATTCTACAGGATTATCTTCTTTCGTTGAATCGGATGAACTTCCAGCTCCATTCAATAGGGCGGAAATATCCTCTCCTTCTTCACCGATTATGGCCAAAAGTGAATCAACCGGGGCTCCATCACCTTCCTCTATTCCAATATGGAGTAGAGTTCCTTCATGAAAGGATTCAAATTCCATGGTGGCCTTGTCAGTTTCGATTTCGGCCAATATATCTCCCTCTTCGACTTTGTCCCCTACGTTTTTGAGCCATTTTGCCACGGTTCCTTCTTCCATGGTATCGCTCAATCTAGGCATGTTGATTACTTCTGCCATCTAATTATAATTTATGTTGTAAAAATGGATAGTCTTCTTGCTCGTAAACAGTATCGTACAATTGCTCTTTTGGTGGAAAATCCGATTCCTCAGCAAATTTCTCGCACTCTTTCACCAAGTCTTTCACTCTTTTATCAATTTGTTTTAGGTCGTCTTCGGATGCATATCCTTTCTCTAGGATAATATCTTTCACCTGAGTGATCGGATCTATCTTTTTATACTCTTCTACTTCATCTTTTGTTCTGTAATGCTGTGCATCTGACATGGAGTGTCCACGATATCGGTACGTCTTCATCTCCAAGAAAGTAGGTCCTCCACCTGTTCTAGCACGCTCAATGGCCTTATCCATTTCTTTGGCAACAATGGCAGGGTCCATCCCATCCACGGGGCCACATGGCATTTCATAGCCTAGACCCAATTTCCAAATATCGGTGGAGTGTGATGTACGCGCTACTGATGTTCCCATGGCATAACCGTTGTTTTCACAAATAAAAACCACGGGCAACTGCCACAACATGGCCAAGTTAAAAGCTTCATGAAGTGAACCTTGTCGTACAGCACCATCTCCCATATAACACAAGGTTACGGAATCTCTTTTGAAATACTTATCGCCAAAGGCCAATCCAGCACCTAAAGGAATTTGTCCACCCACAATTCCGTGTCCACCATAAAAACGGTGTTCTTTGGAGAAAATATGCATGGAACCACCATTACCTTTTGAGGTACCAGTTACCTTTCCGTAAAGTTCCGCCATTACTCTTTTTGGGTCCACACCCATACCGATTGGCTGAACGTGGTTTCGATAAGCAGTGATCATACGATCCTTATCCAGGTCCATTGCATGCAACGCACCTGCCAGAACTGCTTCCTGACCATTATATAGGTGTAGAAAGCCTCTAACTTTTTGCTGAATATATACGGCGGCAAGTTTATCCTCAAATTTTCGCCAGAAAAACATGTCCTCGTACCATTTAAGGTAAACTTCTTTGGTAATTTTTTTCATCTACAGTTGTATTAAATGAATTTCCCCCTGTGGTAGGGAAAGGCAAAAATACATATATATCTGTTTTGGAAAAAGATTTGAATTAAGAATCGCCTAAAAATGAACTATTAAATGCCAAAGGTAAAATGTCCGCTACGGAACTACATTTGTAAATTGGTCCTTTCTCGGACCTAAGCAACAAGGATATTGGAGAATTCTGCTTTTGCTCATACTCCATGATAGATTGTCTGCAGTTACCACACGGAGCTGCTGGCTCCTCTACTTCGTGTTTAGAAGACGAAGCACTGATAGCGACGGATTTTATGGTAACACCAGGGTATTTAGCTCCTGCATGAAAAATCGCTACGCGCTCAGCACAGAGACCTGAAGGATAGGATGCATTTTCCTGATTGTTGCCTATAACCACCTCCCCGTTTTCCAACAGGACTGCCGCGCCCACCTTAAACTTTGAATAAGGTGCATACGCATTTTCTCTGGCCACCGCCGCATCCCGTAACAATTTTTGGTCGTTTTGTGACAACTCTGTTTCATCCTCGAAAATGAACAGTTCAAAACCAATTTTCCTTTTTTCCATGCAAACTTAATGGTGTATATCAAAAATAAGAAAACCTGCCCAAGGGACAGGTTGTTTCCTATTTATTTTAAGTTTTCTCAATCATTATAAAATTCTTCCCCAAAATCAAAGGAGAGCGAAAATCGCAATGTGTTCTCCAATGGGTTCCTGACCTGTGACGTTGAAAATAGATAAGAAAGATCTATTTGTGCTGATTTGAATTTGAAACCTGCTCCCAGTGTAAAGAATTTTCTGGAGCCTTTTTCTTCACTTTCATTAAAATA
The DNA here is from genome assembly GCA_040285615.1 of Allomuricauda sp. Taxonomy (GTDB): domain Bacteria; phylum Bacteroidota; class Bacteroidia; order Flavobacteriales; family Flavobacteriaceae; genus Flagellimonas. The sequence continues at coordinate 603,893 of JAVJRL010000008.1, forward strand.
TCCGCTTCGCAACATAAAAGCTTCTCTGAACCTATATTCGGCCCCTAGCGCCCATGTAACTTCTTTTAACTCTTCTCCAAACCCATCGGGTGCATCACCGAAAGACTCGAATATTCCATTGAAGAAACTAATATTTTGATATTCATCATTATCTTCTACCGTAATGTCACCATCCCCGTTAAAATCTCTCGGAGTAGGTACCAATAGCTTATTAAATTCGGTGTTTATGGACAAAATATTGTCTTGGTCAAAAATAAAATCAAAACCTCCTCCAAATTTAAGGTTAGTGGGCAAAAAGTTTTCCTGCCCCCCTTCATCATACTGAAGTGAACCTCCTATGTTCGAAATATTGAAACCAAATCTCCAACGACCATCATAATTACTGTAAGCAATTTCACGAGATCTAAAAAAACCTGCAATATCGACAGCAAAGGCATTTGCAGCCTGTGAATCCTGGGTACCATCTTGGAACCTTAAATTGGAACTGATAAACCTTCCTCCCACTGCCATAGAAAAGCTTTGGCTTAGTTTCAGAGAATAAGACCCATCCAAGGCAAACTCATTTGGCTTTACCAAAGTGGCATCTTGATCAATGGTTTGTCTCAACTCAATTTCTCCCAATCCAAAATAGCGAAGCCCAAAGGCAAAAGCGCTTCGGTCATTAAGCTTATTGTAATAATTGGCATTCAATAGGGAAACATCGTTCACAATAGTTTCCAAATATGGAGTGTAACTCACACCCACACCCGATTTTTGGTCTGCAAAAGCATATTTGGCCGGGTTCCATTGCTGGGAATAAGCATCAAAAGATGTTGCAACGCCCATGTCGCCCATACCGGATGCCCTCGCATCTGCAGCTATGGTCAAAAATGGAACAGCTGTGGTAATCGCCCTTTCTTGCTGTGCGCTCATCCATGGGGCTACGGTAAGCAACACGACCAATACGAGTAACTTTTTCATTCTAAGTATTTAGCGTTTAGTAAAGTTAAAGGTCCAAAATAAACTTATTGGATTATTAAATGTAAACGTTCATTTCCATAAATTCTTGTAATTGTAAGTGGATTTTTTAAATCAATTAAATCCAAGCTAAGTCTAAAAGAAGTTTTAAAGTACACCTAATTCGTTAAAAACAAGTGTGTCCATACTAATTTGGCACCTTCTCCGTTACTGAAGTGTAGCATGTGCCAATTATCACATTGCCATAAATATTTGATGCGTACAAAATATAATGGTGAAAACACCGTTTTAATGCCATCGATAGATTTTAAAAAATCAAAACAAATCGAAGTTACTGAGGGTACAAAACCCTAATTTTTAAAGTACTCAAGCCCAAATTATGAAAAAACACTTAGTCAAAGTTGTACTTTCTTGCGCCGTAGTGATGGGAAGTTTTTCCAGTTGCAAAAACTCTTCCTCATCAAAGAACGTGTCCAGAGCCACTGGTTGGAAAATTAATGCCAAAGAAGGGGGATTTCAATACAATTCGGACTTCAAGGAACAAGAAACTCCACCAGGTACAGTATTTATCGAGGGTGGAACTTTTACAAAAGGTAAGGTCCAGGATGATATAATGCATGATTGGAACAATACACCTACCCAACAGCACGTGCAGTCCTTTTATATGGATGAAACAGAAGTGACCAATGTAATGTATTTGGAATATCTGGATTATCTTAAAGAGGTGTATCCTCCAGAAAATCCCAACTATGCCAACATTTATAAAGGCGCACTTCCAGATACATTGGTCTGGAGAAATCGATTGGGCTTCAATGAAACCATGACCAACAACTACTTAAGACACCCTGCTTATGCGGAGTATCCCGTTGTTGGTGTTAATTGGGTGCAGGCCACCCAATATGCCGAATGGAGAACGGACAGGGTAAACGAAGTTATGTTGGAAAGAGAAGGTTATTTGGCGGAAGATTCCAAATATAAAGTTTTGAACGGTGACATTGATGGAACGTTCAGCACCGAAGCTTATCTTAATAACCCTGAATCTGTTTACGGTGGGGAAATTGATTCTCTACAAGGAAAACAAAAACAAGATTCCATCAATGCTTTTGCCAAAAGAAGCAGCGGTGTTATTATGCCGGCCTACAGATTGCCTACTGAAACCGAGTGGGAATATGCAGCACAAGCACTTGTTGGAACAAGAGAATACAATAACTACAGAGGTAGAAAAAAATATCCATGGGAAGGTGATTACACCCGTAATGGACAACGCGTAGGGCGAGGAGACCAATTGGCCAACTTTAAACAAGGTAAAGGTGATTATGGTGGAATTGCCGGATGGTCCGATGACGGCGCCGATATTACCGGTGAGGTTAAATCATACAAACCCAACGATTTTGGCCTTTATGACATGGCTGGAAACGTAAACGAATGGGTTGCTGATGTATACCGCCCCATTGTGGATGATGAAATAAGTGATTTTAATTATTATCGTGGAAACGTCTTTATGAAAAAGGCGATTGGCGAAGATGGAAAAGTTGAAATTCTATCGGATCAAATTGTCTATGACACCTTGCCAAATGGTAAAATCGTTGCAATCAACCTACCTGGAGAAATAAAAGAAGTTCCCGTTACTGAACAAGAAACCTATCTAAGGACGAATTTTGACAAAAGTGACAACAGAGGGTTTAGAGACGGTGACCCAGGTTCTTCTAGATTCTTCAGCCGTTTTAGCGACGAAGAAGACAACCAAAAAATGTACGATTCGCCCCAACACAAGGTGGAGCGCAATGAAGATGGTGAACTTGTTCGCCAGTATGATGAATCCAACTACAGAACCTCTTTGATCAACAATGAAGTTCGAGTATATAAAGGTGGATCATGGAGAGATCGTGCTTATTGGTTAGACCCTGCACAACGTAGATACTTGCCACAATACATGGCAACAGATGACGTCGGCTTTAGATGTGCCATGTCCAGAGTTGGATCTAAATCTAGATCTAAAAAGACGGTACGCCACAAAAAAGCTAGATAAAATAACCTATTGAGTATTTAAAAAGCCCCGACCAAAAGGTCGGGGCTTTTTTTTATCTTCGATTTATGACAATAGAAGAATTACACGCTCTATTCTTAGCGTACCCCAAAATATGTACAGACACCCGAAAAATCAGTGAGAATTGTCTGTTTTTTGCCCTAAAAGGCCCAAACTTTAATGGAAATGCTTTTGCACAAGACGCTCTGGATAAGGGAGCCGCCTTTGCGATTATAGATGAGGAAACGTTCAACACCTCCGATAAAACTATTTTGTGCCAGGGTGTTTTAAAAACTTTACAAGAATTGGCAACCTACCATCGAAACCATTGTAAAGCAAAAGTGATATCGCTAACAGGAAGTAATGGCAAAACAACAACTAAAGAGCTTATAAACGCCGTTATCTCCAAAAAATATAAAACCATTGCTACCCAAGGCAACCTCAACAATCATATTGGTGTTCCTTTGACCTTGCTATCCATAAAGGAAGACACTGAAATCGCCATTGTGGAAATGGGAGCCAACCATAAAGAGGAAATTAAATTTTTGAGCAACATTGCACAGCCCGATTTTGGCTACATCACCAACTTTGGTAAAGCACATCTTGAAGGTTTTGGAGGAGTGGAAGGAGTAATCAAAGGAAAAAGCGAACTATATGATTATCTAACCTCCCACAATAAGTATGTTTTCCTAAATGCCGATGATGAGATTCAGAAAGAAAAACTGGGCTCCTATACCAAAAAAATAGGCTTCAGCACCAGCGACCATCAATATTACAACATTAAATTTATTGGAATTGATCCTTACGTGGTTTTGGAGGCAGAAGGAACACGAATAAACACTCAATTAATTGGAAAGTACAACTTTCCCAATTGCTGCGCAGCTATTCTCATAGGTAAATATTTTAATGTGCCCCTACAAGATATAAAAATGGCTATTGAGGGTTATCAACCACAAAATAACCGGTCACAAATATTATCCAAAAACGGTTTCAGCATTGTTCTAGATGCCTACAACGCCAACCCCACAAGCATGAAAGCTGCTTTAGAAAATTTTGCATCGATGGATAGTAGCAAAAAAACTATAATTATTGGTGATATGTTTGAACTGGGAACTACAGCATCCAAGGAGCACCAGACCATTGCTGACTTAACAGAGGAACTCAAATTTGACAATGTTTACCTAGTGGGTAAAAATTTCTATGACATTAAAACATCATTCAACAAGTTCAAATCTTTTGATGACCTTAAATATCATCTGGAGAAAAAACCTTTGGAAAAAGGAGCATTACTTATCAAAGGCTCTAGAGGAATGGCACTGGAAAGGGTTATGGATATTATATAGAAGGAAGAAAATAAAGTGGGATATACTGGATTCGAACCAGTGACCTCTGCCCTGTCAAGGCAGCGCTCTAAACCAACTGAGCTAATATCCCTTTTAAAACGGGATGCAATATCGGAAATTAATCCCAATCTCCATACTCTGCAGAGTTCTTTGATGTCTCGTACAAGGTAATGTGCAGCTGCTGCCCTTTTTTTAGTTTGGGTTTCAGAATATCGTAAATCACCTTTACGAAGTACTCTGTTGTCGGCAGCAAATTTTTAAACTCCGGACAATCTTCGTTTAAATTTTTGTGATCAAAACGTTCTTCCACCTCATCTTTTATCAATTTACCCAAATCGGCAAGATCCATCACAAAACCGGTATCCGGATCAACTTCGCCCTTTATTCTCACCTCAAGATCAAAATTATGTCCGTGAAAACTTGGGCTATTGCATTTACCGAACACCTCAATGTTCTTTTCTTTGCTCCAATTGGGATTGTGCAACCTGTGGGCTGCATTAAAATGGGCTTTTCTGCAAATTGTGGCAATCATAATGCAAAGGTAATCCCTTTTTCTGCATTCCAAATTTCAGGATTCAAAAATTTAGTAGCTATTTACTGCTTTCGTTTCCTTTTAAGATTGAAATTCACAAGGGTTCTTCCTAACTTTATACATAAGGGGAATATCCTTTAAGGGCTTAGTTATTTCTAAAATCAAATAAAAATTACACACTATGAAAATTACCTATTTAGGTCACGCCTCATTGTTGGTGGAAATGAATGGAAAGAGGATATTGTTCGATCCCTTTATCTCGGGCAACGAAATGGCTTCGGATATCGACATTGACAGCCTTAAAGTCGACTACATTTTTGTGACCCATGGACACCAAGACCATGTTCTTGATGTAGAGGCCATTGCCAAAAACAATCCAGGAGCATTGTTGGTTTCCAATTTTGAAGTTGTAACTTGGTTTGGCAACAAAGGCATCCAAGGTCACGGGATGAACCATGGCGGAAAATATGCCTTTGACTTTGGAACGGCTAAATATGTAAATGCCATCCACTCTGGTATGTTGCCAGATGGAAGCAATGGGGGTAATCCTGGTGGATTTGTGCTTTACAATGATTCGGAAAGCATTTACATAGCAGGTGACACTGCTTTGACCAAGGACATGGAGCTCATTCCCATGACTTGCCCCAAATTAAATGCTGCGGTACTGCCCATTGGTGATAATTTTACCATGGGATATGAAGATGCTGCAATAGCCAGCGATTTTATTGAATGCAATCAAATAATTGGGTGCCATTATGATACTTTCCCACCCATTAAAATTGACAAGGCCAAAGCTGTTGAATATTTTGAAAAGAAAGGCAAAAAATTAATGTTACCTGATATTGGAGAGTCAATTTCAGTTTAGATAAAATCTTTTTATGATGACTTCAGGATACTCTGGCACTCCCTTGGCAAAAAAGTTAGGTCTGAAAGAAAACTACAAAGTCTTACTATATAATGCCCCAGAGCATTATTTTGATTTGTTTTCCGACCTACCTACAAATCTCAATATTATCAGCATCGACCAATCTGAAGAAAATGAAATTCATTTTATCCATTTATTCTTTACTTCATACCTCGACCTAAAAACGCATGTAGCCAAATTTATCAACACATTAAAAAAAGATGGTCTCATGTGGATAAGTTGGCCCAAGGGGAAATCCAAAATCCAAACAGACTTAAAAAGAGATTTAATACGGGAACATATCCTCGACCTAGGGCTTGTGGATATCAAAGTTGCTGCAATCGATGAAGATTGGAGCGGGCTCAAATTTGTTTACAGAACCAAGGACAGGCATTGAAAAAACAAGTTTTATAAATTGGTGCTGATTCTGGCCACAAAAAGAATCGAGTACTGCACAAAAACAAAGAACTCAATGTACCCAAGGCCTTTATTTAGTTGTTGTAACTGGGAGATTCGAACCTTCCCTGTCAACGCCAATATTTATTACGTTTGTCCTTGTCTAATGATTTGTTATTAACCGAATTACAGACCGTTTAAGAAATTTGCCGTGATAGCACTTATAAAACAATCGGTTAGTTATACTTCTCTAAGTTAGGACCTAGAAAACTATGGCCTTGCTGTATATCCATAAAAATCATAAATTGGGCAATAAGGCACAAGATTAGTCCTAGTTTTATACCTACTTGTACCAACACCTAACCTATTGTTTCCCCAATTATGGATGTTCCTGATTTTAGATACCTGACAACCATTGTGTTCACAGCTATTTTTGCTGTTTTTGGAATTTACCACCTGCTCTCTTATCTAGTTTTGAAGCATAAAATTTTGCTATATTATTTTATTCTCATTTTAGGACTGACCTTACATTGGAGTCTATATTTCTTTATAAACAATTCTTTTGGCAATGAGGTTTCAATGATTGCGGACAAGGCTTCCCTTTCAACAGCTATGCTCACAACTTTTGGATTATTGATGTTCACAAAGAATTACCTGAACGTGGGGAAAAAGGATTATCCTAAACTATCAAGGATATATAAAACATTCACCATTGTAGTGATTTGTCTGCCGGTTCTACATATTACGAACAATCTGTTGACCAAAATAGTTTGGTTAAATGATTTTCTTGTAATGTTTGCGGCAATAACAGCCATGGCATCGATAATGCTGAATATATTCTCCGGTTTCTGGTTGTTTAATGCCAAAAATTTCAATAGGTACTATTTGTATGCCTACGCACCAATTCTGCTTGCCGCAATATTATATATTGGAACATGGTTCTTGAAAAGATATTTTGATTTTGATGTCAATCCAATATTGCTGGCCTCATCGGTTTTAGTGACTCTCCAATTAGTTCTTTTTTCTCTTCTGGTTGGAATAAAGTTTAAATCCATTGAGGATGAAAACCTTAAAATGCAGGCGGAAACCAATAAAATGCTCCGAACAGAAGTCGAAAAGCAAACCAAGAGCCTGCAAATCGCAAAGAGCACGCTGGAAATACAGAACGAGGAATTGGAAAAGGTCAATAAATTTAAAAACAAATTATTCTCTTTACTAACGCATGATGTTCGGGCCCCACTCAATAATGTCAGTGTCATTATTGGAATGATCGAAGATGATTTGGTGGATGATGAAATGAAACAAATTACGGAAAGGTTGAAAAATGAAATCTCTGACAAGATTGCTATGGTCAATGGCTTGCTTCAATGGTCGTACAAACAACTGGAAGGGGTAAAGCTGAACAAAAAGAATTGTGATTTGAATCTTGTTCTTTCCTCCATAAAAAAGGAATTTGAAAGAATGGCCGAGGATAAGGAGATAACCATAGAACTAAATATATCGCATCCTGAACTCTTCATTGACGAGAACATGTTGAAGGTAGCTCTCCGTAATTTGACTTCCAATGCTATTAAATTCAGTGAGAAAGGTCAAAAAATAGTGTTGTGGTCCCAAAACAACTCTGGCAAGATTGAAATAGGCGTAAGGGACTTCGGAGTGGGTATGAATACTGACTGGTACGATAGAATGGCGAGTGATGGCAGACCACAAACAAAGAGAGGCACCAGAGGTGAAAAAGGTACTGGCTTTGGTTTATTGATTGCGAAGGATTTTGTAGAAATGAATGGAGGTGAAATAATCTGTGAAAGCGAAATTAATAAGGGTACAAACTTTATTTTACGTTTTTAAACCTCATTACATTTTAAAATTCAGAGCTATATAGTGTTAGGTTAATTCATGAGTATCAATCATGGTTTTTTTAAACTTTTGAAACTTTTTCAGTTTTATAGTTTTTGATTTGGTCATTTAATTCCAAAATCAAAGGAATTATCCACAATTCTTTTTATCGTCGCAATCTGTCCACAATGCCACATAGTATGCTTTATATTCCAATCAATCGCATCAAATTTAGTTTTGGCAATTGGATGCGGAACTTTGGTCGGTTCAACCGCTTTTCGCAAGTCATTTTCGGATAATGAATCGATTACTACCAAAGATTGTCCCTGCATAAGTTTCAAATGCTCCATTAACTGTTTAGGATTTGTCTTTCCAACCATATCTTTAGCAACAGTATCGTAGTTACAAATTTCCGTGTATAAACGTAAATTCAGTTTTTCGATCAATTCCGAAATATGTCCTACTGTCGTCATAATCGTGTGGTAATATATGCTGATTATTTGATGACCGACCTGCCAGCTTAAATTTGACCCGATTCCATCCGCTATGATATCCCATTTCTCGATTGGCACAGAAACAATCAGTTTATTCGTCCACTCAAAAGCATTTTCTGTTTGTTTGGTCAGGATTTGAATTTCAGTCATTTTGTTCGTTTTTGAGCTATGTATCATAATGCACTATAACTCGTTTATTCAAACTTTTATAAATACTTGAAATTTCAAATAAACAAAATCTTGAGTTTATTGAAAAGGAAAGAAATTAACGTTGCCGGATATTGGAGAATCAATAACGATATATAACCAAAAAAGCCTCCGATTTCTCGGAGGCTTTTTTATTTTTGTGGGCGCTGAGGGATTCGAACCCCCGACCCCCTCGGTGTAAACGAGGTGCTCTGAACCAACTGAGCTAAGCGCCCATTTAATTTCCTAAATGGGAGTGCAAATATAAGACTGTTTTTGATTTATAAAACAAAAAAATGAAAAAATTTACACCACCTCAGCGACAACAAAAGTACTCCCGCCAACATAGATCATATCTTCATCGTCAGCATTCTTCAAAGCGTTTTTAAATCCTTTTTCAACAGACTTAAAAACCTTACCCTTAAGCACCTGTTCCTGCGCTAGTTCATTAAGCTGAAAAGCATCCATACCTCTCGGAATACTTGGCCTTACGAAATAGTACTTGGCATCTTTTGGAAAAAGAGCAAGTACCGATCTAACATCTTTATCATTTACAAAACCTAGAACAATATGGAGTTGGCCATAGGACTGCTTTTTTATCTGCTGCAAAACCAATTGTAATCCTTCCTTATTATGTGCTGTATCGCAAACCACTAGAGGATGATTTTGAAGCACTTGCCATCTTCCTAAAAGCCCTGTATTTTCAACAACTTTATTTAGTCCTTTGGAAACTGCTTGTTCTGGAACCTCAAAGTTTTTCAATTGGTGAATACAAGCGACCACCCCTTTGATATTCTTTTGCTGATATTCTCCCAACAAATCGGTTTTAAATCCCGAGAATTGTTCTTGGTCAGCAAAAACAATGTCGGATTTTAGCTGATGCGCAATCAAATTGAAAATCATTTTAGTCTCAGGTTGTGTTTCACTGATAACCACGGGAACCTTTGGTTTAATGATACCAGCCTTTTCCAAGGCTATTTTTTCCAAAGTATCGCCCAAAAACTGGGTATGGTCCATTCCAATATTGGTAATCAAAGATACCTCAGGTGTAATGATGTTGGTAGAATCCAACCTTCCTCCCAAACCGACTTCTACCACAGCAATATCTACTTTCTCTTCTGCGAAATACGTAAAGGCCATTCCAACAGTCATTTCAAAAAAAGAAAGCTTGTTGTAATCAAAAAAAGGTTTGTGTTGTTCAACAAAATCCGTTACAAATTTCTTACTAACGACTTTTCCATTTATCCTGATCCGTTCCCTGAAATCCCTTAGGTGAGGAGAGGTATAAAGCCCTACCTTGTAACCAGCCTCTTGAAGAATGGAGGCCAGCATATGGCTACTTGAACCTTTTCCGTTAGTGCCGGCTACATGGATACTCTTGAATTTATCCTGTGGATTATCGAGTACATTACAAAAATTGATAATGTTGTCCAACTTGGCATTCATTGCCAATGCACCTTTCTGCTGGTACATGGGAAGTTGACCGAACATCCAGTCCAAGGTTTCTTTGTAGGTCACTACTGCCCCAATTTAAAGTTGACAACTACAAAACCTATTTGCTGTGCAGGAGCATTGGAATCGGAATTCCATTGATGGAGAAGAGCTGTTTTACGAGCTGGCTCCAACAGACACGGAGCGTTGTTGGTGGTACCTTTTACACCTGGATCTGCCTTGATTACTTTACCTGACCTATCAACAGTAATCCTTACCACAACCCTACCTTCTTCATTACATTCTTGCTGCACCTTGCCTTTATTTGCCAAAGACCTTCCATTTAGTCCATAACCACCACCGCCACTACCACTTCCTGGAGCACCATAATAAGACGAGGCATAAGGGTCACCATCTGGCTGCCCCTTGTCCCCTGCGCGATTATCATCACCTTCACTGCCAGTGGTTGTTCCATCGGATTTACCAATACCGCCAATAAGGGCATCAACACTTTTTTTCTTGGCTTCCTGCTCTTGTCGTTTGCGCTCTTCGGCTTCTCTTTTTTCTTGGGCAATACGCTCAGCTTCAACTTTGGCTTTTTCTGCCTCTTCTTCCGCTTTACGTTTGGCTTCTTCCTGTTGTTGCAGTTTGATGGTCTCCTCATCATTGCTTGTCAAAACCTCTTCAACAGGTGCTTCCTCAACAACTGTTTCTTCAGGTTGAGCAGGTTCAGCAACCTCTTGTGGTTCGGGTTGACTTTCGACCTCCCTTGGTTCAGACCTTACTGGCTCCGTAGGTTGTACTTGGCCACTACCAAAATCCATAGTGCCAAAATTGACCGCAATCCCATTTTCAATGGGTGGGTCCAGATAAGTAAGGCCGATATAAAAAAGCAACAGAAGAAGTGCGCTTAACAAAAGTGTTGTAAGCGTAAAGGATTTTTTCTTGTGTCTCGTATCTAAAAAGGACATTATTTTGGCCGCACTGCCAAGATAACCTTATAACTGTTCCTATTGGCAATATCCATAACGTTGACCGCTTCCTTTATAGCGACGCTTTCTTCTGCCCTGAGGATGATGGTCGGCTTTTCTTGACCTTCAAGTGCCTTTTTTAATTCAATTTCAATGTATTCTTTATTGATTTGCTCATTGTTCACAAAATATTCTAGGTTCTTGTTAATTGTAACTGAAACATTCTGTGTATTGGTGGACTTTCCCTTTGCCTTTGGCAAAAGCAAATCCAGTGCATTGGGTGCATTGGATGTAAGCATAAAAAACACCAACAACAAGAACACAATGTCCGTCATTGATGACATGCTAAATTCTGGGCTTACTTTATTTCTTCCCTTCAGTTTCATAGAAAGACTATATAGGTTCGTTCAATAAATCCAAAAACTGTACAGCATTGGCTTCCATTTGGTGCACCACTTTATCTGTTCTCACAACCAGGTGGTTGTAACCAATATAAGCGATGATACCAACCACCAAACCTGCAACTGTTGTGGTCATTGCAGTATAAATACCAGAGGCCAAGGAGCCCATTTCTGCCTGTCCTCCGCTGCTTGCCATTTCATGGAACGCCAAAATCATACCAATCACCGTTCCTAAGAAACCAATCATTGGTGCAGCCCCGGCAACGGTTGCCAAAACACTAACATTCTTTTCGAGCTTGTACACTTCCAGTGTACCTGCATTTTCAATGGCCGTATTAATGTCATCCAATGGTTTTCCAATACGTGCCACCCCTTTTTCGGTTAATCGAGCTACGGGTGAATCCGTTTGGGCACATAAAAGTTTTGCAGCTTCCAATTTACCGTTCATGATGTGGTCACGAATCTGGTTCATGAAATTCTTATCTATTTTGGAAGCGGCCTTAATGGCAAAAATGCGTTCAAAATAAATATACATGGCAACAAAAAGAAGAACAAAAAGTACCATAATAATGACAATACTTCCTGTTCCTCCGTTGACAATAAGATCTATTACGGACAAGGTTTTTTCTTCGGAAATAGAGGCAGTTGCCTCAACGCCTTCCGCTACTTCTTGAAACATATTCATATAAAATCCCCAATTTAAGTTGCAATTATAACGGAGATTTTTGAACTAAAGTATTTTTCTAGAACAAATTTCGCATGATCATATAACAAACGGCTCCAGCAATGAACCCAATAAGGGCCAACCACGATATTTTTTTAAGATACCAGAAGAAATCAATTTTCTCCATACCCATGGCAACAACACCAGCCGCAGATCCAATAATCAACATACTACCACCCGTTCCTGCTGAATATGCAATGAAATGCCATAGCTGATCGTTCATAGGCTCAGAGAACATTCCCAAACTGGCAGCTACCAATGGTACGTTGTCTATTACCGCTGAACCAACACCCAACAATAATATCACCAAATCAGAAACCTGTGTGCCGGCCATTTCCGTACCCATCAAAGGCATTCCTTGTTTTAGCCCCTCTGCAAAATTGAAAAGCATGCCCAAGGACTCCAATGAGGCTACCGCCATTAAAATACCCAAGAAGAATAAAATACTTGGAAGTTCTATCTTGGTAAGTGCACTATGCACTGGACTATGGTGTGCAGCTTCATCACTTTCATGATCCACATTGGAAATAGAAAACTTTGAACTACTATATATTTCTGCAAAAGTTGAAACCACCGCCAAGGAAAGCATCATTCCAACATAAGGTGGCAAGTGGGTTATTGTTTTAAAAATTGGTACAAAAATGATAGCACCCAAACCTAGGTAAAGCATATTTGCTCCAAATTTAGATTTTGGCGGCTCTTCTTCTTCAGCATCAATTTTGCCCTTGAATGCAGGAAGGAAAGATGCAATCAATGAAGGAATGACCATACAAACCAATGAAGGTATAAGCAAATGCTCAATTAGGTTAGCTGTAGTTACTTTTTTACCGATCCACAACATGGTAGTGGTAACATCACCAATTGGGGACCAGGCACCACCGGCATTCGCCGCAATAATAATTAAACCAGCATACCAAAGTCTTACATCCCTGTCCTTCACAATTTTCTGAAGAATGGAAATAAGTACAATAGTTGCGGTTAGGTTATCTATAATTGCCGAAAGGATAAAGGCCAGAAATGAAAAAATCCAAAGGATTTTCTTTTTACTTCTTGTCTTTACAAAAGATTTTATGGTAGCAAACCCATCGAAGTAATCTATAATCTCCACAATGGTCATTGCACCCAAGAGGAACACCAATATTTCAGAGGTCTTGCCCAAGTGATGTAGCAAGGTTTCCTCCAAAAACTCCATTTTTTCAGCATGGCCAAAAGTGCCGAAATTTTCCAACAAATGATGTTCACCAGAATCGAACCAAGTGTTAAACCCATCGATTCCAAATGACATCAGGGCCCACATCACAGCCATCATGGCCAAAGCTGGAATAAGCTTATCTATTTTTAAATTATGTTCTAGGGTAATTGCCAAATATCCAATTACAAAAATGACAACTAAAAGGGTTTCCATGTTAAGTTGGTTTAATTAAGGAATAATTTTATTTGAGTAGTTATCTGAATTGCTAAAGATATTCAAAATGAATTTTTCCGCATAATCTTATCACTATAAAAATATGTGAAGGCAAAAAACTGATTTCAAAAAAATCGTTAAAAATTCAATCATTCTCATTTATTTAGTCGTATCCATAGAATATTAATATTTGAAAGCTATATTTGTAGGCAGTTTTTAAATATTATTCAGTTTTATGGATTTCACACTTTCCGAAGAACAGTTAATGATACAACAAGCAGCAAAAGATTTTGCCCAAAACGAACTTTTGCCCGGTGTTATCGAGCGCGACGAAACTCAAAAATTCCCAAGCGAACTTGTTAAAAAAATGGGTGAGCTAGGTTTTATGGGGATGATGGTTGACGAAAAATATGGCGGAAGCGGCCTAGGAACCCTCTCTTATGTAATAGCTATGGAGGAATTATCCAAAATTGATGCATCCGCTTCAGTAATGGTATCGGTAAATAATTCTTTGGTTTGTTGGGGGCTGGAAACATACGGAACAGAAGAACAAAAAGAAAAATACCTGACCCGATTGGCATCAGGTGAAATAATTGGCGCTTTCTGTTTGTCAGAACCGGAAGCAGGGAGCGATGCCACCTCTCAAAAAACAACAGCTATAGACAAAGGGGACCACTACCTATTAAATGGAACCAAAAACTGGATTACCAATGGAAATCAAGCAGAAGTCTATTTGGTTATCGCACAAACGGATAGAGAAAAGGGCCACCATGGTATAAATGCCTTGATTGTTGAAAAAGGCACGGAAGGTTTCGACATTGGGCCCAAAGAAAACAAACTGGGGATTAGAGGTAGTGACACCCATTCCTTAATGTTCAACGATGTAAAAGTACCCAAGGAAAATCGTATTGGCGAAGATGGGTTTGGATTTAAATTTGCCATGAAAACCTTGGCTGGAGGAAGAATCGGTATTGCTGCACAGGCACTCGGAATAGCTGCTGGAGCCTACGAACTTGCACTAAAATATTCCAAACAGCGAAAAGCTTTTGGTACAGAAATTTCCAACCACCAGGCCATTGCCTTCAAATTGGCCGATATGCACACCAAAATACAAGCGGCACGTCATTTGGTGTATCAAGCCGCATGTGACAAAGATGCAGGGAATGATTACACACTTTCCGGTGCCATGGCCAAACTCTATGCCTCCGAAGTTGCTATGGAGACCGCCGTGGAAGCTGTACAAATCCATGGAGGAAATGGATACGTTAAAGAATACCATGTAGAGCGATTGATGAGGGACGCCAAAATCACTCAAATTTATGAAGGAACCTCCGAAATACAGAAAATTGTCATCTCAAGGAGCATCCTTAAAGATTAATACTCACTACCCCCTCCCTAAAAGAGGGGGTTCTTTTTCTTAAAAAGCTTTTTATTTACAAAACCCCTTCTTTTTAAGAACCACTTCTACCACAAATACAATCAAATACTACCAAATACTCTTTTCTGTGCAGGGAAGAGCCCATTTTCTTTGTCCAATTTGAGATAATGATAATTTAACATTCGACATATTCCTAAATTGAATTTTTTTTAACCTTACAAACATTATGTTGATTATTTATCTGATAATCAACAAAAACCTTATATTTTATTCATTCATTTTGATATTTTTGAAGAAATACGTTAATGATGAGATTGAAGAAGCAAGGTTTATACTTACCGGAATTTGAGCATGATAACTGTGGTGCAGGTTTCATCTGCAGCCTAAAAGGAATAAAGTCCAATGACATTATACACAAAGCCCTCGAAATACTTGATAAATTGGAACACAGAGGTGCTGTAAGTGCAGATGGCAAAACTGGCGATGGTGCAGGAATATTAATAGACATTCCCCATGACTTTTTTGTGGATACTTGTCCCTTTGAACTGCCCAAAGCAGGTGAATATGCGGTAGGAAACGTATTTCTTCCACAAAAAGAAAACCAACGTGATTTTTGCATCAAGGTTTTTGAGGAAAACATAAAAAAGCAAGGACTTCAATTGTTAGGATGGAGGGATGTCCCTATTAACCGTTCTGTACCTGGAAGAATAGCCGCCGAAACCGAACCTTTTGTAATGCAGGTTTTTGTTGCCAAAGGTGAATCTTTAGATGAGTTCCAGTTCAACCTTAAGCTTTTCATTGCACGTAAAATTACAGAGCATACCGTAACCGAAAGTAAATTATCGGAAAGTGAGTTTTTCTATCTACCCAGCCTTTCCACTAAAATCATCATTTTCAAAGGACTTTTGGTTCCAAAAGATATCAGCAGATATTATGAAGACCTATTGGACCCGAGAGTAGTTACACGCTTGGCTCTGGTTCATCAAAGATTCTCCACAAACACCTTCCCGATGTGGGATTTGGCACAACCTTTTAGATATATGTGCCACAATGGAGAAATAAATACATTAAGAGGAAATGTTTCCCGCATGCGCTCGCGCGAAGAACTCATGGAGAGTGATTGGTTTGGCGAGGACATCAAAAAAATACTACCCATTGTATTGCCTGCAAAATCAGATTCCGCCAGTATGGACATGGTGGTTGAACTATTATTGATGACAGGACGTTCCTTGCCAGAAGTAATGATGATGCTCGTGCCGGAAGCCTGGGAGAAAAACCCGGACATGTCAGAATCCAAAAGAGCATTTTACGAATACAATTCCTGCCTCATGGAACCATGGGATGGACCGGCCTCCATACCTTTTACAGATGGCAACTATATTGGAGCAGTACTGGATAGGAACGGACTGCGCCCATCAAGATATTCCGTGACCAAACAAGGATATGTTATCATGTCCTCGGAAACCGGTGTTGTTGAACTCGAGCCAGAAGATATTGAATTTCATGGAAGGTTGGAGCCAGGAAAAATGTTCTTGGTGAACATGGAGGAAGGAAGAATTATTAACGATGAGGAAATCAAAGAGCACATTGCCAAAAAGCATCCATATCAAAAATGGTTGAAGAAGAATTTGGTGCATTTAAGGGATATACCTTATAATGACTGTCCTGTTTTCTTTGGCGAGTTCCCTTTGCATACCCGAAGAACAGCCTTTGGGTATACCCAGGAAGACATCAATACCATTATAATGCCCATGGCAGAAAATGGCAAAGAACCTATTGGTTCCATGGGTTCCGATACACCAATTGCTGTGCTATCTGAAAGACCCCAATTAATCTATAACTATTTTAAACAGCTTTTTGCCCAGGTAACCAATCCACCTTTGGATGGTATTCGGGAGGAGTTGATAACGGATATTAGTTTAACTCTAGGTAGCGACCATAACATATTTGATTTTTCCGAACTACACTGTCGAAAACTGAAAATCCAAAATCCCGTAATTTCCAAGGAGGATTTGGATAAAATCAAAAATTACGATGCCAGTCCAGATTATAAAGTCGTATCCATTTCAATACTCTATGAAATAAATAAAGGACACAATGGACTTGAAGAGGCTCTAGATGGTATTTTACAACAAGCTTCCAAAGCCATCGATGAGGACGCCAACATTATTATTCTATCGGATAGAATGGTTAGTGCCGAAATGGCACCTATCCCAGCCCTTTTAGCGTGTTCCTATGTAAACAGTGGACTAAGGAAATTGGGCAAACGTTCAAAATTGAGCATCATCATTGAATCCGCAGAACCAAGAGAAGTACACCATTTTGCGCTTCTATTTGGTTTTGGGGCAAGCGCCATCAATCCATATTTGGTAAACGAAATCATTGGTGAGCAAATTAAAGAAAACAATATCACCGACTATACTTTTGATGAAGCAGTCAAAAATTATAATAAGGCCGTTGGAAAAGGTATCCTAAAGGTGATGAACAAGATTGGCATATCTACTCTTAACTCCTACCGTGGATCTCAACTTTTTGAGTGTATCGGAATTAATACAACGGTCGTAGATAAATACTTCCCCAATACCCCCACCCGTATTCAGGGAATTGGACTATATGAAATAGAGAAAGAAGTAACCAAACGCCATAAAAAGGCATTCCTAGCACAGGAAATAGCAGCCAACCTCGATATTGAGGTCGGTGGAGAGTATCGATGGAGAAGAAATGGTGAGAAGCACATGTTCAATCCATTAAGTGTCGCCATGCTTCAAAAATCGGTACGCAATAACGAGCCGGAAACTTATAAAGAGTATTCCAAATTGGTCAATGAGCAATCCAAACACCTAATGACCATCCGCGGACTGTTCGAATTTTCGAACTATGACCCTATTCCCATTGAAGAAGTTGAACCTTGGACAGAAATTGTAAAAAGGTTTAAAACTGGGGCCATGTCCTATGGAAGCATCAGCAAGGAGGCCCACGAGAATCTTGCGGTTGCCATGAACCGAATTGGAGGAAAGAGTAATTCAGGTGAAGGAGGAGAGGATTCGGCTCGTTTCTATAAAAGTCAAACTGGCGATTGGAAGAACAGTGCCATCAAGCAGGTAGCTTCTGGTAGGTTTGGTGTAACATCCAACTATCTGACCAGTGCCAAAGAAATACAAATCAAAATGGCTCAGGGGGCAAAACCTGGTGAAGGTGGTCAGTTGCCTGGTCCAAAAGTAAACCCCGCCATTGCCAAAACAAGGAACTCGACCCCTTATGTGGGATTGATTTCCCCGCCTCCCCATCACGATATTTATTCCATTGAGGATTTATCGCAGTTGATTTACGATCTAAAATCAGCAAACAGAGAGGCTCGCATTAATGTAAAACTAGTTTCCGAAGTTGGTGTGGGAACGGTAGCCGCTGGTGTTGCCAAAGCCAAGGCCGATGTTATTTTAATCTCAGGATTTGATGGAGGAACAGGGGCATCACCTTTAACCTCTTTGAAGCATGCAGGACTTCCTTGGGAATTGGGAATAGCCGAAGCTCAACAAACTTTGGTATTGAACGATTTACGCAACAGAGTAACCTTGGAATGTGACGGACAGTTAAAAACGGGCAGAGATGTTGCCATTGCATGCCTTTTGGGAGCAGAAGAATTTGGATTTGCCACAGCTCCGCTTGTAGCATCCGGTTGTGTGATGATGCGTGTTTGTCACTTGAACACCTGTCCCGTTGGCATAGCCACCCAAAACCCAGAACTTCGTAAAAAGTTTGAAGGTAAACCAGAACACGTGGTCAACTACATGTACTTTGTTGCACAAGAACTACGTGGAATCATGGCCAAACTTGGTTTCAGAACCTTGAATGAAATGGTTGGACAGGTTCAAAAATTGGATAGAAAAAAGGCTATTGAACATTACAAAGCTGCAGGTATCGACTTGACCCCGATACTGTATCAAGTTGATGTGCCCGAAGGAACCAAATTCCACAATACCGAAAAACAGTATCACGAAATTGATAAATCCATAGAATTTGAAATCATCGGCAAGGCTCATCCTGCCCTGTTCAGAAAAGAGAAAACCACCTTGGATTTCCGTATCCACAACACGGATAGAGCTGTAGGTGCTATTATCAGTAACGAGATTTCAAAAATATATGGCGCAGACGGACTACCAGAAAATACACTAAAACTAAACTTTACAGGTTCAGCAGGGCAAAGCTTTGGTGCTTTCGCCACTAAAGGACTCACCATGGTAGTCAACGGAAACACCAACGATTATCTTGGAAAAGGATTGTCAGGAGCCAAATTGGTCATTAAAGTACCTTTTAAATCCACCATAAAGCCAGAAGACAATATTATTACAGGAAATGTCACTCTATATGGAGCAACCTCTGGTGAGGCATACATCAACGGTAAAGCCGGAGAACGTTTCTGTGTTAGAAACTCTGGAGCCAAAGCAGTGGTTGAAGGGATTGGAGATCATGGATGCGAGTATATGACAGGTGGAGTTGCCGTAATTTTAGGTTCGGTCGGAAGAAATTTCGGTGCCGGCATGAGTGGTGGTATCGCATTTGTCTACGACAAAAACAACACGTTCAGACAACAATGTAATGGAGATCACTTGAACCTTCTCCCTGTTGATGAGGTTAACGACATCAAACAACTAAAAGATTTAATTGAAAACCACTACAATGCAACCTTAAGTCCTTTGGCGCAAAGCATTCTTGAAAATTGGGAAAAATACCTTCCTAAATTTATAAAAGTATTCCCAGAAGAATACCGCCAAGCACTTATCCGATTAGAAGAAGAAAAAATGCAAACCTTATAATTTGAGACATGGGAAAGATTACAGGATTTTTGGAATTTGACAGAAAGGATGAAACTTACGCCCCTGTCAAAGAACGTATCAAAAACTATAAGGAGTTTACAAAACCTTTAAAGGAAAGCGAATTAAAGAATCAAGGAGCCCGTTGTATGGATTGTGGCATTCCATTTTGCCATAGTGGTTGTCCATTGGGCAATTTGATTCCCGATTTTAATGATGCGGTCTACAAAGGAAAATGGGAGAAAGCAGCCGAGATACTTCATTCTACCAATAATTTTCCAGAGTTTACAGGAAGATTGTGCCCTGCACCTTGCGAAGAAGCATGTGTACTGGGAATAAATGAAAAACCTGTTTCTATAGAAAATATTGAAAAAAATATCGTAGAAACTGCATTTAACAACGGATGGATCAAACCTGAAGCTCCAATTACTCGAACAGATAAGAAAGTAGCCGTGGTTGGCTCAGGACCAGCAGGTCTAGCTGCAGCTCAACAATTGAACCGCGCAGGCCACAATGTAACCGTATTCGAAAGAGATGAAAAACCTGGTGGACTGCTACGCTATGGAATTCCAGATTTTAAAATGGAAAAAAGCGTGATTGATCGGAGGTTGAAAATAATGGAAAAAGAAGGGATTGAATTTAAAGCAGGGGTCCATGTTGGCGTTGATGTTACAGCAACCGATTTACAACAAGAATTTGATTCCATTGTACTTTGCGGTGGTGCCACAGTAAGGCGAAACCTTCCCATTCCTGGATCAGATGCCAAAGGGGTAGTGCAGGCCATGGACTTTTTACCTCAGAACAATAGAAAGGTAGATGGTATTCCATACAAAGGGGAAGAGATTTCTGCAAAAGGAAAAAATGTAATTGTAATTGGTGGTGGGGATACAGGTTCTGACTGTATCGGTACATCTATAAGACAAGGTGCCACTTCGGTTACAAATTTTGAAATTATGCCCAAAGGAACTCCTGATCGTCCAGAAGGACAACCTTGGCCGTTTTGGCCCATGCGATTGCGCACCAGTACATCGCACAAGGAAGGGGCAGAACGTGTGTTCAGTATTTCCACTAAAAAATTTAATGCTGATAAAGAAGGTAATTTAAAAAGCTTGGTAACTGTGGAAGTTGAGTGGATCAAGCAACCTGGCAAGCGCCCCATACTCAAAGAAGTCGAGGGCACAGAAAAAGAATGGGACTGTGATTTGGTTCTATTGGCCATGGGCTTTACCGGTTCCGAAACCACGGTTGCGGATCAATTAAATTTAGAATTGGATACAAGAACTAACATAAAGGCTTCTGAAGAAAACTATAAAACCAATGTTCCGGGCGTTTTTGCCGCAGGTGATCAAAGAAGAGGTCAATCCTTAATTGTTTGGGCCATTTCTGAAGGAAGGCAAGCAGCGCACTACGTCGATAAATATTTAATGGGACAATCCTTTTTACCGTTGAAAGGTGAAGGGGATTTACCTAGAGTATAAAAAACGCGTAAATCTCAACTAAACTTACGCAACTCCTCACGGTATTTCACTGTGGGGAGTTTTTTATGAGTATAAAAAGTCAAAACACAACCATTTATCTATCAATCACATAGGCAAATCTTCCATCTACACACAGATAATTTTTTGACCAATAAAATGTTTGTATCTTCAGAAGACTTGTCTTACCCTACAAACCCCATTGCTATGTATTAAAGGAGAATAACTAACCTCTTAATACATTATTTATGAGAACTCTATTGACATTCTTTTTTTTACTCTTGACATTATTTGCATGTAAAACAAAAGAAAAGGACAAGACTACTCCAGAAAAAAAGCCCTTAGAGTTTGGTGAAGTACTTATAAGTACGCAAAGCATGGAATTTTTTGTTGCGGACACGCTGTACTCTGGTTGGAACACGCTGATCTATGAAAATAAATCCCCTGAAGTACATTTTGTAATGATGGATTTATATCCAGAGGGTATAACAATAGAAAACACCAAAGCAGAACTACTACCTCCATTTGATGATGGAATGAGACTCATCATGGAAAACAAAATGGATAGTGCAATGGTCGCATTTGGCAACATACCTAAATGGTACCAACAAGTGAAATTTTTGGGAGGCACAGGCCTTGTTTCCCCCAAACACACAGCAAAAAGTACAGTTTATTTAGAGCCAGGACGCTATATGATGGAATGTTATGTAAAAATGTTTAATGGAGAATGGCATACTTCCCACGGAATGCTTAAAGAAATTATTGTGACCAATCAAACTACCGAGTTAACTCCTCCTACTCCTTCAGCGATTATTGACATTTCTAGTACAGATGGACTCATTTTAAAAGACAGTATCATCTCAGGAAATCAGATTTTTCAAACCAATTTTATAGATCAAAAGGTCTATGAAAATTTTGTGGGGCATGATATCAATCTTGTTCGTTACGACAACACTGCCTCCTTAGACTCTTTAATTCAATGGATGAACTGGATGAATCCAAAAGGTTTAATTACTCCAGCCCCCGAAGGGTTTACATTTCTTGGGGGAATGAATAATCTTCCAGCTGAAAGTAAAGGTTTTTTTGAAGCCGACTTGGTTCCTGGAAATTATGTTCTAATTTCTGAAGTTCCTGCTGCAGATGAAAAGAATCTGATGTATACCTTTTCCATTAAAGAATAATACTAATAAATACACCAGTTTTAAAACAAAAAAAGCCCGATACGCAATGTATCGGGCTTTGAGGAAGGCGGCGACCTACTCTCCCACCTGGTGTGGCAGTACCATCGGCGCAAACGGGCTTAACTTCCCTGTTCGGAATGGAAAGGGGTGGGCCCCGTCGCCATGGCC
>JAVJRL010000009.1:0-663180 GCA_040285615.1 Allomuricauda sp.
CCGGGACCAAACCAATAGGATATTTTCACTAAATTGCCTTTGCCACTGTACCTAACATCGGATATAGCGAATATGCGTCTAATGGCTACTATTGCTAATGGCAGCAAGCTGCCAACGCAACTCGCCATATCCGCGTGGCGTTGGCTGTAATAAAAGCCCAAAGTAATTGTAACAAACGAGACCAAAAAACTACTCAAGACTTTTATAAATCTCAGATATTAATTTTTCCCTGTCTGTTATAGTTTTTTGAATAAATTCATCAGGAGTGCCTGTATCTCTGTCAAATTTGGCAGACCATAATATCATCTCTATCATCGTAGGAATTAGACTTTTGCCCATTTCGGTAAGCGAATATTTTATTCTCGATTTTTTTACATGATCAACACTTTTGGTAATAATACCCGACTTTTCCAAACTCTTCAATCTATCGCCTAATACACTGGTGGATATTTTTTCATCGGCACTGAAAAACTCATTGTAATACCGCTTATTTTTAAACATCAAGTCCCTGATAATCAACAAAGACCACTTATCACCAAAGTGTTCTAATGCAAAATTTATGGGGCAATGCGACCTTAATTTCATATTGCAAAGATAGTTGATATATTTTCCACTTGCAAATTGCAAGTTAATTTGTATATTTACTTCGGAATCACAAGTTAAATAGCATGAGTACAGCATTAAAAACGGTTAAAAAATTTATGCGCCTAACCAACGAGAAAGGCGATATCAAAAGTGCTGTCGGTTTGATGGCAGACGATATTGAATTTATTGGTCCTGCCGCAAAATGTAAAAGTAAAGAAGAGTATGCCGCACTTTTGGAGCAATTTTTATCCGCTCATAACAGTTGGAAACTTCACCAAACTTTTGAAAACGGAAATGAGGTTTGTTTCATAAATGACATTCAGGTAAATACACCTAATGGCGGTATACTCACCCTCGAATTGGTGGAGTGGTTCAAAGTAGAAAATGGCAAAATAAAAAGGCACAAAGTATTTTACGACCCGACTGAATTTAAAAAAGCTTTTGGAATGTAATACTTTGGATAGCATATTTTCATCCTTTAAGAAAAAAATTTAATGGTAAATTAAAAACTTACAGAAATGAAGTTCAAAAAACCCATATTAGGAACTATTGGTTATACCATAATAACTTTTGTCATAGCGGTAGTGTGGCACATAATTTTGTTCGAAAATACGTATAGAAGCTGGGGTTATTTTGGAGAAAAACCGGGATATCTCTTGGGATTTTCTTCTATATTAATTCAAGGTGCGGTGCTTTCGTTTGCCTATCAATATTTGAAAATCTCTAAATGGAAATTTGTTTTATTTGCCGGAATATATCATTGGACGGTACATGTGCTGGCATTTATGGCTAAAACCGATGTCGCTGCTAACATTCAGTTTTTAGGTATGGAAACCTTTTACTTATTTATGCAGTTTGGGCTTTATGGTATTTTAATAGGAATAATTTGGAAAGAAAAATCATCAAATAATTAGCATTATGAAAAATATGACTTGTAAACAACTTGGTGGTGCTTGCAATGTAGAATTTAAAGCCAACTCTTTTGAAGAAATTGCCGAAATGAGCAAAAAACACGGTATGGAAATGTTTCAAAAAGGTGATAAACCGCATCTGGAAGCCATGCAAAAAATGAAAGAACTCATGAAAACGCCTGAAGCCATGCAGAAATGGATGAATGAGAAAAGGAAGGAGTTTGATGGGCTTCCAAATCTTTGATACAATGGAGAATTATACCACACAAGTTACTATTAACTGCTCAATTCAAGAAGCTTTTACTGCCATCAGCAAAAACTTGGAAGACTGGTGGGGTAAGCAAGATTTTCCTATTGACAGAACTGGTTTAATTTTTAAAGTGTCTTGGGGCGAACCTTGGTATCAGTTTAAGGTTTTGGAATATCAAGAAAACCGAGAAATGATTTGGGAATGTATTGATGCCAACCAAAAGATTGATGGTCTGGAAAACGTTGAAAAAGAATGGGTGGGCACAAAAATTCATTGGACATTATCTGAAATCAAAAAAGGAAAAACCCTGTTAGAGTTTGAGCATCAAGGCTTGGTTCCCGATTTTATCTGTTTTGAATTTTGTGCAAAATCCTGGAATCATTTTCTAAAAGAAAGTTTGGTTAATTATTTAGAAAACAATTAGATGGCATATTCAGAACATCAAATTGAACGCATAGACCATATATTCAAACAAAAAAACATTCCCGCTATTGGAAAGAAATTTATGGGTGGTTATTGTTTTTTCTTGGATGATAAAATGTGTGTGGGCATTGACATAGATAAGAAAACAGGTAAAGACCGATTAATGGCTCGAATTGGCGAGGAAGCTATGGAAGAAGCTTTGACAAAGCAAGGTTGCCGACCAATTTGTACTAAATTCCCTACTTTTAATAAAGCTATAAACCAAAAGGAATGCTTTCGTAATGCGGCATTGGCTCGCTGGAAAATCGCACCGGCCCACACCGTCGATCACCAGCCACCAGCCACAACGAAATCATAGCCAAGAACCTGCCCCCCACTAATAAAAAGAACCCACGAGTGAATGAATTATTGGGACTACACCATATTATTCGGTAGCATAATCGGTATTGTGAATAGCCTATTACTAATGATCTATTCACTTTCAACCTCCAAAGGTAATAGGACTACCAATTATCTATTTGCCTTTCTTGTTTTTGTACTTACTCTGAGAGTTTCAAAATCAATCATACTCACCTATTCAGATGGCATACATGATTTCCTACTAACCATCGGTCTGTCAGGTTTCATGGCCATTGGTCCTGCATATTATCTATATACACAATCAATCATAAAGCGCAAATTCACACTATCGTCCAAAGACTCAATTCATTTATTACCTGCCATTATCTTCACGTTCTTATGGGTAAAACTAGATTTCATAAGGACAAATGGTGATGTATGGCATCTTTTCTACAGAAGTATCTTATTGCAGTATATGATTTACATAGTTCTGTCAGTGCAAACATTCAATGCCCTTAAGGATTCTCACCCGAAAATACGCAGAGATTTATCAATTATCGGATGGTTCTTATTAGCGATTTGGTTTTCCTACGCTCTAAATGAAGTAGCAGGCTTCCCATATATATCAGGTGCAATCCTTTACAGTTTACTTATTTATTTCTCAATCATCATTCTTATTAATAAAGGCTTCTTAATTGATATGACCGCCCCTAAATACGCAAAATCGGGCGTGGACGAAACGGTCACTTCAAAACTTGCAGAGAATTTGGTAAGGATTCTTTCAGATGAATCTATCATTACAGATAGCCAACTTTCAATGAAGAAGCTATCAAAACTCTTAAATGCTAGTCCGCACGCAACATCTCAAGTATTAAATGAAGCAACAGGCTTTACATTCTTTGAATTAATAGCGGATAGACGCATTAGTATAGCCTGTAAAAAATTGTTGAACAATAAAGAAGAACCAATTGCTCAAATAGCTTATGGTGTCGGCTACAACTCATTAAGTGCATTCAATACTGCCTTTAAAAAGCAGATGAATGTTACTCCATCGCAATACAGAAAAGAAAATGCGCAGTAAACATATTTACATATCGCTTTTTGCAATGGTATTCTTCGCTGCACCTTTGGCTTGGCAATACCTTTTTGGCTTAGATGTAAGTCCAATTGGTTTACTTCTCAAACTTCCAATTTTTCTTATTGTAGCTTTAGTCTTTTTATGGCTGATAGATAAGCATACTAAAGCGGACTTATTTAGTATGACGTTCGAATCGCAAGAACCATGGCTAAAGACAATAGCAACGGCATTTCTTTTATTAGCCATACTCTACTTGCTAAAAAGCATTGGAAATATGACTTACTTGAAGTGGTTAGATCAAACGGAGAGTAACCCCGAAATAATCGGTACTCTTTCTTATATCGTTTCAAAACCAGTCTTAGGCTCACTACTTATTGGTCCTTTTGTTTGGTTGAATGTGTTATTCATTGAAGGTAGCAGGGCTTATTTTCATAGCCACCTAGAATCGCAACAATCAAAAAAATGGATGCTCGTAGTTAGCTTATTTATAATTCCTTTTGTTCTTTCCAGCACTCAGCTCAACAGCTCTTACCCACAATTTATTGGCACCTTCATCAGTAACTTGGTTTTAAGTATTGCCTTCATCAGATTACATGACCTAAAACCCCTCGTTATTTCAAGTATCCTTTACCAAAGTATTGACCTAATCGCTTTTTGGATATATAGCTGATATTCTTTCCTTTACATTTTCTATTTCTTACTTCCCGATAAGGCAGATAGTCTAGCTGAAAAAGTCTAAGGACTTTTACACTGAAATTAAAAAACGTAGTGTTATGAAAACGTCAAAACGCATCTTATCAATCATCATAGTATTGCTTATTCCTGTATTGTCAATGCTTTGGTTTACCCGTCATGAATCATCAGGATATGCTTCAATTGAATTAATCGCTTATCCATTAATCTTTGGTGGAGTTAGTATTGTCGCTATCTATTTACTCAAAACCAGACTACTCAAAGAACAACTAATTGACTTCAACTCAGGTAACGGAAGTTGGTATACAGACATTCTATGGGGGCTATTATTAACCGCCACTTACTTCATTCTTTTCTTCGCTTTTCGTGCAACTTTATCAAATATTCTAGCCTTCCACCCTAATTCAGAGCTATTGGACTTAATGCTTGACATGCGTCAAAGTCCATTGCTCATTGCTATTTGGTTTGGCCCTGTCCTATGGCTTGGAGTTGCGCTATATGAAGAACTTGTAAGGGCATTTTTACTCACCTCAATTTGGAAGGAAAAAAACAGCTTATTGTGGATTACACTTTCAATCCTCCTAACAAGTATAGTATTTGGCTTAGCGCACTATTCTCAAGGTCCTTATGGAATAGTTACAATTGGTCTGAAAAGTTTTATTCCTGCATTTTTCTTTTACCATAAAAGGCGATTAATGCCACTTGTATATGCCCATGTTTTATATGATGGTCTCCAAGTAGCCATGTTTTTAATAACCTATCAATCTTAAAATCTACAATAAATGAGCACTTTAAAAACTTTTCAGGAAGAAGCACCGGAAGTACAACAAGCGTACGCAGGTGTAATTGATTCACTTATCGGTTTAAAAAACCTCGATGCAAAGACGAAACAACTCATTTTCATTGCCATGAAAATCGTGAATGATGATGAAAATGCAGTCCTTCATCATGTTCCAATGTCCAAAGCCGCAGGAGCTACAAGAGAAGAAATTAAAGAAACAGTTCTTCTATCATTATCAGTAATAGGCCTAAAAGGCATCTCAAAATATCTAGATAAGTGTTTAAACGCATTCGATAACTAAAACCAAATCTCATGAAACGTTCATTTTCAATACTAATAGTTTACACGGCTATTTTTTTCTCGTGCAGTGATAGTCAATCCGGTATTAATACTTTTTCTAAAGACCAGGAACTAATAAAATCAACCATAATAGAATCTTACATTGATGGCCTTCAAAATGATGGCGATTCTGTTAAAATCAGTAAAGGTTTTCATCCTCAATTTGCCTTGCTTGGTAAAAATCAAGATGGAAGTATTTGGGCTTTGCCTATTGTAGATTGGAAAAAGAAACAAGTTCAAAAAGTTATTGATGGTGCCCTACCACTTCAGGACCCAAATAGGGCTTCAGCAAAATTTCAATTGATTGATGTGTCTAATGATGTAGCTATTGCCAAGCTACATTATTACCAATCAGGCAAACATGTTTACACAGACTATCTCTCGTTATACAAATTCAATAGCGAATGGAAGATTGTTTCGAAAGTATTTACAAAAGTCAGCAAGTAACATGAAGAGTCAACTCAAATATTTACTCTCCCTTCTTGCTTTTAGTGGGGTTCTATCATGCTCAGTGAATAATGATAGTTGCGATTTGACTCCTAAATGGGTAGTACTCGAAAATGATATGTCAGTCAATGATTTCTCTATGGCGATATTAGAAGAGTATCAATTGCCTGCCGTTTCAATAGGTGTATCTGATAATGGGCATAACACATACTCAACTAAAGGCTATTGGAATAGTAATTCAACCCAAAAGGTAAATGACTCAATTCCGATGTTCATAGGTTCTTGTTCCAAGACATTCACCGCTTTATTAATTGCTTTACTTGTTGAAGAAGGCTATTTCAGCTTTCAAACAACGCTTCCCGCCCTCTTACCGGATATGTATATTCATAGCGATAACGAAAAAATAACCATTCATCATTTGCTAACTCATACCTCAGGTATTGAGCAGTATTGGACCGATGAAGAAGTCTTTTCTAATTCAAACACTATTACCACTCCTACCCAGTCAGTTAGTAGAGTAAGGTCATCTTTTGTTAGTACTCTTCTCAAAAAGCCACCACAGTTTAAGATAGGTTCATACAACTACTCAAATGCGGGTTATGCTGTTTTAGCAGAAATAATTGAAATGTCATTGAACCAGCCCTATGAGGCAGTCATTGATTCTCTACTTTTTACAAAGTATGACTTGCAATCCGCTTTGTTCGGTTATTACAACTTGGATGGTGCTAGCACCCTTTCACGCCATCAATATCGTAGTTCAAATTGTATAGGTATTCCTATAAAACGAGGAGAAAGAGAATTTCCTGCGATTTTAAATTCAGCAGGTGGCATATCTCTAAATTTAAGAGACTTTGTAAAGTTCACTGAGATTCTATTAGAAGTATTCAACTCAGATAGCTTGAACTCTACAAAGCAATTATTTGAAGTTCATTTTCAAAATCAAGATTCAGTTGGTATTGGTTATGGTTTACATTGTATTTATGTAGATGAATTGCTAACTTATGGTCATACAGGTAGTGATCAAACAATGAGAGCTGCATTTGCATTGAATCCAGCAAAGAATAAAGCGGCTGTATTTATGACCAACATTGGCGATTCAATTTCCGAAATGGCATTGGTCAATGTAATCAATGAATTGATTGACTAGTAAACTACCCACACACCCATGTGCTTCCAGTAGGTGCATTTCATTCGTGCCTCATTACATTTACAAACCTTGAGCACCGCACAGCAAGAGAAGCCCGTTATTCCATTCCGCAAAGCTACATTCCATACCATGCTACACTTGCATTTTGCCAACGTACAACCCCAGTGAAAGACTGGTAAAAAATTAGAAACGGGGCAGAACAAGGTGTATAAGTAATAGCGGTTTAGGTGCTTGACTAAATTGCTTTTGCTATTTAAAACAGTATATTGCTATCTGACAGTTTAGTAGTTTAAAATCCGCTATTGGTTATACACTAACCGTTGGCACAAATTGCTAGCGAATATAACTTGAACTTAAATCTTAACATATAATGCGAAACACTATCCTATTATGTATTTTTCTCTTCTTTCAAACCATTAATGCACAGTACGAAAATGGCTATATTGTTACGAAAAATGGAGAAAACAAAATCGGATTAATCAAAAATCAAAATTGGAACAGAAGTCCCAATCGTATTTCCTTTAAAACCAATGCGAATGAATCTGAGCAAACAATAGAAATTATCAATCTTTCTGAATTTGGAATAGGTAATGATATTAAGTTTGTGGTTAGTGAGGTTAACTTGGACATTAGTTCAGAAAATATTAGTAACCTAACTAATAATAAAAACCCA
Source organism: Allomuricauda sp. (assembly GCA_040285615.1). Taxonomy (GTDB): domain Bacteria; phylum Bacteroidota; class Bacteroidia; order Flavobacteriales; family Flavobacteriaceae; genus Flagellimonas. The sequence continues at coordinate 7,667 of JAVJRL010000009.1, forward strand.
ATTTTTGAAAAGAGGTATGTGGCCCTTCGAAAATTAATTGATGGTAAGATTTCTTTGTACGAATATCAGTTTTCCAATGGGAACAGATATTACATCAAAAAGCCTAATGAAAATTTTGAGCCGTTGATTTTCAAAAAATACTTGGTGTCGGGTAATCAAGTTGCCACAAATGAATACTATAAGCAACAACTTAGTCTTTTGTTTTCAGACGAGAGAGATGCTCTCAGGAAAGATTTGGAACGTCTGGCATATTCAAGAAAATCTATCTCTAAAATAGTTTATGAATACAACCTTTTGAACAAGGCAAGCTCGACAAGCTATATTGATAAAATAAAGAAAAAAACCAAGTTACACATTTCCATATACGGCGGTATAGAACAAACCTCTGTCAGTTATCAATTTAGAAATGTTGCCACGTTAAACCCAGCCTTTAATGACATATCTCGGTCTTTGTTTGGAGCTGAATTGGAATTGTTGGTTCTTAACAACAGATTGGGAATATTTTCTAGTTACAGCATAAAATCTAAAGTCGCTGAATCTGTTGTACTTCAAACCTCAGTAGCAGATATAACCCAGACAGCTACCCTTTCCTACAATAATAATTCTTTATCTATAGGTGTTAGGGGCTATATTCCAACCATTAAAAACTTAAACCTGATTGTAAGCGCCGGTTTAACTGTGGAATATGTCAATGACTTTTCAATAACCCTCGATTTGTCAAGAATTGACGAAAATTTCAATAGAAATGGCGGGGCAGAATTTATTGGAGTTGGATTGGAATACAAAAAGATATTTGCGGAAGCACGCTTTTTCAGTAATAGAATGTTTCCTGAAAATGTTTCGAACGGAGTTCCTGTTGACGATTCTAATATAAATTTTAGACTGGGGTATAAAATATTATAATTACAGCATGTGCTTAGTAAACTTGTGCCAACAAGGTAAATAAAACATAGCTAATGCGCATTTAACCAAAAGGTTAACGCTTATTTTCGAAGACCGCCAAATTTTTAATTTGGCTTTTAAATGAGAAAAATAAAAACCAAAATATAAAAATTCGACTCTGTGTTAATCCGAAAAGTTAATGTCTTTTTGCATGCTACGTTTCATAAACAAGACCGAAAGTACGACTCCAAAACTCCCAACTACGGAGAAGCCTACCAAACCCTGTTTTATGTCAGTAAACACGGTAAACTGACCCGCATCATTGCAAACCCCTGATAATCAAAATAAATTAAGGTGAGAATGGAAAGTAGGGTACGCCCATCTTTCAAAAATTTATCACCATGAAAAAGTTGCTCTATATTTTGTTTATCGGATTGGTCTCCCTGAATCTCTCCTGTAGCAAGGACGATGACGAAGATGGATTGACCAAGGATGGTCCGTTCCAGATCAGTGAACTCAGTGGAACCTGGGAAGCCACCAAAGCCCAGTTTAGCGTTGGTACTACATCGGTTGATGTAGTTACAGACGGAGGAACCGTTAGCATGACGGTACAAACCAGCGGCCGCTTTACCCTAACCTTGAATCCCATAGACCGTGATGCCTATACGGTAAGTGGGGAAATATTCTGGGAAGAATGGCAGGGAAGTTACTACTTTTCCGTTGTTTGGGATGATGAACCCAATGATTGGGACACGTTCGGACATACCTACGACGGTACCACCCTAACCATTAATGGGGGCACCGATTCAGGGGAATACGACTTTGACAACGACGGGGATTTTGAATCGTGTACGGTCCATTTCATCTTTGTCCGTAGTTAAGGATGTTGAACATTCCCACCTCCCAAATACATTTTGCCCATGGCGATGGATAGTAATGCCTAAAAGATCCGTATCGTTAATTGGGTGAAATCTATCAATACCAGATGCATAACCATCCATTGGCAATAGAGTTTTAACCGGAAAAATACTAACTTCACTTATCGGTCGATATAATTCATTAAAATGAATCATATTTTATGAATAAGTATGTTTATCTGAAGTGAAACTACTGAATCCATTTAAGAGACAACCTGAATGAACAATAAGCTCAAAATAGAATTTTTAGACCATGTAGCCATTCGTGTCAAGGACATCGAGGTTTCCATTCTATGGTACGAGAAAGTTTTGGGTCTCAAAAAACATCAACTCCCAAAATGGGGGGCATATCCAATTTTTATGTTCAGTGGCAAATCAGGAATTGCCCTGTTTCCGGCCAAACAGGATGATACCGAATTGGACCCAGAATCAAAAAATGTGAAAATTGACCACTTTGCGTTCAATGTTACGAACGAAAATTTTGAAAAAGCCAAAAAGCATTACTCGGATCTCGATTTGGAATACTCCATTCAAGACCATTATTATTTCCATTCCATTTACACCAAAGACCCAGATGGGCACACGGTTGAATTGACTACCCTTATAGTCGATGAAAATGATGTATATTTCACCTAAATTTAGAATTGAAAGAGAACCATCCAAAATATATTGAATCTTACCTACAACTGTTTTCACATTTAAGTCCTGAAGAACTGAAGCTCTTTCGTTCGCAACTATCCATTAAGCAATACAAGCAAAAAGATTACTTTTTTAAGAATGGGGAAATTCAGAAAAAAATGGGGTTTGTTTGTAAAGGACTATTACGGCGTTATTACATTAATGAAAAAGGTAAAACCATAACCACTGGTTTTGTAAAAGAAAATGAATATGCCACGGATTACCCGGCTTTTATCCAACAACGGCCAAGCAAATATTATATGGAGTTCTTGGAACCTAGTATCATTATTGAGCTGTCTTATGATGATATCCAGGAGGGATATACAAATTTCAAAAGCCATGAAAGATATGGAAGACTGATTGCCGAAAAGGTGTTGACCATTCAAACAGACAGGGTCGAAAGCTTCTTGTTCGAAACCGCGGAGGAACGTTATCTAAACTTTGTTAACGCCAACCCAGATTTACTTAATAGAATCAGCTTGACCCATTTATCTTCCTTTTTAGGGATAGAACGCCAGTCACTTAGCAGAATCCGTGGTAAAATTGCAAAAAAGTAAGTTTGTCACATATGTGTCAGGTAGGCCTCAGTATTCAATCGCATCTTTGTTGCATCAAACAAAACAAAATTTAAATGATGCTTAAGAACCTATCCAACACATTAACCATATTCTTTTTTGTTCTAGTTTCCATTGCTGCTTTCGGTCAAAACGTTGACAAGGACATTCATACTGACATTCAAAAACATACCGAAGAGATTTTTGATAGCCTTGTGGAAATTCGCAGGGACTTGCATAGGTACCCCGAAGTGGGCGGCACAGAACAACGAACCTCTCAAAAAATTACCGAATACCTTAAAAGTCTTGGGCTAGAAGTAAAGACCAATATTGGCGGTTATGGTATAGTTGGAATTTTAGAAGGTGCGAAACCAGGTAAAAAAATAGCTTGGCGTGCCGATATTGATGCCATGCCATCCAAGGCACCCGATGTGGTGGATTTTGAATCAAAACATGAAGGAGTTCGACATATTTGTGGTCATGATGTGCATACAGCCGTAGCACTTGGCATAGCCAATGTTTTAGCAGCACAGCAGGAAAATTTGGAAGGTACCGTGTACTTTGTCTTTCAACCCTCTGAAGAAAATATAAAGGGGGCGCTGGCCATGATGGATGATGGACTATTTGACATCATAGATCCTGCAGAGCTATATGCCATGCACGTTACTCCCTTCCCGGCCGGTACCATCGCCGCAAAACCGGAAGAAATGTTTTCAGATTACAAAAGAATAGATCTCACATTCAAGAAAACTGAAAAAGAGGCAGCATTGTTTGAGTTTATGAAAAATAAAATCTTATCACTCGAAAATGTTGCTTCGGACAGTAAATTCTGGAATATGCAAAATATGGGTGACCCAGAAATTGGTATTGCAGGACCAAAATCCATCTACAATAATTACACTACGGTGGACAAGAATAACTTTTCCATAAAAGAAACTGAGAATGGGACTCGAATCAGCGGTTACTTAAGTTTCAGCGATAAACAACAGCGGGATTCGGCCATACCGAGACTCAAAATACAAATTGGTCAATCCAGATACGCAAATGAGTTGTTGAAAGCAGAACTTGTTAATGTGTTCCCTACCCTTGACAACAACAAGAGATTGGTGGATGAAAGTTTGGAACAGTTATCCAACATTTATGGAAAGAATAGGGTACTTCGCTTGCATGGTGTTGTGGCGGATGGTCGTTCTGATGACTTTGCCTTTTTTCAGCCTAAAGTGCCAAGTGTTTATTTTTTTATGGGCGGCTCCAATTATGAAAAAGGAATAATAGCACAAACACATTCACCCAACTTTGCTGTGGATGAAAGCTGTATAAAAACTGGAGTGAATTTGTTCTCATCCTTGATTGTGGAACGTTTAAAAAAATAAGTCCAGCACAGCACTCTAGATGTTAAAATTACAATATCAAAATAAGTGGAATGCATTGCAGCGGAACAAAGTCCGCTGCAATTAAATATTTTTTGTAGTAATGTTGTTTCAGGGTTATTCTCCCATTGCTGCAGCTACGGCAGCTGAAAGTCTTTTGTAAGTTCCGTTTTCCAAACGCTCCCTAATGGCAGAGAAAGCGACAAGCGTTTCCTCAATATCTTTCATTGTGTGTGTTGCAGTTGGAATCAAACGTAGTAGAATCAATCCTTTTGGAATTACTGGATATACCACGATAGAACAGAAGATTCCGTGGTTTTCACGCAAGTCCTTCACCAAGGCCATCGCCTCTGGAATACTACCGTTCAAGTAAACGGGAGTAACACAACTAGTAGTGGTTCCGATATCAAACCCTCTTTCTTTTAGTCCGTTTTGAAGTGCATTTACGTTCTCCCAGAGCTTTGCTTTGAGTTCGGGCATGGTACGCAGCATATCAAGTCGCTTAAGTGCTCCTTTTACGTATACCATCGGCAAAGACTTGGCGAACATTTGGGAACGAAGGTTGTACTTCAAATATTCGATAATTTCTTTATCTGCAGCTACAAAAGCACCGATACCAGCCATTGATTTGGCAAAAGTGGCCAAATACACATCAATTTCGTCTTGTACGCCTTGCTCCTCTCCTGCTCCTGCTCCTGTTTTTCCAAGTGTTCCAAAACCGTGGGCATCATCTACCAAAAGTCTAAACTGGAACTTTTTCTTAAGGTCAACAATTTCTTTAAGAATCCCTTGCTCTCCTCGCATACCAAAAACTCCTTCGGAAATCACTAATATGCCTCCGCCAGTTTCATTGGCCAATTTAGTGGCACGCTCCAAGTTTTTCTCCAAACTTTCGGGATCGTTGTGCTTAAAGGTAAATCGTTTGCCCATGTGCAAACGAACACCATCTATAATACAAGCGTGACAATCCACGTCGTAAACAATAATATCATCTTTGGCCACCAAAGCATCGATAACCGACATAAATCCTTGGTATCCAAAATTCAATAAATAAGCGGCATCTTTGTTAACGAATTCCGCTAACTCGTTCTGTAATTGTTCGTGGAAATCCGTGTGACCGCTCATCATACGAGCACCCATTGGATACGCAGCTCCGTGCTCCAATGCGGCTTCTCCATCCACTTTTTTGATTTCAGGTAGGTTGGCGAGCCCTAGATAGTCATTGATACTCCACGTTATTACGTCTTTCCCTTGAAACTTCATCCTGTTGGAAATAGGTCCTTCCAGTTTTGGAAAAACAAAATAACCCTCAGCTTGTGAGGCCCATTTTCCTAAAGGCCCTTTGTTCTCAATGATTCTATCAAATAAATCTCTCATCTACCTTAATATTGATTCAAATGCAAAAGTATAGATTTTTATGAACCTTGCATAACGAAATATGTACATAAAAAAAACGGCAATGAAAAACATTGCCGTTACGAGGTGTTATAGGGTATTGGTTTATTTAATATACTTGATCTCTTCGGGTACTTCTGCGTCTTGAATATCAAAAAAGCCTTGGTTTTCCATCCATTCGTTGCTGTATACTTTACTCATGTACCTTGAACCGTGGTCTGGGAACACCACAACAACATTACTGTCCTCGGTGAACTCACCTTCCGTATTCAGTTGGTACAATGCCTGAGTAGCTGCACCACTGGTGTAACCTGCAAAAATACCTTCGATATGGGCCAATTTACGCGCCATATGGGCACTTTCGCCATCAGTTACCTTGATATATCGGTCAATACTATTAAAATCGGTAGCGTCCGGGATTAAGTTTTTGCCCAATCCTTCAATTCGGTATGGATATACCTCATTATGATCAAACTCCCCGGTTTCGTGATATTTTTTCAATACAGAACCATAAGCATCAACACCCAATACTTTAATGTTTGGGTTTTGCTCTTTAAGATAACGAGCAATACCTGATATGGTTCCTCCTGTTCCACTGCAAGCCACCAAATGTGTGATCTGACCATTGGTCTGCTCCCAGATTTCAGGTCCGGTACTGGAATAGTGAGCATCAATATTGAGCTCGTTAAAATATTGGTTGATGTAAATTGAATTTTCAGTCTCGCTATGCAATTGTTTGGCCACTTCGTAATAAGAACGCGGGTCGTCTGCACTGACATGGGCTGGACAAACATAAACTTTGGCTCCCATGGAACGTAACATATCTATCTTGTCTGGGGATGATTTTGAACTTACGGCCAAAATACATTTGTATCCCTTAACAATACTCACCATGGCGAGGCTAAAGCCTGTGTTGCCAGATGTGGTCTCAATAATGGTACTACCCGGCTTAAGAATACCTTTTCGCTCGGCTTCCTCAATAATATGAATCGCAATTCTGTCTTTTGAGGAATGTCCAGGGTTAAAGCATTCTAGTTTAGCATAGAAATTTCCAGTAAGAGGGGCGGTAATTCTGTTTAGCTCAACTAAGGGGGTATTTCCAATTAGGTCTAGGATATTGCTGTGCGCATTTATCTGTTTCTTCATAACTGGTATTAGGTAGGGAATAATTCTTACGTAAAGAAGAAAATTATTCCGTGCAAATGTAACATTTTATTTTTAAAAAGCTTTTCCTTCAAGGTCTAAAATAAAGGCATATTCCTTTGCCGTTTCCTTTAAAGCCTCAAATCTACCCGATGCTCCACCATGACCAGCATCCATATTGGTATCCAAAAACAAGAGGTTATCATCAGTTTTATATTCCCTCAACTTTGCCACCCACTTGGCGGGTTCCCAGTATTGCACTTGAGAATCGTGCAGTCCAGTGGATACATACATATTTGGGTATTCCTTGGCTTCCACATTGTCGTAAGGGGAATAGGATTTAATGTAATCGTAATATTCCTTTTCGTTTGGATTTCCCCATTCATCATATTCTCCCGTGGTCAATGGAATGGTATCATCCAGCATTGTGGTGACCACATCCACAAAGGGTACTCCCGCAATAACTCCATTATATAATTCTGGATCCATGTTGATGACAGCTCCCATCAAAAGACCTCCTGCAGAACCGCCCATAGCATATAAATGCTCTGGACTGCTGTATTTTTTATCAATCAAATACTTAGAAATATCTATAAAGTCGGTAAACGTATTTTTCTTGTTGAATAATTTTCCGTCCTCATACCAAGGTCTCCCTAAATATTCTCCCCCTCTAACGTGTGCAATAGCGTAAATAAAGCCACGATCCAACAAACTCAATCGTATCGAAGAAAAATAAGGGTCGATGGTAGCACCGTAAGAACCGTAACCGTATTGCAGCAACGGACTGGTTCCATCCAAGGGAGTGTCTTTATGATAAATTACTGAAATTGGTACTTTTTTATCATCTCTAGCTGTGGCCCACAAGCGTTCGGTCTTGTAATTGTCCTTATCAAACTTACCTCCTAAAACTTCTTGCTCCTTCTTTATGGTTTTAGACTTAGTATCCATATCAAAATCGATAATAGCGAAGGGAGCACCCATTTCGTTGTAATAGTAGCGAAGCACCTTGGTATCAAAATCAAGGTTAACGGAGGGTCCTGCCACATAGGTTTCACTATCAAAAGGCAAATAATAGCTATGGGAACCGTCCCATTTGGCAATTTTCATTTGGTTGAGACCATTATTACGCTCTGTAACTACATAATAATCTCTAAAAATTTCAACATCTTCCAACAAAACATCTTCTTGATGCGGGATAAATTCCTCCCAGTGTTCCGATGATGTATTGTTCTCATCGGTTTTCATCAACTTAAAGTTGGTGGCCTTGTCTTTGTTGGTCAATACATAAAAATCACCTTCAAAATGAGAGATACCATACTCTACACCTTTCTCTCGTTGAGAAAACACTTTAAACTCGCCTTCAGGGTCATCGGCATTCAAAATTCTATACTCCGATGTCAACGTACTACTAGAGCCGATTACGATATATTTTCTGGACTTTGTTTTGTAAACAAAGGTGTTGTAGGTGGAATCCTTTTCATGAAAAACCAACTCATCTGCGTCGGATGAAGTTCCCAATACGTGCTTGAAAATTTTATCGGAACGCAGGGTAACAGTATCTTTTTTGGTGTAGAACAGCGTTTTATTATCGTTAGCCCAAACTGAACTTCCTGTGGTATTTTCAATAATATCAGGATAGATTTCTCCTGATTTAAGGTTTTTAACCTGAATATTATACTGTCTTCTAGAAATGGTATCCGTTCCAAAGGAAGCCATGGTATTATCTGGACTAATAGAAACGCCTCGCAGATTAAAGAACTCATGACCCTTAGCCATTTCGTTACAATGGAACAACAATTCATCTTCGGCATCCAAGCTCCCCTTCTTTCTGGAATAGATTGGGTACTCTTTCCCCTCTTCATACCTGGTTATGTACCAATACCCATCCAATTTATAGGGAACAGAAGAATCATCTTCTTTGATTCTGCCCTTCATTTCCTTAAAAAGCTCCTCTTGAAACGCTTTCGTATGGGCGGTCATTTTTTGGTAGTACTCGTTCTCGGCATTTAAATAATCAAGAACCTGCTGGTCCTCCCTATTGTTCATCCAATAATAATCATCGATTCTAACATCGCCATGCTTCTCAAGTTGGGTCGGATGTTTGGGTGCTACCGGGGGAGCTATACTCATGGATTCGTCTTTGTTGTTTTTACAAGCGGTCGCAAAAATAAGGCATAAAACCAGAATATGAATTCTTGAAATAGTTTGTTTCATTGGTCAGTGTTTTTGCCAAATTACTACTTTTGACAAAACACTTGTTTAAATAAAGAAAATTATGTTTGGAGATCTTATGGGGATGATGGGTAAAATAAAAGAAACCCAAAAAAAGGTTGAAGCCACAAAGGAGCGATTGAATACCGTGATGATCGATGAAGAATCTGCCGACGGATTAGTAAAAGTAACGCTTACCGCCAACCGCGAAATAAAGTCAATTTCCATTGATGACTCGCTCTTGGAAGATAAAGAGCAATTGGAAGATTATTTGGTGCTTACCTTGAACAAAGCCATTGAAAAAGCCACTAAAGTGAATGAAACTGAATTGGCGGCTGTAGCCAAAGAGGGTATGCCCAATATTCCAGGGATGGATAGTTTGATGAAGTAAATTTGTCAAGTCGAGCGCAGTCTAGACCTTTTTACGAGTTCTCGACTGCGCACGAAGTGACGATTATCTAATACTTTTCAAGACATTTAAGAAATGTTGGTGCATCGCATCGGTATAGTCCAAATGGGTGACAATACGCAATTTACCCTGTCCCATGCCGATTATGGACACCTTATTTTTGGTCAATTGCTCCAAAAATGCTTCGGATGACATTTTGGCTTCATCAATTTCAAAAATGATGATATTGGTCTCGATGGGCTCCACTTTTTTAATAAAGTCCAAAGATTGAAGCACCTCCCCTATTTCTTCTGCTTTTTTATGGTCTTCGGCCAATCGATTTACATTGTTATCGAGAGCATAAATGCCTGCCGCAGCTAAATAACCAGATTGACGCATTCCGCCGCCAAAAACCTTACGGATACGCAAAGCCTTATCTATATCTACTTTGCTTCCAACCAAAACAGAACCTACAGGGCATCCCATGCCTTTACTCAAACACACACTGATGGTATCAAAAAGCTGTCCGTAGGCTTTTGGATTCTCTGCCTTTTTTACCAAGGCGTTCCAAAGTCGGGCACCATCCAAATGATATTTTAGATTGTGCTTCTCACATACTGCTCTTATTCGTTTCAATTCCTCAAAATCCCAACAGGCACCGCCTCCTTTGTTAGTGGTATTTTCTATGCAAACCAAGGAAGTTAATGGGCTATGGTAAAAATCGGGTGGATTGATGGATGCTTCGACCTGTTCTGCGGTCATCATCCCTCTATCACCATCTACCAGTTTACAGGAAACCCCACTATTGAAGCTAACTCCTCCCCCTTCGTAATTATACACGTGCGCATATTTATCACAAATCAATTGGTCTCCAGGTTGGGTGTGGATTTTAATCGCAGTTTGGTTGGTCATGGTGCCGCTGGGGAAAAACAGAGCAGCTTCCATACCAAAATACTCCGCTACTTTGGCCTCCAATTCGTTTACCGTTGGATCATTTTTAAAAACATCGTCCCCTACTTTTGCGTGCATCATGGCCTCCAACATTCCCGCCGAAGGTCTTGTGACAGTGTCACTGATTAAGTTTATCTCCATAAAATTTAGTCCATACAGTCCATACCTATGGGCGAGCCGTCTGGTATTTTGGAAACTGGAATAAGTTTGAATTCAGAAGGTTTTTTCATAAAAGCATCAATTCTTTTTACCATTTCGGCAGAAATAGCATTTTTGCCATTACTTAGCAATTGTGTCTTTACACTGTTCAATGCTTCATTGGCAATGGCGTTAACTTGTGGATGCACATCATCATGAGCTGCCAAGTTCATAATATGGTAAAGCACTCTAAAATTGATAGTGTTTTGTACCTCTTCTTCGTAGGCATCACGGTGAGACAAGTCAAAAGTGCCTTTTATGGTCTCGTCCAATACTTCTTGTAATCCCATTTGTCCTTTATCCAAGCTCTTTTGCTGAATCAATCGAGATGCACGCTCTGGGTGCAACAACAATTCCAAGGTCATATCCGCAGCAGTCTCAGCAACAGAAAGTGCATCAAAACTTACCCCTGTTCTTCCTTTGAAAGATTCTCTGGAACGACCAAAACCTATTGCTCTCGGAGGAAAAAGGTCCAATTTATCCTTGGGAACAGCAATTACCTCTGCATCCAATGTTTTTAGGATTGATTTCATAGCTGCTTTCTGAACAGCTTCGTTTACTGGTTTTACCGGTGTTTCTCCACCATCCTTAACAGCATAATTGTAATCCAATCCACCAATGACTTTGGAAACGGCTTCGGTTTGATATCTATGGAAGAAATACAAGGGAACAAAAACATCTTCCAAAACTGAATAGGTTTCCCCTGTCTTGATATTATCTATTGAAAAGTTATCTATGGCCTTTTCACGTATTTCCAACATACTTTCCAATTCTTGACTAGCACTTTTCCCATTGTCCCACAAGTGAGCCAACAAGTGCGCTCCTCCTTTTGGGCGGGCATCTTGATCGGAAATGTAGCGTAATCCATCGTCCTGTGCTTTTTTCAAAATTTCATTTAAGACAGTTTCTTCATCCGCTCCATTTGGAATATCGAAATAGGCATAAGCAACGGTCACCTTGTCCCATTCCCCTATTCCTGTATCATATGCATTATCAAAACTAATTTCATCACCTTCCAATTCAAACTGTGGGTGTGGATAATCCATTACGGAGGCCCTATTATTAGTGCTCGCAGCAAAATTATGGGCAAACCCGAGTGTATGGCCAATCTCATGGGCGGAAAGCTGTCGAATCCGGGCCAAAGCCAATTCCAACATGGGTTGGTAATTATCATCTCTTTCCTCAAAGGGTTTGTTCATCAAGGCCTGAGCGATCATAAAATCTTGACGGATTCGCAAACTACCTAAACTTACATGCCCTTTTAGGATTTCACCTGTTCTGGGATCGACCACACTTGCGCCATAGCTCCAACCCCGTGTAGAACGGTGCACCCATTGTACTACATTATAACGTATATCGAGAGGATCGGCATCATCTGGAAGCATTTTCATTTGAAATGCATCTTTATAGCCTGCTGCCTCGAATGCTTGGTTCCACCATTTTCCACCATCTAGCAAAGCGGAACGGATAGGTTCTGGAGTTCCATTGTCCAAATAGTATATGATTGGTTCAACTGCTTCGCTAACTTGCGCGTTTGGATCTTTCTTTTTAAGTCTATGCCTTCTAATAAAACGTTTTACCAAAGATTCTTGCACTGGGGTGGCATAATCGTAATAAGAGAAAGGATATCCGCCACTGCGGGGGTCATATAATCTCTTTTCAAAATTATCATCGGGCAATTCAATCAAAGAATGGTGCTGCGCCACGGTAACCAAACTGGGAGTTGGGGCTACTGAGCGAATCCAAGCACCTTGTGGGTCACCCTTAAAGGTGAGGGTTACATCAAACTCTACATTTTTAGGAAAGGCCTTGGTGCGGTCAAAAGCCAAAGCGCTCTTGGATTTATCCAAACTGTAAGAACCTTGTTTTGCTCTCTTCAATCTGTTGGAAACACCATGTGCATCCCTCATTAAAAAATCAGTGAAGTCTATAAGATAACTTCCCTTTGACTCTTCCGTAATCTCAAACCCATGCAAAACAGACTTGGCAAAGGCTTGCTCTACTGACTTTCTTTCCAATTCGTTATCGGTGATGGCCCTGAATTCAAGATTGGGCTGTACCAAAAGTAATTTTTTTCCAGCTTTGCGGAAGAATACTACTTGCTCGTTGCCCAACTGTCCGCGGTCAAGACCAATATCGTTACTTCCAATCCCACTGCTCAAGGAATAGACATATAAAAACTCCTTTTCCAAATCATCTACCTGAAGATAAATTTTGTCGTTGGAATCGTCATAGTAAAATTTAAAATAACCGTTGAATTTTTGAAAGTCTTTTGCCTTTTCAAAAGTTTGGGCCCCCAATGAGGAGCACACAAAATAAAATAAAGCGATTAGCCTAGTTGTGTTCTTCATGATCTGGTTGAAAAATATTGAGCTTAAAAATATGGAAATCATTTTAAATAACCTTTACAAAAACAAGCTATATGACCAATACACAATTTGATAAAATATCTATGTGATTTTTATGCTTTCCTTTTTATGAGGCAGGGATTTTTAAATAATTTTCACCCTTAAAGGGTTTAAAAACCCTTATATTAAAAGAAAAACAAAATGGACACAACCGAGGAAAAATCAATCTTTTCAAGTTACGTTAAAAAAGATGGTTTGTTTGACGAAGTCTTTGATAAAAACGGGGATGTCAAGTCTGTATACCAAAAACTTTTGGATCTTTATGGCACAAGAACAATAGATGATTATGTAAGCTTGAACAATAAAGCAAAATCATCTTTTTTTAACCAGGGTATTACCTTTCAGGTTTATGGAGATAAGCAAAGTCAGGAAAAGATTTTTCCTTTTGACCTGTTTCCTAGAATCATTTCTACCGAAGAATGGGAAATCATAGAAAAAGGTGCAATACAAAGGAACATTGCCCTCAATCATTTTTTATGGGATGTATACCATGATAAAAAGATAGTGAAGGACAAAGTAGTGCCCATTGAACTTTTGAGTTCCTCTCCCAATTATCTGCACCAAATGATGGGCGTAGATCCGCCAAACAAAATCTATAATCATATTTCTGGAACAGACATCATAAAACATTCCGATGGCAACTATTATGTTCTTGAAGATAATATTCGTTGCCCTTCGGGAGTCAGCTACGTGATTTGCAACAGAACCGCTCTAAAAAGAGCTTTATTTGGTGTTTTCAATCACTATAATACCCATACGGTAACCGATTATGCCGAAAACCTCTTGCACTTATTGGAAACAGCCAAGCCCCATGGTGTGGATGCGCCCGTAAGCGTGGTTATTACGCCCGGAATGTTCAATTCTGCCTATTACGAACACTCCTATTTGGCAAAAGCTATGGGAGTTGAACTTGTTGAAGGACGAGATTTGTTTGTAGAAAACGATTTTGTGTACATGAAAACCACACAAGGTCCTGTTCGAGTGGATGTGGTTTACCGTAGAATAGACGATTTATTTTTGGACCCAATGGAATTTAGCCCAGATTCGGCTTTGGGAGTTCCAGGTATTTTTGCAGCATATCGCAAAGGAAATGTGACCCTTGCAAATGCACCGGGAACCGGCGTAGCTGATGACAAGGCCATTTATACCTACATGCCCGAAATCATAAAATATTATTTGGATGAGGAACCTATCTTAAAAAACGTACATACCTATCATTGTAGTCGCCCAAAAGAGCTACAATATGTTCTGGAAAACATCAAAACTCTCGTAATTAAACCTGTGGACGAGGCTGGAGGATATGGGATTTCCATAGGAAACCGTTTGACAAAGGACGAAATTGAAAGGGTAAAAACCGAGGTAAAGGCCAATCCAAGAAAGTATGTGGCACAACCCATAATGTCACTTTCCGTACATCCTACCTATATAGATGAAAAGGAATCCTTTGAACAACGCCATGTAGATTTAAGAACTTTTACAGTATTGGGCAAAGACGAACAGTTTGTATTAAAAGGAGGGCTTACCCGCGTTGCCCTTAAAGAAGGAAACCTTATAGTGAATTCCTCCCAAGGTGGGGGTTCCAAAGATACGTGGGTACTAAAACAATAATTATATGCTAGCAAGAGTTGCGAATAACCTATTTTGGATGGGTAGATATATAGAACGCGCTGAACATATTGCCCGCTTTATGAACGTTAACTATTTTTCATCGTTGGATGCGCCAAATCAACTGTCGCAATCCAGGCAGTTTGTGTTGCAGTCCATGCTTTTTATGGTGGGAGATCCCGTTTCAGACCCTTCAAAAAGACTTAATGAAGAGGACGTTTTGTTTGATTTGGGTGTGAACCCAGAAAAATCCTATTCCATAATAAGCAGTATAAAGGTGGCACGTGAAAATGCCAATAGTTCTCGTGACCTTATTTCTACAGAGCTTTATGAAAGTCTGAACAAGTTCTATCACTTTGTGATGAACTATCCCGCAGACACCTATTTAAAAACCAATCTATATGATTTTACCATGAATATTACGGAAATAACAGCCGTACTTAGAGGTAAAATTCGTGGTACATTATTACACGATGAAGTATATGCCATTATCATGATGGGGGTGAATATTGAAAGGGCTATTCAAATTACACGGATCATTAACACTAAATATAATGATGCCCTAATGGCCAAGGGCAGCTACAAAGACCCTATTGGAAACAGTTTCGAGTGGACTACCTTATTAAAATGTGCCGAGTCTTATGATATGATGCGGCGTTTGTACAAGAAAACTCCAAATGGCACTTCTACACTGGAGTTTTTACTCTTGAACGGAAAATGCCCAAGATCATTCATGAACTGTATCAACCAAGTACACAAACACATTTTGGAAATTGATAAAAAAGTTGAATACTCACAAAGCTCCACCGCTTTTTTGGTCGGAAAAGTAAAAGCTGAATTTCAATTCAAGCAAATTGAGGAAGTCCTCGAGGACATTCAGGGGAATTTAGATTCGATCCTTAATAAGATGTTCAAAATTAGTGAGAGCATGGAAAAAGAATTCTTCAACTACTAATGCATTTTGAGTACCTTGGTCCAATTGAAATTCCCTCTGAATGCAGTACGAATATGAAATAGATTACGATACTCAAAACTCTTATGAAATGGGTTTAAACGAGGCATTTTGGCAGTTCTTGGTCATTCCAGAGGAGAATGAAACTCAAGAATTGACGTATTGGCATTTTGAAAACGATTTGGGTGAAAAAAATAGCGTCTCTGTTAATGGCCTTGGATTTAAAACCGTACAAGTACGCTCAAAAAAGCAATTGGACCATATTAAGTTCAATGCTCACTTTAAACTCACTAAAAAGGAAATTAATCCATTCGATTTTGAATTACCGGTTGATGTACTCGAAGAAAGAACATTGGTCGAAAGCAATGATTTTAAGGTGGATCACGAGCCTTATTTGAGAAAAACCGAATTGACCCAACTGTTGGAAAATCATAAAACTATCTATTCTTTCAATTCTGGGAAATCAATTTTCGAGAACTTGACAGAACTTAATCAGTGGGTCTACGGACATTTGTTTTTTAAAACCGGGGTTACCGATGTGAATACCTGTCTGGACGAAATTATTGAAAACCGACATGGGGTTTGTCAAGATTTCACCCATTTGTTTTGTGCCATAGCAAAGCATTATGGGGTTCCTTCGAGATATGTTTCCGGTTATCTCCATCAAGGTCACGGATTCTTTGGCGACTCTCAAATGCATGCTTGGGCAGAAGCTTATGTACCCAATGTAGGTTGGGTTGGTTTTGACCCGACCAACAACATCTTGGCCAACCACAATCATATAAAAGTCTGTCATGGAAAGGACTACACCGATTGTGCACCTCTAAAAGGTGTAGTGTACACATTGGGCAAAAACGAAACCGAATACTCCGTATTGGTTAAAGCTGCCCAACAACAGTAGAATAGTTAAGGTCATTTACAGAAAGAAACCTATTTTTACCCTAAAATACATTACATGGTAACCACAGATCAGCAGAAAGATCTTATTGAGCGCCTTGGTGCGTTAAGGAGGTATCTTTGACATCGATGCCAAACTTATTGAAATAGAGAACGAGGAAGAAAAAACCCTCGCTCCAGGTTTTTGGGACAATCCGCAAGAAGCCCAAAAACAAATGCAGTCCATCAAATCCAAAAAGAACTGGGTAGAAGATTTTGAGGAAGCCAAAACATTGATCGGTGACCTTGAGGTACTTATGGAGTTTCAACAAGCTGGCGAGGTTTCCGAAGAAGAAGTCACCAAACAGTTTGACAAATCCCTATTGGCCATTGAAAAACTGGAGTTCCGCAATATGCTTTCGGACGAAGGTGATGAACTTACCGCCGTACTACAAATTACGGCAGGCGCTGGGGGTACGGAGAGTTGCGATTGGGCCTCTATGCTCATGCGCATGTATATGATGTGGGCCGAAAAGAACGGCTACAAAATAAAAGAACTCAACTACCAAGCAGGGGATGTGGCAGGGATAAAAACCGTAACCTTGGAAATTGAGGGCGAATATGCCTTCGGATGGCTCAAAGGTGAAAACGGAGTGCATCGGTTGGTGCGCATCTCCCCTTTTGACAGTAATGCCAAAAGGCATACTTCCTTTGCCTCGGTTTATGTATACCCATTGGTGGATGACAGTATAGAAATCGATGTCAACCCATCGGATATTGAGATTACCACAGCGCGTTCCAGTGGTGCAGGAGGGCAAAATGTAAACAAGGTCGAAACCAAGGTTCAATTGGTGCACAAGCCCACAGGAATTCAAATATCCTGTTCCGACTCTCGATCGCAGCACGACAATAGAGCCACGGCCATGAAAATGCTGAAATCTCAGTTGTACGAAATAGAACTTCGGAAAAAACAAGAGGCTCGAGCCGAAATTGAATCCTCAAAAATGAAGATAGAATGGGGTTCACAAATCCGAAATTATGTGATGCATCCTTATAAATTGGTTAAAGATGTGCGTACAGGTGAAGAAACCGGAAATGTAGATGCCGTAATGGATGGAGACTTGGACGCATTTTTAAAAGCCTATCTGATGATGATGGGGCAAAAAGAAGAACAAGAATAACAAAAGAATCATGATCAAAATATACCATAATCCACGATGTAGAAAGTCTAGAGAAGGCTTGGCCATCTTGGAAAAATCAGGACAAGATTTTGAAGTTGTAAAATATTTGGATGATGTTCCCAACAAAGAAGAACTAAAAACCCTGATTGAATATTTGGGTATATCCCCAATTGATTTGGTCCGTAAAACGGAAGCCATTTGGAAGGAAAAGTTCAAAGGCAAAACCTTGACCGATGATGAGGTGATTGCAGCTATGGCCGAAAACCCAAAATTGATAGAACGACCCATCGTTGTCAATGGTAATAAAGCTGTTGTAGGAAGGCCTCCTGAGAATATTACAAAATTGCTATAATCCTGATATCCAACTACATTTAACATAGGTTCCAAGCATAAATTAAACCTAAATATTATCTTTAGCCCATGAAAAGTACACAAACCCTCTTCTATATTACCTTACTAATCGGTGTCCTGGCCTTTAACGACCTGTCTGCACAATATGGTTATGGATCACCCTATGGCAGACGTGGTATGTACGGTAGGGGTCGTAGTGTTATTCCGCAAGCAGGTCCAGTGGAAACTCAAAAAGACGTAACTCCTCCTACCGCCGAGGAACTTGTGGACGAACAAATGCCTTCTATTACGGAAGCATTAGGTTTAGACCCTTTTGAAGAGGCCATTGTACGAACCACTCTTGTTCAATCTGTTCAGCAACGAATAGAACTTCAGATATTGGAGTTGGAACCTCTTAAAATGAAAGAAGAGGTCGAAAAAATAAAAAGACGTCAAGACGCAGAATTAAAGGCAGGTCTGCCCGAAGATAAGTACGAAGCCTTCATGGAACTCCAGGAAAATCGATTCAAGGCCAAAAAGAAAAAGAAGAAGAAAAAGAAGAGAAACAAGAATTAACAATTCTTTAAGGTCATTCGCAGGATCAAATGCGTTGTTGAGGGATAAATATTTCTCGCCCTCTTTTTTTCACCCAATTTTTGCATAGTAAAAATCAAACTATGCAAAGGATTATCATTCCTATACTACTTTTAACTTTGACCACCTTTCAAGGTATAGCCCAACAAAGACAAAGACCTATTAAAATTTCGGGAAAAGTAATTGATTCAGATTCTGGACAACCACTGGAATATGCCACCTTTGTATTGCAAAATGCAGATAGTCCCGATAAAGTTACAGGGGGAATAACAGATACATCTGGTATTTTCGAAATCGAAGCAAGTCCTGGAACTTATAATATTAGTGTAGAGTTTATTTCTTATAAAACCTATTCACTTCAAGGTCAAACCTATAACTCAAATACAAACCTAGGTTCCATTACCTTATCACCAGATGTTGCCCAGCTCGCAGAGGTTGAAGTCGTCGGGGAAAAAACCACCGTGGAAGTTCGGTTGGATAAAAAGGTATATAACATAGGAAAAGATATTACCACCAGTGGAGGCAACGTTAGCGATGCCTTGGGCAACATACCATCCGTTTCCGTTGATGTGGAAGGAGGTATAAGTTTAAGAGGTAACGATAATGTTCGTATCCTTATTAATGGTAAGCCATCCGCTTTGGCTGGTTTTGGTTCCACCGATGTACTACAGCAACTACCTGCCGATGCTATTGAAAAGGTAGAGGTAATCACCAGTCCTTCTGCCCGTTATGATGCTGAAGGTACGGCAGGTATTCTGAACATTGTGCTTAAAAAAGAGAAGACTTTGGGGGTCAACGGTTCTGTTAATCTTACAGGAGGAATCCCCTTTAATGCTAGGGCCACCACCAACTTTAATATCAGAACTGAGAAGTTCAACATATTTAACACCCTAGGTTATTTTCACAGGGAATCACCAGGAGGTGGTTTCAACGATAACACCTATTTGTCCGAACAAAGTGAATTCGATAGAATTCTTGAGGACCGTGACATTAGCAGAAACGATGATGGTTTTAATATAAATCTGGGTATGGAGTATTTCCTTACTGAAAAATCCTCGATAACCGGTAGCTTTTTCTACAGATGGTCTGATGAAAATGATTTGACCGAAAATGACAACCAACGATTTGTGGACGGCAGCATCAATAGTAGAACTTTTAGAACGGAAGACCAAGCTGAGAAGGACAATAGCCGTCAGTTCTCCTTTAATTATACCAACAATATCGATGATGACGGACAAAAATTGACTGCAGATTTTCAGTATTCTTATGATAATGAAGATGTACTGACGATAATACGCGAGGATCGTTCGATTCCAACGGACAGTCTAATTGCCCTGGAAAATATTTACGAAAAGCAAAAACAAGATGATATTTTGGCCCAAATCGACTATGTACTTCCTATGGGAGATGCACAATTTGAAGCGGGTTATCGTGGTACTTTTGAGAAAGAGGTGAATGATTACCAATTGGATACCCTTAATCAGGGAACCGGCAATTTTATCACCAATCAAGACCTTACCAATATATTTACCTATAATGAAAATGTAAATGCCCTTTACACCCAATACGGTAACAAATATGGCAAGTTTTCTGTGTTACTTGGTTTACGTTTGGAAAACACGGAGTTAAGAGGTGAAGTGGATGCCAGTATCGATAGTCAGGCCTTGGAAGAACTTGTAGGTGAAGATGTTGACCTTAACTTTGATAAGAACTATTTAGGGCTTTTCCCAACCGTGAATTTGGTTTACGAAATTTCGAAAACCCAAAACATTTCGCTAGGTTATAACAGAAGGATAAACAGACCTAGGGGGTGGTTTATCAACCCGTTCCCATCTAGATCGAGTAGAACCAACGTTTTTCAGGGGAATCCAGATTTAGATCCCGCGTTTGCCAATGCATTTGACCTTGGTTACATGAAAAGATGGAAAAAGATAACATTCACCTCTTCTGTTTACTATCAACGAGAAACGCAATCTTTTGAATTCATTACAGAAAATACTGGTCAATTTACATCAGATGGTATCCAGATTATCCGGAGGGTTCCCATCAACTTGTCTACTAATGAACGTATTGGTGCGGAAGCTGGAATGATTTATAGTCCTGCTAAATGGTGGAGAATGAACGGAAGTTTTAACTTCTTTACTTTCTCCTCGGATGGATCATTCAACGGTGTTGATTATGGAACGACCAACTCAAGCTATTTTGCCCGTTTAAGCTCCAAGTTTACATTGCCCGGAAAAATAGAGCTTCAGGCCAACTCTTTTTATATGGGGCCTAGGCAAAATGCACAAACAGAATCCGACCCGATGTTCTCTTTGAACCTAGCAGTAAGTAAAGATCTTTTTGATGACAAGGCTACACTTTCATTAAATGTCAGTGACTTGTTCAACTCCAGAAAACGCCGATCATTCACACAAACACCTACTTTTACATCGGACAGTGAATTCCAATGGAGACAAAGACAGGTAAACTTATCTTTCATATATCGATTTAACCAACCTAAGGAACAACGTCAGCGTGGCGGAAGACAAGGTGGTGGAGATGATGATGAGGGACAATATTAAGATTAGAGTAATTTAAAAATAGAAACCAACCAAGTTCCCCCCAAAAGCGCATAGAAAAAATAATCCTCAATTAAAACTTTGATTTGTCATACCTCATCTTTATTTTTCCTTCGCTTTTTCAAAATTGCTTTTCTAAGATTAAGTTCTGTTAACCTATTTTCCCTTTTTTGTTTTTCTCGATAATCAATATAGATTGATACTGCTGTTAATATTACAAGACAGATAATAACACCTGGCCAATAACCAACACTTTCTATAAAAGGCCTTGCACCAGTTCTATTTGGAAAAAAGGGGAGAACAAAAGAAAGGAGAATTAAGGGGGTTATCCAAGTTAAGTTACTCTTAAAGTTTGTAGATTGCCTTTTCAGTTGTTCAATTTCCATTTCTATTTCCTTAATTGAGTCAATATGGTGAACTGGTTTCCAATGCATATACCTAAAATACTGATTCGGTTTTTTGAAATATCTTTATTAATAAAAATAATCGTCTAGACTATCCAACTCATTTTTATCAGGAAACTGAAGTTTTAAATTTTCCAAAATTCTCAAGCCCTCAGTACAGCCAGATTGTTCGTACCTACATTTACCCCCATAAGCTAGGACTAACCGATAATTCACTTTGTATTCTGTTGGATAAATCTCCTTAGCCAGTAAATATTGGAAAATAGCATTATGGAATTGTCCTTTTTCCAACCACTGATCACCATCTTCCAAGTAGAATAAATATTTCTTGGTATCATTCTTTGTAACCTTATTTCCAACTTCTATTTGATAATCATTGAGGCTGTTATAAATCTTTATAGTAAATCCTATAACTAAACTGAAAAAGATAATCGCTAATGATGCTAATCTCAGATTATGCCTTCTGTTTTGCTTTTTTATTTTCTCTCTAATTTCCGATAATTCCTTTTCGGTAATAGGTTCGGAATCAATTCTTCCTTTGGTATAATTGCGATATTCCGTTCGAAGCCTTGCAAATCCAGTTTCTCGACGAAACACACTTTTTCTTCGCAACATACTTTTATTGTTGCGAAGTATCGTGATCATACTTTGTATGCTTCCTTCTCCACCCATAAATTATAAGTGTAGTTTTTAATTAAATCGTTACAGGTCTATTTAGTTGGATAATACCATAGACGTGTTTCCACCGCTCTTTGTGTGCGTAATGATTTGTGTATACTTTGTACAATAATTTTTAGGCAATCCATATGCGTTAACAGATGTCAAGATATGTGCGACAGATACCAATGAAATATTACGCGCAAACAGATAGTGCGATTTGATATTTGGGTATCTTAACGCGTGCGTGTAATGCACCCAAGGACTTTGAATCTGCTATTTATTTAGAAAAGGGATTGTTCCCTTAATACCATTCAAGGTCAATTGTAATATCCAGTAGACCTTCAACTATTTTGATTTGATTTGGCTTTTGATCGGCATAGTCGCCCATAGTAATCAATGTGTTATCAAATTCTTCAGTCTTGCCTTGTTCCCCATCAAACTCAAACAATTTGAAATATAAATAGTTGTCAGCACTAAAAAGCAACTCCTTGTCTTCAAACTCCCATTCTAAACTACTTTCATTTTCATGTATTTCAGAAAATGGAAGGTCTATAAAATTATATTCTGGAGCATCATCGCCAACAGTAAGTGCGATAGATCTCTTATTGATTTGGAAATATAAATCCGCCAAACGTTCCGGGTCTGTATCAGATTCTGTCTCATCCCAGGCTTTGCCAATATTCGGAAATGAATTGAGTATTATTTTTGAAATTCTTACTGTATTGGTCGTTGAGTCAATTTCGATTTGTCTTTCCAACTTACCGATTTTACCATCCGAAGTTTGACCTTCTATTGTAATGGTTTTAGTACCTCCTTCTTGAAAACTGAAATTAAGTTGAAAACTATTCCCAATATCGGTGAGCAGACACTTTTTAATTGGTGACGAACCCTCATAGAAAGAAGCGGATTCAATACATCCGGCGGACATTTCTACTGGTGCAAATGCATTTATGGTAATCCTTTCATCAACCCCAAAGACACTCCTTTCCAAATCTATGGACAGATCGAAGGTCTTATTTGGGCTTTCGTCTTCCTCGGAATTAGAAGAACAGGAAAGAAAAAGTAATGCTGATAAAAAAAGTAGAGTATTTCTCACAAGTTAATTTTTAACGAACTAAATGAAAAAACTCAATAAGGCAAAATTTATTGGACTAAATGCTAAATAAAATTTAATCGTTTGATGGAATCATAGAAACAGAAAAATAATCAATTGAAGTATATTATTCACTGGCTATGAAAACTAATTTTAAGAAATAGGTTTAAATAAAAAAGAAGCCTGACAGGCTTCTTTTTGTATTTCTATATTACTCTTCAATTATTCTTCCAGTTGGGCACGTTTGGCCTCTTTTCTTTCTTTGAACATTTCCCTAAGGTTACCAATCAACCAGTAAGGTACTACAAAGGTCAACAAGAATATCATCAACCAAAAACCGATTGTCAAAATTGTTAGAAAAGCTAAAAAACCTAAATATTGGTCAAAATCGAACATCTTTACTCCTTTTGTTTTAACAAAGATACTTTCTTCTTGTCAAAAAAAACAAATCCATAACGAAAAAAGTGTATTTATTCCAATCAACTACCATATAAATGCCCTATATCCTACCTTTGTAGGACAAAATTTTAAACTATGAGTTTTAGGATTGAAAAAGATACCATGGGTGAGGTAAAAGTACCCGCCGATAAATATTGGGGAGCCCAAACCGAACGTTCCCGCAACAACTTTAAAATTGGTGCTCCGGCATCCATGCCCTTGGATGTGGTTTACGGGTTTGCCTATTTAAAAAAGGCCGCAGCTTATGCCAATCAAGAACTGGGTGTGCTAAGCTTAGAAAAAAGGGACCTTATTGCCCAAGTTTGCGATGAAATTCTTGATGGCAAACACGATAACCAATTTCCTTTGGTCATTTGGCAAACGGGTTCCGGTACGCAAAGCAACATGAACGTAAATGAGGTAATTGCCAACCGCGCGCATGAAATTGCTGGTAAAAAAATTGGAAAAGGTGAAAAAACCATTCAGCCCAATGACGATGTGAACAAAAGCCAATCTTCCAACGACACTTTTCCAACAGGAATGCATATTGCAGCTTATAAAAAAATAGTTGAGGTTACCATTCCGGGGGTAGAACAGCTCAAAAATACTTTGGATAAAAAATCCAAAGAGTTTAAAGATGTGGTTAAAATTGGTAGAACCCATCTAATGGATGCCACTCCCCTAACCTTGGGACAGGAGTTTTCAGGTTATGTTTCGCAATTGGATCATGGTTTAAAGGCTCTAAAGAACACCTTGGCACACTTGAGCGAACTTGCCTTGGGTGGTACCGCTGTTGGTACAGGTTTAAACACACCTAAAGGATATGATGTATTGGTAGCAAAATACATCGCCGAGTTTACTGGAAAACCATTTGTTACTGCCGAAAACAAGTTTGAAGCCTTAGCTGCACACGATGCGATTGTAGAAAGCCATGGGGCATTGAAGCAATTAGCTGTTTCCTTGAACAAAATCGCGAACGATATCCGTATGATGGCTTCTGGTCCACGCTCCGGAATTGGTGAAATTATAATCCCGGCCAACGAACCAGGTAGTTCCATTATGCCCGGAAAAGTGAACCCTACCCAATGTGAAGCACTGACCATGGTTTGCGCACAGGTTATGGGTAACGATGTTGCTATTAGTGTTGGTGGAACGCAAGGTCATTATGAGCTTAATGTATTTAAGCCAGTTATGGCGGCCAACATATTACAATCGGCTCAATTGATAGGTGATGCGTGTGTAAGTTTTGATGTGAACTGTGCTTCTGGCATTGAGCCAAACCATGAGATCATTAATACTTTATTGAACAACTCATTGATGTTGGTTACTGCATTGAATACCAAAATAGGGTATTATAAAGCTGCGGAAATTGCCAATACAGCACATAAGAACGGTACTACACTTAGGGAAGAAGCCGTCAATCTTGGTTATGTAACCCCCGAAGAATATGATGAGTGGGTGAAACCAGAGGATATGGTTGGTAGCCTTAAATAAGGTTTGTTTTAAACTAGAGAAAATAAAAAGGCCCGTCCAAAATTGGACGGGCCTTTTATTATAGTGATAGTGTGTGTTTCTTATTTCAATTCGAAGCTGGAAGTACCCAACAATTTCAATTTGCTGTCATAAACATTTACCATATAGTTTCCTTTCTGGAAATCTCCACTTGGTTTGTTTATGTAATCACATACATCCAAAGCATCGTTTTCGTAATAGAAGTTAGTTCCTTTACTATAAGTAAGAGAGCTTCCTTCTTCAGTGGTTTTTGTCAAACTTTCACCTAATACATTACCTTGTGGACCAAGAACTTCAATATAGAATTCTCTGTCACCAGCTTCAGCAATTACATTATCGGCAATAGTAAAACAAACTTTAAATTTATCGGTAGCTCTAGCTCTAGAAGTAGAAACCAATTTACCACTGTTTCTTTCTTTAATGGCATCAACACTTATAGTGTTTAGGTTAAGAGCAGAACCCTTTTCAACGGCATCTGCCAATTGAGTGTTCTGGATGATCAAAGAATCGTTGAAAACAGTTTGTTGTTCCAATTCAGCAAAAGTACTGTCTCTTTGCATGGCCAACAAACTGTTGGATTGTGTCAAAGAATCTACTTGCTTCAATAATTCTTCTCTTTCTTTTTTAAGAACACTTACTTGTCTTCTGTAACGTGAAAGTGTAGCAATATCAGCTTTCATGCTACTTACAGAATCGATATACTTTGCAATGTTGTCTCTAGCTGCAACCAACTCTTCGTTAGTGGCATTGCTTTCCAAAATAGCTTTGTCGTATTCAGATTTCAAATTGTTCAAATCTTCAACAACCAATTCTTTCTCTTGTGTAAGAGCTTCTGTAGTTTGTTTTTTATCTTGGTAAAGACTCACAGTGTAAATAATGGTTCCCAAAAGAACTACACCCAACAGACCAGCAATTACTTTTAATCCGTTATTGTTATTTTTTGTTTCAGTCATAACTTTTTGTTTTAATTGATTCTCGTTTAAGGTTTTTAATCAATCGTGTTTGGTTTATATACGCATCAGGTTTCTATTTGGATTATTTGGATGAAAATTTTATTCATAATAAATTACTATTCTATCCATTATCCCTTATTTTTAGAAGGATTTAAAAAAAGAATAGACCATGAAAAAAAATATACTTTTAACTGCAAGTGCTTTACTGATATTCTTCGTTTCCTGTAAACAGAAGGGAGAAAAGAAAGAAGAAACTGCTGATGTAGAAGAAACTACAATGGAGGTTGAAGCTCCAGCAGCCGCGGAAATAATTCCCATTGAGCATGCAACCGCTGTAATTGAATGGGACGGTAGTACTATATATATAGATCCCGTTGGCGGTAAATCTGCTTTTGAAGGTCAAAAGTCACCAAATATTATTTTTATTACCGATATACATGGTGACCACTTTAATCCAGAAACTTTAAATGAGTTAAATCTCGAAGGTGTTCAGATTATTGCACCTGATGCCGTAAAATTACAAATGGAGGAAAACTTATCTTCCAAAACAATTACAATAAAGAATGGCGAAACCAAAGAAATGGCTGGTTTCTCTGTAAAAGCCATTCCCATGTACAACTTGCGTGAAGAGGCCAAGGACTTTCATGTAAAAGGAAGGGGAAATGGATATGTTTTCACTTTTGGTGATGAACGCATCTATTTTTCAGGCGATACCGAAGATATTCCAGAAATGCGAGCTTTGGAAAATATAGATAAAGCTTTCATTTGCATGAACCTCCCTTACACCATGACCGTTGAGAGTGCGGCCGATGCAGTATTGGAATTTAAGCCAAAACAGGTATATCCATATCATTTTAGAGGAAGACCAGAGGTCAGTGATGTTGAAAAGTTCAAAACATTGGTCAACGAAGGTGATTCCGATATTAAAGTAGTTCAACTGGATTGGTATCCCAACGAAGATTATTAGGTCTGTGAAATAATAACACGATTTCATCGTTAGAACAACAAACTTAATAACCAAAAACTTAAATATGGCTCCCAAATCCCATGTTTTTGTAGTGATGGCATTTCTTTTTGCCATACAAGCTACGTATTCCAACCAATGTGATAATTTTTACGCTAAAGTGACGTACGCACTAAGCCATGGTAAAAAAGCCATGGAGGCTACAAACTTTGAGCATCAGATGTATTATGCTGAAAGGGCTCTTACAGCTCTGGAAAAATCAGAAACCTATATGGCCGAGTGTAGTTGCGAAAAAACCAAGAATAAAACTTTGGACGCAATGGAGACCTTGGCCCAAGCAATAGAGCCCGCCGACTGGGAAGCTGGTAGGTTCTTTACCAAAAAAGCAATAGGCGAAATCAATGAGTTGATCACTATTATTGATCAATGTACTCTTGGAACTTCTCCAACTACTGAAGCAACGGTAGAAATGACCACTTCTTATGAAGAAAATCCTGTCGCAGAAGAAACTGAAACAGAATCCGTAAACTCCATGGAATTGGAAATGATCAAGGTGTTTGAAAAACATGCCGATGATAAACTCCAATCCGCAGAGAAGGCCATTGATCAATTGATAGAACTATCGAGCTCCATTGGTTCTAGTCCTGTAGATAATCAGCAAGATCCTAATAGTCTAGCTGCTCACCAAAAAGCCTATTTGGAGAAAGCCAAAAAATTATTGGAGGAAGGAATCAAAAATTTAGGAGGGGAATAATATTTTCTCCATCAACGAATCAATTTTTTGTACTTGATACGCTTGGGCATGATATCCGTTCCCAAGCGTTTCTTTTTGTTCTCCTCATAATCAGAGAAAGAACCTTCAAAGAAATATACCTGAGAATCCCCTTCAAAAGCGAGGATATGGGTACAAACCCTATCCAAAAACCATCTGTCGTGGGAAATGATTACAGCACAACCTGCAAAGTTCTCCAAACCTTCTTCCAAGGCACGGAGCGTGTTCACATCCAAGTCGTTCGTTGGCTCATCCAAAAGCAGTACGTTACCCTCTTCTTTTAAGGTCATTGCCAAATGCAGGCGGTTACGTTCCCCGCCTGAAAGCATACTCACTTTTTTGTTCTGCTCACTGCCCGAAAAATTGAATCTACTAAGGTAGGCGCGTGAATTTACCTGCTTCCCTCCCATCATCATCAATTCTTGACCATCACTAAAGTTTTCCCAAATGGATTTTTCAGGATCAATATTGGAATGGGATTGGTCCACATAGGCCAGTTTTGCAGTTTCACCAACCACAAATTCACCTTTATCGGGAGTTTCCTCACCCATGATCATTTTAAAAATTGTCGTCTTACCAGCACCGTTCGGACCAATAATGCCCACAATTCCTGCTTGTGGCAAATTAAAGTTCAGGTTTTCATACAGCAGCTTATCTCCAAAGGCTTTGCTTACATCTTTGGCCTCGATAACATTGGTTCCCAAACGTGGTCCGTTGGGGATATAGATCTCCAATTTCTCTTCCATCTGTTTTTGATCTTGGCTCAAAAGCTTATCGTAATTTTTTAAACGAGCTTTTTGCTTCGCCTGTCTACCTTTGGCACCTTGGCGAACCCAATCCAACTCACGTTCCAGTGTTTTTTGACGCTTGGACGCTTGCTTGCTCTCTTGCTCCAATCGTTTTGCTTTTTGGTCCAACCAGCTCGAGTAGTTTCCTTTCCACGGAATTCCTTCCCCACGGTCCAATTCCAGAATCCATCCCGCAACGTTATCCAAGAAGTAACGGTCGTGAGTCACGGCAATTACAGTTCCTTTATATTGTGCCAAATGATGTTCCAACCAATGTACCGATTCTGCATCCAAGTGGTTGGTAGGCTCATCCAGCAATAGAACATCGGGTTCTTTCAACAACAAACGGCACAACGCCACCCGTCTGCGCTCACCACCAGAAAGTACACTGATTTTCTTATCTGATTCAGGAGTACGAAGGGCATCCATCGCAATCTCCAGTTTAGTATCCAATTCCCAAGCGTTGGAGGCATCTATTTTATCTTGGAGCGCCGCTTGCTTATCCATCAACTTTTGCATCTTGTCGGCATCTTCATAAACCTCTGGCAGACCGAACATATCGTTGATTTTATTGTACTCGTCTAAAATGGCAACGGTTTCGGCTACGCCTTCCTTTACCACTTCCAAAACGGTTTTATCTTCATCCAGTTGAGGCTCCTGCTCCAAATAACCAACGGAATACCCCGGAGAAAAAACCACATCACCTTGGTAGTTTTTATCAACCCCAGCAATTATTTTCAGCAAGGTAGACTTACCCGAACCGTTGAGACCCAAAATCCCAATCTTTGCTCCATAAAAAAAGCTTAGGTAAATATTTTTAAGTACCGGGGTATTGGCCGTTTTAAAGGTCTTAGTAACCCCAGACATTGAAAAAATGACTTTTTTATCGTCTGACATCTACTATAGATTAAATTGTTTTTGAAAAAGAGGCTATACTCTACCTTTTAGGGCATTGAACACCCATGCTACGGCAAAAAATCCAATTCCAACAGCAGCAAAGCCCCATCCTGCTACTTCATCATATTTAAAAGCTCCAAGTGCTATCATTCCCAAACCAACCAAAATCATAATCCATGTGGCATAGGCCAGCACTGTGTTTTTATTCATTCCCATTATATATATTTCTGAAGAATTTCAAATATCGTAAAAATAGAGATAATGTAAAGTTATTATTAAGGATTATGTTTCAAAAGGAAAAGTTACATCACATTTTTCCCTGACCTTATCCAATAACTCTGACAAATCCAGGCTATTTTGATGCGACCATAGCTCACTTTCAATCTTATTTTCCCTCAAACACTGGTTAACTTCCAAAATCTCGTAGTAGTAGCCAATTCCAGTTAAAGGCAAACTAAACTTGTTGGCTTTCTCATCTTTTACCAAGGTATACTCGTCTGCCTCGTGCCATCTGGGCTTTAAAAACAACTCTCCTTTGGTGCCTGATATTTCAGCTTCCATTTTAGAATCGCTTGTAAGTCCACTATAAAGGATTGATTGGGCATCTTTATAATCAAAAATCATACTGGTTTGAAGTTCGGTACCGTTCTCATGGAATTTGGATGTGGCCATAATCTCATCTGGCATACCCAACAACAAATAAGATAAAAAAATGGGATAAATACCTATATCCAATATACTGCCCGAAGCTAAATTGGGATTCAACAATCTAGAGTCCAAACCTTTGTCCAAACCGTAAAATGCAAAATCTGCATGGATGTATTTCAAATCACCCACTACCCCTTCATCAACCAATTGTTTTACTTTTTTGATGGATGGATTGAACCGAGACCACATGGCTTCCATCAAAAATGCATTGTTTTGTTTGGAAGCGTTCACCTGCTCCACCACTTCTCTTCTATTGATGCCCATCGGTTTCTCACACAAAACCCCGATACCGTTTTCAAGTGCGTTCACCGATAACTCTTTATGAAAATTATGTGGTGTGGCAATGTAGACCACATCAACTGTCCCTGATTGGAACAATTCATCATAACTCCCAAATGCATGTTCCACATCATATTCTTTGGAAAAATCCTGAGCCCTTTCCAATGATCGCGATGCTACCGCTGTGACTTCGGCATCATCCACAAGCAAAAGATCCTCCACGAATTTTCTCGCAATTTTTCCTGGGCCCACAATGCCCCATCTAATTTTGTTATCCATATATACCAAAAGTAATAATTATAACTCCTTATCTTTAACCAACTAAATGAATTTTGAATACGAATGGACATAAACTTCAATAAAAACGAAGACCATAATAAATTAAAACTTTCAGACCTAAAGCGTAGACTGGCCAAAGTGAAGCTCGGCGGTGGTAAAAGCCGTATCGAAAAACACCATTCAAAGGGCAAAATGACCGCACGGGAACGCATTGATTATTTGCTAGATGATGGTGCCCAATCCATTGAAATAGGTGCCTTTGCAGGTGAAGATATGTACGAGGAACACGGTGGATGCCCATCTGGCGGCGTAGTAGTAAAAGTTGGGTATGTACAGGGCAAACAATGCGTAGTAGTTGCCAACGATGCCACGGTAAAAGCCGGTGCTTGGTTTCCCATAACGGGAAAGAAAAATCTACGGGCACAAGAAATCTCCATTGAAAACAAGCTGCCGATTATTTATTTGGTGGACAGTGCTGGAGTATACCTACCCATGCAAGATGAAATATTTCCCGATAAAGAACATTTTGGGCGTATTTTCAGGAACAATGCCGTGATGAGCAGTATGGGAATTACCCAAATTGCTGCAGTGATGGGAAGTTGCGTGGCAGGTGGTGCTTACTTGCCGATCATGAGTGACGAAGCACTGATAGTTGACAAAACGGGCAGTATCTTTTTAGCAGGGAGCTACTTGGTAAAAGCCGCTATTGGTGAAAGTATTGACAACGAAACCTTGGGTGGAGCCACAACCCATTCAGAAATTAGTGGGGTAACCGACTACAAGGCCAAAGATGATAAAGATGCTCTGGATAAAATAAGGAATATTGTTGATAAAATTGGTGATTTTGATAAAGCAGGATATAATCGTGTAGAAGCCAAAAAACCTGCTGAAAACCCAGAAGACATCTACGGTATTTTACCCGCTTCCAGAAGTGACCAATACGATATGCTGGAAATCATAAAGCGATTGGTGGACGATTCCGAATTTGAACAATACAAAGAAGGCTATGGCAAAACTATCTTAACAGGCTATGCCAGAATTGATGGTTGGGCCGTGGGCATTGTGGCCAATCAGCGCAAGGTGGTCAAGACTAAAAAGGGTGAAATGCAATTTGGAGGAGTAATTTATTCCGACTCAGCTGACAAGGCCACCCGATTTATTGCGAATTGTAATCAAAAAAAGATACCACTCGTGTTTTTGCAAGACGTTACCGGTTTTATGGTAGGTAGCAAAAGTGAGCACGGAGGTATTATAAAAGATGGTGCTAAAATGGTAAATGCCGTGAGTAATTCCGTAGTACCAAAATTTACCATTGTAATAGGAAATAGTTACGGTGCTGGTAACTACGCCATGTGCGGCAAGGCTTATGATCCAAGATTGATCGTAGCTTGGCCAAGTGCCGAACTTGCGGTGATGAGTGGAAATTCAGCTGCGAAAGTTCTTATGCAGATTGAAAAGGCCAGCTTGGAAAAAAGTGGCAAACCTGTTGATGCCGAAAAAGAAAAAGAGCTATTTGATAAAATTAAACAGCGGTATGATGACCAAATATCACCTTACTACGCGGCGGCCCGACTTTGGACAGATGGCATAATTGACCCGCTGGACACCCGTAAATGGATTTCGATGGGTATTGATGCGGCTAACCATGCCCCTATCGAGAAAAAGTTTAATATGGGGGTACTGCAGGTATAGCCTTTATTTACTTTTGGCAACTCTTGAGGGAAGATAAAAGTCGAACAAATGCTGATTGGCCCCCTTTGTGCCCAAACGATAGACTTTTATATCCTTGCTTTGCAACTTGCTACCATAATTGCGATAAATCGTCACTTTTAAATAGGAAGGCGTTAATTGCTTGTTGCCATGATAGGTGGCATTTACTTTCCAGTTGCCTTGCAATTCATCATCCAGTAAAAAGTCGGCCATGGAATAACCCAATCTCTTTTCGGATTGGATTCTTTCCGGCATTTCGGCCAAGGTATGTTTCCAGTTAAAATATTGGTTGCCTGGATTTACAAATTGAAGGTCGAATTCCGCTTCTGAATCATTCCATTCAAAAACAAGTCTAGTTGAGAAGCCGTCGTCCTTAGCTTTCTTTCTATTTTTGATTTTTAAAGTGCTATTCTCCAACGTGAACAAATTCTGCATCTCTCGTTTCATTATGGTTCCCAATTCCATACTATCGATCGGCAGCATTCCTTCATCTTGAAGATAAGCATGTCTGGCATATAAGGTGGTCGCAGATTTTGGTTGACCCAGATTGCGATAGCTATTGGCCACATCTATAAAACTTTGGGCATAATCGGGTCTTAGGGTATACACTTTTTTGTAGATTTCATGTGCTTTTTCATATCTATTTTCACTCTCCAAGGTATAGGCCAGGGCTTTGAGCATAACAGGGTTTTTATCCGTAACCTGAACTAATCTTTCCATAATTTCATTCGCATAGGACTCTTCTCCACGCTCCTTATAAAAATATGCGTAGGAATCTAAAAGAAAATGAGGATGATTACCATAAGTAGCCCGGTTGTTGCTGTATATGGTTTTTGCTTCTGCAAGTGAGTTACTTTGACGAAGCTGTTTCGAATAATTGGGCAACGTCTGATCAGTCACATTTTCTGTAACACCGCCTTCCTCTACAAAGTTATTGCGAAGCTTTGCACGATCATAAGGTTTATTGTTTTCTCTAGGGGTAATGGTTCCAGTTTTCGTGTTGATTATCACAACGCCCCCTAAACCAATTGTACCGTAAAGAGAAGTTGCCTTCAATGATGGAATGAAAGCCATCCTCTTAATGTTTCCAACAAACTGATAACAATCCACCCTACTTAAAACCATTCCATCCACATCAAAAACCGCTTTTCTGGGAGAATTTATACTTTGTGGTCCTCTCATGGATACAATAAGTTCTCCCTTTGGACTGCAGTATGATTTAACTCCAGCAAATTGACCTTGAATGGCCCAACTTAAGTTGGGTTCTTGATTTAATTCTTCCTCGTCGAGAATTCGCATTGAAAAGGCTGAGGCTTCCTTATCTATAAAACCAAAGGCTGATTTTACAATATTTGGATTGGAATCATATTGCAATTTCATTTCCTTTTGACCTTTTAAGATAGTTTTAGATACCGTTACCTCGTCCAACTCCTCAACCTTGGGGTTCATTTTTACATTGAGAATTCGAGTAACATCCTCCACCATGATCGTTACGGTATCCATACCCATATAGGTATATTGGAGTTCTTGACGGGGTTCCGCCATCATTTGATATTGACCCTCGGCATCCGAAGTAGTTTTACTTCCCGAAGTTAAATTGGCAATCTGAACATTGGACAATGTCGATTTACCGTCCGTAACACGACCTGTTATATTTTTTTGACCAAAGGTCAAACCAGAAAACAAAAGGAAAAATCCCGCGAAAATCAGTAATCTCATAGCAACTTGAAAATTAGGTGATTACTAAATTTACGAAAAATACGATCAGTTTCCTAAGTGCGATTTTGGTCTAGGAATCAACATTAACTCTGTTTGTCTACCATTAATGTACCGAAATCCATCTTCGCCAAAAAAGCCAGGCTCTTCCAACATTATACGGATATCTCGGTTCCACTCGGGGATGTTTACCGTGGCATTCAACTCAATGGCGTAAGCGGTATTGGGATTCAAGGGATAGTTTTCGCCATCATCTTTCATTACACCGCCTTGGGCGTCCCACATACCGATGGTGGTTCCTGCGGAATGGCCATAAGCTCCTAACGGATGCGTATAAATGGATGGCTGCAGCCCCGCAGCTTTCGCTTGTTGCAATGTCTTGGCCAAAATATCGTTTCCTACCCTACTCTCAACCATATTTTGAGTTAAAAAGTCTTGTACTCGGTTGCCATCATACAAAGCATTTACCAAAAAAGAAGGTGCTTCGGTTTCTTCCGGTTTTAATACGTAGGCCAGTTCTTGGCAGTCGGTGTTCAAACGCAAGTAAGTGATTCCAAAATCACAATGCAATAAATCGCCGCGTTGAATGACTTCATCGTCGGGTCTTCCCGAGAATGAATAGAGGTGTCCTACCAGTTCTTCACTTGTTCGTTGAACGTCCACGGTAGGGTGAAACCAAGTTTCCAAACCTAAATCGGTCACTTTTTGGCGCATCCACCATTCTACTTCCGTTGTCGTAGTAATTCCCGGAGTAATCACTTTTTCCGAAAAAGCTTCCGCGATAATATCGTGGGTGATATCCGTCAACTGATTAAAAATCGTCATTTCCCTCGGTGTGCGCGTCTCAATCCATCGCACTGCCAATTGTTCCGCAGACACCACTTTGGATTGATATTTTTTGGGAAGATTGGCCATGAACTCGTCATAATCAGTTTTATCCAAACCATCGGCAATATTATGATCTTTAGAAAAATTGAGGCCGATTTTATCAGGATTTCGTTCCGTAATCAACTGCATTAATCTTTTCCATTGATTTGGTTCTATTTCCTTATCCCAAGCCGAGATGATGCTCTTACCAATATTGTATCGGGCAACAGCTAGTTTTTCTATGGTATTTTTATCCTTGTTCCTATAAAAAAGAAGTATGGTTCTTCTTCTTGCGTTCAGCCATTTTGCAGGCAGCATGGTCCGGAGCACAGGGTCTTCGTTGTACTCTCTGGATATCAATACCCACATATCCAATTCTGCATCATCCATTAATTGGGGAAGTAGGACATTAAAACGTTCTTCAAGGATTTCGTCTACCACCATGGCTCTTTCCACTTCGGGTAGTATTTGTTGAGAGATGGCAATAAAAGGTAAGAACAGAAGTACTAGTTTGATGGTTTTTCGCATGGTTGATTTTTTGAGATTTTAATGTACGAAACTTAAATTACTTGTTTTATTGTTTTTTTTCGGTCTATCTTTTGCGTTGACGTCTCGGTGAATGATTTCATAAAGTAAATCTCCTTGGGCACTTCGTATTTTGAGATATCTTTTAACTCTTTAATATTTTGAAGCAATTCTTGTTCATTGATTGGTTTCCCCTCTACAACCAACACCAATCGTTGACCCAGGGTTTTATCGGGTAAGCCTGCTACAAAAAAACGAGATTCTACTATGGTTGAAAGTTTTTCTTCAATTGTTTCTGGAACCAATTTAACACCACCGGAATTTATAATGGAATCGTACCTCCCAAGCCATTTAAATTGGGTATTATTGATTAGTTCTACCAAATCATTGGTAACCACTTTCTCTGACGAAATTTTTGGGGCGTCAATTACAAGGCACTCCCTATTATCTTGAGCTACAAAAACATTGGGCAGGGTTTCAAAATAGTTTGTTGAACCTTCCGCAATTCTTTTTACGGCAATGTGTGTGATGGTTTCCGTCATGCCATAGGTTTCGAAAGCTCGGACAGATAGTTTGACGAGCTGGCTACGCAAACTTGAATCTACCGGTGCACCCCCAATAATCAAAGTTTGTATCCTACTTAATTGATTTAATGAATTTTGCACCTGCAACGGCACCATGGCTACAAAATCATAAATTTTGCTGTTTTCAGGCAATGGGGATGATGAAGGTTCCACATAATACAAATGCAAGCCTAGGACCATGGCTCTGACCAACATCATTTTGCCTGCAATACCTGTGCAAGGAAGACATAAAAGTGCTTTTTGTTTGGGTTGTAATTGAAAATACTCCCCTGTAGCCAATGCGGAATTTACCATATGCTCCTTTTTGAGCACTATAGTTTTAGGTTTGCCCGTAGACCCCGAAGTTGTTACTTCAACAACTGGTCTATCTGAAACCCAATCCAATAAAAAATCTCCAATTAATTTTTGAAAAGGTTTTCCCTTTTCAACGAGGTCTTCGCTTATTTGAGAAAGACTTTCAAAACTATACGGAATATCGTTTAATCTAAACTCTGAATGTATTTTATGCCAAGTCGGATGCTTCATCGGTCAATGCTACAAATTCTTCTTTGGTCAACACTTTTCCAAAAAGTCGATTCTTCCAGTTTTTCCAGCCATATTTTTTTGAGAAAGCAAACAATAGGATAGGATAAACCACAAATACGGGAATCAGCACATCCCAGCCCAATACGGGTTGTGATATATCTTTATAGATTGAATCCGTTTGAAATGCCGTCCAATCCGAAGTAACCAACAAGGCCGTAATCAAATTATTGGCTGCATGAAATCCCAGAGCCAATTCCAAGCCTTCATCCATTAAAGTCAAAATTCCAAGAAAGAATCCTGTACCTATATAATAGATCATGATTCCAAAACCCAGTTTTTCAACTTCAGGGTTTGCAGCATGCATTAAACCAAACAAGGTAGAGGTAACTACCAATGGAACCCATCTGTTTTTGGCCATAAGTCCAATTCCCTGCATCATGTGGCCCCTGAACAAATATTCTTCAAAACTGGTCTGGAGTGGTATCAGTAATATGGCTATAATAGCCAGTGGAATAAATTTTATAAGATTAAAATTCAGCTCGTATTTCTCCGGTGAAAAGTAGATATCGATACCTGTGAGGAAAATGGTGACGCCCCCCCATAGTACAAAGGAGTATATAATTCGTTTCCAGTCGATTTTTTTTCGTGAGGTGGTCAACGAGGTGATAGATTGTTGGTGGACCAACAACGTCCAACCCAAAACCACGAAAAAACCAACCACCAAAGGTGCCAATAACATAATCAACACCAAGTTGGTTCCAAATTGATCAATAATCTGTTGAGTGAGTTCGTCGACACTTACGGCAGAGTTTATGGTCATGATATAGTTCCAAATCATAAAACCTATAAAACCTACTGGCAGTACCAAATACTTCCAAAGGCCTTCATTTCCCTTATATCCTTGTTCTATGTACATATTTCTTGTATTAAATCCATATCCCAGGCATTAGATTGTCTGTAGAAAAGTTTACCCTCGGCTACTTCCAAAGGACTTTCTATATTATTGGTGAAAAGACTCCCAGTACCCAAGCCCTGTGGCATCGTAGCGTTTAAGTAATATGTGTACTGTGCTATTGCATTTAACCCAATATTACTCTCCAGAGCACTTGTAATCCACCAACCAATGTTTTGTTTTTCGGCAAGTCCAATCCATTCTTGGCTACCCTTTATCCCACCTACCAAACTTGGCTTCAATATTATATATTGAGGTTGAATTGTTTGTAGCAATTTCGCTTTTTCCGTTACATCAAAAACTCCGATTAATTCCTCATCCAAAGCAATGGGCAAAGGTGTGTTTTCACATAATTGTGCCATCTCATTCCATTTCCCGGCTTTTATCGGTTGTTCAATGGAGTGCATTTTAAATGCAGATAACCTTTCCAGTTTTTCCATGGCTTCTGAAGGTGAAAAAGCTCCATTTGCATCCACACGTAGTTCGATTTCTTCTGGGGAAAAATTTTCTCTTATGGATTTAAGGATGGATACTTCTTTTTCGAAGTCAATGGCACCTATCTTCATTTTGATGCATCCAAAACCATCTTTTATTTTTTGTTCCAATTGTTTCAGCATATAAGCTTCATCTCCCATCCATATTAATCCATTTATAGGTATGGCCGATTCTTTCTGGGTAAAACCCGAGGGGAAAAGTTCAAATGGGTTTTGAGAATGTAAAGACAAAAAGGCCTGTTCCAACCCAAACTGAATGGATGGATACTCTCTTAAACCATGTAAGAGTTCTTCTTTCCCCAAATGAATATTGTCACATGTCCATTTGAGTTTTTGTTCGTAATCGGGAATGTCATCAGCACTCAATCCCCTTAAAATACCACACTCCCCTATTCCAAAGTTTGCTTGATCATTATTTAGGATAATGAACCAGGTTTCTTTTTCGGTCATCACTCCTCGTGAGGTACCACTGGGGACTTTAAAATTGAGGGTATACTTTTTATAGTTTGCTTTCATGAAGTAGACCAAATTTAAGTATATTTTAAAACTAAAACAGCACTTATGGCAAGTATCAATGGAAAAACCATTTGGGTAACCGGGGCTTCTTCAGGTATAGGTAAAAGTTTGGTCATGGCATTGAGTTCATATTCCTGTAATTTGATTATTTCATCAAGACGGAAAGACGAGCTTATGAAAGTAAAAGAACTGTGTGGAGGCGGCGACAATATTTCCATTCTACCCTTAGACCTCAAAAACCATGAAGAGACACTTAATCTCGCTCAAAAAGCCATTTCTTTTTATGGTAAGGTGGATATTTTGGTCAACAATGCCGGGATTAGCCAGCGCTCCTTGATCAAAGACACCAAATTGGAAGTCTATGAGCAACTCATGGATATTAATTATTTAGGTACAGTAGCACTTTCAAAAGCTATTTTACCTTACTTTATTACCAATAAATCCGGACATTTTGTAACAGTGACCAGCTTAATGGGCAAATTTGGCTCTCCCTATCGTTCAGGGTATTGCGGAGCTAAACATGCATTACATGGTTTTTTTGATGTGATGCGAATGGAGCACGAAAAAGACGGTATAAAGGTTACGATGGTCTGTCCTGGCTTTGTACAGACGAATGTTGCGAAAAATGCTTTGACTGCTGATGGATCTCCTCAAATAAATGATGATATTGCTACGCAAAATGGGATTACCCCAGAATTGGCAGCAAAAAAAATGATTTTAGCTATTGAAAAGGAAAAGTTTGAAGTATATGTTGGGGGAAAAGAAATTAAAGGAGTCTACCTGAAACGCTTCTTCCCTAAACTACTGCATAAAATGGTATTGAAAAGTCAGGTACGTTAGCATCAACTAAAGTTGAACCAGAAGCGCACGCCTTCTACTTGCCTATCCACGTTTAATTTGGATTGAAGTTGATTCACCAAACGATTAATAAGACGAATACCCATGGAGGAATGTGCGCGTTCATCGGTGTCTTCAGGAAGTCCTATCCCATTATCAGTGTATTCAAAGTAGCCTTGATCCCCATTTTTACGCAAATGGATATATATTTTACCATCGTCATCATTCTCAGGAAAAGCATATTTGAAAGAATTGGACACCAATTCGTTTAAAATCAAACCAAACGGAATAGCACGGTCAATATCCAATTCAGTTCCTTCTGCATCAATCGTAATACTAATGTTATGGCCTCCTTTTTTGTAAACGGATTGCACACTATTGATCAGACTTTCGATATAACCTTGCATTTCTATCACCGAAAGATCATCGTTCTGATATAATTTTTGGTGAATCAAGGCCATGGCCTTTACCCTACTTTTTCCTTCCTCCAATGCCTCAATTGCAGCCTTACTTCGTGTATTCTTTGTCTGAAGGCTCAACAAACTGGATACCATTTGAAGATTGTTCTTTACCCTATGGTGTATTTCCTTTAAGAGAGAATCTTTTTCCACAAGGGAGTTTTCTATAATATGCTTTTGCTCCGCGATCAAACGTTGGTTCTTTATACTTTTTAGGTAGGCATACACCAACCCTGCAAAACCCAAAAGTGTAAATATTAAGGAAATGAACACCAAATTGATTCGTTCATCCTTGGCTTTCATCTCACTCCTGGCCAATTCGTTGATTCGCTTTTGCTCGTCTATCAACCTTTGGGAGTTTTCTAAATCTTCATTGGCAACAATTGTAACCAATTGCTGTTTTATAAGTGCCGACTGCTTTTTGGCCAACGAATCTTTGATTCGTTCATTTCGTTTGTAGTAAATGGATGCATTTTTGTAGTTCTCTACCTTATCGTAGAAAGCTGCCAACAAACTATTTTTTTTAATAGTCTGTAGGACTGTAATATTATCAAAATCTACATCGAGATGTTTTTTAGCCGCTGCAAAACGGTCCATTTGTAAATTAGCCTCAGCCAAGAAAAGAGTGTTATCTACCACCTCGCTTTGGTTCTTGTTATTTGAAGATTTCTTAAGGGTTTCGATACTTGTTTCCAAAAGAGGTATTGCCACCTCATACTCACCAAGCATTACATGACATTTAGCAATGTTACCTTCTATTTCTGCTTTTAATATTTCACTTTCAAAAATATCGGATTCACTTTTTTGGGTAGAAATATCATTGACGTATACGTCTAAATAAGCTTTGGCCTTTTTTAACTCGCTCAAGGCCGTTGGGGCGGAATCATCCAATCTTAGGTAATTACCGACCTTACTATGGTATTTTGCCAAACCATACGAATCATTGTCCGCTATGGTTGGCTTCACCTCCATAATGTATTGGTTCCTTGCCTTTCTGTATAGCCCTAAATTACTGTAGATATCATAAAAGGAAACGTTATTGGTCAGACCCAACTCACGTTTTTGTTTTCTAATTTCTATTTGTTTATCGAACAATTGGAGATTGGCGTAGTTATCATCAAGAACATCCAAAACCACTCTTTGCGAATCCGCATCCAGCGAATCCTTAATATCATAGAGTTCTTTGGCAAGGGCGGTACTCTTATCATACTCTCCTAAATCATTGTAGACTTGGGCCTGCATTACTTTGTAAAGCCTGGTTGCAGTGGTATCTTCCGTCTTTTGTGCATTGGACAAGTAAATTTTAATCGTATCAAGCCAATCGTAAGCGGAATTTACATTATATCGGTCCAATGAGTTGAAAAAAACATTGAAACGCTGAGAAGGTTGATTGGTATCCTGAAATTCTTTCAGAGTACTTTCTTCTTCATCGGCAATGGTTTGAGCCGATGCGGAGAAAAGAAAAATAAAAAATACCGAGGTAAATAAAAGTCTTACGTAACGTCCCATTAATTTAATTGATACAGTGACCGCGCTTTGCGTTGCCCTATATTATTATCGTGCCCTTTTTTCTTTATTGCCCCGATAACCAATTCAATTTAAAAAAATAAAACAGTTAACTGAATTTCAATGTATGGGGTATATAAAGAACGTTAGTTTGGTTACAAAATTAAATTCCAAAGGAAAGAGTTGACCACTATTGTTGTGAAAGTGTCAATTTCTGTTGTGAAAAGGTAAAGCTTGTATGTGAATTTGTATTTTATCGATGTTTTATGCTTTTCATGGAGTACGCCAATTGACATAAAGGGTATTAAATTGAAAAAGGCCCTGCTTTTTACAACAAGACCCTTTTACGAGAACACTATATGAAAATGAAAAAATTACTTTCTGAATTATTACATTGCTAAAGTATGGGTATTGAAAGTGTGAATAAAAATATTGTTGTGAACTCTTTAAAAGTTGTGGTCATCTTACAATAAAAACATGGCGCAAAAAAAAGTGCCCAATGGGCACTTTTTAATATTCTTTAAATTGAGGGAACATTAACTGTTCATTGATGAAAGAATAAACTCCTTAAAATCCTTGGATATAGGAATAAGATTATTGTTGATCATAATATCTTTAGAATTGATGGCATCGATATGGTCTACATTTACAATGTATGATTTATGCGCCCTATAGAATTTGTTCTTTGGCAGTTTCTCCAAATAATCCTTCAGTGGCGACCGAACCAAAAACTTTTTGTCCACCGTATTTACCTCCAAATAAACATTATCCGCTTTTATAAATTGGATGTCGGTAAATTGAATCCGATAATAAAGATGTTGCTTCTTTACAAAGATGGAATCCTTTAATACCGAGTTGGAAGTTATTTCATCTGCAGCTTCTTCGTCCTCCATTTTACTCACTCCTTTTTTAGCATAGTTAAAATTGGAAAGGGCTATTTCTATCGATGTATAAAGGTCTTGTTGTTCAAAAGGTTTTACCAAATAACCGTCTGGCTTTACCGTTTTAGCGTTTTCAACTGTTGCCCTGTCAGAGTTAGAGGTAACGAATATAAATGGAATATTATAAGTCTCACGAATATGCTTACCAAGGTCAATACCGGTTTTGTCCGATGCCAAGATAATATCAATCAACACCAAATCAACATGGTTGTTCTTTAATACATCTACTGCCTGTTCGTACACTATGACATTGTCAACAATTTCATAGCCGATTTCCTCTAGCATGGATTGCATGTCATCTGCGATGATAACATTATCCTCTACGATTAAAATTTTTATCGGATGTTCCAAGTTCCTTAAAGTTTATTTGGTTGTTAATCAAATTTACAAAAAAATATTGACTGAAATGAAGAATAAAATAGCCAGCAAAAAGGTACTCAACGCTACTTTCTTAAGTTCTGGATCCAAACTACCTGGGTTTTTGGTTCCCAATACTTTTCTTAAGTGAATCAATAATGGCACAAAGGCCAACATAAAAAATGATTGTTTCAAACCAAAATCTTCTATCCAGAGATAGGTAGAAAAGCAAATCAAAGCTCCAAAAATCAAAAGGAAATGATAGCGTTTACCATTTTCAAAACCCATCTGGACTACCATGGTAATCTTCCCATGTTTTTTATCGGATACAGCGTCACGTAGATTGTTCAAATTTAATACTGCAACGCACAAAAAACCTATGGCAACCGCTGGTAAAAGTGGACCCCAATCCAGTGATTTGGTGTATAAAAACATACTACCCAATACCCCCAATAAACCAAAGAACAAGAATACAAAAAGGTCTCCCATACCCTTATAACCGTAAGCATTGGAACCTACGGTATATTTTATGGCCGCCCAGATACTCAAAAGACCAAGCACAAAAAAAACAAGAATGTAAGTAAGGTTCTCTTTGCCAAAAGCAAAGTAAATAAGAGTCAAGGCAATCGCCATACTGATAAGAATAGAGATAATAATTCCTGTTTTGAGCGATTTTCTTGTGATGGAACCACTTTGCAGTGCCCTTGCCGGGCCTATTCTATCTTTATTGTCCGTTCCCTTTACCCCATCACCATAATCGTTGGCAAAATTGGAGGTGACCTGAAAACCGACAGTGGTCAAAAGGGCCAAAATAAATATGGGAAGGTCAAATTGACCATCCAAAACGGCCAATGCAGTACCAACAATAATTCCTGATAAAGAAAGAGGAAGTGTACGTAGCCTAGCAGCTTGTATCCAAGCCTTTGTATTTCCCAAGATTAATACGGATCTTCTATTTTAACTCTTTGACCATCTTGGTAGGAGGCGACAAATGCATCATTAAAACCCATTTGAACCAATTGTTTTCTAAATTTTTGCGCTTCTTCCAGAGTTTCAAAATTTCCTAGTGAATACGCATAAAATGGATTTGTTTTTACAAAAAGAGTATTGGTCAGTGCCTCGGAAGCCAAGGTTACATTATTTTCAACAAAAGATTTCACCTGAACAGAATAGATTTTTTCCTTATTTAAAAACTCTTTTGCCAAATAGAATTCTTTAACCAAACTCAGCTCTTCGTTCTGGGATTTCAGGTTATCTATCCTTGCCTTGATTACATCCAAACTATCTATGGACACTAAGAGATTACCTTGATTCTCAAATGATTGCTTGCTGCTTAGCCCGGCCGTGAAGGAAGTAATAGCCAATGTACCTATCACAAAAAGCCCTACAAACCCCAAAAGAATGTTCCGTTGCAGTTTTATTTTACGAAGATCTTTATTCTTGTATTTTATTTGGTCTAGAAGTCTTTCGTTGATAATCTGGGCCTTATCTATATCCTTATGAAGGTCCAACAAATCACTTTCTTCAATAAAAGGCATATTGTGAAGGGGGTTATAATTATATGCTATGCTAAAAACATAACAACCAATAAGTTAATCTGAATCTATACAAAAATAGAGATTTTGCAGAAAGAAAAAAACTTTAAGGCTGTAAAGCTTTAAATAATCTGGTCTTGTTG
This sequence comes from Allomuricauda sp., assembly GCA_040285615.1. Taxonomy (GTDB): domain Bacteria; phylum Bacteroidota; class Bacteroidia; order Flavobacteriales; family Flavobacteriaceae; genus Flagellimonas. The sequence goes on from JAVJRL010000009.1 coordinate 52,274, forward strand.
GATTTTTTTAATTAAATTAAATGAATTCCATCATCTTGAATGTTGATTTTACGTTGGCGATATAAAATCCCAACACCTTTTTTAAAAGCCTTCTTGCTCAAGTGCAGTGTTTTCTTTATTTCCTCTGGCGATGATTTATCATGAAGCGGTAAAAATCCACTATTCTCTTCAAGTTTGTCCAAGATCATTTTGGCAGTGGGCTCCAACATTTTTTCACCAATGGGTTGCAGAGAGATATCCACTTTTTTATCATCCCTTACATTTTTGATGTATCCTTTTAATCGGTCTCCGACTGAAACCGGTTTAAAAATATCGCTATCAAAAATGAGTCCTTTGTGCATGTTGTCCACAATGACCTCCCAACCTAATGGGGTTTTACGATATACCAAAAGATCCACTAAGTCATTATGATTATAATCCAAACTTTCATTTGAAAGAAACTTATCTACCCTACTCGACCCTGTAAGGCGCATACTTTCCTCGTCCATATAACAATGAACAATATATTTGTTCCCATCTTCCATTCTTTCGGACTGTTCCCTAAAGGGAACAAGAAGATGCTTTTCCAATCCCCAATCCAAAAAGGCACCGTACGCTCCCACTTCGACCACTTCTAAATAGGCAAACCCATTGCGGATTATCTTGGGTTTTAAAGTAGTGGATATGGGACGCTCTGCATTGTCCAGATAACAAAAGACTTCCAAATCCTGATCTATTTCAAAATCTTCGGGAACATACTTGTTTGGCAAAAGTATTTCCGTGCCCTCATCATCACCTAAAAAGAGTCCTATACTGGTACTTCTTAGGACTTTAAGGGTATTGTAATTTCCCAATTCTATCATAGGGCAAAGGTAGTTGTAAAAAACGGGTATAAAAAAAGCTGCCCAATTACGAGCAACTTCTTTTTTTATAGGTCGTAATCCTAATTATAAACCGATTCTTTTCCAAAGTGCTTGGCCAACATATAATAGATGACCGCACGATGTTTATTTTTTTCTGACCTCCCATACGCATCAATAACACTATTGATGGATTCCATTAAAGCAGGGGTATCGGCAAGACCCAATTTTTTAATCAAGAAATTGTTCTTAACCGTTTCCAATTCCTTATCGTCGGACCCAGAAACTTTGGAAGCGTCCAAGTTGTAAATAGCCGGTCCCAATCCTATAGCAACTTTGGTCAACAAATCCATGTCCGGAGTCTGCCCAAATTTGCTTTTGATGTCCTCAGCGTACTTTTCTATTAATTCGTCTCTTTTACTCATAATTTGTTAGTGTTCTTATTTGATTTATAGCTGAGGTTCTAAGATATGAAATCGAAGTACCCAAGCAAAATTTTATTGTTCAATACTCGCGGTGTGGCCACTTCCAAGATTTTTGGTTGATTGGATTTTGAATAAAATTCCTTCAACCTGTCTTCTAATTCTACCTCATTTTCTACACTGATATGCTCAAAACCGTACATGTTTGCCAAGTGTTTAGCAGATAATTCATGACTGGTCTCAAAAAAGGTTTCAAATTCTTCCGTATCCTCCTTGCCTGGCAAAATTCTAAAAATCCCACCGCCCGAATTATTAATAAGAACAATCCTGAAATCTGGACGTATATACTTGTTCCACAAAGCATTGCTATCGTAAAAGAAACTTAGGTCGCCCGTTAGAAGCAATGTTGGCACTTTACTGTAAATAGAACTGCCCACCGCTGTTGATGTGGTACCATCAATTCCACTTGTGCCACGATTACAGAATACATTTAATGATGAGTCCATTGGGAAAAGCTGCGCATACCTTACTGTGGAGCTATTTGCCAAATGCACCTGATACCCTTTGGGTATTTTTTTGATGATTTCGTCAAAAGCGGTAAAATCTGAAAATGGAATTTCCTTGAGATAGGCATCCCGTTTTGCTTCGTAGCCATCCTTTTTCCTTTCCCAAAATATTTTAAAATCACTTAATGGTTCAATTTCCGCAGAAACAACTTCTTTGAAAAAATGATTTGGAGTTGTTCTGATATGTTTTGTTAAGCAATAAAAAGTATCGTTTGCTTTTTTGATATCCACATGCCAATGCTGTTTTGGCTTATACTCACGCAAAAAGGCTTTAATTTTCTTGGAAACTATCAGGCCCCCGAATGTCACCAACAAGTCAGGTTGTAATGTCTTGAAGAACTCCTCCCTGTTTTCGGATTTTTCAATAGGGGCAATAATGCTATCAATGCTCTCATAAAATTCAGGATGATGCAAATTGGACGTAGTCTCGGTGAATAGCAAGGTGTTGGGGTCCTTGGCTACAGCTTCCAAAACCTCAGCTTCAATCGCATTGGGTTGATTTACTCCCACCAAAACCATTTTTCGGGAGCTTTTTCGCCAAACCTTCGCCAACTCTTCCCAATTCTCATCGTTTAAAATATCTTCCATAAAACCTTTATCAAGGTCTTGAATCTTTATCGAAGGCTCCTTTACCCTGCCGTACAAAGGTTCTTCAAACGGAATATTGATATGAACGGGATATTTTTCATCAAAAGCCACAGAAAGCGCTTTGGCAATTTCCTCTTCATTATGCTCTTGTATTTCCTCTTGACTTTGTTCCAGTAGAAACTTGCCATATTTTGAAATAGTGCCTGTTGCGTGAGCGATATCCTGCTTCAAATTAGCGGAGTAGCCAATATGATTTTGCAGCACATTCTCTTGTCTTATCGTTTGGCCATCTCCAATATCAATTCGGTAACTTGGTCTATCCGCAGAAACCACGATAAGAGGAATATCACTATAATAAGCTTCGGCAACGGCTGGATAAAAATTCAACATGGCACTGCCCGATGAACAAAGTACGGCAACAGGTTCCTGCAAATGCTGCGCCATGCCCATGGCAAAAAAAGCAGCACAACGTTCGTCTACAATACTAAAGCATTTAAAAAAAGGATTCTTGGTAAAACTTATGGTCAATGGTGCATTTCTGGACCCTGGTGAGATAACAATGTTTTTAACTCCCCTTGATTTGAAATACAGTACCAAGGTTTGTGCAGAAGGTATATCTGAGTACATCATGGAATACAAAAATACATCATCTAGACGGTAAAATACCACAATCTAGAGCTTCAATTTACAGAATGCTCAACATGGTTTTACTTTTGTTTTGCGTCTCAATCCATTCGCTCTCGGGGTCGGATGCCCCCGTTATACCTCCGCCAACAAAAATGGAAGCTTTGTCGTTCTCTAACTGCATACATCTAAGGTTAACAAACAAAGACAGTTCTCCTCGAGAACTTAAATTCAATTCACCCAAGAATCCTGTATAGAAGGTTCTTTTGTAGTTCTCATTGGCTTGAATAAATTGTTGTGCTTCGCCCGTGGGAATTCCACAAACTGCCGGAGTGGGGTGCAAAGCATTGATCACCTTTTTCACCTTTAGATCAGCTAGCATGGTGCCGCGCACCTCGGAACGTAAATGCCAAAGGTTGCCTGCCCTTACCGATTCGGCTTCGTCTATTTCCAAACGTTCCATGGTGTGAGCCAGTTTATCCCCGATGTATTCCGAAACCATTTGCTGTTCCTCAATCTCTTTACTGCCCCATTTTGGCTCCTCGTTTTCAACGAACGTCAAAGTTGCGGCCAAGGACATGGTTTGCAATTGCTTATCTTTTACTTTTACCAAGGTTTCGGGAGTTGCGCCGCACCATGTTCCAACTTTAGGATGATGAAAAAGATATCCAAAAGCATTGGGGTAATGATGAAGTAGCGTTTTGAAAATTTGAGTAGGCTCCTTTGTGATCGGTACTTCTATCTTTCTGGAAAGAACAACTTTTTGCAACCTTCCTTTTTCGATTTCCTGGATTCCGCTTTTAACCAAATTCAAATGGTCTTCTTTTCCCGTTTCATCTAGAGAAATTTCAGAGTTTATTGGTGCTTCGTCCAATATAAATTCTCCCTTCCAAATCTCATCAGGTTGAATAAGAACAGCTTCATTTTCTTTATCAAAAGGGGCAAAAACAAATCCCCTTTCCGTAAAATCAGTGGAGACCACAAGCTCTTGGTCAGATTGAAAAACTGCCAGTAACTCCTTGTGGTTAGGTTTTCGATAAATGGCAAAAGGCATGCCGTTTTCAAGGCAAGATTCAACCCTTTCAAAAACTTCTTGAAGCTCTTTATTTTCTGGGTAGTGCAATGGTTGTCAGTTTACAATTGGAAATCAGATTACCCTCCTCGTCCGTAATTTTTATCTCCCAAAGCTGGGTGGTTCGTCCTTTATGGAGCATGGACGCCTTGGCATACACAAAGCCTTCTTTTATGGAACGAACATGGTTTGCAGCAATTTCAATCCCACGAACAAAAAACTTTTGACCGTCCAAGAAAATATAGGATGCTGCGCTCCCCACGCTTTCGGCAAGTGCTACGGATGCACCACCGTGAAGCACACCATCTGGTTGGTGTACCTTTGGTGTAACGGGCATTTTGGCCAGAAGAAAATTTTCACCTACATCAATATAGGTAATATCCAAAGTTTCCATTAATGTGTCCTTGCAAATTTGGTTGCAAACGGACAGAATCTTCTCTTTATGCTCGTTCATCCTTCTATTTTTTGTAAAATTACACAAAGCTTTGGCAATATCTAATCAAGTGACCTCAATCATGTCCAACACAGAGAAGACCGTTACCTACACCACTGAGAATACCTATCTGACGCAGAATGAATTAACCCCAAAAACCAAAAATGTATGGTTGGTTTTTCACGGTATTGGTTATTTGAGCCGCTATTTTGTAAAGTATTTTAATGGTTTACACCCTGAGGAAAACTATATTCTTGTTCCACAGGCACCATCCAAATATTATTTAAAGAACGAGTATAAATATGTAGGTGCAAGTTGGTTGACCAAGGAGAATACCGCCACAGAGGTAAAAAATGTGCTGAATTATATTGATGCTGTACTTGAAGCAGAAAATCTTCCTGACGATGTTAACCTTATCCTTTTTGGGTTTTCGCAAGGTGTTTCGGTAGCTACCAGATGGTTGGCCAGTAAAAAACCTCACTGCAAAATGGTTGTACTTTATGCAGGTGGTATTCCCAATGAACTTACCGCGGCGGATTTTGAATTTTTGGAACAAAATGCCACTGAGATAAAAATTATTTACGGTGACCAGGATGAATATTTGACCCCGGACCGATTAAAAGGTGAAAACATAAAAATTGAAAACTTATTTCAAGGTAAGGCAGATATCATCACTTTTAAAGGTGGACATGAAGTTAAACCGGAAATAATCAAGAACTTAATTTAACTTCCACTTAATTGGTAGTTTCCTCCTTAGGCGCTTCTTCTTCGTAATATTTGATTGTTCTGGTAATATAGGTATTACCGGGAGCAACAATCTGTTTTACCCAATTGCTTGGTTCATGGCTATCAAATTGAAAAATATACTTGTCCGCAGATTCTGTATTTATCGTTTTCTTGATGACTTTGCTCAAAATACCCTCCGCAGTATAGTTATAAAACCTTTTTTTCTGTGAAACAAATTCCCTTTCGACCATATCATATAAAAAGTCTTCGCTAGTAACCAAGTTACCCTTACTATTAAAAACTTCTTCAGTGGCTGTATTGGGCTCACCATCAATATACTCCTTGGTTAAAATAACCTCTTGGGTTCCATTGGGACCTTTTTTAGTAGAAGTCCTGACTGATTTTTGTAAAATTCCATTGGTAAATGTACTTACGGTATGCTCATTCTTTATTTCCGAATATTCAAAAGTAGTTTCATCAACACCATCACCATTGGATGATATAATACGAACCAATTTTCCTTTATTATCATAATAATATTGTTCTTGCTCTAAAAACTGTTTGTCATAAGAAATTATCTTCTCAATAACTTTTCTGTTCGGAATTGTATCCACTTCGTAAAAGTTGGCCATGGAAGTGGATTCATCCAAGACATTATTCTTATAACTTTCCATACGTTTTTCAACCAGTTCACCATTATTATATTTATAGTAAGTGATGTCTTGGTCGTTATCATTGTATTGGGTAACTGTCTTGGTCAACACACCATCCTTATTAAATTCGAATAATTCCTTGCCATAGTCTGTAGAAACCAAACATGACTCAACCCTTCCTTTGAGGTCAAAATCCTCTACTGTAAAGATTTGTACCTCTTGAGACCATATTCCAAGAATCTGAAAGAATGAAAAAAGTAATAAAGTGGTGTAGTGTTTTTTCATACTGTAAAATTAGTCGTTAAAAACGCAACTGAAAAATCTAAACCGCATATATCCTGCCACAATAGGCAAGAAATGACCTAAAATTTACGCTGGGGGTCAAAAGGTGAAATGTTCATGGAGGTTTTATCACCTGAAATAAGTTCGGTAACCAACTTGCCTGTGGCTGGGCCCATGCTCCACCCCATCATGGCATGGCCTGTGGCAATGGTCAGATTACCGATGTTTTTAGGTCTTCCTATATACGGCAGACCATCGGGCGATACCGGACGTAGGCCACATTTTGCCTGACTTTTGGCCTCTTGCGAAATCTGGAAACCCTTGTAATAGTCTTCCACACCTTTTGCAATGGCTTCTACCCTTTCCTTTCTAATATTATGGTTGATTCCCGAGAATTCCATGGTTCCGGCAAAACGGGTAAATCCTTCCATAGGGGTAACGGCTATCTTTTTCTCCATCAAAATGGCCGGTATACTTATACTGGTCGGTTCCTCGACATTGATTCGATATCCTTTTCCCGCCTGTAATGGCAGCTTTAGGTTTAATTTTTTGGCAAGGCCCGATGTCCATGACCCAGCTGCGAAAACAACTTCTTCTGCTCGATAAGATGCTTTATCGGTCGTTACTTCTGTAATCTTGCCATCCGATACGGATAGGTTGGTTACAGATTCGTTTTTATGAATCTCCACTCCAACTTTTACTAAGTGTTCCACCATCTTTTTCATGATCAGTGGCGGCGTGGTATGTCGGTCACACTCCCAAAGAATGGCGCCTTCGGCATTAAAATCTACCTTGGGCTCTATTTTTTTCAATTCCGATTTGGACAGATGCTTGCCCACCAGCCCCATTTTGGCCGCTTTTTCCACAACTTCCATTTCGTGGTCCCGCGCTTTCTCGGTCTGGTAGACCATCATTAGACCTTGCTTACCTATGGTAAAGTCACCAAGGTCCCCCGAATTCTTTATGCCTTCATACAATTCCCTACTCAAAATATTGATGTCGCGGATAATGGACATGGACCGTTCCACCTTGTCTTGGGTAGAGGATTTTTTAAAGTACCACGCCCATCGAATAAAATCGGGGTCCAATCGTGGTTTCATATAAAATGGGCTCGAGGAATCGAACATATATTTTAGCCCCTGTGTGATCATACCTGGGGAAGCCAAGGAAACAATATGGCTCGGTGTAAGATAGCCCGCATTCACGAATGAAGCTCCAGAAGTAATATCCGATTTGTCCAAAAGGGTTACTTGGTGTCCTTCCTTCTGCAAAAAGTAAGCGGTGGAAAGTCCAACAATTCCACCTCCAACTACAATTACACTTTTGTTCTTGCCCATTGCCACAACTTTAGGGTATTCATTAAAAGAAGGGCCAAGATACATAAAGGGCGGGGAAATGTTAATTGTTGCATTGGGATTTCTTTATCAAAGTTTTGACTATTTTTGGAAGATTTTGAAAATATACAGACGAATGAAAAAACTATCCTTATTGGTCTTGGGCCTAGCCTTTGCCTGCAATTCTTCCCAGAAGACGGTTTCTGAGGCACCACAGCCCAAACCAATGGTAAGTCCGGTGTCCTATGCGGAAACCATCACACAAGAAGATCTTAAAGAACATTTATATACTTACGCTTCGGACGAATTCGAAGGGAGGGAAACAGGGACTCCTGGACAAAAAAAGGCCGTTGAATATATAAAGGCACACTACGAATCATTGGAAGTGCCACCTGCACAATCAAACGGCAACTATTTTCAAAAAGTGCCATTGGAAGTTTCAAAAGTGCCTGAAGGTACTATGAGCATAAACAATACCGCTTTTGAATTAGGGGAAGACATTCTTACGTTCTCCGCTGCAAAAGGAAATTATACGAATATTGTTTATGCAGGTTATGGAATCGAAGATGGTGACTACACCGATTATTCGGGTATCGATGTAAAGGGAAAATTTGTACTGATCAAAGCCGGCGAGCCCGTGAACGAAAATGGCATCTATGAAATTTCCGGGAATATGGAAAAATCGGTTTGGAGCAATGCATCCGAAGCCGTTGGTAAAAAGAGTGAAATTGCACATGCTAAAGGAGCCATTGGTATCTTGTATTATGATATGTTGAGTTTTCCAAGGTTTCAAGGCTATTTCCAGTTTATGAAAAACAACAAAAGTGGAAGAATGCAATTGGCCTCTGACGATAGTGATGATGTCTTGATCTATTTAAACGATGATGCCGCCAAAACATTAAAAAGGGATATTGAGGAGGATAATGTGCCAAAATCCATTACTACAGATATAAAAATGGATATTACCAGTGGCAATGATGAAATAAACTCCGAAAATGTGGTTGCTTTTATTGAGGGAACAGAAAAACCTGATGAATATGTGGTTATATCCTCCCACTTGGACCATATAGGAATAACTGGTAAAGGACAGATCAATAATGGGGCCGACGATGATGGTTCGGGAACCGTGGCCTTGTTGGAGATTGCCCAAGCATTTAAAAAAGCTGCGAATGAGGGCAATGGTCCAAAACGATCCATGGTTTTTTTACATGTTACAGGTGAGGAAAAAGGTCTTTTGGGATCAAGGTACTATACCGATGTTGATCCAGTAGTTCCTTTGGAAAACACTGTAGCCAACCTTAATATTGATATGATCGGACGCATAGATCCCAATTACGGTGGAGCTAGAAACTATTTGTATTTGATCGGTTCTGACAAATTAAGCACCGAATTGCATAATCTTTCGGAAGAAGTCAATAAAAAGTATACCAATATTGAGTTTGATTATACGTATAATGATGAGAACGATCCCAATCGTTTTTATTACCGAAGTGATCATTACAACTTTGCCAAAAACAACATTCCGATCATATTCTATTTTAACGGCACCCATGCCGACTATCATAGGCCTGGCGATACTCCCAACAAAATAAATTATGATCTTTTGGAAAACCGTGCCCGTCTAATTTTTTATACGGCATGGGAAATTGCTAACAGACCTGGCAGATTAGTGGTTGATAAAGCTGCGGATTAAAAAATAAATATCGAAGAAATAAAAAGCCCTCAAAATAGAGGGCTTTTTTATGTGATAATATGTGAACTTCCTTTAAAAATAAAGTCTATTTAGTTCTCGACTGCGCTCGAATTGACATCAAAAACTATAACTATGTCCAAAAGTGATGGTCAATTCGCTTCTATTACCTGTTGATAGATTTTTGAACAATTGGATGATGTTCAAGTGAAAATTGTGTTTTTCTTTAAACACATAAGATAGGTTTGCTCTTACATTGGTCACATTTGTTTTTGTAATACCCGAATTACTAGTATTGTATGATGCGCCAAAATTGGTATTCAATGTATTCTCAAAAAATTTGTTGTTGATGTTCAATGTAGGTCCCCATGTAGTAGAGTCTTCAATACCAATTGTATTGATTGTGCCATTTAATGCAGTTGTAACATTCATATTTCGGTTTGGTAGTCCAATAGTGTAAGAAACATTTCCGTTATGAAAAGTGGAAGCATTTCCAATCCGAACTATTCCATCTTCTGCATTGGAAACATCGGATAAGGCATAGTTGATGTTCAAATTTTGCTGCAAGTCTTCTCTTTTGGAGAGCATATAATTGATGTTCAAATTTGCACTTTGTGATAGTTGTTTATAGTCCAAAACATCATACTGATCATCCAATAAATTATCATCGTTGATCACATCAAACTGGTCAACTTTAGCATTGGTAAACGTGGTAAAGTTAGAATAGGAACCCGTTATAGTCAATACTTCTGAAGCATTGTAGGTTGCATTTAAAGAACCTACTGTCCTGTTCATGGAACTTTCCTTTTGATTTTTAAGATCATCGCGTTGATAGCCGATATTAAAGGCCAAGTTTAATTTATTATCAAACAATACCGTACTGGTGTTAAGTGTGATATTTTCAAAATCATTATTGAAAAAATAAGCACCAAGAGTTTCGTATCCAGGGGCGATCCGTTCATAAGCTATTCCCAAAGTGGACTTATCAAAACTATAGTCCAATCCACCACGGAAGGTATCAAAATATTGGGTTGACATTCTATCGTTCAAAAAAAATCCTGTCAAATTCCCTTGCCCATCTATTAGTTTATCGGCTCTGAGATCTTGGGTTAAGCCCGATGTCGCATAAGCTGCATTGATTTGTAGATTTTCCAAGACCTTGTATGACCCTTCCAAGCTCAGTACAAGGTTTTCCTTTGGAGTTATGCCTTGTTCATCGGGAACCACACCAATTGAATTGATATCATCTTTGGCATAAAAAGCGATAACTCCTACCGAATACTTCTCTTGCTCATACTCCACTTTTAGCCCGTAGCCCATCCGTTGAAAAGCGGGAATGGTCTGCTTGTCGCCATCAATTTCAGTAGCTTTTAACAATCTACCGACCATGGCACTGACTTTCCAAGGTCCGTTTGGGGTCAGTTCCACTCCTCCACCAGTAAATTGATGCCCATTCAAGGTATAGGGAGAAAAACTCATAGCTACATCTCCTATATTAGCCTGAACCCATTTGTATTTGGGGTGTAAGCTTAATCGGTTTAGATTAAAAGGCAGGTTATAGTTTAACTGCTCCCCTTGATTAGAGTAACTATAGCTAACGGGCATTCTGATTTGGTAAAATGAGATATTGAGGTTGCCCTGCAAAAAATAGGTGAATGGTTGCCTGCCCTTTTCTTGGTTGGATTTGTAAAAAACACCGTTGGATGAAACTCCACCACCCAATTTAAAGGCCTTGCCTTTGCCCAAGGTCTCCAAATCGACTGTTTGGGCAGATGCTATGGCTACAAAAAAGAAAAAAGACAGCGTGAGCCAACGTATTTTAGAAATAGTTAAGACCATGTGATAAAATGAAGATTGGATGAGAAAAAATCATTCAAATAGCACTCTCTTCTCAAGATTTTACCCAAGAAGAGAATAGCTATTAATTAAAATTCCGTTTGACCTTAAAATTGATAGGATGTCAACAATTCATTGTTTTGGTTAACAAAGACTCTATTATCAACTGTATCAACAAGGTAATTTGGTGTTTTGTCCAACAAATCTATTTCCTTTTCAATTTTCCCAGTCGCCTTGTTCACCATGTAAATAGAATGCTTGGTAGGTGCCGTATCACTTTTCACCTTTGTAACTAAAAAATGATGGTCGAGGGTCTGTTGTGAATTAAAATAGCGTGTTTTGGTAACTTCCAACACGGGTTGCATGGTATTGCCATTGTCCACATACAGCCCTGCAACTAATGAAGTTTCCTGATTAGCACCGTTCTGATCTAAGTTGCTTCGGTATACCCCATTGGACAAATCGGTAAGCATGTTTATATTTTCAATGGAACCGGCAATATCCAAATCGATACCTAAAACCGCGCTCCCAGCAAAATCACCTAAAGCAATAAGTGCATTTGATGAAGATGGAGGTTGGTAATAATCCGTGTATACCAATTCTCCTTGGTTTGATAACATTGATACGTGTTGATCAGTAAACAAGAAATAGCCTTTATTCATTACATATTCCGCCTGTAAAGGTGTTTTTCTAGATACTTTTTCCAAATCAACATTTTCGGCAAAAAGGTCAATATCCCCTGTTTCCAAATCGAACTTATATGCATTGCCGTTCTCATAAATAACAACCTTATCTTCCTGTTCGTCGTAGGCGACTGCAGGTATGGAACGAAACTTAACATCTTTCTTCCAAACATCCTTTCCTGTATCATAATCAATAATATTGGAACGTGCCGTTGAAATATACATTACTCCCTTTTTTGTAAGACTATTAAAATAGGCGTAACCACTTATTTTCGTGTCCCATACCTTTTTACCGTTTGCGTCAACTCTGGCCATTTGCCCCACTTTTTCACCTTTGCCAATGGCAATAAAATCACTTCCATTGGGAATAACCTCAGTCAATGGGTCCATTTTATAGCTTTTTTTCCAAAGTAAATTATTGGTTTTGGGGTCTATAATGTTAAACCCTTCGGTCTCTACCAAAATCAAATTATCCGTATCGTCGTCCTGAACAAGGTCTATCATATACCCTCTTAATTTTAGTTTGCCCGGGGTTATATCTTCTCCAGTTTTTGGGTCAAGAATCGTTAATTTATTGGACTTTTTAATGCCGACATAAATACTGTTGCTTATTGGGGAATACACCAATGCCTTTATTTTCTTATTAGCTTCATAATGCCACAGTTGATTGCCATTCTTTGGGTTTATGACATATATTTCGTCGTCGATCCCAATAATCATATTACCATTTTGATCAAATTGTGGCTCATGATCTACAAATGAGACCCCGCCAAAAGCTTTCTGCAATAGATTTTCCTTGTTTTTTCCAACGGGTGCCATCCATTCTTCGGTCCATGTTCTAAGACTGAATCTCATTAGATATCGCATTTTATCCTGTACCAACTCAAAAAGAATCATGGCCTGTTCTGGATAAACAGTAAACCCTTTTACTTTGTATTCGTTTTCCTTGGTGTCGAACAAAATATCCCCGTTACTGGAGTTAATGAGCACTCCTCTGGTTTTACCGATAATGGGTACATATTCCGCATAAAACATAGGGAGTCCTGGAATACTTAAAAAAGAGTTGTGATCTACAGATTTAAGGGTTTCGTTGAACCAAATTTCAGCCCCAGTATTGTTGTCCAATGCCATAAGGCCTTTATCGCCTGCGGCTAAAATCAAACCATCGTTGGTTTGTTCTATCCAGCCTACCTTGTAGAGTTTTTCGTTTAAATTGATTTCCCAGAGCTTATCCTGAGCATAGGTAGTAGTAATGCATAATGCCAATATTAGCATTAGGTAATTGTTACGTAGCATAAGTAAAATTTAATGGTTAATGGTTGTTTTCTTCCACTATCATTTTATGGAAGAAACTTGATTTGGGGGTTATGCTGCGTTTTATTATTATAGTTTAAATCATATCGAACCTCTTAGTTACTACAGTTATTATTGAGAATATCTTCAATTGTTGGGTTATATAAATTTTCTACTACTGTATAAGAACCTGAAAAACTATTATTCATAAGGGTTGTTAGCCCACAAAAGTTGTTCAAAGAATCATTTTCACGTATACTTACTACATCTGCTGATGTTAGGTTGGCTATACCGTCTAAATTCTGTAGAGACTTACAGTTATATATCTGTAAGAGCTTCAAAGAAGTTAAACCTGCCACCCCTTCAATGTTTTGTAAATTAAAACAATTGTTAATAACCAAATCACCTCCTACAAAAGTTAAATTATGAAGCCCATTAATATCAAAAAGATGTTCGTTTCTAAGTAGCCATAGATCACCTTCCACTGTCTCAAGATTGTTAAATCCATTCAAGTTGATAAGATTTGGGTTGTTGTTTAATACTAGGGAGCCTCCAATCGTTGTGAGCGAATTCAAATCAAAAACATTGTTCAAGTTCTCGTTTTGAGCAATTTTTATACCCCCTCCTGTCGAAATCAAATTGTTGAACCCTTGTAAGCTTGTTAGGGAATTGTTTTCTGTAATTTCAACACTACCTTCCAAACTTACAATATTGGAAAAAACACCAAGTGAGGTTATTTTAGGGTTATAACTTACGTTAATAAAACTTTTGACCAAAATACCCTGTAGGGCACTTATATCTTCAATGTTTGGGTTATTGAAAATAATACACTTGTTAACATTACCAATGTTATTTAACCCTTCAAGGGTTTGCAGCGTACTTGTTGCAGATATGGCCAAATCCCCACCTATGGTTTCTAAAGTGCTTAAACTCGATAAATCAATGATGGGGTTTTCGGCATCATCCCCTTTAGTTATTCTCAAATCCCCTGTTATTTCCCTATACTTATTAAGCCCAAATTCATCTACTTCTTCTTGACTTCTTAATTCGATACTACCAACGAATATATCTTCGTCCACATCGTTTATGGTGATAACAATGGCACTTTCTTTGGAAACGTTTCCATTTTCCACTTTTACTTTACCAGTAATGCTGGTATTTGTTTCATAATGGAAAATGTTACACTGCCTTGGTTTGTTGTACCCGGAACAGTACCGATCAATTGATTTTCTGTAGGGTTCTCATAAATTGTGAAGGTTTTATTTTCAGTTTGGACAGTTACTATTACTTCTTCTGACTTTGGGTCATCCTTGCTGCATGAACTACAAAGCGTGAAAAGGACAATTAGTACTGAAAAACAGAGCTTGTCCTGTATTTTAGCGTTACAAAGCTTTTCTTGATGAAGTACTGCATAATTTTTACGTAGCATAAGTAAATTTTTAATGGTTACTATCTGTTTTCTTCCGCTATCATTTTATGGAAGAAACTTGATTTGGGGGTTATGCTGCGCTTAATCTTTATTGTTTAGGTCATTATAGTATTGATTGCTTACATATGTTTTTATTTAAGATGGGCAAAACTTACAAAGTAAGCTGCTTCTGGATTATGGAACTTGTATTTACGGCTCATTTTATTGTTTAATTATTGCTGTACTTACTGTACTTACGTTTACGGCACAAGCCAAGAGGCTTGCGCCAGCTTGGGGGTTGATGGATAAAAATATTAATCCTATTTGTTGATCATATCATCGTCCAACATACCGTGGCAAAACTTATAAAGTAAGCTGCCTCTGGATTATGGAATTTGTATTTTCTGCTCATTTTATTGTTTATTTATTTTCAGTCACACTCTCTCTTTTACGGCACGAGCGCGACGCTCACGCTAGCGGGGGAACAACATTTCACAACTAAAATTATATTTCCATATCTTCCAAATTCGTATCGTTCAATTCTCCTTGCTTATTTGCTAAAAAAATATAATAAGGATTTTCATCCTTTCTAGCACTGTCATATAGATCAATCAAAAAAATGATATTGCTATCAAAACCTGTGTTACAAAGTTTTAACTCTTTGTCTTTATATCGCTTCCACTCAAAAACTTCTTCTTCTCTAAACCTTCCTTCATAATCTGGAATATCCAATGGCTTTGAGTTTCTTTCCATCAATAATTCCGCAATCTTATTTTCAATCGTAATTGCATTTAAATAAATCCTATTCAGCTTTTTTGAAGAAAAATTTGCATCTAAGAATTTTACATTAATCAATGATTCAAATAATAGCCCTCTTTGACTAATTATTTTCCCACCAGTTACCATCTTTTTTTTGTTATTTAGAATATAAAATATTTTCATTAGTTCGAAGGATTAAAATGAATGATGACTTCTTCTGGCGTATTGCTAATGATTTCAGGTATTCCACCAAAACCGTTTCTTTTAAAAATCTTTCCTGAAGGAGTTTCGAATGCTGCCTCTATTGGTGATAATCCTTCTTTCAATTTTTGTTTGAAAATAGTAAGATTTATGGATTCACCTTCCGTGTATATATCACTTTCTTTCCACCAACCCTTTACCTTCATTGGTGAATATTCATAAACAGCTTTCTTAAAAATCTCTGTCCCGACTCCTTGACCTTGTAATTGTTCTGGAATATTCAAATGAAGTTCCAAGATATTGTCTCGCTTAAAGGCAACCCCTGCCCGTGGTCTATTTGATTGATAGGTTACAATTACATCATAATATGTTGCATTTGGATTACCATTAAAATTAACTGGAAATAATTCATCAATAGAAGTCCATAAGATATTGTCTGCTTTAGTCGTTAGCTGAAAACCAACATCATCCCCATTCTTTAGAACTGTCAGATCATCAACGACCTCCTCACCAAAGTTATCGATATATCTGGTTTCTGTAAGGGTTTCCAAAACAGTGCCCTCCTTCAACCATTTTAAGTCCCTGTAAACCCCATTGGCATCTACCTTTGCCACAACATTTCCAAGGTCATACCCTAAATGGAGTACCATTTCACTGCCCGTTCTTGTGGTGTTAGCCCCTGTACGTGCAGAAAGCTTAAATACTCCAAAGGCATCTTGCAAGGGTTCTGCCACTCGGGTAATGTTGGTCACTTTTCCCGCCTTGGTAAGCTCCCCAAAAGAAACGAACATTGTGGCTAGTGCCACTACATCTTTTCCAAACTGGTAGGCCACCATTTCCGCACCGTTGCCATTTAAGTTATAATTATTGACCAATCCCTCAACCAGCGTTTGGAGAATGCCCGTCTCCAAGATTTGGTCAATTTCCGCTTTCAGCTTGGCTTGGTTCTCCTCGGAAGCGGATATTTTTATTAGGAGTGATGCCAATTCGGGCAAAGCCTTTGCTTCCTGTATCAGCCCATTGTATAGTCCACATACAAAAGCATTATGTACAGCATCTCCGCCCAATAACGGAGAATAACCATTTACAGATGGGTCATAATATTTACTGGGCAACTCAAAGTTTTCTATGCCCTGTATGCCCCAATCCAACAGTTTTATGGCGATGAGTGCAGCCACATTGCCATCGTAGGCCTCGGCCTCGTAAACCAGGGCATACCCTGCCATGTTTCGCTTTATCTCATCAAAAAGAACAGATGTCTTCAATGAAGAGGGTGTGGACTCCTTTATTATATTCACAAGCTCTTCCTTAGTGATATTTTTGCTGAGCAAGTCGTTACTAACATCCTCTCCCAAAATTAGCTTTACCAAAACCTTGGAAGTGTTCTTTTGCATCAAAATAATGACCTCATCACTTTTTGGCACCATAGATTCTACAGCTACCAATATCTCCGATTGGGTGTTATAGGTATAGATTTTGATGTTATACTTTCCTGCAATTAAAAGGTTCGACAAAAATGCTTCAAACTGTGTGCTAAATATGCCTTCATAATCAAATACATCTTGGGTTTTAGTATTTGGGGCCACACTTGAAGAAAGCATTTCCTCTTTATAAATATCATCTAAGGCTTGTCCTATTTCAAAATCAAATCCACTGGTAGGTGAATAATTTTCAGCAATTGCGGCAATCTCACTTATCCGCTCCCTTCGGGTGGCATCGGCAGCAGAAATTTCCGCTATCTCTTTGGAAGTCAATTCAGTACTGGAAACAATATCTCCTTCTTGTTTTAAGCTTTCCAACTCATCCTGCAGCTCTTGGGGCAAATTTTCAATACCTGGGATATTGTCTATCTGTTGGGCTATGGTCACCTCAAGGTCATTGATCTGTGAGATAATGCCCTGTTGTGTCTCAAAACCATTGGCTTGTGCGAGTTGATATAAAAGTTCTTCCTTTTGGGAGAAAAGTTCAGAGAGAAATTCAACAATATCCGAAATAGTCTGATCCACATCCACGATCCCCGACCAATTGGGGTCATAACTCGTCTCCACCATCCCTTCCACCAATTGGTAATCGGTATTGATCTTGATGTTGTCGAACTCGACACGAATTCGACTGAATTTGCCAATGTTCACTTCTCCCCCAGAGGCAACATTGGCCACATCAATCACCTCCTTGAATTGTTCCAAGAATGGCAAGGTGATATAGCCCCAGCCCGAATAGTAGCCGTTGCTTCCTGATACTTCCCTGACCACTATAGGAAAGTCCCCCGCCGTAAAAACTTCATAGGGCTCCAATTGCTGCAACAGGTCTTGATTGGCAATTTCAATCTCCGGCGGGATGCCACAGTTGTAGTAGGCCATCTCGTCCTCCGTGGGCGTGGTAAATTCATGAATGGGCGAATAGGCCAACCCCATATCTCCCCCTTGTTGAGAAGTTGGAAGGGGGTTGCAGTCTCCTCCCACACGGAACTCGTATACGGTGCCCGCTTCCAAATTGCGGATAATGGCCTCATTGGTTTGCGACCAAAGTCCGAACCAATCGTCTTCCCCATATCCTTTTTTGCGGTACTGCACCCGGTAGCGCAAGTGCTCCCCCATTTGCCAATTGATCCTTACAGTTTGGGAGTTCTCGGCTTCGGAGAGCACAAAACGGGGCGGTAGGCAATCGGCACGGTAGGTAAAATGGTAAATCTCGCTCAGTCCATTGTTCCGGAACAGGCTTGTGGTGTTTATCCCATCACTTACAAAGGCCCTTACCTGCCAACCATAGGCCTTTCCTTCCAACAATTGCATTTGTGCGGGGCCGTAATGTAAAGTGTTGGCAAAGGTGGTGGTCTGGTACAGCGGTGGACTGGTCAAAAAAGCGGCCTGGGGGTCCATGCCCGTGTCCCAGAGTTCCTTTAGGGTAAACTCGTATTGTACAGCTGGGGCGTTGATGTGCCTTGGTGTCCAGTTGAAAATAATGTTCTGTGGATTTTGGGCCGTGACCAGATCACCTCGGAAAGGAACGTTGAGCAGCGGTGGGTCGTTCAGCACCAAATAAATATTGGCACAACTACGGTTAGAGATACGCTGGCCCGAAAACTGATCGTACACTTCGAAGCAAAAACGGTATTGCCCTTCGCGTAACTGTTCGCTGTATTGCTTGGGACCAATGCCAACCAAATTGTTCAGGTTAAAGTAAGGTTGCAGGTCAAGATTGGTCAAGCGTTGGTTCACTCCTCCGTCCAGAACAATGGGCAAGGCACCGTTTACAAAATCCGTTGACTGAAAACTAATACCGGGACCTTCCACAAAGAGTTTCAAGCGCACTTGCCTACCCGATTCTTGGGCATCCGTGAGCAACAGATTAAGGACGAGTTTTTCTTGGGTGGTTGTGGTGTAATCGGATAGTTTAAAGCTGTAGGGGGGAACCATTTGCGGCGTGGCCTGTACGGGATAGATTTGGGCGTTGGACAGTTGGCAGGAAAGTAGTAGGCAGTATATCAGTAGGGAGTGCGCAGGAAGCAGTATTATTAAGGCTTTAATAAAAAGACTGTATATTGAACTGCATACTGCCGACTGAACACTGCTGACTGAAAATTGAAAAAACTCCTTCATCTTTTGTTGAATTTATTAGGGTTCTGAATCATATATCCCAAAAGTTTTCCCACCTCCAGCGAATCCGCCAATAATGCATCATGCACATCCTTGGAAATGTATTTGCAGGAAAGGGCAAAATCCAACCAGACCTGTGTTTCCATGTTCTCCATATCCTCATCTGATAGTTTTGCCACAAAATGCTTTATATAAAGTCGTTTTCGGTATCCTTCCGCTAGATTGGAACATACTGACCGTGAACTTCTCCGCATTTGATCTATCAAGGCGAATCGCTCCTCTTTTGGGAACGTCTTCGTAACCTCAAAAATCTTCATAGCGAGTTGAAACCCTTTTTGATATGCTTTTAGTTCTTTAAACACCTATTCAATTATTTACTTTTTTACTTACTGCCATACTCCACACTATTCCACTGCCTACTGAAACACTGACATACAGTGCACTGAAACCCTGCCTACTGTTTCTGCATTTTAACATCCACGACGATATGTGAATTGGTACCGTCTTGCACAAATTCCTTTATTTTAATAGCTCCTTTTCGACCGTCCCATGTTTCAAATAATACAATCCTTGGCACCATGGAGTTGTCAAAATCCTGGATGCCTCCAATCGTTTCCTCAATGTTCAATACAGCCAAAAGGGAATCATCTTCCATAGCATCAAATTCCGCTACGGTAAGTGATGCTTCACACTCACAGGATTCCTGTAGATTGATGAATTTGGTATGCTTTGCATTGGGTATTGGTTCAAAAGTGTAATCCTCAACCTCATCTGGGGATACAAATTTGTTGAAGTTGAAATCTTGGTTCAAGGCGAAAAAAGCCATATCGATATTGCTTCCGTCATCCAATGGAACACTGTCTTTTGTATAAACTTTTCGTGCCTTGGTAGAATAAAATGCGCCTGCAATATTGTTGTTATGTGCTGAACTGATTCCAAGCTGTACATTATCGATGCTTCTTAGATTGGTGTCTTCATAAACGGTTATCTCTTTGATGACCGTATGCGATCTTTTACTATTGGAAGCTTTCAACTTTAGTTGATGAACACCTGGGGTATTAATGGTAATTGTTGGATTTGTCTCCAAACTTGATGCTGGAACGGCGGTATCAAAAGTCCATTCAAAATTTGTGGCACTTATACTTTTATTGAAAAGGGTCAGTATAACGGGCACCTCAAAATCATCGTCTTCAAAAGCAACTCGATAATCAAAATCGGCATAAATATCAGGGGTTACGGTAATGGTATCGGAGACCAGCTGCGTTTCTCTCCCATTACTGGCTTCAAGGATTATGACATGGTCACCCGGTTCGTTAAAAACTATATGCTGCGGTGACTTCTCCGTGGATTGTGATGGAATGCCTTTTTCAAATTTCCATTGGTAACGGTCCGCTCCCTTAGTCATGTTTTCAATATTGACCGTAACGGGCAAGTAGTTATCGTCAACTATGCGGGCTTGAAATTTGGGTACTATGGCTTCATCTATCTGAATTTGATATTGAGACGTTTCTTTGTTTCCATCACGATTGGTGGCTTCTAAGTCAATTGTATAGCTGCCTGGTTTGTTGTAGCGAACCGTACCCGGGTTTTTATCTGTGGAGGAGGATGGCTCGCCACCTTCAAAAGTCCATTGAAACGTATCGGCCCCATCCGTAAGGTTAGTAATGGCGACACGAACAGGCACGGAATAATCATTCGATTCCACAGCAACTTCAAATTGAGCCTTTATTGGAAGAGCCACCTCTTTGGCACATGAGACCAAAAAAACGATTATAATAAGGGCTTTTGTTCGTCGATACCTCCTCATAAAATCACAATCTTTCTGATTTCACTCCCTTTGGATGTTTCCAAGAGCAGCAGGTAAACTCCAGAGGCTAAATCCATAGCATAGGGCACTTGGTAGTAAGCACTATCCTGTAATTGTTGCTCGTCGTAAATATGGTTCGTGGTTAGACCAAACAATCGCAAAGTCGCAGAAGATGCTTCCTGCAGGGATACGACCACGGTGAATGTACCCGAAGAAGGATTTGGGAATACCTTAAACTCTTTGATAAATGGTGCTATGGCTTCACCTACATCCGGTAGTTCCCTAGCTTCTGCCACAATGATAGACTTTGTGATATCCTGATAGCAATCTCCTTGATAATTCCTTAGAATTACCTCGTACGCTCCAGGTTCTTTAAACCGGACAATTACGGTACCCTTTTCTTGCTCAACAACCTCCATTCCCACGGGAAAGACCCATTCCTCATTGGTTCCAATAGGATTACTTGTGTTTACCAAAACAACATCCTCACCTGCAAAGGCTTGCGATGTAATCAAAAACTGGGAATCAATTTCAGTTTGCGTAGTAGTAATTTGAATGGTATCACTTCCTGAACAACCTAAACTATTGGTCACAGTGGCGGTATAGATTCCTGCTTCGGATAGTTGTACTTGGGACGAGTTGCTGTAGAACCCATTATTTGAGGTCCATTCATAAGTTGCTGCCGGGTCATCCACCGAAATATCCAAATAGTGCTCTTGCCCATTACAGAGTGTTCTATTTCCTCCTAAATTCACCTGGGTAGGGAATGGCGCTTCCAAAACTATTTCTTTGCTGATGGTGCAGCCAACAGCATCCACAACCTCTAAGTTATAGGTGCCCTGCCCGATATTGTTCAGTGACAATGAAACCTCATCTACATTCCATAAGTAAGTATATGGTGGTATTCCTCCTGTGATCTCTACGCTTATGCTACCGTCTTCTGAATCATAACAGGTGGGTGAAGCGGTCTCAATTACATTTATAGCTAACTCCTCAGGTTGGTCTATGGTGACTTGAGCACTTACTTCGCATCCATAAAAATCCACCACATAGACAAAGTAAGTGCCTGCTGTCAAGTTTTCCGCAACTTCGGTATGGGCTCCAGAGGACCACGAAATGTCATACGGAGGCATTCCTCCTTCAATGGCCACGGTGGCAAATCCATCGTTGTCATTGAAGCAACTTACATCCATTTTATCTAGTTGCAGGGTGATTGGGTCGGTTTCCTGAACGGGATATTCGTAATCTGTTGGTTCTTGCAGCACATTGTCCACATAAATACCCAAAATGATTCCATTGGCATCTTCGATATTGACCGCATACTCTCCCGCATCCACATTGTCCAGCACATTTCCTGTGACATTGGGAATAATTTGCCAGTTGTTCTGTTCATCTTTTTTCTTCCAAGTGTAGATGTAAGCGTATTGACCATCCATCAAAGGGTCAAAGGGTACACCCCCTGATGCCGTAGCCAAAAGCTGACCATCATCCGAAGGATTATTGAATTGATTACCGCCATTACAAGATATGGGAATAGTCTGTTCCACACTCACTTCGAGAGGTGGTGGTTCGGTCAGTACAAATTCATCGACATAAGTACAACCTTCTTTCTGCACCGCATTTTCATAATTGGCGTCGGTAATGGTAATCGTATAAGTACCTGCGGGGATATCGTTTGCTTGTATGGCATATCCATCGGGAGTTACTTCTGCGGATGTGGTGTTGATTATTTTGTTCTGTCCGTCCCGCCATTCATAGTAATAACTATCATCGTTAAAAGGTGTTCCTCCATTTACCTGCACCGTGATGCTCCCATCGGTAAATCCATAGGCGGTGGGTTGCACATATTCTGGATTGGTTATGGATACCGGTGTATCAGGCTGATCTATGGTAACTTCTGCTTCTGCTTCACAACCACGAGCATCCAGCACATAAACGGTATGGTTCCCAAACCAAAGTCCTTCAGCCGTTTCAGCAGTTTCTCCAGTTGACCATAAATATTCAAAAGGAGGTGTTCCGCCACTAACAATAGCCGTGGCCGTTCCGTCAGCACCACCAAAACAGTTGATATCCGTTTTATCGATTTGTACGGTAAGCAATTCAGGTTCTTCCAATGCATATTCCAATGGTGTGGCCTGTTGCAGTTGGTTATTTTCATAGATTCCAATCGTAATATTATTGGCGTCAACAATATTTACGGAATACTCGCCCGCTTCCAGATTACTGAGCACTTCGGAATTGTTATTAGGAATGGCTTGCCAGTCATCGTTATCATCTTTCTTGCTCCAGAAATAATCATATGGTGGTACTCCGCCCGAAGCAATGGCTGTTAATTGGCCGTCGTTGGATGGATTGTTATAATTGTTGGCACTATTACAGGAAATGGGCAGGGTTTCTTCCACAGTCAATTGCAGCTGGGGAGGGCCCGTGAGCTCGAAATCCTCAACAAGCATACAACCTCCTTTATTGTCTGCTTGATTGTAGTTGGCGTCTGTAACGGTCAAGGTGTAAGTTCCTGCGGTTACGTTTTCCAATGTGATGCGATATACATTGTTTACATATTGTGCAGAGGTTATATTGATAGGATTGTCATCTTCATCGTGCCAGGTATAGTTATAGCTATTGTTTTGATACAGCGTTCCACCCGATACATCCACGGTAATGCTCCCATCGGTAAAACCATATGCGGTGGGTTCTACTAGACCAAATAACTCTGCTGAAATGGGTTGGAGAGGCTCAATGATAGTCTCAGAATCATCCTCACTTGTTCCTTCACATTGGTTCCCATCCCTAACTTGAACGATGTAATCATCTGCCGCTAAGTCACTCAAAATATTAACGTTACCATTATTGAAGCTTTTCCAATTCCCTTGGTTGTTGACACGGTATTGGTAGTCGGATCCAGTGCCACCCGAAGCCTCTATTTCAATACGGCCGTCACTACCGCTATAGCAATACACATCGTTGAGTTTTTGGAGGGAGAAGGTTACCTCTGGTGGCGGCAGGATTTGGAAAGGATCAGAGAATTCAAGGCTATTATACAACATATCTAATGCCTCATTTTTTCCGCCTGTTGGGTATGATTGATATTTTATTATATGATTGCCTTCTGAAAGAGTTGAGGGAAATGTAAATGTTTGATCTCCATTATCGATAAGATCATCCTGAGTTGAAGCATTGCCAATTAAAACATCATAAACATTTGGTTCAAAATCATTTTCTTTATAAACTACCGCCAATAATTCCTCGTTTTCTTCCAAATCCCTATCCAATGTCATTGTAAAACTGCCATCTTCGGCTTGTACGCAGGTGGTTTTGTGGGGGACAATTGGAGGAATAAGTTGTGGTGAGCAGGAGTCAAAAACAAATGTGAGAATGTCTGAGTAATCATTATTATCATTTGATTCACTCTCAACGTATCTAAGTCTGATTTTGATTGAATATCCTGACTCAGCACCTGGCAAATCTTCAATTCCTAGACTTGGAGCTTCATGATAACCATAAGAGATGGCTTCTTCCCAATCTTGAACTAAATCATTTGAATCCCAGATTTGGTATTCCAAGGCATAATGGGAACCAATTCCACAAGCATTAACATTCAAGTCAATGTTATCCCCGCAACCAATTGAATTATCATTTTGATATTGGGGGTTTAAACTTTCAAGGTTTTTACCTAGTTCAGTTACTCTAACCTTAATAGAAGATATTATCTCTGTATTGCCATCATAATCAAAATATTCCGTGCATTCCTCAAAGTTTGGAATATCATAGGAATAGTTCACGCTGAATAAGTTGGGACCTGCATTTTGCAAATTTTGCTTTAAAGGAATACTTGTATATGCATCTAGTCTACCTATAATGTTGTTTTCAAATGGATTAAAACTGGTTATTATTGACTCCCTATGGCTAACTAAATCAGTAAATTGTAAAAAATACAAATCGGTCGTACAAACGTTATATGCATCCTGGGTAGCCTGATCACCCGGTGGTGGAACACAACTTTGGTCTTGATAAAATGAATATCCCACAAAATGCAAATACTCTTCATTGAAATCTCCATCAAACATTAAACCTCGATTAAACGTTATGGTAATTTCCGACTCGTAATATTGACCTAAAACATTATTAGTCTTAAAAAGACTCAGGGTAAATATTACCAAACAGATAATTTTTTTCATAGTTCTCAATATTTCACATTCAACGTTGAAGTTTCACTCACTCTCCCATCCTTAAAAACCACTCGAAACACATATTTGTAGGTATTGTTTGGTTTTACTTTGTTGTCCACAATTCCTTTGGCGTTCACGGATATTTCTTTTAGCAGGTTCATCAATTTTCGTTCAACTCCTTTGTAAATGATTATTTTGGAAGCATTGGGTTCTTTATAAGCTTTCCAGCGCATGGTTATGGTTCCCGCTTCTCTATCCGCTTGTCCATATAGTCCTTCTAAAGGAGGGTTTAAACTCGTCTTCGGTACAATTACCGTAATTGGCGGTGCTGGTTCGGATTCCAGTTCGCTGTCGTCAATGGCAATCATCGTGTAGCTGTATAATTGGCCCTCCTTGACATTTTCGTCTGTCCACTTTTCGGTAGGCAGTTGAGCAGTTCGCAGGGAGTCAGTGGGCAGGGAATCGTAATCTTGTTTACTACTGCCTGTCGACTGCACATTGCTATCTGCATATTTCTTACTGTCGACTGTATAAACAAGTTTCCAATCATCACTGTTCCCCTCCTTTCGATACACCTCATGCCTTATCACATCTTCACTGGAACTATTGGCCCAGTTAAGGTGGACTTTTCCTTCTTTTATCTTATAGGATTTGAATACGGGTTGCGTGGGTTTTATAAAGTCCGGTTTCTTGAGTTCCAAGATCTCGGAAGGTTCTGACATATTGAAACGTTGATCTACAGCAACGAGTTGATAATACACTTTGCTGTTTAAATTCTTTACCGAAACACTATCGTAATAGGTGGTTGCTTCATGTGGTGAGACCGTAATCTGGGAATATTCTTCATTTTTATTGTTGCCCTTAAAAACACGATATCCGAGCATATCCTTCTCTGTGTTGGCATCCCATGTTAAGGTGACTACACCCAAACTATCAACTACCCCTGTAAACCCTTTGGGTTTAGCTGGCGGAATGGAATCCACAGGTTGTACCAAAGCTGGAAATGAGGTGCGCTTGCTTCCATTTTCACCCAATGCAGTAATCGTCATGTAATTCGTTGGCATTAGGCTATCGTACCATACCTTTCGGGCTTCGGGAGGAATATTTTTCACCACCGTTTTATACGTCCCATCAACGTTATCACTTTGGTTGAGTTCGAACCCTGTGATCATAGTATTCCCTTCTTCCATAAACTCCCACTCCAATAATACCGTTTCATCGTCTTCAAAATATTTTGAAGTGATGTGAGGCACATAGGCAAGCTTTCTTTCTCCTTTGCCAGAAACCACTTCGGAGATAGGGCTCAACTCCCCAAAAGGTGTCTTGCCCCTTATTCGATAATAATACGTCTGACCATTGGTAATGGAATCCGTATAAAACATCCGCATCGGGTCCGTTTTTTGACTGTTGTTGAGGCTAGTTAATGGTAAATCATTGAGTCTTTGAAAGTTTTTTTCATCAACCGACCTTTCGATGAAGTAGCTATTATAGGTTTGATTGTGAATGGCATAGTTCCAGCTTAACATGGATTTTCCATCAAAAAAAACGACTGCCAAATCCAACGGTTTTGGTAAATCTTCATAATCTTGAAGACCAATAAAGACCCCACCTTCTCTAATTTTCATTAAGCTTTCAGGCACCAAAGAAGTGATTTTATAGATGTATTTTTCGTTAGGTTCCACTTCATGGTCAACAAACCCCAATCCTGCCATCTGTGCCACCTCATAATCTTGGTCCGCGGCATATAATCCCCAAGTAAATCGTTGTTCTTGTTCTTCCGCCAAATTGATAATAGCGGATAGTCGGTCCATCCCTTCCACATCAAAGCCTTCCCCATAAATGGATTGCGCCATTACTGCTGCATTGTCGTTACTTTCCACCATGGGCATCCATTCCTCCAAAGGTTTGGGATAAAAGGTTCCGAGAGATTTTTCAATGGGTCGTGGCAAGGTCTTCATATCCCGTGTAATGGTGTATCGCTTTAATTCATAACCATATTCATTGAGTTTTCGCCATGCCAATGGAGTAGTAACGGCCCATCGCAACATTATTTTTCCATCCTGCTGTGGACGGGCCATAGCCATTATCGCTGGTTCTTCAACAATTTGAGAGTCCTTCTGACCAAATGACGTAACTATTGAAAGACAACCCAATAATGCAACACAGAGAAAATCCCTTGAGATAAAAAGTCCAACCATTGATTTAGTCATTAATAGGGATTGTTGTATTTAAAGATTTGGGAAGACCCCGTAATATTACCGGGAAGCATGTATTGAAACTTTACTTTATAATCACCTGTTCTTATTGGAGGCATAGTTCCATTTATGATATAGTTGTACTTATGTATCTGGGCTTGATATTTTCCAGGTTCGTGGAGGTAGGCATTTACCACTTTATATTGTATGTCAATGAAGTCTTGTTTGTAGTAAAGAGGTAGATTGTAGCGATAGGGAATTCTTTTATCCAGTAGAGAATAGTTTGGACTTGATTCCAAATAAGATATGTACCAGGTCATAATATCTACTCCTTTCTTCGGAGGCAAGCCTAATAGATTTACATCACGATTAACAGTAAACCGAGATTCAAGAGGATAACCTTCATAAACCAAAGGTTGAATGACTTGGTGATAATATCCATCGGTCAAAACCGCTTGTCTAAGAATCATTGGTTCATTGTCGGTGAATTCATCACCTAATATTTCCTCTTTTCCAAAACGCTCAGAAGGAACCACATCGACTTGTAATGCGTGTACATTGGAATATATTGGATCCAATAAGTATTGGTCTATTTCCTTGGCAGCTACTTTTTCTTTGAACGTATTGTACTGACTAGTTGTAAACCCGTAAACTAAAATTTCCGTCTCTGCTACTTTTTTGGCTGTTGTACTTATCTCTTTATTACGTACTTCTACCGAGTTCCCTTCTTGTCCTGTGCTTTCAGTAGTATAATTATCGTTTGTGCTTCCTGTGGTTGCTTCTTCTGGCGATAGGCTGACCAATTTAAAATTGTAGGCTTGTCGATTCTGAAGCATTGGAAGATCAAAATGCACCATCTTCTCTGAAGCAGTGTACGATACTTGGTTTGTACGTAAACTTTGTGTTTCTGTATCAAACCTTGTGGATTGGACCCAATCCGTTTGTGGGGCAAATAAATAAGGTTGTCCCCGTTTGAGCTTTACATAACCTGTGCTTCGCTCATTTTGATAGAAATATTGCTGATCGACCACAGGATAGGTATAGACCACATTGTTCATTGGAATATAATCTGGAGCTTCACCTGTAGTAAAGCTACGTTCCTCAATCTCTTTGGCGGGTTTTCCCTCATAAGTAAGCGTTACCCAACCATTCCCCCTTCTTTCCTGAAAACTCACAGCTACCTTTACATGGACCGGGGCATTAGGAGGTAAAATATCGTGGGAGATAAAATTGGCCAGGTCTTGGTTTTCGTTCCACTCCAACTCCCCTACTATTTCATTCCCTTCACTCGTTACCCGGTATTCATCCAGAAGTATTCGGTATGTTTTTATCCCTTCATCATCCTCCAAATCGAATGGGTGGTCAATTCGCATATTGAATGCCGCTTGAGGTACCGTAAAAACATCCATTTGGTCTGACCCATCACGAGGAGTCACATTGGAAATTACTTTAAGGCCACCTAAGGGTGCTCCTCCAACAATTTCACATTCCTCTCCCAATTCTATTTTAAATCGGAAACGGCCTTTGACCAGTCCCCCCAATAGATTAAAATGCCCACCTAAATATCCTTTAAACCATGCTGGATTTGGTAGTTTGGCTTGTAACAGAACCGCTGCACCTGCCTTGATTATGGGGATTTTTTTTCGAACAAACATCAATTTTATATTGATGCCTAACTCTCCTTGGAGGTAAGCATAGGCCTGTCCATTGGCATACCATCCATCAATACCTATTTGCCCGCTACCTTTACAAGCTGTTTCTCCATAATCCTTTATCATAATATCAAAGCCCAACCCTGCCTGAAATCTTGCATAGAATATTAAAAAAGTCATATCCCCTGTATCTATGCTAAAATCTGCGCCAAATGCAAAACCCATTCCGCTTTCAAGCATATTTAACTCCCGCATATAATTGAGACTTTCTAGGTCAACTCCCAAAATTTCAGCAACAATGGGCGGAGGGGGTGGACTACTTGGTAAATCCTCACCAATCATTAAATAACAGGTGCTTTGAATGCTGAAACTTCCGAGACCCAATTTTAATCCAATTCGGTCTTGTGGAGTGCCTATGTGGAGATACCATTCTTCCGGTTCAATATGGAAAACAGCCCAGCCAGCACGTCCCTTGGGACCTACCCCTTGGAAAAAACCCTCAGGCGTATTCACATAGATTTCCAGCTCTGCATGGAATGTTTTGTGCTGAAAATCCATCTCCATTGCAAAATGGGCGTCGATTCCCATATCGAACGTCAACCCATCTTGTGGAAAACTCACTTTGCTGTAATCGACAAGGTTGGTTTCCTTGAGACGCTGCATGGTAGGATTATTTTCACCGAAGGAATTGATTTTTTCTTCCATGCCTTGCAACTTTTGTTTGAAAGCCTCTCCAAACTGAAAGTCCAACGCTTTAACAATATGCCCTTCCCCAAAGAACATAACTCGGTTAAGACCGTAGTGGTTATTAAAATCCATTTCGAAGCCTACCTTGCCATTGAATGCTTTTTCATTGGTCAGGACAAAGCCGACTAGCGCGCGAAAGCCAAGAGCATTATTCCTATTCGGAACATACGATTGTCCCGATGGAACCATGGCAGAATAAGCCCCCGGCTTTTTACTCATTCTATAATATGCCCCACCTCCAAAACCATTTACCTTGGCTGGTCCGATGTATTCCGGTACTTCAGATTGTGATAGGTCAGCGTATGCGTCTACATACCAGTATCTGAAGTCTTTTTTACCAAACCATGCGGAAGCATCTACTGCAATACCATTAAAAGTAGCTCCCAATTCTCCATAAAATCCGTCCCCATATACTGGATCATCATTTTTAACGTCAACCATTCCACTAATTTGGATGGTTCCCAAATCGGCTTCCAAGTAAATTTGATGCATTTCTATTCTTTGGAATCGCCAACGATGTATATCCCCACTTTCATCAAATCCGCCAACAATGGAAAGGGTTGTGTTTCCAGCAAAACCTTTCTCCATCATGTTTACATCAAGATTAAAGGAAAGTGCTGCTGTTGTGCTATTGGAAGTAAATTCAATTTGAGAAATGGTAACAGGAAAATTGGCAAATTTCACATCCCCATTGTACCCCATATAATCTACTTGAAAATATGGAGTAACTGTTTGGAGTTGCAGATTTTGGAAGGTTATCCCTTTAAAGTCGACGGTTCCTTTATTTGGATCTGAAGTACTATTGCTTCCGTTTATGGCCAAATTTCCATGTAGAACCGCTTTTGGCCTAAACTTCTTTTCAGAAACCCGTAATTCAACGTAGGAATTTGCTGTTATAGTCGCCTTGGCTTTAAATACATTGAAGGGGATTGCATTGTTAGCTTTCGCGGAAAGCAGATATTCATCATTAACGGGGTCAATAATCGCTTGATAACTCAATGTTTTTTGGTTGAGTGCTGTTGTATCATTTTCCTCTTCCACGGCCACCTCTTTTGTAACGGGCAAAACAATTTTTCCATCAAATCCTGCCCCCACAAGATTGTTGGCCATTAAATCAGCTTCAATATGATCCACTGAAAATTGCCATTTGGAAGCCTCTCCCTCACTTATGGGCAGCACATTATCTGCGGAAAAGTTTCCAGAAACACCAACGCCATCAATAAGTAAATTGAAAGCTTGGAATGTAATCCGCTCATCACTATTTCTTTTTTTGAATTGTTCTGGTAGAACTACATACAAGTTGTTTACATATACTCCTCGCCACAATTTCTCATTTCCCGGTATTAAATATTTCTGATAACCCTCTGGAAATTGAACATTTGATGAATTTCTAACATCACTAAAATCAAAAACAGCATTATTGATTTCAAAAATGAGTCCCGCCTTACCCGAACCATTAGAACTTTGAGATTTTGCCAACTGAAAAGGAGGTAAATCAATCTCCACTAAAATGTCATTCCAATCTCCAACGATAGTTTGAAAATGCCCTTGAACTTTTACATCCTTATCTGGAATTACTTCATAATTAGAGTCCACCGGTTCCAACATGGTTCGTGGAAAAAGTACATCAGCGGTAATTCCCAATTCTTTAAATCCTCCACAATCAATGGTCACATAGGTGAGACCTTTTATATTCCCGGTTTCCATGTCAAAACCGCCCTTTAAGGCCACCAGTCCGTTACCTCCATTGATTGGAATACCGATATCTCCAAGTAAGACTAAATTAGCATCACCATATATTCCGCCTTGATGTGATATTTTAATGTTGTCTGCACCGAAAAAGAGTTCGATTGACTCTCCATTTGAATCCGATTGTGGTATCTCTATATGGACAAATGCCGTGACCTCCGTATAAGTGGATCTAATTTTAGCTTTACTTATGGCCATTGTATAAGTAATAGTGCCAATGACCTTTTTAACACCTATCGGTAGGATGGTCAAATCATCCGATGCTATGAGGTCTACATAGTTTTGAGTTGCTTCCAGTTTATCTATGACCATTTGGGCTAAACCTAATTGTTCGATAGTAGTTGTATCCCCGATAAAATTTCTTTTTAGATAATTGTGGTCAAATTCACTTTCCACTGTAGAAGAAAATGAAAAATGATTTTGCTCATCAACCTTTAATCCATCAAAAACCCGCCTTATTGCTTTCTGTACAATTTTGGATTTGTTATTTAATAATGAATCTTTATCTCTTGAAGAATTTGCCTTGACTGATAGGGGTATTTGCAGCAATAGTAGACAAAATAGAACTACCCTTTTACACATAAAAAATTTACGTTTTTTCTTGGGGGAAGAGAAATGCTTTAATTATTTGTGGGGAAAGTAGTTGAAAAGAAATGTAATCTAGGTCTGAATTGACGGATGGCCCTTTTCAATTGACGAATGAGGGGTGAGCTTTTATAAATGAATAGAAATAAAAAATCCCAAACCTTTCAGTTTGGGATCATATTAACTTAAGGGTGGAAGACCGGGTTCGAACCGGCGACCTCTGGAACCACAATCCAGCGCTCTAACCAGCTGAGCTACAACCACCATTTAAAGCGGATGCAAAAATACTTTTTTGTAATGATTCAACCAAAATATTTTTCAAATTCCATCAATTTATTATCTCACACGATAAGTGTTCACCAAATCCCAACTTTTAATTTGCTGGTTATTAAGTTTAAAAGACAAACAATACAATTTACCGATAAAATGCACGTTTTTAAGACCAAACACACATTTTTGGGTCTTTCACAACAAATAATTTCTAAAAAGGTAGTGTAAAAGTAGTTTTACAACATATAATTTTCAACCAATTGTTGTCAGAAAAAAACTTCATAAGCCTTGCAAAGAAACCATTCATTGGATTGGTCATATGTGCGTCTATGCTTTTTATGTCCTTTCCTATTAATGCGCAATCTCTTAGTAAGCATGATAGTTTGTCCTATAAACTACAGCGTTTGGAGTCCACAGATAGGTTTGATCCCAAAGATACCACACACATAAACCTATTGACCCGATTGGCTTTCTCCTATCGTTACTTGGATACCGACAGTCTTTACTCCATTGCAGAAAGAGCACTTAAATATAGTGAGGACATCGATTATACCCATGGCAAAATAAAAGCACTGAATGCTCTAGGCAACTATTATTACAACAAAGGTAACCGGGATAAATCAATGCCAATGTTTGAGGAGGCCCTTGAGCTTGCGGACGAAATTAAAGATTTGGATTCTGAAATATCCATTATAAATGCGTTGGCCCAAAACTATAGCTTTGAAGGGAACTATGCCGAGGCCCTTAATCTTAACCTAAAGGGGATAGATCTGGCAAAGCAAATGGACAATCAGGAAATGCTCTCCATACTTAACGAGAACATAGCCGGCTTGTACGCGGACCAAAAAGATTTTAAAAATGCCCTGATGTTCTATGATACGGTTCAGAAAATCAACCGGAGAATGGGGGACGAAGTAATCGATGCTGAAACGCAGAGTAATATGGCCTCCCTCTATAAAGATGCCAAAGATTTTAAAAATGCGATGTTCAACATCAATAGAAGTATAACCACTTTCGAAAAAAATAAAATTTACGATTGGCTTGCCTATGCATATGAGGTTAAAGGAGATATTTACCTTGATCAGGAAAAATATAAATGGGCACTTTATTGGTACGATCAGAGCAATATGCTTTTTAAGCACCAAATTGAAGACGATAGAATAAAGATTCAATTGATGAATGGTATGGCCAAGGTATATTTTGGCCTGGAAAAAGATAGTCTTTCCTTAAACTATGCCAAAAAAGGTCTTACCCTTTCCAAAAAAATAAAATCGATCCAAGGTCAAATCGATTGTTCGGAAACTCTATACAAAGTTTACAAGAAGAATGGTGAAGATGCAGAGGCATTGGCCTATCTGGAAACTTTTAAAACGCTGTCCGATTCACTTTTCAAGGATAAGAACAAGCAAAGTTTATCGCTTCTGGAGACCAAATTGCAATACGAACAGGAAAAACAGGAATTGATAGAAGCCAACCAGGCCGCACTGGCCAAACAGAGAAACTATATTTATTTCTCCGTGATCATTTTACTTATCCTAAGTATCATCACTTTTGTGATACGTAGAAGTGAGAACATCCAGAAAAAATTGAACAAGGAGCTAAAAGATAAATCCCTCGCGGTAATTCAAAGGGAAGCCCAGTTACATGAGATAAATAAGACAAACACCAAACTTTTTTCCATTATTGGTCACGATCTTAGAGGTCCTATCGGCGGATTGCAAGGAATTCTAAAGATGTTTACTGATGGTGAAATTACCACAAAGGAGTTAGTCTCTTTTATTCCCAAACTAAAAACTGATGTAGAAAATATCTCCTTTACCCTTAACAACCTTTTGTCTTGGGGCATGAACCAGCTCAATGGTGTAGTAACGAAGCCAAAACGTGTCTCCTTGTCCAACCTTGTGGTGAACAACATCCAATTACTTTCAGAAATTGCCAGTAGTAAGTCCATAAAGATTATCAATCAACTTCCAGATAACCCAAGGATATGGGCAGATAATAATCAAATTGACATTGTTATCCGAAACCTTCTAAGCAATGCCATCAAGTTCACTCCGGAAAACGGGTTGATTACAATTGATGCTGAGGAAAAATCTGGTATGTGGCAAATATCAATCCGAGATACCGGGATTGGTATGACGGCTGAAATGCAGCGTACCATTTTTAAAGATACCTCTAACGTTACAACATACGGTACCAACAACGAAAAAGGTACAGGTCTTGGTCTGTCCCTATGTAAGGAAATGGTTCATAAAAACAAGGGTGAAATATGGGTGGAAAGTGTTCCGCGCAAAGGCACTACCTTCTTTTTTACCGTACCTAAAGCTTTGAACAGGTACCAAAAAGCTTCTTGATCAGATTAAATCCTCTAAGCTGTCTACACCAAGATAGCGTTCTACTGTAAACCCTTCCGCGTGTTCCACGCCAATAATTCTACCTAAATCTCTGGCACGATAATTTACGCTATCCGTAAAGTTTTTACTGCTGATGGGGGTTTCAGGTTCGTCACTATTAGGATCATAAAACTGGGAACTGTAAGCCATAATAGCTTCTGTTTTTTTCTCAATAAATCCAGTTACATCCACGATAAAATCGGGTTCCAAACTTTTCCACTGGATATAATGATACACTAATTTGGGCCGCCACGCATCTTGCCAGATATCGTCCCCATCCATTTTGGTGTCAATTTTCATCAGCCCGCTCAAAAAGCAGGCATCACTTACCAATTTGCTACCCCTTGCATGATCAATATGGCGATCCTCAATGGCATTGCACAATACAATTTCCGGTCTGTATTTTCTAATGATTTTGATGAGTTCCAGCTGATGTTCTTTATCGTTCACAAAAAAACCATCGGCAAATTCCATATTCTCTCGAACAGAAACACCTAAAATTTCAGCAGCCTTTGCAGCTTCTTTATCCCTGATTTCCGCGGAGCCCCGTGTACCGAGTTCACCACGGGTCAAATCCACAATCCCTACTTTTTTTCCTTTGGAAATTTCTTTTGCTATGGTGGCGCCTGCCCCAAGTTCGGCATCATCTGGATGTGCGCCGAATACTAAAATGTCTAATTTCATATCCTTTTAAGCCGTAACGGTAATGGATTTTACTTTGGCAATCGCCTGTTCAATATCCGCTATTAAATCTTCTGTCTCTTCAATTCCCAGCGAGAAACGAATCAATGAATCCTTTATGCCCTGTTTTGCCCTATCCTCTGCACTCATCAAAGCGTGCGAGGTTTGTGTGGGTGAAAGCATCGTACTTTCAATACCCGCCAAACTCATGGATGGTTTTATTAATTTCAACTCCTTAAAAAATAAGGATGCATCTATCTCTGGTGTCAATTCGAACGACAACATACCTCCAAAACCTGACATCTGTGATTTGGCCAACTCATGACCTGGATGATCTTCCAAACCTGGATAATACACATTGTCCACATCTTTATTTTGATTAAGATATATAGCCATATTCATCGCATTCTCATTTTGTGCCTTCACACGGATTACCATGGTTTTTAAACTCCTTTCCAAGAGCCAAACCGTGTAATCACTCAAACTTCCCCCAAAGCAGATTCCCGTTTGCCAAACCTTGTCCATATGCTCTTGCGATGCCGCAACCACACCTGCACAAATATCGGAGTGTCCCCCCATATATTTTGTTGCACTGTGCACCACCACATCAACACCAAGATCAATTGGGTTTTGGTTGACAGGACTCGCAAAGGTATTGTCGATCATGGACAGGATTCCTTTCTTTTTTGCCAAATCGGCCACTCCTTTTACATCGGTTATGGTCAATAAAGGGTTTGATGGTGTTTCCAAATACAACACTTTAGTGTTGGGTTTGATTTCTTTTTCAAAATCTTCTACTTCCCATCCTGTGGTAAAGGAATATTCAATTCCAAATCTCTCAAATTGGCTTACGGCAAAATGATAGGTTCCTCCATAAATGGTCTGTTGCAGCACCACATGGTCACCTGCTTGTAGAAATGTCATTAACGCCGTACTGATAGCGGCCATACCACTACCAAAAATCAAAGCGGCCTCGGCATGTTCCAAGGCCGCTAGTTTTTTGCACAATGCCTCTTGATTGGGCGTATTGAAATATCTAGGGTATCTTTTTACCGCTACGTCCTCAAATTGATAAGATGTACTCATGTACAAAGGAGACACGGCACCTTTAAATTCATTATCCTCCAATTCACCAACGTGGGTGCAGATGGTATTCAGTCCTTTTGTATCGTTTTTCATGTTGGATTTCTTTCGCATAAAGATACGAAACCCATCATACTTGGACTTTCTTCCACTTCCCTTTTTTAAACCAGATCATGGCCAAAACCGCAATCAGTACTTCCGCCAAGGTAATGGCCACAAAAACACCTGTTGCGCCCCACCCTAACACCATTGCAGATATATAGGCCAATGGCAATTGGAACAACCAAAATGATATAAAATTGATCTTGGTAGGGGTTCGTGTATCCCCTGCTCCATTAAAGGCCTGGGTCATTACCATACCATAGGCATAAAATATATAACCCAATGCGATAATCTGCAGACAAAGTGCTCCGCTCTTTACCACTTCCGGGGTTGTATTAAACCAAGAAATAATGGTGTTCGCAAAAATCAGATACCCCAAAGAAACCGTACCCATAAAAATGGCATTATATTTCCCTGTTTTCCAAACGGACTGCTCGGCCCGATCGGCTTGTTTAGCCCCAAGATTTTGACCAACCAAGGTAGCTGCAGCATTGCTCATCCCCCAAGAAGGCATCAAAGTGAACATCATTACACGAATGGCAATGGTGTAGCCTGCCAATACTTCGCTTCCGAATTCCGACATGATACGCATAAGGAAAATCCAACTAGAGGTTCCGATCAAAAACTGGGCAATCCCGCCCAACGAAACCTTGATCAAATTAACCATTACCTTAAAGTTCAGCACCAAGTCCTTGGCCATCAATTTTATCTTGCCCCAACCAAAGAACAAAATCCCCAATTGAAAAATCACAGCGGTTCCTCTACCAATATTGGTAGCAATTGCTGCGCCCATAACTCCAAATTCTGGTATAGGTCCAAATCCAAAGATGAACATGGGATCCAAAATAATATTGAGTCCATTGGAAAGTACCAAGGTCCACATGGCAATAGATGCATTCCCAGCACCGCGAAAAATGGCATTAATCAAGAATAACAGCACGACGGTAATATTACCCCCAATCAAAAATTGGGTATAGCCGTAACCTTCTGCAATAAGATCAGGTTCCCCGCCCATCAAGGCCAAAATATCCTTGGCGTAAATGATTCCAACTATTCCTATTAAAACAGAAATTACAACTCCCAGACTAATGGCTTGGACCGCTGCAATTCGGGCACCATCCACATCTTTCTCGCCAATTCTACGAGCAACCACTGCGGTAGCTGCCATACTAAGTCCAATCGCCAAGGCATATACCAAAGTGATTACAGATTCAGTTAGTCCAATAGTGGCAACAGCATTAACGCTTACCTTGGAAACATAAGCTATGTCCACCAAGGCAAAAATGGATTCCATGAGCATTTCCAAGATCATGGGAATGGAAAGCATAAATATGGCCTTTCGAATGCTACCTGTAGTAAATTCTGTTTCCTTACCAGAAATAGCTATCCAGAAATACTGAATAAATTTTTTAAATGTATGTGTATGTTGATGATTCATTATCAAAGAATTATGTGTGAGAAAAGTGTTGAAATGTCAGCTGAACCGAGAAGTATTCGGTTACATAAATCGGGTTTCCCCAACGGTGACATCTATCGCGTACATAATTCTTATAGCTTCATGATGATGCAAATATGCAAAAAAAACCGATACATTATTGATAAATTTTTATTTACTACTCCAATCCTTGTCGCTACCTTCGTAACCAAACCAACTCAAATAATTCAAAACCATGCGTATTAGAAGTTTGATTGCCATTGGAATATTATCCTCCATGGTACTCACAGTATCTTGTAAAAAGAGCAGCGAAATTGCCAAAACCGAAGAAAAAACAGGTTATCAAGGTCAAGGAAAAAGCCCTGTTGTACCCACAGTTGATAAACCAATTCAAAAACAATGGAGAGGCATTTGGGCCTTTAATGATAGTACCACTTTCTTTTCCAATAAGTTTGAAGGTGCCCGATTAAATGGTGTGGCATACGACGGAGATGACCACTATACTATTTGGGTGACTGCCGAAAATACACCCATCAATGTAAGTCCATGGTATGCTTTCCAAGTATGGTCCGAAGCGCCACGCGATATTACGGTTCAGTTGAACTATCAAGACTCCAGAAGTAGGTATTATCCAAAAATTAGTACTGATGGAAGAAACTTTAAACCTATTGACAGTACCAAGTTTAAGGCCATCAATCCCGGAGAAGGTGATTTTGGAATAAAAGCTGCTCCAGAATCTGCAGAACTGACCATAAGTGTGACCGAAGAACCAACTTGGATTACCGCTCAAGAACTTTATACATCATCAGTAGTAAAAGAATGGGTGGATTCGCTTAGCCAAAAACCATTTATTAAAAATTACCCCATTGGTTTCTCTAAGGAGAAAAGAACCATGCACTTGATGGAGATCAATGGAAATGAAGAGGCAAAGAAAGCCATGATGATCATTTCTCGACAGCACCCACCAGAAGTTACAGGTTTCCTAGCGATGAAATCTTTTATCGAGACCATTTCAGGAGAATCGGAACAGGCCAAGGCTTTTAGACAAAATCATGCAGTTTTTGTAGTGCCATTGATGAATCCTGATGGTGCAGACAACGGACATTGGAGGCACAACATGGGCGGAATTGACCTGAACAGGGACTGGCAAAACTTCAATCAGCCGGAAACAAGGAATGTTCGTGATTTCCTGGTAGAAAAGGACAAGGATTATGAGTTTGTTTTCGGAGCTGACTTCCACTCGACTTGGGATGATATTTACTACCCTATTGATACAACTGTAACAGGTGAGAAAGGAAAAATAATATTTGATTGGATCGAGAACATCAGCGAAAGATTGCCTCAAAAGAAAACCAATATTAGCGCTTCCGATGAAATTGACCCAACCATGGTTTCAAGTAAATACTTTTACGTACACCATGGAATGCCTGCCATTGTATTTGAATTGGGCGATAACACTTCAAGACCTTTCCTAAAGGAAAAAGGTAAGGTGGCCGCAGAAGAAATCATGAAACTTTTAATGGAAGAATAGTTTACTTTTTGGCGTAGTGCACTTTGTATCGCCAAAAACTTATTCCACCTAAAATGAAGACCCCGAGTACTGTATACCATACAAAGCTTGGGGTTATTACTTGGTCCCCACTTGCATAACTGTGCAGGCCTGCCAAGTAGAAGTTTACCCCAAAATAGGTCATCATAATACTGGCGAAGGCAACAACGCTAGCAAAGTTATAAACCCATTTTCCGCGTAGCCCAGGAACTAAACGCATGTGCAGTACAAAGGCATAGATCATAATGGAAATTAAGGCCCAAGTTTCCTTAGGGTCCCATCCCCAGTAACGACCCCAACTCTCGTTGGCCCATTGGCCTCCTAAAAAGTTACCTATGGTCAACATCACCAAACCCGCTGTAAGCGACAGTTCGTTGATTACCGTAAGCTCTTTAATGTTAAGGTCCATACGTTCCTTGTTCTTTTCAGTGGTAAGTATGATCAATAGCAATGCAACCACGCCTAAAATCATACCAACCGTTAAAGGACCATAACTACCAACAATTACCGCTACGTGAATCATCAACCAATAGCTATCCAAAACAGGTTGCAAATTGGCAATAGCAGGATCTACCCAACTTTGATGGGCTATCCACAAGAGCATAGCCGTTACAAATGCACTTGCTGCGATGGTCAATTCACTTTTTCGACCCAAGGCCAAACCAATACCCATGGTCGCCCAACCAACGTATAGTATACTTTCATAGGCATCACTCCATGGAGCATGTCCAGAAATGTACCAGCGTAAGACTAAGCCAATGGTGTGCCAAATAAAGAACAAAATGATAGTCCCTTTCAACAAATAGGCAAACGCATCCAAAAACTTCCGCTCCTTAAATATTTTGGCAATGAGTACAAAAAACAATAGGACACCTACCATTGCATAGTACTTGTACAAACGGTTGAACAAATCCAGCTTGTTGTAGATTATCTCGGTCTTTATTTTGTTTTCGGATGGTAATATTTCCTCACCGTGATTTTTTTGGTTTTGCTGGAATGCTTCCAACAATCTATCAGGTTGAGAATAATCACCTGTAGCAATGGATTGTTGCAATGAATTCAGATAATAGGGCATTGCATTCTTGATGAAATTGGCATATAGTGAATCCTGAACTTGATATTCTCCACCACGATACTCCACGGCAGAAATCCATTTGTTGTTCTCATCGTTCAACAAAGGAAATATCTTTACAATTTGCCCACTCAATGCGATGTCCAATAAACTCAACCGCTCCCCTACTTTTTTAAAGTCTTTTTCAAAGTTCGATGGATTGTTCGTGGAAGTTGCTTTCTCCAGATAAGGTCTTAGTTTATAAGCACCCTTTGAATCAAAAAAGTCGGTAGCTTTTACAAACTCGGTACCTTCGGGAACTCCTATTACCTTACGGATACTATCATTCTCCTTTTTGCCCAAAGCAATTATATCGGTAGTATACCAAACCCCTGGGTTCAGCATCATGGAAAGAAAAACTTGATTGGCGGAAAGGTCTTTGTACTCATCATCACCACTCAACTTTCTTAGTAGCTCTGAAGCGAAGGTGTTTACTGGCTTCATTCGTCCACCTTCGTCCTGAATGACCAAAGCGCCAAACTTTTCGGCATGTTCCTTAGCTACTGTTGTAGCTTGAATAACCGAGTCGATTTGAGCTTGGGTTGGTACCGAAGCATGTTCATGGGTTTCTTCCTGTGCATTGGCCGATACGAAAGCTAATAAAATCACGATAGTGGTCAATGCGGCTTTCTTGGCCTTTATCTTTTCGAGCATCTCCTGCAAATCCCTAAAACGGGTTTTTCCGAAGAACATAATGCCCATTAAACCAATATAAAGCAGAAAATAGCCAATGTAAGTAATCCATGTGCCCCACCAATCGTGGTTTACGGAAAGAACTGTTCCCCGCTCATCGGGATCAAAACTGGACTGGAAAAAACGATATCCCTCATGGTCCAAGATGTGGTTCATAAAAATATCGTAGTCAAAAGGTCGGTCATCATGAACAGTAACTTTACTCCTAAAGGAGGCATAGCCTGCTTCGGTACCGGGATACTTTTCTGCGATAAAGTCGTTCAACTCGATGGAAAAGGGAAGTTCATAAACTTTAGACCCATAACTCAAAGAAAAATCCAAGCCACCGACATTGATCTTATCCGAAAAATTCGAGGTTCCTTTGGCCCCCAATAATTTCACTTCTTTAGACTCCCCATTTGCAGAGATAGAAACCACAAGAGCATCTTGGGTTACTTTGGTTATTTCTTCATCCGGTACTTTAACAATACCATACCTTCCTTTGACCAAAGGTTCGGGCACCACAAACTGCATGCCTCCCATGGTATAAAGGGATCGCAATTGCAAAGGTTGCACACTATCACTGGCTACTTCCCCTTGGAATTGGTCCGCCATTCGCATAAAGTTACCCTCAAATGGAGATTCTATACGATAGCCGTTTTCTTCGTCATAAAAAATATTGACAGCTCCGTCGGTTTCATTGTTCAGAGCAAAAAGAATATTGTGGACACTGGCTATTTTTCCATTTTCCAGATAATGTTCGTGTCGCTGTCCATTGCCTGCCTCCACGATTTGTAAGTATTCCTTTCCATTCTCATCGGGAATCAACCCCTTCTCTGCACCTTTGATAAAATCAACATAGCCGATGGAAAAAGGTTGTCCGTTAAAGTCTGATTTCCAAGGAAGGCTGGAACGTTTACCTTCTGGGGTTACCAGAATATCATCCTCCAAAACTCTTCGTTTGGTTTCCCCATTGATGTCACCATCCACAAAAGCAGTTAAATACGTCTTGTCCGAATAAAATATTTTCTCCGTTGCTCCCTCTCTAATCGGCATCATCCCCTCGTAACTGATATATCGGGTGACAAAAGCCCCCACGATAATCAAAATCCAAGAAAGGTGAAGAATAAGTACGGGCCACTTTTTCCAGGTCATTAGACGATATCTATAAATATTTCCGAAGAAATTGATTACAAAAAAGACCATTATGGCCTCGAACCAAGTTGCATTATAAATATAAATTCGTGCGGTTTCAGTACTATACCAGCTCTCCACAAAAGTTCCAATGGCCATTGCCGCGGCAAAAACCAAAAAAAGAACAGCCATAAGTCTTGTGGAAAAAAGCGTTTTCTTAAGAATATCGATCATGGAAATTCGGTCTACTTTCGGCTTGCAAAAATACGGCCTTTTTACAACTTCTTTGTTGCCTTATGGCATAAAAATCAAACAGATTTGTTAATTCTCACTGCAATCCATCAACCCTAAATTTGTAGTTTTGGACATGCTCAAAATTGTGATATTGGGGACTGGAAACCTCGCCAAACACTTGTACACCGCTTTTTTAAAAGCGGATGGTGTTGATGTGGCTCAAGTTGTGGGGCGAAATCAGACAGAATTAGAGCATTTTTCAGAGCACGCGAATTTTTCAAATGATTTTACTTCCATTGAGGATGCTGATGTCTACCTGATCGCAGTAAAAGATGATGCTATTAAAGAAGTATCCAATTATTTATCAAATAAAAAAGGCATTGTAGTCCATACCTCGGGAGCTACAGATTTGAATGCAATGAAGTCTGAAAACAGAGGTGTTTTTTATCCGCTACAAACCTTTACCAAAGGTAAAATGGTTGATTTTAGTTCCATCCCCATTTGTATTGAAGCAGAGGAAAAGGAATCATTGAAAACCTTGCGAAAGTTGGCTGGTTCCATTTCGCAAAACGTGCATCATATTGACTCGGAACAGCGAAAAAAATTGCATCTTGCAGCCGTTTTTGTAAACAACTTTACCAATTACCTTTATGCTGTTGGTGAAGAACTGTGTTTGGAAGAGGGACTCTCTTTTGATTTGTTGAAGCCTTTGATTTTGGAAACTGCCGAAAAGATTCGGACTATGTCACCAAAGGAAGCACAGACGGGGCCAGCACGCAGGAATGATGAAAAAAGCATGGAAAGCCATCTGGAACTTTTGAACAAAAAAGAACACATTACACTCTATAAATTATTGAGCCAAGCCATAAAACAAGCCCATGAAGAAGAATTATAAAGAGCTTTTAAGTAGTATTACCACCTTTGTTTTTGATGTTGATGGTGTTTTTACCGACGGAACGGTATTGATTACCACGGACGGTGAACTTTTACGAAAAATGAGTGTTAAAGATGGTTACGCTCTCAAAACTGCCATAAAAAAAGGGTATAACGTATGTATTATCACGGGTGGCACCAATGAAGGTGTGAAAGAGCGCTTAAAAGGTTTAGGCGTCACCGATTTTTATATGGGCGCTCATCACAAGGAGGAACCCTTGGAAGAGTATTTGGACATTCATAACATTGACCCAGAATCAGTTGTTTATATGGGTGATGATGTTCCCGATATCCCTCCGATGAAAATGGTTGCACTGGCCACTTCCCCACAAAATGCGGTGCCAGAAGTAAAAGCTATCTCAGACTATGTTTCACACAAAAATGGTGGCGATGGCTGTGTTCGTGACATTATAGAACAGGTTTTAAAGGTTCGCGGGGACTGGAACGATAATTTTAGCGCCAAGAATGACTAAAAATCCACTCAAAGAAAAGCTTTCAGATAAAAAAATTATTCTTGGTTCAGGTTCCCCAAGACGAAAAATGTTTTTGGAAGAGTTGGGACTTGATTTTGAAGTTCGACCAAAATCAGTAGAAGAAATCTATCCCGAAGAACTGCAAGGTCAAGAAATATCAGAATATTTGGCGCAGTTAAAAGCCACACCCTTCAAAGAAGAATTGGAACCCAACCATATTGTGATTACTTCGGATACGGTGGTCTGGCACAACAAAACTTCCTTGGCCAAAGCTGCCGACAAAGCTGAAGCCTTTGAAATGCTCCGCACTC
Source organism: Allomuricauda sp. (assembly GCA_040285615.1). Classification (GTDB taxonomy): domain Bacteria; phylum Bacteroidota; class Bacteroidia; order Flavobacteriales; family Flavobacteriaceae; genus Flagellimonas. The sequence goes on from JAVJRL010000009.1 coordinate 96,564, forward strand.
TATCTGGCGATTGGCACGAGGTGATTACCTCTGTTTGTTTTACTACGAAAGAGAGTCAAAAAACAGTAAGTGGCATTACCAAAGTGAAACTAAAAGATTTCACGGATGATGAAATCAACTATTACATTGATACTTGCCAACCCTTTGATAAGGCAGGTGCCTATGGGATTCAGGAATGGATCGGAATGATTGGGATCTCTGAAATTCAAGGTTCGTACACCAATGTAGTTGGGCTCCCTACCCATTTGGTCTACAAGGCTCTGATGGAACTGTAATCAGGTTCGCTTTACCGAAATAATTTTGACGGGACAGGCTTTGGAGGCTTGTTCGCAACTATCATAAATACCTTCGTCATGCGATTTAATGGTATGAAATCCTTTTTTGTTCTGGGAATGTAGCAGAACGGATTTTCCATCTTTCTTGGACATGGCAAACTGCTCTGGTGCCATCTCCACACAATAGTTACAGCCGATACATTTTTCGCGCTGGAGCGTAACAACAACCATTATGCCTCCACCTTATTTTCAACGATTTTGTACAGCTTGTCCGATAGTCTGATTCTAAAATCCAACGGAATGGTCACTGAATCGCCTTTTTTGGCAGTGGACAGTTTGGCATCGTTTACCAACATTTCGGTCACCTTCATTTCTTTGGCTCCTGTGGTTGGGCCTGTCACTAAAATGGTATCCCCAATTGAGATATCGTAAGCCTCAATAGTAAACTCACCTATATTACTTTTTGGAAAAAAATGAGCTCCTTTACCAATATAAACCTTTTTTTGGGTAGCCGAAGAACCAGGGATTTTACTCCATTCTCCTAATTTTTGACCTAAATAATAACCACTCCAAAATCCTCGGTTATACACTTTTTCCAATTCTTGCATCCAAGAAATTACCTTTTCCTTATCGTAATTTCCCTTGTACAAACTATCCAAAGCCTGGCGGTAACATTTAATCACTTTGGCAACATATTCGGGAGCACGTCCCCTACCCTCAATCTTTAGAACTTTGATTCCCGCATCGGCCACTTGGTCCAAGAAATCAATCGTACACAAATCTTTTGGGGACATAATGTATTCATTGTCCAGTTCCATTTCAAAACCGGTTTCTTGGTCAATTACTGTGTATTTTTTACGGCAATTTTGTTTACAAGCCCCTCTGTTCGCTGATGAATTATAGGAATGTAAACTCATATAGCATTTTCCCGAAACGGCCATGCACAAGGCTCCATGACCAAACACCTCAATCTCCACTAAACGACCCGATGGGCCTTTAATTTGTTCCTTTTCTATTTGCTCAGTAATCTTTTTTACCTGACGCAAACTCAACTCCCGACTCAACACCATGGTATCGGCAAACATGGCATAGAATTTTACCGTTTCAATATTGGTTACATTGATTTGGGTTGAAATATGCACCTCTAATCCCAACTCCCTAGCAGAAGCAATTACAGCTTGGTCCATGGCGATAATGGCCGTTAAACCAACTTCTTTGGCTTTCTTCAACAAAGTTTTGACGATGGAAAGATCATGGTCGTAAATAATAGTGTTAAGGGTAAGATATGTCCTAACGCCTTTGGCATTACAACGCTTGGCAATCTCGGGCAAATCATCCAAGGTAAAATTCATTGTGGCTCTGGCCCTCATATTTAGCTGCTCCACACCAAAATATACCGAGTCGGCTCCATTGTCCAATGCAGCTTGCAAGGATTCAAAATTACCAGCAGGTGCCATCAACTCAATCTGTTGCATACCAATAAATTTAGCTTCTGAAGTATTTTGCAAAACTACATTTTTCCTTTGATTGTAAAAAGTTAGGTATATTGTTACAGACCGACTATATCTATAACCTCGAAAAAATGCGCTTATGAAACCTTCATTTTCCACTTTCCACAAATTCGGAATGTTATCCCTGATATTACTTATCATAGGATGTAAACAAGAAAAAACCGCGGAGACAAATACCAAGAGCACCATTTTAAAAACAGTAAAACAATCACCTAAAAAACCGTTATCCAAAGATTTTAAGAAATACTGGTATGCTGGTGATGCAGAAATAACCTCATACAAATTGGAGCAAGCTCGGTATGGTGAAATACGTGATGGCCATGCGGTTTTGATTTACGTTACGGAACCCTTTTTGCCCAAGGAGCAAGTGAAAGCTAACGGGAGTAACCCCGAAAACATATCAGTTTTAAAACTGAATGCCACCAAAAAGTTTTTGACGAGGATTTATCCCTACTCCATTATGAGTAGCACATTTTATCCGGTTTATGATAATCAACACGCTATAAAGACTAGCTTATCTGTACAGGAATGGTGTGGGCATGTATATTCCCAACTGAACAATCGTGAAAAATTTGAGTTTACGTCACACTCCTATTTTGAAGGTGAGGCTGACCAATCATTTTCTATGGAAAAAACAATATTGGAAAATGAAATCTGGAACAAAATCCGTGTAAATCCAAAGAATCTTCCTTCTGGCGATATTTCTGTGGTTCCCTCGTTGGAATTTCTCCGCTTAAGACATCAAGAATTGAAAGCCTATAAAGCCAAAGGCAATATTTCATCAAAAGATGGCATCACCAGTTACTCGCTATCCTACCCCGAATTGGAACGCACATTGACCATTAACTTTACTTCAGACTTCCCGCACTCCATCGAAAGTTGGACAGAAGAATTTAAAAGTGGATTTGGTCCGAATGCAAAATCAATGATAACATCTGCATCAAAAATCAAAACCTTAAAAACCGCGTATTGGGGTCAAAATGAAAACAAAAATCAAATTTTAAGAGATAGTTTAGGTTTATAACACCAATGTATGGCTATGTTAAAACTCTTCTAAATAAGCCAAAAACTGAATGCAAACTGCCTATATTTGGGCTAACCACTAAACGACCAACTATGAAGCATTTTTGGGTATTTTTCTCCATTACATCACTTTTTTTCACAAACTCGTTTGCCCAAAAACCAGATAAGTTTACCTCTACCGAACTGTTCCATGAAGTCCAAAAATTGAATTTTTTGGGAACGGCACTCTACGTAGCGGCACACCCCGATGATGAAAATACAAGCCTAATTTCCTATCTCTCCAACCACGAAAAAGCAAGAACGGTTTATTTATCGATGACTAGAGGTGACGGTGGACAAAACTTGATTGGGTCTGAATTGGCCGAGCTTTTAGGGGTATTGCGTACACAAGAACTTTTGGCCGCAAGGCATATGGATGGTGGTGAACAACGCTTTACCCGAGCAATCGACTTCGGGTTTTCCAAGCATCCGAACGAAACCTTGAAAATTTGGGATAAAGAGAAGGTTTTGGCCGATGTGGTTTGGGCGATTCGCAACATTAAGCCCGATGTGATCATCAACCGTTTTAATCATAGAACACCTGGATCTACTCATGGTCACCATACTTCTTCTGCTATTTTGAGTATGGAGGCCTTTGACCTCACTAACAACCCCGAAGTTTATCCAGAACAATTGGAATGGACAACACCTTGGCAACCTAAACGAATTTTCTATAATACTTCTTGGTGGCAATACGGTAGTCAAGAAGCATTTGAAAAAGTTGACAAATCAGGTATGGTTCGGCTAGATGTAGGCACTTATTATCCAGAACTTGGACTGTCCAATAACGAAATTGCCGCTCTGGCACGTAGTCAGCATTTGTGCCAAGGATTTGGTAGATTGACCGATAGAGGTTCCTCGAACGAGTATATAGAATTGCTCAAGGGCGAAATGCCCAAAGAAAATGATGTTTTTGATGGCATCAATACGACTTGGTCTCGAGTTCAGGGAGGTAAGGCCGTTGGTGATATTTTATATAAAGTCGAAGAGAATTTCGATTTCCAGGACCCTTCAAAACATATCCCCGAGCTTGTAAAGGCATATCAACTGTTGCAAAAGGTTGAAGATGAGCATTGGAGAACATTGAAGTCGGAAGAATTGAAGAAAATAATATTAGCTTCGGCAGGATTGTATTTAGAAGCAAGTTCAGGTAGTTCTTCAGTCACACCCGGCAGTAAAGCTATCGTCAATATTGAAGCCATTAACAGGACGGCTCCAAGTGTCACTTTAAAGGAGATTGATATTGTTGGTGTAGATGTAAAACTAACGCCCAATACAGTTTTAGGTGATAACCAAAGAGAAAATTTCGAGCTAAGTTTTACAGTGCCCCAAGACATTTCGTATACCAGTCCCTATTGGTTAAACAAGCCTGGAACTTTGGGGACCTATACTGTGAACGACCAAAGTTTGATTGGAAAGCCTGAAACGCCAAGTGCATTTAAAGCTGTTTTTACATTGGTTATCGATGGTGTTGAAATTCCTTTTGAAAAAGCTGTAGTGCATCGGTATTCCAAACCGGATAAAGGAGAATTGTACGAGCCTTTTGCCATTTTACCCGAAGTAACCTCCAAAATCGATGAAAAGGTTTTGATTTTTGCCAATGCCGATACCAAAGAAGTACAGGTGAAAATAAGAGCTGGGAAAAATGATGTCTCTGGTTCTGTTGAGTTGAATCATCCATCAGGTTGGATAGTTTCTCCATCTAGTATTCCGTTTTCCATTGCCCAGAAAGGTGAAGAAATTTCAGTAACATTTAATATTACTCCTCCCAATGCAGAAAGTGAAGGGAAAATTGAGCCCAAAATCACTTTGGGCAACAAAGTATATGGCAAAGAACTTGTGGAGATAAATTACGATCATATTCCAAAACAATCGGTTTTGCTGCCATCAGAAGCTAAAGTGGTTCGGATGAATATTAAAAAGTCCGGGGAGCACATCGCTTATATCATGGGAGCTGGTGATATGGTGCCAGAAAGCTTAGAGCAAATCGGTTACCAGGTGCATATTGTAGATCCAAATGATATCCAAAATGGTGATTTGGATAAATACGATGCCGTGGTGGTAGGTATTAGAGCATACAATGTGGTGGACGCCCTAAAGTTTAAACAACCTGTGTTGTTCGACTATGTAGAAAAAGGCGGCACCATGATTGTGCAATATAATACTGCTGGAAGATGGGCCAGTCAATTTAAAAATATTGCTCCTTACGATGTGACACTTTCAAGGGATCGAGTAACAGATGAAAACGCAGAGATAGAAATATTGGCACCCAACAATTCCCTCGTCAATTTTCCAAACACTATCACAAATAAGGATTTCGATGGATGGGTGCAGGAACGAGGACTTTACTTTCCAAGCAAATGGAGTGGAGAGTTTACTCCCATACTATCTATGAAAGATGAAGGAGAAACAGAAAAACAAGGTAGCCTTATTGTGGCACCTTATGGAGAAGGTCATTATATTTACACAGGTTTAAGCTTTTTCAGGGAATTGCCCGTTGGTGTTTCGGGAGCATATAAACTCTTTGCCAATATGCTTTCCGTAGGAAAAGATGAAGTGAAAAAAGATAGCAATGTCAAAGGATAATATGGATACCAAATTCGAATGGAAAAAGGAATACAGTATAGTAATCCTTTTAAATGCCATATATATTTTAGTTTTTTACCTCATAATGATATTAAACAATTAGAATCCTGAATGGCATTACTTGATTGGATTATTCTTGGTAGTACCCTCCTCTTCATCGTTGCATACGGTGTTTGGAAGACGCGTGGCAACAATAATGTGGATGATTATGTTCGAGGTGGGGACAATGTAAAGTGGTGGACCATCGGTCTATCCGTAATGGCCACTCAAGCAAGTGCCATTACCTTTTTATCCACACCAGGGCAAGCTTTTCACGATGGAATGGGGTTTGTTCAATTCTATTTCGGTCTTCCATTGGCGATGATCGTGATTTGCCTAGTGTTTATTCCCATCTACAAAAAATTAAAGGTTTTTACGGCTTACGAAATGCTTGAAGGTCGTTTTGATTTGAAAACAAGAACACTTACTGCCCTTTTATTCTTGGTTCAACGGGGACTGGCAGCAGGAATCACCATTTTCGCCCCTTCCATAATTCTTTCCGCCGTATTGGGATGGGACTTAAGGACTTTAAACGTAATCATTGGGATTCTGGTAATTATTTACACCGTTTCGGGTGGTACCAAAGCGGTTAGTATGACCCAAAAGCAACAGATGTTCATCATCATGCTGGGGATGTTTTTTGCTTTTTTCTTTATTATGGGTGCGCTTCCTACCGATGTTTCATTTGGCAAAGCTTTAAAAATAGCTGGAGCAAACAACAAGCTCGATATTCTGGATTTTTCCTTTGATACCAATAACAGATATACCTTTTGGAGTGGAATCACCGGGGGATTTTTCCTAGCCTTAGCCTATTTTGGAACAGATCAGAGTCAAGTGCAACGTTATTTATCCGGAAGGTCTGTACGCGAAAGCCAATGGGCATTGATATTCAATGGAATTTTTAAAATACCGATGCAGTTCTTTATTCTTTTGGTCGGTACAATGGTATTTGTTTTTTATCAGTATAATTCCTCCCCCTTAAATTTTAATCCAGCCGCCACCGAAGCTGTGATGCAATCAGCATATGCCGATGATTACCAATCCTTGGAAGAGAACCACAAAGAACTTGAAAAAGAAAAAAGGATGGCCCAACATTCTTTCTCCGCTGCCTTGGAGCTAAAAGAGTACAATGCCATCGAACAGGCCAAACAGGATATTATAAAAATCAACGAGAAAGAAAATGCAAGTAGGGATGCTGCCAAGGATTTGATTGCCAAAGCAGATGATACCGTCGAGACCAACGATAAGGATTATGTATTTATACATTTTATCCTCAATAATTTACCCATGGGACTTATTGGATTGCTCTTGGCTGTAATTCTTTCCGCTGCCATGTCGTCAACGGCCTCGGAATTAAATGCCCTTGGAACAATTACCGCTTTGGACCTGTATAAACGAAATGTCAAAAAAGAACATACTCAAGAACATTATTTGAAGGCAACCAAGGCCTTTACCCTACTTTGGGGGATTATTGCCATTATAATCGCGAATGTGGCCAATCTTTTTGATAATTTAATCCAATTGGTCAACATTATTGGTTCTATTTTCTATGGAAATGTACTTGGTATATTCCTACTGGCCTTCTTCTTTAAGTTTGTAAAAGGAAATGCTGTTTTTGTAGCGGCCATTGTCACTCAAGTCATTGTGATTATTGGCTGGTATTTTGATTGGATGTCCTACTTGTGGTTAAATGCCTTTGGATGTTTGTTGGTAATTGTACTGGCCACTATTACCCAAATGTTTGATAATTTCTTAGGTAACTCACCTGTTGAAGTCGAGAAATAAAAAAACCCACCTTACAGTGGGTCTTTCCATTATTTTAGATAAATGTTATTACATTTTAGCCCATTCTTTTAGGGAATCTTTGTTCATTTTTACATAATCCTGATTGCCTGCGGCTTGAGCAGCGGCCAAAGATCTTTTTGCAGCTGCAATGGCTTCTTTTTTATCTCCCATCTTTGCATAGATCAAGGATTGGGTGCGCATCATCCAATACGCTTTTCCACCATCCATTTCAACAGCCTTGTCCACCCATTCCTTGGCCTGCTCCATATTCACTCCCTCTGAGAAATAATAGGAACCTGCGGCAAAATAGTCATTGGCTTGTAGGTCTTCTTTATTGGCCATGGTCTCTTGAATGCTCTTCATTGCTTTATCCACTGTTGGCACAACAAAATCTACTCCAACATAAGTGTTCTCCCACATAATGCCCAATGTAGCACCGTTGTTGTAGAGGTCATCAATAGTAATGGTAAATGACTCAATTGGCATTGGAATTTCCATAGTTTCAACTTTTACAGTAGCAGCCACTTTAGATGCATCCCATTCTTGTGGAGTTCCCCAATTATCAGTAGTAGTGTAAAAGAAAACTTCCCAAACAGCCTCGTTGGGCCTTGTGTAAATCGCGTAGGAACCAGCCTTAAGTTCTTTGCCCTTAACAGTCACATCATCACTAAAAGTGATTACCGTATTTTGATTGGCACCTGTTCTCCAGATAGCCCCATAAGGAACCAAATCTCCAAATATTGTTCTACCCTTCATAGCTGGGCGAGAATATTTAACCGTAACATCCGTTAATCCAACTTTTTGTTCCAAAGTGGATGATGGACTAGGTGCTGGCGTTTGTATCTGCGCTTCCAAAGAAAAACACAATGACACCGCAAATAATAAGAGTGCAAATTTTTTCATAGTTATTATATGTATTAATTGTTTAGCAAAGCAAAATTAAAACAAAGAGATGCTCTATTTGTTAATTAAACCTTAAAACAAAAATAGAAAATAAATACCTGTGATTTAATTTTTGTTTAACTTTTTAAAATAAATATTAAACATTTTACTCTTATCTTTGTGCAAACTCATTCGGATGCAACTCTATCAACTAAAATCAAAACAAGTATTTCCTATTAGTAAAGCCGAAGCCTGGGATTTCCTTTCCGACCCCAAAAATTTGTCCGTGATAACCCCCCAACATATGGGGTTCCATATTTTGGCAGGGGCGGACAGACCTATGTTTCAGGGTCAGGTAATCCAGTATATCGTAAAACCCTTTCCTTTGGTTTCTACCAAATGGGTCACCGAAATCTCCCATGTTAAAGAAGGTGAATATTTTGTGGATGAGCAGCGTTTTGGGCCCTACTCCCTCTGGCACCACAAACATTTTTTAAAGGAAATTCCAGAAGGTGTGGAAATGGAGGATGTTATCGACTATAAATTACCTTTTGGGTTTTTAGGGAAACTGGCCCATCCTATACTGGTAAAAAAACAACTAAAGAAAATTTTTGAGTTCCGGGAGAATAAACTTGCAGAATTGTTTGGTACCGTGGTTGGAAAAGAAAACTATTTAAGTATTACAAAAATATAATATGAAAAAGAATATACTATTGATTGGAGGCTCCTATGGCATTGGATTGGAAATGGCCAAAAAGCTTTCAACAGGACACAATGTTTATATAGCCAGTCGAAGCAACGATCTACTTTCAAATATGAATGTCACGCACATTCCCTTCGATGTTCTGACGGAAGACATTTCCGAAAAGGCAATTCCAGAAAAACTTGATGGGTTTGTATATTGTCCAGGGAGCATCAACTTGAAACCATTTAAAACAATGAATGTCGACACCATACAAAACGATATGGAAATCAACTTTATCGCTTTGGCAAAAACAGTTAAATCCGTCATCAATAGAATGAACGAAGGATCAAGCATGGTCTTTTTCAGCACCGTGGCGGTTGGAACCGGAATGCCTTTTCATACCAGCGTTTCAGCGGCAAAAGGAGCTATTGAGGGCTTTGCTCGTGCCTTGGCAGCAGAATATGCACCAAAGGTGAGGGTAAATGTTATTGCCCCAAGTTTGGTGGACACGCCATTGTCCGAGCGACTGCTGAGCAATGACAAGAAAAAAGAGATGATGTCCGAAAGACACCCAATGAAAAGGGTAGGTAATGCTGAAGATATTGCCAATATGGCTACCTTTTTGTTGGATTCCGACAATTCATGGATTACCGGTCAAGTTATTGGAGTCGATGGCGGAATGTCTAGTTTAAATGTGAATTCATGAAAGACGATGTCATACTTTTTTGGTTCAGACGAGACCTAAGATTGGATGATAATGTTGGCTTCTACCAAGCCCTTCAGAAAGATATCCCCGTACTTCCTATTTTCATATTTGATACAGAAATTTTGGAAAATCTGCCCAAAACTGATGCAAGGGTCAGTTTTATTTATGAACAGATTCAAAAAATAAGCAATCAACTAAGTACTAATTACGATAGTGGCATTGCCCAGTTTCATGATTCACCTAAAGCAGTCTTCAAAAAGTTAATGGAGGAGTACAACATTGAAGCTGTCTACACTAACCACGATTATGAACCCTATGCAAAAAAACGTGATAGTCAGATAAAGGAGTTTCTAGGGGAAAACGATATTCAGTTCAACGCCTTTAAAGATCAGGTAATTTTTGAAAAAGAAGAAGTGGTCAAGGATGATGGAGACCCCTACGTGGTTTACACACCGTACATGCGTAAATGGAAAGAAAATTTCAATTCTTCCATCCATTTGGTAACATACGATACGTTGAATGATTTAAGCAAAAACCTGTATCAATCTAAATCTTTACCGCAGCTTTCTTTGAAGGATATGGGTTTCGAAGAGTCAACTATAAAAGTTCCCGATTTTACCGTTTCTTCTGATTTAATCCAAAACTATGAGGATACACGGGACTACCCTGCGAAAGAAAAAGGTACATCCCGATTGGGGCCGCATTTAAGGTTTGGAACGATTTCCATTCGTAAAATGGTAAAGAAAGCCATTGATGAAAAGAATGAAACATTCTGGAACGAATTGATTTGGCGGGAGTTTTTTATGCAAATTTTATGGCATTTTCCTCATACCGTTAACAAAGCTTTCCGCTCTAAATATGATAGAATTGAATGGCGCAACAACGAGGAAGAGTTCGAAAAATGGAAAACTGGGCAAACAGGTTATCCCTTGGTAGATGCAGGCATGCGCGAACTCAACGAAACAGGCTATATGCACAATAGGGTCCGCATGCTGGTAGCTAGTTTTCTTTGCAAGCATTTATTGATCGATTGGCGTTGGGGGGAAGCTTATTTTGCCGAAAAACTATTGGATTATGAAATGTCCAGTAACGTAGGCAACTGGCAATGGGCAGCGGGTAGCGGTGTCGATGCCGCTCCCTATTTCAGGATATTTAACCCCACTACGCAAATCAAAAAGTTTGATAAAGACAAGACATATATCAATAAGTGGGTGCCCGACTTGCAAGAATTAAGTTACCCCGAACCTATGGTCGATCATAAAATGGCCCGCGAACGATGCTTAAAAGTGTACAAAGAAGCGGTAAGTTGAAGCATTTTCTTTAATTTTAGTTCCTGTTGATGGGTTTGGTATTTTATAGAAGAAGCTTGACAAAATCAACAGAATTTAACTAACTCAAAACCTTTATAATGAAGAAACTTTCAACCTTACTCCTTTTGGGATTGGTATCGATGAACTTATCGGCCCAAAAGATGACCAAGGACAAAAAAGCCGTTGTCGCTTCGGTAGAAAAGCACAAGGAAAATCTTATTAAAATCAGTGATTCCATTTGGGCACTGGCTGAGACTGCCTTTGAAGAATCCATTTCAGCAGAATTACTTGCCGATTATGCCGAAGAAAATGGAATGACCGTTACACGGGGTGTAGCCAATATTCCAACAGCTTTCGTTGCCACTTACGGTTCCGGGAAACCTGTAATCAGTGTATTGGGCGAGTTTGATGCATTACCAGGACTTTCTCAAAACACAGTTCCCACTAAAGACCCAAGAATTGAGGGTGAACCAGGTCACGGTTGTGGCCACAATATGTTCGGTGCCGCCAGTTTAGGTGCCGCCATTGCCATTAAAGAGCAAATTGAAGCTGGTAAAATCAAAGGAACCGTAAAATTCTTTGGAACCCCCGCAGAAGAAAAGTTCTTTGGAAAAGTTTGGATGGTAGAAGCTGGACTTTGGGACGATGTGGATGTAAACGTAAGCTGGCACCCATCAGCAGAAATTGAAGCAGATGTACAAAGTGGATTGGCATTGGTAGATTTTATGGTAGAATTCTACGGTCAGGCAGCGCATGCATCTGCCGATCCTTGGAATGGACGAAGTGCTTCGGATGCTTTGGAGCTGTATACTACGGGTATCAATTATTATAGGGAGCATATTAGACCATCATCACGTATTCATTACCATATTCAAGATGGTGGTCAAGTGGTTAACGTTGTTCCCGATTACGCTCGATTGTGGGTTCGCGTCCGCGATCCCAAGAGAGATGTCATGCTCCCTACTTTTGAACGAGTCAAGGCAATGGCAGAAGGTGCTGCAATCATGGCCAATGTGGATTATAAATATTCATTGATTTCAGGTATTTACGAAACTTTGGTAAATCGAGAGGGCGGTAAAATTATGCAAAACAATTTGGAGCTTTTGGGCCCAATAACCTATACCGAAGAAGAAGAAGCCTATGGCAAAGCTATACAGGAAGCCACAGGAAAGCCTCAAGTGGGCATGGATGGTGAAGTACATCCGTTAAAGGAAACCGAGAAGCTTCCAGGAGGTGGCTCTACCGATGTTGGTGATGTCAGCTGGAACGTACCGAACATTAACCTTGGTGTAACCGTTGCTCCAAAAGATACTCCTTGGCACTCATGGGCTGTTGTTGCATGTGGTGGAATGAGCATCGGCCATAAAGGAATGGTCTATGCTTCCAAAGCCATGGGTATGACCATGTTGGACCTTTTTGAAGACCCCAAATTGGTGGAAAAAGTAAAAGAAGAATATAAAACCAGAAAAGGTGATGTAAAATATAAAGCCATGATAGATGGACCACCACCAATTCCTGGTAAATAATTTTAAACTTAGTTTAGTTGAAAAGCCTGCCCAGTGCAGGCTTTTTGATCTTTAAACACATAATTTATTACGCTATGAAAAATCCTGTGATACAAACATTCCCACTAAGTACTCCTTGGCAAACCTTAGATCCGTTTTTGTTCAGTGTCTATCATTTGGACCATTTCCCGAAAGGTAATGGCGAAATGGGGCCGGATGAATCTTTGCTTAATGGCAGAAATTTGGGAAGTGATTTTAATCCCAATGCCGAATGGCGTATGTACCACGGACAGACCATTCCTGGATTTCCATCTCATCCTCATTGCGGTTTTGAAACCATCACTATTGTGAACAAAGGGTTTTGTGATCACTCTGATTCACTTGGGGCTGCTGGCAGATTTGGTCAAGGTGATGTTCAATGGATGACTGCGGGTAGAGGTGTGCAGCACTCCGAAATGTTCCCATTGTTAAAAGATGATGATGAAAATACATTGGAGTTGTTCCAGATTTGGTTGAATCTACCCAAAGCTGGCAAATATGTAGATCCCCATTTTAAAATGATGTGGAACGAAGATATTCCGATAATTGAAGAAGAAAATGCCCAAATAAAAGTAGTAGCGGGCAGCTATAAAAATGTGGCCCCGATTTACCCTGCTCCCGATTCTTGGGCTGCTAACTCCGAAAACGAAGTGGCTGTATGGAATATTCATGTGAAGGCAGGTTCGGAATATATACTGCCAAAAGCAAGCGCTTCGGAAGTAAACCGTGTGTTATATTTTTACGATGGTGATGAAATCCATATCGGGGACAAAAAAATCAATCCTAATTTTGGCATCGTATTAAATTCAACCGAAGAAGTAGCCATTAAAACAGGTTCGGAAATGGGGCACTTTATGTTATTGCAAGGAAAGCCTATCGGTGAACCAGTTGCCAAATACGGCCCTTTTGTGATGAACACCCAGACTGAAATCCAAAAAGTGATGGAAGAATACCGCTTGACCCAATTTGGGGGATGGCCTTGGCCCTATCCTGACAATGTTCATGATAAGGACAGAGGTCGTTTTGCACTCTATCCAGATGGGAAATTAGAAGATAAAAAATAATTCTTTTCTTACGAGGCTCAATTTTTTGGCCCTTAATCCTTTTAAAATAAGAACTTAAAAGGAATTCTTCATAAATTGTTACCTAGCCAGAACCAATTGAATAGAACTCAACCTTCAACTATTCAATAAACAAACTTTGAAATGAAGAGTTTCTCATCATCAATTTTTCATACTCTTATTTATTGTTGTATTGCCAATATTTGTTTTTCGCAAACAAAAGAAATTGACAGTCTTAAAAATTTGCTTAAGACGGCCAACGACACCACTGAGGTTAATTTGTTGAGGACTTTAGGCAATAAACTAAGACTAAATGATAAGAAAAAATCACTGGAGTTTACTTCCAAAAGTTTAGACAAGGCACGGCAAATCAATTTTATCAATGGGGAAATCAAGGCACTATACGATATTGGCTTAACCCATGGCATGACAGGCAATTATGTAGCATCTCTTGAATACCTTAACAAGTGCCTTGCATTAGCAACCAAAAATCGGGAATTCAAAAAAATAAAGCAAGTATACGGTATTTTAGGGATAGTCTATAAACAGATTGGTGATTATCCCACCAGCAAAGAGTATTATCTGAAGAGTCTTAAATTGGTTGATTCATTACAGTTGGATTTACCCACATCATCCATCTATTCCAATTTGGGCATACTATATGATCTTATGGGAGATCAGGATAAAGCAATTGAAAGTTACAACAAAGCTCTTGAATTCTATAAAGGTCCGGACCCTGAAAAAATGGAAATGAACGTGTTGGTCAATTTGGCTGCAATAGATATGAAGAACAAAGCTTATGAAGAAGCATTGAAAAAGTATCTCAATACCGAAAAGTTTTATGAGTCCAGAGGTAATAATATTAGTTTATGCACAAATTATTCAAATATTGGAAACTGTTATGTAAGACTAGGGCATTGGAACCTCGCCGAACAATATCTTATAAAAGCTCTTAATGTATCAGAACAGGCATCACTAAATCAAATCACTCCTGTAATAAACTATAATCTTGCAGATTTAATGCTTCAACAAAAAAAGTTTAGTGATGCTATTTATTATTCCGATAAAAGTCTAGAAGGGCTATCTGCCAAAATCATGTATAAGTATAAGCACGAAGCACATGATGTGGCCTCTAAAATTTATGAAGCTACCAATCAGTTAAACAAAGCCAATTTTCATTTAAAGCAATCCATGGCCTATAAGGATAGTCTGTTGAATGAAACCAAGGTCAAGGAAATTGAAAATCTACAGATCAAATATGATGTGTATACAAAGGACAAAGAAATCAAAGAAAGTGAATTAGAACTCTCACTCCTCAATACACAGATGTTATCCAACAGAAAAAGGCTGGTGTATCTGTCCATTATTGCTGTGTTATTGTTGTTCTCCGCTGGACTACTATACTTTAGATATTTGGCCAAGAAAAAATCCAACGCCCTTCTGTTTGAAAAAAATCATTTAATATCCCAACAAAATGAAGTCATCGAGGGAATGAATGTTCAACTTGAAAAACAAATGCTTAGAGCACAAATGAATCCACACTTCATTTTTAACTCGTTAAGTTCCATTCAACATTTGATCAACTCAAACGATCGAAAGGGTGCGTTGACCTATCTATCCAAATTTTCAAAATTACTACGACAAACCTTGGAAAGTTCCATTAATATTGTTTTGCCTCTTAAAGAAGAAATTGAGCTGCTTAAAATCTACATTGAATTGGAGGCATTACGATTTGATAATTCATTTAGTTACCATTTTGATGTTGACAAAAATCTGGATATTGATAATTATGAAATCCCCCTGCTTCTTGTACAACCTTATATCGAAAATGCCATTATTCATGGATTAATGCCCAAAAAAGGAAAAAAGGAGTTACAGGTTTCGTTCTGCGACACGAAAGAAAATATTGTGTGCACCATTGAGGATAACGGTGTGGGCTTGGAATCCAAAGCCTCCGAGAAAATGTATAAACGTCCCTCCAGGGGCATGTCCATCACCGCAAAACGAATCAATGCCCTTAGTAAATTTTCGAATCAGGACCTTGTTAAGGTGGAAAGCTGTGAAAACGGAACCACAGTTACTATCCTGATTCCAAAAAATTGAAAACTATACACGTACAATTTGTGCTCCAATGGCGCGCAAACGTTCATCGATGTTCTCATAGCCACGATCGATCTGTTCAATATTATGAATTGTGGAAGTTCCCTTGGCGGACAGTGCCGCTATTAAAAGGGATACCCCTGCCCTAATATCGGGAGATACCATGGTAGTTGCCTTTAAGGTAGATGTAAAATCGTGTCCGATAACAGTGGCTCTATGCGGATCGCATAGTATGATCTTTGCCCCCATATCTATAAGCTTGTCCACAAAGAACAAACGACTTTCGAACATTTTTTGATGAATAAGCACTTCGCCCCTTGCCTGGGTTGCCACCACCAATATAATACTCAATAAATCCGGAGTAAGGCCCGGCCATGGTGCATCGGCAATAGTTAGAATTGACCCATCAATAAAATTCTGTATTTCGTAACCTTCTTCGTGTTTTGGAATAAAGATATCATCACCCTTCCTTTCCAACGTAATTCCTAACTTTCTAAACACGTTCGGAATCTGACCTAAATCACCCCAACTTACATTTTTAATGGTAAGCTCACTTTGGGTCATGGCAGCCAATCCAATCCAGCTACCTATCTCGATCATATCGGGTAACATGGTATGCTCGGTACCTCCTAAAGAATCCACACCTTCAATCTTCAATAGGTTTGAACCGATTCCTGAGATTTTGGCTCCCATTCGATTCAACATTTTACACAATTGTTGTAAATAGGGTTCACAAGCAGCATTGTAGATCGTGGTGGTACCTTCGGCCAAAACCGCGGCCATCAAAATATTCGCTGTACCAGTAACCGATGCTTCATCCAAAAGCATATAGGTTCCGGTTAGTTTATCGGCTTCTACACCATAGAAGTATTCTTCTTTGTTATAACGAAACTGCGCACCAAGTTTAATGAATCCTTCAAAATGAGTATCTAAACGTCGCCTACCAATTTTATCACCTCCAGGTTTTGGGATGTATCCTTTTCCAAATCTTGCCAACAAAGGGCCTACCAACATAATAGAACCTCTAAGTCCCCTACCATCTTCTTTAAACTTGGCAGATTGAAGATAATCCAGATTAACATCGTCTGCCTTAAAAGTGTAGGAGCCTTTTCCTTTCTTTTGAATTTTCACTCCCAAATCTTCAAGGAGAGCAATCAATTTATTGACATCGACAATGTCGGGTATGTTCTTTATGGTAATTTTTTCTTCTGAAAGCAATACGGCGCAAAGAATCTGTAGTGCTTCATTCTTCGCTCCTTGGGGGGTGATTTCTCCATGTAATTGGTGTCCACCCTCTATTCGAAATGTACCCATTTATTCCTTTGGAATTTAATATCTTTTCTTGCGACTTCTTTGTCCTTTCTTTCCTCGGTTGGTATTGGACCTACTTGGTTTGTTTTTAAGAAACTGTCCACTATCCGTTAAACTCTCATCACTCTGGGCCAAATCTATCTGTCCATCGCTAAGTTCTTTCAAGTGCTTGAATATCACAGAGTCCTCAACAGTATCTTTGTTCCATACCAAATAACACTTTTTCATGTGGTTGGCAATGGCATATTCCAGACCAGACCTCATATCTCCTTTTTCCCACTTCACAGCAACATCGATCATTCGTTTGATGTTGTTACCATAAAAACGGTACTTCGGATGGTTCTGAGGATAACCCAAGGGTTCCGGACGTTGTTGCAAAACTTCTTTTGAAGTAATCGGGAAAGGTGAATCTACGTCCAATTTAAAATCGGCCATGATAAAAAGCTGATCCCATAGCTTATGTTGAAAATCCGGAACGTCCCTCAAATGGGGCTGTAGATTTCCCATAACACTTATAATGGACTTCGCTACTTTATTGCGCTCATCCCGATCCTCAATGGCTACTGCATGGTCGACCATTTTCTGAAAATGACGGCCATACTCTGGGATAAAAAGTTTTGGACGCTCTGTATTGTATTCTAAGTTGTATACTTCGTTCAAATTAATGTATTTAGAAACTTGATTATTGGAAAGTCAATCTGATAACGCTTGCAAATTAATAAAATTATCGCAAACAATGGGCTTACAAGGAAATTACCCCTTCTACAACGGAAACTTCCTTGTATTTAAGGATAACTTCATCAGGGTCTTTTAAGTGAACCATGATTGAAAGGCTGGTATAGGTTCCCTTCTTGGATTTTTTAGATTCGATAACAGCACCTGTATTGTCAAAAATCTTATGAATTTGGGAAATGCGCTCTTCGTCTGTTGGTACTATAAACTTATAAAGGTAGTTGGAAGGCCAATTTGTGCTCTCCAACAATTTCACTTTTAGTTTTTCATAAAACTCTTCAGTATCCTTCTTGTCCATACCCTATTTTTATACAAATATATGGCTTACTCAACAATTTTTTTTCCTTCAGGCTATTTCATTACTTTGTATTATTAATTTAAGGTCTTTGGGCAAGAACAAAGTAGTTATTACAGGAGCACCCGGTACGGGCAAAACATCTATTGTAAATGGATTGGAAAGCAAAGGTTTTCATTGCTTTCATGAAATTATTCGGGATATGACCTCCAAGGCAAAGCAGGAAGGGCAGTCTGAAGAATATATTTCCAATCCCTTGGTTTTTGTTGATGATGCCATGCAGTTCAACAAAGATTTGATCAAGGGCAGAACTTCCCACTATAAGGAATCACTGAACCTTGATACACCCATCAGTTTTTTTGACCGAGGTATTCCTGATGTCCTTGCTTACATGGAATTTTTTGGCCAGACCTACGATCAATACTTTATTTCTTATTGTGAGAACCATAGATACGATTCCGTTTTTATTGTTCCCCCTTGGAAAGAAATCTATGTTTCCGACAATGAAAGAATGGAAACCTTTGAAGAAGCGGAAAGTATCCATTATTCTTTGATGAAAACATACACTCAATTTGGCTATAACCCCATCGAAGTGCCAAAAGATGCAGTCCTAAATCGGATTGATTTTATTTTGGAAACGCTTAAAAAAATATAGTGCATAAAGACACCACAAGTATTTTAAAGCAATTTTGGGGCTATGATGATTTCAGGGGATCCCAAAAAGAAATTATTGACAACGTACTTTCGGGCAAAGACGTTTTGGCGTTGATGCCAACAGGTGGTGGTAAATCTATCTGCTACCAAGTACCGTCTTTAGCAATGGAAGGTATCTGCATTGTGGTATCACCTTTGGTGGCTCTCATTCAGGATCAAGTAGCTCAACTCAGAAAGAGAAATATAAAAGCTATTGCATTGACGGGCGGTATTCCTCCAGACGAAGTAAACAATCTTTTGGACAATTGCCTTTATGGCAACTATAAATTTTTATATCTATCTCCTGAACGTTTGCAACAAACCATTGTAAAGGAGCGCATCCAGCAAATGAACGTGAATCTCATTGCCATTGATGAGGCGCATTGTATCTCCCAATGGGGAAACGATTTCAGACCTGCTTACCTTGGGTGTTCCATATTAAAAGAACTGGTTCCAAGCACACCTATGATTGCCCTAACGGCCACGGCCACTCCTAGAGTAGTGGATGATATTGTTGAGAACCTGGAATTGGGAGAGGTGAGTATTTTTAAGGATTCCTTCTCTCGCACCAACATCAATTTTAGGGTAAAACGTTCGGAGGACAAACTGTACCAACTCAAAAAATATATGGACAAGGTTCCTGGAAGTGCCATTGTATATGTGCGCTCCAGAAAGATGTCCATTTCGTTGGCCAACTTCTTGATCAAGAATGGTGTTTCCGCATCATTTTTTCATGGCGGTATTCCAAAATCGGATAAAGAAGAAAAGCTTAACCTTTGGTTAAGCGGCAAAGTAAGAGTGATAGTAGCCACCAATGCTTTTGGAATGGGTGTGGACAAACCAGATGTGCGTTTGGTAGTGCATTATCAAATACCTGATAGCTTGGAAAGCTATTTTCAAGAAGCAGGAAGAGCCGGTCGTGATGGGGAACCATCAACAGCAATTATTATCACTTCCAATGAAGACGAGGATAAGGCAAAAAAACAATTTTTATCAGCATTGCCCGATGTGGCTTTTATAAAGCAAGTATATTCCAAGCTCAACAATTATTTCCAAATATCATATGGTGAGCTCGTTTCTGAACCATTGTCTTTCAAGTTCAATGAATTTTGTAAGCGCTATGAGTTCAACCCGAACATGACATTTAATGCAATTCGTATTCTCGATCAGAATTCGGTGTTGTCCCTCACCGAGAATTTTAAGGAAAAAACCACACTTCAATTTGTGGCCTCCAAAACAGAGATATTCAATTATCTGGATAAACACAGAATTACAGCCCCTGTAATCCAAACTATTTTAAGAACCTACGGAGGTATCACCGAGTACGAGACCAAAATAAACCTGTATATGCTATCCCAAAAAACAGGGACAAGCGAGGAACGGTTAAAACATATACTACAGCAACTCGCCGACGATAATATTGCGGAGTATCAAAACAATAGCAGCGACCTGGAGATTACCTTTTTGGTTCCCCGTGAAGATGATCACACCATTAACTTGTTTGCCAAAAAAATCAAGGATTTTAATCAGGTAAAACAAAACAACATGTCGGCCATGTTGGGCTATATTTCCAATAAAAAGGTATGCCGCAGCATTTACCTGCTGAATTATTTTGGTGAAAAGACTATGGAAAAGTGCGGTACATGCGATATTTGCACCAAGAAAGAAAGAGTGGCTTCTCCATATGATTTGGAGAAAAGAATCATGGAGCTCCTAGCGATTCGTCCCCATACCTCTCGTCAGTTGGAAAAAGAAATGGGAGCCAACGAAAAGGAACTTTTAAAAACACTGGAACGACTGCTGGAAGATGAGTTGGTCTCTATAAACTTTAAGAATGAGTACATCAAAAAATAATTCCCTTCGTATTGTATTTATGGGCACCCCCGATTTTGCCGTGGGAACCCTTAAAAGCATCTTGGAAGCCAATTTTAAAGTGGTTGGCGTCATCACTGCCCCCGACAGACCTGCAGGTCGTGGTCGCAAGGTTCAGGAATCTGCCGTAAAGCAATTTGCGGTAAAACACCATTTAAAGGTATTACAGCCTACCAATTTAAAAGAAGAAGTTTTTTTGGAAGAACTGAAAAGCTTAGATGCCAACTTACAGGTAGTGGTAGCTTTCCGAATGTTACCCAAAGCAGTTTGGCAAATGCCAGAATATGGCACTTTTAATCTGCATGCTTCCCTCCTGCCACAATATCGTGGGGCAGCTCCCATCAATTGGGCAATAATCAATGGGGAAACGGAAACGGGTGTCACTACCTTTTTTATTGATGAAAAAATTGACACTGGTAGCATTGTACTTCAAAAGACAGAAAAGATACTGCCCGATGATAGTGCAGGTACTTTACACAATAGATTGATGGAGGTTGGTGCCGAACTGGTGGTGGAAACTTGCAAACAGATTGAAGCTGGAACCGTTACTCGTCATACTCAAGATGAAAGTATGGAACTAAAGCCCGCCCCAAAAATCCATAAGGACACTTGCCGAATCGATTGGGACGCTTCTATGGAAGACATTTATAATCATATTCGCGGGTTGAGCCCTTACCCCGGCGCTTGGACCCAATTGGTCAATGATGGAAAGACCGACCAAATGAAGATTTTTAGAACAGAAATGGAACAGGCCGCGCATAACTACAATGTTGGTAAACTGGTCGTAGAGAAAAAATCATTGAAAGTTGCGGTAAAAGAAGGCTTCATCTCCCTACTGGAATTACAACTTCCGGGCAAGCGAAGAATGCAGGTCAACGAGGTTTTAAATGGTTTAAATTTGGAAGAAGAGGTACATCTTCGCTAAAGCCTTGCTATGATTGGGCTGGGAAAAATTGTCATTTTTTTCCGACTTTATCAACAAACGTTTCAAGTTATCAACAAAAACCCCTATTTCCCTTTGTTTTACTTGTGTGAGTGGCAAATCCATATAAATTTGTTTAGCATTAAAATTATATTAACAACAATTAATTTAATTCCATTATGAACAAAACAGAATTAATCGATGCTATGGCAGCTGATGCAGGCATCACTAAAGCAGCAGCAAAAAAAGCATTGGAATCTTTCTTGGGAAATGTAGAAGGAACGCTTAAAAAAGGAGACAGAGTTTCCTTAGTAGGTTTTGGTTCTTGGTCAGTTTCTAGAAGAAGCGCTAGAGAAGGTAGAAATCCACAAACTGGTGCTACCATTAAGATTGCCGCTAAGAACGTTGTAAAGTTCAAAGCAGGCGCTGAATTGAGCGGTGCAGTAAACTAATCAATTATTTATTTGATATATGAAAGCACTCCTTTTAGGAGTGCTTTTTTAGTTTATATAGTTTCTGTTTTTTGTATATGTTAAATAATATGTTAAATTTAAATACAAGAAACTCATGTAAATGGTAACTCAAAAGCCAAAAAAAGGAAATTTGCTCGTTGCAGAACCTTCACTGACCGGTGACGTTTCTTTCAATAGGTCGGTGGTGCTTATTGCTGAACATAATGATGAAGGTTCAGTAGGCTTTATTTTAAATAAACCACTGGACTATACCATTTGCGACCTTGTTTCTGACATAACCATCCCTTTTCAAGTATTTAATGGAGGGCCAGTAGAGCAAGACAATCTTTACTTTATCCATAAAGTACCCGACCTAATTGAAAATAGCGTCGAAATTTCTGATGGTATTTTTTGGGGAGGAAATTTTGACAAGACCATTGAACTCATCAATAACGGCACCATTACCGAACAGGACATCCGTTTCTTTTTGGGTTATTCCGGATGGGGCACAAGCCAGTTAGACCAAGAACTTTCTTCCAAATCTTGGGTGGTTTTGCCAAACGAGTACGAAAGTGATATTTTGGAAAAAGCCGCTAATGCTTTTTGGAAAGAAAAGATGGTGGAATTGGGTGGAGATTACCTTTTATGGTCCAATGCGCCCGAAAATCCTTCGTTGAACTGAACTACCCTATTCTAGCCTTGGCATTCAACTTGCCGACCAAAGTCTTTGCCACTTTGGTATCGAATTCTTTTTTCCTGTACTTACTAATGGGTTGTATGCCCACTATGGAATTGGTAATGAACAACTCGTCCACTTTTTGAAGCTCAAAAGGGGAAATGGATTCTTCCACCAAATCATATTCTTCGGAGCCGGCAATGATTTTCATAAGGTTTTTTCGGATGATGCCGTCCAAACAACCATCGCTCAATGGCGGTGTTTTTATTTCATTTCCCTTCACCAAAAACAGGTTTCCGTTGATGGCCTCGACTACTCTTTTATCCGTGTTTACCAGCAGGCAATTGGCATAGCCGTTCTCCTGGGCGTAAACTCCTGCAACAACATTCAATATTTTGTTAGTGGATTTTAGATTGGAGAGCATATCTTTATTTACATAGTAATCCTTGAACAATTCCACTTCGTATTTCCCTTCATTCAGAATAAAAAAAGGAGATTCCATAGAATTGGTCTCTATTACGTAGGATACATCGTTGGTACTTGGTGTGTACAATCCACCTTCGTTTCTATAAACCGTTAAACGCACGCGGACCGAACCATTTTCCAGCTCGTTGGCTTTCACGGTATTTATGATTTCCTCTTCCAAAAACTCTAGGGTAAACTCCATAGGAATTTCCATCCGCAGAATACGCATGGAAGCCATCAACCTAAAATAGTGGTCTTCCCAAAAAAAGAGGGTGCCATTCACATAGCGAACCGATTCAAAAAGGGCATCACCAAACTTAAAAGCTCTGTTGCTGTGGGTAAAAATTGCCTTGTCTTCCGTTAAAAGTGATCCGTTACAATTGACCATAAAAAAGTCCCGAGTTTTATCGGGACCAAAGATACGGTTTAGTTGAGAATCCGACTAAGTAGATCCAAGAACCTGTTTAAGGTCGGATACTTGGTTTTCCCAAAGCATTTTTGATTCATCCACCTCGTCTTCTTCTGCAAAATCTGTTATAAAAAGGGAAACATCTTTTGTAATTTCGTCAACTATAATTCGCATTTCAAAAAAGGAGTCATCCTCACTTTCTTCCCATGCCAATTTTACAAACTCCTCATTTTTACGCTTGAGCATTTTAGCCTGTTCTTCCGCACCATCCCATATAAATGTAAACATTTCCCCACGTGAATTAACATTATCGGCATACCATTCAGATAGTCCAGAAGGTGTCGAAATATATTGGTAAAGCAACTGAGGTGAAGCGTGTATCACAAACTCCAGTTCAAATTTAACCTTATCACTCATTGTCGTGTTCTTTAAATCGTTTTTCAACTTTAGTATAGTTTGGGAAGATATAAAAATAAATGTCAAATAATAAATTAATAATGAATTTTGATTCAGCGAAAATTTAAACATATATTTGCACCCGCTTAGCAAAACCATGGCGAGGTAGCTCAGCTGGTTAGAGCGTCGGATTCATAACCCGGAGGCCGAGGGTTCAAGTCCCTCTCTCGCTACTAGATCAAAGTCATTTAGCTGTATTTCAGTTGAATGGCTTTTTTATTTTCCGCGTGTTCTTTTTTTCCTAACTTCAAGTTTTAAAACCAACCTTCGAATGAATTACTTCAAAAAATTAGGAACCGCCAATTTGTTGATGTTGACTTTGTGTGCGCTGATCATTCTTGTAGCAGAATATCTATTTCTTAATGGCGATCCTGAACATGGCATATTTATAGGTCTTTGGGCACCTACTCTTTTAGGTGTTATGATTTACTTAAAACTTGTGGACAATGACAGCAAATGATATCGTTTTATGGTTTTCCATAGTTGTTATTGTACTGGTTGCTATTTGGGCGATACTCATGATACGTGCATACAACAGAGCAAGTAATGGGAAGTAGGTAAAGTGTTTTATATCAAATGTTTTATCGCCTGATTCTTTAAACAATTCCATGTATTTAAGATAAGTATCCCTGTATAGCTTGTCTATTTCTTCAATCAGCAATGAAAACTGGTCTCTATTAGCGGTCTTTTTTTATTTTATGCAATGTATTGATGGTATTTACCCTTAAATTTAGAATACCATGAAGAATACCATTTCCGAACGCATTGCCGACTTTTTAAAAAACTATCCTCCCTTCAGCACTATGGAGGCGAGGCAGCTGGAACAATTGTCCATCGAAGTTGTGATCATCCACAAGGAGACCAATACCATTGTTTTTTCCGAAAACGAGAACCCGCATGAGCATTTCTATGTAGTTAATAAAGGAGCCATAGCCTTATCAAAAGAAGGTTCTTCCCAAATACTGGATATCTGTGATGAAGGTGATGTGTTTGGCCTTAGGCCTTTATTAGCTCATGAAAATTATAAGTTGGAGGCCAAAGCCTATGAAGAAACCATACTTTACGCTATCCCCATAAAGGATTTTAAGCCTTTGGCTCTCGAAAACAAACGCATCGGAAATTTTCTGATAGAAAGTTTTGCTTCCAATACCGGGAACCCCTACTCTATTAAGCACCGAGGAAAATTATACGGAACCAATAAAGAGGAAGATCAATATTCCACCAACAAAATATTGGACCTTCAGCCCATTAAATATTCCACTGACCTCATCACTTGTAAAGAAGGTACCAAAATCAAGACCATTGCCAATAAAATGACAAAGCACAATGTGAGTTGCATATTGGTGGAGAAAGATAGTGTGCCCGTAGGCATTATAACCGATAAAGACCTCAGGAAAAAAGTTGCGACAGGACTATTTCCTATCACAGGATTTGCTAAAACCATAATGTCATCCCCAATTATCACTTATCCTAAAGAACTGACTTTGGCACAGTCGCAAATGGCCATGATGAAAAGTAACATCAGCCACTTGGTTCTCACGAAAGATGGTACAACGGATACTCCGGCCGTCGGAATCCTTTCTAAGCATGATATCATGGTGGCAGTTGGAAACAATCCTGCAGTGCTTCTAAGGGCAATTAAAAGAGCTACAGATGCAAAGAGACTGCGAGGGATTCGACATGGCACCATGAATCTGTTAAGAGGTTATTTGGATCAAAACATTCCCCTGGGACTTGTGTCCAAAATTATTTCGGAACTCAATGATGCTTCTACCAAACAGGTTATACAAATTGCGTTATCCAAAATGGAGGAAGAACCTCCGGTAAAATTCACTTGGCTAAGTATGGGAAGTCAAGGTCGTGGAGAACAATTACTAAATACCGATCAGGACAATGCAATCATTTTTGAAGATGTCCCAGAGAAACAATTGGAAGCAACCCGAAGTTATTTTTTAAAACTGGGAGAACGTATTTCCAAAAGGCTGAACACCATCGGTTTTGAGTATTGTCCTGCAGATATGATGGCTTCCAACCGCTCATGGTGTCATAGTTTAAGTGAATGGAAAAACGTTACAGCACATTGGATTCATAATCCCGGACCCGAAGAAATTCTTCTATCATCCATCTTTTTTGATTACAATGTAACCTATGGGGAGAAATCTCTGGCGGATGAGCTTTCCCACAGCATTTTCGATCATGCTAACCACTACCCTCAATTTTTCACCCATTTGGCCAGTGGGGCATTACAGAACCCTTCGCCCTCAGGGTTTTTTAGGGATTTTTTAGTAGAGCAAGATGGAGAGCACAAGGACTTTTTTGATTTAAAACTCCGTGCCCTAATGCCTATTATCGATGCGGCACGGGTGCTTATACTTTCACATTCCATCAAATCCATAAACAATACTGCGGAGCGCTACGAAAAATTGGCAGAGTTGGAACCCAATAATAAAGAACTTTATCTTGCGTGCTCCTATGCCAGCAAGGCTTTGCTCAAATTTAGGACCAAGCAGGGCCTGTTGCACAACGATTCCGGAAGGTATATTGCCCTGGACCAACTGAACAAGGAAGAAAAAATTAAACTAAAGCGAACTTTTAAGACTGTAAAAGAAATTCAATCTTTGATTGAAGTTAGGTTCCAAGTAAAAAATATGTTGCGCTAATGTGGCCTTTCTCCAGAAAAACAAAATTGGAACTTCCCGATTTTTGGCGGGAATATGAGGAGCATTTCAAAGAAAAACTTCCAGAGAACATCCATGAGAATACCTTTGTTGTATTGGATACAGAAACCACAGGATTTAGCATGACCAAAGATCGGATGCTGTGTATTGGCGCACTCAAACTATTGGATAACAATATTGTAGTGAAGGATAGTTTTGAAGTCTACATAAAACAGGAACATTACAATAAAGATAGTGCAGAAATCCATGGAATTCTAAAGAAAAGTAAAAGGGACAGCATCTCGGAGCTGAAAGCTTTGAAACAGTTTTTGGTGTATGTGAAAAATCACATTCTTGTTGGGCACCATGTAATGTTCGATATAAACATGATCAATGCCGCTTTAAAAAGAAACGGACTGCCCAAATTGAAGAATAAAACGTTGGATACCGAATCCCTTTATGTTAGAACCTTGTTGATTTCCACTGTGGTGCAAAGAAAAGAAAGATACTCTTTAGATGATTTGGCCAAAAAGTTTAGTATCTCTTGCAAGGATAGGCATACGGCTTTGGGCGATGCTTTTATTACCTCCATTGCTTTCTTGAGGATAGTAGAAAAACTAAAACCCAATAAATTAAAGGACCTCCTTAGATAAAGAGGTCCTAGTATATTTATTAACCTAAAGCTATTTAAAGACTTTCCTTCATAATGTTCTCCACCACTTCTGGGTTCAACAAAGTTGAAGTATCTCCTAAATTACTGGTGTCTTTGGAGGCTATCTTTCTTAGAATTCTTCTCATAATCTTACCACTTCGCGTTTTTGGCAATCCTTCGGTAAACTGAATCTTATCCAATTTGGCAATGGGTCCAATATGGTCCGTAATCAATTGATTGATTTCCTTTTTGAGATTATCACGGTTACGGTCTTCGCCCGTTTCCTTCAAGATAATATATCCATACAATGCATTTCCTTTGATGTCGTGAGGGAAACCAACAATTGCCGACTCGGCTACTGCTGGGTGCTCGTTGATAGCATCTTCTATAGGTGCCGTTCCCAAATTATGCCCGGAAACGATAATCACATCATCTACCCTACCCGTAATTCTGTAGTAACCTACCTCATCCCTTAGGGCCCCATCACCAGTAAAATATTTTCCTTCAAAAGCAGAGAAATAGGTATCCTTATATCGCTGGTGATTGCCCCAAATAGTTCTGGCAATGGATGGCCAAGGATATTTGATGCACAATCGTCCGTCCACTTGGTTTCCTTTGATTTCCTTACCATTTTCATCCATAAGGGCAGGTTGAATCCCTGGCATGGGCAAAGTAGCATAGGTCGGTTTTGTTGGGGTAGAAAACGGAATTGGTGAAATTAATATTCCTCCTGTTTCCGTTTGCCACCATGTATCTACAATAGGACATTTCTTTTCTCCTACGTGATCGTTATACCAGTGCCATGCTTCCTCATTGATAGGCTCTCCTACTGTTCCCAAAACTTTTAAACTTGAAAGATCGTAATCCGTAACAAAATCCAAATTTTCCTTGGCCAAAGCTCTAATTGCAGTTGGGGCCGTATAAAACTGATTCACTTTATGCTTTTGCACCACATCCCAGAACCTCCCAAAGTCAGGGTACGAAGGAACACCTTCGAACATAACTGTAGTAGCACCATTGGCCAATGGCCCATATACAATGTAGGAGTGACCTGTAATCCATCCTATATCTGCAGTACACCAATAAATATCGTCTTCTTTATATTGAAAAACATTCTTAAACGTGTATGCTGTATAAACCATGTACCCACCTGTTGTATGCACCATTCCTTTGGGGCGACCGGTAGAACCAGAAGTATAAAGGATGAACAAAGGATCTTCAGCATCCATAATCTCAGGTACACAGTCCAAGTATGCTTTATCCAAAAGAGGTTGAACCCATACATCACGACCTTCTTTCATGGTTACTTTACCACCAGTACGTTTTGATACCAAAACGGTTTTCACATCCGGACAACTTTCCAAGGCCTCATCAACAATAGCTTTCAGGTCTATTATCTTGGTTCCTCGGAAAGAACCATCCGACGTAAGCACCATTTTAGCACCACAATCGTTGATTCTGGTTGCCAAGGCAGTTGCTGAAAACCCAGCAAACACAACAGAATGAATAGCACCGATACGGGCACAGGCCAATAAAGCAATGGCCAGATCTGGAATCATGGGCAAATAAATTACTACTCTATCTCCTTTTTCAACACCTTTATCCTTTAAAACATTGGCATACTTACAAACACGTTCATGTAGTTGTCCGTAAGTAATATGTTCCGCCTCCTCATTAGGGTCATTGGGTTCAAAAAGAATAGCGGTCTTATCTCCACGGATTCTAAGATGACGATCAATACAGTTTTCGGTAATGTTCAGTTTAGCCCCCTTGAACCAACTGATTTCTGGCTTAGTGAAATCCCATTCTAAAACGGAATCCCATTTTTTACGCCAGTGGAAGTGCTCTTCAGCTACTTCTTCCCAAAATCCTTCGGGGTTTCTCACCGATTTTCGGTACACCTGAAAGTACTCTTCCAGATGTTTAATATGATAATTACTCATGTAACGTTAAGTTTAGTTTATATCTAAATTATTTGTTCTGTTCCGTATCTTCATTTTCATTCCAATAGCCCTTCAATATCGGATATAATTTTTTTTATGGAAAAAGGCTTGGTCATATAACTGTCCGCTCCCATTTTCAACCCCTTTTCAATATCTTTTTCCTTACTTTTTGCTGATAGAAAAACTACCTTGGTATGTTGTAGGTCTCTATTGTTTCTAACTCTTTTCAAGGTTTCGTACCCATCCATTTCTGGCATCATAATATCCAATAGAATCAGATCAGGGGTTTCCTTTTCTGCTATCTCAAGTGCCTCTGTTCCATCCCTAGCAATGAAGACGTCAAAATCCTTCTTTTTAAAGGCATATTCCAAAGACATCACAATATTGGGCTCATCATCTACTATCAGTATTTTTTTATTCATAATCCTTTCGGTATTGTAAATATCAGTTGAGTTCCTTTGGTGAACTGCTTGTCAACGGAAATGGTTCCTTTGTGGCTTTCAACAATTTTTTTACAAATTGCCAAGCCGAGGCCACTCCCTTGGGGCTTCTTAATATTTTGATTTTTTGATTGATAGAATTTTTCAAAGATGTAATCTTTGTCCTCATCGGGTATTCCCCTACCATTGTCCTGAACGGCTACCAAAACCTCTTTATCAAGGTCCTTTAAAAGAATTTTTATTCTTCCTTTGTGAGGTTCTGTAAATTTAAGGGAATTAGAGAGCAAATTCGTCAATACTTGTAAAATTCGGTCCTCATCATAGGCTGCCAACACCTGTTTTTTATCGGAAAACTTGATTTTGACATCTTTTTTGGTTGCAATCTGTTCCACTCCCTTGATTGCTTTATGAATGGTCTTGGACATATTATGTTCACTGATGTCTAAATCTGTTCTATTGCTGGATAGTTTTTCAAGATCAAGTATATTATGAATCAAGGTATCCAATCTATCCGTATCGCGACTTATATTCTCCAAAAATCGGTTACGCAGTTCAGGAGGCATACCTTCATCTTCCAATACCTCAGAAGCCGCTTTTATGGAAGTTATCGGGGTTTTAAGTTCATGGGCCACCGTGTCCAAAAATTCGTCTTTTAGTTTATCCTGAATACGCAGCTCTTCATTGGCCGTTTTTAGTTGATGCGCCATAGCGGAAAGCTCTTCAGATTTTTCGACCAGCAATTTATTACTTGCTTTGGTTTCCTTACTTTCTTCCAAAATATTGAGTACTTCTACCAAACTTATAGGTGTTTCCTTGGATACTGATGATAATAATATTTTGGCAGAAGCACTACCTATACTTCCTGTCAACAATTTTTCGGAGAAGTTGATCAATCTTGCATCCGCTCTTTCCTCTGTTTCTGATATGTTGTACTTTTTATTGAAAATTTGAAGGGCCCTATTGGTACGTTGTTCCCCCAAAAATCTGTTCAATAATCGTTTTATATCGGCTACATAGGCTTCTCCTTTCCAGATAAACCCTCCCTCTTGAAGATTGCCATAGTTTTCGTGGTTGACGAACATCTCGGCATAATTTCGTTCCCGGTAATTACCCTTGGTACGTAGTGAAAATCCAACAAAGGTCAATGTATTGAAAGAAATACTCCATAAAAAGGCATTACTCTCCGGTGTTAAATAATCCAGTCCGAACAACTGTGCGGGTTGAAGCCATGCATAACCAAACAACCCTTCTTCCACAAATTTGACATTCGGCATCACCACTTGACTTATAATGGGTAGAAAAAGGGTATAAAAAACAATAGCCAAACCAACCAAAATGCCAATTTCTGCCCCTCTTGCCGTACCTCTGCGCCAAATAAGTCCCATAAAGAAAGAAGGAGCGAGTTGCGCAATAATCACAAATGATATCAACCCAATAGAATACAGTGAAAGCTGAACCGAAAACTTTACATAAAAGAAGTATGCGATAATAATCAAAAGAAAAATGGCTACCCTCCTAATATTCTTGATTCTTTTGGTGTTCTCCTCAGGATTACCTTCCACCAATGTTTTTATGAAGCCATAGGGGATTACAATATTGTTGCTCACCATGGTGGAGAGTGCCAACGTGGATACAACAATCATGGAAATAACGGTGGTAAATCCACCAATAAAAACAAGTAAGGCCAGTCCAAAATTATCCTGCTGCAAGGGCAACAAAAGGGAGTAATAATCATGATTAACAGTTTCGGGAAGACTTATGTTTCCTGCCCATGCAATAAATATTACAAACACATTGAACAACAAAAGGTATAAGGGAAACAACCAAATGGCCTTCCGTAAATAGCTTTCGTTATCATTCTCCACTACGGCAACATGAAACTGTCTAGGCAATAAAAAAATGGCAAAAATGGACAAGCTAATGGTAAAAAGCCAATTGAATCCATTTTCAATACTTCCGAAGGATGTCAATTGTTTAAAATTTTCTTGAAGACTTGCTTGATTATAAATGTCTGTGGTGCCATCAAATAAGTAAAACGAAACATAAATACCGATGGCTAAGAAAAATGATAGCTTTAAAATGGACTCCAGGGCCACTGTGGCAATAATTCCTTTTTTATGTTGTGATGTATCCGTGGACAGTGTTCCATAAAATGCAACAAAAACGGCAATGAGTAAAGCAATGTAAAAAGTAGAATCATCAAAAAAACCAGTAGAAACATAACTTCCTTTGGTGGATATCAATGAAAATGTTTCTGAAACTGCTTTTAACTGCAAAGAGATATATGGAATTATTGCAAATAGACATGTTATGGTCACCAATGCCCCCAATAACCTATTGTTTCCATAGCGCATGGAGATAAAATCAGCAATACTGGATATCTTATGCTGCTTTGAAATCCGTATCACTTTGCGCATTACTACTATCCAAACTGGTAAAGCTATTACTGGCCCCAAATAAACAGCCAAAAAACTAATACCGGAACTGGAAGCAATTCCGACACTTCCGTAATAGGTCCAAGCCGTACAGTAAACAGCCAATGAGAGCGTATACACATACGGATTGCTGATCCATTTACCCTTTGGGTTCTTTTCAGCAAAATAGGCCAAAACAAATAGCATGGCCAAATACAATACAATAACAAGTCCTACAACATAACTACTCATAGAACTTTTTTAAAATAATGTAGGCTAGAATAATGGAGAACAACCAGCTCGAGAAAATAAAAACATAGAAGATAGGGAAACCCAAAATCTCAGCATCACCATCAAAAATGGTGACAAATGGTACATTCCATAAAAAGAAAAGAACTATAGAAATAAGTATCAATTTCTGCTGATGTCGTTTCTTCATTTTTATCCGCATGGTAATGGACTTAAAATTACAAAAAACGGTGCGGCAAAACTATACCACACCGCTTTTTCACAACCAACTAATTAATGTGATGCTGCATCACCTGCACCACTAGGTATTCTTATGTGTTCCACTATTTCTTGTACTTCTTCAGGTGGTTCTGGAGTGAACTGGTTCACCACAATGGCCACTATAAAGTTGACAATCATAGCTATAGTTCCGAATCCTTCTGGCGAAACACCAAACCACCAGCTTTCTTGTAGTCCGGATACCGCTTCTTTTCCTCCATCGAAAATTCCAAATTTGAACTTCAGCATATAGAAAAGCATTAGGCAAAGCCCTACGACCATTCCAGATATTGCCCCTTTGCTATTCATCTTTTTATAAAAAATGCCCAAAATAATAGCCGGGAAAAACGATGCTGCAGCAAGTCCAAAAGCCAAGGCAACAACCGCTGCCACAAAGCCCGGCGGATTGATTCCAAAATAACCCGCAATAACAACAGCAACCGCAGCTGAAAGTCTAGCCGCCCAAAGCTCTGCTTTTTCGGAAAGGTCTGGTTTAAGTACATTCTTGATTAAATCATGGGAAACGGAAGAAGATATCACCAATAATAATCCTGCTGCAGTAGATAAAGCAGCTGCAAGACCCCCGGCAGCAATCAAACCAATCACCCATGCAGGAAGATCTGCAATTTCAGGGTTGGCCAAAACCATAATATCACGATCAACCGTTAATTCGTTTACTTCTGGTGCGGCCATATATTGAATTATACCGTCACCATTTTTATCCTCATGGGCAATCAAGCCAGTGGTTTCCCAACGGCTGAACCATTCAGGCATATTATCGTATTCTTTTCCACTAACGGTTTCAATAAGGTTGGTCCTTGCAAAAACAGCGACCGCAGGAGCAGTGGTGTACAAAATGGCGATAAACAATAATGCCAATCCAGCAGATTTCCTTGCATCGCGAACACGTTTTACCGTAAAGAAACGAACGATTACGTGAGGTAATCCTGCTGTACCGACCATTAGGGCCAAAGTAATGGCGAACACATCAACCAAGCTTTTTGAACCATCAGTATATTCTGCAAATCCAAGTTCGGTGGAAAGACCGTCGAGTTTATCCAAAAGATAGGTTCCTGAACCATCAGATAGTGTACTTCCAAAACCAAGTTGTGGAACTGGGTTACCGGTCATCTGGATTGAGATGAAAATTGCGGGCACCATAAAGGCGAATATCAACACACAATATTGAGCTACCTGGGTATAGGTAATCCCCTTCATTCCACCCAATACGGCATAGAACAATACGATTACCATACCGATGACAACCCCGGTATTAATATCAACTTCCAAATATCTTGAAAATACAATTCCAACGCCTCGCATTTGACCTGCCACGTAAGTAAAGGAAACAATCAAGGCGCAAATCACCGCTACAACACGGGCCGTTTTGGAATAGTAGCGCTCACCGATAAAATCGGGTACAGTAAATTTTCCGAATTTTCTAAGGTAAGGTGCCAATAATAAGGCTAAAAGTACATAGCCACCGGTCCACCCCATTAAATATACAGCGCCATCGTACCCGGCAAAGGAAATAATTCCCGCCATTGATATAAAAGATGCGGCCGACATCCAGTCAGCTGCAGTGGCCATACCATTGGCAAGGGGTGAAACGCCACCACCGGCAACATAAAATTCTTTGGTAGACCCAGCGCGCGACCAGATTGCGATTCCTATATAAAGACCAAATGATAATGCGACCAGGACATAGGTCCAAATTTGTTCATCACTCATAATTTTAATTTTTTGTTGGTTAGTTAATCTTCGTTGTATCCGTATTTTTTGTCCAATTTGTTCATCAGGCGTACGTACACGAAAATGAGGATGACAAATACATAAATAGAACCTTGTTGTGCGAACCAAAACCCAAGTTTAAATCCGCCCATTTTAATGTTGTTCAAAGCATCTTTGAAGATGATTCCAGCTCCGTAGGAGACCAAGAACCAAATGGCCAATAAAATGACCAAATATCTCAGGTTCTCTTTCCAATAGGCCGTGGCCTTTTTTTGTTTTTCTGACATAATTTGTTGGTTTGTTTAGTTTATAAATAAATCTGTGCTTGCAATGTGACCATACCATTACTGTCGCCTGTTCCAACTTTGGAATTGGCATACTCCAGCGTTAATTTGGAATGATGCCCGGTCATAAAGAGGTTAATCCCTAGTCCCAATCTTGTGGCGTTGTCATCAATTGCATCTATTGTTCGTGTTTGGTAGGACAAATAGGGCTGAATTCTTGAATTGTCCGGAGCACTAGGGATTAAATAGCCCACATGTCCATAAACCATGTTTCCAGTACCGTATGGTCCCAGGTTGAAGTTACGACCATAATCGTTATTTTGAAAAACTGCATAGGCTGTTATTGCTGAACCGTCTTCTCCAAGTGGAGCATCGTAAAAGGCATCCACTGCAAAAATGTTCACGTCCTCCCCTTCCAAACTCCCTGTTCCGTCCATCACAACAACTCCATTTTTATGAGTGAAGAAGCCAGCACCTACATTGAATACTCTTTTACTTCCCAAATAAGTTCCGACTTTGTATGGAAGAAAATTGGATTCCTCGTCCAAGAACTGATAATCAAAATATCCTTGAAACACTTTGCCTGCCTCCGCAGAGCCCAGAAGTTCACGACCGCGATAAACAGCCCTACCATTAGGTGTAGGGTCGTTGGCGGCATCCAATGTATTGGTAATGGATTCGTTAAAGGAAACCCGATATTGTAATCTTCCGAGTCTACCTTTTACGTACACACCCAAATGACGAGCAAATTGATCACTGAGACCAAGTACTGCCCAAGACTGACGATTGTTATCCAATGTCATAAAATTTAGTGTGCTACTATTGTTTAAGCGAGATATTCCATTCCAATAATGAAGCCCTGTTCCTGCATAAAAATTCTTAGCTACTTGCCATTCACCCCAAAATGCATGATAAAATAACTGAGAAGAATCCCCTTTTCCAGTTGCACTAAGGTTGTTCCCGTTTAAACTGTTAAGTCCAAAATGGGAAAGAACCAAAAACTTTTTGTTCAACTGGGTAAAAGTGAGTAACCTAGCCCTTCTAACACTTAGATTGGTATCGCTTTCATCTTCTGGTGCATTGTCATTGTATTGGGCCCAAAACTGACCCCATGCTATCATCCTAAGATATTTAGAGCCATCTTCATTAAAATTTATTTTGAAACCCCCGGTGTACTCGGTGTTTCCCTGTGAAAATGATTTAGGAATGAACAGGAGAGCGAACGCCATTCCAATAAATATTTTTTTCATTTCAGTTTGGATGTTAGATAGTTATGTGCTCTACGAACATCCTAAAAAAAACATCTGAAATAAAAATCCGTATATATATTTGCTAATTAAATATATTTAATCTTTAAACCTATCCCATTTTATAAGCATAAACTTATCTCCCAGCTCCGTAACCAATTGCCCAGCTCCTTTTAGGTTTTCAGGGTTTTGAAAGTACTTTTGAAGCTCGGTATGATTTAATATTTTATAGGTGGGATGGTATTTTGAGTTGTAGGGACGCTTAATATTGTATTTCCTCACCCAATTCATAACAGACACATGTGAAACGCCTAGAATCCGTTCGATTTCACGATAGGTCAATCCTTCCAAATAGAGTTGCAGTGCCTTGTTTACAAAATAGTCATCAATTTGCTTACCCAACTTCGGGACCGTAAAATAATAGCCGCAAGACTTGCATTTATAACGTTGTCTATCCTTAACAATTCCTGCTTTGGTAAACTCTGTGGACGAACAATTTGGACAGCTTTCCATTTATGATATACTTAATTAGCATAAATATATCAAATTAGCTTTAAATATTTATTATCACAGTTGGAATAAAAAAAGGGAATTGATAAAATTCCCCTTAGTTTATTGGTCAAATCACAATTTTGGTCGATTATTTTGCCAAATATGCCTTTACATTGGTAGAGATACGTTCTTGAAGGTTGGAAATATCACTTTTCACAAATTTATCCCCTGTAATATTTTCGAAGAGCTCGATATATCGGTCGGAAACAGACTCAACATACTCGTCTGACATCTCTGGGACTGACTGTCCTTCCAAACCTTGAAATCCGTTGGAAATAAGCCATTGCCTTACAAACTCCTTGGAGAGTTGCTTTTGAGGTTCTCCTTTTTCTTGACGCTCTTGGTATCCATCAGCATAAAAATACCTAGATGAATCCGGTGTGTGAATCTCATCAATCAGTACAATTTCGCCATCTTTGGTTTTACCGAACTCGTATTTCGTATCCACCAAAATCAGTCCTCGTTCCGCTGCTATTTCGGTTCCTCTTTGGAAGAGGGCACGGGTATATTGTTCCAATACCTCGTAATCCTCTTTGGAAACAATACCTCTTTTTAAAATATCTTCTTTAGAAATATCCTCGTCGTGATCGCCCTTTTCAGCTTTGGTAGCCGGCGTAATGATGGGCTCCGGAAATTTATCGTTCTCCTTCATCCCTTCGGGCATAGGAACCCCGCAGAGCATTCTTTTGCCTGCTTTGTACTCGCGTGCTGCATGGCCCGACATATACCCTCTAATTACCATTTCCACCTTAAAAGGTTCGCATGCCTTACCCACCGCCACATTAGGGTCTGGAGTAGCCATGAGCCAATTAGGGACAATGTCCTCAGTTGCCTCCATCATTTTGGTGGCAATTTGATTCAATATTTGACCTTTATACGGAATTCCCTTTGGCATTACCACATCGAATGCAGACAAACGGTCTGTGGCTACCATTACCAAAACATCATTTTCCAAGGTATAGACCTCTCGTACTTTTCCTTTATAAACAGATTTTTGCCCAGGAAAATTAAAATCCGTGGACATCAGCGTATTCATTCCCATAATTGTTTCTAGAATTGATTCTGATGCTCTATGTTCTGATAAGCATCAATCACCTTTTTCACCAATTTGTGTCGGATTACATCTTTATCATCTAAATAAATGATGCTGATGCCATCCACATTTTTCAAAATAAGCAAAGCTTCCTTTAGACCTGATATCACCCTGCGTGGTAAATCAATCTGCCCTGGGTCCCCTGTCAACAAAAACTTGGCATTTTTTCCCATACGTGTCAGGAACATTTTCATTTGGGCATGCGTGGTGTTCTGTGCCTCGTCCAAAATCACAAAGGCATTATCCAATGTACGACCTCGCATAAAGGCCATCGGGGCAATTTGTATGGTACCGTCCTCAATATACTTTTCCAATTTTTCAGATGGAATCATATCTCGAAGGGCATCGTACAACGGTTGCATGTAGGGATCTAGCTTTTCCTTAAGGTCACCCGGAAGAAAACCAAGGTTCTCCCCTGCTTCCACTGCGGGACGGGTTAAGATAATTCTTCGTACTTGCTTTTCTTTTAAAGCTTTTACGGCCAAAGCGACTCCCGTATAGGTTTTTCCTGTTCCTGCTGGACCAATGGCAAATACCATATCATCAACTTTACAGGCATCCACCATACGTCTTTGGTTCGCTGTCTGGGCCTTTATCAACCTACCACTTACTCCGTGAACCAAAACATCACCGCTGCTGGAGGAAGAAGTGTAATCCGCTTTGCTTGTGCTGGTGAGTATCCGCTCGATCATATTTTCATCGAGCTTATTGTACTTGGCAAACTGACTTGTAAGTTCGTCAAAACGTTTGTCGAACTCTTCTAAAAGTTCTTCATCGCCAAATACCTTTATTTTGTTGCCCCTTGCTACAATTTTAAGTTTTGGGAAGTATTTTTTAAGCAACTCAATGTTAGCATTTTGTTGCCCAAAAAATTCCTGTGGGCTAATCTCCGTAAGTTCTATTACAAGTTCGTTCAAAAATAGTGAGGTGTTACAGTTGTTTTTGAAGAATTTTATTCTTTCTTTTTTGACTAATTTTACAAACAAACTTAACTAAAAATCAATTTGAACGCGGAAAAACATATCAACAGTATTGCATGCCCATTATAACCCTAACTACAGATTTTGGATACAAGGACCACTTTGTTGGTGCTGTGAAAGGGGCTATACTGAACAATCTTCCCGATATTAGTGTTGTTGATATTTCGCATGCCATCAGTCCTTTCAATATTCAGGAATGCGCCTATATTCTCAAAAACGCATACCAATCGTTCCCAAAGGGAACGGTACATATTGTGGGTGTGGATTCGGAAATATCACCTGAAAACGAGCATATCGTAGTTCAGGTGGACGGGCACTATTTTGTGAGTGCCAATAGCGGGGTTATTTCCTTGATAACTTCTGAAGTGCAGCCCGAAAAAGTGGTGGAAATCAATTTACCAAATGCCGAACCCAGTGCGTTTCCCGTGCTTAACATATTTGTTCAGGTGGCCTGCCACATTGCTCGTGGTGGTAAATTGGAAGTTATTGGTAGACCTTTGGAACGTTTGAAAGAACTACGCGATTTTGAACCAAGAATTACAAATCAAGGCAAAACCATTTCTGGCAATGTA
This sequence comes from Allomuricauda sp., assembly GCA_040285615.1. Lineage (GTDB taxonomy): Bacteria > Bacteroidota > Bacteroidia > Flavobacteriales > Flavobacteriaceae > Flagellimonas. The sequence goes on from JAVJRL010000009.1 coordinate 135,465, forward strand.
ATTTATATTGATAACTACGGAAACGTAGTTACCAATATTCAGAAAAGTCTTTTTGAGGCCTACAGAAGCGGACGGGATTTTGAAATTATTGCGAGAACTACCAAAATAAGACAGGTACAGCAAAGTTATAATGGCATCATCAATTACAATTTGGAGCGAAACCAACGCAAAGGTCCTGGTGATGCTCTCGCTCTTTTCAATTCTGCAGGCTACATAGAGCTTGCGATTTATAAAAGTGATTTAAATTCCGTTGGAGGTGCCTCCTCCCTACTTGGGCTGAATTATAGGGACACCGTAACCATAAATTTCCTCTAAATGTTGATACGCATCGTAAAACTGACTTTTAAACCCGAAAATATTGCTAGTTTTGAGCGAATCTTTGAAGAATCTAAAAATGGCATCTTGGCTTTTGATGGATGTAATATGGTAGAGTTGTATCAAGACATAAATAATTCCAACATATTTTTCACCTATAGTTTTTGGGATACGGAATCGCATCTGGATAACTATAGAAAATCGGATTTCTTTAAAGGGGTGTGGGGCAATACCAAAAAATTGTTCTCTGATAAACCCGAAGCTTGGAGCGTTACTAAAATTCAATCAACAAACCCATCTTAATGTTCGCAATTTTTAAGAGAGAGGTACGGTCCTTTTTTACATCGCCCATCGGTTATTTGATCGTGGGTTCGTTTTTACTGCTCAACGGACTTTTTCTGTGGGTGTTCAAAGGCGAATACAACATATTTGATTACGGCTTTGCTGATTTGAGCAACTTCTTTTTATTGGCCCCTTGGATTTTCATCTTTTTAGTGCCCGCCATTACTATGAAGAGTTTTTCCGAAGAACGAAAAATGGGAACGCTCGAACTATTGTTGATTAAACCTATATCCGTTTGGAAATTGGTACTCGGAAAATTTTGGGGAGCATTCTTGCTATGCGTTATCGCTGTAATCCCTACAATCGTTTATGTTTTTGCCATATCGGGCTTGGGCATGGTCGAGGGCAATTACGACCTGGGAGTAGTACTGGGTTCCTACTTTGGATTGTTATTTTTGATGGCCTGCTATACCTCCATCGGAATATTTGCCTCTACCTTATCGGATAATCAAATTATCGCCTTTTTGGTAGGGATTTTGGTTTGCTTCCTGATTTTTAACGGGTTTGATGCCGCTTCTTCCTTGTTTTCGAACGGCGAAACACAACAAATAATTCAAGCATTAGGAGCACAATCACATTTTGATAGCATTGCAAGAGGCGTGATAGATACACGAGACCTGGTCTATTTCATATCCTTGACACTATTGTTTTTGTATCTCACTTTTCAACGTTTAAAACAATTACCAAGGTAATGGGAAAGTTTTTCATATCCATATTAAAAGTGATTGTAGCGGTTGTGCTCATCAACCTATTGGCTAGTTTTGTCTACACCCGTTTTGACCTTACGGAAGATAAACGTTATACACTTTCCGAACCCGCTGTTGAAGTGGCTCAAAAATTTAAAACGCCTGTTATTGTGGATGTGCTGTTGGATGGGAACATTCCCGCAGAATTCTCCAAACTGAAAGCGGAAACCGTTCAGTTATTGGAATCCTTCGGGTCAAAAAACAGCAATATTAAATATAATTTGGTGGATCCTTTGGCAGATGCCGAAAATCCACAGGAAACTATTGCCCAATTACAAGGCTTGGGGTTGCAACCCGCCAATGTGACCGTTGAGGAAAACGGGAAGGTATCCAACGAGCTGGTTTTCCCTTGGGCCATGGTCAATTACAAGGACCAGACCGTAAAAGTACCCTTACTCAAAAATAAATTGGGTTCCACGGCTGAAGACCGCATCAATAATTCCGTTCAGCAACTGGAATATGCCTTTGCGGATGCTTTTACCAAATTGAGCATTGAAGAAAAGAAAAGCATTGCTGTCATCAAAGGAAATGGAGAGTTAGATGATATTTTCATCGCCGATTACCTCACCACGATTCGCGATTATTACAATATTGGCGCTATTACTTTGGATTCGGTGGCCAGCAATCCACAAAATGTTTTGGATCAACTCAAAGGATTTGACTTGGCCATTATTGCAAAACCAACAGAGGCATTTACCGATCAAGAAAAATATGTGATGGACCAATATATGGTTCAAGGTGGTAGATCTATTTGGATGGTGGACCAAGTAAACATGGAAATGGATAGCATTTATGCTGGTGGCGGCGAGGCCATTGCCATTCCCAGAGATCTTAATTTGAAAGATTTATTCTTCAAATATGGAATTAGAATCAATCCCGTTTTGGTAAACGATTTATATTTTACTCAAATTGTTTTGGCTTCTGGTGAAGGAAACGATTCACAGTATAATCCCCTACCTTGGTTTTATTACCCGATGGTTTTTTCACAGAACAACCACCCCATCAATACCAATATTGAAGCGGTTCGTTTTCAGTTTACAAGTCCAATGGACGTATTGGAAAACGAATACCAGAAAACAATTTTGTTGCAGAGTTCCCCACTTTCCAAGACTGATGGAATTCCCAGAATTGTGAATTTGGATATGATCAACCAACAGCCCGACAGGGAAACCTACACTAATGGCAATCAACCCTTAGCGGTGCTTATTGAAGGGGATTTCACCTCAATGTACAAGAACAGAGTGAAGCCTCTCAAACTCCAAAATACTTTGGAAGAAGGTCCTGAAAATAAAATGATCGTTATTTCCGATGGTGATGTCATCAAAAACCAAATACGTAACGGTAGACCGTTGGAATTGGGTTATGATAAATGGACCAATAGCTTCTATGGTAACAAGGAATTCTTGGTGAACAGCACAAATTACCTTTTGGACAATACAGGGCTTATTAACATTCGAAACAAGAAAGTATCCATCCCGCTCCTGGATGTAAAAAAAATAGCAGATCAAAAAACCAAATGGCAGCTTGTAAACATTGGATTTCCAGTAGTTTTAACCTTGTTATTTGGTCTATTTTTCAGCTACTACAGAAAACGCAAGTTTACCGCTTAACTGTTGATAAATTTGTTTCTTTGCTAAATCCATTTGGGATATATTTGTTTTTATTGATTTTATATACCCTTACTGAAGGGAAAACTGCTAAAAAAGCAACTTTACTAAAGTATTTCGTTGATGAAGTTTATCGTATCCAGTACATATTTATTGAAACAACTGCAGATTTTGGGAGGAGTTATCAACAATAGCAACACCTTGCCTATCCTGGACAATTTTTTGTTCGACCTTAAAGAAAGTAAACTGACCGTTTCTGCATCTGACTTGGAAACAACCATGAGTACGGTCTTGGAAGTGGATTCTGATTCCGAGGGCACTATTGCAGTTCCTGCTCGTTTGTTGTTGGATACCCTAAAAACATTTCCTGAACAACCTTTGACTTTTGTTGTTGAAGATAACAATACGGTTGAGATCAGTTCCAACCACGGTAAATATGCTTTGGCATATGCTGATGGTGCTGAATTCCCAAAAGCAGTGGAAGTTTCCAACCCAAGCTCCACTACCCTATTGGGTGATATTTTGGCAACTGCCATCAACAAAACCATATTCGCTGCAGGAAACGATGACCTTCGCCCCGTCATGAGCGGTGTGTTTTTCCAGTTTTCTCCAGAGAATTTGACTTTTGTGGCCACAGATGCCCATAAACTTGTAAAATATCAACGACAAGATGTTTCAGCTTCCGAAGTAGCGGAATTTATTATGCCGAAAAAACCATTGACGTTATTGAAAGGGATTTTGGCGGGCTCAGAATCTGAAGTGACTATCGAATATAATGATAGTAACGCGAAGTTCTATTTTGACAATACTGAATTGGTTTGTCGATTGATTGACGGTAAATACCCGAACTACGAAGCGGTGATTCCAAAAGAAAACCCAAACAAATTAACGATTGCCAGAAACCAGTTCCAGAGTTCTGTGCGCAGGGTTTCAATTTTCTCCAATAAGACCACACACCAAATACGTTTAAAAGTTGCTGGCGCAGAATTGAATATTTCTGCGGAAGATGTGGATTATAGCAATAAAGCGGAAGAAAGATTGTCGTGCTCCTACCAAGGAGACGATATGCAGATTGGTTTCAACTCCAGATTCCTTTTGGAAATGTTGAACAATTTGTCTTCTGATGAAGTATCATTGGAAATGAGCTTACCGAACAGAGCAGGTATCCTTACCCCCATTGATGGGCTAGATGAAGGTGAGCATGTTACTATGCTGGTGATGCCTGTTATGTTAAACAGTTAGGATAATTCTCACAAATACCTTCTTCAAAATCAAGGTGTTAAGATTAAATTCTACGATTAATCGACTAAACAATTCGTTCATCGCCAAAATCGTTTAAGGAAGTCTATTTTGTATAATTTTAACAGAATAAGATTTAAACCTTAAACTATTGAACATGAAAAAATTAACACTAGCCGTTCTTGCGCTATTTGCATTTACGTTTTTTGCTTGTGAGGTGGAGCCTGCAGGTGAAAACTTGGAAGCTATTGCAGTAAAGGGCAAAATCAAGTCCGAGAAAAACAACAATAATGGAGATTCAGAAGAATGTATTGTGGACTTATTTCCCACATTACCTTCAATGGTGAATGCATGTACCACTGCCAAAGGAGAGGGAACGGTTTTAGGCGCCTATTTCGATTTGACCATTAATGACACAGACCTTGCCGGGGAATATGCTGCTTGGTGTGTTGATGTGGATCTATCCTTAGGGGCGGAAGAATGCTTCGACTACAATGTATACTCTAGCTATGCAGAACTGCCGGCAGGTGCATTTGAAAACCCAGACAATTTTGACTTGGTCAATTGGATCTTAAACCAAGATTTTATTAGTTTAGGCTATACTTATGGTGACATTCAATGGGCCATTTGGGAACTTCTTGACGATCAAAACTGTATTGCATGCGCCTTCTTAGGTGATGACTGGAGTGAAGAAAAAGGACAAGAAATTGTAGATGCAGCTATTACCAATGGAGAAGGGTATCAACCTGCTGCCGGAGAAGTTATGGCCATTGTGCTTATTCCAACAGGAAGAACACAAAGTATCATAGTAACAATTCCTGTAGAATGTGAACCGGAACCATCATGCGAAACTGCATTTGCTAGAGGAACTGATGGTAATACATGTTTTATTGGTGAAGGATTCAATCGTTGGGGATGGACTATTGGCCCATTAGCTGACGGAACTGAAGAATCCTATGAAATATATGCTGGAGCTGGTCAATGCGATATTGAAAAAGGTGAATTAGTAGGAACAGTTGATGTAAGTTATGTTGGTGGAGAAGTTTCTGTAACTTATAATATTGATGAAGCTTATGAAGTTTCGGAAACTCACACTTATGTGGGCAGTACCATGTTCCCATTAGATAATGGAGAACCTACTGTTGCTCCAGGTCAATACTATATTGAAGAAAACCTATCCGGAGCTGTTTATGTTATAGCTCATGCTGTAGTCTGCACAGATGGTGGGGATGAGTAATGAATTTTTAAAAATAAGCAGAATAAAAAAGCTAGAGTTTTTGCTCTAGCTTTTTTTATGCTCGTTCACAATCTTTTTTCTTTTACCTGAAGAAAGCAAAGGTATTTCGTCGACATACTCAAAAGAAATTATTGCTTCTTCCCCCAAATATTTTTTAAAGTAGGTTATAATCATGTCCTCCCTAACATCCTGTTTATCTCCATTAATTCTAAACTTATATTCCTTTTGTCCAATCTGGACAAATTGAAACTGTTTCATTTCACCATAATCCAATACCATATAAAAAATGTGGGGAGAAACTATTTTTCCTTTTGTATCAAAAATAGTATCCATACGTCTACCATAGATCGAGGATATATATGGATGACCTGATTCTGTTTCTTCATGAACTACCATATCACCTGTATCATACCGTATCAAGGGCATTGCATAATTAAAAAGGTCAGTTACTACTAGCCGCCCCACCTCCCCAATGTTAACATGTTCGTTGGAATCTGCCTTTAATACCTCAAAATTATAGCTTGCCCAGTTAAGAACATATTTATTGGGGTTTTTGATTGTTTGCTGGGCCAATATCCCATTTTCTTGATTTGAGTACCTTTCAAATACGGGACAGTTAAAATATTTGGCCATCAGTCCCTTTTCGAAATCTTTTAAACTTTCTGCAATGGAAATGATTGTATTAACATTTTCAAATTCCTGTGTTTTTTTCAAACCATTCAAATAACTACACAATTCCTCAAAAAATGAGGGGTAGCCAATAATATTTTTAGTGGACTTATAGTTCTCTATTCTCTTTGCCAGGACCTCTAGGTCCTTGTTGTTGGAATCCATAACATTGTGAGCATAAACATTTTGAAACCAAGAGGTTATCCAACCTTTTTGGTTTTTTTGGTCCCACAGTTTCATAAATAAAAGTTTATCTCCCAGAATACCTCCTGCCAATTCTAAAAAATAAATTGCATCCGCAGTATTACGATTTTTTTTAGTGTTATCTTGTAAAATCCTAAAAGGAACTCCTGTTGAGCCACTACTATAAACTTTAAACAATTCTGAATCTTTAAAAACCGATGATTTAAAGTCTTGATACTTTTCTAAAATTTCATTTTTATTGATTACAGTGAAGTCTTTTAAAGAGTCATATCCATTCTTTGATTTATAAAAAGAAGTCGTTGTAACAGCATGTTTTAACAATCTGGACAAGTTTCGCTCTCTTATTTTAATCGATTTATCACTTAAGGGATTGTCTAGTACATCTTGGATTTCTATATAATGCTGTCTTATTGGGTAACCTTTTAACCTATCAACAATCCAAAACAATTCTCTTCTGAGTCTGCTCAATGATGGCATAAAACCTTTGTTTTCTCAACCAATGATACAATTATACTGAAATAGAAGAATATTTAAATCAAGCATTGGTCATTAAAAAACCTAACGAAGGTTTCAAATGGTTGTTGTATCGAACAAAAATTAATTTTCAAAGAGTTTTTAAGATAAAAACCTAATCGTCATAAAATGTGATGGAGATTCGCCATTTGCAGCCTTGACTGCGTTAACGATGGGTAAGATGAAACCAATGATCCCTACTCCTATCAAGCCCAATATACCCAAGCCCAAAAGTAAAATGGCAGGAATACTGATGATGATGTAAAGTATCAGGCTAATTTGAAAATTGATAATAGCCTTTCCATGTTCGTTCATTCCCTCAACCCTATCTTTAGAAGACAACCAAATGATCAGGGGAACAATAAGACTTCCGAAGCCTGTTACATACGATAAAAGTTGCGTAAGATGCGTCACGGCCAACAAGGTATTGTCCGTTCTGACCGCTTTTTGATTTATAACTTCCATTTTTGATTGATTTTGATGATTCAATGTATTAGTATACAAATCACTAAAAATGTTACAAACAATAGCTAATTTGTACTTTTGTACCCATGTCGTACACAGATAACATTGTAGCCTTGGCAACCCCTTCTGGAACAGGAGCCATTGCTGTAATCCGCGTTTCAGGCCCAGATGCCATTACCTTGGTGGATAAGTTGTTCAAGTCCATCAAAAACAAAAAATTAGTGGAACAGAAAAGCCATACCATCCATTTGGGAAATATTGTTGATGGCGATAAAATATTGGACGAGGCATTGGTGTCCATTTTTAAAGGGCCACACTCCTACACAGGTGAGAATGTTGTGGAGATTTCATGTCACGGCTCCCCTTTTATTCAACAACAGATTATTCAGTTATTGTTGCGCAATGGTTGTAGTGCTGCATCAGCAGGAGAGTTTACCCTAAGAGCCTTTTTAAACGGCAAAATGGATCTCAGTCAGGCCGAAGCCGTTGCCGATCTTATTGCCAGCGATAGCGAAGCAGCCCACGATATTGCCATGCAACAAATGCGGGGTGGATTCAGTAACGAAATCCAAGAGTTACGACAAGAACTCCTCAATTTTGCTTCACTTATTGAATTGGAACTCGACTTTTCCCAAGAAGATGTGGAGTTCGCGGACCGGACCCAGTTCAACGAACTGCTCACCAGAATCAGCAACGTCCTTAAAAAACTGATTGATTCCTTCGCCCTTGGCAACGTAATCAAAAATGGAATTCCAGTAGCGATTGTGGGCCAACCCAATGTTGGGAAATCAACCTTACTGAATGTTTTACTCAATGAAGAAAGAGCGATTGTGAGCGAAATTGCGGGTACCACACGAGACACGGTCGAAGACCATATCAGCATTAATGGCATAAGTTTTAGGTTTATTGATACAGCCGGAATTCGTGAAACCGAGGATGTTGTTGAAAAAATTGGTATCGAACGTACTTTCGAGAAAATTGAAAAGGCTCGGCTCATTATTTATCTTTTCGAAGGAATGAATTTTGACAAATCGGAACTTGAACAAATCCAAAAGCGATACCCCAATAAGCAATTGTTGCCCATTTGCAATAAAATGGATTTGCTAAGTAAAATACAGATTGATAAAATCAAAGAAGCAATCCCCAATGTACTGTTTCTTTCTGCTAAATTTAAAGAAGGGCTTTCTGAACTCGAGGGCAAACTTTTATCCCTTGTGGATTCAGGAGCATTAAGTGGAGACACTACCATAGTTACCAATAGTAGACACTATGATGCCCTATTGAAAGCTCTGGAAGAAATCCAAAAAGTAAAGGAAGGTTTGGATATGGATCTTTCTAGCGACTTGATGGCCATTGATATCCGTCAAGCCTTATATCATTTGGGAGAAATTACGGGAAGTGTAACCACAGATGATTTATTGGGCAACATCTTTTCCAATTTCTGTATCGGGAAATAAATAAGTATTTCATTTGGTCTTAAATGGTTTCATTTGGTTTCATATAACTGTAAATCAATAAGTTGTTAAAAATATTTTTATTTTCTCTTTCTCTTAATCTCCTATTTCCATACATTTATTACACCTTTTTTACACCTCGATAAAATATTTTATTGAAAAGGTGGAAAAATTACACCTTATAATCAATAATTATGAAAATCAATCTAAAGCAGAAAAAATTAAAAAACGGCAAGTCGAGTTTATTTCTTGAATTCTATAATGGATACCGAATCGATAAAAACGGGGTTAAAAAACACTTAAGAAAATTTGAATATCTAAAACAGTATGTCTTTGACAATCCGAAAAATGCCGAAGAGAAAAGAAAGAATAAAGAAACGCTTCAATTGGCGGAAAATATACTCGCAATAAGAAAGGCAGAATATGTTCAAGGGAAGTATAAAATCAAGAACGATAAAAAGGGAGAAGTTACTTTTATAGATTACTACGAGAAGCTAAAAGAAGACCGCTTCGAAACCAAGGCGAATTATGGGAATTGGGATGCCGCTCAAAAACATATTGAAAAATATTGCCCACTACACAAGCAACTAAAGGATGTTGATACCGATTTTGTGAAAGGGTTTAAGCGATATCTGAACACCAAGGCCAAAACTAAGAGTGGTACTCCCCTATCGCAAAATTCTAAATACACTTATTTCAATAAATTTAAAGCAGCCCTAAGAGAAGCCTACACCGAAAACTATTTGGAAGAAAACGTGTTGCGGTCAGTTAAAGGTTTTGAGCAGGGCGAATCCACACGGGAATATCTTACCTATTCCGAACTACAGGGATTGACACAAGCAGAGTGTAAGTACCCTATGTTAAAAAACGCTTTTATTTTCAGTTGTCTTACAGGTTTACGATGGAGCGATATAGATAAATTAAGATGGTCAGAAGTCCGAGATGAAGACACGGGGTCACGAATCATCTTTAGACAGAAAAAAACCGATGGGCTAGAATACCTTTATGTTTCTGGGCAGTCGCGAAAGCTTTTAGGCAAAAGAACTAACGAAAGTGATCGAGTTTTCAGAGGACTTAAATATGGCGCAGTCTATAATACCGAGATTCTAAGATGGTGCATGAAAGCTGGAATTACCAAACATATAACTTTCCATAGTGCAAGACATACTAATGCTGTACTGCTTTTAGAAAATGGGGCTGATATTTATACGGTGTCAAAACGATTAGGACATCGCGAAATCCGCACAACCGAAATCTATACCAAGATTATCGATGAAAAAATGAAGGAAGCGGCTAATCTAATTCCCGAATTGAATCTGGATATTTATTAGAACTATTCGAAGACTTTTCTACTAACATCAAGTGTCCCATAAAAGATTAATTAACGAGAATATTAAAAAGACCAGAATTGGGACGCCTCGGCAGTGGGCTATGCTTTTACCAAGAGATGTCGCTTATAACGGCCATTTTATGGAACTATATTAAAATCTTGGTATAGCTGTTTCATCCAAACTTGGATTTCAGAATATTACTATATTTAACAACAGATTTTTAGGTGAAAAATCAATATAGTTTATTAAGGCACTTTCAAATTTTAATTATCCTTTGGTGCTTATTTTAAAGAAAACATGAGGATTCATGAACCAAAAGCCTTTTTATGCTCTTCTGATTTATGCATTTTTATTCGCTCAAATTGGTTATGCACAAAATCCTCTGGAAAAAGAAGTGGAGGTATTTGCAAATGCGGCAGATGCCGAAAAAATATACTTACAATTATCTGGGACCACCTTTACTACTTCTGAAACCATTTGGTTTAAAGCGATAGTAACGGATGTACTTAACCACACACCAACAATGAAAAGCCGCGTACTTCACGTGGAGTTGATCGACCCGTTGAACAATCGTATAATAGACGAAAACCTTCTACAGATAAGCAACGGTATCGCAAACGGATTTTTTCAATTGCATCCTAGTTACCGAGAAGGAAAGTATATGGTTAGGGCATACACGGAATGGAATAAAAATTTCGGTTTGGATTTTATTAACTCAATACCCATTAATCTCTACCGAGTACAAAGTGTTGATGCTAAACCCAGTCCCATTCGGGATATAGTCTTTACTAAAGACCTAAACTCCGTTTCATTTTCTTTGTCTTCTACCATTGCCGTAAATGAGTTGGACAGTCTTCATTCGGGCGAAGCTATCTTGTATATGGATTGGAAAGATGGCAAGGACTCTATTATACTAAAACCAAAAAGGAACGAATTCGAAATCAATGTGCAACATAAGGTTCCAATTGATATGCCAATAATAAATTACCGTTTAAAGACCAAAAATGAGGTATTCACAAAGTCGATAGTCCTTGATGATGAATTTGGCTCATTACAGTTCTTTCCTGAGGGAGGTTCTTTGGTTGCCGGTTTACAAAGTGTAGTTGGATTCAAGTATTTAGACTATAGGGGAAAGGGTGCCCAAATCCAGGGAACCATAGAAGATGGGAATAACACCAAAGTTGCTAGGTTTAAGAGTAATGCTTTGGGCATGGGCAAGGTAACCATCACACCAGAAGCAGAACAAACTTATTATGCAATTCTGACTACCGCTAGTGGCAATACCTTCAAGTATGAATTGCCCAAAGCAAAGAAGACTGGTCAAGTTTTGAGTTTGATCAATCAAGGATCAAAAAGGGAATTAAGGATTTGGAATAAAGTAAAAAATAGGGATAGCTTATTTATAAAACTGTTCCACAGGGGCAAGAATCTATTCGGTGTTAAGGCCCGTTTCAAAAACGGAATGTTTTCCTATAAATTTCAGCAAGAAAATCTACCCCATGGTGTCATTGGACTTACGGTTTTCGATAAAAATTATAGACCCGTGGCGGAGCGTCATTTTTTTAATGAATTAAAAGAGGAAGAACTTGATATCATCTTGGAAACGGATAAGAATTTCTATTTTGCCCGGGATAGCGTCCAGGTCTCAATTGCTACAAGGCAAAAAGGCAGATTTGGACCGGCATCCGTCTCTGTTATGGCCATAGACTCCAGTTATTTTTATGGGACCAACCTGGATAGGAGCACCATTGTCTCCTATTTTTTGTTACAATCCGATATTAAGGGAACTGTTGAAAACCCATCGTACTATTTCAAAAACACAAAAAACCTGACCGAACTGGATTATTTAATGTTAACCCAAGGATGGACCAATTATAAATACATAGAGAAGAAAAAACCAAAATTTTACAATGCTGAAAAGGGCTTGGAAATCAAAGGTACCGTTAGTAAAATAGATAAAAAGGAAGTAGGAAAAAAGAACGGATATGAGCTAGATGCACTCTTGATGGGTGAACCTATGAATGCTTACAAGATAGAGACAGACAGTACGGGGTATTTTAGGTTGTTAATTGGTGATAGCCATGGACTCGGCAGAAAGTTTGTCATACAACCCACGGATTCAAGTAACAAAATTGGCGACCTAAAGATAAATATTCAAGAGTACGAAGTTCCTGAAATAGCCTATGAATTGGAAAAAGTTATCGTTCCCGCAGATAGCATTGTTGAAGAAAGGATGATTCAAAAGATAGATGAGGATATAAAATCAGATCCTTTTTTATACTCAAATACCATAGCGCTGAACGAAGTGGTGGTCAGTGACTATAAACTTACGCCAGAGCGAGCTGAAATGGTAGAACTGCATGGAATGCCAGATGTGGTCATCGACAACAAAGAGTTGGTAAATAAACAAAAGAATTGGACAAACAACTTGTACAGATGGTTGCTTTTCAATTATCCAAATGAAATAAAGGTTGAACGGCTCCAAAATGGACTGGGGTTTGAAATTGCCTATGTTCATGGAGCCGAATGGACCTATGTAGTTATAGATGGTATTCCCGTGCATGAGCGGGATTATCATCTCATCGGTAATATTCCGGTTAGAGCGGTTAAAAGTGCAGAAATCATTCGAAATACAGGTACGGCAAATAAATACTACCGTCAGGTTTTTGATTGTGCACCAACATGCCCACCTCCCCCGTTTCCTGCCATACTTGCCATTTACACCTATTCCGGAAAAGGTCTATATGGAGCTTTCCCCAAATCCAACACGACCAACCTTATATACGCCACGGCCCCACAATATTCTCCGATTCGCGAATATTATGTTCCCGACTATCATGAACCGGAAAAAATAGATTGGACCGTTCCCGACAGGCGCACGCTGCTACATTGGAAGCCAAATATTTTCACCAACAGTGAAGGTTTGGCAAAAACAACTTTTTTTAATGGTGATCTTACAGGAATAATGGTGATTATTTGCGAAGGCATTACTTCAAATGGCAAAGTAGGATATTCAGAATTGTTTTATGAAGTGGATAATCCATGACCAATCAAAACTGTAAATCCCTTAGGTTGTCTTTAAAGCGGCTTGTGTAAATGTTCCCATTTAGCAATACATTGGGAACAAACTTGATAAAGTGATTTTCCCATCTGTCAATTTTATTTCTACTGAATTATCAACTTTGATAGACCCCAGGAAAGATTAATGGGATTATTGAAAAAAGATTCTATGTTGAACATCTTGCTCAAATAGGGCGATTCAAAAGCCCTGTAATAAGTAGCCTTTAATAAGACCCGTAAAAAGAACCTTTTTTTGCACTTATTTCTTTTCTAAATTTTATCTGTGTACCTTACAATTATAGAATCTTGGATATTTAAAACTGGGAACTTATCTTGGGTTTTCTATTTGATAATGACTTTTTAATGGTATCTAAAAACAACCTTTTTGGATGATTACCATCACTTAAAAAGCATTGGACGGTACCGTTCGCAAGTTTGTACAATATGAAAAAAATCTACCTGTTGCTTTTGGCAGTGCCACTTTGGACTAGTTGTTCGGAAGATAACAATGGGGTTGACTGTGAACTTTTTGACCCTGCCTTTCCCTCACTTTATCTAGAATTGGTAGATGCAGAGGGCGCCAATCTATTTAAAAATGGAACTTTCGACCCAGAAAACATAAGGGTTGAAGGAGATTTTCCAAATGCAGGTTTCAGTTTCAATCCTCCCAGGGAATTTGCCGTCTCGGAGGCAGATATCAGAAAGTTGGACAATACCATCCAGCTATTGATTCCGAACTAAGCCAGCTTTCAATACACTATACATATATCTGAAACCAATTCCATCCAGGTTAGTTTTTCCGCTGAGCTAACCCAAATTCCATGCGATATGTCTTACTACTTACCGCTTAACGGGACCTTTAATGACTTAAATTTTGAACTCATTGAAGTGCCTCCTCTTCAGTTTTTGGGAATAATCGAGCTTCAATAGGATTTCACCTCTTAAAGGTTCCCATTTTTCCAACAATATAAAAGACAGTATTCATCATAAGAATGGAAATTTTCTACAAGACGTTTATGTTATGGACTGCGCCTAAAACAATATAATTGACCCTTTTTAAACTGAAATTTTTGTGTTTAGCAATTTTAAATTGTTGATAACCCAATATTCTCCCATTTTTGATAAAAACCAAATGGTTTCATTTGAATCCATTTGAGACTAAATATATTTTTCTATATTTTATCTGGTTAAATATGAATTGATTTGACGTAAGTATATGTCTATCAGTTTTTTGTGAATAACTAAAAACGAAATATCAAGCTTTACCCCTTCCGTTATTTTACCTTTATCCAAGGAATTCTTCAAAAGAAAACAAAAGCGCTTTTGTTCATTTCGTAACCCTAAAAAGAAACAAATGGACAATTATTTAATCCTCGAACGACTTGATCGTTTGGAACGGCTTTTAATAGCCCATAAGGAAGTACTCACCTTCGAGGAAACCTGTGACTACACCGGAATATCCAGAAGCTATCTATACAAATTGACGGCCTCCGGAAATATACCCCATTCAAAACCCAATGGCAAAATGCTGTTCTTTGAAAAGGCCAAACTCAACGCTTGGCTTCTTCAGAATGGTAGAATGTCAAATTCGGAAATCGAGACCGAGGCCCTCAACTACACCTTTAAAAACAGACGCAGATGAAAAGGAAAGAAATATGCTGGAAAAAAGCCCGTACCGTCTGCATCGTGAAAACGATGGCAAAGGCAGGGCACTTTCCCCGCAGGGAAACGAAGAAAGAAGCTTGGTTCCTCAGTCCGTTCCGGCCAGAAAAACATGCCTCTTTCAAGGTATCGAAAATCAAGAACCTTTGGTTCGACCATGGGTCGGGCTTCGGCGGGAACACCCTCGATCTGGTCGTCCGGCTTTACGATTGCCGTTTAATGGATGCGCTCGACTTCCTTTCGGACATTCCGCCCTCTTTTTCTTTTCACCCGCAACCATTAGAACCACCTAAGAACGATGGCCTCCTTATCAAAAGTGCCCGCCCTATTTGGCATTACGGGCTGAAGGTTTACTTAGAACAGCGTAACATAACGCTGGCAACCGCAAATAAATATTGTAAGGAGGTTCATTTTTCACGTAAAGGGAACCACTATTTCGGTATCGGACTTCAAAACGATTCCGGTGGTTGGGAACTTCGTAATAGGTACTATAAGAGTTCCTCCTCCCCAAAGGACATAACCAATTTATCGAACGGGGGTGATATTCTGGTTGTGACAGAAGGAATGTTCGATTTTTTAACAGTCACCAACTTCCGTCACGAGAACATGTCTTTCCTGATTTTAAACTCGCTGTCCTTTCTAAAAAGAGCCATGAAATTTATTGAACGGTTCAAACATGTTGAACTGTATCTCGACAACGATAAGGCAGGAAATGAAGCTACGGAATGGTTGATACAAAATCATAGAGGATGTATCGATAAATCCTATTTATATAAAGATTACAAAGATATAAATGAAATGTGGAAAAGGATAAATAGAGGAAACGGAAGGTAGGCGTAAAAATGCGTCTGAGTGAGAATTCAAGATGTGTCATTGTCATGACAAATCTTGCTTTTGCTCCCGTTGGTCGCAAAAGGATGGGAACTGTTAGTCGGGTTTTTGATATATGATTTATCAAAGTAACCTTCGATTGAAAAAGATAAAAAACCTAAAGTGAAAAAGGAATTTGTACAATTTCGATGTTCCATTTATGAGAAGAAGCTGCTCAAGATCAAGGCAAGAAAGAGCGGACTTTCCATAAGTGAATATTGTCGCCGTGCCGCCTTCGACCATAAGATCGTCGAACGGTTTTCCGATGAACAGATCGAGGTGTACAAATTGCTCGTTAAATATCAGATCAACTTTAAACGTATCGGGAATATGTACCGAAAACGGAATCCGAAAATGGCCGATGAAGTGATAGAACTGGCAAACGAGATACGGGAACATCTTTATAATTTCAAGAAATGATAGGCATGGGAAAATCCATATCGCATACGGGAGCTTCCATGGGTTACGGGTGGAACGAGGAGAAAGATGCCCAGGTGATCCATCGCGAACATCTGGCAGGGGACAATCCCGAAGAGATCACACAGGAATTCAAGATCATACAATCCCAGAATCATCTATGTAAAAAGAACACCTTGAGCTTCGTCCTTAGCCCAACGATAGAAGATGGAAAGGGACTGGACCAAAATGAACTGAAGGAGATAACGGAAAGGTTCATCAAGGAAATGAAACTACAGGAACGCCAGGCCATCGCTTTTGTGCATAAGGATAAACACCATCGGCATATCCATGTATACGTCAACCGTATCGGCTTTGACGGCAAGGCATACAAGGACAGTTATATCGGCAAACGAAGCCAACAGGCGGCAGAAAAAGTAGCCCAGCAAATGGGTTTGACCACGGTAAGGGAAGTACAACAGGAGAAATTGAACGAAGTAAAAAATATACGCCAGGAAATAAAGCAGGTCCATGAGAAGGTTATTGTCGAAATGAAGCCCAAAGATTTTGACCAGTATATCAAATACATGAAACAAAATGATGTAAAGGTCATTCCAAGCATCAATAAATCGAATCAGCTGAGGGGTTTCAGATTTGAACACAAAGGCCAAAACCTAAAAGGAAGTGAAGTACATCGTTCTATGTCAATGGGACGGATAGCGGAAAGAATCGGGTTTGATAAAAATGTAGCCCAAAAAATTGCCAAGGAAAATACGTTAACGATGTTTGGCAAGACGGTAGGGGTATCGCCCAACTTGGCAGTTACATTCGCTAAAAAAGCAATTACAATGGCCGTTAAGAAATCGATAGGATTAGGAATGGAAATATAGAACTATGGCAAAATTGGACGAAATAGCGGAATTGTTGACCGAAGAAATCAGGGAATTCGAAAACTCGGTCAGCCGCATGGAGGAGATGCAAACTTTTTTGATGAACTACAAAATCAAGCCCGACACGAAAGACATTGATTTTATCTTAAGGCGATACAATGATGACCAAATGAAAGCGATCGAAGACCAACATAAATTGATGGCGAACGTGGTCTACTACATTAAACAGTCCATGACTATTCCGAAATGGGCGATAAAGTTGTTCGTGGGGTTATTGGTCTGCATTATTTTGGTTTTGGGCTTCTCCGTTTATAAGGTTTCACGAATCTCCGATATAAAGCAGGAAGCGTATGGACAGGGAGAGGAAAATGCGAGAGGACATTTCAGGGCTTTCTTCGAGGCCAGCCCAGAGGCAGTCGAGCTTTACCAAAAATGGCGAGAACCCAAAAGCAAAAAGTAAGGTGCGCCCTATCCGGTTTTTGCTTTACGCCAATCTGCCGGAATCGCTACAAAAACCGGAAAGGATCCACGCGCAGTTAAGTTTTTGGTAAGATTCGGGGCAAAAAATTACAATTTTTGAAAATAAATATCCAAATATGTAATTTCTATATTATCTTTACATTCTAATTAATAATCAGAGCTAGTGCATGTGATTTCATTTAAAAAGCTAAGGAAGTATTTTTCGAAAGAAACCAATGCCCAAACGGCCTTGCGAGATTGGTACAAAATAACTAAAAGAGCAGAATGGGAAAATTTTGCAGATTTGAAGAACACTTTCAATTCAGCCGATAGTGTCGGCAGTGACAGATTTGTGTTCAATATAAAAGGAAACCATTACAGAATTGTAGCCATCGTGATATTTAAAGTGAAAAGAGTTTACATACGTTGGGTAGGCAATCATAAAGATTACAATAGAATTAAAAATATCGATACCTTATAATATTATGAAAACAGTAACTCACGCGGCATATGTTAAAGCCAACCTTCGCTTAGAAGAACTTCTTAAAGTGGTAGGCAATGATACTCCCGAAGATTCTCCTGAAATGATAGAATTATTGGAGGTAAGCGACATTATTGAGGAATATGAAGAAATACATTTTCCTATTGGTTTACCAACCTTACAGGAAATGATTGAGCTTCGCATGTTCGAAATGGGACTTAAGCGAAAGGATTTGGCTGCACTATTAAATACAAGCGCATCAAGAATCAGTGATTATCTAAATGGAAAGCGGGAAATTACTTTGAATGTGGCCAAAGCTTTACACCAAAAACTGAATATCGATAGCGACATTATTCTGCAATAAAAATATATATGGAAAGAATCACCTTATCAAAAGAAAACAAAAGTGTTCACCTATTTTCCACCTCGGACGCCCCTACCCTAATGTTTATAGGGATAAGAAGATACTGCATCGGAAAGTAATCAAGTAGCAAATTCCAATTTATTTGTTTTCAATAGAAAAGGAATGGATAGAACTTAAAATAAACCGTATAAACAGGTTTACTCTCAATTTAAATCCTTTCCTTTACATTCCATTATGTATTAAGGACAACGATTGCTCCAATCCTTAAATAAAAAGATAGCTCTCCATTGCATATTTCCAATTACCCAGAGCCGCTTCTTAGTATTTTTTGTTTGAAACAATAGCCTCATCAAGGGCCAGTGATGCCAAAGTCTAAAATTGTACTGGTCAAGGAATCCTCATATTTCTTGAAAAGGACCATGCTTAAAAAAAGTATTGTTCTATGGCCGTATTCAAAATAATAGCTTAAAAATTAAATATGCTTAAAATTAAATTGGTTCCTGGTGAGAACATAGAAAGAGCTTTAAAAAGATATAGAAATAAAGTTCGAAACACGAAACAGTTAAAGCAAATCAGAAGCAACCAAGAATTCACCAAAAAATCCAAAGAAAAAAGAGAGCTTATTGCAAAGGCTGTCTACAAAAATGAGTACATGAAAAGGAACGAAGAGTGATTTTATGGATAAAGATTTAAACCTTGCCGTCTTAATCGATGGTGATAATATTCCCTCCAAATATGTCAAAGAGATGTTGGAGGAGATTGCAAAATATGGCAACCCCAGCATTAAGAGAATTTATGGTGACTGGACTAAACCAAGTTTGGTGAAATGGAAAGATGTTCTTCTTAAAAATGCCATTACCCCAGTTCAACAATATGGGTACACCACAGGCAAAAACTCTACGGATAGTGCCATGATCATAGATGCGATGGACATCCTCTATTCTGGAAAGGTAAATGGTTTTGCCTTAGTTTCCAGTGATAGTGACTTTACAAGACTTGCCATACGCCTAAGAGAAGCTGGAATGACCGTATTTGGTATTGGTGAAAGAAAGACACCGGACCCCTTTATAGTTTCCTGTGATAAGTTTATTTATCTAGAAATACTGCATAAACCCCAATTAGGTGAATCCAACACTCTGCAGAAGAACGATAAAAATAAGATTGACAAAATCACCCCGAAGGTAATTGACCTGATTCTTACCACCATTGCAGACGTGGAGGATGAAGAAGGCTGGGCATTCTTGGGCGAAGTTGGTACGCTGCTCCAAAAAAAGCATCCCAATTTTGATTCAAGAAATTACGGATTTCGAAAACTGACGCCCATGGTCAAATCCTTGGATCAAATAGAAATAGGTTCCAGAAAAAATCCCAAGGGTAACGGGAACCTCATTTATGTAAGGACTAAGACCTAATGCAAAAGAAATACTATGAGACCTCTATCCATATCAAAACAGATTACCAAAAGGGATACTCCTTCCCTTACCCTATATCTTAGTGATATAAGCCGTATCCCAATGATTACGGAGCAAGAAGAGGTCGAATTAGCGATTCGAATCAGAAATGGGGATATTCCAGCACTGGAGAAATTAGTATCCGCCAATTTGAGGTTCGTTGTTTCGGTTGCCAAACAATACCAGTCCAGAGGACTAAATCTTCACGATCTTATCAATGAGGGGAATCTTGGATTGGTAAAAGCCGCCACAAAATTTGATGAAACCCGTGGTTTTAAATTTATTTCCTATGCTGTTTGGTGGATACGTCAAGGTATCATACAGGCACTATCCGAAAAATCAAGAATGGTCAGGTTACCCCTGAACAAAATAAATGTCATCAATAAAATTAACCAAGCTTCTTCCCATTTCGAACAAGTCAACCAAAGACCTCCAACAGCAGAAGAAATATCTGAATTAATAGATTCATCACTATCAGAGATTCGACTTTGTTTAAAACATTCTTCTTGGCCAATATCCATGGATGAATCGTTAAAAGTTGGAGAGGAAGGTTTCAACTTGCACGATATCATGCGCTCAGATGACACCGTGGGCCCAGAGCAGAACTTGCTCAAAGGTTCATTAAAATTAGAACTAAATGATATTCTGGAAATACTGACCTATCGTGAAGCCTACATCATTAAAATGTACTTTGGAATCGGAATCAATGATACCATGGGTTTGGAACAAATTGCCCTTAATTTAGACTTGACAACCGAAAGGGTAAGACAAATAAAGGTAAAAGCTTTGGCCCGATTAAGGAACTCGTCCAAAATTGAATGCCTAAAAGAGTACTTGGAATAAACATTATTTTATAACAAGTAAATGTAAAACTTACCCTTTTTTTATTCCATTCTCAAGCCAACTCTTCTCTCAAAACAAATGAATCAAGATGTATGGGTTTCTATTGAGATACTACAATGTACAGTTTGAAATAGCTTTCACAGTTCAAGCTTTTTACCATTAACTTCCTATGTGACAAATATCACAGTATTCCCTTTTATATCATCGTAAATTTACGATTGAATCCGATAATTACTATCAAAGCAAACCAAAGAGCCATGAAACATTCCATTCAAATCTTGGGAACTGGTTGTCCCAAATGTCAAAAGCTTACCAATGTTGTTAAAGATGTTGTTGATCAAAACCAAATTGATGCCACCATAGATAAAGTCGAGGATATAGCCGAAATCATGAAGTTTGATGTAATGGTCACTCCGGCTCTTGTAGTTGATGGTAATGTGGTGATAAAGGGACGTGTTCCTTCCAAGGAAGAGGTACTTGCTACTTTACAATAACTCTCAACACCATATAAATGTTTGATTGGCTAGAACATATGGCCCAATGGTTGGTCTATGATGTTTTCGGGATGAACCCCGAAGATCATTTAGCCAAGGCCTTGGATTTCTTCATCTATGACAGTATCAAAATATTGTTGTTGTTGTTTACTGTTGTATTCTTAATGGGGATTATCAACAGCTATTTCCCCATAGACCGAGTAAAAAATTATCTTTCCAGGAATAAACTGTATGGGGCCGAATATTTTATGGCAAGCCTGTTTGGAGTGGTCACTCCATTTTGTTCCTGTTCTTCCGTACCCTTATTTATTGGTTTTGTGAGAGGGGGTATTCCCTTGGGAGTAACTTTTGCTTTTTTGGTGACATCACCTTTGGTGAACGAGGTGGCCATTGGTCTTTTTGTGGGACTTTTTGGAGTAAAAACAACAATTTTATATGTTCTGAGCGGTGTATTATTGGGAACCATATCTGGATTGATATTACAAAGATTGAAGTTGGAAAAGTTTCTTACTCCATGGGTAAAAGAGGTTCTGGCCGATGCACAAAGAGATCAAGAAAGGTTTGAAGAGGAAAAACAATCATTTAAACAACGATTGCCCATTATTTGGGTCGAAGCCTTGAAAATATTGAAAGGAGTTCTTCCATATGTTATTATCGGTATAGCCATAGGTGGACTTATGCACGGCTATATTCCAGAAGGATTTTTTGAAAAATATATGGCCAAGGACAATCTTTTTGCCGTTCCCATCGCCACTATATTAGCTGTACCCATGTATTCCAATGCTTCCGGAATACTGCCCATTGTTCAGGTTTTGGTAGATAAAGGGATTCCCTTGGGAACAGCAATTGCATTTATGATGGGGGTTGTGGGCTTATCGCTTCCAGAGGCCATGCTCCTTAAAAAAGTAATGACCATTAAATTAATCGGGATATTCTTCGGAGTGGTGATGCTATGTATCATTGTTTCGGGCTATCTTTTCAACCTAATTCTATAACTTAAAATGACTTTAAAAAATCTTCTACTTACGATTACGGCATCTTTATTTGCGATTCAGTTAAGCGCCCAATTGCCAAAAACACATTCCATTGGAGCCATGAAGGATATGGGAAATACTTATGATCTCAATATTTGGTTGGATACTATCTCCCCAAAAAACCATTTATACGGTATGGGACCATATGATAAAATGAAAGGAGAAATTACGGTTGTGGATGGCAAACCCTATTTTGCCTCAGCCTTTACCGAGGGAAAATATGAAGTTGGGGAAAATTGGGACATCCGTTCCCCATTTTTTGTGTATTCCAATGTTCGCAAATGGAATAGTTTTAAAATTGAAGGAGACTTTAACAGCGTTCATGACATTCAGAAAAAGGTAGCGTCCATTGCCAAAGAAAACGGATATGATTTGGACCAACCCTTCGCATTTAAAATAAAAGGAGAGTTCGATGCTTTAACGGCCCATATCGTTACCCCTCGTTTGCCTGAAGTAGAGGGCTATCGGGAAGGTATAAAATCACAAAAGTTTTCATTTGAAAATACCAACGGTGAATTCATTGGTTTTTACTCCGAACATCACCAAGGAGTTTTTACACATACCGATGGTTTTGTACATGTTCATTTTTTAATGAAGGACAAATCATTTATGGGTCACTTGGATAAGCTAACCACAAAGGGCAAAACCTATAAACTGTATTTGCCCAAAAGAAAATAGGAGACTTAATTCTTCTTATTTGTTTTGAACCAGTAGCTTAAGCCTACCGACCAGTAAAATACGTTTTCCAAATCCTCTTCAAATGTACCCGTATCTGTGGTAAGGGTTGCAGGAGTTTGGGGAAATGCCCAAGTAGGTGTAAACGATAAAATAAATTGATCGAAATGATATTGGAAGGGAAAGCTAAGTTCCATATTGAGTAGATTGAATTTAGAAGCTTCGGCAATTTCCACTGTCGTAACCTCGGTTCCCAAATCTACAGATCCTCCCGAACCACTACCCTGTCCATTACTCCCACTTTTTCTGTTGCCCAATCTGCTGGTAGTGTAGTATTCTTCATAAAAGTATTGGGATCCTGCATACACCGAAAATCGAGGGGCAAACAACAAATGATCGTTAAATGCCCGAAAGGTATGATCGGCCATGAAACCTAAAAATATATCGGGTGAACTATTCTTATTAAAATAAGAACTGGTATAAACCGATAGTTCCAGCAATTTAAAATCGTAACTGATCAATCCCGTAATATCCGCGACCACCTCGGATTGTACATTGTAACTATCTTCATTGTAAAAATAAGCCGTTCCCGAAACACCTCCGCTCCAATTATTGGAATCGAACATATATCCTCCGGTTAAATAAAAAAGGTCCACGCGTTGCTCATCGGAACTTGTTAGATACGATACAGTGGCGTCAAGGAACAATCCTGACCTGTCATAATATCCTATAGAAGGTAATAAGTAAGGAGCGGTTATGGAATCTCGCCTACCCATAAATACCGCATCGTTCATATAACTTACATCCATCAAAACATAAGAATCTTCGCTATTGGCCTTTTCTTTATTGGCCTTTTGAGCAAACGCTCCTGCTATGGTACCCAAACATAATATTACGTTTAAGAGTAAATACCGTTTCATGATAAATCATTTACAGATGAAACATAAGGGCTCAACCATATGGTGGTCAAGCCCTTAATACATTGCCATCACATGACGCCCTTTTTTTTCTTAAGAGCTGCCTTGTTCATGGATTTTTTAGACTTCATGTTTTTGATGGACTTCATATTTTTGTTGACCATCATTTTACGATGCATGTACATGTTTGTGAACTTTTCACCATTCAAATTCAAACATTCGCCGTCCTGAAGTCTCAATTGCTGACGATTTTGATTCATGTAGGTACCATCTGGATTTACCGTGGTTCCATCTGCAAGTTCAAGTCGCTGTTGCAATCTATTTTGTGACTGTGTTCTAATTTGATAGATTTCACCATCAATGAGCATCAATTGAAACCTGTTTCGGTTACGTTGCTGAATCTGGGCATCGGTAAGCCCTTTGTCGGACTGCATCACTTTGTAACGATACTGGTACTCATTACGGTACTTTATTCCATCACTATCCAAACATTCACCATCTCTTAACCTAAGTCTGTCTTGATCTCGAGTAAAATAGGTTCCATTTGGATTAACAACCGTTCCATCGTTTAGTGCAATGGGGTCTTGCAAACGAATTTGGTCGCGATCGCGAATTTGAAGTACATCGCCATCTACCAACATTAAACGGTCTCGATCTTGATCGGGATCTTGGACTCTGTCCCTATCCCTGTCCTGTGCCATTAGTGTCACTGTTCCAAGAACAACGAACACCAACATTAAAATCTTTTTCATGGTACTCGTATTTAAAAATTTATTGGAACCAAGGTATAATCAGTGTTTATGAAATCCAATGACTTTCGTCATCAAACAACTGATTAACAGTATTTTAGAATGATTCAACTGTAACAAAAGTTACAAAACAAGAAGAAAAAAATTCTTTACTCCTGATTTACAAAACGATACAAATTATCCGTTGCTTGAAGTAGTTTTCCCTTTAAGGAAGAATTAACATTTGGATGGTCATTTAGATACTTTTCAACATGCCCCAAAGCTTCCTTAGATCGATACTGCCCGACTGTGGATGAAAGCCATCTTTTTGGAAAGAAAATATCACCTGTTTTCTGTATTTCTTCGAGTAAATCCAAGGCCAAAGGCACATGCTTAATTGCTGTTTTTTGACGCAAAGGATGATGTATGTAAAAGCATGCCGTACCGACCCATGATTCTTTTTCGCGGTTTTTGGCTTCTTTGAACGACTCAAAAAAGGCATCCCTAACAGAAATATCTGAAGATAGTGCCGGTAACAAAAACTCGAACCGCTCCACCTTATCCGGATTTTCCAATTGCGCTTTTGCGTGTTCCAATATTGATTCGGTTTGTTCATGATCATATAAGGCAAGGGTCATGGCCATATTGGTATAATCATCCCGATTCAATTTTAAGTCTGGAATTTTGATGTTTTTGTTCCAAATACCATAAAGCTTTTCTTTGGCGGCATTGGAGTATGCCAGTCCTTTCCAAAGTCCAAATATGTTCTTTTTGATGTTGGGTTCATACCCATCATCGAGGAGTTCTTTCCAAAGCATATTTTCCACCAAAGCTTGTTTCTCTGTTCGTTGCTCCTCGTCCAAAAAATTCCAAAATATACTACTTAGCTGTCCACAGATCATCCCATGAACCAATTCGTTCTGTTCTTTTGAAACACCTTCCACATATAGATTAAAGGCCTGTATTGATGGGATATTCCCGGACAAGACGTTCTCATAGGTATTGAGATAGGCATAACCACGGGCTGCTTCATCTTTTAAAGCTGGAATGAAAGGAAGTTCTGAAACATTCAACGGAAAGACTCCATACCCAAAGGCATCGGAATTATAAATTATAGCTTCTGGTTTTTCCAATCCTATAGCTAAATCCACTTCTACACTACTTTCGGAAATGGTTACTGGAATAGTACGGGAATTGTCCGGATACAACAATGTCACTTCTAAAGATTGTGGCCATAGTTTGTCACTTCCATCTTCGGCATGTTGGGAGATAGAAAAGTTTGTTATTTTTCCGTTTGTATAATCTATTTTTTCTTCCAAAATGGGTCTACCAGATTGGTTCACCCATACCTCACTCCATTTTTTTAAATCTTTTGGGGTACGTTTATCCAAAATATTGACCAAATCGGTCCAGGTCGCATTTTCATAGGCATAGGTAGAAATATATTCTCTTATTCCATCCCGAAACGCCTTCTCTCCAATGGTTGCTTCCAATTGACGCATCATAATCGGGGCTTTATTATAAATAATTCCTCCATAAAGACTACCGGCATTCTTTAGATTGTCCAAATCTTGACGAATGGGATTGGTTCCCCGAGTTCTATCCTCCCCGTAAGCTCCCCGATAATGAGAAATCATAAATTGTAATCTATGATTGATGTCCGGAAATGTTGGATTTATGATTTTATCTGCCATGAAATTGGCGAAGACCTCTTTCATCCACACATCATTGAACCAGTCCATGGTCACCATGTCCCCGAACCACATATGAGAGGTTTCATGGGCAATAAGCTTTGCACTGCCCATACGTCGGCGTTCCGTAGCGCTCTCATCCAAAAAAATAGAGGATTGCCGGTATTGAATGGCCCCCACATGCTCCATTCCCCCATATTGGAAACCTGGGATGGCCGCATAATCCAATTTTTGAAAAGGAAACTTGTATTGGGTATAATTCTTTAAAAAATCTATGGATTGTTGGTGCAAATCAAAAATCGTTGGAATGCTATAATCTATTTTGGCCGAATCCGTTTCACGATATAGCAAAGTCATATCAAATACACCAGGATTTTCTGTCACAGATTCAAACTTTCCTGCAACCATTGAGAACAAATATGTGCTCATTGGGTCGCTCTCTCCGAACTGATAATGGGTTTTGCCATCCTTATTTGAGGTATTTTCCACTGGCGAGCCACATAGTACTTTCCATTCTTTTGGGGCTGTGACATCCAAAACATAACGTGCTTTTATATTGGGTTGATCAAAGCACGGGAACAAAGTACTAGCCCTGTCGGGCACCAAAAGAGTGTATAAATAATCCTCGTTTCTATTTAAGGACAGTTCTCCTGCATTAAAGGATATTTCGATGGTATTCGGGCCTTTTTGTAGATTTTCCGAAATTATGATATGTTCTTTTTGATGATTGATGTCTTGGTCTTCACCATTCACCTGAATAGTTTTCAGTAAAGAAGCCTCTGCATTGAAATCAAGGTAGAGCGGTTGTGAAAGATCATTGATTTCCACATCGAGCTTTAATCGAGAAGGTATTGGCTCCTCTTTTTCCGAAGGAATATCGAAAGATAAAGTATATACCACATTGGAAACCTGCTGTTTTCTAAATTCTGCCATTTTTAGAGGAATACCTTTCTCCAATAAATCTACTTTGGGCTTTGAATCACAGGCGGTACCAAGTATCAATAAAAACAGGGGGAACACAATGTTCGTTTTCATAACAAGAGGGTTGGGTTTGGAGCTGTAAAAGGTACCAATTTTCCACAACCCAATCAATCAAAATTAAGGCCTAAGTGAAGTGGGTTCCTACTCCCTGATGATATAATTGATTTTTTCAACCCCTGTATTACCTGTTTTGGAGTTATAGGCATACACGGTGATTTGGTAATATCCCGCTTCGGCTATTTCCAATCTCCCTTCAAAAGTGTTCTGAATTGGATTGTTCAAAGTTACTTCTGCAAAAGGTTCACCATCCTTATGCACCATGGCCTTTACCTCCATAAGGTTGGAATCCCAAATACCATCTTTTTGTATGGGACAACCGCACATCATCACAATATTGGCTTCAATATGCAAGCCTTTTGCAACAGATTCCAAAGAAATATATTGATGGGTGTTGGGCCTTAAAATATCAATAACAAAGCCAGGTATTTCAATTACAACGCCATCGCCCAATATATCCTTTCCAGGGATTAACCACAGTTCGGTGCTTGCATGTACCTGTGCATTTTTTTTGTTGATAGGAGACAATACTTCCACACGGACAAAAGTGGGCTCATTAATATCTACAACTGCCAAAAAACCAGCAGTTTTATCATCGGAGAGTTGCGTATATCGGTCATGGGCACTTTTCATTATAATATTGGTATTGCCCGTACTTCCGACTGTATTTCCTTCTGCAAGAATTTCCCCGTTCAATGTATTTCTAACTATTACATGGGCACCTCCCAGAGAACTCCCAACAAACTTGGCATCTTTGGCTTTTGCCCTAACCATAAGTTTAGTCTCTGTGGCAAATGCGTTGATACAAATTGTAAATAGAATTAGGATTAGGATAGATTTTTTCATTCTTGAGATTTTTTAATTCTTAAAATTACTGCTTTTTAGAATGCTTTTTAAATGAATCAGAGGTTTTTCCAATCCTACTCATCACCAATCCTTTAATGCATTCTTTGGGAATTCAATTTTTGAAGTTCTTTATTGGCTGCGTCGATGAGGCACTTAAAATGATTGCAATCCTTTTTAGGACATGATTGCTGTAAATGAAATTCCGATCTTTCAATAAGTCTTTGGCAATAGGAAATCTTCTCTTGTAATGGACAGTTGCATATTGTATGACCGTAAAGATGGTCCAATTGGTGCAACGAGGAGTCAGGGGGACTATTTTTAAAAAACTTGAACATAAAAACAAATGGGGTAACCGGATTCTCTAAAAGTTTATCAAAAATCAGGCCACAACCATGTATTAATCTTCTTCTACTCGGAGCATAAAACCGCGACGGCTTACGTTGACAATGCTGAGTTTAGGGTCTTGGCCAAGGTGTTTTCGTAAATGCGAAATGAAAACATTAAGGCTTTTTTTGTTGAAATAATCATTTTTATCCCAAACCGTGGTCAATATTTCCTTATGGGTGCACAATTGGTTTTTGTTTTTGGCCAAAAGGGCCAAAAGATCAAACTCCTTACCCGTTAATTTTATTGGTTTTCCTTTATAATTGAGTTCAAAATTATCCATACTCAATACATAATCCCCTATTTCATATTGGGAGACATGGGTCTCTTGCTCTTTATCATCCACCAATCGGGAAATTAGTGCATTGATGCGTACGACGAGTTCCTCTTCGTCAATGGGTTTTTTAAGATAATCCACGGCTCCTAAAGAAAATCCCTTTAGAACATCTATTTTTAATGAACGGGCCGTAAGAAAAATAAAAGGCAATTCCGGATTTATGCTCTTTATTTTCTGGGAGAGTTCAAATCCATCCATGTCCGGAAGCATTACATCCAAAATGGCTAGGTCGAACACATTTGTTTTGGTTTTGAGGAGCCCTTCTGCTGCATCCTTGGCCCAAGTAATGGCAAACCCCTTCATTCCCAAATATTCGGATAGCAGATATCCTAAAGCATTGTCATCCTCCACCAAAAGTAATTTATACATTTTATCCATTCTTGGTCAATTTAAGGGATAGGATGAATTTAGTTCCTTTTCCCAGTTCACTTTCCACCGAAATTTTTCCCCGGTGCATTTTTATAATCTTCTGCACATAATACAGTCCCAGGCCATATCCCTTTACCTTGTGTACATCTCCATTCTTGACTCTATAATATTTGCTGAAGATTTTTTTGATGTCCTCCTTGGCAATACCCTGCCCATTATCCGAAATGCTTATGAGCAGTCTTCCTCTTTGGGTATGCGCCTTTAATTTGATTAGGGGGAGATTCGAATATTTTCTTGCATTCTCCAAGAGGTTCCCTATTACATTTTCCAAATGAAACTTTTCGGCCCTAATGTAATAGGATCCTTCCTCTAATTCGTAATCAAAATCAATGTCCTCATGTTGAGCAAGAAGTGCAAAACCCTCGCAAATACGTACTAAATCGGGCCTGAAATCGATTTCCTTGAACTGCAACAATTTTTTACCGGATTCCATACTGGCCAACTCCAGTACTTTGTCAATATGCTTCTTTAGTCTATCTGACTCCGTACGTATAAGCTCTACCACCTCTTTTTTATTATCCGGAACATCTTCTTTTAAAATTTTACTGGCCAATCCTATAGAAAAAACCGGCGTTTTAAGTTCGTGGGTAAGATTATTGATAAACTCGTTGGTAGTAGTATTGATGCTCCTTTGTAAATAAAACGAGCGTAGCACCCATATGACTACAAAAATAATCATTAATAAAAATAGTAGCCCAGGTATTATCAATCCTCTTAATTGCCCTAAAAAATACTTGTTCAAGTCTTCAAAGCCAATTTCCAGGATAATTTCCTTTTGAAGCAATTCAGGCAAATATCCTTCGATTTGTATTGGATAGGTCAAATTATCCTTCGCGGTGAGGTGTGGCCTTACAGAATTCAAATAAGTTATGGAGTCACGAGAATATAGGGTATAAGAAAAAGGTGTATCTATACCGGAAACATTCAATTGATAAGAGATATAATCATTTAAGTAGTATTGGGATGCCTTTTCAAGGCTATCCAAACCTATCTTTACTTCGGATGTATCCTTTCTAATAGCATTTCCAAGGGTATAGGTCAATGAGTTTACTTCAGATAATTCACTGTTGATGTTTTCTCTTGCCTTATCTATTTTATCAGAAAATTGAACTTTTGCCAAGCCCAAACCAACTCTCAAATATTGGTACTGCACCACCAAAAGACCTATTACGGCAATCACAAAAACAAAGACAAATAAGTTTCTTTTGGTCAGCATACCGCTAAATAAACAAAAATTCGCCAGCAATTTACCTATCGGTTAACCCTATTAATCTTTCATTAACCTTTTTGGTCTTTTGTTAATCTCCATGGGTTGGATTAAAGTTTATCTTTGTGCTCAAGTTTAGTTAGAAAATAAATTAAGTAGCGAATCTATTATGCCGGCCTGTTATGGGCCGGTTTTTTTGTTTTGACCATTTAGCGTTCCTTTATTTGACCTTTATCATATTGAATGAGGTTGCAGATCCATTATCTTTGCAATCCAAATTTTATGCATGTTCAGTTTTTTTCAAAAAAAAATTTATTTGGCCGATTACTTGCACGGTCTGGTGGATATCCACAACCACATAATTCCAGGTATCGATGATGGTGCCAAAACATTGGAAGAATCCATTGCATTGATCAATGGCTTTTCTGAGTTAGGAGTGACCAACTTTCGATGCACTCCCCACATCATGCACAATCATTACGATAATACTCCCAAAATAATAGAAAACGCCCACGAACAGCTTTTAAAGGAGTTGGAAAAAAGAGGGATGTCTAATGTTACTGTTAATTGTGCGGCAGAACACATGATTGATGATAACTTTGAAAACATTTTGGAGGAAAAGCAGGTTATGCCACTCAATAATGAGTACTTGCTGATAGAAATGTCCTATCTACAACCTTCTTTCAATTTTGATCTTGCCGTTAATAAAATTGCAAAACACAAATATTTTCCAATCTTGGCGCATCCAGAGCGATATATGTACTACCATGGGAAGTATAGTAAGTATCCTTCCATGAAATCGAATGGTATTTTGTTTCAGCTCAACCTGCTTTCTCTAACATCAGAATCTTATGGTTCAGATGTGCAAAAGGTAGCTGAAAAATTATTAAGAGACGGCTTAATCGATTTTGTTGGGACAGATGTTCACAATTTGAGACAACTAAATCTCTTAAAAGAAATAAAGCTTTCCAAAAAGGTCTTGAACAGATTACTTCCGGTTATTGAGAATACGATTCAGAATTTTTATTAATCAATTAAATTTCCACCACTTTTTAACCGTTTTTCCATACCCATAGCCATATTTTCCACCATAGCCCAGATTGGACTCTTTTACTCCATTTACAATAAATGAGAGATTTTTGATTTTTCCATCATTCAAAAGCTTGATAGGATATTCAAGGACCTTTCTCTCAGTTACACCGGATTTGGTAACATATAGTATTTGGTCGGCATGTTCCCCAATTAATAAAGTATCCGTTACTGCTAACATTGGAGCAGAATCAACAATTATATAGTCGTAGTTTTCCCTTACCTTTTCAAAAAAATCATCAAGACGGTCACTCATTAACAATTCCGCTGGGTTTGGAGGGATTTTTCCAGAAAACACAATATCAATCTTGTTATCTGCAACTTTGATAGAAGTAATTACTTCATTGACATCCAAATCGTCGTTATATAGATACTCCGTCAATCCTACCAAATCAGTTCTTTTGACCTGTTCGCCATTTTCATCCAAATCCAAATAGAAATTGTGCAATTTTGGGTTTCGAATATCGGCACCAACCAAGAGCACTTTCTTTTTGGTACTTGCGAGAACCATTGTCAAATTAGAGGATAAAAATGTTTTTCCTTCTCCCGAAACACTTGAAGTAATTAAAGTAACACTTCCTTTTTTGGATTTTATATTCTGTCTTAACAGATAATCCAAATTGGTTCTTAAAATCCTTAAGGACTCTCCCAATACCGACCGGTCAAAACCTGATACCAATTTTTTATCCTTTCTCCCAATTTTTGGCAATTCGGCCAAAACAGGAACCTTATTGGAAATCAACTTTTCAAGTTCAATCTTATTATGAATTTTGTTATCCAACAAATCCTTGGCATAGATAATAGAGAAAGGCAACAACAATCCTAGGATAAAAGCAGTAAGATAGATTGCGTTGGTTTTAGGAGATACGGGTCTGTTGGAACCATAAGCAGCATCAACTATTTTGGATTTTGGTGAAGCAGAAGCAAAAGTTATTTGAGATTCCTCTCTTTTTTGCAATAAATAAAGATATAGTGATTCTGTGGTCTGCTGCTTTCTTGATATGTCCCTTAGCGCACGTTCATTTCCTGGAGCTGCATAGATTCGTGAATTTATCTGAGAAAGTTGTTTGCTCAGGCTGTTCACCTGTAAATTAAGGTTGTTGGTCACATTATTAAGACTGGACTTCATGCCCGTTTTAAGTGCTTCCAGTTGCTGATCGAGCTTAACAATTACTGGGTTCTTTTCATTGGAGCTTTCCAATAATCTATTTCTTCTAACAACAAGTTCGTTGTAGCGCATAGCGGTTGAGGAGATGCTTTGATCTGCCAATCCAACCTCAGGAATAATTTCATATCCTTGTTGACCATCTATTAAATCTTTCATGGTACTGGCAATGTTCAATTGAATATTGACATTTTGAAGCTGTTGCTCCCCAGCTGCACTCATATCAAAATTCACACTTGACTGCGAACCTAAATCAGCTATCCCCCTACTCGTTTTATAGTTTTCTGCTGTTTCGTCAACACTTGAAAGGTTAGAATAGATTTCTGTTATCCTATCGTTTATGAATTTCGTTGTTCTGTCTGCAATTTCTTTTTTGTCCCTAACAGCATTGGAATTATTGATGTTGATCAATGAGTTAATAATGTCCACAGCCCTGCGTTCAATGGGGTCGTTCAGGGTGAGGTTGATAATATTGGAAAACTTGGTATCGTTAGCTCTAACACTTGTCTTTTTACGATAATAATCGGCAACCGCATTAACTGGGCTGACCGTTACTCGGATGTTGCGATTTTTGTAATTCTCCAGATTTGCGTTGGGCGTAATAATAATATCGCCCAGTTCAGTTTTAAACTTTTCGCCAAATTCAATTTTCTTTTCTGGATTATCTTCCTTTTGCCTGAATCCAAACGATGTCTCCGAATAAATCTTTACAAAAAAAATGGATTTTGAATTACTTATAATCGAATCATTTGCCAAAAAGTTTACCGAAAAAGGTTTTGTTTTTTGATCATATAATTCAGCATCTTTAATATTTCCCTGCAAGAAAAACCTAATATTAAGGTCTAAATTCTTTACAATCCGAATAAAGTTTTCCCTAGCATTAATTAGTTCTATCTCATCTTCCATTTTGGTTTTACCAGAGGAAAATAAGTTCAAATCTTCCAAAACATTCAATTCCGACCCTCCATTGGACTCCTCCAATATTTGAATCTTGGCTGTAGCGCTATACTCTGGTATGGCATATCTCAAGTAAAGAATGGCCAAACCGATAAAGGCCATAACACTTAAAGCAAACCATTTCCAATGTTTTGTATATGATTGTAAGATGCCTTTTAAATCCAATTCCGAGTTGTTCATGTTCTTTGGGGAATGTTAATTTTAATCTTAATCAAAGAATCAAATAGCATTAATTTCTTGTGAGCAAAATTACGGTGGAAGTAATCAATGTGGAAATTATTGAAATAGCAATTGTCGCTCTTTGATCCAAGCTGGATTGTGTTTTGCCAGATTTATTCGGCTCTACATAAACAACATCATTCTGAGTAAGATAATACACTGGGGATTTGAGTGCATCCTTGCTATTAAGGTTGATTCTATTATAAACTTTGGTACCATCAAAATCCCTTATTACCATGACGTTATCACGCCTACCTTTAATATTGATATCGCCAGCATATCCCAGTGCCTCCATTATGGTGATTTGTTCACCGTTGATTGGATAGGTCCCTGGTCTATTGACTGAACCGAGAACGGTAATGGTAAAATTTCTGATTCTAATATTAATAATTGGGTCTTTAAGATAATCCTTAAGCCTATCCCTGAGCAATTCTCTTGTTTCACTGGGAGAAAGTCCTTCAATTTTAACTTTTCCTATTACTGGAAAATCAATCTCTCCATTCTTGTCAACCAAGTAATTTACTTGTTCAGGACGAATTCCTCCCTCTTCAGAACCTCTAAAAAGGTTAAAAGGAGCACTGGCTTCAGGATCTAAAGTGGAAACATTGATACTGACCAAATCATCTACTTTGAACTTTGTGCTGAACGTATTATCGTCAACCAATGTTTCGAATTGGTTGGCATCTTGAAAATAGACTACATCTTTGGATGGTGAACAAGAGAAAATTAGGCATGAAATAGCTAAATAACATACCAATTTGATTTTTTGGTGCATGGAAATATACATTTTTAGTTGTTGAGTTGAGGATATTCAATCTCCGAGGACTTTTTAATCTCCTCACTTGGATTCTTTTTGTCCAATTTACAAAAATCAGAATTGTTGGAAATGTATTCTGGAACAATACTTTTCATAAGCTGCACAACATTTTCCTTAAAAAATAGATTCGATATGCACAACTCATCAATCATAGTTCGGATTTTGTTATAATCGATCTCCCGGACCTTGCTGATCATTATCTTATCGTGATATGTAGGAAGCGTGTTCTCTCCATTTGCCAAAAGCTCTTCATATAACTTTTCCCCTGGTCGAAGACCTGTAATCTTAATATCAATGTCATCAGGGTAATGGAGTCCTGAAAGTCGAATCATATTTTTGGCCAAATCCATAATCTTAACGGATTCTCCCATATCAAATATAAAGATTTCCCCACCTTTTCCCATTGCTCCAGCTTCTAACACCAATTGGGATGCTTCCGGAATAGTCATAAAATATCTGGTGATATCCTTATGGGTCACAGTAAGTGGACCTCCTTTTTCAATTTGTTTTCTAAATAATGGTATAACAGATCCATTTGACCCTAAAACATTTCCAAATCGGGTAGTAATAAACTTGGTTTTCCCTTCTTGTTGTCTACAACTAATATACATTTCGGCTATACGCTTGGTAGCTCCCATTATATTAGTCGGGTTTACCGCCTTGTCCGTAGAAACGAAAACAAACTTCTCCACTTCATATTCTGCGGAAAGATCTACTATGGTCTTGGTACCTGCCACATTGATTTTTACTGCTTCATAAGGATTCTGTTCCATCAGCGGAACATGCTTATAAGCAGCTGCATGAAATATCCTATCAGGCTGATATTGTTCGAATAGGACTCGCATTTTATTTTTATCCCTGATATCACTGACAATTGGAACAAAGTTGAAAAAACCAGCTTGCTTCAATTCTTGCTGCAAATCATAAAGAGCAGACTCTGCTTGGTCAATTATAACCAGAGAACGGTAGTTGTATTTACAAATCTGTCTTACCAATTCACTGCCTATAGATCCAGCCCCACCAGTAACCATAATTACCATGTCATCAAAGTCCTTCATCACCTTGCTGTTCTTTATCTCAATGGGGGCCTGTCCAATAAATCTTCAATCTGAACCCGCTTAATCTGAGATACTTTAAGTTCCCCATTAATCCAATCTTCCACTGGAGGAACAATTTTAACTTTTACAGGAAGGTCTACAATTTCATTTACTAAAGTTCTCAGTTGTTTAGGGTTAATGCTCTGAATAGAAAAAACAACCTCAGTTATATTATGAAATTTAACGAACTGTTCGGTAAGTATAGATTTTTTATAAACTTTGACTCCATTGATTTGCTTGCCTACCTTCTGTAGGTTATTGTCAACAAAACCAACGACTTTGGCCCCCATTTTAGAATGGTTGGTCAATGTATTATATGTTATGATGCCCGATTCCCCTGCACCATAGATAATTAAATTCTTTGATGGTGCCTGCCCTTTGTTCATTAGACTTTCAAAAGCAATTTTAAATACATACCTCGAGGCAGCAAGTGAAATGAAAGTCAATAAACTATTAATAATAATGATGGACAATGGTATTGTAAACCCATCTACCAAGTCCATGTATCTATTGATTAAAACAACAGCGATAGCACCGATACTTGCCAAACATACAGCATTAAAAATGGCATAAACATCTTTTATACCAGTGTGCCTTACAACACCTTTGTAACTGCCGGAGATTAAAAATGCTATCAAAAACAACAAAACCATAACTGGAAGCTGAGTCCATAGGCGTTGTACATCAAAATTGAAACTTAGATTGAACCTAATGAAATAAGCCAATAAGAACGAAAACGAAACAATACAAAGGTCTATACAAAGAACCGTCCATTTTGAGGCATAGCGTTTCCCATTTCTAAAAAAGAATTCCTTAATCATTTGAGTAGGTTTTTGATGGTTTCACAAACTCTATCCAAATCTTCAATTTCGAGACTGGAACCGCTAGGTAAACAAAGGCCTCTTTCAAAAAGATCCTCACTTACTCCGTTGACAAATGAAATATTATTTTCAAATACTGGTTGCAAATGCATAGGTTTCCAAAGAGGTCTTGATTCAATATTCTCGTTTTCAAGAGCTATTCTTATTTTTTCTCTGACTTCAAACGAAGGGGTCAACACACAGGTTAACCATCGGTTGGAATAACTTCCTTCCGGTTCATTGATAAATGTAATTTCCGGCAAACCTGACAAATGCTCTTTATAAAATTCAAAGTTTCGTCGCCTTGCCTCCACTCTATCTTTAAGGACTTCCATTTGTCCACGACCTATTCCCGCCAAAACATTGCTCATTCTATAATTATACCCTATGCTGGAGTGTTGATAATGAGGTGCATTATCTCGAGCCTGAGTGGCCAAAAAAATTGTTTTTTCCTTAATATCCCCATCCTTGCAAAGTAGGGCTCCTCCACCGGAGGTAGTTATAATTTTATTTCCATTAAAGGATAAAATACCTATATCCCCGAGACTTCCACAATTGAATCCTCTGTAAGAGCTACCCAAAGCCTCGGCGCTATCCTCTATCACTGGAATATCATATTTTCTTGCTATTGCATGGACCTCATCAGCCTTGTATGGCATTCCATATAAATGTACCGCAACTATAGCCTTGGGCTTTATTCCTTTGGCCACTCTATGCATAATGGCCTCTTCCAAAAGCACAGGCGAAATATTCCAAGTTTCCTCTTCACTATCAACAAATATGGGTGAAGCCCCTAAATAGGTTATCGGATTCGCGGATGCAGCAAAAGTGAAACTCTGACAAATAACTTCATCCCCTTGTCCAACTCCTAAAATTTCAAGTCCCAAATGTATGGCTCCTGTACCCGAACTTAGGCATGCTGCATGTATATCGTTACCTAAAAAATTTTCAATGGATTTTTCAAATTGCTGAACATTAGGACCCAAGGGGGCAATCCAGTTAGTATCAAAAGCTTCTTTTACATAGGTTTCCTCATTCCCACCCATGTGTGGTGGTGATAACCAAATTTTTTTCAATACTGCAGTTTTCATTTCGGTTTTGGGTTGATATAAGTAGGATTGAGAACTTTCTTTCTCTACAGTAAAAGTAAAAGGAAAATTGAGCCGTTGAATCATTTTGAGCCACTATTCGGCAAAGACAAAAAATAATCGATTAAGTGCTTCTTAACTATCATTCTGTGAAAAAATCTAGAGGGCTAGAACTTGTCGCTTTTCCATTTAAAAATAATCCAAATCAAATGAAATCGACATTTTGGTCAATCCTAAAAAAAATTATAAATGCAATTATAACAAACAAACTTTCAAGTAGTTGTGCAAAATCCTATCTAAAGCCAAGTTTAATCTATGCACAAAATCAAGTCCTTTACAAGTTATCCCTCGCAGGGGAGCTAATAATTCTTTAGATTTGAATTATAATTAGGTGTATGAAAATTCTTGTGACAGGTGCAGCAGGCTTCATCGGTTTTCATGTTTCAAAGAAATTGTTGGAAAACCACCATACAGTATTTGGGCTTGACAATCTAAATGAATATTATAATGTAAATCTAAAACTTGACCGACTCAATCAGCTCGGAATAAATACTGATAATGCTAAGAATTTTAACCAGATAGTTCTGAGCAAGTCCTTTGAGAAGTTCCGTTTTGTTCGAATGGATCTACAGGACAAAGAACATCTTTCCGATATTTTTAAAACCGAGAAGTTCGATATTGTATGCAATCTTGCAGCTCAAGCAGGAGTGCGTTACAGCTTGGAACACCCAACTGCCTACATAGAAAGTAACATCATTGGTTTTTTTAATATATTGGAGTGTTGTCGCCATTTTACTATAAAACATTTAGTCTATGCAAGCAGTTCAAGTGTTTACGGCTTAAACAAAAAAGTTCCATTTGAAACCTCGGATTCCGTAGATTCCCCGGTAAGTTTATACGCTGCTTCAAAAAAGAGCAATGAACTTATGGCACACACTTATAGTCACCTGTTTGACTTTAGGACAACTGGTTTACGATTCTTTACCGTATATGGCCCTTGGGGGAGGCCAGATATGGCTATGTTCCTATTTACACGGGCCATTATAAATGATCAACCTATAAAGGTTTTTAATAATGGTGACTTAGAAAGGGATTTCACTTATATAGATGATATTGTAAAAGGAGTGGTGCACATTCTCGAGGATCGATATACTGATTCGTATGATACCAATGAGCTTTATCACCTCTACAATATAGGAAACAGTAAATCCGTGAAGTTGCTGGATTTTATTGAAACTATTGAAGAAGCTCTGGATAAAAAAGCTAGTAAGGAACTGATGCCGATGCAACCTGGAGACGTAAAAAAGACATGGGCCGATGTATCAGGTTTGGAAAAAGACTATAATTACAGGCCTGGAACACCCATCAAACAAGGTGTTAACAAATTTATCGATTGGTATAAGGATTATTATCAAGAATTCAATAGCTAATTTACTTTCACTTTTCCTTATGTAATTTACACTTTATCCGTTTTATGAAAAGTTTATCTATAACCATCCAACCCTTTTACAGGTTTGTCGCATATTTGTGGTTCTATTTATAGTAAAGTATTCCACTAAAAACATGTAAAAAACATGAAATTAACGATAGTAGGCACTGGATATGTTGGTCTTGTAACCGGAACTTGTTTTGCAGAAATGGGAAACACGGTTACCTGTGTTGATATAGACAGCGATAAAATAGAAAATTTAAAAAAAGGGATTATTCCTATTTACGAACCTGGTCTTGAGTCAATGGTGGCTCGCAATGTAGCCAATAAAACACTGCGTTTCCACACCAAATTAAAAGAATGTCTTCATGATTGTGACATGGTGTTTATTGCTGTCGGCACCCCAATGGGTGAAGATGGGTCTGCAGATTTACAATATGTACTCCAAGTAGCTAAAGAAATTGGACTGTATATGACCTCACCATTAATTGTAGTGGATAAATCCACTGTTCCTGTTGGAACAGCCGACAAAGTAAAATTCGCCATTGAAAGTGAGCTTTCCGATAGAGGTGAAAATATTGAATTCCATGTTGTGTCCAACCCTGAATTTCTTAAAGAAGGGGATGCCATCAGTGATTTTATGAAACCTGATCGTGTTGTAGTGGGCACAGAAGATAAAAAAACCGCTGAAACCATGCGTAGATTATATGCGCCATTCTTTAGAAGTAGCATGGACCGTATGCTAGTAATGGATGTCCGCTCGGCAGAAATGACAAAATACGTCGCAAACGCCATGCTTGCTACCAAAATATCTTTTATGAACGAAGTGGCCAATATTTGCGAATTGGTCGGTGCCGATGTAAATAAGGTAAGAATCGGCATCGGTTCCGATAGTCGTATTGGCTATAGCTTTATCTACCCAGGAAGCGGATACGGTGGATCGTGTTTTCCCAAAGATGTGAAAGCACTTAAAAAAACTGCCGAACAAAACGGATATGAAGCACAATTGCTCAATGCAGTTGAGGATGTCAATGATAGACAAAAATTTGTTATTGCCGATAAAGTGATAAGTCATTTTGGCAACGACCTTTCAGGAAAAACCTTTGCTATTTGGGGATTATCTTTTAAACCAGGAACCGATGACATGAGGGAAGCCCCCTCAATCTATATTATAAAAAAATTAACCGCACTTGGTGCCAAAATCCAGGCTTACGACCCAAAAGCAATACATGAAGCCAAATCTTTCTATCTAAAAAATGTGGAAGGGTTGACCTATGCCGACTCCAAATACGATGCGCTTAAAAATGCAAATGCATTATTGTTGTTAACGGAGTGGAAAGAATTTCGTTCACCCGATTTTGGAGAGATAAAATCCACATTAAAAGATCCGATTATTTTTGATGGAAGAAACCAATTTGATGCTGACCGTTTAGACAATCTAGGATTTACCTACCATCAAATCGGTAAAAAATATAAATAAAGAAACGTACACAAGTACCTTATAGATTTAAAAATGCCCCCTCAATTGAGGGGGCATTTTAGTAATTGGAACTTTAATATAAATATTAAATGTTTTCTATGATTGTTTTATATGCCATCTCGGGTGTTAAATGCGATTTCATGTAATTGTATCCGTTCTCTCCCATTTGAATACTTTCTTCCCTATTGTTATAAAGCCACATCAAATTCTTCTTAAAAGCATCAATATTACCAGCTTCTGACCATAAACCGGATTTGGTTTCGTCCAACATCTGACCAAAATCAGTGCTTAAATCAAGTGAAGCCAAGACAGGCTTCTTAAGACCAAAATAGGTAAGAACCTTTGATGGAAAATTAGGTATTGTAAATCGTTTGTGCAATGAAATAAGGCCAACATCTGCAGCAGCTAAAATTTGAACATATTCCTTTTTGGGAACACGGTCCACCAACTTTATGTTGGTTAGGTTATTTTTCGCAATCAATTGTCGCACACGCTCACTTTCGGTGCCACTTCCCAAAATCAAAAAGAAGATGTCATCGATATCCGCACAGCTTTGAGCCAACCGAACAATGTTCTCCAATTGTTGTGGTTTCCCCAAATTCCCGCCAAATATGGCCATGAATTTATCGGATACACCCAATTTAGCACTGACCTCCTCAATACCTTCCATAGAAACGGGAGCTGGTATTTTTTCCCAGTTTGGCAATAAATGTAATTTTGCACGATCTAAAGTTGGATTATGTTGCTCAACATAGGAAACATTGGCATTGGACATACATCCAATGGAATCGGCCAGTTGATATAATTTTAGCTCTTGCTTTCTAAAATACCTGTGGAACATACCATTTTCTTTCATCATTTTCAGGTCCACGGCATTTTGGGGGAAAATATCGCGTAAGATCAAGTAGGTCTTTGCCTTTGTTTTTGCTTTTAACCATAAAGCTACAGAGAACAAAGTGATAGGGGGAGTAGGTAAAATTACCAAATCAAAGTCCAAGTCACCATTTTTTCTTATAGCTCGCTTATATTGATAAGGCAGTAATAGGTTTGCGATACCTTTTTTAATGGCCCCGACTTTAAACAATGGTAGAGTTTTTACCCTCAATACTTTTACCTTACCTTCTACCCTACAACCATAATTACCTTTTTCGTAGGCGGGTGCCACTACCAAAACTTCATGACCCTGCTCACCAAACTCCTGCATTAAGTCCGTATATAAAACTGTTGACTTTGCTACATCCGGATATCCAAGTGCCAAAAAAAGGACTTTCTTCTTCATAGAAAATTATTTCGACCAAACAACACGGTTAATATAGTC
Organism: Allomuricauda sp.; assembly: GCA_040285615.1. Lineage (GTDB taxonomy): Bacteria > Bacteroidota > Bacteroidia > Flavobacteriales > Flavobacteriaceae > Flagellimonas. Next base: position 177,362 of record JAVJRL010000009.1, read on the forward strand.
CACATAGGAAATTATGATTCGTACCACCTTCTCACTTACATTGGGCATCGAATAATCGCTGACTTCCCTGAAGTTTCTTTCCGGATTTCTTTTTTGTACCTCCAATGCCATCAATCCTTGTAAAATTCTTTCAGGATTCAGTCCAACCATCATAACCGATGCTTCTTCCATAGCTTCTGGGCGTTCATGGGCCTCCCTTATATTCAACGCTCTAAAGTTTAAAATGGAAGACTCTTCTGAGATTGTACCACTGTCGGACAATACGGCAAAGGAATTGATTTGAAGTGCGTTATAATCTGAAAAGCCCAAAGGTTTTAAAAACTGTATGTTCTTATGTGTCTTTATCTTTTTAGAGTCGAGCATATTCCTTGTCCTTGGATGGGTAGATACGATTACTGGATAATCATATTTTTCGGCAATCTGATTCAAAGATTCGATTAATCCCTCGAAATTTTTTGGATTGCTGATATTCTCTTCCCGGTGAGAGGAAACCACAAAATATTTCTCCTTTTCAAGTCCAAGATCTTTCAATACGGTAGAGGCTTCAATTTTACCTTTAAACTGATGTAGCACCTCATACATTGGGCTACCAGTTTTAATCACCCTATCGGGCGAAAGTCCCTCACGGAGTAAATATTCCCTCGCGATATCGCTATAAGTAAGATTGATGTCTGCCACATGGTCCACAATCTTTCTGTTGGTTTCTTCGGGTACCCTTTGATCAAAACAACGATTCCCGGCTTCCATATGAAAAACCGGAATTTTTCTCTTTTTAGCAGGTATGGCACACAAACAGGAGTTGGTATCGCCAAGGACCAAGAAGGCATCTGGAGAAATCTTCTCCAACAACGGATCTATTTTGATTAAAATATTTCCAACGGTTTCGGTAGCATTTTTACCTGCGGCACCCAAAAAATGATCGGGCTTTCGGATACCAAAATCCTCAAAGAATATTTCATTGAGTTCGTAATCGTAGTTCTGTCCCGTATGTACCAATGTATGCTCTATGGCCTCATTCGCGTCCAACGCATTTAAAACACAAGCCAGACGAATGATCTCGGGCCTTGTTCCTACAACGGTTAATACTTTAAGCTTTTTCAAATTGAATGTTTTATAGTTTGTTATTCAACATTTTCAAAATAGGTGTCTGCATCCTCTGGATCATAGGGTTCGTTGATCCAAAACAATGTGATCAATTCATCCTCCCCTGTATTGGTGATATTGTGCGTGTACCATATCGGCATATCCACATAGGCAGGTTCCTTTCCGTCCAAATCATAGTTGATGACCTCATCCGTTCCAATTTTACGTAATTGAATTCTGGCCTTTCCGCTAATCACTGCAAAACGTTCCGCCTTTCTGGTATGAAAATGATTTCCCCTTGTAATACCAGGAACAGTGGTGGAAAATGAAAATTGTCCAGAAGTTTGGGTTCTTGCAATCTCTACAAAACTACCTCTTGGATCAGTATGTTTGGTATACTTTACCGGGTAATGCGATTCGGGGATATAGCACCTAAAGGTGTTGAACAATGATTTTTCGAAATGGTCCTCCAAATTTGGAAAAATTCCCTTTTCCATATAATTGGATTTAAATCCGTTCAACAATTCCAATATCCTAGAGACCTTAACATAATGGTTGGGCTTGATCTCCACTTCAAAACTGTTATTGTTGAGTGAAAGGGATTGCTTATTTCCAAAAATAGTATCAATGAAAATTTGAACAAGATCGTTGACATAGATAAGTCCAACTTCACCATCATTTAATATGGTGGGTTCTTCATTATTTGCCACTTTATGGCAAAAAGTCGCCACCACAGAATTGTAATTAGGTCTACCGAACGGTCCAAACACATTAGGAATCGTCAAGGAGGAGAATTTTCCTCCTGTTTTCGCTGCCCATGCCATGAACTTTTCTTTGCCCTCCCGTTTGGATTGCCCGTATAGGTTATCCTTTAATTCTTGGGAAGATGAGGAAAAGATAATATGTGGTGTCGCATTGGATTTTTCGCAGGCAGTGATTAAATCTTCAACCAATTTAAGATTGGTATCATAGATCACTTGTGGGTCCTCATGACGGTTCATAGCCGCCAAATGGACTATACTATCACATTCCGAAACGAATTTTGATAACATATCCATATCTTCAAAATAGGAACGCTCGAAATTGACCAATTCCACATCCTCCCTTAAGGATAATGTGGTGTATAGGTGATTACCGATAAAACCTGCTTGACCTGTAATTCCAATTTTATGTTTTTCCATCTTGTTAATTTACCATTGGGCCGACCATTGATTCAAAGGAAATCTAAAGTCATCATTTTTTGATTCGTCGAGAGCAGCGTTTGAAAAAACCTGTAATCTAGCATTTTTGGATGTAGCTTTAATACCTGTTACAAAACCACCCGGAATAGCAAGGATTTTGGGATTCGATGAATCCAATTCAACTCTTATCGGAGTGAGGTCTTCCAAAGGACGGTTAAAATCATTGATTTCGATAATATTGATTACAAAACTGCCCGATAAACAGTAGAACCACTTTTTCTCGTGTTGGTGCCCCTGCCATGCCCTAATAATATCTTGATTTGCTGGTGAAATTTCATAAAAACGTACAATTTCACTCATGTTGAGCGAGTTAAAAAAACATATTGTTCCCCGTTTATCTCGAAAAGAATCCCCTGCTATCAAGAAGTCTTTATGCATTCAACTGCTCTTTGATGAAATCTAAGTTTAACAACGTATTTTTTAGCTCTTCGCTGTTCAAGTGCTTGGTATTATGGGAATGGTAATCTTCAATACTACTGATGTCCTTTTTACCTTCCGAAAAATACCTACTATAGTTCAAATCCCTATTATCTGCGGGAATCCTATAAAATTCCCCCATATCCTCTGCCTTCTGCATTTCTTCACGTGTACAGAGCGTTTCGTACAATTTTTCACCATGTCTTGTTCCTATGACCTTTACTTCATTGTCCGCATTGAATATATTTTTTATGGCATTCGCCAAATCACCTATGGTGCTAGCAGGTGCCTTGTTTACAAACAGATCACCTTGATTTCCGTGTTCAAATGCAAAAAGTACCAAATCGACAGCGTCCTCCAAAGACATCAAAAAACGTGTCATATTAGGATCTGTTACAGTTATTGGGCTTCCTTCCTTTATTTGATCTACAAACAAAGGAATAACAGAACCTCTTGATGCCATAACATTACCATAACGTGTTAAGCAGACTTTTGTAGAATCTCCGGGTATGTTCCGCGATGCGGCAACAGCTACTTTCTCCATCAGTGCCTTGCTTATTCCCATCGCATTTATGGGATATGCAGCCTTATCCGTACTTAAACAAATGATTCGTTTTACATTATTGGCCACTGCGGCATCAATCGTATTTTGCGTGCCAAACACATTGGTTTTTGCTGCCTCAATAGGGAAAAACTCACAGGAGGGAACCTGCTTCAATGCAGCGGCATGGAAAACATAATCCACACCTTTCATAGCATGATTTATACTATTATAATCCCTAACATCTCCAATATAAAATTTGATTTTAGAGTTTTTAAGACGATTTCGCATATCGTCTTGTTTCTTTTCATCTCGACTGAATATTCGGATTTCACCGATATCAGTTTGCAAAAAACGACTTAATACCGCATTTCCAAAAGAACCGGTACCTCCTGTAATCATTAATGTTTTGTTTTTGAACATTTTTTGATTTTTTAACTATGCTACAAAATATTTCTTATCCAATCTCTTTATGCCTTCATGGCAATCCATCAATTCGGACATGGTTATTGCATTCAAAAAATCGAAAATCGATTTTTTATCTTTATCTATGGTCCATCCCATACTGTTCTCTAAAACCCTTTGTCCAACATAGGTGCCCTTTGCACAAACAATAGGGATATTGAAAAAACCTGATTCATAATATTTGTTGGGCATTGCCACTTTCTCATTTTCCAAGGTATTGTTATAGACAACAAAATTCAGGTTGTTTTCACCATAAATCCTTTCGAGGTCGTCTGGGTTTTTAAATGGTCCGTGGTAATGAATATTAGAATTTTCATTCACTGCTTTTTCAATACCTTGAATTATAGTGCCACCATGGGTAGCTCCATAAAAATTCAAAATGATGTTTTTATTCGCAGCCACTACCTCCGTTAAACCTTTAATTATTTCTGCATACCTAAAAGCCCCGATGTAGGCGATACGCAGCTTGTCTGTTTGCATTTTTTCAACAGGTTTCACCCTATTGTAGGTTTCCAGCTTATTTTCCTTTACCACTACTTGGGACTCTGAAACGTTTTCTTTGTAATACCCCTCATAGAAACTCTTGGTCGTAAATACCATCTTTCGTGATCTGCCGGCAAGAAATCTATCCAAAAAGCTCATCAACTTTCTTTTTGCTTTACCAGAATACAACCAAACGATGTCACTGATTTCGTAGTCCACATCTGCATTCACTATAAAAAAACTTAATGCCCTTAGGTCCATTCCAAAAACATAAATTGATTTTTTCCGTAAACCATATTTTGCATAAATAAGTCCCAATAGCTTTAGAAAAACGAAAGCTCTTTGAAAATATTGGTTGTTCTTTAACTGACCAACCACAGTAATCCTCACATTATCGTTCTCCTCTAAGACTTTGTGATTTTGAACAGAATGAACGTTTCTGGTAAAACCATACACATGAACTTTTCCATATTCCTTGGCTTTCTGGTTTATCCTTTTAACTATCCTTGGCTGCTCCAGTGACTGTGCCAAAACAATTAAAACATTGTTCATGATCGTTGTTTATTATGCCTATTTTGCTTCTAGAATCCCGCAAAAATCCAATATACGTTTCTCAGTGTTTTTGGGCAGTTCTTTAAACTCATTATGAGCGACCAAATACACAATAATATCAGCCTCTTCGAAAGCGGTCTTAAAATCCGTTAACTTAAAAACATTATGTGAATCTATATTGGGCTCAACAATGAAGTATTCTTCATTATTGACGTTTTGCAATACTTTTTGGACAATATATTTTGCCGGAGACTCCCTTAAATCATCAATATTCGGCTTAAATGCCAGCCCCATTAGGGCTACTTTAGGTTTATAGCCTTTTTCCAGTTCAAATTTGAGTTTTTCACTCTGCACTTTTTCCGCGCACCAAAAAGATTTGTAATTGTTGATTTCCCTTGCTGTACCGATAATTTTGGATTCCATTGGATAATCGGAAACAATAAAATAAGGATCCACCGCAATACAATGTCCACCAACCCCACATCCAGGCTGCAATATATTGACCCTAGGGTGTTTATTGGCCAATTTTATCAGTTCCCAAACATTGATATCCGCTTTATCACAAATGAGTGAGAGTTCATTGGCAAAGGCAATCTGTACATCGCGGGAGGAGTTTTCCACCAGCTTACACATTTCTGCTGTGCGAGCATTTGTCCTATGCAGTTCTCCTTTTACGTATGCCGAATAAAAGGCAACTGCCTTTTCTGTAGATTCTGCATCAATTCCACCAATAACCCGATCATTGTGCACCAACTCATACATTACATTACCGGGCAAAACTCTTTCAGGACAATAGGCCATGTGGATCTTACCTGCTAGCTCTGGACGTTGTCCAAAAATCAAATCTCGCATTTTTTCTGTTGTTCCGATAGGAGAAGTAGATTCTATAATATAGAGGTCACCTGATTTTAAGAGTGGTAATATAGCTTTAGTTGCTGCTTCAACATAAGAAATATCCGGTTCATTCTTCTCCTTAAATGGTGTGGGCACCACAATGAGATAAGTATCAGCTTCCTTTGGTTCAAGACTGGCTTGCAAAAACCCCTCCGACACAGCTTTCGAAACGGCCACATCCAAATCTGGCTCTACAATGTGTACTTTCCCCTTATTAATGGTATCGACCACCTTAGGGTTAACATCTACGCCATTGACTTCAGTTTTATTTCCTGCAATCAAAGCAGCAGTGGGCAGGCCAATGTAACCTAGGCCCATCATAGTTACTTTTTTTTCTGACACTATCCTTGTTTTTTCATGAATTCAACAATTCGTTCACAAGCTTCACCATCGCCATAAGGATTATGTAACTTGCTCATTTCTTTATACTTATTTTCATCTGTTAACAATGTAACAGCATGTGATACAATTTTCTCCTTGTCGGTACCCACCAAAATCACTGTTCCTGCCTCAACGGCTTCGGGCCTTTCAGTGGTGTCCCTCATTACCAAAACTGGTTTTCCTAAGCTGGGAGCCTCTTCCTGCACACCTCCACTATCGGTGATTACCATATGACTTTTATCCATTAACCATACAAATTCAGGATAGGCCAAAGGATTGATCAATTTAATATTGTCCATATCGCCTAGCAATTCGTAGACTGGCTTTTGAACTTTTGGGTTAAGGTGTACTGGGTATACAATCTCAACATCTTCGAATTTTTCGGCAATTTCTTTTAAAGCTTGGCAAATGTTGATAAAACCTTGGCCATGATTTTCACGTCTATGGCCTGTGACCAAAATAATCTTTTTATCATCGGATACCTTTGCCTTAAGCTCACTAAGCTCCTTGGTGTCCAACGTTTTTACCCTTGCTACACTTTCGTGAAGGGCATCGATAACCGTATTTCCAGTAATGGTAATTGATTTTTGGTCAACACCTTCGTTTAACAGGTTTTGGCTGGAAGTCGTGGTCGGAGCAAAATGAAAATCGGCTACATGACCCGTTACCCTTCTATTGATTTCTTCTGGGAATGGAGCCCATTTATCAAATGTCCGAAGACCTGCTTCTACATGACAAACCCTTGCTCCTGAATAAAAACCTGCGATACTCGATCCCATGGTTGTGGTAGTATCTCCGTGTACATATACAAAGTCGGGTTTATAAGATTCTAAAACCGACTGCATATTGGTTATAATGGCGGCGGTCAAACCATATAAGTTTTGTCCCGGTTTCATTAGATCAAGATCATAATCGGGAGTGATCTCAAAAAAGTCCAAAACCTGGTCCAACATTTCACGGTGTTGCGCCGTAACACATACCTTGGTTTCAAATTCATCTGAATTTTGGAAAGCTTTAACCAAAGGTGCCATTTTGATGGCTTCCGGTCTAGTTCCAAAAACAATCAGGTTCTTCTTCCGCATATCAGTTTTTTCTGTTTTTATATAAGAGTTGATAATATAACTTTGGACAAAGTACTTTAAAATATCCCGTTAAAAGAAATATTGGTAGCCTTATCGGAAAATGCTTTTTCATATGATGGGTCTGAGAAACAAAATCAAAGCCTATTGGGTTATGTAGCATTTTATATCGGTCCTTTAGCGATAGCTTCATAAATCTCAAATATGGGTCGCTATGATCATTGACGCATTCTCCTACGGTCCCAGGCATAATAAGGACTGGAAGGCCCTTTTTTGTAGCTCTTAGGGTATAGTCATAATCTGCCATACCATGAACGTAACCATCCGCAAGCAAGCCTATTTTGTCAACTACATTTTTACTTACCCATAAAATATTGGCATTTCCCAACTCACATGGAATAGGTTCGTTCTTTGGCTCTAAGCGCTTCATTTTTGCCAAAAAGCGATTTTTAAAAATGCTGCCACCGTAACTAATCTTTTTAGTTTCCGCATCAACCGTTGAACCAACATATACTCCCCCTATTCCATATTTGGAAATACTGAACTCATGTGTTTTTAGTACAGCATCAAAAAGATGGGGGTAAACATAGGTGTCGTCATTCAACAGAAGAAAAGCCTCGTATTGGCCTTTCAAGGCTTCGCTCCAAGAATTGCGCATGCCCCCTGCCCAAAAAAGATTTCCATCACCCTTTAAAATTTTTACATGCGGGAAGTTTTTGGATACAGCCTCTGCCGTTCCATCAGTTGACCCGTCATCGGTAAGGTAAATGGACATTTCCCATTCGTCCGAATTTTCGTTAAACGCTTTGTGCAAAGCTGTTAAGGATGCAATGGTTTTATCTTTTCTATTAAAACAAGTGAGAAGAACAGCCAGTTTGTTCATTTTTGGGGTAATGGTCAGGTTGCTAAATTCAGGTTAAAAACGTTGTAAAAGTACGCTAAAGTATCACGGTCAAAAGATTTATTGGATAACCTTACTCAATTACTGGATTATCGGCACTGTATTTTTTAACCACGCCAATAAAAAAGCAGAAAAAGGCAAAAAAGTCGAACATACCTTCCATTATGGGTTCTACCATAAAAACCAACGAAAAACCGAGTGTGAAAACAATGATTTGATTGTTGAAGGCATATGCCTCCTTTTTCTTCTTAATAGCCTTAATAACAGTCAAATAGGATTTCGTTGTAAAAAACAACAGAAAGAAGAAAGATAAAAACCCACCTATGCGAAGCACATCAAACCAAAGATTATGAGCATGCCCAAATTCATGCTCGCTCCAACCCAAAGGCTTCGTAAATAAGTATTCCATGGACTTCATCCATCTATCGGTGCGCCCCCCACCTGATGCCAAATCTTGACTATCCTCCATCCTATTAGCAAATGCAGATAACCAGTCCTGATCCAAATCAAAACTTACAGTATTTATCATATAAAAAATACCCAAGAAGAATAACAAAAACATGAATAGGTTCCTTCTGAAGGATTGCCTAGGCATTACATAAAATAGGGATACCAGTAATGTAATAAGGCTTATACTTATTTGTGTTCGGCTACCAATTCTAAGAATACAGGCCATAGCAATGGCATAGTATACAAATAATAAAATTCTGCCTATAAAGGGCAGTTTTTTAATATGTGGGACCAATAAAGCAGGCAAAGTCATTATTAAGGTGAAATATGACCCCATAATAGTGGCAGGAACAATATTACCTGTCCAATAATTAGGAAGGTTCCTATCCACAACATTATAACCATTCTGTAAAATATCGGTAAAAACGGATAGAACTGCAGTGATTGAAAATATTATGGCAGAAATCAATAGTAGAAGTACCAAGTTAGTCTGATTGGACTTCAACTTTTCCGCAAAAAACTTTCCCAACAAATAAAATGCTCCAGGAACTACAGCATAAATAACGATGTATTGATTTCCCGCCTTAGGGTCAAAAGAGAAAAAGGCCGCATAAATAACCGAAAAAACGAACAACAGCCAAAAACCAGTATCCACATTTTTTACAAGGAAGCTCTTTTGAATTAAAATCAAGGCTGCAATAAGATACCCAACATAGATATTCAACCCATAAGGATTTAAAAGATAGATAAAGAACAATGCCACAAAAGGCACCCCTATTTTTCGTATCGCTTTGAGCACTTTATCGCTTTTTTGTTAACCTTTTTATTATGTTATTAAACTTTTGACGGGATTGCACTAAAAACAACGTTTTCGTCCATTTAAATGGTATTTGCTTATAATTATAGGCAATCTTTCTTTCAAAATTGGGCACAATCGGATTTTTTGCTTTTATGGATGTGTCATACAAAAAAAGCTCTTTCCCTTCTATAGACTGAAGAACATTGTCCTCATGTGGCTTCAAAGACTTACCAAAAGACTGTATCACCTTAAAATCCAATACTTTAGATGAGAGCAAATACTTTTGCCCATGTAAAGGTTTATATCCAAATAAATCCACGCACAATTCATCGTTTTCCAATCCTAAAATTTGATGCAAGTTTTTATTCTCATAATAGGCATCATATACGGAATGTGAGTTTACCACAGAGGAAAAACTATACTCCTTCTGTTTTCCAAAATCCAGTGGAACTTGATATATGGTGCTATCATTTCCAATATGTGTACCAGCATCGCTGAAATTTGTGGTTAAGGATATCTTTGGGTACAGGAAATACCTATCTTTTTCCACTAAATACGCTATATTATATTTTAACCATGATTTTGAGGACCAACTTCTAACATATGAAGGAACCTTTTGGTTGTTATCAATATCAGGTTCTTCTTTATACCAGTCCATAAACCCCGTCCACTGATCTTTGGTCCATGCTTGACCCCAGGAAGAAGCAAATTGAAAATACCAGTTATCATAACCATCTTGATGAGGCAAAAAATTTTCGCGAGTATGTACATTGAGTTGGTGATTGTACAGGGAAACTCCACCAATTTCGGTTTCTTTTTTTGAAAAATTCAGCGCTTGCTCTGCGAACAAATAAAAATTTGGTGATACATAAAGATCATCCTCCAGAACAATTACTGCTCCGTATTCCAAACTATAGTTTCCACATTTTAAAATATGCTTTCTTAGCCCTAGATTAATTTCTTGATAAACGACCTTTTTCGTACCATGTTCCCATTGGAAATCATAGGCCAAATCCAATACTTGTTGGTTGTCATCGGCTTTATCAATACTAATGATCAAATCAATATAATCATGAGGATATTTGGCCGAGTGCAAGGAACTCAATAACCTGGCCAGTGACCTTGGTCTGTTATATGCTACCACCACAATGGGAATTCTCATTTCAAGCATTTTTAAAATGTTCCATAAAACCTTCTAAATTTCTAAAATGTGAAGCGTTTTTCTCTATCCAATCCTTACTTTTTTCCCACCACTTAAATTGCAACAAAAATGCTATTTCATCATCACTGAATCGTTTCTTTATCACTTTTGCAGGTACGCCCCCTACAATAGAAAATGGTTCTACGTCTTTCGTTACCAACGCATTGGCAGCAACAATAGCGCCATCTCCAATGGTAACTCCATCCATTAAGGATACATTGGCGCCCAACCAAACATCGTTGCCGATGGTAATACTAAAACCTCCATGATGCGGTTCGGCAAATTCCTTAAAATATTGGTTGTCGGCGTATGTAAATCCTACTGGGGTTTTTAATGCAAAAAAAGATGGGTGGGTTGAAACAAATGTGGTCGACGGGTGTTTACCAAAGATACAATTTACATTGGGGCCAATGGAACAATATTTTCCTATACTTGTCTTTGCCAATTTAGCTCCTTCAGCCAAATAGGAACCATATCCAATTTTTGATGAAACAATGGCACTATTTTTTCCAAAAGCATTTTTACCCTCGCACTCTACCGAGAAACCAATAAAGGCACCTTTTTGATAGGTGATTCCTTTTGTTCTTTTGAGATGGTTGCGTCTATAAAAATTGGCCATCTTGGTTAAGAGCGAACTTGAAAGCACCAATTTTTTTAATCTATTGACCATACCTCTGGTTGTTTTTGGAAAGGAAATGTTTTTTGGGATTCCTTATACCGACACAGCATTATTTTTTAAGATGGCATTGCCCCAAATGTAAGGAGATAAATCTGCCCAACACTTTTGCGCTTCGGTAAAATTATGATTTTCCTTATTCACGATAGATGTTATCCTATCTCTTAATTGACTTGGATTGGATACTAGATCTGATTGCAAAAATGAATTTGAGCTGGTCGTATCCATGAACCATTCGGACAAGTCATTCTGCATCCAGTCTACTATTGGAGAGCTAAATCCTATTTTTGATTTTCTCCATGTTACTTCCTTGGGCAAATATGGATCCAAAGCGTCTCTCACAATCCTTTTGGTATATCCATTTCCGATCTTGCTGGAATATGGCAACGAATTCACGAAACTTACGATTCGATGATCCATAAATGGCATCCGAATCTCCACACTATTGATCATGGCATACCTATCATAATTACGCAATAATGTGGGTAGAATATTCTCATGGAACATTGCATAGAGATATTGAGATAAGTTGTCCAGTTTTTTGAAATTGGGATGTCCATTATCTACGGACGGCATTTTTTTTCCCAAAATCTTTTTACCAGTCTTTCTGATCATGTAATCGCGATACAGTTTCCAGTTACCCACCCTATTGTATTGTACCTTATCTTCATTTATGGAACCTTGATAAATATCTAGGATATCTTTTGTATTCTTTACATTGAACCTTGCATCCCAAAGGCTCTCCAAAGTACCTTGTTGATAGCCGCTCAATAGCTCATCGGCTCCATGACCATCCAATGTTACCGTGGTACCGTTTTCCTTTACGGCCCCGTATAGCATAATCATTGGCAATGGGGATGTGATATATAAGTCTTCGAACAAATAGAAATAATGTTCAAGCTTGTCCCAATGTTTCAACGGATCAATATCCACGAATGTAGCACCAATACCCAAATGGTCCGTAACCATTTTTGCATAGGGGGATTCATCCAATGGAGTTCCTGGAAAAGATGCCACAAAGGCATGTTGCCAATCGTCCGAGTAACTATTGTTGTTTTTTGCCAAGTTCGCCATAGCAGCAATGGTCGCACTACTGTCCAAGCCTCCACTCAAAGCAGTTCCAATGGTAACATCGGAACGCATACGAAGTTTACAGGAATCCATGAAGAGCTCTCTAAATTGCTCCACTTGCTCCTCATATGTTTTGGGTACATCGACCAAATGGTCCAAAGTGTTCCAATAGCGATATATTTTTAACTCTCCCCTTTCATAATGTCCACTATGTCCTGCTGGAAAACGCTTGATTCCATTAACAAGACATTTCTCGGTAGCCTCATAGAAGAATATGTTCTTCTTCATCCAGTGAAAATCATCAGAAACCTCCAATTTGTCCATAAATGGGAAAATAGCCTTCATTTCCGAAGCAAAAACAAACTTTCCGTTTATGTTTGCATAAAACAAAGGTTTTTTACCATACCTATCACGCGACACAAAGAGCTTCTTTTCTTCTGCATCCCAAATTCCAAAGGCCCACATACCATTGAATTTTAAGACACAGTCTTCTCCCCACTGAATATATGATTTCAACAAAACTTCTGTATCCGATGAGGACTTGAATGTATGCCCCAACTGCTCCAACTCCTTCTTTATTTCCAAGAAATTGTATATCTCCCCATTGAAAATAATGGCATAGCGTTTACTTTCATGAATCATGGGTTGGCTTCCATTTTCAGATATATCCAAAATAGAAAGTCTTCTATGCCCTAAAGAGACATCCTCCGAAATATGTTCAATACCATAACTATCCGGACCACGATGAGTAAGAGTATCCAGAGCTTGCTTAAATAAACCCTGATCTGAAGAAGGTACAGTTCCTAATATTCCGCACATTATATTCTAGTTTTGTTGAATTGGTTGCTAATTTATGTTATCATCTCCGGGCATTTTATACCATGGAGACAATAAAAAAACTTCATTTAAGGACAAAAATTGCCCTTAGTTATGCTATCCCGATGTCTTACTAGACAATTTTTCCATCCTTAAAGATCTGGACGAAAAATAACGCCCTCAGCATCATAAAAAATGAATTTCTTGTTTTATTAAAAAATACTGGTGCCAAGACCGATGCCACGAACTGGGAAATCAAAGTGGCATAAGCAGCACCCATTATCCCCATTCTAGGTATCATTATAACATTTAAAACGATATTGGCAACCATGCCCATACCAAGGCATATAATATTGTATGCTTGATAGTTTTCACTTATGAACCATTTTTGATTGGCCACACCCAAAAATACAAACACACTACCTAAAATATGTATGTTCAAAACTCCTGCAGAACGTTGAAAAGCTTCACCATACAAAAGGTTTATAACCCAATCGCTCAATGTGAGTACAGGTAATATGATGACCACACCAAGAACAACCATTAAATTATATAATCGCTGCAAACGATCTTTATACAGGGTGTCATCTTTTAATTTTGCATTGATGATTGCAGGAAACAGTGAACTACATATTATTGTAGGGATAAAATACCAAGCTTCACTAAGTCTTACCGCAGCAGAATATTGCCCTACTTCACCGTTCCCCAGATATTCCTTTATCATTACCTGATCAATCTTCATATAGATGGAAACAATGATGCCACTCAAGATTAAAGGCCACGCATCTTTCAGAAGGTCCTTTGCCATTTTCCAAGAAAATTTCCATTTTAACAAGGATTCCCCGGATTTCTTATAGAACCATATAAGACCGGTCACCAAAAATATGACATCGAAAGTAAGTACGTAAACAAAATAGATCAACGAATAGTTGCCCAATATCAAATATACCTTCAGGAGGGCAGAAATGATTACACCGACCAATCCCGCAATGGCGTAGAATTTACTCTTTACCTGGCTATGAAAATAGGATGCAATCACATTAAAACTATTAATGAAAGTGAGCAGCCCCAGAATAATAATGATCTTATTTGTCAGGGGTTCATTATCATTGTAATAAATGCTGATGATCAATATCAACATGATTATTGAAGAACCTAGGATCTGTAGACCAAAAGATGAACCCAAGATGAGATTTCTTTTTTCTTGGTCTTTAACCAGTTCCCTTATAATTATATCATTAAGACCCAAAGAGGATAGTGCCGCAAAAATACCTACAAAACTTTGGGCATAGCTCAATATTCCAAATTGTTCTGGTCCTAGATAGCGGGTTACCCATACCCCCACGCTCAAAGCTATCAATAGGCGCAACACCTTTTCGCCCATTAACCAAGAGGTATTTTTGAGGTATCTGGCAAATCCTGAGTTTCTGCTTAATAATGTTTTGAGCTTGCCTATCAAGTTGCTATAATGAGGTTAATTATTTAGGTTACTACTTACTGAAGATAATAATCGTACATGAGGGATAGTCCATTGTTAATTTCAACCTTATGTGTCCATCCCAATTGATTAAGTTTAGTGACGTCGGTTCGTTTCTCCATGGTACCGTCCGGTTTATCCTTATTGAAAATAAATTCTCCGTTAAAACCAATAAGACCCTTGATCAAATTGGCCAACTCGGCAATGGAAACGTCCGACCCTGTACCTATATTGATATGGGTGTTTCTAATTTCAGATTGATCGTTTTTGTAGGTATCGGTAAAATCCCTGTTCTCCATTAAAAAAACACAGGCATCTGCCATATCCTCAGACCAAAGGAACTCTCTACGAGGTTTACCACTACCCCAAATCTCTACGGTTGCCTTTTCATTATTTACTTTATCGATACCGTATTTTTTGAGGATGGCCAGCTTGGATTCTTTTGAAGATGAGCCTGAAATGTTTTCAATGGGCAATCGATTCAAATCTTCATCAATTAATTTCCAATTGTTTTCTTCCAATGCTTTACCCAAATGTATTTTACGGATCAATGCAGGTAACACATGGGATTTTTCCAAGTCGAAATTATCATTGGGACCATATAAATTAGTGGGCATTACGGAGATGAAATTTGTTCCGTACTGCAAATTATAGCTTTCGCAAAGTTTTATCCCTGCAATTTTAGCAATTGCGTATGGTTCATTGGTATACTCCAAAATATCGGTCAGCAAATAGTCTTCCTTCATAGGTTGTGGACATGCTTTTGGATATATACATGTACTGCCCAGAAACATCAATTTTTTCACTCCATTCAAGTAACTTTGGTGAACCACATTGTTCTGGATCATCAGGTTATCGTAAATAAATTCCGCTCGATAAGTATTATTTGCTACGATACCGCCAACTTTGGCCGCTGCCAAAAACACATACTCAGGCTTTTCCTCTTCAAAAAAGTTTGCTACAGTAAAAGTGTCCGTCAAATCCAATTGAGCATGCGTTCTAACAATTATATTGCCATATCCTTTTGATTGTAAATTCTTTACCAGAGCACTACCTACCAATCCTCTATGACCAGCCACATAAATTTTTGCGTCTAACTTCATTTTATTCGAAATAGTTGAGGATGCGATAACCTCCGTCCTTAAGGTATTGTTCCTTTTGCATCAACTTTAGATCGCTCTGCATCATATCCTTTATGAGGCCCTGTAAATCATACTCGGGCATCCATCCCAGCTTAGTATTGGCCTTGGTAGGATCGCCAATCAATAGGTCTACTTCCGTTGGCCTGAAGTATTGAGGGTCGACCGCAAGTACTTCCTTACCTATTTCCAATTGAAATTCTGGATTATGGCAGGCTTTTACATAAGCCTTTTCATCTACGCCTTCTCCCTTGAACTCCAATTCAATACCCACCTCATTGAAACTCATTCGAACGAATTCGCGAACTGGGGTGGTTTTACCTGTAGCAATTACCCAATCTTCAGGTTCATCTGCTTGCAAAATCATCCACATCATTCGCACATAATCCTTGGCATGCCCCCAGTCTCTTTGGGCATCCAAATTCCCGAGATAGAATTTATCCTGTAGTCCAAGCGCAATGCGAGCCGTTGCTCTGGTAATCTTACGGGTTACGAAAGTCTCGCCACGAATAGGTGATTCGTGATTGAAGAGTATACCGTTACAGGCATACATATTATATGCTTCCCGATAGTTCACCGTTATCCAATACGCATACATTTTTGCTACTGCATAAGGGCTACGAGGATAAAACGGTGTTGTTTCACTTTGAGGTACTTCTTGGACCTTCCCATAAAGTTCGGAAGTAGATGCCTGGTAAATCCTTGTTTTATTTCCTAGACCCAACATACGTACTGCATCCAAAACCCTTAGAGTTCCCAGTCCATCAGCATTACCTGTGTATTCAGGAGTTTCAAAACTAACATGAACGTGGCTCATGGCAGCCAGGTTATAAATTTCGTCGGGTTGGA
Source organism: Allomuricauda sp. (assembly GCA_040285615.1). Lineage (GTDB taxonomy): Bacteria > Bacteroidota > Bacteroidia > Flavobacteriales > Flavobacteriaceae > Flagellimonas. The sequence goes on from JAVJRL010000009.1 coordinate 193,877, forward strand.
TTTCCTGTATTAAGCGGATAAGATTGGTACTATCCGTCATATCTCCATAATGAAGAATAAAGTTCCGATTTTCTACATGTGGATCTTGATATAGGTGATCTATACGATCAGTGTTGAAAAGGGAAGAACGTCTTTTTAATCCATGTACTTCGTATCCTTTTTTTAAAAGAAATTCACTAAGATAGGCGCCATCCTGTCCGGTCACCCCAGTAATCAATGCTTTTTTTGCCACGGTTTTCATATTTTGTTACAAAGATGTGTATTAAACCACAGTTTGCAAGTAATATTATATGAAATGCGTTTTTTTATGGATGGGGGGTTCTATTAGACAAGAAATCGACCAAAAAGTAGCTTAAAATAAAAAGAGGGGCTTACAGCCCCTCTTTTATAAAATATTTTTTCAATATTTATTACTCTACAGTAATTGGATTACCGCTGGCATCTGTACTATTCACTACTTGTACAGATTGAGTGCCCCCTAATACTTGAAGGGCATTGGTACCACTTGCTCCTACCAAACTACTATTCTGTATTGTATTTGAACTGTCAAAACTTCCTCTTAAATACCCGAATGGTCTAGATGATGATCCATTGGAGTAAGCGACATCTACATTATCTATGGTAACTCCAACAACATTTACCCCATTACTAGCAATTACACCATTGATGCCATTTGGAGAACTCATGTCCACATTAATGGAATTATTGGTAAAGTTAACATAACCTTGGGTTCCGCTATTCTGTGAAAATCTTAGAGCTCCCACATCAATACCTTGTGACGCAGTGAAATTGAATAAGTTTCCATCCACATCAATAGGTTGGTTACCGACTGGTGCGTAATTGTACATGGCGTTTACATAGCAGTTGTTGAAGGTATTATTGGTAACCTGAATGTTCTGCAAGGCACCATTATAAGAACTAGTATTAGATCCTAATCTAACTCCCCCATAGTTGCCTGTCCTCTCCATAGTGAAAGTGTTATTGATAACTATGGCATCATTGACCTCGGTCATGGAAAGAAGGTAGTAATGCGCATCATTTCCAGGAACAGTTCGGATTACATTGTCATGTACCCTGATGTTCTGTATCAAGTTACTACTTTGAGTGCTAAAGAAATCAATCATAGTTCCCATTTGTTGGGGAGATTTGAACATTGATTCCGGAATTTCCTCGAAATAACTGTTCTTTATCTCAACATTCGAAACACATGCTTTAATGGCCCTTCTGGTACAATATCTATAATCTTCGTTATCAAAGACAAATTTACTATTGTGATCCAATGACCCACCACCTTGGATAGCGTAAAAAGCCTCGGCATCATCGCCTATGATATTAGTAACCCTATTGTTTGTATGCAATACAGTGAACGGATCACCATAATTAATACCAGATATAGTATACCACCAACCTTTAGAAATTCCAGCTGGCGCATTATTATAATTTCCATCTCCTTGGGCAACAATATTATTGATCACACAATCCGAAAATTCGCCATATTTGAAACCGGAAGATGAAGCATTGATCGTGAACCTGAAGGCCACTGCCCTATAAGTTGATGAAGCGTAAAAATCATGGACATATAATTTCTGGAATCTATAATACTCCTGTCCATGTAAATAAAATAATCTACCATAGGTGTTAGTACCATCAAATTCACCATTGTAAATGGTCGGTGAAAGATTGGTGATGTCAAATACTGCATCAACAGAAACTTGACCGGTGTTGAAACCTGATGCACTTGTTACCTTAACAACGGCGCCGTTCATGTTCCAATCCAAAATACCAGATCTTCTGTAATTTGTAGGCCTGTTTTTAATATAAATTCCACCATCTGCTGTAACAGCCAATTCCACATTATTGATCATAGCATCGATAGCATCGGTATCATCAGCATTATCACTAGCGTTTGCACCAAAAGTTTCCGGGCTTACCCTAGAAGCGCTATATACTTGACTAAAGGTAGCATTTGGTGAAAAGGCCTGTTTGTACGTGTTTTCAATATAAGCGCCATTTAAGTTGATATTGCTTCCGGTAATTACACCCCCTGCAGGTTCAATAGTCTGTCCTTCTGCAAAAGTACAGTTGTCGCATTGAAAGGATTCTGATATCACCGCCTTGAAATTTGCATTTGCAGGATTAGTAATATCCGCTTGTGATGAAGGGGTATAGGTACCTTCAACCTTGTTGGTATTCTCGGGGTTATCCGGTGTGCTAAAATCAATATCGGTGGGGGGATCCTGTGTAGTTGGATCTTGGGTTGTAGGATCTTGGGCTGTAGGATCCTGTACCGTGTCGGTCGAATCAGAAACAACAATATCTTCTTCGGGCTCTAAAACATATTGATCAAATAGGTCATTATCTTTGGCACATGAGGTAAAAACCAAAATAAAGGCGGCCAAAAATGTCATGGTAAGTGGGGTTCTAAAAAATAGCTTCATTCGTTCATCAAGATTTTCGGGTTATAAAACTAATACTTCCTCAAAGTTAAATCGTTCAAAAACAGATTTATTCGATGAAATACATGTGTTTTACGAATTTGAAGTTTATATTGGATTTCGTCGATACCCGAATATCGATGAACTGCAAGTTATTTTAACATTATTTAATATCCAAGGGCAAAATCTACTTTCTATCCACACTATTTGTTAATATTTACTTAATTGTAAAATTGACATATTCCACCAAAGTTCAAATTGAAGGTTTACCACCGCCGAAACTAATACGATTCTTGTTTGCTTTTCAGAATTGTTGGAGCAAGTTTCAGACTATTGAACAATTGTTAGGTTTAAATGAAGAATTCTATGCGGTTGCTTTATCAGAAAAAGATTGATCAATAAAGAAAATAGGCGTGTAGAATAGGTACTTTAAGACAACTTGTTGAATATGTCTTCACGGTCGATACCATACCCAATAATTTGTTTAGCGCCAATTAGCCGAGGGGGAATGTCGAATTGAGGAAATGATAATACATCCTTTTTCTATTTCCAAAAAAGGATGTATTCAGGTGTTATCAAAAGGGTAAAACAATCCTTTAAACTTGACCAACCTAAGGGCTGACTTCTTCTGTTAAGGTCTCCCCATGTGCAGATTTCACCTTATGTTTACGGGTGAGGTTGGGCACTGCTTTGTTCACCACCAATTTTCGTTTTCCGGATGGCAAAAGAGGTATGTTATCTACGTATTCTACATGAATAGTAGCGTCCTCTCCAAAATACTCCAAATATTGGTTACGAATCCTTCCTTCGTCGTTTCGATCGTATTTAGTCGACACTTTTAATTTAATGGTATAATCCCGGTTTCCCTCCTCAACGAATTGGAATTGTTCAATACCTCCATACTGCAATATATGATGAATTATATGCGAAGAAATATACTCACCTTTGGTATTAGTGAACATATCCATTTTTCTGCCTTCAATTTTAGTGAAGACCATGGTCTTGAGCTCCGTATCGTATTCCATAACGCCAACATCCCCGGTATCATACCTGATCATGGGCATGGAATAATTGAAAAAATCCGTTATGACTATTCGTCCTGTTTCTCCTAGATTTACAGGCTTATCCTCATTTAAATCGAGAAGTTCAATGTGATAGCTGGCCCAATTTATTTCAAATTTTCCTGAAGAATCGTTGAGACGTTGTTGTGCCAAAATCCCATTTTCGCTATTGGAATATCTTGAAACCACATTGGTGCCCAAATACTTTTTTGTTCGTTCCCTTACATCGGGATCTAGCGCCTCGGCAATTGTGATAATGGAATCGAACTTACAGTTTAAAGGTCTTCCCATGCGATCCGCAACGTATTTGGATACCGTGCCCAATGCAGATGAATAGGCCAACAAGCTTTTGCTTGATCGACTGTTTTCCAGTTCATGGACCAGTTCTGCCAAGTTTTCTTCCGTTAGGTCATCAACAGAATAGGCTGCAATATTTTGAACTTTGGTCAATAATTGGTTCTTTTTATATTGTTTGTCCCATAACCTTAAGTAAAATAACCTTGAACCCAAAGAAAAACCGGCTCTTCTGGCAAAAAAATACGTATCTGCCGTATTCCTGGCCCTTTTGTCCTTGTTGTGTAGAATTTTAAAAGGTTTACCGGTCGAACCACTTGTGGTTACTGCATGGTTGTAACCTGTTTCATGCTGAATACTTTTAAAATGATCAAAATTCTCCCTAATCGTTTGCTTGTCAATAATAGGAAAATTCTGCAGAGACAATTCTTCCTTGGATACGGTTCCATAAAATGGTACCGATGCAATGGAATGCTCTAAAATGTTTTGAAGATTTTTTTCCTTTATCTTCTCAACTATATCCGAATCAGGCTGCTCCATTACGAGCCGAATTTCCTTGCAGTGCTTTTTGATGTTGCCCCCTTTGATGGCATCCAAAGACCAAAAAGCAATGTATCGCAATTGCTCTAAAATTTTAACCATGTAGTTTTCCTTGTGTTTACTAATTTAAAATTGATGGGGCACTTTATTCTTTTTTTTTATCTTCAAATGAACTGACATATAAAATGCCGTTGCTTATACTATCAATACTATAGGTATAGAACCTAACCATGTTTTTCGGTATTTTCAGGTAACGTCCTAAATTTTTACCTTCCTGTACACAGTAAATCAAGGGGTCATCCTTAAGGGAATCGTACCTTAAACTTTTATATTCCGATGTATCCTTGGGCTGTAAATTCTCAAACTTCATGGAAAACAGGGAAACATGTGTGAAACTATGTCCACTATTGTTTATGACCCTAATTTGTGTGTCTACCTCTTGGCCTGAAGTACCATTGGCAACACATTTCCTACCTTGAATGAACACTAAAAAGGAAATCAAGATGCAGTAGATCCTAACCATAACCCTATTGGAAAATAAAAACCCAATTATACAATCGATTAAAAGTACTATAAAGTGTTTCAACCGTTGGCAAAATTCCGTTAACTCCCAAAATAATCTATGAACTACATATCGATGTTAAATTCGTGGTTGTAATCATCTTATGTACCCTGAAAGATGTAGTTTTATATAAAAATCATATCATTTCCCAAATGAGATTCCTGCTATTTTTTGCCCTATTAACATTTGGAAATTTATGCCATTCCCAAATCCAGGTCATTGGAAAAGTGGTAGAATATAATGATAAGGGCAAAACCATACCCCTACCCTATGCCAATGTTTACTGGTTCGCCAGTTCGGAAGGAACTGTAACCGATTCCATTGGCAACTTCAAAATTCCTTTTAACCTCGCCTCCAAAAAGCTAATTGTAAGTCTAATGGGATATCGATCGGATACCATTCCGGTAAATAGACCGAATCTGGGTAATATAGTGCTATATCCCAATGTGGTTTTGGATGAAGTTATTGTTGAAAAAGAAGTGGCCCCCATCCAAAAATCGTTGTTCAAAGTACAGAACGTGGTATCTGTTGACAGCAGGGAAATGTTGAAGGCCGCCTGTTGCAATCTTTCCGAAAGTTTCGAGACCAATCCTACGGTCGATGTCAATGTATCCGACGCCATTTTGGGTGCCAAGCAAATCCAAATGTTGGGCCTTAACAGCCCGTATCTTTTGTTCACTCAAGAAAACATGCCATCTATTCGGGGGGCATCCCAAGTATTTGGGCTATCCTTTACACCAGGATCATGGATAGAGAGCATTCAGATTACCAAAGGTGCAGGTAGTGTCCTAAACGGTTTTGAAAGCATTTCAGGACACATCAATACGGAATTGATGAAACCCTTGACTGATAAACGGTTCTTTTTGAACATGTACGGCAACAATTATGAGCGATACGAGTTCAATTCCCGTTTCAACCATAACATTTCAGATAATTTGGGAACCGGACTTTATGTGCATGCCAATTTAAGAAATGGCTACATCGATAACAATGGAGATTCGTTTTTGGACACCCCTTTGACCAAACAGGTGAATATCATGAACCGTTGGCAATATATGAACCCAGAAAATGGTTGGGTCGGTTATGCCAATGTTCAATATTTGGCAGACTCCAAAGAAATTGGTCAAAATGATTTTGATTCCGATACGGATAAGCTTACGACCAACGCATGGGGTAGTGTGATAAACACCAACAGATTAGATCTTTCCGCCAAAACAGGATATGTTTTTCCTGACCTTCCCTACCAAAGTTTTGGCATTCAAACGGCTTACAGTGTTCATAATCAAGATTCCTATTATGGACTTAATGTTTATGATATCGAACAATCATCTTTTTATACCAATCTTATTTTCAACAGTATTATCGGCAGTACACAACATAAGTTCAAAACCGGAATTAGTTTTACATATGATGGATTTAACGAAATTGCGAACAATACCAGTTTTAATCGGTACGATAATTCCGTAGGTACATTTTTAGAGTATACCTATGATAACTTGGAAGGATTGAGTTTTGAGTCCGGTTTGCGTATCGACAGGCATAATAATTTGGGGACGTTCATTACCCCAAGATTCCACTTACGATACTCCTTATGGGATAAGGCCAGTTTTAGGGCGTCTTTCGGCAGGGGAAAACGCGGTGCGAACATTTTTGCGGAAAACCAGCAATTGTTTGCATCATCCCGTCAAATTGTAATTAATGGGAATGGAGGCAACTATTATGGTCTACAACCGGAAAAAGCTTGGAATTATGGGGTAAGCTTTATTCAAAAATTGTACTTATGGAACAGGGTCTTGGATTTTTCCATTGATTTTTACAGGACCCAGTTCGAGGACCAAGTGGTTGTAGATTGGGAAAATTCAAGGGAAATAGCATTTTACAATCTTGATGGGAAAAGTTATTCGAACAGTTTGCAGATCGATTTGAATTATGAGATTATACAGGACCTGTATTTAAGGTCCACTTATAAATTTTTCGATGTTGTTACGGATTATGCCAGTGGCACATTGGACAGGCCCCTACAACCAAATTATAGGTTCTTTGTCAACTTGGGGTACGAGACTCCCAAAATTGCTGAAGGGCAATGGCGATTTGATTTTACCGCCAATTGGTTGGGAAATCAACGATTACCAAATACAAGTGTTAATCCACAGGAGTATCAATTACCTTCGCATTCACCATCCTATATGTTGATGAATGCACAGATTACCAAAGTAATTTCGAATAAATTTGAATGCTATATCGGTGGGGAGAATATCGGTAATTTCACACAACATAACCCAATACTATCGAGTTCCGATCCATTTGGACCTTATTTTGATAGTACTATCCTGTACGGACCGGTTTTAAGAAGTACCTATTTTATAGGATTTAGATATAAAACTTAATTTTACACCTATGAAAACAATAGTATTGACATTTATGACCCTTTTGGCCGTGGGCATGGGAAATGCCCAGGAAAAGAACAAGTCGGTGACCTTTGAGGTGAAGGGAAATTGTGGCATGTGCAAAAGCCGCATTGAAAAGGCCGCTGTTAAGATGAAAGGTGTTAAATATGCCACTTGGAGTCCCGATACCAAGCTCTTTGAGGCCATTATCGATGAGCGGAAATGTTCCATGACCGATATTAAGCAAAAGATTGCTGAAATAGGGCACGATTCGGAAGGGTTTATCGCTCCTCAAGACGTATACGACAATTTACCTGAATGTTGTAAATATCGAGATCCTGCCACTGCTAAAATGGACCACGGGAACAAGAATTAAGGCGGTTGTCATATAATAAAAAATAGGGCGAAATCGCCCTATTTTTTAGTGTTTTGTTTTTTGGGCCTACATTTTCACTACACGCTTCACTACCAATATTTCGCCGTTGGCATCGGTAACTCGAATTACATAAAAACCTGATGCCAATCCATACAGATTTTTGATTACCATGGTATCCGTGTTTTGAAAAGCTTCCTCCTTGATTAACATTCCCATCATATTGAACACCTCGATCACACAATCCTTACGCTTGTTCAACTTTATTGTGATTTTCTCTGTGAACGGGTTTGGAGCTGCGGTTAATATGATAGGTTTATCATCCAAAAGATTCCCGCCTTCTTCCCAAACAATTGGTTTATTTATTAAATCGGAGTATGGATATGGTTTATTCTCCCTGTTAGTAACAAATAAAGGTGCATATTTACCTGTACTTGCATTTTGAGTATCTATTGTAGCCTGAAAGGATGATCCTGGCACCGCTTCAAATCCAGGAGTAAGATTGATTTCATTCACAGATTCCAGCCTGGCTGCGGTACTGGCAGGGACCATAAAATTGTTGCCGGCCTCAATCGTATACTGGTAATAGAAAATCTCTTCAGGATTATAGGTATTGCTTACAATATAGTTGTCCAATTGCGCAAGTTGGTTCTCCGCGTAGAATACACCATACACACGTGAATCTGTAATATCATTAGGATCAACGGATGGATAGGTCACCCCATTAAATGTATAAGCTCCATCGTAACGGATCATCGATGTGGCAATGTATGCAGAACTCTGATGTATTTCTTCCCAATCGTGCCATACCTTATCTACAAAGGAATGGTGAAAATAGAATACAGGATCTCGAGGCGACAAAGGCGTGGGCATGGCCCCGCCGGTCCATACGTGTGCACCACGGTGAACAGGACGACGTTCCAACTCATTGGAAAACGCAAAGAAATCGGTCATGGTCATTAAGTTGGATACATCCGTCGGTGTTGGCAATGGTCCTCCAACTCCAAAATCTCGGTTTAGGTTCCAGTTCGCATCAAAGCTACCTAAAAAAGTATCTGCCCACAAAGCATCTGTTGATGACTGATAAATTGAAGAATCCCAATAGCCAAGACTTATTTCCGGATTAATATCCTGTATAGCCTGTTCCAATTCAAAAATCATTCGCCTATGCCAAGCCAAAAAGATTTCCCGACTCGACTCTTCCGGAAGATTAAAATGCAGATCCAATCGGGTTGGGTCGGCGGTGTTATCAAAATTGAAAAATTGACCATGAAAATTTGCCAAATCATTCATTAAATCCGGACCATTCCTTAATTCATATAGCGCGTTCACCAATTCCGCTATTTCATAATCCGTCATTTCATCAAACCCTTTTCGAATGCTCTGACCGAAAATGGCATGACTAATAAATAGACAAAAAAACAAATTAAGTATTAAGTAGCTCTTTTTCATAAAACAAGATGTGCTGGGCATGTAATTCTTCTTAATTTCTTTAATTATTTGGGGTTATTGAACATTTGATTTTCAATTCACCTTGGAAAATCATCAATTTTCTTGCAAATTCTCCAACCTTTCAAGTCGCTCTAAAATATCCTTGATTTTTGTGTTCTCTTCCTTCAAAGCTTTTAGCTCCTCTTCCTGAGATAACAAATACAAGGTAAGTTCCTCAATTTTTTGTAACAACTTAGCATTCATGTCTCCCAAATCAATACCTTCCTCCTGCATTTTTTGTGCACTGGGTATATTAGGCAAATGTCCATGCTCTTTTATAAATTTTCTCACTTCGGCCAAATCCAAAAGATCAAAGTCCTTGGTGAAAACAAAATCGGGCCAATTGCCTTGAAGTTCCACTTTTACACCCTCGGCAATAACATTTCCTGCAACCGCCAATCGGTAGCCCTGTGTATTTGTTGTTCCAATACCTACATTTCGATCAGCAAATAAATCTCTCGCCGTCCAATCCACTGCTGCAATATTGGCATTTTCCGATGTATAGTCCGTAATCCCAGTTCCCACCAATGTAACAACGATTTCCGTATTGCTAATGGCCGATACATTTCCGGCGGCATCCTCAGCAAATACGGTAAAATCGAAGCTGGTATCCGGTGTTAAACCATTGACGGTTAAATTTGTAGCCGTACCTGTATTTCCAATACTTACTCCGTCTCTAAACACCTCATAATTTGTAACGCCAACATTATCTGTAGAGGCGCTCCAAGAAAGTGCTGTGGATGCGGAAGTTGTGTTTGAAGAAGCCAAATCGGTGATAGCACTAGGTGCTTCTGTATCAGGTGCCACTACAGTGTTAACCGTTTCCGTGTTGCTCACGGAGGATGTGTTTCCAGCAGCATCACTGGCGAATACTGTAAAGTCATAACTCGTTGCAGCAGTAAGTCCTGTTACGCTAAAGGTTGTTGTGGAACCTGTGTTGGCGATGCTCACCCCATCTTGGAACACTTCGTAATTAATCACACCAACATTGTCCGTGGATGCACTCCAACTCAAATCGGTTGTGGTAGTGGTTGTATTCGAGGAGGCTAAATCGATAATGGCACTTGGTGCTTGCGTATCGGGAGCCACAGGCGTGTTTACTGTTTCCGTATTGCTCACCGTGGAAATATTGCCTGCAGCGTCCTGTGCAAAAACTGTGAAGTTATAACTCGTGCTTCCTGCAAGACCTGTTACGTTAAAAGTAGTGGTAGTGCCCGTATTGGCAATGCTAATACCATCCTGGAACACCTGATAGTTGATCACTCCTACATTATCTGTGGATGCGCTCCAGCTCAGCTCGGTTGTGGTGGCCGTTGTGTTCGAGGAGGCCAAATCGGTAATGGCACTTGGAGCCTCGGTATCGGTTGAGGCAGTCGTGTTCACTGTTTCCGTGTTGCTCACTGTGGATGTGTTTCCGGCAGCATCACTGGCGAATACTGTAAAGTCATAACTCGTTGCAGCAGTAAGCCCTGTTACATTAAAGGTCGTAGTTGTGCCAGTATTAGCTATGCTAACACCATCTTGGAAAATCTCATAGTTGGTCACTCCAACATTGTCCGTGGATGCACCCCAGTTCAAATTGGTTGTCGTAGTGGTTGTATTCGAGGAGGCTAGATCGGTAATGGCGCTTGGTGCTTGCGTATCGGGGGCCACAGACGTGTTTACCGTTTCCGTATTGCTCACTACGGAGGTATTGCCAGCCACATCCTGTGCGAACACTGTGAAATTATAGATCGTACTTGCTGTGAGGCCGGTTACATTTAATGTTGTTGCCATGCCCGTGTTGGCGATACTCACACCGTTCTGGAACACCTGATAGTTGGTCACCCCCACATTGTCCGTAGATGCGCTCCAGCTCAGGTTGGTTGTAGTGGCCGTTGTGTTCGAGGACACCAGATCGGTGATGGCACTCGGCGCTTCAGTATCAGTCGTTGCTCCTTCCGGAAGGATAGTTATATTGTCTATAAAAACTGTGTTTCCTGCTACAAGTCTTGCCGACCAAGGACTCGTGTAAACACGTATGCTCGGAGTTGCGGATGTTGCCGTAACATTGAATGTATAAAGGGTCCAAGTGTTTCCGGTAATTCCTGTGGTACTAAAACCACTCAATCCTTGCCAATTCGCAAATGCAGGTGAATTGGATTGTGCTCCTTCCCTGGCCCAAATAGAGATTGTATACGCCTGCCCGACTACAGCGTTGAAACCATACTGTACATTTGTCCCATTATTCCCATTGGACTCAGCCCTTATCGAAAAGAGCCCGGAATGGGCATCGGTATTGTCTGAAAATAAAAGTGCAGTACCGGTCCATCCAGCGGTTGAATTCGATTCGTTGGATGGTGAAGCGGCATTGGAATCGTCGTATAAATTTTGGGCAAAAACACTAGTAGCTCCAAAAAGCAGCAAATAGAAGAGTAATTTTTTAGGCATTGAAAATGAGCTTTTTAAGGTTGATACAGAGGGGGCTACTACAAAAATATACCTATCGGGAACCAGTCGATCCTTTTCATTTAAAATATCGATGAAATGCAAAAAAATACTACGAGTGAACTTTTATAATATAGATCTAACTTTTTTACTGATTTTCAAGTTCGTTTTACTTATCAAATTCATCGTTTATTGATAAATGTTCATGCTTTTAAATTTTAGACCCTATGGCCATACCTGTTTTTATAAAAATTACAAGATATCTGTGAAGACCTGTATAATGACCAAGGACATGAAATCCAATTACTTAATCGAAATGTAAAGAGGTGAAACAACACTAGTACGTAGATTTATTGTCCTACAAAAATTCGATGGTTCTTTACTATATTTTCAGCTCTTATTGTGAAAATCTGAACAAGATTGCTTTAGTTTTTGGATGTTATGAGTGGCGGTAGTATTCTTGATAAATCAAATTCAATCTTTTCAACAGAACAAGAAATCATAGTTGATAAAGTTGAACATGGGCTAACAAAACTTGAAAGATATGTACTGGTGGTTTACGAAAACAGAAGTTAATCCAATATTCATGCAAATCGGAGCCCAAATTCTGATACCGATCATTTTTTTGTTTCTTTGTTGTGACCATTAATTAGAACAGTCCTAAAAATTGATTCCCGACCATAATGTATAAAACAGTATTTAAGAGAATCATTGACTTTATAGTCTCACTTTTGTTGATTTGCATTGCTTCGCCCATCATTATCTTTTTGGGTGTTTTTCTTTACTTTTCCAATAATGGCAAACCTTTCTTTTATCAAGACAGGCCTGGAAAGAATGAAAAACTTTTCAGGTTGATCAAGTTTAAATCCATGAACGATAAAACTAATGACAAAGGAGAACTTTTACCAAATCATGAGAGAATCACCAAGGTTGGGAAATTCATACGCAACACCTCGTTGGATGAGTTGCCACAACTTTTCAATGTGTTAAAAGGTGAAATGAGTTTGATAGGTCCAAGACCGCTATTGCCTAAATATTTGCCGTTGTACAATGAAACCCAACGCAAACGACATAAGGTCAGGCCAGGGATAACCGGCTGGGCACAGGTTAATGGCAGAAATGCAATTACTTGGGATAAAAAATTTGAATTGGATGTTTGGTACGTAGAACATGTTTCATTTTTTACAGATATCAAAATCATATTACTAACCATTAAAAAAGTACTGATGAGAAAGGATATCGATAATCAAGACAATATTGGGATGGCACCATTTACTGGAAACAAATAAGTTTTAAAATGGGCAAAAAAACTATAATTGTAGGTGCTGGAACACACGGCCAAATTTATGCCTCCTACCTTAAAGAAGCCGGCGAGGAGGTTATGGGATTTGTGGATGACAATACCACTCTCATCGGTTCGACTGTTTTGGGAATACCTATATTGGGCAGCTTTAACGATTTGGGCAAACCAAAGTTCAAGGACAAGGTAGAAAACATATACTGCCCAATCGGTGATAACCGGATTCGGGAAAACTGTTTACGAGCTGCTCATGAATGGGGATATCGAACACCCAGTTTTATTCATCCAAAAGCAATTATTGGCCCCGATGTTATATTAGGTCAGGCCAATTATATTTTGGCCGGCAGCATTATTATGCCACATACACAAATTGGTGATTTTTTTATGATCAACATGTCCACTACGATTGGTCATCATGTCAAAATTGGCAATGGAGTATTCATGTCATCCGGTGTTAATGTGGGGGCAAATTTAACTATAGAAGATCATGCCTATATTGGAATAGGCGCCACCATTATGTCAAGTATCGGTAAATTGGGAAAGGGGTGCCTAATTGGGGCAGGAAGCGTGGTGATAAGAAGTGTAGAACCAAATACCACGGTTGTTGGCAATCCTGGACGTGTGATTCCAAGAAATGATTAATGGCTTTATGATTTAAAAAAAGGGGTCGAATCGACCCCCTTTTTTTTGTGTAATCTATTTGTTTGGCACTTTAATTAAATTCAACTTCGAATTCCGATCTTCTGTTTTCCGCATGTTTTTCCTCTGTACAATATACTCCATCGCTACACTCATTAAGCAATTTGCTTTCACCAAATGCCTCGTGGGAAATCCTATCCTCGCCAATACCTTTGGATAAAATATATTCAACGGTTCGTTCTGCTCTTCTTTCAGACAACCACTGGTTGTATTTATCTGTTCCCCTAGCATCGGTATGAGATGAAACCTTGATGTTTATTTTGGATTCATTTACCATGATAGCTGCGAGTTGATCCAACAACATTTTATCCTGATTGGTCAAATATGATGAGTTCAATTTAAAGTAGACATTACCAAGGTCATCAATTTTGTTCTGAATGGCATCTCTCCTGGCCTCTTCTGTCTCCCTTTTTGCTTTTTCCACAGCGGCAAGTTCAGCCGCTTCTTTTTCTTTCTGCAGACGTTCTGCCAATCTTGCTGCCTCCTCTGCATCTGCAATTGAATCTTGAACTCTTTGCTGCTCCTCTTCAAGTTCCTTTAATAGGGCCAATTTCTCCTCTCCCTTTCTTGAAAGTCCTTTCTCTACCTCAAACCTATAGGCTACACCCAGTGCATGTTGAATATGATTGGATGCATTTTCGGTATCCATCGCCCATTTTCCGGTGGAGTTGAAATCCAATCCCCAATGATCAGAGAACCAGGTCCTAAAACCTATTATGGCATTATAGGTTCCTCTACCTTGGTTATTGGCATCGGTGTATCCAGCTCCAATCCCGATATAAGGGTCAAAAAAACCAGTTTCTCCCAAAATCATATTCAAATCGTAGCTCACCCTAAAATCCAACCCCCAATAATCAACATCCTCCGGATTGACCACATTGTCCACAATCTTTCCTTCCTTGTACCGATTGTAGGAACCAATGGCTTCTAGTCCCAATCCGTTTTTGAAATAGCGGCCGACACTAATTCTAGATGGATAAGGAACCATATTCCATCCTTCACTCAGATCAAAAAGCTCTCCAAATTCGTCTCCGGAATCATCAACAATATTGGTCCCCAAAGATACTAGCCAGTAACTTTGTACAATACTGTCCTTTTTGGTCAATTCAACATCTTGGGCAAAGGTCATAGCAGAAAAGGTAAGGGCAATGACTGCCAATGTAGGTTTAGAAATGTTCATTTTTATTGATTTGAGGTTTATCGACTACAAAACTAGGTCAACCTAGCAAAAAACAGAACTTTGCACCTTTAAGTGTCATAATTCTCGATAAGAAGTAAAAAGGATTTTGAAAGTGTTATCTAACAATCTTTTGGAGTGTTATGACTTTATCGACCAAAGGCAATTTGTACAGGTAAAATGGAAAATATGTGGGTATTATAGTTGTTTCTTCCTCTATTTCTACTATTATCTCCAATGCTATTACGAGCTCATCCTCTGTTTCATTTAGCTTGGATAAAACTGGCTTTGCCTTTCCCTTCTGTTCGCCCAAACAGACCAAAATTGCCATTTCTTTGGAAAAATCCACAATAGGAACAGGTAGTCCGGGTTTGCGTGTTTTGTTTATACTAGCATAAAACTTACTTAACGATTTTGCATCCTTGATCACAGTGGTTTCATAAACTTCAATATTGCTGAAACTGTCAAAATCCACCAATACCAAGTTTTCCATTTTTTCGCCCATTGGGGAATTACCCTCTTTTTGTGCTTTACAAGAGAGCAAACAAATTATCGATATCAGAAAAAAATACTTAATGGCTAAAATGTATTTTTAAAACGTGATTTAAATGCTTTTTCGTAAAGATCTTCGTACAGTGGTAAGATATGGACGATATCAAATTTGGATGCCACATTGAACGCATTTTCCTTGAATTTTTCCAAAACCTCATCATCTTTTAAAATCTCAATGGCTTTAACCGCCATGGTATCCACATCTCCAACATTTGCCAAATAACCGGAGACTCCATCAATATTTACTTCTGGAATCCCTCCCGTATTACTAGAGATTACGGCTACTTTGTTAATCATAGCTTCCAGTGCTGCCAGTCCAAAGCTTTCTGTTTCGGAAGGCAATAGGAACAAATCGGAAAAACAAAGAATTCTGTCAATCTCATTACTGTTGCCCAAGAACAGGACTTTGTCCTTTATCCCCAAAGCATCGCACATATCTTCCGCTTTCTCCTTCTCGGGACCTTCACCCACCATAATAAGTTTAGCGGGGATTTCTTTCTGAATCCGATGGAATATTTTTATTACGTCAGGAATGCGTTTTACCTTTCTAAAATTGCTGATATGTGTAATGATGCGCTCATCCTCCTTGGCCATCATGGAGCGCTGGCAATCGGTGTAATTATTACTGTACTTAGTGGTTTCAATAAAGTTCGGAATTACTTCTATTTCCTTTTCAATATCGAAGAGTTTCAAGGTTTCATTTTTCAATGCTTCGGAAACAGAAGTCACAACGTCAGATTTATTGATGCTGAACGTAACTGCCGGCTTATAAAATGGATGTTTGCCCACCAAGGTTATATCGGTACCATGAAGCGTAGTGATCATGGGAATAAAAATGCCATATTCCTGTAGCATTTTTTTGGCCATATACCCTGCATAAGCATGCGGAATGGCATAATGCACGTGCAAAAGCTCAATATCATAAAGTTTGATGGTATCCACCAACTTACTGGAAAGTGCCAGCTCATAGGGTTGGTAATGAAACAAAGGATATTCGGGAACGTGCACTTCATGAAAATGAATGTTGTTTCCCAAAAGTTCCAAACGTACGGGTTGACGGTAAGTAATAAAATGTACTTCGTGACCTCGCTCAGCAAGGGCAATGCCCAATTCGGTGGCTACAACACCACTACCGCCGAACGTTGGGTAACACACAATCGCTATTTTCATAAGACAAATCTAAGGCAATATTCCTTACCTAATTAATAATGGAATCATAAATGGCCTGCTGAATCCGTGTTCGTAATCCAGATTTTATCAATAAAGTATTGGTCGCAGATGGATAGGTTCTGTTGGACAAAAAAACATAAACAATCTCTGCATCGGGGTCGGCCCAAGTATATGTACCTGTAAAACCACTATGCCCAAAACTATTTCTGGATACACATCCGCATGTGGGCCCTTTCTCCTCTAATTGGGGCTTATCAAAGCCCACTCCCCTTCTCACATTTTTATTACAGAAATAACATGTATTGAATCTTTTGACCGTACGTGCATTAAAAAATCGTTCACCTCCATAATAACCTCCCTGCAAATACATTTGCATAATTTTGGCCACCTCATTTGCCGTACTAAAAAGCCCTGCATGTCCTCCAACTCCACCTTGCATAGCCGCTCCCATATCGTGAACATACCCCTGCACTGTCTGATATCTAAAATAGTCGTCCTCCTCGGTAGGAACTATCTCTTCCTCTGAAAATTTGTTCAATGGGTTGAATGTGGTTCGCTGCAACCCCATGGGTTTATACAAAAACTCATCCACCAACTCATTAATAGGTCGGTTATAGGTGTTTTCTATATATTCTTTGAACACGTAATAACCTACATCGCTATATCGATACCTATTAGATTTAAGGCTTTGCCTTCCAATTCTATTATAAATAGAATCCTTAAATGTTCTGGTGAGATATAAATGTTCAGCTACTTTATATGGAAAAGCTTCGGAAGGGTTTTTTCTATAAAATTCTGATGATGGCTTTCTATCCTTGGTCAAGGTGTCCAAATAAAAAGCTATCCACGATGGAAGACGACCGTAATGGGACAATGCTTTGAGCACAGAAACATCTTTCAATTCCGTATCGACATATTCCGGGATAAGGTCTTTAAACGTATCGTTTAGTGCAATTTTTCCTTCTTCTTCCATTTTCATTATCATGGGCAAGGTGGAGAGAATCTTTGTCAAAGAAGCCAGGTCATAAATGGATTCTTCTTTAATATTCGCTTCAGATTGATAGGTAGGCTTTCCAAAATTCTTGTTGTAGATTACTTTACCTCTTCTAGCAATCAATACCTGCGCCCCGGGAAACATTAAAGAATCCATCCCTTGCTGCACCAAGGTATCCACCTCAGCAAGCATTTCGGAGCTCATTCCCACACGTTCTGGAATACTATATCCCAAACGCTGTATCGGTTCAACATCTACACCTGTGCCCTCGGGTAAATCGTCATGGGCCGATACAGGTAGTTTTCCTGTTGCTCCAATAGCTCCAAAAACAACTTCGGCCACCTTTTCCTGTGCTATTTCACTATTCTGATAGCCAACCACTACCCCATCAACAGTATCAAAATTGAGAACATCCAATAAAGCATACGGTCTGGCAAACAAGGCCAAAATGGTGTTACTTGTTCGTAAGCGAGATATTTCCTCCAACCAGAAAAGCTCATTTTCTGAGAATTTATACCCTTTCCATGGGCTCGAATTGTCTTTATGGAAACCAATAATAACCAAGTTGAAATTCGCCAGTTCCTTTTTATACTGCGCAATATCCTTGGCTTGAATATCGGTTACTTTGTAATACTTATTCAGTGTCTTTAAGAAAGGTGCTCCAGAATCATCGCCAAAATGGACATAGGCAATTTTTTTATTGTCCAATTTTTTAATGGGCATCAAAGCAAAGTTGTTCTTTGCAACTGTGATGGCGCCTTCAATAGCCTCTTCATAAACCACATCATTTTCGATCCCGTTTAAATCTTCGTACAAATTTTCCAAATCCACGGGCTGATAATTGTACAGCCCTGCTTTGTATTTGCCCATCAATATTTTTTTAACTGATTCAGCCAGTCGTTCCTCGGTGATAGTCCCCTTATTATATGCCTCAATGATGGTTTCTTTCGCTTTTAGCACATTTTCCGGCATCAAAAGCATATCATTACCTGCTAAAAAAGCCTCAAGCGCTACTTTGCCTTCCGGAGCAAACTCGGAAACAGCTTTCATATTCAAAGCATCTGTAATGACCAAACCTTTAAAACCTAATTGATTTTTCAGAACTCCCGTCACAATACTTTTGGATAGTGTTGATGGATGTCCTTCCCTTGGTTCCAAACTGGGAACGTCTAAATGTGCCACCATAGTGGAACTTAAACCACTTTTCATTACTTTTTTAAACGGATAGAGTTCTATGGTATCCAATCGTTCTACTGAAGAATTGATTATTGGCAAGGATTTGTGTGAATCGGTTGCTGTATCGCCATGACCTGGAAAGTGTTTCCCACTGGAAAGTACACCAGCTCTTTCCATACCTCGAACAAAAGCTCCCCCTTTTTGAGCGACATTTTTAGGGTCCTCCCCAAAAGAACGGTTTCCAATGATGGGATTCTTAGGGTTATTGTTGACATCCAAATCCGGTGCAAAATTGATATGTACCCCAAGACGTTTGGCATGCCTTCCAATTTGATAGCCCACTTTTTCCACAATAGCACTATCCTGAATCGCACCCAAGGTCATGTTCCAAGGAAAGGCATAGGTAGAGTCCAAGCGCATGGCCATACCCCATTCCGCATCTGAACCGATTAATAATGGTATTCTGGATACGGATTGATAATCATTGGTCAATTTGGCTTGTTGAACAGGTCCGCCAACCAAAAAGATAACTCCTCCAACCCCCTGTTCTTTTACTAGGTTTTTTACTCTATCGGTTGCTGTTTTGCTTTGGTTGGAGGCAACACTTACCATAAACAACTGCCCTACTCTTTGTTGTAGGGACATGTTTGCGTATTGGTTCTCGACCCATGCCATTTGGGCAATAGAATCTTTGACTACCAATGGGTTGACTTGCCCAATAGCTTGTAAACAAAACAGTATAAAAAGGGGGAAATAGCGATTTATCCGCATAAATATCTTGTCTAAGACCTGAACTTATAACTGATAAAAATATTGCATTTCATCGAGGAATGCACAAAAATTAAGATAATTTATACAAATCTAGAGTGCCAGCTTTCACTCGCAGGAACCTCCCAATTTTCTAAATATTCCTGTTTGGTGGCCACCAAATTGTTAAATACAATAGTATTTGGGGATACTGATTTGGCCTTGGCCAGCTTCTTGAAATCTTTCAACGGTTTGTAAGCAATGTATTCTCCTTGCTTGAAGGATACATTCATTCTATCCAATAATTCCACATTGTACTTCTGCTCCAAACTTTGAACAAAGTGCACGGAGGCATCAATAGAACAACCGGATGCACTTACATTGGTCTGATCCAGACCAATCACGATAAATCTCTTGTATTTTATTTCGAACCCAGCATTCAGATCACTACCATGGGCTGTCCATTCCTTTAGGAACTCGGTAAGACTTTCCTCCAATTCCTTCTGCTCTTCTTCAGTAAAACTCCTATTGGCTTGATAAACCCAAATTCGCGAGTGATCGGGCAATTCATTAAAATCTACTAGCATGCTTTTTATCCGTTTCGGTCTCGACTGCGCTCGACCTGACATTTTATATTTAATTTATAGCCCTTGGGCGTTGGCCAATAATTCGGCCACATCCATTACGGTAACGCTATCTTCCTTTTCGTGCGCTTTAATACCATCGGTCATCATCGTATTGCAATACGGGCAACCTGTTGCAATAATATCTGGTTTGGTTTCCAATGCGTCTTTAGTACGCAATACGTTAATATCCATATCACCTTTTTCGGGCTCTTTGAACATTTGGGCTCCTCCTGCTCCACAGCATAAGGCTGTTTTTTTATGCCGCTTCATTTCCACCAATTCCGCATTGGTTTTGGAGAGCACTTCTCTCGGTGCATCAAAAACAGAGTTGGCTCGACCTAAATAACAAGGGTCGTGGAAAGTAATACGTTTTCCTTTGTATCCTTCGCCTGTTACATCCAAACGTCCATTATCAATGAGCTCCTTTAAATATTGTGTATGGTGGACCACATCATAATTACCCCCTAAACTTGGATATTCATTTTTAAGAGTGTTAAAAGAATGTGGGTCACAGGTTACAATTCGTTTAATTTCATAACCATTCAACAATTCTATATTCATCATGGCCTGCATTTGGAACAAAAATTCATTACCGGCCCGTTTTGCAACGTCTCCAGTAGAACTTTCTTCTGTACCCAAAACCGCAAAATCAACATCCGCTTTGTTCAATAGCTTCACAAATGCTCTAGAAATCTTCTTGGCCCGATCATCATAACTACCGGCAGAGCCAACCCAAAACAATATTTCTGGCTGTTTGCCTTCCGCCATAAACTCTTGCATGGTCTTAACCTTCAATTGCTCACTCATAGTTCTTGATTTATTCGTTCACCCAATTTAATCGGTCCATTTGATTATACGGCCAAGGGGCCCCATTGTTCTCGATATTGGACATCATATTGTTCAACTCTGTTGGTGCGGCTGATTGCTCCATTACCAAATATCTGCGCATTTCCATAATAATGGATAATGGATCTATACTAACCGGACAAGCCTGCACACATGCGTTACAGGTGGTACATGCCCATAATTCTTCTCTACTGATATAATCGTCCAACAATTGTTTGCCATCGGAAACAAATTCTCCTTTGTTGGCATCCATGATTTTACCCACCTCTTCCAATCGGTCGCGGGTATCCATCATAATTTTTCTTGGCGAAAGCTTTTTGCCCGTCTGATTGGCCGGACATTCTGAGGTACAACGTCCGCATTCCGTACAAGTATATGCGTTCAACAATTGCACCCAGTTCAAATCCATGACATCCGATGCACCAAATTTCTCGGGTTCGGCAACATCATCTTCTGCAGGTGCAGCAAATGGATCTGCATCAGGGTCCATCATCAACTTGACTTCATTAGTGACGGATTCCAAATTATTGAACTGTCCCTGTGGCTTTAATTTTCCGTAATATGTGTTGGGGAAGGCTAAAAGGATATGCAAATGCTTTGAATAATAGAGATAGTTCAAAAAAGCCAATATGCCCAAAATATGCAACCACCAAGCTATTCGTTCCACCAAAATCAATGAAGATTCTGAAAGGCTATCCAACAAGGGAACTATAAACTGGCTCACTGGAAATGTCCCAGCCTGCATATAATGGTCGGCTCCCAATTGTTGAAGTTGAAAATCGGCAGCGTTCATAGTAAGGAACAAAGTCATCAGTACCAATTCGATGTACAAAATCATATTTCCATCGGTTTTGGGCCACCCTTTCATCTCAGGTTTTATAAAACGTTGAATACGGATGATGTTTCTTCTAATCCAAAAAACAACTACAGCTACAATCACTAAAAGTGCAAGAACTTCAAAAGACCCTATCAAAAAATTATAAAGCGAACCAAGTGATGAAAACAATCTGTGGGTTCCTAAAAGTCCATCAAGTATTATTTCCAGCACCTCAATATTGATAATGATAAAGCCTACATAAACAATAATATGCATCAATCCAGCAATGGGCCTAACCACCATTTTGGTTTGTCCTAAGGCTATCTTGGCCATGTTTTTCCATCGTTGGGATTTGTTGTCGCTCACATCCACATCTTTTCCAAGCTTGATATTCCTGGATAACTTTTTTACGTTGCGGGCAAAAAACCCAATGCCCAAAACAAGGGCTACGGCAAATACTATATTGGGCAAATATTCCATTTATTGATTTTCTTTTTGTTCGGTAGAATCCTGTTGTTCAGCTGGGTCATTCTCGGGGAGTGTATACTCTTTTTGCTTTTTGCCAAATACCGAAACATTGACGTAACGCTTCGGGTTAAGCCTAAAATCCTGAAGCAAAAGATCCAATTCTTTTGATGCGTCGGCCAAATTATTGTAAAGGGCGTCATCCTGATGTAATTTACCCAATGACCCTTCTCCCCTTTCAATTTTAGCCAATATTTCGTTCAATTTGCTTACTGTGGTCTGAAACTCAGTGAGTGTTCCCCCCAAATCAGAATTTATGAGAGAATCCGACAATTTTGAAAAGTTGGAAGTGATATGGTTTACATTTTTCAAGGAACTATCCAATTGCATTTTATTGTTGTCCAACAAAACGTTAAGATTATCTGCACTTCCTTTAAAAGATTTCACCAGCGCATTCAATGAAACTATCGTTTCTTTAAGCTGCTCTTTGGTAGGGTCGTCCAATATTTGGTTTACGTTCATTAGCAATGAGTCCGCATTCGAAACGGCACCTTCTACCTTTAACTGTAACGGAGTCAGTTTTTGTTGGACCAATTCGGTAATTCCCGGTTTTATTTTTGATTGTAACGTATCACCAGATTTAGCCCTTGGCGCTTTATCAAACACAGGGACAATTTGAACTCCTTTACCCCCGATAATTCCTGTATCAAAAAGTTCTGCAATACTGTTTTTAGAAAATTCAAATTCATTGCTAACGGATATGGTAACCAATAATTTTCCAGAGCTATCTTTAAATTTGATACTGGTTACATTACCTACATTGTATCCGTTTATAGAAACCTGGGTACCTGGTTGCAACCCACCTACATTATCGTAAACTGCGTAAAAGGTTTTGTTGTTTTCAAAAAGCGGAGTGGATTTTAAGTAGCTAAGCCCAAAAATGAAGGCTACGATTCCAGCGACTACGATAATCCCAGTTTTGATTTCCCTGGATAGTTTCAAAAGATTCGGTTTATGGTTTAAACAAATTTAGGAATAATTATAAGAAGAGTGTATTTGAAATGATTCTACTTCAATGCTGCCGTTATCGGCACCCTTACTCCATTTTTGTATGCAACGATATACGATGTGGTATACCCTTTGGCATCCGCCTCTCCCTTCAATTTTTTTGCAGCCTCATAAGTACTTGCGTTGCCGTACATGTATCGGAACATATTCTTGTACGGTTCTTTGGAGAGTTTGTTCAAACCATTAAAATTACTTCCAGTAAGCGCAATGTTTTTTCCACTGGCCATTAGTTGCACTTTGAACACCACACCTGCACCTTGTGTTTCGCTCTTGACTTCCTCTACTTCCCTGGCACCTTCATTAGTGGATGTCTTTTTTGGCTGTTCCTCTTTACTCTTCTCAACTTCGTTTTTCGATTCTGTAACATTCACTGCGACATCAGTATCCTCAATTTTAGGATTTTCCGCAACCGGGGCTGCCGTAAAGCCTATTTCATCCTTATAAGAAAGCACGGCATCCGCTATAGCTCCGCCCATTTCATTTTGTCCCTTTTGGGAATTAAGATAGCTACCTTCATTTTTATTGGTTAAAAATCCGGTTTCTACCAAAACACTTGGCATAAATGTTTGGTGAAGCACTATAAAACCTGCTTGCTTTACCTTTCTGTCCTTTCTTTTAAGTTTTTTGGTGAAGTTGTCCTGAAGTTTTTTTCCCAGTTGAATGCTCTGCTCTAAAAATTCCTCTTGCATTATCGTCAATCCAATAATGGATTCTGGAGAATTGATGTCATATTCCGCATAACGTTGTTCGTAGTTATCCTCCAAATAGATTACAGAGTTTTCCTTTTTTGCTACTTCAAAATTTTGTCGATTGGCGTGCAACCCCAAAACAAAGGTGCCTGCGCCATGTGCATCGGAATTATGGGAATCGCAATGTACAGATACAAAAAGATCGGCGTTAGCCTGATTGGCAATTTGTCCTCTAACAAAAAGATCTACAAAAGTGTCATCATCACGCGTATAGACCACTTTTACATTTGGGTTTTTCTCCAATTCCTTTCCTGCCTTCAATACAATACCCAATGCTATGTTCTTCTCTAAATAACCATTGCCAAGGTTCCCTGGATCATGCCCACCGTGTCCTGCATCCAAGACCACAACAAATTTATCTTTCGGAAATTCCCCGGTATCATTTTTGTTGAAAGAGGTCAAAGTAAGGACCAGAAGAAGAATAATTAAAAATGCAAACCGACTTTTATTCATAAGAACTGAGTAATTATAGTGTTCTGTAATGGTTAAAAATATCGTAATCCCCCATAAGTAGAACAAAAAATATATGTAAGTTTGACCCCAAAACTGGGCCGTCTAGCACAAAAATAGGATTTATCACGTTGCAACCAAATAAACATCTTTTACTTTTCCTATTTGTTCTTCTTTGTGGCATAGCAACCTTAAGTGCTCAGGAAGACCTAATTACACCTTTGCCCATAAAGGCTTCAAAAGACACTATCACCGCTCCTTTATTGCCGCCCAACATCTTGAACGACTCTATTAGGGTTGATTCTGTTGGTACAGATACCGTGCCAAAAAAACAGCCCTTGTTGTTGGATAAAATTAAATACAAGGCGAAAGACTACGTCAAACTCAGCCAAAAGGACAATAAAATTTACTTGTACGACGAAGCTGAAATTTATTACCAAGACACAGAACTCAAAGCTGGTGTTATTGTAATGGATTACGTAAAGAACGAAGTCTATGCAGGTCGGATGAAAGATTCCTTAGGTAATTATTCGCAGTTACCTTTTTTTAAACAAGGAAGTCAAGAAGTTCGACCCGATTCCATCCGATTTAATTTTGATACCCAAAAGGCACTCATCTGGAACTCCAGAACCGAACAAGAAGCAGGTTTAGGGCAATTGGGAAGCGATGCCATGAAGGTGTACGCCCAAAAGACCAAAAAGGAAAATGATTCAGTTTACTTTATGAGCGAAGGTAAGCTTACCACATCCAATGATACGGTTAACCCCGATTATTATATCAGGGTCCGAAAGGCCAAGTTTGTTCCCAAAAAGAAAATAATTGCAGGGTATAGCAATATGTATATTGTTGATGTACCTACACCGGTCGCCCTACCCTTTGCCTATTTTCCATTAACGGGAGGAAGAGCACCGGGAATTCTGTTCCCAACCTTTGGAAATGACCCAAGAAGAGGATACTTTATACAAAATGGGGGGTATTATCTACCCATAAGCGATTATGTGGATTTGAGTATTACCGGGGATTACTATACCAACGGCAGTTATGGTTTACAGGGAAGATCTGTTTACACCAAACGATACAAATTCAATGGCAATGTTAACATTAGCTACGAGAACTTGGTAACCAGCCAAAAAGGTTTTGATGACTATAGCCGCACCAGCAACTACAATATTAGAATATCACACTCCCAAGATCCTAAAGCCAGCCCTAATTCGCGCTTTTCAGCCTCTGTTAATTTAGGGTCAAGTCAGTATTACACCAACTCTTTGAATCAAGTAAACCGAAATAATTCGCAGACCAACACTTTTGCATCGTCCATAAGCTACTCTAAAACATTTCCGGCCTATCCATCTGTCAACACCAGTTTAACTGTTAGCCATACGCAGAACTCCAGGACGCAGGTGATCAACATGTCCTTGCCAACATTCCAAGCAAGCATGGAACGGATTTATCCTTTTGTAAAGCGGGATGAGGTCAAAAAGGGAATTTTTGAAAACATCAACTTTCAATATGATGTAAATGCCCAGAATAGTATAACCACTACCGAGGAAAACTTTTTTAAAAGCGGAATGTTCGATGAAGCCAGAATTGGCGCTCGTCATAGAATTCCTATTGCAACCAACTTTAAATTGGCCAAATATTTAAGCGTTAGTTTAAGTGGTAACTACGAGGATGTTTGGACCATGGAAACCATTAGGCGGCAGTACGATGCCGAAACGCAAGAAACAGTGACCGATACCATCGCTGGTTTTGACCGCTTTAATCGATATAGTATAGGAACCAGTATCGGTACCACAATGTATGGTACATGGAACTTCGGTGAGAATAAAAAAATTCAAGCCTTACGTCATGTCATGCGACCGTCCATAAGTTATAGTTATACCCCTTCATTTGAGCAGTTTTACGAATCTTACACGGATGAAGATGGGGAAGAAGTACAGTACACTCCGTTTGAGACCAGCATTTATGGTAGACCATCTTTAAACAAAGGGAGTTCTTTAAGTTTTTCATTACAAAACTCCCTAGAGGCCAAAGTCAGGGATAAAGACTCCACCGCCACGGAACCAAGAAAGGTGAAAATTTTAAGTAACCTGTCGTTTAATGCGAGTTACAATCTCGAAGCCGACTCCTTACAACTTAGCCCTATCAGCATGAGTGGAGCCACCGAAATTATAAAAAATGTACCTATTAATTTTGCCGCTACTTTTGATCCCTACGCCATTGATAACAATGGTAGAAGAATCAATACCCTGAACATAAAGAATGGAGGGGGCATCGCACGTTTAACCTCCGCCAGGGTGAACACCGGTTTTTCACTGAATAGTGAAATGTTCCAAAAAGGGGGGGCTAAAGAAAAAGCTGACGAAGAAAAACAATCCGACTTTAGCGACAACCCGTTTGCCATGGATGATGTTCGAGGTTCAAATTCTCGTTTTAACAAAGGGAGCAATAATAGGAACAATGGCAACAAAGAAGATCAACCCATATATAATAACAAATTGCCTTGGGATGCCAGGTTTACCTACGTTGCCTCCTACAATAACAGTAACAGGCAAAGTGAAATCACAAACCACTCTTTAATGTTCTCCGGGAATATTCAACTTACACCCAAATGGGAGGTTGGCTTCAACTCGGGGTACGATCTTAAGGATAAAGGTTTTACAGACACCCGTTTTGCTTTCAAACGTGACCTAGGCAGTTTTAGACTGAGCTTTGACTGGACTCCATTTGGCAGGTACGAGCGATGGTATTTCTTTATTGGGATAAAGAGTTCACTATTGAGTGATATTAAATGGGAAAATAGGAGTCAGCGTTAATATCATAGTGATATTTTATACTTTCAACACAAATAAAAACATCAGATGAAAAAAATAATCAACACCTCGAAAGCTCCGGCACCAATAGGTCCTTATAATCAAGCGGTACTTATAAAGGACACCCTATACATTTCTGGCCAAATTCCAATTGACCCTGCAACAGGTAATCTTGTTGAAGGAGATATTAAAATGGAGACCAAACAATCCATGGAGAATTTAAAGGCAATTCTTGAAGAAGCAGGAATGACTTTCGAGCACGTAATCAAATCCTCTATTTTTATAGCGGATATGCACCAGTTTGTTCAAATAAATGAGGTGTATGGCAGTTATTTTGACGCTGATACGGCTCCAGCAAGAGAAACCGTAGAAGTTGCCAATCTTCCGAAGTTTGTCAATGTAGAAATATCGATGATCGCGGTTAAATAGTTTCTCGATGGAATTCCACTAGACCCTCAATAGGTCTTCGACGGATAACGCCTAGAATCAAGTCGTTGCGTTCCATACAGGCAGTAAGTTCATCTCGCAAGAAATGTGCTATGCTCCCTACAAAACTAACCGGTACTTTGGTGGCCAGTTCGTACTGCATGATATAATTGTTCACGAACTGTTGCAGTCCTTTCTCAATTACCCCTTTACAATAAGGATGCTCTTTGTTTTCTATAATAAAGCGTGCAAACGTTGCCAAATAGGTATTCGGATTGGGCTGTTTGTATAGATGGTCTTTGATGACATCGGCATCAAGATCATACTCTTTGGCAAATTTCATCCCCAAATCCTGTGGCATTTTGTGGAAATAATAATCCCGAATCAATTTTCTTCCGAAGAAATTGCCACTTCCATCATCCATAGGGATGTATCCCAACGAGGTCACTTTTTGAATCAACTGATGCCCATCGTAATAACTACAATTGGAACCTGTGCCCAAAATACAAACAATACCCTGTCTGCCTATTTTAGTGGTAGAGTAAATTGCAGCATAAGTATCTTCTCTCACCTCTGCTTTGGCATTGGGAAAGAAATCCTTAAAAATGGCTTTTAAAAAATTCTTCATCCTATCGGTTCCACAACCGGCACCGTAGAAATACAATTGACGTACTTGTTCCTTATTTTTGGAAAGTTCAAAATTATTGGCCAGCCTGTCCTCTATTACTTCTTTGGTCAGTACTTCGGGGCTAAGGCCCAAAGTTTGGGTCACAAACAACTGTTGTCCTTTTTCATCCAGGGCAATCCAATCGGATTTAGTGGCACCACTATCCACAATCAAAACCATACGTCGAGATTTTATATTGAAATCCTGATGAGGGAAATCCCTCATCAGGATAAACATTTATAAGATAAAAATATTATAGGCTTGCTGCATGCAGGGCCAATTCAATCAACTTATTGGAGTATCCGGTCTCGTTATCGTACCAAGAAACCACTTTGAAGAATTTGGAGTTTAGCTCAATTCCAGCACCTGCATCGAAAATAGAGGTTCTAACATCTCCTACAAAATCTTGAGAGACTACAGCTTCTTCAGTATATCCCAAAATACCGGCAAGTTCTCCTTCCGAAGCATCCTTCATTGCTTTTTTGATTCCTTCGTAAGAAGTCTCCTTTTCCAATTTAACCGTCAAATCCACCACAGAAACATCTGCAGTAGGAACTCTAAAAGCCATACCTGTAAGTTTACCTTCCAACGCAGGAATAACTTTGGTTACTGCTTTCGCAGCACCTGTTGAAGCCGGAATAATGTTCAAAAGAGCACTTCTACCACCTCTGTAATCTTTTTTGGATGGACCATCTACAGTCAATTGGGTAGCAGTTGTTGCGTGCACCGTTGTCATCAAAGCTTCATCAATACCAAAGGCATCATCCAACACCTTGGCTATCGGAGCCAAACAGTTAGTTGTACATGAAGCATTGGAGATAATGGTATCGGTAGCTTTCACATCCTTGTGGTTTACTCCCATTACAAACATTGGAGCATCTTTGGATGGAGCAGAGATCACTACTTTCTTGGCACCACCGTCGATGTGGCTCTGTGCCATATCCAAAGTGGTGAAGATACCTGTACATTCAGCAACGATTTCAGCACCAACCTCATCCCATTTTAGGTTTTTTGGATCACGCTCAGCCGTAATTCTAATGGTATTCCCATTCACTACCAAGTGACCATCCTTAACTTCTACAGTTCCGTCAAAATTACCGTGTACCGAATCATATTTCAACAAGTAGGCAAGGTGTTCAACATCCAACAAATCGTTGATTGCCACAACATCTACATCACCTCTTTTTACGGTTGCCCTGAATACCAACCTTCCAATTCTACCGAATCCGTTGATTCCTATTTTCAAATTTGACATGTTCTTCTTTTTTGTGTTTAAATTTAAGTTGTCATTATATCCGAAACTCTAATGAGTTCTTCGTCAATTTCTGTATGCGCCTTTATGGCATCTGCCAATGGTGTGAGCACTAATTTAGTATCTCTGATACCTACCATTAAATTTGATTTTCCTTCCAAAATGCTCTCTACGGCCTTTACCCCCATTCTACTGGCAAGAACACGGTCGAAACAAGTTGGGTTACCTCCACGTTGCATATGTCCCAACACCGATACTCTAACATCGTAGATTGGTAAGTGCTCTTCCACATACTCCTTTAGTTCGAAAACATTCTTACCTGTTTTATCGCCTTCCGCTACAATTACAATACTGGAAGATTTTCCGGAGGCCTTACTTCGCTTAAGTGAATCGAGTAAACGTTCCAGTCCCAAGTTTTGCTCAGGTATCAAAATCTCTTCTGCACCTGCACCTACACCTGCATTAAGGGCAATATGACCAACATCTCTACCCATTACCTCAACAAAGAACAAACGGTTGTGGGAGCTTGCCGTGTCACGTATCTTATCAATGGCATCTACAACTGTGTTAATTGCAGTATCAAAACCAAGGGTGTAAGACGACCCCAAGATGTCGTTGTCTATAGTTCCAGGGATTCCAATAACTGGAAAATCATATTCCTCGGTGAACAAAAGTGCCCCGGTAAAACTTCCATTACCTCCTATTACAACAAAGGCATCTATTCCTTCCTTGGTTAATTGGTCGTACGCTTTTTTTCTTCCTTCCTTTGTCCTAAAATCATCGCAACGTGCAGATTTTAGAATGGTACCTCCCTTATTGATTATGTTGTTTACGCTTCGGGCATCCAACGTCTTAAAATCACCTTCGATCATCCCTTGGTATCCCCTATAAATACCTACACATTCTATTTTCAGATAGGCACAAGTACGGACAACCGAACGAATTGCGGCATTCATTCCTGGAGAGTCTCCACCGGATGTAAAAACCCCTATTTTTCTAATTTCTGAAGCCATTCAAATTTTTAAGAGATCAAAGCTAGGAAACTTTATTCAAATTTTGAATATCTTAATAATTTATTTGTTTTCAAGGGCTTTCTCAAACGTTTTCGTAATAAATTAATCCAAAAACCCTGAAAAATATAAATTCTTTTGAATTGATTATGGGTGATTTACGGGCTTTTCCGAAAAACGTATCAGACTGTCTTTTCCCATTACCTGTGTAGGTTGTTTTCGAGGCGAAGGTTCTTTTTCTTCTTCCAATTTCTCTTGCTTATTGAATACCTTCCGCATCAACTCCTTAAAGCTATTGAAATCTACTTGATACGATAGACCAACTCCTTGTGTGTAACCTTGCCGTTCTGCCAAAAATTGTTGTATTTGGTTTTCCCTATTAAAGATTTTGGCACTTAAGGTCCCTTGGTCGTTCAATAATATTTGGACCTCAACATCTCCGGCCACCACGGTTTCCGATACCCCTCCAACAGGAACACCTACTCTACCGTTAACCAAAATACGGTCCGATATCTGTGTGGAAACGGTTACCCCTATCCGGTCTTCCGTTGCGATATCAGCATTTGGATCGTTATAGCCTTGTTCATAGGATAGCCCAAAGTTTAGCTTGTCGTTGTTCCCTGATAAAATTTGATTAAAAAGTCCCGAGGCCGTCTGAATCAGGTTTCCAGTGACCGCCTGTTGGTTGATACCACCTGACTGTGGGTTCACAAAAGTTCCTTGTGCCAATAAAAAGAAGGCATTTCGCTCCTTGATGGTCGGGTCCTGTAAGCGGTATTCCAGCTCGGACTGTACCACGGAGTTGGTTCCAGGGAAATCTATATCGAAATTGATATTGGGGCTTTCCAGTTCCCCATCCAACCTAACTACAACCTCGGTTGGTATTCTACCGGTATACCCTGCATTGTCCAAAAGGGGCGCGGGATTGGCGTTTAAAGAATATACGGCCTCCAAATTTAATTGTGCGGCCAATGGATCTCGTTCCCAAAGAATGGTACCTCCCGGGCGAACCTTAAACTTTTTATCTATAACTCCACCATATTTAAAATTGTACTCTCCAGTAACAGCCACAAACTCCCCATACATGTTGAATTTACCATTGGTGTTAATTTCGATAAGCAAAATACCTTCACCTGTTCCCTTTAGGGAACTACCGGTACTCTGATCCACAACAATCTCAACTTCTGCTTCTGGTGTAACGGCAAGGTCGAAAGCCATTTCCAGTCCTTGATAATCATTCAATACTCGTTCCTCCTCAAAAGAGTTTGAGCCACCTTTTTCGACAAAATTGATAAATGAGTAATCCCCCACGCTCGTAACATCGCTCAATGGAATTTTAAGTGAGGTGCCGGCGGCTGTAGTGGCATCAACAGAAATCGTCAAGGCATCTATTGGACCATAAATGCTCCCTGTTCCATTAATGAATCCTGTTCCGTAATACAAGGCTTCTTCATCGTATTCGGTATTCAGAATCATAAAACGATCATCCTTAGTGTCCACGTCCAGTCCCATGTACCAATCATCAAAACCAGTGTGGCTAATGGTCCCATCCAAAGTAGCGGTGGTACCTTCCTCAACATCGGACAACTCTACATTTTCAAAATAGAAAGTCTGGTCAAAAAGTCGTACTTGCGAATACGGAGCAAAATCATAATCAACATTAAGGTATGGGATTCCTATTCCTGCTTCATTTAAACTGAGTACACCATTGATGGAAGGGTTTTTTACATCCCCGGAAATGGTTGTATTTCCGCTAATCTTACCCCTTATATTGGATATAATATCCTCTCCCAAAGGTCTGAAAGGTTCTAAAGCAAAATCGGAAAAATCCGCTACTAGGTCCAGCTCTTGTTTATTGTTAATATTGGTGACCTTACCATTAATGCTCATCCGTTCCTTTCCATCATCGTTCAACCACGTACTTACCCCAAACTCTGTCAAATCGTTATTCCCATAAATGCCAACCTCCAAATCACCCATTCGCATTTCGTTGACACTAAAGTTCTTGACCTTAAGGCTTGATGTGGGCAAATACTTTCCGTCTTTTTGTAAAATATTTAGGAAGCCATCCACCTCCCCGTTCATTTTTAGACTATCGATGGCCGGAGTAATTTTGTTCAGGGATACCAATTTAAATTGAAGATCCAAATCCTTATAGGTGGAATCGGCGAATTCTCCCCTTAGGCGAATTTGTTCTTGATTGTTGTTATCCATCACCACATCCTCAATACGGATACTGTCCAACGAACTGTTGAAAATCACCTTGTTCTTGCTATTACCATCCTTATTGAGCACCCAAGTGTTTCCCTTAAAACTTACGTCTGATTTTTTGAGTCCAATGACCGACCTATTATTTTTGTTAAAGGTGTGATAAAAGTTTAGGTTATAGCTGTCATCATATTCGCTGCCACCTCTAAACTCCGTTCTAAAGAACAGGGTATCCTTTAATGTAGTATTGATGAGACTGAAATCCTTGATATCATAATACACGGTGGACATGTCCTCTACGGAGACGAAGGTGTTGAAAAGCGGATTCTTATTGTCTATTTTCAACTCAATATTATCGAACTTGTTACCAAAAGCTTCAATACTGGGCGATTTAAAGGTGAGTTTAAAATCACTTTCATCCGCCTCTATGGCCCCACGTATAAAAGTATTGGCATCAAAGGCCATTTCTGGCACAAAAACATCAACAATTTTATTGTAAATCTTAAAGTTAAAGTCCAAATATTGTCCGTCAGAGATTTCGAAAGGCTGGTAATTGGTATATATACTACCTACCGAATTTTGAACAAGTTGTCCCAATTCTTTCACCTTAAAATTCCCTTTCATATACCCAGTTATAATATCCGGAGAGTTTATTTCAATGGTTCTAATGGTATCTTGGTCAAAGGAAGAATTCACAGTGAAATCTTCAAAATAGTATGTGTCATTTATATTTTGATAAGTAGTATTCGAAAATTGAAGCTGACCTGCCATGTCATCGAGATTGTTGCCCTCGATATCCATATCTATATGTCCCTTAAAAATAGAAATACTGTCATTGATGAAGTTCAGCTCCTTTAAGTCTGCATAATCCACCGCAGCTACAAAATTGAATTTGTTCTCGCGCTGTCCAAAATTGGCCAATCCCTGAAAATCAAACCTAAAGTTGTCGTCGTTACATAACAGAATACCATCAAAGAGTTGGTTCCTCAGTATTCCAGTTACTTTAATTTTATTGTATTCGTAATCATTGAACTCAAACTTGTATACATCTCCAGAAATCTCTGTATTTAAACTTTCGGCCACGAACCCCTTTCCTTCAACATTCATATCCATGGAAGCCATCCCCAAGTCCTCATTATCAATAAATTCCCCCAGGTTAAAGTCTATCAAAGAAATAAAACCAATATAAGAAGCATCTTCAATGGTTTGTACATTGGTCATTTGTAAGTCCACGTAACTATCGCCAACCGCGGTATTCAAATTAACGGTAACATCAATAGATGTTTCTGTGATTTCAGCACCCCCTCTTACCGTAAATTGACCCAGTTTTTGAACCGATTCAGGAATGTTTCTACCTAAGATATCGGGCAGTATACTTCTAAGCTGATAATAGCTGGAGGTTAGATTATCAATTTCCCCCTTTAATACAAATGGGGCTTGTTCGCTAAACATATTATCGAACCTAAAATCACCCCGAATACCCGTATTGTCGGTAAAAAGGAATAGGTCATCAACTTGTAGTTGATTGAGTACTCCACTGAAACTCCCGGTGAAATTGACTATTTTATCTTCCCCAAATTCATTAAAAAATGCATTGATTTCGTTGAGAGCCACGGAAGAATCTGTAAAATCAGCATCAATGTTTACCAAATCCACGAAATTGGCCAAATCCTCTCGCTCATAATTAAACACCAAATTCCCCTTTAACTCGGATTGCTCGGTATCTATCAAAAGTGAATCAAAGCGCATTTGCTGCTTAGTGTACTTAAAGTCCGTAGCCATATTTTTAAGGCGA
Source organism: Allomuricauda sp. (assembly GCA_040285615.1). Taxonomy (GTDB): domain Bacteria; phylum Bacteroidota; class Bacteroidia; order Flavobacteriales; family Flavobacteriaceae; genus Flagellimonas. Next base: position 228,454 of record JAVJRL010000009.1, read on the forward strand.
ATTCCCCTTTTCGCCAAGGTGGACAGGTTTTTTATCTTCAAAGAAACATCGGGACCAAGAATCTGAAAATTGTGCGCCAAAATTTCAATTTCAGAGAAATTCAATACCTCTTGGGATTCCAAGTTCTCATCAATCAACCTAAATTTGCCGCTATTTATTTGAATCTCATCGGAGGACATAAAAAATGGTTGGGTTTCCGGGTCACGCGGTTTACCGTCATCCAGTTTTGCCACAAATACATCCAAATTCGTATCAGTTTCCCCATCATATGTCTTTAAATTAAAGGTAAGACCGTCCAACTCAATATCACCAAACTCCATCTTATTGTTGGCCATATTACGCAGGTTTAAAATGGAAGTGGACAGTTTATGGATGTAAATCAGCGTATCTTTTTTGTAATCCTCAACGTAAACCCCTTTAATTCCTGCATTTAAGTTAAAAAGGGACATGCTTATCCTATCTATCTGAATGTTGGTCCCAAACTCTTCGTTCAACGAATCCATGGCATATTTCCCTAATCTGGTCTGCACGACGGGCAAGGAAAGAACCAAAGAGCCCAAAACCATAATAAGAATAACGGCCAGTAGGAAACGCAACAGTATTTTACGAAGTTTTTTGATAGGGCTTTTATGTTTTACCTTTGACAACCAATTTTTGTTCCAAAACCTGTGGAAAATCGAAAAAAATATATTCTTGCGATTGAATCATCCTGTGATGACACCTCTGCTGCCGTGCTTAGCAATACAAAAGTACTCAGCAATGTTGTAGCCACACAAGAAATTCACAAGCAATATGGTGGTGTTGTCCCAGAATTGGCTTCAAGGGCACATCAACAAAATATTGTCCCCGTGGTGCACCAAGCCTTGGCCAAGGCAAATATCGATAAAAAACAACTATCTGCCATAGCTTTTACAAGAGGACCCGGACTTATGGGTTCTTTGTTGGTGGGAACGTCTTTTGCCAAGTCCTTGGCATTGGGTCTGGACATTCCCTTGATCGAGGTAAACCATATGGAGGCCCATATTTTAGCCCATTTTATTGAGGATGAAAACCAAACGGCCCCCACATTTCCTTTTTTAGGGATGACCATTAGCGGAGGGCACACTCAAATTGTAAAAGTTTCGGATTATTTCGCTATGGAAGTGTTGGGTGAAACTTTGGATGATGCCGTGGGCGAAGCGTTTGACAAAAGCGCAAAATTGATGGGACTTCCCTACCCTGGCGGTCCATTGATTGACCGATATGCAAAATTAGGCAACCCCAATGCGTTTAAGTTTCCCAAACCTAAGGTTGATGGATTAAATTTTAGTTTTAGCGGGTTAAAAACCAGCATTCTCTACTTTTTGCAGCGCGAAACCCAGAAGAATCCTGATTTTGTTTCTCAAAATATAAACGATATCTGCGCTTCGGTGCAGTTCACCATTTTAGAAATATTAATGGATAAGTTACAATTAGCTGTTGAGCAAACAGGCATCAAACAAATTTCCATTGGAGGTGGGGTTGCTGCCAATTCCGGAATTCGAAACAGACTTAAGGAAGCAGAAGAAAAATTGGGCTGGCAAACCTTTATTCCTAAATTTGAGTATTGCACGGACAATGCGGCAATGATCGGTATTGTGGGTTATCTTAAATTTGAAAGAGGCAAGTTCACAGATCAGAGTATTGCTGCCAAGGCACGTTACGCCATTGGTGGCTAATTAACTAAACCATAGCTATGCAGCTTTTCTACAACCCAACATTGGACAATAGCGCCAAGCAGTTCACTTTTCCCCCAGACGAAAGCAAACACATTATTCGGGTTTTGCGAAAATCAGAGGGAGATATTGTGCACATCACCAATGGTAAAGGTTATCTGTTTGAAGCTGAAATTTTGGAACCTAATCAAAAAAAGTGCAAGGCACGAATCATTTCCCATCAAAAATCTATACCGAAACGGTACAAACTACATATGGTGGTCGCTCCCACAAAAATGAACGACAGATATGAATGGTTCTTGGAGAAGGCCACAGAAATAGGTGTAGACGAGATTACCCCTATTATTTGTGATCACTCTGAAAGAAAGACCATCAAACTGGAAAGAATGGAGCGAGTACTTCAATCTGCCATGAAGCAATCATTGCAAACCGTTTTACCACAAATTAATCCACCTATTTCTTGCAGGGAATACCTAGAAAACGATATTTCTACAGGTTATAAATTTATTGCCCATTGCCAAGATGGAGAAAAAATGGAGTTAAAAAGAAAGGTGGTCGCGGACAATGATGCCACAATCCTGATAGGTCCGGAAGGTGATTTTTCCAAAGTGGAAATTGATTTGGCCAAAGAAAAAGGCTATGTCCCCATTTCTATGGGCAGAAACCGCCTTCGTACAGAAACAGCCGCTATCGTTGCCTGTACAACAGTTGCTATAATCAATAGTTAGCGTCCGATAGGTTTTTGTACAGCCCCGACAATATCATGGTTTTGGGTTTCAAGAATCACTACAAGGGTCAGGTCATCATGGTTTGTGACCAAATCCGGTATTGTTAAGAAAGATTCTCTTTCGTAGCTATTCAATTCAATTATTTTATCTGCAACTACTATATTGCTGTTTCTTAAGGTCCTATTTCTGTTTTCACCTCTTTTTACTTTCGTCTCCCTTTCATTGATCACCAAGACAGCCCTCAACCATTTATCATTTATATTTTCAATGGTGTTATATGAAAAGGATATTGTCCCATTTGATAATTCTACACTACAAAGTTCGACTGGGTTTTCCCTATTTCCAATACTATATTCTTTAATTTTTGAATACAGAATTGAACTATTTGAACCAACAAAGTGTTCTTTACCATTAATTACCATTTGTGGTGTATAAATGCTTCGCTGATCAAATTTTCTTCCATATTCCCTTTGCTTTTTGGTATGGGCCTGATTAGAAAAAGGGTCCTTCCAACCAATATAATCCCAATAGTCCACATGGTATGACAATGCAATTATATCATTTGGAAACTTGTTCTTTATCTGTTTCAATAGAACATCTGCTGGAGGACAGCTGGAACATCCTTGTGATGTAAAAAGCTCCAACACAATTGGATTTTTGTTTTCTTGAATTACCTGTTTTACCTCGTTCGCCGTATACAGCGTGTACAAAGACAAAGCAAAAAAGGTAAATGAGAGAATTATGGCCTTTTTAATCATGAATACTGTACTTTTGATTGTATAGTTATTCGTATTTAAATGGCACAACTTACCCGGTTAACATGTACTTTAACTTTTTTTGTGATGGCCTTGGCTACTTCACAGGAAATTGCAATTCTTAAATACGGCGGTGGTGGCGATTGGTACTCCAACCCAACGGCCCTGCCCAACTTAATACAATTTTGCAATAGCAATATAGACACCAAAATCAATCCAGAACCAGAAACTGTAGAAGCTGGAAGTGTATCTATTTTTAAATATCCGTTCCTGCATATGACAGGACATGGGAATGTTTTTTTTACTGATGAGGAAGTTCAAAATTTACGGACCTACCTTTTATCGGGTGGGTTTTTACATATTGATGATAATTATGGTATGGAACCCTACTTAAGAAGGGAGTTGGAAAAACTTTTTCCGAATAAACCATTAGAGGAATTGGGAGCGGACCATCCTATTTTTTACCAAAAATTTGAATTCCCGGATGGACTTCCCAAAATTCATGAGCATGATGGAAAAAGACCACAAGCCTTTGGCATTTTTAACCAAGGAAGGCTTATTTTGCTATATACTTATGAATGTGATCTTGGTGATGGTTGGGAAGACCCCTCCGTGCACAACGACCCCGAAGAAGTTCGAATAAAAGCATTACAGATGGGGGCCAATATTGTGGAATACGCTTTTAAAAGTTAATACATGAACGCAAAAACAATAGCAAACGGAATACTTCGGGCCGTCGCCATTATGTTGGGCGTGGTACTTTTGGGTTGGTTTTTTTATAAAATTCAGTCTGTATTGGCCTATTTGGCCATTGCCGCTGTATTGGCCTTATTGGGCAGGCCCATTGTTATGTTCTTGCGACGAAGGCTTAAATTCCCCAATACCTTGGCAGTGGTGGTCACCATGGTATTTATGTTATGCATTTTTTTAGGGATTCTCGCCCTTTTCATCCCTCTGATTGCCGAGCAAAGTAAGAATCTATCCCTACTGGACATAGAAGCACTCAAAGGAGATCTTAATACACTTTATTTACAAACCTTGGACTATTTTGGTGCCTCCACAGGAAGCTTTAACAGTCTGTTGGAGGAATCCAAGATTGAGGAAAATTTTTTAAATGGATTGGACCTTGGCTTTATACCCAATTTTCTCAATTCTTTTGTCAATGCTTTAAGTAATTTCAGTATCGGACTTTTTTCCGTACTCTTTATTTCCTTTTTCTTTTTAAAAGATAGCAAGTTGATGCAAAATGGAATCTTAACATTTGTTCCAGACAACAAAGAAAGTAACCTGGTAAAATCCATTGATAAGATCAATAATTTACTCTCCAGATACTTTGCAGGTATATTGCTTCAGCTTTTTATATTGTTTGTAATTTATACTATTGCACTCCTAATTGTAGGGGTTGAAAATGCCATTGTAATTGCGTTCTTGTGTGCACTCTTCAACATCATTCCATACATTGGCCCGATTATAGGTGGGGTAACCATGATCACCCTAACAATGACCAGTTTTTTGGATGCTGATTTTAGCACCGTTATTTTGCCCAAAGCCATGTATGTTTTAATCGGTTTGACCATAGGTCAACTCATTGATAATTTCTTTTCACAGCCATTTATTTTTTCCAAAAGTGTAAAATCCCATCCCTTGGAAATCTTCTTGATCATCATCATCGCAGGGCTGTTGTTTGGTATAGTAGGTATGGTGGTCGCAGTACCAGGATATACGGCTATAAAAGTGATTTTAAAAGAGTTTTTAGCAGATTATTCTTTTGTGAAAAAATTGACCAAAAATCTATAGTATCGGTTTGAATAAACTTATTTTAAATACTGGTGTACAGGATTTTATACATAATAAATTATCATCTGACATCATGTCAGTTTTGCTTGCGAAACCAATTTTTGAAGGGATTGCCCAGAAAGAATTGGCGGAGCAGATTGAAGCAAAGAAAAAGTGTAAGGACAAGCTACCAACATGGTTCAACACGCCCAATATTTATTACCCCAATAAGCTCAATATTGAACAAACCAGTTCCGAACTTACCGCTCAATACAAAGCTCAAATTGTAAACGGAAAATCAATCGTTGACCTTACGGGAGGATTGGGTGTTGACAGCTATTTTTTTTCCAAAAAAATGGGGTCTGTTTTGCATTGTGAAATCAACCCGGAATTGAGTGAAATTGCTCATCATAATTTTGAAGTTTTAGGGCAAGAAAATATTGAATGCTTTCCAGTGGATGGTATTGATTTTTTAAAAAAATATCCCTCGAATTTTGATTGGGTTTTTGTTGACCCTTCACGAAGAAATGATAAAAAAGGAAAAGTGTTTTTACTCGAGGACTGCCTCCCTAATTTACCGAAACATCTTCCTTTGCTTTTTGAAAAATCACAGCATATCCTGGTAAAAACTTCTCCTCTTTTGGATATAAAAAAAGGGGTTGATGAGTTAAGTTTTGTAAAAGAGGTTCATGTTGTTTCCACCAATAATGAAGTTAAGGAACTCCTCTTTGTGTTGGAAAAAGGATACCGAGGAAACATCAAAATAAAGACCGTTGATGTATCGCAAAAACAAAACAGTTTGTTCGATTTTGAATTGCAAGGGGAACAAGATGCCCAAATCGATATTGGAGAACCGTCTTCATACTTATACGAACCCAATGCGGCCATTTTAAAATCTGGCGGATTTAAATCCGTGGCCAAGCACTTTGGCTTAAAAAAACTGCATCGCCATTCCCATTTGTACACCTCCGAAGAATTGGTGGAGTTTCAAGGAAGAAGATTTAAAATCGAAAAATCACTCCCCTATTCCAAAAAGTCTTTGAAATCAATGGCAATCTCAAAAGCCAATATTACCACAAGGAACTTCCCTATGTCGGTTGCGGAGCTTCGCAAAAAGCATAAAATCAAAGATGGGGGGAATCGTTACCTCTTCTTCACAAAGACCAATAACGATGCTTTATGGATTTTGGACTGTAGAAAAGTGTTCGACTAATCCAAGTTTTCTAGCCAGTCAAACAGCAGCTCTATCCAGTTTTTTGGCTTGCCATCTTCCAATCCTAAGGAAAAGCCATGCCCTCCATTAGGGTAAATATGCATGGCCGCAGGCACATCATGTTTGTTTAGCGATTCAAAGAACATCAAGGTATTCTCAACTGGTACAGCGCTATCGTCCATGGCGTGCAACAAAAAGGTCGGTGGGGTTGTAGTTTCCACATGTTTTTGGTTGGACAGGTAATCGACCTCCTCTTGGGTGGGGCTCTCCCCCACTAAAGCGACTCTAGACCCCGTATGCGTGCTAGGAATTTCAAGAGTAATTACTGGATAGATCAATGCCATAAAATCGGGTCGTGCGGATAAATCATCGGCCTCGTCCTGTTTTTCGTAAACTTCATCTTTGTAATGGGTACCCAGAGTGGATGCCAAGTGGCCTCCCGCAGAAAATCCCATAATGCCTATGGCATTGGAATCCAAACCCCATGCCTTTGCGTTTAATTTTACCAATCTAATGGCACGCTGTGCATCCTGAAGCGGAACCACCTTTTTATTTTTGGTAATTGACTTGGAACGTGGCAAACGATATTTTACTACAATACCGGCCACCCCTTTCGCATTTAAAGCTTTTGCTATATCTGTGCCCTCCCAATCGTAGGCCAAGCCATAATATCCTCCTCCTGGAAAAATAACCAAAGCCTTTCCGTTGCTATTTCTTTGTGCGGGCAAGTAGACTTCCAAAGTCGGTTTTTGAACATTGGTAATCCAAACAATCCCATCCTCTGTATGTTCCACCATTTCTTTTTCGGAAGTTTCCATTTGATTGGGAATGGACTCAGGCCATAACGGCATTATGGTTTGCTGTGCAGATAGTACCATTGAAAATAATAAGAAAAGAAGGGTGATTTTTATCTGTGCGTTCATATGAATCAATTTTTAATCAGTCATTACATTCCCATTTAAAATTGGCTACCCTATCGTTGGAGGCCGCCGAAAGGTTGTAATGCCACCATTCCGTTCGGATGGACCAAAAACCATGTGCTTCCATGGTCTCCTTAAGCAATTTGCGGTTGTCCAATATCTCATGAGGCAAATCCATGTTATCATGATAGGCTCTTTTTCCGAAGTAGTCAAAATCAGTCCCCATATCAAGTTCTTTGCCGTCCATATCCACCAAAGTGATATCCACGGCACCTCCTTTATTGTGTATGGAACCCTTATCGGGATTAGCCACATATTGAGGATTGGGTACAATTTCCCACATTTTGTACTGTACAGAATTGGGTCGATAGCAATCAAAAAACTTGATTTTCACCCCTTTTTTCATAAAATTCTTATTAGCCTCAATCAAGGCCTTTGCCGTTTTTACCCGAGTATAGCATTCGGCACAATCATACACTTTGGCTTTTAAAAAATTATTTTCGGTTGCGTAGCGCATATCATAGGCGAAATCGTCACTGAAGTCGGCCAATCTAACAAAAGTGGTATCTGCCAGATCTTCAAATGTTTTAAAAACTGGTTCTTTTTCAGTTGAAACAGTATCCATCGAAACAGAATCCAAAACCATCCCGGTGTCTACTTGAACGGATTCGCTGTTATCATTTTTCGCCTGTTGACGACAACTCATCATCAAAAAAAGGAATAGCAAAAAAAACGCGTATCTCATAAATATCATTTTATGCGTTTTTGACTGGCCAGCCATGTATATAACGAATCCGTAGTATAAGCCCTGCTCCATGCATTATGGCCTACACCTTTGTATCTGGTATATCGTACATCATGCCCCATTTCACGGAGCTTCTCGACCATTCGATCGGATTCCTCCACATGGATTACATCATCTTGATCACCATGAAAAATCCAGATGGGCATATCCTTATCGATCCAATGTGCATAAGGCAAAGGCGTCATGCCACAAACTACGGCCATAGCCGCAAACTTGTATGGATATTGCGTAGCCAACTCCCAAGAGGCACTGCCTCCCCTGCTCAACCCCGTTAAGTAGATTCTTTTTTTATCTACTCTATTGGTATTGACCACCGAATCCAACAATTGAACGACCGCGTCCGTGTTCCACCATTTTTTTGCATGTGAATTTTGTGGTGCCAAAATTAAAAACGGGAACTGCTTTCCCTCTACCAACATTTTAGGAGGACCACTTTTCTTGATTTCCTGAACATTCCTTCCTGATTCGCCACCTCCATGGAGAAAGAGCAACAGGGCAAAATCTTGTTCCGAATCAAAATAATCCTCTGGGTAATAGAGGTAATATTTTAAGTTTTCTTTGGTAACCGTTTCCAACTCTTCCTGTACCAAATGGGATTGCCCGGCACAGGCTTGAAGCATTAGCATACCACTTAAAACTAAAAATCTGGATAAATTCTTTTGCATGGAGGTTACAAGTTACAAAAGTTTATCGGCGATATCCTTCCACGAATTGGCCCGTTCAAAGGTGTTCACATTGGTGTTATGGGGCGAAGTAAACATAATCGACCTACCATCAAAAGGCTCCAGGTTTTTGCTACGATCGTCGATGAGCACATCGCCCTTTAAAACATGTTTGTTGCCGCACAATATTCGGTTTTGCCAAGGAATAAAAGGGAAAAACTCATCCAGCCAATCGGATTTCTCCCTTAGGGATTGCGGGAACTCCATGGCGGCCGAAGCAATATAAACCTCATGCTTTTTGCTTAATTCCTCTAGTACTTCTTGGCTGCCCTCAATTAATTTCAAATCTTGAAAAAAACCATCCCGTCTTGTATGGTCTTTTATGGATTGCTGATGTGCTTCAGGAACAACTTGCCAAAACTCTTTGCCATAGCATTCTTCTGCAGTTATTTGAGTGTTGAATTCTTGGTTATAAATATCTATATGGGCTTGGTAGGCATCTGCAATTACCTCGTCCATATCAACAAAAATGATCATACTTTTTCTTTTTTGTGAAGTACGTCAAAACTCTCCAAAAATTAAAACTTACCATCTAAATCTATTGTTAACGGGAATGAATTTCTCAAAAAGACCCAATGCTTTTCAAAAATTTCACAAAATTATTTTAACACCTTACCAAACTTTATGGCTGAATTTTAATTTTAAGAAATAACAGTTACCTTCACACAACAAGATTACCAAAAGCGCGAATTGCGTTTTTCTGCTTAAAACCAACCTTACATGTTGCCCAAAGGAAACTTTCCCAAAAAAGTCTATTTGAACGGTAAAATAGTATCTGCTGAAGACGCTAAAATATCAGTTTTTGACCGAGGATTTTTATTCGGAGATGGTATTTACGAAGTAATGGTTCAATTGGAGAATGGTCTTTTCTATAAAAAGGCCCACCTCGACAGACTTCAGGACAACCTCCAAAAAATTGGAATCCAATACAATGTCAAGGAAATCAATGATAATTTGGAAGTACTGCTTAAATCCTCCAATTTGACGGACGAATCTTGCTTGATTTATATGCAAGTGACCCGTGGAGTAGCTCCTAGAAAACACTCGTATCCAAAAGGTGTTCCTGCAACTGTGATGATGTATGCCCTCCCTTACTCCTTACCCGACATCAACACAAAAAACATGCAGGCCATTTTAGAACCTGATTTTAGATGGCATCGGTGCGATATTAAATCCATTTCATTGTTGGGCAATATCATGGCCAACGAAGATGCGATGAATGCAAATACCAATGAAGCTGCTTTGGTCAGGGATGGTGTTATTTCAGAAGGGTCCCATACCAATATCTTTTTCGTTAAAGACGGAACGGTTGTTACCCATCCGGCCAACGAACATATCTTGAACGGCATTACAAGAAAGATTGTTCTTAAGCTTTGTAATGACCTAGGTATACCTGTAAACGAGAAACCCGTTGCCGAAAATGAAATTGAATATATGGATGAGGCCTTTTTTACTGGCACAACCACTCAAGTGGCTTCTATCGCCCAATTGGGTTCCCATACCTTTTATAACAATAATGAAATCGGCAAAGTCACCTTCAAGCTTCAAAAAGCATTTGCACAACTCAGAGAAAAAAACACGGCCAATATTACTTTATAAACAACCACATAATTATGACCAAAACTAATTCCAACACACTTTTTAAAACACTATTGGGAGTATGCCTACTATGGGTTTTCTCCTGCGGTAACCAAGATACCTATGACATCTTAATTTTAAACGGCTCCGTTTACGATGGCAAAGGTGGGGATCCAGTGGTTACCAACATTGCTATTAAAGACTCCATGATTGTTGCCATGGGAGAATTGAACAATGCAAAGGCTGGTAAAATAATTGATGCATCTGGATTGGCTGTTTCACCAGGTTTTATTGATATGCACACCCATATCGAGCCCATCATGGAACTTAACTCTTGCGAGAGTCATGTTAGGCAAGGGGTCACCACATCATTGGGTGGGCCGGACGGAAGCTCTCCTTACCCGCTAAAACCGTACATGGATAGTCTTCAGCAAAAAGGAGTTGGGATGAACGTGGCCTATTTGGTAGGCCACAATACCATTCGAAGAAATATTATGGGGCTTGAGAACAGAGGGCCAACGGCAGAAGAACTCAAAGCTATGGAAGCTGAAGTGGACAGTGCCATGAAAGATGGTGCCTTTGGCATCTCAACAGGTTTAAAATATCTGCCCGGGGCCTTTTCCAAAGTGGATGAAGTAATCAGTCTTTCCAAAGTAGCCTCAAGTTATGGTGGTATTTACACCTCACACCTGCGAGAAGAAGGCTTGGGACTTTTTGATGCCGTTGCCGAAGCTATAAAAATTTCAGAGGATGCGGATATTCCGGTAGTACTCACCCATCATAAGGCCATTGGAAAACCCATGTGGGGAAAAAGTGCGCGAACCCTCGCTATGGTGGATTCCGCCCGAGCCAAGGGACTTGACATCAAAATGGACCAATACCCTTATGCCGCAAGTTACACTGGGATTTCAGTTTTAATTCCCAGTTGGGCAAGAGCCGGAGGACAAGAAGCCTTTAAGGAACGTGTTGCAGACCCAGTGTTGAGAGACAGTATAAGAAATGGAATCGTTTTCAATATCCTTAATGATCGGGGAGGTTCCGATCTCGATAGGGTTCAATTTGCCAAGGTTAAATGGCAGCCGGAACTGGAAGGAAAAACATTGAAATACTGGTGCGAACAGAACGACTTGGAACCATCGGTGGAAAATGGTGCCGATATGGTCATTAAAGCGCAATTGAACGGTGGCGCCTCTTGTGTTTTCCACGCCATGGCGGAAGAAGATGTAGAGCGCATCATGAAGCATCCGTTTACCATGATAGGTTCAGACGGTAGATTGGTGGAACCTGGAATGGGTCACCCGCACCCTAGGTGGTATGGAACCTTCCCAAGGGTCCTTGGACGGTATGTTCGGGAGAAAAATACCTTGGAACTAAGCGAGGCTATTCGAAAAATGACCTATTTGCCAGCACAAAGTCTTAACTTATCCGACCGCGGGTTGATCAAAGAGGGATTAAGGGCAGATATTACCATCTTTAATCCAGAAACTGTTATTGACAAAGCCACTTTCGAAAAACCACACCAATATTCCGAAGGGATAGAATTTGTAATCGTAAATGGTAATTTGGCAGTTGACAATGGTGAATTCAAGGATATCAAATCAGGAATAGTATTAAGAAAACAATAGATCAACAACTTGAAAATGAAGCATCTTACACTCAGCATTTTAATGCTAACAGTCATCTGGAGCCATACGGCTTTGGCACAAGAAAATACTGAAATCGACAAAAAATACACGAAGGAAGTAGAACGATTGGCCAAGAAAAAACAAATCAAGGAAGCCTTTGGGCATATCAAAGCACAAATGGACCAAACCACTAAAGACCTGATTACGTTGACCGAAGTTTTGGCCCCTCCCTTTATGGAAGATAAAAAAGGTAAGGTATTTGCCAAAATGCTGGAAGAAGCAGGCTTGGATAGCATTTGGACGGACAAGGTGGGGAATGTTATCGGGTTGCGAAAAGGAACCGCAGGCGAATCCGGTTATGTAGGGGTTGATGCACACTTGGATGTTGTTTTCCCCGAAGGAACCAATGTTACGGTTAAAAAAGTGGGGGATACCCTAAAAGCTCCGGGTATCGGTGATGATACTCGAGGCTTGGCCATGCTGATCAGTATGCTCAAGGCCATGAACAAAGCCGACATAAAAACAGAAAAAGATTTGTTGTTCGTAGGATCGGTAGGCGAAGAAGGGCTTGGCGACCTGCGCGGTATGAAATACATGTTCAATGAATCCGGACTAGATATCGATTCCTGGATTGCCATTGATGGTGGTGGTCTCGGTAGAATCAGTAATGCCGGATTAGGCTCAAAGCGTTATAAATTAATGGTCAAAGGACAAGGCGGCCATTCTTGGGGTGCTTTTGGATTGGCCAATCCGCATCATGCCCTGGGAAAGGCTATCGATATTTTTTCTGAAGCAGCTTGGGAGTACACTTCTGGCAACATCCCGAAAACAAGCTTTAATGTGGGTAGAATCGGAGGTGGAACTTCTGTGAACTCCATTCCTTTTGAATCTTGGATCGAAGTGGACATGCGCGCCATCGATCCAAAAAACTTGGATGAAATCGAAATCATATTCAAAGAATCCGTTGAAAAAGCCATTGCGGAATATAATGACAGTGGTGTGCAGGGGGAAGTAACTTACGAACTCATTAAAATTGGTGATAGACCATCAGGAGAATTACCCGCTTCCCTACCCTTGATCCAAAGAACCATGGCAGCCACTAAATATTTTGGTGAGACTCCGCGCTTGGGGAGTGGGTCGACCAACATCAACATACCTGTTTCCAAAGGAATTCCATCTGTATGTATTGGTCGAGGAGGACAAGGTGGCAAAGCCCACTCATTACACGAATGGTACTTGAACGATGAAGAAGGAGATGAATCCATTCAGTTGGCCCTATTGATCACATTGTCGCAAGCAGGTTTAGCCAAATAAGATGATGAAATTGTTCTCAAAACTACTTTTAGGGCTAGCCCTTTTTATTTGCGTTTCGGTAAATGCTCAACTCAGTGAAGAACAGTTGGCCAACATAGATAGCTTGTTCTTGCCATGGAACAAGCCCAATCATCCTGGAGGCTCCATTGCCATAATGCAAGGTGATGATGTAGTTTTTTCTCAAGCGTACGGCTTGGCCAGTATGGAATACTTAGTTCCAAATACTACCGGGACTAGATTCAATGTGGCTTCCGTTTCCAAACAGTTCAGTGCATTGGGCATTGTAAAGCTGCACTTGGCGGGCAAACTTTCCGTAGATGATACCATAGACCAGTATATTGATGGTCTTGCCCCTTTTGGGAGTGAAATCACCATAAGGCATATGCTTCATCACACCAGTGGATTACGAAGTCTTCATGCCCTGTTCGGGTTAGCTGGTTGGCGCGGTGATGACGCAAGGACAAATGCAGATTTGGATAGAATCATGGCCAAGCAGAGTGAACTCAATTTTGAACCTGGTTCGGAATATATGTATTGTAATACAGGCTTTATGTTCTTGGCCAACATCATTGAAAAAGTCACCAGTGAATCTTTTGTAGATTATATGAGGAAGGAAGTTTTCATCCCTTTAGGGATGAATGACACCTATGTTGAACCTAACTACGACAGAATTGTTCCTAACAACGCCACTTCATACAACCAAACTTTGGATGGGTTTGTTCGCTCGGTGGAATATTGGGGTTATGTCGGGTCTGGTAACATGCACACCGCAACAGATGACCTGCTCAAATATCTGAAGAACTATTATGCTCCGTTACCTGGGTGGAAAGCCGCATTCGATACCATGCAAACGCTTGACCCATTGAATGACGGAAGCTTTAATAAATACGCCTTTGGGGTTAATGTTGACAAGCTGTTTGATAAAAAACGAGTAAGCCATGGCGGTTCCATTGGTGGCTTTAGATCCAATATTGCCGTTTTTCCAAATGAGCGCACCAGCATTGCCATCATTACCAACTTTTCAAGTTCAGGAGCTGGACGAAAATCCAATCAAATTGCGGAAATCCTTTTCGGAGAAAGATTGCAAAACAAAGATTTGAAAATAGTTAAGGTTTCCAAGAAGAAAATGGAATCCTATGCTGGTACATATTGGGATGATGAAACCTATTCCCAACGTATGTTAACCACAGGTGGAGATACGCTATACATCGGTAGGAGCGCTTTTTTACCCGTTCAAGATGATGAATTTGAAGCCGTTCAATCTGGAGATGATACTAAAATCGAATTTAAAAATGGAGGTATGACCATTTATCCCGCTAGCGGAAAACCAACGGTATTTTCAAAATTTGAGCAAGAAGAATTGACCAAAAGTTTGGCCAAGGAATATATAGGGACCTATTACAGTCCAGAAATTCAAACGACATATACCATCCACTATGAAGATGGTGAATTCTATGCACATCATATTCGGCACGGAAAAATAAGGTTGGAACAAAAGAAGAAAGATCTTTTGGAGGGAAACTATCCTTTATCCTACCTAAAATTCAAAACAGAGAACGGAAAAATCAAAGGGGTTTGGATATCGAACGGTAGGGTCCGTAACCTTTGGTTCATCAAAACCAAATAACAAAAACCAACCACCATGAGACTATTTTTCACTTTTTTAATGTGCTGCTCCTTAACATTGGGAGCACAAACTTTTCCAGATAGGGTCTGGCATGCTGCTAACGAAAAAGAAGCCCAACCATGGCAAAATGATAAAGCCCAAGCTTTTAGGGAATACTTGATAGACAGGACAAAAATTACAGGGCTTATGATTGTGCACAAGGGAAAAGTGGTCTTTGATTTTGGTGACTTGCAGGAGTTGAGTTATGTCGCTTCGTGCCGAAAAAGTGTTCTGTCCATGCTTTACGGGCAATATGTGGAGGACGGTACCATCGATTTAAGCAAAACCATTAAGGAATTGGGGATTGACGATGTGGAAGGTATTCTCCCCATTGAAGAAAAGGCCACTGTTAAAAACATCATCTCTGCCAGGTCCGGGGTTTATCATCCCGAAGGTTACCCTGGGGGCATGCAGGAATATGCGCCAGAAAGAGGCTCGGTTGAACCAGGCTCCCATTGGTTATACAGTAATTGGGACTTTAATGTGGCCGGCTACATTTTTGAACAGGAAACCGGAACAAATATTTATGACGAAGTGGGGCGTCAATTGGCCAATCCATTGCATATGCAGGACTGGGACCGCTCTGTGCAACACAAACAGGGAAACACTTCCATTTCTAAATATTTGGCATACCCCATGTGGTTTTCCACCAGAGATATGGCGCGATTGGGATTGTTGATGCTGAACAAAGGAAAATGGAAAGACGTGCAGGTGGTAAGTGGGTCTTGGGTGGATGAAATGCTCAAAACCAGAACCACTCATACAGAATTGAACAAAAACGTTCCTGTTTTTGAAGGAAGCGGCGTCAATTACGGATATGGCTACATGTGGTGGTTATGGCAAGATGTTGATGATGCACGCTTTGAAGGCGCTTATTCCGCCAAGGGCGCCATGGGCCAGAACATTACAGTTTACCCAGCTATTGAAACTGTTTTAGCCTTTAAAACAAAAGCGGCCTATCGTAGGGCCAACCCCTCCCAAGTTAGGATCAATGTTGCCAAAAAGGCTGCTGAAATCTTCGATATGCAGTAATAAATTATTGCAATCCAACAATTTTTAGATTCCTGGTGTTGCCCTGGTAATCTGTTATTTTTATTTCTGCGGTATTCGATTTGTTATACTTCAATTTTCTGGATGAATTTCCCAAATAGGTATCACCATAAGGGAACTCTACCTTTCGTTTTTTACCATCAATCCTAGTTATCACAGCAAAAGCATCGTTGGGTTTCAACGATACAGAGGCCACCCCTACATTATCGTACCCATAAGCCGACAGTTTTCCTGAATTCATTCCGACAAGCATGGCGGAGCTGGCATCTTCCAGTTGAATGATTGCAGAACCTTTTGCACTACCTGTTATCAAAAGACCGCTTTTGTTGGAATCTACCACATTGAAACCACCGTGTCCATCACCCAATAAACAATAACCAATGGATGCGTCACTTCTACCGATAAATGGTTCAATATCATACTGGTTGCCTGATATCAAAAGGTCTAAATTTCCATCACCATTGAAATCATCGGTCAACATTCCAAATACAGGTGAAAACTGAACTTCTTTTGGCAACTGAGTCATTTTAAACTTGCCATCACCCAAATTTTCAATGTAACTGGAAGCAAAATCATAAACTTTCAATTGACCTGCGTCATTTAATCCTGCTGCTTCCTTCACATCATCAAAATCCGCCTTTGCATAAGATTCATAATCCTTGAATTTGCCTTTCATGGCACTGATCTGGTCTACCAAAATATCCCTAGTATGAATCAGGTGTTCCCTGCCTTCTCGATAACAACTGATCAGAGGGTCTATTGTTCCATTTCCATCCACATCTTTGGTATAAATGGTTATGGGCTGCTCCGGAGAACATTTAAAATCACTGTTCAATCCAAAATTACCGACCACATAATCCATATCGCCATCGGAATCGAAATCTCCCGAGGCAATACTGTTCCACCAGCCATTGGTAAATTCCAAACCGGTACCCTTGGTAATATTATTGAATTTGCCGTTATCATTTTTTAGGAAAGTAACTTCCATAAACTCACCTACCAATATCAGGTCGAAGTGTCCATCATTATCAAAATCCGTCCAAATAGCATCGCTCACCATACCCAGTTCTTGAGAGTCAAATACCTCCGAACTAATGTCCTTGAATCCATCGGGGTCATTTCTTAATAAATAACTTTTTGGGCTTTTGGGATAAAAACCATTGATGACCCTACCCCCTATAAAGATGTCGAGATCTCCATCATTGTCAAAATCTGTCAACTCGGCCGTGGAGCCCCTAGATTTACGGGTCAAAACATTACTGCAGGTGAAGTTTCCATCACCATCGTTATAATAGATTACATCGGTATAATCTTGACGTGCCATTTCTTCAATTCCTCCTCCGTCTATAGATAAAAGGTCCAAATCTCCATCATTGTCCAAATCGGCAAAAACAACACCCATATCTTCTCTTAAACCTGCGCATGCAATTGATTTTTCTTCAAATTTGCCGCCATTGAGCTGCACATATAGTTTTCCCGGTTTTTCCTTAGTGCCACCGATATAAAAATCTTCCAAAGAATCTCCATTGATATCACCAACAGCGATTCCCGGGCCTAAGTTGGTATTCATTTTTAACAGGGTAGTCTGTAATTTAAACTCATCAAAATCATCCTCCACATGTTTATAATCTATACCCATGTCCTGTATGATGTCTCGGAACAATTTTGAAGAATCATTTGCAGTCCCATCCTTATCAACTGGCTGTGCTTTGCTAATATCCAAGGTCAGTTTTTGATTGGCTTCTATGTTATAAAGGGTCTGTAGATTTCCATTGTTCCATTTTACCAATATGGAATCTATCTTTTCCGAATTACCGAGCCCAAAATGCATTTCAGCATCCATGGTGGATAAATATCCCCTTACCGTGGAGGCATACTTATACTGTGACTTTCCATCATGATAAATTCGGACTTCCGTTCCGGTTACATCTTCGTTTTCTGCTCCTTTAAGATCAATATTCAAGAAAAACGATTGACTTTCGGGTGTTGAGAATTCAATGGTATTGTTTTTATAAATGCTCGCAGGATCATCGATATTATTAATGACCAGGTCCAGGTCACCATCGTTATCCAAATCTGCAAAGGCAGCTCCATTAGAGTAAAGTGGTTTCTCCAATCCCCACTCCTCGATCTTATCCGTAAAGGTCAGATCACCATTGTTCTTGTAGATATAATTGGACAGTTTTACTTCCGGAAGGTTACTTACTCTTTCCAGTTCCCCCTGGATCAACTCATCCTCTGTTTGGTATTTCGCTGGTCTTTGGGTGTAGGATTGATAATCCAAATTGGTAATATCCCGTCTGTAACCGTTTGTTATAAAAATATCATTGAGGCCATCGTTATCAAAATCGGCAATTAAAGGGGCCCAGCTCCAATCGGTATTGTAAATGCCGCTGAACTGTCCTATTTCACTAAAGGTTTGGTTTCCATTATTGAGCTGTAGTGTATTCCTAACATATTGTGGAGCATATCCAATATTGATATTATGGGAAAAAACATCTAGACTTGGTTTCATCATAGTCTGTTTTATCCTTTCATTACTGTTGGGGAACATATCCACTGTAAAAAGTTCGGGATTGCCATCGTTATTAAGGTCACCAACATCGTTACCCATACCATTATAGCTCAAATGCCTAAAATATGTGGTTAGCTGATCGGTAAAAGTCCCATCATGATTATTGATAAACAAAAGGTCATCGGTAAGAAAATCATTGGATATGTAAAGGTCCATCCACCCGTCCTTATTTATATCGCAAACAGAGACGCCTAGACCAAAACCTTCCATTGTAATTCCGGCATCCAGTGAAATGTTGGTAAAAGTGCCATCACCATTATTTCTGTACAGGCGATCGGTACTATCGGCACTACCGTCGCTGGTTTTGTATTTGGAAGTATTCCTGTTATAATCTACCAAGGCATTGGTTAGAACATACAAATCTCGGTCTCCATCCTTATCATAGTCAAAAAAGACAGCTTGCACACTGTATCCGGTATCGGCAATTCCATATTCTTTTGCTCGGTCGGTAAAGGTACCATCGCCATTGTTCACAAACATTCTGTTTGCCCAATCCTCCCTTGGCCAATCACGGGTTCCACCACGACTTACATAAATATCCAATAATCCATCTTCGTTGATGTCCGTCATTGTCACTCCATTGGACCACCCTGTGCTAACAATATTGGCAGATTCGGTAATATCCTTAAATTCAAAATTCCCTTTATTAAGGTAGAGCTTATCAGGAACTTGGTTGCCCGTGAAATAAACATCCTTCAATCCATCATTATTGATGTCTCCAATACCGACCCCTGCACCATTATACATATACTCAAAGCCAACAATGTTCATAGTATCCGATTCTACCAATTGATTGTTAAAGTCAACATGGGTAGTATTGGGTTCCAGCAATTCAAATAAATGTTTTGTATCCTCCTTTTTACCACAGGAAATAACAAGTAAAAAAAGTAATAGGAATAATGTTCTGGATATCTTCATTGGTTGAGGTATGCTTTATTGTCGGGTTGAAATAATCGATAATTACTTTTTGACAGAATGACAAAAAACCACATTCACGGTTATCGATACCGCAATATTATAAATTCTTGAGGTTTTTACATCATTTTTATTTTTTTTCAAAAAAAATCACTTTTTATATCCGATTTGTTATCAAAACACATCTTTTCCATAAAGTCCAACACTTTGCACACGGTTCCAAAAAACCGCTAAAACCTTTAAAATCCCACTGTTAAGGAATTGTTAAGCAAATCTTAATTGAATTTATTGATTATGTCCTGTTCTAATTAATTTCTTTCGAAAACGTTTGCGAAAACCATAATATATCCCTAGGATTTTATGGATATAATAAAAATCTAGTTATCAATTTGTTTTTTCGGAAAAATAATGTTTTAATTTGTAGTTGACAGTTGAAGTGTTTTATTAACATTATTCTGTTATTTTCATAAAAAATTAACTTAAATTTTAACTATTTAAACTAAATCTCGTACGTATTAACTAACTAGACAAACCTTGATCATTATGAATGAAAACAGTTGTTCATGGCCCAAACATGGAAGGCCATGTCTATCTCTTGCTCTAGGATTTTTATTGATGCTGTTCAGCAGCACAGTAATTAGAGCCCATGAAAATCCTTTGGATTTCAACCCGAGTCCAGAACAATTACAAATTACTGGTACGGTTACCGACCAAAATGGTGAACCATTAATCGGTGCCAACGTATTGGTACAGGGAACCACAAATGGTACTCAGACCGATTTCGACGGTAATTACACCATTAGCGCAGACGGAAGTGCTACTTTGGTCTTTAGCTATGTTGGATTCTCAACACAGGAAGTAGCTATTAATGGTAGATCCGTAATCGATGTTACGCTTATGGAAGATGCCAGCCAGCTTGACGAAGTGGTGGTACTTGGGTATTCTACGCAAACAAGAGGTGACCTTACTGGTTCCGTTGCTTCCGTAGATCTTTCTGAAGCGACCAAGGCACCGATTGTGAATGCCGCAGAAGCCTTGGAAGGTAGGGTTACAGGTGTATCTCTTATTAACTCCGGTGTTCCAGGCTCCTCACCTACGATTCGTATTCGTGGTTTTGGTTCCACTAACGGTAACGATCCGCTTTTCATTATTGACGGTGTACAAACCACAGATGGTTCTATTTTAAATGCCATTGATCCTGCGGACATCCTTCAGATGAACGTCTTGAAAGATGGTGCAGCATCTATCTATGGTGCAAGGGCATCCAATGGTGTTGTTATTGTTACCACTAAAAACGGGGGCTACAATATGGAAACGGCTGAAATATCTTTGGATATGTACACTGGTTTTTCCAGAGCAGCTAACCTTCCCGGTCTTTTAAACCCACAACAACATGCCCAAATGTTTTGGGACAGTTTCAACAATGTAGGTCAGGCGCCAACACATGCACAATATGGCGACGGAGCTTCTCCTGTAGTACCATCAACCATTTTAGGAGCGCCAGAACCAGTAACGGCAAGGTCAGGTGGATCATGGTTTGATGATATCTTTAGAAGTGCGCCAACGCAAAATGTATCGTTGCGTATGGAAAATGGTAACGCTGGGGCCAAATACTCTATGACCGCATCTTACTTAAACCGTCAGGGAATCCAATTGGAGTCTTCCTTTAAAAGGGGACTTATGCGGGTAAACTCAGAGTTCAAGGTTGGGGAAAAGTTAGAATAGGACAACATTTGAACGTATCTTTTGCCAACAGTAGCGCTCCAAAGAATCCAAACACTAGTCTTGGTGGCAGCCCATTGATGTTGGCTATGAGGAATTCTCCTCTATTGCCTGCTTACACGGATGCTGGAAACTTTGCGGGAACTTACTCCAATGCATTGGACCTTTCAAACCCTACCAACCCAGTTGCAGATCTTAGAAGAGCTGGTGACAACTTTTATAAGACCTTCAGGATTTTGGGTGACATCTATGCAACCTATGAAGTGGTAGATGGACTTACGCTAAAATCTTCCATTGGTGGCGATGCAGAGCTTTTGAGCACAAGAGCTTTCTTGCCGACCAATCCTGAGCATTCGGAAGCAAGATCATCAAACTCTTTGACTGAGTCGGATACCGATAGCTTTAGTTGGATTTGGACCAATACTTTGAACTTCAACAAATCCTATGGCAAGCATACTATTAATGCACTTGTTGGTCTAGAAGCAGTTGAAAATAGAAGCAAGTTCAAATCTGTAACAGTAACAGACTTCTTGTTTGAAACTCCGGATTATTACCTTCCTAGTACTGGTACAGGAGATCCTATTGTAGGTTCTGGTGATAACACCACTTCCCTGTTCTCCGTTTTCGGAAGTGTCAACTATTCTTTCGACAACAAGTATTATTTGACTGCTACATTACGTAGAGATACGTCCTCAAATTTCTTGGGAGACAATCAAAGCGATACGTTCCCAGCAGTTAGTGCAGGTTGGTTGTTGAGTGAAGAAGATTGGTTTGATTCAAGCTGGTTGAATCGTGTTAAGTTCAAAGCTTCTTACGGTGAATTGGGTAACCAACAGATACCTGTGGTTGGTCCAACACTTACACAAGCTGGTATTGATGTTGCACAATCCAACTATGCCTTTAACGGTTCAGGTTCTCCTTCAACAGGCGCAATCGTATCCGCGATTGGTAATCCAAACTTGAGATGGGAAACCTCTCAAACAAGCAACGCTGGTGTTGAATTGGGCTTTTTGGATAACAAGCTGAGCGTGGAATTTGAATTGTTCAAGATTACAACAGAGGATTTGATTGCTCAGGATCTACAGTTGATCAGTACAACAGCTCCTGATGCCAATGCTCCTTTTGTGAACTTGGGAAGTATCGAGAACAAAGGTTTTGACTTGGCCATTGGCTATAGAGACCAAACAGATTCCGGATTCTCTTATGGAGTGGATGTAAATGTTTCCTCTTATAAAAATGAGGTTACGGACTTGATTTATAACCAACAATTCGGGAATCCTGGATTTAGGGGCGGTGCCATCACAGTTACCGAAGTAGGTGAACCTATTTCATACTTTTACGGTTTTGATGTGATTGGTATCTTCCAGGACGAGTCAGAGGTGGGCTCGTCTCCAGACCAACAATTTGAAAATGATGCTGATGGTGTCGGCCGTTTCAAATACAGAGATGTTAATGATGATGGGGTGATCAATGATGATGATAGAACTAAAATTGGTTCTCCACATCCCGATTTCACATACGGTATCAACCTTAGCCTAGGGTATAAAAATTGGGATTTGTCCGCATTCTTCTCAGGAGTTCAAGGAAGAGATGTATATAACTATTCCAAGATCTTTACCGATTTCCCAACGTTCTTCTTCGGTAACAGAAGTACACGAGTATTGGATTCTTGGTCACCGCAAAATACAGGTGGTACACTTCCAGCCCTTGGAACATCTGTTGTTAACCGTGAGACAAGCCCAAACTCTTATTTTGTGGAAGATGCTTCCTACCTAAGGTTGAAAAACCTTCAAATAGGATACACACTCCCAGATACTGTTTTGGACAAATTGGGTATGAATCAGATAAGACTCTACCTACAAGCTTCCAACCTGTTCACCATAACGGATTACAGCGGAATGGATCCTGAAATTCCAATTCTTGTTGCTGGTGGATCAGCGGACAACCTTACCCAGGGAATTGATACAGCTCCTTATCCCTTGGCTCAAGTTTATACGTTTGGCGTTAACTTAAAATTCTAAAAAAAAATGATTAAGAGAATATTTATTATTGCTATACTAGTAGGTACTGCATTTTCTTGTAAAGATGATTTTACAGAGCAGTCTCCCATTGGTGTATTGTCCGAAGAGGCAACAGCCAATGAAACCGGAGTGAATCTTTTATTGACAGGTGCCTATTCTGCTCTAGACGGTGTACGATTGAACCAATTGGGTAATGGATTTGCCATTTCCCCAGACAACTGGTGGTGTGATGCCATGTCGGATGATGCCCACAAAGGAAGTACCGATGGGGATCAAGTTGAATTGTTCCAGTTGGAAACGTATGATATTCAAACAAGTAATCCTTACATTTTAGGTAAATGGATGTCTTTATATGCAGGTGTAAACCGCGCCAATGCCGTAATCTCATTGATAGGCAGCATAGAAGAAGGTGATTTCTCCGCGCAATTGGCAGAGGCACGTTTTCTAAGAGGATACTTTAACTTTGAGCTTCAGAAAATGTTTGGAAATCCAGCATATATTTCTGAGGAAAACTATGCCAATGTTGAATTCAATCAACCAAACTCCGGTCCTATCTGGAGTCAGGTTGAAGCAGATTTTCAATATGCGATTGATAATCTACCAGATTCACAATCTGAAGCAGGAAGACCAACTTCTTGGGCTGCCAAATCCTTTATGGGTAAAACACAGCTTTACCAATCAAATTGGGGTGCTGCCTTAACGTTGTTTCAAGATGTTATCAACAATGGTCCACATAGCTTGAATGCTGAATTTGTAGACAATTTCAATGCTGCAGGTGAAAACTCCGAAGAATCTATTTTTGCTGTTCAATATGCAGCTGATGGTGGACAATCCCTAAACGGTAACGTAGGAGGAACATTGAACTTCCCAGGTGGTGGACCAATCAACACTTGTTGTGGTTTTTACCAACCAACCCAAGATTTGGTAAATGCCTTCCAAACAGATGGAAGCGGTCTGCCTTTGTTGGATACCTATAACCAAACAGATGTTACAAATGATCAAGAGATTGCCACTGACGAACCATTTACACCACATACTGGACCGTTAGATCCTAGATTGGACTATACCGTAGGTCGTAGAGGAATTGATTACAATGGATTTGGAATCATGCCCGGTCAAGAATGGATTCGTGCAACAGATGCTGATATTTCTGGACCATATTTGGCTGCAAAAAATATGTATCAGGCCAATGAATTGGATGCCAGTCAAGGAACAGGTGCTTGGGGTCAACAACACTCAGGTCTTAACTATGCTATAATGCGCTATGCCGATGTATTGCTTATGGCTGCAGAAGCTGCGGTTGAGACTGGTGATCTGCCTACAGCCCTTAATTATGTGAACGAAGTAAGAAACAGAGCTAAAAATTCTTCATATGTATTGAATGAAGCTGGTGATGCACCTGCTGCAAACTATCAAATTGAGCCTTATGGGTCTTTTGCAAATGCTGACGAAGCAAGAAAAGCTGTTAGGTTCGAAAGAAGATTGGAGTTGGGAATGGAAGGTCACCGTTTGTTTGACTTAAGAAGATGGGGCGTAACTGTTGATGTATTGAACACTTATGTTGTCAATGAAAACAGAACTATTTCATCATTAGATTCTAAGGTTAGGACTTACCAAGCTTTTATGGACCTGTTCCCTATTCCGGTAACGGCCATTGACCTTAGTGGTAATGCACTTACTCAAAATCCAGGGTATTAAATAGTTTAATTGAGTTTAGTTAAGCGTTTTTCGTTTAGTACCTATGGCCTTGTAGCAATACAAGGCCATTTTTTGTTTATAAAATGCTTGATTACCTTTAACTGTTCCTTAACAACAAATAAATCCAAGAATACTATGCAACCTTTTGAAAAAAACATACGAATAAGTAGTTTGCTCATAGCTGTCTTACTTGTGGGCTGTAACCCAAAATTTACAGAGGAAACTAAGGAAGGCTTTAACCTAGTACACAATGAAAATGGAGAAACCCTAGGGTATAGTCCAACTTCGGAAATATCCATTTTAACTGTAGATCGATTAGCCTTCAAGGACCTGAACAAAAATGGCACCTTGGATCCATATGAAGATTGGAGACTGACAGCTGATAAGAGAGCGAATGACTTAGCCTCAAAAATGAGCGTGGAACAAATTGCCGGTTTAATGTTGTATAGTGCCCATCAATCCATTCCCGGAGGAGGTAATAGCTTTTTTGGTGCGGTTACCTATAATGGTAAACCTTACGACGAAAGTGGAGCTAAACCCAGTGATCTTTCCGATCCTCAAAAGAAATTTCTTCTTGAGGATAATCTACGCCATGTGTTGATAACAAGTGTGGAATCCCCCGCAATATCAGCACAATGGAACAATAATGCCCAAAGCTTGGTAGAAGGCGTTGGTCTGGGAATTCCCATCAATACCAGTTCGGATCCTAGGCATGGGAGCGACTCCTATGCAGAATTTAATGCCGGGGCAGGTGGACAGATTTCTATGTGGCCCAGCACTTTGGGGTTAGCGGCAAGCTTTGACCCTTCTTTGATGCAACAATTTGGAGAAGTTGCATCCAAAGAATATCGGGCATTGGGTATTGCAACAGCGCTGTCCCCACAGATAGATTTGGCCACCGAACCACGTTGGTCACGTTTCGATGGAACAATGGGAGAAGATCCAAAACTTGCTGCAGATATGGCAAGAGCATACGTTGAGGGATTCCAAGCCTCCGAAAATGGAGATTGGGGCAACCAAAGTGTAAATGCCATGGTAAAACACTGGCCCGGAGGTGGTCCCGAAGAAGGTGGTCGTGATGGACATTTTGGGTATGGCTCATATGCCGTTTATCCAGGAAAAAATCTAGAGGACCATTTAAAGCCTTTTACGGAAGGTGCCTTCGATTTGAAAGGACCAACCAAAATGGCCACGGCAGTTATGCCCTATTACACCATATCCTACAACCAAGACACGAAGAATGGGGAAAATGTGGGTAATGCCTACAATAAATATCTTATTACAGACCTTCTGCGAGGTAAATATGGTTATGACGGTGTTGTATGCACCGATTGGGGAATTACCAGCGATGCGCCCAATGTATATGAGTTTAGAGGTAAGCCTTGGGGTGTGGAAAATTTAAGCGTTGCAGAAAGACATTACAAGATTATTGAGGCAGGTTGTGACCAATTTGGGGGCAACAACGAGATGGGCCCTGTTATCGAAGCCTATCAAATGGGGGTTGAAGAACATGGAGAGGAATATATGAGAAAACGTTTTGAGACTTCTGCGGTTAGATTACTTAAAAATATTTTTAGGACCGGCCTATTCGAAAATCCTTACTTGGATGTAGCGGAAACAGAACAAATAGTGGGCAATTCGGAATTTATGAAAGCTGGATACAATGCACAGCTCAAATCTGTGGTAATGCTAAAGAACAGTGAAGAAACTCTACCTATAGAATCAAAGAAAAAAGTGTATGTGCCACAGCGCTACATTGCTCCAACCGTTAACTGGTTTGGTGTTGCAACCCCCGAACGTACCGAACACCCATTTAATATGGAAGTGGTTGCCAAGTATTTCGAAGTTGTGGATGAACCCAATGATGCTGATTTTGCATTGATTGGCATACAAAGTCCCAATGGCGGTGTGGGTTACGATATAGCGGATACGGAAAAAGGAGGTAATGGATATGTACCCATTAGTTTGCAATACGGCACCTATACAGCTGCACATGCCAGAGAAACCAGTTTGGCAGCAGGAAGCCCCTTAGAGGATGTTGCCAACCGTTCCTACAAAGGCAAAACTATTACGGCAGTTAATATTTCCGATATGGCATTGGTAACGGACACCAAAAGAAAAATGGGGGATAAACCCGTTGTGGTTATGGTTAAAGCATCCAAACCAATGGTTTTTGCAGAAATTGAACCTGCAGCGGACGCTATTTTAGTGCATATGGGTGTACAAGACCAGGCTTTAATGGATATCATCTCCGGTAAAACAGAGCCTTCAGCCTTATTACCATTTCAAATGCCAAAGAATATGATGACCGTTGAAGAACAGTTTGAAGATGTCCCTAGAGATATGGAGCCGTACATGGACTCCGATGGAAACAGATACGATTTTGCTTTTGGACTTGATTGGAAAGGAGTTATCGATGACGCTCGGGTTGAAGAATACAAATAATACTAAAACCAACATTTTGATTAAAAAAGCCTCCTGTAACCGGAGGCTTTTTTATTTTGGGTTGCTCCGATTTACACTTTACATGATAAATCATACGTTTCCACTACTTTATAACCAATCATGATTTAATTTAAGGACAATATGTTATTTTTACTACCAACAATCTTTTCAAACTAAACCACGTTTTAAATGCTTCATAGCGAGAATATTGAGAAAAATCTGTTCATAATTCCCTTTCTCAATGCTATTTGTCCCTTAAGTCCAAGTCTAAAATCGTATCTATTTGAAAATATAAAGACCTGCTCTTTCGAAAAAAAAGAAATGATCAGTAAAGCAGGGGAAATATGTGCCAGACTCTATTTCATTAAAAAAGGCATGGTCAGAGGGTATTTTGAAATTGATTCTTCAGAGATTACAACTTGGGTGGACACAGAAAATGAAGTTTTCAGCTCCATTACCGGCTTTTTTAGAAATGAAAAAAGCCAAGAAAATATACAAAGTCTGGAAAAAACTTATTGTGATTACTTAGAATACGAAGATTACAAATATTGCTGGGATCACTTTCCAGAGATGCGTCAAATAAACCGTATTCTCCTTGAGGAGTATTATATTCTGGCAGAGCAAAGAGTATATTTAGCAAGAATCCCCAATGCAAGCAAACGGTTGGACTATTTTATGGAGCACAGCAAACCCCATATTGTTGATAGGATTCCTAAAAAATATTTGGCTTCATTTTTGGCAATGAGACCCGAGACCTTATCACGTCTAATGAGAGAAAGAGATTAACATAAAAGGCTTCCGATTAATCGGAGCATTTTAATTAGAGCCAAAGCTATTGCTACATGCTACTACACCTTCAATAACTTAACCTTAAACTTGGTTCCAACACCAACTTCGCTCTCGACTTCAATAGTACCGCCCATGGACTCAATCTGATTTTTCGTGATAAAAAGACCTATTCCCCTGGCATCTGTATTTCCATGAAACGTTTTGTACATTCCAAAAATTTTCTTTCCATACCTTTCTAAATCAATACCCCTTCCATTATCCTCTACAGATAATACTATAAATTGATCTTCGATATAGGATTGTATGGTAAGTGTTGGTTCCTTTTCAGGATCGCGGTATTTAATGGCATTCGTGGTTAAATTTAAAAAAATGCTTTCAATATATGCAGGCACTCCTTTTACATTAAAGTTATCCGGAATATTGATGTTCACATTGATTTTGTTCTCGAGTATCAACGCATTTACATCCTCCAAAATCTTATCAAAAGTGTTGCGCAGATGGACTTCTTTAAGTTTTTTATCTGTTTCCAATTTTACCTGAACAACTTCATTCAAATGTGTTATGGTTTCATTCAGCCCTTCGGATGCTCTGCTA
Organism: Allomuricauda sp.; assembly: GCA_040285615.1. Taxonomy (GTDB): domain Bacteria; phylum Bacteroidota; class Bacteroidia; order Flavobacteriales; family Flavobacteriaceae; genus Flagellimonas. The sequence goes on from JAVJRL010000009.1 coordinate 257,059, forward strand.
AGCATGTGGATCATTTCCTTTTGTTCTTCTTGCTTTAATCCATCTTCTGAAAGAAACTTACAAATCATGGTAAGATTGGCCGCATTTGATCGCAAATTGTGCGATACTATATGGGCAAAATTCAAAAGACTGTCATTCTGGTTGGTAGTCAATTGAAGTAGGTTCTTCAATTTTTTCTCTGCTTTGATTCGCGGGGAAATATCTACAATTTGGGATATAAAATGAGATAATGTACCATCTAAGTTCTTGACCGATGTAACCGTAAGTAATATATACACCAATTGGCCACTTTTATCAAAATATCTTTTCTCTATTTGATAGGTGCTTCGCTTGCCTTCCACAACTTCACCTAATGAGGCCAAATCAATTTCCAAATCATCTGGATGGGTAATATCCTGAAAGGTAAGTTGCAACAATTCCTCGTTACTATATCCAAGACTTTCACAAAGACTTTGGTTTACTTTGATGAACTTACCGTCCAAAGCAACAAGCGCCATACCAATCGAAGAGTTTTCAAAAGCTCCCTGTAGTGATTCCTCGCTGGTTTCAAGTTGTAATTCTGTTGTTTTTAATTCGGTAATGTCCACATTGACACCTATCATCTTAGTTGCCTCTCCATTGTTGTCTCTTGTAACCGTGGCTTCGGCCTTTATCCATCTAATATCACCGTTTGGCCATTTCACCCTAAAGGTAGTATCAAAGTTCTTTTTCCCTTCAATAGCATCTTTTACTTCATTGGATGATCTTTCCAAATCTTCCGGTAAGACACATGATTCCCAGGCTTCAAAAACTCCTTTAAAATCAGATTCTTCGATTCCGTATAAGCTATACATGTTGGAATCCCACAAGAGTTCATTTCTTTTGATATCGTATTCCCAAATTCCAATTCCGGCCTTATCAGTTGCCAAGGCAAGTCTATCACTAACCTTGTAATATTCGATTTCAGTCTTTTTTCGTCTATCAATATCTTGAAAGGTTCCAATTAACCTCACACATTTGCCATTGATTATTTCTGGCTCCCCAATGGCCCTTACCCAAACCTCTTTGTTTTGGGCCGTAATAATTTGAAGCTCGGTATCCCATGCCTTACCATATTCCATCGCTTCCTTAACAAGCTTTGAAATGGTTGTCCTACTATACCCCTCCTTATAAAATGAAATGGCATCTGCCAGATTGGGAATATAATTTTCGTCCACCTCATGGATCTCTTTGGTGATGTGCGACCAATAGATTTTATCATTTACCAGATCAACTTCCCATCCCCCAATCCGCGCCACACGTTGTGACTTGACCAAAAGCTCTTCTTCCAGTTTTTTGTTGGTGGTATCCTCCAAAACAAGTATAACGCCAGTTATAATGTCGTCTTCATCCGTAACGCTTTCAATTTTCCAATTATACCAAACCGTTTCACCATTCTCAAAAACCATGCGAGTCTCACCCGATTTAAAATCGTCATGCTCCAAGCAGAAACGAATGTCGGATTTCAGGGTTTCTGGCAACTCAGGCATCGTTTCAAAAAATGGCTTCCCTACCATTTCATCAGTCTGACCAAAATAGGTTGACCAACTGTCTGAAAGATTTACAAAAACACAATTTGTATCCAAAACAGCTAGTGGAATGGGGGTCTTTTTAAAAAGGGATTGTTTGACTATCACGTAGCTTTCAATTAATTGAAAAAAAACCTCAATTTAGGTTCAAAACATCTTTAATAACGTTAAAACAAAATGCAATATTATTAAGAATTAATAATTTAAGATACCAAATAGGAATCTAAACTTGCGTAAGGTGTTTATAATTTAGGCCTTGGGTTAATACGGGTAACAATTTGTTAAATGTACCAGTAGTACTATTCCAGTAGGATATTGGCTTAAACTGAATGCTAAAAACTTTCATTATTACAATGATTCAAAACTTTTCAAATAACACAAGAGATAATCCGGTCCGCCTCAAAAGTCAAAACCTATAATGACACCACATCCTTTCTTGAAAATGTTGACATTGGCATTCTTTTGGGTTTTGCAGTAGTTCCTCTAGTATTGAAAGCTTTGAAATTAATTGCTTTGCAGAGGGGAATAGCGTTCTACAACATTTTCGATGATCTATTCAATTATACCACAACTTAGAAACCCTGTTAAGTAACCTTATCTATTTGCCATAAACTTCTTGATTTCTCTTCCCGCGATCCACTTAGCTACTCTATTCTTCACAAAGGGAATTTTGACATCATAGTAGAAATTATTTTTGTCTTTGTAGAACTTGTAATCCGCCCAACCTTTCAATTTATTCCATTCGGAAATGTATTTGAAGATATTAAAATACACCAATTGGCCTAGTGAAGGTTCAAATTCCTTATGCGACTTAATTGCATTAATAAGTTTTTCATATCCGTTTAATGCCTTCTTATGATTATTGTCTGTTTCAATTTCAGATTTTGTTGCTACCATAAGTTCTACGGATGATACAAAGTGGAATCCGCTTTGCGTAAAGTTTTCATTTAAATACTTACTAGTTGAGTCAGCCCCAAATCCTGCACAGGTAACAAGGGCCGTAGCATATTTTCCAAAAAATATCGGTCTATGTGAAATATAGCTAGTTCGCTCTACAAATTTCTTCATTAACGCACTTATTGTTCTTGCATACGTGGGAGACGCAAATATGGTCCCGTCCGCATCTTTCATTTCTTCAATAATCATATCACGATCATCTTTAAGCGGACAATTTTCCTCTCCGGTATTGATACAGGAATAGCAACCAAGACAATCCTTAAGGTTTAGTTCTGAAAGCATAAGGATCTTGAAATCTATTTCAGCATTACTTTGCTGAAGCATTTTAAGGATGTCGTAAGTATTCCCTTTGTGCGGGCTTCCACAGATTGCTACTATTTTTAATTTTTTATCCATCTTTATAGCATTTAACCATAGGACATTTCAACTGTCCTTAAGCACTTCAATTTTGGTTCTTACTATGCTGGCACTTCTCTATGCTTGGATTTCCTGACCAGTTTTAAAATTGGTTCAATACTTTCTTTGTCAACATAGTCAAATCCATTGCGCTCTTCTTTACTGGCTTTGGGGTCAGGATTGATAAGAGAGCCTATCAACAACAACAGCCGCACCCACCAACTGACTTTCGAATGGTCTAACCTACCTCGTAGCGCAACATGCTCCATTTGGGAAAATAGCTCTGAAGGAAGGGAATTGGCAACCCATCTGTTGAGTTTATCGCTTGGACCAGCGCCGGAGACTGAAAACAAGATTTTTGACCTGCCTTTAAGCTTGGACAAATTTGCACTTACCCATTTTCGGTTGGACAGCTTAAAAAAAAGGATTGAACTACCCAGTATCAGATAATCGTACTTTGACGGATCGGCATTCGGGTCCTTGATGTCGAATACGGGAAGTCCTGTGGCTTCACCTATCCAGTTCGCATATTGTTCTGTACTACCGTACTTGCCCGAAAAAAAAATTGCTCCGTTCATACTATTGTCTTAGCTGTTGGTATAACAAATTTAAATTAGCTCATAGGGCCAAATATCATAGCTTGATCACCTATGTTGATAAGTTCACAACTTTTGGAAAAGCTACTGTCGTCCAATTCAACATGAAATCTTAAGGTATCTTCTTTAGCACTAGAATCAACAGGAAGCCAGCGATAGGGCAAGTCCAGCTCGGTTACTTTAGGGTTTAATAGGTTGAGAATGGAATACTGTCCTTTTTTATGTTGAAATCCGGTTGGCTTTTCAAAACTCAATGCAAGTGTTTCGTTATCTATTTTTTTTCGCTCCAATAACGAAACAATTCTGTGGTCATCATATTTTGTGGCATCACATTCTGACCAGATTTTGTCTCGATTCATTTGCAAAGCTGCCAAAAATCCGGCCATTATGGTACCTTCAAAACCACCTCCCGGAAATGTCCATGCCGATGCAAAATACAAGTTGGGAATCAAGAAATTATTTCTTAATCGCTTCATCCCCGATTGTTCTTTAGATTGAGTGAAGCCATAAACGGATCCATCGGGATTAGAGGTGAAGCGTTGAATGGTTTTAGGTGTTGCTACTTCATAATATTCAATACTTTCTCGTATTCCGGGAAATTGCTTTTCTAATCGTTGCAATAAAATCTGGGCTACTTCTTCCTTTTTGGCCTTATACTCGTCCTTACTTAGCCCTTCCCAGTTCTTTAAATAATCTACGCCGCAGATTGCACCTACAGATTTTTCTGGCGGCGCCAGTTGAGCATCTATCTTACCGTAATCCACAAAAATGAAGCTACGTTTTGACCAATCACCCAGCTGGTTTAGGTGAACATCCTTCAAGGTCTTCACGTCGTCTCCCTGAATATAGTTTGAGTAGTGCTTAACACCAAAAATCTCCAAATTGGTTTTAAAGCCTAGATAAAGGCATAATAACGAACAAGAATTTGTTTGTAAACCGATTTTCTGTTTGAGGGAGGAGGCATGGGGCTCATCCAGCATAGCCGGCACCAATGGAACGGCACAATTGGCCACTACATTATCACATGAAATAGTGACTGGCTCTAAGCTTTCATTGAAGCTATCTTGGAAGGTAACACCCGTTACCCTGCCATTTTCAGTAACAATTTTCTCTGCCTTTTGCCCTAACAGCACACTGCCGCCCTGTTTTTCAATGTATGTCGCCAAATGATCGGAAAGCTGTTGTGAGCCCCCTTTTATGAAGTGACCACCATTCTCAATAAATCCGGAAAACGGCATGCTATAGTAAAACATGGATAAGGTGTAAGGGTCATCGCCCCAATAGCCAATATGTGCCACTAGGTCAAGTTTTGCATTTTCATTGGTGATGTACTTGTCCAACCAAGATCCAACCGTATGTCGCGATGCTTCTACAAGGTTGGGATAAAGCAATGGCATAAGGGGATAAATAAGCTTGCGTTTCAATGGTGTGCGAGGCAAACTGACTCCTTCTTTTCTGACACCGGCAATCAATTTAATAAACCGTTTGATTCCTTTTTCATCTTCAGGATATCTGTCGTTAAGTGCCTTGGTCGCGGCTTCGAAACCGTGGGGAAATACAAAATCTTCTTTATCTGAAAGCACCGCATAAAACTCTGGTACTTTTTGAAATTGAACATTCTTGTCCACATTCAGCATTTTTAAGAGATTCATTAGCTTACTGTTTTCAGCCAGACCACTCATTTCATGTAGACCTACTTCAATGATGAAGTCTCCTCGCTTAAACGTGGTAGCACAACCACCAGGTTTATGGTGTTGTTCTAACAAAAGGACTTTCTTCCCAAATTTTGATAGCGTGGCTCCAGCGGTTAATCCGGCTAGGCCTCCTCCGATGATTATCGTATTATATTTCATTGCGGTTTATTTATTACAAATTCAACGATTGGGTAGGTTGCCGGTTTGAATCTGTATGATATCCAATGAGCGTACTTGAAAAAATGGGATAAACTTTCCCATAATTCCTAATGACAAATCGAAAATACCATCAAAAATTAAACTATAACATGATGAAAATCAGAATGATTGACTTTTTATGGGTGTCCTTTTTTTCCATCACCCAACCATTAAATTGCATGTAGTTTTTATAAAATTCAATAAAACGGTCATCTCATTGCCGTCCTCCAAGAAACCTTCTGAGTGAGATTTCAACTAGATACGATGTTCTTGGTAAAAAACGCTGAAGTATTTTAACCATACACCCCTGAATATTAAAAAAATAAGAAATAATCTAAAAAACAAAACCCCTGTAAAAACAGGGGTTTGGGGTAGTGATCGCGGAAGGATTCGAACCTTCGACCGTCTGCTTAGAAGGCAGATGCTCTATCCAGCTGAGCTACGCGACCAAACTTTGCGGGTGCAAAGATACTAATGTAACCGATTGTAAAAAATATTTTTTTGATTTCTTATCAATTTTATGATGAGAGCATCAAATCGGTTATACAAGTTTTTATTTAAAGCCTATCTCTTTCAGTCCTTTATGACTGATTTTGATAACTTCCAAAGGTTTTTTATCCCAGGTCATATCTTGCTCCACAAAATATTTTTCCATGCCTGAGGTCTTCTTTTCCTTCAAGATTCTCGCAAAATCGATGGTTCCCTCTCCTACTGGGGCGAATTTTCCTTCTTCATCCATATCCTTTACGTGCCACAACTTGAATCTTCCCGGGTATTTTTCGAAATAAGCAACAGGGTCTGCCTCTGCTCTGGTCACCCAATATAGATCCATTTGGAAGTTCACGTATTTTGGGTCTGTATTATCCAATAAGTATTCAATTGGTTTAATACCATCTTCGTTGTTCTTGTACTCAAAGTCATGATTATGGTACAATAACTTCAATCCTGAAGCCTCACATTTTTTACCCAAGGTGGTGAGAATATCAGCAAAATCTTCCATGGAACCTTTCATCCCCATGGTTCGGTTTTCACGATTAAACGTGAACATGCCCATGGGTGGAACTGGAATGGTAAAATATTCAAATCCGGCGGCCTTGGTGTCAGCAATTTGTTGGTCTGCGTTTTCCAAAGTGACCATTCCCATGTGAGTACTAACCGGAGTCAAACCGATACTCTCCAAATAGGCCTTGAACTCCTGTGGCTCCATGCCATAAAATTTCCCTTCGTTATAACCTGCAGCCTCGATGTAGGCATAACCTGCATCCGCCACTTTTTGCAGGGTCGCTTTGGCATCCTCGCCCATATTGTCCCTCACCGTATATAGTGCCAACCCACCAAAGTTATCTTGTGCGTAAAATGTGATTGTAAATAGTGCAAAGGCCAAGGTAAAAATGCCCTTTACAGATAGCATCCTGTTCATAATTATTGTTTGTAGTTAATTTCGGTTTAAATGTCCTACAATATAGGGTTTTCCCGATTAATATTTTTAACTGATATTGTTAGAATCCCTTACTGATTCTTACAACAAAAAAATCCGTTGAATGCAAAAAACATCGCAACGGATTTCAAAATAAATGAGTACTTAAATTTTTAAATTTCGTTTAACCTTAAGGCTATCCTTACTTTTATTTCATCATGTACCTTGATTATACCCAACGCTTTTCGCGGGGGCTCAAGACCAAAATCCGTCAATTTCAATGCAATGGTACCGTCTACACATATATTACCTTGTTGTTCACAATACAATTGCGTTTCATAGTTTCTCGTAACCCCGGCAATTTTAATTTCCATGCCCACCCCGATTTGTTGATTTTCCGGTTTTGGCGGATCCACGTAGAGCAATCTCAGTTCCACTTGGGGATGCTTTTCAGTCTGTAACAAATCCCTGAAATCCTTGTTAATTGCCTTGCCACCACAATCGAAACAATCGTTGGCCAGCTTTAGTTGAGCATTACTGAACTGTATCTGCTCAGCTTTGTCGTCATAGGCCAAGCGTATGGGCAACTCCAGTTCTTCCAAATTGTATTTACAGGTAAATTCGTTGACATTGGTTGTTCCGGAAATCAATACTTCACTATCAGGAGCCACACGGACCTTAGTTTCCCTTTCTGGGTCGGTAAAACCAAACCCAATTAATAGAGCAGAAACAATCCAAACAATCTTTGTGATATGTGAACTTGTGGACAACATGAGTACCTAATATAATATTTTTAAGGTTAAAGACCTAGAACATTCCTGCCCTAGGTCTTGATCAATCATCAATCATATTTTAGAAACTGATAACAGCTTCCAATAAAACTCCTTTAAATTCACCTTCGCTGAAGATACTTGTAGTATCGAATCCATCATATTGTTGGTTGACATATTCTATTTTGGCCAAAATGTTCTTGGTCAAGAAAACACCACCTCCCAATTGGAATCTATCAATGGTAATCTCTGATCCAGATGGGTCGTCAGATGTTACAGTGTTGTAACGAGTTCCCAAATAGAAGTTTTCATCGTTTCCAAATCTGTAGATTAATTCACCTGCCAACTGTGTAGCAGTTCTATTGTCGGTTTCAGCATCTGTTTTTCCTGAAGAAGTTTCAAAAGTTCCGAAGAATTCCAATCCTTTATATTTCACAAATGGATTGATCATAAAGGCAGTGATTTCATTGTCAAATCCAGGGTTATATCTACCCGATCTAAAGTTACTGGATGCCCTTGCTTCGGTATCCTCCATTACCAAATAATATCTGGAACCTGTTCGGTCTGCACTGTATAAGTATACTCTTCCAGATTTTCCTGTGCTGTACATAGAACCTGTAATTCTAAGTCTCAAGTCTTCATTCACCTGTCCATCGTAACCTAATTTGGCCAAAATGGAAGCTCCTGTAGTTTCTGGATTGCTTACAGCTTGGTTCAATTTACCATTGGAAAGACCAAACATACCGATGAATCCATTTTTTCTGAAGTAAACTTCACCACCGACCTCAGTGGTAAACGCATCCATGATCAAGTTACCAACAAATGGGTTGTACATGGCTTGGGAGTTGTCACTTCTTCTAAAGTGGGTATCACCATAGTTGTTTTCCATGTGTCCTACTTTAATGGTTAGATACTTCATGGCTTCTTCCAAAAATCCAGGGCTTATGAAGTCCAAATTATCTACTTGGAAATAACCTCCTTTTACATAAGGCTCTGGGTGGTGACGTGAAGACAAATAAGTTCTTAAGTGCATACGTACACCTTTGGCCAAGGCCACATCCAAATCCAAGTTAGCAGTTGCCAAGTTAAAGTTATCTCCGATTGGAATAAGCTCCACGGCTCCTGAGTTTTCGTGGTTCAATGCTTGGAACTGAAGGGTGGATGATCCACCGACCCTTACTTGAATACCATCAAATGTGGAGACAGTATCTTTTGGTGCTTCAAAAACATTGATTCCATTTTTGTCCGGTGAACGGAAATTATCGAGTTGACGATTTTGTGAAAATCCCGATAGGCCTACTAAGAAAGCAGCTACCAGTAATCCGTGTTTTACATATTTTCTCATGATTGTAGATTTATTTAGTTGAGTATTAAAATTTAATTATTTCCAAACTGTATTAAAATGAACCTCGATTTCATCACCAGTGGTGATGGTTCCTAAAAGTGCTTTGGGTGGTTCAACACCGTAGTCGGTCATTTTCAAAGCCTTTTTTCCTTCGAGCAGTACCTTGTCCCCATTTATGGTTAGGTTAAACGGCAAATCAATTGTATTTGTGCTGCCAGAAATGGTCAGGTCTCCTGTCGCAACAACTTTGTATCGATTGGAAACAGAAACAACCGGCGAAACACTTTTTACACTTTTCATGTTAAAAACAATTTGTTTGTGCTTTTTGGTGTCCAATGCTTTGTAAGTGTTTTTATCCATAGCTCCCTTTCCACTCTTAAGGCTTTCCGCTTCCACCGTAAATTTTAAAGTGTTGATTTTAGGAAGTTCACCTGTATTGTCCAAAGCGATGGAACCTGATTTTTGTTCTGCCACTTCTTCCCAGTCATGCAAGGTAGAGGTGCCTGTTACCATAACTTCACCTTCGCTTTTGCTGATTGCATAGCTCTGTGCTGCAAGTGCGATCGGAATCAATCCGAAGGTCATTAACAAAATCACTGACTTGATCGAGAACGGTCTTTTTTTGAATTGTGATTGCATAGTATTTTGGTTTTGTTGGGGACAAAGTTCTAATATGGAATATTCGTAAAAGATGATAAATGTCAGTATTTTCCTAAACTGTTGATTTTCAGTAACAAATGTTACAAAAAACTTCTATTTAGCTGGCTTTTAACCCCCTAACCCATCACTTACACCTTTAAATCGTCTATTTTGAGTCATAGGAAATTGCTAGGTTCACAAATACGAATAAAAATATCCTCTAAAACCTATAAAACACCTGAAACACTGACTTTTATCATGTTATGAGCCAATTGCTCCCTCTAATTTTACATTCAGATTTTAGCATTTGTCAATCTCTTAATAGATATAAAGATGGAAACACTTACAGAAAACCAACTCAGCGTATATTCTTTCGGCAACAAAAAAGCGGATGGAGGACGAGACATGAAGGAACTGCTTGGTGGTAAAGGAGCAAACTTGGCCGAAATGAGCCGTATTGGGATTCCTGTGCCCCCTGGCTTTACAATAACAACAGAAGTTTGCACCCAATACAACGCAGAAGGTAGAGAAGCGGTAATAGAACGCATAGAGCCCGAAGTTCGTAGTGCTATAAACAGTATCGAGGAAACCATGGGGGCCGTATTCGGGGATGATGAAAATCCGTTGCTGATTTCAGTCCGTTCCGGGGCAAGGGTTTCCATGCCAGGAATGATGGATACTGTCCTTAATCTTGGTTTGAACGATGAGTCCATAAAAGGAGTAATTAAAATGACAGGCAATGAACGATTTGCTTGGGACTCGTACCGACGCTTTATCCAAATGTACAGTAGTGTTGTAATGGGCCTTAAACCAGAGTCCAAAGATGACCTTGACCCTTTTGAAGAAATCATTGATAATTTAAAGGATAAACGAAGAATTGAGCAGGATACAGAATTCACTGTTCAGGACCTTCAAGATTTGGTCTACGACTTTAAGGACATTGTTAAAAAAAGAACAGGCAAACCTTTCCCTACAAATCCATGGGACCAACTCTGGGGAGCCATTGCAGCCGTATTTGACAGTTGGAACGGTGATCGTGCCATCTATTACCGAAAAATGCACGGATACCCAGAGGATTGGGGTACCGCTGTAAATGTCCAGGCCATGGTTTTTGGTAATATGGGTGAAGATTCCGGAACTGGGGTATGCTTTACCAGAGATGCCGGAACCGGGGAAAACGTGTTCAATGGGGAATACCTCATCAACGCCCAAGGGGAAGATGTGGTCGCCGGTGTTCGTACACCTCAGCAAATTACTTTGTTAGGATCTCAACGTTGGGCCAAACTTGCCCGGGTGGACGAGGAAGAACGTAAAGAAAGCTACCCCTCGTTGGAAGAACTAATGCCCGATATTTACAAGGAACTGTTTGAGTATCAAAATAAACTGGAAACACACTACCAGGATATGCAGGATATGGAATTTACCATTCAACAAGGTAAACTCTGGATACTACAGACCCGTAACGGTAAGCGTACCGGTGCTGCAATGGTAAAAATTGCAATGGATTTACTTAAAGAAGGATTGATAGATGAGAAAAAGGCCCTAATGCGCATAGAGCCCAATAAACTGAACGAACTTTTACACCCCATCTTTGATCCCGATGCCTTGGAGGAAGCTGAAGTAATCGCACAAGGTTTACCAGCATCACCAGGTGCAGCAACTGGACAGATTGTTTTCTTTGCTGATGAAGCGGATAAATTTAAAAACAGTATTCTGATCAGGGTTGAAACTTCCCCCGAAGATGTGGAAGGTATGAATGTGGCCAAAGGTATTGTTACGGCACGTGGAGGTATGACCTCCCACGCAGCGGTAGTGGCTAGGGGAATCGGTAAATGCTGCGTTTCAGGTGCAGGTGCCTTAAAAATCAATTACAAGACAAGGACCCTGAAAGTTGATGGACATGAGTATCATGAAGGTGATTGGATTTCCATTAATGGTTCTACAGGTAACATCTTGGAAGGAAAGGTTGGCACGAAAGAACCGGAATTGAGCGGTGAATTTGCTGAATTGATGGATCTATCGGACAATTATGCCACCATGGAAGTACGAACAAATGCCGACACACCAAAAGATGCCTTGATTGCCCGAAATTTTGGTGCAAAAGGTATTGGTTTAACCCGTACCGAGCATATGTTCTTCGAAGTGGACCGTATCAAGGCCATGCGAGAAATGATTTTGGCCGATACTATCAAGGGACGTAAACAAGCTCTGAAAGAACTGCTTCCTATGCAACGTAACGACTTTGAAGGAATTTTCAGAGCAATGGAAGGATATCCTGTTACTGTTAGATTATTGGACCCACCATTGCATGAGTTCGTACCCCATCAGTTAGCCACCCAAAAAGAACTTGCCGATGACCTTCATATTTCCTTGTCCTCAGTAAAAAGCAAGGTAGCTGAACTGGAAGAGTTTAATCCAATGATGGGACACAGAGGTTGTAGGCTGGGAAATACCTATCCTGAAATTACTGAAATGCAGACACAAGCTATTTTGGAAGCTGCACTAAAAGTCAAGAAAGATGGTATTGCCGTTAAACCAGAAATTATGGTTCCCTTAGTTGGTACCGTTGAAGAGTTTAAACAACAAAAAGAGATAATCGACGCTACAGCTCAAGAAGTTTTCAAAAAACGTAAGGATACCGTAGAGTATTCGGTAGGTACCATGATCGAAATACCAAGAGCTACCTTGATTGCCGACAAGATTGCCGAAATTGCCGACTTCTTCTCTTTCGGAACCAATGACCTTACACAGATGACTTTTGGATATTCTAGGGACGATTCAGGTAAATTCCTACCCGTATATCTTGAAAAAGGAATCTTGAAAGCAGATCCCTTTGAAGTTCTTGACCAAGAAGGTGTAGGCCAATTGGTAGAAATGGGAACTCAACGCGGTCGCGAAAAACACAAAGACCTTAAAGTTGGAATCTGTGGTGAACATGGAGGAGAACCAAGCTCAGTTGCCTTTTGTCATAAAGTAGGAATGAACTATGTAAGTTGTTCACCCTTTAGAGTGCCCATTGCTCGAGTGGCAGCTGCACAAGCAACAATATCTTAATGTAAAATAATTGACCATTCTGTTTTTTAATCCCTGGTTTTTAATCAAATAAAAGCTAGGGATTTTTTGTATGTAATGGGAATGAATTATCTTCTTCATCTAAAACCCAACCACATGACCAAACTCTCCATTCTTTTTTGTAGTTGTTTTCTATTACTTATTTCCTGCAATTCCGTTGAAAAATCAAAATACGACATTGCTGTAAGTTTTGATGAATCAGTAAGTAACCAAAGTAAAGATGGACGCTTGCTCCTGATGCTTTCTACGGATGACAGCAAGGAACCCCGATTCCAGATTAATGATGGTTTAAACACACAGCTTATTTTTGGAATGAACGTGGATGGAATGTCAGCTGGGGAATCCATTGCATTCGATGAATCCATTTTTGGCTACCCCTACCCCAGTTTATCCGATGTTCCTCCAGGAGAATACAATGTGCAGGCACTTTTACACGTGTACGAAACTTTTAATTTATCCACTGGCCATACCGTAAAGCTACCCATGGATAATGGTGAAGGTCAACATTGGAATACTTCACCCGGAAACCTTTATAGCAAACCTTTTAAAATAACAGTTGGGAAAAATGGAGTTGAAAATGTTTCCGTGGTCATGGATCAAGAAATACCGCCAATTCCAGAACCCGAAGACACGGAGTGGATCAAACACATTAAGATCAAGTCGGAGAAATTATCCGAGTTTTATGGTAGGGACATGTTCCTAGGGGCCCATGTTTTGTTGCCCAAGGGTTTTAAGGAGCATCCCGAAGCTAAATACCCGTTGATGGTCTTTCATGGCCACTTTCCAAGTGATTTTGGAGGCTTCCGCACCACGCCGCCCGACCCAAACCTAGAACCAGAATATTCTGCACGGTTTGATTTGGATGGCTATAATATTATTCAACAACAAGAAGCCTATGATTTTTACAAACGCTGGAACGAGCCTGATTTTCCCCGCTTCCTGATTATAGAAATTCAACACCCTACCCCCTATTACGATGATTCCTATGCCGTAAATTCCGCTAGTCAAGGACCTTACGGTGATGCCATCACTTACGAATTGATTCCAGAAATCGAAAAACAATTCCGCGGTATGGGAGAAGGTTGGTCCCGTTTTCTTTATGGCGGTTCAACAGGTGGTTGGGAAGCCTTGGCCGTTCAAGTGAAATACCCTGAGGCATACAATGGTTGTTTTGCGGCTTGTCCGGACCCTATTGATTTTAGGGCATATTGCCTTACCAATATTTATGAAGATGACAATGCGTACTACTACGATTCCCCGCACAAAAAATTGGAAGTTCCCTCCCATCGAGATTATCTGGGCGATATTCAATCCACTTTGCGGCAAGGGAACCACCTGGAGTTGGTATTGGGCGATAAATCCAGATCAGGGCAACAATGGGATATTTGGGAAGCTACCTATTCACCCCAAGGAGAGGATGGCTACCCTGTGCGGATTTGGGATAAAATGACCGGTGATATTGACCACGAAGTAGCTGAATATTGGAAAGAAAACTACGATTTGCGGCATATTTTGGAACGTGACTGGGATAAGCTTGGTCCACAATTAAAAGGAAAAATACACATCTACTGCGGGGATATGGACAACTATTATCTCAATAATGCCGTGTATTTAATGGAAGACTTTTTAGAGAACACCAGTGAACCCTATTATGATGGTGAGGTTTTGTACGGTGACCGTGCAGAACATTGTTGGAACGGTGATCCCGATCAGCCCAATGCCATCAGCCGTTTACGATATAACTCCATGTACGTGCCAAAAATCATGAAGCGAATTGCCGAAAGCGCGCCACAGGGAGCTGACCTCACAAGTTGGAGATATCAATAAAGATTGCCTTTAATCAGGTTTTAAGCTCATGAATGAAATAAGTCTACCATATCATTTGTTGATTCCCAGTCTAATTTCAATTCTGATTTTGGTTTTTATAGTAGTCGATAGAAAAAAACTTTTCAGGCACGGAAAATGGAGATGGTTTTGGATAAGTATCACTGTTTTTTGTGGAATTTATCTCCTCATTGTTGGAGAAGCAGCATATTTGGATATCTCTTACAAATTAGCCCTTCAAAAATTTGACCTAAATGAAGATGGGTTTTTTACCCAGGATGAAATAACAACGGAACAAAAAGAAGCAATGCGCAAGGTAATTTCCGATACTGGGAGAAATTTCTCAATTATTACAGGGTTGATTTTTTCCGGTATTATCGCATTGTTTGTTTTTGCTGGTGGAAAAATAATGGAATACATCAATAAAAAAATAATAAAAACTAGACACAACAAGTAATAGCCAACCAATAGAATGTAAAGCAATTGGTCCAAACGTTTCCAATCAAGTTCAAGATTCTCATATTCCCTTTAAACTAATCTATATCATAGGATAGTAATTTGAATCATATTATCTTCTTTAGGTAAAATTCAAAGTATATTCCTATGGAACCTACTAAAACAATCACCCGGGATGGTCCCAAAGACGGTAAAAAGGTCTTTCGGGAATTAAAGACTTGCTCTCGAACCTTTTTCTACATTTTAAACCGTGAATTTGGCCATCTAAAGGAACTCGAAGAACGTGCATCCGATTCTTTGGCAGGAGGTATTATGCAAAAAGGTCATCAATGTGGTATGCTGTGGGGTTCATCATTGGCCGTGGGTGCCGAAGCGTATCGGAGATGCAACAATCAAAACCAGGCAATTGCTGTGGCCGTAAATGCGACCCAAAAAATCATGAAATCTTTTGAAAAGGGAGAGCAGACTATAAATTGCCGTGAGATTACGCATTGCGATTTTTCCAGCAAACTAAGTATGGCCAAATACTTTTTCACTGGTAGATTTTTACACTGTTTCAATCTAGCAGAAAAATGGGCGCCCGAAGCCGTAAAATCTGCTATGGAAGGACTGTCCGAAAATAATGACGCACCATCCAGAGATTGTCTTAGTTGTGCCACCGAAGTCGCAAAGAAAATGGGAGCCAGTGATGAGGAGTCCATTATGGTGGCAGGATTTGCAGGAGGTCTTGGTTTAAGTGGTGCTGCATGTGGTGCATTGGCTGCGGCTATCTGGATGAAATCCCTTAAATGGTGCCATGAGGTAGCTAAAAAATCATCAATGGACAATCCATATGCAAAAGAAACACTGGACAGATTTTATGAATATACGGATTCAAAGATTTTGTGTTCACAAATAACAGGCAAGCAATTTGAAAATATTGGGGAACATACAAGGTTTTTAAAGAATTCTGGATGTGATGAAATCATAAATGTGCTATCTAATTCTTAAAATAGAAATGGAACTCCTACAAGAAAATCTAATCCCATGGTCCATAAGCAATGGTGTTGCCCTAGTTATTTTGGTAACTTCTTTTCGATGGACAAAACTAACCCGATTGCTTTTATTTATGGTATTTGCCTGGGCTTGCTGGCTAAATTATAACACTGCCCACAAAACCCCAGATGATTATTTGATTTATGCCACCTTCACCTCTTTTGAAGTGTACCACAATTTCATAGTCCATTGGTTCAAATCCAATATCGTCCCAATGGTGACCCTAATATCAATAGGACAGGGAGTAATTGCTTTAGGTTTTATCTTAAAAGGTTTGATGGTTCAAATTGCATGTGCAGGGGCCATTCTATTTTTTATCGCAATAGCACCATTAGGTATTGGTTCTGCTTTTCCTGCAACGCTTATAGCTGCAGCAGCTACCATACTAATTTTAAAAAAAGATGATTTGAACTATCTGTGGCATTTCAAAAGAAAGTAACCGTTGGTACTAAGAATTTTAAAATGAAATATGAATTAAAGCATAATTAATCCGGAAAAACCTACAATCAAAATGAAAAAAAGAGAAGAGTACAGAAAATACATTTTTATGGGAATAGTGGTCATTTCATTGGGAATTGTTTTCTCAACCACTTTAAGGGGCAATGTTGAATCCTTGGGGAATGTTCTTGTGGCAGTTGGTGGATTATTGTTTATTGTTGGCATGAGCAAAAAGAAAAAAGAAGAAAAAGAAAGGGACAATAACTAAAAACATCAATTGCCCAATTTAGGCTCCAACCACAACCAACCCAAACACAAAAGCAGTACCATATAAAACCAAATTGAAGAAATAGGTTCCAATTCCTTATGTGAAGAGGAGGATACGCTATTAAAGCCCTTTTGAGCTCCAAATTCCCGATAATTTGCTTTCAACTTTTCGGAAAGGGCAATCGACTTTCGCTGATTTTTATCAAAAACAAAATATGAAAATTTGCTGACGGTATCATTGAAGACCTCTATTGTATTCCATCCCGATTTTCTGGGATACTTAACTCCTCTCCATTTATTGGTCACCATACTATTTTGAATCAAAGGGATGTTCACTCCTTCATCGGTTGTGACTTCAATACCATTCATGGAAGTTCGGACCTCAAATTCAAATGGTTCATTAATTCTTGGAGTTTCTGTAATCGATTTCCAAGCTATTGCTTTCTCTTGTTCTTTGGTGATGCTCTTCAGGATTTGTGTCCAAATATTGGCATACAGCGATTCGCTTCCATCTAAAATCCATTGGTAGGTATTTTGAAGTACCGTGGTACCTATTTTACCCTTTTCTATCGGAACATAAGCCGCTACCAACACCGAATCAACCGAAATCTTTTGAGTTCTGACGTCATTCTTAAATTCAAAAGGATACTTCTGTAGGGTTTGGCTTGACTCCTCCATGATTATCTCCGTATCAAAATCCCGATTAAACTGAAACGGAGATTGCCTTTCAGATAGTCTGAACAAACTCTCATCGGGTTGGATAAAAACACCCAGGCCATGCGTCTTCATCGTTTCCTCCATTGCTTCTTTTGACCTTCTTCCAAGAGCTGTATAGGAATCTGTATCGATTACCAATAGATCATATCCTTTCAGATTCTCCTCCGTAAAACTATAAATGGGGTTTAAGGCTCCATTGAAATACTCAAACTTGTATTTGCCTTTAGTTAGTTGTGTGCGTGCCATCACCTGATGCCCTTTGTCAGTCAAGAAGTTTTTCAGGTATTTGGTCTCAAAAGTCGGAAAGGTATTGACCATCAAAATCTTCAAAGGTTCACCTTCTACAACTATAATGGGAACTGGTTCTTCAGATATGATAGTACCCTCACTATCTTTTTCTAAAAGACGATAAACAAACTGTCCGCTTGCCTTAGGTTTTCCATTTAACTGAATCAGTTGTTTTTCAACCTCCCCAAAAGGCACAGAATCCAAAGGGTTGCCTCCATTATCAGCTAAAATTGCCCAATGTCCGGTTTTTGGATCGGAATGCTCGGCATTTAGATGTAGGTTTTCTCCAAATGGAATTTCATTTTCATGAGAAATAGCCGTCCATCCTTCAACCTTTTCACCTCCCATAAATGCGATGGATTTATCTTGTAGCTGCCATAAATCAAAAGATTCAACGCCATGCCCCAGAAGAAACAACGAGTCCGCATCTTTCAAAATGGATAATGTTCTACCCTTTACATAGTGCTCCGTTTGTATCCGCTTATATATAGATTTGAGACTGTCCAATTTTTCTGAACGATACCCTTCAGTCAAAATGATGCCCTTACCACTAGTGGATTTTTTCCATGTACTTGGCTTTGCTACGATCATTACCAATGAAGCAATGGCTAAAAATGCCGCAACAAGCTTAACCCAAAACCTTCTTTCCTTTCGCTGTGACCATTCCTTCCAGATAAAAACGGCCAACAGTACCTGACCAACCAAAATCAAGGGCCAAAAAAGATTCTGGTTTATAAATACCACACCATCATTCATAAACGCCCAGTTCTTTTAAGTACAACAAATTGATTTCATCTTGGTACTTGGCCTTTTTCATCGGATTGTCCTCAGCTTCGGGAAGCACTTCCAAAAGATTTTTTTGAACTTCTTTATAATTCTCTTTGGTTCTGTTGATTGTTTTTTCAAGGTCTCGAAGGCCCTGCAATACTTTTAAATATGTAAGCGGGTCTGAAATGGCTTTTTGTGCCAATTCGTTTCCTGCCTCTACAAAGAGTGCACTATCCTCGTTATTGAACTGTTTTTTATCTTGAACCAAGAGTTCCAAACGCGCTATCGCTTCTCTTGTTGAAGCAAAGGCCATTTGGTATTCAAATTCTTCCTGTTTGTCATAATTTTCGATATCCTCTATATCCCCGCTCAATCTGTTTTCTTCTTTAATAGGTGGTGGGTCAAATCCGATACGGTGCACATAAATCCGGGCACTATTTTTTATATCCTGAATTATTTTCAGCGCATCATACTGGTACGGCAATGATTTTTCAGGTTCGTAAAGTCGTAAATGAAGCTCAGCGTCCCACATAATACTCAAGGCATCCCTGAGCTTTGCTTTCAATGATTTTTCAAACAAAGTGGATTCTTCTGGATCCGAATGGTTGTGCACATAATCGTGCAGGGGGTCTTCTTCTTGACCTTCATCATGTTCCTCGACCAAATTATGCTCGTTTTCACTATCATGTTTATGGCTGTATCCATCCAAAAGGTCTTCCTCACCTTCCTCACCTGTATGGTCTTCACCTTCTTCAGTTTCATTTGATGAAACCTGACCAGGCGCTGCTTGCATTTCGGTCTCGTCTCCCATAAACTGTCCGTACTTCAATCGTAACTGCTTTTGGTCAAAGCCCAATTCGTTGCTCCTGAACTTGAAATCCTTTTCAGAGATTTTGGGCCTATCTGCAATCAGTTTTTCAGTATCGATAATCAATTGGCGTTGACTTCTAAAATAGTCGGGCATTAGGTCCACACCCAAATTTCCCTCGACCGCAAACATATCGGAAACCGTATCTCGTATTACCGCAAAATAGGTCTCACTGCGGGCAATATTGGGTAATGGTGTTTTTTGATCCAATGCCTCCACATAAAAATACAATTCATCCCCCGGCTCCATTTTAAGGGCATCAAGATTCAATTGTTTTTTGAGCTGAAGTAACTTTTCCCCTTTGGGAATAGCATTATCAAATGATACTGTCTCCTCCCTAAACTTTACCGACTCACCTGACCCCCTGCTTACCGTTGCAACAATGTAGGCATTGGCAATCCCAAAATCATCCGAAATATTGGTGTTCAGCATCAAACGTTTGTCATCATCGAATTCGAAGTAGCTATAATTATCCAACCCTTCAATTTGAACCAACGGAGGTTCATCGGCAACCATTTCCAAGGAATACAAATCGCTCACATAATCATTCCCATCCAAATCTTTGAAGGTAAAACTGTAAAATCCTGATGCTTCCAAGGTCTTGGTCACCAAATACGATTCTTGATTTTTTGTAAAACCGATATGCTCACCCATCAAATCCATTTCCACTTCTTGGACATTGCCATCAAATTCAAGGTTCCAAGTGACCCTAGAACCTTCAACGGCTTTAATATTGGAAACGGAAGTAGTAACCGCTCCTTTTCCTGTATAACCAGGATATTGAATGGTAATATTGGTCTGTATCAATTCAGGAGTTTCTGTGGTGGTGGACAGGCTATCCTTTGGTGAAAAAGTGATTTGCTCCCTATTGGATGGTGTCGCATTTAACGGGCTTTGCACCTTGGCCAGTATAAAACTACCTGCAACTCCAAGAAGAATCAACCCAAACATGGCAAGGGCCGCCTTCAATAAGTTATGGGGCGGTCTTAATTTGGACAAAACAGGTTCCAATTGCGAAGCTACTCGATATTGCTGCAACTTGGACAGGTCAGAAAGCTCATTGGCCGGCGATAATAAAAGTCCACTACTAAATCCTGCTTGCGGCAAATGCGCATCAATATAGCCTACAGCATTTTCCGAGCTTATTTTCCAAGGTTTTAAAACCCAAAGGACAATTCCCAAAGCCACTAAAAATCCTAGTATTCCAAAGAAAACGTTATGGGTCATCAGGTACACAAAACCGCCAAATCCAACAGCGTAAAGCAGCCCTTCCACATATTTGGATTGCTGCCAACGTGTCTGAAAATGTTTTATAGACCCCGCTCCCATCATTGTTTTTTATAGTTTGAAATCAAACGTTCAACAATCATAAGCGCTGCAAGGATAAAGAATACCCAGAGGGAAACATCAAGCAAAGTGGCTCTTTCTCTTTTTCTTTTGGGCTCCGCATAATTGGGTTTGAGTTCAGCTTCATCCAATTGTCTTGCATCTGCATTGGCCACCAAATCTTTTAAATCCTTATCCAACGCTAAAATGTTGAGTAACTGCTCCGGTAAGTGTCGGTCTACCGTATTTTTTGGGTTCAATTTTGATGTTAGATAAAATAGGTTTTTCTGAGTTCCTGATGTAATCAATTGTTTAGCCAACGGATTTTCTTGATAGACCAACCACTTACCCTCTAAATCATTCTTAGGTTCATTGCTCAACCAAATATTCAAATCAACTTGATTATTCGTTAGTTCGTCTTCTTTGTGAATAACGACTTCACGCTTTAAAAATGTCGATAGTGCCCTGAATGATGCTTCAATATATTTTCCTTCGCGTTCAAAATCATCCTCAAAATACAAATTGATTTCAAGCGTATCCCATGTTTTTAAGGGAACTGTTTGTGGTTCTTCCAATAGTAAGCGAAGACTGTCATCACTGACATTGAAGCCATTATCCAATATTTCTTTGTTAATTTTTGTTGCTCTACCACTGATTGAAGCAGTAATCAATTCAACACCCGATTCCCGTTTAACCGCCATCAAGGGTTGGTCCTGAGTTTCTTCAGGTTCCATAACCACCCAATGGATTTTCTTTTGGGTATTTGGTCGCATCGACTTGATTCCCTTGACCAATGCTTTGGTAAAAACCACAATACTATCCGAGCGAAACGAATCCATTTTTTGAACCAATTGCCAATAATTGGGTTGTTCCTTGTCCGCTTGATAATCGGCATCAACTTCCCACTCAGGAAAGCCATTTTTCAATAAAAAAACGGGGGAATCCTCTTGTAAGCTATCCAACACAGTACCAATGGATGCTTCATTGGCAATGGAAGCCTCAACTATGTAAGTAATTTGTTTTTGATTGCCTTTGGTACGCCATTGTGGGCCTGCCATCAATAAAACAATCAAAGCAATAATTAGCATTCGGATCAATAACAATAGCCATTCATTTAATTGAATGCTGCTGGATTGCCTTGAATTGGATTCGTCCAATAACTGGATACTTCCAATTTTTATGGTCTTCGCCTCCTTTTTACTCCATAAATGAATGGCCAGTGGAACAAAAAGTCCAAAAAGTGCCCAGAGATATGACGGATTTGCAAAAACCATTTACATTAATCTTATTCGTTCTTTTAAAAAGAGTTGCAATGCATCACCCAGATCGTCATCCATCCTAAAAAGTTGGTAATGCACCCCTTGGGAGAGCAATTGCTCTTTGGTTTGGGTTATTTTTTCATCCAAAGCCTTTAAATAAGCCGCTTTTGCTTTGTTTACATCCACTTTGACCTTGGCTCCTGTTTCCAAATCTTCAAAGGTTACGGACTTTTTAAAATTAAAATCTATTTCGCTGCCAGCCATGATTTGAAGAACCACTACTTCATTGTTGGCCGTTTTCAAGTTTTTTACAAAATCTGAGAGTTCGGAAACATCCTCGTACATGTCCGTCAGGAAAAATACAAGCTCCTTTTCTCCTCTATTGTGTATTCTTCGGGAAGCAATAGCGAGTTCTGGCCATTTTCCTTTGGTGGAAATCTTTAACAATTCGAGCAACAATCGGTTGAAGTGCTTTGGATCCGCTTTGGGGTAAATGCTTACAAAATCATCCTCATTCAAAGCAAAAAGTCCCACGGAATCTCCCTGTTTTTGGGCCATATGCGACAAACAAGCAATCATTACCCGTGCAAATTCCAATTTGGAAATACCGTCCTCTTGATGTTCCATGGAAGCACTGGCATCCACAATAAACTTAACGGTCACATGGCTTTCCACTTCGGATTGCTTGATGTAATACCGACCAGAACGCGCTAGCATTTTCCAATCGAGCAAACGAAGGTCGTCCCCAGGTTCATAACCACGATATTGACTAAATTCCATTCCAGGCCCCACGCTCTTACTCCGATGTAAACCAGAGGTATACCCTTCCACCACAATACGCGAAATCAGGCTTAGGCCCGATACGGTATTGATGACTTCAGGTTTTAAAAGATCGTGGTAATCCCTTGTCGCCATTATTTATCCCTTAATTGTACTGCTTTCAATATTTCTTTTGTGACCGTATCCGAGGTGATTTCTTCGGCATCTGCTCTAAAGTTCACGAGCACCCTGTGTCGCAATACAGGCAACGATACTTTTTGTAAATCATCCAAAGTCACTGATAATCTACCTTCCAAAAGGGCGTTAGCCTTTGCGGTCAAAATCATTGCCTGACCGGCACGAGGACCTGCACCCCAATCCACCCATTGTTTCACATAGTCAACCGAGGTAGTATCTGGACGGGTAGCTCGAATCACGTCACTTACATATTGAATTAACCCATCGCTAATGGAAACTTCACGGACCAACTGCTGCAACCTCACGATATCCTCACCTGACAACACTTTGTTCAATTTCGCCTTTTTAGTTCCCGTGGTTGCCTTTAAAATTTGTGTTTCTTCTTTATCCGTTGGATATCCAATTTTAATGTACAACAAAAATCTATCCTGCTGTGCTTCCGGCAAAACAAAGGTTCCCGATTGTTCAATGGGGTTTTGGGTCGCCAAAATGAAGAACGGCTTATCCAAAGGGTATGTTTTGTCCCCGTAGGTTACCTCGAACTCCTGCATCGCTTCTAAAAGGGCTGCCTGTGTTTTTGGGGGGGTACGGTTAATCTCATCCGCCAAAATGATATTGGAGAAAATAGGCCCTTTGTTAAACTTGAAGAATTTTTTTCCAGTGGTATGGTCCTCCTCCAAAATTTCAGTTCCGATAATGTCCGAAGGCATTAAATCGGGTGTAAACTGAATCCGCTTAAATTTTAAATCAATGGCATTCGACAAAGTTCGTATCATTAAGGTCTTCGCGAGACCAGGAACACCTTCGAGCAAGGCATGCCCTCCTGCTAGAAATGTAATCAGCAATTGGGAAACGGTCTCTTCTTGACCAATAATCACTTTTCCTATTTCCTTTTTAAGGGCGGTCAATTTTTCGGAAAGCCCTTCTACTTCATTTGCAATTTGTTGTAGTTCTTTATCCAAATTAGTATCGTTAAGAGGTTAAAGCATATAGGACAATATTCACCGCAAATCGTGTATTGTCAATTTTGTACCAGCGTTTGTTTCTAAAATCGTAGTCCCATTCGCAGCCATAATCCTTGTTGCTGTATAGCACGCCAATTCTTCCATCTATCACAATGGCCTTAAGGTAGTCGTGGACAAGATCGTCTCCCCAGCCGTTCAACTCTTGTGAAGTGGTGGGCGGACCATCATCAAACTCAAAGAAAATGGTATAGATTTCATGATCATTGGGAATTTTCTTTAATTCTCCAGGGCCGAATATTTCTTCCATCTGACGTTCGAAGGATTTGGCGAACAGTCCATCAATATCATGGTTACAATCATCGGCAAAAACAAAACCACCGTTACGAACGTATTTTTCAAAGTTTTCTCGCTCCTTTTTGGTAAACTGAACCAATTTATGGCCCGAGATATAGCAGAATGGACTTTTAAAAATATCGTCGCTGGATAATGTGATGATCTTTTCCTGGGTATCCACCTTCAATGTAGTGTACTCGACCAAAGAATTCAACAAATTGGAGGGCATACGCTGATCAACATCCCAATCTCCTGATTCGTATTGTAATCGTGTAAAAAAGAATTCGTTATCCAATGCCATTTGGGTCGTAGGCTAAAATCATTGTCAAAATAAAAAACTGGCGATCAAGGATAACCTGACCACCAGTTTGTTTCAATTTTTGTTTTTATACCGCGTCCGATAGACTGGTGAACGTAAAGTCACGAATCTTCATATAAGGTATTAAGTTTCCGTTGACACGTACTTGTTTTCCAAGAGATTCCAAATTATTCAACATAATGATGGGGCTCTCGTTAAACCTAAAGTTTTTAACCGGGAACTTAATTTGTCCGTTCTCGATATAAAAAGTTCCGTCCCTCGTTAAACCTGTGTACAATAAGGTCTGTGGATCCACACTTCGTATGTACCAGAAACGGGTAACCAAAATACCTTTTTTGGTTCCCTTGATCATATCCTCCAGACTTTCGTCTCCACCGGCCATAATTCCGTTGCTTGGGAAAGGAACAGGGTCTACACCTTTCTGTTCCGCCCAATAACGACTGTACGCCAAGTTCTTAACGACTCCATTTTCTATCCAGCTTGTTTTCTTTAGAGGCTGTCCTGCTCCGTTCCAGGTAGAGGTTGGGGCATCTGGATGTAAGGGGTCGGACCAAATATTTACCCTTTCATCCACAATTTTCTGTCCCAATTTATTACCACCATCCGCAGCTGACATAAAACTTCTTCCTTCATCTGCCGACCTTGCATCAAAAGACCGGAACATGTTTTGCAATAGGCCAATAGATGCTGCCGGCTCTAGAATCACAGTGTATTTACCTGGTTCAATTGCACGTGCTTCTTTGGACATTACTGCCTTATCTATTGCAGTTTTTGATGCCTCGTCAGCATCAAACTTGGAAATGTCGTTATAATCCCTAGTTACCCAGCCCGAACCTGTCCCATCGTTGGTACGCATGGTCACCGTAAAGTCCACATCAGTAGATTGATTGTAAGCGAACAGTCCATTGGAATTGATCATAGCCGAAAACTGGGCCGAATCGTCCAAAAAGCCAGCTGCCGTAACATCTTTAGCCGCTGCGGGTACGATACTCTTATTCGCTACTTCTGCCCTATACTCAGGAGTTACATTGGCTGTAGCCTCTTTATAAGTGATCGCCTCATCGTATTCTTGAGGTCCCAAAGGAGGCATGAATTCCGGATTCTCCGGTGATAATTGAGCAAGCTCTTCCGATCTTCTCACCACTTTTTCCAGTGATGCATCATCAAATTCATCTATGGTCGCTGTACCTGCCTTTTTCCCAAAGCTTGATTGTACCACCAAACTCTGACTTGATCTATACCCTGCCGTAGATACCGTATTTCTAGCATATCGAATATTTCCGCTATTACTTCCTCCTAGGTTTATTTCGCAGGCATCGGCCTTGGAAAAACTCAATGCTTTTTCCAAAATCTTTTTTGCTTCTTCTCTTGTATATATAGCCATTGTCTTATTATTTAATTTAAATAAACCTTAAATGGTTCTACCTGTATTTATTACATTAATCCCATTAAATCTTGATGTGGAGCTACCGTGTGAAACTGCACTGATTTGTGAAGGTTGTCCCTTTCCATCAAAGAATGAACCGAACAACCTATAATCGTCCTTATCACAGATTTTAACACAAGAATTCCAGAATTCCTGAGTGTTGGATTGGTAAGCTACATCATCGAGCATACCAACGATTTCACCATCCTTGATTTCGTAGAACAAAGTTCCACCAAATTGGAAGTTGTAACGTTGTTGATCAATGGAATATGAACCACGACCCAGAATATAAATTCCTTTATCCACATCCTTGATCATATCTTGCAAAGAGTATTTTTCTGTACCAGGTTCCAAAGAAACATTGGGCATACGCTGGAATTGCACATCTTCCCAACTTTGGGCATAACAACAACCGTGGGATTCGTTTTGATCGATCATATGAACTTGATCACGAATGGCCTGATAGTTCACCAAGGTTCCATTTCTTATCAAATCCCATTTTTTGGTTTTCACTCCTTCATCATCATACCCTACAGCACCTAAAGAACCTACTTGGGTTTTATCAGCTACAATATTTACAATATCGCTACCGTAATTAAAGTTTTTGGATTCCCATTTGTCCATGGTTGCAAAACTGGTTCCTGCATAGTTGGCTTCGTAACCCAACACACGATCTAATTCCAATGGGTGGCCTACAGATTCGTGAATGGTCAGACCAAGGTGATTTGGTTCTAAAACCAGATCATACTTTCCGGCCTCAACCGATTTGGCAGTCAGTTTTTGCTTGGCTTGTTTGGCGGCCATGGTAGCATCTTCCACTATATCATAACTTCTATTGTATAGTTTAATGCCCTCTGGACCTGAAAGCTTTTCGGATTCCAAACCATCCATATACTCATAACCCATACCCATAGGAGCACTCAATGCCTGACGGCTTTTGAACTTTCCAGCGGCACGATCGATGGCAGTAACATTAAAGGTTGGCCAAATTCGATGTACATCCTGATCGATGTAAGAACCATCGGTCGATGCAAAATACTTTTGCTCATTCACCATAAAAAGTGCGGAGTTCACAAAGTTGGCTCCGTTTTCCATAGCTGCCCCGTTTGCACTCAAAAGCAAATCAACTTTTTCCGAGATAGGTACTTCCTTGAAGTCCTTTTTTATTGGAGTTTTCCAAGAAACTTCTCCGTAAGATTCAACAGGGGCCAAAACAACGGGTTCCTTTTGAATTTTGGAATTTGCTTTCGCAATGGCTACGGCATGTTGCGTGGCTTTTTTAATACCATCTTCAGTTACATCGTTTGTGGAGGAAAAACCCCAAGTACCATTAGCAATCACCCGGATACCAATTCCGAAAGATTCGGTGTTTACCACATTTTGGACCTTATCCTCTCGTGTGAATACATATTGGTTCAAATATCTTCCTATTCTGGCGTCTGCATAAGTAGCACCCATAGACTTCGCCGTATTGAGGGCAACGTCGGCCATTTTCTTTTTAAGGACGGTATCCATACCCGGTTCGAGCAATGCTTCTGCAGGAATATCGTTCCCCAAAAGAAGCGAGGGCATCATCATAGCCCCTGCACCCATACCGGCGTACTGTACAAAATCTCTTCTTTTCATATGTTAGTTATTTGATTTACTTTGAGTTAATAAAGGGTAAGTATATTTCAAAAATATGTTTTTCAAATCCATTGGTCTTAAAATTAAGTAGTGCTCTTTTAGCTTTATGTTAATTTTAACCTAAAATACCAGAAGAAGGGTTCTATTTAACTACTCGCAAAAAAAAAGGGTTGATTTTTTCTTTTTAAATCATCATTATTCAATAAAAACCAACTCCACATCTTTTTTGTACCACTTTTCTGTAAATTGTTACAATATCATTGATAATTTTTGAAAAAAATGACAAAAAGCATGAATACTTTGGGAATGATTGGAGGTACTTCTTGGCACTCCACTATTGAATACTACAAGCTTATCAATCAATTGGCCTCAAAAAAAATCGGTAATTGGGCAAACCCTCCATTGATCATACATAGTATCAACATTGAATTGATGCGGGAACAGAACAAGGAGAAAATCAATTCGAAGTATTTGGACACTTCCTTGAAGCTTCAAACAGCTGGTGCCAAAGCCATCGTAATTTGTGCCAACACTCCCCACATGGTGTATGATTTTGTCCAACCTAAAATTGATATTCCCATCCTGCACATTGCAGATGCCACAGGAAATGAAGCGCAAAAGCTGGGATTAAAAAAACTAGGCCTCTTAGGTAACAAGCCAACAATGACCGGAAGCTTTATTCCCAAAGTTTTGAAGAACAATTATAAAATCGAAACCATAATCCCAGAAGAAGAGTTTATTACCCAAGCGCATGAATATGTATCCAAAGAGCTTACACAGGGAACATTCTCTGATGCAGCCAAACATTTTTTTATACAACAAATTGAATTGCTTAAAGCAAGAGGTGCAGATGGAATAATTTTAGGTTGCACAGAATTGCCTTTGTTGATACAACAAGAAGATGTTGACATTCCAACCTTGGCAACCACCAATTTACATGCGCAAATGGCAGTTGACTTCATCCTAAATAAATAGTACATTGATTTAGAGTCAGGGTTATTTGTTAAACAACCGTTAAACTTCCATTGTGTAACAATCGTTACTGCAAACACCTTTATTATAAGTTATTTTTATCACGAATTAAATATCAATAAATATATCTTATAATAGTATGGAAAACTCTTATTCAGAAAACGAAAAAGTAAATCAAATGCCACGAATTGGAGATATGGCTCCAGATTTTGAGGCTGTAACCACTAAAGGAAAGATTAAGTTCTCGGAATTTGCGAAGGATAAATGGACCGTAATGTTCTCCCACCCTGCAGATTTTACACCTGTATGTACAACGGAAATGAGCGGGTTCGCTCAAAGAAAAGATGAATTTGATGCCTTAAATACCGAACTTCTAGGTTTAAGTATCGATAGTATTCATGCACACTTGGGTTGGGTTCAAAATGTAAGGGAAAACACGGGGGTATATTTTGATTTCCCGATTATTGCCGATTTGGACATGAAAGTATCCAAATTGTACGGAATGCTTCAACCCAACGAAAGTGAAACTGCAGCAGTACGTGCTGTTTTCTTTATCGATCCAGCTAAAAAAATCAGATTGATCATGTACTACCCATTAAATGTCGGTAGAAACATGGATGAAATATTAAGAGCCTTGGAAGCGCTACAAACTTCGGATGAGTACAAAGTTGCCATGCCTTTGGATTGGAAAAAAGGAGACAAGGTCATCGTTTCCCCTCCAAAGACCCTAGATCAACTTAATGAAAGACTTGCAGACGATACACTGGAAAAAGTGGATTGGTACTTGGCCAAGAAAGAAATTTAAAACAATGTTGAATACAGGGCGCCTTATTACAAGGTGCCCTTTAAACCCTATTTTATGGAAATAAAACAGTTTGAATATAAACCTTTAGCCCACTATTCCTATGCTATTGTGGACAATGGTGAAATGGCCGTTATAGATCCAGAAAGGGATCCTATGCAGTACTATGCTTTTGCACAAGAACATGAGGCAAAAATAATAGCGGTTATTGAAACCCATCCACATGCTGATTTTGTGAGTTCTCACTTGCAAATACATAAGGAAACAGGAGCACCTATTTATCACAGTAAAGATTTGGGTGCCGACTATGAACATGAGCCTTTTGATGAAGGTCAAAGTATTGTGGTCGGGGATATTAAGGTTTCTGCCTTAAATACGCCGGGACACTCTCCTGACAGCATTACCATTGTTGCCGAAAAAGAAGGAAAAACTGCATTGTTTACAGGCGATACCCTTTTTATTAGTGATGTAGGACGACCAGATTTACGTGAAAAAGCCGGTAATATGACCGCAAAGCGTCAAGAACTGGCCGAAATGATGTACAATACCATCCAAAATAAATTCAAGGATTTACCCGATGGAGCTTTGGTATACCCCGCACATGGTGCCGGGTCATTGTGTGGAAAAAACCTTAGTTCTGACAACAGTAGTACATTGGGCAACGAAAGAATGGGTAACTGGGCCTTTAAACCACAATCGAAAAAAGAATTTGTAGATACCCTTTTGGACAGTCAACCTTTTATCCCATCCTATTTTGGGTTTGATGTTGATACCAATAGACAAGGTGCAGAAAACCTAAGAACATCTATAGCAAAAGTGCCTCTACAATTAAATACCAGCATCAGTGGATTAATTGTGGATGTAAGGGATGAGATTGAATTTAAAAAAGGACACCTTCCGGGAAGCATCAATATTATGGCCGTTTCAGAAAATTCTAAATTTGAAACCTGGCTGGGTGCCATAGTTAATCCGGGAGAGCCTTTTAGCTTGGTTATCGATAAACCTGATGTCATGGAAAAAATATTGGAAAGGGTTGCTAAAATTGGATACGAAAAACAAGTGAAATTGGTTTTGACGCTGGATGAAACCGGGCTTTTACAAAGTGATAAACTTGATTTGACACATTTTAAAAACAACCCAGGTGATTATACCATTGTAGATATCCGCAACCAAAGTGAAACGGATGAGGGAAAATATTTTGAAAGTGCCCTGACCATTCCTCTTAATGATTTACGGGCATCTTCAGGAAATGTACCTAAAGACAAACCCATTATAGTTCACTGTGCGGGAGGTTATCGCAGTTCAGCAGGAAGTAGCATCATAGAAAGTTTTAGTGACAATGTGCAAGTCTATGACCTGGGTGAAAACATTAACGATTTTATTTAGACTTTACGCCCTTCTTTAAAGAAGGGCTTTTTTATTTTACAATCGTTTATCGTTTCGGTGCTGTTGTTTAAAATGAATTTATAACCAAAACTCCCTTATTTTTAAATTGGTCCATTTTGGGCAATTCCAGAGCAGCTTCCTCCAACGATATGGTACGCTCTACCAACTTTTCCGGTTTAAGTCTACCGTTCTTAATCATCTCCAACATTGCAGAATACCTAAAAGCTTGCATCCCATGACTTCCCAAAATCTCCAATTCGTTTGCCAAAACTTGATCCATGGGAACTTGTGGATGTTTATGGTCTCCGGTCATTAAGCCAACCTGAACATGTTTTCCACGTTTTCTAAGATTGGCTATTGAATTAAAACAGGTGATTTGACTACCCAGACCATCAATGGAAACATGGGCGCCCCCATTGGTCAATGCTTTAACCTCATCGACCAGATTTTCATGTTTTAAACCGTTTATGGTTACAGCTGCCCCTAGTGACTTGGCCAGACTCAAGGTAGCATCATCAATATCCACAGCAATTACAGTTGCGCCAAGGGCATTAGCGATCATTATGGCAGAAAGGCCCACGCCACCACAACCATGAACTGCAACAAACTGACCTCCTTTTACCTTTCCTTGATCAACAACTGCCCTAAAGGATGTAATAAACCTACAACCCAAAATAGCAGCGGTTACATCACTGATTTCCTCTGGAATCTTAACCAAATTAATGTCGGCATAATCCAAGGCAACATATTCCGCAAATGAGCCCCAATGGGTAAAACCAGGTTGAGTTTGGTTGTCGCATACTTGATGGTTTCCAGAATGACATTCCGGGCAAGTCCCACATCCGCATACAAAAGGAACCGTAACCCTATCCCCTACCTTAAAATTCTTCACATCTTTGCCCACTTCTGCAACAATACCTGCCAGCTCATGGCCGGGCACATGGGGAAGTTCAATATCGGGGTCGTGTCCCATCCAACCGTGCCAATCGCTCCGACAAAGTCCAGTAGCCGATACCTTTACCAAAACACCATGACTTTTGGGAGAAGGATCTTGAACATTTTGTACTGAAATCGGTCCCTGGAATTTTTCATAAACAATAGCTCGCATCTGCTGTGAATTTGTTGTCGGTAGTTTAAGCCAGTAAACTTAAGTGAAAAATCATAACTTTTAATTGAAAAGGGCTTTGATTCCGATAGTGATATGCCTCATTCCCAACGTACCATAAGTAGTTTATATTTGTAAACCTAGCTAGTTAATTACAATGCTTATATCCATTCTTATCGCCCTCTATATTCTTATTGCCCTGATTATGGTGATAAGCTTGTTGTTGAATGGGGTTAGACCCAGCAAAACCTTGGCATGGCTGTTAGCCATTTTTACCATACCTGTGGGTGGTTTTCTTCTGTATATTTTATTTGGACGAAACAGAAGAAAAAGCAAGATGTTCTCCTTAAAAAATCAGTTTGGTCCAATAAACAAGCTCGACCATGTAACTTGCCATCCAGAAATTTCTGGGAACAAACAAAAAATAACATCTCTGATCAACAAGACTTCAAGGTGTCCTGTTACTTGCCATAATGATCTTGATTTATTAAAAGATGGAAAAAACACTTTTGAAAGCATCTTTTCAGCTCTAGAGGAAGCCAAAGAGCATATCCACCTACAATACTACATTTTTGAGGATGGCCTTTTGGCAGATAAACTTTTAGAAGTTTTTGAACGAAAAATAGCCGAGAATGTCACCATCCGACTTCTATACGATGGAATTGGCAGTTATTCCCTCAGTAAAAAATACCTCAAAAAGCTTAAAAAAATTGGGGTGGAAACAGCACAATTTCTACCCTTCAAGTTTGGTAGGTTCCTTTCCGCATTGAACTACAGAAACCACAGAAAAATTATCGTAATCGATAATAAAATTGGCTTCACGGGCGGAATAAATATTTCGGACAAATACCTGAAGGGTGATCCAGCTTTGGGCAAATGGCACGATACCCATTTAAAAATTGAAGGTGAAGCAGTTGATTTTTTGAACAGGACCTTTATGACCGATTGGTACCTTGCCAGTGGGAATCAAGTGGATTTCTCCTCATTCAAAGTTTATAGGGTGCCAAAAATTGGGACCTCCCTCCAAATAGTTCCCAGTGGACCAGATGATGATTTTGATGTAATGGAGCAGGTTTATTTTTCAATCATCAACAGTGCAGAAAAATACCTCTATATCGTTAACCCATACATTATTCCCAACCACGCCATATTACAAGCCCTTATGACGGCTGCATTGAGCGGTGTTGATGTTAGAGTTTTAATGTCTTCAACTACAGATATTAAACTTGTGGACTGGTGTGTGAGGGCCTATTTTGAGTCCTACCTTAAGGCAGGCATTAAAATATACCTATACGCCGAGGGCTTTTTGCACAGTAAAGTAATGCTTTGTGATGATGAAATTGCAAGCATTGGCACAGCAAATCTAGATAACAGGAGTCTACAACAAAACTATGAGGCCCAAGTTTTTGTTTATGATGCAGTTCTTTGCAAACGCATGAAATCCGATTTCTTGAAAGATTGTGAAAAATCCACCCTCCTCAGTGATTATGGGAAATATAAGGAAAGGCCTTGGGGTGAAAAGCTAATTGAAGGCTTTGCGAAATTGTTGAGTCCCCTCTTATAACATAATGGTCTCGAAACCCAGTTCGTTTTTACATGTTTTGCCCGCTTCCCAACAATCAAGATTATAAATGGTGGTCTCCGCAATCCTTTTAAGCGCTTCTTTTGTTGCAAAAGCTTGGTGAGGGGTTAGAAGTACATTGGGCAATGAAATCAATTCTTTGAGTTGTTCGTCTTGGATTCCTTTCTTGCTGTTGTCCTTAAAGAAAACACCTCTTTCGTGCTCATAAACATCGGTGGCATACCCTCCAATATCTCCCTGTTTTAGCGCTTGAATGATATCATCGGTTTTAACAATGCCACCTCTTGCCGTATTGATCAAAATGACATCCTTCTTCATTGCTTTGAACAGTGGTTCTTGAAAGATGTGGTGGGTTTCGTAATTAAGGGGTGTGTTTATACTGATGACATCCGATGTTCTACAAAGTTCTTCCAAAGGAAGGTATTCCAAATCGTAATGGTTTTCCAAATATTGGTTCCGCTTCACGTCATTGGCAACTACCTTGCATCCAAAAGCGTGAAATATCTGTACCAGAATGGAACCGATTCTACCGGTTCCGAATATCCCAACGGTCTTGCCGTTTAAATCAAAGCCTACCAAATCGTCCAACAAAAAGTTGTACCGGTGGACTTGTTCATTGGATTGAATCAACTTTCGGTTTAGAGCCAACAAAAGTCCAACAGCATGCTCCGCAATGGCGTGCGGAGAATATTCAGGAGCATGGGCCACTTTCAACCCTATTCGTTTGGCAGATTTAACACTTACATTGTTATATCCGGTTGATCGAAGGGTAATATACTTTATCCCCATCTCCTGAAGAATCTCCAATACAACCAAGGATGCATCATCATTAGAAAAAATGGAAATGGCATCGTATCCTGCCGCCATAACCGCCGTAGTGGGGTTTAAGGCGTCAGGCACAAATTTAATTTTGTGTTTATTGCCGTTTGATTTTTCCAAGTTTTTTATCTCAAAATCCTTGGCGCTATACACCAGTACTTTCATGTTTTTTGCTTCTAGTAAAGTTTAATTAAGTAATCTTTTTTGTTTTTTGCGCTTGATCACGTTGGATACAATGTCGAATATTTTGGTTTTGGAATCTCTATATGTTTCAAAGTAATCCTGCACCTCCATAGCAAGGTCATTATGGGTATCCAAATATGCTTCCTCCATTTTTTCTTGATTGACATCATCAACCATAATCTGAAGTTGGTTCTCGTGCAATTGCACTTTCTTAAATAAATCCACCAAATCCTTTTCGGATTTATTCAAGGATTCCACAACAGGCTGAATGGTCTGGAACATATCTGAATCAATAATGTCCAAAGTATAGTCCTTCACCATATTATTCAAAAACTTTTGCTCATCCTTGGCGAATTTTAATTCGGAGAACCATTTTTTGGATTCTTCGTGCAGCTCATCTGCACTGAACCATTCTCTAAATTTTCTTTTGTTTGATTTTGTTTCCATCACTGTAATATATTAAGCGGCAGATGGCATTCATCTGCCGCAAATTTTAATTATACTACCTCGATAACTTTTTTATGGTCTTCCTTAGCTTCTTCCATTTTTAACACTTTTAGCTTAAGAATACCATTTTCGTAAACTGCCTTAACGTCTTTTGAGCGATCAACAGAAGTGGGCAATTGCAAGGTTCGTGTAAATGCATTGTAATTGAATTCCCTTCGTGTGAAGTTTTCATCCTCTTCGGTCTCTTCTTTACTTTTTTGGGCAGAAACCTCCAATACATCATCTTTCATAGTGATCTCGAAATCTTTTTTTTCAAATCCAGGTGCGGCAAACTCAATTTCAAAATCATCTTTGTGCTCTTTAACATTCATTGATGGATGGGTTTTTTCCAAATTGAAAAAGTCATCATCTACAAATGCATCCCGATTGAAGAAATCAATCAGGCTCTCGTTCCATGGAAATCGCTTTCCATCTAATTTTACAAGTGACATAACTATATAATTTACTGATTAATGAATATGTAACAATCCGACAAAGACCATGTTTTACGCTGCAAAGCACAGCCTAGTCAGTACAACGGCTTCTTCTTTTTAAGCACGGAACCAGCATAATCATAAACCTCTTTTTTCAGGTTTATGTAGTTCTTGATATAACCCGTTATTTCATCCTTAAGGTTCTGGTGCTTCTCGTAGTAATGGTTATCGCACTCATGTTCTGTACATTCAAAAATACCCCCAAGTCCGTTCTCGTGTTTTTTAATGGTTTCCGCTAAGGATTTTCTATTCTTTTTGGAGGTATCGAAGTGCAGCTTGAATGTATCCAACCGTTCAAATAAATGGGGCGTTCTTGGCTCAAAAACATAGGAGTCCAATAACCTCTGTATAAAGGCCATTTCATCCTCTATGAACAGCAAATAGGATTTCCAGTTTTGCAGTTCATCGTGCATTACCTCTATTTTCCTCTCCCGTACCATCATCACGGTAGTTTTTTAAATTGCTTATGAATGTATGGTTTGGTCGGTTATTATGAAATGATCTAAATCATTTTGATGATTTAAATTAGGTGGCTTCCGGATACCGGTCATCCATTCCAAAAGATTGTTTTACCAATGCCTTGAACTGGTTTTTGGTCATACTATCGGCTGTTTTGGTTGTTTTTACCTTGGCCGCCAATCCTGGGTGCCTTTCGTTAAGCGCATCGACAAATTTTTCCGGAGCTTCAGCGGGTCCAAAAATGGCAATTTCGTCTGCATCGGAAATCTGTCCGGCAATCTTGTCAAAATAATCCTTCAATTGGTGTTTTTCCCGTTCCAGATACTTGCTGTCCTGCACCACATCTTGCGGTCCCCACTTGGTTTTAGATCGCGCCCCGCCCTTGGGGTTGAAAAAATCCAGCTCTGAAGGAATGTTAAAAAGACTTTCCTTGCCGTTGTTCAATATTACGCCGTTGGCTTCTTGTTTATCCAGCCATATTCCTACTTGCTTCATTGTTCCATTTTTTTAGTTATCGTTCAGTTCTAAAATGGGTACTTTCGGTTCATACCCGATTTTCTTCACCAAAGGGTTTGAAAGTATACTTCCAAAAAACAAATGCTTTTTGTTCAAGAAAGCTACCATATCGCATCCATGATCTTCAATGAATTTATTGATTCCCCTGCTAATATTGTCAGCGGGCAAAAAATGCATTTCGTAATCCGTACCCTGCAAAATTTCTTGTAACAACTCCTTGTTGGCCTTTTCTTTTCTGCTGAGCTTTCCATCCTTGTCCCTATCAATGTGAACAACATTGATTTTTGCATCGTACAATTTTGATATTTCTATCAAATCCCCTATTTCCTTTTTCTTAAAGGGAATTCTATAATCTGTAGGGAAAACAATCTCCCTTGGTGTTTCGAACATATAATTGTTGGGCACGGCAATAACAGGACATTCTTTTATTTGCTCCATTACGTTGACGGTATTGGTGCCGAATATCCGCGCTTTGGATTCCGTGATTCCCTTGGTTCCCATAACAATAACATCGATATCCTTTTTATCAATTGTGATTTTTATGGCCTCGGTCAAGCTATTGAACGTTGTTATGGTATGGAATTGGTGTTTATCATTTTGGGGATGCAGTTTTACCATTTGCATCAATCTTTCCATGCCTTCCTCCGACTCCTGTTTTGCAGCTTCATAATAGGGCTCACCCGATTCGGGCACCCGCATGCTGTCCAAAGTATACCCTGAAATGTGAAAGACGTTAAGAATATAAAAATCGCATCGCACATTTTTGTATAGCTCCAATGCATATCTAATGGCGTTCAATGCATTTTTTGAATAATCCGTGGGTAACAAAACTCTCTTGTCCATGACGATTTTGGTTTTTATGAAAGTTATATTTCCTCCAAATGATATACTATGATTTTGGTCAATTTGGGGTATTGGGCAAAATCAAAAAAGGTACGTTCAATTTGGTATTGAGCTCTTTTATAATTCCCTTACCAATAAACTCCAAGAAAAAATGATGTGGATAATAAACCATACAAAGCATATCAATACTCCAGAGGTCCACAAATTCCAAAATGGTGTTTACCTTACCATCAAAAACAGGGAGCTCAACTTCTTTAGAGCTGTTTTTAGCAATTGCCTTTAGAAATGTGGCTTTGTTTTTTTCTGCAAGGGCATCATCTATGTTTTCCTCAATGCTCATTGGCACAATTACACTATCTGATACCTCACAGAAAAACTGTAACGTTTTAATATTTTCATGTGCTATCGGATTTGAATAATTGGACGTAAATGCAATTTTGTCCACTTTCTTAAAATCAATTTCCAAGGGAACTATAAGCACGGGGCAACTGGTTATCTCCCGAACTAATTGCATAGCATTATTACCTAACAGTATATGCTTTATCTCTTCCTTACCCTTATTTCCAATTACGGTTAGGTCCACATGGTGCTTTTCCGCATATTTGGCGACCCCTTCTGTCATCTCCGAGCACAAAGAAACTTTTTTAAAGGCATGCTTTTTATTATCTCCAACATCCCTTACCAAACGGTGCACCAAGGCATCCATTTCTTGCATAGACGCTATTTTAGACTTTTCCCTATCGGGATTATTCTCACCTGTGCATACATTGACAATATGAAATGTGCATTCCTTGTTTTGGAACAATCGTGCTGCATAGTACAACGCGTTGTATGAATTGTTTGAAAAATCGGTGGGCACTAAAATCTTTGACATGGCTTTTATTTATTGATTGTAAGGAAGTACTAAAAATGGAACTTTGGTATGGAGACCTATATTTTTAATTACGGGCTCCACAAAAAGACGCTCAATAAATGAATGTTTGTTTTTAACCATGGTCAACATTTCTACTGGGGTTTCCTTTTGAAATCCATTAATGGCCTCTATCAACTCTTGATCCGGTAAATCGTAAAATTTATGATTTTGTTCCAACAACAATCCTTCCAGATACGTCTTGTGATTGGCCTGATCCAAATCAAGTCCATCAGGAGTGGTCACATGCATAATGTGTAGTTTGGAATGCCACAATTTGGAAAACTTGAGCAAAAAGTCAAGATTGGCTTTTTTGTAATCCACCTCATAATCAGTTGGGAACAAAATATTGCTAGGTGGCTTGTATTCAAAATCTGATGGAACAGCCAGAACTGGAATCCCTGCTTTTTGAATAACATGTACCGTGTTGGAGCCAAAAAGTATTTCCCTGGCACCTGTTGCCCCTTGTGTTCCCATTACAATAAAGTCTATGTTCTCTTTTTGGGAAATCGACTCAATTTCATCTCCCAAAGCATTGAAGGCCGCATGTGTAACATAGGTGTGCTTTGACACATTGAACAGAGTCTTTATTTTTTTTCTTGTTTTTTCAAGAGCTTCTTCCGCCTTATATCTTTCATCATCTGGCAATCCCAATTGTCCGGGACTTCCCAGGGTATAATCTACCCGATAAATGGCTGGAGTATATGCATGCACCAGATAAAATATACAGGTGGAATTCTCCAATAATTTAACTGCATAGGAAATGGCATGAAACGCATTTTCGGAAAAATCGGTGGGCAATACTACTTTGATCATAGCTTAATTATTTAAAAACCTACTAATAACAAAGCTATTTACAGTACATGTTTTATACTATGATTTACATCACATATCGAATAAATTTCAGAGTGATGAAAATAGATTCCAAAGTGGAATCTGAAGTTAAAAACTATGGAAAACCAAACTTATTCGTGAATTACGTAG
This sequence comes from Allomuricauda sp., assembly GCA_040285615.1. Taxonomy (GTDB): domain Bacteria; phylum Bacteroidota; class Bacteroidia; order Flavobacteriales; family Flavobacteriaceae; genus Flagellimonas. The sequence goes on from JAVJRL010000009.1 coordinate 296,103, forward strand.
AATGGAATTTTTGTATGAAAACTTATTTGCTCCACTATAGAGTCAAATAGTATTTGCTGAATAAAGTTTAGGTTTTTTGCCACCATAACAATCATATCGACATCTCTGCTTTCCACAAAACACTGTATGGCAGACTTTACTTTTTTATTTGTAATGGTATGAAAACTGTACGTTTCAGGAAATGTATCCTCCATAAAATCCAAAAGGTGTTCCCTGTTCTTTTCCTGTTCTTCATTAAGATGATCTCCCTCTTTCAGGGAATTCATAACCCTAAAATTTGCTTTACCTAAGGTCACCATTTCTTCCATTGGGCGCAAAATCCTCAGGGAATAGAAAATATTGAAATCTGTAGGAAAGGCTATTTCCTTTGGTCTTGAAAGATCAACATTAACAGGTACAACAAGGGTATTGCACTGCACTTTGGTAATAACATCCCCGGCATTGCTCCCCAGTACTTTTTCCTTGACCCCCGAAGCACCCTTGGTTCCCATAACAATAAGGTCAATGTTTTGCTCCTCAACATGCTTTTTTATGGTAGGGATAAAAAAACCATACTCGTGCAAAGCAAAGAAAAAGTGATTCGCTTCCGTGCTATGCTTCCGGGTTTCCTTAACTAAATCTGTAAGCTTCTTTTTTGTATTTTCACTAGACTCATTTTTTGTTTCCTGAAAAGTTTCAGCATCATTTTTCGTATCTAACAATGTCCCCACATACAGCAAATAAAAATTGCATTCCCTAGTGCTGAACAGCACTTGGGCATACCTCAATGCCTGAATGGAATTTTCGGAAAAATCTGTTGGGACCAGAATATTCTTCATTTGTCATAAATTAATGGTGCAAGTTTATCATTCATTAAAACAAAAGGAATGATAAATATCACTTGCTAGATTTATGACGCACTTTTTGTTAATGGACCTGTTCCAAGGCTTCACTATCAAGCACCAAAATATTTCTGTTTTCGATGGCAATAAGTCCTTCGTGTTTAAAATCAGAAAGGGTTCTTATAAGACTTTCTGTTGCTATGCCAGCCACTCCGGCCAAGTCGCTCCGTGCTATTTTCAAGGGAGCTTGTTTATCTCTATTCATAGCCTTGCAATACATCAAAAGCGTCTGGGCTGTTTTTTTCCTCACCGAACTATAGGCCATTTGGAGCAATTGTTTTTTAATATTTTCCAGATCTCCTGCCATGATATCCATCAGTTCCAAAGAAACACTTTTATTGTCCTCTAAAATCCCTTTTACCTTTTCTTTGGATATTCCGGCCAACTCCACATCTTCCATTGCAACCGCATATTCCTTGTATGGTAGATGGTCTGTTAGGGAAGTAAAGCCCAAAAAGTCATCTTCAGCGTAAACGGATGTAATCAATTCCTTTCCTTCCTCATCCAAACCGCAACTTTTTACCACTCCTTTTAAGATAAGATACACCATATTTGAATGATCTCCCTTGGAATAGATGGTTTCGTCTTTTTTAAAAGAAAACAACTGACCATGATCATCAAAAAAGTTTTTTAGTTCATTCAAATTCCTTATTTCGTGCTCCTGATGTACTTTTTTGGGATGTTCCGCCAGCATAGCTTCCATCTGTTCCGCCTTTTTCAAACGACATTGGATGGCTGATAAAAGTTCTTCCTCTTCAAATGGCTTTGTCAAATAATCGTCTGCTCCAAGATTCATTCCCTTTCTAACATCTTGTTTTTCTGTTTTGGCAGAAACAAAAATAAAAGGGATGTGACGAGTAGACTCGAATGTTGAGAGTTCTTCCAATACTTCATAACCATCCATTTCCGGCATCATAATGTCGCAAAGCACCAAATCTGGATGTTCTTTTTTGGCCATTTCTACAGCCATTTTTCCATTAGATGCCGAACATACCTTAAAACTGGACAATTCCAACAGTTCGGCTACATTCTCCCGCAGGGAGGTGTCATCCTCCACCAGTAAAATTTTCTTCATTTTTTTCCTTGTTATTTATAGGTATGTACAGTGTGAATGTGGAACCTCTTCCCAATTCACTTTTAAAAGTTACATTGGCGTTGAGGTTGTGCATGTGTTGCCTAACAATGTTTAATCCAATACCAGTTCCTTGAAAGGTAAGTACATTGGATGCTCTAAAATATCTATCAAAAATAAAGGGCTGATCTTCTGGCGGTATTCCAAACCCTTGATCGATAATATCAATTCTAAGTTGGTCTTTTTCAGGAAATACGTTTAACTCTATATCGGTATCTTCGGGTGAATATTTTATGGCATTGTGCATAAGGTTGGAAAGTGCCAATCCCATTATTTTTTCATCAAATTCAACCATTATCCCATCAATGTTATCAGGGTATCGTATACGCTGTCCTTCTTTTAGAAGTGTGTTGGAATCGTAGACCACCTCGTTGATTAATTTGCTCAACGGAAAGGAAGACATGGAATAGTTTACCTTCCCAAGCTCTAGACGCTCTATCGATAGAAAATCAGTAAGAATGTTATCCAAATACTTTACTTTGGACTTGATAGTGGAAATATGCTTGTCCCTTTTATCTTGCTGATCTGTTTCCGTATATTTTGTTAGTAACGAAGTAGAGGTCAAGATACTGGTCAGAGGGGTTTTAAACTCATGCGACACTAATGACAGAAATTTAGTTTTTAACTCATTGAGCTTTTTTTCCGCTTTAAGTGCCTGTTGCAATTGTTGGGTGCGCTCTTCTACGGTATTCTCTAATTGTTGGGTGTAGTTTTTACGCTCCGTAATGTCCAAAACTATGGCTACGCATACCTTTCGTTTTCCTATAAACGATAATTGCAGGTGCACCTCAACGGGGTATCTAGTTCCATTTTTTCGTTCATGTACCGTTTCAAAAATCACCTTTTCCTTTCTTGCTGACAGTAATGGAGAGATTAATCGCTTCATTATTGCCGTGGTCACCTCTGGTTTTATGTTGATAACCGACATTTGACTTAACTCTTGCATGTTATAGCCCAAATTAAGTTGAGCTCCATGGTTCACATTGATAAAGATGAACGATTCCGCATCGAACACATAAATCTCGTTGAGTGATTCATCAAAAATCTGAAACCAGTAATCTATGGTCTGTTCGGCTTTCTTTCTCTCAGTAATATCCTTTATTAGGGCAAGCACATATTTTTCTCGAAGCAGCTTAAATGGATTGAGACTGATTTCCAAAGGAAATTCTTCACCGCCTTTTCGTATTCCCACTAAATCTACTTCTGGCCCCATCTGCCTTGCCTTGCCATGGCTCATAAAGGTTGAAAACAGATTATCATGCTTATTCCTGAAACGCTCCGGGAGCAGGATTTCTAATGATTCACCATTAAGTTCACTATCGGCATAATCAAACATTTTATTGGCTGCACTATTACTGGCGGTAATTTTCTGTTGCTCATTGACAATAAGAATGCCTTCGGAGATTGCCTCCGATAAAATGCCCAGTACGTTACTTTTTTCGAATTGTTCCAAAACGGTAAATAAATTTACTGATTTAGATCATGGTTGGAAATTATTTACATGAGTATATTTATTCTTTGAGCTTTAAAATTTAAGAAAATGTTGGAATCCAAAAAAAACCTTGGTAAGAAATTTTATCAAAATTTAGGTAAATTATTCTACGCTATAGCGATGGCGGATCACAGTGTCCATATGAAAGAGATGGAAAAGCTTAATGAAGTGGTGCGGGATTATTGGCTGGATGTCGATGATATTGAGGATGAATATGGTACCGATGCTGCCTTCCAGATAGTTTCTGTTTTTGACTGGTTATTGGAATATGAAAAAGACAACGAAGAGATTTATGAAGAGTTTGAAGCTTTTTATATGGACCATAAAATACTTTTCACTCCCGAAATCAAAAATTTGACCATGTCCACATCCAGAGCAATAACTTCTTCATTTTCTGGCAGTAATAAATCGGAATTGATTTTATTGGGACGGTTGCAGTTACTTTTCGAAAAATGATTACAACTTAATCGTCATTACCGGTATTTTGGCATGGTTGGATACATTTTCGGCCAAACTTCCCACAACAAAGTGTGCCAAGCCCTTTCTTCCATGTGTTGGAATTACCAATAAATCGGCATCTTTCTCAAAACAATATCTCAGGATTCCACGTTCTACACTATGGTGGTTATAAAAGGTTACATTGATTTCCTTGCCCAATTCATTTTTAAAGGATTCGATTCTTTTTTCAATATCGTCGTACCCCATAAAGTTTGCACCGGCCGTGTTCACATAAACAACGTCCAAAGCTGCTGAAAATAGTTCTGCAAATGCCTCTGCTTTGGCATAAACCGGAATACTTTCTTTTCTAAGGTCACTGGCCAATACTATTTTTTTAATGGTAAAGTCCTCATGTGATTTTTTAACCACTATAACGGGCAGGTCTGAAGTTCGTACCACTTTCTCTGTGTTTGAACCAACAAACAGTTCGCTTAAGCCGCTGGTCCCATGGGAACCCATTACCACCAAGTCGCAGTTTTGTTCTTGGGCCACATTATTTACCTCGGCAAAATCCTTATAATTTTGAATAATGGCCTCTACAGAAATGTCTTTGAGGTATTCCTTTTCCGTAAATTCCTTGATTTTTTCTTTCGCCAGCTTTAGAAAGTATTTAGCTTCTGCTTCTTCGGCAATTTCAGAATTGGCCAAAACGGAATCGGATAATCCGATCATGTGCAACAGAACAATACCAGCCTCATGCTCCTTCGCTATTTTTGAAGCAACTTCCAGGGCGTACTCAGAATGTTTCGAAAAATCGACAGGTACCAATATTTTTTTCATGACATCCAATGTTAAAACAAAATGGCTTTCTTTCTGATATAGAAAGGAAGTTCCCAAAACTCCTATTCCTTGAGCCATTTTCATTAGTTACGTTTTCCTTAAAAATAACGTTCGGGTGTTTTTATTCCTATGACCTTGGTCATATCCGGAGGTTAGTAATGTGCGTTTAAAAACTGAATTTGTTTACTTCAATGTGTCCAATTTCTTTTTTAGGGAAGCCACTTCTTGCTGTAAACTTTCCACCTGACCTAAAAGATGATATATGGCCTGTAATCCTTCAGGATTAATATCCAACTCATTATGTAAACGCACCATTTTTTCCAAAATGGGGAGATCTTCAATATGAAGCATCCCATTATCTTCTTCTTGCTCTACCTGCAAAATCTCGTACTCGTACATGGAGTAAACAAAAGATTCACCAACCCCATGTCGTTCACAAAACGTTTTTATGGATATGTAGTTTTCTTTTTTCATGTCTTTTTATTCTAGGTTGGTCTTTTCCAAAGATTCAAAAAGTGATTTTTGTTCTTGCGTCAAATTCTTGGGTATTTTTACTGTATAAGTCAGGTAAAGGTCTCCAAACTGGCCTTCTTTCTTGTATTTTGGAAACCCTTTCCCTTTTAACTTCACCTTGGTTCCATTATCGGTTCCCGGTGCCACTTTCAATTTAACTTTCCCAGTTAAGGTCTCTACCTGTATCTCTCCCCCAAGCACTGCTTTTACTAAAGGAACCTGAACCGTTTTATAAAGATTTGCACCATCGCGTTTAAAGGCGGTATTGTTCACAATGGAAAAAGTAATATACAAATCGCCTGCAGGGCCGCCTTCAATTCCCGGCCCACCGTGTCCTTTTATCTTTATGGTCTGTCCATCTTCAATACCGGCTGGAATGGTCAATCTTATATTCTTACCATTAACCGTTAGGGTCTGTTTTTGGGTGGTGTATACATCCATTAAGGACAATTGTAGCTGGGCATTATAATCCTGTCCCCTAAAACGAACCTGCTGACCACGTGAACTAAATCCGGATGCACCCCCGAACATGGACTCAAAAAAATCGGAAAAATCCTGAGCAGAACCTCCAGAGCGGCTATAAGTGTAGCCAGAACGGTCACCTTGTCTACCTTGTTGCGTTCTTGAACGTTTGGCCTTCTCAAACTCTTCGGCATGCTGCCAATCTTTTCCGTATTCGTCGTACTTTTTCCTTTTCTCTGGATCCGAGAGTACCTCATTGGCCTCGTTTGCGCGTTTAAAGTTTTTTTCGGCTTCCTTGTCATTGGGGTTCAGGTCGGGGTGATATTTCCTGGCAAGCTTGCGATAAGCCTTTTTGATTTGATCGGCAGAAGCTTTTTTATCTACGCCCAATACTTTGTAATAATCAATAAAATCCATAGGTCGATACAGAAATCTGAATTTATAAAACCTTATATCATTCGAATTGCAATAGGGTGAATGATTCTCTCAAATTTCGATAAAAAACTTCTTTTTTTCCAATGACCTTTATCAGTGTTAGGTTCAACTATTCTTATCAAGGTCTTTCATTTTTATATCTTACCAACAACATTTACCTTTAAGAAGAATCAATTCATAACAACATGATCATCCATCAGTTTGACCAGACCAACTCCGTGCTGAATACTTTTATTTCGGAAATTAGAGATGTAGAAATACAAAAGGACGCTATGCGTTTTCGACGTAATATTGAACGGATAGGTGAGGTACTGGCCTACGAATTGAGCAAATCGCTTGATTATAAGGAAACCGAAGTCAAGACACCATTTGGAACCAAAAAATCTTTTTTGTCTTCGGATAATTTGGTGCTCTGTTCTGTACTTAGGGCAGGACTACCTCTTCATCATGGTATTTTAAGCTATTTCGATAGAGCTGAAAATGCATTTATTTCCGCATACCGACACCACCCTAACAATGATGATGCTTTCGAAGTAATCGTGAAGTATTTTGCAGCTCCATCCCTCGATGATAAAATATTGGTTTTAACGGATCCCATGTTGGCCACTGGAAAAACACTCGAAAATGTGTTTGATGCACTCAAAAGCCATGGAACACCAAAACAAATTCACATTATATCCGTAATCGGTTCTAAATCTGGGGTAGCCAAGGTTGAAAAAGTATTTCCCAAGGATACACATCTCTGGATCGCTGCTGTTGATGAGCACCTTACTAGTAAAGGCTATATAATTCCTGGATTGGGTGATGCAGGAGACTTAAGTTATGGAGTCAAATTATAATGTCCGGTTCCTACAGTAAAATCTCAACAACTTCGTGCATCATGGGAATGTGACAATGCCATCCGAGCTGTTCTTGAATTTTGTCTTTATAAATTTCCATGGCATCCCTCTCTCCGTGAACCAAAAACACTTTTTCGGGAATGTTTTTGATAGCGCCCATCCATGTCAACAATTCATCTTGGTCTGCATGGGCCGATAAACTCTCCAAATGATTCACTCTTGCCTTGATAGGCACATATTTTCCGTAAATCTTTAGCTCAGTAGCTCCTTCGAGCAGCTTTCTGCCGCGGGTTTCCTCTGCTTGGAACCCTACAATCAAAATTGAGGTGGTCTCCATCTCCCCCAATTGTTTAATATAAGTAAGCACACGTCCACCTGTAACCATACCACTTCCCGCAATCACAATTTTAGGCCTTGAATCATCAATGGTTTCCCAAGTTTCGGCATAAGAACTCACCAAAGTAATGTGGTTGCACATGTTATGGTACTCCTCAATAGTTAGCTTGTGCCAATTTGGAAAACTTTTAAATACTTCCAATACATTATTTCCCATGGGGCTATCCACAAAAATGGGGATGTTGGGAATCCGATTTTTTTTGTAGAGTTTCCACAGTTGGTACATTAGGGACTGTAATCTTTCCACAGCAAAAGAAGGAATGATCAAAGTGCCTTTCTTGTAAAGAGTTTCTTTTATCAGATTCGTTAAAATCTGCTCTACATCCTCATCTGGATGTTGCCTGTCTCCATAAGTACTTTCCACAAATAAGTAATCGGCCCACTCAGGTTGCTTGGGAGGGTCAAGTAATTCATCTACCTGTCGGCCAACATCGCCAGAAAAAACCAACCGTTTGCCAAATAAATCAATCTCAATATAAGTTGAACCGATAATATGCCCATTGTAAAGAAAAGTAGCATCACAATGATCAGAAAGTGAAGTTTTCTCCCCTTCCTCAACATGTTCAAAAAACTTCAACGCAAACGCCGCATCTTCTTTGGTGTACAGTGGCAAGGCCGGATTATGCTTGCTATATGCCTCCTTATTGGCATTGTCGGCTTCTTCCTCCTGTATTTTGGCACTATCTTCAAGAATAATCCTTGCAATCTCCAGGGTAGGCGGAGTTCCCAAAATTTTTCCACGAAAACCTTGGCGAACCAAAAGAGGCAAATATCCACAATGGTCCAAATGTCCATGGGTAAGTAATACGTAATCAATTTCTGAAACATCTATGGGTAGACGTTCCCAGTTTTGTTCGCGCAACTCCTTTACTCCCTGGAATAAACCACAGTCCACCAAAATCTTGATTTCTTCGGTATGCAGATAAAACTTTGAGCCCGTGACCGTGCCAGACCCTCCCAAAAAATGAACTTGAAGCTTTTCCATGAGTTTTTTATGAGTTGCAAAGTGATTTCATTTCCTTGAGAATTCGTTGCTTTCTCCCATTGGAGACCCCTAAATGATCGAGTAAAAAATTATTTTTTTCCAATTGCCTACAAAGAACGATGTCCCTTTCCAATAAAAAACTTTTTTCCCTGCCCGACAACAATGTTGATACCGTGATGGGATACAATCTCAACCTATCTATCCTCTCCTTAAGTCCATCACCATGCGGATAATCCCAACTCAAAAGATATAACCCTGCACATTTCCCATATTCAAGGGCATCATTGGTAAACCGTGTATTGGTCACCACCCAACCTTCAGTCTCCTTAAAAGACTTTTCCTTTTGTGAGTTCAATGGAGTCTTAACATCTTTATATCTTGAATTGATGTACAAAGGAACCTTTACATTGCATTTAAGACCATCATCACTATGGAATTTACATTCAATAACATTTAAGATACCATTTTTGATGGCAATCACATCAATTTCATGCGAAACACAGGTGCCCTGTAACATTTCCCCCACTTTGGTTTGATAACCAGAATAATGCAAAATACCGCTGATGAATTTTTCAAAAGGGAAGCCAGTGGGGCCAAGTTCGTAAATTGCCTTTTTGAGTTTGTATTTGGATGCGTAGACCGACTTCTTTTTCTTCAAAAGAGCGTAGGCTCGGTTGTAAATTTCCCGTGTAGTGATGCCCTGGTATAGCTCATCTTGAACACGTTGCACAATTTCTTGCACCATATCATCACTAGCACCACTGTGTTGCAGGGAATGCTGTAGCTTATCCATAGAAAACTTGACCTGTTCACCAGATGATTTGGTTATATGAAACTGTTTGGCCTCCATACTACTAAAATACAGAACCTTTTAGGACATTGGTATTCCTTTATGTTTATTTTGTCGTTTCATTTACACCTAAAAGCCCATGCTTTTGAAATATATCTTTGATATTCAGATATCTTACTTGGGGTCATAGTTGTTGAAACGAAAAATACTTTCAATAAAAACATCAACTCCAATTTAAAAGAATCGAGGCTAAACTTGCCTAAATCTTTATATTCGTTAGTTGCAACAGATCAATAATTATAAAAGATGCAAACAGCAAAGGCCATAATATATCTTTCGTTATTTACCCTGATTTTTAGCTGTAAGTCCAAAGTGGATAATTCAGAAAAATCCACGGAAGCAAATACCAAAACTGAAATCACCACAAAGATAGAATCCAAGAAAATCCCAAAAGAAGCGCCTGAAGGAATGGTCTGGATACCTGGTGGTGAATTTATACAAGGAGCTGTACGTAGCGATAACATGGCCATGTCCCACGAAAAACCGGCTCACAAAGTATATGTTGATGGATTCTATATGGATATTCATGAAGTGACCAATGCTGAATTCGCGAAATTTGTGGATGAAACTGGCTACATTACTGTGGCCGAGCGTGAAATTGACTGGGAAGAGATGGAAAAGCAACTTCCAGCGGGAACAGAAAAACCTCATGATTCCATTTTGCAACCCGGCTCATTGGTATTTAAAAAAACAAAATCCAGTGTTCCCAACCTGTATGATTACTCCCAATGGTGGGAATGGAAAATAGGAGTCAACTGGAAACATCCCAATGGTCCCGAAAGCAATATTGATGGAAAAGACGATGATCCAGTGGTCCACATAGCTTATGAAGACGCACAATCCTATTGTAAATGGGCGGGGCGCAGATTGCCTACTGAAGCAGAATGGGAGTTTGCGGCGCGAGCTGGAAAAACCGGTGACAAGTTCTTTTGGGGAGATGATATTGCCCAGCTCAGTTCGCATGCCAATTCCTGGGAAGGTGAATTTCCAGTAAACAATACCATGGAAGATGGATATGAGCGTAGGGCACCTGTAATGACCTACCCTAAAAACGACTTTGGTCTTTACGACATGGCCGGGAACGTTTGGGAATGGACCAGTGATTGGTACAACACCAATTATTACAACGAACTAGCCTCAAGTAATGAAGTGACAAAAAATCCAAAAGGTGCAAAAAGCGCTTTTAATTCCAGTAATCCTTATGCTAAGGAAAAGGTTATCAAAGGAGGTTCTTTCCTTTGCAGTGCTTCTTACTGTGCCAGCTATAGGATTTCTGCACGAATGGCCACCAGTCCAGATTCGGGAATGGAACATTTGGGTTTTAGAACAGTGCTTTCCGAATAAACCTAAAAAAATTGTTTGCCGTCAAAAAATCACCAAGTTTATATTGAATGTTATTGATTGGGGGGGTTGGGTTAAATGGCTTGTTAAAAATCCCACAAGTTTGGCAAAATAAAGAACACTGCGAGCGCCATAATTACAATGGATAACAGGTTCATTAAAAATCCTGTGCGGACCATATCCGGAATACGCAAGTACCCAGACCCAAAAACTACCGCATTTGGTGGCGTAGCGACAGGGAGCATGAATGCGCAAGAAGCTGCAGTGGTACAGGCCACCATCAATAAATATGGGTTTATACCCAGCGTTAAAGCTAATGGGGCCAAAACAGGAAGCATCATGGCCGTAGTGGCCAAATTGGATGTAACTTCCGTTAAAAAATTTACGCAGGTAATTACCAACAATAGCAACACAAATAAAGGCAAGCCCTCAAAAAATGTCATTTGATCACCTAGATAGTTTGCCAAGCCTGTTTCCTGAAAGCCCTTGGCTATGGCCATTCCTCCACCAAACAACAATATGATTCCCCATGGTATTTGCACGGCCTCTTTCCATTTTATAAGTGGTTCGCCAGACCTATTTGCAGGAATAATAAAAAGGACAATGGCCGAACCTATGGCAATAATGGTGTCATCAATATTTGGAATGAACTTTTGTAGCAAAAAAGATCTGGTTATCCAGCAAAAAGCCGTCAAAACAAAAACCAACAAAACCATTTTCTCTTCTTTTCCCAAAGGTCCCAACTCTGCCAAGAGTCTGTTGATTTCTTTTTTACCTCCAGGAAATCTTGCCTTGCCTAAAGGATAGGCAATTCTTGTCAAATACAACCATGCTAATACCAGAAGTACGGATGATACGGGAAGTCCAAATTTCATCCATTGCCAAAAACTAATATCTACCCCATATGTTTTTTGAACGAATCCGGCAAACACCAAGTTCGGAGGTGTCCCGATCAAGGTTGCAATTCCACCAATTGATGCAGCATACGCAATAGCAAGCATTAATAATTTGCTGAAAACTTTGTTTTCATCTTCGGGTGTTTCTGGATTATCTTTTAATTGTTTGACTATGGATATGGCCATTGGAAGTACCATAACCGTAGTTGCGGTATTGGAAATCCACATAGAAAGAAAAGCAGTGGCAACCATAAACCCAAGAACAATGGTATACATATTTGTTCCAATTGTTTTAATAATCTGAAGGGCTATTCTTTTATGAAGGTTCCACTTTTCAATGGCCATGGCCAAAATAAAACCTCCTAAATAAAGAAAAACATACTTATGCCCATAGCTTGCGGTAGTATCTCCCAGTGCAACGGCATCCAAAAGGGGAAACAATAGTATGGGGAGTAGTGCGGTAACTGCAATGGGAAGCACCTCAAAAACCCACCAAATACCAATCCATGCAGTAGCTGCCAATACGTCCTTACCTTGTTCAGAAAGTGCATCGTCTTCAAAAAAGTAATGAATTAAGATAAAAAGAACAGGCCCCAATACAAAGCCAAATTTCTTGTACGACATAGTTGTTTAATTAGTTGGTCAGTGCAAATAAAAAAGGGATGATGGCCCTAAGGCTACACCATCCCCTTCCGAAGATTACAAGATTTAGTCGATATTCTCCTTATCCATCCAGTAAAGCAAATAAGGAATATTGTATGCGTGTGTCCATCCAAATACCCTGAGTCCTTGGTTTGTTTGCCAATTGGTAAATCGTCCCTTGCTCATAGGTAGGTTTGAAATTTCTAAAAGGTCCTCGCTATAGGTTTCTGCGGATTCATACTCCTCTGGTATTTTTGGCAATTCTCCAATTTTAAGTACTTCCGCCCTTGCCAAGGCTTCATCTAAATACACTTTTTCCCCACTTATCTCATACCCCAATAACAATGGATAAATTGTGGCCAAATAGGACTCCATTTCGTGATTTAACGGTGGTACATCACGTACCCATCTCGCATGCTTCAACAAGGCTTTCCTTACCTTTTTATCACCAGTAATTTGTTGGTATTTATAGAGTCCTTGTGCTACATAGGTTTGGGAATATCCATACCTATCCAATAATAAATTACCTCCTTGTCGCTCTTGGAGTTCAAGCATCAAACCTACCCTGTCATCCAATTCGTCCTTATATTTTTGCAACTTGGTGGCGTCATAAAGTTCAACCAAGTTTAGAACGGAAAGGTACAGTCGCCTCCCCCTTAAATCATGTTCTCCCCAAATACGATTAATATAGGTATCCCCCGTCATTTTGGCCACTTCCAGCGCCCTATGATCAGCAGATAGATAATAATCAGCTATCCACCCCTGAATCCAAACATGCGCGCTTAACAGTGCATACCAATGTTCATTGGCATGTCTTCTTCCAATACCTAAATAAGGTGTGGACTCAGGTTCATCTTCATAATCCCAAAAATCAATAGCATCATTAATTTCCCCATAATAGGTTCGCTTTTTAGGCCAATGGATATTGTCCACATCCATGGTGTGCCTACTCATAGCTTGCGCCAATTTGAAATATTTTGGATTTCCTGTCCGCATAAAATTGGTCCATAGCATAAAATCAACCGTGGGTTCGTTATTGGTCCATTGCACCCATTTTCCATTAAAGAAGTAACTTTTTCCATCGCCGTAGTTGAAAATTCCATACCATGGTTCATTTTTTTGGTTGTATGCCCACCATTGATATCTGTATTGCAGTGCATTCTCAAATTCAGGGCGTTTTTTGGATGCAGGAGCCATGTTGCCATAAACTTTGGAATTGGTATACCACTCTGGTGTGGCATGGGCCACAGGGCTTTCTACAACATAGTCCATTTTCTCGCCTACTTCTTCCTTGGCCTTGTTGTCATGAAAATAATAGATAAATTCCGTGGTCTTAGTAATTCCTTGGGCAAAATTGTCGAGCATTCCACCGTCGGGTTCGGTATTATGTCTTGCAAAACTCATTGGCCCATTTTCTTTTGGCCAAATACTACCCAAAAGTATACGATTTGTAGGGTCGACCTTGATACCTTTTGGGTACTCTTCCATAAAATTCTTGATTCCTACGCCTACTCCCCTTTTTCCATCGGTAACATTGACCCAACCCTTTGCTCTTTGTGATTTGGCCAAATGATCTTCGCCTTTGGATACAATGGCTTCAAAATCTAATTTTTTCCCTGAACCCTCGTTACTTTTATCCTCTTTGAATTTGTTTAAATACAGACTCCTAAGACTGGTACTTTTTCTATATCCAGGTCCTTTTTGCAATAATTGAACTGGAGCCTCATTGTCTACGGTAACTTCTTCCATAACCGTGTTCGCGTCATCGTTTTTCCACGATCCATCATACATAGGCATTGAAACACTTACATTATCGTCCAAGTGGTATTTAAGTTGAAGTCCACTGGCCGCTATTTGATCATTCGGTTGTGTCCAACCTATGTCATCCTCAGTACTCTCCGTAATAATTTTTTTATTCTGTGTTGCAATATTGGCATGTTCCCCTTCTTGTCGTTTATGCTTATCCGGAATTCCTGTATAGGTCATGGTATGCAGCACTTTAAGGTAACTTTTACCTGCATAGGCGTGCAACCAGATCGTAAATGGTGATAGGTTATTGTCCTCCCTGCTATAAGTATATGTTCCCTCTATTCGAAATATGGTATGCATGGGACCTGATCCTTTTTCCCTGAACACCTCATTGATAACAGCTTTGGAAGCATCAATACCAGCATCGTCCAAAAGATCTAAAAAAGAGCCCCTATTTTCCTCCGGTGAAGACGCTATAAGCTCTTCCTTATCAAATTCTCCATCTTGGTTGGAATCCAAGAAAACTTCATCCAGAAAGCCATTCCCTTTTTTGTGGATTGAAAAAGATAGTGGTCCGGTATTAACATCGATTCCTCCTCTAGGCCTCATGTTGTTAGCGGAAACGACTTTTTCCTTTGGAAGGATTGGAACAACACCGTCACCATACTCCAATACATAGTCTTGTGTTTCTTCTGAAAAGAAGAATACCCAGACCCATTTTACACTGTCGTCTGTTGGTCCCCAATTGCTCACCTCTGTGGTTTGGCATGGTATTTCAGTACCGTCGGATGTTAGTAAACGCAAATGGTCCACTGAGTTTAATTCTCCTTTTGGAAAAGGAATCCCCAAAGTAATCGGAGCTCCCTTTTTGTTGTTCTCTACGGTAATGCTCACCTGTTTCCCCGTAGCAATGGGTTGAGAGCAAGATTTTAATAGAAAACATGCTAGTAGCACTGTTATTATTATTCTCATTTGTATAGTAAGGTTATTATTTTACAGACATAGAGCAGCCGCACCCAAAATGGGTGAATCCACCAAATCTGATGTTTCTATTTTAAAATTCTCCAATTGTTTTTGATAGGCAAATGAACCTAGAGCTTCTTCGATGGAAGTTGTGAAAAATGGATATGCATTGCTTATAGAGCCTCCCAGTATTATTGATTCTGGTGCAAAAAGGTATAGAATGACCTTGATGGCCTCTCCCAAATGAAATCCATATTTTTTGAAGGCGGACAATGCTTTCCTATCGTTATCCAATGCTTTCTGGTACAACACTTTGGCAGATTCACCATATTCTTCTTCGAAAAAGAAACTTCCCGTGTATTGTTCGAGAATTCCATTTTTATAGGGTAGCATCCCTATTTCCCCAGCTCCACACAAAACGCCATTGTACAGCTTCTCATTTATTAGAATTCCCATCCCAAGTCCCGTACCCAATGACAAGGCAACACTATTCGAATAATTCTTGGCCTTCCCAAAATGTTTTTCGCCAAGCGCAAAACAATTGGCATCATTATTTAAATGCACGGGGACATTAAATTGTTTTTGTACAAGTTCTTTCAATGGAACCCTCTTCCATGATGGAATGTTCTGTACGTCATATACGATACCTGAATCCGGATCAACTACGGCAGGAACTCCAATCCCAATAGCTTCAACAGTGTCCGTCATTACCTCATCAATGGTCTTAAATAATTTTGAAAGGGAAGTTTCCTCTGAATCATCACGATTTACTTTGGAAATACTGCTTTGTACCACATTCTTTCCCAACACTCTTCCCGCTTTGATTTTGGTACCCCCTATATCAACCCCCAAAACTGACTTGATTCCGCTTTCCACTAGTCCTTTTTTAAGCTTATGGTTTTATTATTGACCAATGGTTTCGCCCAAAACCCTATGGTTAGGATAAAAGCCAAGGGAATCATTAGAAAGAACATCCCTGATTTCAGTGACATTAATTCTCCCAAACCTCCCACTATAAATGGAATTACAGCACCTCCTGCTATACCTGTGCAAAGAATGCCTGATAAAGACCCATGGTGTTCTTTAACAGAATTAAGTGCTAAAGAAAATATGATGGAATACATAACGGATATAAAGAAACCTACTGCAGGAAAACCTATTAAAGCCATTTGTGCAGATCCGGTTAGTGCCAGTATTAGACAGATTATGGTAATGGAAGTTGCCAAAATCAGCAATTTTCGACTGTCCATAAACTTTAACAACAATAAGCCCAACAAACATCCCACCGTCAACATAGCCCAGAAATAAGATACCGTATCCGCACCTACCGTTTGAGGGTCAAGGCCATGATATTGGCTGAGGAACTGGGAAATCCAGTTTCCCACACCTTGTTCCGTTCCCACATAACAAAAGATTCCCAAGAAATAGAGTATAGTCCATTTATTCTTTAAAAGGTCCCAATAAGAACTGGTATCTCCCGCTTTCTCTTCCTCGGTCTTTTCAAACTTGGGGTATTTGGTTAAAAACACGTAGAAAAACAATACCAAAGAAATTACCGCAAATACAATATAGAGTGATGCCCATGGTAAATCCTGTGGCACCCATCCACGCAACATTTCAGCTAAAGAATCATCGGTATTGTTTTTACTTACCAAATACTTATATAAATAAGGGCTCAAAAATGATGCTGCTCCAAAAACCAATTGAGCTAGTACTGAGTTGAACGCAAAATGTTCTTCACCTCCCGCCACGCGCAACATGGGATTTATAATTACCTGAAGTACCGCCATACAACAGCCCAACACAAACAAGGTTATGCTAAAAACACCATACTGGGGCAGCAATGCAAAACCCAGGGAAGCAAGCGCCATGACCAAAAAGGAAACTGAAAGCAATGTCCTTTCACTATACTTTTCGGACAAAAATCCTGCAGGAATGGACATTATGCCATATGCTATAAAAAAAGTAAAGGGCAATAATCCGGTCAATGTAAGGCTAAGGTCAAAGCTATCCTTAACATCCACAATGATGGAATTCAGAATGTTAGTAATGAACGAAATCACAAAAAATACGATCATTACCAACCCAATTATATGAATATACCTTTTGGTCGTGGGCCTGCTATTCTCCATTTTTAAATTGATTGGTTATTTATGTTTGGATACTACCTGGGTGGTCAGTGCTATATATTTTATTTAGAGCCCAACATGGGGAACATTTCTTTTATTTCCTCATCAGTGGGTTGCTTACCGTACTCACATATTTCAAAGTATTCCACTTGCTTTACTTTCGAAACATCTACACCCGGGTACCATTTTTTAACAGCATCCAAAGTGCTAGCATCTGGTTTTCTGTTGATCCACTTATCTTTTAACCATGCCAATCTTTCTGTTTCACCTGTTGGGATTGTGGAAAGATCCACTCCATTGGTCCAAGGCAACCACTCGAACATTTGAGAATCGTGTGCGGCCAAACCTTTTACTTTTGTGTCGATAACATCGTCCACAATTACAGCAATATCTTTCTGAAATGGGTAAGGCTTTTTAAAACGATCGCTCATATAAAGAAACACTGGGTTCTTTTTTAGTGGTGGAGTATCCGGAGCTACATTTGGAACAATGTTCATGTAAGCTGCATCCTGTACTACGGAACCGGCATTTCTATGGTCTGGGTGATAATCGTTGGGTCTAAGTCCCAAAACAATATCCGCATTCCAATCCCTTATTCTTCGGATTACTTCCAATCGGACATTTAAGGTTGGGAACAATTCTCCATCATGATTATCCAAAACTTCATATTCGGCTATGCCCAATGCTTTCGCAGCGTTTTTGGCCTCTTGTCTACGTCTTTTGGCCAGTACGCCACCGCCCATGCTTTGATGTCCTGCATCACCATTGGTTAGTGCGAGGAATTTTACATTGTGTCCCATTTTGGCAAATAAGGCTGCTGTTCCCCCAAACTTGGAGTCACAATCATCTGGATGTGCTCCTATGGCCAAAATATTCAAGACTTTTTTCTGTTGGGCCTGAATTGTTGTAAATGCAAAGCATAAACAAACTGCCAATATTAACTTTCTCATTTTTCTATTTGATATTTAATTCATTAAAATTTTACAATTCTATCTCTGGTCACCTCTATTGAAGCAACAGCATTATTACATTTTCATCCAATTTGCGGTAAGCAATTCATCCATAGTTATAAGTAGGTAATCCATGGTTTGGGAGCACTGCACTTATCAATCAAACTAACTTAATGGATGAAAACAAAATTTCGTTAAATCATTATTGAACCTCCTAGTTCTGAACAAAGTTCGGGTTGATGTCCATCTCCCTTTGTGGGATAAAGAAATACTCCTTGGTACCGGTTATAAAGTCTTCTGCCTCGATAACTTTACTAACCGCACCAAATCGTTTTAGGTCTGGCCATCGGTGGTTTTCAAAAGCAAGTTCAACTCTTCTTTCCTGAAGCAGTTTATCTTCAAAAGTACCAGGTGTGGAAGCATCAATATCCGGCAATCCGGCCCTGTCTCTTACCTCGTTGATCAGATCATAGCTTTCGGGTGTCTCACCTAAAGCCTCTGCCAGCATAAGCAAGACATCGGCGTAGCGTAATACCACAAAATTGATATCGGAATCGTTCTCAATGGCTAAGTCCGACTGGTATTTTCTTACATGTCTGGCTTCGACCACTTCTCCTTCAAGGTCAATGTAGGTTGCTCCCATAGATGGTTCAAATCTTAAATCTCCGTCTTCATAAGCTTCCAACATAGAAACAGTTGGACGGTTTCTTCCGAAACCTGAACCGGTCTGCAAATCGGTACTTGGTGAGAAATCATTGGTAAAAAGACTTCCCTGACCTATACCTCCACTGATATACTGAACTTCAAAAATGGACTCAGCATTGTTCTCATTGGCAACGCCCCATAAATCCGCATAACTAGGCAACAACTCATATCCGTAGTTGGCTATGATTCTCCTGAGAACAGTTTCTGCGGCAGAATTTTCACCCAGTGTCAACAATACTTTGGCCAACAAGGTTGCTGCTGCTCCTTTTGTAGCTTTTCCAACTTCACTTCCGGTATATGATGCAGGAAGATTTTCTTCTGCTGTTGTTAAATCGGTAACCAATTGTTGCAATACCGTATTTTCGTCAACCTGCACAAGTTCGTCTCCCGAAACATAGGATGTAAGTTGTAAAGGGATATTCCCAAAACCGATTGCCAAATGGTAATACATCAAAGAACGGATAAACAAAGCTTCACCTGATACTTGATTCTTTAGGGACGCGTCCATTTCAACATCTGGAATACGATCCAAAATCACATTGCAATTGGCAATAACCCTGTAGGACTCGCTCCAAGCAGCGGTAACTTGCTCGTTGAGAGCATCCTCGGTAAAAGCATTTATTTCGGTGTATTGTCGCGCCAATCCAGTTGCATCAGGACCTTGATCGGTATTATCGCTTCTCATCTCGAACATGGTCCAATATCCCCTTCCGTACACTCCTGTACTTTGGAGTCCGGCATAACTGGCATTAATGGCCACTTCGAAATCTTCGGGAGCATTGTAAAAATCTGCCTCATTTCTGTTGGAAATAGGCGCGAGATCTGTAAAGTCTTCACTACACCCAGCAAATAGGGCCGTGCATAGTATTATATATAGAATTCGTTTCATTTTATTCCGTTTTTTAGGTTAGAATTTTAGGTTTATCCCCAAAGTGAAGGATTTGGTCAATGGAAATGCTCCATAATCCTCCCCGGGTGTTAAACTATTCGTGGTAATGCTACTAACCTCTGGATTATAACCTAAATAATCGGTAATGGTAAAGAGGTTTGTTCCCGTAACATAGAACCTAAGTTTCTGAATTTTGCTTCCAAAAAAATTATCGGTCGGTACAGTGTAACCCAAAGTCACATTTCTTAATCTTACATAGGATCCGTCCTCAACTTGAAAAGAAGAAGGCCTATTGTTGTTCCCATGGTTTCCTGTTTGCCTATCTGCCCTTGGCATATATCCATTTCCTGGTTCGGAAGGAGACCTCCAACGTTCATTGAAAATGGCATAAGAGTTAAAGTTGGCCTCACCATTCTTCATGTGTCTTGAAGTTAAATTAAGAATCTCGTTTCCTTCTACTCCTTGAATCAAAAAGCTGAAATCAATGTTCTTGAAGGTCAACCTGTTATTGACACCCCAAGTAAAATCAGGGAAATAACTTCCAGTAACTGTTCTATCATCCGGAGTTATTTCTCCATCACCATCTACATCTTTAAACCTGATGTCTCCAGGAGCTGGGTCAGGGGCCTGAGTATCAAATGGTGCGTTATCAATTTCCGCTTGGGATTGATAGATACCATCTGTCACATAACCATAGTAGCTACCTATTGGGTCACCTACACGTGTTACGTGTCTAACACCCGCACTACCAGAGGAAAAAATAGGCTCATTACTTTCATTCAAAGAAAGTACTTCGTTCTTGTTTGTGGAGAAATTAATATTTGTATTCCACGTAAAATCTTCCCCTACAAAGTTTTTGGTGCTCAAAGCAAGTTCAAAACCTCTGTTTTGCACTTCCCCGAGGTTTCTTAGCTGGGTCTCGAATCCTGAAACTGAAGAAATAGCCACGTTAAGTAACAAATCCTTTGTTTTGGTATCGTAGTAATCTGCCAAAAGGAAGACCCTATTGTTGAATAGCCCCAACTCTATACCTGCATCTATCTGTTCGGATTTTTCCCAAGTAAGGTTAGGATTCGGAATTGTACTTTGTACAAGACCATTGATTTGATTTCCTCCAAGGTTATAGTTCTGTGGCGATAATAAACCTACGGCTCCATAATTTGGAATTTCGAAGTTACCGGTTTGACCCCAGCTAACTCTCAATTTAAGCTCGGAGATGGTTTCTGAATCGGCCAAAAATTCTTCTTCGTTCAACCTCCATCCTAAAGAAAAGGAAGGGAAATATCCTGTTTGGTTATTCTTTCCAAATCTTGAGGATTTATCGGAACGGAATGTTCCCGTAAACAAATATTTGTCCTTAAAACTATAATTTACTCTAAATAAAGAAGACAATAAAGACCATTGTTCCTTAACAGAAGTTCCTCCAAACACTTGACCTCCACTTACGGTTGGCACAAGATCATCGGGATAATTATTGGCCAATACTTGTTTTAGCGTTAAGTTGTCTTTTTGTGCCATGTAACCCAAGACCGCGTCTATATAATGGTCACCGAACTCTTTTTTCCAATTAAGCGTATTTTCCCAAAGCCAGTTGGTCTCTGTGGATGAAGATGCTTGTCCATAAGGATCACCATTTGCATTATTTCTATACAATAGCGTATTTGATCGGTAAAAATCTTGATTGTATAGGTTAATATAGACACCTCCAAAAGTTTTAAAGCTCAACTCGGGTAAAATATCATACGTCAAAGCAAGGTTTCCTCTGGTTTGAAATTGGAAAATCTGATCATCGACAGCCTCGATAATAGCCAATGGGTTACTGGCCGTAGTCGTACCTCCACCTAAATAGGATTGGTTGTTCAACTGGTTGATGGTGCCATCCGCATTATAAGGACTAACCGTTGGTGAATGCACCAATCCAGAATACACAATACCCGGAGGACGCGCAAAATATGGAGAGGATGCTGGCACCCTTTGGTTTTCTGTAACAGTAGGAGCCAACCTTAAATCCAAGTTCAATTTTTCAGTTAACTGAGAATTTAAGTTCAACAATACTGAGTAACGTTCGAACTTTGCCTTGTCAATTACACCTGTTTGCGAAAAATAGCCTGTAGATGCATAAAAGCTGGTTTTGTTCCTGACCGGGGATGCATAAGAAAAATTATAACTCTGTACTATTCCAGTCTTAAAAAGAATATCTTGCCAATCAGTATCCGTTCCATCCCAGTTCAGAAAAGATTCTGGGATTTCAAAATTTGTATCACCTCTATCTCCAGGGCCTATGGGATCATCTATGGAAGCTCCATCCACCGATTGTAAATAGTTATTGTTTCTGGCATCTATTGTGAAATCTATCAATTCTTGAGCATTCATTAAATCTATTTTGTTGGCAACAGATTGCATGCTCACAAAAGAATCAAAGGAAAAAACACCTTCGTCACCATTTGAACCTTTTTTTGTGGTTATCAAAAGAACCCCATTACCACCTCGGGAACCATAAATGGCCGCTGCACTTGCATCCTTTAAAACCTGAATAGATTCAATATCATTGGGGTTTAAGGTAGCCAGTGGGTTAATTGTCGGTGGCTGAAATGTTGCACGTCTATTGGCCACACCACCTAATTGACTTGAAGATGTTAGGTTACGGGAAATTGGAATTCCATCCACAACAAACAATGGGTCATTTCCTGCGGAGATAGATCCCGAACCCCTTACACGAATATTCGGTGCGGCTCCCGGCTCCCCAGAAACTTCTTGCACCTGAACCCCTGTCACTTGACCGATAAGGGCGCTTTCAGGAGTTAATGCTGGAACTTCGGTAATTGTCTCTGGTGTAATTGAAACCACAGAACCAGTTACTTTTTTCTTTGCCAACGTACCATATCCCACAACAACAACCTCTTCCAAGGCGGCTGCATCTTGTTCCAAGGTAATGGTTACAGCGGATTGTCCGGCCACATTAACTTCTTTGGCCTTAAAACCAATATAGGTTACTCGAATAACCGTTACGCCAGAAGGCATTGTGATTTCAAAATTTCCGTCAAAATCGGTAGTAGTCCCCTCATTGGTTCCTTTGGCAATAATTGTAGCACCGGCAAGAGGAATTCCTGCCTCATCCAATACAACCCC
The DNA here is from genome assembly GCA_040285615.1 of Allomuricauda sp. Classification (GTDB taxonomy): domain Bacteria; phylum Bacteroidota; class Bacteroidia; order Flavobacteriales; family Flavobacteriaceae; genus Flagellimonas. The sequence goes on from JAVJRL010000009.1 coordinate 318,759, forward strand.
GGTTAAATTAGATTGGGGATTCTCTGCATTAATTTTCTTTTGTGGAACTAAATTGGGAAGTGTTTTATTCTTTTTTTTGATTACTATTTGTCTTGCGATAATCTCAAAAGATAGATCTGTATCTTGAAAAACCTCCTTTAAAAAATCTTGAATACAAAGGTTATTGCCATTAACCGTTACCTTTCGGTCAATATCAACCTCCGATGCTTCATAAAAAAATTTGTAGCCTGTTGATTCGGTAATGGTTTCGAATACATCACTCAATCTGGTGTCATCAAAGCTCATTGCCACCTTATCATATTGCGCACAAGATGCAGCATTGACTTGACCAAGCATAAAGAGCAGGAAAAATCCATACAGTAATCTTTGCCTTAACCTTGATGTGGTAGCACGTATAGTTTTGGTTTTTTTCATAATTGATTTAGTCTAGTTAGTTAGTAATTGTTTTTTGGTATCAATGGTTTTTTATTTCATAGGCACTATTCGTTATTTGGTTTTTTAATCGTTATCATATTATCTCCTTTGTCATAACTAAAATGTGTATGGGCCTGAATGGTTTTAAGAACATGATCTATGGTTTCCTCATCGAACATTCCCGTAAACCTTCGCTCATCCAATTCTTTGTAATTATTAACAATCTTTATATTGTATTGACGCTGAAGCCTTTTTATAATTTTTCCCATGGATTCATTTTCAAAGGCCAAAATCCCTTTGGTCCATGATATGTATGAGGATACATCTACGTCTTCTACCACAAAATCCATTTCACTCCCCATATTGGAAGCTTTCTGTGAAGGCAGAAGCATTTGTAAGGCTTCTGGGTTTACTTTGGTTGATTTGCCAACCCCTACGGAGCCTTCGACCAACACTACTTCGGTAGTATTATCTTCTTCGTATGCGGAAACATTAAAAACAGTTCCAAAAACTTGGGTGTACATGGTTTCTGTTCTAACGATAAAAGGTCTTTTCGGGTTTTTGGCAATTTCAAAAAACGCCTCCCCCTTTAGTTGCACCTCTCGAGTATCCATTCCCGCAAAACTTGAAGGGTAAGTCATGCTAGACCCAGAGTTGAGCATTACAACAGACCCATCTTGTAAGGTAACCGATAGATTTTTGCCATATGGCACCCGAATAGTATTCTTTTGTACTTTACCCTTTTCAATTCGTGCTTCCTTCTGGGTTAAAACACCTTTCGCAAGAGTTACCACGGTACTTCCATTTTTACTTTGGACCGTGGCATCGGACTCTGGATCAAGGGTCAAAACCTCGCCATTGTCCAATTGAAGTGTAATCTGATTTGAGTCCACCTCAACTGGAACAACTATTTGAGGACTCTGATTTAGTAAAAAGAATAAAGATGAACCAACAACAATCATAATTACGGCGGCATGTTTCCAAATTTGATTGCCTGCGTACAACGGCTTTACTTTTGAAGTTTTTCTTTGTTTGATAGTATGCAAGAAATTTTCAAAAGCTTCTTCGGTTTCCCATGACTTATCTTCATAGTTGACCAAAAAATCAGCTTGAACCAATTTTTTGAACACTTCTTTGTTGTTCTTTTTTTTCACCCATTCGTATAAAATGGCCAATTCTTCTTGTGAAGCTTCTTGGTTGATATACCTGGTAATTATTCTTCTGATATCAATTTTGGTCATTTGAAAAATATTGTCGCTTTTAAAAGAGACGTAGGATTTTCCAAAAACCCTTACATAGTTTTATTTTTTTAACATTTAAAGTGTGAAATACGCTCTTTTTACCTCAAATCATTGAAGCACCCAATTTGATAGAAAGAATGAAATGGGCGTTAAAAGAAAATGGTCAATTGGGCTCGTAGACGCTTCATGGCCTTGGCCATATGAACCTCTACGGTTTTTATTGAAATGTGAAGTTGTTCTGAAATTTCCCTGTATTTAAGTCCTTCCCTTTTACTCATAATAAAGACTTTTTTACATTGTTCAGGTAGATTATCGATTTCCCTCTCTACTTTCTTGAGTCGCTCTTCAAAAAGTGAGGTATCTGCATCGGTCATATCCAAATATGCCTGTTGTTTAAGGTTTTCCAATAGTTGAAATTCCTTTTTCTTTTTTCTCTGAGAATCAATAAAGAGGTTGTAGGCAACTTTAAACAGATATCTTTTTAACTTATTCTTCGATACGAAAAGTTTCTGTCTATTGTCCCAAATTTTGATAAAGGTTTGTTGAGCAATATCTTCTGCAACCTTAGGGTTTCCAGAAATTGCGGTCATATAATTACAAAGCTCCCTATGGTACAACTTAAACAGATGACCATAAGCATCTTTGCAGCCTTTTTTTAGCTGCTCAATGAGGAAAGATTCATTCTTAAAGCTTTTTTGGTCCATTTTTCGCCTTTCTTTTAAGTATGTGGCAAACAACAAGTTTGTTTATGTCAATTTAGCCATATACCTCTTCATTTCTAAACTTATGGCTGTCTCAACAATTGAATGCGAAACAGTTTTCGTTCTAAACGAAAAAGTGCCGTATGCATGAAATAACTCCAAAAAAGAGATATTTCTATAAAGGAAAGTTGTTTTATTTCCTTGGTTAACTAAAAAACCAATTGAAATAATACCAAAAAACGTTAACAAATTATAAAAAAATCTTTGAATAGCATATTTAAGGAAGATTTTTTTGAATTATTCCTAAAATGATGTCGGATCCACCTCTGTTCCGACAGGAGTATAATAAAGGGCAAAACACTTAAAACAAACACCAACGACTTCAAGATTATTTTAAAGCATAAAAAACATTGTTAAAAAAAATAAGCTTACTCCTTCTCCTTCTTCAAAACAGAAAGCGGAGAGTTTCTAACAATTCCAATACTGTTTCCGACGCCCAGTGCAAAAACCAATAAGGTGATTGCCGGAAGAATTATAAAGAACGGTACCCATGAAGGGGTAAAAGTGGTTTCAAACAACATATAGGCCAATAAAGAACTGCCCAGAACAGCAAGAACGACTCCCATAAAAGCACCTAAAAACCCAAGAATGGCATACTCAATGGCTATCATTTTTAAAATTTGGGAGCCTTGGGCCCCCAAAGTCCTTAATAAAGCACCTTGTTTTACTCTTTGATGTTTGCTACTATATATGGCTCCCATCAGTACCGCAACTCCAACAAATATGCTAAAGAAGGCCATAAAATTGATGACCCAACCAATTTTTCCAAGAATATCCTCTAAAAGACTTAGGATACGTTTTAAATCCAAAATGGAAACATTGGGAAACTGGCGCACCAATTGTTGTTGCAGTTGTGCCGAACCTTGATCGTTCGTAGTTCTGGTGGTCATTACCCCAAATTGTGGAGCATTTTCGAGCACTCCTGATGGAAAAACAATGGAAAAATTCGGTTGTAGCCTACTCCAATCTACCTCACGGATACTTTGTACGACCGTGTTCATTATTCTGCCCTGCACATTAAATGAAACAGGGTCCCCAATGGTCACTCTGGCCATATTGGCAAAATCACTGCTTACAGAAATTGGGACATCCGAATTTACATCGACACTGTTTATCCAATCCCCTTCTAAAATTCGCTCGGAGCCAATAAGCCTATCGCGATAGGTCACCCTAAACTCATGATTCAATATCCATCTGACCACTTGCGATGTGGTATCCTTTCTAATATCCTCTACGTGTTTATTTTTTAAGGTTTCGACACGCATAGTAACTATTGGAATTTTATCTATTACAGGATAACCCGAAGCTTTTATAGTATTGGAGACATCATCCATTTGTGGGTTCTGTATGTCCATTAAAATCATATTGGCACTATTGGCATTATCTTCAATGGCTGCCTTTTCCAAAAGCATGTCCTTGGTAAAATAAAGAGTGCTTATCAAAAAAGTCCCAATGCCTATGGACAAGACTAAAACCAAGGTCTGATTTTGTGGTCTGAACAAATTCTTCAAACTCTGGCGAGCAATAAAACTCCAAGAATACGGGAAGAACCTTTTCAACATGGCCATAAAGAACCTGGCAACAGCAGTAAGAATCAAAAAGACAACCAATAATCCTACTACAAAAAACAGTGAGCGCATAAAATCACCCAGCAACCAAAATGAAAAACTGAATACAAACAGAACAATGCCCAATCCAACAGCAGTCGTTGCCCTTTTTGAACGGGGTTTGGTTTCCTGGACCAAACGCAACGCCTGCAAGGGCGATACATATAACGTTTTCATTAATGGGTAGAGCGCAAACAATATGGACATCGCCAATCCCAATGAAAGTCCAAGCAATACACTTTGAAGGGATAAAGTAATATCAACGTCAACGGGCAACAAATCACCCAATAAGATGGGAAACAATTGTTGCAGTAGATAACCGATTACCGTTCCCAGTAACCCACCTACAATACCCATACAGGCTATTTGAAGAAAAAAAATAAGATAACTCTGCCTTTTTGATGCTCCTAAGCATTTGAGCACTGCAATGGATTTTAATTTCATTTGAACATAGATACCCATTCCACTGGCAATACCCACGCAACCCAATAGCAACGCAATAAAACCTACCAGATTGAGGAATTTTCCAAAGTTCTCGTACCGTCGTCCCAAGCGGCGTGCTTCAGTCAAATGTGTATCCAAATCAGCTTCTTCCGCATCTAGTACAGGGGCGACCTTCTCGTCCAAGAGAACCATATCCTCGCTTTCATATGCTTTGAAGTAATATTTGTATTCAATGCGACTTCCTGTTTGGACCAGACCTGTTGCTTCAATATATGTAAATGGAATTAGCACTGGTGGTGCAATGGCCCCAAAAACCGATGTGCTACCGGGAACCGTTTCCAAATCCCCTGCAATGGGAAGGGTAACCGCGCCCAACTTTATACTATCGCCAACCTTTAGGTTGAGCTGAAGCATCGTAGTAGCATCCACTAAAGCCCCACCATTTCTATAGTCGTCTGCCGCTGAAACGGGTGTTGTCTCCAAATCCCCATAAAACGGAAAACCGCCTTCCACTCCCCTAACTTCCATCAGCTTAGTACCATTATTTCCAGGAAAGGCAGCCATGGACAGGAAATTAATCTCCTTTGCATCCGCGCCTCCCAAGGAATCCATAATACCAATTACCTTATCATTGACCGGTTTATCACTTTCAATAAGATAATCTGCGCCTAAGAGTGCTTTAGACTGTGAAGCAATATTTTCTTTCAATAAATCGCTAAAAGAATGGACGCTGACCACAGCGGCTACCCCCAAGGTTATTGAGAAAACAAATAATAAAAGTTTGCCGTAGCTTGCCTTACCATCTCGCCAAGCCATTTTCAGCAGCCAAGAAAATCCAGTGTTGTTCTTTCCCATAACTATCCTACAGTTTCCTCGATTTTACCTGACCTTAAGCGAATGCTTTTATCTGTTTTTTGGGCCAGCTCCAGATCATGGGTCACAATAACAAGTGCCGTACCTTGCTCTTTGTTGAGTTCAAAAAGCAAATCCTCTATTTTGGTGCCCGTATCATCATCAAGGTTTCCCGTGGGCTCATCTGCAAAAAGAATTGAAGGTTTATTCGCAAAGGCACGGGCCAAAGCTACGCGTTGCTGCTCTCCTCCTGATAATTGGGAAGGGTAATGTCCCGCTCTATCTTGTAGTCCAACCTTGGTCAAAAGTTCTTTTCCATGGTCCGCTGCTTTTTTAACCCCACGCAGTTCCAAAGGAACAATTACGTTTTCCAGTGCAGTCAACGTTGGCAATAGTTGGAAATCCTGAAAAACAAAACCTACATTCTGGTTTCTTAAGCGCGCCCTTCCATCTTCATCAAGTTCGAACAAATTTTGACCACAAAGCCAAATTTCACCTTCATCTGTGGTGTCTAATCCGGCGCAAAGCCCCAATAAAGTGGTTTTCCCACTACCTGATGGACCAACAATCGCAAAACTTTCACCACTTCCCACTTCAAACGAAACATTGTTGAGTACATTGAGGTCATGTTCTCCATTTCGATAGGTTTTAGAGAGGTGTTGAACTTTTAATATCTTTGACATAACATGCTTTTGGTTAAAACTCTCAAAATACTAAAATAGATCATGACCAAGAAAACACCGAGCTTCCCATTGCCGTTAATGTTTTGTTATTTTTTGACACTACTACTTCTTGGTTGTGGAGAAAAGAACACCAGAAAAGATACTGATGAAACCTCGACAACCGAAGAAACAATAGTAACCGAGATCAACGACTCCAATAAAAAAATCCTGTTTTTTGGCGATAGCCTAACTGCTGGGTACGGACTAGAAGTTAGTCAAGCCTTCCCAGCTGTTATTCAAGAAAAAATAGACTCACTTGGCTTGGACTATACGGTTATTAATGCGGGACTGAGCGGGGAAACCACGGCAAGTGGCAAAAATAGATTAGAGTGGGTGTTGGAAGATGATATCGACATCATTATCATAGAGTTGGGTGCTAATGATGGACTCCGTGGTGTACCGTTAACGGAAACAGAATCCAACCTTCAAAGTATGGTGGATACTGTTCAAAGTAAATTGCCGGATGCAAAAATTATTCTTGCCGGCATGAAGATTCCCCCGAATATGGGACCTGAATACACTTCAAAATTTGAAAGCATATTTCCTGAACTGGCTACGTCAGAAAACATAAAATTGATTCCCTTTTTATTGAACAATGTAGCTGGAATCCCAGAACTCAACCAAGGAGATGGGATACATCCTACCGTAAAAGGGCAAAAACTGGTAGCTGAAAATGTATGGAAGGTTTTAAAACCAATACTCTAGTCAATTTAAAAAAAGTTGCTATCCCCCGTTTTTTTTAATTGAGGGAAGCATAACCGGGAAACAAAATTTCTTGACTATTTTTTAAACTTATATAGAAATGGAGCTCTGTTTTGGGCTCCAGTAAACTTTTTACCAAGCCTATCCAGCACATTGAGCCCTAGGATTTTTTTTTGAAAGTTGTTCATGGAAAACTCTTTATCATAGACCGCTTCATATAATTCTTTTACCTCTCGCATGGTAAATGTTTCCGGGAGCAGGTTAAATCCTATCAGTTTTTCATCAAGATTTTGACGAAGTGACTTGTGTGCAGATGCCACAATTTCATTATGGTCATGCGTCAGTTTTGGGAGTTCGTCGATACATTCCCATTTCAAAAACTCCTCAAACTCCCCTATTTTGGGTTCTACTTTGTTTAAATCCACCAAGGCATAATATCCAATACAAACAAAACGATCAGTAACCCAGTCTATGACTTCATCGTTAAATCTCTTGGGGTCAAACTCACTCAGTCCAGACCTCACCAAATCCCTATACTCACTATCAATAATACGGTCTTTACCCCCAAACACCTTGAATTGCTCCAAATAAATGTTGTCCAATCCAGTCCTGTCCTTCAAAATACGTGAGGCCGCTTCATCTATGCTCTCTGTTTTTAAAATATAACCACCAGGTAGACTCCAAAGATTGTCACCGTAGCTTAACTTGGAAATCAGAACCTTTAATTGTTTGTCCTTATACCCAAAAATTACGCAATCAATCGAAAGTTGTGCGATGTAATTTTCTATTTGAAACTTATCCATAATCCTTGTATTCATTCGAACAACAATACTCAAAGTTAGCACCAAGTGCCGACATTACGTTTACTGTTGGAGGATAAAGTTACCCTATTATCTTTTATTTAGAAAATAACATGTATATTTATCTGCGCTCTTAAACTAAACGACGTAATCATGAAGCATTTTTTTATTCTTCAGGGATACTTTATTGGCAATAAACGATACCTATTCCGTAAGTTTTTCCTGTTTTTATGTGGAGCCCTGCTAGGCTCTTCTCTGTATTCCCAACAAAAAGATTCCCTTACCATCATCAAATTATTGGAAAAAGAAGGCCTTACTTGGCGAATGGGCGATAAAAAAGCACATGCCGAATGTTGGGAAGAACGACCTTACAGTCATATTTTAGTTTCGACCGCGGATGGACGTACCATTAACATACCTGCTGAAACCATTATAAACCCTCCGTCAAGTATAATTGGTAAAGGAGGCTTTGCTTTCCATTCCAACCATAAAATGAAGATCAGTGACGATGTTGCCTGGGTCAGCCATGATGAAGTTTCCGTTGATACCGATGGTAAAGAATCTCTTTCTTTTGAATTACGATTGTTGGAAAAATTTGATGGCGAATGGAAAATGGTAGGCCAGTCCAACCATTTCTACAATCATCCCCCCGAAAACAAAATCGATACAACAAGTTATATCCAAACTGTGGACATTGAAACCGGGAGAATTGAGACCGTTCTCTCCATTGACGAACATTTTGAAGCCCCAAACTGGCACCCCGACAACTATCTTATCGTGAACAGCGGAGGTAAACTGTACACCTTGGATTTACAATCAAAAGATCTAACGCTTCTGAATACTGATTTTGCCGACCAGTGCAATAACGATCATGGAATTTCTCCTGATAACAAATGGTTGGCCATTAGCCATAACGACGTGAACGACCCCTCACCAAAAGCATATAAATCCGCCATTTATGTGTTACCTATTGAAGGTGGCACTCCCCGTAGAGTAACCTCGGAAGTAATGTCCTTCTGGCACGGTTGGTCTCCCGATGGAAAGCGATTGGCCTATTGTGCCGAACGTAATGGCAACTATGATGTTTACACCATCGGTATTAATGGCGGCAAAGAAAAAAGATTGACCACTGCGGAAGGCTTGGATGACGGTCCTGAATATTCTCCAGATGGGAAATATATCTATTTTAACTCCTATAAATCAGGCCACATGCAAATCTGGCGCATGTTGACCAATGGGAGAAAACAAGAGCAATTGACTTTTGATGAAAACTCAAATTGGTTTCCACACCCTTCGCCTGATGGAAAATGGATTGTGTACATTGCCTATACTTCCGATCAAAAGCAAGACCATTTATTTGGTAAACAAGTAAAGTTAAGACTCATGAATGTTGAGACCAAGGACATAAAGGATATCACCCCCGTTTTTTATGGTGGACAAGGTACCATCAATGTTCCTTCATGGAGTCCTGATAGCAAAAAATTGGCCTTCGTGAGTTATTCTGTCAACTAATTAACAGATCAAAATCTACAATCAATGAAAAGTAATTCAAATAAAAGAAGAAAGTTTTTACGTCAAATCGGTGCCACCACATTGGCTTCTGCTGCTACCCCATTGGCATCATTCGCCGCCCAAGAAAAAGCAGAAGAACGTATTTTGAGATATGAAAAAGGATTCTCTACAAACGACACTGTTAGAATCGGTGTAATCGGATACGGTGTACAAGGGCATTTTGACCTCAATACCGCGCTTCGAGTACCTGGGGTGGAACTTGCCGGCATCTGCGACCTTTATCCCGGGAGATTGGTCAATGCACAAGAGCAGTATGGAAAAGACCTTTACGTTACTAGAAGCTATAAAGACCTTTTGGACAAAGATGATATTGATGCCGTACTTATTTGTACCACCGATGTTTGGCATTCGAAAATTACTTTGGACGCACTTGCAAAAGGTAAACATGTGTATCTAGAAAAACCCATGATCCATAAAATAGAAGAAGGCTATCCGATAATGAAAGCTGCCGAAAAATCAGGAAAAGTATTCCAGGTAGGTAGCCAAAGGGTAAGCAGTGTTGGTTATGCCAAAGCGAAGGAACTTTTGGCCGCCGGAGAAATAGGAGAACTCAATATGGTTCAGGCCGCATGGGATCGCCAAAGTTCAATCGGTGCATGGGAATATACCATTCCAGACGATGCCAGTCCGGAAACCACTGATTGGGACACCTTTATTGAAGTAACGGACAAAATGGAGTTTGATGCCAAAAAATTCTTTTGGTGGAGGGCTTATAAAGAGTTTGGAACCGGTGTTGCAGGTGACCTATACATTCATTTATTGAGCGGAACCCATTTTATCACCAACTCTAAAGGTCCAGAAAATATTTATAGCACAGGGCAATTCAGCTACTGGAATGATGGGAGGAACATGCCCGACGTAATGTCCGGTGTGATGCAATACCCCAAAAGTGAAGAGCACCCAGCCTTCCAATTAAACTTACGTGTCAATTTTATAAGTGGCACCGGAGGTCAAGAAATCATACAATTAATAGGTTCTGAGGGTACCATAACCATCAATAGAAATGACATTACTGTTGGCTATAGTAAAATGCCAGAAGCGCCAGGTTTTGGAGGATATGATTCCGTGTTTACCTTTTCAGAAAAAATGCAGAATCAAATGACGGCCGATTACAATGCCAAATGGACCGAAGCACAACAAAAGAGACATCCAAAAGGTGACATTATTTATAAAGCGCCCGAAGGCTATAGCGATCATTTGGATCATTTCACCAATTTCTTTGATGCCATTCGTACTGGAAAAGAAGTGGTGGAAGATGCTGAATTTGGATTTAGGGCTGCAGCTCCGGCATTGGCTTGTAACACCAGTTATTTTGATAAAAAAATCATGAATTGGGATCCAATAAAAATGAAATTGGTTTAATCGATATTTATCAACATGGAATTATAGCCATGGTTTTTAAGAGGTTTTTCTTTTAGAAAGAATCAAAATGGGCAGGTCCACTTCAAAAAGACCTGCCCTGCTTTTATAAAGTAATCTTATACATCAAAAAAATCAATGAAGGAAAAAGTTACTTTTGTAAGTATCAAAGATTTTTACATTGAAAAGTGAAATTGTACAACTTCTTGAAGGAGCTATCGCCTTAAATGAGGAGCAGGCCAAAGCTGTTACAGAATGCATCCCTATCAAATCCTTTAAAAAAGGACATATTTTACTTCGTGAAGGACAAGTTTCAAATGAGTCATACTTTAACATCAAAGGACTGGTAAGAAAATACTATCTAGTAGATGGGGAAGAAAGAACCACAGAGTTTTATGTAGAAAAGGATGCCATTTCCTCCCTACAAAGTTATAACCTTAAAGTACCTGCAAATCATTATTTGGAATGCATAGAGGATTGTAAGTTGGCGGTTCTATCCAGAGAGAAAGAACTGGAACTTTTTAAAAGGGTACCTGGCTTTGAATCGCTTTGCAGGGTTTCTGTGGAAGAAGAACTTGGAGCCTATCAAGATAAATTGGCCCAGTTCATGATTTCCAGTCCGGAAAAAAGATACCTCGACCTTATGGAAAACCGACCGGACCTACTGCAAAGGGTTCCACAATACCATTTAGCAAGCTATTTAGGGATTAAGCCAGAATCATTGAGCCGGATTCGAAAACGCATCGCAAAACATTGATCGGTATAATTTAACGCTCTAAAGGACCAATCTTTTTCAATGGATTTCTTCCAAAGCCTTTTATCAACAACCAGATAGTAAAGGCCATTTCACCAACCACCCCAAATGCTATCACCAGCAATTCAAAACCCTGTTCATAATCCTTATAATTTGGCATTAATAATTGTGCGGTACAACTCACCAAATACCCCATAGCAGCCAAACACAACAGATACCCTATACTTTTGGGTACCAAATCCGATTTAAAGGACAAATAGCCCAAAAACGCCAAATGAACCCCAAAAAGTAATAGTCCGATCTTCCACAATTCATCACACCTTTGTAATAAATGCATGACCAAATTTTGCAAGCTTGGCATATTTAATCCTACTGAATCACCTGTTATTAGATACACCTCGACCAAACATAGCAACGCTACCCCAAAACAAACTGCATGGAGCAATCTAAAACCAGATGCCACTACCGATAAATTTTTGTTGACCTTTTGTGTGACAAAGTACAGTGAGAACACAAGAACCACATCAAAAAAAAGCATGGCCAAAAAACCAAAAATACCCCAACCCAATCCAGAATGGTCTTTCATAAAATTAGTGATGGTTACTTCTGCATTGGTAGGAACGACCATAGTTTCCAATATGGCAAAATTTGCGTAAAACCCAGAGATAAATATCAAAAGGTAACTTACACCCGATAGCGCAAACGCTTGCCTAAGATTCATAATCCTTTTTTGTTGTTTCAAAATTTAGGCAAAATTAGATTGAAGCATCTTTCCACTCATTGACTTTGGTTAATATCCGCCTTAAAATCAAAACGAACCTGAGTGAAATAAAAATTCGCTTGTTCCAATAAGCTTTCATTGATGAACTTTTATTAATTTACTAAATCAATTTCTAGGTTTTGGATGCAAAGGATAAACTCTTATCCCATTTAAGGGAAACCATTAAACTAACCAACGAGGAACAATCCATCGTACGTGATAGCTATTCGGAAACTCATCTCAAAAAGAAAGAAGTTTTACTTTTTGCAGGTGACGTTTCCAACCACATGCGGTTTATTGCCAAAGGATGTTTGCGAGCTTATCACATGGACGAAGAGGCCAAAGAACATATTGTACAATTCGGTATTGAAGGTTGGTGGGTGAATGATCTTTACAGCTATTTGACCTGTACCCCGGCCAAACAATTTGTACAGGCCTTGGAACCTACAACTGTACTTCAAATTCACCGAGACACACTGAACGAACTTTACGAAAAGGTTCCTGCTATTGAACGGTTCTACAGATTAAAGTTTGAAAAAGCCTATGTTGCCTTGCAAGACCGCACCATAAATTCCATGAGCAAATCGGCCGAAGAGCGTTATTTGGAATTCCGTTCAAAATATAGAAGCATTGAACAACGTGTACCGCAATACATGATTGCCTCCTATTTGGGCATTACTCCTGAATTTTTAAGTGCCCTCCGAAAAAAGATAAAATAACTCTATTTCTTAATACACCTTAAGATTAATGGTTCTATACTATAATAGGTTTGCACTGACATACAAATCAGTGTATCATGAAAAAAATAGTAGCTTTTACAGGGAGCACCGGTCCTAACTCGATCAACCAAAGACTGATTGACTATATATTAAAAGAATTCCCGAACAACGGTATAGCATATCTTGATCTAAAGGGGTACGACCTTCCAATATATAGTCCGTCAACCGAACAAAAAGGTATTCCCATGCCAACCAAGGAACTTTTTCAAACCTTTGCTTCTGCCGATGGATTTATTTTGGCCTCCCCGGAGCATAATGGACTTCCTTCTGCCTTTTTAAAAAACCATATCGATTGGCTTTCCAGAATTGACCAGCGCTTTTTTGGCGACAAGCCCATTCTACTATTGAGTGCTTCCCCAGGAAGAACCGGAGGTAGTTCCCATCTGGAGATCATGGCAAAATTGGTTCAGCGATGGGGCGGCGAACTCGTAGGTCAGTTTTCTTTGGGTGACTTTTATCAGAATTTTGATATAAGTACAACAAGTCTTAACAAATCAAAGGACGAGCGATTATTGAAACGGTTGATTCAGGACCTGTTGGACCATCAGAAACTTCCTGTCGGAACATTTAGGACCCAATCGGAAATCGATGCATTTATAGCAAAAGCGATAAACCGATACAAGAACAACGGATACTTATAAAAAAGAAGTCATGAACAAGCAAATCATTGAACATTTATTCGAGTTCTGGGAACAAATTGGAAGACATGGAGGATTCTTAAAAGTGGAAAATGGATTTTCCTTAACAAATCCATCACATAACTCTTGGCCCAGTAAAATATTTAACTTGGACATTAGCGAATTGGAATTATTTGAACTGCAGAAGAAAATTAGTTCACGGGAGTTACCAAACTCTATAGCCATTCATGAAAGCAATGTGATTAAAAACGAACTGGAACACAACGGTTTTTGTTCTACGTCCAAAGTGAAAGCAATGGCTCTAGATACTTTTGAGGTATTCTTTGATCACATTGATACATCTGAGTTTACAAGGGTAAGTTCACAACCTGAAGCGGAACTGTTTGCCCATGTAGCCACGGAATCTTTTGGTTATCCTGTGGAACCTTCAACCATAAGTGCATTGATTCATAAACGGAAATTTCAGCTCTTTTTGGGAAAACACCTAAATACCTTTCCAAGTTGTGGTATGGTGTATTTAGACAAAAACGATATTTCCGGTATTCATATGATCGGTACAAAATCGAATTACCGGGGTTATGGCCTTGGAAAAAAAATGACTCAATTTTTGATCAATCGTGCAGTTAAAAACCGAAGTGGGAAAGTGTATTTGGTCGCTTCGGAGGCCGGGGAGCGGATTTATACCAAAATGGGATTTACAACACATGGGGTTTTGGAGAGTTATTCTTTGCCCATGGATCGATAAGATACATCCAAATCCCAAAGCTATTACAGGGTGTTTGTTTCTCCGTCTATGGGGAAACTTACACCCTTTTTTTTAAGGTATCACCCAACTTCTTTCTTAAGATACCTTAAGTATCCCCACTTGGTTTGATTATAGGTTTGCCTCAATAAAATCCGTAACAATGAGGAGAAACACATCTTTGTCCATTCTGTTTTATTTATCCGTAACAACCCTGGTTATTGGTCAGGAGGAATTAAGTTTTGCACCGGATGTTGTATTTGGCAACCGATCGTTGACCTATAAACATTTGATTAAGTATTCGATCAACCCAAAACTTTCGGTTGACAATTTGACCCTTTTTGATACCGAATACGGTAACGATCTCAACAACCTATATTTCATAAGAAATACTATTTCCTATGCCCTTACCAAAAATATAAGAGCCAATACGGCAATAGGAATTAAAAACCCCGGTGCTTTTGGAACCATGTCTTTATCCTTTTCTGCCCAATCTCACCAATTGAGCTTTGCCTATTCAGCTGGTAGTACCTATCAAGATGGATTTTCATTTGAACAATCTATTGTAGCTAGTTATTTGCCTGCTCTTGGAAACAATCATCAGGGTTACATAAATCTTCTTGCCACAGGTAACATTAATGCCAACGGATATGCAAGAGGGCTACAACAGCTTAAAATTGGTATTCGCAAAAAACAACTCACAACCGGGCTTGCCATAAATCTGGATCAGTTCAACAATGCTCGAAAAACATTGACGAACAAGGGCATTTTTTTTAAATATAATTTTTAACATCAAAAAGTAATACCATGAAAAGAAACAAAAACATTGCTATTTTTTTATTCAGAATCGCCATTCCTTTTACCATGTTGATTTATGGTATAGACAAAATCAAAAACGGTACAGGGTTCATAGGCAGCCTATTGGAAGCCCATGGATTACCTTTATTCTTGGCCAATGGTGTATTTGTGGGTGAAATAATCGCCCCATTGATGCTCCTCATGGGTTTCAGAACACGTTTGGCAGGGCTTATTTTATCATTTAATTGTTTATTGGCCGTACTGATGGCCCAAACTCAAAACATGCTTACCTTGAACCCATTTGGAGGATGGTCCTTGGATTTGTTGTTTATTTATATTGTAGCTGGTATTGCTTTTTTCTATAGTGGAGCAGGCAAGCATGCAATCTCGACCTCCCACTCTTGGGATTAATGAAACGAATAAAATATGTCCAACATGTATGCAGTAATATATCAGTTTGATGTTGTCGAAGGTCAGGAAAATAACTTTGAGACGCTGTGGCAAATTGTTACAAAAGCATTTATACAATATGCTGGAGGTCTAGGCTCCCGTCTCCACAAAAACGAGACGGGCAGCTATATTGCCTATGCGCAATGGCCTGATAAAAAAGCTTGGGAAACTGCTAGGCAAAAACTACCAAAAACAGCTCTAAAAAACCTGCAACGGATGAATGAGTATTGTAGGGAAATTAAAGTACTTTATAATATGGAAGTCAAAAACGATTTATTGATGTAAGGGTGTATGCATCGCAAAAATGTACATACTGATCAATGCTTATTTGATTTTGGTCTTAAAGTTGACTTCCACTGATTCCTCTACCACATATTTTAAGTAGGGTTTAAACTTTGGGTAGGCCTCTAACTCTTCAACGATTCCGTGTATAACATCGTCCGAAGCGATTTCCTCAATAGTGAATCCTTTTTTAAACAATTCCCCCACTCGCCTATTAAATTTGACATATATATCCTTGTTCCTGAGAAGATGGTCCTTGTTCCCAAAATAAAAATCCGGGTCTTTTGATGTATTTCCAGGAACAATGATGGTTTCATCATCGGACAATGCAATGGCCTTGTCAATTCCGGACAGAACACCCTTAATTCCATTTGGGCCAGTATACGTCAACCAATGTGGTTGAAACCCATCACCCATGAACAGCACATTGCTTTTCTCCAAATAAATGTCGATATGATCTAAAGTATGTGATGGTGTATAGTAGGCGGTTACCTCTTCATTGCCAATGACTATTGAAATTCTCTCTTTGAACAAAACCTGATGATAGGCGGTTGAATTTCTCATATCCTCATGGGAAACAATGGTAGCGCCTTTATCTGCAAAGTAGATGTTTGCATGATGGTTATAGGTGTCAGAATCGCTGTTTATCACAAATCCGATGGGCAAGTCGGTTATTTTCTGGATTTCCCTTTCCAAGTCTGCCGCACTACTAAGCATCATAGAGTTGATAAGGAGCACTTTGTTGTCCCCTATCACAATACCACAATTTCCATTGGCGTTGGCATCCCATAATTCCGTAAAAATATAAATGTGGTCATTTACTTTTTTTACATCGTATTTGGCTTGGGCCAACATTTGAAATGTGCAAAAAAACACCAAGTATATTGCAAACCTTTTCATTTTGTGCAGTCCGATATTTTTGAATATGATAGTCTTAAAAAGACCTATGTGGGATTACCTCATATGTTTAAGCAGTGTTCTGTAGATATCCCTTACCGATATCATATCATTTTCCACTTCTGAAGTATTGACAAATACAATAATACCAAGACTTCCTTCTCTAAGAAAATATGCATGGGAAATAATACCAGGATCATTGCCGCTATGTCCGATTTTTTCATCATCAATAGTCCAAAAAACATTCTTTTTGAATTCTTTTGAGGCCGGTTGAGATAGCATTTCCCTATAGCTGGATGCCTTTAAAATATTACTCTCCCCATAGTAACCCTTCATCACCGCCATCATATACTTACTGAAATCCTCTATATTGGTCATGAATCCGCCATCACCATAGGTTATGAATTCATATGCCGGAATGGGGTAACCGTACCAATATAAAGTGGAAATATTTTCAAATTGGCCGGCCTGGAATGCCCAACCTGAATCATTCATTTGGAGTGGTTTTAAAATATGTTCCTGTAAAAAATCAGTGTATTCCATACCACTGGCCTGTGCAATAATATAGGCTGCAATATTAGCTCCCATATTACTGTACTTATAGGAAGACCCTGGAACCGTGTTTGAAAAGCTATTTGACGAATACCATTCTCCATCCGTACAATACTGATTTTTAATAAAGTTGGAAGCCGACATCATTTGGTTCCCATTCAATAAATCCACCTCTTTTTGCACCTCTTGTTTGGTTTTTTGGGGCAGGTTTTCATAGAAGGGAGGGATTTTATCATTAAAAATGTAAATCTTCTCATAGTGCTCCGTGTCAAGAATACTAGAGGTATGGCTAGCAAGTTGACGAATGGTTATTGGTTCATTTGGATAAAATGGATTTTGAATTGTAAAGGGCAGATGATCATTGATTTTATCATCCAAATCCAGTATTTCCATTTCCTGTGCTTTCATTAAGGCCATCCCGAGCAATGTCTTGGAGATGGATGCAATGGGTTGGACTGTTTTTGTTGTATACGGTGTCTGATGCTCTATGTTCGAATAACCGAAGCCTTTGGAATAAACAATACCTTCTGTGCTCACAATGGCCACGGCAAAACCAGAAAGATTACTGTTCTCCTTTACCCTATCCAGTTGCTTGGTTATTGAATCGGTTTGTTGTTGTGATTTAAGGGAAAAAACTCCCATTACAATACATAAAAATGATAATAGCGTTCGCATACAACACATTCTTTTAATTGATTTACTGTTGTAAAAATATCAATTCAACCTTTTTGCAGGTCTTAGGTATGTCAAAACTACCAGTAAAATAATCTGAATTGCCAGTACAATTATTTTGGGATTGATTTCCTGATAGTTTACAAAAAGTGCAGCATGCATGGCTATATAAATCCACAACAGGTAGAATCCCCATTTGCCACGCGCTATAATACCTACCGCCCCTGCTGTCAGCAAAATACCCATTACCAGGATATAGGCAAAATATCCTGAAGTAGTAAAAGGGACCAACTGTTTACTTGAACGAGCATTTATAAATTTTTCAACCTCTATAGTAGCGTCATTAAGCTCTTCAAAACTTATTATTTCCGATGTTTGAGCAAGCAATACGGTACCAACACCAATTCGAATAATCCCATATCCCAGTAATAGAATCAATATTATAAGTCCTATTTTATTTTTCATTTTTGATTGATTGATTTTTAGATTTCGTTTTATTAATTATTCCTTCAAAAGGCTACCAATACTCGGTAATCCTATAAATTTTTCCATCCTTAAACTCAAAGAGGGCCATTTGAGCCTCTCCCTCTACTATTTTGCCTTCCTCTTTTTTAATAAACCGCTTGCTCACCGCGATGGCATTCAGCCCAACAATTTTATTTTCCATTTTGATATCGACCACACTGCCATCATAACCACCCTTGTTCTGGTTGCGCATATAACCGTTGTATAGATCTTCCCTGGTGTATACTCCTCCATAATGAGGGTGCACATATGTAAAATCGTTGGTAAACAGTTCAAAGATATTGTCAACGTCTTCTGGAGTTGAGTCCGCTTGAAAAACCTTTAGGTTTAATTTGTAGTATTGGTCCAATATAAGATTTAAGGAATCTTTATGAGCCTCGAAACCACCATTGACCTTGTTTGACAGCTTTTCCACTTTTTCCATTACAGAAGCAGCTTTTTTAAGATCCCCATTGACCTTATATGCAGTGGCAAGTTCGTTTAGGGCATCTGTTGAATTTGGGCGATATGCCACCCAACGTTCCATAACTTCAATAGCCTCTATGGTATTTCCCTCCCTGAGTAAAATGGCACCAACACGACCTAAACTGTTCGTGCTGTTCCAGCGCTCTGTTTTTGGTAATATTTGAAACCCGTATTCCTTCGAAAGTTTTTGAAAATGATTATCTATATTCTTCATGGCACTACCCCGCTCATTTATTATATCCCTATATTTTGCAAACCACTTTTCCTTTGGAAAGATGAGTTCAAGTGCCTCCCTCAATGCAGGCAAGGCCACATCATAGTGCCCTTCATTTGGAAAAATCTTTGAGATAAAATGGAAATCTTCAGAGCGATATGGGGAGAGTCGTTTTTCCAATTCTTCCAAATTGGCCTTGATCATTGGAGAATTCCCATTACCATCAGAATCCGCAGAAGTTACATATAGATAACCTGTTGTATTCGACCCATTTTCAAAATCATTTATCACATAATCGATAAGACTTTCCCCTTCATTATATCCCATCCCAAGAATATCCCCTGCAGCTATGGCAATATGGGCATCAAACAAGTTTGGCTCCTTTACTAAAGCATGCAAAGCATACACAGCCGTTCCCGAAAGCCCCATGATCATATTAAAGTCGTTGGCCCTATACTTTTCCTTCAAATAAGGAAAGAGTTCTTGTTTTAGATGTTCAGTGAATGGGTCTGGATTTTCTCCAAAAGGTAATTGTTTCCAATCCTTGGGCCAGAAATCACTACCATTGGTATAAAGTTTTGGAATTTTAGGCCCATCAACCAAGCTCACCACAATAGTCTCTGGCATTCGCTCAACGGAACTTAGGTGCTTGACAACCCCAGAGGTCATCAAAAAAAACTCATCCTCCAAAAGGAGCAATACCGGGTAGGTATGTTTCTCGGAGGACTCATGAAAACTTTCCGGCAGGAAAACATTAATGGTTCTATCCTCTTCCAAAATCTCTGAATGAAATACCTCTTGTTGAGCAAAAACCATTGATTTCAGTGTTACTCTACTTTGAGTGTGTTGTGCTTGAATCGTATTGACACCATAAAATAAAGCGATCATTAAAATGATATGATTGAACCTCATCCTTTTTCTAGTTGTTTTCGATTAATGTTTTAGCAGCGTTCTTTTTTCTATTCAACAACCTCTCTGAATCCGGATATTTTTTCAGCAAAAGATCATATAGTTCAATAGCTTCCTGAAACTGGTTGTTTTTTTCATAAAATGAAGCCATTTGAGACACGGCATAATCCCTTTGTTCTATCAATTCTTTGATAAATACATCTTTATCCATGGAATTCAACAAGGTTTCAAAATGATAAAAATCATCGGCCCGCATGGCACTGCGAACAATCGTAAAACGTGACCATAAGGATAGGTCAGGTTCAAATCCATAACGCTTGGCCCTTTCCTGAGCATGATTCAAAGCATACGCCATACCTCCCGCATTGATGAATTTTCTCAGGTTGTTCGTTTCAAACTCCTGATAATATTTAAAATAGGCTCGAAGACCATGATACAAAGTTGGGTACCCTGTAGATCGGTGTTCCTCCAATTCAAATTCAAAATATTTCCATGCAAGCCCATCAATAGGTTGAGCTATAAGTTTAGCATTCAATTTTTCGGTACTGTGCCTTACATCATACTCGTCGGGACTTACCGCAAAATAAAGCTGGGCACTCAAATGGGATGAAGTATCCAATTCATCAATAGCATCAAAAATGGGGAATGGACTGGCAACCAAATAGGCATTAAAAAGTGTAGGTTGGTCCATCATCATATGAAAAACAAAGCTTCCACCATATTCCCAACCAAAAAGCAGGTTTTCTCCCTTGGTTCTGAAGTTTTCGTTCACATAGGGCATCAATTCATCTTCCAAAAAGCCCTTAAAGTTTTCTTTTCCCTCCCCAAAATTTCGAAACCTATCAGGATAACTGTTATTGATTCCCACAATGATAAATTCCGGGGCCAATTGAAATTGTTGGAACGATTGGCCGAGGCTGACCACATGTAAAAAGAAACGTTGTCCATCCAACACGTAAACCACAGGGTATGTTTTATCTGAATCTTGATAGCTTGGGGGCAGATATATCTGAACTCCCCGTTCTTCATTCAATATTTTAGAGGAAAGAAGGTGGTTGGTGCCGACTACATTCGGAGTACCCTCCGATTGAGCTTGTACACCAAAAAACATCAAAACTATTGCAATGGTCGCCGTTATTACTTTCATTTTCATAGTAGAAGATTACACCATGGTTTTGTTACAATAAGTCGCTTTCTCAAAATCCCTGATGTTAATCGAAATAATAGGAACTTCGGGGAACATACCTTTGAGTTCCGAAACAATTCGCTTTGATAAATTGGCCTTTTGCTCAGTAGTTCTCCCTTCCATAATGTTTCCAAAAATGTGGATGAAGTTATCCATAGTGTTTCCTACCATATAGTGTTCAAAGGGATTGATCCGTACCTTAATATCCTCGGGGTCAAACAAACCTGTGGATTCCGCAGTATGGTAAACCAATTGCATTATCGATTCCAGTGATTGTGATTTAATGACTGTATTGGAACAGTCCAGTACAAAATGTGGCATGTGTTATTTTATTTTGTTATTTACTGATTCAACTTCTTCTAAAAGGACATCCAATTGGTCTCTATCCAACCACTTTCCTTTCAATATGACCCCTTCAATGGTTTTGGTGTTTTTAATATCTTCCAACGGATTTTTTTTCAATAGTAGCAAGTTGGCATTTTTTCCTTCAGATATGGTCCCTTCCATGGCCATCATTCCCAAATATCGGGCAGGTGTCAATGTGCTGGCTTTCAAAATTTCATAAGGAGATAATCCTGCTTCCTGAAGGAACTGGAACTCTTCGTGCAAGGAAAATCCAGGAACAACAAAACCAAAAGTATCGCTTCCGGTCATCATGGGAACATCTTCTTTTGCCAACATTTTGGTAAAATTCTTCATCCATTCAAAGTAGCCTTCCAGCAATGGCAATGCGTCCATTCCGTTGATCACCTTTCCCTTTAAATTTTGACGATACGGGTTTTCATCGGATGCCCAATACCCATAATCTCCGCTCAGCATATATTTAGTAATCTGCTTTTCTTTCAGTTTAGCAAAGGTGTTATCGTCCAAACATTTTACGATCATATCAAAAACCACCAAGGTCGGTGTAATGGTAATTCCGCTGTTTTTAATTTGCTGTACTGCATTTTTCAGGAATAGGCTGTCATTTCTTTGTTCATCACCGAACAAGTACACAAACTCTTCTACGTGTTCAATGGATTTCATCCGAAGCGAATACTCCAGAGCCATCTCGCGCTGGGCATGCCCCATCACTGGTATATCATACTCGTCCGCCTTTTCCAAAACTTCCAAATAAATGTCTTTGGGAAGATTATCCGCGATTTTTATAAAGTCATACCCTTCGGCGTGATGCTGCTCAATTATTCTTTCTACATCTGCAATGCTTTTTAAATCCCCTGATTGCAAATAAGGTCCCGAAGTATAGTAATTTGGACCCATTAATTTGTTGTTGTCTATACTATCCCTAATGGCAATATGATCCTGCCAATCGTACTCCGCCATGTTTCTAACCGTGGTAACTCCGTTCGCCAAAAGCAATTTGAAATCACGCTTAATCCCTCCTTCTTTGTTGCGCCAATGGTAATGCATCTCGTGCAATCCTGGAATCAAATATTTCCCAGAACCATCAATTACTTTGGCTGTGGCATATTCCGATGTATTTGACATGGACTCAACTCGAAATATCTTCCCATTGGCAATAATTACCCTCTGATTGTGGAGAAGGGTGTTCTCATACATTGGAATCACATTGACATTCTCGATAGAAAGCGTGTCAGTTTGGGCTAATCCGACAGAAAGGCAAAATATTATAAGCGTTAAATTGATGACTGTTGTTCTCATGATATTAATTGATTGATGATAAATTGATTTTTTTGAACCATAGGTTTTTTACCCTGCCTGTAGATATATAGAGACCGATTACGTCTCCCATTTGATCACGTTCCATTTTGATGGTTTCCAGAGGCCAAGAACTTTTTAACTCATCAGGTCCGGCCACTTCCATTTTAAGTTCACCATGTCTTGCATGGGAACATTTTAAGGTATTATCCTCCACGTAGAACGTATAATGAGTATCAATTTCCGGACTGTAAAATGTGCCTGTAAAATTGCTTAACTCCACCGAACTTTCTTGTTGCTCTGCTGCTTTTTGATTCACTGGATAAACCAACGGTTCTGCTTTTTCCCTAGTTTCTGAAAGTAAAATGCCTGCAATGTCATCGGCCTTCTCTCCAAATGGTGCATTGGAAAAATTGGTCAATACAACAATGCTCAATTCTTCATCCGGATATACACAAAGGAAAGTGCGATACCCCCCTACTACTCCGGCATGTTGTATCCGTTTTCTGCCGAACTTTTCATCTACATAAATGCCAAAGGCATAGTTGATCGAATCGCCATTGTTTAAACCGCCCAGTGTTTGTAGATGCTCAAATGATTGCTCCCAACCTGTTTTGGGATTATAAAAGTTATTGGCCCACTTTAATAAATCCTCGATAGTGGAATACATATTTCCTGCACCGGTATAGGCCCAATAGGCCTGAGCCATTTCAAAAACCTTTTCGTGACTATGATAGTACGATGTGGCTCTGTTGGAGACAATGTTTTGATTGTTATCCTCCACATAGGTATTCTTCATTTGTAGCGGTTCAAAAACATTGTTTTGCATCCAAACCTTAAAATCCTCTCCCGTAACTTTTTCAATGATTTCGGCCAACACCACATACCCTGTATTGGAATACATAAATTTGTCGCCTGGTTTAAAATTCAAATCCGTTTGCATTTGTAGTAACCTCATGACATCCTCATTGGTTCTATAGTCATCACCTCGCCAACCAGCAAGTGCCATTAATTCATGGAAGTCCCTTAATCCACTGGTATGCTGTAATAAATGTTTAATGGTAATGGGATTACGAAAAATTGGATACTCTTGTAAATACTTTTGAACCGCATCATCAACAGATAATAATCCGCTTTTTTGAAGTACCACAATCCCCATTGCCGTGAATTGTTTTGATATGGAGCCAATATTAAACAATGTGGAGTTGTTGTTGGGGACATTATATTCCAAGCTAGCGTTTCCAAAGGAATTCAAATAAATAATTTCAGTAGATTGTATAACCCCCACTACTCCACCAGGATGGTTTTCCAATTTCCATTCCATGAACAATGAATCAATCTGGCTTTCCTCTTTAATGTCAATCTGACCAAAACCAAATAGAGGGCAAACCAACATAACCCAAAAAAATAGGTTTTGACGCCCAAGAACTTGTATCAACTTGTATATCCTATTCATATCCTTCATAATTCAGCAAAGCTATTTTGTGGCAAGCGCTTATCAATTGACTTTGGTTAAGAAACCCTACAACTAATCAGAAACCAAAATTAGCCCTACCCTGCTTCTTATTTCTTAAACTACCTTAAGATTTACTCCAAAGCGACCCTCTAGTTTTGTAACATCAAAAAAGAAGTCATGAACCAGTATATCAACCTTTTATTGGCTTTTATAGGTGGGGTGTTCCTAGCCATGCAAGGGGGATTGAATGCCCAACTTGGTGTTCAGCTCAAAAACCCTTTGTTAGCATCGCTGACAGCTTTCTTTTTCAGCATGCTGTTCGCGCTGCTGGCCGTTATCCTTAGTGTCAAAAACGTTCCAAAAACAGCGCTCCTGCTAAGCATTCCAAAACATTTATGGTTTACAGGAGCATTTTTCAGTGTTATCGGAATAGGGCTTTACTACTATACCATTCCCAAGCTAGGTATATCCACCATGATTTCCTTGGGTCTCTTTGGACAACTGATTTTTTCGGCAGTAGCAGGACATTTTGGATGGTTTGGATTGCCTCAAGAACCCATGGTTATAAAAAAAGTATTTGGGTTGCTGGCGATGACCATCGGCATCTTATTGATAAATAAGAGCTAGAAAGAATTAACGGATAAAATAATTTAAAAACAAAGACAATGGTATTATTGGAAGACTTGAAATGGCGTTATGCCACAAAAAAATTTGATCCATCCAAATCCATCAACGAAGAAGATTTGGAAAAACTAAAGCAGGCCGTACAACTATCGGTATCGTCTTACGGGCTGCAACTCTATAAAGTTTTGATCATTCATGATAAGGAATTAAAAAGTCAACTAAGGGAAGCGGCATGGAACCAAGACCAGTTAACCGATGCTTCCCATATTTTCGTGTTTTGCAACTATACAGAAAGAAAAAATGAACATATAGACGAATACATTCAGGCGACTTCAAAAATTCAGGATACCCCATTAGAGAAACTAGAGGGTTACGGTGATTTGATCAAAGAAAGTTTGTCGGTAAAATCAGATTCAGAATGGCAAAGTTGGTCGGAAAAACAAACCTACTTGGCACTTTCCAATCTGTTGACCGCATGTGCAGCACTAAAAATCGATTCTTGCCCTATGGAAGGATTTGAGCAAGAGAAGTTCAACACCATTCTTGGGCTTGATAAAAAAGGATTGAACGCAGCAGTAATCGCACCCATTGGATACAGATCCACTGAAGACCACACACAATTCAGAAAAAAAGTTCGTAAACCAAAAGGAATCTTGTTCGAGGAAATTTAATAATCGGTTCATACTTGATAGTATATGGATAAAAACAAAAGTGTAACCCATCATGGAGTTTACTCGTCAAAACCTTTACATCAAAAAAACAAATCAATTTATGAGACTGTTATTCTTATTTACACTATTACTTATCACTTATTCCTGTGGAACAAGCAAAGGCGTAACCTCGGAAAATACAAGGAAATTCAAGGAAGAAAATCCAGTGTTTTCGACACGATTTCAAAACAAGGTAAAAGACATTTATCTTGAAAAGGAGATGTACGGGGATTTCATATTTGCCGTGGTGGATGAAAATGGATTGGCATATTCCTTTGCATTGAACAGGGAAATTTTAAACGGTGAAAAATCATCTTTGGACAACGAAGCTCCTATTTATATCGCATCAAGCACAAAATCCTTTACTGGGACGTTGCTTAAAATATTGGAGGAGGATAGCGTATTGGATTTGGAAAATTCACTGAATCAATATCTTCCCGAACTTGATTTTTACGACAGTATTGATACCAAGAACATCACAATCAAAAATCTTTTAAACCATACCCACGGTACGTTCAGCACCCCTATGACCTGGAAATCAGCATTTTTAGGGTACAGCGGAGGCAATAAAGAATTAATCAACGATATGAACACCGATTTTCTATTTGACCCCTCTGGTAGATATCGGTATTCAAACGTAGGACCTATTCTTGCCGGAATTGTTGCAGAAAAGGTGACGGGACAGACATGGAAAACACTTATGGAGGAGCACATCTTCTCTCCTTTGAACATGAAAAATACCAGCGCCCATGTCAGTGATTTTGATTTTAAGAATATTCGGCCATCATTAACTGTCAACAAGGAAAGAGGAATTGTCGAGAAAGGTTTTTATAAATCAGATATCACAATGCACGCTTCTGGGGGAATCATTTCAACCATAAATGATCTTTCAAAATGGTTAGCGGCAAATATTGATCAGAATAATGTATTATTAACTAATGATTCATGGGAAGAGCTCCACACCTCAACCGCAACACAGGACAAGAAATATTACACTTACCAAAGATCTGGATATAGCTTGGGATGGGACATTGCAGCATATCAAAACGAGAAGGTCTTGACACGGTTTGGAGGATTGGCAGGAATAAGCTTTCACATCTCTTTTATGCCTGATAAAAAAGTTGGGGTCATTGCTTTTTCGAATGATAACAGGGCTTACCTTTTACCGCACTTGATGGCAAATTATGCCTACAATATAATCAATGAGCAGCCTGCGGATAGTATTTTAAAAGTTGAGAAAACAACATTCGATAAAAGCTTTACAAGAGAGAATAACATCCAATATCCTGATAATTCAGAAATTTTAGTCACCAAGAGTGGAAACGATAAGATAGTAGGCACTTACAAAAACACTGAAAATTGGCCCGCCATTAATATTTATAAAGATGGAGACCACTATATTTTTAATTGGGGGACTTTAAAGGGTAAAGTATTCCGAAAAGATGAGGGTGGTTTCAATAGCAACCTCGGGGTTTTATCCAGGGACTTTGAGGTAAATAAAGATACACTTACAACAGGTTCCTTGGTATACAAAAAAGTAATGCCATAATATTTATTCAGGAACTTGTAATAAAAAACACCCTGCCAAAATTGGCAGGGTGTTTTTTTATTTTGTATTTATTTGGATACGAAATTGGAATCCTAATTAAATTTTTGATGATAAAAATTAAAGTCAGGGAAACTGTCCCCACGACAACCCATTGATATTTCGATGTCACATGGTATAACTTCCAAATTAATAGGCTGTGCTATTATTTTTTAACTCTCCCTTTATAAAAATACTGGGCTTCCCATCCACGCCATATTACCTCAAACAAAAATAATCTCCAATTCCAATAGGTTTTCCAAGCCTGGTCAATTCTCCAACTTTTGTCCAGTTACTGATAAAAGTCATTAAATGAACTCTTTACTTTCAATAATTTTAGTGACAATTCCTAACAAGTGCCTTGGTTCTCTATGGCCGAGTAAAAACATTTAATATGGACACCAATCATATCAAAACCAAATTCGAGCAGGCTGATCAGTTTCTTGAGGCAGCCAAAAGTGAGTTAAATCGACCAGCAGAAGATGTCGTACCCTACATGGTATGCAGAAGCACCCGAAAATCCATATCCCATTATTTAAAAGGGTTTCTCTTAAAACATGGAACCGAATTCGATGAAGAGGATACCGTAGAAACATTATTGAATAAATGCCAAACCATTAATAGTAAATTCAACGGTTTTGATTTGAGCCCCTTAAAGTTCAATAGGGACGATGAGTACAGCGCAGAATTTGACGAGATGCAAAACTGCATAGATTTGGCCACTTACACCAAACAACTAGTTGATAGAACAAACCATAGTATTTGAGCAAATACCCATAAAATTTAACATCCATAATTCTCCTGTTATGAGCGAGTCAATATTGCAAAAAATAAGCCGGTCTAAAAGCGTATCTACGGATAAGAAAAAGAAAAAATCTAAATACAAATATCCGGGCAAGCCGGTAGCAATGGACGGAAATACGGCCGCAATTATGTGCGAACGAGAATCCACCGACGCCGCTGGGGCATTCCCTATAACACCGTCCACACAGATGGGAGAATATTGGGCCGATGCAGCTGCAAAAGGACATTTGAATATTTCGGACAAACCCTTGATCTTTATTGAACCCGAAGGGGAACATGCCGCTGCTGCGGTTACGGCAGGATTGTCCATGACAGGTTTGCGCGCTGCAAACTTTTCTTCAGGCCAAGGAATTGCTTACATGCACGAATCACTATATGCGGCCGTAGGTAAACGTCTTACCTATGTATTGAATATTGGTGCACGTGCGATGACCAAATCCACATTGAACGTTCACGCTGGGCACGATGATTACCATGCTATTGACGACACAGGCTTTTTTCAAATGTTTGCTAAAAAAGCGCAACATGTGGCCGACCTTAACATTATAGCTCACCGCATTGCAGAATTGGCACTAACTCCCGGTATCATTGCGCAGGATGGTTTCTTGACCACGCATTTGATTGAATCCTTCCTACTGCCCGAGCGTGAATTGATTAAAGAATATCTGGGCCGACCAGACGACATCATAAAAACACCGACACCTGCCCAACGTATTATTTATGGTGATACGCGGCGACGTATTCCTGAATTATGGGATGTAGACAACCCGGTAATGGCCGGAATTGTACAAAACCAGGATTCGTACATGCAAAGTGTTGCTGCCCAACGTCCATTCTTCTTTGATCATATTAAGGAGTTGGCTGATCAGGCTTTCAATGAATATTATGAGCTTACAGGTCGACATTATCAACGTGTAATGACCTACCGAGCAGATGATGCCGACTACCTTATTTTAGGTCAGGGTAGTTTGGTTCCCAGTGCTGAAGTCGTTGTGGATTATTTACGAGAAACACGTGGTATTAAAGTGGGGGTGGTCGACCTTGTAATGTTCCGTCCATTCCCTTCCGATATGCTCGGAGAAATATTAAAAGGAAAAAAAGCGGTCACCATCTTAGAACGTTTGGACCAACCATTGGCCGTGGATTCACCCATAACCCGCGAAGTGCGTTCTGTTTTGAACAAGTGTGTTGAAAATGGTAGGGATAAAAAGAATAAAGCCTACCCAGAATTGACCTCTTATTCCATATCCGATATGCCTGCCATTTACTCGGGATCTTTCGGTATGGGTAGCCGTGACCTACAACCTGAGGGTATCATTGGAGCTGTGGAAAACATGTTACCCGATGGTAAGCACAAAAAACAATTTTATCTTTCCATAGATTTTATTCGGGAAATACCACATTCTCCTAAACAGAAAGCATATCAAGAGTCCATTGTAGAGGCCTATCCCAGGGTAAAGGAACTGTCGATCAGGGGTTCAGAAAACCCCAACATGATGCCGAAGGATGCCATTACCGTCCGATTCCATTCCATTGGCGGTTGGGGTGCAATTACTACGGGTAAAAACCTTGCCATGACCCTATATGAATTATTAGGGTACAACATTAAGGCCAATCCAAAATATGGTTCCGAGAAAAAAGGACAGCCCACAACCTATTATCTCGCAGCCTCTTCGGAACCCATCCGAATAAATTGTGAATACTACTTTGTGGATGTTGTATTATCCCCAGACCCCAATGTATTTAAGCATACCAACGCACTAGCTGGTCTTAAAAAAGGAGGGAATTTCATCATTCAAAGCGATAAAAATACACCTGATGAAGTTTGGGCAGAGATTCCTGAACGCTATCAAAAAATCATTATCGATAATGATATCCATGTGTTCTATATCGATGGATTTAAAATTGCGAGGGAAGAAGCTACCGATCCCGAATTACAATTACGTATGCAAGGGATTGCCTTTCAAGGAGCATTTTTTGCGGCATCACCATTGATGCAGAAATCGGGATTATCAGATGAAAAATTATTGAAGGCAATTGAAGACCAATTGCAACATAAATTCGGTTCTAAAGGTCAACGTGTGGTTGATGACAACATGCGAGTGGTAAAACGTGGCTTTGATGAAGTACATGAAATTACCAATAAAGTATTGGGTGCCGGAAACAACAAGAACGGTAGTGTTCAAGAAACGTTGCCCATTCCGCAGATGCTGAAAGAAATTCCACAAAGTGAATCACAACTTAGTGACATACACCGTTTTTGGGAACAAACAGGTAATTTCTATCTGCAAGGTATGGGGAATGATAACCTTACGGATCCGTTCATCGGTCTAAGTGTTATGCCCGCCGTTTCGTCCGTATTCCGAAACATGACCGGTATCCGGTTTGAGCACCCAGAATGGATTCCGAACAACTGTACGGCCTGCGGAAACTGCTATACCGTATGTCCCGACACAGCCATCCCAGGGTTGGTAAGCGAGGTTTCCGATGTTTTTGATACCATCGTCAAACGCGTGAAAAAAAATCACGGAAAAGTAGAGCACTTGCCCAAAGCAGTCCGTAAAATGGAAGGGCATGTCCGAACATTGTTTGCAGCTTCAAAAAATGGAGCGACCGTCAATGATTACATGCAACATGCCATAGACATGACGCTCGATGAGTTTGACAAGAGCAAGGAAGTTGCTCAAGAGTTGGATTGGTTCAAAGAGGAGTTGGGCGAATTTAATTTTGCATTGACCCGCCCCTACTATGACCTTCACGAGAAAAAAGAAGAAAATAGCGGAGGATTATTCAGTATAACCATCAATCCGAATACATGTAAAGGATGTATGGAGTGTGTGGCTGTTTGTAATGATGATGCATTAATCAAAATTCCACAAACCGAGGGGTCCATCGCCAAACTGAACAAGGAATGGGATTTCTGGTTAGATCTGCCGAATACACCTCCAAAATTCAATCGTATCGATGATCTTGAAGAAAAAATAGGTCCACTGGAAACCATACTCTTGAACAAAGATGCATACTTGAATTTTGCCAGTGGTGACGGTGCCTGTTTAGGTTGTTCCGAAAAATCGGTGGTACATATTTTCACGGCCACTGTGGAATCACTCATGCAACCACGTATTGAAAAACACATGGCATATCTGGATGAATTGACTGATAAATTGGAAAAACACATTCAGGTGAAGTTGATGAATCGTGTGAATTTGACCGATTCCGACGCTATGTCCAAAATAGTTTCAGAAATGCAAAATTCAGATTTGACCATGTCGGAGATCACCCGCAGGTTGGAATCTGAACAAGGAGGCGAACCGATTGATCAGGAGTGGTTGCGCAATGTCACCCAATTGCTTGCTCAATTGAAAAAATTACAATGGAAATATACCAATGGAACCACAGGCAAAGGCAGGTCCAATATGGGTATCCTCAATTCAACCGGTTGTTCCTCTGTATGGGGAAGTACTTGGCCATTCAATCCATATCCATTCCCTTGGGCCAACCACTTGTTCCAAGACTCACCATCCATGGCGATGGGGGTTTTTGAAGGACATATGGCCAAGATGGCGGACGGCTTTAAAGCCATCCGTAAAGCAGAGTTGGAGCTCGCCGGTAAATACAATGCAGCCGATCATGACGACTTCTTCACCTATTTCACTTGGAAACAGTTTACAGATGAAGAATGGTTGCTATGTCCACCAGTGGTAACCCTTGGTGGTGATGGCGCCATGTACGATATCGGTTTCCAAAACCTATCACGTATGATGGCTTCAGGTAAACCGATAAAAGTAATCGTACTCGATACGCAGGTATATTCCAATACAGGTGGACAAGCCTGTACCTCAGGATTTATCGGTCAGGTTTCCGATATGGCCCAATACGGTAAGGTATGGAAAGGTAAAAGTGAGCCTAGAAAAGAGATTGGTCTCATAGCCATGGCACACAGAAATACTTATGTAATGCAAGCCACTTTGGCCAATACCAGTCAAATGATTGAAGGGTTTATTGATGGATTGATGACCAAGCGACCAGCCGTATTCAATCTATACACCACCTGCCAACCCGAACATGGTGTGGGAGACGATAAAGGTGCCCATCAAGCAAAATTGGCTGTGGAATCCAGGGCATACCCCCTATTCAAATTCAACCCCGATAATGGAATCAAAGCACGGGAAGCCTTCGATTTATCAGGTAACCCCGCTATGGACCAAATTTGGCCAACGTACGATTTAAAATATCTGGAATACGGTCAAGAACGTACCATGAAATTACCCATGACATTTGCCGATTTTGCATTGACCGAGGCACGATTCAGGAAACATTTTAGAAAAGTGCCACGTAGTGCCTGGAACGATAATATGGTGTCCTTGGCAGAATTTTTAGAAATGGATGAAAGCAATCGCGAAGGTAAGTTCCCATACATCTGGGCAGTGGATAGAAATCAAAAACTCAACCGTGTGCTTGTAGCAAAACCAATTGTTGATTCCTGTGAGGAACGTAGGGATTTCTGGTTGATGTTGCGAGATATTGCAGGAGTCGAAATAGAGAAACCACAAGAAGAAAACCTCGAAGAAAAAATAAGAAACGAGGTAGTGGGCAACATTGCCCAGGGACTTATGCAACTAGCTGGTGGTAATGGCAACGGAAACGGTCTTTTAAAAATGGCCTTGGAAAAACCATCGAAGACAGAAGACGTAGCTGTTGCCGAAAAACCATCGAACGGTGAGTATATGGCGCCATGGTTGGAAACAGACGACTGTAGTTCCTGTGATGAATGTATAAAACTCAATGCAAACATTTTTGCATATAACGAAGACAACAAGGCCTATATCAAAAATCCAAAGGCAGGACCTTATGAAGATTTGGTAAAGGCAGCCGAAAAATGTACCGCGGGAGTAATTCACCCAGGGTTGCCCGCCGAACGGTCTGCAAAAGATGTTGAAAAATGGATAAGCCGAGGTGAAAAGTATAATTAATGTACATATAACATAATGGCGCTTTTCAATCTTCATAAAAATACATTTAAACACGGTATTCATCCTCCAGAAAGTAAGGACGAGACCAATGGGCTGCCTATTAGACAGTTTCCGTTTGCCCCCGTCATTATTTTGCCGATGGCCCAACACATAGGCGCACCATCAGAAATTGTGGTGCGCGAAGGGCAGGAAGTACAGCGGGGACAATTATTGGCAAAGGCCAATGGATATGTTTCCGTGCCCATGCACGCCCCTGTTTCCGGTACAGTTCGAAAAATAGCCAATGTTCCGACCATTTCGGGTAAAATGTCTATCGGTATTTATTTGGAAGCCTTTCCTTCCTCAACCCAAGAAATACTTGAAGGAAAACCGATAGATCCCGAAACGGCCACTCCTGAGGAAATCTTACAGGGAATTCAAGATGCCGGGATTGTGGGATTGGGAGGTGCCGCATTTCCAACGCATGTAAAGTTGAAAATCCCTGAAGGTAAAACATGTGAAACCCTGATTATAAATGGAGTGGAGTGTGAGCCCTATTTAACAACGGACCATCGGGTAATGTTGGAACAGGAGGACGATATTTTTACTGGTATCAAATATTTATTGAAAGCTACGAGGGCACAAAAGGCCATCATTGGCATTGAAGCCAACAAGCAAGATGCCGCTGATCATTTAGTGCAACATATTCCCGAAGGATTGCCTGTTTCTGTACAAGTACTTCCTGTAAAATATCCGCAGGGAGCTGAGAAAATGTTGATTACTTCGATTCTGGGTAAAGAAATACCTTCGGGCAAGCTTCCCATCGAAGCTGGAGCCGTTGTAGTAAATGTGGCCACAACTGCCGAAATAGGCCGTTTACTGCCACATGGTCGCGGAATCCAAGAACGAGTGATCACCATTACGGGACCCGGTGTCAAAAAGA
Source organism: Allomuricauda sp. (assembly GCA_040285615.1). Classification (GTDB taxonomy): domain Bacteria; phylum Bacteroidota; class Bacteroidia; order Flavobacteriales; family Flavobacteriaceae; genus Flagellimonas. Next base: position 352,589 of record JAVJRL010000009.1, read on the forward strand.
AAGGAAATTATCTAATTCCAGTGGGTACCCCCTTACGATTTGTTTTGGAACAAGTAGGGGTTGACGAAGATATCAGTGAGGTATATATGGGAGGACCCATGATGGGAATGGCAGTTTCCAATCTGGACATATCCATTGTAAAAGGTACTTCGGGCATTTTAGTGTTCACCAAGAAAGATGTAGATCGATCAACAACGGTATATCCGTGTATAAAATGTGGAGCTTGTGTGGATGCTTGCCCTATTTTATTGAATCCATCAAAACTGGGAATACTGGCAAAGTTCGAGGCCTATAGTGAAATGGCTTCAGATTTTAATCTGATGGATTGTTTTGAATGTGGCTCATGCACCTATGTATGCCCGTCCCACATTCCATTGGTCCAATATTTTAGACAGGCGAAACGAATTGTCAGAAAACGGGAAGCAGAAAAAAAAGAGAAGGCCCATGCTTAAAAAAACCTTAGATATTAGTTCATCGCCGCATATTTACAAAGGGCGGAGCACCAATGAAATCATGAAAAATGTGGTTTGGGCATTGTTGCCCGTTGTGTTTTTCTCTGTGTATTCCTTTGGGTTGAATGCTTTGTTGGTCATTGCAACAGCGACATTTGCCAGCGTATTGACCGAGCATGTGCTTTGTAGGCTTTCCAAAAAAGAAACTACCATTGGTGATTATTCAGCCGTGATTACGGGTTTACTGCTGGGACTTACATTGCCACCAAGTTTTCCATTATGGATGGCTTTTATAGGTGGAATCATTGGGATTGCTTTGGGTAAATACATTTTCGGTGGATTGGGATACAATGTATTCAATCCTGCTCTTGTGGCCAGGGCTGTTTTACAGGCAGCTTTTCCCGTGGCCATTACTACTTGGCATCCTGCTTTTCTACCTGACCGATTTTCGAACGTTGCAAGTTCGGTATTTACTTGGCCCTTCATGGAACCCCATTTTGATGCTATATCAGGTGCCACTCCTCTTTCAGCCTTTAAATTTGATGGGGTTATGACATCAACTGCGGAGTTGGCTTTTGGTCAAGTCAGTGGTTCGGCAGGTGAAACCTGTGCCGTGATCATCATTTTAGGTGGTATTTATTTGATTGCCCGCAACATGATGAATTGGAGGATTCCGGCTGCGGTATTATTAAGCGCATTTGTATTGAGCGGCATACTTTATTTAATCAATAGCGAGCTGTACCCATCTCCTTGGTTTATGCTGTTTTCAGGTGGCCTTATGCTCGGGGCCGTATTTATGGCAACAGATATGGTCTCCTCCCCTATTACACCAATCGGTCTATGGATTTACGGAGGAATCATTGGCATCTTAACCATTGTGATCAGAGTGTGGGGCGGTCTATCAGAAGGCGTCATGTATTCGATACTGTTGGCCAATGCCATATCTCCTCATATTGATTCGATTATTAAAAATCGAGTTTACGGAACAAAACGAAAAATAAAAACCGCATGAGTGAAGCTTCTAACATAGAAATGCAAAATCCTGCGAGTAGCAAAAAAATGCTATTGGCCATGGTAAGTATTGGCGTTATCAGTGCATTTCTAATTGTGATGTCTTTCGAATTGACACTTCCACGGGTTCAACGGTTAAAGGCCGAGGCTTTGGAAAAGGCAATTTTTGAAGTACTACCTCGAACGGTCCGTACCGAAGCTTTTGGTGTTAATGCTGATGGGGATTTGTTTGAACTAACAGCAGGTGACAAACCCGAAATAGCCATATATGCGGGGTATGACAAGGATGAAAAGTTGGTGGGATATGCCGTTGAAGGTGCAGGCCAGGGTTATGCAGACATCATCAGAGTTTTATACGGGTACGATCCCAAGGAACAAAAACTGATTGGATTTCAAGTTTTGGAAAGCAAGGAAACCCCTGGGTTAGGAGATAAAATTGGAAAAGATGAAGGGTTTCTCAACAATTTTAAAGCACTGGATGTTAGTGTTTCCAAGGATGGAAAACTAATAAACAAAGTGATTACCGTAAAGCATGGTGAAAAACAAAACTCTTGGGAAATTGACGGAATTACCGGAGCAACGATTTCATCCAGGGCAATAGGGAATATTATTGGGACAAGTACAGAGGAAGTTGTACCTGTTTTATATGAACAATCAAAGAATGAACCAACTGTAAACGATTAAAAACAAATCGATAGCAATGAGTGACGATAAGCAAAAAGTGACCTCGACCGATGAGTTTATAAAAGGGCTTTGGCGCGACAATCCAGTATTTGTACAAGTATTGGGTATGTGCCCTACATTGGCCGTATCCAACACGGCGGAAAATGCGCTTGCCATGGGTTTGGCCACTGCTTTTGTGTTATTGATGTCCAACATTTTGGTTTCCCTTTTACGAAATTTTGTTCCCAAGCAAGTGCGTATCGCATCGTACATTCTTATCATCGCCACCTTTGTTACCGTAACCGATTATGCTATCCAGGCCATAAGTGTAGAGCTTCACAAGAGCTTGGGTGCATTTATCTCTCTTATTGTGGTCAACTGCTTGATTTTGAGCAGAGCTGAAGCATTTGCATCAAAAAACACAATTGGAAGATCCATTCTTGATGCTCTGGGTATGGGATTGGGATTTACGTTAGCCCTTTTTTGTCTCGGTGCGGTAAGGGAGATTCTTGGCAATGGCTCAATATTCAATATGCCCATTTTTTCCGAAGGTTTCCAAAGTTGGATTGTGATGATTCTGCCTGCCGGTGGATTTTTCACTCTGGCACTCTGGTTACTAATTATTAATGCATTACAAACAAGAAAAGCAAAATCATGAATACAGAATCCTTAGGTTCGATTTTTCTTAATGCCGCCTTGGTCAACAACTTTGTCTTGGCCTATTTTCTGGGTATTTGTCCATTCTTGGGTGTATCGGGAAAAATGGAAACGGCCACAAAAATGGGTGGTGCCGTAATGTTTGTAATGTTGATCAGTTCCATGAGCGCCTACGGCATTCATGCATTCCTGGTGAGTATCGATGCGCCTTTCCTTCAATTGATCAGTTATATTGTTGTAATCGCTTCCACGGTACAATTGGTGGAAATGTTCATCAAGAAAATAAGTCCGACGTTGTTTAAATCATTGGGGATATTTCTTCCCTTGATTACAACAAATTGTGCCATACTCGGTGTGGCATTGTTTCAGACAAGTAAGGGATATGGATTTTTGGAAAGTGTAGTCTATTCCCTAGGTGCAGGTGCCGGATTTATGTTGGCATTGGTATTGATTGCCGGAATTCGCGAACAAATGAATTTTGCAGAAGTTCCGAATATTTCCAAAGGAACAGCACTAACCTTATTCATTGCAGGAATATTATCACTTTGTTTCATGGGCTTTGCGGGTCTTGGCTCTTAAAAAGAAAAACGAATGATCAAATCACTTATCATAGGAATTGGCTTAACGGTGACCATAGTATTGGCTTGGGCACTTGTACAGACCTTGTGGAAAAAAACATTTCAGGAGGAATATTCGGAGGACGATGTCTTGGCCGGTAGAAGAAGCTGCTCAAATTGCGGATGTACCGGCTTTTGCGAAAGAAAGGAAGTGAATGAAGGAGAGGCAAAGAAAACGCTTTAATGAAAAAAAATACTGATTATCATAAACTAAATACATAACACACAATTCATAAAAACATGGCACATTTATCTGATTTTGATATCGAAAAACGGTATAAGGCGGTCGTAAAAAACACAGTGCGGCTAACGCCACCGGACACCGATGAAGTGCGCGAAATCGTACTTGAAGTAAAAGATCCGGAATTTGAATGCGAAGTGGACCAAAGCTTCGGCGTATTGTCCAAAGCAACAGGAGAGTTTGGGAATGAGCTTCACCATAGACTCTATAGCGTGGCCGATCTACCGAAGCATGTCAAAGGAAACCCGCAAGTCACCATGTTGGTGAAACGCTGCTCGTATGTAGATGAGTTCAGTGGAGAGGAATATGAAGGGGTCTCTTCAAATTATTTATGCAATAGAAAAAAAGGTGACGAAATTACAGTTACGGGGCCTTTTCAGTTGCCTTTTAGGGTTCCCGAGGACAAGACAGCCAATTTAATACTCATCGGAATGGGTACCGGCATTGCCCCTTTCAGGGCTTTTATCAAACACATTTATAAGAATGTGAAAGATTGGAAAGGAAAAATCCGTTTGTTTTATGGGGCTCGCAGTGGTCTGGAATTACTGTATCTGAATGACAAAGATGGTGACCTCACCAATTATTATGATGAAGAAACCTTCGAGGCATTTCATGCTTTAAGTCCAAGACCTTCTTGGTCCGACCCTATTCAGTTGGAAGAAGCACTTGAAGAACAAACCAAAGAATTGAAAGAGCTGCTTTCCATGTCCAACACATATATCTATGTTGCCGGATATGAAAATATCCTTGACAAGCTCAACAAGGCATTTTCCAAAATCTTGGGATCAGAAGAACAATGGCGACTTCGAAAAGCTGAGCTGATTGCCGGCAGAAAGTGGGCCGAAATTATTTTTTAACCTGTATTGAGGAAAAAGGAGAATTATTTTTCTAATTAATTCGTGAATTAATATGTCTATCATTATTGCAGTTGCCGCACTCGGAGGGTTAACCTTACTTCTTGCAGTTATGTTGATTGTTGCAAACAAGAAACTTTTTGTATACGAAGACCCGCGTATAGATAAGGTGGAAGATATGTTACCCCATGCAAACTGTGGTGCCTGCGGTTTTCCAGGCTGTAAACCCTTTGCAGAGGCGCTGGTTCACGGAAAAGCCTTACCCGGCAAATGTACGGTCAGTACAGATGAAGGTAGACAAGCCATAGCTAACTTTCTAGGTGTGGATATGGGTTCGGAAGAGAAAAAGGTTGCTCGTCTCGCTTGTGCCGGCGGGACGAATGTGGCCATCAATCGTGCTCAATATGTGGGAGTCCAAAGTTGCCAAGCGGCCACTTTGGTTTCCGGTGGCGGTAAAGGTTGTTTCTGGGGGTGCCTGGGACATGGCGATTGTGAAGCAGTGTGTGATTTTGATGCCATTACCATGAACGAACATGGTCTGCCCATCGTAGACCAAGAAAAATGCACCGCCTGTGGCGATTGTGTGGAAGTTTGTCCTAAAGATTTATTTTCCCTCCAACCTGTTAGTCACCACCTTTGGGTGGCTTGTAAAAACCTGGAACACGGCGAGGCCGTTCTGGAAGACTGTCAAGTGGGCTGTACTGCCTGTGGTAAATGTGCCATGGATGCCCCCGCTGATTTAATTACGATGAAAAATAATTTACCTGTCATCAATTACGCTGAAAATCATAATACCCAAGTACCCATTCAGCGATGCCCAACCGGAGCCATTGTGTGGTTGGATGATAGTGGACTTGTTGTTAAAGGAAAAGAAAGTAAAAAAATTATTCGCAAAGGCAGCAGGTCAATGGGAAGTTCGTAGTGCAATCATCAGGTCTTCTACATCCTTAATTTTCAACTAATTGTCCTCCAGACTAATTGAACTTGAATCTTCTACAAGCACTGTAAATCACTGATTCACTCATAGTTTTACTGAAAAACAATCTTTCTATTAAAAATTTAATTGCTTCAAGGTTGCAAAAGGCGGCCATTTATTTGGTGCTAATGGAATAACCTATACAAGCAATAACACACAGCAATGGAATATAAATTTTAAATAAAGACCTATTTCAAGGTAGGGGTTTTGAAATGTGAGTTGTTTTAAATGAAACCTCAATAATTCAAATCTTTAACCCCATTATCAATGAACTTATCTAAAAAAGGGCTTATCATTATTTTTATATTGATAGGATCTGTAGTCCGTTCCCAAGACCTAACAGAAAATTTAAAGGTCTGGTCCGGAATCGGCCTGAAATATGGAATCACAGAAAAACTTGATGTATTATTCGGCCAAATGTTCAGCTACAATGTTAATCCAGCAGGATATAGTTTTTCGCAGACCAAATTGGCTTTTAAATACAAAATAAAAAGAAGGACTTATATAGAGGCCGGTTATGTAAATGGTTTGTTTAATGATTCAAGGTCATTACGAGATCAGGGAGTCAATACTCTTATGTTTGGAAAATTGGCAATCGGACGTGTTTATGGAAATTTTTCCTATAGACATGATATTGTGAAAAGGCTTTCACTAAGGCATGAACCAGAGATACAATACTTCTTTAATTCGTTGGAGAAATACCAAGTACGAGGACTTTATGCAGCTAGGTTAATCTATAATGTGAGAAGGTCAAGTTTGGCGCCCTATTTGGAAAATCAATTTTTCTATTACGCGGGAGGCGATATAAGCAATGGTATAAAACGATACCGCCTAAAGCCGGGTGTAAACTTTAGACCGTTCGAAGATTTCCCAATGGGAGTCACTATCTATTATATCATTCAAAAAGAGTTCAACACAGATTTCTTACCCGAAAACGATTACAATGTTTTGGGATTCCATCTTTCATTCACGTTAAAATAACCCTTGATTATGAAACTTCATAAAATAAAACCTTCCAATTTTAAGAAAACAATTATTTGTAAAAATGTCTCCGATACATTGGTCAATAAATCCATTAAACGAACTCATCTCCCAAAAGCTGGTGATGTGGCGATATTTCGAATAAAGGAAGTAGGCAAACATACCCGTGTGCAGACCGTAAACGGTAACAATAGATATATACTGCCCGGAGATCTGATTATGGCAACATTCGGCAATAGATATGCAACAGAACAACTTGAGGGTTATTTACCCACAGAATACTGTACAAACTATCAAATACTTGGTCAAGGGGGCGTTATAGGGACAATGGCCTCCATTCACAGTAAATTTGAGTTGGTTGGTCCAACTACGGTAAGCTTGGTCGGCTACATTGTGGATGAAACGGGTCAAGTAATCAACACAAAATACTTGAACCATGCGGCTCCTTTGGAACTTATTTCTCCATCCACAACGCAGACACCGAAAGTAATTCTTTCCCTTGGAACTGGTATGGATAGTGGAAAAACCACCTCCGCCGCCTTTTTAACGAGAGGTCTTAAACTGGCAAAGAAGAAAGTAGCCTATATTAAGCTAACGGGTACTGCTTATACAAAGGATAGGGCCATGGTAAGGGATTATGGAGCGAAAATATCCCTGGATTTTTCAGATTTCGGGTTCCCTTCCACATATATGTGCTCCACACGAGAGCTTTTGATTTTATACAAATACTTGTTCGACAAAGCAAAAAGCATTGCTCCTGATGTAATTGTTGTTGAAATAGCCGATGGGTTGTTGCAAAGAGAAACTTCCGCATTGCTCAATGATAGTGTTTTTGCTCAAAATGTTTTTGGAGTATTGTTTTCAGCAACTGATAGTATGAGTGCCATCTCTGGCGCCAATATGCTAAAAGAACTTAACTATAATGTTATTGGGGTTACAGGACTTTTCACGACCAGCCCTTTGATGGTTGATGAAGTAAGGAATGCGTCTGATCACAAAGTTTTGTTAGGAGAGGAATTAATGTCAAAAGAAATAATCGATACTTTAGAGCAAAGTAAAAAAACAGTAGTTTTTGAAAAAAAAATGGCGGCTAATAACGGAATTTGCTAAAACCAACAGTTACTTGTTCCTGGCTACTTTTTTAAGTGGCCTTTTGTACAATGTACTCACACTGTTGATTCCAATAAGTATTGGGAGATTCTACGAATTCAATTTTGGTTTTTCCTCACACCGATTACAGATTATTAAATCAGTTCCGTTTATCAACACACAGGATTTTACGGAATTTCTGATTTTCTTTTTCTGCATTGTGGGGATTCGTTTTGTGTTCGAGTACATCAATAAATACCTTATTGCTCTTATCTGTGAAAAGTTTGCAAAGGATCTACGGGAAAAACTCTTTGCCCATCAGTTACAAGTTGCCACAGAAGTCTATGACCAAAAGGGCATTGGAAAATATTTGCTACGGTACAGTGGTGATTTAAAAAGCATCCAGAATTATATTTCCAGAGGGTTGTTACGATTCCTACAAGATGTATTTTTGATTGTCATTCTTTTGGTCGCCATTGCTTATATAGATATCAACTTGGGGCTTATCTTAAGTGGTTCGATTATTATATTCTCGCTCATCCTGTTCTTCATCAATAAATTACTGTACACAATTTCTGTGAAGCGCAGAAATAAACGATCCCAAATTTTGTCCTTTATCAATACCCGCTTAAGGGGTATTCACACCATAAAGGCCTTCAATAAATATACTCCAGAGGAAAAACGGTATAGAAAGCGCTCCGGAGAACTTTTGGAAATAGGAAAAAAGTATCAAAAAGTGGCCAGTTCCATACAGGCGCTCATTCCTGCTTTGACGTATGCCATGCTTGGTATTTTAATGACCTATGTATACTACTCAAAAAATGCCCAGAATAGTACAGTGGATCAATCGGTTTTATTGATATTGATCCTTTTAATAATTTCTTTCCTTCCCATATTTAGAAGAATTTTGCGCGTCAGTATTGTTTGGAAATTAGGAAATATTTCCTTTGAAAAATTGATTAAAATACTTTCGCTCAAGGCAGAGAACTCCTTGGAATTTCAAAATTTGGACGTAAAAGACAAGCAAATAGTCTTCAAGGATATTACATTTATTTACCCTAACTCCAATCGAAAAGTTTTTGAAAACACTTCTTTTACAATAGAACCAAGGAATACAACTGTGATTATTGGCAACTCTGGAGCTGGCAAAAGTGCTTTTGTGGGTCTCTTACTTAAAATGTACCCTCCTAATGAGGGAAATATAACCTATGGGAAGAATACCATAGACCAACTATCCGAAAAGTCTATCCGTAAGAATATTGCCGTTGTTTCCAAAGATTTCCCACTTTATGGTAAAGATGTTTATGAAGCTATAGTCTATTCCAGAAAAAAGCATAAAAAATATAAGTCAGTGGCTCTTTTAAAGGACCTTCAGAAGTTTGAGCATCCAAAAGATGTTTTGACCCTTGATGATAGAATTGGAGACTTGGGAAATATATTGACAGGCAGTCAAAAGAAAATATTGATGTATTGCCGAGCATTATTGACCAACAAACCAATATTGCTAATTGATGATCCTTTTAAAGAATTAAACCCTGATACTGAGAACTACATAAAGTCCCTGTTGAATGGTCTGAAGGGTAAAAAGACCATAATAATAATGGATAAAAATCCAATTGATGGATTGGATACGGATAGCCACTATATCATCAAGGAACATGGGTTTATTAAGCAGGATTAAAATTTCACTGGCCCAAGGTTCTTTAGTAATTAAACGTAAATTCCCTATTCAATGTTTACGCTTTGGAACAAATAGGTTATTACACTTTTATGAACGTATGTCCTTTCGCAACCTTTTAAAAACTCCATCGAATCCTAAAAAATATACCATGCCCCAAAGAGTTATACTCTTTGAATTCGAAAAAGGATTGGGAAATTAGATGCATTTCCCAGTTGGTAGCAAGCGAATAAGTAAGGGTTGGTATTACTATTACCGAATGGTTAGTAGGTGAATATACCGTACTAAAAGCCCCAGAAAAGATTGGGGAGAATTCCTTTGCCAATTGCAGATAACCAGAAAACTCAAATGGCATTAAATTTTTGGCCGTTATTCCACTTATGGCCAGATTTTCAATACTGCCGTTCAAGTCTGAAGTATTGCTATTGTGCAGTGCAGACCCATAAATATATAGTCCGTTTTTAAAACCATAATCAAGAGATATGGAGGCACTCCAAACATTTTCAGCATTCAAGTAATTTGTTCGCGGTACAAAATAGGATACTTCGCCCTTAAAACCCATGTTTTTTAAGTTACCGGACCACCCTGTTCCCATTACCCAATCGTTTTTATAGATACCTGCAATCAGTTGAAAGTCATAAGACCATTTATTAAAGCCATATAAAAGAGCAACAATATGATCATCCTTTAACCTTCCTTTTTTTGCGGCCAATTCAACCTTGCTGAAATCACCCGTATAGTATTGGATGCGCACTGCATCACTACCAGGCCGTTCTTCATAATCAAAATCAAGAAAATTATAGGTGTTGAAAATATCATTTGGGTTCCATATCAAGTTTCGACCCCAATTTACACGCTGTCTGCCCAAGGTAATATCCCAATTGCCCTTGCTATAGCTTACAGATGCCCGATCGATTGATGTAATAAATAGCATATGCCCACTTTCTCCATAATTCCAGGTCAAATCAACCCATCCGTTGTCCATTCCCATCAACTCAGAAAATCCAGGAAAACCCGACACCGCATCACCATAAAAAATTCGGTTTCTAAATTCCAGTCGCATAGAGATGCTTTTTGAAGGAGTATAACCAAAATTGAGCCTATTGTGTACTAAGGTGGTCCATTGTAGTTGGTCCAAGTTATCCACAAATTGCAATTGATGCATGTTTTTGACATAGCCATTAAGAACCAGTTTATGTTCCTTCTCCTGCCCTGACCCAAAAAAAGGAAATAGCAAAATAAAAATGAACCATATGGCCTTTGAAGAGTTCATAATAATCAAGTAGGCTTTTGTTGGACATCAGAATCCACCTTGCCATCGACCAAAGTAATCACTCTTCTGGCCTTCTCTATTACTCGTTGGTCATGGGTGGAAAACAAGAAGGTGATTTTTTCTTCTTTGTTCAGTTTTGCCATGATGTCCAATAAATTACTTGCTGATTTTGAATCCAGATTGGCCGTTGGTTCATCGGCCAATATTATTTTGGGTTTGGAGGCCAAAGCGCGTGCCACAGCGACCCTTTGTTGCTGTCCTCCTGAAAGCTCGCCTGGTCTACTATTGATTTTTTCCTCCAGACCCACTTCACGAAGCAGTTCCAAAACCCTTTTTTCCCTATCTTTTTTTGAGACCTTTTGCAATTGGAGTACAAAACCTATGTTTTCCCGAGAAGTTAGTACGGGTATCAGGTTAAAGGACTGAAATACAAAACCAATATTTTTAAGCCGGAAATCGATCAACTTGTTCTCTGGAAGTTTGGTTATTTCCACACCATCCACAAACACAGTTCCCGAAGTGGGTTCGTCAAGGCCGCCAATCATGTTCAGCAGTGTGGATTTACCTGAACCAGAAGGTCCCACTAGGGCAACAAACTCTCCTTCATCAATATGAAGGTGCACATCTTGTAATGCCCTTACAGGAACAGCCGTCTCCTTATATGTCTTACTAACGTTGTGCGCGTCTATGATTGTTTTTCCCATGGTGCTAAATTTTTCTAATTGATTCTGCTGGGTTTAATTGCAAAGCCCGATATGCGGGATATATTGCTGCCAAAAGCGCTGTGATCAAACACATGATAGCCACGATCCAATAGTTCTGACCGTCCAATGCTGGATAGATGATGGAACTAAAACCATAGCTGGCCAATCCTTCGGAGAATATGGCAATGTTGATACCGTAAGTTCCAAGAACAAGAACACTCAGCCAGCCAATAAAAAGCCCGATAGGGCATCCTATCAAGGTCAGGAAAAGAGTTTCCAACATGATCATAAAAAATATCTTTCTCTTATTTAACCCAATGGCCATAAGCATGCCCAATTCCCTGATTCGTTCCAAGACAGACATGAGCATGGTGTTTATAATGCCGAAGGTGAGCGCTAAAAGAATAATACCCGAGATGATATAGGTATATAGATTGAAGGATTCTATCACTAGTTCCAAATCAGGGGCAAGGTCTTTCCAATCTTCCACTTTTTGGTTGGGCATTAACTGTTGAACATTGATCATATAGCTATCCAGTGTAGACTCATCTTTCAACAAAATGGCCAATTCATTGCTTTCCGAGGGCTGAAGACCTAATAGATTGTCCAAGGTTTGTTTTTGGACATAAACATTGACTTCATCAAGGGAAAGATTCTTGGATTTATAAATTCCGCCTACCCGAAAAGCACCGGAAACTATATTGGCATGAATATCCGTAAAGGTGACCACCACCTTGCTCCGTAATTTGATCTTAAGTTTTTTGGACAACTTCTGACCGATAAAAATTTCATTGTCTTTTCCCGAAGCAAAATAGTCTCCCTGTATCAAATTTTGATTCAGGCCAATCTGTTTTATTTCCGCTTTTGGAGAAATGCCATAAATCGTGACACCGGAGACGGTAGTTGGGGATGCAATCATCCCTTTGGCAATAGTGCGCATACTTGCGGATTGAACCATGTCATCTTTTTGGAACACTGAAAGAATGGAATCGGAATTTTCTATAACATATTTTGATTCCTGTTGATTGGTAAATTTTGGATGGTGCACCTGAATGTGGGACAAATGCCTGTTCACTGATTCATCAATGTTGTTTTTGTAAAGCCCCCAAGCAAAGGCCAAAATAAAAATACTGGCCCACAGACCAATTACAATGGAGCCGATTACCACAAAACTCCTAGTTTTGTTGCGCCAAATGTTCCGCCATGCTATTTGAATCAACATAATCAACTATTTATCGCATCTACAGGTTTTAGTCTTAATACTTTATATCCTGGGTAAAGGGCCAGTAAGCTGGCCAATCCCAACACAATCAAGGTCTGATAAATGAAAATTCGGATGTTGCCTGAAAAATAAATAATGGGCTCAATACCATAATCTTCATAAACCTCCCGTAAAGTACCACCAAATTCCACAGGATATTCCGTGAACAAATGGACAATCAATGTGCCTCCCAACACTCCCATCAAACAGCCCATCAATGAAATCATGATCGATTCCAACAGTACCACATAGGCCAGTAGGTGTTTTTTCATACCGATGGCAATTAGAATGCCAAATTCTCGGTTCCTTTCAAAGGTCATCATCAATAAAGTGCCGAACAATCCAAAGGATATGATGATATAGAGAATACCGATAACGATATAATGTCCAGAACTGTCCGCCTCAATAAACTGATCCATTTCAGGCATCATTTGTTTCCAGGTCAACACTTCATAAGCTAAGGTGTCAATAGAGTTTTCTATAGTCTTTTTGGAAGATTCCAAATCAGAGGTTTTACCGAGCATTATGGATAGGGATGTTAATCGATTTTCGGCCCCGTGTAGGTATTGGGATGTTTTTAAAGGCATATAGACAACATTGCTGTTCAGCTCGGGAGACCCCAGTTTTAAAATGCCAACAATATTAAATTTACCGGCTGCACTGCTGGCATGGTACCCTTGTCCAATTAACACAAGGGTGTCGTTCACCTTGGCATTGAGCTGTTCTGCCAACCCACTCCCAATTAGGATTTGATCTTCACTGTTATTTTCAAAATATTTGCCTTCAATAACCTTTTCATTCAGTTGGTTTACTACTTTTTCACTGATAGGATCAATCCCTAAAACCATTACTCCCTTGGTTTTATCAGCAAAGGATGATAGCGCAAAGGTTTCCAATCTTGGCATTAGGTTTGTAACTTTGGGATTGTCCAATAAACTTTTGGAAAGCTCTTCATTTGCTTCAAAAGAATTGTCTATCGATTGTTCATCCCAATAGCCTTTCTTATGGATTTGGAGATACCCCGAAGAGTAACTGACCACGTTATGAATCATGTTCTCATAAACTCCGTCCGTAATCGAGCGAAAGGTTATGGCCAATAGCACGGCAAAAAAAACGGAAGCAACGGTGATCATTGTCCTTCGACCGTTGCGCCATATGTTCAACCATGCCAATTTTAAGAACATCACTTCAGTTGCATCATGTTACGTGTAGTGAAAAAACTATCAGGAATCTCCTCATCGTATAGGAGATGGTTGTACTTGATCACGGTTTTGTAACCTTCCTTATCCGTAGGAATCATTTCAATCCGTGTGGTCACTTTTCTGGAACCAAAGACTTTGATATCGCTTGAATTCATGATATTGACCAACTGTCCATCTTCATCATAAAATTCAGCTTTGAGCTGAAGAAAATCTTGGGAATCGATCCATACGATTACCTTTTCCCAAACAATGGCTGCTGAGGGCTTAGGTATCATTTCAATCTTATAGCATTCCTTACCTTGAGCAGATTCCCTGCCCAAATGTCTGTGGTCATAATCTTTTACCGACGAAGCTTCCTTCACCAAATCGTCGTTGGTAAAGTCCGTACCCATCCAACTCTGAGACATCATCGAGGGGGGCAGTTTAATGGTCCGTTCAATGGCCGGTATCCAGTTCCAAACTTCCTTCTCCCTTTTAAGAAAAATAATACCCTTTTCCTTGGCTGGGGCGTTTACAAGAATCAAGGTATAATCATCTCCTTTGGTCCATGCTTTCATCTCCATTTCCCTTTGCCAAGAAGGGCGTATAATCTGGATAGTAATATCTGCTTGTGAAGTATTTCCCCTTATGTTGTCATCGGCCTTTTTAACAATCTCCCTCGCAGCTAATTCCTGCATGGGTTTTGTGGCAATAAGAAACAACATACTTAGTCCAAAGACCAAATATCCAACCAATATCGATGCTCTTTTCATACATTGAAACTAGCTCAATAAATGGCTTTGGACAATGATATAAATCAAGTATAGCCTTGGCTGAAAAATTTTGGTTTAGTTGTATTCTACAATTGAGAATATGGAAGAGGTTTTAAAAATACCCGGATTATGTTGTTCATGGCATTTGCATATTCTTCCATATTGGAGATTCGTTTCCATTCCGGATGTGGACCAAACTTGCCCCATGCTTCTGTATGGGCCTGCTTATCTTTGAATGCCAACATATAGGTTAGACACGGCATATTGTTCCCGGCAATGTTCGACCCAAAAAACACAGTAGGAAGACCAACATCTTCAAAAATACCAAATTCACTGTCGTTAAACATTTTGACCTTTCTGCGGAGGGCATCCTCATTGTAACTTTCGTAGGTTCTAAGCTCAAAGAAGTTTGCACTATCCGCCGGCTTCTGTAGGTTTGGAAAACCTGTGGTGGATTTAATAAGATCCGTTGTAATTCTACTAAACGGAATCAAGTTTTCAGATATTTTAAGATAAGGGCTTGCATCCTCGATATATTTTTTGTCCTCAATCAATAATTCGCCGCTTTTTTGAAACGCTGCAATGTCATTATAAGGAATAAGCACATAAAGTTTTTTTGGCAAACCTTCCCCTACCTCTTCAAACACCCCAATGTTTTTTACCCCTTGGCGGTTCATGGCAGGAATAAATGCTTCTTTAAAATAATCATGAAGTACTTGTTCCAGTCTGCCAAACTCCAATTCGTAGGTTCTCAATTCATATACTTGTTCCTGTCCTGCCAATTGAAAGTTCAGAATCAAAATAAAAAGTATGGAAAAAACTCGTTTTATAATTTTCATTGTTCAGTTATCTTGTTGAATAGTAAATAATTATACTGATATACTAGTCTAGTTATGCTTTTCCAGAAAGGATGTTTTCGATAGTGCTCAATTCCTCTTTATCAAATCCAGGTTTTTGTAGAGCTTGTAACGAGTCCTCCAATTGTTCGGGCCTACTTACTCCCAATAGTACCGATGTAACCCGTGGGTCTCGCTTAACCCATGAAAGAGCCATTTGGGCCAAAGACTGACCTCTTTCCTTTGCCACTTTATTTAATTTTGCCACCATCTCCAATTTTTGGGGAGTGATTTGGTCAGCTTCCAAAGCACCATTTTCACGTCCAGAAGCAGCTCTCGATGATTCTGGAATTCCATGAAGGTATTTGTTGGTCAACAAACCTTGCTCAAGGGGAGAAAAAACAATGCTTCCAACGCCTTCTTGCCCCAATACATCCAACAAACCGTCTTCAATCCACCTATCGAACATGGAGTATCGAGGTTGGTGAATCAAACATGGGGTTCCCATTTCTTTTAACATCGTTATAGCAGCCTTCGTCTCTTTGGCATCATAACTGGATATTCCAACATATAGCGCTTTCCCTTGGCGAACTATTAAATCTAGAGTTCCCATAGTCTCTTCTAAAGGCGTGGATGGGTCCGGACGGTGATGGTAGTAAATATCAACATAATCCAGCCCCATTCGTTTTAAGCTTTGGTCCAAACTGGAAACCAAATACTTTTTGGAGCCAAAATCACCATAAGGACCATCCCACATCTTCCATCCTGCTTTGGTGCTTACAATTATTTCATCCCGGTATTGGGCCAAATCCGATTTTAGTATTTTACCAAAAGTGGTTTCGGCCGACCCGGGCGGGGGACCATAATTGTTTGCAAGGTCAAAATGTGTAATTCCTGCATCGAATGCCTTATGCACTATTGTTCGGGCAGTATCAAAATTATCCATCTCACCGAAATTGTGCCATAGGCCAAGTGAAAAAGCAGGTAACAACAAACCGCTATCGCCACAGCGATTATATGTCATTTCATTATATCTATTATTGTTCGCTAGGTAATCCATAAAAAATCAAATTAAGTTTCAAATCAATGTAACGCCCATAATCAAAACATTTTTTTTATGGAAATTTTGCTATAATATACCGATATATTTACCGTAGATTCAATTTTACATAGCATATCAATTGAAAAAAACATATAGTATATTACTGTAAAATCTTTGATACATTGTCACAACAAAACTATTGGGTTTTCAAACCTTATTCATTGAACTAGGACAAGAAATCACCCATACAGCCTCGATATCTTTTTATGAAAAATGAATTGAAAAACTATTTAAAACGTTTCATTAACTTATCCGATGAGGAATCCGAGATGGCGCTACAGTTTTTTGAATATCGGAAGTTTTCAAAAAACACCCTTATTCTGCGTTCTGGAGACATCTGCAACTTTGAAGCTTACATAAAGCGTGGTTGTGCCAGAGAATTCTTTACTGATCACAAAGGAAACGAACATACAGTAGAATTTGCCATAGAAGATTGGTGGATAAGTGAAATCAATAGTTTTGAAAACAAAGTGCCCAGCCAAGTGAGTATCGAAACTATGGAAGAAACCGAAATGTTGATGTTATCCTTAGATTCGAAAACACAACTTTTGGAAACAATTCCCGCTTTGGAGCGGATGTTCCGAATTATGATGCAACGCCATGTGCATGCTCTAAAAAAACGATTGCTTCAAAATATGTCAAGAAATGCGATGGACCGGTATCAAATGTTCCTTGAACAATACCCTACCGTTGTGCAACGTGTTCCCCAATATCATATCGCATCTTATTTGGGAATTTCCCAAGAGTTTTTGAGCAAATTAAGAAAGAGGACTATGGATTTGTAAAGAAAATGAGCGGCATTCATACTAAGGAATTTGAAAGTACCAGAAGAAATTCCAGGGGTGTAGTAATTCACATAATTAAGAAAAACCAGATAGATGCAATATTATGTTTATTGACATTTTTTAATAATTAGCCGCAAATGAAACAAATCAATATTTACTAATCCATGCATCTATAGTTTATGATAAACCTCATCAAAAGGTACCCTGCACCGCTCACCCCAAATACCTGAACTTCCTTTCCTAATTCCTACGGAGACCACCATGTTTATCTCGGCACCACGTGGCAATTTCAAAAGCTTCTTAACCAGTTTACTGTCAAATCCTTCCAATGGACACGTATCATACCCCTCGTTTGCCATTGCAATCATAAAAGTCTGTGCGGCCAATGCACATGATTTGTGAACCACTACACGTATGTCACTTTCAGATACTTCTCTGGTTATGGGGCGAAAAAGACCTATAGCCTTGGTCAATATAACCCTAAATAAACCTACTATTCCAAAAAATCTTGTGTACAACAGTGGCATTATCTTACCATAATACAATTCTCTATCCTTTATTCGTTTTTCCTGTCGCTCTTCGGGACTGTTACGTTGAATGTTTCCCTTTTCAAATTCAAGAACAAATTTTGAGCGTTTTTTATGTAAATCCTGTCGGGTAACAAATATAACGGCCTCAACTGCAGTTGAAACTGCAGTTTGTCCCAAACAGGCTTTGGAGAGCTTTGTTAAAGTATCCGGTTCTGTGATATGATAAAACTCCCACAATTGCATATTGGAACTATTGGGTGCCAATGTCGCCAATTCCAGACCATGCTTTACTTTTCTAGTATCAACCTTTTTAGCTTTATCATAAACCCTGACCGAGCGCCTGTAATTTAAAATGCCTTCCAAATCCATAATTATCAATTTATCTTTTAAGGTTTTGTCACATCTAAGTTATCTTTTTAAAACAAAAACCATGTTGAAAGGACTATTAATAAGTCAGTAATACTGGAAGTGAATCGCTGTTGATTGAGGTTTGTATCAAAGTTGGAAAATCGAAGAGTTCAAAGCCAGTAAGACATGAAGGCTATAGAAAAAACCAATATTCATATTACAATGGAAAAAACTCCTCCACATCCCGATAAAAATCTAGTATCCATTGCTATACAACTAATTCCATATAAAATCTAAATCTGATGCTTTTCGTGGAATATTGTCACTCGCACACATCATATTTAACTTCCAAGCAGTTTATATATAATTAAAATGTAATTAGGTCAGATTTTAAGAGAATAACTTTAGTTTATCCAGTATATTAAATTATTGGGCACACATGACAGCAATATTCAGAGGGTTTTAAACAATTTGAAGACTTCTTGCCTGTATGTTTTACTTACTGGAATTCTTTTATCGCCGATAAAAAGAGTGTTGCCTTCATACCCCTTCACTTTGTGAACATTGATCACATAACTCCGGTGAATCCTTAAAAATTTGTCCACAGGAAGCTGAAGTTCAATGTTTTTTAATACAGTAGAGTAAACAAAACTTTCTTTTTTGGTGTATATCACGGAATAATTACTGTCAGCCTGTAAAAAAAGAATTTCATCCAGAGGAACCCGCTCAAAGTGGTGTTTCTTTTTAAGAAACAAACTATCCATAATCTTCATTACTTGATTATCGGCCTCATCAAAGTCATATGTTCCCAGTAAATCTGATTCAGAATTACCATGAGAATAATTCATCAAGGCCAGTTCGATGGCAACGTTCAATTGACGGTCATTAAATGGTTTCAATATATAAGCGTATGGTTTTACGCTTTTGGCCCTTGCGACCAGATTTTGATCTGCATGGGATGTCAAAAAAATAAAGGGGATTTGGTACTTCTCATTAATGATTCTGGCCAATTCTATTCCATCGAGAGTTCCATTTAGGATGATATCCAATAAAATAATATCTATGGAGCTGTGCTCTTCCATAAAACCCAGTGCCCTCTTAGCGGATAATGCAGTACCAATAATATCATAACCTATCTGGCCAAGTCTATTTGATATATCCTTGGCCACCAATATTTCATCCTCCACAATAAGGATTTTAACCTTTTCCATAACCTGATTATGTTATAACAGTCTCATTGATATGTTCCAACATGTCCCTTTTTCGGCTTTAATACTTAAAATACCCTCAAGCTGTTCTACCAATGAATGTATAAGTCTAATACCGAAAGAGTTTTCATTTGCACATTTCGATGCATATCCAATACCATTATCAACCACCTGTACATTGACCATATCCCCACGGGTTCTTTTAAGAACCACCTTCATGGTAGGTTTATCAATATTGACATATGCATATTTGAGAGCATTGACAATGACTTCATTGATAATCAAGGCCAATGGTATAGCTTTATCTATAGTGATATTTATGTCAGATATATTCAAATGGGGTTTAAAAGTAGCCCCATATCCATGGAAAAGTCCAAATATCAGTTCCTCCATATATTCTTTAACCTTTATACGGGTATCCACCCCATCTTGATAGAGTTTTCTGTGTACTAATGAAAGTGCCTCCACCCGTAATTTTCCTTCCAGAAGAGCTTCTTGTGCAGGATGACCCTCAAGCTGATGACCTTGGAGGCTCAATAAACTTGAAATCATTTGGAGATTGTTCTTGATACGATGATTGAGCTCCCTCAGCAATAAAGCTTTTTCCCGTTCTTTTTTGGCGATAAGATCTCGTTGCTCGGCAAGAACAGCATTGGCTCGCTTAATCCGTTTATACCCTCTGCGGAGTATGTAAGCAAATATTAACAATGAAACAAATCCCAACATCACTAAGTACAGTACATATTTCTGGGTCTCATTGATTTTATTCAGCAATCCGATTTCAGACTCCCTTTTATCAATTTCATAACTTGCTTTTATGCGTTCTATGTCTTGGATGTTTTTTTTGTTCACCAAGCTATCTTGGTATATGGAATACATCCGTTCATACTGCAAGGCTTTTCGATATTGGGACTGGTCTTCATAAAACTTCGACAGTAAGATGCCAATATCCCTTATTTGCTCTTTAAATCCCTCTTTTTGGGCAATTTCAAGAGCCTCCAAAAAAATTTCCTCTGCAAGTCTGTGCTTCCGATTTAGTTCATGCACCTTTCCCAATTCGGCGAGATATACTGAAGTCGAATAAGAGTCTCCTAGCTTTTTCAATACACCCACGGCTTCGGTCAGATTATTCTGTGCCAGCCCAATTTTGTTTTGGGTCGATTGGACCATTCCAAGGTTACCTTTGGAATACCCTAGTAAAACCTCATTGTCCAAAGTTTCATTCATCTCCAAGGCCTCTTCAAAATAGAATACAGCACTGTCCAATTGGCCATTCATACGGTATGCCTCCCCAAGGTTTAGAACGGTTAGCGCATAATTTGTTGCCTTATCTGAGGTAGCGTATATTTCCATGGCTTTCGTTAGGTAATTGATACCAGATATATAATCCCCATCACTTATATAATTACTTGCCAACTGGGTAAAGGATGCCGCCTGTCGCTCAGAAAGTTCCATGGATTCATATATTTCCAATGCCTCAAAAGAAGCCTTGAACGATTTGGTGTTATTGCCAAGCCTTCGTTCCAAATGACTGATTTCTTCCAAAGCTTCTGCTTGTAATAAGGGTTCCTCGATGTTTTGTGCCAATTGGAGTGACTGTTTTGCCATATGGAGGGCAGAATCAATGTCCCTATGGTAGTGGGATGCCAAACTCAACAACTTGGACCTTTCCTTTTGCGTAAGGTCTTGAGTCCTCAATATATTGATCAAGCTGTCCGGGTCCTTTTGCTGTGAAAAGCAAAAACTATGGGCTGATATGAAAAAAAACAAAAAACAAATACCCCCAGAAAACGTACCTCTATACATTTGAGCTAATCTTTGCCAAGGGATCAAACTCGCAATAACAGGTCATATGGTTCCCTTCAGCATCATCGATGATAAGCTTGAATAAAACGCTATAAAGGATGTAAACAGATTTTGGTGAGTCTGCTGATTGTTTTAAAGTTCTTATCTCACAATAGGATTGAAAACCAGATATTTTCTGTGGTGTAACATACAAGGTACCATCGGGAGCTTTCCGAACATATTGGCCATCGCAGTCAAAGACCTTTTCCCAATCCTTAAAATCGGGGTTCGTTTTCCCTATGTTTTGAACTTTACAACAAACCATTGGAGTCGCATTGGATTCTTCCTCACCCTCTAACAACTCAAAACATGCCTTCACAGTAGTATTGAATCCTATTTGGGGTAGTTTGTTCTTGACAGAGGTTATAAAATCATCTATTGCAATAGGTTCTGTCATGGTTCCAGGTCCAATAGCAGTGTATTGCAAGGCCTCTTGTAATGCCCCCACATCTATAGGAAAGGGATACGATGTTGGATTGGTGGGATTATCGTTATCAATAAGTTGAATGGAAAGGTTCATAGGTTCAATTTTAAAGTTGGTTATGATTGTGAAATAGATTCATCTTACAAATCCAATTGAATTTACTGATTTTTTTTGACTCATTGTCTTTTTGATACAGGGAGCACCAAATGACCATGTCAAAGAGATGGACAACCTGAAATTTAGGTGCTGATCAAGAACACCACAAATTGCTTACACCGCTCGAAAAGGTATCAGATCAAACATTATGGCAAATCATTCACTCAATTTCCATATCGCTCTACTAAGATTTAGGTACCGTCCGCTCATATGTTTTTTATTCTAAAAACATACTGGACATATTTAATGGACTGCAAAATGACGTATCAGCTTTACGGCGCTGCAAATAGACTTAAGGGGCCTCCTATAAATGACAACCGTTTTTCTGAAAAATCTGATTGCAAAAACTAAAATTTTGTATAACACTTAAAACATTGAATCATGAGTGAACTAGGTAAAAAAATTCAGACCTCTGCAGAAGTATTGGCACATACCAATGCCATTCCACAGCAATTTTATGCAACCGAAAAAAGTTTGGTAGTGTATCATGCAGGAAAAAAACCTAAGGGAAAAGTACTTGCTGGAGCTGTAGTATCCAACAATCTAAAGCCTGGAAATGTTGGTTTTGTAACCCCAATGAACAAAAAGGGTAACGTAGAAAGTATGATTGCCAAAACTTTGAGCAATAATGAGGCATCGATTACCCGGCGTTTCAGTTTTGTGCCAATCCCAAATAGGCCAATGCAAATGGGACTCCATGTTCAGGAATCGTCCGAAGATACCGAAATCAACGGTGAGGTAAAATTATTACATGATGGGGAAGGCAGCTTTAATTTACTTCCTATTATCGTTGGCCCAGACTCTGTAGGCATGGGCGAACCATTTACAGAGGCAGAAATAAAAGCAATGGGGTTTGAACTAGCTCCGGAAATTAACTGGGGTAGTTTGCTGAAAGGAGTGGCAAAGGCTATTCCCGTATTGGCCGAAACAGGTCTTTCCATTTACAAGGAGGTTACAAGCAGCTCAAATACAGTTGCCGACGATTCCAATGGGGAAGAGGGAATCCTTGGAATAATCGGAAGTATTGCCAAAGTTGCGGTACCATTCGTGTCTGCCATTTTATAATATTAATACTTGCATCGGGCCTTGTTGGGTGAAAACTATATGGGGCCCTTTTTTAAACTATTAGAAATCATGAAAACAGCATCCAAAATAGAGCTCCAGCATATATTCAAGTATGATGGGACTTATACCAAAACCTTTGATTTTAAAGCTACGGACCATTATGACCCCATTAACAATTATTTAATGGCCCAACTCTGTGGATTGGTGTATGATACTGAGGAAGAAATCATCCTACAAGTAAATAAATGGAACAAAAACACACCTTCCCTAAAACTGAAACTGACCATCGAGGATATAGATAGTAACCGCTTTATGGTTGTTTCCAATGATATATTTCTTATCGTCGTATTCCGAGGGACTCAGAACATGGAAAATTGGTTGAGCGACTTTGATATTGCCCTGGTCCCTTTTCAAAACAATCAAGATCTATTGGTACACCAAGGATTTTACCAAAGTGTACTCGATATGGGTTCCAAGCTGGAAAAGATAGTGTCGAACCATCAAAAGAACGATCAAAAAGTATATCTGACAGGACATAGTCTAGGAGCAGCACAGGCCATTTTATCTGCTTTTGTTTATTCTGAGTTGGAAACCTTTTCCAATGTTTACACTTTTGGAGAACCCAAAATTGGGGATTGGGGATTGACCAAACATTTCAATTTACATTTGAACAGTTCCCCACCTTCCTATTCGAGCCGAATCTATCGAAACATCAATAGTATGGATCCAGTTCCGTATGTTCCGATATTTTACGGTCTGCGATTTTATTATCACGAAGGGTTGTTCTATCTTTTTGCTCCAACCATAGGTGCCAAATATGTTATCGAAACGACTGGCGACCTGGGAAATGAGCGAATAATAGATTTACCACAAAAGGAGTTGTTGGGTTGGAACCCTATACACCATGCCATTGGCGATTATATTGAAAATGCAGCTGCTAACAAACAAAATAATGTTTTCTTAAATAGGAAGCGGATTGTAGAGCACTAAAAATCGAATCAGAAAGTACAAGTTAATGAATACTCCCCCAACAGAAATAAGACATCGTCATCCTTGATTTCGCGTAAAACAAAAAAGCCAGAGAATTCATGTTTTCTGGCTTTCAATTATCAAATATTTCCAAAGCTTGAGGCAAAAAAGTACTAACGCCCTTTAACCCATTAACAGTTACGGTCAAGGCAATTGTATCTTTTATCTCATCCCGTGTTGCTCCGGCTGCTTTGGCCATTGGAACGTGATATCTGACCGCATTCATATCATCGGTAACAACCTTCATCGCAATATAGATGAGTTGTTTTGTTTTTGCATCGATTCCTTTGGATTGGATTAAGGCATCGATTACCCCAGCATAAGCTTTTTGTAATTCTGGGCACTCTTTTTGAAATGTTTCCAATGGGTTTTTCATAATATTTACCTTATTGATGATTAATGACTCAATTTAAAACTACTTGCTCAATTTTGAGAAGAAATTTTACTCAACATCTCAATTGCATTTAGATTCTTTGGATTTAGCTTGATGCTTTGTTTGTAATACTTTTTAGCTAAATCATTTTTTTTGTTCATTAAATGCCATTCACCAAAACTGTCCCAAACATTTGAAGAATCCTGGAACAGCATTGTATTCAAATAAAACAATTCAAATGCTTCTTTTTGTTTACCCTGATTCATCATGCGATAGCCATAACTATTTATAGATCTTTCTAAAAAAGCTGATTTTATTTGCAACCACCAATCCAAATGCCCATAATTTGTTTTAAGCTGTTTATAATATTCAAATGCTTTGTTTGCCCCATATTTTATGGCATATTTTGGAACCGGAACAATTTTATTGGCCAATGCTGCTTCCAGTACAGGATCTTTACCGGAGAAATATTCCTCACTGGATATTGTTGCAGCTATATCCGGAGAAAAATATTCTGTTTGCGGATGCCAAGAATTATCTACCTGTCGAGAGGCTATGCCTAAACCGGCACCACTATTGGGCAAGTTACCCACCCTGACCATATCACTAAAAAAATTGAAGGGGCTGGCAGGAGGTGAACCTACAAATATTGCATCGGTATGCGCTTCTAGCTCTGTCATAAAAATTACCGAAGCACTATACGTTCTGTTACCTACTAGCAGAAATAAATTATCTCCTCTTCTAAATATATCCCTCTTAATTATCTGGTTTACAAACGGAATTGCCATTCTAGCATTTCCACCGTCATTGTACCTTATATCAATAATAATTTTATCGATGTGATTGGAATCCACATACTCCCAGAATCTATCACTAAATTGGTTCCAAGATTCAAAATGGTTTCTTTGTTCATATACTTGATTGTATTGAAAATAAACGGTGTTGGACCCTTTGACCTTTTCAAACCAGAAAAACTCAACATTATCTCCTTGTTTCTTTAAGTGAAGCGGTAATCCATCATCCCCAAGTAAATCTTCAATGCTTACGTAGTCACCAAAAGCGGGGGCTTGATTTAATCTGTTTGACCATAAAACCGGACTGCTGTCTTCTTTGGCGTGGATTACCAAATTCTCAATTTTTTCTTTTTTATTTTTAATAGTGAGAGTCATCTTTTTCTCATCATCAATTATACCCAGCCCAAGTAAAGTTTTTGGAAACGTTATGTCTTGAAAAGATGGTCTAATACGACCAAATTCAGTATCCATATTAGTTTTTAAAGCTGTTAACCTTAAAACATCTTTAATAGGCATCTTATTTATTGCGATAACTTCCGACCCGAGATAGTTTTTATATTTCTTTTCAATTACAGTAATAAAAATTCCATCACTAAATTGATCGACCCTTAAAGGAAAGCGTAAATTGCTTATTCCTAAAAAACCATTATCCCATAATTGTGTATGACCATCTTGCGCAAAGGCCACAAATTTCTTTAAGAACATAAAAGCTTCTAAATCGGTCTTGGAATTTTCAATATCATTTTTAGCGTCGTCAATTGCCTTCCCAAAAGTATCTTCTGAAACCCTATAATATAAATTTGGATGATGTTTCTTTAAATTCGAAACGACATAATCCAAATCTTCCAACCATTGCTCGGTAGTTAACTTCTGGGCATAGGCACTGGAAAAGAAAATTAAACAACAAATCCCAAAAAATAATCGTCTTACCGGATTGATCATAACACCTTGCTTTTCTACTTTCAAAATTAGGGGGAGGTGTTAAAAAATCATGAGTACCTTATAGGGGGACATGTACCAATAGAACTTTTTATGGCCGTGGTCGATACATCTTTTAAAGACCCAAACAGAAACTTTGTCCAAAAACTCCTTTATTTATGTCTATAAAATCAATGATGGGACAAGTAATCTATTGCACCAAAAATGTCCAAATATTCGGCCAGAGTGTAATAAATCAGAATAGGAAGGATTCTTCTGTACTTATAGTAAGCAATAAAAGCAATAGTGTGTATCAAAAAGTATAACAAGACCCCTTTATATCCATAATATATATTTAGGAAAGATGAAAACACAGCAAAAGAAAATAAAACCATCCAATGGTTTCTTCTTTTGTCCGATACGGACCAAAAATTTTGTAGATAAAAAATAGACATTAATGAAATAAACCCTTGGGTAATCAAAATATATGGGCCAAAATAGAAGATTGATTTTGTTGGTTCGGAAACCATATCCCTAAACATTGAGTAAACCGCAGAATAGTCAGATTTGATTTCAAAGACAAAATCGAACAGGTAAAAATAAATTATCACTATTTCATAGTAAATAGCAAGTATTAAAAAAGATACAATGATATCATATAGGGAATCGCCTTTACCGGAATTATAAAATTTTACATTGTTTTTTAAAATATTCCTATCGATCAAAATCACAGATAAAATGCAGATGATCGTATATGGTAAATATTTAAAATAAATATAGTCTAGCTCAAAATTCCAATTATAGACCCTATTGTAGATTATGATTCCATAAATCAAAATTGTAACTAAAAGAACTATAAATTGGCGTTCATATTTTGACTTCATCTCTATATTTTGAAGGTGTTAATCCTCCTGTTTCCATTTTGAATGCTTTGTTGAATGAAGATATTGAATTATACCCGACTTTATAAGCAACATCGGATATGCCAATAATTTTATCTTCCTTCATAATTTTCTTTGCTTCCTCAATTCGAAGTTCTCTAATGAGTTCATAAAAGGTTCTTTTTTTTGTTTTATTAATAACCTCGGACAAAGCATGATTATTGGTATTGATTTTGTTTGCCAAGGCCGACAAAGAAAGAGTGTTGTTTGTGAACAATTTCTTTTCGATCAAAGTGGTATTTAATTCATTGAGAATTCTATTTTCCTCGGATTTACTTAGTCCACTTTTTTCATATTTAACCCTAGAATAGTCAACTATATATCCTTTATTAAATACAACTATCAGTGAAAAATATACCAGTATGCTATAAAGTATTGCGCCAGATATATAAGGTATGCCAGACACATCATTTATAAGATATACCAACCATATGCTCAGCAATAAAATACCTATGAATTTTAATTGTCTTCTTAAACTTGAATCCAATATTGGGGAGAAAATTATCTTTCTTGAAGAGAAAGTCAAGTAAATGATGTACTGCAGCAAAACTGTTCTATTAAATATTTGCCACAAAATTTCATTTTCTCTAAAAACATTAATTATAGGAAAAGAAAATAGTACAATAAATGCTGGGGCAAAATGAGCAAGGTTAACCTTTTTTCTATTAAATTTTTTATCAATGATCGATTCTATAAAATAAAAGTAAGAAGGGCCAATAGATAGAAAACCTACTAATCCAGTAATAAGATAAAAGTCATTTAAATCTGAATAAAATGTTACAATAACCGAATGTGAAACTCGAAGTGTTATTGATACTATGAGAATTGCAAAAAAGAAATTACCAATTTTACTGCCCTTCTTTGTCTTTAAAGCATAGATTACCAGAACAAAACTATTTGCAAGCCCCAAAACACTTAATATTTGTACTATACTTTGCAATTAGTTATAATTTAGCTCTACGGCTCCCCAATAGCCAGTTGTTCATAAATATACTTTCTTTTATCAAATGGCATTAATTTATATTGAGGGGAACCAGATTCTCTAAGGTTTGCAAACATTTTGTTTGTAACATGCTATTGTTACACTCCAATAGCAATTTCTTGACCTCATACATTTTCATGATAGATCTTGGGAAATTTATCGTCTTTGCTCAAGCATGCTTCTCGCGCCTTCGAATGGTTATTTTTCCTTATTGGACAACTTTTCTTGAACCTTTGCCAAGGCATCTTCCATCTCTGCGCCTTTTATCAAAGCTAAGGAAAGTTCTTTGGCGGCGCTTTGGTCGACTGTTATATCTGGATTTACACCCTTTCCTTCGATTCTTCCGATTCGTGTTGAAAAATAATCAGCTATGGGAAGCGATATTTGAAGCCCATAGGGCAAATCAAACATTTTTTGGGAAAGCATTTCACCCGAAGTGATCTGACCTATAATCGTAACCTTTTCCATTCGTGCCAATGCATCGGTGGTAAACTCGGCAGCACTAGCCGTTTTGTTGCTTGTTAAGACATAAACGGGGCCTTCAAAGTGCGGGTACATGGGTACAATCTGAACACGGGTAAGCGGATTGTTCTGCACATCTTGCCAGAATGTCTTAATAGACCAACCTTTCCAAGGTTGTAAGTTTTTGATATCGTCAATGGTGGGCTCATTTGTATTGTTTCTCCACCATTTTTGGGAAACAAACATTCCAATATCAGTTGTATCCTTTACCAAATGCCCAATTAAAGGAATTCCCGCAAATGTTCCGCCTCCATTGTTTCGAAGGTCTATAATCAAGGTGTCCGTCCTTTTCTCTGCAATCTGTTGGTAGGCCTCAAAGACACGTTCCTGTGTATCCACGCCCATCATCGTATTGACGGTAAGCATTGCGGTTTTGTTTATCCATTCCAAAGAGACACTTTGGTCTCCGACTCTCAATGAATCAATGTAACTGGCGATTTGATCTGCAGGCTGTTCCATTTTTGCCAATCTCACATGCGAAAATGGACCTTCTGTCCAAAGCTTGTTGTAACCATCGACAAACTCCTGTTTTGTTTGTGACTTTTTAGCAAGTTCTTGAACCTTCCCTTCCAGTTCAATGTATTCTTCTGAGGCTAGCTCTTCAGGATTGTAATGGTATTTTGACATTAAACCGGATACACTATCTGCAACGGTTTTTAATTGAACATTAAGTTCTTTCATTTCGCTACCGGCAGGTGTGTTCTTACAGCTACAAATTGCTGCGAGAACAAAAAGAATAATGAGTTGTTTCATTTTGATTGATTTTTATTTTGATTGATGATTCGTTGCTCTGATTTTCTTCAAATATTGAGTTTAAGGTATTCTTTTTCTATTTTTTTATAGTTGTTCCACAAAATATTTCCAATTACGGATCAACTCCTCTTCCGTGATTTCTAGTTCATTTAGTACATCCATCAGATAATTGTATCGTAACAAATCCAAAAGTTTTGTTCTACCAAATTCATCATCCATGTACATCACCATAGTCCCTGAAAGGCCGTATTTTGAGTTTCCTTTCCAAAATTCATTGAGCTGTTGTGGATATTCCTTTCTTGATATCACTTTTTTTACTTCACTGATTCTTTTACTATTGCATTGTCCCGAGGCATAAGTTGCCATACCTTCGACCAACCAATCAATACCATTTGTAGTACCAAAATCGGGACTTTTGTTTCTTTGTCCATGGAATACATGTACAAGTTCGTGTTTGATCAACTGGTATGTTCCAATTGTATCGGCATAATGATGCTCACAAGAAAGGCTATCCCATGTCTTAGGTGATATAATGTCCAATTTTTCAGAAACTCCGCTTGCTACCATCCAACATTGTGATTTAAAATCCGGCATGCCCCAATCCTTTTGCCAAGTACTATCCAAGGATTCACGATTTGGGTGTATGTAAATACTAAAGCTATTTTTGTACGGTGTATTAAAAAAATCAACTACTTCACCTATCCCCTTTTCAAAGTAATCATCATAATCCTCGATATTTATACTGTCCAATGGGGTATATACAATACTATAGCCATTTCGCTTCTCCTCGACCCAGACATTTCCAAAGGTTCCAAGTACAAAAAGTAACACGGCAAATGCATCAAACCATAGCTTTTTCATATCATTCCATTCTAACTTTTAATCAATATTTTTTTATTTGGATGTAATTTTTGTAGCTATGCCTATATGGGTAATAAGCGTAAACCCATTCTTATATGTTCGATTTGCAGTATAGAGTACGACATTCTCACTGATCATTGTATATATGTTATTATTCTCATTGTCGGCTCTTTTTATAGTTTCCACCATTGAACCATCAACCAGTTTGGAAGTAAATTTCACAATTTCTCCGGTTTCCACATTTTTGTAGATGTTCTCCCAACTATTACTTGATTGGATATAGTCATAAGTTGTAATATGCTCAATTTTTCCTTCTGCATCCAGTATTTCTTCAATGAATGTGAGTCCATTATCAGCTACATACACCCGAAAGCTACCTGTTTCGGTAATCCATTCGTATCTGGTTTTTAATGTTTTGGAAATAGTTTCCCACTCCCCAATACGAAAGGCATATTGTCCAATTCCTTTTGGCGCATCCACCCTAATTCCATAAACATCTTTTTCTATATCCTTCCTATGGGAGTTAGGTTCCTGTGCATTCGAACCAAATGTGATCATTAAAAATAAGGTTAAAATCCAACTTCTCATATAATCTATTTTATTAGGTCAGCTAATCACTTATTTGATCAATCGTATTCTTGGGAAGTCTTCCCTTTAATATTACCTGCATATAAAATCAAAGAGCCAGTTGTATTTTACATCCTGGCTCTTTATTGACTAAGAGATAGTTTTGAAATCAGTATTATATTGCAACACCAAAATTATAGTTTCGTGAATTTCAATATGACTTCATAAGAAGGAACACCGCAATCACTGGTTACCTCATCATTAAAAATAAGGAAGAACTCACTATCATCATCTGGATCAAATGTGGCCGCGTTGGTTCCTGTTTGCATTTTAATATTACTGACACAAGCCACCGGCCCAACATTTTGCAAGGGTACGATCATTCTACCGCAAATAAGGTCGAAAGTAATGGGAACCCCAAAAGGCCCTAAACTTGGCAGATATGTGGCATTCTGTATAACCCGTTGTGTACCCGAATTGGCCGTAATTGTCACCGGTCCACTGCCGTATGCATCCGATCCTCCAAAGGCGGAGAATGTACCCGAAACAAAATCCAATTGGTATTGCCCCGTAAAAATGGAGGCATCATATTCGCAAACCACATTGGCTGGATACAAAAAAGGTGAATTAAAGAAAACCCCGGTAATATTACCCTCTAGATTGGTAGAGGTATATACAGTTCCGTCCGTCAGATTCAATGATAAACGGATACTAAAAATATCACCCCCGTCGATTTCGTTGGCAGCATCGAGACCAAAAAGATCCGCAGCTTCCTGACCTCCTACACTTATGTTTGTTCTCGGTAAATTCGAAGGGCCATTGGAGAAATCCGAAGCGGGTATTGTCTTCAACAACAATTCTCCTGCAGAACTATCTCCATTACTGGGTGAATTGTCAAAAAACTGCACAAAAACATCAACCGATTCCAATAACCCACCATTCTTGGCGTCCCACTCCTCTACCTCAACCTCATAACTCGAATTGGCAATATCACTCAAATTAATGGTTGGCGAAATAATGTTTATGGTTCTTAATCCCCCTCCTGTAATTGTATTATCAGTTATGGACTCAAAAATCAATTTATCGTCTTCCTTGCATGATGTAATCAAAACGAACACAGTAGTGCATAAGGAAAGTATTTTCAATATATTTTTCATTTGCTGTTACTTTAAATATTATTTGATGAACCCTGCAGGGTTGTTGTCCCAAAATACTTGTACACTTTGGTCTACCTTTTGACCCACATTGGAATTCTGACTCACAAAAGTTTGTGGATAGAAAAATGATCGTATAAAATCTCCCGGGGCAGAAATCTTTGTGGATTGTAAGTTCGAGGGTTTACCGGTTCTCCTATAAGTATTGTAAGCCTCGATACCATTTCCGAACAACGCCAAAAAATATTCCTTAATGATTATATCCAACTTTTCATCATCCGAGGCAGCTCCATCATAAATAGAAAGAACTGTATCAACATAGTTGTCAACTGCCGCGGTTGATGGTACAAAAGCTTCATCAACATTTTCTGGGCTAAAGTTCATTACCTTACTAATGGATTTTCTGATACCGCTTTCCAGATAGGTTCTGGCATCTCCCGATGTACCCATGGTCAATGCAGATTCAGCTAACATAAAATCTACAAATGATGACAGCATTAGAGGCAAAATTCCAGAGCCTTTGGTACTGATGTTTCTGCCAGTAATAGAGATATAAGAGTCATTATCAAATAAACCACCGACAGGATAAAGTCCATAGGTTGTTCTTTTTCCGTTATCTGGGGGAATACCATCGCCATCTCCGTGTACTCTGCCCCAAAATCCTTCATCCGAAAAATTGCACCAAATATCACTGGGCACATAATGTATGGGCCTGTTCTGGGTAATACAGCTTTGCTCGTTGACATCTGTGGTATTAGTTGAGGACTGTCTATAGATATAATACCTCCATCTGGGATCTTCTACATTTTTCCTTTTCACAAGGTCATACATATAAGAAGTGGACATATATTCTCCCGTACCAGCATCAAAATTTGCGGAAAATTCAGGATGTCTGCTGTCGGGGTTCGAATCTGTTGAAGAATACTGAAAAACAAAATCCTCATTTGCAGAAGTAATAAAATTACCTTGAGCAATCAAGGCATCTATTTTGGCTTTTACGGAACTATCTACCAATCTACTTTGAACATACATTTTCAGTTTAAGTGTATTGGCCAATTTTATCCATTTGGATTTATCACCACCATAATAAATATCATTGGTAGGCTTTGAGGTCTCGGTCTTACCAAATTCCGTTATGGCCTCGTTCAAAAGACTTTCCAAAGCGATATAAATATCGGCTCCTGAATCCACATTCGGATTTGGGAACTCAACACCTTGAGTTGCTTCGGAATAGGGAACATCGCCAAAAAAATCCACCATGTCCATCATCATATAGGCCTCTAAAACCTTGGCCATTCCTATGTGCATATACAATCCCTGTTCTTCTGCCAGAGGGGTCATTGTTCTAATGTCTGGCAATGCGGATGAGTAAACCGCCTGCCATTGTGGATCAAAAGCTGTTCCGCCATAGGCCGATCTATAATCCGGTCCGAACATATGAGTAATTCTGGTAATCTCCATCCCAGCCTCAGATAGCCCAAATGGGGTCAAAGGATTTCCTTGGACCAACCTTGACACATCATACTGAATACTGTTCATAAAGAAATCAATATCCGATTGATCTGCGTTCAATGCATTGGGGTCGTTTAAAATCTCCAGTTCCGTACTTTCGCACGATCCCAGGACCACAGTTAATATGACCAGTAACCCCTTGAGATAGTTATTTATATATTTTTTGTTCATAATATTTTGTTTAAAGTTTAGACAAGGTTAAAAGGTCGCTTTTACAGTCAACCCATATCTACGCGAGCTTGGTCCTGATATAAAATCAATTCCTTGACCATTACCCACACCCGTGCTCAGGTTGTTCGTATCGAATCTTACATTATCTGGAAAATTGAAAGCCTTATACCACATATTGGATCCTGAAACAGTGAATGATAGGGTTCCAAAAGGTGTTTTTTCAAGAAATTTTTTGGGAAACGCATATCCAAAGCTAACTTCGTTTAACCTTAGGGTAGTACCATCATAAACCAAGAACTCATCTGCTCCAAAACCTAAATTGTTGAAATATATTCTTGTAGTGGTTGTCTGAATGTCATTTACTGTACCATCTTGCTTCACTCCTGGTAACACATAAGACTTTTCGCGATCCAAAGGCCTATCGGCATCTACAACACCTCTACCTACCAAAGCTGCCGCCGTCTGTGAATAAATATCACCTCCATGACGGTATTGCCAGTTCATATTAAAGGAAAAGCCTCTATAAGTAATCAAGTTATTTAAAGAAGTAGTAAAATCCGGATTGGGATCACCTACAATATCATTCAATCCTGTATTTACAATATAATCACCTGAACTATTTACTGTTCGCTCCCCATTTGTACGCAGTACAGCATTTCCCATTAATACGCCATAGGGTTGACCCTCTACTGCATAATTGGCGACCGTACCTCCAATTCTACCTGTTAATGGTATTCTGGTCACTCCTTCTGGAAGCTTTGTCACAGTACTTTCATCCGCAAAAAAGTTTCCAGATACATTCCAATTCAACCCCTCCGAATTTCGTAGCACATTAACATCCAAATCAACTTCAATACCTTGGGATTCTAGCTCCCCCGCATTGATCCTGGTTACGGTATATCCGGATGAAGGATCTAAGTTTTGATCGGTTATTAAATCTTTCGACTTTCTCTTATATACACTAACGTTAAGACCAAACCTGTTGTTAAAGAACTTACTATCCATCCCTATCTCGAACTCTGAAACTGTTTCAGGCTTTAGGTTAGGGTTGCCCAGGCGATCATTCACCCCATTTCCGGAAAGTACATTTCCTGAATTATCAACAAGGAGTCTGGAAGTTAAGGCCAAAGTGTTTCGTGTACCATAAGCCAAGGGAAAACCTGCCGAGGTACCATATCCAAGTCGTAATTTCAAATAGTTAAGACCTCCATTTGAAGTAATATTTTCAAAAGCAGATGTAGGTATAAAGGATAAACTTCCTCCCGGATAAAAAATTGATTGGTTTTCTTTTTCCAATGTTGAACTCCAATCATTACGTACCGCTCCATTTAGATAGAGGAAATCCTTATACCCCAAAGTGACATCGGAATATGCCCCCAAGGTATTCACCTCGGAAATAGATCCAAGGTTTGTTCCGCTAAAAAAGCTACCTACAGTGGAATGGTTTATAAAATTATAGTGCTGCAAAACTCCAAAAGCCAGCTGCCCTGTACTCTCCACACCTTCTTGATTATAAAGGTCACGACGCATATTCCCCCCTAAAACAACTTTTAAATTTAGGTCTTCGGTCAAATTTTTATCAGCGCTAAAAGTAAAGTTGTGGTCCCAAATGGTGTTTTTGGCAAAAATTGTACGGTATATACCTGTTCTGTCCCCATCAACACCACCTTTGTTCTGGCCGTATGTATTAAACTCAGTATAGGTGTCAATACCCAATCTATAGGCAATCCCCAACCAATCATTTAATTGATAGTTCAATCCAATATTTCCGAAGACCCTATCCGTTACTTGAGTGGTCTTAGAATTTGCAACTGTCCATCTTGGATTTTGAATATCGTTACTTGACCTATAATAAACACTGCGTCCATCAGAAGCCTGAAATGGCAGACCATACAGATCAACACTTCTGGGTGTATACAAAACATCTCCAAAAACGGAACTACCGCTACTTATAACACCGCTACCCGTAGAAGCTGCAACTGGTGGGGTACTATAATCACTTTTTGTGAAATTCAGAGAGCCATTTACTGTAAAACCATTACTTAAAGTGGCATTGCCGCCAACACCAAAAGTATTTCTAATCAAACCATTGCCAGGAGTAAAACCCTTATCATTTAAATGTCCGTAGTTAAGATTAAAGCTTCCTTTCTCTCCCCCTCCTCTAATATTTATTGAGGTCGTTGCCACGCCTCCAGTTCTGAAGAAATCATCAACACTGTTGTATGGCTTGTAGGGATATGGGGAATTTGCCAAATCCTCATACCCAGCAATCAAGGTTTGATCGTTCAATTGAGTCAAAGGACTCATTAACAAAGCTGTACCATCAGACCCCCTTCCAATAAAGAGACCATTGGAGGTTTCCAAAATTTGATTACTCAACACATTGGGATCAAATGCTGCCCCGTGATTACTAAAAAAGTATCCAAAATTTTGGTGAAATCCGCCACCATACTCGTTTTGATATTTTGGCAAAATAGCCTCAGAAAAGAAATAGGACTGAGACACGGAAACCTCTAGCTTTTTATTGGCATTCATTCTGCTGCCTCCCTTGGTGGTTATCAAAATCACACCGTTCCTACCTCGTTCACCATATAGTACCGATGCACTCAACCCCTTTAAAACATTGACCGACTCAATACTATTGGGGTCAATATCCAAAAACCTACTTGATTCAGTTTGGTTATCAAAAAACGTATTCTGTTGGTTCGAACCACCATCAAAAGGAACTCCGTTTACAATAAACAATGGCTGATTGCTCCCGGTCAACGAACTATATCCCCTTATGATGATATTGGTACCCGACCCAGAAATCCCATTGGTGGCCGTAATGTTTATACCTGCAGCTTTACCCCTTAATACTCGGCCCAAATCTCCATCAGGATTATCTTCAATCTCCTCATTCTTGATTTTACTTACCGAATATCCCAACGAACGTTGTTCCCTCTTGATTCCCTGTGCGGTAACTACCACCTCATCCAATTCATTACTGGATTCTTGCATAGTTACATTGATTTGATCGGAAGAGCCAACAACAACCTCTTGGGTGGCCATCCCCAAATAGCTAAACTGGAGAACATCTCCAGCTTCTGCACTCAAAGTGTAAACTCCATTAAAATCAGTTTGTACACCAATAGCAGTGCCTTTGATTATAACATTCACACCTGGTAATGGTCCGGTATTATCCACAACTTTACCGGAAATAGTTCTCTCTTGCGCATGCGTCATAAAGGAGACAAACACACCAAGAAAGAAAAGCAAATAGCTAATCTTACATTTCATAAATTTTAAGATTTTAGAGTTAGTTATGAGGCGAATGTAGTATGGATTGGAAGGCCCTGATTTACTATTGAACCCAATGCATTATTAATTGATATGAACAACTAAATACAGCAGGTAATTGTCCAAAACAAGCAGCAAAGCCATTTGAAAAGAATGAAGGAAACCCTCTAATTATAAATCCATATAGCACAATCCAATATATTTTGGAGCCAACCAACACAACTGCTTAATTGAACCGAATGTCTTATTTATTGATTCGTTCGTCACTTTTTTTGATTCAAATTGTATCAAAAGTGATTCAAATGGATTATATCCTTTAACATGATATGGATATATGATGTAAATTCCCTATCTGATATACAACCAAATGCAGATATCCACATTTATAATTGACGATGAGCCTTTAGCAAGACAACGATTGGAGAATCTAGTGGTTGACGTTCCCGAGATACATCTACTTGACAGTTGTAAAACGGGAAAAGAAGCTATTGCGAAAATTGATGAACTTAAACCGGAATTGATTTTTTTGGACATTCAAATGAAAGACATGACGGGTTTCAATGTTCTAGAGCAAATTACAGTTCCAAAAAAACCTTTAGTCATTTTTGTAACCGCTTATGACGAATTTGCCTTAAAAGCTTTCGATTATTTTGTATTTGATTATTTGTTGAAACCCTTTAAAGACGAACG
The DNA here is from genome assembly GCA_040285615.1 of Allomuricauda sp. Taxonomy (GTDB): domain Bacteria; phylum Bacteroidota; class Bacteroidia; order Flavobacteriales; family Flavobacteriaceae; genus Flagellimonas. The sequence continues at coordinate 389,845 of JAVJRL010000009.1, forward strand.
ATTTTTTAAATCGGTCAAAAACATGATTGATATTTTTAAACATGATGGACATATTCAATTTGAGGAAAAAATTGAAGGTCTCTTAAAATCGATTCAAGAGGGCAAAGATATGTTCAGGCCTTCCTACAAAAACCGGCTTCCCATAAAAACTGGCAATAAAATCTATTTTATAGAAAACCAGGAAATCAAATACATCACGGCTTCGAGATATTATGCCGAAATCCATACAGACCAAAAGAAACATTTGCTTAGGGAATCCCTTACAAACCTAATGGAAAACCTCAACAATGGCAGTTTTATCAGGATTCATAGGTCAACCATTATCAATTTAAGGTACATAGGGGAACTGATCAATTCCAACTACGGGGAAATTGATGTAAAAATGACCGACGGACAATTGTTCCGGATAAGTAAAGGATACAAAAAGGAGTTTATTCAAAAGATGGGGATATGAACTTAAAAAAGTATCTCGATATCCCATTGATCAAACTTCTTGGGCTTTTTTATGGTATCATTGTATTCATCACTTTTGTGAAAAGATTATACTTCGTTTTTACCCGATCTAGGGATGGTGATTTCGATTGGTTCAACCTAATCTTTTCCAGAACCATACTGGATTGGATCTTGGTAATGTTTTTTATGATTATGGTGGTATTCATTACCAAGAAAATGATTGTTGCAAATACCAAACCTGCCATTATAGTTCTGGTCCACTTGGTCCTATCCTTCGTTATTGATTGGTTTATATTCCTATTTGCTGCCGTTGTACTTTATCTGATGGGAAGAACAACAATTGTTAATGGGATCAATGGTTTGTCCTTGGACCATTTCATGTTCACGATTGATTATTACTTTACAGCCTATTTTGTAATGGCCGGCATTATACATATCTATTACTATATTGAAAGGGTAAAGAACGTTGAAATGCAAAAGGCCGTTTTATTCAATCAATTGACAACAAGCAAAATGAATGCCCTCAAGTCGCAGTTACACCCTCATTTTTTGTTCAACACTTTAAATACCATCTCTTCTCTAATATCATCCAATACCAAACAGGCCCAAAACACTTTGGCTGATCTAAGTGATTTGCTGAGGGCCATATTGGATTTAAAAACCGATAACTTGATAACTGTTGAGCAAGAAATCAAGTTGTTAAAAAAATACCTCGATATTATTCAAATCCGATTCTCGGATCACCTTACCATAAAAATGGATGTGAAAAGAGAAACCCTTGATGCATTAATACCGAGCATGCTGTTACAACCCATTGTTGAAAATACATTTAAGCATGGGTTTTCCTATCACAACACCAATTTGGTGCTCCACATTTGTATTTTCAAGAGTAAAGAAAGTTTAATCATCGAAATTATGAATAACGGAAAACCTATCGAAGAGTCATATAATATAAAAAACTCTAGCGGAAAGGGTATATCAAATGTTATTGAGAGGCTAAATACCCTTTTTGATTCCAACTCTCAATTCAGTTTTAAAAACCTGAAAGAGCAAAAAGGAGTGCTTACCCAAATTGTTATTCCCTTTAAAATTGCAGAATCGATTATTTATGAGCCACTCAACGGTGATTTATAGTCATATCTCACTTTTTAGCAAAATTGTCAACCACCGCAGCATGTAAAGCCTTCAAATCAAATTCCGGCTCCCTTGGTTCATTTCTAAAGCAGCAAATAACAGAAGCTATAATTTAGCTTTATAATCTTAAAGACAACATAGGGTTTGGTAGAACCTTTTTCATTGTTTCAGATTATTTGAATTAGCCAAAAAATGACCAAGGGTAGTGCCTTGGTCATTTTATATTATGCATATTTACTATACCATACACCCATTCCATAGTGGAATAGAACCTATTGTCTCTAATAATCCTACTGAATTTATTAAGTATAATTATAAAAAATTCAGCTTTGGTATCATTCTTAGTGCCATAACTGGACATCCCAAAGGACATCTTCGTGTGAGTTTTAGATTTTTAAATGTTAAAACCAGTGAATTATCCACAAACAAAAGGATGAATATTTTTTACCTATCCGTAGGCTTTTTGTGTAAGGTTTTGTTTTTTGCTATTGCTGAGCCATTTCCAAATTTACCGTAAATTCCACGTCGTCTCCCAAGGTTGGCGTATCTCCACCAACACCAAACTCCAAACGGTTTACGGTTCCCGTTAATTTTAATCCAGCTTTTAACTTTTGGCTACGCTGATCAGTAATTACTCCATTAACTTTTCCATCCAGAGTAACGGTCTTTGTAACTCCATGCATCGTCAGGTCACCTGTAACCTTAAAAGTTTTATCTCCTGTTTTCTCGTAGCTTGTACTTTCAAAGGTTATGGATGGATATTTCTCCGCATCGAAAAAATCCGGACTCTTTAGGTGATTATCCCTATTACCGTTATCCGTATCAATACTTGCAACCTTGATATCTACTTCAAAAGATGCATCTCCAAAAGTATCATCTGCGGTAGCTGTTATAGCGAATTCACCAAAGCTTCCCTCTACTTCAGAAATCATTAAGTGGGTAATACTAAAACCAACTTTGGAATGGGCATTATCCGACTTCCAAGTGGATTGCGCGTTCATTGTGGCTCCCATAAGAACCAGTACTAGTAAAAATGATAGTTTTCTCATTTGTTGTGATTGTTTAATTTAAATATTTATATCATTCAACTATAACTTTACCATCGTTAAGGGTAAAGTTAAATGTTCCAGAGCTGAGCTCATAAGTACCGACCTCTGCTCCATTTCGCACTTCGGTTCCCTTATACTCCACTCCATTTTTGGCATCGAATAATTCATTCTCCACCCCCATTGGCAAATAAAGTGTTGCACTTGTATTTGCTGGAACAGTTGTTTTATAAGATATCATATTGCCAGCTCCATCAGAAGTCCAACTGCTATGTATTTTTCCATAATTTGATTCGTAACTGCCCGTGAGGGATTCAAAGTCACCTGCTACCTGCGGTTGTAGCACAAAGTGTTTATATCCAGATTCTCCAGATTCGTGATCGGTGGTAATGCCCAACTGAAACTCGTACATCCACTGTCCGACCGCTCCCAAAGCAAAATGGTTAAAAGAGTTCATTCTGTTTTCATTGTTTTCTTTAAATGCCGCTTTAAATCCGTTCCACCGCTCCCAAATAGAGGTGGCTCCTTTGGTTACGGGATATAACCAAGATGTATAATCTGTACTGGAAAACAATTTGTATGCCTCCTCTACTTTACCTCCTCTGCTCAATGAAGGCAAAATATTTGGTGTCCCCGAAAAACCTGTAGTAATGGTATAGGGCAAGAAATCTTCCGTGACCTGCTCGCTATTCATTCCAAAACCGCCCAAAGGGCCTTCTCTCATAGGGTATTCTACTCTTGAACCATCCGCCCTCGTATTACTGGAAGATGGCATAGTGACCAATTCGGCCAAATAAGCCTCTGCTTTTGATTTATTTTCCTCATTGAAAACATTAAAGTTCAAAGGCGTAGCATATGAAGTTTGAGAATGTACTATATACCCATCAAGGTTTCTGGTTCTTCCGGAGTCTGGGTCCACGAAAAATTGGTTCCATTCTTCTTTTGCTTTTTGATGTCTATCCTTTAAGATATTCGCATATTCGGTCTCCCCAATGGCATCGGCCATTATTGCCGTGACTTCCATCATATAAATATAAATGGCGTTGTTCACCAATTCGGGTGGGGTATTGTTATCCATGGCCAACCAATCTGCCAGACCATCGGTTTTGGAAGATAGGTAAGTATATTCCTCATTAAAATCATAGTAATCCATTCCATCCAACCATAGGCGCATGGTCTCCATGTTCTCTTCAATGATCTTGGTATCACCATATTGAATATATAACTGCCATGGCACCATACATACTGCTGCGGCCCATGTTGTTCCATTGGCAAAACTCGTATCATCTGCAATGTTATAGGTGGGTACCGTACTACCGATTCCCCCGGGTGCTTCCGTCTCACTCCCTACACCTTGGTCATCACGCAAAGCGACCATCCATTGGCGGAAGAAGTTATAAGTATCTGAATTATAGGTACCCGTCCTTGTATATGCCTGCGCATCTCCTGTCCATCCCATGCGCTCGTTACGTTGTGGACAATCGGTGGGCAACGTGAAAAAATTTCCTAATTGACTACGCTGTATATTTTTGAAGAGTTGATTTGCCAATTCCCCCGTTTCTTTATCTGTCGTGGTGGCAGCATAGCTTCCTGTTGGTAATTTATCGGAAGAGAGGGATAAACCAATAACATTTTCCAGCGGCAATGCCCCTGCATGATTGGGCAATGTTATTTGAATATACTGATATCCCCTGAATGTAGTTCTTGGTTGAATTATGGCTTTACTATCATCCTTGGCAATATAAAAATCGGTTGCCAGGGCCGCCCTGTAATTCTCAGTGAGTATCCGTCCAGCAATTCTCTTTCCTTTTTCATAACCATACATATCAATATATTGTGGTTCATCACCGTCCAAACCAGGATAAACTTGCTCCCCATACCTAAAAATAATGGTATCACCTTTTTTAAGCCATCCTTCGGGCACAGTAATCGATGGAACCCCGACCATATTGACACCCATATTGTACGTGAATGTTTTTTCATCATCGCTATTGATAGCCATGAGTTCCGTGGCCTGTATACGCTCTACTACGCGAACAGGTCGGTCGTAACGGGAAACGATTTCAAAATCTATCCATTCCCTGGGTTCAACAACTTCGGCTTCGCCCCATCCATCAGAATCATAGGCCGTTGTAGTCCAACCATTGGTATTACCATCAACAGCAATCTGTTCTTCTTTCAGAGCATTGTATCGTTCTCCTTGGAAAAAACTTCCGTATTCCACAGGACCCTCCGTGAATATTTTCCATGTATCAGTATTGGTGACCACGGTCTGTTCTGTTCCGTCCGAATAGGTAATGACCAACTTGGCCAACAATGCTTCGGAATCTCCAAAAAAGTTAAAATTAGAAGGTGTATAGGTCATATAGCCTGTGTACCATCCCGGAAAAATAAGTGCGCCAATAGCATTCTCCCCTTGGTTGATGTTTTTGGTAACATCGTATGCATAATAGCCCAAAGTTTCACGAAATTGTGTAGCACCTGGTGCGAACCAATCCTCACCTATTCTATCGCCATTTATGTAGACCTCGTTGGAACCCATGGAGGTTACATATAGTTTTGCCTTGGCAATGGATTTTTCTTCAGTATTGAATTTTGACCGTAACATGGTTGCAGAACCATGACTTGGGTCTGCATATTGAATCAAAGTTTGGTCCGAGGTGTTGCTGATTTCAATAGAGCCATCCTGATTCAAAATGACGCCTTCAAAATCTTCAAATATGGAATAAGTTGCTCCTGTATCCTGTCCAAAAACCGTATTGTTGTTCAGATTGCTTTTTCCGGTATTCAAAATTTTGTAATCCTTGTAAACAACCTTACTGCCCGGTACGGAACCAAAACCCACGGAATTTATGTGCGGGTAGGTAAAATAATTTCCGCCGCCGCTTGATCCCGTTACCGAAAATCCTACCTCCCTGAATTGGGGCGGTATCGGGTTATTGGGATCCTCTGGCTCCAAAAGCAACATTTCACCATTGAATTTAATAACTATGTTACTGGCATTAACACCAACTTGCAGTGTATTGGTCTCATTCTTATTAGCGGATGTAATGAGATTGTTGATGTTGGTTTGAGGATAATTCTCTTTAGAAATTACCATATAAGGAGTTTCCGCAGAATCACTTGAATCAAAGCCAACACGATAAATATTCAGTACCGCTCCAGAAGCACTTCCCACCCCAGAAACATCCAATTCCAGTCTAAGATAGTTTTCGCCTTCAGCATTGTTGATATTCTGGAATTTATCATTGAACCTGAAGTCATTGGCCCCCACAATCAAAGATGCAGTGTTTCCTTCTACAATCTTAAATCCTGTTTCAATTTCAAATAATAATGCTGATGCAGCATCCAACGTCAATGTATTTGTCCCTATAAATTGGGCTCCGTCCCATGCAGCCATACTAGAGTCCATCAATCCTGTCTCAAAGCTGGAGTTTTGAGTGTACTTTTCTCCCGCTGCATCCCAAACATTCAAGCTCCAGGTGTATGCAGTTTCGGGTTCCAACGCATCCCCTTCATACAAAATGTTGTTAGATATTCCAGACTCCACCCTTCCGCTGTCCCATACTTCTGTTCCATCTGCCGTGGTCACTTTTATCTGATAAGCCTGCTGTTCTTGTCCGACAACATCCGATTTCATGCGCCAACCAAATAAGGGGTTCTCATCCTCTATGGCCAAAGGTTTGTCTGCATAGGCAACCCTTAGATTTTGTATTTCAGTACTTGAGGAGCTACAGGAAACAACCGCAAGAAGACCACCACACAATAGGGTCGCAATTATTTTCGGGAATGATTTCATTGTTTAGGTTTTTAGATGTGCGATTTGTTTATCGTTCAGCCATCAAAGCCAGGAATTCTTTATCATGTTGGGGTTTCACCTCGCAGGTATTATCAAAAAACATGGTGGCTGTATCCTCTGAATTATATTGTGGCCATTTCGGCAAACCATCATGATTTGGGTTTCCTGTTTTAGCAAAATTGATCCAAGCATGGCTCATTTTATCGGCCAATACATGGGCCTCTTGTCCTCCACCTGTCATTTGTCGCGCCCGCTCCACATTATCAAATACAAATGGTAGTTCCATGCAATGTAAGGCCTTGTACTTTCCATCAAAAACCGGGGACTGCCATGTAAACATAAACATGTACACCGACGCACCATTCTCCAATTCGGACTTCCTGTTGGCCTGAAACACTGCTCCTGGCCTAAAGGTGGCATCTATGTCCAATAAATCAGATGGTCTAGTATCATTTGGATATGCTCTTTTTACGGCAGCTATATAATCGTCTGCCTTATCCTTGTAAGTTTCGTTGATATGATTCATCACTTCTTCCTCGGATGCATTGAAAAAGCGGCCATTCATAAATGGCGTGAACTCATTTTTAGTAGTACCCAGCATTAAAGGGATATTTTTGGAAAGTTCAAATGCTTCGTCCGAAAATAAGTCATGAGGAAGTACATTGCCATCCATACTTGGGCCCCAACTAAGGCCAAAGCCGACAGGTGCATTTCCTTCTTCTTTCATTTTTTCGGCCACTACTTCCAAAGCTGCATACCCTGCCTTGCTCAATTCATCAAAAGAAACAGTTTGTAAACTATCCACTTGATCCTCAGATAGGGAAAGCTGGTTTAATACCTCAGCTGCAATCGCTCTTGTAGTTTCTTGTTTGGACAAGCGTCCTCTGAACGAACCACTTTGATTAATTGCTTTGTGGAATAACCCTTTTGCACCTGGCATGGCCATTAGGGTGTTTACTTTAGCCCCTCCACCGGATTGACCAAAAATCGTCACATTATTGGGATCCCCGCCAAAGTTTGCAATATTGGCTTTTACCCAATCCAGTGCGGCAACGATGTCCAACATACTATTGTTGGCAGTTTCTTTGTATTTGTCACCGTAAGCCGATAGGTCCAAAAAGCCCAGAATATTTAGCCGGTGATTAATGGAAACTACGACCACATCACCTTTTTTACTTAGGTTTTCACCATGATAAGATGGTAGCTCCTGACTGGAACCAGCAGTAAAGCCACCGCCATGAATCCAAAAAAGTACAGGTCTTTTTTTGCCATCATCAATACTGGGGGTCCACACATTTAGTCTCAAACAATCTTCGCTGGTATAACCCCAATCATGATCAAAAACAAATTCGGATTCATCTTGAACCTGAGTGGTTGGCGTCATCAATGGTGCGACAGGGCCGTACATGGTAGAACTTCTTATGCCGTCCCAGGGTTCCACTTTTCTCGCTGGCATAAATCGTTCCGCTGTAGCATAAGGGATTCCCTTATAAGTAAATATTCCGTTTTGGATAAATCCACGGACTTTTCCAGATTCAGTATTGGTCACGGCAACATCTGCCCCAGTGACTACCTCTGTTTGTGCGGTTAAAGAACTTGTCCCGATTACAATTAGGAACAAATAAAGTAGTTTTTGCAATTTCATGTTTGTTTGTTTAGTTATTGCTTCTATTCCGTAAAATTTAACTCATTTTTTTAAGATTCTAGGATAATTGATCAAAGTCGCCTTATTTTTTACATTTTGCGTATTGACCAATAATAAGCCATAACCTCCAAATAACTGTTCTTGTCTGTTCTGCCAAGAATCTGTTGTTCGTCGTTTTTAATACTTCTTCAAAGCTGAATCTGGCCGGTGTTTTCCAAAAAAAACTCCCGAGAATCCAATCTCGGGAGCTTTAAATATTTGGGTTGCATTTTGAGCTGGTTAATTCTTCCATTCACCATTAAAAGCAAAATCCTTTTGGGGTATTCTTGTTCGTACCGCCGTTTCACTTTCTTGTAAATCCTCGGATAAATCTTCCAGATTACCACCGTAATAACCTGCCGCTATTGCGGTGCTAATATGATATCCTTCTGGAACATTAAAAGCCTTTTGTGCTTTTTCCCAATTAAATCCGGCCATATGATGCAAGGCAATATCCAAATATTGGGCCTGTACTGTCATATTTCCCAAACTCAGCCCTAAATCGTGAAGTGCATGGAAATTCTCCTTGCCTTCTTCGGTTTTCTCTTTATATGCGGTCAAAATCAACAGTGGAGCATTAACGGCCCACGATTTATTAAAATCGCTCATGCAATCTACCATTTTATCGTAGGCTTCGGAGCCTTTTTCTGCATATATAAAACGCCATGGCTGTCTATTGAATGAACTTGCGGCCCATCGTGCTGCTTCAAATAGTTGTCTGATATGCCCTGGCTCTAATTTATCTTCTTTAAATATTCTCGGGCTATACCTTTGTTTCAATAGCGCGTAGATTTCATAATCGGTATCCGCAATATTTCCTAATCTAATTTGGTCTTCTTCTGTAGTTAAAATCATTTCGTCTTCTTTTTTAACAATGATAGGAATCCAAATGATTTTTAATTATCTCTTTTCATCTACATATTGACGCAATTCATGTTTGAAGTTCATGTAAAGCAATTAAGCCTTTTAAACGAGAAAATTGTAGTAATGTAAAAAAGCTAGGCCAAATAGTTTTCATATCATGGCCTAGCTGTTATAAAATCACCTTATAAATAAGGTAGTTTGATTGGTTTATTCTATAGTCTTATTAAAACCAAATTGTTTCAATCCCTTGTGACTGATCTTGATTGCTTCCAAAGGTTCCATACCGTCAAAGACACGATCTTGTTCCACAAAAAAGTGTTGCATTCCCGATTCTTCCATATGGTCCAATATTCTTTTGAAATCTATTTTACCCTCTCCCACTGGTGCAAATCTATCTTCTTGGTCCATATCCTTTACATGCCAGCTTTTAAAGCGACCGGGATATTTTTCAAAATAAGCAACAGGGTCGGCATTGGCCCTGGTCATCCAAAATAGGTCCATTTGAAAGTTCACATATTTTGGGTCGGTATGCTTTAGAAGATAATCCAATGGTTTATCTCCATTTTCATCCATTTTAAGTTCCATGTCATGGTTATGGTACAATAACTGGATGCCCGCTTTTTCGCATTTCTTTCCCAATTCGGTCAAAAAATCCACAAAGTCATCCAAGGAACCTTTCATTTTCATAGTACGTGTTTCACGATCCACCTCCACCAGGCTTCTCGGTGGTGATGGCACTACAAAGTATTTGAACCCCGCTTCCTTTACCGCAGCGACCATAGCATCGGTTTCTTCCATGTCCACTACCCTTTGGTGCGTGCTCATGGGTTCTAACCCTTTGGAGTTAAGCAGGGCCTTGAAATTGGATGGTTCCATGCCGTAAAATTTACCCTCGGAATAGCCTGCGGCCTCTACATAGCCATAACCAATATCTGCAACCTGCTGAAGGGTGCTTGCCACATCGGCATTCATATTATCACGAAGGGTGTACAGGGCCAAACCTCCAAAATTTTGTTGAGCTTGAACTGTGCCAAAAGTCAAGACTGTGGCCAGTAACAACAGCCAACCGTTTTTAACAAAATGAATACGGATCATATTGGTTTGTTTAGTTTGTTAATGAATTAAAGTTACAGGTTAATTTTGTTTTCCCCTGCACTTAAAGTATTCACCTGTCCGTTCCACACAAATTCACCGTCCACACCATCAGGTAAATTAATTGTTGCCTGTAACTTTTTGCCAGACATTTTATAGTCCACGGAAATCATACCTGCTGGATGCGGCATTTCTCCGCCAATTTTTTTGATGTCTCCCAAATTTGGCGCAATGCGCACTGTTTTAAAGTTGGGTGAGGCACTTTCTATCCCTAGAAGAATCCTAAAAAACTCAATATTTGGGCTAGATCCCCAGGCATGGCAATCGGAACGTGTAGTTTCAACTTGGGAAGTTTCTCCCCATGTGGTCAACCCTAATTCCATGTTCTTTCTCCAAACATCCAACCATTCCAAATACTGATCTCCGTAACCAGCTTCGTTCAAAGCTAAATGTAAGTAGTAGCTAAAATAGATGGATGCAGGTGCCAAAGATTCATCTTCCAACAAGGATTTTCCTATGGCTTTTTTCGTGTCTTCATCAACTATATTGGCCAATATCGCCAAAGAATTGGCATGTTGGGAAAATTTGTCCTTAGCTGGAGTGTCCGCGAACAACTGTTTGGATTCGTCCCAATACTTGCTTTTGATGGTCTCGGTTAACTGGTCGGCCATGGTTTTGTAAAGGGTCACAAATTCAGGTTTTCCCAATTCTTCTTCCAAAGCGATTCCAGATTGTAAGGCATGCAACATTTGAAGGTCCAAAGCAGCGGAAGAACCATCTTCTGCCATTGGTGCCATACCAAAGTTCCATTCTGGTACCCAGTCGGTATAGTTCCATCCTGGAACGTTCTTTAGAGAACCATCATCATCCAAATAGGTGATGAAATAGTTCAACACTTGACGTGAGCCCATTAATTTTTCAGCGATAAAATCAGTATCGCTACCATACATCATATAATCGTAAAGCATGCTCACATACCACAATGAATAGGTTGGAATCACCTGATCTTGTCTATCCGGATATCTACTCAAGGTATGTCCATTGGGTTGTCTTGAATAGTCAATCAAATTAATCGCATTTTTGATCAAACGATCATCCCCACTATTGTAAAAGGAAACAAAATGTTGAATCCGAGTATCCCCAACATACTGTAATCTTTCATAATACGGACAGTCCATATAAGTATCCACCGCACAAAGACGGGCAGTTCTCCATCCTATTTCCATCATATCGGAAAGCTCTTCACTCTCTGAGAAAAGGTTCGCTTTCATTTGGAAAGGATATCCAGTAAATGTTCCGTAGATATCGTTGATCACCAATGGCTCATCTTGGGTCTCTACACCTAACTCCACATATCTGTATGTTCTATAGGTAAGTGATGTATACTCTTGGTTGGCCATACCGTTGGAAATAATACTGTCCCTTCTTCCGGTCATCATCTTTCCTTCGATAACATCACGGTTGCCCTTGGCACCCTCGCTATCATAAAGTCCCTCAGCATATTGAATGGTAATCACACTATTTTTTCCACCACTGAACAATAAGCTCAAATAGGCATTGGTCAAATGTTCTTGATCCAATAAGATTTTGACGCTGGAATTTGCATCGATTTTAATATCCGTTGGTTTTGCAGGGAATGAGGAAGGTACTTTAACACCCTCGGCTTTTCTAACGGCTACCAAACGCTCATTGGTCAGTTCCATTTCTGGCAAGATAGACGGTACTAAGTTCCACCCTTCTTGTTGTCTAAATCCAAAGCCTTGTTGCACCGCTTCAAAAACAGTATCGGCTGCATCCCATGAACTATCATCAAAATCTTGGGCGTTCCAATTTGCTATGGCTTTGTTCATGTCCATGAAATCCCCTGCACCTGCCGCATAATACCCACGAATATGTTGCTCCAATGGTGTATAGCTTTTGTCTTCCACCACTTTCCAACTCTTATTGGTATCCACAATTTTGGCCTGCTCGGTTTGTCCTTGTAGAATCAATGCTGTTTTAAAGGAAAATTGAGCTACGGCACGCATATCTGCTTCGTTCCAAACTTTTACAGCAATTGTATTGTTTCCCTGTTTTAGGTTGGATGCAATGTCCATGGATTGGTAATTCCAATGTTTGATATCGCCCCAGTTGGGACCAACGGAAACAAGATTTCCATTCACAAAAAGTTTGTAACGGTTATCTGCAGAAATCCGAATCGGAAAAGAGGTTGGTTTTGAACCCAAATTAAAGGATTTACGGAACAGGTACATTCCGGCAGCCTCGGCATCGGCATCCCCTAAAGTAATCCAAGTGGCCGTCCATTCCGGTTCTGCATCTGGCCTACGCTGACCCGTCAAGGCCAGAGTTGACATTAAAATTAGTAGTGTTAGAAAGTTTCTCATGTTATAAATAGCTTGTTTTAGTGTTATGTTCTATCCTTGTTACTATGGTAATCTTCCAATTTCCCTCCACATAGCGAGTTCTTGAGAAAATCTATCATCAATCACTTCGCATTTTGCATCAATGCGCATGGTGGGTCTGGAATTTAAATTATACTCAGGCCATTTAGGCAAATCTTGGGCATGAGGTGTTCCTGTTTTGGCAAATCCTGTCCAATATGCCGCCATATTGTGCGAAGCCGTAAAACGTTCCGGTCTTCCACCTCCAAAAAAGCTTGGACGGTCCGGCTCTCCATCTTTTGGCGGTTGCTCATTGTTGAACTTGAATGAAATATCCATTGCGTGAGGTGTCCCCATCGGATAATCCGTTCCTGGAATCAACTTTTCTGACTTGTAACCGAAATTGTACAGATACACTGGAGCACCATCTTCTTTGGCCTTACGTTGTGCAATTTCAATGGAGCCCAAGCCCATCATCACAATTGAGGATACAGCTACAAAAATATCAGCGGGAGAAGCCTCTGGCCTCGCATTCTTGTATGCTTCAATTACTTTGGGTGCATCCGCTCCAAACTGAGGTTCCAATCTAGTTTTTAATCCATCAAAATCGAGGGTTGCAAACTCGGTATCCTTTCTTTCCCAAGCAAAAAAGGTATATTCATCCTCATTCCAGCCCACCATTAAAGGTTTATCCTTGGAAATATTTGGTGCGGTTGGATCAAATGGGTGATTGGGCAGCACTATTCCGTCCACCACTGGACCAAAACCACCTACTGCCGGTTCGGTAAGTCCACCAGTATTTTTCTTTTCTTGAAATGGTGGTACAAATGGAATTTTTGCCTGTACTTTTAAAATTTCATCGGTGGGTACCTCTAAAAGTTTTTTCCAATTACTTTTTGTGAGACCAAATTCGTTAAGCACCAGTTCCGTGTTTTGTGCGGCCATATCCCTGGTCATCATGCGTACCCCCGGCCCACTTTCTATGGAAGCTTTATTGAAATAAGGCGAAGCTTCTGGCATGGCATACAAGCAAGAGGTTTTGGCACCTCCACCAGATTCACCAAAAATCATGACGTTATTGGGGTCTCCTCCAAATACATGGATATTTTCGTTCACCCATTTTAGACCTTCTGTTATATCCAAAAGTCCCATATTTCCAGAACCGGCGTACTCTGCACCTCCAATTTCATCCAAGTACATAAAACCAAGCATACCCAAACGGTGATTGGTCTCAACGACCACCACATCAAAATTTCGGGCCAAATTTGCTCCATCCTGTCCTCCTGAACCGCCTGAACCGATTACAAATCCACCTCCATGGCTGTAAAACATCACTGGACGTTTTTTACCATCGTTGGCAGGAGTCCAAACATTCAAAAACAAACAGTCTTCTGATGGAGCAGGTTCATTTCTTCTAGGGGCCTGAATGGCCGGTGGTCCCAACTCGTACATATCACGTACACCAGTCCATGGTTCCAAAGGACCAGGTCGGCGGAATCTTCTATCACCAGAAACTTTTCCAGCATATGGAATCCCTTTGAATATATTGACTCCAGCAGAGCGCATCCCTTTGATTTTTCCTTTGGAGATTTCGGCTTCCACCCACTCTTCGGGAATATCCCATCCTTTATAACCAAAGGGCAGCATAGTACCTGGAAGAAACATCAATGCTGATGATGCTCCCACTGTTCTGATAAAATTTCTTCTTGTATTCATTAAGATTGTATTACATCTATATTTTTTAGCTTTTGGGCATTATACTTTCTGGATGAAGCACATCGTTCACTTTTTCGATTCCCATTTCTGATGGTACAGTGAAACCTTTTTCATCTTTTATATCCAAAATAGAAGCTCCTATTTTTGCTGTATAATTACCAGGTTCAACCATCCAAGCATTTTTATCCTCATCATAAGAGGCCAAATCCTTTCCATTCAAGGATATCGTAATTGTTTGTGACTCTCCAGGGGCCAATAACTTGGTCTTAGCGAATCCTTTCAACTCCATTTTAGGCTTTTCCATACTTTCTCCAGGTGCAGAAATATAAAGCTGTACCACTTCTTTACCTGCTACATCACCTTTATTAGTTATAGTAATACTAGCCATAATTGTTTCAGCAAATTCGGTTGCATTCAAGTCAAAACCACTATACTCAAACTCGGTGTAGGATAAACCGTATCCAAAGGGATAAGCAACTGGTACATCGTTGGTTTGATAATATCTATAGCCAACAAAAATGCCATCGTTGTATTCCACTTCAGATGGTTTCCCCATGGAAATCGGACCCATACGAACCTCTTCTGCGCCGGGTACTTCCTCTCCAGGAAAATCGTCTACGCTAAAGTTATCTTCATATTTTACACCGAAAGTGGTGGTCAATTTTCCAGATGGATTTACTTTTCCAGTAAGCACGTCGGTCAAAGCATTTCCCGCTTCCTGACCGCCTTGCCATGCCAATACCAAGGCATCTACCTTATCTCTCCAACTGGCTGTTTCAACCACGTTACCGATATTGAGCAACATCACCACTTTTTTACCTTGGGCATGATAGGCACTGGACACTTTATCTATCATATCCAATTCTGCAGCAGTGAGGTAATAATCATCTTCCGCTTGCCTATCTTGGAATTCCCCAGAGTTTCTACCCAGGGTAATCAAGGCAATATCCGTTGTATTTGCCATACTTGTAACTTCTGAGGATTGAAGTGGTCGCTCTTTAATCGGGGGCAACAACGAGAAGAAAAACTCCTTTTCCGGTTGATTTTCCTTTTCTGTCGCAATAAAACTTTCATAGGCCGACTTTAGGGTCGGGTCTACCGGGATACCTGCATTAGACAATCCTTGAACCAAAGAGATCACATATTCTTCGTTAACATCACCACTACCAGTTCCTCCGGCCACAAACTCATAGGAACCATTACCAAAGGCTGCAATTTTTAATCCTGATGTTTTGAGTGGGAGTACATCGTCTTCATTCTTTAAAAGAATAGTTCCTTCAGATGCTGCTTTTCTAGCGACCTCTGCGTGTTTTTTTAAATCTGGCTTGTTAGAATAGGCATAACCCTTGTTAACTGGGGAAAGTTGAACAATGTTAAGGATGCGTTTTACATTTTCGTCCAATTGCTCCATGCTCAGGTTACCATCTTCCACAGCTTTCATAATGTTTTCTCTGTGTTCTTGACTACCGGGCATGATCAAATCGTTGCCTGCTTTCATCTGTTCCACAACATTGTCCCCAGCAAACCAATCTGTTACAACCAAACCTTCAAATCCCCATTCATCACGAAGTATGGTCTCTAACAACTCTCTATTTTGTGAAGTATATTTTCCGTTCAATTTGTTGTAGGAACTCATTACGGTCCACGGCTGGGATTCTTTTACGGCAATTTCAAATCCTCTGAGGTATATTTCTCTCAATGCCCGCTCTCCGACCACTGCATTTACTTGCATACGGTTTGTTTCTTGGTTATTGGCCACAAAGTGTTTAATAGAGGTGCCCACGCCATTGGATTCTACCCCATTCACCATGGCCGCAGCCATTTTTCCTGTTACCAAGGGGTCTTCCGAGTAATATTCAAAGTTTCTTCCTGCCAATGGATTTCTGTGGATATTCATCCCTGGGGCCAATAAGATATCCACCCCATATTCTTTTACTTCTTCACCCATGGCCCTACCAACTTCTTCTACCAAATCCGTGTCCCAGGAGGAAGCCAATAAGGTTGCAATAGGAAAAGCAGTTGCATAAAAAGTCTCATCGGTCCCTTCCCTTGTCGGGCTTATCCGAAGGCCTGCAGGTCCATCTGCCAAAGTTATCGAGGGAATTCCCAAATGCTCCACAGCAAAGGTACTACCTGCTGCACCTTCCACTTTATCTTTTGTCTGTCCGATCGGGGCATCCCCTCCCGGCATATTCATACCATTTCCAACAACTATGCTGGCTTTCTCTTCCAATGACATTTGTGATAGCCATTGTTCTACTTGTTCGGAAGCATTATCCTCAGATTTTGGTTCTTCCTTTTTGGTATTGCATGATAGCACTACCATTGCTAACGGAATTATTAAAAAAGACTTTCTCATGGTTATGTTGTATTTTACTATTCAATTTACGCCATCCTCATTCCTGATGCAAGATTTTGACATCACTTAACAAACCTGATGGTAAAAGTGGTTCATCACCTCGATAAAAGGGCATGGTCGTGTAAGTTATTTTCTCCTTAACTTCAGGTTGGGCATCTCGTATTAAACGGTTTGCCCAAACATTCGTCACCTTTACTTCGAGTTTGTTTTCTCCAGTTTGAATTACATCTGAAATATCGATTGCAAAAGGTTTTTTCCATAATACACCTATATCCTGACCGTTTAATTTAACTTCGGCAATATCTTTAACTTCACCTAAATCAAGTATCATTTTCCCATTTGACGGTATTTCCGATATCTCAAAATTATTTTTATAAGTTGCGGTACCTGAAAAATATTTGATACCCTCGTCATCATTCTCTGTCCACGATTGCAGAGTTTCAAAAATTGCCGTAGCTGGTGCTCCCCTATTAGCTTGGAAAGTAAGATTCCATGGTCCGGAAACAGAGAGCAAGTCTGTTTTAATCGGCTCTGGTACCTTATGATTCGTTTCGTTAGACCCCTCTTCAAACACAATAAAAAATGCTTCCCAAGGTGCAAAATCCAACGGTATAATGGTCCTATCATCCTCTACCCTCCATGAAATATCGAGAACTTCACCAGATTGCGGATGCCATATTTTAGGTGCTTTACCTGTAATTCGGAAACTTAGTTCTGTTTTGTTTTCTTCTTCACTACGGCTATCTAACCAATACAGGTCCATTCCACCTAAATTACGATGAACGTACAACACCTCTTCTTCCGATTGCTCTATGTGCATATCGGGCATAATTCCCAAGCTTTTTAATACATCTTCGGGCTTATCATCAAACACATTTTCATTCGACCAAATTTTTTCAAGAAGGGTATTGAAATCCTCAGCATTATCGGCCAAACTTGGCGATTTTTTCGGCTTTGTTCCTGTTACTTTAGCTCCTGCCCTTACCAATTCGTTCAATCTTTTTAGGGTTGACAAAGTCATTTCTTTTGCACTTTCATGAAGAACCAAAAGATTGTATGTTGTTCCTCCTTGAGACACTAATTTTCCATCTTCAACGGAAATGGCATCTTTTAAGGCTGAAGCATTGACAAAATCATATTCATAACCCGGTATCTTCGGTATGGATTCGTTGAACTCCCATGTTAGATTAGTGTTTTCTCCATAATACACTAAGGCATCGGCAACTACCTTACCTTGCTGCAACATATAGCTGCTACGAGCCAAATAATCCATCCATGCTCTTGCTCCTGCCCCTGACCAGGTTTCCTGTCGTGTGAAATACTGACCAAAAGGTCCTAGAGAGAACCCTGGCATTTTATCATCAAGAGGTTGATGCACTGAAGTATGGATTACAAAACGATTAAGTCCCGATGCCATTTCAAGGTCAGCAGTACGTTTTAATTTTTCCGGGGTATGTACAAAGGATTTTCCTATGGAAGTCATGGATTCCGCGGCAACATAGGGTTGTCCGTAAAGATGCGCCACAGATGCTGATTCCCTGATATCCGCTTCGCTACGAACTTGTTCGTCATTTCCCGTATCAAAACTACCAGGGGTCCACATAGCACTCATGGGAATGTCAGATTTACGTTTTACATCCATTCCATCCGCCAAAAAGATACGTCTTCCTTCATGGGATTCGGTATAGCGTTTCATACCCCTTTTATGCAATTCTTCTCCAATGGTCTCATAATGATTTTCCACTATCATCTCACCAATAGTTTTACGGAAATCCCATAAAAACCCTTCGCTTTCTTCAACACTATTTACAACTCGCCCAGTAAGTACTGGCAACCATTTAAGTATGGAATAGCCTCTTCTTTTCTCAAATTCTTGGGGAAAATCATGTGTCCAGTTCATTAGCCCGGCCTCATAACTGTCCAAAATAATGGACGCTAATCCTTTTTCTCCCATTTGGCCCCCTGTGGCATTTTGATATAGGTCCAAGTAGTGGTTGATGTATTTTCGAACTGCTTCCTCATCCAATTTATCTACTTCCAATCCCGTAGCTTCTGGTGAAGCTGGGTGGTTTTGACGTCCTGTTAATGAATATCCCATGCGTACAATAACCCATTCACCATCGGGCACTTCCCATGAAATATTTCCTTGCGCATCCATTTTTGCCGTTAAATCAACTACTTTCTCCGATTGGGTTACTTTGGCATCTTCTGGCAAATATGTTTCCGTATCTTCCCGCCAAGGACTAAATCCCGCCTTGTCTTCGAATTGATCTATTCGATCGCTGGTGAACAGCTTAAACTCAGCTATATCCACTCCTGCTAATTCTGTAGGCATAGGTACGCCCATCATGGCAAAGAATGGGTTAACCGCAGGTTGCAGTGTTTCCCATGTCATTCTCCAGTATTTTGCCGTTGTGGGCTTAAAGGACACCGTGTTTTGCGGCACCGTAGACCCGGGTATGTCCGTAACATCATTAAAGGTGACCCCATCATTGCTGACTTGCAATGTTCTGTTATTGGGGTTACCCCTAAATTCACTCATTGCAGCGCTGGATGCCCCAACAATGGATAAGGCCCTAAAAGTCTGTGCTTCATCGAACTCATATTGAAGCCAGGCTCTTTCGCCTATTGTTACGGGTGGTAGAAATTCAGAATTGTGCAAGTCGTTATCTATCAGCTTCTCTAATTGAAACTTTCCTCCAGAGGAGCTAACTTTTGGCTTTAATTGATCTAGGGTTTTCTCATCTTGAGGAACCAAGCATGCAAAAACTTGAGCGTCTTGGTAGTAGGTAGGTTTCTCACCTATAAAGCCCCCAGATAAACCCTCAGCTTCGGAAGGAACATCTTGAAAATTTCCAATATAATCAGCTGGTTGGGGTAATTTATTATTGTATTTTTTCCCGCCTTGGACGCGTGTTTCGGTCCAAACGTATTTTTTCATGCCATCTTCGGCCGGTACCCAAGGACCGCCAGTTTCGCTCCATCCGGGAGAACCTGCGATAGTCATTTCCAGACCCTTTTCAACAGCAAGGTCGGTTGTAAGTTTAAAGGCATTTTTCCAGTCGGGAGTCATGAAGACCAACTTCTTCTCCGTAACCTCAGGCGTGGCCAAACCTGCATCGAAATTATGGAACCCGCCTATACCTACTTGCTCCATCCATTCCAAATCCTTTTTTATTCCTTCTTGGGTAACGTTGCCATTCATCCAATGCCACCATACCCTTGGTCGTGCCTCGTTCGGTGGGTTTTTAAAATTAGAGAGAAGCTCTTTCTTGTTATAACTTGTCTCATGGTTCTTGTTTTCACAGGATAAAATACCAAGAATCAATAAGGAAAGAAATGTTATTTTTTTCATGGTTGATCGTTCATTTATTGTTTTTTGATCTAATTAATCCCATATCTTGGATAAATCGCAATCTTACTTAGGGCAACCCCTTAAATAAAATTAACCCGGCATAAATATGCCGGGTTAGATTAACTAAACATAACCCAACTCAATTGCCAACTCTTCCATTAACCATTGGGTTAAAAATTTGGATTCAACAGTGCTTCGCCTGCTGGTAATGGAAATGTTTCGTATATAGTATTAAATGCTGCTGCTGGTGGTCCAAAACCTTCAGGGAAATAATACTCCTGCGGATTGGCTTTAACGCGATCACCGAAAGCTGACATAACTTCTTGTGCTGTTCCTGTTCTTACCAAATCCAACCATCTTTTATTTTCGAAAGCTAATTCTACCTGACGTTCGTCCATAATGGCTTGTCGCATGGTTGCCTGATCTACACCTGTTATGGGCAACAGGTCTGCTCTATCCCTAACTTGGTTTAAATATTGCTCTGCGTCACCTGGTCTACCTTGTTCGTTCACGGCTTCTGCCATGAACAACAAAGCTTCGGCATATCTGTACACTGGCCAGTTAACACCTGTAATGCCAGGATTTGAATGTGGTGTCCAGAATTTTTTAATGTATGGGTAATACGTTCCGTCAGTATCAATACTATCAATGGAAACGGTTTCTCTTAAATCACCATCTTCATAGCTTTCCAATAAATCTGGAGTTGGAATATTAAATCCTTCTTGATTAAACGCCTGAGAATTTGGTACTCCTGTAATCTCGGCTACCTGCTCTGCAGTTAAAGGTTCAGGCATCCAATCATAAGGGAAAGTACTTGCAAATCCTTCGGTTCCTTCCAAAAACTGTACTTCGAAAATAGATTCAACGCTATTCTTGTTGTTCAAATCAAAAACATTGCCGTAATCACCTAGTAAGTCATACTCACCAGAACCCACTATGCTTGTCAAAGTTGCTTCAGCATCGCTCCAGTTTTCCTGAACCATGTACACATTGGCCAACAACATTTGGGCAGAACCGCGCGTTGCTCTTCCCTCTTCTTGAGCAGATTTTAGAGGCAACAAGCTCTCCGCTTCTCCAACATCATTCATTATTTGAGCATAAATTTCATCAGCTGGTGTAAGTGGCAATGCTGCGTCTTCACGACCAGTAACCGGCACAAGGTGCAACGGTACAGCACCGAAGTATTGAACCAAATCAAAATACGCCAATGCTCTTAGGTAAAATGCTTGTCCTTTGACATTATCTTTTACTGCGTTATCGTCAAATTCAACGTCATCTATTAAAGCCAAGATTTGATTGGCTCTCGCAATAATCAAATAATTCGTAGTGTATTTATTACTGATTGTCCCATTACCATCGTTCACATAAAAATCTGCAATGGATTCACCGTCCTGTACCGCTCTATAGTTTGGGTTGTATTTGTAATAAGTGTTATCAGATGTCATCTCACCCATACCCCAAGCACCTTGACTGTTTCCTCCTAAATTATATAGGACACGCAAGGGTGCATAAGTGGCATTAATGGCTTGCTCAAAATCGCTTTGCGTTTGAAAGAATATCGTTTGACTCAACGAATCTTCGGGCGGAAGCTGCAAAAAGTCGTCAGTACAAGACGTGAACGCCCCAACCGCTATTATAGTTATTATTCCTATTATTTTTCTCATGATAATATTTTTAGAATGATAGATTGAAGCCTAAAGTAAATGTTCTGGGAACAGGGTATGCACCCCAATCGAAACCTAAGGCCAAAGCATTTGCTTGCTGACCTTGCGTGGTAGTACTGACCTCTGGGTTAGCACCTCTATAGCCAGTAAAAACAAAAGCTTGTTGAACTGAACCATATAGCCTTGCTTTCTTCAAGAAAGATGTCTCATTTAAAGGGAAGCTGTATCCTACAGTAATATTTTTTACGGACAAGTAACTTCCATCCTCTATAAATCTAGAACTGAACCAGTCTCGCTCCATAAATGTAGCTCCCGTGGTTTTACCATACCTACCGCTACCTGGGTTTTCAGGAGATCTCCAACGATCCTTCACATCTCGAAGCACATTGAACACACCATCCAAGTTGGTAGTACCTTGATCGTTAGTAACGGCAATATCGTTACCCACTGAACCAGAGATTACAATACTGGCATCCCAGTTCTTGTATTTAAAATCGTTGGTGAGACCAAAGATGTAATCCGGAAATGGATTACCTATTACGGTTCTATCATCATTTTCGTTACCAAAAGTGATAACACCATCACCATTTACATCTACAAACTTAACGGTTCCTACTTCGGATTCAACTGCTTTTGGAGAAGAATCAAACTCAGCTTGGTTATCATAAACACCATCGTGAATCAATCCCCAGAACTGACCTAATGGTTCTCCTGGACGAGTAATACTTGTGTATGCACCTCCTGGATTAAAAATTCTATCTACACCATCGGCCAATGAAATCACTTTGTTTCTGTTAAATGCAACATTAAAATTGGTGCTCCACGAAAAGTTATCATTGGATATGTTTCTACTGATCACAGCAAATTCATGACCCCAGAATTCAATTTCACCAACATTGTCGTTAAAGTTGGTAAATCCAGATTCTTGAGGAATATCTACGTTGAACAACAAATCTGTGGTGTTCTTTTTATAGTAGTCATAAATAAATTCCACTCTATTATCAAAGAACCTTAAATCCAAACCAATATCCAATTGTTTGGTTCTTTCCCAACCGAGGTTAGGGTTCCCAAGTGTTGTTACGGCAGCTCCACTGGCAATGGTATTACCAAAAACAGCATTCAACGAATTGTCTACCAAAGCATACTGCGTGTAGTTACCAATATTATTGTTACCAATTATACCGTAACTAGCTCTAATTTTACCAAAAGTCATAAAGTCCAAGCTCTCGGCAAACGATTCATCGGAGAATACCCATCCAGCAGATACTGAAGGGAAGTTACCCCAACGGTTGTTAGAACCGAATCTGGAAGAACCATCACGTCTTAGTGCAAGCGTAATCAAATACTTTCCTGCAAAATCGTAGTTCAATCTTGTGAAGTAGGAAGTTAAACTCCATTCATTAATATTGTTGAAAGAACGTGTTCTATCTATGTTCAATGCGGATTGAATGGTTTGCACCCTATCATCAGGGAAGTTGGACAGATACAATTGTGTGTTGTCCGCCTCATACTTTTGATAAGAGATACCACCCAAGATTTCGAAGTTGTGATCGCCAAAAGATTTGGTGTAGGTCACAGTATTTTCATTCAACCAACTCAAGTATTTACTTTCTCTTCTGATTGAGGTTGCAATTGCCGGAGGCAAAGCAGCAAATGTGGTGGATACTGTTGACGGGCTAAAGTTAAAGAAGGAAGAGTTTCCGAAATCCCCGTTAATGGATGTTTTTAGACGTAGCCCTTCAATAGGTTGGTATTGAAGATATACATTCCCAAGAACACGTAAAGATTTAGTTTCGTTGGTAATCTCTTTTGCTGCACGGTACCAGTTAGGTGTCGGGAATGCACTGATTCCTGGAATCCAAGCTGTTAATGGCAAGGTTCCATCCTCATTCTTGTAGGGTAGGATAGGCCATGTTTGCATAGCATTGGTTACCAAACCACCTGGTATCCCAGCATTTACGTTGGTAGCATAAAACGCACCATCGGAACTTGGCAAATTGTCTATAGTATATGTTGGCGCTACGGACAATCCCAAATCCAATTGATCATTTAATTTGAATTGAGAATTTGCTCGTAAAGAATATCTTTTGAAATCAGAGTTCACCATAACACCTTCTTGTTGGAAAACACCGGCCACTACGGCCACAGAAGATCTTTCTCCCCTTGCGTTCCAATTAATGTTAAGGCTTTGGATAGGTGCTGTTCTGAACATGGCATCGTACCAGTTGTAACCTTCACCATACTGTTCTGGGTTTTGAAAAGGCTCGGGAACAGGTTGCCCCAAATCTTCAAAAGATTCTTTTTTGAACTGTGCAAACTCCTGACCGTTCATTAAATCTGGACGTCCTTTTTGTGGAAGAGCCTGTACCCCTCCATAATAGCTGATAGAAAATCCTCCTTGTTCGGTTTTACCAGATTTTGTGGTAATAAGTACAACCCCGTTAGCAGCTCTCGAACCATATAATGAAGTGGAAGCCGCATCTTTAAGAACACTGATGCTCTCAATTTCATCGGGGTTAATGGAGCTGATATCCCCAACTATTGGGAAACCATCCACGACGTACAATGGGTCGCTACCTGCTAAAATAGAAGCCTGACCACGTACTCTTACTTGTATACCCTGACCTGGTTTACCCGTTGTCTGATTAATTTGTACACCAACCAGTCTACCTTGTAGTTTTTGCGTCACCTGTGGAACAGGTATGTCAGCAAGTTGTTCGGAGTCAATCTGTTGAACTGCACCGGTTACCTTTCTACTGGTCTGGGTACCATATCCAACAATAACAACCTCATCTAGTTGCTGGCTATCAACCGATAAACTTAGATTAATCTGTGTTCTTCCGTTAATAGGAATGTTTTGCGCTGCATAACCCACGGAAGAAAAGGTTAATACGCCATCTGAAGCCACGTCAATAGAATAATTCCCATCAAAATCGGCACTAGTACCGTTAGTGGTACCTTGCTCAACCACGGTTACGCCCGGTAAGGGTTGGCCAGTTTCTGCATCTGTTACAGTTCCATTTACGGTGATCCGCTGCTGTGCGTGGGCTGTAAAGCCACAGAAGATAGCCATAAAAAGAACCCCTAACCATAATGTCTTTTTAGTCCTCATAGTTTGTTTTTAGTTAATTAATTTGTGTAATCGACCCAATATTTGTGCATATAAATTGGGCCAAAAATGAATCACAATCACATGTCTGGCAATTGATTCACAACAATGTTAAGATAATGTTAGGGGAGAACTATTCCGTTCTGTACTGTTCTGATACGGAATAGTTAATTATTACAAATTAAACAAGTTAAGGTAGACTACAAGGAGTTTCTAGGGATGACGTAAAAAGGGTTTTCAGTGTAGATTGTTTGGTTTTTCAGTACGATTTCCGCAGCCTTTTTACCCAAGTTTTCAAAATCAGTAGATATTACAGTAATGCCATCCAAAAGTATTTCCTTTAATGGTGTTTCGTTGTAAGAGATAATACCTACATCCTTCCCTAAAGCAAATTCAGATTGCTTAATCTTTTTGATCAAAGTAACCAGGTCGTTCTCTTTTAGATTGATGTATACCGTTTCCCTTTCAATTTCACTGGACTCTATTTCTTCGATTATGCCAAATTCGTATGCAAATTGCCCACAAAATTTAATAAAACCCTTTTTAATCTCGATTGGGTGATAGGTCTTCTTTCTTAAGAGCAACTTGATTTGGCGATACTTTTTAAGCTTTGGGTTTAGTTCCATCAAGGCCGAATAAATGTTTTTTTCAAAATCTTGATAAATACTGGACACCGTATTAGATAATCCATCAAGTCTTTTATCCAATACAATCAATTTTTCCAATGGAATCTCCTTTTTTATAAAACTAAGCACATCGTCCCCACCTTCTTCAAAATGACTGATGACCACATAGTGGGTATATGTATAGGAGCGTTTCTTGGAATCCAATATGAGTTCTTTAAAATGTCGGTAGTTGTTCTCATATATAAAGAAGTCGATGGTTGCATTGTCCCCCAAGGTCCTGGCAAATGCGTCATAAATAATTTTTTTGTGAGGGCTAAGTTTGTTGAACAATAGAAAAACCTTGGCCTTTAATGCAAGTTGATCTTTCTTTACATAATAGCCCTTTCCAGGAACCGAGACGATGATTTTATTTTTCTTTAAGTGATCATATGCCCTGACCACCGTGTCTCGGGAAATATCAAATTCGATCAAAAGTTCGTTCACGGAAGGCAACCTATCATCCAATTTGATCTTGCCATTCTCGATGGCCGCCAAAATGGAATCCACAATCTGCTTGTACTTGGGTACTTTAGATTCTTCTTTTATATCAATTAATTCCAACATTTTACTAACTTTTAGAACTGGTTTACTTAACAGTGCAGAACACTTAATAGAAAATGGGTAACTACATTTACCAACAACAATAATAAAAAAAATAACCTGATGGGGATAAAGACTTTTAAACACGTGGATTATCTATGGGACGAACAAAAGGCCTTGGAACTTGGTGATGACCAAGTGGCTTTGTTCCTATATAGGTCCAATATTTTGGGCTCCGATTTAAGGATTACAAACTACGGAGGGGGAAATACAAGTTGCAAAACTATTGAAAAAGACCCTTTGACCAACGAAGATGTTGAAGTAATGTGGATTAAAGGTTCTGGAGGCGATATTGGAACTCTAACCCGATCAGGAATAGCCGGTCTTTATACCGAACGCCTTAGAAATTTAAAGAAAGTCTACAAAGGATTACACGATGAAGACAGGATGGTAGGTCTATTTAATCACTGTATCTATGATTTGGACAGTCGAGCCCCCTCAATCGACACGCCATTGCACGGATTGCTCCCTTTTAAGCATATTGATCACTTGCATCCAGATGCATTGATCGCAGTCGCCGCGGCTAAGGACAGTGAAAAGGTGACCAAAGAAATTTGGGGCGATACTATGGGTTGGGTACCATGGCAAAGACCCGGTTTCGACCTTGGCCTCCAATTGGAAAAATGTTTGAATGAAAATCCCGGAATCAGGGGTATCGTTTTAGGAAGTCATGGTTTGTTTACTTGGGGCGATACTTCTTTTGAATGCTATATCAACAGTCTGGAAGTTATAGAAATGGCTTCTGACTATATCGAAAACAAAATCAAGGAACAGGGTGAAGTTTTTGGAGGACAAAAAGTGAAATCCTTGCATGCCAACGAAAGGAAGGAGAAAGCATCACAATTGATGCCGTTGCTTCGTGGGCTATGCTCTTCAGAAAACCGAATGATCGGCCACTTTACAGATGCAGAAGTGGTGATGGAATATATCAACAGTAACGATTTGGAAAAATTGGCGCCGATGGGAACCTCTTGTCCTGATCACTTTTTACGGACAAAGATTCAGCCGTTGGTATTGACTTTGGACCCCAATGAAGACCTATCTAACACAGGAGATGTACTGAAAAAATTGGAGCCTGCCTTTGAACAATACAGAAATGAATATGCAGCATATTACGAGAACTGCAAGCATGACAACAGTCCTGCAATGCGAGACCCCAACCCAGTAATCATTATTTATCCAGGGGTTGGAATGTTTAGTTTCTCAAAAAACAAGCAAACTACACGTGTAGCTAGTGAATTCTACATCAACGCCATTAACGTAATGCGTGGTGCAGAAGCTATTTCTGCCTATACCTCCTTACCAAGGCAAGAAGCTTTTGATATCGAATATTGGTTACTGGAAGAAGCTAAATTGCAGCGCATGCCTAAAGAAAAACCACTTTCAAGAAAAGTAGCTCTGGTAACTGGCGCTGGAGGTGGAATTGGAAAGGCAATTGCTGATAAGCTTGCTGAACAGGGGGCAAACGTAGTATTAACGGATATTGCCGAGGATAGATTAACAGAGGCTGTTGAAACATATCCAAGAGATGTTGCCAGTTATGCTGTCTGCGATGTAACAAGTAAGGATTCCATAAGCAAAGCTTATAAGAATGCTTGTTTGGAATTTGGTGGTGTCGATTTGGTAATCCATAGTGCCGGCTTGGCCATATCCAAACCATTGGAGGAGACTACCGAAAAAGATTGGGATTTACTCCAAAATGTACTGGTAAAAGGTCAATTTGAGCTTTTTAAACAAGGAGTGGAAATTATGAACAAACAAGATTTGGGTGGGGATATTATAAGCATTGCCAGTAAAAATGGCTTGGTTTCCGGACCCAACAATGTGGGTTACGGAACTGCCAAAGCGGCCCAGCTACATATGGTACGTCTACTTGCAGCAGAACTGGGCGGTAAAGGAATTAGAGTAAATACCGTTAACCCTGATGGTGTGATCGTAGGGAGTAAAATATGGGAAGGAGAATGGGCCGAAGGACGCGCCAAAGCATATGGTATAGAAGTAAAAGACCTACCTGCGCATTATGCAAAAAGAAACCTGCTCAACGAAATTATATATCCAGAAGATATTGCCAATGGGGTTTTCGCCTTCGTTGGACTACTGGACAAAAGTACTGGAAACATTATCAATGTGGATGGCGGCATGGCCAATGCATTTACAAGATAGGTTTTGAGTTAGTTTAGTTAAATTTTAAGTACTCCGTAGGCCAGATTATGGCCTACGGTTTTTAAAGATGACAAGACCTTATGATTTTAAATAAAGAACATATAGCATCCCACAATCAAAACAGCTTTGACAAACATGATCAAAGTTTTGACTTTTTGGCCAACAACCTTAGCAAAAAGGATTTTGATGTTGAAGGTATCCTAAAAAAAATTGGGGACTTTCAAGTAGCCATACCAAGTTGGGCCCTTGGTGCCGGAGGAACCCGTTTTGGAAGATTCTCTTATCACGGTGAACCTGGAACATTGGAGCAAAAAATAGAAGATGTGGGCCTTATCCATGCGCTGACAAAATCCGCAGGAGCCATTTCACTGCATATCCCTTGGGATGTGCCTAAAGATGCAGAGAAAATTAAAGCCTTGACAAAATCGCTTGGTCTCAAGTTTGATGCCATGAACTCCAATACCTTCCAAGACCAACCTGACCAAAAACATTCTTATAAATTCGGGTCACTTTGCAGTACGGATGACAAAGCAAGAGAGCAGGCCGTACAACACAATATTGATGTTATCCGCTTGGGAGAAAAATTAGGTTCCAAAAGTTTGACCGTTTGGCTGGCTGATGGTTCAAGTTTTCCCGGTCAGAACAATTTCCAGACCGTTCTCAAAAATACCCAGGACAGTTTACAGGAAATCTACAAGACCCTACC
Organism: Allomuricauda sp.; assembly: GCA_040285615.1. Taxonomy (GTDB): domain Bacteria; phylum Bacteroidota; class Bacteroidia; order Flavobacteriales; family Flavobacteriaceae; genus Flagellimonas. The sequence continues at coordinate 418,635 of JAVJRL010000009.1, forward strand.
TGAAGATTGGAAACTATTTATTGAATACAAGCCCTACGAACCCAATTTTTACAGCACAGTAATTCAGGATTGGGGCACCTCCTTTATGTTGGCCAATGAATGTGGTCCAAAAGCATATACATTGGTAGATTTGGGACATCATCTGCCAAATACCAATATAGAGCAAATTGTGGCCACTTTGATGATGAAAGGCAAACTGGGAGGGTTTCATTTCAATGATAGCAAATATGGAGATGACGATCTTACCGTAGGTAGTATTAAACCATATTCCCTATTCTTGATTTTCAATGAGTTGGTATACGGCATGGAGAACAATCCACAAAATCCTTACCCTGCTTGGATGATAGATGCGAGCCATAATATAAAAGACCCATTGGAAGACCTCATGCAATCCTTGGAGGCCATCCGTTCTTCATATGCGAAGGCACTTTTGGTAGACCAAAAAGCGCTTCGTGAAGCACAAAAGAATCACGATGTAACCTTGTGCCAAGAAATTTTACAAGAGGCCTACCTTACCGATGTCCGTCCGCTTTTGGAGCGTGCCCGGGTATCGAACGGAGGAGCTTTGAACCCATTGGATACCTATAGGCATTTGGAGGTTCGGAAGAAATTGGTTGACGAAAGGGGCAAACATACAATGGCAACAGGACTATAACCCAGAAGGTATGGCAAAAGAGGTAATCGCTGTTTTTGACATTGGCAAGACCAACAAAAAGTTTTTTCTTTTTGATATGGACTTCAAAGAGGTTTATCGCGATTACAAATACTTGGAGCCAACGGAAGATGAGGACGGATACCCCACGGAAAACCTTACAGAGCTTCAAAACTGGATTAAGAATACCTTTCACAACATTCTAAAATCCAAAGATTATAAAGTAAAAGCGGTCAATTTTTCATCTTATGGAGCGAGCTTCGTTCATTTGGATGATATGGGCCAAGTGGTTACCCCGCTATACAATTACACCAAACCCATTAATAAAGACATAATAGCAAAGTTCTATGCGCAGTATGGGCCCGAATTAAAATTTTGTAGGGAAACGGGCACCACGCGAGAGGGGATGCTCAACTCGGGTATCCAACTCTATTGGTTAAAACACGAAAAACCGGAGTTATTTTCAAAAATCAAATATTCACTTCATTTACCACAATATCTAAGCTATTTGTTTACGGGAATTCCGGTTAGTGAATATACCAGTATTGGTTGCCATACTGCGCTTTGGAACTACGAAAAAGAGGACTACCACGAGTGGGTATACCAAGAGGAAATACATAAAATATTACCTTCCATCGTGGATACGGGAACCAGTATCAACACCAACCTCATGGGACATCAAATCAAAGTGGGTGTTGGTATACACGACAGTTCATCAGCCCTCCTACCGTACATCCGAAGCATTGACAAAAAGTTCCTGTTGCTTTCGACGGGTACGTGGAGCATTGCCCTGAATCCATTTTCCAAAGAACCACTTACAGATGAGGACTCAGGTTCCAATTGCATTAATTATATGCGTATCAATGGTGAACCTGTTAAGGCTGCACGTTTATTCTTGGGCAACGAATACAACGAACAGATAAAGAAACTCGCATCGATTTTCGGCGTTTCCGAGGATTATCATAAAACAGTGGTTTTTGACGCCGAGATCCATCAAAGATTAAATGAAAATTTCACCCATAAATTCAAATGGGTCGGACTTGATATGGAAACTAAGGACATCCAAACCCAAACGAGTTTCAGTTCCTATGAAAAAGCTTACCACCAGTTGATGATGGAATTGGTGGAACTGCAAATAGAAAGTATTCGAAGAGCCATTGGCAAAGAAAAGATAAACCAATTGTATATTGATGGCGGCTTCACCAACAACCTAATATTTGTGGAATTATTGGCCCGAGGTTTTGAAGGAATGAAAGTCAAAACCACAGATGCGTCCCTCGGCTCCGCCCTTGGTGCTGCTATTGCCATTTCCAACGTGGAACTCGACCAAAAGTTCCTAAAAAAGAACTACGCTTTAAAAAAACACAGACCTCTAATTACAAATTGATATGGCCCAAAATTTTGATACCCGGTATCCTTCTGTTGACGATTTAAGGGATAAAGCCAAGAAAAGAATTCCGCGCTTTGCATTTGAATATTTGGATGGAGGCTGCAACGAAGATGTCAATATTCGTAGAAACACCTCCGAAATTAGAGATATACAACTTAAACCGACCTATATCAAGGATTTTAAGGGTGCTTCCATTAAAACCACATTGTTTGGAGAAGAATACGATGCTCCTTTTGGTGTGGCACCTGTAGGTCTTCAAGGATTGATGTGGCCCAATTCTCCTGAAATTTTAGCCAAAGCCGCGAACAAACACAATGTACCGTTTATTTTGAGCACTGTGACCACTATGGATATAGAACGGGCTAGCGAACTCACCGAAGGAAAAGCATGGTTTCAATTGTACAATCCAGCAGAGGACGAGGTAAGGAACGATATTCTGGATAGAGCAGCCGCGGCAGGTTGCCCTGTTTTGGTATTGCTTTGCGATGTACCAACATTCGGTTACCGTCCAAGGGATTTTAAAAATGGATTGGCGCTTCCACCAAAAATGACGATGGCCAATATTCTTCAAATATTGGGAAAACCAAATTGGGCTTTTCAGACCCTTAGACATGGTATTCCAACATTTGAAACCTTAAGGCCATATACCCCAGAGGGACTCAACCTAAAGCAATTGGGCAAGTTTATGGACAAAACCTTTTCGGGACGTTTAAACGAAGAGCGCATCAAGCCGATTAGGGACAAATGGAAAGGAAAATTGGTGTTAAAAGGTGTGGCCTCGGAAGAAGATACCGAACAGGCCATCAAATTAGGATTCGATGGCATCATAGTTTCCAATCACGGGGGACGACAGTTGGATGCTGGAGAATCCACCATAGCACCTCTAACACGTATTGCAGCTAAATATAAAGACCAAATTACCGTGATGATGGACAGTGGAATGCGTTCAGGTCCCGATATGGCACGTTCACTGGCCAGAGGGGCTGAGTTTACCTTTATGGGTCGCTCCTTTATGTATGGTGCCGCTGCTCTAGGCAACAAAGGAGGAGATCATACCATGACCATTCTTAAAGTCCAGCTTCAACAAATAATGGATCAATTGTGCTGTGAGAATATCCAAGACCTCCACAAGCATTTGATTTAACAAAAAAGCACATAAATAACTAACATACTACATCCACATGAGCCAATATAACATCGAAGAAGAAATTGAGGACATCGCAGGCGGAGAATTTGAAAGAGAGCCCGTACCCCAATCAAAACTGAAAAGCTGGAAAAGCTTTTTGGGCATGTACGCCGGTGAACATGCAGCAGGTACCGAATTCGTAATCGGCCCACTTTTTTTAACAACTGGTGTAAGCGCCTTCGACTTAATTGTTGGCCTTCTTTTGGGAAATCTTTTGGCAGTGTTGAGCTGGCGATTTCTTACCGCAGAAATAGCGGTCAAGTATAGGCTTACCCTGTACTACCAATTAGAGAAAATAGTTGGAAAAAATTTGGTGACAGTTTATAACCTTGCCAATGGCATTCTTTTTTGTTTTTTGGCGGGAGCAATGATTACAGTGTCCGCCACAGCGGTTGGAATTCCTTTTGATATGGAAATGCCCAAGTTGACCGATACCATGCCCAATGGACTTACCTGGATTATTATTGTTATACTCATCGGAGCTGTTATTTCCATAATTGCCGCCAAAGGTTACGAAACCGTTTCCAAAGCGGCCAATTATATGTCCCCGATTATTGTATTGGCGTTTTTGGCCAGTGGTATAGTTGCCCTGCGTGACCTTGATGTAAATAGTTTTTCTGATTTTTGGAATATTTGGGGAGAGGGCAGTGAACCTTTTCCTGGACAGATAAAATATACTTTTTGGCATGTGGCCATTTGGTCTTGGTTCGCTAACGCAGCCATGCACGTAGGCATGTCCGACCTATCCGTATTTAGGTTTGCTAAAAAGGCAAGTTCGGGTTGGACTACCGCGGCAGGAATGTACGTAGGTCACTATATGGCATGGATAGCAGCAGCACTACTCTATGCAGTGTATCTAAAGTCTCCCGAAGCTCAGGCTGCTTTGGCCGGTGGAACCGCACCAACTGTAGCTCCTGGTCCTTTGGCCTACAATGCTCTGGGCATCTTTGGTGCCATTGCTGTGGTTCTAGCAGGATGGACAACGGCCAACCCTACCATTTACAGGGCAGGATTGGCATTTCAGGCCATTATTCCCAAAACTTCAACCTTTTGGGTAACCATTATTGCCGGAAGCGTGGCCACATTGGCCGGATTGTTTCCTGCATTTGCCATGAAATTGTTAGATTTTGTAGCCCTGTACGGTTTTATTTTGGCACCAATGGGAGCGATCATCGTATTTGAGCATTTTTATGGCAAAAAAGCCAATATTGTGATTGATTATGCAGAAAAGATGAATGTAAAGTTCAATAGAGCGGTATTTTGGGCTTGGGCCATCAGTTTTGGAGTTTGTTATTTTATATCGGTAACTTTTGACGTCTTTTTATCCTTTATGACCTTGCCGGCTTGGTTGTTATGCGGGACACTTTTCTTGTTGATGTCAAAAAAGAAAACGGCAAGCTCATAAAAAAACGCTGATCATCAGCAATTTATGATGCATCGGTAATACGGGTAGCTTTATCAGTAATCTTGGTATAGCAATAGTTAAGTTTATCTTATAATTTTACTGGATAATCAGTCGGTATTGTGTTGAATTAAATTCAAAACGATGGGTTTGAAGGTGTACGATTACAATCTAGAAATTGTTTATCGGCTTACGATTTACAAATCCTCAAAAAATAGCAGAGCACATAAAATAACCAAAACCTTATCATGAAAAACAAATTTATTGTATTGGCCTTGGGTTTGATAACCCTATCATCCTATGCCCAACAAGATCTATTCAACGAACCCTCGTTAGTTTCCCCCGAAATCAACCCAGACAAAACGGTAACCTTTCGTGTTAAGGCTCCTTTGGCCAAGACCGTAAGTGTTTCCGGTAGTCTGGATGGCGATAACGCTTTTGCACCCATTTCTTATGAAATGGAAAAAGGAGATAAAGACATTTGGACCTTTACGACACCTGTGCTTCCTTCGGAGCTTTATCGTTACCATTTCTCCGTTGATAGTGTTCGAACCCTAGATCCTGCAAACTCCTACGCCATTAGGGATGTGAGCAATCTTTCCAACATATTCTTGGTCGAAGGTGGCAAAGCCGATATGTACAAAGTACAAGATGTACCCCATGGAACAGTGGCCTACCGCTGGTACGATTCTCCCGGGAACAATAAAAAGCGTAGAATGGCAGTATATACACCTTCGGGATATGAGAGCAGTACTGAAGATTATCCTGTTCTTTATCTTTTGCACGGCGTAGGAGGTGACGAAGAAGCTTGGTTGGGTTCCGGTAGGGCGGCACAAATTATGGACAACCTTATTGCCCAAGGCAAAGCGGAACCTATGATTGTGGTAATGACCAATGGCAATGTTTTTCAACAGGCATCTCCTGGTAATGGCAGTCGTGGCTTCCCGAAAATCACATTCATGCTTCCCAACACCATGGATGGCAAGTTTGAGGAAACTTTTGGCGATGTGATGGCATTTATCAAAGATAATTATCGTACCGAGGATGCAAAAGCAAGTCGTGCTATAGCTGGGTTATCCATGGGAGGATTTCATACTGCCAATATTGCTTTGAACTATCCCGATACTTTTGATTACATCGGACTCTTTTCATCCGCTTTAGGTGTACGAATGAACAATGTAACATCTGCGATGTATGAAGACCAAGATGAAAAATTGAAGCAACAAATGGAAAACGGTTACGAATTGTATTGGATGGCCATTGGGGAAGATGATATGGATATGATCCTTAAGGGTAATCAGGATTTTAGAACGAAAATGGACGGTCTGGGCATGCCATACGAATTTGTGGGAACCAAAGGTGGGCATACTTGGAACAACTGGAGAGATTATTTGACCATTTTTGCCCAACGCCTGTTCAAATAAGAATTGAACAAATGAAAACAAAAAATGGCAATTTTTCAATTGCCATTTTTTGTTTGCGTTCACTTTACAAAGCGATCACTTCTTTTTATAATAATCCCGGAGCACAAAAAAGGCTTTTTTCTTCTGACCCTTTTCGGAAATCAACCCCTTACGGTTCCATCCATCTTGTATCTCTGGTAACTGTCTTAATGGCGACATAAAATCCACCAAGATCCAAGGAGCCATTCCAGAAAGTCCATCAATTTTGTCGAACATAGACAAACTCTCCTTGTAAAGATATTCCTGGAATTCTTCGCTCCACCTGGTTCTTTTATCCGCATAGAAACCTTGCAACGCCCCACCTCCAAATTCACTCACGATCACTGGTTTATCAAAACCAAATTCGAACGATTTATCTCGAGTTTCTTCCGGAGCTCCTCCATACCAGCCTAAATATTCGTTAATACTGATAATGTCCAACTTTTCTATAAGTGGGTCATTATAGGTGTAGACGCTATCGGGATGTCCATCCAGTTCTTGGTCCTTTTTAATGGCCGCCGAAAGTAAACGGGTGTCGTCGATACTTCTGATATAATCCGCCAATTCTCCCAAAAAGTTATTTCTGTCGGGAATAGAAGCTGTTTCATTGGCAATGGACCAAATAACGGTACTAGCTCGATTATAATCCCTATCGATCATTTCGGCATACTGTTTTTTGGCTTTCTCCAATACCTCAGGATTATCCCACTGAATACCCCAATACAACGGCAGCTCCTCCCAAAGCAATATACCCAATTTATCAGCTAGTCGAACAATATTCTCTTGATGTGGATAGTGGGCCAGTCGGATAAAGTTACAGCCCAATTCCTGTGCCCATCCCAATACAAGTTCAGCATCTTCAATAGCGTTTGAGCGATCTTTGCGCAAAGGGTTTTCATCGTGGAGGCATATACCCTTTAAAAAAATGGGCTCCCCGTTGAGAACAATTTGTTTTCCCCGGGTTTCTATAGTCCTGAACCCAATTTCATCACTAATGGTATCCTTGCCAGCCACCAAGGTCACATTGTATAGTTTAGGATGTTTTGGCGACCAAAGCTCAATTCCTTTTGCATTGACATCAAAATCCTTACTACCTTCAGCGTTAAGCACTATTTCTTGATTTACATTTAATTCAGGTATGATGAATTGCGCTGTTCCGGACGTTAATTTTCCACTTAGCTCCAAGGTGCCTTTGATTCTTTTAGTTCTTTTGTTCAAGGTTGATGGATCGAGGGAAACATAATAATTGTTGATAAAAGTGGATGGTGTTTCAATTAACTTTACGTCCCGTATGATACCTCCATGATTGAACCAATCCGCCACCTTGGAGGGTATATTGTCCGCAGCTCTGGTATTGTCTACCCCAACAATTAAAAAATTGTCCTTTTCTTTTATAAAGTCGGTTACCTCATAGGAAAATGGAGTGAAACCTCCTTCATGTTTTCCGAGGATTTTACCATTAAAAGTTACCGTGGTTTTATAATTTGCTGCACCAATATGGATAAAGTAACGTTTGTCTTCGGAAAGGTCGTCCTTGTCAAAGGTTTTACGGTACCATATATTTCCTTCAAAATAAGTCAGTTCGGGATGTTGGGTGTTCCAGCTTCCGGGAACCCAAAGTGTTTTTCCAGTATCAAATCCATACTCCACTCGATCAGACTTGTCCGTAGGAATATAGTTTTTATAAACAGGCATCCCTCCCATACCGCCAGTTTGATAGGGATCCAAAACATATTTCCACTTTCCGTTTAAACTGACAAAGTTCCTATTCTGAGTATTTGTTATAAAAATATCTTGGGCTTGAGTGGATACACACACAAAAACAAGAAGAAGTTTTAGGTAGTTGTTCTTCTTCATTTTACTGGGTTTAATTTTAAAGTGTTAATATAACACTTTTTGTGTACTTAAAAATTAAACCGAACACTTTACACCCTATATTTCCTAAAAATTACATGCTATGATGGAAATGAAAGCTTATTTAAACGTTGTTATTTCTATCGTCGCTTCTTTGGCCCTATCGCTTATCATTGATCCCAAGTAGGGACTTGAACCATATTTTTTTTGATACGCTTCATCAATTTTATCATTTAGTGGTCCATCAACCGTCTTAAAACGGACCTTCTTTTCCATGCCGGCCGCTTTAATTTTGCCGATTTCTTGCTTTATTGCCGATTTATACCATCTGGAATTGACCCCATTGTATGCCCGTGCATAGAGTTTGCCATCCAGGGCCACGGACCAAATCCAAGTCAAGGTTCCATAGGTCTCTCCATCTTCCCGTAAAACGGATATATGAAAATCATCGGCTTCGGCTATTTGTTCTATTTCTTCAGCCGTTAATTTTATTGATAACTCACTCATGTATTTGTAGTTAAAAACTTTGGGCAATAAAGAATTCCTTTATTGCCCAAAGCGATATTCTCTTTTTCAATAGCATCTTTCAATACTCCATTCTAGCTTTTGGAGTATTGTTCATCGGTTACTTTCTCCATCCAGGTCACTACTTCGCCATCTACTTCCTCTTGTACTGCAATATGGCTCATGGCCTTGTTGGGAGATGCTCCGTGCCAGTGTTTTTCGTTGGGTTCAAAGTAAACAATGTCCCCCGGACGAATCTCCTCAATGGGCCCACCTTCCATTTGAATCCACCCCAACCCGGATTGTACTATCAAGGTTTGCCCGGCAGGATGGGTATGCCAAGCTGTTCTTGCTCCTGGTGCAAAAGTGACCAAGGCAGCTGCACCTTTGGTGACATTTTCTACATTTTGATAAAGTGGATCCACAATCACATCTCCAGTAAACCATTCTTCCGGTCCTTTCATGGATGGGATTTCCCCATTTTTATAGATTTTCATGATTCTATTTTTTCTATTTTAAATTCCTTTCCTTGATTCACTTAGGCAAATACCGGAAACTTACTAGCCTCACCGTAGTCTTCTATTTTTTGCAGACTTTGAAGCGCTCCCATATCTTCTTGTGATATTTCGAAATCAAGCTCGGCATTGTTTTTCATATGGTCCGGATTCGCGGTTTTTGGTAAAGGAAGAAGACCCAACTGCAAATCGAAACGGATGGCCAACTGTGGTACGGATACTCCATATTTCTCCGCCATTTTCACCACCTCTTCATTTTTGAACAATTCTCCATGTCCGATAGGTGAATAGGCTTCAACCAAAATATCGTTCTCTTCACAGAATTTTAAAGTCTTTTCTGGCACGTTCGAAATATGCGCCAACACTTGGTTCACAGCTGGTTTTATCTTTCCGTTGTCCAAAATGTTTTGTACATCTTCAATTTCGAAGTTGGAAAGACCAATAGCTTTAAGTTTTCCTGCTTCATACGCTTCTTCCAAAGCTTTCCAAGCTTCAAGGTTCCCCTCGTAAAAACGCTCTTCACCTTGGAAATCCTGCCATGGTTTTGGGCTATGGATGATCATTAAATCAATATAATCCAATCCCATTACTTCCAAAGATTTATCAATGGCAGCCACGGCGTCATCATAAGATTTTACTTCTGCAGCAAGCTTGGTGGTCACAAAAAGTTCACTTCTATCCAATCCACTTTCCTTAATGCCAATTCCTACGCCTTCTTCGTTTTGATAGGCTTGGGCAGTATCGATATGCCGATATCCCAGCTCAACTGCATCTTTTACGGCTTGTACCACTGCTTCATTATCAATAAACCAGGTACCAAGGCCCAATTTTGGAATTTCTACGTTGTTATTTAGTGTATATGTTTCTTGTATTATCATAGTAAATTTTATTGTTATTAATTTGATTAAAATGTGGCGGCATCGATAACATATCTGTATCGTGCTTCCTTGTTCACCACTTTTTCCCAAGCTTCGTTTATTTGCTCGGCCTTGATGATTTCAATTTCTGGACGGACCCCATTGTCGGCACAGAAATGCACTACTTCTTGAGTTTCTGGCACACCTCCAATCAAGGAAGTGTTGTAGTTGACCCTATTGAACATCATATTAAAGCTATTGACCGTATACTCCCCACCTATCGGCACTCCCACTTGGGTAAAAAAGCCATTGGGTTTAACACAGTCCATGTATGATGACAACTCATAGGCATAGGGAATGGTTGAAATCATATAATCCATTTTACCTTTCCATGGTTGTAGCTTTTCCAATGAATCCACTACTATGGCCTCTTTGGCTCCCCAGGATTTTATATCACTTACTTTATCTGCCGTTGTGGTAAATGCATACACCTCTGCCCCTTTGGCAATCGCAAGTTTAATGGCCATGTGGCCCAATCCACCTATACCAGCAACACCCACCTTATCGCCGATTTTAAAATCCGCTTTCATCAATGGAGAATAGGTGGTTATCCCGGCACAAAGTAACGGTGCAGCCTCTTCAAAGCTGATATGCTCCGGAATATGGACCGCAAAATGATCTCTTACTACAATTTTATCCGAATACCCTCCTTGGGTGATACCTGTTGGTTCGGCTTCGGTAGGATAGCCGTAAGTAAAAAGTGTTTCTCCCCTTTCGCAATAATGCTCCTCACCATGTGTACAATTGTCACATTCCATACAGCTATCTACCATACAACCGACCCCTGCTCGGTCACCTACTTTGAATTTGGTCACATTTTTACCAACGGCAGCGACTACACCAACAATTTCGTGTCCGGGAACTTGGGGATACTGTTGAGGACCCCAATGCCCTTTTTCTTGGTGGATGTCGGAGTGACAGATACTAGCGAATTTTATATCAATTAAAATATCATCGTCGCCCACAGGCCTACGTTCAAATTCAAATGGGCTAAGCTTACCTGAGTCATCGGTAGCCGCATAGCCTTTAGTTTTTATATTCTGGTCCATGTCAATAGGTTTAAAGTTAGAAATAGTGTTGTCAGCAAATAGTTGCATTGGATTCGCCAATGTTACCCCTGCCCCAATCAATGCTGATTTTTGCAGGAAAGATCTTCTGGATTTGTTGTTTTCATCTTTTTTCATGTGGTCGCTTAATTGGCATTATACTGTTCATCGGTTACCGCTTCCATCCAGTTTACTACACCCTTTTCAGTATTGGGTACAATATAAATCTGCTGCATTCCCTTGTCCGGGCTTGCCCCATGCCAATGCTTTGCATTTGGCGGACATTTGACCACACTTCCTTTGATCAATTTTTCTTTAGGTTGTCCTTCAATTTGATGAAATCCTTCACCGTCTGTAATAATTAATATTTGACCAGCCGGATGATCGTGCCAATTACTGCGTGCTCCAGGCTCAAAATAAACGTTCCCCACTAACGTGGTATACGTTGAATCCATGGGAACCATCCCATAGTTATATGCATTGCCCGTAAAAAATTGTTCAGGCCCTTTTTGACCTTTAGGGAAAATGGCATCTATCTCCTGCACTTCGACAGTTTCTGCCATTTCTTGTTTTTTTTCATCTTGCTTGCAGCTAACTAAAAGAACTAGTAAAGCTGATAGCGTTGTTACAATTGTGTTCTTCATTCTTAAGTTTTTGAAATTATTTCTTTGACCTCGATTTGGTAATTGATTTAATATTTATAATGAATTAAAAACCAATACATCAACAAGTTACGACACAAAATTGCTTTCTTGATAATGAAAATCAAATCTAAAATTAAGAGAATCAAATATGGGTGATTTATTAGCTTCCAAATAAAGCCAAATCAACCTTTTATTAGCTCAAAGGTTACTGGTTGATTCCCTACTGAGTGTAATTTTTCAATGCCATTATCATCGATTTTACCCAGACCTATAAGTCCCGTTGAATAATTAAAATCCTTATAAAAAATAGCCACATCGCCCCATGGCGCATAATACGTAATATCACCCTTGCTGGGATCGTAGCCTCCTGGCGCCCCATCCTTGGTCAATTTTCTTTCGGGATAGAATATTTTCTCGTTACTGGCATAATCCTCCAATTCAGTTGTTATCGGAAGCATGGAAATCAAATCCCTTGACGTTGGATTATCATAAAGGGTAGCGGTCAATTCCGTATCACCAAAAGAGATTTTTAACTTCATATCATTGATGGTTAGTTCTTCTTTTTCAGCAATCATTTCCTCGCAAAACAGCCAATAGGCAGAAAAACAAAAGAGCAGGGAAGCTGAAATCATGAGTGTTTTCATCATTCTTGATTTATAGTCGTGTCCAGGGATGTCCCATTCTTCCCAAAACACGATACAAAATTAATATGCCTTCTTAGCTATATGTTAATGATTATCGAATCAAAAAGTAAGAAAATCAAATATTATGACCGAATCGCCTTTGGAGTGGTCCCTGTCAGTCTTTTAAAGTAGTTATTAAAGTAGGTGGGGTACTCAAATCCAAGGGCATAGGCTATCTCACTTACGTTCCAATTGGTGTGCTGTAAAAGTGCTTTTGCCTCAATTACAATACGTTCGGATATATGTGTCGATGTCGATTTTCCTGTAACCTCTTTTATGGATTTATTCAAATAATTCACATGTACCGAAAGATTGTCAGCATAGTCTTGAGGGCTTCTCAATTGCAAGGGATCATCAGCAGTCTCGATAGGAAATTGTCTTTCCAAAAGCTCTAAAAATACATTTGTCAGCCGCGATGCCGCACTCTGGTGCTGCACATATTTTTGGGAGGGTTGCATCTTTAAGGCTTCATGCAGAATCAAATGGATATAATTCCTAATCAGGTCATCCTTAAAGGAGTAATCGGTTTGCTGTTCCTCCAGCATTTTGTCAAAAATGGCATTCAGGAACAAGCGTTGTTCTTCGCTTATCCTTAGTACCGGAGTACCGCCCAAGCTAAACAATGGAGATTTTAAAATACTATCCGAACGTTCGGACATGTTCAAGAACTCCTCTGAAAACAAACAGGTGTAGCCTACATAGGTGGTAGAAATGGTCTCCCAAGAGTATGGAATATGTGGGTTCCCAAAGAATAGAATGGTCCCTTCCTGCTCAAAACTTCTATCGGAGTAGTTAATGATGCTCTTGCCCGTGGTCAAACAAATCTTGTAAAAATCCTTACGACTGTAAATTTTGGTCGCACTACTATCCTCCTCGATTTTAAAAACATTAAAACCTTTGAGCTTTAGCTCCTGATTAAAGGGAGATACAGATCTTTCTGTTTTTGTTTGCATGCTACAAAGTTAAGAAATTCAAACCACAGAATTTATTGAATATTATACCAATCTTCTATTCAAAACCATATATCATCTTACAAAAAAGGCTGGTCATACAATCGTTTACCAGTCGCTTTATACATCGCATTGGCCAACGCTGGGAATATGGGCGGAAAGGCAGGTTCTCCCAAACCAGTGGGGTCGATTTGGTTATCCACAAAATACACCTCAATCTCTTTTGGAGCTTCAGACATCCGAATCACTCGATAGTCATCAAAATTTTGCTTGTCGGGCTTTCCATTTTTTATAGTTAAGGATCCAAACATCGCATTTCCGATTCCATCTACTACTGCACCTTCCAATAGGTTCCTTGCTGCATCGGGATTAATCACAATACCACAATCAACAGCGCAATATACTTTGTCCACTTTAGGCTTTCCATCTTCCATCGTCAAATCCAAAACCTGGGCCACATAGGAGTTGTGGCAAAAATATGCGGCCACTCCTCGATAAACGTCTGGTTTTTGTTCACCCCAATTGGATTTGTCCCTGACCAACTCCAAAACACCTCTATATCGGGCCGGGTCGTAATCGTTTCGTTCCCCAACGGGGTCGGTTTCTGCCCGGTTCAATAATTCCAAGCGGAATTCTATGGGGTCTTTTCCTATTTCCTCTGCTAGTTCGTCCAGAAAAGTTTGCTCCGCACAAGCCATAAAATTAGATCTGGGTGCCCTGAACGAGCCTACTGTAATATTGGATGGGATGCTCCAATCTTCGGCCAGATAATTATCCAAACTCCCTGCCGGAAAACGATCGGCATACATTGGGCTTTCTGGCACACCACCTGCATTTAAGTGTAATCCCATTAGCTTTTTATCGGCATCCAACGCGGCTTTATACGTAGCCCTATATGCTGGTCGGTAAATTCCTGCTGTCATATCGTCTTCACGGGTGTACATCAACTTCACCGGGGCATTCATTTTTTGGGAGATTATCCCAGCTTCGACCAACCAATGCGCATACGATCTTCGTCCATATCCGCCTCCCAAACGGGTCATTTTAATGTCAATTTTTTCCAATGGAATATCCAATCGGGCCGAAAGGGTCTTCTCCGTGAATTCCGGTTTTTGCAATGGTCCAGCAAAATCAGCTCTTTCTGAAGTTACATAAGCAAAAAAGTTCATGGGTTCCATGCAATTATGGGCTAAAAATGGTGCTGTATAAGAACGCTCCAATATCTGTGAAGCTTCACCTAAGGCCTTTTCCGGCTTACCATCCTTCCTGCGCTCAGCAGCTTTTTGCCCAGACAATTCCAGCATCTTTTTGTTATGGTCCGCAGTGTTTTCCAATCCGGCAGGATAGGTCATGGTCGTTTTACTTCCAAACCTGTCCCTTTCGATCACCAAGTCTTCTCTAGGTTTCCATTCAATATTGGAAACCAAAGCTTTTTTGGCATTCATTACTTCCCATGTTGAATCGCCAACAACAACCACCAATTCCAAAAAAGAATTGGTGTCAAAATATTGCCAAACGTAATCATCGCTGTAGGTTTTGATAGAAAAGACATCTTTAATGCCCGGCATACTTTTTACAGATGATGCATCAAAACTCTTTAAGGTCAGACCAAAAGCAGGTGGATGTACTATCATTGCCGTTAGCATGCCTTCCTGCATATGATCCATGCCGAACAATGGCTTACCTATAATGATCTTTTTTGTATCCACATTCTTTTTGGAAGTACCAATTATGGTAAAGTCTTCAATATTTTTTAGGGTAACTGTTTCAGGAACTGAAAGTTTAGATGCTGCAGTGGCAAACTCACCAAAATGGCCTTTTTTACCACTTGCTGAATGTATCAACTGCCCTTTTTCCACTGTTATTTCAGACACCGGGACTCCCCAGCTCTGCGCTGCAGCCTGCATCAGCATATGCTTTGCCGAAGCTCCAGCTTGTCTTAATCGTTCCCAACTTTGCCTAATTGCCTGGCTGCCTCCAATAAACTGTCGGGTATATTTATCGGTATCTAAAGGAGCCTGTTCTACCACGACCATATCCCAATCCGCATCCAATTCATCTGCTACGATCATGGGCATCGAGGTCTTTACGTTTTGTCCACCTTCAGGGTTGGGAGACATAATGGTCACCAAACCATTTTCTGCAATTTTGATGTAACCGTTGACCTCAATCCAATCCTCAGGCAATACCTCACCAATTTTCTTGGTTTGGTCCTTACAAGACATCATCCAGCTAAAGCCAAGCAACATTCCACCACCAGCAAGTGTTGATGATTTTAAAAATAATCGTCTATTCATTTGGGTGTTGGTAGTGGCCATGGTTACTTTTTTTTGTTGTCCTATGTAAGTTTCCTTTAAAATAGTGAAATAAATTCAGAAAGGAATTCATTTTTAATATTCCAATCCGAAGCCAAATGCGTATAACGGATTTTCGCTATCGTATGGCACATCTGTCAATTGATTTTCAACAGCATCCATGGAAGATGGCAATTCAAAAGGAAGCTTCCCTATTGGTTTTGCATTTCCAAAAAGCACTTCACAAACATTTATATCACTTGCACCAAAGTCAGCTATCAATGCACTTGAACTTTCAGAAATTTGAGGAATCACGGCAGGTCTGTCCAAATATATATCTACAACCGTAGGCACAGTTTCCATAATTTTTAAGATTCTTGTTCTCTCTTCGTCCTTAAAATCAAGGTCTCCATGATGGAATGAGCGGGCAAATGGATTTTTGGTATCTGCCGGATACCATGGCGTATTCAATCTTAACATGGCCAAATCCGCTTCTTGCGGCGTGGCAACTACGGTTGCATATTGTGCTACAACCGTACTATCCATTCCTTCTACATAAACTTTGGCCACATCAGATTTTAGGGGCAAGAAACCATCTTTGTTTTTTAGCAAGGTCATTGCCTTTTGTTGTGAAGCATTGCCTATGGCACGGTAGTCTTCCCGACCAACAACTTCAGGTACTTTACTCTCATCCACAAAAGGATTGTCAAATAATCCCAACTGGAATTTTTGACGTAGCAATCGCCTCAATGATTCATCAATCCTTGCTTCGTCCAGTTGTCCATTTTTTACTAATTCCACAACTAATTCAGGTCTGTTCTCGCCTCCGAACTGATCACATCCTGCTTGGATAATTTTAAGCACCCTATCCAATGGTGACAGTCCTTCAACACCCCATGCACGTGCCGGCCAAGTAATATCTGGTCCCATTTGAACATCTGTTATCAATCCCCAATCCGTGCAGACCACACCATCATAGTTGTATTTATTTCGAAGTAAATCGGTAATGATCATTTTGTTATAGGCCATGGCCACCTCTTCGTCCGTTTGATCTGTAGGTATACCATAATAAGGCATAATGGAAGCGGTGTTCATTTTAAAAGCTGCTTCAAAAGGAATCAAGTGATAATCAAAATTGTCCCCTGGATAAATTTGCCCTTTTTGAATGGCGAAGTGAGGGTCCAAACCTTCTTTTTGTGGTCCACCTCCGGGAAAGTGCTTTGTCATACAGGCAACACTGTTCTCATCCAAAGTTTCCCCTTGCATGCCCTTGAGGTAGGCAGTGACCATTTTGGCCGTCAAATCGGCATCTTCACCAAAAGTTCCACTTATCCTTGCCCATCTGGGTTCTGTTGCCAAGTCAATTTGAGGGTGCAGAGCCACCCTGATGCCAACGGCCAAATACTCTTTGCGAACAATTTGGGCAAACTGTTCTACCAAGGAATCATTTCCGATTGCCGCCAAACCTGGTGTTTCGCAAAACTGTGTAAAACCATTTGCTGCCATGGAAAAGATGGTATTGCTAAAATGGTGTCTAGGATCCGATGCAATTGTTACCGGGATTCCCAAGCGAGAGGATTCAGCATGATTTTGAAGGCTATTGTACCACACGGCCATCAATTTTGGCTCTGATGGGATACTCCAAACATTAAAGTGGTTCAGCTTTCCATTGTCAATATTGTCGATAGCTGCAGGGTAACGTGCCCCTGGTCCTGTGGCATCTGCTTTCTTTTCCAAGGTACCATCATCATTGACCGGAACTCCAGGCATGAACATGGCACCAGCTTTCTCCTCGATTGTCATTTGAGAGATCAAATCATCGATTCTATCCTCAATCGGTGCATTGATGTCCTCATAAACATCGAGTTCGCCATTTTTATTCAAGTCCCGGAAGATTTGTCCATCCAACTCCAACTTTACCTTGGTTTTTTCCAATGCAATACTGGGTATACTTTTTTTAGTGGACTCCCCACTTCCTTGGCAACCGCCCAAAATAAGGGCAACGGTCAGCATTCCAATTAATACTTTTCTCATGATCATTTAGTTATATGCTTATTAACTTATTGTTTTTAAAACTTTTGCAGGAACTCCGGCAACCACCGTATTTGGTGGAACATCTTTGTTTACCAAGGCACCTGCAGCTACAACGGAATTCTCTCCTACGGTTACTCCTGGTAGAATTGTGGCGCTTGCCCCAATCCAAACATTTTTTTTGATGAGTACCGAACTGGGCAGCATTGTTTTTCTTGTTTTTATATCCGTGGGATGGTTTTCGGAAGTAATGCTCACCCTTGGACCGATCATTACATCATCTTCAATGGTTATTCCACCCAAATCCAGAAAACTACATGCATGATTGATAAAGACATTTTTTCCCAACGAAATGTTCTTTCCGTAATTGGTGTAAAAAGGTGTGAAAAGTGTAGTGCTCTTATCCACCTCAACACCAATGATTTCACTTAATACCTTTCTGATTTCATCCACATTTTTGGATGAATTCAGTTTAGTTGACAGTGCAATGGTATTGTTGACCTCAACTCCTATCTGTGCATAGTCGGGGTCGTTTATTGGAATTTCTTCTCCTTTTGTCAATCTTTCAAATATATTCATTGCTTTCATTCGATTTTCTGATGGGTTCCTTACCTTAAAAAAAAGATACTTGTGGGCTACTAAAAATGGTCTTGCACCTTATTTAATCCTTTAGAAACTATAGACCAAGGAAATATTCCAGGTAAAATCATCTTCTGGTACTATTTCCGTATCCAAAGCCTTATTTAAAATAGCGGATATCGAAAATGGGAAATCCTTTTTCTTAAAGGATAAGAATCCCGCCAAATAATAGCCTTGCAAATCATCCGTGGCCAAAAAATAGGCCTGTGGAGTAATATCAAAGTAATATTGGTCAGTTACATAAAGGTTTTTAAATGTCGACGTAAAAACAACAAAATTGGTCTGCTTTACACCGTCATCAAACCCCCGGCCATGGAGATAATACATTCCGACATCTATGTTTTCTGCTACTTTAAAGGTTGGGACTACTTCTGCCGCCAAATATCTTCTCGCCTCCAAAATATCCTCCGAAGTACCATTCCTCATAATGGGTATAGTCCTAAAGTTAATAGCTGGATGCGCTCCAACCCGGAGAGAGAACTTCTCTTTTTCAACAGCTTTGTACCGCCACCAAAAAATAAAGGTCCATGGTTTACCTTCCAAGGCAAATCTCATATCCGGTTCAAAGCTTAACCTACCTTTTTTAAACTTTAGGTCAAAAATCAATGCTGGATCTCCCAAAGAAAATGATGGAATCAACGAAATACCATTATTGGTAACACTTACTGTTCCACTAAAATCATCCAAAAATGGTTTTTTTTCCTCTTGGGCCAAAGAAATATTGAAAATGAAAAGACTACTTATTAAAATAAAAACCTGAATTGATTTTCTGCCGAAGAAAGGAGATAATGGGGAAAATTGCAAAGCATTGCACCTACGCCTTGTAGAGTATATAATTATCATGATAAGTTAGTTGGTTAATTTTCTCAAAGATAGCAGGAATGCCAATCAACCGTCGTACCCATTTTACAGAAAGATTTACCTTTTTTACGGATAATGACCCTGACCAACAGGAAACTATTGTTTTGGTTGATTGTTTTGGGTACATTGTGGTGATATGAGCGAGATCACCAATTTAGAGACCGTAAACGATTACTGTAATCGGTTCAACCAAATCTCCCAACATCCTTTGGTAAGTGTGATGAACCTGCACAATTTGAAAAGAAATTCGCAAAAGGGCATTGAAGCACTCCGTTTCAACTTTTATGGAATATTTTTGAAGCAGAACCCGGACTGTATACTAAAATACGGTAGAAAGTATTATGACTTTCAAGAGGGTACTTTGGTATTTATTGGACCCGGGCAAATTGTCCAGATTGAAAACGGTGATGACTATGTTCCATCCGGTTATGCGCTATTGTTTCATCCTAATTTACTACGCAAGACCAACTTAGGTGAAATTATTTCCAAATATTCCTTCTTTTCCTATGAATTGAGCGAGGCATTGCACCTCTCTCAAAAGGAACGAGGCATTATCATTGATTGTATTGATAAAATACGGTTCGAACTGGAACGTGATATTGATAAGCACAGCAAAGAACTTATTGTATCCAACATTGAACTTTTTCTACGTTATTGCTCGCGCTTTTATGACCGCCAATTTATTACCCGTGATATAGTAAATGACAGTGTTGTCCTTCAATTCAAGAAGTCACTTCACAATTATTTTTACTCTGGAAAAGCAAGTGAATTGGGCCATCCATCGGTAAGCTATTTTGCGCAAGAACAATATTTATCTGCCAATTACTTTGGTGATCTAGTAAAAAAAGAGACGGGAAAAAGTGCACTCGAAATCATTCAGATCAAACTTATCGAAGTTGCGAAAGAAAGAATTTTTGATCCTTCTAAATCTGTTAGTGAGATTGCTTACGAACTCGGATTTAAACACCCTCAACACTTCTCCCGTTTATTCAAAAGTAAGGTAGGTTACTCTCCCAACGAATATAGAATGATGAACTAACTTATTTTTTGGTCAATCTAATTTCATTGTTTCCATCTCGATCTATCAAGAATATATCGCCTTTGTCTTTCTTCCCAAAACGATAGGAAGAAAATACTATTCGATTTCCATCCAATGACCAGTTAGGTAATACATCTTTTTCATTGTTGAAGGTAATCTGTCTTTGATTGCCCCCATCTGCATCCATAACAAATATCTCATAATCACCATCCCGATCCGAAGTGAACACAATTTCATCATTGATTGACCATCCTCCCGTAATATTATTGTAGGTAGTATTGGTGAGCTGGGTAATTTGTTTAGTCGCAAGCTCCATTATATATAACTCGAAGGTTCCACTACGGTTACTTTCAAATAGTATTTTAGAACCGTCAGGAGACCAACTGCCATAGCGGTCTTTAGAAGGGCTATTGGATAAATTCACAGGATTTTCTCCATTCACTTGGATTACATATACTTCACTATCGACATCTTTCCCCAAGCAGTTGGAGCAGTACAAAAGTCGCCTGCCATCTGGTGACACCCTTGGATATATATTGAAGGAAGTTGTGTCTGAATCATGGGTAATCCTTCTCAATTCACCGTTTGGCCGAAGCGTAAAAATTTCCGACCCTCCAAAACGTTCAGACTTCCCATAATCTGAGCTAATGTAGATGACGCTATCTGCCTGCGAAAAATCGCTCCACCATTCGTTATGATATGTATTGGTCAACCTTTGTAAATCCGTCCCATCCGGAGAAATCGTATAAAGTTCAGCACCTTCAGCATCATGCCTGTAGGTGTAAAATATAATTTTGCCACTCGTCTTTGACCAATTGGGAGCCGTATCATACACCAGCGTATCTTGATCGGTCTTGGATTTTGAATCCAAGTTATTCAAACTCGGGGTCTTCGATTTCTTATTTTGACAACCGATTATACAAATCGACAATAGCATACAATTGGTCAACACTTTTAAGTTTTTTCTCATTTTTTATTTATTAGTGTTTTATTTTAAATGAAGGCATATTTCACCTAAAAAATTACTCGGTATTAAGTCTTCAAATGATTGGTACAATATTGATTAAAACTCCACGCCCTTTGCCAAAATCAAATGAAAGAAGAGTAAAAGAACAATCAGGAAAACTATAGGAAGTCTGTACACTTTTTTATGTATTCCATTCAATACAGGATGAATGCTCACATCCATGGATGCTGATGACCAAACCCAAGGAATGGAGAAAATAAAAACCATTAAGGGAGCTATGGCATGACGCATCGGAGGAACCTTAAAGGGCACCACAAGAATACTGCCAATGAGTGCCCCTCCCACAGCTATATAACGAATGTATTTCAATTTCGCCCGAGGATTACCATAATCAAAAGTATCGCCAGCAAACCCTAAAAACAATCTAGAAAAATAAATACAGATAAGAGCCATTGCTATCGCGCACACAACCCCGAATACAGTCACTAAGGACTGGTCTAATTTTAAATATCCTACCAAGGCCTCTCCTACATCTGTTCCGGGATCGAGAGCTGAAATCATTACCTGGGGTATGGATTGGACCAATCCTTGGAAAGCCATCCACAAAAGAAAAAGTTTCCAGATACCCCTGGAGTCCGAAATATATTTATGAGCGAACAAAGAAATCAATCCAATTAAAAAGATTGCTAAAGCACCCAATCCCTGCATTAACAGCATTTTGGGATGCTCACCCATCCAGTTATGATCATTATGGTATAGAAATGCCTTCAAGCCCAAAGCTTTTTTCCCAAATACGAGAAACAACTCTTGCAGAAAATATATAATATTAAAAGCCAACGCGTACAGGACAGCTGAATTGATCAACGTTCGATAGTCGGTCATTTCTTTGGGTGCAACTTTCCCTTTGGACTTTACCAAATTGAACACACCCCAAACAATAGGCACTACTAAAAGTAGTACCATGAAGATTTGAACAATCATAATTCTTGATATTTTGTTTTTTGATTATGCCCAAGCAAGTTATATGATCCAAGCACTAAGAATCAATCGGAAGTATCCAGAATAATTATTCCGAACTGTTTTCAGTATTATTTTTGTGCTTTTTTATAAAGTCTGTCGGAGTGAGGCCCGTGAATTTTTTAAAGGAGCTGTAAAATTGACTATTTGACCTAAAACCTGATTCCAACCCTATTCCAGAAATATTGAATTTATCAACACCATCCCCTAAAAGAATGTTTTTGGCATATTCTATTCTCAACTCATTGATATAGGTGGAAAAGCTTTTGTTAAGTTTGAGGTTGACTACCTGTGAAATATATTTTGATGGTGCATTCAGTTCTTTTGCCAGCATTTGAAGATTCAAATCGCTTTTGAGAAAATACCTTTTGTTTTGTACCAGTTCTTCGATAGCAGCAAGTAGTTCTTCAGATTTGGTAGTATCCAAAGGTGTCTTGGCATATCGTTGATTTCGAATCTCCAAAAAGCCAAGACCTTCTTTCATGATCATATATGTGGTAAAATAGATCGGTACCGCAAAAAAACCGGTCATTGTGATCAACCAATCCTCATTCAATTCCATTAGTCCAAAAAACACCATTAATTTACCCACAAGATTGATGGAGAAAACAATCAGTAGTGAAATATGGTAGTATTTAAGTGCCCTTATCCATTTTAAGGTTTTAAATTGTCTGGAGAACAAATAGGATACATATCCCAAGAAGAATCCCATTTGTAGAAAAGCTAAAATCATCACCAAAATCGATGAGTTTCCGAATAAATCGAGAATTAGTATAAGTGCAAAAAAAAGAGGGATACTATATATATTTCCAAGAATATATTTTTTGCTTGCAGCATTGCCACCAATACTTAAAAGATTAATTGCCATACTTGGACCCACAAAGATCAAAGAGTAATTTGAAATAGCATCCAATAAATCAATCGTATTCCATTGTGTGGCATAATAACTGTTTGCCGTATTCAAAATAATTACGACAAGAATGGCCATTTGAGAATAAAGAAAATACCTGGATGCTATCCTTTGCTTTAAAAGAAAGAATATCAGCAAAATGCTTTGAATACAGGTAACAACATTAAGAATGGAGAAAAAATCAATCAACAAATCCATAGAATCGGATATCTATTTGCACATAATTTCAACGATTTGTGCATTAAAAATAGTCAAAGACTTTTTAATAGTTAATCATGCATATTCCGTTCCCGGTTTTAATGTTCTAAGTAGCATTAAAAGAATTGTAAATAAAGAAGGATCTCTAGTCCGTTATATATCGGAATGCATATGTTTTCAACTCCTTGACAATTACTAAACAAAAAATACAAACTCAAAAGACCTCGATCTTCTGAGTTTGCATGAATTTGCCGTTTATAAAAAACCTTTAATCATTTTTGATATATATGGTCCATAAACCTTCCCACGGTCATCAGCAAGTTCGATTTGTCCGACCCAAGTTTCCTAAGTTTTAATATGGATTCCCGATCATATACCATTCCATTGTTCAAGATCATGTATGGCTCCCGCAAGGTTACCAGGTCATCGAGCGGGTTCACTTCTAAAACAATCAGGTTCGCTCTCTTTCCTTTTGTAATGGTACCCAGTTCATCAATTTGTCCCAATGCCCTTGCGGCATTAATGGTACCTGATCTTAAGATTTCCAGATTGGGTATCCCCACATTTTTCAATAGCTGCATTTCATCGTGCAGGGTAATACCTGGAACTGTTAGGCTTGGTCCTGTATCTGTTCCCAAAAGCAATTCGACATTCTCTTCGTACAATATTCGGGTAAGGGCTTCCATACACTCATATTTTTCCTTGTTCCATTTGTAAGCACCTTCATTGGTGTCCACCCACTCACCTAATTGCCTTTTACCAATCAGTCTTACAAAAGGGTTGATCTTTTCCTTAGGGATTGTGTTCAAAAAATCATCACCTTGGAGCGTAGCTTTATAGATATTGTGAAACGGGGAAAGTGTGAGCGTAATTTTTGCACTGCCCCGATTAAGCTCTTTAGCTATCCTTCTCCCCAAAATGGTATCCAGTTCATAGTCCATTAAGCTTTGAACCATTTCTTCCACATGCTCATATGATTTGATATCATACTTTAAAAGGTCTGCCAGTGCTATCTCTTTTGGAGGATGGCCAGCCACAAAAAGATCATTTTTGACCGCCTCGTCCATAATTCCTGTCAATTGCTCTTTACTGAGCCCACCGTAAATTTTTATAAAGTCATAACCAAGTTCCTTGTATTCCTTTACAGCATCTATTCCTTCTTGTATCTCAACGATATTTTTATGGAACGGGCTCCGATCTGAACCTGAATTGATGGTGGGTGCGGCCGTTATCAATTGGGGACCCGGGTATTCATTCAACTTCACCTGTTCCCTCCACCTTAAGTGCATTGGGAAACCCATCATATTTCTAACCGTGGTCACGCCATATCCCAGGTACATAGGCAGGTCGGACCTGTCAAAAATATGCGTATGCATGTCGATAAGTCCCGGAGCAATATATTTACCTTTAAGGTTAACAACCCTATAATTGTTGGGAATATCCAAAGAGTCCTCGATGACATCCCTTATCCTACCGTTCTTTATCAATAATGTCTTGCCGGTAAGTATGGAATCGTTGTGCACCATACTGACAATGTTCACATTGGTCAATGCCAATTGTTCAATGTTCCCTCCAATTTTGGTCGATGGTGTACCGTAATCCTTTTTGGAAAAAAGTGTTGCTGTGACCAAAGTAATGGCAATCAATAGTAATAGCCCTATCACTATTTTTCCTACTTTTTTTAAAATCCTGAATAATTTTCCCATGATGTCCTGTTTTTTGAATTGATTCGATTTTTCTTTTGATGAAATGAAACAACAAATGAATTATTTCAATACAAAAGAAGCCAGGAATATGGATTTTAAGGTTTGAATACTTGAATCCGAACTCATTGATCAATGAGAAATCGGTTCGAATTCAGGTATGTACAAATACGAACACTCAGTTTCTTTTCGAATATTTCCTTTTATATGCCAAGGGCGTATATCCCGTTTTGGATTTGAACAACGTATAAAAGGAGGATTTGGAATTAAATCCAACATCGTACATAACCTCTAAGACGGTCTCAGCGGAGTCATCAGAATCGATCAATTGCTTTTTGGCCATTTCAATCCTATAATCATTGATAAAGGTCATAAAGTTCTTCCCAAGGTAATTGTTGATCATAAAGGACAAACGTCTAGGGGAAACGTTCAGGTTTTCGGCCAGTATATTGATGGATAGGTCTGCTTGTTTAAATGATTTTTCCCGTTCGATATAGGACTTGATTTCCTCCAATTCCTTTTGGATATGCTCGTCGACCTCTTGGTCAAAGTTATTTTTGCCCAAGGCCATGGCTTCATCCTGTTCTGAGATCCCAATAAATATATGAGGCTGTTTCAAGCCTTTGTAGACCATCCAAAAAATCAAAAAAAGAAGGGCAAGATAGGTAATCGGGGCACCGTCCAAAAAATCAAGTGTCCACACAAACCTATCGACTATGTCAAATAGGATGACCACGGAAAAGATAGTCCATGTCCACTTTAGCCAGTCCAGTTCTGTGCTCCTTATCAAGGATTGAATGTTTTTTACGGCTCTTTGATACTTGTTTATCTTCCAAACCGACAGGCCAAGGTATGTAAGGATACTTATGTAAAGTAAGTCGCCGAAATCCGCACATAACGGATGGTCGACAAGAGCTCCGGTAATAAAGATGAACGAAGGTATAAAATGTGCAATGTAACTGACCTTGAAACTAAAACTTGAGTACAGCAATGATGAAGTGTACAAATAAAAAAGTGGGCCGTAAGCCAGGCCAAAGACACACATCAACCCTTGAAGGGTAGCGGTATAAAGCGAAAAGGAAATGAGCAGCAAAGAAAAAAATTGAAATGCAATGATCAACAAGAACGTAGCCAGCAATCTATTACTGACCACTTTTGGCCCCTTATGGGTAAAAAGTACGAAAGCCAACAATAGACTTTGCAATACGATTGTTAGAATTACTATGTCTGAAACCAATGCTGCTGATGTTAAACTAATGAGTATTCAAAAATAGTTGGATTAACTTGATTGTAAAATTGCTTTTCGTAAAAAGTGTAAAATAGAAATGTTTTGGTGTTGAACAGATTGTAGATTTACTCTATTTAATATACAGGAGCCAGAATTTGAGATAAAAGTTTTTGCATACATACATGGCGAAACCACAAATTACAGTTCCTACGGACCAGCTTACAAAACTCCTAGTCAGATATGATATCAAGAAATGATTTCAACGACGAAAAAACAACGGCAATAATCAATTTCCCAAAGAAAGAATTCATAAAAAATGTTTGAGGATTTCATCACACGAAGAAATCAGACCAAATAAAAAATTCAAATTCAAATAACCTTTTACTTCAATAAAGAACCCTTTCAAATCATATAAAGGAACTTTCAGTTCATTTTTGGTGTCAGCTACCGCAAGAGGTGTGACCTTTACCATTTACCTGCTGAAATCCAGAATCTTTTGAATCAACGATTGGCAAGGAAATAAATACTTTCCTTTTAGAACAACCTTTATGAAATGTACTTGAAATCATCAAATGGATGCATCCAACTATATTTACCGCATATGCTACCATTTGAAAATTAACTGTTTGAACTAAATTATAAACCGTAATTTTATTCGATTCCATTGAAATTGCACAATTCGATTCAACGATATAATAACTCTTTTGCTCTCCTATGTCATTGTTCAAAAAAATAAAAAGTTTGATCGATAAGAAGCTTTTGCTCCTGATGGTCGGTTTCTACACAGTGTTCCTGATTATCTCATCGTCAAAAATGGTGTATTTCAAAAGCATCGGCGAACGGTTCAATGACAGTACATGGACCTATATGTTCTTTGGGGTCTATTTTACCGATTACCTTTTGGTAGTTTTCTTTATGTCTATAGTTCTTTTGATTACGAAGTACATGGTAATCAGGAATTGGGCATGGGGCAACATGATAGTGGTTCATGCCGTAATGTCGATATTGTTGGGGATTTTCATATTCACTGGGCTGTTGACTATTCAAAAGTTATTGGGGCTCCATCAAATACAATCTGTCGATTTTAAGACCTTGTTATACTATTATTTCAATGTGATCGACCTGAATTTCCTGATTTATTTCTCCATTGTTGGTATCGCACATACCTATTATTTCATAAATCAGCTTAAAGAGGCGGAAGCAGCACAGAACAGGGAGAAATTAAAAATGATCGGAGTCCAGCTCAATACCCTACAGACTCAGATCAATCCACATTTCTTTTTTAACACCTTGAATTCCATATCTACATTGATGGTCAGCGATGTCAAGAAAGCTCAGGATACGGTCGTAAACGTAGCGGACCTGTTGCGAACTATGCTCGACATCAATGAAGTTACCACCATCACACTGTCTAAAGAACTGGATATTTTGGATAAGTACCTGGATATAATGACGACAAGGTACCCGAATAGCCTTATCGTTGAAAAGCACATCGACGAAGGTGTCGACAATTATTTGGTCCCAAGCTTGATTCTACAGCCTATTCTTGAAAATGCGATAAAACACGGATTCAGCAGACAGACCAAGGTATTGAAAGTGTGGGTCACAGTAAAGCGGACTAGAGAAGGGAACCTACTGCTTGCCGTTGAAAACAGTGGAAACCAATTACCCAAATCATTTGATGTAACCAAAACCAAGGGCTTGGGGCTCAAAAATACGATTGATAGATTGAAAATCCTGTTCGATGAAAGCGCCTCTTTTACCATGGGCAATACCAAGGATGGGGTCCTTGTCCAAATAAGGATACCCATAATGGAAAAAGAGAATCATCATATACCCGTTATGGAGGTAGTGGGGTGAATCCTATATGTACAGGGAAGTACCTTTGGCGCACTACCGATAAAAACAAATGGTACAACCTACCAATTCGATGTATTTCCAGGAAATTTTTCATGACAGCTCCGGATGTTCCAATGCAGTAATTGTTGCGTTCAAATCATAATTGCCATTGTTCAAATATTTGACCGTTACGTTTATTTTTTCCATTCGTCATATAATAAACTTATACGATGAAAACACAATTAGCGATCAGATCTTTGAGCATCTTCATTTTTGCATTAATACTTTCCTGTAAGCAAAAGGAAGAGAAGAACCCCACAATTTTCGACACCAAGAAATTCTCCAAGAACAGCATCTTGGAAGATTTGAACCAGTATGTGGGCTTTATAAAGGAAACGCACCCGCGGATAGCTTACACTGCCGACACAATGTTCTTGAATACAGCGGTCGAAGAAATACGAAAAAAAATCACCGATAGTATGTCCGCCAATCAGGTATGGGACTTATTTGCAAGCTTGAATCCTATTTGGAATGATGCCCATATCGGTCTTATAGGCCCGGAAAAAATGTATGAAGACCACTTGGCTCGTGATGGTTTCAAACTTCCTTTTTCCGTAAAGGTCAAAAGTGGGCGGATGCATATCGAGCAGGTGAGTTCACATGATGGATCAACCTATGCAGGGTATCGTATATTGTCCATCAACGGAGTGAAACCCTCTGTCATCATTAAAAGGTTGCTCCCAAAAATGAGAGGGGAATCCAAAAGTCTTCGGGAATTGGTCCTATCTCGCCGTTTTCCCATTTTCTACACCATGTACTATGGAGAATTCAAAAAACATGAGCTGACGCTGATGGACGGTCAGCAGGGCAAGGTCAGCATTACCATTGATTCCAACGCTTTCGAAGAGTCGGATACCCATGGCACAAAAGAAGAACATTATAGCTATGAAAAGATCAATGACAGTGTGGTCTACTTAAAAATAGCCTCTTTTGATGTAGAGAACAAGGATGAATTTAAGTTGTTCTTGGACGATTCGTTCGCCAAGGTCCATTCAGATAATATTTCTAAACTAATATTGGATATTGGTGAAAACGGTGGCGGGGCGAGAGACCTGAGCGACCTTCTGTTGGATTATTTGACCACAGAGAGATACACACCCACCTCAAAAGTCGAGGCCAGGGTCACCGAGGAAAATAAATCCATGATTCCTGGAGCGGTGGTCGGAGATGTGTTAACGGTCCCCTACCCCACTTGGGTCCAACCTAAAAATGAGGTAACCGTGTTTAATGGTAACGTTTATGTGTTGGTAAGCGAAGAAACTTATTCCCAAGCGATTGTATTCGCCACAATTGTTCAAGACTTTAACTTGGGCAAAATAGTTGGGGATGAGACCGCTGGCAAGGCAAATCAAACTGGTCAGGTACAAAGAATTTCCCTCGACAATACCGGTTTTACAGTGTACTGTCCCATTTATATCTTTCACAGGGCAAAAGTTGTCGATGGTAACAGAGGTGTAATCCCGGACATTGAAGTACCATATGTCAAGGCCAAGGAAAAAACATTGTCACTAATAGAGAACCAATAATTTCGATGTTTTCTGATTGCTTGTATGCTGCATAAGTCAGTGCTGTCGACAACATATGCTTAAAATTGATTCCAACCATTGGTGGACCGCACCAGCATTTAAACCGTTCAGATCAAATTACGCCCGCTTGATTCATTTAAAGGTTGGGCAAGCCATACAAGCTATAATTTAGCCTTATAATCAAAAAGCAACTTAGGGTTTAGTAGAACCTTTTCATTGTTTCAGATTATTTGAATTAGCCAAAGAAATGGCCAAGGACAGTGCCTTGGCCATTTTAGTTTTTGTGACCCTCCCTTTCCACCTTATCCATCCTGGACAAAAAGGTGATCATCTTCTTCGCCTATTAACATAATCAGTACCGTATCCTTCCCAGGGCAAAACATTTGATTTCACCTTCAATGCCAAAACTGGACGTTTAACTCAGATTTAATGCCATACAATTCATAGTGAAGGGGCTTCGGTTCATTTAATTTAAACCAAACATTCACATGCATCTTAAAATCTAATTTTGAGACGTTTAACCAATACATGAATAATGAAAAAAATTACATTTTTAATGATGCTATGTTTTCTTGGTGGAGGAATGTCCTTATTTGGCCAAGGTCTCACTTCCTCTTCGATGAATGGTAGTGTCTTGGATCGCACAGGGGAGCCCTTGGCTGGCGCCAATATAGTGGCGGTGCATATTCCATCCGGAACAAAATACGGTTCCGCTACTGATTTTGATGGACTGTTTCGTATTGCAAATATGCGGGTTGGCGGACCGTACACAGTGACGATTTCCTATATAGGCTTCGATGAAGTGACAAAAACGGATATCGTATTGCAACTTGGACAGACCTTCAGATTGGACGTGAACATGAACGAGAGTTCCTACAGCTTGGAAGAAGTGGTCATAACCGGGACCGGTGGCGGCGTTTTCGACGGAAACAAAACAGGCTCGGAGACCACCATTAATTCCCAAAAAATCAATACACTGCCGACAACCTCTAGGTCCATTGCCGATTTTGTCCGGATAACTCCACAAGCTGCCATTTCCGAAGGAAGTGATGGTTTTAGCATTAATATTGCGGGACAGAACAACCGATTCAATACCATATTTGTGGACGGGGCCGTGAACAATGACCAATTCGGGCTTGCCGGTTCGGGCACCAACGGTGGACAGACAGGTGCATCACCCTTTTCGATGGACGCTATTGAGCAGTTCAATGTGGCAGTGGCACCCTTTGATGTAAAACTTTCGGGGTTTACCGGCGGGGCCATCAATGCCATAACCAAATCCGGTTCCAATATGTTTAAAGGAACTGTATATGGGTTTTTAAGAAACGAAAAGCTTGCGGGCAAAACACCACTAGAACTGGTACCAGAAGGAGAGTCCAGAGAAAAACTGAACAAATTCAGCTCTAAGACTTATGGTATAAGCTTGGGAGGTCCTATCGTTCAGGACAAGCTGTTCTATTTCATCAACTATGAAAGGGAGGAAAATGAATCTCCTGCACCGTTCAATGTGGCCAACTACATTGGAGATAGTTCCCCTGAGGAATTGGATGACATTCGTAACATCGCCATTTCCCGTTACGGTTATGACCCAGGTTCATACAACAATAGTACGACCACATTAGAGAATGATAAAATCACAGCAAAATTTAACTATAATATCAGTGATGCCCACAAGTTGACTTTATCCTATAGGTATACAGATATTACCAATATGGAGTCCCGTACCTCGGATTTCAACAATATTGGATTTGTCAATGGGTCAGAGCTATTTACCTCCACTACCAATTCGGGGACTTTGGAATGGAACTGGGCCATCGGAAACAAAGCTTCAAACAATTTGATCATCGGCTATACCAAGGTCGCCGACGATCGTTCACCACAAGGGAACCCATTCCCATCGGTACAGATACAAGATGGAAACGGTACCATAGACTTTGGAAACGAACAGTTTTCGACGGCCAACCTTTTGGACCAAAGGGTTCTTACCATTACCGACAACCTGGAATTGTATAAAGGAATACATACGATTACCTTGGGGACCCATAATGAATTCTCATCTACCAAAAACCTGTTTTTTGCGAACAATTATGGTTTTTACAGATATAACAATACGGAAGACTTCCTGAACGACGCTTTTCCCAATCAATATCAACGAGGTTACTCCCTGTTAAGTGATGGTTCGGGAGATACATCCTCGGGGGCCGCTGAATTCAATCTGGCACAATGGGGGATATATGTACAGGACGAGGTACAGTTGTCCAATAATCTGAAGGTTTCGGCAGGTCTGCGTTTTGATATACCGGTTTGGGAAGATGGAATCACTAATGATGATTTCAACAACAGGACCATCCCCATTTTGGAAGCGGCCGGAAAAGATTTGCAGGGTGCAAGGGCTGGCCAAGGTTTATCTACCATTGTCCATCTATCACCAAGAGTGGGATTCAATTGGAACGTAAAGGGAGCATACCAGACACAGATCAGGGGCGGTCTGGGTATCTTCACCTCTAGGATTCCTTTGGTTTGGCCTGGCGGGCTATATAACAACAATGGGGTCACAGGTGGCTATTTATTTGATGGTAGCCCTGAGTTTACACTTAATCCTGATGTCAACGAGCAACCTATCGGTGCCGTTCCTGGTACTGGAGAGGTAGGCGGTAATATTGACCTGTTTGCACCAGAGACCAAACTCCCACAAATTTTGAAGTACAATATCGCCATCGACCATAAATTGCCGATACTCGGCGGAATGGTACTCAATGCAGATTTTATCTATCAGGACAATATCCAGACCATATATTATGAAAACCTCAATATCGATGGGCCCCAGGGTAATTTGAACGGGGCCGACCAAAGACCCTATTACAGCGATAGTTTTGGAGACCTTTTGGACAACACCTACGGAAGAATAATCTTGGGGTCCAACAGCAACGAGGGGTATTCATGGAACGCTAGTCTGGGCGTGACCAAACCATTCTCCCATGGTTTTACTGGAAACCTTACCTATACTTATGGTGACTCTTACGGAATATTTGACCTTACTTCCTCACAAAACAGTTCACAGTGGCGGAACATTCAAACAGTGAACGGGAAGAACTCCAACTTGCCCGTAACACGTTCGGACTTTTCAACAGGTAGCAGGATTACAAGTTGGATGTCTTACGAGTTTACTTGGTTGAAAAATATGAAATCTACTTTCAGCCTTTATTATGAAGGACGGGAAGGCATGCCCTTTTCCTATACCTATAATGATGGACCGGATTTGTTGAACGATGATTCCAGCGACAATGCGTTGATTTACATTCCAAGAAACCAGGGCGAAATCACCTTGTTGGACGGAGCCAATGGGCTGTCATCACAGGAGCAATGGGATGCCTTGGATTCCTTTATCAACGGCAATGACTATTTGAGAAAGAGAAGAGGTGGATATGCCGAACGAAACGGTGACAGGGCCGATTCTTGGAGCCATGTAGTGGACCTTAAATACATACAGGATTTGAACTTTGATTTGGGCAATAGCAAAAACACCCTACAGTTTACTTTGGACATCTTTAATTTTACAAATCTTTTGAACAAAAACTGGGGGGTCAGGAAATTTGTACCAAACTTCGGAGAGGTACAACTCTTAAAAACTGAAACCGCTGGTCCCGATCCGGTTTTCAGTTTTAATCCTTCGGTACTGGAAAATCTGGAACAGGTTGATGATACAGGCGTCCAGAGCTCTAGGTGGCAGATGAGGATTGGGTTAAGGTATAGCTTCAATTAGAAGTTGGTTTTTAGTTTAGTTAATATCCATGACAGCTTTTCTTGGGCTGTCATGGTTAAGTTTTTGATGAAATAGATATATCCAAAAATGGTACTATTAAAATGAAAAAATTATACGTTATTATATTCTTGTTTTCTTTTTCAGAAATCATTTCTCAGTCAATTAAAATTGGGGAAACTTTTACCATCACTTCCGAAATCCTAAAAGAAACGAGGGAATATTATGTTTATACACCTGAGAGCTATTCTTCTGAGGAAGCATATCCCATAATTTATGTTTTGGATGGGGATGAATACTTCATGATGATGGCATCGGCGGTTAGATACTTTGCCAATAGGGGCTTTATGCCAAAATCGATCGTTGTCGGAATAGACAATAGTGATCATCGTGATAGGGACCTCACACCAACTTCCGATAATTATTCCCCAACCGGGGGCGGAGCGGAGAACTTCCTCTCCTTTCTGACAGAGGAGTTGATGCCGAGCATGGCAAGCAAATATAAAATCAAACCACATAGCACTTTGTTCGGAGCTTCATATGGAGGACTCTTTGTTCTGAATACACTTTTCACGCAGCCAAACAGTTTTGACAATTATATTGCCATAAGCCCTAGTATCTTTCATGACAACGGTCTGATTTTTCAGGAAGGTCTCCAATTCTTTAAAAAAAATAACACCGATAGGAAATTTGTCTTTCTGTCCTTGGCCGATGAAGCTTGGTCGGAAATGCGCATACATTTCAAAAATACGGTACAACTTTTTAAAAATAATGCCAATAGTGCCAATATAAGATGGCATTATAGCTTTTATGATGAGGAAACCCATGAGACCACTAAATTAAGGGGAATCAATGATGGCCTAAGGAAATTACACGAATTTTGGTTTGTTCCATTCTATCAAAGGTACAGGGGTGCAGAAGGCTTAATAGAACATTTTGAAATGCTTAACGAGCAATACGGTTATGAGATTTCAATTTCCGAAAAGCTCGTTAACAGAATTGCATACAACAATTTAAGGGAAGGTAAAATCAAACAGGCAAAAAGTCTTTTTCAATACAATGTTGACAATTTTCCCAGCTCTGCAAATGCCTATGATAGTTACGGTGAATTTTTTGAAAAACAGGGTATTAATGACGAGGCAAGAAAGTATTATAAACTGGCAATCAAGGCTGCCAAGGAAACTAATAAGAACAGTGCATTGTATGAAAAGAATTTGAATAGGGTAAAGGAAAAAATGTAGCTTCTCCTTTAAAAAAACAAATGATGAAAATCACTAAACTTTTTAGTCTTTTGCTTTTGACCAACCTATCAGGATCCTTCCTTGGCATTGCTCAAGGGATGAAGGATATTTCATTTTTGGAAGGGACTTGGTCTATAGAAAACCTGGAATTCAATGATAAAAAGGAATGGACCAGGATCGGAACAACAAATTCGGTAATACAATGGAGGCATGACGGCCGTTTTCTAGCTGAAACAGCCAAATACCTTACTTCTTATGGCGAAATCAATATGATTACCCATATCGGATTTGATAGTAGGTCCAACAGCTATAAATTATCAGCAATGGACAAGGAATATGGTTTGATGGACATATATAAAGGTACCTGGTCAAACGGTAAGCTTGTATTTACGAACCTTGAATCGGACCTTCCCATAATAATGGAGGATGATCGGGAACTTTCTTTCCGGCTAACCTACTCCTCTATCAATAATAACGGTTTTGAACATTTGGTCGAGGGTACATTCGATGGGGGCAAAACCTGGTTCCCTTTTTCCAAGGGAATATATTCACGGACAACAAATGATTAACTACCATCCTTGGAATTAACAGTGATTGCCGGTCAACCCAAGTTTTCTTGGTCAAACCTCCAAAAAATGGTATTCCTGGAGAAGTCCAGGATAAGAAAGAAATTTTGATCATCCGACGAAAGGTTCACTCAATCCCATAAAATCTCTCCTTTTCACAAGAAAAACGGCGACAACAATTACTGACATATAGGCGAGGAACAACCAAAAAGTATTCATACTCCCAGTGAACTCAGGTAAAAGCAATAGATAATTAAAGGTTGCATTGGCACTGATATGCACCAGTATGGATGTAAGAACGTTCCTAGTGTAATAATAAATCCAGCTGATAAAAAATGTACCCACAACCACCCATACTAAAAATACCGAAAAAGGCATGTCCAATGGTGTACCGGTACCAATCAAGTATGCTGGGAAATGCCATATTCCCCAAATCAATCCCAAAATCAAACTGGAGTAAAACAGATTGAACTTTTTCATCAATCTTGGGAGTAAAAATCCACGCCATCCATACTCCTCACCCAGTGCTATTAGAATGATTACCAACATTTGAGGCATTAGTTGTGTAGACCTTAGACCGAACTTTGAAAAATCGAAATCAATGGAAGTAAGCATGGCCAAAACACCAATAAGTGGAATGCCCACTGTAGCCACAACATACCATGTAAACTTTGCCTTTCGTATAGTCTGTTTGACAAAGAGCTCATAAACCCCATTTTTGCCCTTGATGAATAACGTGTATACCAATGCCAAAACCGAAGGCATGAAAACAGACAACAACGATAAGTTCCTGTCGTCTGTAATATAGGCCGCATAGCAGATAAGTGAACTTGATAGGATCACCATGGCCGTATAGATAATAATCTCTGTTTTACTTGACTTTTTCGTTGTCATGATTTTTTTTGATTATAATGATGAAATACCGAGCAATCCCGATTGTCCCCTTTGTTTTGGCTAAGAAATAAATTCAATTCCATTAGTAATATCATAAAAAAGACTAATACTGGGTCCAACTTGTTACATGTATCCTCAATCTATGATTTAAATACACAAAACATTGATTTGAACATCCCACAAACTGATGTGAATATTGACAGAGGTCAAAGCTTAACGCTTCATACAAATGGAAATGGAATGTAGGTACCCCCTACAACATCGTACTTGTTCATTTTGAAAATCATCTCCAATTATTACTCGTAGATTATGTTGCGCAGTATTTTATCCAAATGGTTGCGAATGAGGGAAAAATGGCCCTCTTTTTCGAACAGGTGTAGATTGGAGTCCTGAAAGATTTTTTGATAATGCAAACCTCTATACTTGGGAGCCATTTTATCCTCCCCTCCATACCAAAGATCAATATGAGTTGTTATTTCTTCTAAGGGAAAACCCCAATCCTTGACATATAATTGCCACTCCTGTATCACTGCTTCCACACCCTGTTTATAAGCCTCCAAACTTCCATTAATAAATTCCATCCCAAACTCTGGATGCTTCTTGAACAGATTACCATCCGATTCTGGTAAGAATTTTTGTAATTGCAACAGTCTTTTTTCAGGATTTTCCTTGAGTTCTTTGTATTCCCTTGATATAAAAGTTCGCAATAAGAAATCATTTTTTAATCGGGCAAACCAATGTGCCATTTTCACTGGTAACCAAACTCCCTTTAGCTTACCGCTGTAATCATGTGGTCCTGTACCTGAGACAATGGCTACTTTATGTATTCTATGGGGCAATGCATAAGCACATACCAATACATGTGGAGCCCCTCCGGAAAGACCAAATATCGAAAAGGTTTTCAGTTTCAATTGATTGGCAAGAAATTCAATATCCTCTGCCCAATCCAAAAAATTACGATCAACCTGAAAAGAGGAAAGTCCGATACCTGGACGATCAGGTGCTATAATTCGGATTCCCAATCTGGATGCCGTGCTATCCATAAACCTGCTGGACAATCTACTTTCTTGGCCTCCATGGAAATAAAAAATTGGTGTACCGTTAGGGTCACCGTATTCAGCATAACCTAGTTTTCGGCCATCAGGTAATAAATGTGAACTATCTGTTTTAATGATAATAAAATATAGTTTAAAATCAATAATGATTGTGGTGACCACCCCGGCTCTTCGACCAGATGGTCAACATATTATTCAAATCTTCTTGGGGCAATTTAGATTAGTAATAAAGATAAAAAACTGTCACTGGATATCCAGTGACAGTATAAAAAACATCAATCTACTCAGAAAATTAAATCTGATTAAATCTTTGTAAGTGTAAAGCTTATGATACCGGGGCTAGCACAATCTCCATTTACATCTTCCAACAAGGTTACCGTAATAGAGGAATCATCATTGACATCAAATTTGGCATTGTCCAAGCCGCCAGCTGGTCCAAACACGATCCCACCTCCACAACTTAGACCGGATGCTTGGTTCTCTGGAACCACAACCGTATTGCAAACAAGATCAAACTGAAAAGGTACAGGTCCATTTCCTATTCCCAAGTCACCTAGATAAGTTACCTGTATCTCTCTACGAATATCTGAGACCGCTGTTACCGTAACGGTAGATTCCGAGAAAAGCGGAACACCACCGACCGGGGATACTTCAGAAACAATATTATAGTCACCTACCAAAAAGCCTTCATCACCAGAACAGACTACAGCAATTGGATAACTGAAAGGTGAGTTGAAAAACACCCCGGTAATATTCCCTTCAAGATTATTGGATGAAAAAACAGCTCCGTCCGTTAAATGTAGTTCCAATCTGAACCTAAAGAGGTCGCCTCCATCAATGTCTGCTGTGGCATCAAGGCCAAGTAGCCCCACTGCCTCACCTGCTGGTATTATTATGGACGTTCGAGGTAATCCTGCAGGACCTAAATTGAACCCAGATGCCGGTATTGATGTAACTTGCACTTCGGCTTTGCTACTA
Source organism: Allomuricauda sp. (assembly GCA_040285615.1). Taxonomy (GTDB): domain Bacteria; phylum Bacteroidota; class Bacteroidia; order Flavobacteriales; family Flavobacteriaceae; genus Flagellimonas. Next base: position 456,626 of record JAVJRL010000009.1, read on the forward strand.
TCACCATTGCCTGGTGTCTGGTCTTGAAATTGAACATAAACATCAACAAAGTCCAATAAATTACCATCTTCAGCGTCCCATTCTTCCACGGTCAGCTCAAAATTTGACCCTTCTAGGTCCAATAGATCAAAACTTGGTGATTTCAACTCTATCGTCCTTAGCCCTCCTGCCGTGTCGATACCATCGGTTATGGCTTCAAAAGGAAGCTTTTCATCTTCCTGACAGGAAAAGTTCATGACGACCAATCCCAATAGAAATAACTTGAATATATTTTTCATAGAATATTTTTTTAGTTAATGAAGTTTGCAGGATTATTATCCCAAAATACTTGTTGTGTTACATCTGTTTTTTGATCAACATTGGAATTCTGATCGGCAAAAACAGCAGGGTAGAAAAATGTCCTGATAAATGGCCCCGGATCCGCCAAAATAGTCGGTTGCAGCCTGGGCATCCCAGTCCTCCTATAAGTATTGTAAGCCTCGACCCCATTTCCCCAAAGGGCAATGAAATACTCCTTGACGATGATTTCCAATTGCTCTTCTTGATTTGCCGCATTGTCATAGGCATTCAATACGATAGCCACATAATCTTCAACATCTTGTTCGGATGGAACGAAATCAGGGTTTGCGTTGTCCGGGCTAAAATTCATCACTTTGGATATCGATTTTCTTATCCCGCTCTCCAAATAGGCTCTAGGACTTCCAGAAACACCAATGGTTAAGGCACTTTCGGCCAACATGAAATCAACAAAGGAAGCTAGCATAATAGGAGATATCCCAGCACCTTGAAGTCCAATATTTCTGTCCGTTATGGTCTCACCAGAATCATCATCAAACCGTCCCCCCACTGGATACTGGCCAAAAGTTGTCCTTACACCGGTATCCGGTGGAATACCATCCGCGTTTCCATGGTCACGGCCCCAAAAACCTGCATCTGAAAAATTACAGAATACATCGTTCGGTCCATAGTGTTCCGGTTTGAATTTGGTAATACAGGATTGTTCATTAACATCTGTCGTATTCTGCAATGTCTGTCTGTAAAAATAATAGCGCCATCTGGGATCCTCTATTCCCTTTTCTTCAACCAACCAATACATGAAATTAGTATTCATATATTCAGCAGTGCCATTATCAAAGTTAGGTCCAAATTCCGGGTGTCGACTATCCGGATTATTATCCACGGACGAATATTGGGCAACAAAGTCATCCGATGATGAGGTAATGTAATTGCCTCCGTTTACGATAGCATTGATTTTTGACCCTGCTTCACTATCCACCAACCTTGTCTGCACATATATCTTCAATTTTAAGGTATTGGCCAATTTAATCCACTTGCTTTCATCCGCATCGTAGAATATGTCAGAAGCTGGCTTTGAAATTTCATCTTTATTGAAATCCGCTATGGCTTCATCCAATAAAGTCAGTACGGAGTTATAAACGTCTGCACTCGAATCCACATTTGGATTTGGGAATTCGGTCCCTTTAGTGGCCTCTGAATAGGGAACATCCCCAAAAAAGTCGACCATATTGGTCATCATATATGCTTCCAAAACCTTAGCAATGGCCACATGGGTGTATAAACCCTGCTCTTCTGCCAATGGGGTCATCGTCCTGATATCCGGAAGTGCATTAGAATATACGGACCTCCAGACCTGATTAAAATCCGATGTGGCATAAGCATTCTGATAGGTTGGTCCGAACATATGTGTGATTCGGGTCACGTCCATACCAAATTCGTTCAATCCCAAAGTATTTAAAGGCGTGCCCTCCAACTGAACTTTGAAGGCATTTTGGATATTGTTCAAAAAATAATCAATATCCGACTGTGCCGGGGCAACCGCATTAGGGTCATCCAATAGTTCCAATTCTGTGGTCTCACAGGAGAACAGTAGCACCAAGCCTAACATACAAGACAAGCGCTGTATGTAGTTTCTGAAATTATAGTAGTTCATATTTTCAATCATTTTCAATGTTTTTTTCAATTAAAATGTAGCTTTTACGGTCAAACCATATCTTCTTGCAGAGGGACCTGAAATAAAATCGATTCCCTGACCATTACCTACGCCTGTACTCAATGTGTTCGTATCAAAATTTACATTATGGGGCATGTTCAAGGCCTTGAACCATAAGTTGGAGCCCGATAAGGTGAAGGATAGATTTCCAAAAGGCGTTTTATCCAAAAACTTTTTAGGAAGACTATATCCTAGGCTCACTTCGCTTAAACGAATGGTACTCCCATCATATATGCTGAACTCGTTGGATCCGAATCCTAAATTGTTGAAGTAAATTCTTGTTGTGGTCAATTGAATGTCATTGGGTGAACCGTCCTGTTTAACACCGGGCAGCACATAGGTCTTCTCCCTGTCCAAGGGTCTATCCGCATCAACTACTCCCCTACCTACAAGTGCTGCTGCAGTTTGCGAATATATATCCCCTCCATGTCTATACTGCCAGGACATATTGAAATTCAAACCCTTATAACTGATTCCATTGTCCAAGGAGGCAGTCCAATCCGGATTGGGGTCCCCAAGGTATTCGGTTGTACTGCTACCTACAATATAGTCACCATTATTGTCCACCGTCAACTCTCCATTGGTACGCAATACCTTATCGCCCAAAATAACACCAATTGGCAGTCCTTCAACTGCAAAATTGGCCGGTCGGCCAGCTATCGTTGGCGTAAGGGAAATTCTTTCGGTTCCTTCTGGTAATTTCACAACCAGGCTCTCGTCCGCATAAAAATTTCCTTGAACCGTCCAATTGAATCCAGAAGTCATAGATTTTATGACATTGACGTCAAAATCAACCTCAATCCCTTTGGTCTCCAGTTCACCGGCATTTACCCTGGTTACCGTATAACCAGATGATGGGTCAAGATTTTGATCGGTTATCAAATCCTTTGATTTTCGTTTAAAAACACTTACGTTCACTCCAAAACGGTTGTTGAACAACCTGGTATCCATACCCAATTCAAACTCTGAAACGGTCTCTGGTTTCAAATCGGGGTTACCCAGTCTATTAGAAATGGAGTTACTGGAAATTACATTTCCTTCCCCGTCTACAAATAATCGAGAATTTAAGCCCAGTGTATTCCTCGTTCCATAGGGCAGTGGAAATCCTGCAGAGGTTCCATAACCCAAACGAAGTTTCATATAGCTGAGTACCTCACTGTTTGACAATCCTTCTATCGCCGTTGTTGGAATGAATGACACACTACCTCCAGGGTATATGATAGTCTGATTGTCCCTTTCCAAAGTAGATGTCCAATCATTTCTCACCGCCCCGTTCAGGTATAAAAAGTCTTTATAACCCAACGTTATATCGGTATATACACCAATTGTATTCACTTCACTGGTAGAAGCCAAATTGGTACCACTAAAGAAGCTACTAGCAGTTGAACTATTGACAAAATTGAAATGCTCCATAACGCCAAATACAATTTGGTTGGTGCTTTCAACTCCATCTTGTCTGAACTCATCCCTTCTTGAAGTCGCTCCCGCAATCACCTTTAAGTTAAGGTCCTCAGTAATATTTTTATCAAAGGTCAATATAGCACTGTGGTCCCAGATGGTATTACGCGCAGTGATCGTCCTATAAATACCGGTTGGATCACCATCTACACCACCTCTGTTCTGACCATAAGTGTTAAATTCAGAGTAGGTATCAAGACCCAATCGGTATGTCAAATTCATCCATTCATTTAGTGCAAGACTAAGGTTGAAGTTACCGAAAACCCTATCGGTCTGTTGTCTCGCTTTTGCATTAGCCACGGTCCATCTCGGGTTTTGAATATCGTTTGAAGAACGGTAATATACACTGCGGCCATCCAAAGCTTGGAAAGGCAGACCAAACAAATCGACACTCCTCGGTGTATAAAGAACATCCCCAAAAACAGAACCACCACTACTAATCGTTCCGCTACCTGTGGATGCTGCAACCGGTGGTGTTTTGTAATCGGTTCTTGAGAAATTAAGATTTCCGCTGGCAGTGATGTTATTGCTAAGGATTGCTCTTCCGCTAATACCGAATGTATTTCTTAGAAGTTTGTTCCCTGGAGTAAAACCCTTATCTTCCAAAAGGCCATAGTTCATGGCATAATTCACCTTGTCACTCCCACCTCTTAAACCAACCGAGGTACTGATCACCGTACCCTGACGGAAGAACTGATCTACACTATTATATGGTTTATACGGATATTCGGAATTCGCAATGTCCTCATATCCCGTAACCAGAGACTGATCATTTAATCTAGTTAAAGGATTTTGCAAAAGTGCTGTTCCGCCTTCCCTACGGATAAAAAGCCCATTATCTTCCAAAGTAGCGTTACTCAGATCACTAGTGTTGAAGGAAGCGCCATGGTTACTAAAGAAAAATCCAAAATTTTGATGGAATCCCCCTCCAAATCGATCTTGATACTTTGGCAATATCGCATCGGTAAAGAAAGTGGACGTTGAAACGGAAACCTCTGTTTTTTTATTTGCTCCCTCATTGGCCCCATTCTTGGTTGTAATAAGAATAACACCATTTCTTCCCTTCTCGCCATATAGTACCGAAGCACTCAATCCTTTAAGTACGTTGATGGATTCGATGGTGTTCGGGTCGATATCCAAAAATCTGCTCGATTCGGTTTGGCTATCGAAAAATGCGTTCTGTTGGTTGGAAGCTCCATCGAAAGGAACACCATTTACAACAAATAGGGGCTGGTTACTACCCGTTAACGAGGTATACCCTCGTATTACGATATTTGTTGCAGAGCCAGAGACTCCGTTAGTGGCCGTAATGTTCACACCTGCTGCCTTCCCTCTCAGCACCCGGCCAATATCCCCTTCAGGCCTATCCTCAATTTGCTCCGTGTCAACTTTGCTCACTGAATAACCAAGTGACCTTTGTTCCCTTTGAATACCTTGTGCCGTGACAACCACTTCTTGCAATTGTTGGGTATCTTCAGTCATTTGAAGATCGATACGTGAACTATTGACCTGTACCGTTTCGGTCTTAAAACCGATATAGGTGAATATCAGGTTTTGACCAAGTTCCGCTTCAATAGTAAAGTTTCCATCAAAGTCTGTTTGGGTTCCGTTCGTTGTGCCTTCAAGAAGCACGTTTACTCCAGATAATGGCACCCCATTAACATCGGTTACGTTTCCAGAAACTTCCGTTTGCTGGGCATTAGAAACCAAACACAATAATAGGCTTAGGCCCATTATTAATCGTGAATACTGCTCTCTCATATTTAATTTGTTTTTGAGTTAGTTCGCGTAAAACTAAGCTGGATGAGCAACGGCAGAATTTCATAAGAACTGAATGCAGGGTTTTTTGATCTGTACACATTCTATCCTGATGGGAATCACCTAATACCCTGTCATATGGCATATAATTAAGTAGTCATCTGTTTGTTTTAAAGATGTGAAGCACATTTTATATGACATGAATACACCATATATTTTGATGAAATAATATATGCTGATTTAAAGCATTGGCATCCATGAAGACATTTGATAATTATATTTTAACTTTAACTCTCTAAACGCATTATTGTGGCTAAAATAAAAGCGGTAATAGTTGACGATGAGTTACTTGCGGTAAAAAGAATCGAGCAGCTATTAAAAGACCATCCGGAATTTGAAATAATAGCTTCTTTTACGGAAGCGGATAAGGCTATTTCTGAAATTGACCCGCTTGATCCCGATGTCCTGTTTCTAGATGTAGATCTTGGGTATATGTCGGGTTTCGACATCTTGAAAAAAATCAAGGCAACCCCATTGGTTATCTTTGTAACCGCCTATGACAAACATGCCATTACCGCTTTCGATCATTTTGCATTCGATTTCCTGCTCAAACCCTATAAAGATGAACGCTTCAATAAATGTATAAACCGGGTTGTACAATTACATTTGAACGACAGTAACAACGGGTACGAAAAAAGATTGAAGGAGCTGATAGACCATATCAGCCAACCTAAAAAAAAAGATACTTTCCATTCTGGTAAGATTATGGTCAAATTGGGTAATAAAATTCAGCTTATCCCAACCAAGGAGATTATGTATATTCGCGCATCGGGATATTATTCGGAAATATTCACACAAAGTAAGAAACATGTCCTAAGGGAATCCCTGGCGAATCTTTCAAAGCACTTGGAGCCTTACTCCTTTTCAAGGATTCATCGGTCTACGATTGTCAACTTTGATTATATCCAAGAACTCATAAACTCTAATTATGGTGAGTTGGATGTTAAGATGAGCACCAATATACTTTTACGTGTCAGTAAGAGCTATAAAAAGGCTTTCCTGAAAAAATTAGGGGTACAATAGGTCTAAAAAAAGCTAGATTCCTTCAGCTTTCACTCAATTCAAAAAATCCAAAATGAACTAATCATTACGATTTGAGCAACGACAATATAAGGGGGTATTAAAATTTTGATTAGCGCTAAGAGCCTCCAGTTATGATCTAAAGTCCCTTAAGAATACAGTGAGAATGTTGTTGCGGAGTACAATTTCTTAATCCAATTGAATGAATGGTGGAAAGGCCAATCAAGTATGCCAGCTCAAACAGCACAACATGACTTAATGTCCATTAGAAATGTAATGCCAATACCGAATGAAGTTCGCAAATTTGATAACTACGCCCAACCATTGGATAACTATCTTTATTTTGGTTGGGAAGGCCTTTATGATGAGGGCAACAACCGTGGGCTCATAACAATACCAGAGTTTAATAACTTTACAAATCTTGCACAAATACCATTGAACGACAATCATCCATCACCATGCGATTAATTAAATATAATTTCATAGTTATGATCTTGATACTAGGGTGTCGGTCAGAAAACAAGTTTATCAACAACACAGAAGCCGTTCAGGCATTTATCGAGTCAAAAATCAACCAAAGGTCATTTGACACCAGGATTTTTGACCCACCGCCCCCTCCTGAACTACAAGACAGTATTGGACATCAAGGCCGGGTCAGACCGGATTCCATTATCAAAAAATTACCCCCACTTCAAGTCTATATTAATTCTTCAATAGGTTATGATTCCAACTTCAATCCTAATCAAGGCACAACAAAGGATTTCTATCTGGAGAATTCAAAACCGGTTAATGGTGGTAGGGATTTCAATATAGAGGGATTGAAAGCTATCCTGAGTTTACCATTGCGGGAGAAGCCAACAATGTGGAAGTTGCCAAAGCATTGATAGAAAAGGAACAGCCTGACATCATTTTTATGGATATCCATATGCCGGGAAAATCTGGTTTTGAATTGAACGGTTCGTTTGGAGGCGAAATTTCGGTGTCCATAAACAAAAAGAATTTTGATTATACTGCAGTCGTGTTTGAGCAGACGCCAGATGGTAAATTCTTCGCTTCGACCTTACCATATAAAGCTAGGGAAAGTTTTGCACATAGCCTTGACAAAAGACTATTTTGACCCCTAATAGAAAAACAAAACCTCCTTTTGGCATTGTGCGAATGACCTGTAAAAAGATAAGCAAGGGCAGTCGGTTGGTTGTGGTCATCAACGGAAACAAAGAACCCTTTATGAAAATAAACTATGGAACGGGAAAAATGTTAGCGAAGAAACTATCCAAGATACGAAGGAGCCTTTAATCATTAAATGGTATGGGGATGGATATATTAAAATTCCGGTGATGGCTAATTAACAAAAACATCACTTAACTTTAGACCAAATCCAGTCCACTATTAGCTGCAGATTTACAGTTTTTGTAAATTCAAAATAATAACCAATGTCACCCAATACAAAAACCATAGCAGTTTTACCATTTGTTAATATGAGTAATGATATTAATAATGAATATTTCTGTGATGGTTTAACAGAAGAAATCATCAATGCATTAACAAAAATAAAAGACCTTTCTGTAACCTCTCGTACCTCCTCCTTCTATTTTAAAAATAGAAAGGTAACATCTAAGGAAATAAAGGAAAAACTGAACGTTTCTACTTTTATAGAAGGCAGTGTAAGAACATCCAAAAATAAAATGCGCATTACAGTGCAAATGATCGATACTTTGGATGATTTTCATTTCTGGTCAGAAACTTTTGATAGAAGACCAGATGATATTTTCCAGATACAAGATGAAGTTAGTCTATTAATAGCAGAAAGATTACGCGAGCATATTGGTCACCTTGAAATAGAAGAAAAACTGGTAGAACCTATTGATGTACCTTCAGCTATTTACAGGGAATATTTGAAAGGAAGATACTACATTATGAAGCTGGATGTTCAGAACTCTCTCAAAGGAATAGGTATTTTAAAAGACATCATTAAAAAAGCTCCCAATTTTCTGAGTCCATATTTAGATGTTAATCTGAGTTATACCTATATGGGTACCTTAGGGTTATTGCCAGCTTACGAGGCTTTTCAAAAAGCCCAACCCTTTCTTGAAAAAGCAATCGAACTTAATCCAAATTCAGCACGAGTACAACTCAATTTATCCTGGATTGAATCTTGGCAAAACTGGAATTTGGAAAAAGCTTACGAACACGCTAACAAAGCATTGGAAATTCAACCAGCAGATGATATTTACTTAACCATTTCCAACTATTTAACAGTTGAAGGAAAATTAGATTCAGCACAAAATTACATAGATAAAGCCTTGCAATTAGACCCATTTTCTGCAATGAATCATCATTACAAGGGCTTCTTACTTTATTTACAGGAAAAATTCGACGAGGCAATTAAATACCTAGAAAAAGCTTTAGAATTAAACAGGGATTTGCCTTTTCCACCATTGTACATTGGTGAATGTTTATTGTTCATGGGCAAACATCAAGAAGCTATTGATTATTATAAAAACTTGAAAGGGGTATCAGTTAGCGATTTAACGCAACTTGGTGGTTTGGCCATATGCTATGCCAAATTGAATGACATTGAAAATTGTAAAGAAAAGATAGCAGAGCTGGAAACCTATTTACAATCTGACAACATAGACAAAGCATTTAACTTTTTAATTTTAGTAAATGTATTATTGGGGAACCATGATCGGGCAATAAATCTTGTGGAACAAGCTTTTGAAAACCACTTGCCCCTAATTTTATTATTAAACACAGAGCCAATAATAAAACCTATAAAAAATGACAAACGTTTTAAGAGCATTATGCTTAAAGCGATTCCCGATAATGTAAATTACAAACAGAAAAAGCAGTATAAACAGGCCTTACTGGATTCCAACGAAATCAAAAAGTACAGCAAGGAACTAGAGCAAATTATGATAGACTATAAACTATATTTAAACCCTGATCTATCCTTAAAAGATGTAGCTTCCTACCTAGAACTTCCTGCCAATTACGTCTCACAATTATTAAACCTAGGATTTCAAAAAAACTTCTCGGAATATGTAAATACCTATAGGGTCAATGAATTTAAACAGCGTGTTCTTATAGAAGAGAACAAAGGTTTAACCATAATGGCTGTTGCTTATGATAGTGGTTTTAACTCTAAAACAGTCTTCAATACATTCTTCAAAAAAATAGAGGGTACAACACCAAATGCTTACCTAAAAAGTGTTCAAAAATAGTAGTCTTAATTTATTAATACACTATTAAAAGCTCTCTATCGATTCAATTTTAGTTAGTTTTTTTTAAATATTATATGTTTGAAAAACAATTCGTTACGGGTGTTTTCTAAAATTAAAAACACTTTTTTGTGATTTTTTAAGTGATTCGAATACTAATAGAATGTAATTTATCTTTTGATGCATTCAAAAACAAAGTTTGTAAAGGACATAAGAGCGAACGAAGGTATTATCTATAAAGTATCGAGACTTTATAGCAATACCGTTGAAGACCAGAAAGATCTATTTCAAGAAATAGTGTATCAACTCTGGAAATCTTATGGTTCTTTTAAAGAAAACGCTAAGGTCAGTACTTGGATGTACCGTGTTGCATTGAACACGGCAATCAGTAGTTTGAAGAAGGAAAAAAGAAGGGGTGCTCGAGTAACCATGGACAATTTTCTTTTAAACAGACCTTATGAAGTAGATACCCTAACAGAGGAACGTATTGCACTTTTATATGCGCATATAAAAGAACTCAGTATCTTGGAAAGAGGTATCATATTACTGCATTTAGAAGGAAAAAATTATGATGAAATCGCGACTATCACCGGTTTTACGACCACCAATGTTGGTACGCGTCTAGGAAGAATCAAACAAAAATTAAAATCTCAAATTAAAAATGGAAATTGATAAGATGAAATCCCTTTGGGAAGATATGAGCAAGAAGGTTGAACGACAAGAAATTTTGACAGATCAACTAATTTTCGATATGACCAAGGAACGGTATGAAAATAGAATACGCAGTATTTCTGTCCCGGAGACGATTAGTGCTTTAATCTGTTTTGCCGTGATAATCTTCCTTATCAGTAATTTTAATCTATTGGATGTCTGGTATTTGCAACTTTCAGGAATCTTAACCATTGTAGCTTGTTTGCTCCTGCCCATCCTTTCCTTAAAGTCAATTCAAAGGATGAAGAATGTTCCGATTTCTAAAGGTACATATAAAGAGGCGTTGGCAATTTATGCCAAAGCACGGGTGAAGTTCATTCGACTGCAAAAAGTAAGCTTTTATACCAGTTTTATAGTATTAATACTATGCGTTATTTCTTTTGGGAAAATAATGAAAGGAATAGATGTATTTACAATGACTGAGAAACTGAACTGGTTGGTGCCTTCGGGCATAGGTGTCTTATTTATATTCTCGCAATGGGTACTGAAAAAATATAAAGGCTCGATGGATTCGGCAAATGACCTATTGAAGGAATTAGAGGAGTAATCCCTTCATTATCAATTAATCAAAAACCTTTCCCAAATGATTTAAGATTCGAATTTCATTCGGACTGGGAAAATACATTCCAATTTTAACACATTTAGAACACATACAATGAAAAAAATACACATCACATTAGCTTTATTGTTATACTCAGTTTTGAGTTTTTCTCAAGACATTACAGGAGTATGGAACGGAACAGCAAAATTAGGAGAAGATAAAGAAATTAGTTTTGTTTTTACTATTAAGAATATTCAAAATGAATATGTTACAGAATTATCTATACCAGCACAGCGTGTTTCTGGTTTAAAACCCCAAAACACATCTTTTAAAGATGGAGTCTTGTTTATTGATGGCGCTAATTTGGGGATTAAATATGAAGGGACTTTTTATAAAGATACCCAGCAGTTCAAAGGTAATTTCACGGAAGGCGCCAATACACTTCCTTTAAATTTAAAACAAGGAAAGCTAAAATCAGAAGTTAAAAATAATCGACCTCAAGAACCTGTAAAACCATATCCATACAATGAAGAGGAAGTAGTTTTTGAGAATAGTGAAGCTAATGTGTCACTTTCTGGTACATTGACTTTACCTCGAAATAATAAAAAATCTCCAGTAGTAATTTTAATTAGTGGTAGTGGTCCGCAAGACAGGGATGAAACCGTTGCCAATCACAAGCCTTTTTGGATTCTTGCTGATTATTTAACTCGACAAGGAATTGCAGTTTTACGATTTGACGATCGCGGTGTTGGAAAATCAACCGGTAATTTTAGCGAAGCAACAACTGCGGATTTTTCAACAGATGTACTTAGCGCAGTGAAGTATTTAAAATCAAGAGATGATATCGATTCAAATAATATTGGTCTGATAGGACATAGTGAAGGAGGTATAATTGCCCCGTTGGCCGCAAACCAAACAAAAGACGTGTCTTTTATCGTATTACTTGCATCTACAGGAATTCCGGGCAGCGAAATATCCTTGATGCAGTCAATTAGCATGAGACCATTTCTTGTGCCCAATGAGGAAGCATATGAGCAGGCTATCCGAAAAGCAATAGCAATTGCGGCTTCCGATAAAGAGTTATCGGTGATCAAAAGTGAACTTTTGGAGCATTATAATGCCACAATTACGCCTATCCTAAAGCCTTTGGTTGGTGATGATGAGAAGGTATCTCAAATCATTAATGGATTAATTGAAACAAGAACCACTCCGTGGGTCCGCTATTTTTATAATTATAATCCAGCCGATGAGATTGAAAAACTTGATATTCCTGTCTTGTCTCTTAATGGAACCAGTGATACTCAAGTAGTAGCAGAAATTAATCAAAAAGGCATTAAGGATGCATTGATCAGAGGAAAAAATAAGGACTTCAAAGTACTAAAACTGGAAGGTTTGAATCACTTTTTTCAAGAAAGTGAAACTGGTAAAATGGAAGAGTACAGCACAATAGAACAGACATTTTCACCAACAGCATTGAAAGAAATATCAAATTGGATTAAAGCGCATATAAACTAGTCTATTGAAAAAAAAGCTGATATACTTTACTAAGGTTGTGGTTACCATAATTATCGTATCAATTTCCATAATTATTACAGCTTACCTCTGGCCAACATCCAAATTACAAACACCAGTGGCTTTTGAAAGAACCATCATCAAAAATGTAAATATTGTAGATGTTGTAACCGGAGAAGTTGCTTCGGATCAATTTGTTTTGATAGAACAGTCTCGTATCACAAAAATTGATACTATGCATATCACTGCTTCCGATGATGCTTTAATTATCGATGGCACTGGTAAATACCTAATTCCAGGTTTATGGGATATGCATACACATTCCAATCAACATTCAGAATGGTTGCATCATCCACTGTACATCGCAAATGGCATTACTGGGGTAAGAGATATGTCTGGTCAATTGAATGAGAAAGACAGCTATTGGGTGGGTAGTAAAGAGCGTTTGCAGTGGAATAAAGAACTAGAGAACAACACTAGGGTCACACCGAGATACGTGTTGCAAAGCAGTTACCAAATGGACGGTGAAAAAGCCATTCCTGAAGACGCACGAAACTTTTTTAAACTGCAAAATCCTTCTCAAGTAGATTCATTGCTACAATTTTATAAAAATGAAAAGGTAGATTTTATTAAGGTGTACCAACAGTTACCAAAAGACACCTATAAAACATTAGCATTAAGAGCGCCTCAGTATGGGTTGCATCTGGCAGGTCATAAGCCCATGTTTCTAAGTTTGGCAGAAGCGGTTAACCTAGGACAAAGAAGTTTTGAACATGGACGAATATTCATGTACGAATGCTTCCCAGAGGCCGATAGTTTAAAAAAAACAACAAATTGGAAGCAATATTTCTCTAAATCCAAAGCAAAGATTGTACAACAGTTTGATTCGGTCCAAGCAAAAATATTGATGCGTTTAATGCAGCAAGAAAAAGCCTATTGGACGCCAACCTTGCAGACCTTAAAGTTTGAAGCCAATGCGCATAAAAATGAGTTTACTGACAATGAAAATTTAAAATATGTAACCAAGGTTAGAAAGCAGTTATGGTGGAAATATGATACAGACCATAACAAAGAAAAAAATCTCGAAAGAAAAGGCATTAGTGTAAGTGAACAATTTTTTGAAGCTTCGAAAAAACAAGTAGCCATGGCACATAGAATGGGGGTGCCAATTATGGCAGGGACAGATGTTACCGACTCTTATGTGTTTGCCGGTTTCAGTTTACATGATGAATTATACGAATTAACTTCTTCCGGGTTGACCAACCTTGAAGCTTTACAAAGTGCAACTATGGTTCCAGCCACTTATTCAAATGCAATTGAGGATTATGGTACTATTGAAATCGGCAAAAAAGCAGACCTGGTTTTACTAAATAAAAATCCTTTACATGATATTAAAAATACAAAAAGCATCAAAGGAGTGTTGTTGAACGGTATGTATTATGATGAAGAAAAACTCATTGAACTAAAGGCGTTTACAGCATCAGCCGCTGGTAGTTTTCATTTCAACGTAAAAACATTTTTGAGCTTACTAAACAGTCCTTTAATACGTGTGCAGTTTGCCGATTAAAGGATTTTGTTCTGGTTTTTAAAGTAGAACTTTTTAGTTCCGAAGTCTACTTAATTTTATCAAAAATCAAATAGAAATGTATAAAATGGAAACAAAAAAAAGTAGAAAAGGAGTAAAATTAGGAATAGGGATTATACTCGGAACTGTAGTTGGTTATTTCACATCAAATATGCAACTGTGGTTTGTTTTAGGTATTGCCATGGGAGCTGCTTTAGAATATGGAGTTCAACAAAAGTCTAAGTAATGGATAATATGGTAATGAAAGGTATTGATCTAAAGAAAATACAGCAACAAGCCAAAATAGTTGGCTTCACCTATTTGACTACTACCTTAATTGGCTTTGTAAATATCTTTTTCGTTAAAGCAGGTATACATAAACCTGAAATACTGTTAGCATCAGAGTTTCAGTTTAGAATGTCCATCCTTTTAGACATTACCATGTATGCACTTGTAATGTGGATGGCTGTTGCACTGTATTTGCTGACAAAGTCAATAAATAAAAATCGTGCTATGCTCGGTTTGGTATTTAGGTCGGCAGAAGTGGTTATGGGTTTTGTAATGGTACTATTATATGCAGCTCCCTTGATTATTTTAAATGGTGCAGAAAACTATCAGTTTACCAATGATACTTTACATTCATTAGCTTCTGTCTTTTTTGATGTATACGGTATGGGGTCTAATCTTCACCTAATTTTAATGAGTATCGGTGCATTCATATTTATCAAATTATTACAATCTGCTTCTTATGTACCTAAATGGTTAAGTTATTGGGGTCTTTTTACCTATGCAACAGTATTTACTGGCTTTACCCTGCAAATCATATTTCCTGAAATCTCTAATCAGTTAATGGTAGTGATGGCACCAGGTGCATTATTTGAGCTTGTATTTGGACTTTGGCTTTTGGTAAAAGGGGTAAATCTTAAAAAATAAAACATTAAATCAACACCATAAAAATAAAAATCATCAATCAATAAATCATCAATCAGAAAACGAACAATCATGACATCAACTAAAATGAAAACAATCAAAAAACAAATTTTATTAAGAATGGCTTTTGTAGCCTTTGCATTAGTATCAAGTACAACATATGCACAAAACACAAATTCTGAAACAACTACACAAAGGGATGGTTTTATCTTCGAATTCGTAGTGGGTGGAGGTATTATCAGTATAGAAGATAGCGCAGGTATTCAAACCTTCGACAAATCTCAAGGAACCTTCATTTTTCCAGATGTAAAGCTTGGCCACATGTTAAACGAAAAACTCGCCATTACCCTCTCTTTACCAGGAAATTTATACGAATTTCAAGATAATGACAGGAACTTTGGTGGTTTTATTCCATCGCTACAATATTGGGTAAAAGATCGTTGGTGGATCCATGGAGGAATTGGATTAGCAATAGATTCGCCAGCATTATATGATATTAAAGAAGATGTAAATGACGATTGGAACTTTGGCTGTGCAGTTATGGTAAGTACAGGTTACGAATTTTATAAAAAGAAAAACTTCGCTCTTAATGTGCAGTCTAAATTAGTTTTGGGTCGTGCATCTTTAGATGGCGATGCGCATAGAGACGCAGTAATCTTTAATGTAGGGATAGGCTTTAGCTGGTTATAAACTTTAATATAGGTTCAATTTTGAATCGAATCTCGATGAGCAAATAAAGGAAACAAAAGAATTTAAAATAGTAAAACAGAATGCAAATAAATAACAAAAGTCGCATTCAAACAGCTACGGTTATAGTTGTTCTATTCGTAATAGGAACACTTCTAAACATTCCATTCAGCAGAGAATTAAAAAGATTAAAAATCGAGGCTGGAGATACAAGCGTAGAATTATCAGATTCGATAGCTACGGATTTAATTCAAACAAGTATTTATGGACTTATTTTAGGTGTTGTTTTGGTTCTTATTGGCTTATGGTTGTCTAAGAGTGCACAATTGGGAGCACCGGTGATAGAAAATTTCTTTTCGAATAAAAAGAATATAAAACATCAAGGGTTTTTTAAAAAGCTATTGTATCCTATAGGCCTTAGCGTAGTCTTAGCACTGGTATTATTGGTGGTCCATAAAGTAACAAGAGATTATTTTCCTGTAGAAAAAATTATTGAAAGGCCTTCAAAACCGTTTTACGCCATCGTGTCATTTTCTGCAGGAATTACAGAAGAGATTATGTTTCGATTTGGGTTAATGTCTTTGATTATAGCTTTAATCCAGCTTTTTGGAAAAGCAGAAAAACCTTCGACAAGCGTGGTTTGGTTGGGAATTATTGTATCTGCTGTATTTTTTGGTTTAATCCATTTGCCCTTATCAAAAAACTTTTCAAATCCCAGTTTGGTAACTGTAAGTTCTACGATGATAGGCAATCTTATTACAGGGTCTTTTTTTGGTTGGGTGTATTGGAAACGTGGTTTGCTCGCAGCGATAATGGTACATGTCGTTTGGGATTTGGTCTTTCATGTGGTTGGCTCGCCCTATGTATGAAAAATAGTGTTCCGATTATAGAACACGAACGTTTAATAACTCAATTAACTTCAATTTTGCTGTAACCAAAACAATTATGAGAGCAATAGAATGTCTAAAGTATGGCGATTCAGAAAACCTGGTTCTAAGTAATGTTAAAAAACCAACACCAAAAGACGATGAAGTACTAATAAAGATGCTTGCTACTTCAGTAACTACGAGTGACGTTCTTATTCGAAGATTGAATGAGCCTCTGCTTCCCAGACTTATACTCCAACTCATATTTGGTTTTGGACGTCCAAGAAATCCTATTTTAGGTATGGTAACATCTGGAGTGGTGGAGCATAAAGGTAAAGATGTAACATTGTTTGAAATTGGGGATGAGGTTTTTGCTTATGGTTCTATATCACCTACCAAACGGCGTTTTGGTTCTTATGCAGAATATATTTGTTTACCGGAAGATTGGAATCTTACATTAAAACCTGTGAATCTTAGTTTCGAGGAAGCTGCAGCGATTCCTTATGGTGGTTTGCTTGCTTCTCATTTATTAAAAAAGACTAGCATAAACAGAGGAGACAGGGTTTTAATTTATGGAGCGTCAGGAAGTATAGGCACAATGGCCATACAATTGGCGAAGAATTCGGGTGCTCATGTTACTAGTGTATGCAGTGGTGGAAACTTCGAATTAGTAAAGTCTTTAGGTAGTGATGAGATGATTGACTACACCTTAGAAAATGCTGAAAAACAATTGGAAAGGTATAAATATGTGATTGATGCTGTAGGCAATTCGAAATCATCGAAACTAAAAGAAAAGAGCAAAAAAGCATTGACTTCGAATGGCAAATATATATCCATCGATCATGGGACTCCATTAACTCCAAAAACAGCCTTTTTTAATTTAAAAGCTTTGGTAGAACAAGGGAAGATTACCCCAGTTATTGATAGGATATATCCTTTAGAAAAAATGGCCGAAGCCCATAAATATGTGGAGATGGGGCATAAAAGAGGTAATGTGGTCATCACTATTTAGTTAAGTTATAGATTGTCTCAATTCTTAACTTGATTAATTAAGAAAAGTTACTATCACCAGTCCTTAAATCATCAATCAAAAAACGAACAGTAAATGTTTTTTAAATCACAAGAAGGAAAATCAAAAATATTAAGTCTCTACAATCGAAAACTTCAAGAACTTAATGTTGATCATTCTGAAAAATTAGTAGACACCAAGTTTGGCAAGACCAACATTCTATGTGTTGGCGATGCCAACTTACCACCACTTGTATTAATACATGGTACGGGAGGCTGCGCACCTCAGGTTCTGGATTCCTTTCCCAATTTAGGATCACAATATTGTGTGTATGCAGTGGATGTGCTGGCGCAACCCAATAAAAGTGCTGAGAACAGATTGGACATGAAATCTTTGGATTATGGAAAATGGCTTTTAGAGGTCATTATAAAACTAAGACTGAAAGAAGTGACCTTGGTCGGCTTTTCCTTTGGAGGTTTAATTGGTTTAAAGGCATTGGAGTATAACGAAACGCCCATTAAACAAGTGTTCTTAATTGCACCGGTTTATATCGTAAATGGCAACCCAATCCTTAACTTATGGAAAATGTTTATACCATTGAAAAAATTCATCAAAACAAACAATCAGGCATACATCAAAAAAGTAATGGACGTCCTTTTTTCTGAATACGATGGTTTTGCATTGGTCTTCATGTCAACTGTATTTCAAAACTGCAATATGGATTTTTCACCTCTACCAATAATATCTAAAAATTCAGGGAAAAACATAAAAACACCCATCACAATTTTTGCTGCAGAAAAAGACATCATGTTTCCTGGCAAAAAGATGATAAAACGGGCAAAGCAAGTCTTTCCTTCTTTAGAAGATGCTGTTTTATTGGAAGGATCCAAACATGTGCCTAACACTAATCATTTTAAAAGAATAGAAGAATTAATTCTAGATAAGAGCGAATAGCATTATGAAAACAATTAGGTTACCTCAATAACTGTTTTTATTCCAATACAGTTATTTTTTATTGTATTACAATAATTTTTTATATGTTTGCAGAAACATTTGTAGCCATACAACAATGAAAAAAACAAGGGTAATATCTAAAATATTGTACGCCATTACCATAAGCCTTGCTTGGATCTATTTGATAATTGCACTGTATGGAGCCTTCTCTTGGATTACCAAAACCAATATTCAAATCGAGGATACCAGGGCTGTGATCAATTATGCTTTCACCGATGTTTCTTTCTTGATATTGGATAACACCTGGTCGTATTTTCTGTTTGCCTTTTTACTACCTGTTTTGTCTTATACCTTGTTTTTTTGGTTGCTTTCCAATGTATTTAAGGTGTTCTATCGGGAAAAGCTTTTTACTCAACCCAATATTGCGCATTTAAAGCGGTTTTATTCTGCAAATTTGATTTTCCCCATAGTGCTTGTGGCCTTTTCTTCATTCTTTATCGAGATTGACAATGGAATATTCATCATTGTAGCATTACATCTTGTTCTGGGGGTTTTTATTTTCATTATTTCAGAAATTTTCAACCAAGGGCTGTCATTACAAAACGAACAAGACCTATATATCTAAGTTATGCCGATTATTATAAATATTGATGTGATGCTCGCCAAAAGAAAGATAAAGAGCAAGGACTTGGCTGAAGAGATTGGCATAACTGCAGCTAATTTATCCATACTTAAAAATGGAAAGGCAAAAGGTGTACGCTTTGAGACCCTAGAGGCCATTTGCAAGGCCTTGGACTGTAAACCCGGAGATATTATTGACTATGTAGCATAGTACTTCCAACATACTTAAATCATGAATACATTAAAAATCGATAATGTATCCCTTGTGTACAGCAATGGATACCAGGCGCTTACTGCCTTAAATTTCGAAATACAAAACGGAATATTCGGACTCTTGGGGCCTAATGGCGCAGGTAAATCTTCACTTATGAAAACCATTGTTGGACTGCAAAGACTAACGGAAGGGAACATCAGCTTCAATGGTGCCGACGTGGTTCAAAACCCACTGGAAATCCAAAAGCATTTAGGCTTTTTGCCTCAATATTTTGGGGTTTACCCCAAAGTATCCGCGTATGATCTTTTGGAGCACTTGGCCAAGTTGAAAGGAGTTGCGAACAAGAAGCAACGACATGATCAAATCATGAATTTATTGGAAAAAGTGAATTTGACCGACGTAAAAAACAAAGAGGTCCATACTTTTTCCGGAGGTATGAAACAGCGTTTTGGGGTAGCACAGGCATTATTGGGAGAACCCAAGATTGTCATTGTAGACGAACCCACGGCCGGATTGGACCCGGAAGAACGAAATCGTTTCAATACACTGCTCAGTGATATCAGCGAGGATATCATCATCATTTTGTCCACGCACCTGGTGGAGGATGTAAGAAACCTCTGTTCACAAATGGCCATCATTAAAAACGGACATATTATTTCCCAAGGCGCACCAAACGACTATCTCAATCAATTAAATGGAAAATTATGGAGCAAAGCGACTTCCAAAGAAGAACTGGCCTCTTTGGAGTCCCATCATCAAATCATAAATAAACGATTGGTTGAAAGGGTCATGCACATCACCATCCATGCCGAGGATTGCCCTGCCGGATTTACGGCCACGGAGCCCACTTTGGAACACGCCTACTTTACACATTTAAACACCACTTTACTGTGAAAACGATTATCCTAAACGATTTGCTGACCATTGTAAAGCAAAAAGCGACATACGCTGCCTTAGTGGTTTTTATAGGCATTGGGTTCCTGACCGGGTTCAAATTCAATATTTCGGTCGGGGATGAGCTTGCTGCGAATGCCGCCTACTCTGTTGGTTTTATGATCGGATTATTGAGCCTTTCCATCATTTTAATCGCCACTGTACTGGCATTTTCACTATTGTTCAAGGAGCAGGACGCCAACTATGGTTTGATTGTTTTTTCCACTCCCATCAAGAAAAAAGCATTTGCGCTTGCCCGTTTCTGTTCCTTCTACCTGTTCACCCTGTTCGGTTTTTTTACCTTAATCGTGGGTTACGTGGTCGGACTTCATTTGTCGGAAAATGCCCATATGAACCCTGGCTTTAACCTTTGGCACTTTATATACCCCTTTTTGCTATTTGGAGCTATTAACACATTGGTCGTGTGCTGCATCCTATTCTTCATTGCACAGGCTTTTAAAAATAAATTACTGGTAGCCATTTCTGGTTTATTGCTGTATGTGTTTTACATGATTGCCCTGATGTTCTCCAATGCCCCTTTTATGGCTCAAGCCATGCCACAATCTTTGTTGGTACAGCGTATTTCCTCCCTAGTGGATTTGTTTGGGCTTTCGGGGTACTTTTTTGAAGCCAAAGACCTCAATGTCCATCAACGGAACAATCACGTTACCCCCCTTACCAATCTATTACTTATCAATAGGTTGATAGTTGCCCTTTTCTCCCTGGGCATGGTATATTTAGGGATTCTTACTTTTTCTTTTCTCCCTGGTTTTAAAGGAAAGTCCCTAAAAAAGAGCTCAAACCTACAACAGAATACACGACAACTGGCTTTTTTCACCACAGCGACCACTTTTGGGCGGGAATCAAAGTGGCTAGCGATATTCTCGTTCATCAAGGTTGATTCGATTTATTTCTTCAAAAGCATAGCTTTTATGGCCATCTCTATACTACTTCTGTTTTATGTTGGTGTGGAAATGTTTGATGACATTAATAAAGGGATTCGTATGCCCCAACTTTATGCAAGTTCCGGCCTTTTGGCACAAACCATCAACAATACGTTTTATGCGTTGGGAGGTTTGGTTCTGGTTTACTTTGTGAACGATATCTTTTGGCGGAGCAAGGCCAGTGGGTTTTCCATTCTTGAGAACACTACCTACCATGTGGCCCAAAAACGCACAGGTCATATGGGGAGTATTTCCCTGTTGGTTCTATCCCTTACTGCACTAATGCTTTTAGAGGCCATTGTTTTTCAGTTGGTGTTCAGGTTCCCTCTTTTTGATTGGGAGGCCTATTTTGGGGTATTCATTTTCAACACGTTCCCCTTACTGTTATTTGCCTTGTTTTTACTTTTCATAAATATAATCAGCAAGAACAAACCCATTGCCTTAGGGATTTCCATCTTGAGTTTTTTGCTCTTCGCGACACCCATTGCCAAAAGTATTATGGATAATTCCCTGTTTCGTTTTTTCTCAGGATATCGTGGAACTTTCAGTGATTTTCTTGGCTATGGTGCTTACCTATATCCATTCCTATGGCGACTGGCTTTTGGGTTTTCTCTTATCGGTATTTTATTCCTTGTGTACAATTTCATCAAGTCTCGACCAAGAAGATTGGTGACAGGAATTGGAGTTACAATTTGTATGTTCATTGCAATCTTCAGTGGTTCACAATATTTAGAAAACCATGTTCCAAAAAAGAAGAAAGAGCAACAAATCGCAGAACGTGTTTCCTACGAAAAAAAGTATCGAAAATATCAACATATAAATCAACCTACAATCAAAAAAGTGGATACCAAAATTGATTTATATCCAAATAAACGATCCTATACCATTCAAGGGGAATATATCCTAAAAAACCCCTATATGGAACCAATTGATTCTATTTTGATTCATGTTCCAGAGGATTTCGAGATCAAATCCCTTATTTATCAATACAAAAATGAAACAATTGACATAGATGAGCCAATTTATGAACTGCACCTCAAGCACCCACTTACACCGAATGATTCAGCAAAACTATCTTTTGAGATGTCCTATAAATGGCATCCCGTAAATGGCCATGATCATTTCAATGCCATAATTGAAGATGGTTCATTCATGAGAATCAGTCGGTATTATCCTCAATTCGGATATGATGACGGGAAAGAGCTAACCGACATCCAGTTGAGAAATCAGCATGGCTTGGGCAAACCCACTGAACTACGAAAGTTGGGGGCACCTCAAGATGGCATCGATGATGCCATTGATCTTAACATGCAAATCTCCACGCCAAATAGCCAAATAGCCGTAGGTAGCGGAACTCTACAAAAAAAGTGGCAGGTCAATAACAGAAATCACTACCGATACAATGCAGCATCCATTCCGTTCCGATTTGCCGTTTCCTCCGCAACTTATCAAACAAAAAGTGTGGAACATCACAATATTGACATTAGGGTCTATCATCATCCTTTGCATAAAAACAATGTTGACCACCTTATTGAAAACACCAAACTCACCTTAGATTACTGTATCGAAAATTTTGGCCCCTACCCTTTTACATCCATCAATTACTCCGAAGTTTCATCGTTCACGCAAGGTTTTGCAGGAACCGCCTATCCCGGTACTATTTTTATGACGGAGAACATGACATTCAATGCCAATCTCGGTGCTGGGGAAAATCAAGACGTAGTGAACGAACTAGCAGGCCATGAAGTAGCCCACTTTTGGTGGGGTACCAACCAAATTGCACCCGACTACAGGGAAGGCTATTCCATGCTGACCGAAAGTTTGGCCATGTATACCGAAATGATGATTTACAAAAAGATTTTCGGAAAGGAAAAAATGATGGAACGTGTGGCCATCCATCAACAAATTTATGAAGCAGAAAAAGGATTACATGAAGAGAAACCCTTACTCAAAGTGGCTCCTGGAGACACTTACTTAGCTTATTCAAAGGGTGCCATTGCGTTTGTAGAACTGAGTGAATTGATTGGGGAAAACCAACTGAACAAGGCCTTGAGGAATTTTCTGGAAAAAAACCGTTATCCCAAGACAAAACCGGTTGCCACAGACATGTTGAATGAGATCCTAAAAGTGACTGATATATCCGACCATCAAAAAATCAAATCCATATTCGGCCTTAATTAAAAAAGTGTCCTGAAAATAATAATTCCTTATTTTAATCTCAAGCCCTGAATTTGCTACTGATAGTATGTCTAGGGGCATTGGGCAAGAATGAATTTCAATACACGACTTATAGGTAGATGCCTTTATCAAGAAAGTAATCAAATCCGATACTAACCATTATTGTATTCCCTCCATATTCAAAGCTGAAGGAAAAGGAACAAATGGACAAATCAACCCTTTTTGCTTTAATTCCGATTACAATAATTGGCCGTATATTTATTGTAACAAAAAACGCATGTTAAGCAATGGGTATAACCTGAGTTTCCTCATTTTAAAATAAAACACCCAGATAAATCCTTATCAACGATAAGAAACCGTTTTGAAATTAAAGCACTCACATCAACTGATCATTAACAATGTAAGCAGGTTCATTGACTTGACTGAGCTTGAAAAACAGAGATATATTTCTTTGCTAACCGAAGTAAATGTGAAAAAGAAGGATTTCTTAATGCAAGCAGGTGAAATAACCAAATACGAGTATTTTATCACAAAAGGGTGCTTAAAAGTATATACTTTGGATGAAGAAGGTACACCTCATATCTCAATGTTTGCGGTTGAAGATTATTGGACTGGGGACATGGCCAGTTTTATGACCAAAGAACCATCACATTATTTCATTAAAGCTACCGAGGACTCGGAATTATTGGGCATCTCCAGAGCTAATTATGAGCTACTTTTTCAAGAAATACCAAAATTCGAAAGGTTTTATCGAATACTATATCAAAACTCACTCATAAGCTATATAAAACGTTCCAATCAAGGTATATCCTTAACGGCAGAGGAAAGATATATCGAATTCAAAAGGAAATATCTCAACATTGTCAATAGAATCACACAGAAAGACTTAGCAGCTTACATTGGCATTACCCCGGAATTCATGAGTAAAATCATCTCCAAGGTTAATCGAATGTAAAAGTCTTAAACTACTTCATTTTTTTTCATGTCTCCCCATTGGAATTTTGGAGCATGGAAAAAATAGTAATCATTTCAGTATTTATTCTTGGGGTTGCGAACAATTTGAATGCGCAATTCACGCAAGTTGAACTGTTTTCAGGGTTAGATAAGACGGACTTCACACTCTATTCAAGCTATCCGATCAATGAAAAAAAGACACTGAGCATTGCTACCCTCGCTTTCTTTCAAAAATTCAATAAAGAAACGAACAAGGGTTTTGATGAGGCAGGGGTGCAACCAACACTATTCTGGAACATTAACAAGAGTGTTGCTGTTGGTCCATCTATTTATTACAACAGTTTTGCCGGTTACGCGGAGCGCCTGTCCGCAAGGCTCATTCTAAAAAATTCACGGGCACTATTTGTAATTATTCCTACGGTTGCCCATTCCCGGCAAAAGAAAGCCGGCTATGCGGAAGTCTTTGCTCAGTTTCAGTTCAACTCACCTATAAATGACAAAGTCTCACTTTGGTTGAACGGACAGTTTTTAACTATCTGGGACAAATTTAAAACTCACTCAAGAAGCTTTCAGCAGTTACGTGCAGGAGTGTCGTTCAATGGGCACCAACTCGGTATCGGTTTTGACCTTGACCAGTATGGACCCGATCCAATTGAAAAATCATCTCTCGGTATGTATTACCGAAAAACTTTATAAACAATTTTTAAATCTTAAACATCATGAAAAATTTAGTACAAGTTTCACATTGGATAGCCTATGGATATTTAATCTATGCCTTTGGTTATGCTAGTCTTTTTAAAGTTTTCCAAAAACAAAGTATGATGGAAAACATGAGCAATTTTGGTTTCGGAAAAATATGGACCTTATTTATTGGCTATGGTGAATTGTTGGGAGTAATTGCTTTGGTTGTTGGGTTTTGGATGCATCAAGTTAAAAACCTATCGACTTTATGGTTATTGCCATTCGCAATTGGTGCATTGATAACGCATTTCGCTCATAATGACTATGAATACTTTTATACAGCTCTATATTGTTGTATTGCTTGTATGGTTCTACTAGTTACAGATAAAAATTTCAAAGTAATACTATAATGATTACGTCCCAGAAATTTTAATGTCCCCGCGGTTTTTAAGTAAACCGGTTCGAAAATCAAGCTGGTGAAGGTTACGAATATTGTCTTCTGATAATCGGTCTTGCCTTGACCATATTGGTAAATGGATGTGAAAATGTTCAAAAGATAGTTTAATCTCAAAAAAACAATAATCATGAAAAAAATAATCACAATAGCAGGAAGCAACAGTCAAAAATCAATCAATAAAAGTTTATTGACCTATACCACAGGTTTATTGGAGAATGTGGAAATTATTTCAATTGACCTCAACGATTATTTATTGCCCATCTATGGTGTGGATTTCGAAGTTGAAAATAGTATACCGACAGCGGTCAAGAAATTGGACAGGTTGTTTGATTCTGCCGATGGTTTTATGGTATCACTGGCAGAACATAATGGATCCTATGCAGCGGTATTCAAAAATACTTTGGACTGGTTATCCCGTGTAAATATGAAGGTCTGGAGAGAAAAACCTATGCTATTGATGGCAACCTCACCTGGCGGAAGAGGTGGAGCATCCGTTTTACAGGCCGCAAGTGCCTACTTCCCGTTTATGGGGGCCAGCATCACGGATACTTTTTTATTGCCTTCCTTCTATGATAACTTCACAAACGGAGAAATCAATGAAGAAAGTTTGAAAAAGGACATTAATGGCAAGGTCTATAAATTCCAAGCCTCAATTGAATCATAAAAAATTGCCCGCAATCTGTCTTTGAATGAAAAACTTTTGATGTAACAAAAAAGTTTTCCATTCGTGTTCTTTATTCAATTCAAAACAATCAAAAAATGAAAAAAATTATTTTAAGTATCGCATTTATTTTACCTGTCATGCTTTTTTCTCAAACCAATGACGTCAAGAAAAAAGTTTTGATGGTAGTGAGCAGCTATGGAAAAGATATGGGGGCCGCAAGACCAGGCTACGAGTTCGATGAATTCTTCCAAGCCTATTTAATTTTTAAAAACAATAATGTATCCATAGATGTAGCAAGCCCAAAAGGCGGTAAGGTAGAAGCGGACAAATACAACAAGGACAAACCTTACAACAAAATACTCCTAGAGGACAAATACGCCCTCAGTTTATTGGAAAACACCATGGCTACGGCCGAAATAAATGCGGAGGACTATGATGCCATCTATATTGTGGGTGGAAAAGGTGCCATGTTCGATTTGCCCTTTGACCCTGCGCTTCAGGATATCATTTCAAATTTGTACAATAAGGAAGGAGCAATTATTTCTTCTGTTTGTCATGGCCCTGCAGCCTTCGTTAATGTCAAAAACGGCGATGACTACATTATAAAAGATGTTGAGTTAACAAGTTTTTGCAATATAGAAGAGGAGCTTTTTGGAAAAAAATGGGTTAAAGAGTTCCCTTTTAGTCTGGAAACTAAATTGGGGTCAAGGGGAGCCATTTTTAAGCAAACCGATTTTATGTTGTCCAAAGTTGTTGTATCAGGAAAATTTGTTACCGGTCAAAATCCGTTTTCAACCACCAAATCTGCTGAAACTGTTGTATCATCTTTGGGACTTACTCCGGTTAAAAGGGAATTATACAACGATGAGAGAAGTGCCTATTTGATGCAGGACCTATTGGATAAAACAAAGACCATTGCATGGGCTGAAGCAGAATTGGCCAAAAACAAAGCCAAATATGACATGCCATTGATAGCAGCCTACGGCTATTATAAAATTCTGGCTTCAACCGAAAATAATGAAGAGTTATTAAAAGGAGTTGAATTGGTAGAGTTGACCTCGCCGCACTTTTTCAATGAAAATCTACAGCTATTATTGGCCAAAACCTATATATCATTGGATAGAAGCGAGAAGGCAAGAAGTATATTGAATGACCTGACTGCTAAAAATTTACTAAAGGAACAAGCTGAAAAACTGCTTAAATCCATCAGCTGAAACTGATATTGTCAATCTCTGGTGTTAGAATAGGTATGTCTGCCTATTCTAACAAGGAAATGGTTTAAACTCTAATAAAGTAAATAATGAAAAAAGTATTCTTAGTCGTATTGATAGTCTCATTCATCCTTGCTTGTAATAAGGATGAAAATGAAAAGGGGAGAATCCTGATCATAGTTTCAAATACAGAAGACATGAGGGACCCTGAGAAACACTTTGCCGGAAACAATCTTTGGGAGGTAGCTCCCCCGTATCACATTTTCGTTTCTCATGGGTACAAAGTGGATTTTGTTTCGCCAACAGGTGGCAAGGTCCCTTTCTCCATGGACCCAATTGGCATAAGCAGCTATACCATTAAATATGAAAATTTTAATGGCAAGGTTGAAAATTCATTAACACCCGATAAAGTAGATTACAAAAACTACAAAGCCGTTTTTATTGGAGGTGGGTACGGACCATTATTTGATGTTGCCAATAATGAGAAATTATTATCAATAATCGCTAATGTTTATGAAAATGGAGGAATCGTTGGAGGTTGCGGACATGGTCCTGGTGCCTTTGCCAATGTCAAACTAAGCAATGGGGATTATATGGTTAAAGATAAAATGGTAACCGGATTTCCAAACTCAACTGAGGTTACCAAAAGTTGGGCTAAAGAAGGAACATTATTACCTAACATGCTAGAGAATCAATTACGTAAAAATGGGGCACTATTTCAAACTAAAAGCGATTTGAACGATAAACATGATGTGGTAATTGACAAAAGAATTGTAACGACCATGTTTCTTCCCTCCTCGGCTATTGTGGCAAAGGAAATGATATATGCAATGGAAAAAACAAATAATTAGACCTTTAACAGTGGTGTTGGTGACCTTTTTGCATGCTTGTAAAACTGAGAAAACAGAAACAAAAACTAATAATTTTCCGATACTGGGAGGAAATCATCTTTTGTTTGACCAAAGTTCGCCTGTAACAACCAACCTATTTTAGAAGATTCCGTTAAAATTCTACTGACTGTAAAAAAACGAAATTTTGTCCGGATTGGAACCTAAGTCATAAATCTAAATATTGAAGATAGTTCTGGCCGTGTTGAATAAACATAAGACTTATTCATCCCCAATTAAATTTGGGTACAAAAAAAACCAGAAAATATTAATTTTCTGGTTTTTAATTGTTTACAGTCCCATTTAATATCAAATGGGGCTATTTTTAAGTCGGGGTGGCAGGACCAACCTTCAAAACATAAATATCTGATTTTAAATATTTTACACTGTTAACTTGGAATGGTTAACCGAACTCTGAACCGTGTTTAAATCGGTACATTCAGAGGCAAAACTTATGGGAGTTTTACACCACTAATTTAGGCATTTTTTTATAAGCAACGATTTGTGTTTCAATGAATCTTGGAGTTTGTCTGAAACATCGGGTTGCGTACTGTTATTAATGGGTAAAAGTATACAACTATGTATTTTGAACAGGTCTTTATGTAAGTAAATTCGTAACTTGTCCAGTTAGAGGTTCCCCTTATTGGATTCAATAAAACCTTTTTATATGCTTTCAGAGGATTCAGACAAAGTACAATTGTTCAAATATCTCGAAGGAATTTTCACAGAATTGGAACAGCAAAAGATCGCTTTGGACAAATCTGCGATTGTGGCCTTTACGGATATCAAGGGTAACATCACTTATGTCAATGACAAGTTCTGCGAAATATCACAATATTCACGGGAGGAACTGTTGGGCCAAAACCACCGCATCATCAACTCTGGTTATCACGAGCCCAAGTTTTTCCGTAATCTGTGGAAGACGATAGCCAGTGGAAACATTTGGAGCGACGATATTAGGAACCGGGCCAAAGATGGATCTTATTACTGGGTCGCCACAACGATTGTTCCCTATCTCGATGCTTCGGGCAAACCCTACCAATACGTCTCCATACGTTTTGACATTACCAAACAAAAGAATCAAGAACTGGAGTTGGTCCGCAGAAGCAAACAATTGGAGGATTTCTGTTTTATCGTATCCCACAATTTACGGGCACCCCTATCCAATTTGTTGCTATTGACCTCAATGATTCAGGAGAGTGATGATTCCGAAGACCAGAAAGAATTGATAGATAGACTGGTGAAACCGGTCCATCTTTTAAACGAAACCTTCAATGAACTTGTGGAATCCCTGCAGATTAGGCAGGATACCGATATAGAGAAGGTGAACCTTAATTTCAAAGAATGTTTGGAAAATACCATGGAAGCTTTGAACGTCGAGGTGCTGTATTCGGACATTGAGGTTCACCATGATTTCAATGAGGTACCGGACCTAAAGTATCCCAAGAAATACCTTGACAGCATTTTTCAAAACTTGCTCAGCAATGCCATAAAATATCGGTCTCCCAAGAGAAAATTACAGATACGGATAAAAAGTTACCTAAAGGACGGGAGTGCATGGCTTAAGTTTGCTGATAATGGCCTTGGAATCAACATGGTGGTGCATGGCCATAAATTGTTCGGTCTTCGAAAGACCTTCCATGACAATCCGGATGCCAAGGGATTTGGACTCTTCATTACCAAATCACAAATTGAGGCTGTCGGTGGTATGATATATGCGGAGAGTACACAAGGTAGAGGGACCACTTTTTTTATAAAATTTAATGCCAACTGACCCTATGAAAACAATAGATACACTTTATTTGATAGATGACGACGATACTTATCAATTTATAGTACAAAGGACCTTGAACAGTTTGAACCTCGTAAATTCCATAAAGATTTTTTCCAATGGAAAGGCAGCCATTGATTTTTTGGAGGCGACACTAAATGATATTGCTCAGATTCCCGATGTGATCCTATTGGATCTGACCATGCCCATAATGGATGGTTGGCAGTTCTTGGAGCAGTATTTGCGCTTTCGACCAAGAATCGGTAAAAAGGTGGTGATCTATGTGGTGTCCTCATCAATTGACCCCGGCGATATGCAACGTGCAAAATCAATCAGCGAGGTTACGGATTATATCGTCAAACCATTGACCAAATCCAAACTGATCTCCATGCTACATGAAAGTCTCAAGTCCTAAATGGTATTAAAAAATTTCTGTGAAATTGGGGTATTAAGCAACTAAAGAAATGGGAATTAAAATGGCTGACGAAAGATAATCATGACAGGAAGAAAGCAGCATTTTCAACCACCTTACAACCAACACTTTATACTGTATTCTAAAACTGATTAACCGAACTCTAAACTGTCTATAAAACAGCACATTCAGATGCAAAACTTATGGGAGTTTTACAGCACTAATTTAAGCTTTTTTTTGATAAGCAACGGTTTATGTTTCAATGTATCTTATGGATGAATCAACTCGAATTTACCATGAAAAAGTTAGCCATACTACTTTCAATATGTTTTCTGTTAATCAATCAGTCATGTGACAACACGGATGAAGAAATTGACCTTCTAGACAACAACGTTTTTGAACTTCAGTATATCAACGCGGGAATGTCTGGAGAAATCATCGAGAAGAAAGATTTGGAGTTCAACGAATTCATTGAGTTTTCTTTTGACAATTATTTTGTCAAAAGAAGGGTATACACAGACAGTACCAGTATTGCTAAAGGCAATTATCTATTAATACAATCAAAAGGCACGACGTATTTCGAACTTGAATATGACGCGGAAAGCCATTTAATTCAAAACTGTACAAACTCCCTTAAAGAACGGATTTCAGTTTTGAACAACAGGGAAATATTTAATAGAAGTTACCATCCATGTGATGGTCCGGGTTTTGGATATAGATTAGCCAAATAATAAATGTTAATCTCTAATAAGAAGCATCTGTTTTCCCAATTTCTTCAATTCGGGATGACTGAATCTTCGACGAAATCCCATATTTTTGAAAATCATTGTTTTAACCCTTAAATCCTAAGGATATTCCCGTTAATAACACGGAAAGTAAAAAACGCCTTTTGAACACAAATTTCATATGTTTAACTACAATTAAAAGAGTGGAATTTATTACTATTTTTACTTGTAGTTAACATCTACTTAGTGGAAAATCCTATCTCTAATGGCAATTGAATTCCTTTAGGGATGGCTGCAGATGGAGTTTAATTTACAGAATTGGTTTGAATTCTTTATCGGGGATATCCGGATAAGGTTTTTCATTATTGGTTTAACTTTCCATAGTAGAGTAGATCGACGATTTCTCCTGACGAGGTTTTGTATTCCCTTCTAATCTCTCCTTCCAATTCAAACCCACACCTTTCAGCTACGGTCTTAGAAGCAATGTTGCTTTGATGTATTCTCAAAAACAGCTTCTTGAATTTGAATTCTGAAAAACAGTACTCACTCAATACTTGAAGTGCCCCTGTGGCAATACCTCTTCCGGTGTATTCTTTATCTATGAAAAAACCCACTTCCGATTTTGGGATACTCCTGTCTATATTATACAGTCCAACAAAACCAATAATGCGTTGGCTTGATGAGTCAATAATTAAAAAAGGGAAGTACGAATTCTCTTGTGAGTTATTAACCATGCTTTCAACAAATTTCTTGGCTTCTTTATATGTGCTTGTTTTTGAAATAGTCCCGGCAAAAAAATCTTCAAGCCTTTTTCTATTAGTTTGCACAAGCTGATAATAATCTTCAATTTCTAAAGGCCTGATGCTATATTTGTCAAATTTCATTAGCAGATTTTTACAGTTTGTACATTACAGCCAATTGACTGGTATGGTATTCATATTAATTTCTTTTAGTGTTTTTCAATATTATATGATACAAATCTTCTTCTAATTTGTTGTAAGTCTCCTTGTACCTATTATTACTGAGTATAATCAAATATTCATTGCTCTCCGGTAGATAAATAGCCGAAGTTTTGTAACCTGACCAACTACCGTTATGATACACCCACCTACCCTTACTTTCTGTTTCATAAATTGCAAAACCAAAACCATATTTTGAAGATATAGTATCGACCGTTAGCATGTCACTTTTTCCTTCTTCAGTAATTAATTTGTTATACCTCAATGCTTTCTTCCATTTTTCGAGGTCAAGAATTGAAGCGTAAATACCTCTATCACCTACAATACCGTTCATCCAATGAATATGCCTATGCCTTTTGTCATTTTCCACTTTTTGGTATTTATCCTGCCTATCATTGTAGGTATATCCTTTTGCAATATTTAGGTGGGTCTGATGATTTTCACTTATACCATATACATAAGCTGTTGACATTCCCGAAGGTTCAAAAATATTTTTATGAACATAAGACTTAAAAGATTGCCCGCTTAATTTCTCTATTATTGAGGCTAAAATGACATAACCTGTATTATTATAATCATACTGGCTTCCTGGTTTAAAAACTAAATCTAATTTCAATTTTACTAAAACATCAATAACATCCTGATTGTATGCTATTTTGTTTCTTTTCCAATATTTTTTATTGTAAAATATATCTTGATAATCTGGTAGACCTGATTGGTGCCTTAGTAAATGTTCAATTGTAATGTTATCGTAAGGAAAATTATTAATTATTTCACTCACTTTAGTACTGTATTCGAGCAAACCCTTTTCCTTAAGTTGTACTATTGCCAATGCTGTAAACTGTTTAGAAACAGAAGCTAGCTCAAAAATCGTAGAATCATTAAGTGCTTTTTTATTAGAAAAATCACTGTATCCATAGTTACCTGTAAAAACTATTGAATCATTTGAGGATAAAAGTACATTTCCGTTGAATCCTTTATTGTGATGTACCAAAGCCATGCTATCGATTTTCTTAATAAATTGACCTCTAACTATTAACGATAGAAGTCCAAAAAATAATAGAAGTCCGACTGTTCTGTTTTTTAATGATTGATTTTTCATTTTCTTATGCTTTGAATAAAATCTAAATTAAATGTTTTGTACAAACCCTATTTCAATTTCTGATTTGACAATTCCCTTTCCACCTGCCATTAAATTATCTATTTCTCCTTTATTTGAAATTTCTAAGTCAACATATATTAAGCTAGGAGAAGGAGATGACATAAATTTGCCCTGTTGTATTAAATATCTTTTTTTTTGAATTTTTAATTTATCATAGATGTAACAAGCCAAAGGTCCTGCGGCCATACCAGTGCCAGATTCCTCGTTAATACCATATCTAGGAGCAAACATTCTTGTGCTTGCATCTCTATTTGATAATTTTAAATTTGGTGTAAATACATAGTATCCAATTAGATCATGTTTCCCACTTATTTTATTTATTAAATCAAAATCTGGCTTTATATCTTTTAAGATCTGAAGATTGTTGACAGGGATTATTAAGAATGAATTACCTGTATTGACAATTTCTATCGAAGCATTTTTAAGCAAATCTAATTTACTTATTTTCAACGACTTTAAAATTATATCTTCGTCATCATTAATACTTTGATACTTTGGAGGTTTTTGTTGCATAAATGCCAATTCTCCATCAAATTTTATCTCTCTATTCCCATCAATTGTCTCCTTTGAGGATATTGAGCCAGTAACATATTCATTCTGTTTTAAATAAGAGAAAGTTGCTACTGTCGCATGGCCACAGTGGGCAATCTGCTTGGTAGGTGTGAAAAAATCCAATTTAAAATCAGCACTTTTTGATTTTGAGACGAAAGCAGTTTCAGATAGTCCAACTTTTTTGGCGATATCCAGTTTTTGTTGAGCCGTCAATTTATCGGAATTTAAAACCAATCCGGCGGAGTTCCCTCCTGTTTCATTGTCAACAAAGGCATTTATAATTTGAACTTTGATTGTATTTTCTACCATAACATTTATTTTAACTCTTTATAGGAAACTCTATTCTTTATTATAATCTGATTGGTGATTTAGTTTTTATTTTTTTATTTGAATACAAGAAACTGGTGGGCCCCATTCTTTTGGCACTTGATTAGATGTCAATAAATTAAAATGACCACTACATCCACCCAAATGCTTGGATTTCGCCTTGTAAATCACAGTGTCTATTCTATGAAATCGAATTGAATAACTGCACATTACACAAGGTTCTTTATTACTTATTAAAATTGCGCCAGACATATTTTTTCCAATAATTTTCCTTGCCTTTCTTATAACTTCCATTTCTGCATGGCAGCTAATATCCTTTTTTGAAGTGGCAGTTTCTTCAGCTTTTGCCACAATCTTGCCATCTAAGAGGATAAGGCTACCTACCATACTGTTACCTTTGGATAAGGCACTTTCTGCAAGGGCCTCACAAATTTCCATGTACTGTGTGAAATCTTGCATAGCATTGTTTTTTTTACCGAAATACTGGATGTTTAGAATATTCTATACCTTTTTATCTAAACTTAAGATATTACCTTAAAATCATATGATATGGGTCGTTATTTCCAAGAGTTCCATTCATTGACATTGAACAACATTATAGTTTGGAGCAGATAAATTGGCTACAGGAACTATCTTGTATATAAGAGTGTTCCCATAGCCTAACTATATTTACTTGATATTGTTTTTCTTAAGAAATCTTAAAATATGTTGTGCAATTTCATCACCTTTTTCCTCCAAGGCAAAGTGACCGGTATCCAACAAATTGAAGTCAACATTTTTGAGGTCTCTTTTGTAAGGATAAGCACCTTCGGCAGGAAAAATATAATCGTTCTTGCCCCAAACTATCAATGTAGGAGGTTGATAATCCCGAAAATATTTTTGCCAAACTGGATACAACGGTACATTGGTACGATAGTCATAGAACATTGCCAATTGGATATTATTATTTCCAGCTCGTTTCAAGTGCTGAAGATCAATATGCCAATTATCGGGACTAATCTTTGTGGTGTCTTTAACCCCATGCGTATATTGCCATTTAAGTCCATCTGGTGAATGAAATCCTTCAAGTGCCTTGCCATTCTCTTCAGTATATTCATTCCAATATTTTTTTATCGGAATCCAGAAATCACGAAGTCCCTCATCATATGCATTTCCATTTTGGATAATCAGTGACTCTACACGTTTAGGGTGCTTGGCCGCAATTCGAAAACCGATTGGAGCACCATAGTCCATAAGATAAATACTGTATTTTCCGACCTTTTTAGCAGCGAGGAAGTCTTCAACTATCTTAGACATATTGTCAAAAGAATATTCAAACTCCTCCATGGACGGTTGTTCACTTCTCCCATAACCCGGGTAATCCGGTGCTAGAACATGATAATCATCAGATAATTCCGATATCAGATTCCTAAACATATGGGATGAGGTCGGATAGCCATGCAACAAAAGAATAGTGGGATTTTCAGTGTTACCTGCCTCTCGATAAAAAATATCCACCCCCTCTATCTTTATGGTTCTGTAACTGGTTCTGTTTTTTACAGAGGAAATGGACACACCCTCCCCAACATTTTCAATTTTGGCAAACGAATAAAGGGATATTGAAATGATTGCAATGGACATTACACCTATTGCTGATTTTAAAATTGTAGTTTTCATTCTTATTATTTTTTTATTGTTGAAATTTCTCTATTTATCTTCACTTGTCTATTTGCTTTACAGTAAGTGAGTCTGTTATACTTCAAACCGTTTTACTAAACGATGACATTTTTGTGATGCGGTGTTTTCTTCTTATATCTCCATTTTTTAGTTAAACTTTAAAAACAATATAACCAAACGTTTGGTTATTTTTATGTTTAAATTTTTTTTTGTTCAATACATATTTTTCAATGATTGTATTACATTTTCGAATGGTTCTAATGAACCCAAACCTTCGGATACAACCAAACCTCCTTGAATTTGTACCAAAACTTGCACTGCTTTTTCAGTCGCTTCCTTCTCGCTTAAGCCAAAATCCATTCCTAAAACAGTAAATGCATCAATCCAAGTAGACATACTACTCTTTATTTTATTTCCGAACAGACCTTCATGGGAATTATCCATGGATAAAGCCCTGAGAATACACATATCCCTTCCATTTTTGTAAAGATCTTCGCCTATCGCTTTAAGTACCGAGTTAAGTCTCTCCTTTGGAGCTATGGAACGTTGGATAAGAAGTTTGTATACATGATCTTTCACCCAATCATAGGTAAATTCCAGTGCTGCGTCCGCAATTTCTTTCTTACCACCAGGAAACCTGTGATACAAACTCGCTTTGTTCAGTTGGGCAGCATCTGCTAATTGATTGAGACTTGACCCCTCATATCCTTTCTTTCTAAGAACAGACATTAAGTTAATTATCAATTCCTTATCTTCCATTTTCTTTGGACGCATAACCCTTTTATTTATAAATTTCAATGCAAATGTAATACATTTTTTTAATTTACCAAACGTTTGGTTATATTTTTTTTCCTTTAACATTAATTGCCCCTGTATTAAATAAAAAGGCTACATTCTCAATATCCCAACCTAGCTGTTTAAAAATATAACAAGAAGCACCCCCAAATTCTTACCCCCAACTTTTGCGCATGGATCCTTTCGGGTTTTTGTAGTGTTCCGGTGGATAAGCGTGAAGCAAAAACACGATAGGGCGCAACCTACTTTTTTGGATTTCAATAGCCCATATCCTCACCCGTACCCCTTGCCTTATCAATACCCCTTCCAAGTGCCTTGATGATTTTGGCCGCAATCTGTACTTTATTGGTCGGTATGCTGGGAGCTTTGACACCCATTGTTTTAAGTAGTTTAAAGGCCATTTCCTTTTCCCTGGTGGGCAGTCCCATCACCTTGGCAAAGAACTTCCCCGGCTCCTTGGCATGGGCCTTTCTCCCTACATAGGATTCCACATAGTTCCTCTTGAAGCCCGTTGTCCTGTCAAAGGTCTTCTCTGCTGCTTGGTAAAAACTGTCCCTATCAAACCCTCTTTTGACCGTCTTTCCGTTCAGTTCCACTTCGGATGCTTTGTGCTTTGCCATTGGGGAAAGGGTGTATGTGTTTGTCACGTCCCTTCTACTGACTATGATATGGATATGGGTCTGTGGCCCTTCTTTTTGCATCCCTGCGGCCACTAGTTGTCCGTTCTGTTTGTGTGGGGCCATTCTTGTTTGCTCTGCTATCCTTTTTTCAAGCTCTTTGACATTCCCAATGGATTCGCCACGCTCCACTTTCCGTATCTCGTTCCTGAGCCTTGCTATCTCCCCCCGGTAGGGAGCATTCTCCTGAACCTGTTTGTCAAATCCCCTATAGGTGCGCTCATGCTCGATCTTGGCGTAATATTTCAGGTTCTCAGCCTTGACTTCTTGGTTGCGATGGAAACTCTTGGCATAGTCCTCCATGAGTTTCCTTGTGTATTCCCTTAGCATGTTTGGATCACTGCCGATAGCCTTAAGTTCTCTTTTATTGGGACTGACCACTATGGAATAGAACTTCGGGTCTTTCTGTCTCAGTTTGGCCGTATTGGCATCTATTTCATCGATGACCGTTTGAGGGCTTACACTGTTGTTCTCTTGGTCAAAGAACTCCTCCCTGAGTTCGGGCGACCTATCCTCGTTTTCCTTTTCCAGATATTCCACATAGTTCCCTACACTGGAGTTGTAGGTGCCGCCCATTTTCTGTGCTGAGATGGTAAGGTACATGGCTGTTATCTTAATTGGTATTTCAAGCTTTCAAAATCCTTAATCCCCACATTGATTTTCAAATACGGTTTTCCCATCATAGGCTCTACCTTTTCAACGCTGTTGAGGATTTCATTGCAGCGCTTTTTATATTCTTTGAATTCCTGCTGCATTCTATCATGCTCTGTTTTCGGAACGGTGTTTCTAGGCTCCAAAAAATCCATTCGTTCTTCCTGTATCTTGATGGGCTCACGTTTAGGTTTCCTCCCATCCTTTACATAGGCCTCATAAAGTATCAACATCATTTCATAGGTGGGCCGGATACTGGTCTTTTCCATGTTCTTGATAATGGCAATGAGCCTATCGAATTTTTTCATCATCTGACGCTCCAATTTTTTGATACTTTCAAGGATGATCTTTGTTCCCTCCCCAAAAGGATCAAGGTTGTTCTCCTTGAAGTATTGTATCATTCCATCCAAAACATCGCTATGGGACTTATTGAACCTTTTGGAATAATTGCGAAAGCGTAAAGCTGTTTCTTTCTTTACCGTGATGTTGGAATAACCTCCCGTCCCTTTCTTTTTTCTACCGTTTGCTGATTGCTTTTCCATAGGTGAGATTTTGTTTTTTAGTGAAATTGCGTCAATTTTTTCGTCAAAAATTTCCGGTGTTTACAGGGCTTCCCAAAGGGTTTACTGTAGATTTGGGAAAAGTCTACTGTAGGCCCTGATTTTGTACAGTATTCCAAAATCAATTCAAGTTGCTGGTTTTCAACTTGTTGAAGACCCGAAAACAACAGTGATGGCGCAATATGCGCATCACCCTCTTGCTATTCCGAACAACTCCCTTTCAGTCGTAGTTCTGAATACCCTTTTCAATCCCGATTGCCTTTTTATGTTCCTTTTGGTTCATATGGTCAATCAGGTTCTGCATGTCCTCCCCTATCTTGTGTTCCAGTACCCTTGCATAGATCTGTGTGGTGGTCAGTTTAGTGTGTCCCAACATTTTGGAAACGGTTTCGATTGGAACACCATTGGACAGTGTTACCGTTGTAGCAAAAGTGTGTCTGGCGGTATGAAATGAAATATTCTTATAGATTCCGCAGACCTTTGTAATCTCCTTTAAATAACTGTTGGTCTTTTGGTTGCTCAATACAGGCAATAGCCTTCCGTGTACCAACCTTTCATTACAGTTTTTATATTTATCCAAAATTTGTTTTGCTTTGGGAAGTAATGGAACTTTGACCGTTTCATTGGTCTTTTCCCTTTTCGTATAAATCCAAAGGTTCCCATCTATCCCGAACCTCAAATGATCTATATCTAGAGCCTTCACATCTCCATAGGCCAATCCGGTATAACATGAAAAAAGAAACGTGTCCTTCACTCGTTCATACCCCTTTCCTGAAAATGTTGTTTCCTCAATGAGCCTGAGTTCCCTTTCGGTCAAAAAAGAGCGTTCAGTCTTCTTATATCGTTTTTTATAATTTACAAAGGGGTCTTTGTCCAACCATTCCAACCTCACGGCAAGGTTTACCATTTTCCTTAGACGCTCCAAATGTTTCATGGCCCCGTTATTGGTGCACTTCTTTCCCTTTTGTAGTTCAGGCCCATTGATCAAGTGATTTTCAAAATCGGTAATGAACTTATAGTTCAATTGTTTCAAATTGATATCTTCTAGTCTGCGCGTTTCATGTAAAAACCTCTTAAGATATTTTTCTGTACCATAATAGTTTTTCATGGTTCCCGGGCGAAGCTTGTTCTTTTGTGATTCGTTGTGGTATTTGATAAGTTCTAAAAGGGTCTTGTGTTGCTCGTCCTGCCCTAGATAACGGGCCTTGATTGCCTGAGCCGTGATAAGCTTGTCCTCACGCAACAATTGTTTATGGGTGTCCATGATAGCACCATACACCTCATCCAGATAGCTGTTCAACAAACGCGCCTTGTGGGTTAGTCCATGGAGTCTTCCTCTCGTTTCATCCCATTCATTCACCGAAACATATCGTTTCAGGCTGATTTCTGCCCGTTTCCCGTTGACAGTGATGCGGGCATAAATGGTTAATTTTTCAGGATTGTTGGAAGTGTCCCTTGTGAAGAGTAGAACCTTTAAAGTGTTGGAATTTCGCATAATACATAGCTTTTGGATTTGACAAAACAGGTTTGCAAAACACCCATAAACAGCGTCAAACTGTAGCTAAATTATGCACAAGGAACGTACCGAACCATTCACCGAACTCTACACCTTTTATATGTATTTAAATGATATCAAATGAATGTATAAAAAACAAAAAGCACTGTCAATCAGTCAGTTGACAGTGCTTTAATACCACCTATTTAGTGGTTCGTCGGGGTGGCAGAGTTTGAACCCATTCACACAATGTTTTATATATCAATCAGTTACAGCTTTTAAGAAACAACTGTTATCCGATTTGTTGACGGTACTTAAATGAACTCAAAGTAAATTGCTTTACTTTCTGACCCTACAAATATAAAATTTGTTAAATATTAAATCAACCCATTTAGTAACAAATCTTATAATAACCCATGTACTTTATATATTATAATCAATACAATACTTTCTTCAGTGAAGCAACAAAGCTTTCATGCTTCTCAGGATTGCTATTTTTTAGTTTTGTAAGGTTCTGTAGTTTCCATTGGACGGCAGGAAACCGTTCAAAATCATAGATTTCCCAATTGGGTGTTCCTTCGCCAAAACTCAATAAGAACTCCTTGTCTTTTTCTGTTAGATTTTGATAGATTGTTTTTATCAATTCCTCTCTGGTCTTTTCAAAATCTTCATAGGTAAAGGGTTCCTCACTCATACCTTCAAATTGATTGACCAAGGTTTCTCTTTGGTCGATAAAATTGGGATGCAACATTTCGTGAAGGGGACGGTTGCTGCTCAAAAGAAACAATAGGAAGCCTTTTTTGATTTCTTCGGTAAATCCTTCATTTTGCAACAGATATTTTACATCGAACAAATCCCTAGGATGCTGACGGTCCAATGCAGCGCAGATTTTTCCGCCATACAACTGCCCTAAAGGAACCACTTGTATGGCACAGAAAGCATCAAATTCCTCTTGGGTCTTTTCACATAGTGATAACGTTACCGTATCATCCATGACACCCCTGTTGATTTGGTTCACTTC
Source organism: Allomuricauda sp. (assembly GCA_040285615.1). Taxonomy (GTDB): domain Bacteria; phylum Bacteroidota; class Bacteroidia; order Flavobacteriales; family Flavobacteriaceae; genus Flagellimonas. The sequence goes on from JAVJRL010000009.1 coordinate 497,435, forward strand.
CAGTTTTATCTGTGCGTTTACGGTCGTGATTTGAAGTTTCAATGTTTCCTCTTTAAGGGTAATTGTAGCTTCCGGCAGAATTTTTTCGAGTTTAGCTTTTATTTGGCCAAGACTTTCAATAATGTTCTTAAAAGATGTCTTTCTGTCCTCAATGGGAATGTAGGTCAAATCGATATCCACAGATAATCTGGGCATATCCCGTACAAACAGATTGATGGCCGTACCTCCATGCAATGCGAAAACAGGTTTTTTTGCCACTTCCGGCAACACTTGTAACAATAGGGAAACCTGTTGCTTATAGCTACTCATAATTCTCCAATGTTTTAGGGACAGTAATTTGATATTTCGATATATAAACACCATCCTTTACCAAGGAGCGTTTTCCTTTTCCAAGGTCTATATTTTCCAAGCTCATATATTTAAACCAATCGTGTCCGGCTTTTTCTGCCATGTACAGGAATAATCGCTTTACCTTAACTGACTTGCATGCCTCCAAAAGTTCCCGTACCTGTTTTGGCCTAAGGTTGTTCAACCCCTCCATGATTTCGTAACACTCGACCAGTTCTTGTTTTTTTGGCGTTAGGTACAGGCATTCCATCAAAGCCCTCGTCGGGTTGGACACCAACAAATTAAAAGCGCCTTGTTCTATAGTTTGCAGTCCTATATTGGGTGGAAGAAAGGAGGAACTAAAGTAGTTTACTTTTACCTCCCAATCGTATTTTGAAAACCAAGCGGGCAATTTTTCTTCGCTTCCCCCGAACAACGTTACTTGTTTTGTGGATAGCTCCAGATAATGAGTCTTTCCCAATAAGGATAAGGCCGTTTTACCTCCTGGATGGATATTCTGGTCAGCTTGTTCTTGTAATGCAAACAATGCTCCCTGGTAGGTAGGTGTATCACCCACTCGCATCCAAGCTCCAGGGCCTATGGAGTATATCCAATTACTCTTTTTATATCGATTAAGCAATTGTGTGGAGAACCCCTTTTCCGTTAACCATGAGCTTAAATAGACAACTCCTGGAGGCTGTGAATTAAGTAGGTGGTTTATTTTTTGTTCTTTTTCCAAACTGATAGTTTCTGTTTTCAACTTTTTTTAAACCACAACAAATTCATGTAGTTTATTTTGTTTCAAATATACAAACTATTAGTTTGTATATTTTCATTTTTTTAAACTTTCTTAACTCTAAAGAATGTGTTCTTGAAAAAATATGGTAATAGATAGTATTCATACAATATTCCCGAAAAATAAACGTCGCAAAATATTTCTCGGAAAAGGGACGGCATAAAGCCACTTCTTTTCCCTTTGCCGTTTATTCCGTTTCCTTTCCGCTCCAAAATTTTGTCTTCCGTTTGGGCAGTTCTCAAATATTGTTTAATCTAAAATTTCATTATCATGGAAACAAAAACAAAGTCGAACGGAGTAGCAAAAAGACAGACTGCAACCGTTAAAAAAGAGGTTCAAAAGAAACTCACCGAAGAAGCTATCGGAAAAACTGTTGTACCGGAGAAGAAAGTAACGGCTGAAAAGCCCGTTATCAACTTGGATGACCGCATCCAAAAGTTTGAAAAACTTCGAGGATTGGCCACGCAACGTGAACGGTTGACAGAAACCTTGAACGAGCTGACCAAGTTCAATTACAACCAAGATGGTTCGAGTTCGTTCCATATCCGGGATTCCAGACACTTGGAGTTCAAGACCACCAACTCCAATCTGATAAAGTTGGTCACTACGCACTTACAGTCCACTTTGGAACAGCGCAAGGCGGAAATTGAACAGGAGATTGTACAATTCGAGCTTTAATCTTAAAAGTTCATTAAATGTGAAAGCCTGCTCGAAAGAGTGGGCTTTTCTTTTTATTCATACCAACAGGTTTTAATCGGAAAGTCAAAGCTTCGGTTTTCTTCACAGGATTATCGGCAAAACCTACTTGGGCCTTTGCTCGATAATCCTTAAAAACCTAGCTCCGCCTTGTACATTTTAAGGGGTTTATAATGGATAAAGCCTTTGTCGTTTTTCGGGGCGTCGAAAAACGGGCACAGTATAACCAATTCTATTCCAAACCCCGTCCCCTTCACTCGCTTAACTACCTGTACGCTCCCTTGTGGACGGCTTTGAAAGAATTGCTAATACTCTTGTGGAACTTGTCAAGACTGTACAAAGTTTTAGTGAAAAATAAGGTTTCTACTTCCTTGAAAACCCAAGGGTTTTGCTACGTCGCAGACACTCCTGATTTGTTCCCTAAAAGTCTTGACAAAACCCACTTTATCCATTGGTGCCATGCACGCAAGAAATCAAACAAACACCCCTTAAAATTCAATTGAAATGAAATCCAAAGGGGATTTATTAATCTTTTAAATATTTAATTATGAGCAGTATTAAAAACCACGTACAGTTGATTGGAAACGTTGGACAGGAACCGACCGTTACGAACCTTGAAAGCGGTAAAAAAGTCGCCCGTTTGTCATTGGCGACCAATGAGAATTACAAAAACAGCAAGGGAGAAAAACAGACCGATACCAATTGGCACACCGTTGTCGCTTGGGGCAGGGTTGCCGACATCATCGAAAAATATGCCGAAAAAGGCAAGGAAATTGGCATCGTGGGCAAATTAAAGACCCGAACCTACACTATGGACGATGGCAACCAACGCTATGTTACCGAAGTGGTAGCCGATGAAATCCTATTGATGGGCAACAAGTAAAACAAAAATAAAGAGGGTGTTCCCGTGGAAAGTAGCACCCTCTTTTCATTATCAATCTTAATCAGAATAACAATGAGAAACAAAGTTAACGAAATACAGATAAGTTACCGAGAGAAAATCGGGACATTGAAATCTGAGCCTATCAAAAGTTCAGAGCATGCAGCAAAATTGCTTTATGAGAATTGGGACAAAAATACCATAGGGTTACAGGAAACCTTTAAAATCCTATTGTTGAACAACTCCAACAAGGTCAAAGGGATCTATCCATTATCGACAGGGGGCATTACAGGTACTTTGGTAGATGTGCGCATCCTGTTCGCCATAGTACTAAAAACCCTTTCCGTTGGGATTTTACTTGCACACAACCACCCAAGTTATAAGACCAAACCCAGTGAAGCGGACAAAAGGCTGACCAATAAAATTAAACAGGCAGCGCAACTTTTTGACGTGAGGGTACTCGACCATTTGATTATCACGCCCAATGGGGAGTATTACAGTTTTGCCGATAACGGATTGTTGTAAACTTTAAATATTGAAGCCTTGATTCATTTAAATTATAACAACCTCGATGACGAAACCCAACAACAATTGTTATCGATGTCAAAAAAAGACATCGAAAAGCGTTTTGGGAAACAATTAAGGAACTACGCCAGGGAACACTTTGCTAATTACCAAGCCCTGTTGGAGGAAGAAGCGATACGAAATCTATACAATTACAGGTATATTTTTAAAATCTGACCTATCAAATTGAACCAAATAAGCCCATTTATTATGATGGGCTTTTTTCATGTCCAACAAGTTGAAAATCGTATCTTTAAAGCGTTAAACAACAACATTTTTTTGGTCGTTACCAATCCCGATTACAGGGTGATTTGACTTTCCTTGAATGACCAAATCCATAGAAATGTAACATAAAAGGCAACTGACTTTTTAGTCAAGTTGTTCGGAAAATTTTGGTCCCTGCGGGACGAAATTTGGAGAAGCAAGAGGGTAACACGCATAGCGGTGTTATAATTATTTGTTTGCTCATAAAGCATTGTTAATCAATATCTTAAAAACATACAAGTATTTGATTAGCAAGGCCTTTTACAGTAAATGCGGCCAGATCGCCCGAAAACAGGGAATTTTTTACTGTAAAAAACCACTGGGATGAACCCGTAAAGAATTTAAAGGAAAATAATTCGGAGACAGGACAAATCTCGAATACTTAAATCTCGATTATCTAGTAAAAATGGGAGATACCTATCAAAAATATCGCTTTTCGGCCATCAGCATCAAAAAGAAAACGGCCGTGCGCTTTCGGACATTTTCCCGTCTGGTGTCGGATTCCCATACCCGTACCCTAGAGATCGTGATGGACTTTTTTGAACGGAACGACCTTTCTCCAAACGATGACCTAGGAATCCGAAATAATCGTACCAACAAACGTATCAATGCCGTGATTGCCATCCTGAAGAACATCGAAAAGCAACAGACCCTGCCCACCAAGGTCATGTTGAATACCCTGTTCCAGGAAATGTCACAAGTGGAAGACCAAGAAAAGGAAGAAAGCTTTGATTTCGGAACGCCGGAACCTTTTAGCAGGGACAGGGAACTGGAGCATTACCAAAACCGCTATGTGGAAATGCGGCAAGAACTCGGGCAGTATAAAAACCGTGTTCAGAATGTAATGGAACAAATGACCTATGTAAAAGGAACATTTGGCAAAGGGCATTTTAAGCTGGATATGGGCAAGGATGAATTTGAAAAACTCAAAAAAGAATTATAGGATGTACATTACCATCACGGCACAAAAAACTGATGGCAACTATGCCCAAAGTTCAGCAGACTTCGTTTCCTATCTGGAAAAGGAAAACGAGGGCAAGACCGTAGAAGAAATGAAACACTTCTTCAATCAATTTGGGGAAGAAATATCCACGGAAGAGGTCATCAGGGAAATAGACGGGAATACGGCCAAGCTCAAAAAGACCGAGCCCAAGTTCTATTCCATCACCCTGAACCCAAGTGCCAGAGAACTGAAAGCCATACAGGATTCCCCCGAAGCGCTCAAAAACTATACACGGGAAGCCATGAAGGAGTACGCCAAAGCTTTTAACAGGGAAATAGACGGAAGGCCAATCAATGTGGATGATATTAAATACTATGCCAAGGTAGAACGGCAACGCACGTTCAAGGGAACAGACAAGGAAATCCGGGAAAACCAACCCTATGCCACACGGATATTGGAATTAAGGAAAGAGATACGTGGCATCGAGGCCGGACAACAATCGGGCAATATCCGTAAACTGAACAAAGAAATCCAAAAACTGGAGGCAAAGGCCCCACACCGATTGAACGGCAAACGTATCGTTCGGGGAATGGCCAAACCAGGACCACAGAGCCATGTACATATCATCGTCAGCCGTAGAGATGCCTCTAACCGGCATGGTCTTTCCCCGGGGAGCAAGCACAAAGCCTCCGAAGTGGAAATGCACGGCAAGTCCGTAAAACGGGGCTTTGATAGGGACACTTTTTTTAAAAATTCGGAAAAGACATTTGATACCTTGTTCAAATATCGGCGCAATTATGTGGAGACCTATACCGCCCGTAAGACCTTTTTAAAAGACCCCAAACTATATTTTTCTATGATAACCAAATTACCGACCAACGAAAAGGCCGTAGCTTTTAAACTACTTCAAAAATCCGGGGTGAACACCACATTGTTGAGTATCCCTACGAACAAGCTCCAGCTCACCATAAAGGCCATCAACCAACTGAAAAAGGGAATCGGCAAGGCTATTGAATCAGGCTCCATCGGGATATGAACTGGCAATGGGAACATATCGCCCTGTATATCGTTGTACCTATTTTGTTTGCTGGAACTGTACTCTATGGTTTGTTCTTTGCAGAATGGAAAAAACCAATGGATAAAAAGTATCAGGTACATTTTAAATTGAAATATGGGAAGTTTAAAATAGACAACATCAAAAGAGGTGTGTCTATTATAGGTTCTGCAGGTAGTGGTAAAACAGAAAGCGTTATCTATAATTTATTGCAGCATTTTAGCAAACATCAATTTTGCGGTATTCTTCATGACTATAAAGATTTTGAATTGACGGAAATAGCCTATCCTTTATTTAAGGAGAATGGGGTGAAATTCTACACCATTGCTTTTGACCAGATCCACTATCGGGTGAATCCCATAGCACCGAGATATTTACCTAATGAGGAAAGCGTGCATGAAGTTTCAAAAGTCTTGATTGAAAATCTTCTGGGATTAGATGAGTCAAGTACAAACAGTACTTCTAAATTTTTCAATGATGCTGTGGAAGGCTTGTTGGGTGGAATGATATGGAAGTTAAAAACGAGCTATCCCCAATTTTGCACCCTGCCCCACATCATCGCTCTGTTCCAATCGCTCAGCACCAAAAAACTGGTTGCCTTCCTGAAATCGGATTTGACTTCCCAAAGTATGGCAAGTGCTTTTTTAAATGGTATCGAATCGGAAAAACAGACCGCCGGAGTAAAAAGCACTCTGGCCAATGCCTTTAAAAAAATCAGTTCACAAAAACTGTTCATGGCACTGTCAAAAGATGAAGTGCCTCTTAATGTCAATAATGAAAAAAATCCTGCGGTACTTTCCATAGTGAACCACCCTAAATATGAATCCGCATATTCGCCTATTATTGCCGCAATCATTCATACAGTAATTAAACAAATGAGCATCAGGGGGCAGAAATCCTCATTTTTGATGATGGAAGAAGCACCTACTATAAAGTTGCTCAATATGCACCGTATTCCGGCTACACTTCGAAGCTATGATATTGCTACCATTTATGTAATGCAGGATAAGATCCAGAACGATATGCTCTATGGTGAAAAAGCGAGTAAGGCCATTTTGAGCAACCTATCTTATCAATTCTTTGGTAAGGTCAATGACCCGGATACTGCAAAATATTATGAACGATTTTTTGAAATTATCAAAACGCCGACCAAAAGCATAAGTAAAAGCAGTGGGTTGAGTTTTGAGAGTCGAATCACCAAAGGCGAAAGAGAGGTATCCAAACGGAGGGCAGACGCTTTCTTTAGATTGAAACAAGGGGAATTTATCACTTTTGCGGATGGGAAGGATAAGAAACTTCATTTCAAACTGCAACCAATTCAAAAGCTATTTCCTAAAAAAGCAAATCTATTTTCAACTGAAGATTTAAGATTGAATTTTGAGAGAGTTTATAGAGAGACTCAAAACATAGTAAAATAATAAGTTATAAACTTAATCTAAAAACAATTCTTTTATTTTTTTTCTTTGGATTAATTTTTTAATTTTGACCAATCGTTCATTTTAAAATATGAGTCCAAGAACTGAAAAACAATTAGAAGCCCATAAAAAAGAAAAGAAGGAAAAAATCATACGAGGGGCACTACGGCTATTTGCAACCAAGGGGTATTTCAATACTTCAATAAGTGACATTGCCAATGAATTGAACATATCAAAAGGATCTCTTTACAACTATTTTGATAATAAAGAGCGATTGTTAAATGAGGCTGTTGATTTTGCTTTAAAAGAAGCATCAGAATTAAACTTGTCTGAAGATGATTTAAAAGATTTAAGCCCTGAAAAAATATTCAAGGCAGTAGTTGAGGGATACTTTAAGTTGCTTGAAGAAAAAAAAGAACTTTGGAGTCTTATAGTGTCTTTGGCCATACACGTAGGGTCTATACCATCAGTTCATAAAACAATTTCATCCATATATGAAGAACTCACCAAACAATTGAGTGAGCTCTTTACCATGATAGGTCACCATGATCCTGAAAATGAAGCTGTCAAACTAGGGGCGCTAATGGATGGCATTGGTATTCAATATATGATTTTTGGTGAATCATATCCTTTAAACTCGATTAAAGAAAACATTATAAAAGGTTACATAAATTCTAAAAAAAATTTACCATGAAATACAAGTTATTATTATTGTTAATGGTTGTTTCTAACTTCTCATTTAGTCAAAATGCTGATGAAATTGTTAAAAATGCTGATGATAAATTTAGGGGAAAATCGTCCTATTCTGAGATCACCATCAATATCAATAGACCAAAGTGGTCCAAAGAATTGAAAATGAAATATTGGTCAAAAGGTTCAGATTATTCAGTTTCAGTAATAACCAGTCCAGCAAAAGAAAAGGGCACTGTTTTTCTCATGCGAGAAAAAGAGGTTTGGAATTACCTGCCAACAATTGAAAGAACAGTAAAGTTTCCGCCTTCAATGATGTTACAGAATTGGATGGGCACCGATTTAACAAATGATGATTTGGTAAAACAATCTTCACTGGTGACAGATTATGATAAAAAAATTATTGGTGAAGAAGAAAAGGAAGGTTACACCTGCTGGAAAATAGAGTTGACCCCAAAGCCTAATGCCGCTGTTGTTTGGGGAAAAATAATCATTTGGATTGATGAAAAAGAATACATGCAGATGCAGACAGATTTTTATGATGAAGATATGTTTTTGGTCAACCAAATGATAGGATCGGACGTAAAAACATTTGATAGCAAGTTACTTCCTTCAAAACTAACTGTTGTGCCGGTCGATAAACCGGGACAATCTACGGTAATTAGTTATAGTCAGTGGAAGTTTGGTATCGATATACCTGATGAATACTTTACCACCAATTACATGAAACGCATCCATTAATTATTAATTAGTAAACAATGATTCTAAAAATTGCCTGGAGAAACATTTGGCGTAATAAAAAAAGGAGTCTAATTACTGTAGCCTCTATACTCATAGCAATATTCCTTTCCTTAATCATGCGTTCTATGCAGTTGGGTACTTATAAGGGTATGATAGACAATGTGGTAGGTTCATATACAGGATATATACAGCTACATCATAAAGGATATTGGGATAATCGATCAATAGATAATTCAATAATTGTAACTAGTAACTTAATTAATCAATTGTCAAACACAGAAGGTGTTGAAACGATTTTACCAAGATTGGAAAATTATGGTTTATTGTCCTTTGGCGACCTTACTAAAGTAATTAGTCTCAATGGGGTTGATTTTAAAAAGGAGCAAAAATTACAGGATATAAATTCAAAATTGATAACAGGTTTCCTTCCTCAAAACCCAAAGGATATTATTATAGGAAAAGGAGTAGCCTCTTATTTTAAAGTAGAAACCAATGATACTTTGGTTTTTGTAGGACAGGGATACCATGGAATGTTGGCTGCTGATAAATTTCATATTTCTGGAATTATAGACTTGAAAAACCCTGCCTTGAATAAAGTTACGGCTATGATGTCCTTGGAAGATGCCCAAAATCTTTTTAGTGCATCTGGCATTGTTACAAGTCTTGTGGTAGATAAAAATGACAATGTCCAACTTAAGTCGTTGCAAAAAGCAATCTCAAGCAAGTTGGACAGTAACTATGAAGTAATGAACTGGCAACAAATGATGCCTGAATTGCAACAAACCATTTTAGCAGATAGTGTTGGTGGATTGTTGATGATAGCTATCCTGTACATGATTCTCATCTTTGGAATTTTTGGCACCGTACTAATGATGACACAAGAAAGAAAATATGAATTTGGTGTGCTCGTCTCTATTGGGATGAAAAAAGGCAAGTTAATGTTTATGGTGTTTATAGAAACCATTATACTATCATTGTTGGGAGTAATTATGGGTGTTCTTCTTGCGTATCCAATCATGTTGTGGAAACACTACTACCCTTTGGTACTACCTGGTACACAAGCCGAAATGATGGAGAACTTCGGGTTTAATGCAGAAATTCCATTTTACATACAACCTGACCTGCCCTTGGTGCATGCTTCACTAATTTTCATAATAGCCTTGTTGGTATCTCTATATCCTATCTTAATTATTAAAAAACTGAATCCTCTGCATGCTATGAGAGGTTAACTTTTTAAAGTAACAAAATGAAAACATTATTAATGATTGCTTGGAGAAACGTTTGGCGTAATAAACTACGAAGCAGTATTGTCATTGCTTCGGTAGTTTTAGGCATCTGGTCTGGGTTGTTTATCATGGCCATGGTCTCCGGTATGAACGATCAGCGTTTGAGTAGTTTTATAAATACAAATTTGTCCCACATCCAAATTCACAATGCTGGTTTTCAGGAAAATTTTGATAAAAAAGATACTATCATAGGAAGTAATACTCTTTTAAAAGAAATAGACACCATGAGTCATGTAACGGCTTATACGAAACGGTTGGTATTACAAGGAATGGCATCTACAGCTCATGGTAATTATGGTGTGAAGATTATGGGAATATTCCCTGATAAAGAAAAAAATGTCACAGATATTTCAGAAAAACTGGTGCAAGGAACCTATTTGTACAAACTAAAAAGAAATCCAATTATCATTGGGGAAAAACTAGCCAATAAATTAGGTGTTAAAGTCAATTCCAAGGTGGTACTCAACTTTCAAGATTCCAATAATAATACCGTTTCAACTGGTTTTAGGGTTGAAGGAATTTTTAAAACCATAAACAGTTCGTTTGATGAGGAAAATGTATTTGTGAAGTATGATGATTTAGCTCCACTAGTTAGTTTAAGTGGCAAATACCATGAAATAGCCATCTTGTGTGATAACATTACTGAAACTGAAACTGTAGAGAACCAAATCAAAACAAACAATTCCGTTGAAAGTTGGGATCAACTTTCACCAGAATTGGGCTATGCCCAAGAAGCCATGAGCAACTTTATTTACATTTTTATGGGGATTATCTTATTAGCCTTGGCTTTTGGCATTGTTAATACTATGCTCATGGCGGTTCTGGAACGAAAACGAGAAATAGGGATGTTGCTATCTGTTGGTATGGATAAACGAAAAGTCTTTACCATGATTATTTTGGAAACACTTTTCTTGGCTTTTATAGCGGCGCTTCTAGGTGTATTGTTGTCAATATGGACGATTGAATATTTTGGTAGGCATGGTATCAATTTATCAGCTGTTGCCAAAGGATTGGAAAGTTTAGGAATGGGTGCAAGAGTATATACCAAACTGCCATTTGCTATGTATGTTGATATTACCTTAATGACACTTTCTGTCGCTTTGATTGCGGCCGTAATACCAGCAAGAAGGGCTTTAAAATTAAATCCGGCAGAGGCCGTGAAAGCTATTTGATAAAATTTAAAACTCAACAAAAATGAATGTTATAAAAACAGAAAACCTAATAAAGGTTTATAATGAGGGTAAAGGTAACGAAGTGAAAGCGCTTAATGGCGTTTCCTTGGATGTAGAAAAAGGAGAATTCACTGCTATTGTTGGACCTTCTGGGTCTGGAAAAAGCACCTTGCTCAACATTATTGGTGGGCTGGACAGACCCCATTCAGGAGAGGTGTTTGTCGACAAAATTGATATCATTGGAATGAAGGAAAACGAACTTATCAATTTCAGATTACAAAATATTGGTTTTGTATTTCAGGCCTATAATTTAATCCCAGTCCTTAATGCCAAGGAAAATGTAGGTTTCATTATGCTTTTGCAGCATAAGTCAAAGAAAGAAATTGATAATAGAGTTGAAGCCCTGTTAAAATCGGTTGGTTTGGATAGTCAAGCATCAAAACGCCCCAATGAAATGAGTGGTGGTCAACAACAGCGCATTGCAGTGGCCAGAGCATTGGCTTCTAAACCTAAATTTGTATTAGCTGACGAACCTACTGCTAATCTAGATTCAAAATCCACATCAGATCTTCTTGACATTATGGAGCAACTCAATGAAAAAGAAGGAATAACATTTGTTTTTTCAACGCATGATCAACGCGTTATTGATAGGGCACATCGTATAGTAACATTGGAAGATGGTAAAATAATTAAGGATACCAAGTAATTAAGTTGAAGTTAACAAAGCACATAGTATTCTATATTTTGGTTATTGCATCAATAATCAATATGACGGCACAGGAAAAGCAAAATTGGGTTTCTGAACATGTAGACTTTTCGGGTTATGTAAAGTATTTAAACACTTCTAGTTTTACTTCCTTGGATAGTATAGGAAATGACAACCTAATTCATAATAGATTAAACTTTAAGATGTATGCCAACGATAATCTTACACTAGCAATCGAATTACGTAACAGGATATTTTGGGGTACTTCAGTTAAATCAATTCCAAACTATGCGTCAATGGTTGAAAATTCAAACCAAGATATTGATATGACTGCTTTATTAATAAATCAACCAGCACTTATTTTGCTTTCAAATATTGACCGGTTGTATGTAGATTATCATTCAAGTAAATGGCAGTTGGTTTTAGGTCGTCAACGTATAAATTGGGGTAAGAATTTAGTTTGGAATCCTAATGACCTTTTTAATGCTTACAGCTTTTTTGATTTTGATTATGAAGAGCGACCAGGGACAGATGCCTTAAGAGCAAAATATTTTACTTCAGGAAATTCTAGTTTCGAATTTGCCATTAATTATACAGATCAATGGAAAGATAATACTGTAGCTATAAAGTATAATTTCAACAAATTTCAATATGATTTTCAAATGATAGTCACCAAATATTTAGAAAATTACACCTTGGGGTTAGGCTGGGAAGGTGTTATAAAAGATATGGGGTTCAAAGGAGAATTAAGTTATTTTATGCCGTATGGCAATTCCAACGAAGACAATGCTTTTGTAGGTTCCATTTCGTTTGATTATTATTTCAAAAATGATATTTCCTTAAATGTTTCTACATTATATAATAGTGATGGTATAAGTAACACAGATGCTTACGATGCTTCTCAATTATATAGTGAATCTATTGACGTAAAACACCTAATGCCTAATAAATGGTCCTTTTTTGGTCAAGCTTCTAAAACATTTACACCAGCAATAGTCGGCTCAATAACTTCTATATATGCTGCTGATATTGATATGATTTTTTTTATGCCACAGTTTACTTATAGTATATCCCAAAATTGGGATTTTGATGTTACTGGGCAACTTTTTTATGGTAAGCAAAAAGATAATTTTTCTAACCTTGGAAATAGTATTTATTTAAGGTTTAAATATAGTTTTTAAGTAATAAAACGATAGTGTAAGGATGTTTCTTAAAAAGAAGTAAATCAAAAATTAGATAAAGTTAAACCAAATTACAAACTGTTTATTATGAAAGTTTTATTAGTCCTATTTGCTAGTGCCTTCTTTATTAATGTTAATGCTCAAAAAATGAAAGAATATAAAATTGAAATAGCTGTAAAAGCTTCAAAAGAAAAAGTCTGGGAGGTGATAACAAATTTTGAAAATTATCCTAGTTGGAATTCTGTTTTAAAAATGGAAAGTAACAATAACTTAATTGTGGGGAATAAATTCAAAGTAACAATTACACAACCAAATGGCAAAAGTTCAAATTTTAAAGCTAAGGCAGTTAGTAAAAATGATTTTAAATCATTTTCTGCTACTCAAGTTGTTATGCTGAATTGGTTTTTTAAGGCAACACATAGTTTTATAATTGAAGAGGTAGACGAACAGAATGTTGTTTTTATTCAAAAATGGGAATTAAAAGGCATTATTGCCTCTCTGTTTAGAAAAAAGATTTTTAAAGAACTAGAAATTTTTAAAAAAATGAATAGAGAACTTAAAGAATTAGTAGAACAGTAGTAAAGTAGAATTGTTATGTTAAGACTTGGTGGATATATAAATATAATAATAGCATTTGCTCACATTATCGGTCTATTTTGGGCAGAAAAAATATTTGAGATAACAGGGATAGGAGAAGAAATGGTTAAGCTTTCTCAAATACATTTCTCATTACCTTACCTATTGACGATTTTTGTTGCTATTGTCTTTTTCATTTTTGGACTTTATGGACTTTCCGCAGATGGAAAAATTAAAAAACTCCCAAATTTAAAATATGGAATATTTATAATTTCAGGAGTGTATATAATTCGCGGTGCTGGAGAATTATTGTTTGGTATTCCTCAACAAAAGGCTGTATCCAGTTTAGAAACAATTTATTCTATTGTTGCTTTAGGCATAGGGTTACTGTTTTTATTTGGAGGTTTAAAAAAATGGAAGTTTAAAAATATAAGAGTATAATTAAAACGGGGTGTAAAATTCGCTTAAAATTAAATGGCAGATTTAATAAAAGAAACTTCAAAAAAAGAAATATCAATTTTTCGTACATCAGTAAATTCACAAAACGAAGTTAGGAAATTAAAGCCTTTACTAGATGTGATAATTGGTTCTAAAAATTGGAACTTCGACTTAGAAGATTGTGCATTCATATAATTCTATGACGTCTGAAGCTATTTTAAAATATTCATCTCCATCCAAAAGAACAAGGATTGATAAACTGCCTTTATGTTTTTCAAAATCAGTTGGAAATCTTAACCAAGTTTCTATTTCTTCATTTAGTATTTCTGATTTTAATGCTAGCTTCTTTCCAAATACCAAAGAAATTGTATCCAATTGTGCTTTTGCAGAAATACAGATTATTAAAAATAGAATACCTTAAAATTTCTTTCTTATCATATTATTGTTCATACACCCAGAGCTTTATCTAAAAATAGGTTAGTAAATTTTAAATTCAATTATTATCCTTTATTCTGCCCTGCTCTTCTTCAGAAGGGTTTCTTTTATCCTTTTCCTTATTAAAATTCGACCCAAAATTGTATGTCAATTGAAAATAGACATTTTGACGGGACCAATCGCTTATAATATCGGCATCAATATTATCATAAATAATATTGCCATAGAATTTGCGATTCAAAATCTCCTCAATACCCAAATTGATTTTGAATTTATCATCCATAAACTTTTTGCTTATGGCAAAACTAAGTCCGGCCAACCAATCGTGTTCTATTTGCCCCTGAAGTCCGCCGGTGGTATAGTATCCCGTCAATTCTGAATTCATATCCCAGGGAAGTTGATACTCCAGGTTTGTGTACCATGTCAAACTCCATTTATCCAAATCGAGTTTTGGGGTCAAATTTTCTGATTCGTATTTATTATAATTTACTATAATTCCGGTATAGCCATCCAAACCATCAAGAAAACTTACAGGTGCAAAACCCCTAAAGCTCCAATTTTCCCTCTTGGCAAGATTGATTACCGACCTGGAGGTTTGGGCCGTGGCATCATCTTGAGATATAATTTCGAATAAGGCGTCGTCTGTATTCTTGTATCCTATGCTAAAAAAGGGTTGATTATCATAAGTAAGATTAAATTGAAAACTATTGGTGAATTCAGGTTTTAAGTTTGGATTTCCTTGCTCAAAAGTATAAGGGTCGTAATAATAGACAAATGCATTTAGGGAATTATAAGAAGGCCTTAAAATTCGATAGCTATAAGATAGATTAGCTCCAAATTTGTCATTAATTTTTCTATCGATGCTAGCACTTGGAAATAATTTCGAAATTCTCCTGCTCCTTACTTCATTTGTATTGGTGGAAGTTCCCTTTGTATTACTGTTTTCCCAACGTAACCCACCAGAAAATGACCAATTTTCCCACTTTTTCACCATTTTTAAGTATATGGCCAAGATGTCTTCATCTACCAAAAAACGGTTACTTTGGTCAGCATCCAAAGTGAAATCCCCATTCGTATTTTGTACAAAAGAACGTAAGTCACTATCCGTGGAAACCCTTGAGTATTTTGTTCCGAACATCCAATTAAAATCTTGATTTAAAGTACGTTTATAATCTCCTTTATAAGTCAATATTTGATATTTTCCATCTTGAAAATATCGTTGGTCATCGTATGAAATTGGACTCTGTCCGACTTTATATAAATTGTTAATATTATCATTGTTGTAATCAACGTAATCAAAATCTAGAATGAACTTATTTTTTTCATCTTCAAACTTATAGTATGGGTTTATATTATAAGTTTTTCTATTACGATCAAAACTATTTTCAGTGAGTAAGGATTCTGATGAACCCGTTTCAATAATTTGGGTACTGTTAGATGCTATCCTGTCGGAATCTGTATTAATAAATCTTGTTCCAAATCCTATGGTATGATGCTCATTTATGTAATAGTCTAGCCCTCCATTGAATCTATAAGTTTTTGGATTATATGGTGAAATAGTCGATTGGTCATAAATTTCTCCATTTACCCTTCTAGTTATAAAAAGGTCTTCTCTCCATGCTGATTTTCTATACCCTGCACCTAATTGCCAATTAAGTTTATTCTTATAGCTTGCAATTGAGCCACTCACCCCATATTCAGGTCGATTATCATATCCCGTATAAAGTTTAAGGTTTCCATTAGTGCCTAGTCTAACATTTTTTTTGAGGATAATATTGATTAATGGACCTGACCCTTCGGCATCAAACTCAGCACCAGGTTGTTGAACCAATTCAACCTTTGAGATATTGTCCGCTGGGAGGTCTCGCAATAAGGATGAAATATCCATATACTCGGTTGTTTTTCCATTTATTAAAATGGTTATGCCTTGTTGTCCGCCATAAGTAATATTTCCATTGGTAACGATAATACCCGGTACTTTCTTCATGACATCCTGTAAATTGGAACTCACCATTTCAGATTGCTCCAAATTAACTATCAATTTTTCCGCTGTTTGCCGAATTATCGGACGATTACTTTTAACAACAACTTCGTTTAATGCTTGAGCTTCTTCCTCTAAGGTAAAACTATATGTTACATTTTGGTTTTCATCAGAAAGGGTAAAGGAATCTGATTTTTGGGTCTTAAAACCTAGGACAGAAACCTCCAGTAAATAATTTCCATTAGGAATATCCATAAAGGAATATACCCCTTTATCATCACTCACGGCTCCTGTTACCACCTTATCAGTATCAGCATGATATAAGACAATATTTGCAAAAGGTAATGGCTCTTCTGATTTATCAACAATCTTACCAGAAATGCTATTTTGAGAATACAATAATCCCGTATTCAGCAAAACATATATTATTATACTAATTCTCATAAATTTTCTTTATTTCACTATATTTTCAATCTTTGACTTGATTGAATTTATTTTGTCATTATATCCCTTATCACTACTATATTTCATTTTGAAGTGATTTTTTTTCAATCTTATTTGAAACGAATAATCTTCATTGTGTTTTTCATAATTAATTTTCCTATTACTCTTCTCTGGAAAATCATCAAAATTGCTCTTAAGTATTTGATAGATTGAAGAATACTCATCATTATCTATGGTTGTAGAAGATACCGTTTCATACTTAGATGGTACGATAGAGTTCGTTGTGCTACAACTAACAGCAACCATCATTAACAAACTGATTTTTAATATTTTTAAATTCATAATTTCTATATATTTAATTGATTTTTAACTAATGTGTAATAAAAATTTTTCTTATCTATTAACTCTGTATGTGTACCTTGTTCTACCATTTTTCCTTCAGATAAAACTATTATCTGGTCTGCCTTTTGAACGGTACTTAAACGATGAGCTATTATGACAACCGTTTTATTCCTAAACAACTTCTGCAAATTATTATGTACTTCTTTTTCATTAGTAGCATCTAAAGCTGAAGTTGCTTCGTCCAAGAAAATATACTTTGGATTTTTATAGATTGCCCTTGCAATTAATATTCTTTGTTTTTGGCCTCCTGAAAGATCATTTCCCCCTGAACCTATTTTAGTGAATTCTTTAAGTGCTAATGAATTGACAAAATCAAATAGATTGACAGCTTTTAAAACATTATTCATTTTTATTTTGTCAACATTTGTATCGTTCATAGCAATATTTCTTTCAATAGTATCATTGAATATATATCCGTCTTGCATCACAATTCCCGAATTCTCTCTGATACTCTTCGCCGATATTTCACTTATTTCATCCAAGCCATATAAAATCTTTCCAGATAATGGAGGAAAAAAGTTCAATAACAACTTCATTAAAGTTGTTTTTCCACTTCCACTATGGCCTACAATTGCTGTAACCTTCCCTTTTGGGATCATCAAATTGATATCCTGAAGGATATATTTATGAGAAAGTATATTGTATTTGAAATTGACATTTTGTATTTTAATATCAACTGGAACTATTTCCGGATTAAGTTTCTTATCTGACTCTTTTTCCTCATTTTTTTGAGTATATACTTCGCTCAGTCTATTAAAACTTAAAAAAGCATCTTGTTGAGATTTTATAAAGTTCAATAGTTGGTGTATTGGGGAATTCATTTGACCAATTATAAAAGAAACACTCAATAAAGCCCCCAATGTCATTGTATCTTTTACAACATAATTAGCCGCCAAGAACGTGACCAAAATATTTTTGAGTTGATTAAAAAATGTAAATCCAATAGATTGGAATTGATCAATCTTAAGTGATTTAATATTAATTTTCAATAAATTGTTTTGAAGGTCAATCCATTCATTTTTCTTATAATCCTCATATTGGTTAAGTTTCATCTCCTTGATACCATTATAAAACTCATAAACCGCTTCCTGGTTTTCTGATTTTGCCCTAAATAATTGATAATCCAAAGTTTTTCTTCTTCTTAACCAAAAGAATGACCATACTACAGATAAGGAAGTAAGTCCTAAGTATATTACAAACAGGTAAATGTCATAGTAGAATAGAATAATGGAATAAATAATTAACGTTAAAATCGAAAAAACAGTTAATATGCTGTCCGAAGTAAAAAACTCTTCAACTTTTACATTGTCCTGTATTCTTTGATTAAAATCACCTGAATTTTTAGTATCAAAGAAACTGATGGGAAGTTTTAGAATCTTATCCAAATACGAATAAATAACATCAATGCTAAAGTTTGCCCCAATGACTAGAGTGTACCAATTCCTCAGAATATTGATTCCCATTATTCCAAGAAAAACAAACAGTTGAGCCAAGAGAATTAAGGTAATAAAGTTTAAATCCTTCTTGCTTACTCCTTTATCTATCAAAGCTTCCGTCAAAAAAGGGAGAGCTATACTTAAAAGGCTGCCTATTAATACAAAAAACATCAACAAGAAAATCTTTTTCTTGTATGGAAGAAATAATCTTAATATGTGATTTATCCGTTCTTTGAAATCGTTTTGGTCCTTTAAAGAATAAAACTTGTCAGTAGGATCGAGAAATAGAGCAATTCCTTTTTCTTCCCCTTTCAGCCATGATTGTTTAAATTGTTCTTCATCCAAAGTAACTTTTCCATGAGCTGGATCTGCAATCTTAAAAGTCCTATTTTCACCTGTGAAAGAGATTGCCTCTAAAACCAAAAAATGGTTTTTGTTCCAATATAGTATGCATGGCGAATTAAAATTATTTACGAGCTGTCTTAAATCCAATTTAACAGATTGAGTCTTAAATCCAATTTTTTTTGCTGCATGAATAATTCCTAGCATAGAAACACCATCCTTACCTATTTGACAAAATTCTCTAAGATTGTGAAGTGAGAATTTATTTCCAAAATAGCTAGTCACCATACTTAATGAAGCTGGCCCACAATCCATTAAATCATGTTGACGGATTAATTCGATATGCTGGTCTTTTTTTCTGAACATTATTATTAATCAAGAAGCCGTTTTGTACATCTTAGAGTAACAGAATCTATAAAAGTTCGTTACGAATTGCTTAAAGTAAAGGGAGTCCTTTTTTATCAGGATACTTAAAATATCACTATTCTTGTTAGGACTAAGAATTAAATTTGTTAGCAGTATATAATTACCATAATATCTTGATATTGAACGATTCCAAAGTTTAACTCTTGACAATCCCCTTCTTTCAATTTTGCCATTATTAATACTTTCTGGTTGATTGTGTATTTGCATATAAATAGCATCATACATACTAGAAACTTCGGCATAGAATTTTGCTAGAGTTTTCACGGTTTTGTAATCTTTACTCGCTGTATTGATATCACAATTAAGAGCCAGTTCAATAACATTTTTATTAGCTCCCTTTGAGTCTTTGTATATAATTCCAGAAGGCTTTATCACTAACTGATATTCAACATTATCATCAGTCACAAAGACGTATTTGTTCCTTCCTTCCTTATTAATGTTATAACTATTCATTATGGTAATGGTTCTATTAATTCCAGTTCTTTCACCCTAACCCCTTTATTATTGATCAAGACTTTTAAGAAATACAGTGTTACTTCTTTTGGTAAACTCTTATGTTCATCAATAATTGATTTAACTTCAACGCCAACTTTGCATGTGTTGATAGTATCTAGTATGGATACGAGTTCTGGAAAATACTTGAATGATAATCTTGAACCTCTGACATAGACATATAATCTATCTTCTATTTTTTCCGAATTAATTTCAAATAAATCGTTTGGAATTATGAATTTGGTTTCAAGATTCGGGAAATACTCTTTTTGACTATCTATTTTTTTATGGTAACTAAGAGGTATATTTTGCCACCCTCCATTACTGATTAAGCATTTTTTGTACTCATTATAAGTTAGCTTTAAAAAATCCAATAAAGGCTTTTCTAAAATGTCTTTATCAATATTTAGGGTATTAACAAAATCAGTAAACGTATTTTCGTTACTTAAATAATCTAACTGACTTTCTATAATACTTTGATCATTTTTGAGAAATAAATTTTTAATGGTCTCAATCATTAATTTGGAAAAATCATACCTGGTAGGATTATTAAACCATAATGTTACTCCAATTGAGAAATCCCCGGAATACCCAATATGATGTTTGTTCCAAGGCATATAATATAAATCCCCAGAGCCAAACTCATATTTTTTTGCATATTTTAGGAGTGGGTCAACATTTTTATTATTAGAAATTCCCTTTCCTACCTTTTCATACAAATCTTCATCCCACACATACATACTCTTATTACCAGGACCCAAATGATAGTGTAATACATTTTCCCCTCTATTATCAGTATGTATTCCCAGTGGTGTCCACCCATAGTTTCCTATAAAAGTTGTTAACTCTAAACCCCACGGTGGAATTCCAACAATATCGAATAGAGGACGAATCGTTTTTAAAATAGTACTTGCAAGAATTTCTGAATGCTTTTCTCCATAATTGGTGATTATTCCAAATTTTTTGCCAAACACACGGGTGCAGTATGATTCGATACTTTCCGAATCGTTAAGTTTATTATCTTTAATCAGCCTTCTTATTTCTGAGTCACTCAACTCCTTATCATCTATATAAAGTCTGAACCCATTCGTAATATCAAGTCTATTTATCCTTGATCTTAACATTTCTCTAGCTCCATTGTTTAATGCATCTAAAGTATCTTCAGAGATTGCCTTTTTATAAACTTGTGTTTCTGAGAAAGAGAGATTTTTCTCGATAAATGAGAACCACCAATCCTTTGTAAAATTTTTTGTCTTCATAATATATTTTTAATTGATCATTTCTTCTGTCATTATTATTTAACTATGGCTACTCTCTTTCCAACCCTCTTATCATCCTGTTCATCAATACCATCTCTTATAGTCAACTTCTCAAGTGCTGATAGTTTTTCAGTTTCTAAAAAGTTATCTGGTGCCTTTATCTTATTTTCTATTTTTAAGTGATTTTTTGGTTATTGGTAATAAGGAGGCGTATATTTATAAACACCTCCTTAATAATCAAAGACTCCCTACTCGGAAGCTTTCTCCTTCTTCTTTTCCTTTTTTACTTCAACATCATCAACAGCGGTATTTCCACCTTTTAAGGTTTCGTTTTCCAAAGCTGATAGTTCTTGAGTGTCCAAGAATTTTTCTGGATTCGAATTTTTCATTTTTAAAAAATTTAAGATTGGTTATTACTCTTGTTTTTTCTCCTTTTTCTTTTCTACCTTAACATCAGTTTCGGCATTTCCACCCTTTAAGGTTTCGTTTTCCAAAGCTGATAGCTCCTGAGTGTCCAAGAATTTTTCTGGATTCGAATTTTTCATTTTTAAAAAAATTTATAATTATATAAGATTCAATTTTAGTTTCAAGACATTAATTGCTCTTCGGTCTATCTCTCGGCCAAGAGTATATTGTTTGTTTTTACAATCAACTCTTCGTGTATAAAACTATATTTTAGTACTTTACTTAATGCTACACTAAAGAGTAGTTGTATTGATGAACAGGAGAAACTACCCTTTTGGGTAGTTCTGAATTCATGGTTGAAGTCAAAAAATCTACAGGAACCAAAGACTTGTTTTTATTATAGAAGCCAATTAAGTCTTTATACCGCATACTCACGGGAATGGTTTCGGAACCTAAATAATTGATAGGTTTATCTACAGGAGTGGCCTTAATTCCCAACGCTAGCATGACCCTTAAAAGTTTACTGTCGCACTCTGCATAAGCTACAGCGTTTTTATCTTGACATATAGGAGCTATGGCACAAACCATAAGCCTCTTAAATAAATTGATATCCTTAACTCCTTTTTTTATGGCGAATCTGCCAATATGCCAAATGGATTTATTAATGTCATAACCATTTAACAGTAATGGATTAATACCGAATATTTTCTGGATAGGCAATATGTCCTTGTAATTCCACCGTAGTACCCTAATCGATCCTATTATGGAATTATCCTCGTCTTTGGAAACAAAAATTCCAGCATTTTTAAAATAAAGCATCTCTTCCTGGAAAATTGAACTTATGTCATTTTCATAATTTTCAGGGTAAATACTACTTGTGTGATGCTTGAAGTTTTCATTGACTACAAACTTGGCCAGGTCAAATAGTTGTTCTAACTCTAATCTTTTTAAATAATTTTTTGGAAGTATCATAATTCTGGTTTTACTTCCAAATCTATTGGGACTACATAGCTTTATTTTTACACAAAATGGTAGTTGTTAGTTAGTTACATAAAAACTATACTAAAGTGTAGTTTTTAAAATGTTAAGAAAAAAGTTACATTTGTAACAGTAAACACTTATACCTACACTATATGGCAGACATGAAAGACTTCTTTTCCTTTAAGAATTCGGTTAATGAAATTCCAGAGGGAAGTCAAGGACAAACATTAGATTATTTAGAAGCTATAAAAGCTTTCTCAAGGACTACATACAAAAGCATCTATGTGATTGATTATCAGAAAAGGGGCTTTGAGTATGTATCGGACAACCCATTGTTTCTTTGTGGCCATACTGCCGAAGAAATTAAGGAGATGGGGTACGCATTTTACTTTAAATATGTAATAAAGTCCGATTTGGATCTGCTGATTAAAATCAACACGGCAGGGTTCGAATTTTATGATAAAATCCCAATGGAGGAAAGAAAGAATCATACTATCTCATATGATTTTCATATAAAAAACCAAGAAGGAAAAACCATTTTGATAAATCAAAAATTGACCCCCATGTTCTTGACCAATAATGGCAAAATATGGAAAGCCATATGTATTGTTTCCTTATCTGCAGAACGACAAGCAGGAAACATAAAAATTTACAAAAAGGGGGACAATAAAATTTTCAAGTATGATCTTGATGGTGACTTTTGGAAAGCCGATGAAAAAATAAAACTTTCATCGAGGGAAAAAGAAATATTACAGCTATCGACCAGAGGTTTTACCATAAATGAAATATCCGAATCAATTTATGTGTCTCCGGATACAGTAAAATTCCATAGAAGAAAGTTATTCGACAAACTGGAAGTGACCAATATATCCGAAGCTATTATGTATGCCACCAATAATAAACTCATTTAGATTGTAAGGCTCTGGCAAACAAACATAATTATGTTAGTCCATTATTCAAGAATTCAATATCGTCGATAAATAAAATTCAGGAAATTTTTTTACTGCTCTTCCTGTAGCGATATCAAAGAGGATATGGGTACACATGGCGGCAACTTTCCAAGAGGCAATTGAAAGTTGTGGAGGTGGCAAATTTTCCTTTTCGCTTTTGTATTTCTCGATGATTTCATCGATCCAATCTTGAGGATTTCCCCAAAATCTCATATACGTTGACATGTATTCAACCATATTGACCTCATTAAATTTCTCATTTGGTTTTGCAATAGCAGATAATGACATACCATCTGGAGCAATTACCGTAACAAGTCCTCCCCAACCTAAATTATACGGGTGAATTACAGGAATATTATTTTCTTGACAAACTTTGTCAAACTGTAATGGGATATCTGTTGTAAAATCCAAGGCATTAATAGCAATTGCATGGCCTTTTATAAACTTTTCAACATTGGTTTCAGTTATAAAACTGTTATAAACCTCAATATTAGCTTCTTTATTGATAGCCTTCAATCTAGCATTTATGGACTCTACTTTCTCGGAGGCGATATCCTCTTCAGTATAATTCTGTCGGTTCAAATTGGATAGCTCTACCTTGTCGCCATCTATAATAGTGATATTCTCAAACCCCAAACGTAGGGCACACTCGGCAATTACACTTCCTATTCCGCTACCCCCCAATATTATGGGACAATCCTTAATGATTTTTTGCTCTTCATCACTAATGTATATTCTATTTCGCAGGTATCGTTCTTGCATTCCTGTTTATTGTTTTGATATCAAAATTAGGGTTAATAGTTGAATTGAATCCTACCCATAAGTGTAGTTTCAATCGGGCTCATTTTTAATAATTTTAACAGAATCCATAACATTCTCATTGAAAAAGTACGCAAACATATTAAGCGACCTTGAAAGGCATATTGAATTCTTGGAGTTTGACAATAGTACCTCAATAATATTCAAAGCTGAAAAAATTATTGAGAAGGCTAAGGAAAGTCTTAAAAAGGCTCGGAAAATCGTGCTTTCTCAAGGGTTTGACAATAAGGAAAGTGAGATTTACTTTTTTAAAATAATCAAGCCCAAGCTCTACAGTAAACTCATTTACCATCTTAAACTATTTGATATTGAAAACAAAAGACCAAGAGGAAGTACGAAATCACAAATCAAATATTTTAATTCCCAGATAAATAAACTGCAAACGTATCTGAATGACAATCTGGATTTCTATACTTATTATCGAAGGGAATCATCTATTTTCGATGAGTATTACTTTTTGAGAGGTAACGCAACAATTAAGCTCTTCCCTGGAACTTTCCACTTTTTAACAGACGAACAATTTTCAACAAGCCATGATAGCATGGTAGCCCAGATTATGGCTTACGACTTGCTCATTATATATATAAAAAGAGAGATAGATAGATTAGAAAATAATGGGTCCCTTCGAGAGTCTCGAATGATGTGGACCAACAATAAAATAGATTTGATAGAACTTATTTATGCTTTGTACAGTACCAATTGTGTAAACAAAGGAAGGGCGGATATCAAAGATATTGCATACGCCGCTGAACGTATTTTCAAAGTCGATCTTGGTGATTATTACAGAGCTTTTTTGGAAATACGAATGCGAAAAAAAGGAAGGACCAAATTCCTTGATGCACTAAAGGAAAATCTCGAAAAACGCATGGATGAAATCGATGAATAAAAACACCAAAGTTCGATAACTTGGGTGTTTCCGTTTTAAGGGACAACGCTCATTTTCTTTGATACCTTTTAGCTAACTATCAAAACTTGCAAACACCCAAACGAATACAATATAAGTCATTTAAAATCAACAAAAAATAATACCCAAGATGTCCTGTCTTGTGAATAAAACTCACCAAAGCCCATCAATTTTGTAAAACGAAAGTCAAATCAGCAAAGAGGCCATCAAATTAGGTGACAGTAATGCGATGGTCTCTTTTATTTAAATCGTTTTATTATGGCAGCAACCATCATTACCACCGAAGATCTTCGGGAATTCAAAACAGAATTGCTCGATGACATCAAACAACTTTTACAAAACCAATCAGGACACGTTTCTAAAAAATGGCTAAAATCCCCAGAGGTAAAAAAGCTTTTGGGAATCTCTTCCGGCACCTTACAGAACCTAAGAATCAATGGCACATTACCCTATACCAAAGTGGGTGGTGTACTCTATTACGATTATGAGGAAATTATGAACGTGATGGAAAAGAACAAAATCCATAACAAATTCTGATATTTCTTTGGAGCAGATAAATTACATCAAGCACCTGAATGCCGTGTTCCTGCAATTCTCGAAAGACGGCCGTTTGAATCCCACGCACATCAGTCTGTACGTGACCTTGTTCCAGTTGTGGAACAATTACCACTTCCCCGTTAATTTCCATATCAACCGGGAAGAAGTGATTCAGTTTTCAAAAATCGGTTCAAAGACCACCTACCACCGTTGTATCAAAGAACTGCACCATTGGAAATACCTGCTATACGAACCTTCCCACAATCCATTCCACGGCAGCAAAATCAAGATGTTCAATTTTGGGACAAGTGATGGACAAGTTCTGTACCCAAGCCATACCAATATCGGGACAAGCAATGGACAAGCGGTGGTACCTATAAACAAACATATACAAACAGTAATAAACAATACAAACGGGAATAAACTTGACCGGCCCAAAAATGAAAATGAGGTCATCGTTTTTTTTCAAGAAGAAAATTGGCCGGAACTGGAGGCCAAAAAATTTTACAACCATTACCAAGGCATCGGCTGGAAAGTAGGCGGTAAAACAAAGATTATCGATTGGCAGGCTACCGCCCGCAACTGGATGCTAAAAGCCGACGAGCTCAAAACAGTTAAGACAGTGGTTGCAGTTAGCCAAAATACGGACAACCTAAAGACAAGTTCCAATAAAAATTATAGTGATCCCCTATGAGTTCCCATAAACCACATATCATCATCGAGGGCAGTGTTCAATATACCTTAGGAACATTTAGGAACAATGAAATCATTTACGATTTTGATAAAATGCTCGTTTATCTCAATGCCAAAGGGAAATTGCTCTTTGGCAAAAAATTCAGGATCTATGAGGAAGACCGAAACATACTTTTCAAGCTGTGCAATTATTACATCAAGGACGAAGCAAATTGTAAAAAACTCGGTATCGACATCCATAAGGGCATTTTGCTTTCCGGTCCTGTGGGTTGTGGCAAAACCAACCTGATGAAACTCCTACGCCATATTGTACCACACCGTAAACTTTATGAGGTTATTCCCACCCGGAATATTGCCTTTGCCTTTAACAACATCGGCTATAAAATCATTGAGGATTATAGTGATAAAAAATTCTACTGCTTTGACGACTTGGGTGTAGAACCTACCGGACGGCATTTCGGGAAAGACTGCAACGTACTTGGCGAAATATTGTTGTCCCGTTACGAGCTGTTCTTGAACCATCATATCCAGACCCACGCCACCACCAACCTTAATGCCCAGGAGTTGGAGGAACGCTACGGGAATCGGGTTCGTTCACGGATGCGGCAGTTGTTCAATTTGGTGGCTTTTGACAGAGGGAGTAACGATAAGAGAGTATAGTCTTATAAAAGAGATAATTAAATGTAGGAATCCGCAAGAAAATATGTTAAAAAATTAATATATTTATGAGCGATTACACATAGAACAATATATAGGAGAGCTAATGAGTATTCATTGGCTTTTTTTGTTTATTAAAGTCTTAGTACATCAAAACAGATGATTAACAATACCTCTATACCGGATGCTGATCTATCCAATGCTGGAGATGATTACCATATATTATGGGCAATTCAAAAGTCTTTAGATCTTTTGAATTTTGACAAACATGGTTTGAAAGCGGTTCTTATTGAAGGAATTGAGGCTCCACTTTCTCATAGAATTGATCCAAGTGGGGGGAAACTATTAGGAATAGATTTAATCGAATATTATTCTTCTGATAATTTCGAGAAAGCTAACCGAGTAATTATATCTCAATTAAAATATAGTACTCGAAATGCCAATAAGAATCTTACTTTTTATAGTCTTTATAAAGGGAAAAAAGCTAAATCATCGCAAGGATCCATAATCCATAGGTTAGCTAATATCTACAAAGCATTTCGTCAAAATTATGGAAGAGACTTGGTTCAAAAAAAGATTAAGATAAAATTAGTTAGTAATCGAAATTTCAATCCTGTCCAATTAAGTGCTATTCAAGAAATACAAAAAGAATTACAGCTCATTGGAAAGAAAGTAAGTTTTAATCAATTATTAAAAGGAAATAGGAAATATATAGAGGCTTTTCAGAAACTTATGGATGCTTCTGGTTTAAAGGTTACAGAATTTTCAGATTTTATAAGACTTCTGGATTTTGAAGACTGCGGTTCAAACTCAAGGGATAATTTAAGGAAAGAGTTAATTCAGGCTATTAGTAATACCAGTGTTGTATCCAGAAACCAATTTAATGGTTTAACAAGGCTAATTTTAGATAAAATGATGCCCGAATCTAAAACTAACATTAGAATAACACTTACCGATGTCATTGCTACTCTGGGATTTAATAATGGAAGCCTTGAGAATTTATTCCCTGTGCCCCAGAACTTTGAAAAGTTACCAAAAAGTGTCCCAAGGGAGCAATTAGAGACGATACTTCAAGAGATAGAAAAAAATACAGGTAACCCCATATGTGTTCATGGTCCTGCAGGTATTGGAAAATCAACAATATCAATGCAAATTAGAAATTCCATACCTGATTTCTGTGAATGTATCGCTTTTGATTGTTATGGAAATGGGTCGTATTTGGATCCCACAGACAGAAGACATTTACATAAGAATGCTTTGGTTCAATTATCCAATGAAATTGCAAAACGAGTAGGTGTAAACTTTTTAGTCTTTAAAGAGGATTCAGAGGATGTTTACATTAAAGAATTTAAGAGAAGGGTTTTAGATGCGATAGAAATTCTAAAAAAAAGAAATGAGAATGCATATTTAGTAATCATCATTGATGCAGCTGACAATAGTATAACTGCCGCAAATAAAAGAAACGAAACTTCCTTTATACATGATTTATTGGAAGAGCCATTTCCTCCTGAATTCAAATTAGTTGTAACAACCAGAACCTATAGAAAAGAATCACTGCTATTGCCTAAGAATTACTTGGATATTTTATTGAAACCCTTTACGGAGATAGAAAGCGAACAACACTTAAAGCACTTTTTTCCTAAGAGTTCTGACGATGAGGCTCGTCACTTTCACGACCTTACCCAAGGTATTCCAAGAGTCCAATCTTATTCAATTGGGTTAAAAAAAGAGGGGGTTCAAGAAGTCATCAATTATCTACGTCCAAATGGAAAAACTGTTGAGGATTTAATTGATGAAAGGATTTTGGAGGCAGTAAACAAAATTGGCAATAATGGTTGGGTATTGGTAGATCATCTATTTATAAATTTAATAACATTGCCCCGTCCAGTACCAGTGCTGTATTTGGCAGAGCTTCTAGAAACGGATAAAGATCTAATAATAGATCTTGCCTCTGATATATGGCATGGATTGATTTTGTCAAATGGAAACCTGAGTTTCAGAGATGAAGATTTTGAAAATCACATTAGAAAGAAATACCAGGCCAATGACCAGCAAATAACAAAGATTGCTAATCTCTTTCTTTTGAGGGCTGTTAAAGAAGATTATGCTTCCATTAATCTTGGGAATTTATTATTTGAGGCAGGTCTTGGAAATGAACTAAAAGATATTGTATTAAATGAAAAACTAAGGAAATATCCATTAGATCCAATAAGAAATAAAGAAGTATATGTTGAGCGTGCTAAATTGGCTATGAAGATGACGCACCGGGAAACAGATAATCTAACATTTTTTAAATTATTGTTTATTGCAGCTGAACAATCCAAAACGGACAAGGCATTAAGCGATTTATTAATTGAGAACCCGGATTTGGTCATACAATTTGGAGATGAAGCATCATTAACTAAGCTTAATGCCGTATCAGATAGAAAGACATGGGGCGGTTCTTTCCATCTCAAATTATCAGGAATATATTCAAGGGAGAAATCAACAATAGAAATAGCTAAAAAACATCTAAAAACAGCCAATGATTGGTTGGATTGGAGGCATAAAATCAGGAATGATGAAAACTTGGATAGATATCCTATTAGCAGTTTGGATATTGCATTTGAAACAGAAGCAATACTAAGATTACTAGGACCATATA
Organism: Allomuricauda sp.; assembly: GCA_040285615.1. Lineage (GTDB taxonomy): Bacteria > Bacteroidota > Bacteroidia > Flavobacteriales > Flavobacteriaceae > Flagellimonas. Next base: position 526,971 of record JAVJRL010000009.1, read on the forward strand.
AGTCTTATCTGTCCATTTCTCGTTGGAAACCAAAAAGTGTACGCTATACCGCTGGAAATTACTTTGTAGATAATGTTTTGCTTCGCTCGTCAAGCAATCAGGTAAAAGGTTGGTTAACAGATTTGAAACTCCCCATATTAGTACAGGTTTTTTTGATTAATAAATTGTTCAAGGCCAATTTTAATACGGATAGTTTTAATTTCAAACAAATTATAGAATACTTATCCAAAGTCATTTCTGGTAAAGAGAAGTATAACAACTCATTTTACCTTCTTATTATTGATTTCATTGAAGTATTGGTTTTTCAAAATCTTTTCTCAAAAAAGGAAATCCTTGCGGTCCTTAGTAAAATAGTATATAGTTTACCAACTAGGGTGCCGCATTTTTCCAGCAACAATTTTGATAAGTCCTCAGAACTGGAAATGCATTTGAGTCTTAAGGCAGAAACGTTAATACAGTCAATCAATAGTAGAGAAATGACTGTAGAGGATATTTATCCTAAGAAATATATAGAAGCTGAAAAATTGAAAGATCCAAAGAAGAGGAGGAGTCTTGCTGACGAGAAAAGGGAATTTAAAAGATTCTTTAAACATGCTGTGCCTATTTATAAATTAAGGGCTGATAGATTGACTTCAAGGTTAAATGAAAAAGATTTTACACCCAAATTTGAGCTTGTTTGTAAAAACATTAAAGACGATTGGGATTTAAGATATTATTCCCATTGGGCAAATGATCAACTTAACTTTTTGGCTTCCATAGCTATTGAGGTTTTAATGTTAAATAAGTTTTCCGATGATCAAGTTGATTTGATACTGGATTCATTCTCAAACAAAACTTCGAATCGCATCTCGATTAGATTGATAGCTTTGGAGAAATTAATCAATCGAAGGGATAAACATACTCTATGTCTTAAGCTGCTCAATGAAATAGATAGTTTTATTAGCGAGAGCAAGATATCTGCTTCCGAAACAACTGAACTATATATTAAGTGCTCAATAAAAGGCTCTAAAATTGATAGGGAAACTGGAAAATATTATTTTGATAAGGCAATTGAAGCAGTCTCAGATGTAGACTATGAAGCATTTTATCAGATTAGATGTGTTTCAGAATTAAGTGAAATGGGAATTACTCAAAGTAATCCTCAAATGTCCTATAGATTAGCACAATTTTTGGAATATGCGGATGAAAAACTCAGCTATTATGATAAAAAACATTTTCCATACGGAGAAGGAATAAAAGGTATTTTCAATCTAGATCCTGCATCCGTGTTTTCGACAGTTTGCCGTTGGCACCACCGAGATGTCATTAGTTTAAATAAGTATATCCCTATTTTATTAAAAGCAACATTAGAAAACAATATTATAAATCATAAAGTCGCCAGTTCACTCCTTCCTTTGAACAGTAATTACTACCATGAGGATATAATGGGATTGTATAGGACTACAATTTCTAGGTTCAATTCAGATGGAGATTCTGAAAACCTAAAATATTTTGTCAAAATAGTCTCAAGAGATTTATTATTGGAGCAAAATTTAGAACACATAAAAGCATTGTATTCTGAATTAAGTAATTGTAAAATTATTGCTAAAGAGTATCTTAACCAATTAAAGGAATTTATTGAGTTTAGAACATATAGTAAGAGGAAGAAGGAGTCCAAATATAGTAACAATTCTTCTAAAGAGGATTACGCCCATGAGATCAACTTAGACAACATTGATTTAAGTTCCTCAAAGGACCTTGAAATTGCTATAAGGAATATTGTTAGTCGTGATAATGACTATCAACAGAGATGGAAAATAGAAAACTTTCTTTCAGATATAAAAGCGAATTGTGTCCCACAGGAATACGTTGGACATTTAAATGCCTTGGTAGATGTTTCAAATGAGGTGTTGAACTATTATTCCTTAGAAAAAGCACTTGATGAAAGGTTAAAGGAATGGAGAATTCATCCTGGAGTGAGAAAATGGAGTCAAGAAAAGTTCAAATATGTTCTAAACAAATGGTTTAATAAATTAAATGAAGATGACTACCTCTTTTTAGCTCATGTCAGAAGCTTTTCAAAGATATTCTCAGTTTCTGATGATGTTTTGTTTGATGCTATTATTCATGTTATTCCGGATAAGATAGAGCAACTTACTGACGAGTCACTTTATGGATTGAGCTTGACGATAAATAATCACTTAACTATTGAAGAAAATGAAAATCTAATTTTCTGGGCCTTAGAACGATGGACCTCAAAAATAGAGAAAGAAGCGGGCGATGGTTCATGGTATGATAAACTCATTCCACCTTCCAATCCTGAACAAATTGTTTGTGATGTCTTAAGATTCATACTTGGTCATCCCGACAAAAGATTAAGATGGAGGGCGGTACACTGTATCCGAAGACTTATAAATTTTGGAGAAATAGGTATAATAAAAAAGCTCTTTGAATTCCAAAACCATAAGGAGTGTTTCCCTTTTCAGGATAAAGAATATATGTTTTATTGGATGTCAGCTAAACTTTACCTGTGGATTGCTATTGAGAGAGCCAGCCAAGAATCTCCTATAAAATTGGTTTCATTAAAAAACGAAATATATCAAGAGCTTTTAAACCAAGACTTACCACATGCTCTAATAAAATTCTTTATTAAGAAAGTCTGTATTAACCTATATAAACATGATACTTCAATATTTAGCCCGGAAGAAAAAATAAACATTGATAACTCTTTGATAAGCGGGTTAGATATGATTAAAAATGACTATGGTGGTAAAGCCGAATTGAATTCAAAAATTTCATTTTCTAGAGAAAGGAATTTTCATTTCGATCCTATGGATACTCTACCTTATTGGTATAGTGGAGCCGCTCGACCTTTTAACCTTTTAGAGAATGATGTCGCCAATATTGCAGATTATTTCATAACCAACAAATGGGGCTATACAGGTAACCCTAATGAAGACGATTATATTAGAAATCAAATGAGTGATAGGGATTACCATTTGATGAGTAAAAGACACGGAAGCGACCCCGTTGTTGAGGATTTGGAAACCTATTTTGAATATCATGCTATGTTTTGTGCGGTAAATCAGTTATTGGAATTTCAGCCAACCGTGGAACCTGAATATAAAGACCAATGGGGTACATGGGATTATTGGATAAAATCCAAGGGAAACACTTGGGGAAATTATTGGTTATCCGATATTGCGGATACTGTTCCCTTAGAAGATAAATACTGGAACAATGAGTTTGAAAAATTTGACGAAAATTGGAGAAGCATAATAGACGATGAAAAATATGACACTGAAGTGGGGTTCGATCATTTTTTTGATAATAATCAGATAATGGCATTTTCATCCGTACGTCGGAATTTTGGGGAGAATTATGAATCCATTTCTATTCGGTCCGCTTTGGTTTCTAATAAGGGTTCAGAAGCCTTGTTAAGAGCGTTTCAGTCAGCTGAAGATTCCTATGACTACGCAATACCTTTTGAAAAAGATGAATATGATTTTGAAATTGACGTAAATGGTTTTCAATATATAGGATGGTTAAGAAATCCATCCTCAGATTATGAAGGATTGGACGTTCAAGATCCCTTTAAGAAGGATATTGGAAGAGACTATATCTGTTTTGGAAAACAAATTGAAAGCATATTTGATATTTCATACAGTGAATACCATAAAGAAGCATTCTTTGAAAATAAGGTGGTTTCAGAATATAGGCAATGGAACGAAACTACGGAATATAAATATCACGATAAAGTTGAAAGCAGCGGTGTAATTTTCAAAGTGAATATTCATTTTATTTTAAATTTTTTAAAGGAGATGAATATGTGTTTGATTCTTAAATGTGAGATTGAAAGACAACTAAATGAAAAAGTCTATGGTTTAGAAAAACGAGATCTAGGATTAGCGAACAACACAAAAATTTATCTTATACGACCAGATGGAAAAGTTAAAACACTCAGAGGACGCAATTTTAAAATTGGGTAAAAAAATAATTAAAGAACTACAGCTAGAACATACCGGAAACACATTAGTAAGATGGATGATTCACTATATATCCGAGTTAATGGAAAATGCTGATAAAGCCCCATCAGGAAAGAAAAAAGAACAATTGAGAAAAGAATGTTGCCAAGCAATATTAGAGTTATGGAGAAATAGAGAATTTCTTCCTATGAAGAAGCCTCTACAAAATGTAGCTCCAATACTAGAAATTTTAGAAGTATTTAAGGAACGTGATTTTTTAATATCCCCTCGTTGGCTTGAATACAGGGCACTTCCACGTGATAATAAATGGGCGAGTTTTGTAGATCTGGTCAAAAATAATTCTGAAAAAATTTTCAATCAATGCATGGATGTAAATTTTAATGAAGAAATCATCTTTAAAGAGAAAGAATGGTACAATGAACATGGTGAGTTTCTTTCCAAAGAAGAAAAGGAAATTATTAGTCATTTGGATATGATGATACAACTGAAGAATACCAGTTCTATAGATACCAATGCCATTGAAAAGACTTCTAAAAAGGAAAAATTTGATTATATTTTTAATGAACTTGAAAGTCTAATTAATGAACAAAAGAATGAGTTGATAAATTTAAAGAAATCAATTTCCAAATCTTTGTAGAAAGATCCGGAATAGACTATGATTTTATTCCCATCAAAATAGCCAACGCCATAGCCCTGATGTTTTTTGGATTCAAATAATAATCTGCTTCATCGGCATTGGTAATAAATCCCATTTCAACAAGTACCGTTGGGCAATACACAACAGTCTCCCGAAGTATCTGAAAATTGGCAAATTTCACGCCTCGTTCCTTAAAACCGAGCTTTCCTGTACTTTCTTTTAAAATGGAGAGTCCTATGGCAATGGATACCTTGATATGTTTTACTTTTTTTCTGGAAGTATGGACATACACCTCTATTCCTTGTGAGGTTCTGGAAGATGCATTGCAGTGCAACGACACAAACACATCTGCTTTAAGTGACCCGGCCAATCGGCCCCTATCTTTTAGGGAAACCAGGGTATCGGCATATCGGGTCAAATAGATAGCAAACCTATCATCAAAAAGGGTTTTGTTAAGTATGGTAATTTCTTTGGCTACATTCAAAACCACATCTTTTTCCAATATATCATTTCTACCTATGGCACCGGAATCGGTTCCACCATGTCCGGGGTCGATGATAATCACTTTTTGCTGACCAAAAACAAAGCAGAATTGCAGGAGCGAAATCCAAAAACTGACGTTTTTGAGGCCCAGGCACTTCCAAAATTTTAGAGTTATCAACATAGTCTTTTCAGATTTCCATATGATTTAATGCCAATTGGCATCAAACAAAAACAATCGGATTTAAAATTTATTTTATTCACAAACAACTGATTATCAATTATTTGAATTACAATATACAGTATTTTTCAAATATCAAAATCAGGCAAATTTTAAATCGATTTCATTATGAAAAAATCATTGTATGTAACCACCCTACTCTTGCTCATTTCAAGTACAACCTTTGCCCAAATAGGGGGCATCGAAGATTCCGTCAACGATGTTTCCGATACCATCCGTGCCATTTTCCCGATTATCCTTGGGGTCATCTTCCTTATCGGCTTCCTCTTCAATGCGGGACATTTCTTCGGTGAAAATGCCGATTTGAAAAAAGGGATTACACGAGTACTGGTCTTTGTCCTCATAGCCGGAGCTGTAGTGGGCATCTTCACCTATTTAATAGGCATAGTAGTGTAATGAAACGGTTCGAGGTCTATAAAAACATACGTAAGCGGGCGGTGATTATGGGGTTGCCCATATCCCTGTTCGCCTTGATGATGACATCCGTTATCGGCTCTTTATTGTTTATCATCTTTTCGTTCAGTTTTGTGGTCATCGTTTCCATATTTCTATGGAACGGAGCATTATATACAGTGCTGACCCACCTTACCAAAAACCCTGCTTTGATGCACATCAACAGGGTGTTCCCACAGACCATTAGTAACAAAAGAAGCAGCCACTTATACTATGAGAAGGATTAACCTATCGGCATACCATCCCATTTTGGACATCCAGGGGCATATCATCTTTGCTAACAATGGCAATTTGGTTTTGGGTTACCAAGTGGATACCCCTGAAATATACTCCTTATCTGAGAAGGATTTTGAGGACATACACGGTTCATGGTTCCAGGCGTCCAAATCACTGCCCGTGGCCACGGTTATTCACAAACAGGACATTTAAAGAAAAAGCCTTTATACGGCGAACGAATTGCCCAACGATACCTTTCTCCAAAAAGCGACCCACGATTATTTTAAAGGGCGTGGTTATTTAAAACATAGTTCATATCTGTTCTTTGTTCTCCCATACAACAAGGCATTGAACGCCACCAAGTTTACCTACCCGTTCCGTAAGGTCGAAAAGGGCATCCATAAACAGATGGACCATACTGTACAGGAGTTCATCGCTTCGGTAAACGATGCCGTTTCCTTTGTCAACAATAGCCGAAAGGTGTCCCTTACCCAATTAAAAGAGAGCGAAATATTAGAGCTTACCAACACTTACTTTAACGGGTTCAACGAGGGCGTAGCGAACAACGAGGGCTATACCTGGGGGTTGACCCCTGCGGAACTGGCCAAAAACTTAGCTGTGGTCATTTTGGTCATTTTTTCTACACAGGTATTGGGCGTTTTCGATGCCATTTTGGTGGCCATCGAGACCCAATACCGGGACACGGCTCCGGCACTCCTCCCGTTGCAGATGCAGGATATTGACATCGAACAGGATGTGGGTGCCTTGGAAGCCGCCAAAAAAGCAATGGCCATACTCTACGAGGCTCTGGTCACCCCTTTGTACGGGTTGAAGATGCTAGCCTTTATCATCGGGGTTTTTCTGTGGTTGTTGGATTTGTTCATCTATCCCTTGTTCTTGGCGGAGCGGTTTTTCCTTTTGGGCATCATGCAGGCGTTTTTTCCATTGGTCATCAGTCTGGCCGTATTTGAAAAGTTCCGGTCCTTGGCCTACAATTTCTTTAAGCTCTATGCTGGGGTGTATATGCTGGTGCCGCCTTCTTTTTGGTCAATGTATTCCTGAACAACCTCTATACCGAAATCAACACCAATTTTTGGAGCAACCTATTCGGAACGGATTGGGGAAGTAGCTTTTTTGCCCCGTTGCTGCAACTGGGCTCCATCGGGTTTATCGTATTCCTGAAGTTCAAACTGTACCGTAGGGCCATCTCGTTCACCCTTAAACTTTTCACTGGTGGATAATCCACATTAAAAGGCACATTAGACAATTAATCATCCATACTTAAAATGAAAACACCTTATAAAAACATATACAACATCCTTAAGCTGAACCGCTTTATTGTATTGACGGCCGTTGTAGGGGCTGTGCTCACCTGTATTGTTTCCATGCTGATGGTCATCAAACTGCACAAGGAGACCGTGGGCAGTGCCTTTGTGGTCAACTCAAACGGTAGTGTAATTCCCTTGAAGCTCGTTTCCCAACAAGAAAACCTGAACGTGGAGGCATTGGCGCACCTGGAGCTGTTCCATACCTACTTCTACAACATCGATGCGAGCAATTATGAAAGGAATCTGGAAAAGGCATTATGGCTGGGCAACAGCTCAGTGGATGCCCTCTATCGACAGAAAAAGGCCGATGGGGTCTATAACCGTTTGTTACAGTATTCATTGGTGCAAAAAGTGTTGAGCATCGAATCCAAAGTGGATATCCAAAACGAGCCTTACAGGTTTGAGACCAGGACCGTTTTTGAAATCAACCGGGGTTCCATAACCGATACCTACGAGCTTATCACAACGGGCAACCTTATCAAGGTGGATAGGAACTTTCCGAACAATACCCACGGATTGCTGATTACCGACTTTTTTGAAAAAACATTACGAAAAATCAATGGTGAACGATAAAACCCGTATAAAATGAAAGTAGAAAAAAACAAAATCATCTTTTCCATTGTATTGGTATGTATCCTACTTTTTATAGGAAGCTATGCCATGCTGGTATTGGGAGAGGATGAAGAACCGACCCTAGAGAACAACCAGGTTCCCGTGCCAGAATTGGAGGACGATCAAAAACAGTACGATTCAAAATTGGATGCCCTGAACGATTTGAAGGAGGTTAGGCAAACCAATGCCCCAAGCATCTACGATGAACGGCTACTGGATTCTACGGGCGTTTATGACCCGGATTTGTTGGACAAGGAAAAGATGCGATTGGTGGACAGTATCTACAAACAAGGGCAGATAAAATATTCAGAACAATCCTATGAACATATCAATCCGAGGTACAGGCCATCAAAACCGACCATTAAGAAGGAAAAGGACACCATCGACGTCAAGGATGAGCAGGAAACCGAAGTCGAGGTCAAGGAACGTGCTTTGGAGCACCAACTCTTTTTTGCTTCCCACCCCATCGAGAATGACGATTTGAATGCAAAAAATACGGACGGTTTTATCTACGTCCGTGTAGATGGTACGCAGACCGTCAAAAACAATTATCGCTTACAGATGCGGCTCCTAAAGGATGCCATGATTTATGGGCAACGTTATTCCAGGAATACGCCCATTTATGGATTTATCAGTTTTAAGCCCAATAGGGCCATCATCGATATTGAAAACATCAACCATCAACCCGTAAGATTAAGGGCACATGACTATCAGGACGGTAGCGAGGGAATTTATGTGGAAAACAGTTTTAGGGCAGAAGTTACCAATGAAATCGTTGGGGATATGGTGGACGACATTAACATTACCGGAGTGCCTCAGGTCAGTGGTTTCAAAAAAATTTTCCAGCGTAACCATCGCAATGTCAAGGTTACAATAACTGATAACTACAAACTCATTTTAAAAATATCCAAGACCAAATTTCAAGGAAAGCCCATGATGGGCAATTATTAAACTTACTCTTATGAAAACTTTTATCACATTACTGCTATTGGCCTTTACAACATCTATACAGGCACAGAAACCACTCGACACCATTTATGCCAATGACCAAAAGAACGTTGCCCTGTTTTTTCCCAATCCCATAAGGCAGGGCATTACAGGAATTTCCCATTTTGTGTTCACCTACAACCGTGAAAAGGAACAGTATTTTGGACTGTTACAGGCAAAACCGGGAACCGAGAGCAATCTTTTGGCCGTTACCAGTGACGGTAAGGTGTATTCCTATATCTTGAAATATTCCGAAAAACTTACCAAACTGAACTACTTCATCGACGAGGATGAAAGCATTGGCAATGAAAGCCCCACAATGGAAATACTCAAAACTGAAAATCCAGCAACCGCCACCAATAAGGATAGAACCGCTTATTTTCAAAGAGCTAGTGAATATTTACTCAGATCCGGTTCTGAAACCATTGCCGTAAAACGTAAAAAAGGAATCCGATTAAAGTTACAGAAAATGGTCTACGATGCTTCCGAGGTGCATCTGGTAATGGAGGTCAAGAACAAATCCGGAATCGATTTCGAAATTGACTATCTCAATGTGTACCGGACCAATGGCAACAATAAACGGAAAGCCTCTTACCAACGGTTGAGACAAGAGGTTGTTTATAAATATAAAATGCCCAACGCTATTGCTGATGGGAAATCGCAACGGTTTGTATTTGTGCTTCCAAAGTTTGTCCTAGGCGATAACGAAAAGTTGATGCTGGAACTGATGGAACGGAACGGGAGCAGAAAAGTGGTATTGGAGACAACTCTTTAACAAAATTACTGTACTATATAAACCTAAAAACCAAGCTTTATCGGCTTGGTTTTTTATCATTGGTTTTAAACCCAATTCGTTCCCTATTCTGTTGGTCAATCTGTACTTTATCTTTTTGCAATAGGTAGTTCAACGCTTGGTGGATGTCCTTGAATTTAACGTTCATTTCTTTTTCAAGTTTGGCTATTTGTTCCTTTAAATCCCCATAGTCCGCAAGATGCTTTCTATACATTACAAAAGCCCTAACAATGGAAATGTTTACCTGTATGGCCTTTTTACTCTTCAGTACACTGGAGAGCATGGCAACCCCTTGTTCAGAAAATGCAAAGGGAGCATATCGTAATCCCATTTTGTTAGATTCATTGGACATCACAAATTGTGACCTCCAATTCTCCAACTCCTCTTTGGTCAGTTCAAACATAAAATCATTGGGGAAACGGTCGATGTTCCGTCTCACTGCCTGTTTCAGCACTCTTGTTTCAACTCCATAAAGTTCGGCCAGGTCAAAATCCAACATGACTTTATATCCTCTAATCGTAAAGATTTTTTCTTTTATTATTGATAGTTCCATTTTATAGTTTTTGGTTATTAAAGTGCCTATCACATATTGTGATAAGCTTTGTTTGAATCATCTTTCTGTTCAGAAAATTGCACCCTTAATTTTTGCATATCATCGCTTACTTTACGCTCAATGACCTTGGCATAAATCTGGGTGGTCGAAATTTTCGAGTGACCCAACAGCTTCGATACCGTTTCAATAGGTATACCATTGCTCAATGTAACGGTAGTAGCAAATGTGTGCCTGGCAATGTGAAAGGTCAGGTTCTTTTTGATACCACAGACATCCGCAATCTCCTTTAAATAAGAGTTCAGCTTTTGGTTGGATATTTTGGGAAAGAGTCTACCCTGGGCAACGGCTTTGTAATTGTTTCTGTATTTTTCGATAATGGCCAAAGCTTTTGGAAGCAATGGTATACGGATGGGTTTGGTTGTTTTTTCACGTCTGTAATGAATCCATAATTCTCCATCAATGCCTATACAGATGTTATCTTCCGTCAAATGGATGACATCGATATAGCTCAAACTTGTATAGCAACTGAAAACGAACAAATCCCTTACCATTTGTAACCTTGCAATGGTCAGTTCCTTATTTTCGATTTCCTGGAGTTCGTCCAGACTCAAAAACCCGCGTTCCTTTTTTATGAACTTGGATTTAAAGTTGATGAACGGGTCACGTTCTATCCATCCCAATTTTTGCGACAGGTGTACCAACTTTCTGAACCGCTCGATATGTTTCATTACGGTATTGTTGCCCATCGGTTTCTGGTGGTCCTCCGGAACGTAGCTCCGCAGATACTTTTCGAACTTTATTATAAAATCATAATCCAGTTCCTGTAAATACTTATCGGTAGTCTTATATGCTTTTTTTAGGAACTTGAAAATATAGCGTTGGGTAGTGAAATAGTTTTTTTGGGTGCCCCATTTCAGCTTGCCCTCCATATCCTCATTATGGTAATTAATGATGTCCATAATGGAATGGCTATCGTCGTCCTCTCCAAAATACCTTGCTTTTACGGCTTGTGCGGTAATTAGTTTGCGTTCCGTTTTTAATTCCCGGTAGCATTCAAAAAGAAAGGTGTAGGTTTCGTCCAGATAGCTGTTGAGCATTCTGGATTTTTGGTTGTTTCCCTTTGCCCTGTTTCTGTGGATGTCCCAATCGGAGACCAGAGTTTTTCGTTTTAGGCTAATGGTCGCCCGTTTTCCGTTTACGGTAATTCTGGCATAGAGGGAAGCTTGCTTGTCTTTTGCCCTTGCGAAGTCTGCCCAGAACAAAATACTGAAGGTGGTCGATGTTTTCATTTGTTTCGTCTTTTAGTTAACAACAGGTGTTGTCAGACGAAAGCCAAATCACTTATAAAGATACATTTATTTACCGAACCAAAAAGGCTGCTTTAACAATTAGGTCAACACAAATGTTAAAACGGTTTTGTTATCCGATTTGTTGACTTTTGTTGACGCATTAAATCGAATCATTTGATTTCTCTAAAAAATAAAAAACCTGATAATCATTCGATTAACAGGTTTTTAGTAACAATTGATATGTTAAAAAGTCGGGGTGGCAGGATTCGAACCTGCGACCTCCTGCTCCCAAAGCAGGCGCGATAACCGGGCTACGCTACACCCCGAGGTGTGTTGGAAAAAGCGGAGAGACCGGGACTCGAACCCGGGCAGCACTTACGCGCTGACAGATTAGCAATCTGCTCCGTTACCACTCCGGCACCTCTCCTGTTTATTTCTTAAGAACGTGCACTCTGAAAATGCGGATGCAAATGTACCTTTTCAGATGTAAGATCGCAACTATTTTTTCACTTTTTTGATGTAACTTTTCTAATCCCTCTGCTATTCAGGATATTCCACCCGTAAATGATAGATATTGGTAAGCTTTTGTTTGAGTACTTTCTTAACCATTTCAATCTCTTTGAGGGTAATATTGGCATTTAAATACTGGTTGGCCTGCATCTGCCCCTTCACTATTTTTTCAACAAACTCATCAATTATGGTAAAAGTGGGGTTCTTTAGACTTTTAGAAGCAGCTTCCACAGCATCCGACATCATTAAGATAGCCGTTTCCTTAGAGAATGGTATTGGTCCTGGATATTTAAAGTTTTCCGCCTCCGTCTCAGAGTCAAGCTCCTGTTGTTTTTTGAAGAAATAATAGACCACTGTGGTTCCATGATGGGTTCTTATAAAGTCGATCACCCGATCAGGAAGTTTATTTTTCCTCGCTATTTCAATACCATTAATAACATGGTCGATAATGATTTTGGCACTCTCCTTCGGGGGTAAATCATCGTGCGGATTAACACTGGTGATTTGGTTCTCTGTAAAGTAGGTCGGATTCTCCATTTTACCTATATCATGGTACAACGCCCCTACCCTGACCAACATTGCATTTGCCCCTATTTCGTTGGCAGCTGCCTCAGCAAGGTTCGCAACCTGTAGAGAATGGTGAAATGTCCCGGGTGCCTTGTCCGAAAGCTCTTTGAGCAACTTGGAATTGGTATCGGAAAGTTCCAATAAGGATACATCGGAAACGAGTCCAAAAATCTTCTCGAACATATAAATCAGCGGCTGGGCAAAAAGAGTCAAAAGACCATTCAACACAAAGACCCCGAATAATATCCATTCAATGTTTTCCAAATTTCCTTCATGAATGGCGTGAAAGGCAAAATAACCGATAATATAAATCAAGGTGATCTGACCTACCGAAATGAAAAGATTGGCTCTTTTATACAGCTCTGACACCGTTAAAATGGTTACAATACCTGTAATAATCTGCAAAAAGATATACTCAAAACTATTGGGCACAACAAAACCAAGAATCAACACGGTCAATACATGAACAAAAAGTCCTAATCTGGCATCAAAAAAGTTTTTTAGTATCAATGGTAAAATACACAAGGGAACCATATAAATATAATTCTCATAATGCTTTACCATTAGAGTTGTAGCAATTACCATCAACAAAATGTTGAAGAAAATAAAGGTCACCTTATTGTTATTCTGAAAAATCTCGGTCCTGTATCTTTTTAGGAAAAGGAACAACATAATGAGTACCAGTGCTACCAGGATGGTATATCCCAATAGAATAAAATAGTAGTTACTTCCCATCCAAAGCTCGGACTCATACTCATCTTTTAGGGAGTTTAATATTTTAAAATCTTCCGATTCCACAATTTCGCCCTTGGCGATAATTAGTTTCCCTTGGTCTACTTCACCTCTAGTGTACGAAATTTTGGATAGTTCATCGTTCAATGCGCTTTCCGTCAGGGCCTCATCATAAAATAGATTAGCCCTAAGACTATTTCTGATCAACCCTTGCAAACGATTGGCTACTGTAATATCAGTACCGGAAAAATGTTCGGAAACCTTCTTTTTTGCCTGTTCAAGACCTAAATAATCACTTGGGGAAATTGGCTGTGCCTCATTGCTTTTTACAACAACAGTAGATTCTGATTGTGGCACATTCTGAAAAATTCCGTGGATATACACTTCTTCAACCAATTCTTCTGAAAGTTCCCTTAAAGCTCGTCGTTTTGATGGTGAAAAGTTCTCGGATTGAAACAGTTTGTTCAATTCTTGCCCCACTTCTGTTTTCACGTCGGAAACTATATTCGCATTATAGGTATAGTAATGTGTTTTATTACTTCGGATGGATGACTTCTCTTCCTCTATTTCCTTTTGAGTCTTTTGTATGGAAAAATCAATAGGAGCATACAAGTTTTCATATTGCCATGGTTTGCCCCTCTGAAACTCATATTTGAACTTTCCCCCTTTTGGAAAAAAGAATACGATTAGGGCCACTGAAACCACATACAGGAAATACTTGTAGACCAGCGATTGATGTTTATATACATTATCTAAAGTTTTTCCCATTGCCTAAAACTGTTAGCTTCAAAAATAGAAAATATATATAAGAAGTTGGTGGGTGTGGCTTCTTATCGGTTTGCATTTAAATTTAGTATTTTCGCAAGAGTAAAAATGCACATATGAAAAAAGTAGTAATCGTATCCGCCGCAAGAACTCCAATAGGAAGTTTTATGGGAGCTCTATCTACCGTTCCCGCTCCAAAACTGGGAGCTGTGGCCATTAAAGGAGCTTTGGATAAAATAGGGCTTAAACCCGAACTTGTCGAAGAGGTATTGATGGGAAATGTGGTCCAGGCAGGTACTGGACAGGCACCTGCCAGACAAGCCGCTATTTTTGCCGGCATACCCAATACGGTGCCTTGTACAACAATTAACAAAGTATGTTCTTCCGGCATGAAAACCATTATGCAAGGAGCACAATCCATTGCTTTGGGAGAAAACTCCATTGTTGTTGCCGGTGGTATGGAAAATATGAGTTTGATTCCCCACTATGTTTATATGAGGAGAGGAACCAAATTTGGCCCGACCAATTTAGTGGATGGAATGCAAAAAGATGGACTTGTCGATGCTTATGACCAAAACGCCATGGGTGTTTGTGCCGATGCTTGCGCCACAGAGTATGAATTTAGTAGAGAAGACCAAGATGCATACGCTATCCAGTCCTACAAAAGGTCGGCTGAAGCATGGAAGGCAGGAAAATTTGATAACGAAGTGGTTCCTGTAGAAGTACCTCAGCGTCGAGGTGAACCAATAGTAGTGAGTGAAGACGAAGAGTTTAAAAATGTAAAACTGGAAAAAGTTCCCGCACTAAGGCCTGCATTTTCCAAGGATGGAACGGTTACCGCAGCCAATGCATCCACGATTAACGATGGTGCCGCTGCCGTGGTATTGATGAGCGAAGAAAAAGCCAAGGAACTTGGCCTAACTCCTTTAGCCACTATTAGAGGGTATGCTGATGCCGCTCATGAACCCGATTGGTTTACAACTGCACCTGCAAAAGCTTTGCCTAAAGCATTAGATCGTGCTGGGGTTTCCATAGAGGATATCGATTATTTTGAATTTAACGAGGCATTTTCTGTTGTTGGCTTGGCCAACATGAAAATCCTTGGGCTTAACGATTCAAATGTAAATGTAAATGGTGGTGCGGTGTCTTTGGGACATCCATTGGGATGCTCTGGTGCCCGAATTACGATTACATTGTTGAACATCTTGGAACAAAATAATGCCAAACTGGGAGCGGCAGCCATTTGCAATGGTGGCGGTGGAGCTTCATCCATTGTTTTGGAAAGAAATTAGTGATTCAATCTGTACAGTAAATGCAATATGGAATTTGTCCTCTAAGTATTGTTCCTATAAGAACAAGTCCGGACGATTGTGCCGAAATGTCTTCCCAGTTATTATATGGGGAGCATTTCAAGGTTTTGGAGAGCAGAAAAAAATGGAGCAGGATTCGGGCAGCTTACGACAATTTTGAAGGCTGGATACCCAACAATCAGCTATCATTTATTCCTGAGCAAGTTTATAATGATATCGAGGCATTGGAACCACAAAAAATCTGTTCCGATGTTATTTCCCATATCTGTGCCGATGATGGTATGTTATTGCCTGTACTAATGGGGTCCATGATCAACACACCTGCCTTATTGAACCATACATTTGAAGGAAACACCCATTCTGGAAAAAATCCCAAAGATAGTTTGGTGGATACTGCAATCATGTACTTGAAAGCTCCGTTTTTGGCCGGTGGCAAAACACCTTTTGGAATAGATTGTTCCGGATTTACACAAATGGTCTATAAAATCAATGGACATTTATTGGCAAGGACTGCGGAAGAACAATCCAAGCAAGGAGAAGCTTTAAGTTTTATTGAAGAAAGTGAACCTGGTGACCTGGCCTTTTTTGATGATAACGAGGGCATCATAAACCATGTTGGAATTATTTTACAGGACAACTATATTATCCATGTAAATGGACACGTCAGAATCGACAGGATTGACCATACTGGAATCTTCAATTCCGAGGAAAAGTTATATACCCATCAACTAAGAGTCATAAAAAAAGTGATATAAAAAAAGCCCCGAAGTATATCGGGGCTTTTTTTTATAAAGAGGGGAATTATTACTCTCCCAAAAGCTTTTTAATCCTCATGAAGTTTTCGTTATCACCCAAAGCTCCATAAATATTTTTCAGCTGGGTCAAAATACTTTCATTGTCTGGATTGGACTGAAGAGCATCTTCCAAAACAGTCGCGCCTTCTCTAAAAAGACTATCCTTTTTCTCCTTAAGCTCATCGTACTTGGCAATATCAGCTTTTGAATTACCCAAAACATTCATTTCATCAATCAGACCGTTACCTTCGTTCACATAAGTGGTAGAAAGATTCAAAAGGGCATTGATATAACCTGGGTCAATGGCCAATGCTTTTTTGTAAGCATCTCTAGCATCTTGCAGGTTTCCTTGTTCCATATTGATTACACCTATGTTATAAAGCAAATCGGGATTATCTGGAGCCATTGCGGAAGCTTGCCCCATTAAGTCCTTAAACTTCTCCTTATCACCCATGGCATAATACAAGTTGGCTTCTCCCAAAACCAAGTTTACATCGTCAGGGTTTTCAGCCCTTGCATCGGCATAAGCTTCAACTGCTTTTTCATTATTTCCCATTTGTTGATTAATCAACGCAATGTTCTTGACAATCTCGGGCTTTTTAGATGGACTCACCTCTTCTTTAGGGTCCTTATGAGTACCTGCTTTAACATAAAGGTCACGAGTGGCCTTATCCATAGTTTCTGTTTCTCCGGACTCTACATTAACCGCAGTATAAGAAACAGACTCTCCATTGTAACCAACATCTTTCAGCTCATTGTAGTATTTCAAAGCTCCTTCATAATCCTGTCCGTTAACCGCACTGCTTGCAGCATAGTACAGGTATACAGTATCTATTGGACTAAGTTTGTAGCTCATGTACAATTTCTCAGCGGCTTCACTAAACTTTTTATTATTGTTGTCCTCTACTGCTGAGTTAACCAAATCTGCTGTCATTTGAGACATTTTCTCTTGAGCGACAGAGGTATATTTAGCTTTACCGCTTGCTTCCTCTACAGCAATTACTTTGTTGTAGGCATCTACAGCAGATTGAAAAGCAGATACATCGCCTTTCTTGGCCAATTCGTAATTTGCATTTCCCAAAAGTGTATAGTACTCGGCCTGATCTTTTTCCTTGGCCGAATCAATAGTCGAAGCAGCGCTTACCAACGCAGCTTTTGCCGCAGCGGCATCACCATCTTTAAGTGCCTTTTCCGCTGCCTTCATCTCATCCTTCTGGGCAAAACCCATCGAGGAAATTCCTATGGCTAGAAGTATTAATATTCTTGTTCTCATGTTAAAATTTGTAATTATTTGGTGTTTATCGATTATTACTTAGTTGAAATTTATTCTTTTTCATCGGTATCTTTATCAATAGCCGTGCCATCTTCCCCTTTGACTTCGATATCCCTGACATCCACTTCGTCCACGGGATCATCTTCTTTCATTACTTTGGCAACTGCTGCAATGGAATCATTATCCTTTAGATTGATAAGACGAACTCCCTGTGTGGCCCTTCCCATTACCCTAAGGTCTTCAACCCCCATTCGGATAGCAATTCCGGATTTGTTGATAATCATCAAATCATCCGTATCGGTAACGTTTTTGATAGCTACAAGACCTCCCGTTTTATCGGTAATGGAAATTGTTTTAACACCTTTTCCTCCCCTATTGGTGATTCTATAGTCCTCAATATTAGAACGTTTTCCATAACCCCTTTCGGATACCACTAAGATATCATCTTCAAAATTATGGACGGACACCATACCTACAACCTCATCCTTGTCATCAGCCAATCTAATACCTCGCACACCAGAGGCATTTCTGCCCATTGGCCTTGTTTTAGATTCCTCAAAACGAATGGCTTTTCCAGATTTTAGACCTAGGAATATTTGACTTGTTCCTGTTGTCAATTTGGCTTCCAAGAGTTCATCATCTTCACGAATGGTTATGGCATTGATACCATTTTGACGAGGTCTGGAATATTGTTCCAAAGAAGTCTTCTTAACTGTACCCTTTTTAGTGGCCATAATCACAAAGTGACTATTCACATACTCCTCATCCTTAAGATCTTGTGTACAGATAAATGCCTTTACCTTGTCATCCTGTTCTATATTGATCAAGTTTTGGATAGCCCTACCTTTGGATGTTCTGCTTCCTTCTGGAATTTCATAAACACGCATCCAGAAACATTTTCCTTTTTGGGTAAAGAACAACATATATTGGTGATTGGTACCAACGAACAAATGCTCTAAGAAATCCTCATTTCTGGTTGAGGATGCTTTTTGGCCAACCCCTCCCCTATTTTGGGTCTTGTATTCCGATAACGGTGTTCTTTTAATGTAACCGGCATGTGAAATGGTAATCACAACTTGCTCATCGGGAATCATATCCTCTATGCTCAAATCACCTCCAGCATAATTGATTTCAGAACGCCTATCATCACCATACTTCTCTTTAACTTCAAGAAGTTCATCCTTGATGATTTGCATTCTGCGCTCTTTCTTCTCAAGAATGTCCTTATAGTCCTCGATGGCCTTTAAAAGTTCTGCATGCTCCTCACGTAGTTTATCTTGTTCTAGACCGGTAAGTTGACGCAAGCGCATTTCTACAATGGCCTTGGCCTGAACCTCGGTCAATTTGAATCGTTCAATCAAACTATTACGCGCTTCCTCAACATTTGAAGACCCTCTTATAATGGCAATTACCTCATCAATATTATCTGAAGCAATAATAAGTCCCTCCAAGATGTGTGCACGGTCCTCTGCTTTTTTAAGCTCGAATTTGGTTCTGCGAACCACAACGTCGTGCCTGTGCTCCACAAAATAGTGGATGATTTCTTTTAGGTTTAAAAGCTCTGGCCTACCCTTCACCAATGCAATATTATTTACACTGAACGATGATTGGAGGGCCGTGTACTTGTACAACATGTTAAGTACAATGTTCGGAATGGCATCTCGTTTCAAAATATATACGATACGCATTCCGTTTCTATCAGACTCGTCCCTAATGGTCGATATACCTTCTATTTTCTTTTCGTTGACCAAATCGGCGGTCTTTTTGATCATATCCGCCTTATTGACCTGATAAGGGATTTCGGTAACAACAATACTTTCTTTCCCCTGAACCTCCTCTATGGTTGCTTTGGCACGCATTACCACACGTCCACGACCTGTATGAAAAGCTTCCTTTACACCATCATAACCATAAATGATTCCCCCGGTCGGAAAATCTGGAGCTTTAATATAGGTAATGAGCTCATCTATATCAATATCATGGTTGTCTATATAAGCAATCGTGCCATCTACTACTTCAGTCAAATTGTGCGGTGGCATATTGGTAGCCATACCTACAGCAATACCGGAAGCCCCGTTTACCAAAAGGTTTGGAATACGGGTGGGCAATACAGTAGGTTCCTCTAATGTATCATCAAAATTAAGTTGATGATCAACAGTGTCCTTATCGATATCGGCCAACATTTCTTCCGCAATCTTGCGCATCTTGGCCTCCGTATATCTCATGGCCGCCGGGCTGTCCCCATCTACGGAACCAAAGTTACCCTGCCCGTTCACGAGCATATACCTTAAACTCCACTCTTGTGCCATACGCACCATGGTATCGTACACCGAAGAATCACCATGCGGGTGATATTTACCCAAAACCTCCCCTACAATACGGGCAGATTTTTTATGGGAACTTGAAGACCTTACTCCTAAATCGTGCATTCCATAGAGCACTCTTCTATGAACAGGCTTTAAACCATCACGAACATCTGGCAGGGCACGTGACACAATGACCGACATTGAATAATCAATGTAGGCAGATTTCATCTCATCCTCTATATTAATAGGAATTAACTTTTCTCCTTCCGCCATGCTTATTTATTATTGTTTTTTGTGGTTAAATTATCATGGCAATATACAGAAAATAGCAGCCTTTATAACGCTTTGCGAATACTTTATTAAAAAAATTATCAACATTGCTCGTATTATCAAAAATGTGATAATAAAGCTTTGTTAAATCACCATAAAACCGCAATTATTCCGACATTTACCACTACTTTATCGAATAAGGGTACGGTATTTGACCACCGTAACAATACTTTTATTAATTTTAATTGCTGAAAAAGAAACGTATGGACGATAATTTTTCCCCCCGCGTAAAGGACGTTATAGCATACAGCAAGGAAGAAGCCCTGAGACTGGGCCATGATTTTATTGGCACGGAACACCTTATGCTAGGTCTTTTAAGAGACGGAAATGGCAAGGCCATAAATATATTGGATGCACTCGACGTCGACTTGGACCACCTTCGTAGAAAGGTGGAAATACTGAGTCCGGCAAATCCTAGTACAGGTACAATTCAGAAGGACAAGAAGAATCTTCACTTGACCCGACAAGCAGAACGGGCATTGAAGACCACTTTTTTGGAAGCTAAGCTTTTTCAAAGTTCTTCCATTAACACAGCACACCTACTGCTCTGTATACTTAGGAACGAGAATGATCCGACAACCAAGTTGTTGCACAAACTGAAAGTGGATTACGACAATGTCAAGGAACAGTTCAAATCCATGATCACCAGTGATGATGACTACATAGACACACCCCAAGCGGAATCTTTCCCCGGGGACACAGACGATATGGGAGATAGCAAAGAAAGTTCATTCGGCTCCGGAAGTGCTTCGCAAAAAGGAAGCAAAAAGTCCAAAACCCCTGTTTTAGACAATTTCGGACGGGACCTTACCCGTTTGGCCGAAGAAAACAAATTAGACCCCGTAGTGGGCAGAGAAAAGGAAATTGAGCGTGTTTCCCAAATATTAAGTAGAAGAAAAAAGAACAACCCGTTGTTGATTGGTGAGCCTGGTGTTGGTAAAAGTGCCATTGCCGAAGGTTTGGCATTGCGCATCATCAATAAAAAGGTATCTAGAATTCTTTACAACAAGCGCGTAGTAACCTTGGATTTGGCTTCTTTGGTAGCAGGCACAAAATACCGTGGTCAGTTCGAGGAGCGAATGAAAGCCGTAATGAACGAGCTGGAGAAGAATGATGATATCATCTTGTTCATTGATGAGATACACACCATTGTTGGCGCTGGTGGAGCTACCGGAAGCTTAGATGCTTCCAACATGTTCAAACCTGCATTGGCAAGAGGTGAGATTCAATGTATCGGAGCAACCACGCTGGACGAATACAGACAATACATAGAAAAAGACGGTGCCTTGGAGCGTCGATTCCAAAAGGTGATGGTAGAGCCAACAACAGTGGAAGAGACCATCGAAATTTTAATGAATATCAAAGGTAAATATGAAGAGCACCACAATGTCAATTATACAGACGAGGCTATTTTGGCCTGTGTAAAATTGACCAACCGCTACATGACCGATCGTTTTCTTCCGGACAAGGCCATTGATGCCTTGGATGAAGCAGGGTCAAGAGTCCATATTGTGAATATGGATGTTCCGAAACAAATTCTGGAGCTGGAAAACCAATTGGAAGATGTTCGCGAATTAAAAAATAGTGTGGTTAAAAAACAGAAATACGAAGAAGCGGCCAAGCTTAGGGACGACGAAAAGCGACTCGAAAAAGAATTGGCTTCTGCACAAGAACGCTGGGAAGAAGAAAGTAAGCTGCATAGAGAAACTGTTACCGAAGATAACGTTGCCGATGTAGTTTCCATGATGAGCGGTATTCCCGTGAACAGAATCGCTCAGACCGAAAGCAATAAATTGGCAGAACTGCCAGATTTAATAAAAGGTTTTGTAATCGGTCAAGATGAAGCCGTGTCCAAAGTCGCAAGGGCCATACAACGTAACCGTGCAGGACTTAAAGATCCAAATAAACCCATTGGTTCATTTATATTTTTAGGACAGACGGGTGTAGGTAAAACCCAGTTGGCCAAAATCTTGGCCAAGGAACTCTTTGACTCCGAAGATGCCCTTATCCGTATAGATATGAGCGAATACATGGAAAAATTCGCCATTTCAAGATTGGTTGGTGCACCTCCAGGGTACGTTGGTTATGAAGAAGGCGGACAGCTTACAGAAAAAGTTAGGCGTAAACCTTATTCCGTTGTCTTGTTGGACGAAGTGGAAAAAGCACACCCAGATGTTTTCAATATGCTGCTGCAAGTATTGGATGATGGATTCCTTACCGATAGTCTTGGACGTAAAATCGACTTTAGGAACACTATAATTATAATGACATCCAATATCGGTGCAAGACAGTTAAAAGATTTTGGACAAGGAGTTGGTTTTGGTACCGCTGCAAAAAAAGCTCAAGCCGACACTCACCAGAAAAGTGTAATCGAAAATGCATTGAAAAAGGCTTTTGCACCTGAATTCTTGAACAGGATAGACGATGTAGTTGTCTTCAATTCTTTGGAAAGAGAAGATATTCATAAAATCATCGATATCGAATTGAACAAGTTGTATGAGAGAATCATGGAAATCGGTTATCACTTGAATCTTTCCGACAAAGCAAAGGATTACATTGCAGACAAAGGCTTTGACAAACAATATGGGGCCAGACCTCTTAAAAGAGCTATTCAAAAACATATTGAGGATGCACTTGCCGAGGAAATTGTAAACTCGAAATTAGAAGAAGGTGACAGTATTTTTATGGATTTGGATGAGAAGAAAGAAGAACTCACCATTAAGATAAAAAAGGCGGAAAAATCACCCGAAGCAGAAAAATAAATTCAAAGAACATTTTAAAAGCTGACCTAAGGTCAGCTTTTTTTGTGCCTTGGAATTACCATACACACGATATTTACGCTTTTAGTCTATTATTTTTTTGCACCCTGCCCTTCCCCTTTAATTTTATACACGAGACACTATAATTACACTTGGGGATGAAAATAACTTCTAAAAAGAAGACCGTAGTAGTACGCGAGTACCAACTGGACATAGGAACCGTGCAGGTTTTCAAGGATTACATGGTTGCTTCTTTTAACGAGGGCACCACCATTACCCTGGAAAGGGCCTACCAAATGATTGGTATTTCAGAAATACATTTTAGGGACAAAGATTTTGGTTATATCAGCTTAAGACAAAATTCCTACGCCGTAGATCCTACCGTTTATAATTACCTTAGAGGGATGGACAACCTGAAAGCCTTCGCCATTGTCTCCAAAAAGGAAATTGACATGCACAATTTCAACATTGAAAAAATGTTTTATAAAAAGCCTATGGAGTTTTTTATAGAATTTGACAATGCCTTGGCTTGGATACAAAAAAAACTCAAAAGCAAAAAAGGAAAAAATAGCGCCTAGCATCTAGGCATTATCCTTCTGCTCCATTTCCGGTTGACGGAAAAGTTCTGAATAGGCATTTCCAATATTTTCAACGATTACAGAGGCCTTTAATGCCTCATAACCATTTGAAGATGCTCCCAAATCACCTGCCAAACCGTGTAGATAAACTCCAAAAATTGCCGCTTCTAACGAGGAATATCCCTGTGCCATCAAACCTGTGATCATTCCCGTTAAAACATCTCCACTACCGGCTGTGGCCATACCTGGATTACCGGTCGTGTTTACATAGCCCTTTCCATTATGTATAGTAATGGTATGAGCTCCCTTGATTGACACTACAAGATTATGTTTAGCAGCAAAAGCCTTGGCTTTTTCCAACTTTTCAAAATCTGATGTCCAATATCCAATCAACCGTTCCAATTCTTTTGGGTGAGGGGTCAGCACGGAAAGTTCTGGAACATCGTTCAACATTTGAGGGTTTTGGGATAAAATATTCAACCCATCCGCATCAATTACCATGGGTAATTTACTATTCTTTAAAAAAGAGCCGAAGGCCGAAACGGTATCATCATCCATTCCCATACCCATTCCTATACCAACGACAGAAGCCTTAAAAGGAATCGCTATCTCTGAAATACTCCTTTCCCTTGAACCTGTCAATACCATTATTTCCGGAATTGCCGTTTGTAAGGAATTGTATCCACATTTCGGAACAAAAGCGCTAACCAAGCCGCTACCGACACTCAGGCAAGCGTTGCTAGCAAGCTGCACCGCCCCAATCTTACCATAACTTCCACCTACTATCACAGCATGGCCATACGTTCCTTTATGTGAAAACTTTAATCTAGGTCGGTACAAAGGCAATACCTCGGACCGCGTAATCAATTCAAAATCGGCGTCGGTCTTGGCAATAAACTCTTGGTTCAATCCAATATCCAATATTTCCCATTGATTTACATACACCCCCGTTTCGGGTAAAAAGAAAACCAATTTAGGCACCTGAAAGCTCAATACATAACTGGCTCGTATAACATATGATGGTTTCCAAGGACTACTATCCAAGGGCAATCCCGAAGGCACATCCACAGATAAAGTAAAAGCCCTTGAATCGTTGATGTGCTTAATCAAATTCCCAACCCAATCATCGGGTGCACGGTTCAATCCAATACCAAAAATAGCGTCCACGATTATGTCTTTGGATGAAATCTCAGGTAAGTCAGTTTCTTTATTGATAAAATCTGGCCAAACTTTGCCATCCTTTAATCGCTCCAAGTTCAATAGGAAATCCTCTGAACGTTTTTCACTATAATTCACCACATACACCTTAATGGAGTAATCGTGCTCGTGCAACTTTCTGGCCAGCACCATGCCATCACCCCCATTATTTCCGATACCACAGAACAACTTTATATTGACTTGGGTGCCACGTAAACGGGAATGCATCCACTCAAACAGCTGTGCAGCTGCCCTTTCCATAAGTTCCTCGCTCTTTATCTGTTCTTTTTGGATTGTGGATTTGTCAGCTTGATAGATTTGATGGGCAGAAAAAATTTTCATTCAGCAATAAAAATTGGTTATTCGTATCGATTTCGCAAAAACAACACCAATGATTTGATGAAGTATTCAAAAGTACTACATTTATCACCTCATTACAGAGCAATGGAGTTAAAACAAACGGATATTAACCTAACCACGATGAAAACTTATTCATCTACTTTCACGATTACTACCACAACCCCTTTGGGGTAATTCTGTTATATATTTTTCCGTCCGTTTTATTCATTTATTTCAATTTTCTCAATAACAATTCATCATGAAAGTCTTAAAATTTGGAGGCACTTCCGTTGCCCATCCAGAAAATATAAATAAGGTCAAATCCATTCTTGCCAATCAAAACAATGAGCAAATAGCTGTTGTAGTATCGGCATTTGGAGGTGTAACAGACCTATTGCTCAACGCTTCCAACCTGGCATCCGAACAAGATGTAAAATATAAAGAAAGTCTCAAGGAAATTGAGGACAGGCATATTTCAGCTATCAGGGAACTGATTCCAGTAAAAATGCAAAGTGCAGCCCTCAGCAAAGTAAAGAGTGAGCTCAACATTCTGGAAACCTTACTGGAAGGTGCTTTTTTGATTGGTGAACTTACTCCAAAACTATCCGATAAAATTGTTAGCTACGGCGAATTGTTATCGTCATTTATCATAAGTGTGTTCTTAAAATCCGAAGGTTTGGATGTAGGTTTTAAAGATAGCAGGGAACTCATTATTACCGATGACAACTTTGGCAAAGCCAATGTGGATTTTAAAAAAACCAACACCAATTGCGAGAAATACTTTTCATCCAACCAACACCAAATAACAATCTTACCTGGGTTCGTGGCATCCAGCAAAAGTGGAAACCTCACAACCTTGGGCAGAGGGGGTTCCGACTACACAGCAGCCATTATCGCCGCAGCTGTAAACGCGGATATTTTAGAAATCTGGACCGATGTAAGCGGCATGTACACCGCCAATCCAAAGTTGGTGAAGCAGGCAAAATGTGTTTCCAATATCAGCTATCAAGAAGCTATGGAACTTTCCCACTTTGGGGCCAAAGTTTTGTACCCTCCAACCATTCAACCAATTTTGGGGAAAGAAATTCCCATTATCATAAAAAATACGTTCGACCCCGAAAGCCCAGGCACCTTGATTACCAAAAACAACAATGGAAATGGGAAAACAGTTCGTGGTATCAGTCATGTGGGCAACATTAGCCTTCTTTCCCTAGAGGGGCCGGGAATGATAGGAATTCCAGGGATCTCCAAACGCTTTTTTGAGACACTTTCTTTGAAAAACATCAGTATCGTGTTGATTACCCAAGCATCATCGGAACACTCCATTTGTGTTGGTATTGCAGATGAAGATGTGGATATTGCTGCCGAAGCGGTCAATGAAACTTTTGAGTTTGAAATTACTACCAAAAAAATCAAACCCGTTATTCTTGAAAAAGACCTGACCATAGTAGCTTTGGTTGGTGACAATATGAAAAGTCATCAAGGATTGAGCGGTAAAATGTTCAGTACCCTTGGTAAAAACAATGTAAACATCAGAGCGATTGCCCAAGGAGCTTCCGAGCGAAACATCTCGGCAGTAATCAAAAAGGACGATGTTAAAAAAGCACTCAACTCGTTACACGAAACTTTCTTCGAAGAGAACATCAAACAGCTTAACTTATTCGTCATGGGAGTTGGGAATGTAGGTTCCAAATTCTTGGCACAAATCCGTCAACAGAAAAAATATTTAAGGGATGAGTTAAAACTTAATGTCCGTGTCATTGGAATGAGCAATTCCAGAAAAATGGCTTTCGATGAAAGTGGTATTTCTTTAAAAGATTGGCAAAATACCCTAGATCAGGGAGAGCCAGCAGATAAGCAAACCTTTTTTGACCGTATCATTTCGTTGAACTATCGCAATAGTATTTTTGTGGACAATACGGCAAGTGCCGAAGTGTCCGAAAGCTATTCGAGCTACCTTAAAAACAGTATTTCCGTAGTTACTTGCAATAAAATTGCCTCTTCTTCGGATTATGGATATTATAAGGAACTTAAACATCTGGCCAAGGAATACAATGCACCTTATCTATTCGAAACCAATGTGGGTGCAGGACTTCCAATTTTAGATACTTTAAAGCACTTGATTGCCTCTGGAGATAAAGTAAGAAAAATTCAGGCGGTGTTATCTGGTAGTTTGAATTTTGTCTTCAATACATTTGACGATTCCACTACCTTCCACGATGTGGTAAAACAAGCACAAGAACAAGGCTATACAGAACCCGACCCAACCATCGATTTAAGCGGAATTGACGTGATGCGTAAAATTCTCATTTTGGCGAGGGAAAGTGGTTACCAATTGGATATTGATGAAATAGAAAATGAACCGTTCTTACCCGAGGAAAGTTTGAAAACTGATTCGAACGAGGCATTTTTTGAGAGTTTGAAGAAATATGAAACAGACTTTCAAAAATTATATAAGAATGCTTCCGATGTCGATAGCAAACTAAAATATGTGGCCCAGTTTGAAGACGGAAAGGCCAAGGTTGGGCTACAACAAATACCAAAAGGTCATGATTTTTATAATTTGGAGGGAAGTGACAACATCGTATTGTTCTTTACTGACCGATATGTTGACCAACCCTTGATCATAAAAGGTGCTGGAGCAGGTGCAGATGTAACTGCATCCGGTATCTTTGCGGATATTGTTAGAATCGGAAATTTTTAAGGGATGGAAGAGATTAAAGTATTTTGCCCGGCAACCATAGCCAATGTCTCCTGCGGATTTGATGTCCTTGGCTTGGCCTTGGACTCGGTTGGCGATGAAATGACGATTCGCAAAACTTCTGAAAAAGGCATTCGAATCACTAAAATAATTGGGCAAGATCTTCCACTGGAAACTGAAAACAATGTAGCAGGTGTAGCTGGGTTGGCTCTTTTGGAAAAGAGCAATTACGATGGTGGTTTTGAAATTGAAATCGACAAACGCATAAAACCTGGAAGTGGTATTGGTAGCAGCGCGGCAAGTTCGACAGGTGCTGTTTGGGCCATGAATGAATTGTTGGGCAACCCCTTTTCCAAATTGGAACTGGTTCAATTTGCTATGCAAGGGGAAAAATTGGCTAGTGATGTAGCCCATGCGGACAATGTAGCACCTGCCATATTCGGCGGGTTTACTTTGATCCGCAGTTATGAACCACTTGATATTATTCCCATACCGACACCATCGGAATTATACGCCACGGTGATTCACCCACAAATAGAGATAAAGACTTCAGACTCTCGAAAAATTTTAAAGACTACCATTTCCATGCAACAGGGAATCCAACAATGGGGCAACTTGGGTGGACTTGTGGCCGGTCTTTTCCAAAACGATTATGATTTAATCGGACGCTCGTTGCAGGATCATATCGTGGAACCCATTCGTTCCATTTTAATTCCTGCCTTCGATGATATTAAAGCAAACTCTGTGAAAGCAGGAGCGCTTGGAAGTGGAATCTCAGGTTCCGGCCCATCTATTTTTGCTCTGAGCAAAGGAGAAGAAATTGCTCAAAAAGTGGCTGATTCTATGAAAGAAACCTATCAAAATATTGGGGTGGATTTTGACATTCACATTTCGAAAGTAAATAGCCAAGGCGTAAAGAAAATTGCTTAATTCCATGAAATTCTACAGTTTAAACAATCAAAATATACAAGCCTCATTCAAAGATGCGGTCATTGCAGGTATTGCTCCAGATAAAGGACTTTATTTTCCCGAAGAAATTAACCCACTATCCGATGACTTTTTTAAAAAAATAGAGAAATTTTCCAATCACGAAATAGCTTTTCAGGCGATTCACCAATTTGTGAATGAAGATATTCCCGATGAAGCTTTAAAGGAAATCATTGCCAACACTTTGGATTTCGATTTTCCCGTGGTGGATATCGAAGATAATGTAGCCACATTGGAACTTTTTCATGGTCCTACTATGGCATTTAAAGATGTAGGCGCACGTTTTATGGCCAACTGTCTTGGATACTTTTCCCAAGGCGAAAGACAGGAAGTCACCGTTTTAGTGGCAACTTCAGGTGATACGGGCGGTGCTGTTGCCAATGGCTTTTTAGGCGTTGATGGTGTAAAAGTTGTAATCCTTTACCCTAGCGGAAAGGTCAGTGAGATCCAAGAAAAGCAATTGACCACCCTGGGTCAAAATATTGAAGCTATGGAAGTAGCTGGTGTTTTTGATGATTGCCAACGCATGGTGAAAACCGCTTTTCTGGATTCTGAAATTACCGATCATAAAAAATTGACCTCAGCCAACAGTATCAACGTAGCCAGATGGTTGCCCCAGTTATTCTACTTTTTGTTTGCCTACAAACAGGCAAAGTCAAAAGGAAAAGAGATTGTATTCTCCGTACCATCGGGAAATTTTGGGAATATCTGTGCAGGCATGGTTGCTCAAAAACTGGGAATGCCGGTTAAACATTTTGTGGCCTCCACCAATGTAAACGATGTGGTTCCAAAATTCATGGAAAATGGAATCTATGAACCAATGGCATCTATTGCTACCATTTCCAACGCCATGGATGTAGGTGACCCAAGTAATTTTGTCCGAATCCGACATTTGCATAATGATGATCTAGAGACGCTTCAAGAACACCTTTCCTCCTACGCCTTCTCGGATAAAGCTACCAAAGCCACGATGAAAGAAGTGTATTCCAAAACAGGATATGTTATGGACCCTCATGGCGCTGTAGGTTATCTTGGCCTAAAGGAATATCAAAAATCCCATCCGGACACCTATGGTATTTTCTTGGAAACGGCACATCCTGTTAAATTTTTGGATGTGGTCGAAGATACTTTGGGATTGAGTCTGGAAATTCCACCACAAATTATGAAAGTAATGGACAAGGACAAAAAATCCGTTTCCATTGCCAGTTATGATGAACTAAAGCAATTTTTGCTGAACGATTAATCCAACTTGGGCAGTTTAAAGCTATCCAAGGGACTGGGTTGTTGCATCACTTCTTCGATGGCCTCGGTAGTTCGCGGCGCCATTCCAGAAAGATTGATGGGCCCATTTTCAGTAATTAAGATATCATCTTCAATTCGAACGGCAATGCCCCACCATTTTTCATCGCAATTACTATCCTCAGGTATATAGATACCTGGCTCGACCGTAATCACTTGATTGGGTTCAAACGCCTGATAGGTTCCTGCATCGTGCACATCCAATCCCAAATAATGGGAAGTTCCGTGTGGAAAATAAATCCTTGCTTCCTTAGCTTCCTTAATAATGCCCAAATCCATTAATCCTTTGGTAACGACTTCGAGAGCTGCCTTGTGTGGTTCTCGGAAAGATGCCCCTACCACACTTGCAGCAATACCAGCTTCTTGAGCATTGTAAACAATGTCATAGATGGCTTTTTGTTCAGGCGAAAACTTTCCGTTAGCAGGAATGGTCCGTGTTACATCAGCCGTATATCCATGGTATTCAGCACCTAAATCCATCAACACCAAATCGTTGCCAACCTTGGTCTTGTTGTTTTCGATATAATGAAGAATACAACCGTTGTGTCCACCTCCCACAATGGATGGGTAGCCTTCATATTCGGCACCATATTTTTTATAGACATATTCGTGCACGCCCTGAATTTCTGTTTCTGACATATTGGGATGCATGGCTTTCATCACTTCAATTTGGCCGACAGCTGAAATTTCAACTGCCCTTTTTAGAAGCTTCATTTCTTCAGGCGACTTATCCTGTCGCAATTCGGCCATTACCTTTGGTAAAATACTGGAATCGAGATTCGTTGAACGCTGAATCACCAACACTTTATTTTTGATTTCATCCCGTATTTCATCATTATTTGCACTTACAAAGTCATTTAAAATCTCATCCTCCTGCAATTCTGGATAACGCTCCATAAACCTTTCGATTGTTTCGGTCACTTCATTGCTGTTTTCAGCATTGGCAGTTGCTATTCTTTTGTATAAACTATTACGCGTTGGATTATAATCCGAGGGGTAATTCGCTTTTATCTTGAAGGTTTTAATCAAGTCGAACAAATCTGCCTTGCCAGATTTATCACGATAATCATTCTGAAAATCCACAAAGGACACATTATCGAATGAAGTGAAATCTAACGGAAAGTTTTCAAATTCACTTCCATTATAAACCATATTGAAACCCAATTGTTTTTTCACTCCTTCTACGCCCAATCGTTTTCCAGTCCATTGCTCCGCTCTTGCATCACGCTCCTGCACATAGAATATCTCATCAAAACTGTTCCCAGAAGCATCGGTTTGTTCTTCCGAAAAAATGACCAATACCGCATTGGGTTCTTTATACCCTGTTAAATAATAAAAATTGGGGTCTTGGTGGTACACATAGTCCACATCGTTTGCCCGGTTGCGCTCAGCATTGGCAAAAAGAACGATTACTGTATTCGGAGGCAACTTTTCCCTAACAGCGTCTCTTCTTTCCTTATGAAAATCGGAAGGTAAGTAATCGGTAGGTGTACCCTGTGAAAATCCTTCAAAAGCGATAAACAGAATAAACAACAGGCTAAATGTGAGTTTTGACATGATTCGATATTTTTTTCAAAATACAAATTTTAGGCAGATTACACATGGTAATATATTTCAGTTTTGTCAAAATCGTTAGAACCTAAAACAAGGGTATCCTTAATTAATTCCATAAATTTGCGAATCTTAAAAATAGACTCAATGAAAAATACTGCACTTACTAAAACGCATGAGGCGTTGGGAGCCAAAATGGTACCGTTTGCGGGCTACAACATGCCTGTTTCTTATGAGGGTGTAAATATTGAACACGAAACCGTACGCAAGGGCGTCGGTGTTTTTGATGTTTCGCACATGGGCGAGTTTTTGATAGAGGGACCAAAGGCTTTGGAACTTATTCAAAAAGTGACAACCAACGATGCTTCAAAATTAACCGTAGGTAAAGCGCAGTATAGTTGTTTGCCCAATGAAACTGGTGGAATTGTGGATGACCTTATTGTATATAGGGTGAAGGATGAAACTTATCTTTTGGTGGTGAATGCATCCAACATTGATAAAGATTGGGCTCACATTTCCAAATATAACGAGGTCATTGGTGCTGAAATGCGAAATATTTCTGACGATTATTCACTATTGGCCATACAAGGACCAAAGGCAGTTGAGGCCATGCAATCGATTACCTCTGTAGATTTATCGGCTATCAAATTCTACAACTTTGTTGTAGGTGATTTTGCTGGGGTTGACCATGTCATTATTTCGGCAACGGGCTACACAGGTTCTGGGGGATTTGAGATTTATTGCAAGAATTCCGAAGTACAACAAGTATGGGACAAAGTATTGGAAGCCGGTGCCGATTTCGGAATTAAACCTATTGGTTTGGCAGCCCGTGACACATTACGATTGGAAATGGGTTATTGCCTCTACGGAAACGATATTGATGACACTACTTCGCCTTTTGAGGCCGGTTTGGGTTGGATCACCAAATTCACCAAAGAATTTGTAAACAGTGAAAACTTCGCCAAAGAAAAAGCCGAAGGTTCCAAAAGAAAACTGATTGCATTCCAAATGGAAGAGCGAGGCATCCCCAGGGCGGGATATCCTATTTTGGATACAGATGGCAATGAAATAGGAAAAGTGACTTCCGGAACCATGTCCCCATCCCTTTCAAAAGGAATCGGGCTTGGATATGTAACCACTGAATTTTCCAAAGTCGATACTCCTATTCAAATCAAAATAAGAAAAAATAGCGTTTTGGCAACTGTAGTAAAACTGCCATTCTACAAAAATATTTAGTTAGCCTTTGGATAAAAAAAAGATATTGATACTAGGAGCGAGTGGATTTGTGGGCAACGCCATATACAAAGAACTCTGCTCCTATTTTGATACTTACGGTACCTATTACTCCAATCGCTCCTTTGCCAATAACAAACAGTTTGTTAGGTACGATATGGAGGAAGATGATATATTTCGGATTCTGGAACATATAAAACCAGACATTATCGTATCATCGCTTCGGGGAAATTTTCCGGCACAGATACAGGCACATCACCATTTAATGGAGTATTTGGTAAAGGCCGATGCAAAATTGTACTTTATTTCTTCGGCAAATGTTTTTGATGCCTATAGCAAGTTCCCTTCCTACGAGCATGATAAAACCCTGTCCTTAAGTGTGTATGGTCGCCTCAAAATTAAAATTGAGAATATGATGATGCGTTTACCTAAAGGTAAAACCGCAATACTTCGAGTACCTATGGTGTTTGGTAACGCTTCACCCAGAATAAAGGAAATCAAAGAAAACATTGAGAACAACGAACCCATTGAGGTATTCCCGAACCTGATCATTAATGTTACCAATGATGACAGGTTGACACAACAGATTCACTACCTCATCAATAGGAACAAAACGGGCATCTTTCATTTGGGCAGTAGCGACCTTATCCATCACGAGGAATTCATCAAAGAGGTCATCGAGCACATGGGCAATTACCATCCCATCTATAAAAGGGTCTACACCACCAACGAAGACCGTTATTTGGCCGCCTTGCCCAAGGATAACATTTTACCCAAAAACCTTCGCATAAGCTGTCAGGAAATTATTGATCATCATCTTCCCGTGTAGTTTTCTTATCAATGCTTAATTGGTTATCTTCTAGGAAAACAAATATTTATGAAGAAGATGAACATCCATGAAATTCAAGAAGCCCTTAAAAACCTATCGGGTTGGACCCTAAAAGATGATATAATCCAGAAATCCTTCACCTTCGAGGATTTTAAAGAGGCATTTTCAATAATGACTCACATTGCCTTTGAATGTGAAAAGCAAAACCACCATCCTAATTGGGAAAATGTCTACAACAGCCTCACCATAAAACTAAGTACCCACGATGCAGATGGTATTACCGAAAAGGATATTGACCTTGCCAAATCCATTGAAAAAATAGTAGGATAAACACACCCCAAATTCAACTTGACAACGGGGCTTTTTTTGCTAAATTTGCCTTTATCCAGAATTTAAGAATTATATGGGAAGAGCATTCGAATTTAGAAAAGCACGAAAAATGAAGCGTTGGGCAGCGATGTCCAAAGCATTTACCAGAATTGGAAAAGATATCGTTATGGCCGTTAAAGAAGGTGGCCCTGACCCTGATGCCAATTCCAAGTTGCGTGCGGTGATTCAGAATGCCAAGTCCGTAAATATGCCCAAGGACAACATTGAACGTGCCATTAAAAGGGCCTCAGATAAAAGTCAGGGTGATTATAAGGAAGTCCTTTTCGAAGGATATGCTCCCCATGGTATTGCCATTTTAATCGAGACGGCCACAGATAACAATACACGCACCGTTGCCAATATCCGAAGTTATTTTAATAAATGTAATGGTAGCTTAGGCACTTCCGGTTCGGTTGAGTTTATGTTCGACCATACGTGCAACTTTACCATTAATGCGGAAGGTATGGACCCCGAAGAACTTGAATTGGAAATGATCGACTTTGGTGCGGAAGAAGTATTTGTGGATGAAGATGGCATCCATATTTATGCGCCTTTCGAGAATTTTGGAGCGATTCAAAAAGAATTGGAATCACGAGAAATTGAAATCGTTTCCTCTGGATTTGATCGTATCCCCCAGGTAACCAAGGAACTCAATGAAGAAGAGGCTGCAGATGTGGAAAAACTCCTTGAAAAAATTGAGGAAGACGACGATGTTCAGAACGTTTTTCATAGTATGCAGGAGTAACATCCATACTTTGATTTATAACAAAAAAAAGAGGCTTACTTAAAAGTAAGCCTCTTTTTATATACGCACTTTTTATTGTATTATTCAAATTTGGAAGCATCCAAGTTAAAAAATCGCACTGCATTGTTAAAGAAAATATCCCTCTTTTGCTCTTCGGAAAGGTAGTTGGCACTTTCAATTACTTCAATGGAAGTTTCGAGCAGTCCTGGCCAAATCATTAAATCTGTCCCATACATAATTCTCTTGGAAAACCCTGCCTGAACCAATCGTTTCAGGTATGCATGAATCTCTTCTAAGGGATAGGACCATATAAAACCAGCCAAATCAACATAAACATAGGCATTGCCCCCCATAAGAGCAATCATTTGATCTACCATAGGGTAACCTGCATGCATTACCCAAATTTTTAACTTGGGGTGTCTGGCCAACATATCTTCCAACAAAAATGGCTGACCTAAAGAGGCTCTATATTTTGGTCGATTAATGTTCGCCATGCCATTGCCGCCTGTTCCCATATGTATACCTACTGGAATTCCCAGTTCTTCTGCAACTCCAAAATATTCATCAAGCGACATATCACTTGGTGACATACCTTGGTATTGTGGAGCCACCTCTCCCATTACCTTATAAAAACCGGTAGATAGCGAATCCCTAAATGCTTCTACCGTCATCGCATCGGCATTGCTAATTCCCAAGGATGGAATTATACGGTCGGGAGCCGCCTTATGCCATCTATGTATCGCTTTAGCATCTCCACTCACCACCATGGTAATGTTCAGTTCTTTGTTTGCCCTTAGAATGGCCGCATCCATTTCAGCATCGCTCCTTGCAGGTTGCAAAGGAGAAATACAATCTGTATTTATAAATGATGGTGGTTCTTGGTTGGGACCGCTTCCTGGCATGTCCTTTAAAAACCACGGACACATGGGGGAAGCATTTGGATTGCCCCCCATGGCATGCACATGGACATCAATAATGGGCAATCTTTTTTTCGATTCTTGGGCATTTGAAGTAAACACAAAGCAAAGGAACAAAGTGCAATAAAGCGTGGTTTTACCAATTAAATGGCAGGTTGAAAATTTCATAAATAGTTTGCTGGTTAATAAAGAGTTAAGATAATAGTTTTTCACAAAATAGATGCTCTAAATAATCTAATGAAACCATTTTTAAAACATGAGTTGGTATTATAACATGTTTGATACAGAAGTCATCTGAATAATGAAAAAGTATTGAATTTAATCAAAACTATACTCTGGTTTTTTCCCCTTTACACCCTTATAAAATCCGTGAATTTTTTGGAAATCACTTTCACTATCATCTGTAGGATAAAAAGGTTCGCCTATTTTGATTTCTTTTTTCCCAAAATCAAATGCCACCATTACAATTGGAACTTTGGCCTTTTTGGCGATGTGGTAAAATCCTGTCCTTAACTGTTCTACTTTTTTTCGCGTTCCCTCTGGAGCCAGAGCAAACCTAAACATCTTTCTTTCATTGAAAATCTGCACAATACTATCTACCGTATTGGAATTTTTGGTACGATCCACAGGAGCGCCGCCGGTCCATCTAAAAAACCATCCGAAGGGAGGCTTAAAAAGACTCTTTTTTCCAATATAATTGATTTCTTGGTTGATTACCTTCCGAATTAAAAGTCCCAGAAAGAAGTCCAACCAATGCGTATGGGGAACTACAATTATCACACATTTATCCACATTGGGAAAGGAACCATTGAGTTTCCATCCCAAAATTTTAAAGTATATAAACTTGGCCAGCCTTTGCATTGGGTCGTGGTTATCTGTTCATTGTCAAACAGATTTTTAAATTTTTTGATATAACGTCTGAAGACGTTCCGGTGTCATGATGTTTTTCCAATCCTTGCCCAGTGCATTTTCCCAAAGGGGTTCCAGGCTCATTGATATATTTACCATCACATCAAAATCATTTTGGGTGAGATCGGCACAAATACCCTTTGGCAATGTTATCTTATGCTTTTCAATCATTTTATTGAAGAGTGCCACTCCTTCTGGATAAAACTCCTCCAAATGTTGAAACACCAAACAATTCCCGATTCCATGTTTAACGCCCAAAAGATAGGAGAGCCCATAACTCATCGCATGTGCCACCCCTACTTGGGAGTACGCTATACTCATTCCGCCGTGCCAAGATGCCATTATCAATTTGTCCCTGGACTCTTCAGCGGATATGTCTCCTAGAAATACTTCCTTGCAAAGTTCCATGGCCTTTTCCCCATAGCTTTGACTAAACGCGTTCAGATAAGTACCTGTCAGCGACTCAACGCAATGTATAAAGCAGTCCATCCCAGTATAGAACCATTGTTCTTTGGGAACTGTTTTACTAAAATCGGGGTCCAGCAGTACTTGGTCAAAAGGTGTAAAATCCGAATTGATTCCTAATTTCTTTTCGGGGCCCAATAATACGGTGGTACGCGAAACTTCGGCTCCCGTGCCACTTATAGTGGGGATACCTACATGATAAAGCGCCGGCTTATTCACTAAATCCCATCCTTGATAGTCCTTAGCTAGACCACTATTGTTCAATAAAATGGAAACGGCCTTGGCCAAATCCAACAGTGTTCCCCCTCCAATACCAATAATACCCGAAGGAAGTTCATTATACTTTTTCCTTATTTGATCAACTAGGGCATCCACTTGAGCTGTTTTAGGCTCCTCTTCAGCAGAGACATAAATAACCTCGTCGTTAAACATTAGGGGAACCTTTGCCAAAAATTGTTGGTTTTCAAAGAAATCGTCAACCAAAAAAATAAAGGGTGCCTCCGAACTTTTTCGCTGAGGTAGCAGAATATCCCCCAATTGAGAAAAACATCCCGACCCAAAAATTACCCTAGGTACCATGGGAAAGTTTTTGTACAATGTTTTATGGGTTGAGGTTGTTTTCTGTTTTTTCAAATCGCTTTCTGTCTTCATTAATTATCCAAATACTTCAAAATGTCTTTGAGACTATTCAATTTAAGATGGTTGTTCACCATTTCATCTTCTGCAACCATTTCATGCGCCCATGTGGTATGGAACGGTACATGAACCGCTTTAGCCCCAATATTCAAGATAGGCAACACATCCGATTTAAGGGAATTTCCTATCATTAAAAATTCGCTGACATCTATATTCAAATGTTCTAACAAATTTCTATAATTAATTTCTTTTTTATCGCTCAACACTTCTACATGATGGAAATATTGGGAAAGTCCCGACTTTTCCAATTTCCGCTCCTGATCTAGTAAATCACCTTTGGTAAGTACTATCAATCTATATTCTCCCACCAATTTTGACAGGACTTCCTCCACCCCATCCAATAACTCCACAGGGTGTGATATCATCTTTTTACCAAGATCCAATATTTTACCGATGGTTTCTTGCGAAACCTGGTTGTTGGAAAGGTCCAGCGCAGATTCTATCATGGAGAGCATAAACCCTTTTATGCCGTAACCATAAGTATCCAAGTTGTCCATTTCCATTTTAAAAAGCTCTTGGTCAATCTTGTTCTTGGTCTCGTAATCTTCCAAAAGTTCAGCAAACTTTTCTTCGGTTTCCCTAAAATAGGTCTCATTGACCCACAGGGTATCATCCGCATCAAAGCCAATTACTTTTATGTTGGAGAAATCTACTTCCATACCTTTCTTGCGCGTTCCAAATCTTCAGGTGTGTCAATTTCGATACCTGTCACATGGGTTTCCACCATTTTTATTTTTTTACCATACTCCAAAAAACGTATGGCCTCAATTTTTTCTTTAGCCTCCAAGGGAAGCATGGGCAACTTTTGAAAATCCTCCAATGCCCGCTTTCTAAAAGCATACACCCCTTTGTGTTTGTAATAGGTTGCTTCCACCTCCTTATCTCGTGGATATGGAATAGGTGAACGTGAAAAGTAAAGTGCAAAATCTTGATTATCCACAATGACCTTTACCGTGTTGGGATTGGCTATTTCATCCCAATCCGAAATCGGAGTCATCAAGGAAGCCAAATCGATTTCTTTACTGGTATCATTTTTGAATACCTGAATAATCTTTTCCAAACTTTCTGAATCTATAAAAGGTTCGTCTCCCTGTACATTGATCACTATATCCACATCCATACCCTCAACGGCTTCAGCAATTCGGTCGCTTCCACTTTCGTGTGTTTTTTGGCTCATTATTACCTTTCCCCCTATATCCTTGATCACATCTGAAATTATCGGACTATCCGTAACCACATATACATCATTAAAAAGTCCTGTGTTTATGGCTGCTTCGTAAGTCCTCACAATTACAGGCTTCCCGCCAAGGTCCTGCATTAGTTTGGCAGGAAACCTAGAGGCTTGATAGCGGGCAGGAATCATGGAAATTATATTCACTTTTGAATCTATTGGTTAATATGAATAATTATTTTTTGGGTCTCAATTTTCTATATATCCTAAATATGACCAACAGGATGATTATCACTAGGATAGCCGCAATGGGCGGCACAAGTATGGATGCCGTGCTCACTGCCACGGCCGCTCCTGTTTCCACTGTGGACACCAATGGGTTGGCCAAGCCCCCTGTGGTTCCCGTAGATGTTAGCCTCCCAGCTGCATTCGCCCCTTTAATAACCGTTGCGGTCCCTCCTCCTGCAATAATGGCCAAAGACCAGGTGACAACCGGATCTAAGTTAGCTGCAGTGGACACCACGACAGCTGTACCTGCAATTCCCGCCAAGGGAATGGCCAGACTGTCAAGGGCATTGTCCACCCATGGAATAAAATAAGCGAAAATCTCAACGATGGTAGCAATGCCCAAGGTTACAAGTGCGGTCAAACTTCCAATCCATTGCCAGTTTTCATTCAGGTCCCAGACCCCTAAATATGCCGCAAAACTTAGGGCAAAAAGAGGTAGGAAAACACGAAAACCAACGGATGCCGCTAATCCAATTCCGAGGAACAAACTTATTATGGTGCCTGGTTCAATATTCATGCTGATGTCTAAAATAGGGTATTCCTAGTCAAGAAAAAAATCATCTTTGAAACCTATAAGGTACAGTTGTCGCTCGGCTCTTGTCACAGCGGTATAGAGCCATCTTAAATAATCTTTATCCACACCATTTGGCAAATAAGGTTGCTCTACAAAAACGGTGTTCCATTGCCCTCCTTGTGACTTGTGGCAGGTTATTGCATAGGAAAACTTTACTTGAAGTGCATTAAAGAACTTATTGTTCTTAACCCCCAAGAATTTTTTATATTTTGATTTTTCATGGGCGTAGTCCTTCATTACCTCTTGATATAGCCGATTCCCGTCCTCATAAGATAATGATGGAGTCTCCGCCGTTATCGTATCCAATAAAAGAACGGTCTCGAAAGGTTTTTGATTGGGGTAATCCACCATTTTAACCTTCACTTCGGCGAACTTAAACCCATAAAGTTCTTTGATGGCAAAAAGTTCCAACACTTCAATAATATCACCATTGGCTATAAAACCTGCTTCGGAGTTGGGCTTTAACCAAAAATAATTGTTCTTGACCACCATCATGTAATCGCCAACAGCAATTTCATTGTCCAAAAAGAGAATTCGTTCCCTTATATTTTGATTGTACAGATTGGCCCTTTTGTTGGACCGAACAATAATGGCCGTATCCTCTTTTCCATTTTGGCTATAAGATGAATCTATCGCTTCCTGAATTTCGGCACCATCGATCAAACGCACAATATCCTTATAATCATTCAACTCAAACTTAAAGTCATCAAAAAACTCGGATTGTAATTGCTCACGAAGATTGGTAGCATTATGAAGAATGCCTGATCCCCCAGATTGCCTCATTACTTCATCCAGCTCCAAACATTCCACTTCTTTATTATAATTTAAGGATAAGTGGTTTTCATCAAGGGCCGGACTCAGTTCCAATTTGACCGGAGGTAACTGGGCGGTATCACCGATCAAAATTAATTTACAATTATGGCCGGAATGCACATAAAACATTAGATCGTCCAACAACGAACCGTTTTCGAACAATTTGGAATCAGCTGGCGTATCTGGAATCATAGATGCTTCATCTACAATAAAAACGGTGTTCCGGTGTTTGTTCGGGGCCAATACAAATTGGATTCCCCCACCGGATTGTTTTTTGGGAAAA
The DNA here is from genome assembly GCA_040285615.1 of Allomuricauda sp. Lineage (GTDB taxonomy): Bacteria > Bacteroidota > Bacteroidia > Flavobacteriales > Flavobacteriaceae > Flagellimonas. Next base: position 567,815 of record JAVJRL010000009.1, read on the forward strand.
TATATCTTTTTATGGATGGTAAACGACTTGTTTCCAGAATAAACGGACATCACTTTAGCAGCCCTACCTGTTGGTGCCATCAAAACAGAGCTCATTTTAACCTTCCAAAGACTGCTCACCAAGGTGGCCACCAAGGTGGTTTTCCCTGTTCCTGCAAAACCTTTTAAAAGGAATACGTCGTCCTTTTCTCCCTCTAAAACAAAGTTAGCCAGCTTATTAAGTGCCATCCCTTGTTTTACGGTAGGCGTATGGGGAAATTTTTCTGTTAAAATCTTTAAAAATCCAAGTGCGGTAAAATCATTCATGAGCACTAAATATAGCGCTCTTTTTTAAAGCAAAAAGTTTCGCAATAAAAAAAATATTGTAGATTTGTCAGTAACCACTAAATTAACTTTGAAAGACAGTATCAGATATGTTAAACTTAATTCTTATTGTTGTATTAATATGCCTTGTGACCATAGGGCTTGTATTCTTGATCGATAGATTTTTACCTCAAAAAGTAAAGCCTGTACTAGTAATTCTATTTGGAATTCTGAGTATTTACCTTGGTTATAAAATATATCATTCTATCAACGCCCCCATTGAGTTCAATAAGGTAAGAAATGAAAGGTTTTCCCAAGTAATTAATAAACTTAAGGACATCAGGGATTCTCAAGAAGCATACAAAACAGTAAATGGAAAATACGCAGGTAACTTTGAAAGCTTGATTAAATTCATTGATACTGGCAGCTACACCATTACTACCCAACGTGATTCTTCTTTCATGAGATATGACAGAGCCTATCAGATTGATATGCAGCAGGACACCATTATTATTGATACTTTGGGGACAGTAAAAGTAAAAGATTCTCTTTTTGGAGCAGACGACCGTTACAAAACCATGATGGACGTTCCTTACGCCCAAAACAATGAAAAATTTGAAATGAAAGCTGATATTGTTGACAAGAGTGGATATAAAGCTCCTGTTTTCGAAGCCAAGGTTAAGAAAAACGTTGTGCTTTACGATCAGCCGGAAGATTTGGTAGAAAAAGAAAATTCCTATCAAAGTGTTGAAGAAGTAAATGGCACTGAAATAAAGGTTGGTTCCCTGACGGATGTTAGTACAAATGGAAACTGGCCACCTATCTACGATAGGAAAAAGAACAACTAGCTATAGTACAGAAAGAATCAAATAGCATTTATAGAAAACTGTCCATTCAAGCTGGCTTGAATGGACTTTCTTTTTGTGTATTGGACACCATTACCAATAAAATTCTCGCGTTTGAACGAGTGAATTTTAAAACACAGCTTACCCCCTACTTAATGCTCAAAGAGTTAAAAGAAAAACTCAGCAAACAAGGCGAGGTGGGAAGAAACTTCTCTGAAGTAATGGTTATCCATAAAAACAATATGTTTGGTCTGGTGCCCAAACCACTTTTCAACAAAGAGGAACTACCGAACTATTTAAAGTTCAATGCCAAGATAATGGCCAATGACCTTATCGCATATGATGAAATCCCAAACCAAGAAATCATCAATGTTTACATTCCCTATACCAATGTAAACAACTACATTTTTGAGCTTTTTGGAGCATTTGAATTCAAGCATAGCGGAACCGTTCTCATCAATACATTGTTGAAACAAAATAGAACATCATCCGAGCCCGTTTGTTATGTTCAAGTATCAGAGCGCGAGATGGAGATGATGGTAATCTCCGATAAAAAACTATTATTCTACAATCAGTTCGAATATGGTAATAAAGAAGACTTTCTATATTACCTATTGTTTAGTTTGGAGCAATTACAAATGGATTTGGAAAAGGTCAACCTTAAACTTTTTGGTTCCATTGAAGAAGGAGACCCCATTTACAAGCTTTGTTACCAATACATTAAAAATGTATCCGTTTTTGTGCCCAGCAATCCTTCCTTTCCCATGGAACAACTGGAAAATGAGAGCATAGACTTTTCCATTTTAAGCTCCCTCTAAATGCGGATTATTTCAGGAAAATATAAGGGCAAAAGACTAACTGCCCCAAAAAAGTTACCTGTACGCCCTACAACAGATATGGCCAAGGAAGCCCTGTTTAATATCCTGAACAATCGATTCTATTTTAACGAGCTTAAGGTACTGGATTTATTTTCGGGAACAGGAAACATTAGTTTTGAGTTTGCATCCCGGGGTACAGACAAAATAACAGCTGTTGATGGTCATCAAGGTTGTGTTCGCTACATCTCCAAAACAGCACAAGAGCTGAATTTCTCTATAACCACTGTTAAATCGGATGTCTTTAAGTTCGTACAGCGAACACCTGAAAAATTCGACCTCATTTTTGCCGATCCACCTTATGATTTTGATACGGAACAATTTTTAAGAATTGCTGATTTGGTTTTTGAAAACGAACTTTTGTTAGCAGATGGACTTTTAATTATAGAGCATTCCGAACAAACGGACCTTTCCGAACATCCTAAGTTTTCAGAGCAAAGAAAATATGGCGGAAGTATTTTTAGCTTTTTTGAAATGGAATAAAAGCAGGCCATAAGCCGGATTCTGTATACCCCTATCATTTATCTAGACAATTGGTTGCCCAAGAGTTCTAACCGCCTACCCTCCAACTCGGACGTGCAGTCCTCAAACATTGGTTTACATGGCGTTTCACCGCATAGAGTTTGCCGATTTCACTACAGCCGAACTGTACTTGCTTTCTGTTGCACTGGTCCTCGCCTTGCGGCGGACGGGCGTTACCCGCTATGCCGCACTCTGGTGCCCGGACTTTCCTCTTCAAGCATGGTTGTTCATACTTGCAGCGATAAGGTGGCCTGCTAAGTGCAAAGGTAATCCAATTGTTAATAAAAAACAGTTTAACTGTGCACTTGCAGGTAACTTTGCACAATCCTATTTTTATATTTGTAATAATTCTATTTTTCCCAGTATTGGAACCTTTTATAGTATCAGCGAGAAAATATCGACCCCAAACGTTCAAAGATGTTGTGGGCCAGTCGTCTATTACCAATACCTTGACGAATGCCATTGAACACAACCATTTGGCGCAAGCCCTATTGTTTTGCGGCCCAAGAGGTGTTGGCAAGACCACATGTGCCCGTATTTTGGCAAAAAAAATCAATCAAGACGGTACGGAAAGAGAAGATGAAGATTTTGCTTTCAATATTTTTGAGCTGGATGCTGCCTCCAATAACTCCGTAGATGACATTCGTAGTTTGATAGACCAAGTGCGCATTCCACCACAAACTGGAAAGTACAAGGTATATATTATTGATGAGGTGCATATGCTCTCCCAATCCGCCTTCAATGCATTTTTAAAGACCCTTGAAGAACCACCCAAGCATGCCATTTTTATTTTGGCCACTACTGAAAAGCACAAAATAATTCCAACCATCCTGTCCCGCTGCCAAATTTTTGACTTTAAACGTATCACGGTAAAGGATGCCGCGGAGTACCTAAAACATATTGCGGAACAGCAAGGGATAGAAGCGGAGGAAAGTGCACTACACATTATTGCACAAAAGGCAGATGGCGCCATGCGCGATGCTTTATCAATTTTTGACCGCGTGGTAAGCTTCTCCGGGGAAAAATTGACCCGAAAAGCCGTAACGGAAAACCTCAATGTTCTTGATTACGACATTTATTTCTCCGCTACGGATTTGATTCTGGAGAACAATATTCCCGAACTCCTAGTACTTTTCAACAAAACCTTATCCCTAGGATTCGATGGTCACCACTTTATTACAGGTTTAGCCTCACATTTTAGGGATTTGATGGTTTGTCAACACCCTGATACTTTGGCCCTTTTGGAAGTTGGCGAAGATGTAAAGCAACAATATCAGGAACAATCTAAAAAGGCATCAAAAGAATTTCTTTTAAAAGCCATAGATATGGCCAACGATTGCGACCTAAAATATAAGACCAGTAAAAATCAAAGATTACTGGTTGAACTTGCTCTTATGAAATTGGCATCCATCACTTACGATGGAGAAAAAAAAAACTCTAATTTCATAATCCCTGCCTCTTTTTTCGCAGGTAAAATATCAACATCAAACGGTACAATACCTACTCCAAACAATGGTTCGGTTCTAATGCCCAAAGTGGAAAAACCTGTACCTGTACAATCCACCGCAAAAGAACCTATAAAAGAAGCTCCCGCACAAGAGAAAGCCAAAGAAGAACTGGTTAGTGAGCCGAAAGAAAGTTATCAGCCAAAAAAAATCAACATTAAGACTTCCGAAAAGCGGGTATCAGGACTTTCACTCTCAAGTATCAAGGTCAAAAAGGAACATGAGAACACCAAATCCCCAAACATAGCCGAAGAGGATTTACCTAACGATGCTTTTGAAGAAAAAGACATGCAGGAACATTGGGACGATTTTGTACACCAGTTGGAAAAACAAGGCAGAAAAATCTTGGCGAGCAACCTCCAGACCGATGTTCCCAAACTAAAGAATGAGAATACGATTTGGATTGAGCTCCCCAACGATACCATGAAAAAGGAAATAGAACGAGAGCAAAGTTTAATGCTTGACTATCTGAAGCAAAAACTGAACAATTATTCCATTTCGCTCTATATTACAGTGAATGAAGAGGTAGCAAAAAAATTCGCCTTCACACCAGAGGAGAAGTACGAAAAATTAAAAGAGAAAAACCCAAATATCGAGTTACTCCGCAAAGAGTTTGACCTAGATTTTTAAACTTACCGAACAATACTTTTATCTTTGCATTCATAACATTCAAAAACGTTTTCATGCTAGGCCTAAAACTTCCAACAGACCCAAGATGGGTGAACATTGTTGAAAAGAATATCGAAGAAATTTTGACGGACCATGCCTATTGTGAGCAAAAGGCAGCAAGTACCGCCATATCATTGATCATCGGCTTTCCTGAAAAATCGGAATTGGTAAAGGAGATGACCGCGCTTGCCCGCGAAGAAATGGGTCATTTTAACATGGTGCACGATAAAATTATCAATCGTGGATGGGTCTTGGGACGTGAACGAAAAGATGAATACGTAATTGAATTAATGAAGTTCTTCCCCAAAGGCGGTAGTAGAGAGACCCATTTGGTTCACAAACTTTTATATGCCGCACTGATCGAAGCTCGCAGTTGCGAACGTTTCAGATTACTTTCAGAAGAAATAGACGACGAAGAATTATCCGAATTCTACCGCAATTTAATGGTCAGCGAGGCCAACCACTACACCATGTTCCTAAAGTTTGCCCGTAAATATGGTAACAAAGAAGAGGTAGACCAAAAATGGAACGACCTATTGGATTACGAAGCTCAATTAATGAAAGACCTTGGCAAAAAGGAAACCATGCACGGTTAAGCTTCTTTTTAAGCCTCCAACTTTCGTTTATAATAATCATACATTTCGAATTGAGAACGTAACTCAGGTTCCCCTTTAGCACGCTTTCTATAGGCATTGTCCTGTTTTGCTGAAAAAATACGTGCTTTTGAGTTATCTCTCCAAGAGATATCAAAAGTATCCAGTAGTTCCTGCCTAATATCTGGGTCGTAAATAGGACATCCAACCTCTACCCTAAAGTCGAGGTTACGCGTCATCCAATCTGCCGAAGAAATATAAATTTTCATGTCGCCGTCATTCCCAAAAATGAACAATCTCGGGTGCTCTAAAAATTTATCCACAACACTAATGGCTTCAATATTCTCGCTCATGCCCTCAACACCGGGAATAAGACAGTTTACACCGCGAACAATCATTTGTATTTTAACTCCTGCCCTGCTGGCCTCATAAAGCTTATCCACCATTTTATAGGAAGTAAGGCTGTTTATCTTTATTTTGATGTAGGCCTCCTTCCCTGCCTTTGCATACTCGATTTCTTGGTCAATCAACTTCATAAAAGTCGATTTGGTGTAATGCGGAGATACAATAAGATGCTTGTATTTATTGATTTTATAATTGGTCTCGAAAAACCCAAACACTTTGTTCATATCCTTTAGGATACCTTGGTGCGCAGTAAATAAAGTATAGTCCGTATAAATCTTTGCCGTTGACTCATTAAAATTCCCTGTACTGATGAAACCATACCTTTTGATTCCCTCATCCTCTTCGCGTTCCACCAGGCAAACCTTACTATGTACTTTTAGCCCAGGAACACCAAAGATCAGCTTCACCCCTTCGTCTTGCAAGTAGTTGGCATATTCAATATTGTTCTGCTCATCGAACCTAGCTTGCAATTCAATCTGTACGGTTACCTGCTTTCCATTTTTGACCGCATTGACCAAGGCGGATGCAATTTGACTATCACTCGCCAATCGATATATGGTAATCTTAATACTTCGTACTTGGGGATCTAACGCAGCTTCTCGCAAAAACTTGGTTACATAACTAAAGGTATGATATGGAGCATAGATCATGTAATCCTTATGGGCAATGATATCCAACAAACTCCCCTTCATACTTAATCCCTTTACTGGTAAGGGCTCTATTTTATCGTACATAAGGTCATGTCTTCCCAAGCTAGGAAAGCCCATATAATCCCTTCTATTGTGGTAACGGCCACCGGGAATAACGCTATCGGTGTCCATAATATCCATTTTTTCCTTTAGGAATTGAAGGGTATCCTTGTCAATACTTTTGTCGTAAACAAAACGTACAGGGTCACTTATTTTTCTATGCTCTACGCTGGAAGAAATCTTCTCAATGAAACTTTTACTTAAATCATTGTCAATATCGAGTTCGGCATCTCGCGTAATTTTAATCATGTGGGCCGAAATGGATTCAAACTCGAACATGGTGAACACACTGTCCAAGCAAAAACGAATCAAATCATCCAGCATGATGACAAAATCCTTATTACCTTCTTTTGGCAATACTACAAAACGATCTATTCCCTTTGGGATCTCAATGAGCGCATATCGGTTGTGCTTACCCTTCGCAGAACCGTTTTTCATTACAATTTTAACCGCCAAATAAGCCGCCGTATCCTTTAGCAAGGGAAATTCGGTAAGATCATTAAGGATAATGGTCATCAACTCCTGATTCACCTTTTTAAAGAAATAGTCCCGAATAAATTCGGCTTGACTTTCATTTACTTCAGTTTCCCTAATGATAAAAATATTTTCTTCGCGCAGCTCTCGATCTATTTCCTTAAAAACTTCAAGACTGCGTGACTGCTGATCAATCACAATTTTGGTGATTTCCTCCAAAAGGTCTTTTGCTTTTTCTCCACCCAAGACACTTTTTCCAGTTTTCCCGGCATCTACAATACGTTTTACCGTAGCATACCTCACCTTGAAAAACTCATCCAAGTTGTTACTAAAAATCCCTAAAAATCGTAATCGGTCAATCAGCGGAACTCTATGGTCCTTACTTTCTTGCAATACCCTAGCATTAAATTGCAACCAACTGATTTCCCTATTTATATATTCGTTCTTTGTTTTTACCATCTATTTTTTCAAGTGTTTTGGAAAGACCATTTGTTTTGTGGTACCCCCTGATATTTTGGACCAATCGTCCACACCAAATGTAATGTGTACAAGTCCTGCCGTGGGAATGTTCTCAATATACTGATCTCCCCAAGTATTTGCAAGTGAAGTGAAGGCATAATTGTGCCCAAATATGGCTACAGTATTTAAACCATTGTCCAATTGTTGCACAAATTGCTGTACACTGTTGCCCGAGAAATCATAGAGCATATTGTTGACCCTGAATTTGGACAGGTCAAATTCCAGCTTTCTAACAAAGATCATACTGGTGTGCAAGGCACGGTTGGCGGGACTGGAATATATGAAATCGATTGAAGGAGCATGCAAACCAAAGGTTTGAGAAACCAAATAGGCATCGTTAATCCCTCTTTGTTTTAAAGGTCTGTCTTTATCGGAGACATCATAATCCCAAGAGGATTTCCCATGTCTCATCAGTATTAATTGTTTCATCTTATCGGAATTAGGGTGCCAAACGTTCTATTTTCCAATCAAAATCTTCTTGAAGGGTATATCGAATTCGATCATGCAATCTATTGGGGCGTCCCTGCCAAAATTCAATGGACATGGGGCGCACCAAATATCCTCCCCAATAATCAGGGCGTTGAATTTCCTTCCCTTCATATTTTTTTTCCAGTTTGTTCAACTCCTTCTCCAAATACTCTCGGGAAGGGACCACTTCACTCTGGTCGGACACTATGGCACCGAGTTGACTTCCTGTGGGTCGGGATTCAAAATATCCATCCGAAAGGTTTTCAGCTATCTTCTCGGCCGTACCTTTTACAATGACTTGCCGCTCCATATTCGGCCAAAAAAAAGATAAACAAACAGCTGGGTTCGCAGCAATCGCCTTGCCTTTTTCGCTTTGGTAATTGGTATAGAAAATAAAGCCTTCAAAAGTAAATTTCTTCATTAAGACCACTCTGCTCTTCGGGAATCCATCCAAACCAATGGTCGACACCGTCATGGCATTGGGTTCATCCACTCCATCAGAAGCTTCCACTTCGTGGAACCACTTTTGAAATTGTTCCAGTGGATTCTCCTTTACGTTCTCCTCTGTCAATTCACTTTTTTCGTAGGATTTTCTATAGTTGCTCAAGTCTTTTTGCATGACGTGAAGTTCGTCAAAATTAGAATCTTCTCAAAGCAACCGGTTTATAAAAGTTTTGCTAAAACCCTTTAACCACCAAAGTCAAATATTTTACCATCATCAGCCAAATCCACATATGGAAAAACCTCATTGGCCTCCTCCTTGAACAATTTGATGGACTTGTATCGCGTGGAATAATGCCCTAAGATCAGGAGTCTCGCATCGGCCTTTTTGGCTATTTGCGCCGCTTGTTTGGCTGTAGAGTGCTTTGTTTTACCGCAAAGGTGGGATTCGGATTCCAAGAAAGTAGATTCATGGTACAATACACTTACATTTTTTACAATGGGCAGAATTTTCTCATTATAGACCGTATCACTACAAAAGGCATAGCTTTTGGGCTCTGGTGGATCTAAAGTGAGTTTTTTATTGGACACTAGGTTGCCAGATTCATCTATACCATCCTTTCCTTTTTTAATATTATTGAACTGGCTCTTATCAATTCCATAAGCTTTAGCTGCTTTGATATCCAAAGTTCTTGGCGCTTCTTTTTCTTGAAACAAAAATCCATTGGTATATACCCTATGAATCAATGGGATTGTTCGAACAGTGACTTTTTCATCTTCATAAATGAGCTCAGATTCTTTGGATTCCAACTCATGAAATATCAACGGGTAATTGGTCCAAGAATCTCCAAGTTTTAAAAATAAGGTGATGGCTTGCTTTATCCCCTTTGGACCATAAATATGCAGTTCTTTGTCCCTGCCCAACAACCTGAAAGTTGAAATTAATCCAGGAAGTCCAAAAAAATGGTCGCCGTGAAGGTGAGATATAAATATATGGTTGACTCTGGAGAACTTGATTTTGTACTTTCTAAGCTGTACTTGAGTTCCTTCCCCACAATCAATTAAAAAAAGATGATTTTTTATCTCGAGTACCTGTGCTGTTGGATTGGTAAATGTTCTTGGTGTAGCGGCATAACAACCTAATACTGTGAGTTTCACTAATTATAAATTAAAAATGGAAGGTTGAAAATTCCCATTATGTTTTTGAATAATTCTGCTTTGATGACTTTACAATGGACGCCAAAAGTCGAATTATCTGCATAACTTCATCATCAGCTTTAGTAAAATCCAAATTCCCTATCGAATTGGATTGTCTTAAAAGGTCCAACCAATACCTTGTTTCATTGGCTTCTTTTAAAGAAATAGACATCTTATGTATAAAATCTTTTTTGCTTTCAGCATGCTCTGCTTCCCTGACCGATGCTCCAATTGCGGTTCCTGACCTCAATAATTGTCTCGACAATACAAACTTCTTCTGTTCTTTTTCCAGGTACTTTGCAATACGCACAATTTCCAATGCAAAATCAAAACTCTTTTTTTGTATGATATTTTGATTCCCCAACCTAGGACATTTTCAATTCTACACTTTCAATTTTAAATTCCAAGATCGCGTTCTATTTCTTCCATTTCGATAAGGTCCCTAGCTTCTTGTAAAGTGGGTACCACACTTATTTCCTCTGGAACTTCATCATAACTTAGTTTATCCGTCACCAAAACAAAAGATTGCCCTGAAGCTTTATGCGTATTGGAAATATCCAAGAACTCCAAAATATCACCAATCGTAAGTTTATCAAAAGAAAAAAGATTGACGACAATATTGTCGTGCTTTAGTTTAGGATATGCCTTGTTTAGGTTTTCCAAAAAACCAGACAATGTGGTATTTTCTTGGAAAACAATGGTTGTTGTTCCGTCTTTGTCGAAAATCATCTCTTACTTAATTTTTGATGCCAATAGATAGAGTACAGCCATTCGGACCGCCACTCCATTCTCTACTTGATGCAAAATAATGGATTGGTCGGAATCGGCCACATCGCTTGTAATTTCCACACCACGGTTTATCGGCCCAGGGTGCATGATCACAATTTCTTTGTCCAAACTGTTCAGGAGTTGCTTGTTCACTCCGAATTGTTGTGTGTATTCTCGTGTGGATGGAAAATAACTAATATCCATTCTTTCGTTCTGAACGCGAAGCATATTGGCTACATCACACCATTCCAATGCTTTTTTCAAATTGGTCTCCACTGCTACTCCTAACGATTCAATATGCTTGGGAATCAATGTTCGTGGGCCACAAACTTTTACGTTGGCGCCTTGCAGTTTTAAGGCGAATATATTGGACAACGCTACCCTTGAGTGGAGTATATCACCAACAATCACTACATTTTTACCTCCTACATCACCCAACTTCTCTCGTATGGAATAGGAATCCAAAAGTGCTTGTGTAGGATGTTCATGGGCACCGTCTCCTGCATTGACTATTGCCGCTTTTACATGTTTCGATAAAAATATGCCTGCTCCTGGATTGGGGTGGCGCATCACCACCATATCCACTTTCATGGAAAGTATATTGTTTACGGTATCGATGAGGGTCTCCCCTTTTTTAACGGAAGATTGCCCTGCAGAGAAATTGACCACATCGGCAGAAAGTCTTTTTTCGGCCAGTTCAAAAGACAATTTTGTTCGGGTACTGTTTTCAAAAAAGATATTGGCAATTGTGATATCCCTGAGTGTGGGTACTTTTTTAATGGAACGATTGATTACTTCCTTAAAATGATCGGCGGTTTCAAAAATGAGCGATATATCCTTTTTGTTCAGATACTTTATTCCTAACAAGTGATTTACACTTAACTCGCTCATTCTATTCTATTTGCTTATTAAATATACTTTATCTTCCCCATCATTTTCTTCCCACATCACCTTGACTTTTTCATCATTGATGGCATCTACCTGTCTACCTCTATACGTTGGCTGTATGGGCAAATGCCTGCTGAACCTTCTATCTATCAGTGTTAAAAGTTCAATACTACTAGGTCTTCCAAAAGATTGAATTGCCGTTAGTGCTGCCCTGATACTTCTTCCAGTATATAAAACATCATCTATGAACACCACTTTTTTATCTTCCACCAAAAAATTCATTTGTGTGGAATTAGCTTTCAGGATTTCTCCTCGTCCAAAATCGTCCCTAAAAAATGTGATATCCAAGAATCCCAGATCAATATGTTTGATTTTGTATTCTTTCTTGAGAATCTTTACCAACCTCTCCGCCAAAAAACCACCTCGCGGCTGAATGCCGATTAGTGCGGTATCCTTGAAATCCAAATGGTTTTCCATTAGCTGACAGGCCAACCGGTGCAGTATGATGTTGATTTCTTTTGAAGTAAGCAGTACTTTTTGACTCATATGCTGTGTGCGACCAACTCGGTTGAATACAAAAGTAAGCAATTCTTTAAAATGTTTGGGACATAAAAAAGCCCCGCTGTTTCCAGCGGGGCTTCGTATCATTGAAAAGTCCGATTACTTTTTCTTGGAATCGGCTTCCATTTTGTCCTTCAATGCTTGTAACGCAGAGTTGGCATCTCCAAGGGTCGGAGCAGCTTCATCGGATGATGCAGCTCTTTTCTTGGCAGCAGCTTTCACATTTCTGTCCTCTTGCTCTCTAAAGATTGCAGTGTGGCTAGCCACAACTCTCTTGAAATCTTTGTTGAACTCGATGATCTTGAATTCAGCTTCTTCACCTTTAACAAGTTTTTTGCCGTCTTCTTTTTCCATGTGACGTTGTGGAACAAATCCAACGATATCCTCGTTGAAGTTAATTGTAGCTCCTTTATCAACAACATCTGCAATTGCAGCTTTGTGCACTGTCCCTTCAGCAAACTCTTCGGCATACTTGTCCCAAGGGTTCTCTGTGGTTTGCTTGTGCCCAAGGCTCAATTTGCGTCCTTCTACGTCCAATTCCAATACTTCAACCTCCAAAGTGTCACCTACGGCAACAAACTCAGATGGGTGCTTGATTTTCTTGGTCCAAGAAAGATCAGAGATATAGATCAAACCGTCGATTCCTTCTTCCAACTCTACGAATACACCAAAGTTGGTAAAGTTTCTAACGATTCCTTTATGTCTTGATCCAACAGGATATTTAGTCGTAATATCGGTCCATGGGTCTGGCGTTAATTGCTTAATACCCAACGACATTTTACGATCTTCTCTATCCAAGGTCAATACAACAGCTTCAACCTCGTCACCTACATTTACAAAGTCTTGGGCTGATCTTAGGTGTGTACTCCACGACATTTCTGAAACGTGGATCAAACCTTCAACACCTTCGGCAACTTCGATAAAGGCACCGTAATCTGCGATTACAACAACTTTACCTTTTACTTTGTCACCAACTTTGATCTCATCACCTAGGGCATCCCATGGGTGTTTCTCCAATTGCTTAAGACCTAACTGGATTCTTGACTTGTTATCATCGAAATCAAGGATAACAACGTTCAATTTCTGATCTAGGTCCACAACTTCGTTCGGGTGGTTGATTCTGCTCCAAGATAGGTCGGTAATGTGAACCAATCCATCTACACCTCCAAGGTCGATAAATACCCCATAAGATGTAATGTTCTTCACGATACCTTCCAATACTTGACCTTTTTCCAATTGGCCGATAATCTCTTTTTTCTGCTCTTCGATGTCCGCTTCGATCAAAGCTTTGTGAGATACTACTACGTTCTTGAACTCGTGGTTGATCTTCACTACTTTGAACTCCATGGTCTTACCTACATACTGATCGTAATCACGGATAGGTTTCACATCGATCTGAGAACCTGGCAAGAACGCCTCGATGCCAAATACGTCAACGATCATACCTCCTTTGGTACGACATTTAACGAATCCAGTAACAATCTCTTCTTTGTCGTGTGCATTGTTAACACGCTCCCATGCCTTGATTGTTCTTGCTTTACGGTGAGACAACACCAACTGACCGGTTTTGTCTTCACGGATATCTATAAGTACCTCAACTTTATCACCAACTTTTAGGTCAGGATTGTAGCGGAACTCATTTAAGGAAATCACACCTTCGGACTTGGCATTGATGTCAATGATCGCCTCACGGTCTGTCATGTGAACTACTTTTCCTTCCACTACTTCCTCATCGGCAGTGTCCACAAAGTTTTCCTCTACAAGTGTTTCAAATTCCTTAAGCTTGGTATCATCTACACGCTCAATTCCTTCTTCGTACTTGTCCCAATCAAAATTCTCAAGAAATTCCTGTGGATCTTGTTTGGGTTCTGTTTCTTTTACTTCTGGTGCTGCGGCAGTTTCTTCTACCTCAACGTTTTGTTTTTCTTCAGCCATTTTGCTGATTAAAATTTGTATTCCACGTTTTACAAGAGTTAAACAATTACCGTAGAAGTGGTTTTAAATTGATTTTTTAAATTCCCTTTTTCTCTTGCCTCCTTGCTAAAAGGGGTGCAAAAATACAATTAAATTATTGATATACAAAGCCTACACCTGTGGTTTCATCAAAAAAAGTATTACAATTTATTAATAGCAAAATAGTGGCATATTACCTATCTTGAAACTTCTAATTTTTAACTGTAAAAAATATTATTATGAGTGTAAAAGCAAAGTATCAACCTGTACTCGATCTAGGTGAGGAATTGGAAGTGAAAAATGGCGATGTAACTGTTGAAGGTGACATTTTAAAGATAAAGGGGATGACCAAAACCCAATATGAGAAAAACCTACTATGGGACAAGATCAAGGAAATAGGTGGGGAAAAGCCATCTGACATTAAAGCGAACATTACCGTCGAAGATGATTCCGTTTATGCCAGGCATACTGTAAAAAGCGGAGAATCCTTAAGCAAGATTGCAAAGCATTATTACGGCGACCCGATGAAGTACACCAAAATTTTTGATGCAAATACCAATATTCTAAAAGATCCGAACGTAATCCACCCAGATCAGGTATTGGTGATTCCGAATTTGTAATATTCACTAACGGCAAATACTTGAAAGGCGCCTAAGAGGGCGTCTTTTTTTGTTAAAGGATTTTTGTGTTAATTAAGAACAGTGTTTCATCAATTGAGCAGGTTCATTCATCAATTCCCCCTTTCTTTTAATTTAAGAATCACAAGATTTGTGCACGATTGCCTTAGCGCTACAAACAAAAAGCTTGTTTGACATATCCTAGCAATAAAATCAAAAGATGATTTAAAAACTGTAATTAACTATTATTAAAACATGAAAAAACAATTGTTCTTAGCAACATTCGCTATCCTCGGATTTCTAAATGTAAATGCACAAGATAGTGGGGATTTTGAATTTGGAATACATTCCGGGTTAAATTTAGCTAACGTTACCGTTTCAGAAGGGCAAACTAACACTAATACCAGAGCATCTTTTAATGCTGGTGTATCCAGTGAATATTATTTTTCAGATAGATGGGGTTTAAAAGCGAAACTTGTCTATGATAGCAAAGGATGGGCCAATGGTTTTATTGAAGATGAAGAAAACAACAGCTCCACCACCACAAATTTCAGATTAAACTATCTTTCCATTCCAATCATGGCCAACTGGCATTTTGGTTCCAATAGAAATTGGTATTTGAATTTTGGTCCTTATGTGGGACTTTTAACCAGTGCTAAAGATTCAGAATTGGGAATGGATGTCAAAGAAGCCTTTAAAAGTACCGACCTAGGTCTTGCTCTGGGTATTGGATGTAAATTCAGAATAAACGACAACACTAAATTATTCATTGAGTTTGACGGTCAATCAGGCTTCATTGACATATTCAAAGAAAATAATTTGGTTTCTGTAAATAATGCTAGAAGCAGTCTGAATTTTGGCGTACTGTTCGGGTTATAACATGCTTTACATTGACCTAGAGCTATTGATTGGTTCTCGACTGGGCTCGAACTGACATTGAGATTAAAAAAGGCGCCTTTTGGGCGCCTATTATTTTTGGTGGAGTTTTACTAGACAATGTAAGCAGATAATAATTGTAACGACCGTATGAATTAACATATCACCCATGGAGCAAAAATAATATGGGCACATACCGAAAACAATCATGAAAAATCCAATCTTATTACTTTTCCCAATCCTTTTATTGTTTTACAGTTGTGGTAACTCCCAATCCGAAACCACAGTAAATCAACAAACGGTTACCAAAGGAAACATCACACAGACCCAATCCGAACTTATCTTTGACCATACCAAGGTATTTCCGGACAACACCCAACTCGCCTTTGCCTTTATTGAAAATGGTACTGTGACATATTATGGTGTTGAAAAAAGGAACGACACTATTTTTACGATTACAAATAGACAAAATGCATTTGAGATCGGATCCATCACAAAAGTTTTTAATGCGACCCTACTTGCCGATTTTGTTTTGGAAAACAAAGTACAACTGGACGATCCCATCAACCCCTACTACGATTTTGAGTTCAAAAATGGCCAAGAGATTACTTTTAAAACCTTGGCAAACCACACCTCGGGCCTACCTCGCATGCCCTCGAACCTTGACTTTGACATCAGTAACCAAGACCCATTTTCCAGTTACGGTGTAGACAAACTGGAATACTATTTGACCAATGAAATGGAATTGTCCTTTGATGAGGATGGTATATACGAGTATTCAAATTTAGGAGCTGGCCTATTGGGCCATACCTTATCAAAGATTGGAGAAAAACCCTTAAACCAGTTGTTCCAGGAAAGGATATTTTCAAAACATAACATGCCCAACAGTACGATTGGCAGTGAAAATGTATCCGTGTTTTTGGTACAAGGTCAAAGTCCCGAGGGGAAACCGGTACAAAATTGGAATTTGGCCTCGCTGTCCGGTGCAGGGGATTTAATTTCTACCGCAGAAGATCTTTCCGAATTTGTTTTGGCACAATTTGAAGATGACAACAAAACTTTGGTATTGACCAGAACCGTGACGCATACCATGAGCGATACTTCCAGTATAGGAATGGGATGGCACATGCGAAAAGGGCCATCTGGCGAAAATTGGATTTGGCACAACGGCGGAACAGGAGGTTATACGTCCTGTATGGTCATGAACAAGGAGAAGAAAAATGGGGTAATTGTACTATCCAATGTGTCCGCACTTGGCGACCCCATGATACACATTGACCAGCTCTGTTTTGAACTTATGGAATCACTTTAAGGGAAGTGAAATACCATAACACTTAAACTTTTTTTTCGCAATCATCCATTGGAAATAATAGTGGCTAGTGGTGAACTTTTGAAAAGGCGCCCTTTTGTTGGGCGTCTTTTTGGTCTAATAACGTTTAGAATGAAAATTGTCAACTTCACTTCCGATGATGAACTTGTTTTGTAATTCGTCGTGATAATTCATTTAAAAACGAATCATATCTTTAAACGTGGGAACACATTTGATCAACTTAATAAAGACAAGGCTAAATTGACAGAATCTGCTAGTTCTTTTTTGTTAGTGTGGATTTTAGAAACGACTAGAAGACCATTATAGATTATGTATAAAAAAGAAGCTAAGGACCGTAAATCTTTACATTCTTTTAATTGACCTTTCGATTGACCCTCTTTAAGGTATTCATAAAATAGCTTTTCAAAATCACGCCTATTACATGATAGAACCTCAAGACAACTTTCATTATTAGGGATAAGTTCCGTTGTGTTATTTACTGCAAAACAACCCTTTCTATCTTTATCAAGTAAAGCTTCACTTACTGCATTATTAAAAAGTTCAGAAAAGCCTTCTTTAACATTTGGTTGGTTTTTAAACAATTGACGTATTTTATCAATACTTTGCTTACGGTAAAGCTCAAAGGACTTTTTAAAAAGTTTTTCCTTGTCACCAAAAGTATCATATAAACTCGCTCTATTTATTCCTAAATGAACTACCAAATCCTGTATAGAAGTTGCTGAATAGCCTTGCTTCCAGAATAAATTCATTGCTTTGGTTAGCACTTCATTTTCATCAAATAGTTTTACTCTAGGCATAATAAAAAATGTGGAAACGTAAAAAATACGCTTCCACAAAAATATCTTATTGGAATTTTCATTCCAAATATTTAGAAAAAAATTAAGCCAAAATAGGATTAATGTTTGTTCCGCCATCTATATTGTACTCACCTCCTGTAATAAAAGAAGCGTCATCGGATGCTAAAAAAGAAACAAGCTTAGCAATCTCTTCTGGCCTCCCATACCGCTTTAAAGGTATACGATTTTGCATAGCTTCACCGAGACCTTTCAATTGTTCTGCATCCAAACCAGTTTTCTCAAATATTGGTGTAGCAATCGGACCTGGATTTACAGAATTAATTCTGATTCCTCTAGGAGCTAGTTCTGTGGCCGCTGTGCGTGTATAAGAATTTAATGCAGCCTTTGTTGCAGCATAAATTGCCGTATTTGGCATTCCCGTATACGCATTAATAGACGAAAGGTTAATAATCGAAGCACCATCATTTAAGATGGGAAGAAATTTTTCCGTTGTAAAAACAGCACCTTTAAAATTAATTGCATTCTGATTGTCAAATAATTCCTCGCTAATTTGCCCTACCGGAGCGGGTTGAAAAACACCTGCATTGACAAATAAAATGTCAACTTTTCCAAATTCACTTTTTACTTGTTCAACCAAGTCTTCAATTGCAGAAATACTCTTAACGTCTGCAACAATACCTTTTACGCCAAGTTCTTCTTCTGCCGATTTTACCCTTTCTGAATTTCTACCTGTAATTATTACTGTTGCACCTTGGTTTTTAAGTTCTTTTGCTGAAGCAAAACCAATACCACTATTACCACCTGTAACTATGGCTAGTTTACCACTTAATTTACTCATTTTAATTTTTAATTTAATCATTAATAATATTAGAACGTTCATTCCGTTTACAAACATACAAATAACAGAACAAACATTCCGAATAAATTATAGGGTAAATTTTTAATGATAAAAAATTGTAGTAGTACCGTTTAAAATTAACCGCTAGTGCATGTCCTTCCATGAAATTCCAATCGGGATTAATTGCTGTAACCACGAAACCGGTCATACAACTTACTGCTATGTGCAATTCCAAAATTCATCTCTATTCCGACCCCTTCCGCAATCACCCGTAGGGAGTAATAGTGCATATTAAATCGATTTAAAAAAAATTGAAAAGGTTCCCTTTCGTTGGGCGTCTTTTTGGTTTTGGGAATTGTCAAACACCCGAAACCATACTTTGTCAAAGCAACAAATAGGTCTATCGATACATACTGGAATTTTAATCAGAAAAAAACGAACTTCACTTACATGTGCTGAACTAATTTCGGTATCGTTGGTTTTAAACCATTAAAACGGATTCATATCCTTAAAGTTGATTCTTTAAAAAACAGTTCATCCTTATTAAACTACATTTCAGATTTAAAAAAAATACAATCTAAAAGAGTAGTCGGAATTTTGAATCTCGAACTTAATTCATTAAAAAATTAAATGGAAAAGAGTATTTGAAATTGAAAAAAATAATGGAATGCCAACACCGCGGAAACGCAATAAAGGCAAAATTTTCTAACGAAAATTCTCGCCTTTTGATTAGCTTGGTGGTGTCAGCGTAAAATACTCGCGCACTTTCCCCTTACTGACCCTTACACAAACCGATAAGTGCAACCCCAAAAACTTTCTGATTATTATCCCTCCTTCGCAATCACCCTTTGGGAAAAATCGTAAACACGTTCAAACTGCTCTTCCAAACCCATATCGCTATTATCAAACTCAATGGCATCTTTGGCTTGGGTCAATGGCGAAATGCTTCGGGTAGAGTCGATACGGTCACGTTCCTCTACATTTTTGAGGACTTCGGCATAGGTGACCTCCTCCCCTTTTTCCAGCAATTCCTTGTAGCGCCTTGCCGCTCGCTTTTCAGGTGAGGCGGTCATAAAAAGTTTAAGCTCTGCATCGGGAAAAACAACGGTACCAATATCACGGCCGTCCATAACAATGCCTTTGTCCTTACCCATGGCTTGTTGAATCTTTACCAATTTTTCACGGACTTCCTTAATGGCAGCCACCTTGCTTACAAAACCAGAAACCCGCATGGACCTGATCTCACGTTCCACGTTTTTATCATTTAAAAACATTTCGGACCGGCCTGTTTCTTTATTGGGTACAAATTTGAGGTGTATGTCGGATAGTTTGTCAATCAAAGCAGCCTCATCAACTTTACCTTTATCATTGATGGCACCTTGTTCCAATGCAAAAAGTGTTACCGCACGGTACATGGCACCGGTATCCACATAAATATAATCCAAGGTCGAAGCCAACCGTTTGGCGATGGTGCTTTTTCCTGTGGAGGAATATCCGTCAATTGCAATTGTAATTTTTCCCATACACCAAAAATAATCAGAAAAGGTATTATTGTGTTATGACAAGTATCAGTTACAGCGTCTTCGCATTCTTTACTTTTTGTTTGGTAATGGCAATGTCGATTACCTCGCTCATATCGGTCACATAATGGAATGTAAGTCCTTTTAGATATTCGGCTTTGATTTCTTCAATATCCTTTCTGTTGTCCGCACAAAGAATAATCTCCTTGATACGTGCTCGTTTCGCCGCTAAAATCTTTTCTTTGATTCCACCTACGGGCAACACCTTGCCTCGAAGCGTAATTTCGCCTGTCATGGCCAGGCTCTTTTTCACTTTTCGCTGTGTGAACAAGGACACTAATGAGGTCAACATGGTGATACCTGCACTGGGGCCATCTTTTGGGGTGGCACCTTCAGGTACGTGAATATGCACATTGTATTTATCAAACACATCGGAATCAATTCCATACTCATCGGCATTGGATTTGATGTATTCCATGGCAATGGTAGCAGATTCCTTCATCACTTTACCAAGGTTACCGGTAATGTTCATGGTTCCTTTTCCTTTGGAAAGAATTGATTCGATGAACAAAATATCCCCTCCTACGCTGGTCCATGCCAACCCAGTGACCACACCGGCTACATCATTACTTTCGTACTTGTCCCGCTCCAATCGGGCCGGGCCAAGTATTTTCTCGATATCCTCGTTGTTCACGGTAACATTATAATCCTCTTCCATGGCAATGGATTTTGCCGCATACCGCACCACCTTGGCTATCTGTTTTTCAAGACTTCGAACTCCAGATTCGCGAGTGTAGCCTTCAACAATTTTTTCCAATTGGCGCTTTCCAATCTTTAAGTCCTTTTTAGAAAGTCCGTGTTCCTCCAACTGCTTTGGCAATAAATGACGCTTGGCGATCTCCACCTTTTCTTCAATGGTATAGCCCGTTACATGGATAATTTCCATTCGGTCGCGAAGCGCAGGCTGAATGGTGGATAAATTATTGGCCGTAGCAATGAACATTACTTTGGACAAATCGTAACCCATTTCCAAGAAGTTATCGTGGAAATCACTGTTCTGTTCAGGATCCAATACCTCCAACATCGCGGAAGAAGGATCTCCTTGATGACTGCTCGCCAATTTATCAATTTCATCCAAAATAAACACAGGGTTGGATGTTCCTGCCTTCTTCAGGCTTTGGATAATCCTACCTGGCATAGCTCCGATATATGTTTTTCTGTGCCCACGGATTTCCGCTTCATCACGAAGTCCACCTAAGGACATACGCACATATTCCCTGCCAAGAGCCTCTGCCACGGATTTACCCAATGAGGTTTTACCTACCCCGGGAGGTCCGTACAAACAAAGGATTGGGGATTTCATATCATTTCTCAGCTTCAATACTGCCAAATATTCGATAATACGGCGTTTTACATCTTCCAAGCCGTAATGATCCCTGTCCAAAATCTTTTGGGCGCGTTTCAGGTCAAACTTGTCCTTGGAATATTCGTTCCATGGCAAGTCCAACAACAAATCCAAATAATTACGTTGGATGGAATACTCGGCAACTTGAGGGTTCATACGCTGCATTTTACCCAATTCCTTTTCAAAATGCTCTTGTACTTTTTTGCTCCACTTTTTCTTTTTGGCCTTTTCACTCATTTCATCCACCTCTTCCTCATAGGATAGTCCACCAAGCTCTTCTTGGATGGTCTTCATTTGTTGGTGAAGGAAATATTCGCGTTGTTGCTGGTCCATATCACTACGGACCTTACTTTGGATATCGTTGCGCAACTCCAATTTTTGAAGTTCCATGTTCATGTACTTCAAGGTGGTTAACGCCCTTTCCTGAAGGTTGGGAATCTCCAAAAGCTGTTGTTTTTCCTTAACTGCCAGATTTAAGTTCGAAGACACAAAATTGATCAAGAACGAATTACTCTGGATATTCTTGATAGCGAAAGTGGCCTCGCTAGGAATATTTGGATTATCCTTGATGATTTTGAAGGCCAATTCCTTGATGGAGTCGATTATGGCCTCGAATTCACTACTTTTTTCATCAGGACGTTCCTCCGCGGCCTCACTGACCTTAGCGGTCAAATAGGGTTTTTCCGTCAGTACGGCATCTATCTTGAACCTTTTTTTCCCTTGAATAATCACCGTAGTGTTTCCATCGGGCATTTGAAGTACCCTTAAAATTCGTGCGACCGTCCCGACCATGTTGATGTCCTCTGGACCAGGATTTTCCACGCTTTCATCTTTTTGAGACACCACACCAATGGTTTTGGTGCCATTGTTGGCATCTTTGATCAAGTTGATGGATTTATCCCTTCCCGCAGTAATCGGAATTACCACACCAGGAAACAAAACCGTATTTCTAAGAGGCAATACCGGCAAGGTTTCCGGCAGACTCTCTTTGTTCATCTGTTCTTCATCTTCAGGGGTCAATAACGGTATCAATTCCGCGTCTTCATCCAACCCTTGTAGATCTATATTGTCAAATTTGGTAATTTTCATCTCTCCCATATCATCTTTTCGGTCATTTTGTCATAATAAACAAACAACCAATATTTTTATTCAACATTAAAGCCTGCACAACCCCCTCAAAATCAATGTTTATAGCGACTCGCAAGCTTATTATCACCCATTAAAAGGCAATTCCTGTGCCATTAAAATCCAAATTTTAAGAAAAAAGTGTAACAATTGGTAAATTGGGTAATCTATAAGACAAACCATTCATTTTTTGAGCCAACAAAATGAACATATTGACACACTGCTAAAATTGTGCATGCAGGGTAAGCAAAGTGCACAGCTCGAGATTTACAACCGCTATTATAAAGCGATGTACAACACTGCTTTTAGGATTGTAAAACATACTGCTGAGGCCGAGGATGTGATGCAGGAATCGTTCCTGAGCGCATTTACCAAACTGCACACCTTTAAGGGAGACGTCACCTTCGGGGCATGGTTAAAGCGGATTGTGATCAATAACAGCATCTATCATTACAATAAGCAGCAAAAAAAACGTGCTGTGGATTTGGATGACGTAATGTACAAGGTCGAAGACAATGATGGAGTTGCTTCGGATCAGAATGGTTACACAGAACTGAAGGCTCAAAAAGTGATGGAAACCATGAAAAGTTTGAAAGACAATTACAGAGTTTCTTTGACCTTACATTTAATTGAAGGGTACGATTACGAAGAGATCAGTGAAATAATGAACATTAGCTATGCTAATTGTAGAACCACGATTTCGAGGGCCAAACAAAGCCTGAGAAAAAAGTTGACCGTAAATGTTTAGTTATGAGCAGGGATAATTTAAATAGTTTGTTTGAGAGACTCCACGGAGAGTTGGATGTAGAAGAGCCACAAAGTGGGCACCGAGATCGGTTTTTGGAAAAATTGAACCAAAACCAGGGCACTATTGCCCTTCACAAAAAGAATACCTCTTGGTGGAAACACTTGTCCATTGCTGCATCCGTTGCCCTAGTGGCGCTTTTGGGATACCAAGCTTTTGGGCCACAGCCCAGCATTAAACAACAGGTGGTAAGAATGGCACCTGAAGTTTCCCAAACCGAGTTCTACTTTGCCAATCTAATTGAACAGCAAGTTGAAGAGCTCCAGGATGAGAAAACTCCGGAAACAGCGCAATTGGTGGACGACACCATGACACAACTACAACGGCTGAACAAAGATTATGAAGCCCTTGAGAAAGACTTGGTCAATGGTGGTGACAGTAAAATTATCATGAGCGCAATGATCACCAATTTCCAAACACGAATCGACCTTTTGAAAGAAGTTTTGAGCCAAATAGAAAACATTAAGAATTTAAAATCACAAAATGATGAAAGCTTTACAATTTAAATACATCTTTTTCGCCTTGGCTTTTATTCCGCTTATCGCGATTGCCCATGTGGACAATGACAAGTTGAATGGTAGGTACACCAAGGAAAAAACCATTAAAAGGGAATATAACGTTAACTCAGATGCTCTTTTTAAGGTAAAAAACAGTTACGGTAACCTCAACATAACTTCTTGGAACGAAAATCGTGTTGTAATCGAGGTGCACATAAAAACCAACGGTAACGACGAAGACCGAGTGCAAGAGCGATTGAATGAGATTGACGTAGATTTTGAAAACAATCCGAGTATGGTTTCTGCCATTACAAGGTTTGGAGACAGAAAAAATAGCTGGGGATGGAGCTGGGGAAACCGCAAAAAAGTAAGCGTACAAGTAAATTACACCATCAAATTACCCGTAAAAAACAGCGTAAATCTAAACAATGACTACGGAAGCATAATCTTGGACCGTATTGATGGCCATGCTAAAATAAGTTGTGACTACGGAAAAATGGAAATCGGTGAATTACGAGGCCGCAACAACGAACTTAGATTCGATTATACTTCCCGATCTACATTTGACTATATCAATAGTGCAGAAATTGTAGCTGACTATTCCGGTTTCACTATTGAGAAAGCGGGCAACCTAAACATAAAAGCCGATTACACCAATGCAGTAGTGGAAGAAATGGAAAATCTTGAATATTCCAGTGATTATGGGTCCATTGAGGTGAACAATGTTCAAAATGTAAACGGAAATGGGGATTATATCGGTGTAAAATTAGGCACCGTACATGGTAATGTGTCTATCAATAGTGATTATGGTTCTATAAAAATAGACCGTATGGCACCAGATGCGGGTAACTTAGAAATACGTTCCGATTACACTGGAATCAAAATAGGTTATGACTCTGGGTACCATTTCGATTTTGAAATTTCAACTGAATATGCAGGCGTAAGCGGCAAGGATGATTTTGAAATCAATATCAGCAAAGAAAAGTCAAATGAAAAGTACTATAAAGGTTTTTATGGACAAGCAAACTCTGGAAATAGGGTAAGCATTACCAGTGACTATGGAGGCATTTCCTTTTATCAGAATTAACATCAAATCAAAAACAATTTTAAACACAAGATCATGAAAAAACTCATCACACTTACACTAGTATTAGGAATGGTGGCCTGTACCAATGCCCAATGGGGGAAAAGAATTAAGGGCAATGGCGATGTAGTAACCATTGAACGTTCGGTCGGTGACTATGACGAAGTTGCCATGGCCGGTTGGTTCGATGTAGAACTGGTATCCGGTACGGAGGGTGAAATTACCCTAAAAGGAGAATCCAATTTATTGGAATACATCAAAACCGAAGTGAAAAACGGAAAATTGGTCATTAAAAAAGAAAAGGGTGTCAACCTAAGACCTTCTAACTGGAAAAGTGGTATCCATGTGATAGTGCCAGTAGAGTCTATTCACGCTGTAAGCTTATCCGGTTCTGGAGACCTAGTAGGACAAACCACGATTAAAGCTGATCATTTTAGCGCAAGCATGTCCGGTTCTGGTGATGTCACCTTGATGGTCGAGGCACAGGAGTTAGAAGCTACACTTTCCGGCTCAGGGGACATTAATTTATCGGGAAGCGCTACCGACTTCACGGTTTCTGTATCAGGTTCGGGTGATATTAAGGCCTATGATCTAGAGGCTGATTTCGTAAACGCTACAGTTTCAGGTTCCGCCGACATCAAAGTAACCGCCCACGAATCCATTGATGCCCGGGTATCTGGTTCTGGTGACATCCATTACCGTGGAAATCCTAAAAAAATCAAATCCAAAGCTTCTGGTTCAGGAGACATTACCAAAGGGTAACACCGAGTTTATCATCAATCAAAAACTGAAAAAGCCCTGATACCCTCAGGGCTTTTTTATTTTTTCAGCAACTTTCCGATTTCCTTCCATGTAACCAAATGTATGTTCTGCTCTTCGAGAATTCTGGCACATTCGTCACTGGTAAAAAAATCATAATCATCTTGCCTCCATTTGGCACCCCAGTAGGGATGTTCAAAAGACATACCTTGGCTCTCCATATTGTCATACCCGCAATGAATAATCATCACATGTACGCCGGGCTCCAACATCTTTAATGTATCAGCGTAGTATTTTCCCATGGCGTCTTTATCAAAATCTTCGGTACCTGCTCCAAAAATTTGATCAATGACGACTGGTGGTTCTTCAATTTCATCACCTCCCAATTGTTCAATTTGATGATTGACCATAGCAGGAATTCCATATTCTTTGGACAATCGAGTGTACAGTTCATAATATCGATTATCTGTTGAAAACAAACATCCCATGTGACTGTCCAAATGCGTTGGATTAATCCCCATGGCTATGGCTTTATCGATTTGTGCCCTTAATTCAATCTCCACTTCTTCAATTTTGGCATGCTCCCAAAGTTCACCACAATCAGGGTAGAAATATCCGTTTTCATTTAGCAAACTGGACACTTCGGAACGTGAAGCAACCGGACCGATGCGTAACAATTGCCATTCACTTGTTAAGGTCAAATGAATTCCCATATCGTGGTCAGGATTTGCTTTGGCATAAGCAGCAACCTCTGGCAACCAAGGCGTAGGCACCATAATACTTGCACTACTCACAGACCCCTCCTCCATAGCTTTAAAAGATGCTTGGTTCACCCCGTGGATAACGCCCAAATCATCTGCATGGACTATCAAAAGTTTGGCATCGTTGGAATACCCCAATCGCTCCTGAAGACTCTTTTGGGCACTGAGCCCCTGCCCCATCAAAAATAAGGAAAGGGCAATCTGTAAAAAATGTTTCATTTGTTTAGTTCTTTTTATCGACTCTCGTCAGTAAAAAGATACCTATTAAAAAGAAGATTGCCAAGAAGATAGTACTGTTTCGCATGCTTCCCGTTAGCTGAGAGATCATTCCATACATAAAGGTACCTATGATGATGCCTATCTTTTCGGCAACATCGTAAAAACTAAAAAACGATGTGGTATCCGTAGTGTCCGGTAAAAATTTGGAATAGGTGGAACGGGAAAGTGCTTGAATTCCTCCCATGACTATTCCAACTAGGCCCGCAGCAATATAAAAATCCATTGGAGTTTGAAGAAAATAAGCATACACACATAGTAAAACCCAAATAACATTGATTACCACAAGTGTTCTAATGTTCCCAAAAGCTTTGGAGGCCCAAGCAGTTACCGTTGCCCCAAAAATGGCTACTATCTGGATCAATAGAATACTTACAATTAATCCTGTAGTACGCTCACTATCGGAACCCCATATAATTTCCTCTTCCCCAAAATAGGTGGCAATTAACATAATGGTCTGCACTGCCATGCTATAAGTGAAAAATGCACCTAGATAGCGTTTGAGCTTCTTGTTCTCACCTAGCTGATGCCATACCAATTTTAATTCCTTGAAACCATTTAGAATAATATGGTGACGTTCCCCTTCACGTTTATACCCCTTGGGCAAATATTTAAAAGTATATTGACTGAACAGCACCCACCAAATACCTACCATAATAAATGAATATTTCATCATCATAATCTCAAGTGGTTGCCCATTAATGTCTTCAACTCCCCAAGATTTAATCAGAGGAGACAAAAACATAATCATACCAAGGTTTAACGACAACAATATCACACTACCAATATATCCAAGTGAAAATCCTTTGGCACTTATCCGGTCCTGCTGTTCCGGATAGGCAATATCGGGCAAATAGGAATTGTTAATTGCAAAGCTCACCCAAAACCCTACAAGTCCAAAAAAATAACAGGCTAAGCCAAAATAGATGTATTCCAAAGAAAACCAATACAGGCCAATGCAGGATGCTGCGCCCAAGTAGCAGAAAAACTTCAGAAACACTTTTTTGTTCCCTAAATAATCAGCCACCCCCGAGATAAGTGGTGTTACAATGGCTATAAAAACAAAGGCCAAAGAGGTAACATAACTGATTAAGGGAGCTCTTGCTATTTCACCTCCAAAAATGGTGACCTGATCTATTCCAGCAGTTCTGAACAATAACCCATAAAACAAAGGGAAGATAGCTGAGGAAATAACCAAACTGTAAACAGAATTGGCCCAATCATAAAACGCCCAAGCATTCAATAGTTTCTTGCTTCCCTTCAATGCCAGTGTTTGCGCCATATCTTTTCCGTTACAAAGAAAATGTCATTTCAAACCAAATACGAACTTACCATAAGTCCTTGCAAAAGGTTGAAATGACATTACTGTTTTGTTTATATTAAAATCACTTGAAAGATGTTACACCAAACTTCCTAGCTTCTTGTTTTGCGGCTGGGGCCCAAGCGGTTAAATTACTGATTCTTGTATCGTTGGATGGGTGTGTACTCATAAACTCAGGAGGTGCCTGCCCACCAGATTTGGCCTTCATGCGCTGCCAAAGCTTGGCAGCCTCATCAGGATTATATCCTGCAATGGCCATAATCTGCAACCCTATTTTATCTGCTTCAGTTTCATGGCTTCGACTAAATGGCAGCATAACTCCCAATTGTGAACCCACGCCATACGCTTGGTTGAACATATTTCTTTTCTCGGGATCTTGAATGGCCACATTCCCGGCAACTGCCCCGATTTGCTGTATGGTTCCCGCACTCATGCGCTGGGCCCCATGATCGGCCAAGGCATGTGCCACCTCATGACCCATCACCACAGCAACACCGGTTTCATTTTGGGCAATGGGTAAAATTCCTGTATAAAATACAATTTTACCTCCTGGCATACACCAAGCATTTACGGTTTCATCTTGTACCAGATTATATTCCCATTTATAATCTTTTAAATACCCTGGATATCCATTCGCGTTCAACCAACGTTCTGCAGCGGAAGCAATACGCTGCCCTACCCTAGTGATCATTTGTGCATCCGATGTTCCGGTTACCACCTTATTGGACTCTAAAAATTCATCATACTGAGCAAATGCCATAGGAAACATTTGGCTGTTGCTATAAAAATTCAATGTGCTCTTTCCTGTGAAAGGATTGGTCTTGCAACCAACCAGCACCAAAAGCATCAAAAAAGTTAGAAAAAGCTTTTTCATATGGTCAATCGTGTTTTTGTCTTATGTAAATTACAAAATTTTATTTTCCGAAAATATGGAGTTCCGTGAAATCCTTGCTCACTTCGATAGAGTTGTTGCCATTTAGCTTGATATCATTCAAATCTACCTCTACGTTATCCAGCTCCACCGTTTCGATTGTGAAAGGAAGCCCATGGAAAGTCATTATAAAATTGTCGTAAGGGGTAATGAAATTACCATCTTTAAACTGCTGGATAATCAGTTCGTTTTCCTTCCCGGTCAATTTAAAGCGTCTTAAACTATACCTCCCCTTTTTATAATCGTACCCTTCTTGTTGATCTTCGTATACTCTTGATTTTTCAGTCCCTTCTTTGAAATACACATCAATGGCCAATTTTTCTATTTCCTTTTCTCCGATATACTGTTGTACCGGATATTTTGGTATCATGGCTCCTTCTTTTACAAACAAAGGTACACGGTGAATTTCTGCAGATACCCAGCGTTCAACACCTCCCTCTGTTAATTCATCCGTCCAATAATTATACCAATTTCCCTTAGGGAAGTACATTCTCCTGCCTTGTGCGTTGGGCTCTTGAACAGGACACACCAACATTTGTTTTCCAAATATGAACTCATCGGTGCGGAAATGCGTCTGAGGATCTTCTTGATCATAAAAAACCAAAGATTGCAGCATTGGAAAACCTTCTTTGATGTAATTGTAGAACATGGTATAGAGGTAAGGCATTAGTTGGTACCTCAGCTCAATAAACTCTCTAACTATGTTCGTAATTTCATCACCGAACGACCAAGGTTCTTGATCTCCGTGATCACCACTTGAGTGCACCCTACAAAATGGATGGAAAACAGCCAATTGCATCCAGCGGGCAAACAATTCTCCATTGGGTTGCTCCGCGAATCCTCCGATATCGGAACCTACAAAAGAATATCCACTCATGCACATCCGTTGCATTTGTACATTGGCAATCCACAAATGTTCCCATGTGGCAACATTATCTCCCGTCCATGTGGCACAATATCGCTGTGTTCCGGCATATGCAGCACGTGTTAGCACAAATGGTCTACGCGGAAACATAAATTTTTTAACGCCTTCGTAGGTGGCACGCACCATTTGCATGCCATACACATTATGCGCCTTTCTATGGCTACAGGGGTGACCATCGTAATCGTGTCGTACATCCAAATTAGCGGTTTTGGTGGGAACCTCCATTATGGCAGGTTCGTTCATATCGTTCCACACCCCACTAACACCCATATCGGCAATCATTTCCTTATATAAATCGGCCCACCATTCCCTAACTTCTGGATTTGTAAAATCTGGAAATTTACATTCACCTGGCCATACTTTTCCTTTAAAATGAGGTCCATCAGCCCTTCTACAGAAAAAACCATTGTCCATGGCTTGTTGATACACCCAATAATCGCGGTCTATCTTAATACCAGGGTCAATCATGGTAATGGTCTTAAAACCATCCTCTTCCAGTTCCTCAATCATTTTTTTAGGATTGGGGAAATATTTGTTATCCCAAGTAAAGCACCTAAATCCTTCCATGTAATCAATATCCAGGTAAATTGCATCACATGGAATGTTCAACTTTCTAAAAGTTGAGGCGATATCCTTTACTTTTTTCTCTGGGTAGTAGCTCCATTTAGATTGATGGAAACCTAGGGCCCAAAGTGGTGGTAGTTCCGGAACACCGGTTAAATCGGTATAGGATTCCACTACATCGCACATTTTTGGTCCATAGAAAAAATAATAATTCATTTCCCCACCATCGGCCCAAAAACTGGTCACATTTCGTTTTTCTCCGGCAAAATCAAAATAAGTACTGAATGAGTTATCGAAAAATATCCCATAAGCCACACTTTCTTTGAGGCCAACATAAAAAGGAATCGATTTGTACAATGGTTCTTGATCCTTTCCATATGCATAAGAGTCGGTCACCCAATTGTTCACCCTTTTACCTTTGAGGTTGGTATGTGATGCCTTGTCGCCCATTCCGTAATAACTCTCACCTGAGTGGCACACTTTGCTCATTTTTACCACATTCCCGCCGTAATCAAAATTCTCTTCCCAATGGAAACCAAGTTCATCCTCCGCAAGGATTACATTATCCATATCAACAATCTGTACCTTAAGGTTGGTCTTATTGATGTATATCTTGATTTTTGAGGTTGTGATTACATATTCCGGTATCTCATCTTCTACGGTAAGTTCGTTGTAACCGAGATTAACATCTTCACTTATGGCATAAGAGAAGTCTGGTTCAAAAACATATTCTGTGGCATACCTAAATCGGACAACGCTGTCCCGTAGAATAGTAACTTGTAAAATAACACCGTTTTGGGTGGTAAAGTATAACTTGTCGTTTTCTTGTTTAAAATCGACTATATGGTTCGGGAACTGATTCCCCGTTTTAGCAATCTCAGTATTGGTTATCATCTATAATTGATTGAGGCTCACAAAAGAAACACAAAAGCCTGAATAAATAAAAATATGTTTTGAAAAGCAATTAACTACAACGTTTTAGTTCTGTTTTTATTTATAAACGACAACACCCAGAGGTGGCAAGTTCATCAATACTGATTGCTTTTGTCCGTTCCATGCAGTTTTGGAGGGCTTTATTGTTTTTTTACCCATGTCGCTTCCCGAGTATTTTTTATCGTCACTATTAAAAACCAATTTTAAAGTTGATGTTTTCGGAACGCCCAACCTGTAGTTTTCTCTGGGTACTGGAGTAAAGTTGCAAACAATAATCAAATCATCCTTGGGGTCATCACCCTTTCTTATGTATGATATGACCGTATTTTCCTGGTCATTATACTCAATCCATTGAAAACCTTCCTGACTGAACTGCTTTTCATACAATGCCGGATTGTTTTTGTACATCTTATTTAAATCCTTGATAACTTCTTGTATTCCTGAATGAAAATCATATTGCGTTAAATGCCATTCCAAACTTTCTTGGAAGTTCCATTCGGATGATTGTCCAAACTCACCACCCATAAATAATAAGTTTCCTCCAGGGTGCGTAAACATATAGCCAAAGAGTAATCTAAGGTTGGCAAATCGTTGCCATTCATCGCCCGGCATCCTATACAATAAAGACTGTTTCCCGTATACTACCTCATCATGCGAAAAAGGCAACATAAAATTCTCTGTAAACGCATAGGTGAGGCTGAAACTTATCGCATTCAAATCATACGACCTGTGAATGGGGTCTTTTTTAAAGAACTCCAAGGTATCGTGCATCCACCCCATCATCCATTTCATCCCAAAGCCCAGTCCGCCAAAGTTTACTGGTTTTGTAACACCCGTAAATGCCGTGGATTCTTCCGCAATGGTCTGTACCCCTTTAAAACTGGCATACACCTCTTGGTTCATTTCCCGTAAAAAAGATAAAGCTTCCAAGTTCTCGTTATTGCCGTACATATTGGGTTCCCATTCTCCATCTTCTCTAGAGTAATCCAAATACAGCATTGAGGCCACTGCATCAACTCGCAACCCATCGGCATGATATTGGTCAAGCCAAAAAATGGCATTGCTGATCAAAAAGGCTCTCACCTCGTTTCTTCCATAATTAAAAATGAGGCTTTTCCAATCGGGGTGATATCCTCTTCGTCTGTCCGGGTGCTCGTACAGATTTGACCCATCAAAAAAGCCAAGTCCGTGTGCATCTTCTGGAAAATGCGAGGGCACCCAATCCAATATTACACCAATGCCCCGTTGGTGCAATGCATCTACCAAAACTTTAAAGTCCTCTGGTTTTCCAAATCGTGATGTTGGCGCAAAATACCCCGTAATTTGATAGCCCCAAGAAGGATCGTAAGGATACTCCATAATAGGCATCAACTCTATATGGGTAAAGCCCATCTCCTTTACATAATCCGCAAGTTCTTCTGCCATTTCCAAATAGCTAAGTGATTCCCAACCATTTTTCTTCTTCCAAGAGCCCAAATGCACTTCGTAGACAGAGTAAGGTTTGTCCAACCCGTTTTTTTCTTCTCGGGTGTCCATCCAGTTTTTGTCCTTCCATTCATAGGTATCGTCCCAAACCAAGGAAGCCGTTTGCGGCGGTTGCTCACAAAATCGGGCGAAGGGATCGGCTTTTTCAGTCCAGATATCATTATTGTTGGAATGTATCTTATACTTGTACTTAGTCCCTTTGTCCACCCCTGGAATAAATCCTTCCCAAATTCCACTGCTGTCCCAACGAACATTTAATTCATGTTCCCCCGCGGTCCAATGATTAAAATCGCCAATAACGCTCACTGATTTTGCAGACGGCGCCCAAACGGCAAAATAGGTTCCCTTTACTCCATCAACTTCTGTTAGATGAGACCCTAATTTATTGTAAAGTCGAAAGTGTTTTCCTCCTTTAAAAAGATTGATATCAAATTCTGTAAAAAAACTATGTGGAACTACATTGGACATATTAGCTGGTTTAGTACAAATACAATAATACGCATCTTTGAGCAAGAATACGATTATGACAACAGGTTTGGCAATTGAAACAACATTTTTTTAAAAATGGAACGCTTTTTGATTTTATTGCATCAACAGATGAAATGAACACAAATCAAAAATCCAAAAATCATGAATAAATTTAGTACAATTTTAGGCGTAGTTATTGTTTTTGTTTTCGCAGCATGCGAAGGCCCCCAAGGACCTCCGGGGTTTGACGGACTTGATGGATTTGACGGTTTGGACGGGGCAGATGGTATTCAAGGACAAGTGGTAGAAGTTGAAGGAGTAAACTTTGATTATGACTTTGACGCCAACCTTTTTAGTACCCTGATAACCTTTTCCGATGTTACGGACTTCGAAGTTTTTGAATCCGATGCGGTATTGGTTTATAGACATGACGGTTTAATTGACTTGAACGATGGTACAACGGCAGATGCGTGGACGCAAATACCCCAAAATTACTTTCTGAATGAAGGTACCATTCAATATGTTTTCTCCCATACTTTTGTGGATTTGGAACTTTTTATTGACGGAAACTTTGACCTATCTAGTTTGAGTACAGACTTTACGGACAATCAGCTTTTTAGAATTGTATTTGTACCAAGTGAGTACGCTGAATCCCCAGACTTTGATGCCTCGAATATTGAAAGTGTAATGTCCACCCTCAATATTGGTGAAGAACAGATTACAAAGCTGGACATCAATTAAATCCCATAAAAATGGTATATTAAGTCTCATTGGTAATCAATGGGACTTTTTTATTGGATCTTTTGAAAGGATTCCTATTAAATTACGTCCAACCACTAAAAACAGAAACATGGGAAAAAGATTGCTACTGATTGTTCTGATTGTATTCGCAGGATGCAAGGGAACATCACAAGAAGAGAAAAAAGAAACCGCCAAGGAGACCGCTTTTAAAGTAAGTAAAACTGATGCTGAGTGGCGAGCCGAACTTACCGATATGGAGTATTATGTACTTAGGAAAGCCGCTACCGAAAATGCTTTTTCAAGCGAATTATTGGACAACAAAGAAAAGGGCACCTATGTTTGTGCAGGTTGTGGTACGCCGGTTTTTAAAAGTAATCATAAATTTAAATCCGGAACTGGATGGCCAAGTTTTGACCGTGAAATCGAGGGCAACGTAGCTTTTGATGTAGACTATAAAATAGGCGTTGCCCGTACCGAGGAACATTGCGCAGTTTGTGGAGGGCATTTGGGACATGTTTTTAACGATGGACCCAGTAACACAACCGGAAAAAGACATTGTATCAACGGGGCTGCTCTTGATTTTATCCCTGACGGCAATTAACTTCTATCAAATCTATGGATAAAAAATACAGTGTAAACAAATCAGAAGACGAGTGGAAACAGCAACTTTCGCCTGAAGAATATTATGTATTACGGCAAAAAGGAACCGAACGGCCATACACAGGGAAGTTCGACCTTCACTTTGAAAATGGCGACTACCATTGCAAAGCCTGCAACGCCAAACTTTTTGAAAGCGAGCACAAATTTGAAAGCGGTTGTGGCTGGCCTTCTTTTGACCAGGCCGCAGAAGGTGCCATTGAATACATCAGGGACACTACCCACGGCATGATCCGAACAGAGACCGTCTGCGCCAATTGCGGCAGTCATTTAGGACATGTTTTTAATGATGGGCCCAAAGAGACCACAGGACAACGGTATTGCATCAATTCCATCAGTATTGATTTTGACTCTGAAGAATAATGGGTTTTCAAGAGAATTATCTAAAAAGCATACTATTTGAATTCCAGCGCTACAAAAGCATGGGCGATAAAACTTTTGCCCAAATATCGGATGA
The DNA here is from genome assembly GCA_040285615.1 of Allomuricauda sp. GTDB lineage: Bacteria > Bacteroidota > Bacteroidia > Flavobacteriales > Flavobacteriaceae > Flagellimonas. The sequence continues at coordinate 602,721 of JAVJRL010000009.1, forward strand.
CGATATACATTGGAAATACGCAGAAACTGATAATTCCATTGCAGTTATTGTAAAGCACATGGTCGGCAATATGTTGAGCCGTTGGACCAATTTTTTAACTGAGGATGGCGAAAAATCATGGCGAGAACGCGATTTGGAATTTGAAGGATCCTATATCTCAAAAGCAGAAATGACGACTGCTTGGGAAAAAGGTTGGAAATGTCTTTTTGATGCTCTATCACAAATTGATGCTACTAATTTCCAGAACAAAATAACCATTCGGGGAGAAGAACATACCATTGTGGAAGCCATTAACCGCCAGCTAGCGCATTATGCCAGTCACGTTGGACAAATTGTATTTATTGGCAGAATGATCAAAGGTAGCGAATGGACCTCTTTATCCATTCCAAAGGGAGCATCCAAAGCCTTCAATAAAAAGATGTTCGGAACAGGTAAACCCTGATTTCACAAACTAATCCACATTTGGGTTTTTTCAACTTGGGATTTGGGCATTGATTTATGTACTTTTGCACCTGCCAACAAAGGCAGGTTTCTAATCTAACAACTAAAATCAAAATCTAATGAGCAAGTTCGATATAATTGTTTTGGGAAGTGGTCCAGGTGGATATGTTACTGCCATCAGGGCATCACAATTAGGTTTCAAAACGGCCATTATAGAAAAAGAAAGTTTGGGAGGTGTATGTCTTAACTGGGGTTGCATCCCAACCAAGGCCCTTCTTAAATCCGCTCAGGTATTCGAATATTTAAAGCACGCCGAAGACTACGGTCTGAACGCCAAAGAAGTGGACCACGATTTTGATGCCGTTGTAAAAAGAAGCCGCGGTGTTGCCGAAGGAATGAGCAAGGGCGTTCAATTCTTGATGAAGAAAAATAAGATTGAGGTCATCAATGGATTTGGAAAGATAAAACCAGGCAAAAAAGTTGAAGTAAAAGCTGAAAACGGAGATACCACAGAGTATTCCGCCGATAATATTATAATTGCCACAGGGGCACGTAGCCGTGAGTTGCCAAGTCTTCCACAAGATGGGGAAAAGGTGATCGGATACCGCGAGGCCATGTCCTTGAAAAAACAACCCAAGAAAATGATTGTGGTAGGTAGTGGTGCCATTGGAATGGAGTTCGCCTATTTCTATCACTCCATGGGTACAGAGGTTACCGTAGTGGAATATATGCCGAACATTGTTCCTGTTGAAGACGAAGATATCTCCAAGCAATTAGAGCGTAGCTTCAAAAAATCCGGGGTAAAAATCAAAACTTCTGCCGAAGTTACTAAAGTTGACACTTCTGATGATGGCGTAAAGGCTACTGTAAAAACGAAAAAAGGCGAAGAAGTCCTAGAAGCTGATATAGTTCTATCCGCGGTTGGAATCAAAACCAACATTGAAAACATAGGTTTGGAAGATGTTGGAATTGCCACGGACAGAGATAAAATATTAGTAAACGATTACTACCAGACCAACATTCCTGGTTACTATGCCATTGGTGATGTTACTCCTGGACAAGCCTTGGCCCACGTTGCATCTGCCGAAGGAATTCTTTGTGTGGAAAAATTGGCGGGGATGCATGTTGAAGCTTTGGATTATGGTAACATTCCAGGATGTACGTATTGTATTCCCGAAATAGCTTCTGTTGGATTGACAGAGAAGCAAGCCAAAGAAAAAGGATATGACCTTAAAGTTGGTAAGTTTCCTTTCTCTGCCAGTGGTAAGGCAAAAGCTGCAGGAACCCCAGATGGTTTTGTAAAAGTTATTTTCGATGCCAAATACGGGGAGTGGTTAGGTTGCCATATGATCGGGGTTGGTGTAACCGATATGATCGCCGAAGCTGTGGTTGCCAGAAAATTGGAGACCACTGGTCACGAAGTACTAAAAGCTGTTCACCCACATCCGACCATGAGCGAAGCGGTAATGGAAGCCGTTGCAGATGCTTATGATGAAGTAATCCACCTGTAAGGTATGCTGAAAATTTTTAGGGCCACTGCTATTTTAGAAGGTATTTCCTATCTACTCCTTTTCGGAATGACCATGCCTTTAAAGCATTGGGCAGATATTCCTGAACCGAACCAAGTTGTTGGGATGGCACATGGAATATTGTTTATTCTATATGTAGTGGTGGCCGTAGTTTTTTGTAGGGAAAGAAAATGGAACCTAAAAAGATTCATTGTTCTCTTTATTGCATCGCTCCTACCTTTCGGGACTTTCTACGCCGATAAAAAATACTTGAAGATTTTAGCCTAAGAAACTCTGGATGGCCAAATCATAGCTCTGGAGTCCAAACCCTAGGATAACACCTTGGGCCCCTGGCGATATATAAGACACATGGCGATACTCCTCGCGCTGATGCGTATTGGAAATATGCACCTCAATTACAGGAGTTTCCACAGCCTTTACTGCATCCCCAATACCAACGGAAGTGTGAGTATATGCGGCGGCATTCAGAATGATTCCATCATAATCAAAACCCACTTCTTGGATTTTACCAATAAGTTCACCTTCAATATTGGATTGATAGTATTCTAGTTCCAAATCTGGAAACTTTTCCTGAAGTTGTTTAAAATAGTCTTCAAAAGTGGTGTTTCCGTAGACCTCGGGTTCGCGTTTTCCCAGAAGATTAAGGTTCGGGCCGTTAATGATCATTAGCTTCATGTAATCAAAAATACAATAAAAAGAAAAGGACGGGATCACCCGCCCTCAATATCATATTATTTCTCGGCTAGTTGTTAATGGCAAATTGTAGACCAAAACCAAAGGCAGCGACTTGATTGTCACCAACATCGCTAAGCACTACAGAAGGTCTCCAATCAAAATTCAGTACCAACGGAACCCCATCTATTTTAAAATCGAGTCCCAAATGCGGACGCAAGGCAAAAATATTATCAAAATCTTTGATGAAAATAATACTTGGTCCTACCCCGGCATACCAACGCAAGCCTGGTGCCCTAAAAAATCCTTTATGAAAGGAATAAAGAAATGTGGCAATAGTGGCATTGTCCTCAAATCCTAAGTCAGCTTGCCCTACATGGTTATCGGAAAAAAAGTATTTTCCCGATGCCCCAAAAAAAGTGGCTTCATCATATAGGTCTATCCCCAACCCTAAGGCGGCCCTGTAATTGGTTTGGGCCTTTACTGCCAAATTGCCAAGCGTAACTAGTACAAAAACTAAAAGTAATTTTTTCATTTTTAAAGTGTAATTAGTGGTTAATATTCATGATTTTAACTGTAAGATTTGGGGCTAAAACAGTTGTTCTTTTTAATTAAAACAAAAACAGAATCCCCAATGCCACCATCGAGAAATCGTAATCATCGCTTACTTTTACGTAAGAAATATTTATTTCGGTGTTGCCACTCACATTCGCGCCAATTATGGGTCTTATATAAAGTCCCCCTGTATTCCCATCATTTACTCCAACCGCATAACCTACATCCGCGCCCAATTTAAAATCATAAGTTGGGTATAATCTAAACGCTGCTGCCGCAGGAATATATTGGATGTTTGGAAAATCGCCATCTACAACCACTGGACCAAAATCCACTGTATCATTATTTATAAAGGCGTTCATAAATCCAGTTGCCAATCCTACATCCACTAATTCCGAAAGTGCCCAATGATACCCTAAATCCAACCCTATTTCAAAATTTGAATAGTCGGAAATATCACCAAAGGGTACTCCTGCATGAATCCCTGCTTTAAAATTTGTTCTGTCCACACGTTGGGCCATAGACGAGAAACTAACGGCAACCAATGCTATGATTACCAACACAAATGTCTTTTTTTTCATTGTTAAGATTTTATTAACAACAAAACGCAATCATCATTAAAAAAGTGTCTTTTGATATAAGTTTCCTACAAACTGAAAACTTTTCCATTTTTCAACGTTCCCATTTGATTATGGAAATTTATTGAAATCCATTGTTTTGAAGCCACCCCAATTGACCAAAGGGCATTCTGAGTTGACCAATGAACATTTACTTCCAACTTTGGAAATGTAATGTCACTATATTTGAAAGTATGAACTGGCAACAAGCAATAAAAGATTATCAAAATTATTTGAAGATTGAACGGGGACTCTCCGAAAATTCCATCTCAAATTATTCTATGGATCTTAAAAAACTTGCCAATTATCTTAATGAACAGTCCATCGAAGAGAAGCCTATTGAAATTGCCAGAGAAACGGTTCAGCAGTTTATCTACGATATCGCTAAAATAATCAACCCTAGAACACAGGCCCGAATTATTTCAGGTCTAAAAGGCTTCTTTAATTATCTGGTTTTTGAAGATTACAGGGAAGACAATCCTATGGATTTAATAGAAACCCCGAAAATCGGAAGAAAGTTGCCAGATACTCTTTCCGAAGATGAAATAAACCAATTGATTGCCGCCATTGACCTTTCCAAGCCCGAAGGTGAACGGAACAGGGCAATTTTGGAAACCCTTTATGGCTGTGGCCTTCGAGTATCGGAGCTCATCAACTTAAAACTATCCGACCTTTATTTTGACGAAGATTTTATAAAAGTAACGGGCAAAGGAAACAAACAACGCTTTGTCCCGATTAGTGATATAAACCAAAAATACATCAACATATATTGGAAAGAGGTAAGGGCACACCTCCTTATAAAAAAAGAGCACGAAGATTTTGTTTTCTTAAACCGTAGGGGCAAACAATTGACCCGAGCAATGATTTTCACCATTGTTAAACGGTTGGCAGAAGAAATAGGATTGAAAAAAAATATTAGTCCACACACCTTTCGGCACTCTTTTGCCACCCATTTATTAGAAAATGGGGCTGACCTTAGGGCCATTCAACAAATGTTGGGACATGAAAGCATTACTACAACCGAGGTATATATGCATGTAAACCGCACCCATTTGACCAAAGTACTAAAGGACTTTCACCCAAGAAGATGAACATTCTCAAAATTTTACACGGGTTCCCATTTCGAGTAAAGTTCCCACCCCCTCAAGCCCTATACTGTAAAAATCTGATTCATAAATGGGATGTACCATTTTTACTTCCATCATCATATTTTGCCGAACCTGATATTCTACTCCCAAAATAATTTCCTGACGAGGAACCGGATTTGGGAAACCTCTACCTTCATTGTAGAGATCCCATTCTTTTTGGTACCCACCAATGAAATGGAACTTATCTGCAAGCTTTTGTCTTAACTGAGCCCCTAGACTTATTCTATCCGCACCATATCTTCTGTAATGCTCGCCGATTAGTTGAACTTCCGTTCCATTGATTACCTCATAGCCAATATGAAACCATGCATAATGTGATAGATCATCAAAATTTGGGTAGTTGAACCCTTCAATATAAATAGGGGACTCCGATGTTTTAGGTGTACCAAATTGATTTTGTGCCCGAACTTCGTTTCCGAAAATCAATAGCACGACCAGTGTGCATAAATAAATCAACTTGGACATGGTGAGTGTTTTACTACAATTTACAAAGCTCAACAACCCTACCACAGCAATTGGCTAAATTTTAACCCTGCGATTTAAATCAAAGCAAGTTCATTCAGTCCTGCATCAAAGTATCTTTCTCTACTCTGTTTTGTTTTTTGAAAGGTCGAATGATTAGACGTGCCTCACGGTCAAATCTAATATAGTTGTACACCCAATTGATAAAGACCACAACCCTATTCCTAAAACCTATAAGGAAATACAAATGCACAAACATCCATACGAACCAAGCAAATACCCCTTGAAACCTGAACTTGGGCATATCCACTACCGCTTTGTTTCTTCCTACAGTGGCCATGCTACCCTTATCTTTATAAGTAAAAGGCTTCATAGGCTTATTTTCTATCAATCGCACAAGATTGTCTCCTAGGTTCCTACCTTGTTGTATGGCGGGTTGCGCCATCATAGGGTGCCCATGTGGAAACTCTTCGGTCGCCATTTGGGCCACATCGCCAATGGCAAAAACATCTTCCAATCCTACAATTTGGTGAAACTCGTCTACCCTAAGTCGATTACCCCTACAAAGAAACCCCTCTGCATCCAAACCCTTTAGACCCACAGCTTTTACACCGGCGGCCCAAACCAAAGTTTCAGCATCAAATATGGTTTTCGTGTTCGTGGTTACTCGTTTGCCATCGTAATCAGTAACACGGATATTCTTCCAAACATTTACGCCAAGTTCTTCCAAAAACTTTTCAGCTTTTTCCGAAGCTTGCTGACTCATTGCCGGTAAAATTCTGTCACCACCTTGTACCAAATTTATTTGTGCCCTACGTGTATCCAAATCTGGATAGTCTTTGGGAAGTATTCCTTTTTTAATCTCGGCCAAGGCGCCTGCCAATTCCACTCCTGTAGGCCCACCTCCAACAATCACAAAGTTCATCAGGGCATCTCGTTCGTGGAGGTCATCGGTTAAAAGTGCTTGTTCAAAGTTTTCCAGAATCAAGCTACGTAAATTCAAGGATTGAGGAATGGTTTTCATGGCCATTCCCTTGCTCTCAATACCCTTATTGCCAAAAAAGTTGGTTTCCGAACCGGTTGCAACGACCAGATAGTCATAGAAAATTTCACCAATATTGGTTCTGATTCTTTTAGTGTCGGTTTTCACCTCTTGCACTTGGGCCAACCTAAAAAAGAAATTGGGATACCCTTGTAGCACCTTTCTTATGGGGTAAGCGATGGAATCGGGTTCCAATCCGCCTGTGGACACTTGATAAAGTAACGGTTGAAAGTTGTGATAATTGTGTTTATCCAACAAAACCACCTGGGCTTCCTTCTTGCTTAATTTTTTTGCTAATGCAATACCTCCAAAACCGCCGCCCACGATAACGACTCTTGGATAACTGGACTGAGGAATATTCATTCTCGACATACTAGCAAATTTAAGTATTCCAAGACAGGACGTATCATGTCAGGGTTTGTTTTTTTGTATCTTTAGCTTCTAACTCAAAAAAACTTCAACCAATGAGAAAAATTCTCCCGTTAGGTGCGCTTCTTCTATTGTGTACCATGGGTGTTCATGCCCAAAAAAAGAAGAATGATGTAATCAAAGATTTGGATTCAAAATCCGAAAAATATAGCGAAATCGCCCATAATATTTGGGACCTTGCAGAAATGGGGTATTTGGAAGAGCAAAGTTCAGCTCTTTTGCAGGAGACCCTTTCAGGTGAAGGTTTTACCATAGAAAAAGGTATTGCCGGGATTCCGACCGCTTTTAAAGCCGAATATGGTTCCGGATATCCTGTAATTGCCATTTTGGGAGAATTTGATGCCCTACCTGGGCTTTCTCAAGAGGCTGTTCCCGAGAAAAAATCGGCAGGTAAAGCTGCCGGTCATGCATGCGGTCATCATCTTTTTGGCACAGCGTCCACCGCAGCGGCCATTTCAGTAAAGAATTGGATGAAAACCAACAATATAAAAGGAACAATACGTTTTTACGGATGTCCAGCAGAAGAAGGTGGATCAGGAAAAGTATACATGGTCCGCGAGGGTGTTTTTAATGATGTGGATGTGGCGCTTCACTGGCACCCAGGATCCGCAAATGCGGCAAGCGCCGGTGCCGCTTTGGCCAATAAGTCTGCTAAATTCAGGTTTTATGGGGTTTCTGCCCACGCGGCTGGAGCACCTGACAAAGGACGTTCCGCATTGGATGGTGTGGAAGCCATGGATGCCATGGTAAACATGATGCGAGAGCACATTCCACAAGAAGCCAGAATCCACTACGTGATTACCAATGGTGGTAAAGCTCCCAACGTGGTTCCAGATTTTGCTGAAGTTTATTACTATGCACGTCACAACTCCAGAGATGTGGTCATTGATATTTTTGATAGAATCGTAAAAGCAGCCGAAGGAGCTGCCTTGGGTACCGGCACTACCATGGAATATGAAATGATCGGGGGAACTCATGAACTTTTACCCAACTTGACTGTTCAAAAAATAATGTACGACAATTTGGAAAAAGTTGGTGGTGTCACCTATAACGAAGAAGAAAAAGCTTTTGCAGAAAAAATATCAGCAACTTTAGGGAAAGGTGCCCCAGAAATTTCTTCCGCTGAAAAAATTCAACCTTATAGAGAAACTGCACGCGCATATGGCTCCACCGATGTAGGTGATGTTAGTTATACCGTACCCACCGCAGGCTTGGGAACTGCGACTTGGGTTCCTGGAACACCCGCACATAGTTGGCAAGCAGTTGCAGCTGGTGGTATGAGCATTGGCTCCAAAGGGATGATGGTTGCTGCAAAGACTTTGGCACTCACCGCCATGGATATTTTTGAAAACCCAAAAACGGTTGAAACTGCCAAAAAAGAATTGGAAGAAAGAAGGGGAAAAGACTTCAAATATATTCCAATGCTGGGCAACAGACCCCCGGCTTTGGACTATCGTAAATAGAATTTTTATCAAACACTGTAACAAAAGCTACTTTATAGATACTTATAATTAAAGTAAACTTACCAACCGTTTAGTGAACAAAGAACTGGAACATCGTTTTGTGACGGAACTTGAGGACAATCAAAACATTGTCCATAAGGTGTGCAGTCTATATACCAACGACAAGGATTCCCACAACGATCTGTTCCAAGAAATCACTATTCAATTGTGGAAAGCATACCCAAAGTTTCGGGGAGATGCCAAGTTTAGCACATGGATGTATCGTGTTGCATTGAATACGGCTATTACATTGTACAGAAAGTCTAAAAAAAGGGTGAAAACCCAAGATTTTGACTCGGTTCTCTATAAAATCAAGGCCACTGATTATGATGATACAGAGGAACGACAATTAAAATTAATGTACGACGCTGTTAAACAACTTGGCGATATTGACAAAGCTTTGGTGTTTCTATATCTCGAAGACAAGGATTATTCCGAGATAGCCGAAACTTTGGGTATTTCTGAAGTAAATGCTAGAGTGAAGATGAGCAGGGTAAAAACTAAATTAAGAACCATATTAAATCCTTAATATATGCTGGATGAACTGGAGCTCTTGAAAAAAGATTGGCAGAAGCGGGAAGCAAATCTTCCCAAACTGTCCTATGAGGAAATATATCCGATGATCAAGAAAAAATCATCGTCCATAGTAAAATGGATTTTTTATATCAGCATTATAGAATTTGTTTTCTGGGCAGGGATCAATATTGTCTTTAGTGGACCAGAGACCATGCAAGAGCTTAAGGCCATGCACATTTATAAAGTGGTAATGGGTATCAATATCATCAACTACGCCATCATTCTTTACTTTATCTATAAGTTTTACATCAATTATAAAAAAATCTCCTTCACGGATTCATCCAGAAATTTGATGAAGACCATACTAAAAGTAAAACGAACCGTAACGCAATATGTGTGGTTCAATCTTATCATATTTACAATTAGTGCTATTATTTATGCTTATGGTGTTTTGCTATATACTCCAGAGGGTCTAGAAATAGTTGAAACAGCTGCTCAAGATGGTAATACCGCAGCTTTTTGGGGAATGATCATCATTACATCCATAGCAATTACGGCTGTAGTCTTATTTATAATTTGGCTATTCTACAAACTCCTTTACGGTATCTTACTGAAAAAGCTGAGAAAAAACTACAACGAGCTCAAAAGGTTAGAGGTCTAATTATCTAATTTGCCTTTGTAACTGTAACGCCTTTTTTGGTTTTCCTCTTCGTAAGCAAGAAGTTCCTTTTGTGGAATTACTTTTAGGAAAGATGGATGCTGCTCTATGGCATACTCCAATTTTTCCAATATGGCGTCAATGGATTCATTGTCGTAATCAATCTCCAAGGGCTCTTTTATTTGCATGGATTGTAGAATCCCCTTCTTTTTAACGCGAAGTCCCTTTTTATCAAAAGAACGACGGAACCCATCAATAACTACAGGTACCACAACAGGTTTGTATTTTTTAATGATGTGAGCCGTACCTTTTCGCAAAGGTTTCCAAGGCGTAGTAGTTCCTTGAGGAAAAGTAATTACCCATCCATCGTCCAAAGCTTTTCCAATATTGGAAATATCACTGAACTTCACCTGTCGATTCACGTTTTGACCATCGGCCCTCCATGTTCTTTCAATACTTATGGAACCCGCATAGGCCAAAATTTTGGTCAATAGACTTTTTTTCATGGTCTCTTTGGCCGCCACGTAGTAAATATTCAGTTTTGGATTCCAGAGATAGCCCAAATTCTTAATAGTATCATCCCTCCCCTTCAAACTGGCATTAAATACATGGAACATGGCCACAACATCGGCAAAGTAAGTCTGATGGTTACTTACAAAAAGTACATTGTTCTCAGGAAGCTCACGGATAATCTGGGACCCTTCAATTTCCAGTGTATTAAACCCTTTGTATCGTTGGTGTGTCATCATACCAGCAATACGAATCAGCCATCGTTTAAAAAATAAAATATGTCCGAAAGGATTTTTCTTAAAAAGGCCCATATGTAGTGTTGGTTATTATCTGCAAATTTACAAAATAGCCATCAAAGCACTTGCCGTAAAAGCTCTTTGATCTCGCTCAACATCATGGCTGTGGCACCCCAAACGGTGTAACCATTTAGTTTAAAGGCAGGTACATTTATATTTTTTGCGTAGGAAGTACTCAAAATTTCTTGAATATGGTTGGAATCATCCAAAAAATCCCGGAGATACACCTCCACAAGACTTTCCACTTCGCTTTCTTCCTTAACAAAAGGTTGTGGATTGGGATAAATCCCGATGTAAGGTCTTACCAAAAAATTACTCGGCGGAATATATACTTCGCTCAGTTCTTTGATTACCTCAACCTTGGTTGGAGGGACACCAACTTCCTCATGTGTTTCTCTCAATGCAGTATCCATTAAGTCTTTGTCATACTCCTCCACCTTTCCTCCTGGAAACCCAATTTGATTGGAATGCACTCCTTGATAAACTTTTCTCAGAATCAAAAGTAACCGAGTTCTTTGTTCAACATCTGGATAGAACAATGCCATAACCCCTGCCCGCTTTGGGTTTATATCTTGTACTTTGTTCTCCTTCAACCATTGAATGCGGAGCTCAGGTGACATTTTATTATGGGAAACTTCTCCAGGAAGTGGGAGATTTTTTAATTTTAGAGCAAGTTGACAAAATTCATTAAAATCCATACTGTTGAGACAATCGGCTTTAACTACAAGTATATTATTTCTTTTATTCGTTTCCTGTGGAGAATCCCCTAAGAAGGAGAAGGACAAAGTTGAGGAAAATATTGCAAACATCGACACTGTTCCAAAAATCGAAGTGGATTCTACTGCCGTGGAAGAAGAGGAAGAGCCCTTTAAACTTACCGAAGAAAATGCCATCGATTTCTTTTTTGACTATGCAAAAACACTAAAAAAGGACAAGGTAAAGATTACCACTACCATGGGCAGTTTTACAGTACAGTTGTATGATGATGTGCCCTACCACAAAGCCAATTTCATTTACCTGGCAAGACAACATTATTTTGATAGCACCCAGTTCCACAGAGTGGTAAAAGACTTTATTATCCAGGGCGGAAATTCTGATGATCGGAAAACCGCTCGCAAACGTGGAAAAATAGGTCGGTACTTACTCCCTCCAGATGCAAAAAAAGGCCATAAACACCATAGGGGAACCATATCCATGCCCAGCAGCGAACGGGACAACCCACACAAATTGGCCTCTCCCTACGAATTTTTTATTGTTGTCACCGATCCAGGCTCCTATCATCTTGACGGTTCTTATACGCCATTTGGTCGAGTTGTTGAAGGAATGGATGTGGTTGATGCCATAAACAACGTTCCCGTAGGCGATGGTGATTGGCCATGGCAAAATATTTACATTCTAAAAGCTGAAGTATTATGATTCAACAGTCTGTTTTACATTAAGGGTAAACATGCTAAGCTGACCTTAATACTTTTTAAAGAAATTTTTACGAATCAACATTTGGTACGGCAAACCTACTTTTTCGCTTTTTCGTTGAATTGCAGAGTTTTTGGTCACAGTCTTACCTTCATAAATGGAAACAAGTGCGGCAATGATTATGATATTTTTCATGATGTATTGTCCCACAAGAGTTAGCGATAGTGGTACTTCCCCAAAAGCATCATTCGGAAAGAAAATAAGCGGTGTAAAGGTACAGACCATATGAACCAAGGCTAGAATCACTGCTTGTCTTCGAAACAATCCGAAAGCCAATAAAATACCCAATCCTACTTCCCAAATAGCAAGTAGAATTATGGAAATATCATCGGGTATCAACCCAAAAGTAAGTTGTTGAATAGTATTTTTTGCCAAATCCTCGGCCGGACTCAGGTTCGGGACAAATTTTAATGCCCCAAACCAAAAATATACTACACCAATAGTAATAGTGATAAAGCGATTTTTTCTAGTTGGGTTTGAATGGTTCATAAGTTGTATTTTAAATTTTCATGTTGATTCCAAATATGATTTGACGGAAACCGCCACCGAACACTCCCGAGGTGGCCCTGTTCAACCGGGAAGCCCTATAAATGTTATTGGTAATGTTCTTTCCGTTGATAAAAATGGTCGCATCGATTTTCTTGTAGATGGTCAAGTCATAATTCACAAAAGCATCTATCGTCGTGTAAGCTGGCAATTGGCCAATGGCTCCATCTGCAGATTCATTCACAAAATTGTGGAATTCGGTGTATTGCTTGCCCAAATGATGTACATTAAAACCGCTGGATAATCGATTCCAATCATAATTCAGACCAAGGTTCATATTAATATTTGGAGTGTAAGGTGCCTCCGAATCCGAAAGTCCTTCATTTCCGAAGGTAATGGTGCTCTTTGTAATATTGGGAAATTGGGAAGCATTAATTGTTGCATCAGTCAACAAGACTTCTCCGCTCCCATTATCCACATAAATTTCATAAGCGTTCCTGTTCGCATTTATCTTGTCCACATACTCGTTCTGGGTGGTCGTACTGTGAATCACTTGGGAAAAGAGATCTCTATCCTCCAACTTGCCTGCTTTTACATTGGAATCCATATAGGTTACATTTCCCAAAAAATGCAATTGATGTCCGTTGGCGTTCAAAAGCTCGGCATTGACTGCCATTTCAATTCCTTGCACATTAATTTTCCCCAACTCAGTAAATACTTCATTTCGACCTCCCGCGTAAAAGTTCCTGCTCGCATTGTGAAAATAGGTCAACTGTCCTTGGATACAATTGTCCAATAGACTACCTCTCCAACCAACTTCCTTGTTCCAGCTCAACTCGGGATCAATATTAATACTCTGCCCTGCCAAGGGGTTGGTAACCACGCCGTCTTGCTCCACCAAAAACCCGAACACTTTGGAAGGAGCTATCATTCCCTGATACACACTACCGTAAAATTCACCATTGTCATAATCGTAATTTACCGTAATCCCAGGCAAAAACTGATTGTATACATTCGGCTCCCTCCCTTGTATAGTACTTTTCAAATCAGGGTTTTGTGACAAGGCGAAAAGATCCTGCCGGAACATATCCACGTGCTCAAAACGAAGAATAGGTGTCACTCCCAATTTTCCAAAATGGAATTCATTGCGAACAAATCCATTGGCGGACCACAACCGATACCACAAATCTTTGGTCGCTGCCCCATATCTGGCCCATCTGGAATTGTCGGCCACTAAGAAAACATCCTTGAAGGTTTCACGGTGTAGGTTGATACTACCCTCGAACGCACTTGGCGCCCCAAAGGCTTCCCAATCTGCGTTTACGGTTTCTTTGATTCCGGAAACACGATAAATCCACCGACTGTCCGTAGTGCTTTCCTGTCCGTTTTCCATGCGACCCACGATGACATAGTCCTCATCATCAAATGTTCGTCCTGCCAAATACCCATATCTATCATTAAAAATTTCATCGCCCACATAATCCTGAACTTCGGATGCCCGAACTTTGGCAGTTACCTGTCGCCACCAATCTCGTTCAAAATCCGACGCATATACTTTTGTGGTAAAGCTCAAATCATCCTCTGGGAGCCATTTATGAATAATATCCACACCGTAGCGCCTCATAACAAATTGATCTGCATCCAATGGGTTTTGGGTCGGGTCGGTCTCAAAAGTGAAAGGAGTTTGGGAACTCAAAGAGGCCTGATTGTCTTCAAACTGACCGCTGACCTTGAAATAAAGTGATTGATTATCCGACAGTTTGGCAAAAATTTTTGCATTCAGGTTCAAGACCTCAACCGATGAATTATCGGTAAACCCATCGAACTTCTTGTAAACACCTTCAATCAACCCTCCGATATCATTCCAGGTGCCCCCATAGGAGAACAGTCCAGAGGTATAGTTGCGCTGTCCGCCCGTTAATTTTAGTCGTAGGGTCGGTTTTTGGGGTGGAAGGGCCGTAATATAATTAACAGCACCGTACATATTGTTAGGTCCGTACCTCAGTAAATCTGCCCCCTTGTATACTTCAATCGAGGTAATGCGGTCGCTAACAGGGTTATAATAAGCTCCAGGAGCAATGTAAGGCGCTGGTGCCGATGGGGTACCATCTTCCATCAACAGCACCTTTTTGGAGCGCCTGCCCCACGAACCGCGAATACTGATGTTCGGTCGGTTGGACAATCCCATATCCCCAACAATATTGACCCCAGGGATGGTTCGTAGCACCTCTTCAGTACTTAATGGATTAATGTTCTTCAGTGTAACGGGGTTGATCCTAAAATTGCTCCCTTTAAATTCACTTTTAAAGTTTTTGGGCGATGCACTTACAATTACTTCGCTCAAGGTGGTATTGGACCTTTTTAATGCTATGATTCCCAAGTCATAATTATCAGGTATCGATGCTTCCCATTCTTCGTAACCCAAATACTTCACAGCTAGCGAACCATCGTGGGAATCTGCTTTAACCTCAAATCTTCCAAAATCATCGGTCATGGTTCCTTTCTTACTCGGTTTCAGTATAATTTGTGCGCCTATTAAGGGTTGCCCATCAGAGGCATCGACCACTTTACCTTTAATTTTTTCTTGTGCATTTGAGGTAAACCCCATCAAAAAAATAACACAAAGAATTTGATTTAAAAGTGGGATCGCATTCTTATACTTCATATTTTACATTGATTAGCTAACAGATATTCCAAAAACAGGAACCAATGTAGAGGTATACCCAGCAGATAGTGGATAATGGAAAAGTAAAAATGATTAATAATAGATTAATCAGACTAAAAAATGATTAACTAATATTGAAAAAAAGTTAGGGAACAAAAGGTCTAGGCCTCCTTTTTGTAAATGTTGGGCAGCCGCACATCAAACTTAACGGCAATCAACCTCAATACAATCACTACTAAAATGGCGGCTACATAGGCATAACCGTCCTGAATGGGGAATAGCGTAAAGAGAAAGTAGCTGCCCCCTCCCAAAATACAAGCAGTTGCATAAATTTCCTTTCTAAAAATGACGGGGATTTCATTACAGAGAATGTCACGTATTACACCACCAAAACAGGCTGTCATGGTGCCCAAAAAAATACACATGATAGGCAACAGTTCAGCTTCCAAGCCTTTTTCCACACCTACCATGGTATAGAGTCCAATACCTATGGTATCAAACAGAAATAATGATTTTCTGAGGTATTTGAGTTTATTTACAAATATGATAGCAACAACCACCGAAATAAAAATCGTGATTACATAAGTAAGATCCTGCATCCACCCTACAGGTGTATTACCAATTAATAAATCCCTTAGGGTACCGCCCCCGATTGCGGTTACGAATGCAATAATAAGCACACCGAATAAATCCAGACGTTTTTCCATCGCGACCAGAACCCCAGAGATAGCGAAGGCCACAGTACCCAAAATATCGATAGTTTGATAAAGCATATTTACATTTTTTGGGTATAGTAATTATAATCTTTGATAATCACATCTACAAATTCTATGGGTTGCAAGGTGGTCTGAACACCCAATACTTCCCGGATGCGCTTATCCAATGAAACAATAACATTGTGGTTCCCGTTCAATTTGGATTTATCATACAGCTCTTTGATGGTCTGCATTTCTTGATCTTTAAAAACTGTTACCTGAGGAAATGTTGGCTTATAGTCTTCAGGTAGTTCACGAAGCAGCGTATCTTTCAATGATACTCGTTTTTTTTCGCTGATGACCGTGGTTCCTGCGGCAATATCACCGATTCGTTGGCCTTTTCCCCGAATCAAAATAGTCAAGACAGCCGCTCCTCCCGAAGTAAGGCTTACATCAATGATCCGAAGTGCCCATCGAACAAAATAGTTGCCAAAATTAGGTTTGGAACCATCCAATTTCACCACCCGTAGTTTCATCGCACCCTTTCCAATGGTTTTGCCATCCATCAAGGTTTCAAAAAGCAAATAATAGAAAAAGGCGGGTAATGTAAGTATCAAATAAAATGCCCATTGATCTTCAATATCTATTTCTAGTGAAACCAAAAAAAAGACAACCAAAATAGTGTAGCACACAATAATAAAGCTATCAATAATATAAGCCAGCATACGCTCACCAAGGTGGGATGTGTTTTGATTGATAGTTATATTTTGGGCCGTTTCTATTTGAAATTGTTCCATATTTTAGTTTCTTTACTTACAAACCACCGGATGTAATGCGCGAGGCCGCTTTTGTTAGGCAAAATAAGGATAAATGGGCCGCTTTTGAAAATGCCCTGATCAATAAAGGGCAACTTCATCCTGATGAGCTTTCCGATTTATACATTGAGATCACCGACCACCTTAGTTATGCCAAGACCTTTTACCCTGGGAGCAATACCCAGATTTATCTGAATACACTTGCCTCCCAAGCACACCAAAAAATCTATAAAACCAAACGGGAATCCAGAAACCGTATTGTCCATTTTTGGAAAACGGAGTTTCCGACCATGTTCAAACACCATCATCGAGAATTACTGATTTCTTTCTTGGTATTTGCCTTTTTTGTAACGGTGGGGGCTTTCTCCTCAGCAAACGAAGGTGATTTTGTGCGCTCTATTTTGGGCAATGGCTACGTAAATATGACCTTGGAGAATATAGAAAAAGGTGACCCTATGGCTGTTTATAAAGAACAAGGAGCCTTCAATATGTTCTTGGGTATTACCATAAACAATATTAAAGTGGCCATCTACGCTTTTGCGTTTGGTATATTTTTAGGAGTTGGCACACTTTACATCCTACTTCAAAATGGAATCATGTTAGGGAGTTTCCAGTACTTTTTTTATGAAAAAGGGCTTTTTTGGGAATCTGCGCGAACCATCTGGATTCATGGAACAATAGAAATATCCGTAATTATAATTGCTGGCTGTGCTGGATTGGTTTTGGCCAATGGAATTCTTTTCCCGGGCACTTATACTCGATTGGAATCCTTTAAACGGGGCGTTAAAAACGGGCTTAAGATAATGGTAAGCACCATACCCTTCTTCATTATTGCAGGCTTTTTGGAAGGTTTTGTTACCCGATATACCGAAATGCCAGATTGGTTGGCAATTTTAATTATCCTGGCTTCGTTGTTCTTAATCATATTCTATTACATTATTTATCCAAACCAAATCCATAGAAAAACCATCCATGCAGATATCCAATAAGTACATCGAATTTAAGAAGCAACGCGAATTAGGGGACATCCTTTCCGACTCTTTTGCCTTTATTAGAAATGAGTTTAAACCGTTTTTTAGGACCATTATAAAAATTGTGGGACCCTATATTTTGGTCATGTTGATTTCTATGGGGTTTTATATGTATACCATTGGCGATATTTTTAATTTAGGGATGGTTGGTAATACGACGGACTCTTTGTATTCACCCATAATTATGATTTTGGCTATTGTTGCCTTAATGTTCAGTTCCATTGCAGCCTATGTTCTGGCACAGGGAACCGTTTTACACTATATAAAATCATATATCAACAACCATGGTTCTACAAATTTTGATGAAATCCGCCAAGGCGTCTACAGTTCTTTTTGGTCATTGATTGGTCTGGGCATTTTAATCGGATTATCGGTAATGGTGGGTATATTCTTTTGTATAATACCTGGTATTTATCTTGCCGTCCCCTTATCCATTTCCTTTGCCATTCTGGTGTTCCTAAAAAAGGATGCCATGGAATCCTATCAATATAGTTTTACCTTGATCAAAGAAAATTGGTGGATCACATTTGCAACACTTTTCGTTGTATATATTATTGTAGCTATTGCCTCATATGCTTTTAGTTTGCCATCCGCCATTTATATGTGGATTAAAATGGGTGTGTTTTCTGGTGAAATGGATGCTGAGAATTTCAATGTCTTTAACGACCCTATTTACCTTTTCTTAAACATTATAAGCACCTTAGTTCAATTCCTTATGAACATTATATTTTTGGTAGCTACTTCCATGATATTTTTCAACCTCAACGAAAAGAAAAATTTTACGGGCACATTTGAGCGCATTGAAAGCCTTGGTAAATCTTCGGAGGAATAGATGCACAAGAAACTGATTTTATCATACCTACTATTATCGTGGACAATTCTTTTTGCCCAAAACGATTCTATTGTCAAGTATGATAACTCGGATGTTGAAGCCATTGAATTTAGCAAGGAAGACCTCGAAACCTACAAGGGTGATGATGCTTTTAATTATGAAGAGGTAAAAGTCGAAAGCACTTGGTGGACCGATATCACCAATTGGTTCTACAATTTGTTACGTCGTTTTTTTGAATGGATCTTTGGTGCTGGCAATGCCGAAGGTTATCTGGCAGTGTTTTTACAGATTCTACCCTATTTGCTCCTTGCACTGTTCCTGTATCTGGTGATTCGTTTTTTTATCAAATCCAATATGCAAGGGATGGGGAAAAACAAAAAGAACCCGAATGTGGTTTCCCTGTCCGAAGATGAGCACATCATCAAAAATGAGGACATTCAGCAATTGATTAAAAATGCATTGGTTGATAAAAATTATCGGCTTGCCATCCGTTATTACTACCTATACATCTTACAATTACTTTCAGAAAAAGAATTGATTGACTGGCAACAACAAAAAACTAATGATGATTATATAGAAGAGCTTTCCGAGAGCAACCTCAAAAATGATTTTGGTAAAGCCACTTTGCTCTACGATTATGTTTGGTACGGTGAGTTTGATATTGACCAAGAACGATACGAAAAAGCCGAAGTTGTATTTACATCCTTAAAAAACATGATAACCCATGTCTAAAAAAGGATGGATATATATAGCGATCGGTGTTTTGACCCTAGCGGCCATTTTCGTCATGGAATACAACAAATCAAAGAAAATCAATTGGTTCCCTTCGTATGTGTCCCACCATAAGATTCCCTATGGTACCTATGTGTTGAATGATTTAATGGAGAAGTACTTCCCAAATAAAATACAACGAATCCAAAAACCACCTTTTGAATTCCTTACTCGTACCGACTCCATAAAAGGCACCTATTTTTTTGTAAATGAATCCGTTGCGTTTGAAGAAGCAGAATTGAATACCCTTTTGGATTGGGTGGATCAAGGCAATATGCTTTTTGTAGCCTCAAGATCTTTTGAAAAAAAACTATTGGACACCTTGCATTTGGAACAACGAAACATTTATAATGATGGCACCTTGGAACCTCTATTTTATTTTGAATTGGTCAATCCAAATATCAATCACAAAAGGGTTGAATTCACCAAGGACTATTACACCACAAGTTTTGATCAGTTGGACACTTTACACACTACGGTTCTTGGCCAAGTGTATTCTCCCTCGGACAGCACGGATACCATCACAAAACATGTAAACTCCATAAAGCAAGCTTTTGGGAAGGGAGAAATCGTTTTGACCAGCTTTCCAAAGGCCTTTACCAATTACTTTATCATTAAGGATAATAATCTGGAATATACAGCAGGATTATTGTCCTATTTGGATCGAAATGGACAGATTTACATGGATAATTTTCATAAATCGGGGAAATCTTTTTACACCTCCCCCATGTACCTTTTCTTAAACACTAAACAATTTAAATGGGCCTACTACCTTATCCTGATTGGTGCGCTCATCTATATAATTTTTGAAGGAAAACGAAAGCAACGAGCCATTCCAGTTGTAACTCCTTTAAAAAACCAGACCTTGGCATTTACGCGGACCATTGCCGATATGTATTTTGAAAAAGGGGAACTACCCTTGATAACAAAGCATAAAATTGATTACTTTTTGGAATATATCAGGTCCAAACTTCATGCTTCTACCCAAAATTTGGAAGACGAAGCATTTTTAAGGAATCTAGCTATGCGTAGCAATACTGATTTGAAAGATGTCAAAACTTTGATGAGTTTGATCTCAAAGCTGAAGGCTAAACAATTCGTGACCGAAACCGAACTAAAGAATCTGAATCAAAAAATACAAGCATTTAAAGCAAACGTTGATGGAAAATAAAGACCTGAATTTTGACAACAGAGTCCCCCTGGAAGAGTTGAGGGGCACGGTGGAACAGATAAAAAAAGAACTGTCCACCATAATCGTAGGGCAAAAAGATTTTATCGAACTTCTGATTATTTCAATTCTGGCAGATGGACATGCCTTGATTGAGGGGGTGCCCGGTATTGCAAAAACGGTTACCGCCAAACTCTTTGCGAAAACATTGAAAACAGAATTCAGCCGTATTCAATTTACTCCGGATTTAATGCCGAGTGATATTTTGGGAACTTCTGTATTCAACACCAAGACCACGGAGTTCGAGTTTAAAAAAGGTCCTATTTTTTCAAATATTATTTTGATAGATGAAATCAACCGTGCTCCCGCCAAAACACAGGCAGCCCTTTTTGAAACCATGGAGGAAAGGCAAGCCACCGTGGACGGTACTACCTATAAAATGGGACAACCATTTATGGTTTTGGCCACCCAAAACCCCATTGAACAAGAAGGCACCTATGCCCTTCCCGAAGCTCAATTGGACCGTTTCCTTTTCAAAATTAAAGTGGATTACCCTTCGGTTGAGGAAGAAATAGTAATTCTACAAAACCATCACGAGCGAAAGGGTGAAAAACCACAGGACCAAATTAAAGCAGTACTTACCCCTAAAAAATTGATTGAATTCAAGAAGAATATTCACGAAGTGGTGGTCGAGCAAAAAATATTGGACTACATCGCCAATATTATCACACAAACCAGAAACCACCCTCATTTGTACCTGGGTGCCTCGCCAAGGGCCTCCATTGCCGTACTTACCGCAGCAAAGGCATTTGCAGCAATTTCCGGAAGGGATTTTGTAATTCCCGAAGATGTAAAAAAAGCTTTGGTACCTGTACTTAATCACAGGGTGATTTTAACCCCAGAACGAGAAATGGAAGGCATGACCACCGAAAATGTAGTCTCCATAATTATGGAGTCCGTTGAAATTCCACGATAAACATGGCATTTCTTCGGTCGCTCTACATACATAATATTTTCTTTCGGTATATCGCCCTGCTATCTGCATGCTTTGTAATTTCCTATTGGGTGCCCATCCTTTATCCTATTGCTTGGTTATTGGTATTCCTTTTAATGGCACTCTTCTTTTTGGACCTGTATTTTTTGTACGCTACACCAAACGCCATCAAAGCACATCGAAATCTACCCCGGAAATTATCAAACAGCGACCAAAATATTTTATCGGTTCATCTAAATTCCAAATACCCTTTTAAAACGGAAGTCTCCATTATTGATGAATTGCCCGTTCAATTCCAAAAAAGGGATTTTGAACATAAAAGCCAATTGCAGAAAGGAGAACCCCATTATTTTGAATATTCGGTACGGCCTGTGGAACGTGGTGAATATGTTTTCGGCAATTTGATTGTTTTTGCTTCCTCACCCCTACGCATCATCAAAAGGAAATTTGTGTTCCAAAAGGATCAAATGGTTCCTGTATACCCTTCCATTATTCAAATGCAGCAATACGATTTTTTGGCTACCAGCAATCGTTTGACCGAATTTGGTTTGAAAAAAATTAGACGTATTGGCCACACCCAGGAATTTGAACAAATCAAAGAATATATAAAGGGTGATGATGTCCGTACCATCAATTGGAAAGCCACAGCAAAAAAGAACCAATTGATGGTAAACCAATACCAAGATGAAAGGTCGCAACCTATTTATTCCATAATTGATACAGGAAGGGTCATGAAAATGCCATTCAATGGTTTGAGTTTATTGGATTACGCCATCAATTCAGCATTGGCTTTTTCCAATGTTGCCCTAAAACGTAACGATAAAACAGGGTTGCTCACATTCTCCAAAAAGATTGAAACCTTCGTCCCTGCTGTGCAAAAACTCACGCACTTGAATATCATCATGGAGAGTTTGTATAACATTTCGACGACATTTTCTGATTCAGATTTTGGATTGTTATATGCCCATGTAAAACGAAAGGTCAACCAGCGAAGTTTATTATTGCTTTACACCAATTTTGAGCATATGTCTGGACTAAAACGGCAATTGCCCTTTATCTTGGCCATGGCGAAAAAACATGTGTTAGTAGTTATCTTCTTTGAAAATACCGAATTAGAATCTCTAATTGCAGAAGATACCGAAGATTTACAGGCCATATATCACAAAACAATTGCCGAGAAATTTTCCTTGGAAAAACGACTGATGCAAAAGGAACTTCAAAAGTATGGCATACAGACTATTTTGACGAAACCGGAAAAATTGACAGTAAATACCATCAATAAATATTTAGAAATAAAAGCGAGGGGAATTATTTAACCGTAAACTGTTGATTGGAAAGCCCCAAGGTATTCAAAGCGGGGAGTTTGCCCTCCAAAACAACGAATTCCGTTTTAGGTTGTAGAAAACGTTTTTTCTTCTTTAAATCCAAATTGGAATATCGACCACGTAAACGCCTCTTGTCATCTTTCTTGGAGAAAAGATCTATAGTAACACCAACGGTAACACCTCCAAGAATAGTGGCCGCAAGGTCATCATTGTCCCAACCATTGTCACGCTGACCAGCATCTACAGTTTCTTTAGCCAATCCGATAAGGGTACTGCCCGCAACAGACCCTACAAAGGTCCATAAACGATTACCATCGGTGGCTTGTTTAGCGATTCCAGCCCCTGCAAGGCCAAAAAGATTGCCACCCAAAAAATGGAGTGCTTTGTCCCGCTCCACTTGCCCATGGCAATGCGAGGCGAGCACAAAAAAGAGTAGTGTGGGGATTAGTGTTCTCATTGCGCAGCATAAAAGTATTAAAAGTTTTCTAAACTTTTAGCGCAATACCTTAATAGTCCAGTATTTCGGCTTTTGCTCGGCTGAACTCCGCTATTAATTCTTCAACAATTTTTGCTGCGGGTGTTATGTTATGAATCAATCCAGAAACTTGCCCTATTTCCAGTTCTCCTTCTTCCATATCGCCTTCAAACATACCTCTCTTGGCCCTAGCCCTTCCCAATAAGGCCTGTAAATCTTCTTTGGAAGCACCATTCGCATAGGCCTCTTGAATATCTTGGAAGAACTTGTTTTTAAGCAATCGAACAGGAGCCAGTTCTTTTAAGGTGAGTTGGGTATCCCCTTCTTTGGCATCGACGACCCATTTTTTAAAAAGTTCGTGCGAAGATGCTTCGGGAGAGGCTACAAATCTACTCCCCACCTGAACACCATCGGCACCCAAAACCATGGCAGCCAACATGGCCCTGCCCGTAGCAATTCCACCAGCCGCGATTAGAGGAATACTTATTTTTTCTTTTACGGAAGGAATCAACACCATAGTAGTTGTTTCATCACGTCCATTATGTCCACCTGCTTCAAATCCTTCAGCAACAATAGCATCCACTCCCGCTTCTTGTGCTTTTAAGGCAAACTTTACACTACTGACCACATGGACAACAGTGATTCCTTTATCTTGAAGAAATTTGGTCCAAGTTTTAGGGTTTCCTGCCGAAGTGAACACAATTTTCACCCCTTGGTCCACTATAATGTTCATCAACTTCTCGATATCAGGGTAAAGCATGGGAACGTTGACCCCAAAAGGTTTGTCCGTCGCTTTTTTACATTTGATAATATGCTCTTCCAACACCTCGGGATACATACTACCCGCTCCCAACAGGCCCAGTCCCCCAGCATTGGAAACCGCAGAGGCCAGTCGCCAACCACTGGCCCAAACCATGCCCCCTTGAATAATGGGATATTGTATTCCAAAAAGTTGTGTGATTCTATTCTGCATGAAAAGTTCGTTCAAGTTTCCACCAAAATAATCAAAATAAATAAGGTATGGATTTACGAAATAACCCCTGAGCCAATCAACTCATCATCAATGTACCATGCAGCGAATTGCCCTTCGGTGATAGCTGATTGCTTGTCCTTAAAATCAACATACAAACCATTTTCCACTTTGTAAAGTGTTGCTGGCTGTAAGGGTTGACGATATCTGATGCGGGCCATCACCTCCATGGTCCCATCCACTTCCAAAGCTAGATCGGGCCGTACCCAATGCAACTCATCTTCTTTTATAAACAGCGTATTCCTTAAAAGCCCTGGATGGGATTTTCCTTGACCGGTATAAATGATATTCTTATCAACATCTGTGTCGATTACGAAAAGTGGTTCCTTGGTTCCACCCACATTCAACCCTTTACGTTGACCAATGGTAAAATAGTGAGCACCTTGATGCTCGCCAACTACTTTTCCATCAGCTTGGGAATAAACAGGTTTCTCCGCACGGAAAATCAGTTTCTCCCTTTCATTTTTAAACTCTGGAACCGTGGTTTCGAATTGGGAGGCATTATTTGGTACTTCTACAATTACGCCTTTTTTGGGCTTTAATTTTTGTTGCAAAAATTCGGGCAGATGCACCTTGCCTATAAAGCACAATCCTTGGGAGTCTTTCTTATCCGCTGTGATTAAATTATTTTCTGATGCGATTTTCCTTACTTCTGGTTTTTGCAGTTCTCCAATGGGAAACAAGGTCTTGGATAACTGTTCTTGTGACAATTGACAAAGGAAATAGGATTGATCTTTGTTTGGGTCTTTTCCAGATAAAAGCTGATAGGTTTCGGTACCATCGGCATTTTTGATGGTTCCCTTACGGCAATAATGTCCTGTTGCTACATAATCGGCACCTAATTGCAGCGCAATTTTCATAAACACGTCAAACTTTATCTCACGGTTACATAGCACATCGGGATTGGGTGTTCTTCCTCTTTCATATTCATTGAACATATAATCAACGATACGCTCCTTGTATTCGGTGCTTAGATCCACCGTTTGGAACGGAATTCCTAATTTTTCGGCAACAATCAAGGCATCGTTGCTGTCCTCTAACCATGGGCATTCCTCGGAAATGGTAACGGAATCATCATGCCAGTTTTTCATAAACAGACCGATAACCTCATATCCTTGTTCCTTGAGTAAATAAGCAGCAACACTTGAATCCACTCCTCCCGAAAGTCCAACAACAACCTTTTTCATGGTACATAATTAAGAGTACAAAAATACAAATTGACTGATATTAAAATGATAAATATCTCATAAACCAAATTGAGTAATCATGTAGCCGTCAAATTGTCAATATCATAATTTTGTTAAAGTTTTATATCAAAACGTTAAACGTTATGGTTATTATTTTGTTTAAACATAATTTTAAATAGTTAAACAAAAATGACGCCACATGAAAACATTAAAAATTTTTACCAGACTGACTTTATTATTCTTATTGACATCCATTGTATCCTGTTCGGACGATGACGATGGAAACATGCCACCTGATGATAGCGTAACCATAGTTGAAGCTGCCCAGGCCACGGCTGAACTAAACACTTTGGTGAGCGCTTTGCAAAAGGCCGACGAAAGTGCCAACAATGATTTGGTAGCTGCCCTAAGTGGAGAAGGACCTTTCACTGTTTTTGCACCTACTAATGAAGCTTTTACCGATTTACTTGCTCAATTGGACGGGTTTGATTCGTTGGATGATTTTAGTTCCCAACAGTTACAAGATTTGTTAGCTGTAATTTTAACGTATCACGTTGTTGCTGATGCTGCAGTTCTATCAACCGATTTAAGCGATGGTCAGAGTATTACAACTTTACAGGGTTCCAATATTGAGGTATCTACCCAAGGAGGAGTATTTATTGGAGACGCTACCGATGTCGCTGCAGAGGTAACCACGGCAAATATTGAAGTTTCCAATGGTGTTGTACATATTATAGATAAAGTATTGTTGCCACAAGCTATTTTGGATGAACTTGCCGATATTATTTTGGTGCCTATTACCGATTTAGCCTTAGGTAATGAAAATTTAGAAAATTTGGTAGCAGCCCTTGTAGCTGCTGATGGTGATTTACCAACTGTTTTGAGAGGTGACGGACCTTTTACAGTGTTGGCTCCGACCGACGAAGCATTCGCAACTTTCCTTAATGGTGCAGCTTTGGAAGATGTTCCTGTTGATGTACTTACCAACGTACTACTTAATCACGTAATCAGCGGTGAAGTAACTTCCGAAGATTTGGTAGGACTTGGATCAGGTTATACCTCAACCTTGGCCACAGGTGCTGGGGATAAAAATGTAAGTTTATTCTTTGATGCCTCTGGTGATGTAACTTTTAACAGGGTGTCCACGGTTGTAACTCCAGATGTGAAAGCATTGAACGGAATAGTACACGTTGTTAATGCCGTAATCGATATTCCAAATATTGTGGACCATGCTGTTGCGAACCCAGGTTTGACCTCATTGGTAGGAGCTTTGACCGATGGCGGAAACACAACCTTTACCGATTTGTTGTCCAACGAAGAAGAGACCTTTACAGTATTTGCACCCGGAAACGATGCCTTTAGCGCATTCACTAACCCAAATTCAAATGACCTGAATGCCATATTATCCAATCATGTAGTTGTTGGCGCTGCTGCATTCTCTTCAGATTTGACTAATTCTTATGTGAACACTGCTGCAGAATTTGCTACTGATGAAAACTTGAGCTTATACATTAATACAGATGATGGTGTTACATTAAATGGAACCAGTAGCGTTGTGACGGCAGATATTGTGGCCAGTAACGGAGTAATACATACAGTTGATACCGTTATTGACTTGCCTACCGTGGTAACATTTGCTACAGCTGACCCTAACTTCTCTACTTTGGTACAAGCATTGACCGAATTGACACCAAGTACTGATTTTGTGAGCGTATTGTCTGCTCAAGATGGTTCAGGTAGCGACCCATTCACTGTATTCGCTCCTACCAACACAGCATTTGATGCCTTGGCAAGTATTCCTGCTGAAGCTGACTTGATTCCAATATTACAGCACCACGTAGTGGCAGGAGCCAATATACGTTCAGGCGATTTGAGCGATGGTGCCACAGCAACTACTTTGGAAGGTGATATGATTACCATTAACCTACCTGGCACAGGCGATAATATTGCAGATATCACCGATGGTGCAGAAAACACAGGTATTGGTATTGATGCGGTAGATGTTCAGGCTATCAATGGTGTAATCCACGTAGTGGACACTGTACTGATTCCAAATACTACGAATTAATTAGTTTTTGATTACATAAATAGTGCATTGAAAGCCCCCTCAATTAAATTTGAGGGGGCTTTTTATCGAGCTAGGTTTACCGTTCATCGATGACACATCAACAAAAGATTATTTACCCACAAAAACCGGGTGTTTGACAACTTTTTATTTTTTGAACGTAGGTTATCCCGCATCTTTGGAGTCCCAAATCTTTCCAAACTAAACCTGTAAATGGAAACTCCCCCAAGAAATCTTGAGGGAGTTTTTTTTTGAACCAAAAAGTATGCTAGCTCAGGATTATCTTTTTCCTGATTTCTTTTGCTCCTCGGCCTGTTCCATCATCTCGCGCATTTTACGCTGGAACTTGTTTTCCTTTTTAGGTTTCTTCTTGTTTTCCTGAATTTGGGCATGGATTTTATCCTCATCCAAAATGTAGTTCTTGATGGCCAACATAATAAAGATGGTAATCAAGTTGGAAATGAAGTAGTACAAACTCAATCCACTCGCATAGTTGTTAAAGAAGAACAACATCATCACGGGTGATAGGTACATAATAAATTTCATATTCGGCATTCCAGGCTGCTGTTGCATTTGCATACTCTGCCCCGTGGTCATCTGCATGTAAAAGAAAATAGCTATGGAGGCCAAAATCGGAAACAAGGATACATGATCACCATAAAATGGAATGGTGAACGGCAACTCAAAAATGGTATCATAGGATGATAAATCTTCTGCCCATAAAAAAGGTTTTTGTCGCAATGCAAAAGAGGTTGGGAAGAACATAAACAAGGAATAGAAAATAGGCAACTGCAACAAGGCTGGCACACAACCACTCATGGGACTTACCCCTGCCTTGTTATAGACCTTCATGGTCTCTTGCTGCTTTTTCATGGCATTGTCCTTGTACTTTTCGCTGATTTCCGAAATTTCAGGTTTCAACACCTTCATCTTGGCCTGTGACAAATAGGATTTGTAGGTTACTGGCGAAAGCGCCAATCGTACCACAATGGTCATAATAATAATAGCGATACCATAAGGCAAGAAAGAGCTCAAGAACGTGTAAAATGGCGTGAAAATATATCGGTTGATCCAACCAAAAATTCCCCATCCAAAAGGAATGGATTCTACAAGGTCTAAATCCTCATAATCTTCCAGCACTTTAACATCGGTAGGTCCATAGTACCAATACATATTTTGAGATAGTTCGCCTCCTTGTAGCTCCAAAGGAGCACGGGTACTATATTCTTTGGTGAAAAGCAATTCTTTGCTTTCTTCCTCCACTAGGTTGGTAGAGGTTAAATTGGCAGTTTTAAAATGATTATCCGTTGCCAGTATGGAACTAAAAAAGTGCTGACGGTACGACAACCACTTTACATCCACTTCGGTTTCCTCATCAAAATCGCTGCTCTCAGAAAGTTTGCTGATATTTCCCTCATCGTGATTGTATGTTAGACGGGTGTATCTATTTTCATACCTGATACTCTGATCGTGTCGGATACCTTTAAGGTCCCACTCCAAAGTAACCGGCTTACTGCTATTAAAAACTCCACTTAAACCTTGGGAACGAACAGTGAAGTCCACCAAATATTCATTCGGCTTCATTTCGTAACGATATTCCAAAAATTGTTTGTTGGCCACTTTGGCCTTCATGGAAAGTACATGGTTATCCCCACTCTGCGTAAGTGATGGCTCAAAATATAGGTCCGCTGTACTAAGGACCCTATTATCGGAGGTAGTGAAATTCAATGCGAAATTGGCATTCCCATCCTTAACCAAATATACGGGAACGGAATCGTGGGTCACAAAATTTTTCATTCTGGCCTCCACAATCTGCCCTCCTTGATTGGAAACCTCCAATTTTAAAACCTCGTTTTCCAAGATGGTAGTCCCATCCGAAGTTTTTGTGAAACCAAATGCACCAACTGTATTCTTATATTGGGCAACTGCGGTGGAATCATTAAGATCTATAGTCTTTGTTTCTTTAACAACTGCCGTTTTGGCCTCTTCTTCCACTTTACTTTTCTCGGCTTCGACCTGCTCTTGTTCTGCTTTTTGAGCCTCTAACTCTTCTGGCGTGGGTTGATTTTGGTAAAACATATATATGAGTATCCCAAAAATCAGTACAAATCCAACAATGGATTTAATATCCAGCTTCTTTTCTTCCATGAATATTATTTAGTAGAAATATTTTATTGGTATTTCAGGTGGCAAATATATGCCCAAAACCCCATTTTATGCCAAACTGGCATTGTTTTGTTTCTGTTTATGGGTCAATACCGCCTTAACAAACCCAACAAACAATGGATGTGGGCTAGCTACTGTACTTTTGTACTCAGGGTGATACTGTACACCAACAAACCATGGATGTGAAGGAATCTCGACAACTTCCACCAAGCCAGTTTTTGGATTAAGCCCAGACGCTACCAATCCTGCTTCTTCCATTTGCTCCTTATACTTGTTGTTGAATTCGTAACGGTGCCTATGGCGTTCCTCAATGTCCGAAGAACCATAGACTTCTTTTACCAAACTCCCATCTTTAAGATGACAATCCCAACTACCCAACCTCATGGTCCCTCCCATGTCCGTAATTGATTTTTGTTCTTCCATTAAACTGATTACTGGGTCCGGCGTCTCTTTGTCCATTTCGGTGGAGTTGGCTTTTTCCAAACCAAGAACAGTTCTTGCAAATTCGATTACGGCCATCTGCATACCCAAACAAATACCAAGAAATGGTATGTTGTTCTCTCGGGCATACTTTACTGCATTTACCTTACCTTCTATTCCACGCTCACCGAATCCTGGGGCAACCAAAATGCCATCCAGGTCCTTCAACTTTTTATCAATGTTTTTTGCTGTCAAATGTTCGGAGTGAATGGATTTCACCTCAACATCGACTTCGTTGGCAGCACCTGCATGTATAAAAGCCTCTTGTATGGATTTATATGAATCGGGAAGCTCAACGTACTTTCCAATCAAACCGATTACTACCTTGTCCTTTGGATTTTTATGACGTTTTAAAAATTCTTTCCATTGATCTAGGTTCGGTTCGGTATCATTGGGAAGCGCCAATTTCTCTAAAGTAACCGTATCCAACCCTTCTTCTTGCATTAACAAGGGCACATCGTATATGGTTGATGCATCAATGGATTGAATGACAGCCTCCTTTCTTACATTACAGAAAAGAGCCAATTTTTCTTTAATGTCCTCGGAAATATTATGCTCCGTTCTACAAACCAAGATATCTGCTTTTATACCACTCTCCATCAAAGTTTTAACAGAGTGTTGCGTTGGTTTTGTCTTTAATTCACCTGCCGCCGATAAAAATGGTACCAAGGTTAGATGGATCACAATACCATTATGTTCCCCCAACTCCCAAAGTAATTGTCTCACTGCTTCAATATAGGGCAGGGATTCAATATCCCCTACCGTACCACCGATTTCGGTAATAACGATGTCGTAATCACCACTATTTCCCAAAATTTGGATACGCTCCTTTATCTCGTTGGTAATATGGGGCACCACTTGAACGGTTTTGCCCAAAAATTCTCCTTTACGTTCCTTTTCAATAACGCTTTGGTAGATTCTTCCTGTGGTTACATTGTTGGCTTTTGAAGTACGTACGTTCAAAAATCTCTCATAGTGGCCAAGATCCAAATCGGTTTCTGCACCATCATCGGTTACATAACACTCGCCATGCTCGTATGGATTCAGTGTTCCCGGGTCCACATTTATATAGGGATCTAATTTTTGTATGGTTGTTCGGTATCCCCTAGCTTGCAGTAGTTTAGCCAAGGATGCGGCGATAATTCCTTTACCCAATGAAGAGGTAACGCCTCCCGTAACGAAAATGTACTTGGTATCTGACATATTGATCATTCTATTACGGGGCGTAAAGTTACTAATTGCGGGGCAAAAATCAGGAAGATTGACGAGGAAAATCTTTTTGGATTTTTCTGATGATGGATTCCAAGTTATTATCCTTTATGGTCAACATGGTATTTAAGTAATCGCCAAGTTTCCCTTTGGGAAATCCTTTTTGCTTGAACCAAACCAGATACGGTAGGGGTAAATCCACAAGATAGCGTCCTTTAAATTTACCAAAAGGCATCTTGTAATGTGCTAGTTCCAATAACTGTTTTGAATCGGGACGTATTTCCATATCTAGGTCGAAAATACTATCTTTCCATTAACAAATCCTCAAAATGAAACGTAGAAATTTTATCGCTACTGCTGCCGTAGGCTCTGCAGGACTGGCCTCAGTCTCCGCCATGGCAACAAATGGTCAAGGGCAACCCAAAGAATTTAAACTAAAGCATAACATCAACCATAGTGTATGTGAATGGTGTTTTAACGATATCCCGCTAGAGGATTTTTTAAAAACCTTGAACGAACTGGGTGTTAAAGCCATTGATTTGGTGGGGCCCGATAGATGGCCCATTTTGAAGAAGTATGATATACATTGCTCCATGTGCAATGGTGCGGAAATAAGTTTGACCGAGGGCTGGAACAATTCAAAATACCACGAACAGTTGATAAAAAACTACACGGAAATTATTCCGAAGGTAGCTGAGGCAGGTTACACCAACCTCATCTGTTTTAGTGGTAATAGAGATGGCATGAACGATTATGTTGGTCTTCAAAATTGTGTGGACGGGCTTTCACAGATTATTCCATTGGCAGAAAAACATGGTGTAGTGATCCAAATGGAACTCTTTAACCAAGTAAACCATCCAGATTACATGTGCGACAACTCTTTATGGGGAGTTGAACTTTGCAAGCACTTGGGAAGTGATAATTTTAAATTATTGTTTGATATCTACCATATGCAAATACAGGAAGGTGATATTATCAGAAGCATACAAAACTACCATCCCTATTTCGGGCACTACCATACTGCTGGGGTACCGGGCAGGCATGAAATTGATGAGACTCAGGAGCTTTACTATCCGGCAATCATCAAGGCCATACATGCTACTGGATTCGAAGGTTATGTGGCCCAAGAATTTATTACCACCTGGGACGATAAGATTGAAGCTTTGAAGGATGGGTTTATGAGATGTGATATATAACCTTTTTCCCATACAACATAACCAAACCAAACAAACATGAAACGAAGAGAATTTATCCAAAACACAGCTTTGGCCTCCAGCGCAACCATGCTGTTGGGTCTCGGAGCTTGCTCTCCTACTAAAAAAAGCCTTGACAGAATTGGCATTCAACTATTCTCGCTTCCTAAAATGCTCGAAAATGATTTGTCTGGTGCTTTAAACATGCTGTCCCAAATGGGATATAAAGAAATTGAAATTTACGGGCCCTATCCATTTAGTTCTGCCGCTGCACACGATCGGTGGAATGCAGTAACACCAAGTTTAGGATTTACAGGGAGTGGTTTTTACGGCCATTCCGTGAAAGAGTTTCAAGATATGTTACAGGACCATGGTTTAAAAGCTACCTCAGGACATATTGATTTGATCTCGCTAAAAACCAAAATGCCGGAAGTAGGCGAAGCTGTTCGAGCACTTGGATTGGATTGTATGGGCATTTCTGCCATACCAAGGGAACTGCGAACTTCATTGGATGACTATAAACGAATGGCGGATACCTTTAATGCCATCGGAGAAAATGCCAAAAAAGAAGGGTTCAGATTTATTTATCATAATCATGGTTATGGTTTGCACGAAATGGATGGCCAGATTCCTTTGGATATTATATTGGACAACACGGATCCCGAGCTTGTATTTTTTGAGATGGATATATACTGGACGACAGCCGGGGGTGCAGACCCTGTTGAATATCTTCAAAAATACAAGGGTAGATATATTGCCATGCACTTAAAAGATATGAAGGAAATTACAACCTTTAAGGGAGACGGTGGAACAGCGGATCAATGGATAGAGCTTTTTCCGTTGATGACCTCCGTTGGAAAAGGTGCTATGGACATACCAGCCATTGTGCATGCGGCACAAAAGTCTGGGGTAACTCATTTTTTTGTGGAGCAAGATGTAGTGGATAATCCGAAAGTTGCCCTTAAAGAGAGCATTGATTATTTGAAAACGGTTTAGGAGAAGGTTATCTACTTTCCCCGCTTTTTAGTTCTTTTGCAATTTTACGGCTCCATTCCATTTGCTTTTCCTTATTTCGGGAAAAGTTGGTCTCCCAGTCGTATTGCTCTTGATATTGCTGCAGCTCACTTAAAATATCCTTGTAGATTTTACGCACTTCCGCTTTAACATCATCCGAAAAAGAAGTTCGCCGCAGTTTTTCCCTCATTTTTCGTGCAAATAGCTCAGTAATATCAAGATGAAGCTGTTCGTGTGCCAAGGTATTTTCGTTGCATAATTCTGGCTTGTACCAAGATTCATTAGGGTAGAAATATGCATTTACCTCAAAGTCCAATTTTACTTCATGGTGCAACAAATTTGCGGAGTAAGAATAACTAATGCCACTGGCTGTAGTTGCCGCCGATTCCTCAGCGGGTGGAACTTTTCCTTTAAAATCGGCCCAAGTAAGTCGAATATTTTCATCCCAAAGAACCCCCTCCTCGATTTCTTGTGAAAAACCCAAAAAACCAAAAAGAAAAATACATCCTATGAAAATTATTTTATCCAATTGAAATCAATTACTCTTTCAATGTCTGGATGCAAACTATAATGCACTGGGCAAGTATTGGCCGTGTGAACCAATATTTTTCTATGTTTTTCAGAAACTGATGCAGGCAACTCCAACTTTACCTCAATCTTAGAAATTCTTCTAGGATTGGCCGCCATATGTTTAGTAACTTCAGCCGTTGAGCCTGTTAAATCCACGTCCATATCACGCGCCTTGATGCCCATCATGGTCATCATACAATTGGCCAATCCGGTTGCTACCGTATCAGTTGGTGAAAATGCTTCACCCTTTCCATTGTTATCAACTGGGGCATCCGTAATATACTCGCTTCCAGAGCGAAGGTGTACACAAGTTGTACGTAGATTTCCGTTATAGGTTACTCTTGCTGTCATTTGGCTTTACTTCTTTTATTCTAAGGTTATCATACTTCATAATATAGCAAGCACGATTAAAATAGCCAGAGGTCCAATCATTGAGATAATCAAAACCGTTTCCGGCATACTCTGTCAAACCTATATATTTTGATGTTTCAAAAAGATTGTTCTTATATGCAAGCTTTAACAATACATCCATAGTAACATCAAATCCTCGAACTGCATATCTATCGGGCAATACACCTTTATATTTTTGACTATACGCCTTGGTGAAAGCATCATTTCCAGATTCTCTGTAAAATGATGGATAGGTAAATTTAAGATTGGACAGATGGGTCTTGGATACCGCTTCATCCTCAAAAGCACCATTGTAACTCGTAGTGAACATACGCACATTGACTTCTTCGGTCTCCTCTGTACTTAATAGTGAAGAAGTGTTGGCCGAGTTCAAAATGGATGTGACACTGGCCACCATATTGGGCTGATCCGTTTCCAAAAACACCCAATTTTCCTTTTCCCCTGAAAGTTGAATCAAAAATTCATCTAAATGCAATGACTTATTATCTATCACCTTGGCAATTTGGGCAGCAGGAAATTTACTCAAAATTGAATCATGAGCAACTTGATGGGTAGAATCAGCAATAATCACTATGTTCTCATCCTTATGGATGCTTTCCATGTAAGACAACATTTTGTCCCGGAGCACCACATCTCTGGGCACAGAATAAAATACATTGTTATGACTCAACTTGCTATCCGAAGAAATCGGGGCAATCACAGGAATGTCTTTTGCTGCAGCCTGAACAGCTACTTCGTCCAAAGGCCCTGGAGCCAATGGACCAATAATGGCATTGACGCCATTTAGGTTTTCCCTAAAAAGAATTTCCTTCACCTTAGCTTGATCCAATTGGGTATCATAAGTTTTTACATCTACCGAAACCCCTAATTTTTTTACGGAATCCAAGGCCACCATAGCACCCGTGTAAAATCCAAGGCTCAATGCCAAGTCCCTTCTGTTTTTGATTAATTCCTCAGCTTTTTCCCTGTCATTCACATTTACCTTATCCAATCGGAAAGGAAGCATGAAAACCAATTTAGGTCTATTTTCTATATTTATGCTATCCAACAAATTGATCTTATCCAAGACCAAGGCATTTTTCACTTCTAGTTCTTCCGCCTTTTCTTTGGGCAATTTTAAAACCATTCCCGCTTTTAATCCATTTTCTAGAGCTGGGTTCAAGCGGAACAAATCCTCTCTGGTTATTTTAAGGTTTTGTGTCAACCTAAAAATATTCTGCTTGGGCTTAACTTCATAAAAAATAAAGTTATCGGTATTTACCACCCCTTCATCATCCTTCTTTTTGGGCAGGCGGACCACCATACCTTCTTTTAGACCACCTTCTTTAACAATCTCCGGGTTCAGTCTTACAATGGAATCTGTAGGAACACCATATTCCCTTCCCAAACTGTACAGCGTCATTTTAGGAGGAACGGTATAGGATGTAAAGATTTCTGTTTTTTGTTCTTTGAGACTATCTCCCTTGGGTCGAGGCAACTTCAATTCTTCACCGGCTGCCAAATAATTGGTATTCTTATCCAATTCTGGGTTCAAAATCAAAAGGCTGTCTACGCTAATGCCATATTTGTGGGCAATACTCCAACGGGTTTCCTTGGGTTGAACCGTATACACCTCAAAGTCCAGCTCTTTTTCCTCATTGGGGTCAACCTCAGGAAATACTGGAATCTGAAGTACCATTTTACGTTCGAGTGTTTCAGAATATAATCTGGTATTATACCTTTTAAGTTGGTCTTCGGTAATATTGTATTTCTGAGTAAGACCAAAGATAGTTTCCTTTCTTTTTACTCTATGACGAACGAAACGAATTGGTTTTACTTGCTCTTCTTCTTGTTTTTCCTCTTTGGTCTCTGTTTTGTTTTCAACAGCTTTTCCATTCAACGGAATAATAAGAATTGTGTTCTCCTTTACATCGGAAGCGCTTTTGATTTCCTTATTGGCCTGCAAAATACTGTAGGGGGTCACTCGATATTTTTGGGAAATGCTTTTCAGCGTTTCTCCTTCTTTTACAGCATGTGTTGCGTAGTTCTGTGCAGAAACTGGTACCATGGCCAACAAAAAGACCACGGTAAAAACCAGTTGTAAAATATGTTTTTTCATTCCCATTCTATAGTTGCCGGTGGTTTTGAGCTAATGTCATACACCACTCTATTAACGCCTTTAACCTTGTTTATTATATCATTAGAGGTCTTTTGTAAGAATTCATATGGTAAATTCACCCAATCGGCCGTCATTCCATCAGTACTTTCAACCGCTCTGAGCGCCACACATTTTTCGTAAGTGCGCTCATCTCCCATAACCCCAACACTATCTACGGGTAAAAGCATGGCTCCGGCCTGCCAAACCTTGTCATAAAGCCCCCATTTTTTTAATCCATCAACAAAAATGGCATCCACTTCCTGTAAAATTGCCACCTTTTCCGGGGTAATGTCTCCCAAGATACGGATTCCCAAACCAGGACCCGGAAATGGATGTCTTCCCAATATCTCTAGGGACATATCCATACTTGCTCCTACTCTTCTTACCTCATCCTTAAACAACATTTTCAAGGGCTCCACCACTTTCAACTTCATATAGTCGGGCAAACCTCCAACATTATGGTGACTTTTTATCACAGCTGATGGTCCTCCACTGGCTGAAACAGATTCTATTCTATCCGGATAAATAGTTCCTTGGGCCAACCATTTTGCATTTTCCACTTTGTGGGACTCATCATCAAAGACCTCTATAAAGACCCTTCCAATGATTTTTCTTTTTCCTTCAGGATCAGATTCTCCCTTCAAGGCACCCAAAAAGCGTGCCGAAGCATCAACACCCTTTACGTTTAGGCCCATATGTTTGTATTGGTCCAAAACACTTTCGAACTCATTCTTTCTCAATAGTCCGTTATTTACGAAAATACAGTGCAAATGGTCTCCAATGGCCTTATGCAATAACATCGCCGCTACACTGGAATCCACTCCACCAGACAAACCAAGTATCACTTTCTCGTCACCAATCTCTTCTTTTAACTCTTCCACTGTTGTTTCCACAAATGCATCTGGTGTCCAGTCTTGTTTTAACCCCGCAATGTTGACCAAAAAGTTTTCCAATAATTTTTTACCATCGGTGGTATGGTAAACCTCTGGGTGGAACTGAATACCGTAGGTGGCCTCTCCATCAATTTTGTAGGCAGCATTTTCTACATCGTGAGTGCTTGCCAAACGGATGGCTCCCTCTGGAAGTTCCTTTATGGTATCACTATGGCTCATCCACACTTGGCTTCCTTCACCAATATCCTGTAAAAACTCATCATCTGGATTTACATAGGATAAATTGGCCCTACCATATTCACGAGTTGCCGATGGTGCCACATTCCCACCATGAAAATGAGATAAATACTGTGCACCGTAGCAGATACCCAACAAAGGTTTTTTGCCTTTTATATCAGATAAATCAGGATGGGGAGCCTGCTCCGAACGTACCGAAGATGGCGACCCAGATAGGATAACAGCTTTATAATCCGATAAATCATCGGGCACTTTATTATATGGTTTAATTTCTGAGTAAATGTTGAGTTCCCTCACGCGTCTTGCGATCAATTGTGTATACTGGGAACCAAAGTCTAAGATGAGTACGTTGTTATGCATGGGCAAAAATAGCAATTTGCTTTAGTTGCAAAAGTATCTTTTAAAGGATATTTATGACAACTTTTTCCATGAAGTTATTCCAACGGGTTATTAACAAGTTAACTATAGTGGATTCCCGTTAACCATTATTTCGAAAAGTACATAATCTTATATAGTTTTTTTCTTAACTGATTTCATTATTTCTTTGCATTTTAAAATAGCATTGACCATGATTAAGGGATTCATTTTTGATTTGGATGGTGTAATCACAGATACCGCTGAGCTGCACTACGCTGCATGGAAAAAATTAGCTGACGATATGGGTTGGCAATTTGACCGTGACCTGAACGAAAAGCTTAGGGGTATTTCCAGAATGGATTCTATAAAAGTGATTATGGATCACAATAACGTTTCCCTGGATGATAAAACCATAGTTGAGCTGGCCACCAAAAAGAATGATATCTATGTGGAAAGTTTGGACAGCATGACACAGGAGGATTATTTGCCCGGTGCCAAGGAACTTTTGACACATCTCAGATCCGAGGGCTTTAGAGTGGCCTTGGGCAGTGCCAGTAAAAATGCCAACAAAGTTTTAAAACAACTTAATGCCACCCACTTTTTTGATGTAATTGGTGATGGGAACAGCGTTTCCAAAAGCAAGCCTGCGCCGGATATTTTCCTGTATGCTTCCGAAAAATTAGGTCTACCACCTGAAAACTGCATCGTTTTTGAAGATGCCGAGAAAGGAATTGATGCCGCCAAAGCTGGAGAATTCCATAGTGTGGGCATTGGTCCCGAAGAACGTGTAGGCCATGCGGATATTAGGTTCAATACTATGAAAGAAGCAACACTATTCGAAGTAAAATCCCATTTCAAGGATTTGTTCTAAAAAGTTTATCAAAGCATTCTTCAATAGCTCAAATCTCTCTTTTTCAAAAAGTTGAGCTAAAATGTTTATTTTAGTTAGCAAATCAGCCTCCATGAAAACCATATCCCACGTTTTGGGTGGCCTTCTTTTGCTTTCGACCAGTCTTTTATTTGCACAAAAGGATTCAACACTCGATAGTCTTCTAACGGTTTATCAAAACCAAAGCGAGGGCATCGATAAAATTGAAACGCTAGACCATCTCTATTACGAAGTATTTCAAAAAAAGAAACCGAAGGACGTACTGCCTTATGTAAAGGAACAACTTAAATTATCCAAAACATTCAATTACAAAAAAGGGGAAGGTGACGCACTCTTTAATTATGGCAATTATCATCGTCGCACTTACTCTTTTGATTCCGCTAGATATTACTTTCAACTTGCCAAGCCTATATGGGAAACTATTGAAAATAAAGCTGGAATGTTTAAAACCCTCAATGGTCTTGCGAAGGTGGAGCAATTATCAGGAAACTTTGATGAATCAATTCGGCTATACGAGGATGTAATGCAAACCGCGATAGACATGAAAAGTGGTATTCGTATTGCTGAAACCAATAGAGAGATTGCAACCATCTATATGGATAAAGGGGTTTACCAATTGGGAATAAAGCATATGCTAGCAGGCCTCAGCGGATTGGATTCTCTAAAAAAGCCACATCCAAGACAACGTGCAGACATGTTGGTAGGTGTGGGAAGAATTGAAAGTTTGCGAGGGAACGATGAAGCTGCCCTAGAGCCTCTAATGAAAGGGCTGGGAATTTTTGAAGCCCAAGAAAACCATCTTTGGGAGTGCATCACACATACCGAGATCGGTTATGCATATTTAGGCCTTGACAATATTGACAAAGGAATTGAGCATTTCAAAAAAAGTTTGGAAATCTCGATAAGTTCGGGAAGAAAAGGCTTTGAAGCCATCTGCTACCATAATCTGGGGTTGGCCAATCGAAAAAAAGGCAATCTTGACCTAGCGGAACAGTTTTTAAAGAAAAGTATCGACCTTGGTAAAACAACAGCCAACAACAGTGTAAGCTCCTTGAATGAGTTGGGAAGTTTATCATTGGAAAAAAACGAACCCTTGGAATCTATAAAAAACCATACCGAAGCCATTCAATTGGCAGATTCCATAAAAAGTTTGGTCGAGCTAAAAGATGGGTACAAAGGACGTTCTCTAGCTTATGAATTTGATGGTCAATATCAAAAAGCACTTGAAGACAAAAAGCAGTTCATAATTTTAAACGACTCTATCTTTAACTCCACTAAATCGCAACAAATTGAAGAGCTGCGTACTATTTACGAAACCGAGAAAAAAGAACAGCAAATTGCCCTTTTGGAACAAGAAGCAAAAGTCAGCAAACTTCAAAAGTACCTTTTGGGTGGAGGCTTGGGTCTTTCGATATTGGTCTTTGGATTCGGGTTTTATGGAATCCGACAAAAATTGAAAAGAAACAAAGCCGAAAAGGCCAAGGTGGATGCTGAGCTTGCCTTTAAAAAGAAAGAACTGACCACACATGCCCTGCACCTTGCGAAAAAAAATGAGGTATTGGAAAGTTTGAAGCAGAAGGCAGAAACACTGAAAAAAGAAGAATCATCAAAAAATGGTTACCAACAACTCATCAGTACCATAAATTTTGATTTACAGGATGACAACAATTGGGAAAATTTTTCCCGTTACTTTGAGGAGGTACACAAGGACTTCAACAGTAATGTAAAAACAAAGTACCCCCAAGTCACCCCAAACGAACTTCGCCTTTTGGCACTTTTAAAAATGAATTTATCATCAAAAGAAATTGCCAACATCCTTAATATTTCCCAGGAAGGAATTAAAAAAGCACGTTACCGACTTCGTAAAAAGCTTAATATCCAAACAGAAGATTCCCTCCAAGACCTCGTACTGAGCCTCTAAGGGCGCTAGTATGTCCACTTCTTGTCCCATTACGGTTTTTTAGGTGTCCACCCTTTGTCCACCACCATTATTTCCCCTCTAAAAATCAGCAACTTATGTTTGTTTAGTCAAGTTTTTGACAACCGTTTTGTGGTCTTGCTCGGCTAAGGGCTGCAGACCGTTACCGGGCGGGTCACACAAAACAGCAATCACATTTAACCACAAAACAAAAAGAGATGAAAACAAAACTAAAACCATTGTATAAGATTGTCTTGGTGTTTTTTTTGACAGCATTGGCAGTATCCTGTGGCAAAGAAAATGGGATAGAGCCCATTGCCTCTAATCCCTGCGAAGAAAACCCATGCGGCAATCCCAATGAGTGCCCTGACCAATGCGATAATGGAAATACGGATGATACTGGTTCTGGAATAACCGAGGATGATTTAGAACCCAAAGGAAATATAACCGAAACAGAAAACGGATATCTTGTGGAGGGCTCCCTTACCATAAAAACGGATTCAGAAGAAAGTATAGTATTTGCCGAAGCAGATCTGGATGTTCAATTTGATGACAATGGTAACTTGGCCAGTATAAGCGGTACCACAGAAATACCCGCACCAAGCAACTATTTTGAGTTCGAAACCCCTGTACAAGCGGATATTGGATTCTTTACTGGTAAATTTCTAAATGAGAATCGAGATTTTGAAATTAAACTGGTGGATGAACGCTTTTATTTTGTTTTTGCTGTTTCAGCCGGATTGGAATTAAAACTTGGAGTCAATGATGATCCTGACGCTCATAAACCGCTCTCCATAGAGGCACCTGTAGGTGGACATATTACATTCATTGCAGATTATACAGACCCAATGTTCTTCTTTTCATTGGGAGGGGATGCTTTAGGCGGTGACGATAATAGTGGAAATAACTCCAACGGAGATAGCAGTTCTAAATTGAGCAGTGTAAGTTTCGGAGGATCATTTGGTTCCAACTTTATGTACGAACCTACCAACCCAGTTCAAGGGAATGTCGTTTCGTTCCAAGCCAATCAGGTGACCGGTGGAACAGTTTCATTCTTTAAATTACTGGAGGCCTCTGGTATGTACTACCAAAATAGGGGTTTCAGTGCTGATCTTGATTTTAATGAACCAATGGAGTCAGATTTTGGGGTAAACTATCGGGCGGGCATCAATGGCAAGCTCGACCTGTCAATGGAAATAACCTCTTTCATATCCTTTGGCTTCCCCATTGGTTCGGGAAGTGCTGCAGTGGTTGCTGAAGCTTCTACCAACGATGGTGTAACGGCCAAAGCCTTTATTAATGGTTTGGTTGACCCTGATTTATCTTGGTGGCCGGATTTTATTCCCCTGATGCCCGATGGAGACTTGAATGCCTACGGATTTGTAGAACAAACGGGCAACTTTGATATCGGATTGTCCGGATCTTTTGAAATTCAAATGCCCACAGGCGACCAAGGCATGGAGGGTTCTGTAAGGGCAACCCCGGAGGCCTTTACCATGCAGGGGGAAGTGTATTCAGGCGACGATGTTTGGGGTGCATCGGCAGTATTTACAACAAATGAAACCAAATGCATTGCCACAAAGCCCGATAATTTTTCCGATGGCATCTCTGAGACGGTAACTTCCCAAATCGATGCGGCAATTGAAACTACACAAAATGCAATACAGGAACTTGAAGATGCAGAGACGCAATATGAATTGGAACTCAGCTTAAGAGGTTTGAGGGCTGCTTTACCAGGAATCATAGATCAAGCCAATGCTGCTATTGATGATGCTGTTAGTGCTGGAACAACCACAGGAAGGAATACAATCAATTCCTATTTGAGCGACAACAACCGTATACTTTGTAGTGATAACCTTTCCGGACAGATTGACGCCATTGTTAGAGGGCATAGAAACGCATTAACAAGGTTGCGCAATGCAGTCAATGAATCTAACGACAATGCCACAACAAGAACCGAATTGGAAGCTGCCTTGCGCGATTTGGCCAGTCTAGATAGAATCAACAGAACCTTTTCAGTCACCATAATCCATGGGCATCCAACCTTTGGTTGTGGCGACTTATGGACCTTGACTGCATCAAGAAGTGTAACCATTAATGAAACAGTACTGACTAGCAGTCAAAAAGCACAACTCTTGGAGGCTGCGGACAATGTTAAATATATTGAAGAGGCGGATGGTATTCGAATTGATGCCAAAGACATTGTTGACCAGTTACCAACCGTAGAAGAGTTGGAAGGATTAAAAGATAATGTGGAGGCATGTGTTCAGGAACTTACCAATGGCATTGGTGGAGCAGGATTTGTATACAACCACGACACCAAAGAATTCTCTCATTTTATAATCATCAACGGGGAGGAAAAAGAAGTAGGCGGTTTTAATATTTTCGATAAGAACGAACTGATTGAAGTCTCCAGACCTGAGATTGGTGACTGTAATGCCAATGGTGCACTCAACAAACTTATGGAAGATGCAAAAACAAGTACTAAATAAAGTCAATGAAAATTCTGTTCTGAATAAACATAGACCATGAAAAAGCAAAAAGCCCCGGGAACCACTCCGGGGCTTTTCAATAAAATCAAAACCAACCTAAACATATGAGTTAACCAACTCAAAATATTTACTTTTTCATAGCAATTTTCAAGTATAGAACAACCAAGTAAGAAAATACCCTACCTTGGTTTTAATATTTTTTTAAAAAATTTGATTTTCTATGGCAGACAGCAGATTTAGCTCCTCTATTTATGCTTCAAAATTGTAAAGTCTTTGGAAAAAGGGTTTAATGTATCCAATAACAAAGGAATCAATTCGTCTCCCATTTGCAAATACATCTCGGAAAAGTTGAGTTGTCGTTCTTGCAGTGATTTATTGGGGAACAACTCATTTTGAAGTTCGGTCAACCTTACCACATGGTCCTTTAATTTTCGTTTTTGGGCTCTTAGCAAACGTTTTTCCAGGTTATCCAACCCTTTCTTCTGTTTTATTTCTTGCGCCTTTACGGCTCCCAAAAAACTTTTATCCGTTTTCTCGGCCAATTCGTACATGTTTTTGAACTGCTCTTCCAAAAACTTTTTCTGGGGGGTAAAGTCAATATCAATATTGGAGATGCCCCTTATCTTCTTATTGATAAGGGAATGTTGCTTCATGAACAAATGGGGGACTTTCAACCCCATCTTTTCCACTTTTTCGCATTGTTTTTCAGTAATCAGTAAAGCTGAGTTTCTAAGCATCAGCATAGGGAATGTTACCCCTAGTTCATCAAAATAAGGTTTGAGCTCCAACCAATAGGCAAGTTCCCCTCCTCCTCCGATGTAGCATAAATTAGGTAGAATCACCTCTTGATACAACGGACGTGCCACCACATTGGGGGAAAAACGCTCTGGATGGGACTCAAGCTCCTTTACCAGTTCTTCCCGGGAAAAATCGATATGCGTGTTGATTACGTGGTATTTTCCCTTTTTCAGGATAATTCGTTCCCGTAAGTCATCTTTTAAATAGAAATAATTGATTTCCCTCGGGTTTACCTGAATGTTATAATCGGAGGAAACATTGCTTAATGCATTGATTGTTTCAGATATTTTCTCATAAGGTGTATGGTCCAGAATATCTTTCTTGGCGTAAGGAACC
This sequence comes from Allomuricauda sp., assembly GCA_040285615.1. GTDB lineage: Bacteria > Bacteroidota > Bacteroidia > Flavobacteriales > Flavobacteriaceae > Flagellimonas. Next base: position 647,210 of record JAVJRL010000009.1, read on the forward strand.
AGCAATTTCTTCAGTTCCGCATCATCTCCATCAACAATTACCAGTCCTTGGTCCCCAAATAGGGCATTGGCTAAGTACCGCGTTGCTTCGGTGATTGTAGAGTGTTCCAAGTATGCCTTTTTGAACAACTCTTTCAAACTTTTCGTTAGTCCCAAATTCCCGAGTTCAGCCCTGAATACGTCAAAAACCTCTTCCAACCCCTCTGTGGATAACCTCCCTACTGCTCCAGAAGCTTTTTTGTTCCAAAGCACCTTTTTTCCATGTAAATTGAAATAATTGATTTCATCAAAGTCGTGGTCCTCTGTGGCCATCCAATACACAGGCACAAAATGATTGTCAGGATGTTCCTTGTTCAACTTTTTGGCCAGATTAATGGCGGAAACAATTTTGTATAGAAAGTACAGGGGCCCCGTAAACAAATTCAATTGATGCCCAGTTACCACCGTAAAGGTTGTCTCCTTGGACAACGCATCCATATTTTTTTGGGTCCCTTTGGAAACCTCAACATTGTAGTATTGCTTTTTTAAGGATTCAACTAAGACAGATCGGTTAGCTTTGGGATAGTTCGCGGCCTTTTCCCTGATTTGAGCTGCAAAGTTCTCAGGTACAGGGTATCTATTAAAAAAGGGGGATAAATCCTTTTTCTGGTCTAAGTAATCACAAATGAGTTGGGAAAAATAACCGGTTTCCTTAAAGGGTATACATTCTACTTCCATTCAAACTGTAATGAGGTGTTCAAAGATAAGTCTCTTCTTTTTTTCTCTTCCTAAAAATACGTTAATTGAATTTTATGCAATTATAGTGAGGCGACCCCAGATAAAATTAGGTTTCTGGCTCAAATTATTAGTAGATTTGGTAGAACTAATTAACCAAGCATGACCAAATATTTATTTTCCCTCATTCTTTTAGTATCAATTTGTGTATCCGCACAACAATTAAAGTCTCCTTCAGAATTTTTGGGATACGAACTCGGAACACAGTTTACACGCCATCATGAAGTGGTGGATTATTACAAATATTTAGCAGAATCCGCTCCCGACAGAGTGCAATTAACAGTTTACGGTAAAACCAATGAGCGTAGACCCCTAATCTTGGCGTATGTTTCTTCGGCAGAAAATCTTGTCAACCTGGAAACCATTAGACAAGGGCACTTAAAAGATACCGAAGGAACCGGAAACTCTTCAAAAGCGATTGTTTGGTTGAGCTATAACGTACATGGAAACGAAAGTGTGAGCACGGAGGCTTCCATGAAAACCATTTACGAGCTTTTGACCAAAAAGAGTTCTTATTTGGAAAACACCGTAGTGATCATGGACCCATGTATCAATCCAGATGGGCGCGACAGATATAGCAACTGGTACAATCAATATAAAAACACTCCTTACCAAGTAGACCCAAATAGTAAGGAACACCACGAAGGTTGGTGGAGCGGACGGAGCAACCACTATATGTTCGATCTTAACCGTGACTGGGCATGGCTTACTCAAATAGAAAGTCAGCAACGGTTAAAAATGTTCAACCAATGGCTGCCACACATTCACGTGGATTTCCATGAACAGGGTGTGAACAATCCCTACTATTTTGCACCTGCGGCCGAACCTTATCACGAAGTAATTACCGATTTCCAACGCGATTTTCAGGTGACCTTAGGTAGAAATCATGCCAAATATTTTGATGCCAACGGTTGGTTCTATTTCACCAAAGAGGTTTTTGACCTTTTATACCCAAGCTATGGCGATACCTACCCCATTTATAACGGCTCCATTGGAATGACCTACGAGCAAGGCGGTAGCGGAAGAGCTGGACTGGGAGTTATTACGGCCATTGGCGACACCTTGACCTTAAAGGACAGAATTGCACATCATTTTACAACTGGACTTTCAACCGTAGAGGTTTCTTCCCAAAATGCGGAGAAATTGAATGATGAATTCAGAAAGTTCCATCAGAACAAAGAATTCAAGTACAAAAGTTATGTGTTAAAAGGTGATAAGGACAAATTGGATGCTCTAAAATCCCTTTTGCAAAAACATAATATCGAATACGGAGACCTTACAAGTGGTTCTTACCGAGGGCACAAGTATAGCACAGGAAACAGTGGTAGCCTATCCATCAATAAAAATGGCATGGTGGTTTCTACCGACCAACCCAAAGGAACTTTGGTCAAGGTCTTGTTCGAGCCCAGCGCAAAACTTTCAGATTCGTTGACGTATGATATCACGGCTTGGTCCCTCCCCTACGCATACGGGTTGGATGCCATTGCCTCCACTTCCACAGTTTCCAGCCAAAATAAGCAGGAACCGTCAGTTTCCTCCAATATTAGCAGCGGAAGTTATGCGTACCTAACGGATTGGAACAGCATGGACGATGCCCGTTTTTTGGCCACACTCCTAAATAAGGGCATACGTGTGCGTAAAGCGGACCATCCCTTTACAATTAAAGGTAAATCTTTTGATCGGGGGACGTTGATCATCACCAAAGGTGATAATGAAAACAAAGATGGCTTTATTCAGACACTGCAAACCATTGCTACAAAATTTAAAAAGGATATTACACCAACCAGTACCGGTTTCGTGGATTCAGGGAAAGATTTTGGTTCTTCATCCATTCAAATGATTACCAAACCAAAAATTGCCGTCTTGTCCGGTGGACCAACATCGACCTTACGATTCGGGGAAATATGGCACTTTTTTGAACAACAACTGCATTATCCACTTACAGTAATTGATGATGATTATGCCGATAGAGTGGATTTAAACGATTATAACATTTTGGTGTTGCCCGATGGACGTTATGGAAACCACTATAATGAAGACCAACTATCCAAACTAAAAGATTGGGTTAGGCAAGGTGGGAAAATAATCGCCATGGGCGGTTCCATCGACGCTCTTGATGGTGAAAAAGGATTCGGAATCGAGAAAAAGAAAACGGAAAAAGACTCCAGTGAAAAATCACCTCAACCTTATAAAGATTGGGAAAGAGAGCGTATTAAAGGAGCGATTACCGGTGCCATCTTTAAAACCAAAGTAGATAATTCCAATCCCTTGGCCTATGGGTATGGCTCGGACTATTTTTCCTTAAAACTGGGAAGTAGTTCCTATGAATACCTAAAAAATGGAAATGCAGTATACTTGGAACAAAACACCAAACCCTTTTCCGGCTTCGCTGGTATCCAAGCACAAAATAAAATTTCAGAGTCTTTGATATTTGGAGTAGAAAATTTTGGCCGAGGACAAGTAATATACATGGTGGACAACCCTTTGTTCCGAGGATTTTGGGAAAACGGAAAGCTATTTTTTGCCAATGCGCTCTTTATGGTGGATTAAAAGGCTTTTTTGCTGATTTTAAGTCGATTATTCAGTTTTTTAACGAGAACTGTATAGATAGATATCTTCAAAATTTCGTATTTTTAATACAAAGAAAAAATTGCAGATATGTCATTACAAACCCCATCATCAACTTTAAATAAAAAATGTAAGGTACTGCTGTTATCGGCATTATGCACCTTGGCAATGCTGAGCCCAAAAGAATCCTTAGCGTTCCAAGAGGATGACGCAGTGGTCGATTATAATCAATATAGTGGAGAAGTCAAGGAAGAATCGAGCAATAAACCCTTGGTTTTCGCTACACTCACCGTTGAAGGCACCAATATTAGTACCATTACCAATACAGAAGGAAACTTCCTTTTAAAAGTACCCAAAGAATATACCGACAAAAATGTAGTGGTTTCATTTTTGGGGTATAAAACCAAAAAGGTTCCCATAGCCAATCTTGAGCCAGAAAAGAACGAAATATCCTTGGAAGTATCGGTTACACGACTTTCAGAAATTAATATCAATGCACCAAAAGATGCCTTGGTCTTGGTAAAAGAGACGCTGAGGAACAGGAATGATAATTATTTTGAAGATCCAACTTTAATGACAGCTTTTTATCGGGAAACCATAAAAAGAAGAAGAAGAAACGTTTCTTTGGCGGAAGCCGTGGTCAATGTGTACAAAACACCTTATAGTTCTGCTAGAGATGATGTGGTCGAACTTTACAAAGCCAGAAAAAGTACAGATTATAGTAGATTGGACACCGTTGCATTAAAGCTTCAAGGAGGTCCTTACAACACCTTATATGTGGATATGATGAAGTATCCAGAGTATATATTTTCGGAAGAGGCCTTGTCCAATTATAAATTCACTTTTGATAGATCAACACGAACCAATGATAGATTGATATATGTGATCAAGTTTGATCAATATGAAGGTATTATTGAACCTCTTTACCATGGTGAATTGTTCATTGATGTCGAAAACAAAATCTTGACAAGTGCCACTTTTTCCCTCAATATTACTGATAGGAAAAAAGCAGCCCAACTCTTTGTGAGAAAAAAACCGGCAAGGGTGGATGTTTGGCCAACTGAAGTCTCCTACCATGTTGATTATAGGGAAAAAGATGGGAAATGGTACTACGGTTACAGTAGTGTATTTATGGAATTCAAAGTGGATTGGGAGGATAAATGGTTCAATTCGGTGTACAGCATGACCGCAGAAATGGCCATTACAGACTGGGATAAAAACTTAACCGGTAAAATACCTCGATACCGAGAGCGAATCAAAAAATCCATAATCCTTAGTGATGAAGCTTCTGGTTTTTCAGACCCAAATTTTTGGGGAGAATACAACATTATAGAACCTGAAAAGTCCATTGAATCTGCCATTAAAAAAATCCAGAGACAATTGCGCAGAGAGGAAAGAAACAGCGATTAGTTTCTACTTTTCTTCTAAATTTGTTCATCTTTATATTTGTGTTGCATAATCCAAATTAAATGTCCAAAAGAAGAAGCTTCTTAAAATCGGCAACAGCCCTTGGTGCTGCCACCCTGTTTCATCAAACGAGTTGGGGCAACGAGCCGAAATCCACAAACGTACCAAAAGTAAAACCAAAAAAATTAAAATTAGGGGATACTATTGGCCTGATTGCACCAGGATTTGCGATAAAAATGGAGGCACTCTACCTTACCTTGGAAACTTTGGAAAAAATGGGTTTTAAAACCTATCATACAGATAGGATTAAAAGCAATCATGGCTATTTCAGCAATACCGATGAAGAACGAGCAAAGGACTTGAATGAAATGTTCATAAATCCAGATATTGATGCTGTACTTTGCGTCCGTGGCGGTTATGGCTGTACTCGCATCTTGGATTTATTGGATTATGACAGTATAAAGAGCAATCCAAAAGCTTTGATTGGCTTTAGTGATATTACCGCTCTGATCAACACCATTTATAAGAAAACCGGTCTTGTTGGTTTTCACGGTCCAGTAGGGAAAACGTTAGATGATGAATACAGTCAGACTTATTTCAAAAAAGTTTTGATGAATCCCCAAGAATCACTCCCCATTAAAAATGCCATATTGAAAGACCCCAAACAATACCGCAACAGTGAATATTATCGGTATACCATTACCAAGGGCATTGGCCAAGGAGAACTTGTGGGAGGCAGTTTATCTTTGGTAACCGCCATGATAGGCACGCCATATGAAATTGATTTTACGGATAAACTCGTTTTTTTGGAAGACGTTGAAGAAGCACCCTATCGCATGGACCGTATGCTCACCCAACTTACCCAAGTAGATACTTTTTTAAAAGCTAAGGGAATAATCTTTGGTGTTTGTAAAGGCTGCGATCGCAAAAGAACCACCGAAAACTTTACGCTTAGAGAAGTGATTTTGGACAGAATCGCACCTTTGAACATTCCTGCGGTATATGGTATGAGCTTTGGGCACATACCACAAAACTCAACACTCCCCATAGGTATTGAAGCTACTTTTAACGCCTACAAAAAAGAACTTCGTTTAATGGAGGCCGCTGTTTGTTAAAATAGCATTTCAAAAAAGTTTAATCTTTAAGTTTGGCCACAATTTGTCTTTTCCCTAGAAGAGACTATGGATGAGGTCAGCAGTTTTGAAATTGACATCGCCACAGGATTTGGGTAGATATTACAGAAAATTTCTTTTTTGAAACCCGCCACACTTTGCAAATCAACAATACCTATACCGGTAACGAAGATATTAAGGTAAGAGGCAATTACCTGTCCCTAGGTCTGGGATACAAATTTTTGTAACACACTACTATACTAACAAAAAAAGGGCGGTGAACTAACCGCCCTTTTTTTAGTTTTTATTTGGAGAAATTCTCGAGAGTTTTGATAATGATGGAAACACAATCCATCAATTGTTCACGGTTCATCACCAAAGGTGGCGCAAAACGGATAATATTACCATGTGTTAGCTTGGCCAACAAGCCGTTTTCCTTTAAAGCCATACAAATATCCCATGCCGTAGAGCTATCTTCGGTATCGTTGATCACAATTGCATTGAGTAATCCTTTACCACGTACTTTAACCACTAAATCAGAGGTAGGAATAAACTTGTTCAATTCTTCACGGAACAATTCACCCAATTCTTCGGCATTCTGAGCCAAGTTTTCTTCCTTGATTACCTCAAGAGCAGCTGTACTCACCGCCGCAGCTACAGGGTTACCACCAAAAGTACTTCCGTGGCTACCTGGTGTGATCACCTCCATGATATCATCGTTGGCCAAAACACCGGAAACAGGATAAACACCACCTGACAAGGCTTTGCCCAATATTAGAATATCCGGTTTAACTTCTGGCGTACCACTACAATTTTTATCTGGACATGTACAATTACCACAAGTGGCCAACAATCTACCGGTTCTGGCAATACCAGTCTGTACTTCATCAGCGATAAAAAGTACATTGTATTTTTCACAAAGGGCCTTCGCTCCTTTCAAGTAACCTTCGGAGGGTACATAAACCCCAGCTTCTCCCTGAATAGGTTCCACCAAGAAACCTGCTACGTGTGGATTACTTTTAAGTGCTTTCTCTAAAGCCGTTAAATTATCGTATTCGATTTTTATGAACCCTTCGGTGTATGGGCCATAGTTTTCTCTTGCCACTTCATCATTGGAGAAAGAAATAATGGTGGTTGTCCTTCCATGAAAGTTGTTTTCACAAACGATTACTTGGGCTTGGTTTTCTGGAATACCTTTCTTTTGGTAAGCCCATCTTCTACAAACCTTTAAAGCGGTTTCAACAGCTTCAGCCCCTGTGTTCATGGGTAACAGTTTGTCAAAACCAAAGGTTTCAGTAGCATATTTCTCATACTTCCCCAACATGTCGTTGTAAAATGCCCGTGAAGTCAAGGTCAATGTTTTTGCCTGCTCCACCATGGCCCCAACAATTTTAGGGTGACAATGTCCTTGGTTTACGGCAGAATATGCGGAGAGAAAATCATAATATTTTTTTCCTTCCACATCCCACACAAAAACACCTTCACCTTTACTCAAAACCACAGGTAGTGGGTGGTAATTGTGTGCTCCGTACTTGTTTTCCAAATCTATCGCTTGCTGCGATGTTAAATGCTCTAAAACAGCCATTTCATTAAATGATTAAAATTGATAAAATAACCATTCCTACTGTACCTTTATTCTTTCGAAGTCTCGAAAAAGCAGCGTGGGAGAGAAATCATCCCTTGGAGTGCCCGCAAATTACAAATTAATTGATGAAAATATAATTTTTCGAGGGCGATTCCCAGTTGAATAACTGAAAGTTTACACGCAATTTAAGAGGCTGCGTTCTGTGAAATACCAAAAAGAACTTACTTTTGCGGCATGCGTAAAAACAGAAGTAGAAAAACGTTTGAAAACGTAGAGGTAGTCGATGCCGGAGCAAAAGGAAAATCTGTGGGCAAAGCCCCAGATGGACGAGTAATTTTCTTGACCAATGCAGTTCCAGGAGATGTAGTGGATGTGATGACCACCAAAAAACGAAAAGCTTATTTTGAGGGGGTTGCCACCAAATTTCATACCCTTTCCGATAAAAGAACTGAACCCGTTTGTGAACACTTTGGAACTTGCGGGGGATGTAAATGGCAACATATGGGCTATGAACACCAGCTATATTTCAAGCAAAAAGAGGTGGAGAACAACCTAAAGCGCATAGGTAGCTTGGAGCTACCCGAGATAACTCCAATTTTAGGCTCCAAGGAGCACTATTTTTATAGGAACAAGATGGAGTTCTCTTTTTCTGATAGTAGATGGTTGACTCCAGAAGAGATCAACTCTGACATTGAAATTGAGGACAGAAATGCTTTGGGATTCCATATTCCCGGTATGTGGGACAAAATTCTGGATATTAAAAAATGTCATTTGCAGCAAGACCCTTCCAACGCCATACGATTGGAAGTTAAAAACTTTGCCAATGAAAATGGACTGGCCTTTTTTAACCCACGAAAACAAGAAGGGCTTCTTAGAACTTTAATGATTAGAACATCATCCACAGGGGAAATTATGATACTTATACAGTTCTTTGAAAATGATGAAGAAAACAAAGAATTACTCCTCAACCATTTAAAGGAAAAATTCCCTGAGATCACTTCCCTACTCTACGTGATCAATTGCAAAGGAAACGATACGATTTACGATCAAGAAGTTATTTGCTTTGCGGGTCGCGACCATATTTTCGAAGAAATGGAAGGGCTTCAATTTAAAATCAATGCAAAATCTTTTTACCAGACCAATTCAGAACAAGCTTACGAACTTTACAAAGTCACAAGGGATTTTGCAGGGCTTACTGGCGACGAACTAGTATACGATTTGTATACTGGAACTGGCACCATTGCCCAGTTTGTTTCCAAAAATGCTAAAAAAGTGGTTGGGGTGGAATCGGTACCTGAAGCTATTGAAGATGCCAAGGCGAATGCCGTGCACAACAATATTTCCAATGTAGATTTTTACGTGGGCGATATGAAAAATGTATTCAACGATGATTTTATTTTAGCCAATGGCCAACCTGACGTGATCATAACCGACCCTCCACGGGATGGTATGCACAAACAGGTTGTTGAGCAACTATTACAAGTAGCTCCGCCAAAAATCGTTTATGTGAGCTGCAACAGCGCGACCCAAGCAAGAGATTTGGCTCTTATGAAAGAAAAATATGAAGTCACAAAGGTTCAACCTGTAGATATGTTCCCACAGACGCACCACGTTGAAAATGTTGTACTTTTGGAAAAACGGGTGTAATTTTTGAAATAAAATCCTTAGGCAACCGGAATGAAGAAAATAATCCCTATCCTACTTATTGTATCAATGCTTTACTATGTTTCTTCCTGTGAAAAGGATGACATCTGCGTTGATGGTGATACACCTCTTTTGGTCATTGGTTTTTTTGACATCGAAGACACAACAGCGGCAAAGGCCGTATCATCTATAAGAATAAGGAACATTGACATTGATAGTGTTTTAACCAATAGTACTTTTGGTGATAGGTCAAACTCTCCTGACTCCCTTCTAGTTCCGCTAAGAAGCAGTGCCACAAGTACTATGTACCATATTATTTCTGGCTCGCAGGATGATACTGATAGTGGAGAGGAAACTGGGAATATCGACACCTTGACCATTTCTTACGACCTTGGCGAAGCTTTTGTTTCAAGGGCATGTGGATTTGTGGTCAATTACAACAACATTACCGTTACCCTAAATGAGGGTGCAGAGAACTGGATTCAAGATATTAGCGTTGTTCAACCTAATGTAGAAAATACCGATAGCATTCATGTCAAAATATTTCATTAATATTTTACTTGGGCTGTTGCCTATTTTGGCACTAGCACAAAGCGAGCCAATAGATCTCTCGCAAAAAGATACCATAGAGTATAAGGAGCAATATGGACTTCGCGTAGGAGCTGACATTAGCAAACTTGTACTCTCCTTTATAGACGAAGATTACACAGGATTGGAGTTAGTAGGAGACTACCGGCTTACCCATAAATTATATTTAGCTGCAGAAATTGGTAATGAAACCAAAAGACAGGATGAAAACCTGAACAACACCGTTTTGTACGATTATGAAACCTCAGGAAGCTATATTAAAGCTGGTGTTGATTTAAATACCTATGAAAATTGGTTTGGAATGAACAATGCAATTACCATAGGAGGACGTTATGCTGTTGCCAGTTTCAACCACACACTATATGACTATAGCCTTTACGAGACAGATCAGTTCTTTAATTCCGAATTCTTGCCCGGCACCAATCCAAACAGGGAATTTAGCGGTTTATCTGCTACTTGGTTGGAATTTGTAGTAGGAACAAAAGTGGAACTCTTTGCCAACATATTTGTAGGTATGAGTGCTCGATTGGGATTTTTGGTAACCAATACAGAGGACGAACAATTCCCTAACCTTTGGATTCCAGGGTTCAATAAGGTTACGGATGGAAGTAATTTTGGTGTGAACTACAATTATTCCATTAGCTACTTTATTCCGCTTTACAAAAAGTCCAAAAAGCAAAAAGAAGAGATCAGACAATAATATGAAAGCCGCACCGATTGATTATATTGAGTTCAAGTCAACAGACTTAAAGAAAACCAAGGTGTTTTACAGTGAAGTCTTTGGTTGGACTTTTACAGATTACGGTCCAACATACACTTCTTTCTCTGAAAGTGGTATTGTCGGTGGCTTTGAGCTGACCAAGAGACCAATAGTGAATGGTGTTCTCATTGTTTTGTACTACGAAAACCTTGTTGAAATTGGAGAGAAAGTGAAGTCTGCCGGAGGAACTATTACCAAAGAAATATTTGAATTTCCAGGAGGTAAAAGATTTCATTTTACAGACCTATCAGGCAACGAATTGGCCATTTGGTCGGAAAAATAAAAGGAGCCACCATGGACTCCTTTTACAAATTTGGTTGAGTTAGTTAGTCGTGTTTCAAACACATTCCAAATCTAAACAATTCTTTCTGCTTGTTCTAAATAAAAGATAAGACAAACCTAGAATGTTTTGTTTCATCCACAACTAATCAATTCTGATTTTTAGCTTTCTTACTACCCTCGTATATATCGTACTTTACCAATCTTGCTTCTAATTTACCATTAAAAGTCTTTATCCTTTTGGATGTCTTTAAGCCTATGTGCTTTAATGCCTCCAAGTTGGAAGTAATCAACCATGCATCGGTTCCTGGATAAATTTTTTTAAACGTATCTCCAATTTTACCATAGAAAATTTCCATGTCAATGGGTAATCGTTCACCGTAAGGAGGGTTAAAAACCATGTGTAATTTACCTTCTACAGGTTTATCGGCCCTAAAAAAATCTTTACGTTCTATGGTAATATAATCCGAAAGGTTGGCGTGGTCTACGTTCTCTTGTGCCTTTCTTACTGCAGAAGGAGCCTTATCATAACCAATTATTTTATGATGGAACTCCCGTACCTTCTTTAAACTAGCATCAACGATTTTGTCATACAATTCTGCATCATAATCGTTCCAATGCATAAAAGCGTATGACTCCCTATTGATGTTAGCAGGAATATTACAAGCGATCATGGCCGCTTCAATCAGAAAAGTTCCGCTTCCGCACATGGGGTCAAAAAAATCCGTTTGACCGTCCCATCCACTTTTAAGCAGCAGGCCAGCCGCCAATACTTCATTAATAGGTGCAATATTGGTTAAAATACGATATCCTCTTTGGTGCAGCGAATTCCCGGAACTATCTAAAGAAACCGTACAAGTATTTTTATAAATATGAATATTGATTCGGATATCAGGATCTTGGGTCTTCACGTTGGGACGCTCTCTAACCACTTCCCTGAATTTGTCCACAATAGCATCCTTAGCCTTAAGTGAAACAAACATAGTATTATCAAAAACCTGTGTATTGGCAATACTGTCAATGGCAAACGTTTTCTCCACATCAAAAATATCAGGCCAATCCAAATCATAAATATGCCGGTAAAGGTCCTTTTCATTAAAAACCCTGAATGTTTTGATTGGTTTAAAAACTTTCAATGCGGTCCTAAGACAAAGATTGGCCTTGTACATAAAACCGGTATCTCCTTCAAAAGTTACATTACGGACTCCTTCTTCCACATGACCTGCTCCCAGATTACGTAGCTCCTTTGCCAAAATGGGCTCAAATCCGTAAAGGGTCTTGGCCATCATTTTAAAATTCCCTGCCATACTATCTTAAAAAGTTTACGCAAAAATAGGCTATTTTTGCTCCTTTAATTCCACCTATGGATTTTCCTTCCGCTATAATATATATTATCCCCATTGTGGTTGTATGGGCCGGATTTGGATTTGTTTGGTTGACAAAGCCCAAGAACAACGACAATATTAAACTCTTGCTGGCTTTTAGCGGGGCATTTTTGTTGTCCCTAACGTTTTTTGAGCTCCTACCAGATGTTTATAACGGGCATGACCCAAAAACGATTGCCCTATATATTTTGGGAGGAATACTGTTACAGGTATTTTTGGAGTTTTTCTCCAAGGGAGCAGAACATGGGCACATGCACTTTCACTTAAAGAAAAATAAGTTTCCCATACTGTTATTTGTTAGTCTTTCCATACATGCCTTGGTAGAAGGAGTTCCCATTCATGACAACGACTCTATCCTCTACGGGATTATCATCCATAAAATTCCAATAGCCATTATCCTGAGCATCTTTTTAATCAATTCAAAAATAAGGTTGAGCACCACCCTATTGTTCATCGGTGCTTTTTCCTTGATGACCCCTCTTGGAAGTTATATTTCCACATCCCCGATAGTGGATAATTACGGCCACCTGCTTACTGCATTGGCCATTGGGGTGTTCTTTCACATATCCACCATTATTTTGTTTGAAAGTGCACAAGGGCACGCCTTCAACCTCAGAAAGTTAGTTGTCATTATTTTAGGAATAGGGATTGCCTATTTGGTGTAGTTATGGTTCTCGAAAACCTAAAATTTCTGAAAACCAGCGATTTACCGAATTTTCTTACTTTTTCAAGGTAAAAGCAATGTTTTTTTACCAAAAAGAATTATTTTTTCCTCCGACTAAACTAACCATATGAAACTTTTAGGCCCTACCTCTATTCTATTTATTGCATTCAGTATTTTATGTTCATGTTCCTCAGATTCTTCGGACCCCACTCCTGAACCAGATACTTTAGCTCCAACCGTAGATTTCGCGATAGCTGGTATATCTGATTCCTCAAACTCTCAAACCGTAGTGGTCAGTAGTCAAATTCAGATAAATGTTGATGCAGATGATGAAAGTGGCATTGCGAAAGTAGAAGCTTTTATTGATGGAGAAAAAGTTGGTGAGGATACCACTTCTCCATATCAAATAACCATTGACGTGTCCAGTTATGCATCCAAAAACAATCTTACGGCTAAATTTACCGACTATACCCTAAAAGTTACCGTAACCGATACCTCTGGAAACCAAACATCCAAGGAACAAATAATTAACATTGATAATGAGATTCCGGTTATTTCCAATCTTTCTATTTCGGAAAATGATATAATTGGGGGAGATTTAAATGAAATAGCCTTTCAGATTGAAGATAACCAAGGATTGAAATCCATTGAGGTTTATATCAACAACCAATTGTACCAAGAGTTGGAAGCGGATAGCTTCAGTTTCAACTTGCAAACATCAGAACTTTCAGATGGAGCAAACACACTGAAGATTGTAGCACAAGACTTAGCGGACAATATTGCTCTTTTTGAAGTACCATTCATTTCTGACAACACAGGTCCTGAAATAGCTATTGAGAATTTATCCGACGACCAGATAATTGATGGTACAATTACCATAACACCTAACCTTACAGATGAATATTCCGAATTGTTCTCACTTTCCATCGAGATTGATGAACAGGCACTTTTGGCAGTAGAAAATCCAGAGAATGAATCTTATGTCTTTAATTCCTCACAGTACCCTACTGGTGCTGGCACATTTAAAATAGTTGCCAAAGATGTTTTATTAAATACTACTGAAGTAGAAATCCCAGTGACCATTTTAAGACGTTTGCTCGAAGTAAACGTTCCTGCCAACTATTTTGAAAGCAATCTTGAAGTAGTACTTTTTCTTTCCAAATTGGATGGCTCCCTATTGGATGAGGCCGTAGTTTCACAAGATGAACAAAAAATTATTTTTAGAACTGCTTTGGATTTGGAATCGGAGGAAAAAACCATGTTAACCTTCGCGTTGAACAGTCCTAGCTATAGTAATGATTTCGCAAGATTTTATTCTATTTCAGATATTGACATCAATGTACTTCCTATCATTAATCTAGACTATAAACCGATATTGGAGCACAGCTATAAATATTATCAAGCTAGTGGTTTTACAACGGATGACAGACATGCAGTAAGGGCTGCAAGTACCAAATATCAAGGTAATTTGGTGTGGGATGATTCAAATAAATTCCAATTCTATAATATGGATTGTTCTACTTGTCCGACATATGAAATGGAGAATTACTATTTTATAATATTAGATTCTGATACACAACCTTACCAATATACATGGATACCAGCTCCGATAGATGCTAATACCATTTTGGACAAACAAAACTTTACCACAGCGGGTATCGAACAAAGATTCGTACAAGCTTACAACCTCCCATCGAGTAATTACCAACTTCATTTGCAAATTTTGGGTTATTTAAATGAAGAAGAGTTTACAGGTGATTATTATCATCTAATGGATGAAAATTCAATAAGCTATTGGGAAGTAGGCCCAAATGGCATTGGATATAATTACAATGATGACTTTAAATCCTACGCTACTAAAATCAAACTACGCAATTATCAACCCTCAACTCAAGGTTACCAACTTACAAGTTTTGGATCAGTTATTGAGTCATTCACTGTTCCAGAATGGACGGTTGATTGGGTTCAAACCAATAGAGAAATTACCATAAACAAATCCGGTTCAGGTGATATATTGGGAAAAATTGAACTTGGCATAGATAATCATGGAGATGAAAATTTTGTTCCCTACGATTGGAACATAATTTTCAACAGTGCCGAAACAAGTTCGATTAAAATTCCAGAATTACCTGAGATCATAAAATTATGGGATTTTTATTCCGATTTTGTGGAGAAAGCCCTCTTCATTCAGCAAGTGGATATCAAAAAATATGAAGGAATTTCTGATTATAACGATTACTTACAAAAAGTGATAAAAGATAATAAATCCCCTCATTTGGCATCCCCTAGAATAGAAAGTGTATTCAATAGAAATCCATTAGCTACCAGCGATTCCTATGACTATTTTTATTGGCTATTTGATTAGAATCATCATTTTTGAACAACCTAATTTAAGATTTCAAGGATTAGGCACCAATGACTTATCGCACCCCCTAGCACAAAAAAATGCCATATCAAATGATTGTATGGTATCCTTTTTACGGCATAGAATAATATTCCAATGGTATAAAAAGCTCCGCCAGAAGCTAGATATATTAATCCAGATGAGGACATATGTCCTAACAAATAAGGCAGGTCTATTACAATCAGCCAGCCCATTACACCATACAAAACCAAAGAGAAAGCCTCAAACCGACCTGTAAAGAATATTTTAAGGACTGTTCCGAATAGCGCAATGCCCCAAACTAAGTAAAACAACAACCAACCTTTTGATGGCAACAAAATAGACAGGCATACTGGCGTGTATGTTCCTGCAATCAAGTAATAAATACTGATATGATCCAGAATCCTGAGCCGCTTTTTGAGCTTTGGATTTTCAACCGCATGATAAATGGTGGATGCCGAAAACAATAAGAATAAAGAGGCGACATAAGCAGTGATACTGGCTTTCATAAAAGGTATTGCCTCCAAATTATTTTTGAACAACAACATTCCCCCAATGGCCGCCAATACAATTCCCACTGCATGGGAATAGGCATTCAGTTTTTCTTCTAGTAGGATTGGATTGGATTGGGTGCTCAATGGAATGCTCTATTTTGTGCAAAGATACCTCAAAAACGATGCATAAAAAAAGCCCGATACGCAATGTATCGGGCTTTGAGGAAGGCGGCGACCTACTCTCCCACCTGGTGTGGCAGTACCATCGGCGCAAACGGGCTTAACTTCCCTGTTCGGAATGGAAAGGGGTGGGCCCCGTCGCCATGGCC